>NZ_WQCF01000020.1 GCF_013032455.1 Ruegeria atlantica
GGTGTTGTCACTTTAACTTCGAACCCACCAAGAAATGCTGATGATCAGATTTCAAGCTGCTCCAGTGGCGGCAATCCAGGCGTCAAGCGCTTCGAGACGGTGATATCTGATTGTTAAGGCGGAGCGACGGCGTGCAGGGACACTGAAGTAATTCCGAACGGCTGAATGGGTAGCCACGAACCGCTGTAATCCTCCTGGAGACCGATGGCCTTGCATCGTCCGTTCTCGCTTTCGAAACGGTAGATGGCTGTTTTCGGCGCGGTTGTTGAGACCTTTGTGCGACCAGTGATCTAGACCCGGCGCGATCTCCCGCTTGGTGGCGCTATATGAGCGCAGCTTGTCTGTGATGATTCTCTTGGGAATGAAACCAAGACGCTTTATCAGGTTGCGCAACAGTCGTTTTGCAGCTCGTTTGTCCCGTTTCGGTTGGAGTATTTCGTCCAGCACAAAACCATGTTGATCGACCGCGCGCCAAAGCCAATACTTGCGACCAGAAATTCTCACAACAACCTCATCGAGATGCCAGACATCGCCGGGACGGTCCTGTCGCTGTCGCAATTTGCGAGCGATCTGCGGCCCGAACTTGATGACCCAACGCCGGACAGTCTCGTAAGACGCGTCGACCCCACGCTGCAGCAGCATCTCTTCAACTTCGCGCAGGCTTAGATTGAAACGGGCGTACAACCAAACTGCATGGGCGATGATCTGAGGGGGAAACCGGTGACGCTTGTAGCTGATAGGCGATGAATTCATCGATGCCACCTAGGTCCTAATCCAGACAAGAGCAACCGAACGGCGGCTAACGTGACATCACCGTACCAAGAGTGCGCACCAGCGTAGTACTGACCCGTGGCATGGACACATCAACGGGCTTGTGCCGCGCGGTCTTGAGGCGTTCTGACAGAGTCGTGGGACTTACCGCATCAATGTCAATGCCGGTTTTGCTCCAGCCTTCGGCGAGATTGGCGATGAAGCGCCCGGCTTGCGGAGACGGGGATACACTGGCGACACGATACGGATACGTTGAGGAAAGCTCATTGGGCTGCCTCCTGGGACTGCGGAAGATTGGGAGAGGATGGCTCTGGCATCCAGATTGCGCGAGTTTCGGGAAAGGTTTCGGCGCAGCCGTCATAGACATCGGCCAGTCGTTGCCGCAGAAGAGAACGGGTCTCGGGGCGGACGCTTTCGGTCTTGGCATGGGCATTGACCCGGCGCTTTGCCAGATCGGGACGCAGGCCTATTCCGGCGAATGAAGACAGACGTTTCAGGCCTTCTGCTTTAAAGAGCGTCTCGTAAAAGCCGAAGAATATATCCTCTTCGGTCAGCACTTGGCGCAGGGCGGCAATGCTGCGCGGGTAGTCAGCCCGCAGCCGCTCCTCCGGTGTACCTACATAGGCCAGCACAGCAGCGTCTAGGTCGCCCTTTTGTGGCACTGCCTCGGTTCGCAAGCCTTTGCGACGGTTCATCTGGGCTGCAGAAATACAACGTGCCACCGGGTCGCGCATCAAAAACATGGCCTGTACCGAAATCCCTCGCCGGGCGAAACCGTCTCGGATACGTTCCAGCACAGAAACTGGCAGCCCCGCGTAGGCGGGAGTGATGTCCCCGGTCAGATGCACCCCGGGCTGATCCAGCAGTCCGGCGAAGAAATCGAAATATCCTTCAATATCATCCTGCAGGCGACCACGCACCTCTTCCACCGAGGGCGCTTTGCCCAGGATGCGGCGCAGCTTTGCCTCTGCGCCATTGCGCAAGGCACTGCGTCCCCGATGGTCGAAAGATGCCATCTCAGGCAGGTGCAGCACATCCCAGACGTGGTATTCTTTGAGCGGCCCCAGATCGACACCGGGATCGGCTTGTAGATAAGTATGTGCCCAAGTCGAACCTGCTTTTTGTGCGCCAAGTCCCAGCAGAAACCGTTTCTGTCCGACCCGTGTCATGAAGCCCGCGCCTTGTTATCACTGTCTAACGTTTGGTCGCCTCGATCAGCGTTGGGGTCGCGGACCTTTCTCCATCGCAGCGCCAGCTTGAGCTTGGTCATCGGTTCCATGGTGATACGCACCGGCCGTTCAGCAAAGCTCCTATGCGATCTCCTAAAAAGATCGTCCCGCTTCTGGGGCAAGCGCCGATAAAAACCGGTCGAATTAAAAATGGTTCGGTCATAGGCCAATCATGCGGTTAAGTAGATCCACAGTCAAGCTACGTCAGACTGGGCAAAGTAATGAGTACGGGCCATCGAGGATGGTCACGTTCTCGGCTATTTTATGTCAAAAAACGGTGTTGTCACTTTAACTTCGAACCCACCAAGAAATGCTGATGATCAGATTTCAAGCTGCTCCAGTGACAACACCAACGCGGACTAAAGATTGACTAATTGGGAGCTGCCGCTAACGTTTCTGTTGTTGTATTGGATTGTTTGGATTTGACGAGTTGATGTGTGGATACTCAGGACCACTGTTCCTAGTGGGAAGTCCGCGGAGCGGAACCAAGCTGCTTCGCGACTTATTGAACAGGCACTCTGGTATTAATCTATGCAATCCCGAAACCCATTTCATTCCGTACTTATTTCAGAAACATGGCGGTGATCCCAAGAGATTTGACGCAAATCTTGATCGGCTATTTGCCGATTTTGACCGGATGCCTTTTCAACTTTATAGCCGAACGATGGGAAAGTCGGTCATGAACCGTACGGATTTCGAGCAATTACGGTCTGCGCGAACATGGAATGATGCATTCGAAATTATTTTGCGGTTTTATTCGGCTGACGGAAACGGCGTGAAAGGTCTTTGGGGAGACAAGACACCATCCTATGTGCTGGAAATGGATCTTTTGAAAGAAATTTTTCCGACTGCGCGGTTTTTACATATCATCCGGGATCCCCGAGATGTGGTTGTGTCCGCAAAAAAGGCATGGGGTCACAATGCATTACGGGTGGCGCGCAAGTGGGTGCGCGACATGAAGGCGGCCCGTCAAAGCGCGTGTAATCTTGGGAAAGATTATCTGAGCGTCTATTATGAAAACCTTCTTATAGATTCAGAAACGGAGCTGAGGCGAATATCCGAGTTTGTTGAACGGCCTTTTGAGGAAGTCATGATGACACTGGCTGTTCCATCCGAGAACCTTGGCAACGCTAAAGGAAAGCGGAAGATTGACCGAGGCAATTTCGGTAAATACCGCCAGGTGCTAACGCCGGGGCTTCAGAAACGGGTAGAAGAGATTGTCTATGACGTGATCGATACTACTCCCTACGAATTGGAGTACGCAGAACGCCACAAGCCGTTGTCGCCGACTATGTTGACCTATCTTAACATAGCGGATGGTGTAAAAACTGTAGCACATTTATTGCGCAGGCGGGGGGTAGTGGACGGTACTCGGGTCATGGTCGGAAGAAGGATTCAAAAAAAGCGTAACTCGCACTGAGTTTTGCATGGATCGGCTGATGGAACGCGAAAGGTGTCTGCTGATGGTCGATGGGATTAAACTTGCGCAGCCAGCCACGCTGGCAGGGTTCGGATGTGGTGCCATTATTATCATGTTGATAATCGGCGGGGGGGCATTTGAACTGATAGCGCTGATGGTTCTCGGAATCGTAGGCACGATCATATTGCGTTCGCCCTTGGTAGGCTTGTCGATGCTGATAATAATGATCGTTTCGAACCTTTCGCCTAATCTGATCGCTGGGTTTGGGGCTCCCTCTGTTGCCAAGCTTGCCGTCCCCTGCCTAATGACCTTACTGATCCTGCGTTATGTTTTGTGGGGGGACCTTCCTTATGTCGGCTGGCTTTCCATGTGGCTTTTGGCTGGGTATGTGGCGTTCAATCTGTTTGGCGTGACCTATGCGGCCGATTGGCGTGTGACATTGGGAAACTCCGCCGATTTCACCAAGGTGGTGATTGTCTCTCTGATTGTTCTGGCATTCATGCAATACCGGTATGGTTTTGAGACTGTCGTGATATCGTCGGTTGTGACAACCACCATGATCTGCTTTTTGGGATTCATTCAGGTGCTGGGGGTTGAATTGCCGTCTGGCATCCAGCTTTTCTCAAGTTTCAATGAATATCATGGCCGTTTCGAAGGTCCGATCGGAGACGCCAACTTTTTTGCGGTCATTCTTGTGTTCAACATACCGCTGGCGCTGGCGCAGTTTCTTCGATCCGACAAACTCTACAAAGTTTTTTGCTGGGGGGCGGCAGCAGCTCTGTTGTTGTTTGGGCTTCTGCTAACGCAATCCCGGGGAGGGATTCTCGCTCTTTGCGTCGCCTTGGGGATTTTGTTTTTTCAACTTAGCAGGCGCCAGAAGTTGGCCGCTATCGTTGGTTTCGGCATTTTTCTGACGTCGGTTTCGACTTTTCTGGGAGCCGAAGCCTTCGAAAGGCTCTTCACCCTTGTTCGGCTGGCGGAAACGGCCCAAATCGACCAAAGCGCGGAGGGACGGCTTGCAAGCTTCCAGGTGGCTTGGAAAATTTTCATCACTCATCCTTGGGGGGGGGTCGGCAGCGGAAACTTTAACATTCACTATCAGGATGTTGCCTTACAAAGCGGGTTGATCTTTCGAGGTGAAGGTCGCTCAGCACATAGCCTCTATCTGGAAGTTTTAGCGGAAACAGGATTGGTCGGACTTTTCCTTTTCCTGTCGATCCTTATTGTGGCGGCCCTCGGGATAATCGGGGCCTATCGATTTGCACGTGCACAGGGGGAAGATCGGCTAGCGATGCAAATCGCAGCGTTCGGTGCGGGGCTTTCAGGATACATGGCTGGCATGGCGCTTTTGCATGATGCGTTTCCAAGGTTTCTTTGGATTATGATTGTCTTAAGTGTCGAGGCTGAGCGTATTATGAGACTGAGGCTCGCATCGGACAAAAAGGCTCAGCGTCATCTGGGAAAATTACGTCTAACGCATGAGCTGAGAACTGGGTTAGGCCGGAGGAGTACGGGTTGAGCGATACGCAAGTTGGGGCATGAAGTTCCCATTCTATTAGGTTGCACCTAGGTGGGGCCGTAGAGTGTTTAATAGTTGATTGGTGCCACTGCGCTGTAGTCCAAGAACCAAATTGGGCCTTCGCGTGTCATTTTTGACTGTTATTAGTTCGGACTATGCCACCCAGAACGGGCTTTGGCTCAAATTTACGATATCCACTTAATGCGGAATAGGCCAAAATCAGACTCTCCGCAGTCTGCCGGATATCGAACCGTTTGTGAATGGTTTCGACGGCATGGGCTCCGAGATCGTAGCGCAATTCTACGTTTGTACCTAAGTCGATCATGGCTTGTGTTAATTCTTCGGGATCATCAGGTGCGAACAATTGACCGTTGCGACCGTGCTCAATCAGGTCTTCCGTCCCCCCAACTCTTGATGCCACGATAGCTAATCCGGAGGCCGAGGCTTCGAGCAGGGCGTTGGATAACCCTTCGCGTGCGGAGGGAAGTACAAAAATCTCGCATGCCCGTAGATAGGAGGGCATGTCATCGACATGCCCGAGAAATTGAACACCGTCCTGTTTCAGCAGGTGGGCCGGAACGTCTTCAGCTTCGCTGCCGATAGCCTTGAAGCCTGACGTGGTGTCTCTGTTGGCACCTGCGATAAGCAGCATTGCATCCGGGCATTGCATCCGAACCCGGTGCCAAGCCTCCAGCAGCAACGGCAACCGTTTTTGCCGCGCGAAACGTCCGGCGAACAGAAATAGGGTTCCGTTGGGAAGGCCGAGTTTCTGTTTGAGTTCAGCTTTCTCGTCCGGCCCACTGCAGGGGTGGAACCGCTCAGTATCGACCCCGTTGGGGATGCGCAGGATTTTCGACGCCGGGAATCCGAACTGCTGCAGTTCCGCCTCGATCTCGCTGCTCACTGCCACAAAACGGGACACCCTATGCTGCATGGCGAACCGCCGCAGATTGCCCCCTGTCTTCTTCATGATCGACGCTACCTCACCGCCGCACATCGGTTTCGCAAGCAGAGGTCGACCCGAGAAACCTCCGCTCAGAATTCCCGCTAAGGTCGGGCTGAAAGTCGAGTGGCAGTGAACGACATCGGGAGCGTATTGGCGGACGGCGCGCGCGGCACCGGTCAGGAACCGAGCCGAGGCAAGAATCTTAGGGCCGTCGGCGCGAATACGCTGCACCTCGACATCTTCGATCAGTTCGAACGCGGACAAACCGGGATAACGACGCGTGATGACGCGGACCGAATGCCCCTTATTAATCATGAGGCGCGCCAACTGCGCCACCTGTTTCTCGGCGCCACCGACGATTGGGTGATAGGACGAGATCACCATGCATATCCGCATACCCGTCTGCCCGTTTGCCCTGTCTGGAACTAGCGTGTCTGTACTGGCTGGCTGTGAATGGGCCTGCACTGTCGAGGTGACCTGCCGGGCCAGAAGCTCCTCCCATTCTTGGACCATTCGACTGCGGTCGAAAAGTTCTAGCGCCCTTTGCCGTGCAGCAAGGGCCATATCAGACATGAGTCCAGGAGAGGACAGAAGAGTATCAAGGGCCATCGCCATCTCATCAGGAGCACCGGGCGTGACCAATAGGCCACCGGTACCGGTATCAATGGCTTCGGTACACCCGTCTACCGTTGTCGAAACCGGCACGCAGCCGCTGGCCATCGCTTCCAGCAGAGTCAGGGGCAATCCTTCCCAATGCGAACTCAGCGCATAGATATCCACCGCCTGAAAAACGGTTGCGAGATCAGTCTGCCAAGGCAGCAGATGCACGTTCTCCAGCCCTCGCAGGTTACGTTCGACCTCCTTGTGCAGGCGACCTTCGCCTGCCATGATGAATTGAGCGTCCGGATGTTTCGGAGCTACCTCACGGAGGGCCGCAACATAGTCATGCGGCGCCTTTTGCGGCTCTAGCCGACCGAACCAGCCGATGATCGGGCGCGTGGGGTCCAGCCCAAGCTGCTCCGCCACGACGTCCCGCCGCCCTGCGGGCTGAAACCGGTTCGTATCGATACCGGTCCGGATCACTTGGATGGCGTTCGGCGCTACCACCCGGTTTCTCAGAGTTTCCTGACGGGCATATTCGGTGATGGCGACCAGCTTGCCGCCGAACCAGCCCCCGACAACCTCAAGCGCCCAGTAGACTGGCGCTTTGCGTCCCTGGACCCGCCTGAGGAATGGCATCGAAGCCTGCACATAGAAGGCCGGGCGTCCCAAGATACGGCCCGCCAAACGACCGATGAAGCCAGCCTTGCTACCATGGCAGATAAAAACATCAGCCCCGCACTCGCGCGCCACTTGAATCACATGCCGTAGAACACGCAGATCGCCCAGGGGATCGATCTTGTAGCGCGCCATCGCGAACACTTCGGCACTCAGCCCCACAGCGGCGAGCTCGGTTGCGTAGGCTTCGGCGCCCTCTGAAAGACAGATTGTATGGGACTCAAACCGCTCCTGATCCAGCGCAGATAGAAGCATTTTGTTATAGAATGCTATGCCGCCCGTCGATTTCGTGAGAGCGAGAATCTTGATTTTCTTCATTCCAATACCCGTTGAACACTAATAACTGATCAAAATTCGCCAAACAAAGTTCTCACATTTGTGCAGCCGTGAATTGTTGAGACTGCCTTGGGTCGCATTTTTACTTCGCGACTTCGGCTTACTTTAGCCTACAATCACCTTTATGCGGCAAAAAATTGCTCAATACGCACCAATACACCCGAATTTGGCAACAACCCGCACAAAATAGCCACCGCCAAGACAAATTTCGCCGATACCTTGCTTGGTGTTATCGAGCTGACGGTTTTAAATATGTTCCATGGCGTATAGGCAGCGCCGCGCATGTTGGGATGCATGCAGTCCAAGGGGCACCACTCAGCGCCCTAATGAAACCAATACAAGGGACGAACACGTTCCTGTTGAGATCGAGAAGGAATTCAGATGGCTGAAGATCTGACCAGCGCCGACTTGGCGTTTGAAGGCGCGCAGGGTTTCGGCTCTGAAGCGGATGGCGGCCGAGGCGGTGAAATAGTCAAGGTCACGACCCTTGCGGATTCGGGGCCAGGATCACTCAGATGGGCTCTCGAAGAGCTCGACGGACCGCGGATTGTGGTCTTCGAGGTGAGTGGTGAAATCCAGCTTGAGGATGCGATCGAGGTAAACGGAGATGTTACCATTGCCGGTCAGACCTCGCCTGAAGGCATCACGATAACGGGTGCCAAGCTGCGTATTGTCGAGAGCGACGTTATCGTCCGCGGGTTGCAATTCCGCCCGGGCGACGGTGATGGCGACGCGCCGGAAAACCGGGATGGAATCTCGATCGGCAGCGACACCCAGACTGTCGAAAATGTCATCATTGACAGCAATTCCTTCAGCTGGTCGATCGACGAACTGATCTCGGTCTGGTTCGGCGCGAAGAACATTACCATCTCCAACAACATCTTCTCAGAGGCATTACAGAGCTCGCTGCACCCGGAGGGTGATCATTCGATGGGCATGTTGATCGGTGATGGCAGTTCGAACGTAACGGTTGTTGGCAACTTGCTGGCGCATAACCAGTTTCGGAACGCCACCATAAAAGATGATGTTCAAAATATCGAATTTATCAACAACTTGATCTACAACTACGGGAACACCGGTTTCCTCGCTCACGAAGGATCAACAGCCCACATAATCGGCAATGTCTATATTGCGGGCCCGGATTCGGTAGATCGCGCGGCCATTCTTCTGAAATCACCGGAGAGTGGTACGGCCTACTATCTCAATGATAATGTTGCGGAAGTCGATGGGACTGCCCTGTCAAAAATTTCCGACAGCTATGTATTCGAACCGAGCAATGTCACTGTAATGTCCTCGGACGAAGTCATGGACTATGTCCTGGCGAATGCTGGCGCACGTTATCCAGAGTTGAGCCCGATTGATGAACGGATCATTCAATCGGTGATCGACGGAACCGGTAGTATCATCGATTCCCCTGACGATGTGGGCGGGTATGTGTTCGTACCCAACACCACAGCGCCAAGTGATCGCGACGATGACGGAATACCGGACTACTACGAGGAGATCCTCGGTTCGAACCCGGATGTGTTTGACGCACATGGCGATGCCGACGGCAATGGTGTGCACAATATCGAAGATTACATCAATGGCTTGCTCGACGGGTATGCTGCGGATACGCAACCTGCCCCCGCTCCTGAAACAGAACCGACAACTCCACCTGCGGACGCTGATGGTGTTGCTGCATACCATATCGAAGCTGAGAGTTTTGACCTGAACAGCGGATTTTCCGTGTCTTCAATTAGTGGCGCATCTGGTGACAGCGTGATCGGTGTGAAAGGCGGAGGAAGTGGTGAAGCATCAACCGCGTTCGACGGAGCAAGCGGTACCTATGATTTCACCATCGGGTATTACGACGAGGCTGACGGCGCGTCGAACCTATCTGTCCTGGTAAATGGAAAAGTCATCCATAACTGGACGTGGGATCAGGAGCTGGGCTCAAATCTCGCGAACGGTTTGACCGCCAGCGAAATCACCATTTCAAACATCCAGCTGAATTCCGGTGACGTGATTACGTTCTCGGGAACGACGGACGGGAAAGAACCGCTCAGGATCGACTATCTGGATCTTGTGCAGCTGGACGCTGACACAAGCGAAGAGGACGCCTCTCTGCCTACCCCAGTAGATGGCACCGTAACCTATGTAGTCGAAGCGGAAACGCTGGACCTCGAAAGCGGCTGGAAAGTTAGGGATAATTCGGTTGCTTCTGGCGGTGAGCTGATCAGGGCCGTCGGGAAAGGGCAAGCAAAGGCGTCGACCGCTTTCGAAGGCGAAACAGGCTTCTATGACATCGTCGTCAACTATTTCGACGAATCCGATGGCGAGAGCATTCTTAACGTCAGTGTCGGTGGTGAAGCCGTCGACAGCTGGACCTGGGACCAGGAAACCGAACAGAAACTTGCGGCCCCTGACAGTCTGACAAGTTATGTGATCGAAGATGTCTGGATCGAAAACGGTGAGCTCATCGCTTTTGAAGGGACCCCCGATGGCGGTGAACCTCTTCGCATGGACAGCATTGAATTCTACTCGGATTTAATGATTGCATAGCATCAGCATTTCTGGGGCAAAGCCTGCCGGCCTGAACGGACACGGTATGCTCTGATCCAGAAGATAGCTTTAACCAATGGCGGGCTGGGTTCTATTTTAGGCCCTGCCCGCTTTCCGTATCCAACGCTGCGCAATCTGCTGAAAGATTTCCGGGGCCATGATGCGCAACGACACCAAAAATGCTGTGGCAAAAGCTGCACCCATCATGATGAGCAGCGCGAGGTCGCTGTTTGTATTTGAGGCACTTTGAACAATCAGCGCCATAACGGATGCTGTTGCCGTGCAAACAGCGCCGGGCACCAGTGCTTTGAATGTGTTTCGCCCAGAGATATCCAGCCTGCTTTTCAGGAACAGGTAGAATGTCATAAATCGTATTACCGACAGGACCACTTGAATGAAGGCGACTGCCGTTATTCCGAATGGGACTGAGAACCAAATTAGCACCAAGAAAAACGGCAGGTTTATAAGAGCAATCTTAAACATAAGGTCGGTCCGCCTGATGGCCTTGAGAAGATCGCCTGGAACCATGTTAATTGTGCCCACTGCAAATGCGACGGCTATAAGCTGCATGGGCACGATCATTGCATACCATTCTTTGGGATAGAGTACATGCACCAAAGGTTCTGCAAGAACTGCTATCCCCGCCCCAGCCCCGAACATCAGAAGAGCACAGTATTTCAAGGAGCCGTAATAATAAGCCTTGAGCGCCTCAGGTTCGGATTGCATTTTTGACATGATGGGATGAAGGACGAAGCTTGTGACATTCGTGAAGCTCTTGATCCCAAGTTCGGGAATGCGGAATGCCAGCGAATAGATCCCTAGCGCGGAGGTACCTAGGACTTTACCGACCAGCAGGTTGTCCAGAAGCCGCCGTGTGGCATTAATGGACTGCGCACCTATCAGATGCGCCCCAAAGCGCGCGATGTATTTGAAGGTGTCTAGACCGGGGCTACGGGTCGGCCACCAAGGTCTTATGATCCATGTTGTAATAGCTCCGGCGACGACTCCAGCAAGATGCCCCAACACGAGCGACCAAACACCAAAGCCCAGCAACGCAAGCAAGATCGAAACAAGCCCTTTGACCAGCCCGCGCAGCACGTCCGGAACCAGCTTGGCCTTGAGGCGCAATTCCCGAACCAGAAAAGTTCCGTTTACTGTGGCCAGAGCCCGCACGATCAGCGCAATGGCGATAAGGGGTAGAAGGTCGGCAAGAAGAGGATCACCGTACCAGTCGGCGATTGGCCCTGCAGTCAGCCAGAGCAATCCGGCCAGAGAGCTTGAAAACAATAGGCCACACAGGAGAACCGCACTGGCAGTCTCTTCCACTTTTTCACGTACGGAAATAAGCGCGGCGCCCATTCCGAATTGCGAAATGATCTCGAAATATCCCATGACGGCCAAGCAAATAGCCATGGTTCCAAACTCTGCGGGCTCAAGATACCAGGCAAGAATAACAATCGATATAAGATTGAGGCCCTTAGTGCTGAAAAAAGAAAGGTAAGCCCAGAAGACATTTCTGACGCTATCGCCTACGTTGTCGGGGCGTGCTGTCTCGACCATCCGAATACACTTTCAACCTGCGCTATATGCCGCAAGGCACTCTTATAAAAAATAATCACACCAATACGCCGATAGCACGGATTGGGTATATTTGTAAGCACGTTGCAGGTTCTTCTACCTGTGTGACCTGCCTTTGGAGGGGAAGAGCGCACCGGGCGATAGGGCGCCAAGAGGGCATGCATCTAGTGAAACGACCCAGAAGTTGTCATGAGCTCAACCAACCTCCATGGCGTAGTTTCTGCGTGTCAGTGCAGATGCGGGGTTATGTAAGCAAAAGATGCACCTCTCGCACTGAACGGGTCTATTGCTGTGTTCAGAAGTCAGAGAGTCAAGAATGGCAACAGGCGACCGAAGCTTAGAAATTCTGACTGACAGGATAAGGTGATTGTGTGACAAAATGAAATACACTTAAAGATCGACCTTGAGCTAATCTTCCAACACTACTGTCTTTTTCGTTCTCCCACCACCAGAGCCATCGCTGGCACACCAACTTCTGGTAAGGGAGTGTACTCCTTTGCGTTGCCAAACACAGTATTAGCAATGGAGCTTGCACGACCATGTGCCTGAAAAAATATCTGATCGGTTTGTTCACGCCATTTTGGTCGCCAAGTTCCAAGTGCGGGCAAATTTAAACTCGTAGAAAAGATCATATGGGCAAGATTTCAGCCCAAAAGTTTTATGGAGCTTCTCCGACCAGATATTCATTAAGTCCCGGATTTTCCGCGGGCAACACCTTCGCGCTTTGCAATAGCCAGCACGGTATTCTTGGAGATCCCGAGGTCACGGGCGATCCACCGGTATGAACGGCCCTGCTCGATCAATGCTATTACCTCAGGAGCAAGACGGTCCGACTTTGGCCGTTGGCCGGGTTGGCGACCAAGCTTCTTGCCGCGTGCTTTGGCAGCGGCCAGGCCGGATTTGATGCGCTCGCTCATGAGGTCGCGTTCGAACTGGGCGATGCCTGCAAGCATGGTGGCCATCATCCGGCCATGGGGGCTGTCGAGTTCAAAAGTCATGCCACTCATGGCGACGACTGAGACGTTCCAGCCCGCCAGCTGGTTCAGTGTATCCAAGAGATCCTGGGTGGACCGGCCCCACCGGCTGAGTTCGGTAACCAGAACTGCCTCAATTTTGCGAGCCTGTGCGAGGGCCATGACCTGGTTGCGGGCATGGCGATTGGTTTTGGTGCCCGAGATGGTCTCTTTATGAATGCCGATCACCTCATACCCGGCCCGACCGGCAAAATCCGTCAAATCGGTGATCTGCCGTTCACAGGATTGGTCCGAGGTTGAAACACGCGCATAGATCACCGCCCGCCTTATCTGGGGGGGCGGTTTTTGTCCCAATTGAACTGGTGCGGTTTGAGCGGTCATAACGGCTTGTTTTTATTGATCTGCTTTTTGTCTCTTTTGGTCATTTGATTAACAGGGACAGAGTCAAATACCAAGACGTCAATTTCTAATACCCCACAAGCCCCCAAAAGCGCCCTTTCCAAAATCTGCAACGGAAAGCACCCGCTCTGCCGCGCAGGTATAAAGTTTTCCGCATTTCCTCAGCATGGCGGGTTGGTATCGTCATGTAAGGTTGCCAAAATATGATGGCTGTTGCGGTGCAACCACCCAGCTTGGATCAACGTCAAAATGGTTGAAAACCATTTCTGACAAGGCGCTTAATCAGTTCTGACCCCGCCCCGGGAATGCGCAGCCGCTTGCTATAGAGTGCAAAATCTGTCTTTTTTAAAATAATAAATTTGAGGTATTTTATGACACGCTCCTATGACAGCCGGAAACGTATTCTGGTTACCGGCGGTGCCGGATTTCTGGGTTCTCACCTCGTTGACCGCCTGCTTGAACGGAAACACGAAGTCCTTTGCCTGGACAATCTGTTTACCGGCACCAAGCGGAATATCGACCATCTCCACAACCATCCACGGTTCGAATTCCTGCGCCATGACGTGACATTCCCCCTTTATATTGAGGTGGATCAGATCTTCAATCTGGCCTGTCCTGCCAGCCCGATCCATTACCAGCACGATCCAGTACAAACGACCAAAACCAGCGTTCACGGCGCGATTAATATGCTGGGGCTGGCCAAGCGCCTGCAATGCCCGATCCTGCAGGCATCGACCTCTGAAGTTTACGGCAACCCGAATGTGCACCCGCAGACCGAGGACTATTGGGGCAATGTCAATCCGATCGGGCCGCGCTCGTGCTATGATGAAGGTAAGCGTTGCGCTGAGACCCTGTTCTTCGACTATCACCGCCAGCACAATCTTGACATCAAGGTGGTGCGGATTTTCAACACCTACGGGCCGCGCATGCATCACGCCGACGGGCGGGTGGTTTCGAATTTCATCGTTCAGGCCCTGACCGGCCAGGACATCACCATTTTCGGCGATGGCTCGCAGACGCGGTCGTTTTGCTACGTGGAAGATCTGGTCGAAGGTTTCCTGCGCATGATGGACAGCGGCCCGGACGTCACCGGACCGATTAACTTGGGCAACCCCGGTGAGTTCACCATGCTGGAACTGGCCGAAAAGGTACTGGAACTGACCAAGTCACATTCGAAGATCGTGTACCAGCCGCTGCCGCAGGATGATCCGCTCCAGCGTCGGCCAGACATTTCCCAAGCGAAAGAAAAGCTGGACTGGGAACCCACAGTCGCGCTGGAGGACGGGCTGAAAAGGACCATCGACTATTTCCGGCACCTTGTGAAAGAGATCGGTCTGACCTGACGGCGCGCCCGCATCACTGCGCTGCCGCACGCTTGCGCACCCAGCCCAGAAAAGCCGCGTCCGGTTTCCTGAGGCGCGGCCCCCCCGAGCGGGCCCAGACCCCGCGCCATTCCGCTTCGAGCCCATAGACATCCACACCCGGCATCAGGCCGCGCGCCTGCTCTAGCGTTTCGGGTTTCAACGCCGGCGGCGGTGTGCCGGGCTCGATCAGGCCGCTGCGGGGTGTAAAGCGGATCAGGTCGCCCGGTTCCTCGCGCATTTCGTAGTCGGGTAGGTGGTCGGCCTCGATCATGTCGCGCAGCATCTTGCGGAACACCCGGCGGGGCGAGGCCGAACCGGATTTCTTCAGCAGCGTCTCAACCGACACGGTCCACCCCGGCTGCCGTCCGCAATGTTTGCGCACCAGCTCGTAGATGCGCCGCTCCAGCGGTTTGCGCAGACGGAAGTAATCCCGGCTGAGCGTCAGTACCGATTTCGACAGCACCGCACGATAGAGCCAGTCGGAAAGAGTCACCGCCACGCTGACCATTCGCCCGCCGCGGGTATGGCGCACGATCTCCCAGCGTTCGATCAGGCCAAAGCCGGTAGTGGTCTCTTCTTCGCCGGTGACTATATTGGTGGTGATACGGGTGCCTGCCAGCCGCTCGAACGCCTCGCGGAGCCGCCGATAGGCGTCTCCGCTGGTCTCACGATTTGTCGCCACCAGCAGATCATGCGCCTTCAGGTGCAGCGTCCGGCTGACCTGCCGCCCGGCGTTAATCGCCGCCATCAGCTGACTGATGCAAAAGATCAGGATGTCCTTGTCATGGATCGTCGCCAGCCCCTTGACCGACGGCGTAACGGTGATCTGCACCCCGTTATGTTCATACTCGAGTATCCGGCGATCCGGACGGGTCGCCAGCGAAAAGAGCGGATGCTCCATACTGGCCAGATCGTCCTTGGGGATCGCGTCAAACACATCACAGACGAAAAAGTCGCCCTGCTGCCTGCGGTCCGGAAGAAGCCCCCCGCCCGTCTCTGTCACTGCCCTGCCCATGGCTCATTTGTCCTATCGCCCTGTTTTCAGGGCTCTGAATTCCGGTCGGTATCCGACTCGTTTTTTTCGTGGTTTTAGTGACACCAACCCTAGAGTTATCCACATACCCGCACAACGGGTTTTCATCGGGGGTTCGGAGTCACATGATCGGGGGTTTAGAGTCAGTCTATCGGGGTTTCAGAATCGGATATGGTCCCTGTTAATACTCCAAAGCACTTATTTCATTGACTTACTATCAATCTAGAAATCCCCGTAACTAATAAATAACACAAATCTAACACTATAAAAAAACACCAACCCCAAATTCTTGCGCTATATTGGCACCACCATCCCCTTATTTTGCTAAGAAAAATCGCCCATGTGACCATTTATCTTCCATATGCCCTGTTTTTCGGTATCATAGGGAAAACACAGCACATCGAGCGGTATATATCATGGCAAAGGACGGCACCCCCCTTCCCCCGTATTTCAATATCGACCCTGATGCAGCATTATCCGATCTGGACTTACCCACAGGCTCCGAAGGCTTTGCCACCATTGCTCAGGCCTGTGGCCAAGGCCGCTCTGATCTGGCCAGCCGGGGTATGGATGAACAGGGCCGCAAGTCGCTGCGCCTATTCTCTACCTGGGAGATCACCCGCTATCTGATCCCAGTAGCCCAAGCCCATTTTCGCCGTGTTCTGAAACAGAATCCAGATTTGCCACAAGGCCAGTCAGAATCTGAAGGCGGTGCCAAATGGTTCACCCTGGATGAGGTGCTGCGGCTGCGGGCTTTTTTCGGGGCACAGGGATCGAAGGCTAAAAACTACCTGCCCTATCGCCCCGCCGGATTGCCCGCCAAAATAGTGGCGGTGGCCAATTTCAAGGGCGGGGTCGGTAAGACTTCGACAGCGGCACATCTGGCCATGTCCGCCGCCCTGGACGGCTACAGGGTATTGGTGATTGACCTCGACAGTCAGGGATCAATGACCTCGATTTTCGGGGGACAGGTCGAAGATGAATGGCAAACCGCCTTTCCGCTGCTGGCACGCCATTACGCGGAATATCTGCGTCTCGAAAATCAGCGTCGTCTGGACCGGGGCGACCCTCCTCAGCCTCTGGACGAAGCGCTGAGCACTGCGCTGGACATGACTGTGGGCGACGTGATCCAGAAAACACACTGGCCCAATATCGATCTGATCGGGGCCCAGTTGAACCTGTATTGGGCGGAATTTCAGATTCCGGTCTGGCGTATGCAGGCCCGTGGGTGGAAGCTGTGGGATGCGCTGACGGACCGGCTTGAGATGGACGGGGTACTGGACGACTATGATCTGGTCTTCATCGACACCCCCCCTGCCCTTGGTTATCTGACCATCAACGGGTTGGCGGCGGCGGATATCCTACTGGTACCGATGGGAGCGTCTTTTCTGGAGTTTGACTCCACCGGCCGGTTCTTTGACATGCTGCATTCCACCTTTGTCAGCATTGAAGAGGGCGAAAATGTTGCCGCCCGCGCCCTTGGCCGCCCCGAGATGGCATTCGAATGGGACGCGGTGCGTGCGGTGATTACCCGGTATGACGGGGCACAGCAGGGGGAATTAGCGGCTCTGATGCAGGCCTATCTGGGTGAAACGCTGTCGCCACACAGACAGGATTTCACCGCGCTGATCGGTCAGGCAGGTGAGCAGGTCAACGGCATCTACGAAGCCGATTATCGCGATTTCAACCGCGAGACCTATGCCCGGGGGCGTGAGGCCTTTGACGCCACCTACGCGGCCTTCAAACGGCTTTTGCTGGGCGTATGGCGTCGGGCAGAGCTGGCCGAGCAGCAGGCAGCTGAATGATCCCCTGCAGGGACGAGTGAGGAGAGCAGAGATGGCAAAGCGCAAACGACTTACACCGGCTCAGCCAAGTTATTTGAGTGCAGCCCCTGAAACCAGATCCGTGCCCATGGGGAGTGGCTCCGCCCCGATTGCACAGGTGGCCGGCGAAGCTGCTGCCACGGCAGCGTTGGAAGAAGTGGCCCAGGCCCTGCAATCCGCCCGCAATGAAGGGCGGATGATCGAGTTGCTGGCGCTGGATGTGATCGACGACCGGCATCTGGTACGCGACCGACTGGAGCAGAACGAGGAGGAAATGACCGCACTGGTGGAAAGTTTGCGGGCTCGTGGTCAGCAGATGCCGATTGAGGTGGTCACCCTGCCCTCTCCTGCTGGTGGGCGGACACATGGTTTGATTTCTGGCTGGCGGCGGCTGACAGCGTTGCAGCGGCTCTACAAAGAGACTTCAGACCCTAAATTCGCCACTGTGCGGGCAATGGTAATCACCCCAGGCACCGCCCAAAACGCGTATGTGGCAATGGTTGAGGAAAACGAAATCCGGGTAAACCTCTCCCATTACGAGCGCGCCCGTATCGCGGTACAGGCAATGAAAGAGGGGGTGTATCCCAGCCAAAAGGCCGCTTTGCAGGGGCTGTTTGGAAATGCCACGCGGTCAAAACGCTCTAAGATCGGCACGTTCATCGCTCTGGTTGAGGCTTTCGACGCGGTACTGTATTTTCCTGCGGCCATCAGCGAAAAGTTAGGGTTGGCACTCGTACGCGAGATGAGCCGTGATCCGGGTTTTTCGGAGGTGCTGAAGGAACGGTTGCAAAATACTCCTCGTGACAGCGCTGAGGCCGAGATACAGATTTTGTCGTCTACACTCACCGAGCGCACCGCTTCTCCGGCCATATCGGATGGTCATTCGACGCCAGCCCGGACTCGGCCGAGGCCGTCTGCAGCTGCTCCGAGAGAGCGGATTGTCGTTCGCGTGGCGGCGGACGTCGAAATGCGGTTTGCGCCGGATCAGAGACGTATCGAACTGGTTGGGGATGGCGTGTCGGACCGCCTGGCCGAGGCCCTGAAGAACTGGTTTCAGGCAGATATGTAAGTGATCCAAATGTTTCGCGTGCGAAACATTTAATCTTCCTGCCGACCTAATCCTACATAAAATTCAAAACCTGTTTTGCCGGCTGATTGCGCTGAGTAAATATCCCTCAAATGACATAGAGAATAGAGCGGGCGCGCAGCATTCTGACTTCATGGTTTTTTGCCGCTAAGAATGGATGAAAAGCGGAGCACCAGGTTATGGCCCGCGATAAAGTCCAAAAGCGCGATATTCAGAAAACATATGCCGAACAACTCGCAGGATTCCTCTAGAACTGTAAGCAGGTCGTAAATGAAATCCTTGCTCATCTTGGTGCTGTAGAGGCCGCTGACGCCTTCGATCACGACCGCCCCAAAAAGAAATATGGCCCCTGCGGTCAGCATTTTCCGCGCTAGCGGCGAAGGCAGAGACCGCAGAAACGGGACGAACATAACGAGTAGGATTGACACAACAGAGATCCCCGCAAAAATCCAACCGTGATGAAGGAATACCTCGCGAAAGACAGGAGGGGGGATGGATTCATGGACTTGGGCGATTTCATCATACGCCAGCAATATCAGCACAAGGGCAGCGAGCAGCCAGTACAGGTTCAGCCATGATCTTTGTTGCCTCCGTTGAAAAATGAAAATCAGCGTGGCGAGTTGTGCAGCCGTCACCATGAGTAAAAAGCTGATAACCGTGGGAATACTGGTCTCGTTGTTCAGAATAAATCGGTCAGCAATCTCGATTACTGCGCGGTTGGAACTCTCGGATTTAACCCATGTCATGATAACAGAAAGAGCAGCCAAGATGAAAACGCCGTAGCGGCAGAACCACCGCAGGTACCGGGAGGACAGATCGATCCCCGCTTTTTCCGAGACATCCTCCTTCGGATGGGGGGCGGGGCTGTTGCGATGCTGCGCTTCCGTCATAGTCGCAGGTTTCCCAAGGTGGGTGCGATGCTAATCTTGCTCAAAAAAACTGTCCAGCACATGACTCCGAAGAATTTAGCAGCGTCTTCGGTCAAAATGCGGAAATCCCCAATAAGTGCGGTCGCGATGAGGCAAAAAAATAAGGCCGCTACCAGGCCTCGCCTCAGCGTTTGCGAGCCATCATCGTTAAGATCACCCTGGCTTGGGCTCTTGTCCTTGAGTGTTGCACGCAACTTTTCAAAACCTACTAATTTCGAGATTTCAATATGATTTTTGATAAAGTAGTAGAAAAATCGCTGGTTTAGCAAAGACTTTGTTGGTCGCTGCCCGTCTGATTACAGGCCTTTGAGATCCATTCTGGTTGGCAAAGTTGCGACTGAAGCGCTTTATCTTGCACTTATTCCCATGAACCGCGATGCGCCAATCCCATAGCGAACAATCGTCCATTCAATCTGGCCCAGACGTGGGTTTCGGAACTTGAGCCTCCTCCGCCAGTGCAGCAGCCGCACGGCCAGGCTCGGAGGAGAGGGAGCAGGCATTTTCACCGCAAACAGATGGTCGAGCATTGCGCTTTGCAGGTCGAAGGCCAGCCGGAACCGCCAATCCTGCCGCTTGCTGTGAAGCCATGCCCAGTCAATACTGGATCGAGGGTCCTCGATTTGTTCAATCAGGCTCAGCAGATAACGCAGGCTGGTCGCGCCCCTGGCAAGGGTCGTGTGATGCAGCATGTCATGGGCAATGTTGATGAGAAGGCGCAAGCTGCTATCAGGAACCAGAAAGTGGATACCGTCCCGCTCGTGTGCGATCAGGCGCGTTCTGAGATCTTCTTCGGTCAGCAGCGCCGAGATGCGGGACGGCAAAGCGTTATGTAAATCAATCGTGGCAACGGCCCCGGGGCGCCAGTAACTGCCCGGAGAGTGATCGTGCTGGCTGTTTTCGACAACTTCGAAACCGTCCCGAGCGAAAGCGGCCTGGACCGTCGGTATGTCGACCGGGGAGACGAGCAGGTCGATGTCGATGAGAAGGCGCGAATACTCTGCGGGCTCTGCAAGCTGCGCCATTTCGCTCGCCCCCTTGATGAGCGTTGGGATCACCCCTGCTGCATTCATGTCCGCAACAGCTGTGTATGTAAGCTCCCAAAGCTGGCGATTGCGTATTGTGTTGGCGCGTTCAAGCTCTGCCAAATATGCCAGTGCCTCGGGTTCTGTCCTCTCAGCTGCGCCAGAGACGATGAGGCGGCGATACAAGGCGGTTGTGACGAACTCGTCGGTTGCGACCGAAATCAGTTCGAACCAATCGGGATTGTCCTTGAACTCTCCGTTCAGGCACCCGACCAGTTGTTCGAAAGGGGAGGGAATAACCATTTTCGGCTCCTGGTCGAGAGGGGTCAGGTATCCTTGACCGGTTCGTTGCAGACATCACGAAGGGCTTCCACCGCCAAAGTCAGATCGGAATATTGCAACCGGAAACAAGACGCTCCATTCACACATGCGGCAAGGGCTCGGAATTCATCGGTGTTTAGGTCGGTGCTACCTGACCACGCCTGGCTGATGAGGCTAGATATCGTCTGGGGAACCTGTTGTGGGAACTGGGCCGGAGCCCCGTCGTTCAGACGATCGAGAAATACGATCCAGCTGACTGGGCGCGGAATGAGCGCCGCGTCTTTGTCGATCGCCAGATATCTCACATATTGACCATCCGGCCTCAGATGCGTGTCTGCCTTGGATATCTCGTCCTGTTTGGCGCCCAAAAGTTCCCAAGTGCCCGTTTTCAATGTCGACGGGAAGGGGAGGGCAAAAACGGACCCGTCATTTTTGAGGACGGCGATGTCGTCCCCGGCAAGGGTGAAACCTGCGGTTTCGAGGGCCGCCCCCAATGTGCTTTTTCCCGCGCCGGGCCCCCCAACCAGAAGCATCGCCTGTCCGTTGTCATGCACTGCAACCGCAGCATGCAGCAGCAGGTCGTCGGCAAACTCGAGAATGGCCTCGGTGATTGCAAGTTTTAGTTGCGGGACAAGCATTTCATCACTGACCCGAAGCGGTGGTTCATCCCGTAGTGCGATGTCGAACTTTCCGGACAGGCGGCGCTGTACCAGAACATACGTGTCGCAAGTGGTGCCGGAAGACACGGCCATGTGCCTGAAGGCGGCCATCACCGGATCGGGAATGGCCCCATCAAACCCGATAAGAACTCTGGAAATGCCGGCATCAACCAGCAACGTCGCTTTGACCGGAGCTGGGCCATCGCGGGTTGAAAGCGGCTCTAACGCGCCGACAGACCTCAGATCAGTAACCACGGAGGGGGCGCAAATTCCAGCTTCACGGGGTGTATCATCGTTACAGATCACACCCGTCTGAAACCGTGGCCAAGCCCGAGCCGCTTCATCGTTCAAAACGGAAAGGGACTGCCGCCCCTCGAGAAAAAGAAAGGCCTCGCCGTCAACCCATTCCAACTGGTTTGGGCCAGTCGGGATCAGGAGGTGAGTGAAAATATTATGTCCCCTTCGTTGCTTTGAAACAGCCAGACAGCATCCTGGCGCAGCAATTATTTTGTTCCAAGATCAAACCTCAATACGCTCCCGCGGCTTAGCCTGGAAGTTTTTGATACACGTTAATCTAATCAGCTCCGTGCAAGCCAATGCCTTGAACGGATGGTGCCAAGATCCAATGTTTGTTGGCGTCAGTCGATTTTTCTACCCCAACGGCCTCGGCCGCGCCATCCGTTTTTGCCACGCTGGTATGCGGCTTTTCTAAGTTTCCGGTGGCTTCTTTTGTTGAAATACTTGCGTTTGTATCGGTAATGCGTGGATCCACCGCCAGAACGGAAAATGCCCCCAGCATCTGCACTTTTGGTCGTTGACAGCAGAACCAAAGCTGCCGCTGAAGTTGCGCCTGCATACCGGCCCGCTTTTGCGAGAAGTTCGCGGCGTTCTGGAGATTCAGGGGCTTCAGCCCTATCTCTTTCATGCTGTGACATGTAAATCACTCCCTTCCAACTCATTACTTCACAATGCCTCTTAATAATTGACTGGATTGGTGATTCTCTCAAGGAATGATTCGTCTTTCAAAATGGAACCATGGGGAAATATTTCTGTGCGTTCGCAGTTTGGGCGCAATTCTCGAAGGGCTACCCTGAGGTCAGCGCGGACAAATCGAAAGAGGTGCCGGAGTCTGTACGCGGCTGATCAGGGGGTGAGGCACTTGCAGTCCTCTTGAAAATTACCTGTTTTCCACCAGTGCGTTGATTGCCGCCTTCTGGGCCTATCTGATGCATTCGGTGCACTACGAAATGGCCGTTCAAGATCAGGTGGCCTGTGGGCGTTCTCGGTGAGGGACAACTGATGTGCCGGTTCTGATCGAAATCAGCCATTGGTGGTGTACATCCCGTAATATTGTATTAAGTTTACTTCAACGAGCAGGTTGAAACGACCAGTACAAGCCAACGGGCAATTTTTATCGATTTAGTTCAGCCATGCCTAACTATGGGCATATTCTCGTAATATTTGTTGCGACAGGTTTTGTCGGCCGGGTTACGCGGAACAGAATATCGAAGGCTAAGTGAAAATGGTTGGATATTTGGCTATCGGAATGTTCATGGGATGTCTTGCAGGAGGCATTGCATTGTATTTCGGAATTAGCTTGCTGATAGCATTCTGGGTCATTTTTCCGATGGCTGGATCTGCCACCGTTTTGTGTGTGGCCCTTGCCAGATTTTATGCCATTCCCTTCTTCGGAACCAAGGAACTCGAGCGTAACTGATCTATGAGGTGTGCGGGATGGCCCGCCGGGTATTTTCCTTGATCTGTGCCGGACGCCACAATTAGGGTGCGTCGCATGGTTGCATGCGATCGAGAATTGCCAGATCGTTTGAGTTTTATGGCGGAGCGTCCACGCGCCCGCTTTCAGGGCCGGTTTTAGGATGTTGGTGAACGAGTGTGCCTTTCAGTCGAATTTTCCCCCGAAGGGATATATTATAGGTGCCCCAAAATGCGGCACCACGGCACTGGCCCAATACCTATCGGAACACCCTCAGATCGCCTTCAGCAAACCTAAGGAACCGCATTTTTACGCAGACGACCTGCCGGGTTTGCGGCGAACCAATGACAAGGATCAGTATAAATCCTTTTTCTCCCCGACCCGCGATACCCGTCTGTTGATGGAAGGTTCTGTCTGGTATTTGTTTTCGCAAACGGCGATCCGAGCGATCATGAACGAACGCCCTGACGCCCTGTTTGTGATAATGCTCCGTAACCCCGCCAAAATGCTGCCTTCGCTGCATCGGCAACTTCTCAATGCCTTCGATGAGGATGAGAGGGATTTCAAAACTGCGTGGAATCTTTCAGATGCCCGGGCGAGGGGAGAGCAAATACCAAAGAAATGCCGGGCAACGATGACGCTGGACTATAAGCGTACCGCGGCTTTTGGTGAGATGTTGGAGCGTTTGTGGTCTCAAGTTCCGCGGGAACAGACGCTGATCCTGTTTCAGGAAGAAATGCAGGCGGATACGGGTGGTGTGTATCGTCGGGCGCTTGATTTTTTGGGGCTCGATGATGACGGCCGACGTGATTTTCCCCGGGTCAACGAGGCGAAACGGTACCGTTCGCGGCTTCTCGGCTATGCAACCAATCGTATGGGCGCAACCCGCGAAGTGATTTCGAGCCCAGTCAAGAGAATTCTGGGGCTGCGGTCTCTCGGAATTACAAAGAGGCTGAAGCGTGCGAATGCCGCCTCAGTCGGGGTTTCGCGGTTGGATCCTGAAATGGAAGACGTGATTATCCAACACTATGAGGAGGACCTGCGTCTTCTGGAGGGGCTAATCGAGGGCGGGCTGCCCGAGCCGTTTTTTCGACCCAGGCAGAGCCCGCAACACCTCTGAGGACGTTGCGACAGGTAGCGGGCTCGTGAGGTGGTGCCGCGATTCGGTCCTGTCGACATGGCAGGATGAGTGACTCTTTTCAGAGAGTTAGCCTTCTTACTCCGGGTAGAAGGCTTTTGTAGTCACACAAGTACATAAGATTGCTCATATAATGGCTTAAAACTCGCCTTACAGCTCCGATTCAGGGGGCGTGAACGCGCTTTGCCATCAGCTTTCTTGCTTTTGAAGGCATTGTTGATAAGCTTGAGGATGGAAATGTCCGGGGGGTTGTCGACTGCGATGCTGTAGTTGATCGCTTTTTTGTCTGAATTTAATACTGCTGACGTTGCAATTATTTTAAGCAACGGCCCTTCGGTGTGAAGACGTACGACTTTTAAACAGTATCCGAGTTAAACGAGGGAAGTTTGTCCAATGAAAAGTGATTTTCGGCATTTGGATTCTACCGCGGGAACGATACGGAACACAAAGCGGGAAGGGCACCCCCAAATTCATCAGGCCGAACCTGCTGCGGCACGTTCAAAACCTCAGCAGAAACCCGTTGTGTACGGTGCCGCCAGGAATACACGAGGGCGCGCCATCGGGTTCCTGCCGCGTTCTGAAATCCTGCACCGGATTTACAATGCATCAGTAGCGGGGCTGCTGCTTTTTATGGTTTTGCCGCTGTTCACCCTGATCAGCCTGGCCCTGCTGATGACACAGAGCCGTCCGATCTTTTATCGCGGTAATCGGGTTGGCCGAAACGGTGAACTGTTTGATATCTACAAGTTCAGAACGCTGGACACTGCCAAGGCAGCCCAACTGACCAAGGATAAGGTTCTGCCTGCCGGGTCTGGACTGGAAACCCCTTTGGGAGGGTTTTTGAGGGAAACGCGGCTGGATGAGCTTCCGCAACTGGTGAATGTGCTTAAGGGCGACATGAACATCTGTGGCCCGCGTCCGCTGCGTCCCGAGATTGCAGATTTGCTTGGACCCGGTAGCCGGGGGTTTTCTGCGCGCCTGAGCGTCAAGCCAGGTCTATTGGGTCCTACGCAGGCATTCATGAGCCATGGCACGTCAAAATCGGTCAGAGGTCGCCTGAACGCCGCCATGTGCATCAAGCCGGTAAGCTACCGGAGCGAGTTGGAAATGATCGTTCTGGTGGGGGCCTGTGTCATGGCCAGGTCCGTCTCTAAACTGACATCGCGGCTTTTGCGGCGGAATGCGGACAATGATACGCCCATGCGTGACTGGGCGGCCAAATCCGGCGTTATGGTATCGTACCGATGGGCAGATGCGGTGGCATCCCCGGTTCGTTTGATTGATGATGAAAACCTGATTGTTTCTGACGCTTGCCCGGCGGGCAAGGGTGAGTTGGTGATCACCCATCCCGACGGAACCCGTCGTGTAGCCAAAGTCATATCCGAGAAACGGGATACCTTGGCACCGGGAGAAGTCGTGCTGAGGTACCGCCCCAGTAGTGACTATTCCCACTACATTCTGGAAAGATACCTGATGCAGTCCGTTGTGGTGCCGCATCATTCGCATTTTCTTTTCCGGCATGTTGCTCGTGCAGCGAAGGGGCGATTTCACCTCACTAAACGTTTTGCCGATTATTCAGATTATTCAGAGGTGTCGACCCTTCGTTTCAAGAACTGACACCGCCACGGTTCGCCCAAGTGAATAGTTACGTGTTGAATTGGGGAGGGAAGGACCATGAGGTCGCATATATTTTCTTCTGGAGGCGTAAACTCTGGCCTTAATAGTCATCGGGGTCTTCTCGACTTCAGTGTGACTGGTATGTTTTTACAGTCAGTTCCAGAGTTGAACGGGTATATAAATCCTTTTAACTCTGATCAGAGTTTAGGTGTATTCACCCTTCCAGAAAGAGAAGTTGATGTGGGGGGGCTGCCGCAGCTTGGCGAAAGCAATGCGTTGGATGGATCGCAGCACACACAAGCTTCGGATACAGCAATACATAAGGGTACGGATGTTGGGCCGGAGTTCCCTTCGCGTTTTGAATGGAGCGTCGACAGTGGGCATCTTGTTGTCACTCTAAACCCTGCGGCCGACTGGAAGCCAACGTGGCTGGATGAGTATCAGCCCGAGTTTGGCCGCCTCTCGGAAACTGAGTGGTTCAGCGCAGAGCAGTCAGGACCTCCTGACTCGCGAGGTCCGCGCGTACCCAACCAGGATCGCGACATCGAGCAGGAACCACTCACAAATCAGGATACCAGTGACGAGACAGGGCCGGTGTCGGCCGAGTTGGCTTTAGTTGATGAAAGCGATGACTGGCTTACTGCGTCGCAAACGGAGCAAGAAGCTGCACCTGCTCTGTTGCAAACGAGTGCAACACTGGCCGTTGAGGAAAGTTCGGGTGAAGAAAACTTGGTGGCCGCCAATGCCGCGGAACCGATTACGTTCGGCGTAGTAGGGTTGACCGGGAGTGTTTCGAATAACCCCACAGCTATTGATTTCAGCAAGACGGGGAACCCAACCCTGTTCGTCGCGCAGCAGGATGGTTCCATCTATCGCTACGAGGTCGAAAGACAGCCCGACGGACCTGATCCCGACACGGCGGACGAGTTCGTTGCCACCAGCACATTGTTGATAGACACCATTCCGGATGACACTCAGAATTTCAATGATGACGGAGCACTGAACGGAACAAACCAGCGGCAGGTCACCGGCATGGTCGTGACCAAGGATGCCGCTGGCAATGACGTACTGTACGTCTCTTCTTCGGACTGGCGGATCGCGGTTGGCGAAGACAGCGGTCTTGATACGAATTCCGGTCAAGTTCACCGGATCACGCTGGACCCGGACACTGGGGATGTGTTGTCGAATGTCGCCGTGTTGCGCGGCCTGCCGCGTTCCGAGGAAAACCACGCAAATAACGGTATCGACTTGGGGATTGATCCTGTCACAGGCGATACCATCATGTACGTTGCGGTGGGCGGGATCACCAACAAGGGGGCGCCGGGAAACAATTTTGCCGGCACGATTGATTTTGCCTGGTCGGGTGCGATCATCAAGATCAATCTGACCGAACTAGAATCCTACGACATCAGAACTGATGCCAATGGCAATCAGTTCATTCTGGACCTTTCGACTCTGGACGACCCGACACGCCCCAATATCGACCTGACAACGCTATCCATTCAGGACCTCAATCTGGACCCCAACTTTACGCTGGATGACAACGGAGAGATTGGAGGCGTACTGCAGCCCGACTGGGCCGGTGGCAACAACGGCCTGAACCAGGCCAAGATTACGGATTATGTCCTTGTCAGCGATCAGGGGCAGCTCAAGCTGGTGAGTAATCCGGTCGAGCTTTACGCACCGGGATACCGGAACCCCTACGATGTCATCGTGATGAACTCGGGCGAGGTATTCACTTGGGACAACGGACCAAACGGGGGCTGGGGTGGGCAACCGCTTTCATTCTCCGATGGCGCGATCGTAGATGATTGGACCACGGAATACGCGACAAACGAATTTAACGAATCCGGCAGCATTGGTTTTGGCGATCAACTTCATTATTTGGGCGACGTAACTGACACTTATGGAACCTATGGCGGCCATGCCAGCCCGATCCGGGCTGCGCAAATCGCGCTCCAGGCGGCGTTCAATTCCGATGGTACATATGCGGGGGCCACATCTTCGGACCCGATCATCGTCAATGGTATACAGATTTTCGACAACGAGGCGGATGCCCGCAATTATCTGGAAAAACTCCTGATCATTTATGAGCAGGACGGATCGGGAAGCTGGGTGGATGTCACGTCGACCACCGGTCTGCCTGCGGACCTGTTCGACGTTCTGTCTGGTTATGATTGGAGCCACCCGGGCAGCTCCATCGACAATCCTCTGGATTTCTATGATGGATCCAGCGTCATGGACGGGACCCCGTATTCGCCGGAATCGCAGCTTCTGGATCCAACGGTGGACGGATCTCTGGTTGTAACACCGGATTCAACCAATGGGCTGACCGAATTTTCAGCGACCTATTTCGGTGGTCAGTTGCAAGGCACGATTGTAGCGGCCAGTTTCGACGAAACGCTCTATTTCGCCCAGCTCGTCGACACTGATGGCGACGGGCGGACAGATAGTGCCAACATCGTCCATACCGAAGTTTTAACCGGATCAAATCCTCTGGCCCTCGTGGCTCTGCCAGATCAGGGGCTTTCACCGGTACTGATCGATAATAACGGCGATGGGGTGGATGATTTCTCCGGCTTGATCGCCGTGGCGACTTATGGGGCTGACACGGTCAGCTTCCTGATTCCAGGCGGAGATCCAATTGACCCTGGTGACGATCTGGATTTGGACGGGTTGAACGACATTGTGGACACCCATGTAGGTGATCCACTCGATGGGCTAGGCGTCACGATTTCGAAAGGGCAGTCGGCGCTTTGGGGGTTCGAACTCAACAACCCATCCTCGACGCCGGCAGGTGCGGTGCCGCCAGGCAACAGCATTGCGGGTGATATCGGCATAAATGCCGCGTTCCGCGACGGTGTTTTGCCTGCGACAGACAATGGCGGGGACGAAACCCAGGGCCTTTTCAACGGTGGGGTGTTCAATCTGGGCGGCGCCTCCAGTTTCGTCAGCCTTGATGTTGCACATGACGGGACGGCTGAAGGTACGGCAAATACGCAACAGGATGTTTTAGGCATTGGCTTTGGTGCCCCTGATGCGACGCATCTTACAATCAGCACGGAAATGGTGAACATTTTCACCTATTCGCTGAATACCGATCCGCCAGCCAAGGTCTGGGACGGCGGAGAGAAGGTCGGGTTGGTTGTTGGTCCAGGCGACCAATCAAATTATGCCGAAGCGACCATCGCCGTTGTCGATGAAGGTGGGACGATCAAATACGGCGTTCAGCTGATTGTTGAGACCAATGACAGCTTCCTGACCAGCTTTGTCGAAATTCCCGGTATTGAGGCCCCGGTCATCGCGGGGGTCGGAGACCCGAATTTTCAGGTGGCGATTGATCTGGATCTGACGGGGGGTATCGAAAGTGCGACGGCGCGTGCGCGCTACGTCGACGATGGTACCTATACGGATTGGGTCGAGACGTCTGCTCTGGCACTGCCTGCAGATGTGGTTGCTGCGGTCAAAGGCCAATATGACAATCTCGGCAACACGACGGGTGCCTTTGTCGGCATGATGGCGTCTGCGCCTGATGGTGACGATTCCTTTGCGGCGTCCTGGGACTGGATCAATGTCGAAAACGTCGACGTGCCCATTGGCGCTGCGCGCTTTGGCGTCAACGAAACCTCTGACAATATAAACAAATCGACCTTTGCGGTTGGTTCATTCGAGATTTCTAATGTCGGCGATAAGGTTATTACCCAGGTTGAGTTCGACATCACCGATGGAATTGTACCTGACGCGGTATTTGACCCGTTTGGCGAGGCCGGCGATACCATTTTCAAGGGTCTGACCATCGACTCGGAAGGGGGTACTGGTGTCGATACAACGCCGGACGCTTCCAATTATGTCGGCATTGGCGGAGCTTCCGGATATGAAGGTCTTATCCTGACCTTCGACCCGGCACTGAACGGTGGTTTTGAGCCTGGAGAGACCGTCACATTCTCGATCGATATGGACCCGAACTCCCTGCTTGGTGCCAAGAAGTCGCTACTGGACGCGGGGTCGTCGTTCGGATGGGATGCTGCAGGTATCTCAGGTGCAGAAATGATTGGTGCGACGGTGACGGTCACCTATGCAGATGGCACCACAAGCACCGGTGATTTGATTAGCGCGGGGAACAATGCTGGCTCATATACCGTTTCGTCAGAAGCCACTCCGGGGCTGGAACCAACCCTTACCGTTAATGGTTTGGGTGAGGGCGAGGCAGGGACATACGGAATTGGCGGCCCCACGGTTGTGCTGAACGGGCCCTCCGGGCTTGTGGCGCGCGTGACCCTGGCGAAAGGGTTCATCCAGCCTGAAACGAACGAGTTCTACAACGGCAACAGTGAAGATCAGGCTTATGCGCCGCAACTCGACGCTCAGCTTGCGGCATTGGCGGCGACGGATTTCCCGGCCAACAACATTGTCGAGTTCCAGACATTCGACATCGTTCTGGATGGCTCGGATCAGGATATTTCGGCGATGTTCGATTTCGCAGGTGTGGCTGATTACGATTTCGTTGGGGAAGACGAGGTGCCACTGGCGTTTGTGGCATCAGTTATCAATCCGGACGATGCGAATGCTCCGCTTGGCCCAATAACGCAGCCGATTTTCCTGACCTTCGATTCAGGCGCTGGCGACACATCGGCTCCGTTTGTGCAATCGTCTTCTGCGCCTGATATCGGTCAGGGGGATGTTGGGGCGTCCAGCACGCAGGTCACGGTGATCTTTGCGGATAACGTGGCGGTTGATGTCTCCAGCATCGATGTGGGTGACATCACCGTGACCGGGCCGGGTGGCCCGCTGACGGTGACGGGTGTGAGCGTGGATGTGGGCAGCGATGGCACTCCGCGGACGGCAACCTACACGGTTGAGGCGCCAGGCGGGACCTGGGATCTGGCCGATGAGGGCGATTATACGGTGGCGTTGCTTGCGAGCGAGGTTGAAGACACCAGCGGCAATGCCGTGGTGGCCGACCCGTCGCTTGAGGTCTTTACAGTTGATCTGTCGACGGCCCCACCGGATCCGTTCCGGGTCGAGGCCGAGACGTTCAACATCGTCAGCGGCT
>NZ_WQCF01000021.1 GCF_013032455.1 Ruegeria atlantica
CGTCTCCGCCGTCTCCAGCGTCCCAACAACCGCCTCAGCAGCGCCGGTGAAGGGGGTTCTAAGGATAACCAACAATACCCGCAAGTGGAAAATTGCATCTTGAGCGTTTTTTTTGCCAACTTATTCTTTTCCCTTTTATTTCATAAGTTTAAATTACCACCAGTTCACGAAAGCAGCCCCACCCTACAGAAGAAATGGGCGGCACAGCTGACATTTGCATCCGGTCGAGTACCCACCCACCCCATATATAGTGAGTCCGCAGCCTCCACCCACAAGGCGCACCCGACTCGGAACAGCTAAATCGATTCAATTTTGGGCCGTTTGCCCGACTCAACGCGCGCGCCAGCTTCGAAATATGTGATGCAACGCTGTCAGGCCTTGCGCATCACTGAAGGATACAGTCACCTCCTTGCAAAGAAACCGCTAAACAAACCAAGTTATGACACCCACGCACGCTCCCAATTTTCCCTGCATACGAACGGTCGGCCTGGACGGGTTGCTGGTGTCGTTTGCAGACAAGATGGCGGAACCCTCTAACCGAGCCGCCCTGGCATTTCGTAATATGATTGACACCCTAAATTGGAATGGGGTGATCGAAACATCAGCGTCTTTGGCCTCGACCTATATTCGGTTCGATCCCCTGACATTGCCGCATTCGGATATCCAGGAACGGGTGAACGCGATACTGCGTGAACAGGACTGGTACGAGGCGCCACTGCCATACGGGCGACGCTTGTGGAGGGTTCCCACTGTATATGGCGGAGAGCTTGCGCCGCAGCTGGATGAGGCGGCAGCGGCCGCCGGGCTTTCGCCATCCGAGGCTGTAGAGCGGCTTAGCGCCACCCGTGTGCGCGTGCTGACGATCGGTTTTGCGCCCGGTCAGCCCTATCTCGGCCCGTTGGGACCCGAGTTCAACATACCGCGCCTCAAGGAACTGACGCCGATGGTGCCCGCGGGGGCGTTGGTTTTGGCGATCTCTCAATTCGTGCTGTTTTCGGGGCCGACGCCTACTGGGTGGCGGCATGTGGGTCAGACTGCGTTTCGCTGTTTCCGCCCCGAAGCCGAGCAAAGCTTTGCCTTGCGCCCCGGCGATGAGATGCAATTCCTTCCGGTCAGCCGGGACGAATTGGAGGCTATCCGCGCGACCAATGATGGCGATGGCGGCGCGACCTGCACGGAGATTCTATCATGAGCCTGCTGGTGCATCAGATCGGGCCTGCCTGTACGGTGCAGGATCAGGGGCGCACTGGGTATCTGGATCAGGGCCTGTCGCGGTCCGGGGTAGCGGACCAACTGGCTTTTCATGAAGGGGCCGCACTGTTGAGGCAAAGCCCAGATTGTGCCGCTTTGGAAATGGCGGGCATGGGAGGCACGTTTGAAGCCACCCAACCGCTTACCATTGCCCTGACCGGTGCGCCGATGCAGGCAAGTATTGACGGCAATTCGGTCGAGTGGAATGCATCGCACCCCATGGATGTCGGACAGCTGCTGGTGATCGGGGCGGCACGGCAGGGCAACTACGGATACCTACATGTCGGCGGCGGGATTGATACGCCGCTGTTTCTTGGCTCTCGTTCAGCGCATTTGACGGCAAAGGTCGGGCGTGCCGTTCAAGCAGGCGACCGACTTCCGACCGGCCCTCACTCGGGCAGTGGCGGTATGAGACTGTGCCTGGAAGATCGCTTTGCCGGAGGTACACTGCGCGTGCTGGCAAGCTTTCAGACTCCGCTGTTCGATCAAGAGACGCTGGACCGCTTTACCCGAACCACTTTCCAGCGCGGTGCTCGGGCAAACCGGATGGGGATGCAGTTGGAAAGTGAGGGACAAGGGTTCGCTGCCAAGGGGCAACTGAACATTCTGTCCGAAGTCATCACCCCCGGCGACATCCAGATGACGGGCTCCGGTAGCCCCTTTATCCTGTTGCCCGAATGCCAGACGACCGGAGGATACCCCCGCATCGCGACCGTCCTGCCCTGCGACCTGCCCCGTGCGGCGCAGACCCCAGCGGGCGGTCAGATAAGGTTCGAATTCGTCACTACTAATGAAGCCGTCACCTTGCACGCGGCCTATCTGGCGGACTTGTCACGGCTACCCTCACGGATTGAGCCCCTGATCCGCGATCCACATGACATTCCGGACCTGTTGTCCTACCAATTGGTCGGCGGAATGATTTCTGCCAATGAGTGAGGAGTTTTACCGATGCCCAGCGTCGATCTGAATGCCGATATGGGGGAAAGCTTTGGTCCTTGGAAAATGGGTGATGATGACAGCCTGCTGAAGATCATCACCTCGGCCAATATTGCATGCGGCTTTCATGCCGGAGACCCAGACGTGATGGCAAAGACTATGGCGCTGGCGGCAGAGAACGGTGTGGGCATTGGTGCACATCCCGGTTTTCCCGACCTGCAGGGCTTTGGCCGCCGCAACATGAAAGTACCCCAAGACAGCCTGCGCAATCTGGTGCGCTATCAGTTGGGTGCTGCAATCGGGATGGCCAAGGCAGTCGGCACAGAAGTCCGGCATCTGAAACTGCACGGGGCGTTGGCCAATATGTGCTCGGTCGATATCGACATGGCGCACGCCTGCTATCAGGGTGCGCTGGACGTAGCCCCAGACATTATCATCATGGTACTGGCCGTAACCAAACAAGAGGAGGCGGTTCGCGATCTGGGCTGCAAATGGGTTGGCGAGATTTTTGCGGACCGTGCCTACAATGATGACGGTACATTGGTAGACCGCAGCCTGCCCGGCGCGGTCATCCATGACCCGGACCTTGCCGGGCCGCGCATCCTGAACATGGTCCTCGAGGGTGCCATCATTACCGAATCCGGCAAGAGGTTGGAGACGTCAATCGACACGATCTGCCTGCATGGGGATGGCCCAACCGCGGTTCAGATCGCGCGATCCGTGCGCGAGAACCTGATCGAGGGCGGTGTCGAGGTGGCCAAATTCATTCGATAGAAATGCGGGCGTAAGACCTGCGCCCCACCTTCTACCTGTTGCTCGACTGGATATCAGCGCCTAGCATGTCTGCAAGTACATGTTCTGATTATTGGAAATCCAGGCAAGGCCAAGCCCGCAGATTGTCGGGCCTGCGCAAGGAGGTGCTTTAATGTCTTTCGATTTGATGTCTTACCAACCCCGCGGCGACAAGAAGAACTCGGACTTCTTTCAAGAATACCTACCGAAGATTTACGAGCGCCGCAGCAGTTCCGGCCTCACCGATCAGGTCGGCTCGATGCGGGCAATTGTCCAACAGGTCGAAACCACATCGCTGTTCGATACTCTGGTCGAGCTTTACGTGATGACCCCCTACCGCCACACGGCAAGCTATCTGGGGCAGACCCACAAATTCTCGATCCTGCATTCGCACCCAGACTATCCCGCGCTGATCGTGATGGCACCGCTGAGCCCAAGTTTTGAGGACTTCATACCCCGCATCAACAGAATGTACCCGTTGGCCCGGAAGGCTCCGCAAACCCGGTATGTAGGAGAAATCTACGATGCCCGCGACCTGAACACCCTGACCAAAACGCTTGAGGATCAGAACATCCGATTTGAATATAGCGGCGATACCGAAAACCCCTTCTACACGATGGATGGATTCCGGTTTACCACACCGTCTGACTTCACCTGCAACCGGGTCGGCTACTCCGGACTGGACTTCAACGAACCCGACAGTCTCGGGCTTGGCGACCGCGTATTGCTGAGCGACGCCGAACAAGCACAACTGGATCAGGCCGCCGCCTTTGGCATCGAAAGCAAGATCGCTCCGCTGATGCTGGGCGTCGACCATCTTGCCACCCGTATTCTGGCCGGTGAGCGAGAGGACGCGATCCTCGAGTTTCTGACGATGGTGCCCTATTATTTCTGGGGGGCCTACAACATCTTCGACATGAACTCATCGACCAATGTGAACCGAAACGCGAATGTGGATGATGACAAGAAATCACCGGCTAAAGTTTTTACCGCGAACAACACGCCTTCCTTTGTGAACTCCTTCGAACAACTGCCGATGCCGACCGAGGATTTCGTCCGCAACTTCGGCCGCCGCCTGCATCACATGGCGATCGAGATTCAGGATGGTGACCACGGGGCCGGGGAAAAGAACGTCGACTTCGTGGTCAATACTCTCAAGGACAAGGGCGTGCCGTTCCTGGCCCATGTGGTAGGTGAGTGCAAAGACGATCCGAACCTCAAGCAGATATTCTCGAAGCACTCAAAGAACACGCTTCTGATCACCGAGTATATTGAGCGCTGCCATCACTATGACGGGTTCTTCACTAAGGACAACGTGGCTGCCCTGACTGCCGCTGCCGGGCAGGATGAGCAGTACCAGCACGGGCACGTGTTCGACTGATTCAAGCAGAAAAAAGGGCTGCGAGTTTCCCCGCAGCCCAGACCCATCCAGGAGAAAACATGTCGGATCTTATGACGGTCCGATCATGAAACAGGTGACATTCCGGGCTTGCAGCCGACGACAGGCCAGATCGGCCTCTTCGCGGGTCATGCCTTGGAACGTCGCTTCGAAACCGCGCGAGCTTTGGTTAACCTTGCGCAGCGTACCTTCCAGAGTGGTCATCTCCGAGAGGGCAGTTTTCAGCAACACCTTCTCAGCCTCGTAGCGGGTGGTATAGCGACCCACATTGACACCCCAAAGGTGTCCGCCTGATGTGGAAAGCCGAGTAACTATTTCCTGTTCCGGCTCGGGCAGTTCGGCGGGGTTGGTCGAGGCCAAAACCAAATCTTCCGGGCGCGCGGCGGGCCGCGTGGTGTCGTCGGTCGGTGTCTGGACATCAGCAGCGGCGATGGCCGCAGCGATGCCATTCTGAATACGCGCGCCATTTTTCGCGGCTGTTGCCGCGACCGTACCTGCCACCTGCACCGCAGCACCCGGTCCCGGACGCAGTACCGGACGCAGGCTGGAAGTCGGCGCACCGGTCAGGGCCGCAACTGTTACGCCCAAACCGGCATTCCCGGCATAGGCCGGACGCGATGGTTTGCGGATTGGAGCGCGCGAAGGGGCGCGGCGGAAACCCATGTCCAACAATTCGGCTACCTTGGCGTTGCGTGAAGCGCCGGATTTGCCACCAAACACAGTGGCGATGATGCGTTCATCCTTGCGCTTGGCCGAAGCGACAAGATTGAAACCCGCCGCACGGGTATAGCCGGTTTTGATCCCGTCCGCGCCTCTATACGCCGCAAGCAAACGGCGGTTGGTGTTCGGAACCGTCTTGATCCCTGCATCCGTCGATTGGCGCGAGAACAGGTTGTAATATTGCGGATAATCATACAGCAGATGACGACCCAGCGTGGTCATGTCCCGCGCGGTCGACAGGTGACCTGATTCTGTCAGGCCATGTGCGTTCTTGAAGGTTGTCCGGCTCATGCCCATCGCTTTTGCGGTGCGGGTCATACGGCGGGCGAACGCGGCCTCGGATCCACTGATCGCAATACCGATGGCAGTGGCCGCGTCATTGGCCGACTTCACCGCAGCCGCGCGTATCAGATAGCGGAAGGCAATTGTCTGGCCCGTGCGCAAACCCAGTTTAGAAGGTGGTTCTGCTGCCGCGGCCCGAGTAATACGAACCGGTGAATCCAATTCGATCTCACCATTCCGCACCGCTTCGAAGGCGATGTACAGCGTCATCATCTTGGTCAGAGAAGCCGGGTGCAGTCGGGTATCAGCGTTACGCGAATGCAGCACCTCTCCGGTGCGCGCGTCGATCACCATCGCCGCATAGGGCGCGGCCACCGCTTGCAACGGCGCGAAAGAGAGCAGCCACAAGAATGCTATAAGAAATAAGCCCATTCGGGCCGGAACTGTCCGCCGAACCTGCACGATCTTTGCCTCTGTCTACCTCGGGCCGCCGGGTTTTCCCGGTCAGCAAAATAATTATTTTATTAGCATTCAGGCTAGCACAGGGGGCAGGTGAAATAAACAAAAAGCTCAAGAATTCGCGGTTTATTGAACCCGCTGCAGACACACAACATGTGGGCGAACACCGCTGCCGGACCACCAAATCCATGAAAATGGCCAGATTATGCCGACATCCCTGAGGGAAAGTTCCTAAGTGATACTATTCGGCAACATCAATTGAGCTCTTGAACCAGCTCGGCCAGTTGGCCCAAATCCTGCAACTTGCGGAATCTTGGATTCCCCACCGGTGTTTCAGCCCGTTCAATTTCCCAGACCAACCCGTGCGGCACATACACGCCCCAACACCCGGCCTGAAGTGGCGCGACCACGTCCGAACGCATTGAGTTTCCCACCATCATCGCGCTTGCGGGCCCCTCACCGTACTCTCCAAAAATGTCCCGATACGTTTTCGGCGTTTTCTCGGACACAATCTCGACCCCATCAAACAGTTCACCCAACCCGGACTGAGCCAGCTTGCGCTCCTGATCAATTAAATCGCCTTTCGTAATCAACACGACTTGATGAGTCGCAGCTACGCTTTGAATCGCCTCGCGCGCATGGGGCAACAACTCGATCGGGTGGGCCAACATTTCCTGCCCCGCTTCGATCAATTGACGTATGACCGAGGCCGGAACCCGGTCTTCTGTCACCTCAATCGCAGTCTCGATCATCGACAGGACAAAGCCTTTGATCCCGTAGCCATAGTGCCGAATGTTGCGTTTTTCGGCCTCTAGCAAACGTTCCAACAGGTGGTCACGCTCGGCATGATCAGCCAGCAAGTCGGTAAAATGTCCCTGTGTCAGCTGAAAAAATCTTTCGTTATGCCACAAAGTGTCATCCGCATCGAAGCCGATTGTGGTAAGGTTCTGGCCCATGTCGATTGCGTCCTGCTAACTCTTTTCTCTGGCCCGTTCGACGTTATATAAGCGCTCAGATAAACCGAAGCCTGAATCGGACAATGGAACGTAATGCTTGAACACCAATGGATGATGTCTGACAAACCGGATGACGAAAGCGACTCGTCCGTTCTGGTTGAGACGCGCCCCAAGACCAAGCGCCCGCCGCTCTATAAGGTTCTGCTGCTGAATGACGACTACACCCCGATGGAGTTCGTCGTGCACGTTCTTGAACGTTTCTTCGGCATGACCCATGCACAAGCGTTCGAAATCATGCTGACCGTTCACAAAAAAGGCGTGGCTGTGGTTGGTGTCTTCAGTCACGAGATTGCCGAAACCAAAGTAGGCCAGGTCATGGATTTCGCCCGCAGGCACCAGCATCCCCTGCAATGCACCATGGAACGGGAAGAGTAAGGCCGGATCGGCCTTTCGGAAACGCTTATGTCCCCTCGAATTGATCTTGCCTTGAAAAGCGGCCTGACGCTAACTCAACTGCTCAAGGTGCTTGGGCCGACTACTGCAACCGACTTGTCGGCCTTGCCGCATGAGACGAAGGTAGTCCAGCCCTTCAAACCCTTTCACGACCATTTCGCCGATCTGGGCTTCTCCGTTTCCCCAGAAGCGCAGGGGTCTTGTCAGGACGCCATTGTAATCCTTCCGCGCGCTAAATCGTTGGCTCGCTCGATGGTACAGCAGGCCTGCACCCTCGCCAGTGGGCTGGTCGTCGTCGATGGCGCCAAGACCGACGGTGTAGACAGTCTGTTAAAGGACATCCGCAAGCGCGTAGGGATTGAGGGACCTATCTCGAAAGCGCACGGCAAGATTTTCTGGTTCCAATCGGATGCGAAGGCCTTCGCAGACTGGGCCGCGCCAGAATATCAAACCGCGGACGGCTACCAGACCGCGCCAGGTGTGTTTTCCGCTGACGGCGTCGATCCTGCGTCTGCCCTGTTGCTGGCTGCGCTGCCCGACAAGCTGGGCGCGCGTGTCGCCGATCTGGGGGCCGGATGGGGCTACCTCTCAGCTGGGCTGCCACAGGCACCTGGTCTGAAATCCCTACATCTGGTCGAGGCCGACCATGCCGCCCTGACCTGCGCCCGCGCAAATGTGGCCGATCCCCGCGCACAGTTTCACTGGGCCGACGCCGTGTCATGGCACGCGCCCGAACCGATCGACACCATAATAATGAACCCGCCCTTTCACACGTCGCGCAGTGCCGAGCCTGCACTGGGACAAGGTTTCATCTCATCTGCTGCCAGGAACCTGACCCGCAATGGCAGCCTTTGGATGGTGGCCAACCGTCACCTGCCCTATGAAACCACACTGACCGACGCATTCACGCATGTCGAAGAAGTGACCGGAGACAATCGGTTCAAGGTGTTTCACGCCTCTCGCCCTCGGCGGTGATCCCGGTTAACCTGCGCCGCAATTCAGGAGGAAACGCATGTCCTTTTCCATAGCTGGCAAAACTGCAATCGTGACCGGCGGAGCCAATGGCGTTGGTCTCGCCATCGGGCGCCACTTTGCCGACGCGGGTGCCAATGTGATGTTCGCCGATATGGATGAAAGACGGTTATCCGAAGAGTTGGGCGAACAGGCCGATGACAGTAACATCCGCTTCTTTGCGGGTGATTTGCGCGAGAAACTGACAATTGCCAACTTGCTCTCAGCCACGATCGACGCCTTCGATCAGGTTGATATCCTGATCAACGGCGCGCGGCAGGTGATCCCTTCCGATCCGCTGGATCCCGAGGACGATTCGGTCCGCACCTTGCTGAACCAGAATCTGATGCCTGCCTTGCGCTTAAGTCAGCTGGTCTCCAAACGGATGATCAAACAGGCCGGCGATGACAAAGAATCCGTTGCCGGATCGATCATCAACCTGTCTTCCATTGCCGCGCGACGCACCCACCCCGACCTGATGGCTTATTCAGTTTCGACTGCCGCATTGGACCAGATGACACGCTCTCTGGCCGTGGCCTTGGCGCCAAACCGCATCCGGGTAAACTCGATCGCGCTGGGGTCAGTCATGAGTGCCTCGCTGCAATCCACCCTGAAAGAGAACCGCGATTTCCGCGACGACATCGAAAAGCACACGCCGCTGGCCCGCATCGCCTCACCGACCGAACTGACCGAAACGGCACAGTTCCTGGCCTCGGACGCGGCCGGGTTCATCACCGGGCAAATTCTTACCATTGATGGCGGCCGCACCCTGTTGGACCCCGTCGCAGCACCGGCGCACTGACCCCATGTTCGATACCGAGAAATCCGCCGCCGCCTCCTGGTTCCGCCAATTGCGCGACGAGATCGTCGCAGCATTCGAAGCCCTGGAAGACAGTCACGATATTGGACCATTCTCGGATGCCCGCGCTGGTCGTTTCGAGGTCAAGGAAACCACGCGCCAGTCCGAGGACGGCTCGGACGCGGGCGGTGGATTGATGTCGGTGATGCGCGGAGGCCGCGTATTTGAAAAGGTCGGCGTCAATATCTCGACCGTTTACGGCACGCTGGGTGAGCGGGCGCAGCAGGCGATGGCCGCACGCAAAGGCCTTCCGGGCATGGCTGATGATCCGCGGTTCTGGGCCTCGGGAATTTCGCTGGTGGCGCATATGCAGAACCCACATGTTCCGGCGGTGCATATGAACACCCGCATGTTCTGGACACCGCACGCGTGGTGGTTCGGTGGCGGGTCGGACCTGAACCCCTGCATTGAGTATGACGAGGACACCGCCCATTTCCACGCTACGCAAAAGACGCATCTGGACCCGCACGGGCCGGGACATTACCCGCGCCTGAAAGAGTGGGCTGATGAATACTTCAATATCCCGCATCGCAAACGCGCCCGAGGCGTCGGCGGCATCTTCATGGATGACTATTGCACCGGTGACTGGGCGGCGGATTTTGCGCTGACACAGGATATCGGCCGGGCCTTCCTGCCTGCTTTTCTACCCTTGGTCGAAAAGCGCCGTGTGCAGGGATATAGCGACGACGATAAGAATACGCAGCTTGTGCATCGGGGTCTCTACGCCGAATACAATCTGGTCTACGACCGGGGCACCAAGTTTGGGCTGGAAACTGGCCACGATCCGGATGCCGTGTTAATGAGCCTGCCACCGATGGCCAAGTGGGTCTGATTTCGCTTAGAAATCGAAATCCATGATGTTGTCAAAGCAATGGCTCCGCGCCCCGGATGCCGACATATTCTCACCCACGCGACTGACCGTGATCGAATAGCTTTTCGAGGTGTCGCCGCCTTCGGGCGGTGTCAGAGAAAACTGCACGGTCCTTGTCTGCTTTTCATAGGCTTTCGAGACGTAGATTCGTTGGGTCGTCGGCACGCCCAGGGTGCGGATGGCGAAGTCACCGATGCCGCACCAGTAAGCAATTGCCGCCGATGATCCGTGCGTAACGACCTGATAGGTGCCATCCTTCAGCGGCGTTACCGTCGCTCGATATGCGGGATTAACACCAAACCCAATCCCGAACCCGGCGGCATGCGTCAGCGCAGGCAATATCGCCAGAGCACCAACGCCTAAAAATTTGAATAGCCGCATGACAAAACATCCCTAATAAAATTGGCCTTGCTCAGGATCATAGAGGGCAAACCCGTTGAGTAAAGTTTGCGACGTTCTGTCCGGGTTTTTCAACTTTACGCTTTAAAGTTGAGGAACGACTTGAAAAGGGCATCCTCGAAGGGCCGGTTTGACGTTCCACCCGCAAAACACGCAGAGCTCAACTCACTGATCTAGGGCGCGATCAGCCGCCCGCCAACATCCTGTGGCGCCAAGGCTACTGTCTTGATCACCGCGAAACAGGGTTTGCCTGTCTTTAGCTCCAACGCCTCGACCGAGCGGCGGGTGACGCGCGCCAGAACCGGCCCTGCCGGGGTCTGAACCGAAACAATGGCACCGGGCCCATCGCCCGCACGGATCGTATCGACCGTTCCTTCCAACACGTTCAGGGCCGAAAGCCCCTCGGGCCGCTTGCTGGACAGAATGACCTCCTGTGCGGGGATACGGATGCGAAGCTCTTCCCCCACCTGATGCGCAATGCGCGGCAGGAACAGGCGCGACCCACCGGCATCCAGCTCGGTCAACCCATCGGGATGATGTTCGCGCACCCGCACTTTCAGCACCGCGCCCACAGCTCGAACGCCCGCCGGAGCTACCGACGGGTCTGCCAAAACCTCCGAGGCCGGGCCATGCCGAACAACCTTGCCGTCCTGCAAAGCGACGACCGAGGTAGCCAGCCGCGCGACCTCGGCCGCGGAATGGGTGACGTATAGGATTGGAACCGAAACCTCATCCCGCAGTCTCTCGAAATAGGGCAGGATCTCGGCCTTGCGGGCATCGTCCAACGCAGCCAAGGGCTCATCGGCCAAAATCAGTCTTGGGCTGGCCAGCAACGCGCGACCTATCGCGACGCGCTGTTTCTCTCCTCCTGAAAGACCCGCTGGGCGGCGATCCAGCAGATGCCCGACGCCCAGCATTTCAATCACTTTGTCCGGGTGTTCAAGTCGCGCCCGTTTGGGGGCAAACCAACGCCCATAGGAAAGGTTCTGACGCACAGTTAGATGCGGGAACAGACGGCCTTCCTGAAAGATATACCCCAAACGCCTGCGGTGCGGCGGCAGCCAGAGGTTTTTCTCGGTATCGAACAATTCCCAATCATTGACGGCGACACGCCCGACTTTGGGCCGCAGCAGTCCAGCCACCGCATTGACTACTGTGGTTTTACCCGACCCGGATCGCCCAAACAAAACCGTCACCCCCGGAGGTGCATCAAAGCTGAAATCCAGTTCCAGATCGGGCAAATCATGCTGCAGGCGGACAGAGAGGCTCATAATCCAGACACCCGTGCAGCCGCGCGTCGGCCGACATATTCGGACAACAGCAGCGCCCCCATGGCGACAATGATCGAGACCACCACCAACCGCGTCGCCGCACCCTCACCCCCCGGCACCTGCAGGAAAGCATAGACCGCCGAAGGCAGGGTCTGGGTCTGACCGGGGATGTTCGAGACAAAGGTGATCGTGGCACCAAACTCTCCCATCGCCTTGGCAAAGGCGAGGATGGCACCAGCGACCACGCCGGGCAGAATCATCGGGAGGGTGACGGTGGCAAACACAAAGGGCCGCGATGCGCCCAATGTCGCCCCGGCCTGTTCCAGCTTGGGGTCAACTGCCTCAATCGAAAGGCGAATAGCGCGGACCATAAGGGGAAAGGCCATGATCCCCGCCGCCAACGCCGCACCGGTCCAGCGAAAGGCCACGATGATACCAAACTCGGCCAGAAGCTTGCCCAACGGGCCTTGGATGCCAAAGGTCAGCAGCAGAAGGTATCCTGTTACGACGGGGGGAAGGATCAGAGGCAGATGCACTAACCCGTTCAGCAACTGACGTCCCGGGAAACGCCAACGCGCCAACGCATAGGCCACAAATATTCCAAAGGGCAAGGTTACTAGCGTTGCCCAAAAGGACACGCGTAGTGACAGTTTCAGCGCTTCAAGTTCCGCAGGCCCCAACCACTCCATTGGCTAGCTGCCCGGCAGGGCAAAACCCTGTTCCATAAAGACGTTTCGAGCCGCATCTGATCGCAGATAATCCAGAAGCGCATGCGCTTCTGGCTTTGCTGTCACAGTGACTGCCGCCGGGTATATGATTGGCGGGTGCGTATCCGGCGGAAAGGACGCTATGATCCGAACCCGCTCGTCAGCCTGCGCGTCCGATTGGTAAACAATCCCCAGCGGTGCCGCCCCGGCCGCAACCAGTGCTAGAGCTGCACGGACATTGTCGGTTTGCGCAACCTGATCCTCAATCCCACCCCACAGCCCAAGGCTTTGCAACGCGGTCTTGCCGTACACACCCGCCGGAACCGCATCTACCAGTGCCATCGCCAGATATCCGCTGCCCAAAGCGCCGGAAAGGTCAGTGCTAGACTGCATCTTGCCAATCTGAGTCTGCTCCGTTCCACCGATCAAAACCAACCCATTGCCCAGCAGGTCCACGCGCGATACCACATCGATCATGCCTTGATCCTGCAGCACATCCATCCAATTTACATTTGCCGAAATGAACAGATCCGCAGGCGCGCCCAACTGGATCTGCCGTGCTAGAACAGATGAGGCCGCATAAGACACCGTAACCTCATACCCGGTCTGTTGTTCAAAGGCAGGTGCGATCTCATCCAGCGCGGTTTTCAAACTGGCGGCTGCAAAGACCAAAACCTCTGCTGCACCGGCCCGGATCGGTGCCAGTGTCAAAACACCCAACACCAAGGCCGCGATTACACACCGGCGGGCTAGGGACAGGATCATGTGCTCTCCCGTCTGGAAGGTTTCAGTCCCTTCGGGAATATCTGACGCGGCATGGGGCACGCAAGCGCCTTTCCCCTTCGCATGTGATGCAGTCTGCGGAAAACGAACAAAATTCATTGCTGGGCGATCACGCAAAGCAAAATGATCTGACAATGAAGCAAAGAAATTGTATCTGACCCTCTTGCGCCCGCGCGCAGGCTTGGCTACATGCAGCGTCACGGGTGATTAGCTCAGTTGGTAGAGCGCTTCGTTTACACCGAAGATGTCGGGAGTTCGAGTCTCTCATCACCCACCATCCTTTCCCCACAATGTATCAAGGGCTTATGCGACCAGCACCTTCTGCTGTTCTGCGCATGAAACTGTGTCCGCTGCGCCTCCGCTGCACTTAAACGGAAAAGATGTCTCCAACACAGGAGATATGGGCCATGGCAACAATCGTAAAACGGCCTAGCGGAAAGTGGCAGGCGACGGTTCGGAAGGACGGGCAATCCCGATCCAAGTCCTTTCTAAAGCGTGCTGATGCGACGAAGTGGGCTCGTGAGACGGAGTTGAGCGCCGACAGGGGATTGCTAACCCCAGACCTAGGTGTGAACGCATCCGAGATGACACTTGGTGAAGTGCTGAGAAAATACCGAGACAACGTCACGAGCGAGAAACGGTGCGCGGACAATGAAAGTTATGCAATCAACGGGTTCCTGCGTAAGTGCTCGAAGTTAGCCAGCAAGAAGGTCGGCAAGCTGCGATCCGCTGATTTTGTCCACTATCGTGACCAACGCATTAAATCCATGAAGGCTGCGACTGTAGTGAGGGAACTGGGTTGGTTGCAGCACGCCCTTGATGTCGCCTGTGAGGATTGGGGGCAGACCCTGCCACATGGGAACCCGGTCAAGCCTGTCCGGCGGCCCAAGATCGACAACCGCCGCGAGAGACGATTGCAGCAAGGAGAATGGCAGGCTTTGTTGGAAGCCGTAAACCAAGCCCGGTCTCCACTGATGATACCGTTGCTGACGCTGGCCTTAGCAACCGGGATGCGACGCGGGGAATTGTTATCAATGCAATGGAAGCACGTAGACATTGAGCGTCGGACAGTGTTCTTGCCCCAAACCAAAAACGGTCGCGCCCGTACAGTGCCTCTCAGCCCGAATGCCGTTTCCGTCTTGATGGACCTGCCACGCGGTGAAGACCGTTGTTTGCCCCTGTCTGGGAACTCAGTACGATTGGCCTTTGAACGTCTCAGACTACGTGCAGGCGTGGACAACCTTACATTTCATGACATTCGACACGAGGCGGTGTCCCGCTTTGTGGAAAGCGGGTTATCGCTGGCGCAGGTCCAAATGATCAGCGGGCATCGGGATTTGCGGATGTTAATGCGTTACACCCACCTGCAGACCGATGACATCGTGGCAAAGCTGGCAGCTGTTGAACTTGCTTAAATCGACTTGATACAGTGCAGGGTGGTCATGCTCTCCCCATTGCGTCATTAAGGACCACCCTCACCCAATCCACCGAAAACAAGTGTACTTTGTGCGTTTTCGCTTGCCCGGTTGCTAACCGCTAACTCCTCAAGCACTGGGCAATGACGTTAGTCCTTCCTCTTATGAACACAAAGCCGCTAACCCTCCCTCTAGAGAACTAACAGGCGACACGCCGCCCTCAATCGGGCAAAACCCCTCCCTCAGTTGAGCAAAACCCCTCCGTCAATTGAGCATACGGGTTTCGCTTAGTCAGCGTTGATCAGGTTGCTTTGACGGTTTGGACCCACTTCGCTCCAATGCGAGTGGAGCAGGTCACCGTTAAACGTAAGTAAATAAACACAAAATCACGCAGACTTGTAAGCAAAAGTACTGAAAAGAGTTCTATTGATCCCTCTAGCTTAGCCGTTGCGTGTTAACCGGGATTTTCTCCCATTCGCCCCAACGGGGCAATTCCACTTGCTCGGCATCCACCAGAGCACATTCCCCAAACTGGTCCAATGGGCCGAACACAGGAGGCTTATATGCCCCATATCACTATTGCCGACAAACCATGTGGCTATGGCAAATCCACAGAAATCAACCGCAGCTTCAAAAAGTCGGAAAAATATGTGGCCGTCGTCCCTTACCTGAGCGAGGTAGACCGGTTCATTAAAGGTGCCCGAACAGGTTCCGATTTCATCCTCACACAGCCTATTTGCAATGGCGGTAGCAAAAGCGATCACTGCGAGAAGTTGATCCGAGCGGGCAAGTCAATTGCTTGTACTCACGCACTTTTCTATCGACTTGGAACTTTAGCAACCCAGAGTACCGGCGTTGCGAGATGTACTGAGTTCGACAGCGACGGCAAACCAACCATCGAAGTCGATCACTTACTTAGTGGATACAACCTCATCATCGACGAGGTCGTAAACCCCTTCGAGGTGGACCAAACAGTCCGAAAGGTTGACTTTGACACAGCTTACCTAGGCCTTGGCATGGCAAAAGAGGAGCCTGACGGACGAATTGTTCCAACGGAAATGTGGGATGAACTATACCGCAAAGGGAACAAGACATTTGACCGATCCCTCTATGACAAAGCCAAGTCGGGTGCACTGTATCGCATAAGCGAGAAGCTGTTCGTCCTCGCCATTCCCAAAGAACTCTTGCTCAAGCCCAAGTCCGTGACGATTTACACGTACCTTTCGGAAGGATCGGTGCTGCTGCAGTACCTGCAAAAACTGCAGAAAGAGCATCCGGGCTCCTTCACTTTGGATGTGCAGCGTCTGGATAAAGAAGTCGAGGCAGCGTGGCGAGAAGATGTTGCTAACGCGCTGACGGTATTACCCATACCGGAACTAAAGAACCAAAAGTGGACACATTGCGCTCAGCTAAAGACGATCAAAACGCACTCGCAGTGCTCCTCGATTGGTCACAAGCTACGCAAGTTCAAAGCAAGAGAACTGTATGGCGTAGACCCCAAAACGGTCATGCTGACGTGTGCACGCCGCCTGTGGCATGACGCTGAGACCGGACAAAAGCCAAAGGCAGGTAGGCTCTCAAGGCATACGCGTATGTTCGGGCGCGCCTTGAAAGAAGAGGTGTACAACAAGGACACTGAGGTCTTTGATGCAATGTGGACCACAGACGGTGTTAGCTTCGTACCCAACACCACACGTGGGACCAATGCCCACATAGGGTGCACCACAGCGGTGTACCTATATGACCAAAACCCCAATCCACAACTTCTCACGTTCCTTGGCATGAAACGCGACAGCAACGAAGCTCAAAGGTTCTCTGACGCCTATGCGTTGACCGAACTGGTGCAGTGGCTGTTCCGATCCGCAATACGTGTCGGAGGCCTTAACGGTACGGGGCGCGCCTACACGCCAAGGCATCGTGTAACGCTCTACATGCCATCTCAGAGAATGCGGAACCTACTGCTGAACTGGCTGCTATCCGGTGAGGTCAATAGTGGACAGGTTTGTGCCAAAGGGCATAGGCAGAATGAGTTGCTTTCCCGGTTGGAGGGTCGTCAGGTGGCGGCAGCAGCATAATGCCGTTTGACATAGCATCGGAACCGACGTTCCTCACTCGTAAGGAGGCCGCCCTGCGCGGCCTTTCTCGTTTCTGGACGGGTCGTCCGTGCAAGTTTGGGCACCTGGCTGAGCGCTACGTCAGCAATCGCCAGTGCGTTCAGTGCAACGCTGAGAACACGGTCGAGCGGGATCGGAGGTGCCGAGCAATCGATCCATCTTACCGTATGTTCAGGTCAGTACAGAACCGGTCAGGTCAGATATTGAGGGGCGAGGCCAGCCCGTCTCGGGCAGTCGGTTGCTCGCATGCGGCCTTAAGGCGACACATAGAGGCCCGGTTCACAGACGGCATGACATGGGAGCGGTATGGTCAATGGGAGGTGGATCATATTACCCCTCTCTCAGCTGCTCGGTCTTTGGAGCACCTCATCGAACTTTGCCACTACAGCAATCTGCAACCTCTTTGGAAGCGGGACAACTTAGCAAAGGGCGGGGCGTAAGCCTCGCCCGTCCGGGAAGTAATCTGTCTTCTTTCGGTAGGCTCCCAATAGTCTAACGCGAATAAAACCCATCACGTAGTTCTTGCCTTAGGCGCAGACGCTCGGGGTACTCTTTCAGGAATAGTTCGGGTGGTTTGCCCTCCCAAACTTGTGCGTAAACTCGCATCTTGTTACCGCCATAAATCTTCGCAAGGTCCTCATTGGAATAGCCCCTCGCCCAAAGGTCATCGGTAATCGCCGCAAGGATTTTGGCAAGTTCGCCGTTGCCAGTGGCCCCTTTGTTGAACGCATCGATCATGTAGCCGCCGTCGTCGTACATGCTCGCGTTTGCAGTTGCGAACTGTACGACTAGTTCAGTTGAGAACATGTCGTCCGTTGCGATTCCAACATGGTCGACCCCCACAAGTTGGACATAGTAGTCGATCATATCAGCAGCTTGCTCGGGTGAGATATCCTCAGGCCAAACACCGTCCATCATCCATTCGGTGAAGGTCGGAGAAATGTAACCACCTGATTGGGCCGCGCGTAACGCTTCGTCGTCCGGAATGGCTCGATAGCATCCGCGTGGCGTGGCGTTGGGTTCATTCGCATAAAGCCCAGCTGGGACAGAGTGCGTATAGACATATGGCACGCCGGGATAGTTTACATCCATGTAGTCCATGGCGTCGTTGGCCGTTTTTGAACCCGTGTGGCTTAGGTCGAGCAGGATACCGAACCGCACCATTTCATCGATGACCGACATCCCCCAAGGCGTCAGACCAATGTCGCGCCCGTTATAGGCCGCCAACTGCCCCGATCCGGTTCGGAAAATGTCATTGTAAGCCAGGATCATACTTTTGATCCCCATATCCTTTAGCAATGCCATTTTCTTAAGATCGCCGTTCAGGATTGTGGCGGTTTGGCTGTTCCAGATGACAGCCGTCTTGCCTTGTATATGGGCGGCTTCGATATCTCGGGTTTCATTGACGATCAGGTAGTTTTCCGGTTGCTGCGCCATGGCTAAGCGAAAGTGATAGTGCTGCTCTAGCAGGGTTTCAAACGACATATCCGCAGCTGCCAGCGTCATCTCGTGTCCCGTAATGCCGTTGTCCCGAGCGCGTGCGAAGTAATTATGAAGCTGGTCGTAGTCGGTCCAACCAGTGCCGTAGGGGCTGGCCAACATGCCGAGGACTACGGTGTCTTGTACGAATTGCTTCGCCTCTTCTGATGCATCCCAAGTCTTGCTTTCCTCGCTCGCGTGTGTTGCGCAACCTAGAGTGATCGCGAGAGCGCTTACGGCCAACATGGTCTTCATAACAGAACCTCCCTAACTGCTTTGTTCTTAGCGCCACATTCGAACCCGTCAGAAAACGATCCGGGTTCTTAGACCGAAGAGCGTAATGTTATCCTGAGTGGGGCTCAGCAGCGGGTCAGAAATGAACTGCAGTGATGGCGTGATCTGCAATCCGGGCGAGATTGAAAACCGGTAGAATGCTTCGAGCGTGAACTGGTCACCGTCTATGCCTCTTGCCTCGGCCCAGTTCAAGCCCAGCCCGGCCAAATCGGTATTGCGACCATAGTAGCCCAGACCTGCAGAGACGGACCGGTCATAAAGCGCTGCGGTCCCCTTTGAGGCCCCAGCCCGAAAGAACGGCATCCACTTATTGTCAACAAACCATGCGGCAGAGAACGCAGCGCCGTAATCTTCCGCTCGACTCCCATCGTCAGCCGCATCCGCATGCCAGAGGGTCAAATGGATATTGTCGAAGTAGATGCGATCAAAGCCGGAGGTGTAACCAAATTCGAGTGATTTGAAGAGATTGCCGTCGCTAAACACATCAAAGTTTGGATCAGACGGGTCGGCGTTTGCGTCTGAGACGCTGGCAACGGCGTAAAGGTTCTCGCTCAGCTTTACCCCACCGGCAACACCAAGGCCTTGGTTGGGCGTATTAATTGTCGGGTTGGTATTGAAAGACAGGTTTTGGAAGCCACTGTAGGGGCTTACCAACCCATAGATATCCACAAAGTCTGTTACATCAATCTGCCCGACTTGCAGCGTCCACGAACCGTTCTCGGCCCTTTGGGTCCAGAACAGGTTGGTCAGCAGCAGACCATTATCGTTGAAGGCCGTTCCCGTGATTGAAAGGGCTCCGCCATCCAGACCGAGAAACTGCGGAGCAACGTCCGTGTAACTGTGCCGGTCTTCGATCTTGAATGTCAGAGAACCCCGTTCAGTTGCCCGCCAACTACCGTAGAAGCGCGCAATTCCGCTGGCCGCTTCGCCGGTTCCCAGATCAGCATTCGTGGATTGGCCCAATGCCAAGTAATCAACATTGAACCGAAACCCACCCTCAGCCAGTCGGTCTTTCCACTGAAACCAACCCGGCGCGATGTTGCGTGGAAAATCGGAACGATATTGTGGGTCGGTTAACCCATCTCCGGGGTCTAGATCAGCTTCGACCGAAGAGGGCCCAGACAGACCTTGCGCCGACGCGGCACCAGCGAAGGCAATGCTCAATGCGGCAATTAGAAGTCTAATCATTCGGACGCCTTTGCACCGCCGGTCTTGCGATTTCCCGCCGCCCGGATACGGTCAGCGGCACGCTGCTTCCATTCCAGCTTGTCTGCTTCAGTTTCCAGAGTTTCGACACGTTCCGTCTCTAACTGGAAAGTCGCATTCATTGGCATGAAGCCGTCCACAACCATCATATTCTGAGCAGAAGGATCGATAGTCAGCATGCCCGTCAGCCGAACGGGTTCGTGAAAATAGCTAGGCGTCCAGTCTCCATTCAACCGCACACGGATCATCTGGTTGGGCGGAGGGGGCGGCATGTGGCTGCACATCCCTCGTTCGGGTACCAAATACGCCACAGGCCGACCGTCCGGATCACTGGGGGCAGGAATGGCAAAGCCCGCGAGTGTGATTGTTTGACCATCGAATTGTGGATTTCCGTTCGTCCCAGCCTTTCTTCGACGTTCCATCACAACCTCGCGCTGATCGAGCAGCCAGTCGACGTCAATTCCATCAGCTGCCAAGGCATCCTCAGTCTCGGTCAAAAGCGCTTGCCATTTCTGCCTCTCTTCTCCGCTGACACTGTCATGCTGCAGCCTGCCGCGCAGCCGCACAACGTAAAGGACATCGTCGAATTGCTCGGGCCTGAGATCACGGTAGGGGTCTTCAAAGACCTGCGCGGATGGGTCCGGTAGGTCTGCCCAGCCCAACTCGGTATCGGGCGTCGCCATGGCAGATTGTCCACACCAAACCAACCCTGCAAATACTACGGAGCGAAACAAATGGTGCATAAATGCTCTCCGGCTCTTTATACGGGTCAATCCAGTGTGTTTTTGTAGATGACGCCGTCCTTCATGATCAGGCGGATCGTATCTGGACTTTCAGGCCTCGGGTCGGCGCCGAACCACTGATCACCCGTACCAACCACCGAGAAATCTTCGAGCGGGTTACCGTCGATCAGCAGGATATCCGCATAGGCGCCTTCTTCGATCACACCCAGTTTTCCGGCGGTATACGGGTTCATGAAGTCACCTGACAAAGCGACGACCTCGCCACCTGTCGATGTCAGCGTGACCATGGACGTGTAGGGCCCAAAGAATTCATTGTTCAGGTGTTTCTCGTAGGCAATCTGGATATTGCAAGCCTCGACCGAACCAACGCAGTCGGTCTGGAAGCCCCGCTTCACCGGGCATTCCTTCATATTGTCGATGTAGCCCGCAAATGTGGCCGAAGCGGACTTTGCTTTAGCAAGGCTCGACGGGACGTTTGCCACTGCAGGAATATCGAGCAACCCGGGATCGAAGGCCGTCAGGTTGGTGGTTATGTATGCCCCTTTTTCGTTCATGACTTGAGCAATTTCACAGTCAAAGGAGAAACCGTGTTCGATCGACATCACACCTGCGTCGAGCGCACTCAGGATAGCTTCCTTACGATAGGAATGCGCCATAACGTAGCTGCCATACTCATTTGCCACTTGCACGGCGGCTCGGATTTCCTCGGGCGATCCAGCCAGCAATTGCCATGGGTCGAAGGCCGAAACGACACCCCCGGATTGCATGAATTTCAACTGTGTCGCACCCATGCGGAAATTGTTGCGTGCAAACCTGTAAACGTCGTCCACTCCGCTAACTTCCTGCGCCATGTTCAGACGGCTCATGTTGGTCTCTGAACCCGGCGGAGCAGTGAAATTCGCGAAGTCGGCGTGACCACCTCGCGTTCCGATAAACGCACCAGATGGAAAGTAACGCGGGCCGTCAATTTGCCTTGAGTCAATTGCGCGGCGTAACCCGCCATTGGCCCCACCCGCATCCCTGACTGTCGTGAAGCCCTGCATCAAATACATCTCGGCCATCCGCGCACCGTGTATTGCAAAGTCTTCCCACGTTGTGTTGGCCTCCATCGCGGGCAAGGTCGGCCCCATCAGCATCAAGTGCGCGTGCAGTTCGATAAACCCGGGGGTCAGTGTCCGCCCCTTTCCGTCAATGACTGTGGCATTGGGGGCATCGATCGCATCAGTTGAGACGACCTTGATAAGGTTGCCCTCAACCAGAACGCTTGCATTTTCGATCCGCTGTTCATTGACGCCGTCGAAGACATGTACGTTGGTGAAAAGCGTTTGGGGTTCTTCCTGATCCTGAGCGTACGCGGACGTTCCAACAGTGAGACCTGCAGCGACAATTGCCGCCGAACAAAGAGACATTCGCAGACCGGACATAAGTACTCCCTTCATATTCATGTTTCGCCAACTGTAGCCCGGAAAGTTTTGCCTCGGTTGCCAGTTTCGCATTAGGATGTTCGAATGTGACTGCAAAAATGGCCACTGATCACAGCATTTGATCCTGAAAGGGTGACGAGATTGCCGTTCCACTCCACCTCTCAAGAGCATAGCGAAGGGTTCATTCGCCTCGCGTTGGCAGCTCCGTTTCTGCAGTATCTCACCGACCGCGAGATCGATCCGCAACCAGCCTTGGATCAGGTCGGCTTGAAAGCTGAACTGTTGTCTGACCCATCTGTCTATGTCCACTCAGAGCTGGTCTACGGTCTGTTAAATGCCTTCTCAGACTTATCAGGGGATCGATACCTTGGCCTGAATGTAGGAGAAACTTTTGACCTGCAGGAATGGCCTCCGTTTGCTCAAGCCTTGCAATCAACAAAGTCACTGTTCGAGTTTTTTGCCCGTTTCGTGGGGCTAGTACCGCAGGAGTCCAATTCTGTGCGGCACAGCCTTGTCATTGAAGCAGACAAAGCGACTTATCGTATCGAGAGGCAACAAGACCCAACTGTCCCACCCATTCAGGTGACCGGTTTTGGTGCCGCAATCTATGTACGCCTCTTGCAGACCGTCGTCGGCGATTCCTGGGATTCTTCACTTGTGCGATGGGAAAGCAGATACATCAATGGTTTGCCTATCGACTACAAAGGGATCGAAGTTGGGTTGGGAACCGATCCCGGAATGCAAATTAGTTTTCCGGTGGAATGGTTGTTTCTGCACCATTCCTCTGAGGGCTCTGCCAAACCCGTTGCCTCGGCTCGACAAGATGAAGAAGTGACTGTGGTGGCCGCTTTGCGATCCGTCTTACGCGACAAGCTGGATGAAACCGAACTGGGGCCAGAGGTGGTGGCCGGATTTCTGGGGATACAGCCGGAACGGTTTCTGAAAGCGCTTCAACAACAAGGCACGACGTTGCCCCGGGAGATCAAACGGCTACGTATCGATGTCGCCAAAGAGCAGCTCAGAGATGAGAAGATGACAATTGCGGAGATTGGTCTGATGCTCGGCTACTCTGACAAGTCCCATTTCACTCGCTTTTTCCGAGGTCAAACCGGAATGACACCGACCAAGTTCCGCCTTGGTGCATAATTACGTTGCAATTACTTGGACTGCTTAACCACTACGTAACAAGTGCGGGCCGACGAGAATTTGCGACACATTTTTTGAAGCCCCTATCTAAGGATCGCAGTGTGACAATTGCCCCCATGGCCCCTGCGGCGGGGCATGCAGCGCTGCGCCTCCGCTGCAGCAATTCTCTGTTTTAGTTCGATCAGCAATACACCCGATTGCAGAAAGCTGTCATGTGCTATTGAACCGCCGGGAAGATTGTGCAACCTTCAAGCCACTGACAACACTAGACATCTATCCAAGATAGTGCTGGTTGCGGCAGTGGAAAACAGCGCCTTGTTGCACGGGCGGATTAGGATAGAGCGCTTCGTTTACACCGAAGATGTCGGGAGTTCGAGTCTCTCATCACCCACCATCAAACAGCCCTTGTTTTACTGGCGTCCTTTAAAATAAGGATGATCCGCTGCCGCTCGGAGTACATTGCGGGAGTACATTATGGGTCGTTTAGTCATGCCTAATCCAACACTGATCAAAGGCTCGTATTACTGCCGAGTCGCTGTCCCTGCCGATCTCAAGGGCGAGGCTAAGGGAACTTACGTGACGGCGACGATCAACGGGCAGATCATCAATCGTAAGGTCGGGACACACGCGAAGCTACCTCTCGGAACATCTGACCTTAAAGTGGCACGGCAGAGGTTCCCGGCCGCCTTAGCTGGAATAGAAGCCCACTGGGAGAGCTTGAGACAGGGGCCAGCAGAACTCACCCACAAGCAGTCGCTGGCGCTTGCAGGCGAAGTGAGAAGCGTGTTTGTGACGGTTTTCGATGACAACCCCGGAGACCCGGAGAGATGGCGGCGGGTGCTTAAGTGGAACGAGCTGGCGCAGCGGGGTCTTGTCAACGAGTTGCAGGTGGAAGTTGATGACCCGAAGCAGACTTTGAAAACACTTGAAGCGAGGTTTGGCGGGTTCGTCGATGACGTTCTCCGAAAGCATCACCTGAACATAACTGCAGCGTCGCGTACGAAACTGCTGGGACACCTATCGAATGCGTTGAATGAGGCGGCGCAAGTGAATGAGGCTAAGGCGCAGGGCGACTATTCGGATAGTGGAGAGACAACCAAATACCCAGCCTTTGAGGTCGCCGAACCTGCAGCTGAAGCACCTCCTGCCCGCGCCCGCCTCACATTCGCAGAAGTGATCGACAAAGAGGTACAACGGCGGGCCTCTGGGCGTGGTGGAACGCCGCTACGTGAGCGGTCGGAAAAGAAGTACAGGCAAGCTGTCGCAGAGTTCGACGCTGCCAGAGGTGATGATGACGTTCTGTCTATCGACGCCAAGCAAGCTGACCAATGGCTGAACGGCTTGCTTGATGCTGGAAAGCTCAAAATCAAAACTGTCCGCGACCGCTTCAAGAACGTAAAGACAGTTATCGAATGGGCGCGGGAGCAAGGGCTGGGCGAGGTCTTTCCCGAAAGGAACCCTTTGGACGTGGTTAAACCACCGAAGGCAGAAGCGACGGACAGCGCAGCTCGTACCATTCGATTGGACGAAGCGAGGATCATCCTGAAAGCTGCACGTAATGAGAGCAAGCCGGAGCGCCGCTGGCTCCCTTGGATGTGCGCATACTCAGGTGCGCGTATTGGAGAAGTGGCGCAACTCGGACCAGATGACTTCTTCTGCGTCGGCGATGACTGGTTCTACAGGCTCACGTCGGAGGACGACAAACTGATCAAAGGCGGATACAGCATCAGGCGCGTTCCGGTACACCCAGCTTTGATTGACGAGGGGTTGCTTCAGTTCGTCGAAGAGGGGCGCAAGGGCGGTTGCAATCGCTTGTTCCCGAACAGATCGCAGGGGAACATCCGTGATTGGGTCAGAAATGAACTCGGTTTAACACGACGCGAATTGGCACCGAACCACGGCTGGCGGCACCTGTTCGAAGACATGGCCTTGATCGCGCACATGACGGACGCCGCCAAGCTGTACATCACGGGGCGTGAGAACGGCGGTGAGAAAGTCGACCACGGTAGCGGCGGGATGACCCTGCTGCGG
>NZ_WQCF01000022.1 GCF_013032455.1 Ruegeria atlantica
TTGCGATTGATGAAGATAATCCCGCTCAGCACCCTCTTGTCATCGACCCGTGGCTACCATGCGACCGCGGGAAGAAAGGGGAAAGTTTGGCCATCTGCTCGTCAGTCAGCCAGAAAAGGTCGCTCATATTACCGCTCCGTTTTCCGAGCCGTGAATCATGCAGCGCTTTGAAAATCAATGCATCCTGACCCTAGGATTCATGCTGTCTAAGCAGAGAAATGGTCCAGTCGCGACTGAATTCTTAGCCAAGGCGCTGTCTTAAAATGCGATTCCAGACAAAGTCGTTGTTGGCAACAGCAGGGCCAATGCGACAAGTATTCAAGTGATAAACAAGATTTGAAACGGTTCGCTTGTCCGGCCAAAGTACAGACAATTGGGTCCAATTTGTTGAGCAACGTCGTGGAACACGATCACAGGTATATCAACCGGTGTCTCCGGCAAATGTGTGATTTCAAATCATTCGGATCTGCGTCGGTTACCTTTGACGGCATCAAGGTCGTCAATATGATCCCTAAAAAGCAATTTGCCAGCCCAACAACATCGGGGTTTCGGCTTTCTGCCGGCTTCGCAGGATATATGTATCTAAGCACAGGCTTTTTCTGACTCATCCATAAATTTGCGACACACCCGTCGTTGCCTATCAGAAGGCGGTTTCCTTAGACGACGACAGTTAGAGCGTGAGAGTGAACCGCAATCGCGCCGGCGGCGGCTAGATCCATTTGGCGATCGAATTTTGGGTGACAGGACTCCTCTCGCGCTAATTGCAGCCTTCTGATTGCTTTGCAAAACCCGACTCTGTCGAATGTTTCCAGCAGAGGATTGTCCAAATAGGAACCGCGGAACTTTGTTACGCGTTCAGTGATTGCACAACGGTTTCCGCTAAGGTCGACTCTTCGTATGCAGGGGGGCCGGCGATTGCGATAATCGCCCGAACCCCAACCTGCCCCGGGAGGAGATCAGTTCGCAAACGTGCTTAGCATCCTACTCGTTCACGCGGCGTCCTCTTTCGGGGGTTCCTTGGCGCCGGTCATGAAGGCCACCGCGTCTGACATGGTGTAGTCCTTGGGGTCGATCGTGCACAGGCGTTTGCCCAACCGATGCACATGGATGCGGTCAGCAACCTCGAAGACATGCGGCATGTTGTGGCTGATCAGAATGATCGGAATGCCACGCGCCCGCACGTCCTGGATCAGTTCAAGCACCTTGCGACTTTCCTTGACCCCCAAAGCTGCCGTTGGTTCGTCCATGATAATGAACTTGGTCGCGAAGGCGGCAGCGCGTGCAACGGCAACGCCCTGGCGTTGACCGCCCGACAGCGTCTCAACCGCTTGATTGATCGACTGAACGGTCATAAGGCCGAGCTCAGTCAGTTTTTCACGGGCGAAAGTCTCCATCGCCGGCCTGTCCAGCTGACGCAGGTACTTACCCATGAAACCCTGTTTGCGAATTTCGCGCCCCATGAACATGTTGTCTGCAATCGACAGGGCAGGGGACATGGCAAGTTGCTGATACACGATCTCGATCCCCATGTTCCGGGCGTCGATCGGAGAGGTGAAATTGACTTTCTTTCCTTCGATCAAAATCTCGCCTTCATCCGGGATAGTCGCACCGCAGATCGCCTTGACGATGGAGGACTTACCTGCGCCGTTGTCCCCGATGACTGCAAGAATCTCGCCCTGACGCAGTTCAAAGTCGGAATGGTCGATGGCGGTGACGTGGCCATATCGCTTCACGATCCCGCGGCCTTGGACGACTGGTGTTGTGTCTGACATTAGCCCGATACCTTTCTGATCCACTGGTCGACTGCGACCGCTGCAATGATGAGAAGACCGATAAGCAGGAAGGTCCATTGGGCATCCGCGCCCAGTAGCCGCAGCCCAAGGGTAAACACGCCAACGATCAGAGCTCCGAACAACGATCCCAGAATGGACCCCCGCCCGCCGAACAGAGAGATGCCTCCGATCACAACAGCGGTGATGCTTTCAATGTTGGCCAACTGGCCGGACGTCGGCGAGACCGATCCGATGCGCCCGATCAAAGCCCAACCAGCAAAGGCGCAGATCAAGCCGGATAGCATATAGACTGACATCAAAGTTTTGTGGACGTTGACGCCGGACAGTTCGGCAGCCTCGGGGTCGTCTCCGACCGCGTAGACATGCCGCCCCCAAGCCGTGTGACGCAACGCATAGGACAACACGACGATTAGCAGCAGCATGAACACCACACCGATTGTAAAGGATGCTCCGCCGATGCTGAATTTGGTGCCGAAAAACTGCAGGAAACTGGCTTCAGCCTCGATATCCTGACTGCGGATGGTTTCGTTGGCCGAATACAGGAAATTCGTCGCCAGAACGATCTGCCACATGCCCAGTGTCACGATGAAGGGTGGTAGCTTAACCCGGCTGACCAGCCAACCGTTTATGGCTCCGATGGCGGTCCCGACTGCGAGGCCGCACAAAACCGCGATAGGCACGGGAATTCCGTATCGGAAGGTGAACTGTCCCATGATCACGGACGAAAACACCATGATCGCGCCGACGCTTAGGTCAATGCCCGCGGTCAGTATGACCAGGCTCTGTGCTGCTGCGACGATGCCTACGATCTGCACCTGTTGCAGGATCAGCGTCATCGCGAACGGGGAAAAGAATTTGGAACCCAGAAGCAGGCCAAAAATGATTATTGCGGCGACGAGAACGATAAGCGGTACAAGTGATGGGTTTACGTGCAACGCGTGCTGGATTTGCCCCACAGCGCCGCGCCGATGATCTTCAAACTCGGCAACTTTCTCTCCGCGATTGGCTGCCGCTTCGAAGTCCTCTGCTTTTTTTGCAGTATCTGACATAACTCCTCCCTTATCGCGAAAGCCATAACGCGATTGATGTTGTGCGACGGTTTCAGGATTCTATCGGGTCGGGGTCAGCGAGGCGACTCTGTCGCCTCGCAAGTCGGGAATTATCCCCAGCAGAGATCCAGACCTTCTGCGACGGAGATGGAGTCAACGCCGTCGACAGGCTTGTCTGTGATTAGGCCAACGCCAGTGTCAAAGAAATCCTTACCCGGGGTGGTTTCCGGCTTTGAGCCGTCCTCGGCCCATTTCTTGACCGCCTCGACGCCGAGGGAGGCCATCAGCAACGGATATTGCTGGCTCGTCGCACCGATTATGCCGGCTTCGACATTGCGCACGCCGGGGCAGCCGCCGTCGACGGAAACGATCAGTACATCGTTTTCGCGTCCAATGGATTTCAAGGCTTCATAGGCTCCGGCCGCAGCGGGTTCATTGATGGTATAAACCACATTGATCTCAGGATCTGTTGCGAGCAGGTTTTCCATGCCCTTGCGTCCACCTTCTTCGGAGCCATCCGAGACATCATGACCCACGATACGGGCATCCGTCTCGTCGCCCCATTTGCCGGCATCACCCAGATCGACGCCAAACCCTTCCAGGAAACCCTGGTTGCGCAGTACGCCAACTGTGGGCTGTGAGATGTTGATGTTTAGCAGGCCGATCTTGGCGTCCGCTGCGGCGTCGCCCATCTGTCCCTTGGCCCACTGACCAATTAACAGCCCGGCACGGTAGTTATCTGTTGCAAAGGTGGCATCCGCGGTGTTCGCAGGGTCCAATGGCGTGTCGAGGGCAATTACCAGCAATCCGGCATCCCGTGCCTGGCCGACTGCCGAACCAATAGAGGATGTATCCGATGCGGTCAGCAGAATCCCTTTGGCACCATCAAGAATGCAGGTTTCGATTGCTTGAACCTGTGTTTCATGATCACCGTCGAATTTGCCGGCAAAGGCCTTTAGTGTCATTCCAAGTTCTTCGGCTTTTGCCGTCGCACCTTCCTTCATTTTTACAAAGAAGGGGTTGGTGTCGGTCTTTGTGATCAGGCAGACGGTTTCTCCGGCCGCCTGAGCGGATGCCGCAGCCATCGTGAGTACGGTCGCAGATGCGGTAAGCTTGAGTAGATTTCTCATGTTGTCCTCCCAGATTTCAGTTGTCGCCCCGCTTGGCGTTGCTGCGTGACGCGCCTCCATCCTCCAATGAAGGTCTTTCTTAAGAAACGGTGATTCTGGTCTCTCTGTCAATAAGTAAATAAAGTTTATTTATTAATTCGCCTGAACATCTTTTCATAAGAAAACAAGGTGTTTATGTTCAGGGCTATGGAGAAAGAGGCGCTTAAAATACTAACCGGCGGGGTAAGTCAAAGCGGTGTTCGCGATCACAACGAACGCCTGATATTGACGGTTTTACAACGACATGGACCCGCCGCAGGTGCCGACGTCGCTCGGCTGACAGGCCTCTCTCCGCAGACCGTTTCCATCATTTTGCGCAAGCTGGAAAAGGATGCGATTCTCAAGCGCGGAACACCACTGCGAGGGAAAGTGGGGAAGCCCTCAATCCCTATGGAACTAAACCCGGAAGGCATCTTATCGGTTGGGATGAAGATCGGGCGGCGCAGCGCCGATCTGCTTTTGATTGACTTTACGGGCAGACCGCGTCGTCAACTTTCCACGACCTATGACTATCCTCTGCCAGATGTCATTTTCGGGTTTCTGGAGTCTGGCTTGGAAACACTTCTCTCGCACGAGTCCCAAAGGCTTCGCGACCGCGTTTGCGGGATCGGAATTGGCACTCCATTCGAGCTTTGGAAATGGCACGACCTGTCTGGGCTTGCGGCGAAAAAATTCAAGTCCTGGAAAAACGTGAACTTCTTTTCCGAGGTCGCCAAGTTCAGCGACCTGCCAGTTTTTGTCGTCAACGATGCGACGGCTGCGTGTCACGCTGAACACCTCTATGGTCGAGGGGCTGAGTATCGCGACTATTTTTATTTCTTCATCGGCTCAATGATCGGCGGCGGTGTTGCGTTGAACGGCACTGTGTTTGAAGGCAACCAAGGCAATGCCGGAGCGTTAGGCGCTATGCGGACGACGGGCCCATTGGGCGAAAGCCAGCAACTGATTGACACCGCCTCACTGTTCCTGCTCGAGGACAGGTTGATCGAAGCAGGTGTCGATCCTGAAATTCTCTGGAAGAAGCCTCAGGATTGGAGCAGCATTTCTCGCTATGTCGAACCATGGATCGGCACGACGGCGCAAGAACTGGCTAAGGCTGCACTTTCCATCTGCGCTGTCATCGATTTTGAAGCGATTTTCATCGATGGTGCATTTCCACCGGAAGTGCGGGAAGAATTAGTTTCAAGGGTTCGCCGTTACTTAGTCAATCAAGACAAACGTGGCTTGATTCCTCCGGTCGTTGAAGCCGCAGCGGTTGGAGAAAACGCCCGTGGCATTGGGGCGGCGAGCAGCCCAATTTTCCGCCAGTTTCTTTTGAACACTAATGCAGGGCTTTCTGGGATGTAGCCGAAACGGATGTGTCGCAAATTTATAGGCGAGTCAGGAAAAGCTTGTGCTTAGATACATCTATCCTGCGAGGCCGGCAGAAAGTCGAAACCCCAATATTGTTGTGCTGGCAAACTGCTCCTTATGGATCATATTGACGACCTTAATGCCGTCAAAGGTAGCCGACGCAGATCCGAATGATTTGAAACCACACATTTGCCGGAGACACCGGTTGATATACCTGTGATCGTGTTCCACGATGTTGTTCAACAAATTGGACCCAATTGTCTGTACTTTGGCCGGACAAGCGAACCGTTTCAAATCTTGTTTATCCCTTGAATACCTATCGCATTGGCCCTGCTGTTGCCAACAACGACTTTGTCTGGGATCGCATTTTAAGACAGCGCCTTGGCTAAGAATTCAGTCGCGTCTGGACCATTTCTCTGCTTGGACAATATGAATTCTAGGGCGTTCCAGGCGTTGTCGCCCGCAAGATAGAGTTACTTCCACCTCACGCGTACTAGCAAATATGTCTTGTCTATGCGTCAGGATTTCAACGTTGGACGCTTCTTGGATTGCTCACGCTCCGCCGCCAGAGGCGAATACGTCACAACCATCCTGTTGAGCGTGGCGTGGTTTACTCATACTCCGCGTTCAGCCATGAGCTTTTTAAGGTCACGATACGACACAGTGTACCGAAGAAAAAGTACACGGCATACAGGATGCTTCCGTCGGGAAGTGTGCGCCTTTCAACGAGATATTGCCTGCTCATTGTTACTTTGTAGGCAAGAGGCGAAAACAAAGGCACGTTTGTCAATCCGAGCCCAGAGTTTACGACACATCCGAATGTATCTGCGTCCAGAAATTAGGGACTCAGTGACAGCGCATTTGCAAAAACCATGAGCACACTTTTAACTGGTCACCACTGACGACCACTCACGCTAGAACTAAAGCAACGTCAGTGTCAAAAGTTTGCAACAGAACCAGGGTCCAAACCCCAATTGACGCGCCGGGACAGGTTGACTAGGCAATTCACAACCGGAGTGTGTGACCGTCCGCGCCGTGTTACCACGGATACGGTTCTTGTGATCGCGGGTTTGACCAAAGGTCGGCTAAGCAGTTTCGGATGCTGTGCCAGACTCTCGGGCATTATGGTGCAACCAAGCCCACCAATCACCATGGCCTGTATCCAGGGTTCATGTTCGCTTTGAAAGCGGTTGACTGTTTCACAATCAAAGCTGTGCCCAGCCGCTTGAAACATGTCTGGATATTCGCAGTTTGTTCGTTTTAAATAGACTTCGCCCGCCAGCTCAGTGACGGGTACGCAGTCCATATCGGCGAACCGGTGGCCAGCTGGAAAAGCCACGACGTAGTTTTCCTGAAACAGCGGAACCGAAGTCAGATTGTCCGGTAAGCCCGGCAACGCAAGAAGGGCGACGTCAATCTCTCCCTCCAGAAGCCTTTTTACGAGTGAGGCGCCGGGTGCCTGATGGATGGACAGCTTGAGCTGTGCGGTACTGCAATTGAACAGCTCTATCAGATTCATGACACTGGTCGGAGCAATCGTACACATGCAGCCAAGGTCAAGCCCGGCGTTCAGCATCTTGGAAAAGTCGCCGGCTTCCTCACGAGCCAGTTTGGATTGAAACAGGACTTGTTCTAAGCGGGGGCGGATCAAACGACCAAGCTCGGTCAGATGGGTGTAACGCCCCTCGCGGCGAAAAAGCGGCCCGCCCATTTCTTCTTCCAGTTTCTGAATGGCACGCGTAAGCGCCGGTTGCGATACGTTGCATTTTTCGGCCGCACGCGTGAAATTGAGGACATCCGCCATCGCCAAAAAATACCGGACCTGGTGCATTTCCATAACGCTACCTGTGTACTGTTACGTCATAGCCTGACTTAAGGTAAAGCCTGTGAAATGTGCCTGGCGGTTTACCTAACGTGATGCTTTGTGAAGCACGAAGTGTTCACAAAACTTTGTGTGCATTGCGCCGCGGTACCAGATGTTTTCTAACCCGCCGGCCTTTAGCTTCAAGGTTGCTGGCCGTCTTGGTGAAAACAGTAAAAGTACAGAATGCTGCAATGCAGCATATGCATCAAAACCATTACCATAAATGCGGTTCTGCTGACGTGTCGAATCGATAACACTCAGCGCATCAACAGATGGCAGAGTTTCTGCCCAATTCATGGAGTGATGAATGACTAAGTATCTTGCAGCAGCGGCAGCGCAAGCTTTTGCGATTGGATTGTTTACAACAGCAGCTATGGCCGGCAGCTGCCCCGAGGATAAAATCCTGTCCGAGGCTCGCGATCTGAAGCAGGCCCCGACAATCGCCGTTGGTCGTCAGGTTCTAGGCGAAGTGGACCTGACAGGCTGGCGCGATATGGGCAATTTCAAGCTGCGCACACGTCGCTTGATCATCGACGTGAACGGGGTGGTGCCGACCCACAATCATGGGGATCGTCCGTCAATCGTGTATATTCTGCAGGGCGAAATCTACGAACATAACGCCTATTGCGCCGAACCCATCCTGCACAAGACAGGCGACGTCGCAGTTGAATCCGGCCCCGGTCACATCCATTGGTGGGAAAACACATCAGACGAACCTGTGGTCGTTCTGTCTTCGGACGTCATTCCGTTCAACGGAAATCAATCTGACGACATGTAAACCTCAGCGGCGCGACCGGGACCCTTCTCGGCGCGCCATAGCCCATCGGATGCCATGAAAATCACACTTGCAATCCTCCTGTTCGTTACGGGCCTGGCGTGCTCAGTCAGTGCGCATGTTGGCGAAACCGAGGAAGAAGAACAGATATTTGAAACATATCTGGAGTTCGCCGCGGCGCAGAACGCGCGGGATCTTGATGCCATTGGTAGCTTCTTCGTTGATGACCCTAATTTTTTGTGGGTCTCTGACGGTCAATCCGTTTGGGGGCGTGACGCGACCCTCGGACGTATGAGCAGTTTTCAACGCGCAGAGCATTGGCAGGTCTTGCCCCAGCTCGACAAGGCCGAGGTGATCTTCCTCGACCATCGGGTCGCACTTCTTCACATGCCGCTTGATCTTGAGATCGGCAATGCCGCTTCGCTGAATACCCTGCCGTTTCTGGTCAGCATCGTTTTTCGAAATATCGATGGGCAGTGGCGGATCGCAGCCATGCTGACGACAAACGACAAGACACCCAACTGAACACCTTCTTAACATATCGGAGGCATAGATGAGCCTGAGGAACAAAACCGTCATCGTGACCGGTTCGACATCCGGAATTGGTCTTGGTATTGCCCGTGGGTTTGCCGAAGCTCACGCAAATGTTGTTATCAACGGCTTCGGCGAAGCCGAGGATATTGCGGCGGAAGTCGCATCTCTGGAAACTTTGGGCGAGGGGCGTATTTCGTACGACGCCGCCGACATGTCCAATCCCGACCAGATTGCGGCGATGGTCGATCACACGGAAAATGAATTCGGCAGTGTAGATATTGTGGTCAACAACGCCGGAGTTCAGTTGGTCGAGCCGGTCGAGAGTTTTCCACTGGACAAATGGGACCAGATCATAGCGATCAACATGAACGCGGCCTTCCATTCGACGCGCGCCGCATTGCCCGGCATGAAGGCCCGCGGCTGGGGGCGGATTATTAATATTTCTTCGGCGCACGGGTTGGTCGCCTCTCCGTTCAAGTCTGCCTATGTCACCGCAAAACATGGCATCACCGGGTTCACCAAAACGGTTGCTCTGGAAGCTGCGGAATTTGGTGTGACGGTGAACGCAATTTGCCCAGGCTACGTTTTGACACCACTGGTGGAAAAGCAAATCCCCGAAACAGCGGCGGCGCGCGGGATCACTGAAGAAGAAGTGAAACGAGACGTTTTGCTGGCGGCTCAGTGGACCAAGAAATTCGTTACGGTCGAACAATTGGCAGGAACGGCCCTGTTCTTGTGCTCAGACGCCGCTGAAAACATAACCGGCGTTTCGTTGCCGGTCGACGGCGGGTGGACGGCGGCATGAACATTGTGACGCGCGGACCGGGACGTCGGAATTCCAACCACAAAGGCGTCAACATTGCGCTCCAGGGCGGCGGTGCACATGGCGCATTCACATGGGGTGTTCTAGACAAGCTGTTCGAAGATGACCGGCTTTGGATCGATGCAATTTCTGGTACTTCTGCGGGTGCGATGAATGCCGTTGTCGCGGCGCATGGAATGCACGAGAACGGCGCCATAGGAGCCCGCGAAAAACTGAACGATTTCTGGCACCAGGTCAGCCTTGCCTCGGTCACAAGCCCCATTCAGCGCAGCCCTTGGGCCAAGGCGACCGGGTCCTGGTCGCTGGAAACCTCAATGGGGTATCACTGGATGCAATCCATGCAACGCATGGCATCTCCGTATGACCTGAACCCTTTTCAGTACAATCCGCTGAGAAACGTGCTGGAAAACGTGGTGGATTTCGAGCGCGTTCAGAACTGCACCGATATGGGCGTCTTCGTATCGGCAACCAATGTCGAAACCGGTCGGGTCAAAGTGTTCGAGCGTGACGAGATCAACGTCGATAGCACTATGGCCTCGGCCTGCCTGCCCTACCTGTTTCAGGCGGTCGAGATCGATGGAGTCCCCTATTGGGACGGCGGCTACATGGGTAACCCGCCGCTGTTTCCCTTCTTCCACGGCTCACCGTCAAATGACATTCTGATTATCCAGATCAATCCGATCAAACGGCATGGCACGCCCAAGCGGGCCAACGAAATTCAGAACCGTATCAACGAGATCACCTTCAATTCGGCGCTTCTGCACGAATTGCGGGCCATTGATTTCGTCCGACGCCTGCTTGATGCGGGGCAGTTGGATGAGACCCGATACAAGCGCATGAATGTTCACATCATCGAACTGTGCCCAGAGGTCGCAAAGCTGGACGCGTCCTCAAAACTAAACGCGGAGTGGTCGTTTCTGCAATATCTCCGCGACACCGGGCGCAGAGTCACAGAAAGCTGGCTGGACACGCATTTCGATGACCTTGGTACGAAATCCTCTGCGAATATCTCCGACATGTTCGGCGGCGTCGCGGCCCTGCCGGAGGTCTAAGCAGATGTTGTATGTCGTTCAGGGTGCGCTGAGAGGCAACAGGCCCCGCGATATAATCCGGCGATCGACGATCATCGCCATGATCAGCTTTCTCACGCTGATCGATCTGTTCGGCAGTCAGGCCCTGTTGCCACAGATTGTCGATCAGTTCGGGGCAAGCACCGGTGTCGTTGGGTTTGCAGTTAACGCCGCAACACTTGGGATGGCTGTGTCGGGGTTGACGGTGGCTTATTTTGCCGACCGGATTGACCGGAAAAAAGGCATCTGGGTGTGCCTTGCGCTTCTGTCCGTTCCGACCGCATTGTTATCCGCAACGGATAGCATATGGGTTTTTGCCGCGCTGCGAGTTGCTCAAGGTGTGCTGATGGCGGCAGCGTTTACGCTGACCATGACCTATATTTCAGAACAATGCGATATCATGGCGGTTGGCGGTGCGATGGCCGCCTATATCACCGGCAATGTCGCCTCGAACCTCTTCGGTCGCCTGTTGGCTGTGTCCACTGCGGAAATCGCCGGTTTGTCGGGGTCGTTCCTGGCCTTTGCAACGCTCAATCTGATTGGCGCAGCACTGTCCTTTATTCTGATTGGCCCGCGCGATGCGTCGCCCCCAAGACAGGCTACCCCCCCGCTTGAGGCGTGGCGCTTGCACTGGTCCGACCCGGCGCTGCGGGCGTCTTTTGCTATCGGATTTCTCATCCTGTTCATTTTTGTCGGCGTGTTTACTTATGTTAACCCTCTGCTTGTCGATACGCTTGGCGTACCGGTGATGTATCTGGGGGTCGTCTATCTAGTTTTTGTACCCGCGATCTTTACCACCCCAATGGCCGGAAGTGTGGTCAAACGTATGGGACCACGGCGAACTCTTCAGGCTTCGATGTCGGTTGCCCTTGTTGCGCTTGCGCTAACGCTGGTTTCGTCGCTAACCCTTGTTTTGGTGGCACTTGCCGTCATAGGGGCTGCTACGTTTTTTGCACAGGCCTCGGCCACTGGATTTGTGTCCTCTCGCGCTAAATCGGACCAAGCCGCTGCCAACGGATTGTATCTGACCAGTTACTATCTCGGCGGGCTGGCAGGGGCCCTTTTGCTGGGTCAGGTTCACACTCAGTTGGGATGGGAGGGCACAGTGGCGTTTCTGATCCTGGCCACCATGTTCTGCATCTTCACGGCACGGGTGATGAAAGACTGATGGCGCAGATCCTATCAAAGCTTTTATCACTCCCTTTTTTCTGGCCGGATCAGAAAATTGCGCCGACCGTCACTGCCATACCCCAGAAGGAGGCAGTAGCCAGCAAAGATTCAGGATCGACATGACTGTTGCCGCCACCTTTCTTGAGCTGGCCCGGTATTGGTTGCTTGCTGGGGCCGGTGTCGCCCTTGTCTTTCTAACGGTTGGTATTGACCACATTGATGAGGATGCGCAGGGGGCCTTTGTTTTTCGCATCCTGCTGATACCGGGTGTCTTGCTGATATGGCCACTGGTTTTGTGGCGTTGGTATCGGCTGAAAACCACGGCTGATGATTGGCGCACTCGATACCGGCCACCCCGCGCTGCTCATTTACCAGCGGCCGTTTGTCTGGCGACCACACTTCTGATCGCAGTGGCGGCGGGGCTGGCCGTCCGGCAATCCTGGCCAGCAGAGTTTGCTCCGCAACATCTGAGCGAGGTCAAGAAATGAGCGTAAAATATGTCCCCGTTCAATGGAACCGTTTCAAATGGCTATACGACGCGGCCTTTTTGGCGGGCGTGGTGCTGTTTCTGTGGGCGTTCCTGACCTTGTCTCCCGACATTCGGAACCATAGCAATCCGATTGATGCACAGATCCAAAACGCCCGCGCATTCGGGGCATGCTCATTCCTGATGATGACGATTATCCTCTGTCTCGGCCCGCTTTCAAGGTTAGACCGGCGGTTCTTGCCATTGCTTTACAATCGGCGCCACTTTGGGGTGATGACGGCAATTGTCGCCACCACGCATGCCTCATTTGTGATCAATTGGTATTTCGGTCTGTCGCACATCAACAAGTTCGAAGCGGTCTTGGTTTCAAACACAAACTACACGCAGATTTCGGGGTTTCCTTTTGAAACTTTCGGCATTTTTGCCTTGTTCTGCCTACTGATCCTCGCCGCCACTAGTCACGATTTCTGGATGAAGTTCCTGTCTCCGCCGCTTTGGAAATCACTGCATTTTATGATCTATCCCGCCTATGCCGCCGTAGTGGCGCATGTGGCGTTGGGGGCACTGCAAAATCAGGAAAGTCAGGTCTTAACCGTTTTTGTGATTGGCTGCGCCGGACTCGTTTCTGGCTTGCACATTACCGCTGCAATAAAAGAACGAGACTATGCGTCCGCTGGTACCGACTGGGTACATGTCTGCTCTATAGAGGAGATTGCAGACAAGCATGCCCGCATCGCTTTACTGCCAAACGGTGACCGGGTGGCGATCTTTCGGCATGGCGATCGGCTGAGTGCAATTGCCAACGCTTGTGCCCACCAGAACGGCCCACTGGGCGAAGGGCGTATCATTCGCTGTCTTGTCACCTGCCCGTGGCACGGATTCCAATATAACGTGACAAATGGCCGGGCTCCGGCTCCGTTTACGGAAAAAATTCCCACTTACAATCTGCGTCTGGTCGACGGTGCCGTCTTCGTTGACCCCAACGCAAACCCGCCCGGGACATATGTGGAACCGGTACTGGCGCCGATTGAGCAGCAAGCATCATGAAAGAGAATAACGTGCCCTTCTTCGTCGGATATCTGCCAGTGCCCAAAGGCTTGCGTCGCTTTCTGTTGCTAGTGGCATTTGCACTTGCCTCGTTGGTCGGTATTTTTGGTTATCTGATCGGTGTCACTCAGGACGACCCCGGATCCGGAGCTTATCTTTTTGACTTTGGTCGCCAAACGGTCGGCGGTGTGATCGAACGGACGCCGGTGCCAATTCTGCACATCACGGAGGGGAACAGCTTGCTTCCGGCGGGACATACTCTGATGCTGTCGGGACCTGGCAAGAACGGCATCATGAACACCCGTGATGTTCAGGACGGCGCATCCGTAACTGTGTCAGGTATTGTCCTGAAACGAGGGTCTTTGGATATGCTGCAGGTGCCAGACGGTCCAAGCGGGCTGAGACCGAATGAGGGGTCAGATCCCACGCCTGCCTTCATTGATCTAGGTAGATGGAAGCTGGCAGGCGAGATTTGCGACGGCAAATGTCTTGCAGGTGCAATGCGCCCCGGGCGCGGCCTAGCGCACAAGGCCTGCGCCAACTTGTGCATTGTAGGGGGGACACCGCCGGTTTTTGTATCCTCGCAACCCATCATGGGAACAGAATTCCTGCTTTTGTCCGGTCCGAACCGAACTGAAATTCCGTCACAGGTTTACGACAGGATGGCGCAATATATTTCAGTAGAAGGCCAGATCACACAACACGGGGACATTCTGGTTTTCGCCATGGAACCCGAAACGATCGAGGTACTTCCCTGATGCGCCGGGGCCTGTTGCTGCTTGCCGTTGCGCTGCTTGCGATGGCGCTGTTTTATATCTCTCCCCTGTGGACCTTTAGGATTTGGGGCGACCAAGGTCTGTTCGGTATCCGAATATTGCGTGCCCAGGGTGATTTGGTCGCATTTTTGCTGCGGGGCACACCGCTCGCACCATATGCGCTGTTGGTCTGGGTTGCCGGATCATTTCTCATCCTCACTGGGGCCCAGTGGGTGTTCAATCGATTGGCGCTCGAGGAGTAGAGGTGCTCCACGAAGTGTGACGTTACGCTGCTGTGAGCGTCTTACAGCGTGTTGTCGTCGAACGCGGCGCTTGCTTCACCGAAAATCCGCCGCATAATCACGCGAACCGGATGAGCCAGAAACCCTCTCTTATCAATTCGACCTAAACTGTCCCATTGGTGCTGACGTCAGACAGCACCTGCCTTCAATCCGTCAAAATGGACAGACGTCGGCATATGCGCGCAGATGGTCTATTGAAACTTACTTGAAATTAGTATACCGCCGCATACAAATGAATGCCGGGGCTGGTAAGACCGCCGCAAACCCGGCGCAAAACGTCACCGAAAGCAGATAGCCGGAACAGCCATGAGCCTTTATACAGACTACCTTGCCGAAATCGAAACCCGCAAAGAACAGGGGCTGCACCCCAAGCCCATCGACGATGGCGCTCTTGTCAAAGAGCTTGTCGATCAGATCAAGGATGCCGGTAACGAGCACCGCGCCGAGTCGCTGAACTTTTTCATCTACAACACGCTGCCCGGCACAACCAGCGCGGCGGGTGAAAAGGCGAAGTTCCTGAAAGAGATCATTCTGGGCGAGGCTGCAGTCGAAGAGATTTCGGTCCCGTTCGCATTCGAGCTGCTGTCGCACATGAAAGGCGGCCCATCGGTTGAGGTTCTGCTGGATCTTGCGCTGGGTGACGATGCGGCGATTGCCGGGCAGGCCGCCGAAGTTCTGAAATCACAGGTCTTCCTGTACGACGCGGACACTGACCGGCTGAAAGCAGCTTTTGAAGCTGGAAACGCGATCGCGAAAGACATCCTCCAAAGCTATGCCAATGCAGAGTTCTTTACCAAACTGCCCGAGATCGACGAAGAGATCGAAATCGTGACTTATGTCGCGGCCGAAGGTGATATCTCGACCGATCTGTTGTCGCCGGGAAATCAGGCGCACTCGCGTGCGGATCGTGAACTGCACGGCAAGTGTTTTATCTCGGATAAGGCACAGCAAGAGGTCGAAGCGCTGAAGCTGCAGCACCCCGGCAAGCGCGTGATGCTGATCGCGGAAAAAGGCACCATGGGTGTAGGCTCCTCCCGGATGTCGGGTGTCAACAACGTGGCGCTGTGGACCGGTAAGCAGGCCAGCCCTTATGTGCCCTTTGTCAACTTCGCTCCGATCGTGGCGGGCACCAATGGCATCTCGCCAATCTTCCTTACCACCGTGGGCGTGACCGGCGGTATCGGTCTGGACCTGAAAAACTGGGTCAAGAAGGTGGATGAAGACGGCAACGCGATCCTGAACAATGACGGCAATCCGATCCTTGAAGAGAAGTATTCGGTCGCAACCGGTACGGTTCTGAAGATCAACACCAAAGAGCACAAACTGCTGAGCGAAGATGGTGATGAGCTGGTCGATGTGTCCTCGTCTTTCACTCCGCAAAAAGTGGAATTCATGAAGGCTGGTGGCTCTTACGCCATCGTCTTCGGTAAGAAATTGCAGACAATCGCGGCGGAAACGTTGGGTGTCGAAGCGCCTCTGGTCTTTGCCCCGTCGAAAGAAATCAGCCATGAAGGTCAGGGCCTGACGGCTGTCGAGAAGATCTTTAACAAGAACGCCGTGGGCACAACTCCGGGCAAGACCCTGCACGCTGGATCTGACGTACGTGTGAAGGTCAACATTGTTGGATCACAGGACACCACCGGCCTGATGACCATGCAGGAACTTGAGGCGATGGCCGCGACAGTTGTGTCGCCCAGCGTTGATGGCGCCTATCAGTCCGGCTGTCACACCGCATCTGTCTGGGATGCCAAAGCGCAGGCCAACACACCGCGCCTGATGAAATTCATGAATGACTTCGGTCTCGTCACCGGTCGTGACCCGAGAGGTGTTTACCACTCGATGACCGACGTGATCCACAAGGTGCTGAACGACATCACCGTGGATGACTGGTCGGTCATCATCGGCGGCGACAGCCACACACGCATGTCCAAAGGCGTGGCATTTGGGGCCGACTCGGGCACCGTGGCGCTGGCGCTGGCCACAGGCGAAGCCTCAATGCCGATTCCGGAATCGGTCAAGGTGACCTTCAAGGGCAAGATGGCCGATCACATGGATTTCCGCGACGTGGTACACGCGACGCAGGCGCAGATGCTGGAACAGCATGGCGATAACGTGTTCCAGGGCCGCGTGATCGAAGTGCATATCGGCACGCTGCTGGCGGACCAGGCCTTTACCTTCACCGACTGGACCGCCGAGATGAAGGCCAAGGCCTCGGTCTGTATCTCGAATGACGAGACCCTGATCGGTTCGCTGGAACTGGCCAAATCGCGCATTCAGATCATGATCGACAAGGGCATGGAGCATGAAAACGGCATGCTGCAGAAACTGATCAACATCGCGGATAAGCGCATTGCCGAGATCAAGTCGGGTGAAAAACCCGCGCTGCGTCCCGATGACAATGCGAAATACTTCGCTGAGGTCGTTGTCGACTTGGATCAGATCGTCGAGCCGATGATCGCGGACCCGGATGTCAACAATGCCGACGTCTCCAAGCGCTACACCCACGATACGATCCGGCCGATCTCGTACTACAATGCCGAAAAGCACGTGGATCTGGGCTTTGTCGGCTCGTGCATGGTGCACAAGGGCGACATCAAGATCGTCGCACAGATGCTGAAGAACCTGGAAAAGGAAACCGGCAAGGTCGAATTCAAGGCCCCGCTGGTGGTTGCGGCGCCGACCTACAACATCATCGACGAGTTGAAGGAAGAGGGCGACTGGGAAGTGCTTGAGAAATATTCAGGCTTCGAGTTTGACGACCTGTTCCCGAAAACTCAGGCGCGCACCGAGTATGAGAACATCCTCTACCTCGAGCGCCCCGGCTGTAACCTCTGCATGGGTAACCAGGAGAAAGCCGCCAAGGGTGATACCGTTCTGGCCACATCTACCCGCCTGTTCCAGGGCCGCGTCGTTGCAGATGCGCCGGACAAGAAGGGCGAAAGCCTGCTGGCCTCGACCCCGGTTGTCGTGCTGTCGGCGATCCTGGGCCGGACGCCGAAGATCGAAGAGTACAAGGCGGCGGTTGAAGGCATCGACCTGACCAAGTTCGCCCCGCCGGTTGTGCCGGAAAACACCAGGTCGGCGCACTTCTAAGAATTTTCAGGCCGGTTCAAATAGAACCGGCCTGTTTTTTTCGACGCGGCGCTAAACCGTCTATCAGGTAAATACCAATGCTTTAACCGGTAGCAAGATAGCCTGTGCGCGCAAGACAATGGCGTTTGCGATACCCATGCCGTCCACAATGCGAGCAATAAAGGCGGAAAACCCGGTAATTTCGCCAGCTTCGATCTGTTTTGTGCGGCTGGTATAGGCCACCCCAACACATGAGCTGCCGGGTGGAATTTGCTCCAGATGTTCTGGAAATATCGGCGCAAGAAAGGCAGTCATTGTGCCAGGGCGCGCGCGGTCTTGTTGATCGACCAATACGTCACCGGGCCGGAACTGCCCGGCTGCGATGGCACCCTGCACTTCGTCCACGACCATGGGGATAATGGTCAGAGGTTTGGCGGGGCAAGTGATCTCGACCAGCATGCCGGGTTTCACAACACTCGCGGAAATCTGTCCGAACGCGGCCACGAAACGCCCCTGACCTGAGACCTCGGGCACCAGAATGCCCGCAGGACGCAGTATGGGATTTACGATGTCACCGGGCTTGAGCAGAAATTGCGTCACCGTGCCATCGACTTCGGCAAAGACAGTAGATTTTGCAATTTCCGCTTCCGCCTCGCGCAGAGCAGCGCGAGCGGTTTCCTGTTGCGCGGGAAGCAAGGTGGCTTGGCGAAGTTTTATCCCGTCCAAAACTGCAATTGCTGCGGTACGTTGCCCATCGGCGCGGGAAACGGCCGTTTGCAAACGCAACAGCTCTTGCTCGCTGACAGTTGCGTCATTGCGTTCAGCCAGTGATTGGCGGCGCTCCAGATCGTCGGTGGCCTGAAGAAAATCGGCCTCGGCCGCAACGACCTGTGCCTGCGCAGACGCGATATCAGTGGTTATAACACCCAAGGCGGCGTCGATCTCATCTATCCGGCGGCGGGCAGTTTCGGCGGCGGCCTCTTGCCGGGTTGTATCCAGCCGGAAAATGGCCTGTCCGGCTGTCACGGTTTCATTATTGGCAACATAGACCTCGGCCACGCGCCCACCACGGTCTGACAGAATGGTAACAGTGCGAAAGGCGGCTGAGACGTTGCGCGTAGAGGGATGAAAGTAAAAGATGACGGTGATCAGGGTCACAGCCAGGATGGCACAGGCTGTCAAACCCCAGCGTAATTCGTACCAGACATTGAACAGGGTAATCTCATGCCCCCAACGTTTGCCCTGTTTGTAGCGACGATAGAGGTAATCCGGCACGATCGTAATCAGGGCTGAGAATAATAGCTCAAGCATTGTCCTGATCCGTCTTTATGTGCGAGGGGAAGATTTCGTGTAGCGGAACGGCGGCGATCAGAATGGCGGCAATCCAGAATGCATTGTTCAGGGTGAACAGGGAAATCAGACCCAATACACCAACCAGCTGCATTTGTACTTTGTGCGCTCCGGCTGCCATCCGGTCGGGAATGGCTTGGATGGTGAAGTAAAGCGCCCCGAACCCCAGCAGTACAAGTACAAGAAATACGCCGACAATAATCAGGAAGCCATCGGTTCCACCCGGCGGCGTGACCCAGAAAGGTAGCCGGGCCAGTTCCTCATCAGAAATTGAGATGCTCATCCGCGCCCCCATTACCCAAGGATATCGGAAATGATACGCAAACATATTCAGCAAAATCAATATTTTTGCCAATTTTATAAAGGACAGTCTGCGTGCATCTGATCAATCATTAGAAAAGAACGTCCCGCTTGTATTTCACACTTTCTGTCCTGTTTTCCGTGACCGTGTTTGGCATTGGGGTATGTCTCACATTGCAGGGAAGCTGCCGATTTTTATTGTGACAGAGCGACATTACCCCCAAAAACCCACAAATTTATTAAGTAAACAAATAAAAACAGAATTTAGTTATTGAAACAGAGCCATTTTGTGGGATTATTGTAGAAAGTGATGCTGAGATGTAGGTTTCTGATGTCGCAAGACTACAGTCTAAATCATTGGGAGCCGATTGTAGGCTTGCGTGGTGCAAGGCGACCAAAGATTGCGCGTCCCAGACAATGCCCTCGCAGGCCTCTTTTAAGTGTTTTTTGCCGCGAGCACACATTCTAAATTTAAACAGGACAGAACCGAATGTTGAATTCAGGAAGCTCACAATCCGTCGATATGGCCTATCTGGTATCGCATGCAAAGAAGATTGCCGAATTGGCCAACAAGGCGGCACGAGAGTATTTTCGCGGTCGATTGGGGGTCGAATTCAAGGCGGATGAAAGCCCGGTCACTCAAGCTGACAAGGGTGTTGAGGCAGAGGTTCGGGCCTATCTGGCTAAGCATTTTCCCGATCACGGCATCTTCGGAGAAGAGCATGGGTTTGAGGGGCAAAACCGTCGTGAAGTCTGGATTATTGATCCGATAGATGGCACCCGGTCGTTCCTGTCAGGACATCCGCTGTTTGGTTTTTTGCTGGGGCATCTGATGGATGGCAAGCCGGATATCGGAGTGATCGGCATGCCTGCGATAAATGAAGTTTTCATAGGTGTATCCGGTCAGGGCGCGACACTGAACGGCAATAAAATCGAGACTTCGAACAAGACGCGGCTGGATCAATCCATTCTCTTCGTAAACGAAGGGGACAAGATCTATCGCGATCATCCGGCCTTATTTGCCAAGCTGATGCAATCAGGGCAGACAAGACGTTTTGCCTATGATTGCTACCCGCATGCCCTGCTGGCTGCGGGGCATGTGGATGCTGTGATTGATTATGATCTGCAGCCCTATGATTTCCTGCCGGTGTTGGCCGTGGTTGAGGCTGCGGGCGGGGTGATGACAGACTGGGGTGGTAAATCACTCGATTTGCAGTCGGACGGTCGGGTGATTTCCGCGGCAACACCCGAACTGCACGCTGAAATGCTGGAAATGGTGAACGGATAGGATCATGGCGATTGTAAGCTTCCTCATCAGTCTGGCCGGCGCCACAATGTTGCTGCTCTACGCAGTGCGAATGGTGCGCACCGGGATCGAGCGGAGCTATGGGGCCTCGTTCCAGCGGGTGATGACGGGGCAGCGCAGTCATGTACAGGCATCGGTGGTCGGCCTTGCGATGGCAGTCGTGCTACAAAGTTCGGCGGCGGTGGCTTTGCTGACATCAGGGTTTGCCGCAAGCGGGTTGCTGGCCTTTCCCGCCGGCCTCGCCATGGTGCTGGGGGGCGATTTGGGATCGGCGCTGATTATTCAGATCCTGTCGTTCAATCTGGATTGGCTGGTGCCGCTTTTGCTGGCAGTTGGCGGATATCTGTTCGTCAAGACCGAGTCCAAAAAGCCTCGACAATTGGGCCGTATCCTGATGGGGATTGCGTTCATTCTAATCTCGCTGCGCTTTTTACGCGAGGCGATGGATCCGATCCGCGACAGTGCATTTCTGCCTGCTGTCGCAGACTATCTTGCCCGCGACTATATAACGGCGTTTCTGGTGGGCGGCGCGTTAGCTTTTGTTATGCACTCTTCGGTTGCTGCGATCCTAATGTGCGTGACGTTGGTTCAGATCGGTGCAATCCCGTTTGCCGCCGGGCTGTCGCTGGTTTTGGGAGCCAATTTCGGCTCGGCCTTCATACCGGTTTGGCTGACGCGGGGGATGGAATTGCCGGCAAGGCGTATTCCGTTCGCCAATCTGGCCTTGCGGGGCAGTTGGGCTGTGGTCACGCTGTTCGCGGCCAATACGGCTTTGCGCGCGGGCATTCTGGGGGATCTGCAAGGCGGGCAGATGTTGGTCAATGCGCATTTGGCCTTCAACGCATCGCTGCTGATTTTGGCGCTGCCGTTCTGCGGGCGATTGTGCGCTCCGTTCGAACGGCTTTTGCCGGAACCAAAGTCGGCAGACGCAACGGTGCAGCTGGGCCGTCCGGCCAGCGCGCTGGACATGGCTGCGCTCGGAAACTCCAGTCAGGCGCTTTCAAGTCTAAAGCGGGAATTGCTGCGGATGAGCGATCTGGTCGAGTCAATGTTCCGCCCCTCGCTGGAGCTCTATCGCAGTGGAGACAAGGAACAGATACGCGCCGTTAGGGCCGTCGATGAGGACGTGAACGAATGCCTGTCGGGTATCCGAAAATTTGTAGCCGCCATTCCGGCAGAGGAATTCGGTAAGCAGAACGCAAAGGTGGCGCGCGACCTGATGGAATATGCCATCCGCCTTGAAACTGCGGGTGATGTCGTCGCCAAGCGCTTGGCCGTGCTGGCAGGGAGCATGCGGAAAAAAGGTGCGTCATTTTCGAAAGAAGGTTGGTCAGAACTGGTCGAAATGCATGAGGGCATTTTAGCCAATATGAAACTGGCCTCGAACGTACTTATCTCGGACGATCTGGAAAGTGCACGGCTGCTGAGTGCCGAAAAGACGGAAATCAAGAAGGCAGAGCGTGACAGTCGTAAGCGCCACCTGCGGCGGTTGCAGCATGGTAGCACGGAAAGCTTTGAAACCAGCGACATTCACCTGGAGACTTTGCGTGCGTTCCGTGAATTCAACAGTCACATCGCTGCAGTTGCCTATCCGATCCTCTACCGGAATGGGCAATTGCTGGAAACACGCCTGATCGAAGAAATGCCTCGGATGGAAAAGGGTGCGGATACGGAGGTCAAGGGATGATCGCACCGGTCGAGATATTGAATGGTATGGGGCAGGGCAGGGTGGTTTTGCTGTGCGAGCATGCGTGCCATCGGATACCTGCAGTATACGACGGTTTGGGCCTGACCGAGGCCGATAGTCTTAGTCACGCAGCTTGGGACCCTGGCGCGCGGAGCCTGTCGATCGAGCTGTCTCGGGCATTGGATGCCCCTATCGTGGCCTCAACCGTGTCGCGCCTGGTCTATGATTGTAATCGCCCTCCTGAAGCCCCGAGTGCAATGCCTGAAAGATCGGAGCAGATCGTCGTTCCGGGGAATGCCGGGCTGACACAATCGCAGCGCGACGACCGTACGACGGCGGTTTACGAGCCATTTTGCGCAGCAGTTGCAAATGTATTGGATGGGAGAGGCCCCGAGACGGTCGTGGTCACGGTGCATTCCTTTACGCCGGTTTATTTTGGGCAAAACCGCACTGTCGAGCTTGGATTGCTGCACGACGAAGACAGCCGGTTGGTTGACGCGATGTTGGATCATGTGGGTCGGTTGCCGCATCGTCGGATCGAGCGGAACGAGCCTTACGGCCCGGCTGACGGAGTCACGCACTCATTGCGCCTTCACGCGCTCAGCCGAGGTTTGCCGAATGTGATGCTGGAAGTGCGCAACGATTTGTTGCGAACGGATGAACAGATCGCCGTCATGGCGGACGAAATACTTGCGCTGTTGCAACCGGCGCTGAACGACATCGCGATTAGGGAGGATGAATCGTGAGCCGGACACTCAACTTTGAAGGATTGAAGGGGCAGGTATCTGCGGGTGATGTTGACACTGTAT
>NZ_WQCF01000023.1 GCF_013032455.1 Ruegeria atlantica
ACAGTGGACGACTTTTGCTCCGCCCAATGGCAGACTTTCTCACCGCCGTTGACAATAACGGACCTGGACGGGCTGAAGTTTGAACCAGAAACGCACCCGTTTCTTGGATGGACCACTGCATCGGTGACTACAATTTCCGGCGGCCTAAATATCAATTCGGTCCCCGATGAGGCGCATTTCACCGTCGATATGCGCGTCGTTCCGGGCACCAGGCATTCGGATATCATCGAAATGCTTCAGACCCTTTGGGGTGAAGGTGCCGAAATCGAGGTTGTGACCGAGCTTGAGGGGTTTCAAACCGATCCGGACTGTCCAGCAATTGCTCCGGTTCTGGATTTGCTGGAACAGCGGCTGGGATATCGGCCTAAGCCGACATCGCAGCCATATTTCACTGATGCCTCGGCCTTGGTACCGGCACTCGACAATGTGCCGACCGTGGTGATCGGCCCAGGGGAAGCTGAACAGTGTCACCAGACCGACGAGTACTGCAGTGTTCAGGCAATACGCGACTCAACAGAGCTATACGAACACATCATCGAGGGATTTTGCGGGCAATAAGTCAGCGACGCAACTGCCTTTCGGCGCCTAAAAAGGTTTCACCGGGCAAGCGCTCAGACTGCACGATAGTCTGCATTGAAGGCAATACGCGCCTCTGGGTTTATCGTGAACTTCACAAGAAAGGCGCTAAGGGGGCATTGTCCACGGAGCAATTATACACAACCTCCATCATTCCTGCTTCTAGCAGCGCATCTTGCATCGCCATCGAATGGGTTGAATCAACCAAATATGAAATCCAAAACCTAGCACATGCTAGCTGACTCTGAATGTGAACTCGTCAGAAGCTCCTCGACGTTAGCCAAAATGATCTCGTAAGTTACATTTCCAAATAGTTTTTGGCGCCCTTCATTCAACACATAAGTTGGGCTGCCTTCTATGTTCATAATTTGACTGAGCTGATAATCTGACGCCAATTTCGCATATGCTTCGCCCGACTCGATCTTACTTATAATAACGTCAAAACTAATGCCGAGGTCCTTCGCAATTTCACGTTGGACACACCAATTGGACACATCTTTGGCATGTTCAAAGAAGGCCGTTCGAACTTCTTTTGTTGCCAATACTGACAATTGGTCGGAAAAGTTCGAAGGTTCATTTCCCTGTTCGGCGTCAACAAGCTCGATCGCTTTGATGAACACGAGGGCTGGCGGAAGAACTTGGACGTGTTGTTGTCCACGTATCGTGGTGAATTGGCAAATTCTCGAATTGGTTTGCAACGTCTCTTACATGTTTCCCATACCCTTGAAACCCACCGCGACCTTTCCACTGTTCAGTAATTTTGGCTTCGGTGTCGGCAAATGCAGAGCAAAAGTGGAAGTCTATCGATACATCATTACCTACCTTCGCAACTATTTTGTCGAGAATTGTTTGTCCAGCGTAGGCCCAAACACATAGAATATCTGAAAAATGCACGAGTTGGACCGGTGCCATGAATGTCTCCTTTTTCTCTTAGATGGGTTCGTTGATGCTTTCTCGGTGGTCTTGCGTTTTCTCAACCCATTTCGTTCACACCGCCGCGAGCACGCGCGTTGCGAGCATCTTGGTGCCGAACATGGCTTGCCAATATTCCGAACGTGCAAATGTAGACAACACCGCCCGCTAGAATTATTTCACCTGGGATAGGTCCAACATCCGCTCGGTCGATGAACAAACCCAGCTCGCGAACCGGAAAGGGATGAATGAACAGTTTTCCTAAATAGGCAAATGTTTGGATCAACAGAATCCAAAGATAACTTCTACGAATACGCCGCCCAACTGCTGTGAAATATCCGACATGATATTCAGGTTTCAGGTAGTCGTTGGCGAGTATTTCCTGCCAATTTCTGCAGTTATAGTTTTCTCTATTGAGCATTGGTGTGTACATGTGTTTTTCGAGCCACCGCGCTCGTGCTCGCCAAACATTGAAATACCTGTACCGCCTCGCTTCGAGGGCGAGAAAGAGCCAGATTAGAACGCCTACGATCAGCAAAGGCAATGGCGAGGCGTCAGAAGACGAGTATGAAATAGACATGGCTGCACCCAGCGAAACTACAGACCAATTTGTCGTGTTGTCCAAGCGAGTGCGCCAAATTGTACTTCTGTAGACTTCACCTCTGTAAAGGTGAGCCAAGGCACCGATCTCGGCCGCCGAAAATTCCTTGGTTTCACTTGTAGTTGAGTCGCTCATATCTCTTCCAGATATTGCTGCTATGACGTTGCATGCTATAGCGAAGATTTCTGTGGAAAAACCATCGAGATGAGCACTCGGTGATGTGCAAGAGATCACGCAAGTCGTTCAAATTTGGTTTTCTGCTGTTTTTTCCGAAAGCGTATTTCTCGGAATTAGCTTACCTTAGTCCACTGCTTGATGTCCTAGTTAAGAACCCATTCGGAGTTTTTCGGACGGTTGATCTGCCATTCACGAGCTTTAGGGCTGGTGAATGGCATTTCTGGTATTAGACGGAGAACCGTTCGGGTTTTGTGGATTCGTTAACTGATCTGATACTCGTGAGCAGCAGAAACTGCAGTCTTCAGATTGTCCCAGTTAACTTCCGCTGGCACTGTACAGTCCGCCGCAAGCATGAACTTGTCAGGACGTGCATCGCAGGCGCGACGAACGTCATCTATGATCTCCTGCTCTGTCCCATTCAGGATGGCGCCCTTCCGCAGCAAGCCACCCATGAATGGCCGATTGAACAGCGCGGACACGTCTTTGCCGGACATGCCCCCTTTATCCAGCTCCAACCCGCAACTAATCACGTGACCGGGGTAGTCCAGATACGGTTCATAATCGACATATATATCCTGATAGTCACAGACATGTAGAACGTTGAATTCGCAGTTTTTCTCGATCTCTTTCATGAGCACCAAATCATACGGTTTGATGTTTTCAATGAACACAGAAATGTCGTCGTAATTGTTCCGACCACCACCTTCAGTCGAATGATAAAAGCCATCCACCCCGAGTTTGATGCACTCTTTGACAAAGGTCATAAGGCTTTCAGAAATGATTTCGAGGCCTTTTCGGGCGGCTTCCGGGTTTTCCAGAAGATGGGGAGTGAATCTTTTACTTGTGTGAACCGCACACATGAATGGCGAGTAAAGAGTCGCCATAACAACCGCGTCTCTTTTGGACGATTTCACTAATTGCTCAACGACATATAGCTGTTCTTCGTAAAACTCTTTTCCGTAACACGGGATCTTTTCCCAATCTTGCGGGTTCGTGATCTCCGGAAGAGTCGGGAAAACATTTTCGTACTGGACTTTCAGCACGTCCATGTCTGTGTATTCGAAATACTCAAGGTGTTTTTGCACTGCGGCATCCCCACGGTGGAACTTAGGGTCGAAATGGATAAAGAAGGCCGCAGGGATGCTCTTCTGCGTCGTTCCTTTATCGAGTAGTCCAAGGACGCGTTCTCGCTTGTTCATGTGCTTCTCTCATTACAGTAAGTAGTGGTGTTTGGTGGGCGCTACAGGTTAGAACAGCTCCAACGTCATGAGATCTTTGCCATAAACGATCTCTCCGCCAAAATTTTCGCGAATTGCCGCCATGCCGCGTTCGTAGTTTGCGGGTTCATCAAAGTATCCAGCCTGATGGCTTAGAACGAGTTTCTTGATCCCTGCATCTCGGGCCGCGATGCCGATTTCGGTCGTTCCAGCTACGAGAGGTCCGATGATTTCTCCGTCAATGTCGCTCGGTCCGCGACAATGTGCGACCCAAACATCTGCGCCCTTGATCAGATCAGCGACAGGGGGGATCATTCCAGTATCACCAGTGAGGGCAATATCGCCCTGCGGAGTATTAACTCGGTAGGAAATGCTGTTCAGTTCGGCCGGGAAGTGATGGACTTCTCCAGTCGAAATGGACCACCCATTCCCTTCAATGCGATCGCCGGGCGCAATCTCATTGACTTCGTACTGTGGTCTTGGACGCGGCAATTTCCCACCACGCCGTTCATAAAGGTACAGGCTTGAAGCGTTTGAAATTCGCGAGTGGATATCGTCTTTGTATGCGCCGTCAGCACCGATTAGGCGATCTACAATCCAAGCTGTGGGGCTTGGTCCATAAATTTTAAGGTCTTTTTGATCGCGTCCCATCTGATCCCAACGCACAAGCAAGAAACAAGGAAGATCCGCGTTATGGTCAAAGTGGTGATGCGTCATGAACAAATGGCTGAAATTGGTTGGATCAAGGCCCATTTGAGCGATTTTGTGCATCGCGGCTGGTCCACAATCGAACATCAGATACTGATCGTCGATCTGAAGGATATGGCACGTACCAAATGAGTGCTTTGATGGTGTTGGCGTGCCCGTACCGACCAGGTGCAGTTTGATCATGATGGGTTTCCTATTGTTTTACTTGTGGTTCTTGGTCCAGCTTTTGGTCCGAATTGTTGGAAGCCAAAGCGCGCCCGAGTTCGCGGTCGAAGATTTATCGGGAAACAGGAAACTACTGCCTAGCTCTATGAGGTTGTTCTCTAGCTAAGTGGTTTGCGTCTAGTTTCATACCTGTCCATTTGTAGTGGGCTTCGGGCGGATGGGAGTGGGGGTTCCGCCCGAAACCCTTTTCAAAGTAGCTGCGTTCAGGAAACGCCTAGGGAGGTGGGCTTTCTACTTGAGAACTCCAACTTCTTTGAAATAGCGAGCCGCTCCTGGATGTAACGGTGCTGCGTTGTTGAAAACAGCGCCTTCGGGAGTGACTCGCGCGGTCATTGCACTCACGCTTGCGAATTCGTCCAAGTTGCTGAACAGGGCTTTTACAGCTTCATACATCAGCTCTTCGTCGAACTCTTCGTGTGCGATGATGCTCATGTTGAAGCCAATAGCCTCAACCGGATCGCTATTAAGTTGGTTTTCACCATAGACATCCTGGTCGATGGCAACTACTGCCGCGCCGGGCAGGCGGTCAGTGATGCGCTTGGCAGTTTCTTCGTCCTGGACTTCAAGCATCCGGATGTCTTTGTAGAGCGCGATATCGCTCACAACGGCGTATGGAGGAGCTGACCCCCAAAACGCTGCATCAATGTGGCCATTACGCAGTTGGTCTGCCGCGTCCCGCGCTGATACGAACCGGAAATCAGAATTGTCTTTAGTGACGCCGTGTTCTTCCAAAATTGCGGATGTGATGTTGATCATCGAGCCGCCTTTGGCGTCTACGGCAATTCGCTTTCCTTCCAGATCAGCGATGCTTTCAATCCCAGAGTCGCCCAGCACTACAAGCTGGATTACCGATCCAGGCCAAGAGAATACTGTGCGTACTGATTGGTACTCGTCAGCCTTTCCTTCAAACTGACCTTTTCCATCCATCGCATCATGCAGGGCTGGATTGAGAGTAAATCCTAGGTTGGTGCCACCAGCCGCTACCTTGTTGATATTGATGATGCTGCCACCGGTTGTCACGGTAACTTCAAGGTTATCCATCTCATCGGCCCATTCTTTGGCCATTGCAGTACCCATCACGTACCACCCTGCGCCCAGTGATCCAGCTGATAAGGTGGACCTGGTAACCTCTTCAGCTGAAGCCATACCCGCTGTGGACAGAGCACCGCTGATTAAGCCAATACCGATAGTTTTTCTAAGATCCCTCAACATATTAGTTCCTTTCCTGTTGTGAGCAATTTTTGTTGCTTAGTGGGTTTGGTTATGTCCGCGAGAGAATGCGGTCGCCTTCGAAGCAGAAAATTCTATTGATCATTGAGCTTCTCTCTTGGGCCTGGCGCCAAGTTGCGTGCTGAACACGAAGTTGACGACGAAACACGCTGCAAATGTGCCTAGTCCGATCAAGTTCACCGACGAGTCCGGGAAAATAAGCATCAAACCGGCGAGCAGGAAAATTCCTCTGCTGATGATGTGCAAGGTGGCTCGCAGATATCCTTCAAGACAGAGAGCAAAGCTCGCGATACCGACTAGGCACATAGAGGTCACCCACAGAATCTCAGAGGTTGTACCCATGAGTAGTAGCGCGGGATTGTAGGCAAACATGTACGGAATTACGAAGCCAATGGACCCTACCCAAAGCGCAAGCATTGCCGTCCTAACTGGGTTTGATCCTGCAATACCGGCCGCAGTGTACGCGGAAATACAAACAGGAGGCGTAATCCCTGCCAGGCTTGCAAAGTAGAAGACAAACATGTGGCTCGCCAGCGGTGTAAGTCCCAGTTTCTGCAGCGCGGTGCCAGAAACCACTACCACGAGCAGGTAAGCTGGCAATACGGGCATACCCATGCTCAAGATCATTGCAGCAACCATTGCCATGGTCAGTGCATAAAATAGATTTGCTTCCGCGATTGAGCTAACCAAGATGCTAAACTTAACGCCAACTCCGGTCAGAGCGATGATGCCAATGATGATGCCGATGGATGCGAGGCAGCCGAACAACATCAACGAATTTCGAGCGGTGGTATCGCAAATATCCAGATAAGCCTTTGGGTTTCTGTTCGGTTTACCCGTCAGAAGCATGAGCGCCAGCATGAAGACTACCGAGTAGAAGCATGAGTAGGTTGGAGTGAACCCGCGCATCAACAATAGAATGAGCAATCCAACCGGCAGGAAGAAAATCCCACCCTTTTTCAGCGTCTCAAACAGAGGCGGGGCTTCACCTACCGGGATTGGCTGGATGTCGTCTTTGTGTGCTCTCAGATACACAATTGCGAACAAGCACATATAGTAAAGCAGGGCAGGAATGGCGGCGGCGGCGGCGATTTGGATGTACGGAACACCGATAATCTCTGCCATCACAAAAACGGTCGACGCCATAATTGGTGGTACGATATGCCCACCTGTCGATGCCACGGCCTCGACTGCGCCGGCAAACGCGGGTCTGTAGCCTACCTTTGACATCAGCGGAATAGTAAATGTACCTGTTGTCAGAACGTTACTTGCACCGCTTCCCGATATGCTTCCGAACAGACCGCTGGCGAAGATCGCAGATAGCGCAGGGCCGCCACGCAATCGCCCAACTAACGCCAGTCCGATTTTTACAATTGAGTTCCCTAAGCCGGATACTTCAACCATCGTCCCGAACAAGAGGAAGATGAAGATAACATTGACCATCACGTTCAGTGCCAGCCCAAAGATACCCTCATTGCTGAAGTAGAGGTAGGAAACCAGTTCACCCAGCGGGTAGCCCGGATGGCCAAAGTTTCCAGGTATGTAGTTTCCAAAAAGCGCGTAAGCGATAAACGCCATAACGACCCAAAAGAACGCAGGTGGCGTAACTCTGCGAGCAGCCTCGACCACGCACAAGAAACCAGCAGAAAACGCCAGAACGTCCCACGTGTTAGGGTTTCCGAGACGATAAACAAGATCGTCTTCTACCCAAATGATGTAGGTAATACTCAAAATATTTGCTATGAAGAACAAAGCGTTGATCAAAAATAAGACGCTGTTGACCGCTCCGTTTGAGCTGGGCGTAGCTTTTATCGGGACAGTTAGAAAAATAATTGCAAAGGCGATCATCAGTGGCAAGCCACGTTGAACGGAATCCGTCATCGTTCCAAACCCGGCCGTATAAACCAGGAATAGTGTCAAAATTCCCCCTAAGACGTAGGCAACACGCTTGTTGATCCCGACGCCTTGAGATTGTTCTGCGGCTTCATCCATTTTTCTCTCCCTAGAGTTGGATCATTCCCTTTCGGGATAACGGCCGGGGTGATCCACATCCCGCCAGTGCTAGGCTTTTTGCCTGCATTTACTCTGTGCCTGCTTCACGCAGATTCGGCTGCCAGATTACTTCCCCCAAAAATGGCAAAACCGACTTGCCTCTTGGTATCATAATTTACTAAATAGTATACGGTTTTGTCAATATGGATTTTGATTAATTGCTTAGTTACGGTAAACAGCCTAACATTCAAGTTAAACGGGATAGGAAATTTAGTAATCGTACACGATTTATGATATACGGTGTATATTGTTGAGGAGACTGGTTGGAATGAAAAGTGTAGAAGTCCGTTCAGGCCGCGATGGTTCGGAGAGCGCTGCAGATCCAATATATGCTGACCTGAAAGAAAGAATTCTCTCCGGCGATCTTCCGGGCGAAACTCCTCTTCGGCAAGACAATATTGCCGTGAATTATAACGTAAGCAAAATTCCGGTTCGGGAAGCCTTGAGGCGACTGGAAAACGAAGGTTTGGTTACGTTCCGGCCGCGCCGGGGGGCCATTGTACGGTCACTTTCTAATGACGAAGTCCTTCATCTGATGGACATTCGCATTGCACTGGAATGCCGGGCGTTGGAACTTGCCGTTCCCAACATGATTGAGTCTGATTTCACTTCCATCCGCAAGTTGCTGGACGATTACGCTGTTCGTACAGAAGTTTCGGAATGGAGCGAATTGAACCAACAGTTTCATCAAGCGATTTACGAACCATGCGGGAATCGTGAAATTCTTACATTGATTGCAAGCGTCCAACAAAAACTTGGTCGCTACCTAAGAATACTCGTGACCGAAATCCGGGGACTTCAGCGTCCGATGCGTGAACATGCTGAAATTTTGACGGCCTGCGAAGATGGCCGCATCGAGGACGCAGTTCAGCTTTTACGGAGACATATTGAAACAACCAAAAAGGAAGTTGCCGCGCATTTGCTTCGCGGAAACAAAACTTCACTTGGAGCGTAAAAGAGGCCGAGCTGACCGACCTCATTTCGTTCTATAGACTAATCAAGTCGCGCGAAATCGCGTTATGCAATTTCAATCTCGTCCGGACTTATCGCAAAACGCGCGGTCGAAGCGTCCACGGAATAACTTTTTTCCAACTCTTCTAATTGCGTTGTTAGATCGTTGACGCAGTCGACAATATACTTGGCTTTGTCGTCACTCATCAGGTAGCTGAAATTCAATCGAACCCAGCCCGGCTTTTCAAGCTCTTTCCCCTGTTGCAGATCGCAAAACAGTTGCTCCGACTTTTCTTCTCCAATGTTCAGCAAGTGATGGGCATATGGTCCGGCGCAAGCACACCCGCCGCGGGTCTGTATCCCATAAACATCACTAAGCATTCGTGTGAAAAGCTGATGGTGGAACCTCGACCCATCCTTGCGTTTCACAAGGAAAGAGAAGATCGGAAGGCGATTTTTGTGCTGAGTGCCAAGCAAAACTAGTTGTGGGTTTGCCTTCCATGACTCGAGAGCCAAGCAGTTAAGCTCATCATTTCGCTTTGAAATATATTCCTGAGTTAGCGTGTCTTTGACAATGAAAGCCAGCGCCGCCCGGATGTCGCCTACTACATTTGGAGTTCCGGCTTCTTCTCGGGCGGCAAGGTTCTCGGTGTAATTGTGACCCCAGGGTGATACGAAAGTTACGGTACCGCCACCTGGCCAAGTTGGTTCGCATGCGTCTACAGCACTGTTTCGAACGATTAGCACGCCTGAGGACCCCGGCCCACCAACGAATTTATGGGGCGATACTACTACGGCATCTGCTTGGCAGTCTAAGGACGGGTTCATGTCGATTGACAGATAAGGTGCGCCACCGGCGTAGTCCCAAACCGAGAGCGCGCCATAGCGCTTCAACAGTCGGGTCGTTTCAATGGGATCGGTGATGACACCAGTTACGTTTGACGCAGCTGTAAAACTTCCGATTTTCAGGTCGGCGTCCTGGTGCTCGAGCAGCGCAGCCTCCAAAGCAACCAAATCTGGACCACCGCATTCCCCTTCTGGAATTGATACGACGACCGCATTGCTTTCGCGCCAAGGCAAGATGTTTGAATGATGCTCGTATGGCCCAATGAAAACGACAGATTTCCGCACTTTGTTTACTCCAAATAGAGTAACCAACCGATTCAATCCAGCTGTAGCACCAGAGCCAGTGAAGATGACCGAGCACCCATCCGTGGCATTGGTCAGTCGCGCTGTTTCTGACCGTGCTGCAGCGCGAAGGCGCGTCATATAAGAACCACAGTACGAGGCTTCAGTATGACTGTTGGCATAAAAGGGCAGGACCCTGTTCTGGACGTAATCTTCAATTTGCTTCAACGCACGTCCCGAGGCAACATAGTCTGCATATGTCAGCCTTACGTCCCCGAACAGGCCGGGTATCCGAGCGCCTTCTCCGATAACTCCTTCGTGGATGGCGGCCACGACATTTTCGGATTTTAGCGAGTTTCGAAATTGTTCCAACGTCATTTCACGCCTCCCATTGCGACGCGCGCATTTCACTTAGGGCAAGAACCCTGGACTCTTAAGTCCTGTGGTTACCAGGTCGCGTCCAGAGCAGCCCAAGTTGTTTTCAGTTCGGTGTAGTTATCCAAAGCATAAGCAGAACGGTCGCGTCCCAGCCCGGATTCCCTTGTGCCGCCAAACGGAGTCCCAATGTCACCCAACTCGTAGGTGTTTATTGCGACAGTTCCTATCCGCAGCCGGTTGGCAACTTGGAAAGCCTGCGCCATGTCGTTCGACCACACAGCTCCGGCTAGCCCATAGCGTTGTGCATTCACCAGATTGATTGCTTCATCGACGCTTTTGACATTCGTGCTGACCAATATGGGTCCGAACACTTCTTCGGTGAATATTGCATCGTCCTTGGGTACGTCTGTCAGCAAAGTTGGCTGATAGAATGCACCAACCTCGCCAATGTCTTTTGGGTTGCCGCCACAGGCGACATTCACGCCTCGCTGTGCCGCCGCCTCAACAGCGGCATGGACTCCATTCATATGGTTGGCGTCAATCATGCTCGACAGGTTTATTTCCGGATTGTAGGGATTTCCGATCGTCAGACTTTGGAACTTGGCTTGAATCTTTTGCAACAGTTCGTCGTGCCCGTCACCAACAAGCACGAGCGATGCGCCAGCATCGCAAACCTGACCCTGGTGATAAGCGATACCCCAAACAATCTGCTCTACCATCTGATCACTGGCGCATTCAGGGCTGAGAACGATATGGGGGCTTTTTCCGCCCGCCTCCAAGCTTACCTTTTTCATCCCATTCGCGGCCGCAACACCCATGATATGAGCGCCGACCTCGGTCGAGCCGGTGAAGGCGATAGCATGAATGTCTGGGTGGCGGACCATAGCTTCTCCGGTGACGCGCCCATTACCGGTCAGGACCTGGAAAACACCTTCTGGAATGCCAGCCTCCAGAGCCAGATCGGCCAATACAAGCGCATTCAACGGGCTCAATTCCGGGGGCTTTAGAATAACTGAGTTGCCTGCAGCCAACGCTGGGGCAACTTTGGTGATGGCCATCATCAACGGGAAGTTCCACGGCGTTATCGCGCCGACAACTCCGATTGGTTCGCGGCTGATCAGGCCGAGCCGATCAACAGAGGAGGGCGCTATCTCACCATAGATTTTGTCAATTAGCTCTGCATACCAACGCAGTCGAACGATTGATTGCGCGACATCGACGTTTCTCGCTTCACGAAGCGGGCGGCCAGAGTCGATAGTCTCGATCTGCGCCATACGCTCGGCGTTCTTCTCCATAAGCGCTGCCAGATTCAAAAGGCGTGCTCGCCGGTCGCGCGGGTGCATGCGGGACCACGTACCTTTATCGAAGACCCTGTTCGCCACGCGAACTGCCTTGTCGACTTCTTCCTTCGAACAGATTGGAAGCTGCCCGAGTGCGCCTACGGCAATCGGTGACTTGACCTCGAAAAAATTGTCCGAGTCTGTATGGATATTGTCGCCGATGCGTGAGCCCATCTTCGGCAAGTGTGCAGTGTCGAATTCTAACATTTTGCTTTCAATCCAAGTTGCTAGATTAGTGCAGCACCTCACAACGCAAAGATTGAGACGGTTGATAGGAGTGTGCTTATCGGATCATATAGTATACGATATAGTTATTAAATATACTAAACCGGGAGCCTTGTAAACCTTTTCGGCGACAAATCCCGCCCTGTAAAACACATTTCGGGCGTGTACCGTTCTGGCAGTGGGTAGAGGTGTAAGTATGCAGTCTTGGTTTGGTGAATAGAGACACATGAAACCTCTGGTCACTCCGGTAGTTGGAAAAAATCCAGCTACGATTGTACGCAGAGAAACCAATGCAGCTTCAGCCAGTTCAGGAGCTGAATGACAAGCTGAAAAAGGCCAGTTCAAATCGACTGGCACAGTCTGTGACTATCCAGAACTGCTGCATGAAGGCCCCGGTCAGACACAGCATCACCAATCCTGAAAAGAGCGTATTTCCCATTTGCTCCATCTACCATCAGAAGGGACGGCTGTTCCTGATTATTGAGCGCTGCATTATAGTCCAAAGCCCCGTTGTTCTCGGATCGATGTTTCAGGCTATCAAATAAGTCATCGTCTGGAACTGTACCTGCTTCGACAATGATCTGATGGTAGCAGCGAGTTTGGGTCTTGCCGCTGTATTCGTGGACAAACACTGCATTCAGTTCGGTACCTTCCCGGTTGATAGATTTCAGGCGTAGATCGGGAAGCAATTTAACATCCATCTGGTGGAGGTTTCGAAGATGGATTGCATGATTTGTGACGCCGACATTCTCTGCAATCATTCTGTCGGGTGTAATCAGGTCAACTTTTGTGTTCTCGCGCCCTGCGATAAACTCCGCGCAGCTTGGGCCACTTTGACTACCTGTCTCATCATAGACCAGCACCTTGCCATTCGGCGCAAACTCGCCGGACATGACATCCCAAACGCTAAAGCCGAATTGTTCGGCTCCATCTATCATTCCAGATTCTGGCATTCCACCATTGGCAAGCAATACCACGTCCGGGTGTTCATCCAGAATGTCGCTCTTTTCCGCAAAAACGTTGAAGCGGAAATCGACTCCTAAAGCTTCACACTGATCATATTGCCAACGTGGAATCCCAATCATATTTGATCGCCACGGCGTGCGGACAATATAATTCACTTGACCACCTGGCTGACTTTGCGCTTCGAACATCACCACTTTGTGGCCACGTTCAGCGCAGATCCTTGCAGCTTCCAGCCCTGCCGGTCCCGCGCCCACAACGACAATTTTTCTTTTTTGAGGAGCCTGCCTTATTGAATGACTAAGTATTTTTTCCCGTCCAGTTACCGGATTGTGAAGACATAATGCGTCGCCGCCACGATAGATTCTATCGATACAATAGCCCGCACCGACGCAAGGCCGAATAGCGTCGTCTTGCCCAGCTAAATGTTTTCGAACCAGATGTGGATCCGCGATATGCGCGCGCGTCATACCGACCAAATCAACGTGTCCTTCGGCGACCGCGAAATTGGCGGTAGCAAGATCTGCGATGCCGGCAGCGTGCATTACCGGGAGTTGAACCGCGCGTCGAACTTTGCCCGCAAGCTCTATGAACCGCCCTGACGGAAACGCCATTGAAGGGACGGTTTCTGCAACGCCTGCCTTCGTCCAATTGGCACCGCCAGAAACATTCAAGCAATCGAGCAGACCTGACTCAGCGTACGCCTTTGCAATGGCGATGCCCTCATCTTCGGAAATCCCTCCGTCAATAAACTCATTTACCGAAAGGCGAAGGCTGACAACAAAGTCATCGGGAATTCTGGCGCGAATACCTTCAAGTGCCTCCAGGCCAAACCGAATGCGATTATCAAACGATCCTCCATATTCATCTGAACGCTGATTGGATAGCGGACTCCAGAATTGTCCGATCAAGTGACCCGACGCCAGCAGTTCAATTCCATCAATCCCTCCATCCAGACATCTCTGTGCAGCGGCAGAGTAGTCCTCAATCACTCGGCGAATATCCGAATGCTCAAGCGACTTGGGTATGGCGCCATGTGCCGGTTCGCGTATGGGCGAGGGGGCAATTGTTGGCAACCAATTCCCTGACGTTGGGCGAGTTCGCCTGCCCGCATGGCTGAGTTGACACATCAATCCAACGTCATGCGCATGAATGCGACCGGAAAAAGCCCGCAGGTGGGGCACGATATCGTCGCTCGCCAGGTTCAACTGCCCAAAGGACGGAGGTGAATCCAACGAAACCGATGAGGCACCACCAAACATGGTTAACGAAAGGCCACCTGCAGCTTTCTCTTCGTGATAGCGCTGGTACCGTTCCCTCGGCATGCCGTTTTCAGCATAGGCCGGAGCATGGGAGGTGCTGATGATGCGATTTTTTAGTGTCAGGTGCCCCAACCGGAAAGGTTGAAATATGGACTTGTAGGGTGTTTCTGGCATGATGCGATCCGCTTGTCCTGTGTGAAACTTGGTTCGCGTAGTTACTGGGCTTGGTAGGCAGGCCGAGAGGATTGATCGCTAAGCTTGCCGGATGATTTTCGACTGAGTTAAGTCCCAGCTCTTGATCAGCGTTAGGCATAGCCCAGGCCACTTGGAGAGGTGATCGTTGAACGGGGAGGCAAGCAGAACTGGAGTTGCAACAATGCCAGTGTCAGTGAGAGCAAATGACGACAGCTGGATTGTCCAATTTCAGTAAGAAAAGCTCTTCCGCGCCTCCCCGCTTGCTTGCAGGTAGACTTCGTTATCGTCATCTGCTTGCAAGTGCTGCCGAAGTACGGCCCGCGTAATATTCGCTGAGCATCGTTCGACAAATGGTTTGATTGGTAGGGCGCGGCAATTGACCCGCTTTTTTCGTGTTTATCGCCAGCACGTATGAATCTGTGCCCTCTTGCCTGGCAAGAAGCCCAAATATTGATTTGCCTGCTTTTGCTTTGCGCGAACCAGTAACCCGGGTGGTCAATTGCCGATCCGGGCGGCAAGGAGTGAGGTTTTTGATCACTACACCTTCCAGGAAGCCAGCCACGACAAATTAGTGTCTCAAACTCACGGGGTAGCATTTTATTGCACCTTAGTTTGGATTTGATCCTTGCAAATCGTATACTATTTTGCAAGTATAAGATACCCAGTCAAGCGAAATCTCACGATTCTGAGGAAGGCAAAGCTACCTTGATGAAGCTGCTTCGAAAATCCCTCAACGAGTTTGGAGCTGATCTGCACCCGGCGTTTCGCAAGTCATCGGAGAAAGCGAATGAGCTCGGAAATTCGCCAAGGTTCCCGAGGGCGATCTGCGAATGCCGAAGGCTGATCAGCCTTGTGGGCAAGCTCGATTTGATCGTTGCGTTGTATGCTGCGCGATCGACCAGGCTTGATCTTCATGGCAAGGGTCTTGCTCAGCGCCTCTGGTTGATTGGGAACGGTTTCAACAAAATAGGCATGCATTTTTGTTGCCCCGCGAAAGGACTAACATTTTCCGCTTGCCAGGATCGGTTAGAATTGCCCGCCTTATGGTTGGACACTTCGTCAACTCGCGCCCGGTCAAACAGTGCTCCGGGAAGACTAACCGGTTTCTCCGGAAAATATATGAGCTGAAGAAAGCTCGCAGTTCACATGAATTGGTACAGAACAAGGACCATGTAGGATGTCTTCCTCACGCAAAATTGCCATCATCGGCACAGGAATTGTTGGGATAGCTACCGCTTACTATCTGGCGCGCCGATATGGCATCGAAAATATTACGTTGATCGACCGAGACCAGCCCATGTCTTTCACGTCCGCACAGTCAGGCGAGAATTACCGTAACTGGTGGCCGCATCCTGCGATGGTTTCGTTCACTAACCGCAGCATCGATCTGCTGGAAGAAATTGCGCGTGAAAGCGACAACCGCATTAACATGAACCGTCGGGGTTATGCTCTGGCGACCCGTGAAACCGACATAAGCGACTTTGTTGAGCAACTAAATAACGGCCTCGGAGAAGATGCATCCCGATTGCTGCGTTTTCATACCGACGATACGTCGAAGACGTATCATTCATTCCAATCGCCAGATTGGGAAGGTGTGCCGGATGGTGTTGACATTCTTCAAAATCAGAACCTGATCAGAAATTTCTTTCCCAACTACGATCAAGAAATACAAACACTTATTCACATTCGCCGCGGTGGCGACATTAGCGGCCAACAGTTGGGGATGCATATGCTGGACTACCTGCGCCAAACTGGTGCGAAGCGAGTGGTAGGCCAGGTAGAGGGGATAACCAAAATGCAACTCTATCGTATCGAGGTTTCTCAGGCAGATGGAACACAGGTAATAGAAGCCGATCAAATAGTGAATGCCGCGGGGCCGTTCGCCGACAAGATTGCCAAGATGCTGGATGTCAACTTGCCTGTCTACAACACTTTCCAACAGAAGATTGCATTCGAGGACACACAAGGGGCGATCCCCCGCACGCAACCGTTTTCGATTGATCTCGACTCGCAAGAGATTGACTGGACAGACGAAGAACGCGACATGTTGGCGTCAGACCCCGAATTCTCTTGGTTGGCGGATGAGATGCCCGGAGCGATTCACTGTCGTCCCGATGGTGGCGACAATGGCAAGTGGATCAAGTTGGGCTGGGCGTACAATGAATCTGCCGCTGAGCCCACATGGGAACCGCCGCTGGATGACAATTTCCCTGAAATTGTTTTGCGCGGCGCAGCACGGTTGAATCCAGCCCTAAAAGCCTATTACGGCAAACTGCCTCGCAGCACGCACCACTATGGTGGTTGGTATACAATGACTGAAGAAAACTGGCCTTTGATAGGCCCGATGGGCGCAGAGGGGGCCTTTATGAACTGTGCTATGTCCGGCTTTGGGACCATGGCTGCGTGCACTGGGGGTGAACTTTGTGCCGCTTGGGTCGCAGAAGACAAATTGCCAGACTATGCAAAGGGATTTTCGCTGCAGCGATACGAAGATCAGGCGTTGATGGCTGCGCTCCGCGACGCCGACAAAGGTGTGCTCTGATTCATGGATGAGAATGTGAAGAACATAGTGCTCGTTGGTGCAGGTCGTATGGGCGGTTCAATGCTGCGCGGGTGGCTAGAAGCCCTGGATTCCGATTTCAGCTTTTGGGTCGTCGATCCGCATGCCGGCTCGTCCCTGGACGAACTCTTGGTAAGCACGGATTCAAATCCAAGTGTTGTGCACGTGAAGGAAACGGCTCATCTACCTTCAGAAATGACTGCCGATGCAATTGTCATGGCAACAAAACCAAATTTGGTAGTTGGCGCCCTGGAAGGGTTGAACAAACACATCGGCGAAAACACGGTTGTATCTTCAGTTGCTGCAGGTGTATCTCTGGAAACTCTGAAAAGTGCTACGGATGGGTCCGTCGCTTCCGTCAGAGCAATGCCTAATATTGGGGCCACTGCAGGATGCGCAGTCACTGCGGCAGTTGCATGCAAAGAATGTAGTGACGACCAGCGTGCACTTATCAACATGTTATTCCAAGCCATAGGTAGCTTTACTTGGCTTCAGAACGAAGAACATATGCACGTTGTGACTGCAATCTCTGGCAGTGGGCCAGCCTATTTCTTTGCTATGTGTGAGGCCATGATCAATACTGCTCAGGCGCATGGTTTAGACGAGGAAGCGGCTAAACTACTCGTCATAGGAACTCTCCGTGGTTCAGGGCAGTTGCTGGAAAGAAACCCCGATCCAGCGCATCTGCGTGAGACCGTTACCAGTCCGAACGGCACTACGGCCGCTGGTTTGACTGCTCTACGCGACGAAGGCAGATTGCAGACATTGATGGACGATACTGTTTCGGCGGCAAAAGCTAGATCGAAAGAGCTGGAGAGTTCCGTTTGTTAAATGGCTGACCGTAGTATTGAGATGTGTCCTGAGCACTTGCAATACACTGGCGCACATGCGGTGGTAAGAATGATGCGGCAAATTTTTCGTGGACGGCAATCCAAGAAACAACGATTTCATCGTTGAATTATTGAGACTCATCACAAATCGTCGAACTTGATTTACTGCTGCGACTATACCGGATCAATCTGCACTGGCGGTTTACCTTCGCACGGGGTTACCTTGAAATTTGAAAACGCCACCAGTTATGCCATCAAGAATAGAGTAACTTTTGGCATGTAGCGCAAATGTGCGGGCCTGTTGCCGTTTCGTACATGCTCGCACTCTATCAGCTTCGCTGTATTGAACTTGGGCCTTTATTGTTGTTGGTTAGTTCACATTGAATGCGTGTGGACGAAAATGCGAAAGACGACTGGCAATGGGTGAAAACGGACAAGTGAAGCCGACGGCCCAGCCGATCTATGACGAGCTGAAAAAACAGATTCTTTCTGGTGAAAGAGCCCCTGGTGAACCATTGCGCCAGGATGAGATTGCACGCCAGTACGGCGTCAGTAAGATTCCAGTGCGGGAAGCCTTAATGAAGCTCGAGGTTGATGGCTTCGTTCTTATCCGGAAAAACAAGGGGGCAACTGTTCGCGAAGTATCAGCCACCGAGATTCTGAACATCATGGACATTCGGGTCGCATTGGAATGCAAGGCATTGGAGCTGTCTATTCCCAATATGATTGCCTCTGATATTGAGTTGGCCGGCACAATTCTGGACGATTATTCAAAGCATTCAGACCCTGAGCAGTGGAGCGACATGAATTTGCGGTTTCACCACGCTCTTTATGAGCCCTGTTCAAATCCGCTCTTGCTACGGATGATTTCCGACCTGCAACAGCGGATCGGTCCTCAGCTGCGTCTTTTGGTTACAACGGTTACAGGGTTGGAGCGACCTCAGGCTGAACATGCTGCCATTCTTGAGGCATGCAGGGTAGGCGATGGTGGCAAAGCCGTCGAGTTGTTGAGAAAACATATCGAAACGACAAAGAAGGAAACTGCAGCAAAATTGCGCAGGATCGACAAGCGAATATAGTTGCTTGGATCGGACAGCATGATTTAGTGGCTAAGCGCATCTACTTGTGTTCGGGCGGCATAAAGCGCCCGAAAATCTTTTGTACAATTGAGGCATATGATGTCCTCGGATGGCCAAATTTCCTCAACCCCTTCTAGATTGTGTACCGGAGGCCCTTAATATAGCCGGGGATTACACCTGTGGTGCCTCTGATCAGGAATCAGGCAATCCCGATACTGATTGAGGACTGCGCTCTTGACCGGGAAATCACTTGATACCGATTTCAGGAAGCGGAGAGTTATTGTGCACCCGCGCTATTTCCATGCGTGTGAGGTCAATGGACTGATATCCACCAGTGAGCGCAAGCTCGGACAAGGCTGTCAACGGCGGTGAGAAAGTCTGCCATTGGGCGGAGCAAAAGTCGTCCACTGTT
>NZ_WQCF01000024.1 GCF_013032455.1 Ruegeria atlantica
CCAAAATCTCGACAACCGTCAAACTAGCCAAAACATCGACTTCTTCAACACTATCCGGACAAAGTAGACATTCGTCGCGATTGAACGAATGACCGCTCTGAGTCCAAAGCGGGCATCCATGCCGATAATTGCTAGGTGTGAAATTGATTTACTGGAGCTTGATTGATGGCATGCATCGAGTTTGATGCAAAAAACAACTCTTCGCTAACTCTTATCAAATAATAAGGCACCGCTCAGGTCAAAATGCTTAGGGAACATTGCACGCAGAAATCGAAAAACAATTCTCGTTGCCTCGTCGCGATCAAATGAGTCCGGGTGGAGTAGATAATCGGTCCACATGCCTTCTAGCATTGCGAGTGTGCCGTGCGTGGCGTCCCGCGCAACCTGATTGGGGTTTTTGATCCCGGCTTCTTTCGCAATTCGAGCGAAAGCGTTGAAAACTAGATTCCGAAGCTTAGCATCGCGAGTATCTGAAAACGCAGCGATTGCGGCCCTATTTCGGGCCTCGCCTCGAAACGCATACCAAATGGAGACGTTCTTCTTATTGAGAATGGCTTCACTCAAGTCACCCCGAACAATCATCTCAATATGTTCCTGTCCGGTTTGCCCGGTCGTTTCCAACAAGGCATAAATACCATTGTAGTATTGCTCGGACGAGTAGCGGGCGGCTTCGTCTACAAGGTTGTCTTTGCCACCGAAGTGAAGATGAATCATGCCGCGTGACAAGTCGGCGCGTTGAATGATTTCGCTGACCGACGTTTCGGAGATTCCTTTTTCTGCGACCGAGTCTAGTACTGCCTCGATCAGAGATAGGCGGTTTCGTTCGCGTATTTCTTGTCGTCTTCCAGTCATTTTATAATGCGGTTCTGTTTGTTTTCAGTCTCTTGGAGTGCTTTCTAGCGGCCCGTGTGAAATTGGCCAGTCTCGGCTGTGAAAATAACAGTTGACACACCTAGTTCGAAAATTCCAGATTTAAATGGACGATTGTCCATTTTGTGATTGGAGTCGTCGCGCCACCGAAAACGACGTTCAGCAGGGAAGCATGGCCGGAGTACTACGAAGTGAAACGGGCAAGGGCCTGGCACTAAGCGCGCCTGCGACGCTCTACGTGGGGCTGCTCGTAGCCGTACCTCTTTGCATTCTTGTCGCCTACAGCTTTTGGACCCAGACTTATGTCGAGATTGACCGCACGCTGACTTGGGCGAACTACCAAGAGGCGTTCACCGACCCCTTGGTTCGGCACTTGATGATCCGGTCAGTTGCGATTGCGGGGGCGGTGACATTGGCAACGGTCTGCCTAGCCTATCCGATTGCCTACTTCATCGCGTTTCGGACACAGAAAAAGACCCTCTGGCTGTTGTTGATCACTATTCCCTTTTGGAGCAGCTATCTTCTGCGCGTGTTCAGTTGGAAACTAATTCTTGGCTTCAACGGGGTGTTGAACTCAGCGCTGATTTCACTTGGTTTGATACAAGAACCACTGACATTTCTGCTCTACAACGAATTCGCTGTTGTTCTCACGCTAGCCCACGCGTGGGCGCCATTTGCGATCCTGCCGATTTATGTCTCGCTCCAAAAGATTGACCGTAGTCTGCTGGAAGCCGCAACCGACCTTGGCTGCAGTAAGTTAGAACGGTTTGTGCGCGTGACACTGCCCCTGACAGTGCCGGGGATCAGTGCGGCCTGCCTGATCATTTTCATCCCAACGGTGGGCGATTACGTCACTCCGGCCTTGGTCGGTGGATCGCAGGGTAAGATGGTGGCCAACCTGATCCAGGTGCAGTTCGGCGCCGCCAATAACTGGCCGTTGGGTGCAACTCTGTCTCTTCTTGCCATGCTTTCGGTCGGCTGCGTTGCAATCCTGTTCGTGGTGGTCGTCACCGCATTGGGCCGGAGGATCAGATGACCAAGGCATTTCGTATCTCATGGTTGCTGGTTTATGCGATCGCCTATCTGGTATTTCTCTACTTGCCGGTTTTGCTATTGCCACTGTTTTCGTTCAACGACGGAACCATCGTAGCCTTCCCGCTAAAAGGGTTCACGCTCAAATGGTACGCGCAGTTGGGTCAGCAGGACACGCTGCTGCAGGCGATGGTGAACTCGCTGATCGTCGGCAGCGTAACTGCCTTGATGGCGACCTCTCTGGGCCTGTTCGCGGCCCGCGCCTATGTTCGCTATCGGTTCACGGGGCGGGAACTATCTGAGGGCCTGGTCATGCTCCCCCTGGTCATTCCCGGTATCATTGTCGCCAGTTCCATGCTGGTGCTGTTCATCAGCGTCGGGCTGAAGCCATCGCTGACGACAGTGATCCTTGGCCATGTCTTTGTGGCGCTGCCCTTTTCCGTGTCGATCATGAAGTCTGCATTTGACGATTTCGACCAGTCCTTGGAGGAAGCCGCGTTCGACCTCGGCGAAAGCGTCGTGGGAACGTTTCGGCGCGTTACTCTGCCAATCGTCGCACCGGGTATCATCGCCAGCCTTTTGGTCACGTTCACTGTGTCTTTTGACGAGTTCGTGCTGGCCTTTTTCCTGTCCGGAAACAGCCCGACGCTGCCGGTCTATATCTGGAGCCAGATCCGCTTCCCGGCAAAACTGCCCAACACGTTGGCACTTGGGTCGCTGCTTTTATTGTCTTCGGTCTTGCTGCTGTTGATTGCAGAATACTTCCGCCGCCGTTCCACCCAATCCTCGGATTGAAGCCAAAGGAAACGAACAAGATGAGCGAACAGAACATCATTGAAATTCAGGGCGTTGAAAAACGTTTTGGTTCCTTTGTGGCTGTGTCCGATCTCAACCTCACCTTGAAAGAGGGCGAGTTCTTTTCGCTGCTTGGGCCTTCGGGCTGCGGTAAGACAACAGCCTTGCGCATTATTGCGGGATTTCAGGATCATGAAGAGGGTGAGATCCGGATTGATGGCCGCACAATGGGCGAGGTGCCTGCCAACAAACGCCCCACCAATATGGTGTTCCAAAGCTATGCAATTTTTCCGCACCTGAATGTCGGTGATAATGTTGGCTTCGGATTGCGCAAGACAAAGCTCTCGCGAAAAGAAATCAAAGAACGCGTTGCTGAGGCGCTTGAGATGGTTGAGCTTGGCGGCCTGCAGGATCGAAAGGCCAACGAGTTGTCGGGAGGCCAGCGGCAACGAGTGGCGCTTGCCCGCGCACTGGTCATGCGGCCCAAGGTGTTGCTGCTGGATGAGCCCTTGTCCGCGCTGGACAAAAACCTGCGCGAAGCGATGCAATTGGAAATGCGCCGCCTACAGCAGAAGCTTGGAATTACCTTCGTCATGGTCACGCATGACCAGTACGAGGCGATGACTATGTCCGACCGGATCGGCGTCATGTTCGCAGGGCAACTCAAGCAGGTCGATAAGCCAGAGGTTCTGTATTCCCAACCCTGCAACCGAGAGGTGGCCTCTTTCATCGGCGGAATGAACTTTCTGAAGGCCGAAGTGACTGCTGAGAACGCCGACACGCTGGACGTGAATGTTCAAGGGTTTGGCTCGATGACAATTGGGGTGAACCCGAATGTTCAGGTGCATGGCAAAGATCTGCTGGTCGGCGTTCGGCCTGAGCAGTTGGAAATCAGCGCGGAAAAACCGGATGGGTATGACGCCTATGTTCAAGGCAAGGTGTCAGACGTCGCCTTCTATGGCGAAAGCGTCCACTATTACGTGCGCATCGACGGGTTGCCGGAAAGCATCGCCGTCGCAGTACCGAACTACTTTCATACAGTCGATCACGGCCGCGGCGATACCGTCTGGCTTGGCGTTCAAAGCGCCTCGGTGATCGACTTGGGTAAACGTGAATCTTTGGGAGGAGAAACATGAATAAAGCAGCATCATTTATAGCAGCAGTTGTTGCCACCTTTACTGCCAGTCAAGCTTTGGCGAATGCCGCTGATCTGACCGTTTTTGACTGGTCCGGATATGAGGATCAGGGGTTTTACGGCGACTATGTCGAAAAGTACGGCGGCGCACCCAGCTACACCTATTTCGGCAGCGTGGAAGAGGCCTTTACCAAGCTTCAATCCGGGTTTGAGGCTGATCTGGCTCATCCCTGTACGGACGCTCTGAGGAAATGGGTTGCGGCGGATATGATCAAGCCGATCGACACCAGCAAGCTGGAAAACTGGGACAAGCTGATGCCCAAGATCAAAGAGGTCGATGGCATCACGATCGACGGGCAGACTTACATGGTGCCGTTCGAATGGGGCAACACTGGCCTGATCTATCGTACCGATATGATCTCAGCGGACGATGTTTCGCTGCAGCTGCTAGCAGATCCGGCCTACCAGGGTAAAGTTGCCGTTCCGGACGCAGCATCCAGTGCATTTGCAATGGCGGCATTGGCGACTGGCGCCTCCAGCTATACGGATATGAGCGACGAAGAATTCCAAAAAGCGGCGGACTACCTGCGGGCGATTCACCCGAATGTGCGCTTCTATTGGTCTGACGCCGGCCAGCTTGATCAGGCAATTGCCAGCGGTGAGGTCACGCTGGGTTGGGGATGGAACCAATCGGAACTAAACTTGATCTGGAACGAAACCCCAGCGGTCATGATGCGTGATGTGGACAAAGGCATTGCCACCTGGGTCTGTGGTTACGTGCATCTGAAATCTGCCAAACAGTCGGATGAGCAGGTTTATGACATGCTCAACGCGCTTAGCTCTGCCGCAAGCGGTAAATACATCATCGAAAGCTGGGGATACGCCCACGCCAACGAAGACGCTTTTGCGCAGGCAGACCCAGAGCTGATTGAAACTTACGGGTTCTCGGACGTGGACAGCTTCTTTGAGGGAAGTCTCTTCTTTGACGCGGTTAACCCTGAACTGGAAGCCAAGATGTTGAAGGAGTTCGAGCGCATCAAAGCTGGCTTCTAAGGGCACCTTTACAACACAGCCGGGAATGGTGGGTACATAGGAACCCTTCCATTCCCACGAAACTATTTCCGATTTTTTGGAGGAAGCGCGGCAATGTCAGGCGCTGACGGATACTCTGTACTCTTCGAACCGGTTCAAGTTGGGCCAGTGACGGCTCGAAACCGGTTCTATCAAGTACCCCACTGCAATGGCTTGGGACACCTGCGACCGCAGGCCGAAGCCGCCATGCGGGCAATGAAGGCCGAGGGTGGTTGGGCCGTGGTATCCACCCAGGAGGCCGAGATTCATCCCACTTCGGACCTATCACCCTTTTCCGAGAACCGGATCTGGGATGATAGAGACATCCCTGCGCTGCGTCTGATAACCAACTCAGTTCATGAAAAAGGGTCGCTGGCTGCAATCCAGCTGGCGCATAACGGCCACCATGCGCAGAACCACCTGAGCCGCGCCCCCTTGTTGGCCCCGTCGGAACTCGCCCTGCAAACCGCGTATCCCAAACAGGCTCGGGCAATGGACAAGTCGGACATTCGTGAGTTCCGAAAATGGCACCGTGCGGCGGCGCGGCGCTCGCGCGAAGCGGGTTTTAATATTGTGTATGTCTATGCCGGCCATCACATGACCTTGCCTCATCATTTTCTGCTGCCGCAGTTCAATGACCGTATGGATGAATACGGCGGCTCGTTAGAGAACCGGGTGCGCCTGACCCGAGAGCTTCTGGAGGACGCCAAAGAAGAGGTTGGCGATGATTGCGCCATCGCCCTTCGGTTCGCGGTCGATGAAATGCTGGGGTCAGACGGGATGCAAGCGCACGAAGAAGGCCGTGCCGTTGTCGAATTGCTGGCCGAACTGCCAGACCTCTGGGACGTGAACGTCGCGGATTGGAGCAATGACTCTGCTACAACACGTTTTGAACCCCGCGACGGATTTCAGTCCTCGTATGTCGAGTTCGTGAAGCAGGTAACGTCCAAGCCTGTTGTGGGCGTCGGACGGCTGACGTCTCCGGATTTGATGGCGTCACTGGTCAAGAAAGGTATCCTTGATTTTATCGGTGCTGCGCGACCATCCATTGCTGATCCGTTTCTTCCCAACAAAATCAAGGAAGGCCGCACCGAAGAAATCCGCGAGTGCATTGGCTGCAATATCTGTGTTTCATCCGATTCTCTGGGTGTCCCCATACGATGTACCCAAAACCCAACAATGGGCGAAGAGTGGCGGAGGAAATGGCATCCTGAGATCATTGAGCGCCGGGAAAAAGAAGACACCGCGCTCGTTGTTGGCGGTGGTCCCGCTGGACTTGAATGTGCCATGCAGCTGGCCCGCCGGGGCTATGAGGTGACGTTAGCCGAAGCCAAGCAAGAGCTTGGTGGACGCGTGTTGCAAGAATCCAGCCTGACCGGGCTATCCGCCTGGAAGCGCGTGACGGATCACAGAATCTACGACCTGCAACAACGCGGGAACGTTCAGCTGTTCACCGACAGCCGTTTGTCTGCAAGTGAGATTGTCGAACTGGGTATTCCGAACGTCTTTGTTGCGACTGGCGCAAAATGGCGACGAGACGGACGCGGGAAATCTGCATTTCACGGTGTATCAACCGGTTCAGGTTCTCAGGTTTTCACTCCGGATGACATCATGGCCGGGGTCTTGCCGGAGGACGGCCCAATTGTGATCTACGATGATGATCAAGCCTATCTCGGTGGAGTGTTGGCGGATCATCTGGCTCAGGCCGGACGAAAGGTCGTCTTTGTAACGCCGGCCTCAATAGTTTCACCGTTTACCGAATTGACGTTGGAGCAGACTAAAGTGCAACGCGGTCTGTTGGAAAAAGGCGTTCAACTGATCCTGTCCCAGACCTTGGTCAATGTAGCATCCGGTCAGGCCACATTGAAGTGCGTCTACACGGGACGAGAGCATTCCATTGAATGCGGCTCTGTCGTGCTCGTGACGCAGCGAATGCGAGAAACCGCCCCTTACGATGAGCTGCGCGGTTTAGCCGACAATCCGCTGACTACGTTGGAATTGATCGGTGATGCCGCGAACCCGGGTTTGATCGCTGACGCCGTTTACTCTGGCCACATGGCAGCCCGAAATTTCGAACGCGACGCGGGCGATATCGACCGCGAATTTTTCCGCCGGGAAATCGTTTCCCTTGAATCTGTATGAGGTGCGCTATGCCAAAAGATGACCTGCAAGTAATGCGCGACTTGATGGAAGCGCAACGGGAAGGATTCGCCTTGCCGCGTCACTTCTATACGTCCCAGGCAGTATACGAGAACGATATCAGTACGTTCTGGAATCGTAACTGGATCTGGGTCGGCCATATCAGCCAGGTCGCTGAACCCGGTGACTACTTCCTTTTCGACTATGGATCCGAGTCCGTGATTGTCGTTCGGGATCGAGAGGGCGAGGTACGTGCACATCTGAACGTGTGCCGCCACCGGGGATCGCGTGTTTGCGTCGAAAAGAAAGGCAAGGCGCGCAATTTCATCTGTCCCTATCACGCGTGGACTTTTGACCTGAACGGCAAGCTACGAAACGGGCGGTCAATGGGGACGGATTTTGATCCAGGCCAATACGGATTGTTCCCGGTTCAGGTGAAAGTTTTCCAGGGCCTGATTTTTGTTTGCGCAGCAGAAGATGCTCCGCCGCTGGATGCTGCTTTGGAGAGGCTGGCCCCGCTTTCCAAGCCGTTCAATTTTGAGAACCTGAAGGTCGCGCATGAGGCCTCATATCCGGTTCCGGCAAACTGGAAACTGGCCCTAGAGAACTATCTGGAATGTTATCATTGCGCGCCGTCCCATCAAGATTATTCGCGCAGTCATTCTCTGAAAGATCCTGCTCAGGTTCTGGAGTTCAGCGGGGCTCTTCATGAGCGGATGAAAGAGGCTGGAATACCTGCAGAGGAGCTGGACCTGACCGGAGAAAACGCGCTCGCGCCGGGTGCGGATGTCTATTGGCGGCGCTACCCGCTGTTCCCCGGCTACATGACGGGCAGTAAGGATGGCGCACCCTTGGCACCGCCTTTGGGTGAATTGAATACCCACGACGGCGGTGCCACTGATCTGGGGATCGGGACGCTGAACTACTTTCTCGTCTATGCAGATCACGTGGTCGGTTATCGATTCGTCCCGCGCGCCCTGCAGGAAACGGATATTCAGATCGTTTGGTACGTGCGCGGCGACGTTCAAGAGGGTCGTGACTACGATAAGGACGCATTGACATGGCTCTGGCACGTCACGTCGCTCGATGATGAGCGGATCATCCGTCACAATCAGGAGGGCGTGAACTCCCACCACTTCGTGCCGGGACCGCTATCCGAGATGGAGTGGAGTATTCCAGGCTTCTATCGCAATTACTTCAGCATGATCTGACACGCTCAGAATTCGGAGAAATACTATGACAGAGCTAACGAAGCGCAGATCAAGACGGCGCGGGGGTGGGCGTGAAGCGCGAGCAGCTGTGCGAACCAGCAACACCGCTTCGCAAGCAATCTGGCCGGGCATTCCCGGTGGACGATACAAACCGCTGTCAGACGCCGATATGGCGCGCATTCACGAAGCTGCGCTCAGCATTCTGGAACGCACGGGGGTAGGGGACCCTACGCAGGAAGTTCTCGATCTTGTGGTGCCAAAAGGGGCGACACTGAACGCGCATGGCAGACTGTGTTTTTCCCGCGCCCTGATGGAAGACCTTTTGGCCAAGGCTGCTAGCGAATTCTATGTCCATGCACGCGGATCGCGGGCTGGTAAAGACGACATGCACTGCACCAAGGACAAAGTGTATTACGCAAATTCCGGAACGGCTGTGACAACGTTTGACGCGGAAACGCGCAGCTACAGACCATCAACGCTCAAGGATATCTACGACTTCACCCGTCTGGTTGACCGGCTCGACAACATTCACATGACCGGCGATACGGTTCTGGCAACGGATGTACCGCAGGACTACGAGCACGACATGAGCATGCTCTACGCCATTCTGGCGGGCAGCGAAAAACCATCCTGCCTGACATTCCGCACGCGCGAGCACATTAAAGATGCGATCCATCTGTTCGATCTGGCGTCAGGTGGGGAGGGCAAATTCCTTGAAAAGCCCTCGGTCATTTTTGGTGGCTGCCCCATCGTATCCCCGCTCCGGTTCGGGCGGGAAAACCTGGAAATCCTGATTGATACTGCGAAGATGGGGCTTGTCTGCGATCTGGCCGTCCCGCCGCAAGCTGGGGCTACGTCTCCAGCGCCGTTGGCTGGCACGCTGGCGCAAGCGGTGGCCGAGACCCTTTCATGTCTGGCCATCGCAAATTTGATCAATCCGGGGACCCCGGTGGTCTTTGCGGCATGGCCGTTTATTACCGATCTGCGAACCGGTTCGTTTACAGGGGGCAGTGGCGAGCAGGCGTTGATTTCAGCCGCTGCTATTCAGATGGGCAATTTCTACAACCTGCCGACCAGCGTCGGATGCGGCATGACCGATTCCAAAATACCTGACGCGCAATATGGGCTGGAAAAAGCACTGACCTTCGCTTTGGCGGCCCACGCCGGAGCCAACCGGCTCTGCGAATTTGGTGGAATGCTCGGCAGCCTGATGGGCTGTAGCTTTGAGTCAATGGTCATCGATAACGAGGCTGCGGGCATGATTTCGCGAACGCTTCGCGGGATCGAGGTGAGCGATGACACGCTTTCCGTCGATGTCATCCATGAATGTGCAATTGACCCCGGTCACTTCCTCGGCAACGCGCAGACCTTGCAATACATGGAGACGGAATACGTCTATCCGACCCTCTTGGACCGAGAGTTGACAGATACGTGGGAGAAAGCAGGTCGACAGGATATGTTCGAGCGGAGCCGATCCGTTGTGGATGACATTCTGTCCAATCACTACCCGAACTACTTTGGCAGCAAGGTGGACGAAGAGGTTCGGTCCAGGTTCCCGATCAAATTGCCGCGTGAAGCGATGCGCGCCGGATAAGCGCTGATCATCGTAAGTCAGGCTTCGCAACGCGAATCATTGCGAAGCCGCTTCGCGGGTGTGCCTAAGTTCTGAATACGCCTTGGCGCGTCAGGTCGTCGGTTGCCAGCCGGATTCCTTTTTCAAGGATGTCGAACATCTCGTTCAACTCTCCTTCCTTGATGATCAGTGGTGGGGAGAACACACACATGTTGATAATTGGCCGCAAGATCAGCCCGTTCTCCTGACAATATTGGTCAATCAATGCACCAACTGACTTATCCAAATCCAACAGGTTTTCGGCATTTACGTCGGCAATACATTCGACGCACCCCACGAGCCCCATACCGCGGGCATCGCCGACCAGCGGCAAGTCGGCCAGAGCCTGAAGACGCTCTTCGAACAGCGGTGTGATCGCGCGGACATGTTCCAGAACACCGTCGCGCTCCATGATTTCGATGGTCTTCAAACCTGCTGCTGCGCTCACTGGATGGCCCGAATACGTGAAACCGTTTGAAAAAGTGGCGTTCTGCGCGTTGTTTCCCGTCACATCCTCAATCAGCCGGTCAGAAATGATGCAAGCCCCCATGGGTACATACCCGGACGTCATTCCTTTGGCACAGGTGATGATATCGGGTTGAATCCCAAAGACATCTTCGGACGCGAACCAATGGCCAAGCCGGCCGAACCCGGTTACGACCTCGTCTGAAATATACAGGATATCGTACTTCCGGCAGATTTCTAGGCAGCGCTTATGGTACCCCTGCGGAGGCACGATGACGCCACCAGAGCACAGGATCGGTTCAGCGATGAAAGCCGCGACTTTGTCTGCTCCGGTCTGTAGGATCATGTTCTCCAGATCAGCAATTTTTTCGTCCAGAAAGTCATTGACCGTCTGATCGGGGCGACGCGTATACGGGTTCACGTTCGGCAAAAACCGCGTCAAGTGAGACGCCTGGTCTAACCACCCTTTGTCGCGCTCTTTTCCGGATACGGAGGCCGCCAAATAGGTCGATCCGTGATAGGCCTTCTGTCGCGAAATCACGATCTTCTTTTCAGGTTTACCCAGCAGGTTGTTACGGAACTGCACAAAACGCAAAGCGCTATCAACGGCCGTTGATCCACCGGTAGTAAAGAACACGTGGTTCAGGTCACCTGGGGTTCTCTTGGCGATCTCATGCGCCAACCGGGCCGGAGCTGAGTTGGCATTGTTGAAGGGCGAAAAATACGCCATCTCTTTCGCCTGCTGGGCCATAGCATCGGCAATCTCGGTGTTTCCATAGCCCAGTTGAACGCACCACATCCCGGCAGGTCCGTCTATCAGGCGCTTTCCGTCCTCAGTCACGACGTGAATTCCAAGTCCGGTTTCGGCAAAGGTTCGTTCATTTTTGCCGAGATATGACATCCCCTCCCAAGGGTGGAGGAAGTGTTCGTTGTCCCAGTCACGTAGGGACTGAAAGTCGGAGTTCCAAATGGTCATACGGCACCTGTGTGTAACATATATCACAAAATGAACAATCATTCATTCAATGTCAATGCTTGAACTTCCGTTCCGCTAAATGCGAGAAAACAAAGAACAAGCACACCAGCGAAGGACAACAAGATTACTCTCGAGCCCGATACGCCAACCAATGCCCGAGATCTGGGCAAGTTGCAGAACCGAATTCAGCTGATCCAGGCTGCTGCGAACGCCATCTATAAATACGGAATTCGCGGTACGACCTCGGCAAGAATCCAAGAGTTGTCGGGATTGTCGCAAGGGATGGTAAACCTGCACTTTGGCTCCAAGGAAAACCTGCTGCTTGCGGTGGCTGAGGAGTTGTCTGCCCGCTACGCAGGGCAGTGGAAGGCCATCGCTGAAGATCCGGAGTTAGACCCAGCAGAGAAGCTGATCTCCGTCATAAAGGCAGATTTCGACCCCTTAGTCCTTAATCCAAGGGACGTTGCGATCTGGTTTTCGTTTCGGGCTGAAGCGCTCTCGAATCCGAAAATATTTCCTTTAATCGACTCGCGAGACACAGGTTTCAGAGCGATGATACTGAAGCTGTTGGAGCAAATTAAAGTCGAAGGTGAATACGAAGACGTCGACGCCAAGCTTGCAACAGACGCTTTGATTGCTTTGCTGGAAGGGCTCTGGACCGACTACCATTTGCACTCCGATATCTACAAACCCGAGGAAGCATTGAAGGTTTGCCTGTTTATGCTGCGGTCAATGTTCCCGAAACACTTTTTGACACAGTCGCTTCTCAGGTGACCGTGACCGAAAAGAATGAGAAAATACTACGGTCAATCACAAATCTGTTCGCGCATCGTGGTTCAATCGGAGCAGGTCGTTTATCATTGCTTTGGCCAGAGAGATGCCAATGAGCAAGCCAGACGACGCTGAACGGCAGCGCGCCGATTATAATGGAGGCCTTGTCAGAAGGGTCTTGTCAGAGGAACTTTGCTTGAGTGGGACAGGGCGGTTGCGTAGCGTTTATGGATGACCAAACCTGCCTCCTTCAAATACTTCAAAACCAGCCCCCAAGCCATCCGCCTGGCGGTTATGCTTTATGTTCAGTTTCCGCTTTCGCTTCGAAATGTGGAAGATTTGCTGCATGAGCGCGGCATCGACGTGAGCTACGAAACTGTCCGATATTGGTGGAACAGGTTTGGCCCGATGTTTGCTGCTGAGATCAGACGGAAGCGTGTTCAGCAGTTGCGCGCTTTCTCCAAATGGAAGTGGCACGTGGACGAGGTTTTTGTGAAGGAAATGGCAAGAGGATTATCTTTGGCGGGCTGTTGATCACGAAGACGAGGTGCTGGAAGTCGTCGTCAAGAAACACCGAAACAAAGCTGCAGCACTGAAATTCCTCAAGAAATTGATGAAGCGACACGGTAAAGCGGAACACAACGTCACGGATCGCTTCGCATCGTGTCGGGCCGCTCTCAGAGAGCTTGGTTCTACCGAAAAACAGCAGACGGGCAGGTGGCTCAATAACCGCGTTGAGAATTCGCACCTCCCGTTTCGAAGACGCGAACGCGCCATGCAACGTTTAAGGCGCATGCGAAGTTTGCAGAAGTTCGCGGCCGTCCACTCCTCCGTCTACAACCACTTCAACCAGGAAAGATCGCTAGCCAGCAGAGATACCTTCAAGCTCACACGCAGCGCCGCTCTCGCCGAGTGGCGTCAACTATGTTCCGGTTAGGTTCACGGTTTCCGCGGCAAACTGAGCCTGGTTCGAATTCGTCTGGCAGCACCTTTTCTGAAGCCCACCGGGAAAAGGTTTGGGAGTGGTTCAGCGGTAGTGCCTTGATGCGGCTGGATCAACGCAAAGAAGCGCGTGTGGCCGTAGTGGCTCTGCGACTCCATCCGGATGACCTGCCTGGAAGACTGATCCAAACCGGCCTGTGGGAAGTGTTAGAGCTTCCAGTGATCGAAGTTCGTGAGAGGATGGTCGCCATGCCTGACGGGTTAATCTGGACGTGACGAAGGGGTGACATCCTGTTGCCCCAACACATTGATCTAGAGGAGCTCAACGTGCTTCGCCTTGAAATCGGCGGCACAAAGCTCGAGGCGCAATACCATCAATCACCCGTGCCCGCAGGTGGGAATATCGTGAAGCCAGAATGGTTCGCTACGATACCATCAAGCCTAGGCTCGAGTGATTACGAAGCAATTATTCAAAGCTGGGACACAATCTCGGTTCCCGGGGAATCCAATGACCATTCTGTCTGCACAACATGGGGGCTCATTGGCAACTACATCGATTTGCTGGACGTTCATCGTCAGCAATACCTGCAACCGGATCTTCTGAGTGAAGCGACAAAGCTTCGCAAGAAATGGAGACCAAATCTGCTCGTGGTCGAAACGGTTGGTGCAGGTCGCGGCGTGTACGATCATCTGCGCGGTCAGGCCAAGAAAGGTGTAAGGTCACATACTCCAAAACTCGCTAAAGATGAGCGGATGTCTATTCAGTCTCCAAAGATCGAACAGGGGCAGGTCAGGTTACCAGCGTCTGCACCATGGAAAGAAGCCTTTCTGGCCGAAGTTGCTGCCTTCCCAAATGGCAAACATGATGATCAGGTCGATAGCATGTCGCAAGCGTTGCTCGCGCTTGATCATACCCTACACGAATTGCGCCACTGTTCCCGCTACAAAGGTAAATTAGGGAGGGCATTATGAGCTCGGCCAATATCATTGTATGACGTGCAAACATCCAAGCAATGACTGCTATCCGCCCGTAAACAGACACCTGACCAAATGCCTCAGGTGACTGCTTCGAGCCCCATGTGACGGATGCTGTAGTTTGCACCAACAGCAGCAAATTTCAGCCGACATTAGCCGCTGTGCCTAGGGTCCAAATCGGTTCCCTGCATTTTGCATGTGCGCAGCAGTGTAGCTTCACCAAAACAGACATTCACCATTTCACCCCGCGGGTAGTTTTCAGCGTCTGGAAAAATCTACCCAAGATTGTTTAATTGTCAAAGTACTCATTGCCAAATTGTTGACGTAATTCTTTGTCACTCACCAGTAAGTCTATAGATTAAAGGAGGTTATTATGCCCAAGCCAAATAAAGGTGGCGGTGACAGCAACGTCATTTCCGGAAACAAACGTGACAACGTTCTCATAGGTTCAGACGCCGATGAGATATTGGATGGCAAGGGAGGGAACGACCGGCTGATCAGTGGCGGTGGCAACGATACAGTTTATGGCGGAAGCGGCACCGACACAGTTGTATTCACCTATGCCAGGGACGACTACGACGTCACTTTGCTGAGCGACGGGAGTATCCAGGTTTCGGGTCCTGAAGGCACCGATACGATTTCGGGCGTCGAAGTGTTCGAATTTGCGGACATGACGCAATCAGCGGCCGAGGTCATCCTACCCCGCCTTGCCAATCTAACCGCCGGGACCCTTGAGGTTGAAGATGTAAGTCTGTCCCCCGGCGAGACAACCGACATCCACGTGGATGTCGCGTCCAACGGTGTGATCGACGCAGCAGAGTCCACAGTCGAGCTTTTGATCGCGTCCGCCCCGGATGACGCGGCCGTGATAAGCACTGTCGGCACAGCCCAGCTTGGCGCTACGGCCACTGGAACTTCGGGCGCAGTCTCGTTCTCTTTTGACCCGGGATCGCTGGAGCCGGGAACTTACTGGGTCGCCGTGCGCGTAGACAGCACCAACTCTCTTGACGAAGAAAGTGAAGCGGACAACCAGACGGAATGGGTGCAGATCACAGTCGAAGCCCCCAGCACAGACCTGCAACTTGTGTCCGCAACCGTCGACGGCAGTTCTGATCTCGATCTGGAGGGCGGTGCGAGAATTCAGATGAATTACGTCATCCACGATGCTTCCAACATAGATGTCTCGTATTTCAGGGTTGCGACTTATATTTCCACGGATGGTACGATCTCTGTGGACGACCACCGGATTGCGGGTATCACCGGAGGCACCTATTCCGGTTTGACGACAAGCCCCTCAACCTCGCATTGGCTGCAGGAGGATTATGCTCCAGGCGATTACTATCTGATCAGCCTAGTCGAGTGGGGCGACGGAACCGCAGACACGCAGTTGGACAACAATACGATCGTCCAAACGATCACACTTACTCCGCCGCCAGAACCAACTGTAGACATCTCGGTGGGCACTGTCAGTATCGAAGCCTCATCAGATTTCGATCTGGGGCCGAATGATTTTCTCGGTTCTTCTGCAGGTGCGCGGCTTGATCTGGAATTTGACGTATCAAACCTTGGGACAGGTCCGGCAATCAATGCCGGGTTCACCGCCTATCTGTCGACGGATGGGATGCTTTCTGCCGATGACATCGAGATTTGGACCGGCACTGCAAGCCTGCAAGCCGGGGGAACGACAACCCTCACGGCTGCGGCAAACATCGACGGCAGCGTGGCGGCCGGTGATTATCAAGTCATTTTGGTATCAGATGCCCCATCGGACGTTGATGCTACTAACAACAGCGCGGCTGCCGACGTGACATTGGTCGGTGGGGTTGCTGTTGGAACCGAGGCGGATGACGTTTGGGTCAGTGGCACCGGCGGAGACATCGTGGATCTGCTTGGTGGTGACGACTTTGCATTTGCTGGGCCTGGCTTTGACATGGTCGATGGTGGCGCAGGCGTTGACACGCTGGATTTCTCCTCAAGCACAGAAGGCGTGGGGCTATATTCCGTAGTGTCCAACTCGTACGAGTTAATCGAATTCTCCCCTACCAGTGGCCAGACGGCGTCGGTCTACACAAATTTTGAGCGTATGGTAACGACGGATCATGACGATCAGGTGGATTTGTCCGGAAGCACCATTCACGATCTGCAAACCGGCGCAGGAAATGACCTGATCATCGGCAGCGACGGGGACGATACTATCGATGCTGGCTTAGGAGACGATCTGATCGTTGGCGGTCTTGGGAACGATCTGCTGATCACCGGCGACGGAAATGACATGATCGGCGTTGTGCACAATACATCTGCAGGAGCGGCTAAAGGGTTCGGTCACGACGTCGTTGATGACTTCGATTTCAATTTCGACTCCGTAGTGATCGAAGTTGGGGTCGGCGAAACATATGATCCTCTGCTGGACCTCGTCCAAACAAGTGACGGTGCACTATTGCAATATGCCGAGGATTCCAGCCTTTTGTTGAAAGGAGTGGATCTCGACGATCTGGGCATCGATCATTTCCTGATCACAGAGGGACAGACAGATATTCCAGTTGATTTCTGACTAACCCTGCAATGACCTTTGGAAAGCAGATTTATAGGACTAAAACAGGAAAGGCACCGCCAACTGCGGGTGCCTTTCTTGGACCAGACCCCGCTACGGGTCACTGCGATTTCTCCTCGCATCACTTAAGAAAACACCAAGAAGGCATCAAAGGTCTAGTCTGGCGCACTGACCCATCGAGGGTGGATGTCTGCTTATTAACCAAATAAGGATAGCGTTCGAATTTGCGCCGCGAAACTAACTCTATCCACCGTTGCAGTTTTCTCTCCAGCTATTCAGTGCGCAAAGCAGCCATTCGAAGTAATTTAGTCTTGATATCGGCCCCTTAAGCGTTGGCAGATCTGTGCGTCACACCAATCGGAGTAATTAGAAGTGCCGCTCCAATCAGAGCAAAACCTTTGATGAAATGTGCCTGCTGCAGCGCCCATAGGACTGGGTCGGTCTGCGTTGCAAGCTCGTATCCGTGAACGACCAAGGTGACCGGGATAGGGAGTGGAAAGATTGTGGGGATCAAGCTGCTTGGAGTTGACCTTCGCCAAGCCTTCCATCCAGGACCGCGGCTCTGATCGTTGCCACCCGATGTGCACCTTTCGCGGACCAGCGCATTCGATGTTTCTTCCCCATGCGAGCGTTAGCGTTATCATTTACCAAGCCTTCAGCTTGAGAAGTCGAGACTGGTTTGCCGTTGCGCCGCCGATAACCATAGTTAACTAGTGCAGTACAATTGTTTTCTAGGTAGGTTTGCAGCTCCATTGTGCGCGAAATTGCCGAGAACGCTGCTTCGTTCGTTCTGCCAACAGTTTGGCTTCGCACGTGCATTCCAAATCTGAACAGCGTTTCTATCGCTTCAAGCACGCGTGCAGTTTGACCGTGCCAAATGCGCAAACGCAAGTTTTGCACCAGTGCCTCGACCTCGAGACCCACAGGGTCTTCCAGCAAAGAAATCAGGGATTGGAATGTCGTTTCTACATGTCCGATGCGTGTTGAAATATGCCACTAGTCCAGGGTGTGATTGGCCTCCGCACTGTGGTGTCCCGCACCAATCGTGGTAGTGTCGGACCGCCATCGGACAGCACTGCCAGCGCGGAACCCTCGTGCCATCCGGCCGCTTCCAAATTTCTCCGCAGATATTCGCGCGGATTGTTCGCGCCGATCACGCTCAGACCAAATCGGCGCTTCTCGTGCCGCTCACTCTCGATGGAACTAACGATGATCTCAAAGTTACGACGTTGATATCCCGGTCTTGATCGAACGTAGGCGCTGTCCAGAAACACCGTAAAATCGGAAGGATTTGAACGTTGGTCGATTTCTGTGGCTGCAGGAAGTTCGTTGTCGGCAAGGTCCTCAGCGATAGTTGCAAGTCTATTGCGGATCGTCACTTGGTTTTGCTTGGCGCAAGGTGTCAGTTCATTCAGAAGCCTTGCAGCTTCCCGAAAACTATGGCGCGCTCCCAATTCCGCCTGCAATCTCCGAAGCTCTGGCGTGGCGTGGTCTGGCAAGAGGCGAGTCAAAGGAGAATGTGTGACTTTCAGCGAAGGAAATCCCGTGTGCCCACACATGCACAACCGAACCCGCAGTGTCTCGACATTCACGCGACCAAAGAGCGTATCGATGCGTCAGCGGCGGCGGTCATGAACCGGTAGATATGTTCCGCAGAAACGACAGACGCGAGCGATTTCGCTGATCTCTTCGACCTGACCTTGCAGCAGCGCACGCTGAATTTCTTTCAACATCGTTTTCGCCTCGGCCAAACACAGCCCAAGGCCTGCATCTGAAGTATCAACCGACCGGCGTTCCAGGGTGCAAACTTCGTGTGATCGCGTCTCGCCCCAACCAAACTCTGTCTCCAACTTGATCCTCAATTTCATCGCTATACCTCTCGCAAAAACAACGAGACTTTAGATCAGGAGCGGCTTGTGTCCCCACATTCTTTCCACTCGCCGTCTAAGAGCCGGATGGTTCTCAGTGGTGCAGCTGCCCGTAAGTAAGACCGCTTTGGGTTCGGAGAGGACCTGCATTACACACGTTTTGTCCGCTTTTGTGCGCTTGTCAACGGCGGTGAGAAAGTCTGCCATTGGGCGGAGCAAAAGTCGTCCACTGT
>NZ_WQCF01000025.1 GCF_013032455.1 Ruegeria atlantica
ATTGGCGATCAGGATCTTGGTGAAGTCGGTCATATCAGGTCCCGGTCTTTGTGGTCCAACTCCGACTCGGTCACAAGACAAACCCAAATTGCCGGGGCGCGCGAAGGTGCATCGGTAGACGAAGGGGAGTTACTTTCATAGCCCGACCCAGGTGGTGGGCACTCGGGTCGGGCAACCATGAACTCAGGGAGAAAGGGAGTGTGGTTCATGGTCAGGCTTTTCAATTGAGAATGTCAGCCATGTGCTTTCAGAATTCTGCGCGCTTTTTCAGCAATTGGGCGGTCGATCATACGACCATCAACTTGAACAGCAGCACCTTCTGCATTGGAGTCCGCTTCCACAACGCGTCTTGCCCAATCCAGCGTTTCTGGAGATGGAGAAAACCCTGTTTGAATAACGGGAATTTGACGCGGATGAATAGCCAGCTTGCCTCCGAACCCAAGTCCAGCAGCATAGGTACAATCGTCGGCAAGAACGGTGGGATCGGAAAAATCAGTCGTTACCCCGTCCAACGGTGCGGGTAAGTCTGCTACGCGGGATCTCAGTACGATTTCCGATCGAGCATGAGCCAGCGCCTCATGGTTATCACTGCAATTCAAGTCCAAAGCGTAGTCGATCGATCCAAAAGCAATTTGCAGCAAGCTTTTGGCCCCGGAAATCTCGGACAGATGTGCCAAACCAACGGCAGTTTCTACCAGCGCCAATACGGGAAACTCATCGCCGAGCCGGGAAGCTACATGCTCAAGATCGTTTGAACATTCTGTCTTAGGCAACATGATTCCAGAGAACGCAGCATTCTGAGCCAACTCCAAATCGTTTTCAAACCATGTTGTGCTGCGCGAGTTGACGCGCAAGAAAATGGGGACAGGAAGATCGAATGCCGCCGTAGCCAAACCGTTACGAGCTTTGTCCTTGTCCTGGGGCGGTACGGCATCCTCGAGGTCTACGATGATCGCGTCAGCACCGCTTGCTGCGGCTTTGGCGATTCTATCAACCCTTGTAGCCGGCACGAATAGCGGTGCAATCAGTGGGCGAAAGGCTACCATGTTGCAGACCCCGTCATTGTTTCCGAGCCATTTTCTCCAATGACTGACATGCTGAATTCGTTCTCTTTCGTGCGGGTAAGTCCCAATTTTAACGTTTGGGCTCCTGTCGCAGGTGCAACGCCCCGAAACGAGAATTTCTTGGGCATGCAGCCCATTGATCTTGCTGCGAAGTTCAACAGGAGCGTTGCCTGCAACGGGCCATGGACAACGAGGTCTGGGTAATGCTCCACACCGGTCGCATACGGGAGATCGTAGTGAATTCTGTGTGCATTGAAGGTCATTGCCGAGTACCGAAACAAACGTACCGTATCAACGTCGATTTCAGTCTGATGATCGAACACCTTTTCGCAGTACTTCGGTTCGGGGCGTGCTGTTGATCCGTCAGGAGCCGCGCGATAGACGATGTTTTGGTCTTCGCGGATGGCTACACCGCGTTCTGAGGCATACTCATGTGCGACCGTTACAAAGCACATTTGTCCGGTTTTACCTGTCTTCCAGTCTATGCTCTTAATCTTGGAGGACTTATTAACCACATCTCCCACGCGCAGTTCTGACAAAAACTCGACGCTTCCGCTTGCCCACATTCGGCGTGGTAGGGGGACGGGAGGCAAGAAACCACCTTTCGCAGGGTGCCCATCCGGACCTAAGTCATTAGGCATTGCAGTGGGAGGTGAAAGACACCAGTGAAGTCCTGCTGGTGCCCCCTCAACCTCTGCCATCACATCCCCAAAAGTGGCGGCAAAACAGGCATTCATTCTTGGCGTGACAATATCTGCCGGAACCTTTTCGGTCCGGCCGATCCAGGCGGACAAATCAACCATTTGATTCATGATGCTGCCTCAACCGAATTCTCTTCGGATAGTTTCTGTATGTGCGCCGAGTCCCGGCACGGGTCTCGTGCTGAATTCCTGTGAACGCCCTGCTGGCCTGGGCATCGTCACAGTTTCACCGCAGGGCAAAGAAACAGATGTGCGGCGTAACGCGGGGTGATCTGGCAGGTCAGTTAGTTCGGTGTAACGGCCAAAGGCAACACCTGCAGCTTCCAGCCGTTCAACGGCAACCGAAACTTCCAAACTTGCGAATTTAGGTTCCAGCTCGGCATCCAATGTATCCCGGTTGGTCACGCGATCCGCATTGGTTTGAAATTCGCTCCGTTCAAGAAGTTCAGGGGCTTCAACGACTCCCTCGCACAACCGTTTCCACTCGGCATTGTTTTGGACAGCCACGATGATGGCACCGTCTGAACACTCAAAGGGCCTGTAGGGGTAAATGGACGCGTGCGAAAGACCATATCGCCTTGTCACTTTGCCGCCATGCTCATAGTGCAGAAGTGGCACCGCCATCCAGTCAGCAATGCCGTCGAACATAGATATTTCGATGTGTTGACCGCGACCCGTTTTCTCACGCTGGATCAGAGCTTCCAAAACTGCAGCGTGCGCATTCATGCCGGTTGCGATGTCGGCTGCAGATACACCAATCTTCACCGGAGTATCAGCTGTTCCAGTCACGGCGCACAAACCGCTTTCCGCCTGCACAAGCATGTCATAGGCCCGCATGTCTGCATAAGGTGTGTCTTGCCCATAGCCCAAAATGGAGACAGCGATCAGTTGGGGAAAGTCCCGCTCCAGCTCTTCCGGCGAGAGCCCCATTCGACTCATTGCGCCGGGAACCAGATTTTGCACAAAGACGTCTGCTTTTTGCAGCATGGCGCGCAGTACGGTCAGATCTGCTGGGTCTTTCAGGTTCAGAACAGCGCTTTCTTTTCCTCGGTTTAGCCACGCGAAATAAGCCGAGGTGCCTTTGACGGCTGAATCGTAGTTGCGCGCCGTTTCACCGCCATCACGTTCGATTTTGATGACCCGCGCTCCTGCATCCGCCAATCGCACAGTGCACATTGGCGCGGCCACCGCTTGTTCGATGGCCACCACCAGAAGCCCGTCCAGGGCACCCATCAGAACGACCTCGGCATGCCAAGCACGTGCTCGCCAATATACGACAAAATCAAGTTGGTCGAAATCGGCGCCACCTGATACAAGCGCGTCTCCCGGAACTTGCGTTCGACGTCATATTCATTGGCAAACCCGAAGCCGCCATGGAATTGCAGGCAGGCATTTGCCGCTTCCCACGAAGCTTTGGCCGCTAGATATTTGGCCATGTTAGCCTCGGCGCCACAGGGTGCGCCGGCGTCATACAGTTCGCACGCTTTGTAGCGCATCAGATTGGCTGCTTCGACTTCAATGAAAGCTTCGGCTATCGGGAACTGCACGCCCTGATTTTGCCCAATCGGACGGCCAAAAACTGTGCGCTCGCTGACATATTCAGTGACTTTATCTGTGAACCAGTAGCCGTCACCGATACACTCAGCTGCGATCAGAGTCCTCTCGGCATTGAGGCCGGTCATAATGTATTTGAACCCTTTGCCTTCTTCGCCAATCAGATTTTCCTCGGGAATTTCCAGATTGTCGAAGAACAGTTCATTGGTTTCGTGGTTAACCATGTTCGGGATCGGCTGCACCTTCATACCCGAATTCATCGCTTCCTTGATGTCGACCAGGAAAATCGACAGGCCTTCGGACTTCTTTTTGACTTCGGCCAGAGGGGTCGTGCGGGCCAACAGAATCATAAAGTCCGAGTGCTGAATACGGCTGATCCAGACTTTCTGGCCGTTGACGACGTATTTGTCGCCCTTCTTGACAGCAGTCGTTTTGATTTTGGTCGTATCGGTACCGGTGGTGGGTTCCGTGACGCCCATGGACTGAATGCGAAGTTTGCCTTCGGCGATCAGCGGCAGGTATTTTTGCCGCTGCTCTTCCGAGCCGTGACGAACCAATGTGTTCATGTTGTACATTTGGCCGTGGCAGGCTCCGGAATTGCCGCCGGCGCGGTTGATCTCTTCCATGATGACGCTGGCTTCGGTCAAACCAAGGCCCGAGCCTCCATATTCTTCGGGGATCAACGCTGCCATCCAACCCTCGCGGGTTAGCGCATCTACGAAAGCTTCGGGGTAAGCCCGATCTTCGTCAACCTTACGGTGATATTCGGCGGGAAATTGAGCACAAAGCGCGCGTACGCCATCGCGGATGTCGGAATAGGTTTCGGTCTCGGCGGACATCGGATTCTCCATGAATAGGCTTGCCGATGTGCTATTTGTTCCGCAGGGATAACGCTAGAATAATGCTTTGTGATCAGAAATGCCGAAATTGAATACCTGCCCTCATTCGAGGTCATCGGAGGTTACTTTCGGCAAATTGCCGGCCCAGGCACCCCGGTTAACCAATTCCTGGATTGTGTTCTGAAGAATTTGACCGGCAAATTTTGCAAGGCGAGGCGTTGGACGATCCGATGGGAACGACATCATGATGCGCCTCACTGGTACAGGCGCATAAAGCGGGGCATGGGACAAGCGTTGTTCCGAAATCTCGTCGTGAATCGGGGCAAGCGGTAGTATGGTATATCCTTGGCTCGCTTTGACGAGGTTTTTGAGAGTTGAGTAGCTATCAGCTTCGACGCTAATCTTCAAATGTACCCCGGCTTCTGATGCGCAGTCTTCCACAATTTTCCGTAAACCGTGCCCACTGCTTGGCAGCAGGAGTCTCCGGTCCGCCAGCTCTTCGAATTTAATTGGATCAGCTTCGCTAAGATCTGCGTCTCGCGGACCTATTAAGTGAAGCACTTCTTCAAGCAAATGGATGGATCTCAAAGAACGAGACGGTCTAGTTTCGAATAGGATCGCGACATCCACCTGCCCTCGATGAAGCCAATCAAGCAAATACCCCGAATAGGCGCTTACAATCCGCAACGTAGCCTCTGGGTGGCTCGCACGGAACGCAGATACCAAAGGAATGGAAAGGATGTCAGCTACAGTCGGTGGCATGCCGATGGAGACGTGGCCGCGTAAAGGAGCGTCTTCGTCCGCAACACTTGCGCGAATTTCTTCTAATTCACTCATGATACGCTGAGCATGGCGCAAGACTTCCTGACCAGCTTCCGTCACGACCATACCTCGCCCATGCCTATTAAACAGGCGTACACCCAGCTCTTCCTCTAGAAGACGAACCTGCCTGCTCAAAGCGGGCTGAGCGATATGCAATCTGTCAGCCGCTTTCGACAAGCTGCCCAGTTCAGCGACGTGAATGACGGTGCGAAGTTGAGAAACATCCATCGCCATACAATATGGGTATATCTGATCAATAAAAAGGGTCGATGTTATTGTGAAATTAAAAAACTAAATACGCTTCAAGCTCAGTTCAGGAGGAATCGCCGTGAAAGTGGCTCAAGAAGCAAGCGTGGCTGAAATCGGCCAGCAACCAAGCGATTTTGGGCAGGAATGGCCCGAGGCGCTTTATGATACTCTCAAATCAGCAAATGTGCGGCACATGTCATATGTTCCTGATGCTGGTCACTCAACATTGATCCGACTTTTCGAAGCGGATGCCGACGCGACGTCGAACGTCCTAACAACTGAAGAGGAAGGTATAGCTGTTGCCACCGGTGCCTGGCTTGGCGGTACACGCAGTGTCCTGTTGATGCAATCGTCGGGTGTCGGGAACTGCATCAATATGCTTTCACTGCCGATCCAAACGCGGACGCCGCTCTTGATGTTGGTGACTATGCGCGGGGAATGGAACGAGTTCAATCCGTGGCAGGTGCCAATGGGTCAGGCTACGCAGGCGTCCCTAGAAGCAATTGGTGTGACAGTGTTTCGTGCAGAAACCGGACATGATCTTGTCGAGATTGTCGAGCAGGCCGCAACCATGGCTTATGAGGCCGATCAGCAGATCGCTGTCCTGATCGGCCAGCGTCTTTTGGGCAAAAAGAAATGGTAAACCAGATGAGCAACGAAACTATCGAGCGGCGCGAAGCCGTAGCCAAACTTCTCGCTGAGCGCGATGGGGCCCTTGTGGTGACCGGTCTGGGATCGCCGAGCTACGATGTGCACTCGGCTGGGGACAGAGACGACAACTATTACCTTTGGGGGGCAATGGGCGGTGCAGCGCTCACGGGACTTGGGCTTGCGCAGGCGCAACCTGACAAACGTGTGATGGTCATTACCGGCGATGGCGAAATGCTGATGGCGTTCGGTGCTTTGGCCACTATTTCTGTCGCAAAACCGAAGAACCTCGACATTATCGTGTTGGACAACCAGCACTTCGGCGAAACGGGTATGCAGGAAAGTCATACGGGTCGTGGTATCGACTTTTCGGCAATTGCTGCTGCAAGCGGCTTCGAACGCACCAGAGTACTGCGGACTATGAAGGGTGTTAACGCTTTGGCTGAGGAATTGAAAATCCCGGCAAACGGTCCACGCCTTTTTGTCTTGAAAATCACGGCGGAAAACTTGCCTCGCTCGTTGCCTCCGCGCGATGCGACATTCGTAAAGAACCGCTTTCGCGCCCACCTAGGCCTTGCAACCTGCTGATTGGGGACACGGGAATGATTACGTTCCAAAACACCGTAAATGGACAGTTGACCGCTGGAAGTGAAAGCTTTGAGAGCTTTGACCCGTTCACCGGAAAACCTTGGGCGCTCATTCCTGCCGATGGCCCAGCTGAAGTAGATACAGCGGTGGCCGCAGCCAAGGCGGCCTTCAAATCTCCGGCATGGCGTGGGTTGACGGCCACAGCACGCGGAAAACTTCTGGTTCGTTTCGCAGATGTTTTGGCCGAAAACGCCGATCGTTTGGCGGCAATTGAAACCCGTGATAATGGCAAGCTGCTTTCAGAAATGACGGCGCAGTTGCGCTATTTGCCCGAATGGTATCGGTATTTCGGCGGACTTATCGACAAAATCGAAGGTGCCGTCCTTCCGGTCGATAAGGCGAACATGTTCGCTTACACAAGGAGAGAACCATTAGGCGTTATTGCCGCAATCGCACCCTGGAACTCTCCCCTCATGTTGTTGACGTGGAAGCTGGCACCTCTTTTGGCGGCGGGTAATACCGTCGTTATCAAACCTTCCGAACATACATCGGCATCGACGCTGGAATTCGTCAAGCTCTTTGAGGAGGCCGGTTTCCCACCTGGTGTGGTCAACACCGTGACCGGAATGCCGATGGAAGTCGGTGCTCCTTTGGTTTCTCACCCGGATGTCGCAAAAATTGCCTTTACCGGCGGCGAACCGGGTGGAATCGCTGTCTATAAGGCAGCGGCTGAACAATTGAAAACCGTAACACTAGAGCTGGGTGGAAAATCGGCAAATATCATCTTTGATGATGCCGATGTGGAAAATGCCGTTAAGGGCGCGATCTCGGGCATCTTTGCCGCCTCTGGTCAGACTTGTATTGCTGGGTCACGTTTACTGGTACACCGCAATGTCCATGACCAAGTGGTCGAGGGGCTGGTAGCTCTGGCAAAAACCGCCCAGATTGGCAATCCAGCGCAAACAAATACACAAGTTGGTCCGATCACGACGCTTCAGCAAAGGGGTAAAGTCCTCGATTATATGAAGATTGCTCGCGACGAAGGCGCAGAAGCCGTTCTGGGAGGTGGAAAACCGACAACTCCGGAATTGGCGGATGGCTGGTTCGTCGAACCCACGATCTTCACCGGTGTGAACAACAAAATGCGTATCGCACGCGAAGAAGTGTTCGGCCCGATTCTGTCGGTCATTCCCTTTGATGACGAGGACGAGGCATTTGAGATCGCCAATGACAGCCCCTACGGATTGGCGGCTGGTATCTGGACACAGAACATTGGGCGCGCCATTCGAGGTGCAGAAGCAATGGAAGCCGGAACGGTCTGGGTGAACACTTATCGGGCCGTTAGCTACATGGCACCTTTCGGGGGCTATAAACGAAGTGGTGTTGGACGGGAGAGCGGTCAGGAGGCGATCAATGCCTATCTTCAGACCAAAACCGTCTGGATTGATGCCCTTGGAGAGACCGCCAACCCCTTTATCATCCGGTAGGCTTTAATGAACAAAAAGACAGCAGAACATGTGGTCATTGTCGGCGGAGCAATCCTTGGATCGTTTTGCGCTTGGTCGTTAAGGGATCAAGGCTTTTCCGGTCAGATCACAGTTGTTGAAAAAGACTCAAGCTATCGATATTGCTCGACCGCTCTTTCAGCGGCTTGCATTCGCCTACAGTTTGCCACGCCGCTCAACATTCAGATGAGTTTGTACGGCGTGGAGTTTTTGCGCGACGTCAAATCGCGTTTGGGACAGGACGCTGAAATCGACTATGTTGAAGACGGCTACCTGATCCTGGGAAGCGAAAAATCTATCGAGCAGAGACGAGCACTAATTGAGCTGCAGCGCGCTCAGGGAGCAGACATCGTAGAACTGAACCCTGCGGAGATCGCAAACCGCTATCCGATGCTGGATCTGGATGGCGTTGGAATTGGTGCCTACGGACAATCAGGTGAAGGATGGTTCGACGCGTATTCTTTGATGACTAGCGCGCGAAAGGCGGCCAGGGCTTCTGACGTCACTTACATTGAAGCCGAGGTCAACTCGTTTGACACAACTTCCGAAGGCGTCACTGGAGTAGTTCTGGCTGATGGACGAACATTGGACTGCGATTGGTGCATACTGGCTGCAGGTGCATGGTCCGGTGGGCTGATACACAACATCGGCATTGAGTTGCCGGTGGTTCCCAGAAAGCGGACGGTTTTCAGTTTCAAGTCCCCAGTCGAAGGCATTGGCATGCCAATGATTGTCGACACGTCGGGATTCTGGTTACGCCCTGAAGGACATGAATTCATCGGAGGTATCTATCCGGATCCTACCGAAGATTTCGACGCGCACGATGACTTTGAGCCGCATCATCACTTGCTGGAAAGTGAATTTTGGCCAGCTTTGGCCACCCGGGTTCCTGCAATGGAAGAAATGCGGCTGCTGAGCAGTTGGGCGGGTCACTATGAGATTAACACTCTCGATCATAACGCTGTCATCGGTCCTCACTCTGACCTGAAGAATCTTATTTTTGCCACCGGGTTTTCTGGCCATGGTGTGATGCATGCTCCCGCAGCAGGGCGTGGGGTCGCGGAATGGATCACGACAGGCCAGTATCAATCGCTCGATCTGTCTCCGCTAGGATGGGATCGGATCGCAAACAATCGCCCGCTTGTGGAAAGCGTGGTCATCTGACCGCACAATCAGGCTATGTACATGGAGAGTACAATGAAATTTGATGGGAAAGTCGCAATTGTAACCGGCGCGGCCCGGGGTATTGGTCGAGCTTGTGTCGAGCGCCTTCTCGCTGACGGAGCCAAAGTGGTTCTGGCCGATGTCGACACTGACCGGCTGGCTGAAACCATGGAGGAAATCGCCGCACCCGAACGGACTCTATCCGTCCAGACGGATGTCGCCAGCAAAGACCAGGTCGATGCCCTAGTAGAAGCTGCTGTTGACCGGTTCGGGCGGTTGGACATCATGGTCAACAACGCTGGCATTGCGCCTATTATGGATTTTCTCGACGTTACCGAAGATATCTATGATCGCGTGATGGACGTGAATCTGAAGGGCGCTTTTCTTGGAACACAGGCTGCGGCCCGGCAGATGATCGCCCAAGGTGAGGGGGGTGTAGTTGTCAATATGTCCTCGATCAACTCCGGCCTTGCCAACCCAAGCGTTGCAACCTACGCGATTTCGAAAGGCGGTATGAACCAGGTCACCACAACGGCGGCTGTCGCTTTTGCGCCTCATAACATTCGGGTTGTCGGTGTTGGACCAGGCACCATCATGTCCGAAATGATCCAGGGCGCTTTTATATCGGATGCGGGCAATCACGCAATTCTGTCGCGCACACCGATCGGTCGATATGGCAAACCAGAGGAAATCGCCTCGGTCGTTTCGTTTCTTGCCAGCGATGACGCCTCTTACATCACGGGCGAAACCATCTACCCGGACGGCGGTCGCCGTGTGCTGAACTACGTGGTCCCCGTGAAGGATCAATAAGCGGCCAAAGGCTTGGAGGGTGGTATGCAAATTGACCTGAATTCAGATCTTGGGGAAGGTTTTGGCCCCTGGGGCATGGGCGACGATGAAACCATGTTGGGGCTGGTTGACAGCGCCAACATTGCCTGTGGTGGTCACGCCAGCGATCCTGAGACCATGTATGCCACTCTGAAATTAGCGGCCGAACAGGGCGTTGTTGTTGGAGCGCATCCCGGTTTCAACGACCGCGAAGGCTTTGGTAGGCGCGTTATTCCTATGCAGCCCGGGGAAATCGGGCGCATGGTCGCCGCTCAGGTCGGCGCATTGATGGCTATCGCCAAGCAAGTGCCTGTTCAGGTTCAGTATGTTAAACCTCACGGGGCTCTTGGCAATCTGGCAGCACGGGACAAGGAGGTCGCGCGTGCGATAGCCGAGGCTGTTCGAAATATCGACACCGAATTGGGCATTTTGGCTATTTCCGGCACCTGCCTGGAACATGCGGCTAAAGCAATCGGCCTCTCTACCTATTCCGAGATTTTTGCTGATCGCGGATACCTGAGCACAGGCCAACTTGTTCCACGCGGGCAGGCCGGTGCCATGATCCATGACACAGATGAAGCCGTAAAGCGCCTGATTTCCTTCCTGAAAACCGGCGTGATGCCTGTTGTTGATGGCGACCCGATAAAGTTGGAGGCCCATTCGATATGTGTTCATGGCGACAGCGCCGGTGCCGTCGCAATGGCGCGTGGGATTCGCGATCAACTTAGCGCCGAAGGTGTGGAGTTCTCCGCATTCGCAACACGATGATGGGGCAGGAACTGATATTCTACCCCGTGGCGGATCACGCGCTTTTAGTGCAAATCGATCCTGAAGCAGGGGATATTCAGAACAGAGTGTGGCAACTGGATCAGGCGATCGCTGCGAATCCACCTTTGGGGGTGCGTGAAACTGTTCCTGCCCTGGTCAATCTGCTTGTCGAGTTTGATCCACTGATTACCGATCACAAAGAACTTGAGACCGCTATATCCGAGCTTGCGGAGGCCGATGCTTCTCCGCTCGAAGAAGGTAGGTTGCACGAGGTTCTTGTGTGTTATGACGCCGAGCTTGCACCTGACTTAGAAGCGGTAGCTCAGGCAACAGGCATGAGTTGTGACGCGGTGATCAACATGCACCTGTCCGGCGAATACCAGGTTGGAATGTACGGATTTGCACCAGGGTATGCTTATTTGTCCGGCGTTCCCGAACCCCTGCAACTCCCCCGCAAACCAGCAGCGGTTCGAGATATTGCTGCAGGAAGTGTTCTGATCGCAGGGCCTCAGTGTCTGGTGACGACGTTGACCATGCCAACTGGCTGGTCGATTATCGGGCGCTCTCCTACTGAGATTTTGCGCAATGACCCGAACGACGCCTTTTTGTTTGACGTAAGGGATCGTGTTCAGTTCAAACGCATCGATCGAGCCACATTTGAAAAGCAGAACATAGGGGCGGTATTATGATTGATGCTACTTTGCGCATCGGTTTCGCCGGACCTTTGGTCACCTATCAAGACGCTGGACGCCCGGGTCATATGCGTTTCGGCGTTTCGGCCTCCGGTCCAATGGACCCTCTGGCTCACGCCGCCGCCAACGCAGCCTTGGGTAATCCGGATGATGCCACGACCGTGGAAATTTCCATGGGAGGGCTGTCGTTGGAATGTATATCCGGTGTTCTCTCCTTGGCCATAACCGGGGCAGATTTCACCGTTGAACGGGCGGGAGAGAAATCCAAAGCATGGAACGTCTTTTCGCTTGAGCAGGGTGAGAAGCTGACCGTGCGAGGGGGGAAAACCGGAAGTTGGGCATATCTTGCATTTGCGGGCAACGTTGAGGCCCCGGAGTGGCTCGGCAAGAGTGCGACGCATTCCACATCCGGATTTGGCGGTGGCCAGTTGGTCGCCGGTGAGAAAATCCATGTGTCAGACGCGCGCCTTCGAGAAGACAGGCACGGAGAAATTGAGCGCCCCAGCTTTTTAGGTACAGACAACACAGTGCGTGTCGTTATGGGGCCGCAGGATCGCTACTTTACAGACAGCGCCAAACGTGAGTTCCAAAGCGAACCGTTCACTTTAACCAGCGCCTTTGATCGCATGGGTGTGCGTCTTTCCGGTCCAAAGCTCGATCTTGCAGGTGCGTTGTCCATCCCGTCTGAACCTATCTCTCGCGGCGCAATTCAGGTTTCAGGAGACGGAGTGCCTACGGTTCTTCTAGCCGACCACCAGACCACTGGCGGTTATCCTAAGATTGCAACGGTAATATCCGCAGACATCGGTAAGCTGAGCCAGTTGCGAGCAGGCGACCAGGTGCGGTTTGTTCCCATTGCAGCACCAGATGCTGTACAGATTGTCCGCGATACTGCGGCTGCGCGCGAAATCTACCTTGCGGCTATCTCAGAACCAAAGGGTACTCTTGAACAACGTCTGATGGCTAACAACCTGATCAGCGGTGCCGTGTCAGGCGATGAAGAAATTGAAAAGTCCTAGGCTTATGAAGGAAACGCAAAATGAAGGTACTCGTGCCTGTCAAACGCGTGATTGACTACAATGTGA
>NZ_WQCF01000026.1 GCF_013032455.1 Ruegeria atlantica
GCCCCACCGGATCCGTTCCGGGTCGAGGCCGAGACGTTCAACATCGTCAGCGGCTTTAACATCAAAAGCAATGCCACGGCATCCAGCGGCCAGTACCTGCAGGCGGGGGGCAGCGGCGAACAGCGGGCGTCCTATACCTTCACCGAGGCGACCGGTGTTTACGATCTGGGGCTTGGTTATTTTGACGAATCCGATGGCCAGTCGCAGATGAGTGTTCTGGTGAACGGTGTCGAGATCGACAACTTCATCTGGAATGTGGATGCGGGGGAAGCGCTTGCGAACCCGTCGTCGTTTGTCGAACGCGCGATCAACGACGTGTCGCTGACTTCGGGGGATGTGATCGAGATCGTCGGCTTCAAGGATGGCTCCGAGCCGCTGAGAACCGATTATTTTGATTTCACATACGTGGATGACCAGATTGCGTGACGGACGCGGCACATGCGGGATACTTTAAACACCTTGGAAGATAGCGCGCGCGGGGGCTCGGGCTCTCGGGCGCTTTTCGTTACATTCGGGCATTTTTCGCATATCAACGCCCAGTTGCTGGAAGCTTTGGAAACGGAGTTCCCCCAGGTGACGTTCGAGACCTTCAATCTCGGTGTGGCGATGCGGTCAAATTATGCAGGGCTGTTTAACAGCTTGGTGAATGTTCCGTGGGAATACGGGCTTGGGAGTTTTCGGTCGCGCTCGGTGCTGCGCTACCGATTGTTCCGAAACAGGGCCTATTTCAGGGCAGCCGAGAAGCTTTTGCAACAGCGCTTTGGTGATCAGGGGTTTGATTTCTCCGTGCAGACACAGTCGATGTTTTCGGCGGCGCTGCCGGGCTGTCCGAATTTTGTCTATACCGACCATGTGGCGCGCGCACGTCTTGCCGATGAAGATCAGGAAGGCACGGGCTATCCTTCCGGGCAGTGGTTGGAGTGTGAGCGCGAGATTTATGAAAAGGCTGCGCATGTCTTCACCTTCGGCCCCAAGATCAGAAACTTTCTGATTGAGGACTACGGTATGGCGCCTTGCAAGGTTTCGGCGATCGGGGCGGGGGCGTCTGTCAGGCCCAGCCGTTCGCTCGACATCTCACAGGACCGCTACGCGCGCAGGAATATACTGTTCGTGGGTGTCGAGTGGGATCGCAAGGGTGGACCGGAATTGATCGAGGCGTTTGTTGAGCTACGACAACGCCTGCCGGATGTGACGCTCACCATTGTGGGGTGTTCTCCAGAGGTCGATGTCGACGGGTGCGAGGTGGTCGGACGTCTGCCGCTTTCGGAGATCGAAGATTATTTCCGCCGTGCTTCCTGCTTTTGTATGCCGTCACGGGTCGAACCTTTTGGCATCGTGTTTCTCGAAGCCATGCAATTTGGACTGCCGGTGGTCTCGACCACAGCAGGGGATATCGGTGCGATTGTCAGGGACGGTGAAACCGGGCGGCTGGTCCCGCCAAAAGACGGCGCAGGGCTGGCTCAGGCGCTTTATCAGGTTCTGGAAGATGCAGAGACTTGCCGCCAGATGGGACTTGCCGGGTTGGAGCGAGGTGAAAGCTTTACTTGGGAGGCCGTCGTGCGGCGCATGATGGCACATACGCCGGCGGGCAGGGACGGCGTGAACGTCGGTGAGGTGATCTGGTGAGCCTGCGGCTTCTCTATATCATTGACAGCTTGCGTATTGGCGGTGCCGAAACGCTGTTGCTCGATCTGCTGGATGCAGCGCATCAGCGGGGCGATCAGGTAAAGGTTGCCTATTTCACCCAAGGGCCGCTTGAGATTGAGATCACCCGGCGCGGGGTCGAAACGGTGCGGCTCAGTCGGCATGGGTTGCGCGATCCACGGGCACTGACGCGAGCCCTTCGGCTGATGCGCGACTGGAACCCGGATATTGTGCACACCCATCTGATCAAAAGCGATCTGGTCGGGCAATTGGCCGCCCGCTACATGAACCGGCGCCGGGTCATTACCTTGCACAACACCGACCCTTGGCGCAGAAAAAGGGTGTTGTCTGGCATTTACAGGACGCTCACGTCGGGTGCCGACGCTTGTTTGGCTGTCACCGAAAATGTTGCGGATCATGTGGCGCGCTTCGGCGGGTATAACCGTGCCCGGATTGAGGTTGTGCAAAATGGCGTCGATTTGGATCGGTTCGCTGCCGGACGGGTGCAGCCTATGGATCTGTCTCAATTCGGGGTGCCTGAAGATGCTGTTGTGCTTGCGAAAATCGGGCGCGTGACGGAGCAGAAAGATCACGAGAACTTCCTGCAAGCCATTTCCCGGCTGCAGGAACGAAATCTGAATATGCATGCCCTGATCGTCGGAGATGGGGAGCTATCGGAAGTTGTCCGGCAGCGGGCGCGGAGCCTTGGGCTGGGAGACGGCCAACTGACCTTTACAGGCAATTTGCGGGACATGCCGTCGCTGCTTGCGGCGATCGACATATTTACCCTTGCTTCTAAATGGGAGGGCCTGCCGATGGCACTGCTTGAGGCGATGGCGGCCGAAGTCCCGGTCGTATCCACCGCGGTCGGTGGCATCCCGGATTTGATAAAAGATGGGGTAAATGGCATGCTGGTTGCACCGTCGGACCCATCGGCCCTGGCCGGTGCTTTGGAATGTGTGATTGCGGATGCGGATGCCCGAGGGCGGCTTGGAAAGGCCGGGCGGGACACCGTAGAGAGCCGGTTTTCCGGGGCCGCTATGATGGACCGGCTCTGGTCCATCTATGATATGTCGGGGGCTGGTTCGAAATTTGTAGGTGACGGATGCGGTTTAAGGTGAACCCAGCAAACGGAGACAGGTCTATGTTTAAAAGTGTTCGAATATTAGTTTGGGCTGCGGCTCTGTGTTTTGGTCTGTTTCAACAGGCTGTCGCGGATAGTTACGTGGTGGCTCCAGGGGACAAGCTGGACATCTCGATTCTGGGACGGACCGAGTTTTCAAGGATCGCGCAGGTCAGGGATGATGGAACATTTCGGCTCCACATGCTGGGTACGATAGAAGCCGCCGGGCTGACGCTGCCCGAGATCGAAGACAGTATCGTGAAGCGGGCGACAGAATCCTTTTCCGGATCGGTCTCGGTCATCGTGGATGTCGCTGAATATCGGCCAGTGTCTGTGCTGGGCGTCGTTCAGGCCCCGGGAACTTATCCGTACGTGCCCGGTATGACGGTGATCAAAGCGGTTGCCAGGGCCGGAGGATATGAAAGAACGACAGCCGCGTCCGTGAATGAGCGGGCGATCGTGGATGCACAGCAGCGCATTGTGCAGGCGCGCATACGACTGAATTTCGCAGAAGATCAACGCAGAGTTATACAATCGGAACTGGAATTGGTTGAGGCCGGACAACTTGATGGCAATGAGCTGACAGTTGAGGGTGTGAACCCGGACCAGGTTTCGCTTGTCCGCATGGGCCGAACCATCTTGGACGAGTCAATCGAGGGCTTTAGCCGCAGAGAGGCGCTCGCGACTGCAGAGGCGGATTTGTATGCGCAGCGTCGCACAATTATCGGACGCCAGCTTGAGGTGACAGAGGCGCAACTGGCAGATGTCAATAAGCTGGTCTCACAGGGGTTGTCCCGGAAAGAGAGGCTGACCGACTGGAAGGTCGAAGCGGATCGGTATCGGTCGGATGATCTCGAGACGACGGCTCGCGCGGCGTCTGCTGCGCAGACGGCGGCACATGCCAAGAACGAAATCGATGTGGCGCTGACCCGCTATCACCGTGATTTGCTGGCAGCCAAAGTGGCGGCGGATGAAAACATCGAATTGCTCCGCTCGCAGCTCAACGCCAGCATGGATTACCTGCGAATTGCAGCCCCGTCGCTGGCGATGACCGTGGAAGAGCAGGCCGCAACTGTGTTCGAGGTGTTCCGAGCCGACGGAAGCTCAGAGCCCGAACGTGTGAGCATGACCAGCGAATTGCGACCGGGCGATGTTCTGGTTGTGAAGTTTGAAGGGGTCACAAATTGAATGGAAGGATTGTGATCACCAACCGAAATCGCGGCCCAGATAGGTGGTGAGTTTTTCGTTATAGGGGCGGTAAAATTCCTCAAGTCGGTGCGCAGCGGCTTCGTTGATTTTGGGGTATGAGCGGGCTTCAGTTCGCGTTTTGCGGTATTCAAACTGATGGTCGTCAAGGCCCAGAAAGTCCGTCGCGACTGACCGTAAGATGGCGGGGGGATCCGCGAAATAGTCGGTGCTGTTTAAAACTAACATCTGGTCCTGTGGGATCACTGCGTGCCAGAATTTGAGCTGTTCCACATATACCCCCCTAAGCAATGCCGTCGGGACGTACTCAAGTGCAGAGGGCACAGACATGAATTCCTCAAAAATACCCTGATCGACAATCCGCCCATCCAGTCGGGTAAAATCCCGCTCGATCCAGTCCTCGAAAGACAAGTCAATCATGCCGCCGCGGAGATTGTATTGATGGGCCGAATAGGCGCGGGTCACCGGGTTGCGCAGCAACATGATGATTTTACAGCGTGGTATGCATTGGTGAACCAGTGCTGGAAGATTCGGGAAAAGACAGTAGGAAGGGCTAGCTTCACCGGTAATCGCGCCATGGGCGGATAATTCGCGCTCGGGTGGGAAGTGCGCACGGTACCAACTGAGCGGGGGCGGCTCGGACTGGTCGAAATAGTGGACTTCCTTAGTCCAAGCAGGCCAAATTTGAGGATGCGTAGTCAGATTTTTGTAGAAGGACGACGTACCAGCCTTGTGGGCACCAATGACAATGAAATTCGGTAGCGCCCGTGTATTTGACCGCAGGTTTCGAAGATGCAGCTGTGCACCACGCGCAAGGGAATAAGCGAAGCTGCGGCGCAGGCGTCGGCGTATCTTGTCAGTTGCGCTCATGGCGTGCCGCCATTTCGATCTACTATAGATTGTGATACAGGTTGGCGGCGCAGGCTGAACCGCTGGTGCCGCTGAGCAGAAATCGCATATATGTTGGCAAGCTTGTTGATCCATGCATCTACACCGTAATGTTCGGCTATTCGGACCCGCACAGCGTGCCCGACCCGCTCCAAGGACGCTTCGTCCCGCAAAAGGTCAAGGACGGATTCAGCCAATATTTTGGGGCGCCTGGGAGGAACGACCGGGGCGCCTGTGCCATCCAGAATAAGGGCATTGTCACCGACATCCGTCACGACGCAGGGCACCCCGTTTGCCATGGCCTCCAACACTGAAACGGGTAAGCCTTCCCAATGTGACGCGCTGACAAATAGGTCGGCCGCAGACAACAGATTAGGCACATCCTGTCTTAAGCCCAGAAACCGGACCTGATTGTTTATGCTAAGTTCCTCTGCCAGCGTCTGCAGATTTTCATAGCGATCCGCGTCCGGCGCGTTTCCGACGATCAGCAAGGTGGTATCGGGCATCTGTGCGGATACCTGCGCATAGGCTATCAGAAGATCGTCATATGCTTTTTGCCCAATGATCGCGCCAACCGCGATCAGAACCTTGCGACCATCCACACCTAGATGCGCGCGCATCGCTGCCCGTGCACTTGGTGGCGCTAGGACATCAGGTGAAACCGCATTGGGAACAACGATGCAGTCGCGCCCTCCGGTATCGACCCGCGCCGCTTCCGCGACGGCTTGACCGACAGCAATTCTGACTGTCCCGGGCATCCGAAGAACACTGCGATACAGGATCCCGCGCAGCTTACCGACCCGGGCCGTGCTGGCCTTGACGTTATGGATCGTAGTGGCGAAAGGGATACCGAGGATAGCCGCGGCCCAGCCGCCCACCACAGTCGAGGAGATCAGGTGGGCGTGAACGTATTCTATTGATCGTTTGTGAAGTTCGGACATCAGTTTCAGAAAGCGGCTAATGTCCACAAGGCTCTTTCCCGGGAGATGGACCACCCTGACTCCCAGCTGCTCAAGCTCATTGCAGAAAGGCGTGCCAGCGCCACTGAGAACAAACACAGTCAGGTCGATATCGGAGCGGTTCATTGTCGCTTTTGCAAAAGTCACAACCAGACGTTCAGCCCCGCCAGTTACAAGAGTGTCCACGATATAGGCTATCTTGAGTGGCGGAGGTTCATGGTTGGCTTGCACTGTTATTCTCCTGCATCGCCCGAGCGGCTGGCAATTAGTTCACGGCAACTGCATGCTGGATTAGATTCGCCTTCGAACTTGTCGACCCGCTGCTGGGGGAATGACATGTCATTGTGTTGGGACTCTTTGCTTGGGCTTGCGTTTTGCATCCCCTGTCCGCAACTGACCAATTATAGGACGGCCTTTCGCGGGTTTGACGTTGGCTTTGGCCGGAGCTTCGGGTTGATTTCGATCGGAGAAAGCCTGCCCTCCTCCCACCAGAAGCATGCTGATGCCTGCAATGGATATGCCCGCGAGCAACGACGCAAAACCGGCGATTGCCAATTGCACCTTTAGAGAGGGGGAGCTGGAGCGTACAGGGGGCACCGCTTCCTCTATCACGCGCACGTTGCCTTCAATGTTTGCGTTGCTCAGGGCTAGGCTATCGCGTAATCGCGTTTGCAAATCCGCGATCCTATCAGCCTGTTGTAGCTGAAGGGCTGTCAGGGGGCGTAGAATGGGTATGATTTCGGAAAGTTTTGCCACCTTTTCCCGATTTTCAAGCATGGAGCGTTCAATATAATCTATCCTTGCCCGTTCTTCTTGGATTTCGGTTTCTGTAATCAACAACCGGTCTTCCATTCCAAGATGGTTGGAGTAAAAGTCCCTCCGCACCTTGAGAGCGGCGAGAGTTGTTCGCGATGCCCGCAAAAGCCTTTCGAGATTGGCTTGATCTTCGGATGTCTTATCTAGGTCGTAAGTTATGAATTGCGGATCCAAACCGCCGAGAAGTTCAGCAATCTTGTTGTTAGTTTCGGCCGCCTGGTTCATAACAGCCGCTAGACGAGTCTCCAATCTAGTCACTTCGCGGGCCGCATAAAGCTCGCGCCGTCGATCTAGAAAGGCTTTGCTAATCGCATTGGTCAATTCGGCCGCGATTTCAGGGTCCGGATGCCGGACGGCAATCTTGACTACGTATGAACCGGTTATGAGTTCGATTGTCGTTGAATTCTGCAACCACAGAACGGCCTGACTCATTGCGGCTTCTTCAATTGGAAATTCGGGATAAACCCGCTCTACCCCTACTGCCTGCAACGCAGCGAAGCTAAGTTCAGGATTGTCGAGCAAAAGCATCTCAGCATTTACCACACCCTGAAAGTCGCCTGGATTAGGAGCCTTGGCACCGGCACCAACCGAGTCCGGTACATAAATGTATTCCCGCCCCAATGCGAAAAGAATAAGCGACCTTGCTTCAAAAACTGGCGGTTTGAGCATCACATAATATGCGAGAGCGGGAAACACACAAATAACAACAATCGCAGCAATCTTTAAAAATTTCCAAGAAACCCTCAGCTGCCCATACAAAATCGTACTCCTGAAACCACTTCCAAAACTAGGAATCAATTTAACACTAACCCAAAATTATAACAACAAATCATGCTTTGAGGGGTCGATTCAGGCTGAGTGCAGAATAGGGCGTTTAGCAATTCCTTGAATTTGTCGGACACAGACCCTTCGCCGCGCGACGCCTCACGCACCGCTGCCACATCCTCGAAACCGGCAACGACAGCTACCGCTTCAAGGCAAGTTCTGAGGCTGCAAGGAAAACGAGAAAGGAAACGCCAACATTGACCACAACATAAACGCTGAGGGTGTTGTCACTTTAACTTCGAACCCACCAAGAAATGCTGATGATCAGATTTCAA
>NZ_WQCF01000027.1 GCF_013032455.1 Ruegeria atlantica
TCACATTGTAGTCAATCACGCGTTTGACAGGCACGAGTACCTTCATTTTGCGTTTGCTCCTCACAAATAACGGTAAGCCGCCCAGCGACTCCACCAATGCTCTCGGGGGGATGAATAACGCCTCAATTCGACCTGCAACAGGGCAAAATCGTCACGCCATGGCCCTGGGACGTCGCGTTTTGTGTTTTTTGACGCAACTTCCCATCACTTAACGGTTAGCGCCCGCCCTTCGGGCCGGGGTTCCGCCCTTCCGGTCGCCGCAGTGTCCACTGGACACTGCGCCGCTTTCAGCGGTTCGCGCCCGGAACCCACAGCACGTCCTGAGTGCCGTTTTCGTTGGCGCAACGCGCGGCGACAAAGAACCAGTCACTGAGGCGATTGAGGTATTTCACGGCGGCCGTATTTACCGGCTCCATGTTGGTCAATTCAACTGCCAGACGCTCGGCCCGGCGCGAGACCGTCCGGCACACATGCAGATGCGCTGCCAAACGCGAACCGCCGGGCAGAATGAAGCTGCGTAGCGGCTCCAGCGTTTCGTTCATGACGTCGATCTCAGCTTCCAAACGGTCAATCTGAGATGCAACGATGCGCAGCGGGGGATAGTCGGCCTCGGCATCTTTTTCCATATCAGGGCGGCAGAAATCGGCACCCAGATCGAACAGGTCGTTCTGGATGCGGGACAGGGCGGCGTCGACCTCGCCGTCCGCTTCGGTGCGGGCAACGCCGACGAAAGAATTCAATTCGTCCACGGTGCCATAGGCGGCTACACGGCCAGAATATTTTGCAACGCGTTCGCCATTGCCCAAAGCGGTTTTGCCGTCATCGCCGGTGCGAGTGTAAATCTTGTTCAGAACGACCATTTACTGTGCCCCTTGTCCACGCAGCCAGACGTAAAGCACGATCAGTATCACGGCAATGAACTGAAACAGAATGCGCAGGCGCATCATCTTGTTGCTTTTCATTGCGGCCGCCTTGCCGCTCTTGCCGAAGTTTGAGATGCCAATCGCCAGCACGACGACAACAGCCGCCATGGCCAGCAATAAAATGACCATCAATAGGTCCATGGGTACACCGTCCGCGTTTTCTGTTTTCTTAGGCTATCATCTAGACCTATGGACATGAAAAGCGAACGGGTAATTTCGCCTCAGACGTCCGACAGGATTCGGTCTATGGTTCGGGTTGGCAGGATGCGGCGGAGGTATCCGGCAATATAGGTCGGCGTCGTAACGTAGTACCGTGCGCGCGGTCGCTTGGATTCCACCGCATGGGCCAGCTTGTCGGTCACCGCTGACGCAGGCAGTTCGAACCGGTCTGGACCCGGGGAGGATTCGTATAATCTTTTCAACAGTGAAGACTCATAGCGCTCTCGCAGGGCCGAGCTTTCCCAGTTGATGAAACGTTCGAAGAAGGGGATCGAGTTTTCTCGGATTTTTGAAGTGATCGGGCCGGGTTCGATCAGGATCACCTTGATGTCAGAATCCGCCAGTTCCAGACGCAGCGTGTCTGTCAGGCCTTCCACTGCGTATTTTGTGGCCACATAAGCACCACGCCACGGATAAGCTACCAGACCCAGCACCGATGAGTTCTGAACGATTCGCCCATGCCCCTGCGCCCGCATAACAGGAATCACCTGTCGGGTCAGTTCGTGCCAGCCAAAGAAATTGGCCTCGAATATCTGGCGCAGGCCGTCTGTCGGCAAGTCCTCGACCGCACCAGGCAGGCCATGCGCTCCGTTATTGAACAGTGCATCCAGCGTGCCGCCAGTGGCTTCGCACACCGAAGCCACACCAGAGGTAATGCTATCGGTGTCAGTGTAATCGATGCGCGGACTTTCAAATCCCTGCGCCCGAAGCCGATCGCAGTCACGTTGCTGGCGGCAAGATGCAAAGACCCGCCATCCACGCGCACGCATGCCATGGGCAGCATCCAGGCCAATGCCCGAGGAGCAGCCGGTGATAAGAATGGTTTTCTGCATGATCCTCCCGCCTTCGAACCTCACCTATAGCTATTGCGAGGATGGGGGCAGGACAATGACACGACTGCGTCAGTTTGAGATTTTTCGCACCAACGAGGCCGAAATCCAACCGACCTGTTGCTGCGGCAACACGCGCAGACGCAGCCAGCCGGTGCCAGACTCGCTCAGAATCTCGACCTGCTGACCCATGGTGGCTTTGCCTATGATCGGGTAGATCGTGCCCGGCCCGTCGCGCATGTTCACTCGGGTACCCGAAATCTCTCGGATGTCTTTTGTGGGTTCGGGGATGGAAGGTGCCGCGGTCTGGATATCTTGTGTTTCGTCCGCAATCTGGCGCAGCCCGGCCACGCCATCTTCAAGCGAGGCCAATGTGATGTTGGCGCTTTGATCCTCGAACACCGAGAAGCCCGGGAATGACGCGAGGCTGGCGTCATCCGCTATGAACTCAACCACCTCTTCCAAAGCAGGCTCTGGCTTGGTGCGAATTGACGGGGCGCGGATCGTGACGTTGGTCACAAGCTCTTCTGGCTGGGCGGATGCGACTGATCGGATCGGGGTGGGCGCCACCCGAGCAGGCTGCTCAGCGCGCAGGCCACGCGGTTCGAAGTCTGGTCCGTCGCTCATCACGTAGAAACACCAACCGAGTGCAGCGAAAGTGATAACAATAAGGCGCGTCATGGCGCATCCCCCGGATCAATAGCTGGAAATAAGAAATAGGCCGAAATCTAATCCATTCAGCGTACCATATTTCAGGGTTCGAGTCGAAAGACGGGGGAAATCGGGGGGTTGCCTCCCCCTGTTGCAAAAAGCGCCACTTGTCCCCAGCAAAATACGTGTTGCTTGCTTTACCAAGGCGCTCTTGCGGCGTATCACATCATATATGACCGATACGATCGACGACCCCAATATGGAGACCCCTGACAATGGGGGCGAGATAGCTGAACCGCTGCGCCGCGCGATTGGCGAGCGCTATCTGACCTATGCGCTGTCCACCATCATGCACCGTGCGCTGCCTGATGCGCGCGACGGGCTGAAGCCGGTTCACCGGCGAATCCTCTACGCGATGCGAGAGCTGCGACTCAGCGCGACGGGCGGGTTCCGTAAATCCGCGAAAATCTCGGGCGACGTGATGGGTAACTATCACCCGCATGGTGACGCCGCGATTTACGATGCGATGGCGCGTCTGGCGCAGGACTTCAACGTCCGCTACCCGCTGGTCGACGGGCAGGGGAACTTCGGCAATATCGACGGTGATAACCCGGCGGCCTCGCGCTATACCGAGGCGCGGATGACCATCGTGGCCGAGGCGCTGCTCGAGGGTCTGAACGAGGACGCCGTCGATTTCCGCGACAACTATGATGGCACACTGACCGAGCCGGTCGTTCTGCCTGCGCAGTTCCCGAACCTGCTGGCCAATGGCTCCAGTGGCATTGCGGTAGGCATGGCGACAAATATCCCGCCGCATAACATCTCGGAACTCTGCGATGCCTGCCTGCATCTGATCAAGACGCCGGATGCGCGCGACGACACTCTGCTGAATTATGTGCCAGGTCCGGACTTTCCGACCGGCGGCGTGATTGTTGAGCCGCCTGAAAACATCGCTCAGGCCTATCGCACCGGGCGCGGGTCGTTCCGTCTGCGCTGCAAGTTCGAGGTCGAGGATCTGGGTCGTGGCCAGTGGCAGATCGTTGTCACCGAGATCCCCTATCAGGTTCAGAAATCCAAGCTGATCGAAAAGATCGCGGAACTGATTCAGACCAAGAAGATTCCCATACTTGCGGATGTGCGTGACGAATCCGCCGATGACATCCGCCTGATCCTCGAACCACGTTCCAAGAACGTGGACCCCGAGGTGCTGATGGGCATGCTCTACCGCAACTCGGACCTCGAAGTGCGGTTCAGCCTGAACATGAACGTGCTGATCGACGGTGTGACGCCCAAGGTCTGTTCGATGAAGGAAGTGCTGCGCGCCTTCCTCGATCACCGGCAAGAGGTGCTGATCCGCCGCTCGCGTCACCGGATGGCGAAGATCGACCACCGTTTGGAGGTGTTGGAGGGCTTTATTGTTGCCTTCCTGAACCTCGACCGTGTGATCGACATTATCCGTTACGATGACGACCCCAAAGCCGCGCTGATGCGCGAGGATTGGGGTATCGACCACATCCGTGCGACCAGTGAGGCCGATTATGTCTCGCCCAAGCCAGGCGAGGGCGAGTTGTCCGAGGTTCAGGTCGACGCGATCCTCAACATGCGCCTGCGCAGCCTGCGCCGTCTGGAAGAGATGGAGCTGGTCCGTGAGCGGGACGAGCTGATGCTGGAACGCGCCAATCTCGAAGACTTGCTGGCCGATCCCGCCCTGCAATGGGCCAAGATCGCCGAACAGTTGAGAGAGACCAGAAAGACCTTCGGCAAGGATTACGAAGGCGGCGCCCGCCGGACTCAATTCGCCGAGGCCGGGCAGGTCGAGGAAGTCCCGCTTGAGGCGATGATCGACCGCGAACCGATCACGGTTGTCTGCTCTCAGATGGGTTGGATTCGGGCCATGACCGGTCACATCGACCTTAAGCGTGAGCTAAAATTCAAGGACGGTGACGGCCCGCGTTTCATCTTCCACGCGGAAACGACCGACCGGTTGCTTGTGTTTGCCTCGAACGGGCGATTCTACACCGTCAGCGCCGCTAACCTACCCGGTGGGCGGGGAATGGGCGAACCGCTGCGTCTGATGGTCGACCTGCCGAACGAGGTGCAGATCATCGACATCCTGATCCACAAACCCGGGCGCAAGCTGCTGGTGGCCTCGGATGCGGGCAACGGTTTCATGGTGCCCGAAGATGACGTGCTGGCCCAGACGCGCAACGGTAAACAGGTGCTGAACGTCAAAGGCGACGAAACCGCGATGATCTGTAAGCCGGTCGCGGGCGACCACGTGGCTGTCGTATCCCAGAACGGCAAGTTCCTTGTCTTCCCAGCGGAAGAACTGCCCGAGATGACACGTGGCAAGGGTGTACGTCTGCAGAAATACAACATGGCTCGTGGACGGCAGGGTACGCTAGAGTTGGATGGCGGGTTGTCAGACATCACCACCTTCAACTGGGAAGAGGGCCTGAAATGGTCCATGGGTGGCGACAAAACCCGGCACGAGGCCGATATGTCCCAATGGCTGGCAAAACGCGCCAGCGTCGGAAAAAAGCCGCCCTACGGCTTCCCGCGTGATTATAAATTCTCGTGATCGGGCAGGCGTCTGGGGTAGAATTCCGCCGATACGACTTGGCACAGGCTGTATCGGTGCGTTAGATCAAGGAAAACAGGCCTATCGAGAAGAGACATGTTGCGCATTCTGACACTAATCACCGGACTGGCCCTGATGGGCGCTTGTACGCAGACGCAGTTGTATGAAGAGCCCGAGTCGCTTGGGGAATTCAAACTGCGGGTGAACTATGCCTTTGCTGACAAGGCGGTTCAGGGGCCGGTGTCGCGGGACGCCACTCCGGACGAATGGACGTCTGCAATCCAGAACGCGGTCGATATCCGGTTGGGTCGCTATGTGGGCGCGCAGGAATATGACATCGGAATCAGCCTCGAAGGCTATATGCTGGCGCCCCCGGGCGTGCCTATCCTCTATAATCCAAAAAGCACGGCGATCGTTCTGGTGAACGTGTACGACGTGAACAAGAAAGAGTTCCTTGCCAAGGGGAAACAGTTCCAGGTTCTGGAAGACACGACCGGTGGCAGCGCTTTGAAAGGTTCGGGCCACGAGCGCACCAAAGAAGAACAAATGAGCGGGCTGGCCCTGAAAGTCGCGGACCGAGTCGAGGAATGGCTGGCCGAAGAACATGAAGAGAACGGTTGGTTTGATCGCCGTCCGAACTTGATCCAACCGCTCGATTCTGGCGTGGTGACGCAAAATCCGGCGTCATAAATGGCTTTTAACGCAGGATGTGCTTGATTTTCCCCTTTGAACCAAATATCTCGCGCGCGCAGATGTAACCACGGGACCAAGGGTCCCCCAAATCGCAAAAGGGCGCCTGAGGAATGGCAAAGGAAAAGTTTGAGCGTACAAAACCGCACGTCAACATCGGTACGATTGGCCACGTTGACCACGGCAAGACCACGCTGACCGCAGCAATCACCAAGTATTTCGGTGACTTCAAAGCGTATGACC
>NZ_WQCF01000028.1:2500-6123 GCF_013032455.1 Ruegeria atlantica
CTTTTTGAATATCCCGGCTGAAACGAACAGAGTTGTCCAAGTCAAGTACACTAACCCGCATGATCTGACGATCATGCATGTCTTCTATCCTCTGCGTGGGGCCGACCGACATCGGCAGCGCGGGTTCCAGGGTGGAAGGCGGGAAAGTATGCTTTTGGTTCAGAAGAAAGATCATCTTTAGTTACCAGCTGGATGATCGCGATGGACATAGTCGAACCGTGAAGGCCGCAGGCCGGAAGGGTTCACGCGCTCAAGTAGCCGAATAGGCGGTAGCGCAAAATGTTATGTCTTTCTCTTTCTGGATCAAATCAAGCGCGAGAAGGGCGTTTGGTGAATGCCTTGGCAGCAAGAGGCGATGAAAGACGTGATACTCTGCGATAAGCCATGGGGAGCTGAGAATAAGCTTTGATCCATGGATTTCTGAATGGGGCAACCCACCTGAAAGCTTCATATTGTTATCTCTGATACTCAATATGGGGTTTAAACAGGTACTTAAGACCTGAATACATAGGGTTTTAAGAGCAAACCCGGGGAACTGAAACATCTAAGTACCCGGAGGAAAGGAAATCAATTGATACTCCCCTAGTAGCGGCGAGCGAACGGGGACCAGCCGAGCCAGATAAGTGACTAGAACATGTTGGGAAGCATGGCCATAGCGGGTGACAGCCCCGTATAGGAAGCTTTGATGGACGTATTAAGTAGGGCGGAACACGTGAAATTCTGTCTGAAGATCGGAGGACCACCTTCGAAGGCTAAGTACTCCTTGCTGACCGATAGCGAACCAGTACCGTGAGGGAAAGGTGAAAAGCACCCCGACGAGGGGAGTGAAACAGTACCTGAAACCGAACGCCTACAATCAGTCGGAGGCTCCTTGCGAGCTGACGGCGTACCTTTTGTATAATGGGTCATCGACTTGGTCTCACGAGCAAGCTTAAGCCGTTAGGTGTAGGCGTAGCGAAAGCGAGTCTTAATAGGGCGTATGAGTTCGTGGGATCAGACCCGAAACCGAGTGATCTAGGCATGGCCAGGTTGAAGGTAAGGTAACACTTACTGGAGGACCGAACCCACATCCGTTGAAAAGGATCGGGATGAGCTGTGCCTAGGGGTGAAAGGCCAATCAAACTCGGAGATAGCTGGTTCTCTGCGAAATCTATTTAGGTAGAGCGTCATCCGAATACCCCGGGGGGTAGAGCACTGGATGGGTAATGGGGCCCCACAGGCTTACTGATCCTAACCAAACTCCGAATACCCGGGAGTACTAGATGGCAGACACACTGCGGATGCTAACGTCCGTAGTGGAGAGGGAAACAACCCTGACCTACAGCTAAGGCCCCCAATTCATGGCTAAGTGGGAAAGCAGGTGGGACGACCAAAACAACCAGGAGGTTGGCTTAGAAGCAGCCATCCTTTAAAGATAGCGTAACAGCTCACTGGTCTAAATAAGTTGTCCTGCGGCGAAGATGTAACGGGGCTCAAGCCATGAGCCGAAGCTTAGGATGCCGTAAGGCATGGTAGCAGAGCGTAGTGTGACATAGTCTCATTCCTCCTTCACGTCTTCGGGCGTATTGGAGGAGAGAGGCTTTCGATGAAGCCGGCCTGTGAGGGATCCGGTGGAGAGATCACTAGTGAGAATGATGACATGAGTAGCGACAAAGAGTGTGAGAGACACTCTCGCCGAAAGTCCAAGGGTTCCTGCTTAAAGCTAATCTGAGCAGGGTAAGCCGGCCCCTAAGCCGAGGCCGAAAGGCGTAGGCGATGGGAACTAGGTTAATATTCCTAGGCCGTGGAGTGGTGACGGATCTCAGGTGTAGTTCAATCTTATCGGATTGATTGGGCTGCTGAGAGGTTCCTGGAAATAGCCCTCCTATCAGACCGTACCCTAAACCGACACAGGTGGACTGGTAGAGAATACCAAGGCGCTTGAGAGAACGATGTTGAAGGAACTCGGCAAAATACCTCCGTAAGTTCGCGAGAAGGAGGCCCGGTTCCTAGGCAACTAGGGGCTGGGGGCACAAACCAGGGGGTGGCGACTGTTTATTAAAAACACAGGGCTCTGCGAAGTCGCAAGACGACGTATAGGGTCTGACGCCTGCCCGGTGCCTGAAGGTTAAAAGGAGAGGTGAGAGCCTTGAATTGAAGCCCAGGTAAACGGCGGCCGTAACTATAACGGTCCTAAGGTAGCGAAATTCCTTGTCGGGTAAGTTCCGACCTGCACGAATGGCGTAACGACTTCCCCGCTGTCTCCAACATCGACTCAGCGAAATTGAATTGCCTGTCAAGATGCAGGCTTCCCGCGGTTAGACGGAAAGACCCCGTGCACCTTTACTACAGCTTCGCACTGGCATCAGGATTGTGATGTGCAGGATAGGTGGTAGGCTTTGAAGCAGGAACGCAAGTCCCTGTGGAGCCTCCCTTGAGATACCACCCTTCGCACTCTTGATGTCTAACCGCGGTCCGTTATCCGGATCCGGGACCCTGCGTGGCGGGTAGTTTGACTGGGGCGGTCGCCTCCTAAAGCGTAACGGAGGCGCGCGAAGGTTGGCTCAGAGCGGTCGGAAATCGCTCGTTGAGTGCAATGGCAGAAGCCAGCCTGACTGCGAGACTGACAAGTCGAGCAGAGTCGAAAGACGGCCATAGTGATCCGGTGGTCCCGAGTGGAAGGGCCATCGCTCAACGGATAAAAGGTACGCCGGGGATAACAGGCTGATACTGCCCAAGAGTCCATATCGACGGCAGTGTTTGGCACCTCGATGTCGGCTCATCTCATCCTGGGGCTGGAGCAGGTCCCAAGGGTACGGCTGTTCGCCGTTTAAAGAGGTACGTGAGCTGGGTTTAGAACGTCGTGAGACAGTTCGGTCCCTATCTGCCGTGGGTGTAGGAGACTTGAGAGGAGTTGCCCCTAGTACGAGAGGACCGGGGTGAACGATCCACTGGTGGACCAGTTGTCGTGCCAACGGCAGTGCTGGGTAGCTATGATCGGACAGGATAACCGCTGAAGGCATCTAAGCGGGAAGCCCCCCTCAAAACAAGGTCTCCCTGAGGGCCGTGGAAGACCACCACGTCAATAGGCCGGAGATGTAAGCGCAGTAATGCGTTCAGTTGACCGGTACTAATCGCCCGATAGGCTTGATTTGATCCAGTAATGGAAAGACAAATCACCAAAAGCATACACTGACCTTGAGTTGGACAACGTTGATTGATGTGAAGCCCCGTAAGGGGTGACATAACAACCGAGTGGCAACGCGCATTTGCAAGCAAATGCGCTGCCTGCCACCGCGTCGCTTTCCTGCAAAGCAGGAAAGTCGACATGGGGATTTTCCTCGGTTTGGTGGTCATAGCGCAAGTGAAACACCCGGTCCCATCCCGAACCCGGAAGTTAAGCACTGCCGCGCCAATGGTACTTGGGCTTAAGCCCCGGGAGAGTAGGTCACCGCCAAACCTAGAAAAATCCCCTTCCTCTCTTACGATGAAAAGAACACTACCCGGCCTCAAGTAGCGTAAGCGATAGGCCAACAATGGTCTCAAGTAGCCGAATAGGCGGTAGACCAACGCAAAGTGTCGCGGGGTGGAGCAGCCCGGTAGCTCGTCAGGCTCATAACCTGAAGGTCAGAGGTTCAAATCCT
>NZ_WQCF01000029.1 GCF_013032455.1 Ruegeria atlantica
GTGCAGCGAATGGCTGGTCTGAGAGCCTAAAGCGGACTTTCGTCTTAAGAAACCCCTGTACATCAACCGTTTTTGGATCGCCAAGCCGTTTCTATCGGCGTCTCCCCGAAGAATTGGCGGTAGGCAACTGATGTCCGGCCTAGGTGGCTAAAACCGGCTTCGCCGATGAGTTTCGAAACGACACCTTTCTCATAGGTGCTTTCCAGCAGAAGCGACCTGAGCCGATGTAGTTGGACAATCGACTGGAACTTGCTTGGGCCAACCCCGAGCTGTTTTTCAAAAGCCAAAAAGAGTGCGCGCCGCGATACCCCAAGTTCGCGACAAAGCTCTTGAACCGTTAGTTTTGTGCCAGCCGGGTTTTCTGAAAAATACTCTTCGGCCGCCACAACGGTCTTCCATTGACTATGGCCAGCCTTTTCTGCGGCCATTTGTGGTTCGGCACAGTAAAGAAAGTCACCTGCTAAGTTTTCGAGGTTCTCGAGAATGTCATTCAACATCCAAGTATCTGTCGCACCCGCAGTAGTTTGTTTGCGGCAAAGCCATTTCTCAATGCATCGGGCATAAGCATTCAGAGCGTCGGATCTGGACAGGCGGATGGGTGCTTTAAACGTTGCCCATCCACGCTTCTCGACCTGTAGCCACGGAACTTCCAGCAGGTATATCTGAGTGCCGGCTTCGGCCACGTAGTCATACTCTGTTGGCTTTTGCCCTTGCCAGAACACAAGAAACGGATCCTCATATAGAGTTCCCTGAAATCGAACCGGTTCACCGTTCGGCAAGACTAACCCGAGGAAGACTGTGTCGCCGTGTTGAACTTCGTGGAAACGAATACGCGAATAATATTCCTCGCAATAAAGGCTAAATCCATTGTGTTGGGCCATGCGCCAATTCAGCTTCGGACCCTGTGGAGACAGCGCCAGCGCTTCGTGTTGGACGCCGGTGTAATCAGGCAGATCTTCCACTGAACGTATTTTCTCGGACAGCAACATAGCGCCTCAGTTAACCCAAACTGCGACCGGTTCAAGCAGCAGTACAATTAAATTCAATTATTCATAATAGTTTGCACGATTCGGATAGCCAGCTTTAAACACAGGTTACACTATCGATCTCGAAGTTCGAAAATCTAACACGTCCTCGGAGTGCCTCATGAAAAAGCTAACACTTTCCATTGCTGCGCTACTGGTATCGTCAACTGCTCTGTACGCGCAGGCCGCCGATCTTGTCTTTACCAATGCGTCTGTCCTTACCATGAATGACGATGCGCCGACGGCGCAGGCCGTTGCGGTCACCGGGAACCAGATAAGCTATGTTGGCGATGTCGCGGGGGCAGAGGCGCTGGTTGGCGAAAACACCGAAGTTCTGGATTTGGGCGGGGATACCCTGCTGCCGGGCTTTGTGTCAGGCCACGACCACATCGTTGCATCGGGCTGGACGTCGCGCGGTGTAAGTCTGTTTGGAATTGAAACACTTGAGGAGGCCTTGGCCGCAGTCAAGGAATATGCCGATGCAAACCCTGATGAGGAGTTAATTCTTGGATATGGGTTCAATCAAGTGGCCTATGGCGGGTGGCCCACAAAAGAAGATCTGGATTCGGTGGTTTCTGACCGTCCGGCCTTTATCCTCGACTTCACAATCCACGATGTTTGGATGAACTCCAAAGCCTTTGAAGCGGGTCAAGTCAGCCCTGACGAAGAGGATCAGGTGCCGGGTGTTATGTTCTGGCAGCGTGACGCGGAAGGCAACCAGACCGGAATCGGCATTGAGTTCCAGTGGGCTGCGGCATTTAGAAATGCGGGGGCTTGGGACCCAGCAGGTGAAATTCCTGATATCCAGAAAAACCTCTACGATCAGGCCGTCAAAACCGGAATCACAGCAGTGCACGTGCCTTTGATGGCTATGCCGACAGTTACCGATCTGTCGCTTGTGAAAGATGATGAGAAACTCGCGCTGGCCCACCTACACGAACTGGAAAAGAACGGTGAGCTAACGATCCGCACTTTTGTTGCGACGGGATTCAAGGACCCGACCGCCACTGCTGATGAAATCGTTGAACACACACTCGAATTACGCGAACAGTACGACAGTGACATGCTGCGCATTTGGGGCATTAAAATCCATCCGGAAGGGAACTGGAGTTCAAAGACTGCCTGGATGCTGGACGATTACGCCGATGGGTCTGCAACGCGCGGTGCGGCTGCCATTGAAGGCCCAATGATAACTTCGGTCTACCTGCAGGCCAATCAGAACGGGCTTCCGGTGGGTACTCACGTCGATGGATCACAAACAGTGCGCAACACGGTGGACGCAATTATGACGGCACGCGGAGCGGGGTACGATGTTCCGAACAACCTTTTGCACCACTATTTCTGGGTATCCGATCAGGACCATGAAACAGTTATCGAAAACGAAATCATGGTGAACACGACCCCACTTTTCCACGTTGACTGGGAAGCACAGGACGTTAACGCGTTGGACCTGTTGGGGCGCGCAAAGGTCGAAGCGATTTTTGCCCGCTATTCCTCGCTGATGGCGCTTGGACACAACGTATCGATCTCCTCGGATGTGCCATCCGCGCCGATTGATCTGATCGGTCCGCTCCTGAACGTTGAAATTGCGATGACTTTGCAGGACCCACTAAATCCGGACAGCAAACCGTTCCCGTTGTCACGCAAACCGGCCTCATTGGAAGAGTCTTTGAAAGCGGTCACGATCTATCCTGCCGCGCAGCAAGCAATGGAGGACAAGATAGGTTCCATCGAAGTGGGCAAATATGCCGACCTTGTCGTTCTCGATCAGGACATTACTGCAGTCGAACCGCGTGAAATTTCGAACATCAAGGTGTTGGGTACGCTAATGGATGGGCGGTTCACGCATCGGGACGGCATTTGACTGCTGGGGCAGTTAAGGCCGGGGGATGCACATTGCCTCTGGCCATCGCGTGCAAACTCCAGACAGGAGACCAGAATTGAAACGACTGGTTCGATGTACAGCTTTGTGGCTGGCTGCAAGTTTTTCAATGGTGACTCTTGCTCAGGCAGAAGAAGTCGCATTCATTGCCATACTGAGCGTTCCGGCTGAAAACGCGCAGGCTTTTGATGCTTTGGCCAAAGACATGGTCGAGGCATCTGCCACCGATGACGGGCTTTTGATTTATGAGTTCGCCCGAGTTGGCGAGACTGTGTACGGCTACGAACGCTATGTGGATGTGGCTGCCCACGCCCGGCACGAAGCGTTGATCGAGCCCTTCATTCCACAGTTGGTTGAGTTGGCGCAGTTCGAGAAGATTGTCACCCTATCGCAGCTTACGGATGACCATCAGGAACTGTTCCGAAGTATTGGTGCAGAGATTGGCCAACCAATTGCCGCTGCAGCGCAAGGACCATCCAAATGATTGCGCAATGGCAAAGAAGGTTCAGACAAAGTCTACAGAAAAATCTAAGCGGAACTCGGGAGCAAATGATGAAATGCCGACTTTGCACTTGTGCTGTATTCTTCGCTGCGCTGATGAGTGTTCAAGCCAATGAAGCTCAAGCTTGTGACGCGGCTTGTCAGGCGGCGCGGAAGGCCGCGAACCCGCTTGCGAACACAAAAGCTCTGATCACCGACAATACAATCGCCTTCAGAACCGGGACGGACGACGACGACAGCTACAATTTTCAGCTACAGCCCGTCTATTCGGTTCCACTGACGGACGCCACTTTGGTGCTTCGGGGGATTGTGCCGATTCAAGGTGTCCAGCCCGGAGCCGTGTTGCCGCCGGGAATTGTCGATCCCTCGGAAGAAGATGATTTGACTTGGGGCATCGGCGATTCAACTGTTCAGGCATTTTATTCACCTACGCCAGGAGACAGCGGAATCGCACTCGGCTACGGCCTGCAAGTATCCCTTCCAACGCATACTAATGACGCCTTGCAAGGCGCAGGTTGGGGCGCTGGCCCTGCCTTTGTCATGTTTGGGCAAACCGGTGATCTGTCGTGGGGTGGTGTCATTGCCCATATGTGGGGCGAGAACGATTTCAACGTGACCATCCTTCAACCTATTTTGAACTATGGTTTGGGAGAGGGTTGGTACGTTGGGTACAACAACGTCGTTTCGTACAACTGGAATTCCGCCAGCAATGATGAAGCATGGGCAATTCCATTGGGTTTGACGGCTGGAAAAACGTCCATCATCAATGAAGCCAAAGGCACCGCTATGGATGTCAGTGTGGGATACTACACTCTAGAGCGCAAACCTGACGGCGGGCCGGACAGACAACTTAAACTGGGTTTGTCGTTCTTTTTTTGATGGGCGCTTTGGAAGCATGATTCAAGAGACTGCTTTCAGCGACTGGGTGCAACAATAACGTGGGAATGAACGATCCCTTGTATAGTCGACCTTGGCCGAAACTTGGCTCCATCGCAACTAAGAGAAACAACTGGAGCTCTGAAATGACAAGCAACCTGATCGCTCTGGCAATTACAGTTTTTGCGTTCGCACACATTCAAACTGCTCAGGCAGAAGTTGCCGAGGGGCCGCAAGAATCTGCTGCCCAAGCGTCTCCTTCAGGGGCGAAGCGTTTTGACATGTCTGAGCGCTTACTTGATTTGGCCATTGCCGCAAGCTCCAAAGCGTTAGATGAATCTATTCAGGAGCATGTTGCGGTTAGTTGGCGTGATTTGAAGCCAACCCTAAAGTCTCTGGAAACCCCATTTGAAACGCTGCCAGATCCGTTGTTAAACGCTATGCGAACGCAAGTTCGTTGGCGAACATCCAGTACCAGTGAGCGCTCTGATTCTGATCTAATTAAAGAATATAAGGCGGCCAATGGTGTTCTGGCCGCAAATGATGTCGACGTAGAAAAGCTAATGCTAGAGCGCCGAAAAATCATTGCGCAAAACAACTCAATCGGCCGCGGTCCAAATTTAGAAAAACTGGGTACGACAATCAGGCTACCAGGGTACATAGTACCACTGACAATCGATGGAGGAGTTGTAACCGAATTTCTGTTTGTCCCGGTAGCAGGTTCTTGCGTTCATACTCCTTCGCCGCCACCCAACCAGATCATTCATGTTGATTACCCAAAGGGCGTCGAATTTAAATCGATATTCGATGCATTTTGGATCGAAGGTGAACTGTCAGATGAACGCAAAATCAGCGATGTTACATTCTACGACGGCCTAGCAAATGTGGAATCCATTTATAAACTCAACGCGCATATTGTTGA
>NZ_WQCF01000003.1 GCF_013032455.1 Ruegeria atlantica
AACCCAGTAGAACTCAACAAAGAAAACCTCAGCGAACTCTTTAAGAACGCGTTGTGAGAAGCAATCAGCTGTGTCAACAACAACACCGGTCCGTTTTACGGGCCGGTTCGTTAATGAGCAGGAGAGTCGAACGTGACTGTGTTTGTCATCGTCATCATTCTGACGGCGGCTTTGCTGCACGCGGTTTGGAATGCCATCGTCAAAACTGCTGCTGACCGGACAACAACCCTTGGTCTGGTGGCTCTGGGGCATGTCATACCTGCGTCAGTCATGGTGATGCTCCTGCCGCTTCCGAGCGCCGAGAGCTTTATCTACATCCTGCTCTCGACCGTGGTGCATTTTGGGTATTATTTCATGCTGGGTAAAGCCTATCAGCATGGTGATTTGAGCGTCGTTTATCCGATTGCCCGTGGCATCGTACCCGCGCTGGTGTCGCTTTGGGCGATGCTTTTGGTAGGCGAGGTTCTACCCCTGCAGGCCTGGGGTGGGATCGCATTGATCGCACTGGGAATACAACTAAGCAGCTGGAAAGCGCTACGCTCGGGCGTGGGCCGTGCGGCGTTGGGTTTTGCTGTCGGCACCGGTTTTTGCATTTCGGTCTATTCCGTGGTCGACGGGATTGGGGTGCGGTTGTCGGGTAATACGCTTAGCTATTGGGCGTGGGGCGCGTTTTTGCATCTGTTCATCGCCGGGTTCGTTGGCGTGCGGAAACGAGACACGCTGGCGCAGCTACCAGCAAAAGTGTGGATGATCGGCCTTTTGGGTGGTCTGGTGTCGATGACCGCTTATGGTCTCGTTCTTTATGCCAAGAATTTCGCTCCATTGGGCGCGGTATCAGCGCTGAGGGAAACCTCCGTCATATTCGCCGCGCTGATCGGATTTATTTTCCTGCACGAGGGCAATTGGATGCGCCGTCTGGGCGCGGCCGTTCTGATGGCGCTTGGCGTGGCACTGATCGGGTTGGCTGTATAGCCTCGGAACGTTGCCTTGCTGAATACGCCCTTTATATCTCATAGTGATATAAGTAGAGGGGCGTTTTTATGACCAAAGAGATTGTTTTGATCCACGGAGCCTTTGCCGGGCCGTGGTGCATGCAGGATTATGCGGGGTTCTTCCGCGATCGGGGCTGGACCGTACACACCCCGGCGCTGCGGTATCATGACAAAGATCCAAGGGCCGAACCCGATCCCCGACTGACTGATACCAGCGTGATGGACTATGCAAATGACATTGCCGAATTCGTGCAGGGGTTGGAGAGCAAGCCCGCCATCCTCGGTCACGCCATCGCGGGTGTTGTGGCGCAGCAGGTGGCGGCGCGTGGGTTGGCCAGCGCAATCGTCCTGATCAACCCGAACGCGGCGTGGGGGACGTTGCCCGAAACTGACGACGAACGCGCCATCCCGCGCGCGCTGATGGAGGGTGGGGCGTTTTGGAAACAGCCTATGCGGGTTGAGTTTGGCCTGATGGCCCCCTTCGCGCTCAACAAAATGCCGCGTGCGCAACAGCGCGAGGTTTTCAAGCAGTTGGGCGCCGAAAGCGGGCGGGTGATGTTCGAGATGTTTTTCTGGATGTTCGACGACCACCACGCGATGAAGGTGGATATCGGCAAGGTCGACTGCCCGGTGCTGATCGTCTCGGGTACCGAGGATCGAGCCGTGAACCCCGACACCTGTCGTGCGCTTGCAAAGCTATATGGAGACCGCGCGACATTCATGCCCGTGGAAAACCACGCGCATTTTCTGTTCATGGAACCCGGCTGGGAAAAACCCGCCGAACAGATCGCAGACTGGCTGGACCAGAAAGTGGGCTAGGGCGCCCACCCGCGGCTTTAGTTGTTGGTCGAGAATGTGCTCTGTGGTTTCCATTTTAGCGTGCCGTCACTTTCGCGATGGCAACGGAGCAAGCGTTCCTGGATCGTGCTGATCGTTTCAGTGACAGTGTTGTCGCCGGTCAGCAGAACAAAGGCGTCCTGCGAATAGGCCATGCCGTCGTAATAGCAGAACCGCGTCTCAGCGCCGTCCGGTATTGGTGAAGCAGTGCTGAGCGTCTGCTGTGCAGTCGCTTGTGTGGCCAGTAGGGCAAAAGCCAGCCCGAGTGTTAGTGTTTTCATGTCGTCCTCCCGTTCGGATATCCGTTTTTCAAATTGGGTCTTGGACGCTCGGAACCTCAAATGTCGTTCTTCAATGACGGTTTGAGAGTAAGTGTGAACGAGATCAACGGGTTAGGCAAGGGGTGTGTTTGTGTGCCGCTCGTTGGGACGTCCCGCGCTATCCGCCCAATGTTTGATGCAAAGCATCAATCACGCGCCCGACCCGACCCATGGACGGGTGCCTTACGCACGCACCCTCTGGCCGGGCGCGAGATATGTTGGGCAGTGCTGAGAATGTTCAGCCACTTCATTGTTTTCCAGTCCAATTCGCCTCTATCGAAACGATACGATTGTCCTCGGAAAGTCGCATATTGAATGCGTACCCACCGATTCTATAGCCGTTGGCGAAAATGTAGAACAGCAGGCTTTTGCGTGCCATGTACCGGTCTTTGAACACAGCCCCACTCCATTTGGCCGAAAGGGTTTGCATGGGTTGAGTTTCGTATCGCGGTTTGTAGCTTTCGGAACGTGAATTATTTGGTCCGTTTATTCTGAAGCCATGGTAGTCAAACCAGTCTTTTAGAGATTCTACGTCTCCTAAGCTGCGCGCGATGCGGAAAACGCAGACTTCAGCAGCGTGACCAAACCCCACTCGATCCCAATCTATCTTTAGTAGGTTCGGTTTTTCTTTAAGCTTCTCACTTTTCATAAGGCAATCGCGTACGTCAGAGTAATTACGTATGGAGCGCCTATAACTTAGCCACTTGTTGCTGTGTTTATCGACGACATGCCCGGAAAACATGTAGGGATCAGTGGCTTGAGTGGCTAAGTGATTAAATTCGATTACGCAGTTGTCATTAGGGCGGCAATGCTCCCAATTATTCTCTAGGTTATTCTCTGATAGTGCGGCCAACGCACTGCCAAGCCAAAAAACTAATGCCGCACAGACATTAAAAGAAAAAAAGAGCTTCGCCATCCACTTCACCGACACAGCTGAAAGGTTGATGAACTTGACCTTTTTAACCTATATGCGGCGCAAAATGATACCAGTCAGGTATACCCGACCGTCTAGGTGAGCAGGTAGAGATAGCAGAGTTACCTTTCGTCTTTTGTGGAAGAGTTGAACCTCGTCCTCAAACATCCAACTCCTCCACAAACCGCGCGTTCTCCTGAATGTACTGGAACCGCAGTTCGGGTTTTTTGCCCATCAGGCGTTCGACAAGGTCACCGGTCTCGCCGGGTTCGTCCTCGTCGATAGTGACCCGGATTAGTTTGCGCGAGGCCGGGTCCATCGTGGTCTCTTTCAGGTCCTTGGCGTCCATTTCGCCCAGACCCTTGAAGCGGGACACGTCGATCTTGCCCTTGCCGCCCAGACCTTTCTCAAGCCACTCATCTCGCTCGGCCTCGTCCAGGCAATAGACGCGCTTGGCGCCTTGGGTCAGACGATACAAAGGCGGGCAGGCGAGGTACAGGTGGCCCGCGTCGATCATCGGCCGCATCTGGGTAAAGAAGAACGTCATCAGCAAGGACGCGATATGCGCCCCGTCCACATCCGCGTCGGTCATGATGATGACCTTGTCATAGCGCAGGTCGTCGACGTTGAACTTGGTACCAAGGCCCACACCCAGAGCTTGAGTCAAATCGTTGATCTCGGCATTGGTGCCCAGTTTTGAACTGGCTGCGCCCAGCACGTTCAGGATCTTGCCGCGCAGGGGCAGCAGGGCCTGTGTCTTACGATCCCGGCCCATTTTGGCAGAGCCGCCCGCCGAGTCGCCCTCGACGATGAATAATTCCGTTCCGTCGCGTGTTGAACTACTACAGTCCACCAATTTGCCGGGAAGACGAAGTTTCTTAGTGGCGGACTTGCGTTGTGTTTCCTTCTCGGCCCGTCGGCGCAGGCGTTCTTCGGCCCTCAGGATGAGGAAGTCGAGGATCGCCCCGGCGGATTTCGTGTCGGCCGCCAGCCAGTTGTCGAAATGGTCGCGGACCGAGTTTTCGACCAGCCGCTGCGCCTCGACCGTGGCAAGACGGTCCTTGGTCTGGCCCACGAATTCTGGCTCACTGATGAAACACGACACCAAAGCGCAACCGCCGGTGATCAGGTCATCGCGGGTAATCTGACCCGCCTTCTTGTTGTTGATCAGTTCCCCATAGGCCTTGATCCCCTTGAGGACAGCGGCCCAGAATCCGGCAACATGGGTGCCGCCTTCGGGTGTGGGGACGGTGTTACAGTAGGACTGAATGAACCCGTCGCGCGAGGGCGTCCAGTTGATTGCCCATTCGACCTTGCCGGGGGTGCCGAACTTTTCCCGAAAATCCACGGTACCTGCAAAGGGCTGCTCGGCATAGGTGGAGGAGCCGTTCATCGTTTCCTTCAGGTAATCCGACAGGCCGCCGGGGAAGTGGAAGCTGGCCTCGGTCGGTGTTTCGCCGTCGTCGATGGCCGATTTCCAGCGGATTTCTACGCCCGAGAATAGGTAAGCCTTGGAGCGGATGGATTTAAAAAGACGCGCCGGCTTGAACTTATGATGGCCGAATATCTCGGCATCGGCGTGAAAGGTCACGGTGGTGCCGCGCCGATTGGGGGCCGCACCGACTTTTTCGACAGGACCCAGAGGGATACCGCGCGAGAACCGCTGTTCGAACAGCGTCTTGTCGCGGGCCACCTGAACGACCATGGAATCTGACAGAGCATTCACCACCGATGCGCCCACGCCATGCAGACCACCCGAAGTCTGATAGGCTTTGCCCGAGAACTTGCCGCCTGCGTGCAGGGTGCACAGAATGACCTCAAGCGCCGATTTGTCGGGGAACTTTGGGTGCGGGTCGATCGGAATACCGCGCCCGTTGTCGCGTACGGTCAGGGCATAGTCTGCGTGCAGTTCGACCTCGATCCGGTTCGCGTGACCTGCCACCGCCTCGTCCATCGAGTTGTCGAGGATTTCGGCGACCATATGGTGCAGTGCGCGCTCATCCGTGCCGCCGATATACATACCGGGGCGTTTTCTGACCGGCTCCAGACCTTCCAGCACCTCGATCGAGGAGGCGTCATAGGTCGCGGTCGCGCTGGGTGTCAACAGATCGTCGGGCATTGGTGCTGCTCTTGTTTTTGGGTTTGGTCCCATTATGGCAGGTGATGTGGTCCGGGGAAAGAGGGGCGCGAGGTCTTGTGGGAGATTGGCTGAAGTGGGGACCGAAAAGCTGAGCCATAAATGCGCTGACCTGCAGACCAGTCTGGAGTTATTGAGGTTTTTCAGCCGTCAAGCACACCCCCCCGATCCGCCGATTTTGCACGTCACTTACGAATTGAGCGTACATCTTCAGGAAATCATTCCCTTTGGAGGGGTTGCCGGCGCGTTCGGCCTCGGCATCAAGCGTTTGATACATACTGAGCCGCCGCGCCAGAATCTCGCCCCAAGATGCAGTGACATCTTCGGAGGAGATGACCTCGAACCCCGTTTGTTTCAATTGGGCCTCATATTCGGGAATGCTCAGCAGAGACTGGCAGGCAAAGCGCTGTCGATATTGCTCCATTTCGTCTTCGGGCAGTGGTGTGTGCATCACCCAGTCGGTAAAGGCAAAGCGTCCACCCGGGCGCAGAACGCGAAACACTTCGGCCAGGGCTTTGGATTTGTCGGGGATGTGCAGGAAGGATTCCTGGCTGACCGCGGCGTCGAATCTTTCCCCTTCAAACGGCAAGTCCATCGCGCTGCCCAATACCGGGTGAACCTGGTCCTGCAATCCGACCAGGGTATTCAGTTCATTCGCACCATCTACCCGGTTGGGGCTGATATCGACCCCAGTTACATCAACACCAAGTTCGGACGCGTACCAGCGTGCAGGCCCGCACAGCCCGGAACAGACATCCAGCACGCAGTCGCCGGATTTCATCTGTGCCTTTTCCGCCAGCCGGGCATTTGCGTTCAGCCCATCGTAGTGATCCTGATCATAGGGGTAGAGTTCCTGCGGCGTGATATCTGCTGCCGAACCACGAAGGTTTGTCAGTTTCGTCAAAATATGCGGCGCCGAGATTGGATGATTGGCATACCAATCCGCGACAGTTTTTTCCGCCATTTCCATAAGATACTCCCTCCCTTGCCTTTGGTCAGCTTAGCCTGACATGGTAGGCCAATCCAGTTTCGTCTCGCAAAGACCGAGGTCGGGTTTGGAAAGGCAAGGTAATAGCAAGGGGATCATATGAGCTGGATTAAGACCGTTCCATTTGACGAAGCCACCGGTAAGCTCAGGAAGCTGTACGAGCGGGTAACGGGACCGGACAACAACGTGGACAACATCATGATGGCGCATTCTCTGCGGCCGCATTCGATGGAAGGCCATATGGCGCTGTACAAGAACGTCCTTCATCATTCGGCCAATAAAATACCCAAGTGGTTTCTTGAGGTCTTGGGAGTTTGGGTCAGTTCCTTGAATCGGTGTAGCTATTGCGTTGAACATCACTTCAACGGCTTGCAGCGCCTGTTGGCGGACGAAAGTCGGGGCAATGCCATTCGTGCCGCGATCGAGATGGGAACTCCGGAAACAGCCCCTCTGGACTTGGCTCAGATTGCGGCGATGCGCTATGCCCGCAAACTGACCGAAGCGCCAGCGGACTTGGTTCAGGCAGATGTGCAAGACCTACGGGACGCCGGTTGGGATGACGGCGAAATCCTCGAGATTAATCAGGTCTGCTCATATTTCTCATACGCGAACCGGACGGTTCTTGGATTGGGGTGCTCGACCGATGGAGATGTTCTGGGCCTGTCGCCCAACAATTCGGATGATCCGGCGGATTGGGGACACAGCTAGGCGGTCGCTATCCAATCTGGGATGGCTTGCGCGACCTCCGGGATGCGGGTCATGCGATCCCATAGCGGAGCCATGTCATCCGGTCGCAAATGTCCTCCGGACGATGAATTCCGAGCCCATAGTCTGACTTCCTGCAAGCCGCATTCTCCTTGTTTCGAAGGCTGTCGATTTGACCCGGGTCAAAGCGCGAAACCGCATCTTCTGCTAGACGTTTTTGCGGATAGTGAAAAAGGAAAAATTGAATGGAAGCTGTGGCACGAATTGAACAAAATCAACCCTCTGTAAAAATAGCCCCAACACCCGAACTTGAACCGTCGCAACCCAGCCCCGAGCGAATTCGGCAGGCGTTCGAAAGCGGCAAATACCCCTATGCCCGCAAGATGGCGCGCCGCAAGTACGAGGCGCAGAAGGCGCAATTGCAGGCCGAACTGCTCAAGGTGCAGCTTTGGGCACAAGAGACAGGGCAGCGCTTTGTTTTGCTGTTTGAAGGCCGCGATGCTGCGGGCAAGGGCGGTACGATCAAGCGCTTCATGGAGCATCTGAATCCGCGTCAGGCACGGGTTGTGGCACTGAACAAACCGACCTGGGAAGAGAAGGGGCAGTGGTACTTTCAGCGCTATGTTCAGGAGTTGCCAACGGTTGGGGAAATGGTGTTCTACGACCGCTCGTGGTACAACCGTGCGGGTGTTGAGCGGGTGATGGGGTTCTGTTCCCCAAACGAATACCTGGAATTCATGCGACAGACGCCCGAGTTGGAGCGGATGCTGGTGCGCTCGGGTATCCAGCTTTACAAATACTGGTTCTCGGTCACGCAGCCAGAACAGCAGCGCCGGTTCAAGAGCCGGGAAACCGATCCGTTGAAACAGTGGAAACTGTCACCCATCGACAAGGCTAGCCTTGATAAGTGGGATGACTATACCGAGGCCAAAGAGGCGATGTTCTTCTACACTGACACCGCCGATGCGCCTTGGACCATCGTCAAATCGAACGACAAGAAGCGTGCCCGCCTGAACACCATGCGCCACTTCCTGTCGACGCTGGATTATCCGGACAAGGACCACGATATTGTTGGCCAGCCTGATCCGATGATCGTGGGACAGGCGCATCACGTCATTCATCAGTCCGAGCATATTCTGGGCAATTCGCTGCATCCTGACGCCCGATGAGTTAAGCAACCAATTGCCAGTAGTGTTGGTCTCACCTTGAAATTTAATTCATCGCCTCTTGTCCCGGCCTTTGGCCGGGCATAAGGCTGATGAAATGAACAAGGTAATGACATATCGTGCCCACTTCCGGGCGATCGCAGTGTTGGGCTTGCCGCTGGTCGGTGGGCATCTGGCGCAGTTTGCCATTGGTTTGACCGATACGATCATGCTGGGCTGGTACGGGGTCCAGGCGCTGGCGGCCGTGACGCTGGCCAGTAGCTTTTATTTCGTGTTGTTTCTGTTTGGCGGCGGTTTCGGGCTGGCGGTGATGCCGATGGTGGCGACTGCGGCCGCCGAAGAGGATGAGACCAGTATTCGCCGCTCGACCCGCATGGGGTTGTGGCTTTCCTTGCTGTATGCGGTGCTGGTTTTGCCCTTGCTGTGGTGGTCTCATCCGATTTTGATTGCTGCAGGGCAAGATCCGCAAGTGGCTGAAACCGCGTCGCAATATCTGCGTGTTGCGGGGTGGGGGCTGTTCCCGGCGCTTGTGGTCATGGTGTTGAAATCTTATCTGGCCGCGTTGGAGCGCACGCAGATCGTTTTGTGGATCACCGTGACGGCCGCGATCGTAAACGCGCTGACCAACTATGCGCTGATCTTCGGTAATTGGGGCGCGCCTGAACTGGGGGTGATGGGGGCGGCGATTGCCTCGGTGGTGACGCAGATGGTTTCACTGATTGCCGTGGTGGTCTACGCCGTGCGCGTTTTGCCCGAACACAACCTGTTCCAGCGGTTCTGGCGTCCGGATTGGGAGATGTTGTTCAGTGTACTGCGACTGGGTATTCCCATTGGATTTACCTTGCTTGCCGAAGTTTCGCTGTTTGCCATGTCAGCCTTCATGATGGGGTGGATTGGGCCGGTGCCGCTGGCGGCGCACGGAATTGCGCTGAACCTGGCTTCGGCAACGTTCATGGTACATCTGGGCCTGTCCAATGCGGCCACGATCCGAGCCGGGAACGCCTTGGGTCGCAAGGATCGGCCACATCTGGAAAAAGGTGCGAAAGCGGTGACCGTGATGTCTCTGCTGGTGTCTGTTCTGACGATCGCCCTGTTCTTGACCTGCGCCGAACCGCTGATTTCCATATTTGTGGAACCCGACGATCCGCAACGTCCTCAGATTCTGGCCATCGGCACCGGGCTGCTGGCCATGGCCGCCTTGTTCCAACTGGTCGACGGGGCGCAGGTGATTGCGCTGGGTCTGCTGCGCGGTTTGCAGGACGCCAAGGTACCTATGGTGATGGCCGGGCTCAGCTATTGGGTGGTCGGGATCCCGGCGTCCTATTACTTTGGCTTTGTACAGGGATTGAACGGGATCGGCATTTGGCTGGGCCTTCTTCTGGGCCTGGCCTGTGCGGCTGTTCTGTTGATGGCACGGTTCTGGACTCGCTCAGTCCAAACCGTCGGGGCGCCTGCGGAATAGCCGCAACTATCTATTCTTCAGGCGGTCCGCCTTTTTGCGCACCAGAACGGTGCGCAAATCGTGCATAGCCAGCAATAACCGGTCAGTGATGTCCTCAAGCTGGTCTTCCGTCGCCTTGGATTGCGCCCATTGCGTGGTCAGATTCATGTAATCGACTGCGCGGTGGATGTCGTCGATATCGCGCTGAGCCAGCAGGGCTTTGCGCTCTTCCATCCAGCGCGCGATTTCGGCTTGGTCGGCCTCGGACAGGGTGCGCTGCCCTTGCGGCTTCACTTCACCATTGCGGATGTTGATGACCGCGATCTGATCCATTTCGATCCGCCGCTGGCGGTTTTCGGTGTCGATCCGAAAAACCGCGGCGCCATTCTCGCGGACGCGGAAGTAGTATTCGGGCAGTTCTGCGGCCATCTTTACCTCCGGTTCAGGTCAGGGATGCGCAAAAGCGCTGGATGCGGGTGCAGGCCTCGGTCAGCGCCTCATCCGAAGTTGCGTAACTGACCCGGAAATTTGGGGACAGACCAAAGGCCGCGCCAAAGACCACTGCCACATCTGCTTCTTCCAGCAAGGCGGTGGCGAATGCTTCGTCCGAGTCGATTTTGGTGCCAGCGGGGGTGGTTTTGCCAATCAGTCCGGCGATCGAAGGATAGACGTAGAATGCGCCTTCGGGCGTAGGGCAAGTGATACCGTCGATCTCACTCAGCATTCGCACCACCAGATCGCGGCGGCGTTTAAATGTCACGTTGTTTGGGGCCAGAAAAGATTGCGTTCCATTCAGGGCTTCAACCGCCGCCCATTGGCTGACCGAACATGGGTTCGAGGTCGACTGTGATTGGATCTTGCGCATTGCTGCGATTACCTCGACCGGACCAGCGGCATAGCCAATGCGCCAGCCGGTCATGGCATAGGCTTTGGACACCCCATTGCAGGTCAGTGTCCGGTCATAAAGCCCCGGCTCGACCTCCGCTGGGGTGCAGAATTCGAACCCGTCATAAGCCAGATGCTCATACATATCGTCGGACATGATCCACACATGCGGATGACGCATCAGCACATCCGTCAGCGCCTGCAACTCATCGCGGCTATAGCCCGCGCCGGTCGGGTTCGACGGTGAGTTGAAGATGAACCATTTCGTCTGGGGTGTGATCGCAGCCTCAAGCTGCTCTGCCGTCAGTTTGAAATTGTTTTCGAGAGTTGTCTCAACAACGACTGGCGTGCCGCCAGCCAACAGAACCATATCCGGATAGCTGACCCAGTAGGGCGCGGGGATGACCACCTCATCGCCGTCATTCAGAGTCGCCATCAACGCATTATACAGCGTCTGCTTACCTCCGGTCCCGACCGAGATCTGAGCGGGCGTATACTCCAGCCCGTGATCGCGTTTCATTTTGGCGCAGACGGCCTGCTTCAATTCGGGAATGCCATCGGGGGCTGTGTATTTGGTTTTGCCAGCGGCAATTGCTGCAACGGCTGCGTCCTTGATATTCTGCGGTGTGTCAAAGTCAGGTTCACCTGCGCTCAGGCCGATCACGTCACGACCAGCGGCTTTCAGGTCGGCCGCTTTGGCTGTCATTGCGATGGTTGGGGATGGTTTTACGCGTGACAGTGTCGCAGACAGGAAAGTCATGGGGGCCTCGGTTTGTATGTTCAACCTGTCTGTCATAGGGTGCGCCCGAATGACGATCAAGCTGTATGAGAGATTGAATTGGAGACCCCGATGAGCGACGAAAACGACTGGTTTGGGCCAGAAGCAGCGACATTCGGGGACCGGCTGGCAGGCGCGCGCGAGGCGGCGGGTATGACGCAGTCCCAATTAGCGCGGCGGCTTGGGGTTAAAAAGGCGACAATTGCGGCGTGGGAGAATGACCTGTCCGAACCGCGCGCCAACCGATTGTCGATGATGGCGGGGATGATCAACGTTTCGATCAAGTGGCTGCTGACCGGCGAGGGTGAAGGTATGGATGCCCCGGTCGAAGAGGGTGAAGCCAATCTGGAGCTGGCTGATGCAGTGGCCGAACTGCGCGCGATCCGCGGCGAGATGCGGGCGAGCGCGGAACGGGCCGCAAGACTTGAGAAAAAACTGCGCTTGATGTTGGAGCAGGGACAGTGACCGAAACACGGGAAGTCAGAATTAAGCGCATGCAGATGCGCTCGATGCGCCGCGGGATCAAAGAGATGGATTTGATCCTGTCCGCATATGCCGAACGCAATCTTGCTGGGATGGATGCAGCCGGTCTGGATCTGTATGACGCTATGCTGCACGAAAACGATCAGGACCTGTACCAATGGGTCACCGGGCAGGTGCAACCACCTGAAGGTTTCGCCGACCTCATCGCAGACATTGCGCAGACCTTTCAAAAATAAAGAAAATCAAGCTTAACCGATTCTTCGGGATTTCGATTCATGCTGCCTGAAACAGCGCGACTGAATCGGAGGGTCGGATGAGTATGGAAATGCAGGTCTCCGCGCCGGAAACCAAGGGGTTTATGACCAGCTACCTTGAGGCTCTTGCCTTGGTTGAGCGGCTGCACCGTCTTTTGCTGGACGTGATCAAGGATGAGTTTGAACGGGTTGGCGTGCTGGAAATCAACGCCGTTCAGGCCTTGTTGCTGTTCAATATCGGCGATCACGAAGTCACGGCGGGTGAGCTGAAAAGCCGGGGTTACTATCAGGGCAGCAATGTCAGCTACAACCTCAAGAAGCTGGTTGAAATGGGGTATATGCACCATCAGAGGTGCGAGATTGACCGCCGCTCAGTTCGGGTGCGGCTAACGCCACGCGGGCGTGAAATTAGGGATACGGTTGCTGAACTGTTTTCCCGCCATGCCAAAGGGCTTCAGACTCGCGGCGTACTGGGGCTCGAAGGGATTGACGATATCACAACCTCTTTACGCCGGGTTGAGCGCTATTGGACGGATCAAATTCGGTATATCTATTGATCACTGGATGGCCTGGGACAGGTTCAACCCCTGCAGTTCCCGTATCAGTTTTCGGGTCATTGCGTCTTCGTAAGCTTCAAAGCCCAAGGCGACCTCGACAAAAGCATCCGGGCCTAGAATAACCCAAGCCTTGTAGTAAGCGGAAAGCTCTCCGGCCTGAACGTATCGTTTATCACCATGGCTGGGATCATCCGCGCCGATGACAAGCCCATTAATAGTGAGCCCCGAAGATTGAAGTGTGTATTTGACCTCTCGCGGGTGGGCGCCCAGATTGTGCTTGCCGTCCCCTGAAAGGTCCAGAGTGCGTTTCCAGCAGTTTGATTGTTGAGACAGCAACTTGGCCCCGAACAGCATGGCAGGCCCCACGGCAGTTCCTTGAGGTGCCGCGCTGCGCTTAGTGCTGTTCAGCAGCGATGCAATTTGTTTAAGGTCATTGGCCGATCGTAACGAAGTCCAGTTCAGCAACAGACGTTGATGGCCGGGCTCACTCCATTCAAAAATCGCCAACCGCACCGGGTTAGACGTGTCGGACAGGATCAGCTGAACCACTTCGGGCCGTTGCAATGCCGCTGCCAAACCATCCAATTGTAGACGATATTCGCTGCTGTCCACTGATCCCGAGACATCCAGCCCAAGTGCCAGAGCTTGGCGGCACTCTGCCGTGACCGACCCGGCAACTATGGATAGGATGGTTGCCAGAAGCCGCATCATCACTGGTCCGGCTCCTGAAGCGCGCCGATTTGCAAACCCGTCAACTCGCGCTCCAATTTGCGTCGCATTGCGCGCTCGAAGTCCTGAAACCCCTGAGCGACTTCAAGAAAAGCGCCGGGGCCACGTAGAACATTGTTCTCGAAAAAAGGAATTAAATATAATTCGCCTTCGAAGTCGGCTGCATTGATGACCAACCCGTTGACAACGGTGTTTTCGAACGGAAAGTGCCGGTAAGCCGAAGCGGGACCGTAACCGTCATTGTTCGAGCCATCTCCGGACAGGTCTATGGTTTGAAACAAACAAGGTGGCGCTTGCTGCATCAATGTCGCGCCAAAGGCCAAAGCGTGCCCCATGGCCGTAGCCGAACCACTGTCGGACCGCACAGATTGCTGCACGGTCGAGGCCGCTCCCAGCAGATCAGCCTGAGTGTGAACCATGGTCCAGCTCACAATGACACGTTGGGTGTTGCGACCGCTCCATTCATACACCGCGAGGGCAACGGGCATGGGAGAGGAGAAGAAAGCCTCGACCACTTCGGGCGCGACCAATGCTGCGGCCAGACCCTGCCGCTGTAATGTGTCTTCAGTTGCGTCCACTGAGGTCGAGATATCCATAGCCAAAGCAAGGGCCAGGCGGCAGGTTTCGGCCCGAAGCGGGCTGGCCAGTGAGGCCAACCCAAGTGCTGTCAGCCAACGGATCACCAGTGGCCGGTGCTTTCCATACTGACCCAGGGCTCGGCTGGTTCCAGCGCCTCGCCATTCTGCAGCAGTTCGACCGAGATATTGTCGGGGGACCGCACAAAGGCCATACGCCCATCGCGTGGAGGGCGGTTTATCAACACCCCATTATCTTGAAGGTGCTGGCAGATCTCATAAATGTTGTCGACGCCATAGGCGAGATGCCCGAAATGACGGCTGTCGCTGGGCAACGCGTCGTCGCCGTCCCAGTTATAGGTCAGCTCGATCGGGCGGTCCTCTTGCCCCGGAGGCGCCATGAAGATCAGCGAAAAGCGCCCTTGCTCACTGTCATAACGGCGGGTTTCCTTTAGGCCCAGCAGTTCATAAAACGCCATCGACTTCTCCAGATCCTTCACGCGGACCATGGTGTGAAGATATCTCAGCCCCATTGTGGCTTCCTTTCTGTTCAGGTGATGCGCAGCAGCTTAGCGCGCCGACCATTCGTGTCGAGGGGGCAGAAGGGACACATTTTCAAAAATGCGAAATTGAGCGCACATATGGCGGTTCCGGTCAGAGAGTTGCGGATATATAGTGGTGGGCGACTCATTTCAGGAAAGGAACTTTCATGCCGCTGTCCTCTGACCAACTGGCCGAGATCGAAGCGCAACGGGCGCAATCGCATCCAACACGCCGCGTTGTGGCTGCGGGTATGGAAGAGCACCTTTATACTGCCCATCAGGTGCTGGATCACGGCTTTGTGCGCGTGATCGACTATATGGGCGACGATGCAGCGATCTGTCAGGCGGCGCGGGTGTCTTACGGTAAAGGCACCAAATCGGTTCAGAATGACGAAGGCTTGATCCGGTATCTGATGCGCCATTGGCATTCGACCCCGTTTGAAATGTGCGAGATCAAGCTGCATGTCAAACTGCCCGTGTTCGTGGCTCGTCAATGGATTCGCCACCGTACGGCGAACGTGAACGAGTATTCGGCGCGCTATTCGATTCTTGATCGCGAGTTCTATATCCCTGCACCCGATCACGTCGCTGCTCAATCCGAGGTGAACAACCAGGGCCGGGGCGATGCCCTGCAAGGAGAAGAAGCCGCGCGGGTTCTGGATATTCTCAAAGCGGACAGCGCCCGCTGCTATGACAATTATGAAGCGATGATCAGCCAGGATGGCCAGCAGGGTCTGGCGCGCGAGCTGGCTCGTATGAACCTGCCCGCAAATGTCTATACCCAGTGGTACTGGAAGGTCGATTTGCACAACCTGTTCCATTTCCTGCGTCTGCGCGCTGATCCGCACGCTCAGTATGAAATTCGCGTTTATGCCGATACCATGTGCAAGATCGTGGCTGACTGGGTGCCCTTCGCTTACAAAGCTTTCGAGGATTACCGTCTGGGCGCGGTGAATCTGTCGGCGCAAATGGTCGACAGCCTGCGCAGAATGCTGGCGGGTGAGACGGTCACGCAGGAAAACTCAGGCATGACCGCGCGGGAATGGCGCGAGTTCGAAGCTGTCATTCGCGAAGATTAAGCGCGCATATCACTTGTCTATACGAATTGTCATGAAGCCGTTCATTGGCTTCATGACAGTTGCTGCAGCCATCAGAACCGCTTGTCTGTGCCTCGTACTGGCAACGGCAGCTCAGGCCAAGTCGCTGATTGCCGAGGTGATATGCGAGCCTAAATCTCGTATAAATGACAAGCTTGAACGGCAATTCGGCGCAGAGCGTATAGCGACCGGTGTCCGTGGGCCCGAGCAGTTGATGTAGGTCTGGACCAGCAAATCCGGCGATAGGACGATGGTCGTGACTTGTGCCAATTGGACATCTTGTATCTTGGCAATGGGCCAAAACTGATAAACTCATGCCAAGATTGACCCGGCGCGAGGGTAAAGGTCTTGTGACCTCTCGAAGATCGGTCAACGGCCGATAATTGGCCGTTGGCCTGTTTTAGTAACCCGCAAAATGCGGGGCGTTTACAGTGGCTTCAAATCAGCTGCCATTTGGCGGCCGTCACGTCCGTCTTGCAACTCATACGAGACTTTCTGATTGTCAGCGAGCCCGGTCAGACCGGACCGTTCAACGGCCGAGATATGAACAAATACGTCCTTGCCGCCTTCATCGGGGGCAATAAACCCGTAGCCTTTCGTGGTATTAAACCATTTCACGGTGCCAGTTGGCATTTCCCGTGTCTCCTTCTACTTACACGTTGTCCCACATAATTGGTGGGGGCAGTGGTTGACGCCGCCGCAAAACATCACCGTATCGTCCACACGATACAGCCCGATTTGCGTGTTTCGTCTTTTTCAACATTGCACGGTGAAGTAAAAAATCAAGAATTACCGAAACGAGCAGGCACATTTGCCAAAATTTTGAACTTAGAACCGGAGCTCCCCAAAATGCGCCTCTATGGCTTGAAGAACTGTGATACTTGCCGCAAGGCCCTGAAATCGCTTCCAGATGCAGAATTTTTCGACGTTCGGGCCGACGGTGTGCCAAATGATGTTCTGGCGCAGGCGCTGGACCTTTTCGGCAAGGCTTTGCTCAATACCCGCTCAACAACTTGGCGGGGATTGGATGAGGCAGATCGCATGCGCCCTCCGCTGGAACTGCTTGCGGAGCACCCGACCCTGATGAAGCGACCTCTGATCGAACAAGACGGCACGCTGTATCTGGGCTGGGCCGCGGAAACAAAGTCAGGACTTGGCGTTGCATAAGCGGGTGCTTATGTGAATGAACGCAGTTTTAGAGGGTTTTGAATGCGCAACGCAGCTATGATTCTGGGCGTGATCGCCGGTTTGATCGGAATGATCGTGGGTTTTTTCGGTTACGGCTATGTCGAGTTGATTGACCGGTTCGGCGAAATCGAAGGGTTGGCGGAACAGGTCGATAATGCGCAGCTTATTCAGGCGGCGTCGATTATCGCGCCGTTGTTGGCCATTGCCGGTGGCGCGATGGCCCATGCGCGTGCGTTGGTAGGTGGGGTGCTGTTACTGATTTCAGCAGCCGGGATGTATTACGCCTTTGGTTTCAACGTATTTACCATGTTCCCGGTGGCATTTGCGGCCGTGGCGGGCCTCCTTGGGCTGGCCGCGGGAAAACCGGACGAGCCCAAGGCGCATTTCTAAATCATTTTACGCGCAGGATGCGGTCGACTGACAGAGGACCTGCGCCATTGATCACAATCATCAGCAGCAGGAATGTCCACAGCGTCCGCTGGTCCAGAACGTTAGGGGCGGCGGTGAACCAATTGCCCAATGCAGTGCCATGGCCGGTGACGTCAACGATGGTCTGGACCCAGACGAAGGCAATCATGCCCAAGGCCGAGAACCGTGTCAGAAGGCCAATTACGATCAGCGCAGGCAAAAGAAACTCAGCCCAGGTGCCCGCAACTGCGACTGCCCAATGGAATACTCCCAGTTGCGAACTGTCATAGCTGACGGCTTCCATCGCTTTGGGGAAAATCTGCACATAGGCACCGTCCGACGGGGACAGGAATCCGAAGAACCCACTTCCCACTTTGGTCTTCGCCGAGTTCCAATAATACACCAGCAAGGTTGCCGCAAAAACCAGCCTAGCCAGGGTAGGTACCAGCCAGCCCGAGGTTACCTCAAGCCTTCCCAAGGTGTTGTTGTGAAATGAGATCAGGGCAGTCATGTTGCCAGCCTTTCGATAGTCACAGAGGTTATTGCGCCGCCCTGCAAAAGCAGCGCCAGAGTGGCCCCAAGGTCGAATTCGGGGATTTGGGCGGCGGTTTCTTCAAACGCGCCGCCTATGGTTCGCCCGGCCTGTAGGCCCGAGATCCACTCAGCGCCGCCCGGCGGCAGCAGATGCGGAGCCGGGTCATAATCCGGTCGGGTGATCAGAATGTCTTCGGCGACGGCTGCGGGTTTTGGCGCACCGTCTTCGGTGTTGAAACGCCAGATAGAGAATATGGGCCAATCCGAACGCACTACCTGCATTGAAGGTGCAAAGCCCAGCCGCGCACGCATGATGTCCTCGGGCGGAATGGCAAGCGCATCGGTCGGCGCGGCCTCTTTATCGGCCGCGTGGTAGGACTGGCGCAGGGCCAATTCCAATCGCGCGACGTCGGACAGGTAGCCCAGATGCGAGAGCTGTTCCATGCCGGCAAGAAAGCCGGGGAATTCTTCGCCATAGAACATCATCAGAGGTGACGATGGCGGATGTTTGCGCAGGAAAATCCCGGCTAACCCGTCCATATTCTGCGCACCCAGCAGTTTGGTGATAACCGGAAACGCCTGATGCATTGCGTCGGTCAAGGACACTGCGACGTTGTTGCGGTACACGCTGAACCGGCGTCCGGCGGGTTGTGCCGCGGCGTCCAGCAGTCCTTCGGGGATTGCGGCTGCGGGGTCCAGCAGCGCGGCGTGGAAGGTGGTTTGTGAGACGCTCATGCCGGAACCCGATCAAGGGCCGCTTGTGCGCGGTCTGCCTCGGCCCGCAGTATGGGCCAATCAGGCACATCTGTATCCCATTCAATCAGAACGGGTTTCGGGCCGGAACGGTCCAGAACGTAGTCCAAAAGCGCCCAGACCGTATCGACCACCTCGCGTCCATGGCTGTCGATCAGCAGGGGATGGCCGTGGTCGTCTTCATCCTCATCATGACCGCCAAGATGAATCTCGCCCACTTTTTCCAGAGGGTAGGCGTCAATATAGCCCTGAGGTGAGTAATCCAGATTGGTGGCCGATACGAAAACATTGTTCACGTCCAGCAGCATGCCACAGCCCGTGCGGCGCGCGATCTCACGCAGAAAATCCGGTTCGGACCATGTGCTTTCTTCAAACGCCAGATAGCTGGATGGATTTTCTAGCAGCATTTGCCGGCCGACGGTGTCCTGCACTAGATCAATATGCTCACAAATACGGGTCAGCGTGGCGTCGGTATACGGCAGGGGTAACAGGTCGTTCAGGAAATGGCTGTCATGGGTCGACCAGGCCAGATGCTCGGAAAAGCTGGCGGGGTTCAGCCAGCCGATCAATTGTTTCAGTCTTGCCAAGTGATCCGGGTCCAGTGGACCTTCACCGCCAATGGATAGGCCGACACCGTGGACAGAGATCGGGAATTGTTCAGAGAGATGACGCAGTTGGGCCAGTGGACGGCCACCATCGCCCATGTAGTTTTCGGCGTGAATTTCAAGCCACGAGACGGGGTGCGCATTGTCCAGTATCTGCTCAAAGTGCTGAGGCTTATAGCCGACGCCTGGCGCGGCTGGCAGATTGTTCGATCTGGTCGTGTTATCCAACATGTGTGTGCTCCCCAATCACGACGAAGAGGCGGGCGATATGGCCCGCCCCTTCGGTTTTTGAAAGCTCAGGCTTATGCGGGCAGGTCGCGGTCCAGCGGTTCCAACGAGCCTTTGCGGCTGTCCGGCAGTTCGATGTCGGCACAGGTGCCGGCGTCTACCAGAGTCCAGGCGTTGCCCTGATAATCTACGGTCGAGGTACCGGCGCAGGTTGTGCCGGGGCCAGCGGCGCAGTCGTTCTGACCGGCCAGAGACACGCCATAGCACTTCTCTTTGGCTTGGGCGGTGGCAGTGGTTGCTGCACCCGAAACGGCGGCTGCGACTGCGCTTGCGATGACCAGTGTTTTTGCGGTGTTCGACATCTCGGTAATCCCTTTTGATGACTGCGTATGTCTTCTTGTGACAATGACAAAGGTAGTGCTTGTGGGGCTGCAGTTGAATTCACGAGCACGTGTCTCACAACCCCGTCAGGACATGATATGCCCTCTTGCAAGTTAATAAACTGTTTTTGAAAAGAAAAATGGCAATTGTTTCAATCCGACCCCAAAAATGAGGTCGGATTACCAGCAATTTGCTGCCGAATGTTACAACAGGTCGGGCGGAGTTGCGGCCTTGGATAGCTCAATTGTTACAGCTTCAAGCGATTGAACCTGTGTTTGTTTTTCACCCAAGCGACGGACGCTCACAGTACGCTCTTCGACTTCACGGTGACCGACGGCCAGAATGACCGGTACTTTGCCAACCGAATGCTCGCGGACCTTGTAGTTGATCTTTTCGTTGCGAATGTCGGCTTCGGCCCGCACTCCGGCAGCTTTCAATGTTTCGACCACTTCGTTCACATAGTCATCTGCTTCGGATGTGATCGAGGCGACAACAACCTGACGCGGTGCGAGCCAGAATGGCAGCTTGCCCGCGTGCTCTTCGATCAGAATGCCGATGAAGCGTTCGAATGAGCCCAACGTCGCGCGGTGCAGCATGAACGGGCGGTGCTTGGCACCATCTGCCCCGATAAAGCTGGCGTCCAGACGTTCGGGCAGGTTGGGGTCAACCTGCAGCGTGCCGCACTGCCACGTCCGGCCGATGGCGTCGGTCAGAGTGAATTCCAGCTTGGGCCCGTAGAACGCGCCTTCGCCTTCGAGCAGTTCATAGTCATACCCGGCGGCCTTACAGGCATCGCCCAGCGCCTTTTCAACCAGATCCCAGCTTTCATCCGAGCCGATCCGTTTTTCCGGGCGGGTGGACAGTTTGATCGTCCAGTCATGGAAGCCCAGATCGGCATAAACCTTGGACAGGAATGCGATGAACTTGGCGGTCTCGGATTCGATCTGATCCTCGGCACAGAAGATATGGCCATCGTCCTGCGTGAACCCGCGCACACGCATTATCCCATGCAGCGCGCCCGAGGGTTCGTATCGGGCACACGATCCGAACTCGGCCATGCGCAGGGGCAGGTCGCGATAGGATTTCAGGCCCTGATTGAACACCTGTACGTGGCAGGGACAGTTCATTGGCTTCAGCGCGTTGATTGCCTTTTCGCGGGCATGGTCCTCGTCGACTTCGACGATGAACATGTTTTCTTGGTATTTGTCCCAGTGGCCCGAGGCCTCCCACAATTTGCGGTCAACGACTTGCGGAGTGTTGACCTCGACATAGCCGTCACGCTCCTGCATCCGGCGCATATAGTCCTGCAGGGTGGTGTAGATCTTCCAGCCGTTCGGATGCCAGAAGATCTGGCCCGGCGCCTCTTCCTGCATATGGAACAGGTTCATCTCGCGGCCCAGCTTGCGGTGATCGCGTTTAGCGGCCTCCTCAAGCATGTGCAGGTGCGCTTTCAGCTTTTCCTTGCCAGTGAAGGCCACGCCGTAAATGCGTTGCAGCATCGCGCGGTCGCTATCGCCGCGCCAATAAGCACCCGCGATGGACATCAGCTTGAACGCGTCGCCCGGCAGTTGGCCGGTATGCTGCAGGTGAGGGCCGCGGCACAAATCCTGCCAATGGCCGTGCCAGTACATGCGCAGCGGCTCGTCGCCCGGAATGGCTTCGATCAGTTCAACTTTGTAAGGCTCGTTGTTGGCCTTGTAGAACTCGATCGCGCGGTCGCGGTCCCAGACCTCGGTGGTGACGGGATCACGTTTGTTGATGATCTCTTTCATCTTTTTTTCGATGAGGCCGAGATCTTCGGGCGTGAAAGGCTCTTCGCGATCAAAGTCGTAGTACCAGCCGTTTTCAATGACGGGGCCGATGGTGACCTTGGTCGCGGGCCAGATTTCCTGCACCGCGCGCGCCATGACATGGGCCAGATCGTGACGGATCAGCTCATTGGCCTGAACCTCATCCTTCATGGTGTGGATGGCGATGTCGGAATCGGCCTCGATGGGCCACTGCAGGTCCCAGTGCTGGCCATTCACCGTGGCCGAGATGGCCTTTTTCGCCAGTGAGGTCGAGATATCGGCAGCCACCTGCGCGGGCGTTACGCCTGCTTCGTAAGAACGTGCATTGCCATCGGGAAAGGTGAGTGAGACGGATTTTGCATCCAGGGCCATATCGGCTCTCCTCGTCGGTTTGGCGCCCACTGAACGCCCGGTTGCGGGTTATGGTGTGCGGCTCATTTGGCAGGGGTTCGCGGTTGTGTCAAGGGTCGGAGCGAGGGGCCGGCCCCTCGCGCTCCCCGGAGTATTTCGGAAAAGATGAAGTGGGCGAATTGCACTTGGGGGTGGGGCGTGCATGATGCGGAAAAGGAAAGAGGGTTTCATGGCAGCAACGGATTTTCTGGATACCGCTCAGGGGCGGCGGTTGGCGTATCACAAGAGCGAAGGTGTGGGGCCGACCATCGTTTTTCTGGGTGGGCTGAAGTCGGATATGGAAGGTACCAAGGCGGTGCATCTTGAAGCCTGGGCACAAGCACGGGGGCAGGCGTTTTTGCGGTTTGATTATTCCGGGCATGGCGAAAGTTCTGAGGCGTTTACCGATGGTTGTATCGGAGATTGGCATGAGGACACGGTTGCGGCCATGACGGCCTTGACCGAGGGGCCGCTGATCGTTGTCGGGTCGTCCATGGGTGGGTGGCAGGCGTTGCTGCTGGCCAAGGTCATGCCTGAACGGATTGCAGGTATGGTTGGTATCGCCGCCGCGCCGGACTTTACCGAAGATGGGTATTGGGCTTCGTTCAGTGACGAACAGAAGGCTGCGCTGGACAGCGTTGGGCATGTAGAACTGCCTTCGGATTACATGGAACCCTATATCATCACCAAGCGGATGATCGAGGACGGGCGGCAGCGCCTGGTACTGCGTGACGCACTAAGTTTGCCGTTCCCGGTACGGTTCCTGCAGGGCACTGCGGATACTGCGGTTTCCACCGAAACTGCCGTGCGGTTGCTGGAACATGCAACCGGACCGGATATGCGCCTGTTGTTGGTCAAGGACGCTGATCATCGCTTTTCGGACGGTCCCTGTTTGGGTTTGATCGAAAACGCGGTTCTTGAGGTGATGGAGGCCGGCTGATGCGGCTGTTTGGGTGGGTTCTTGGACGCCTGCTGCTTGCGCTGATTGTTGTCGGTGGGCTGATCTATTGGTTTGGGCCGCGAGAAGAGGTCAATCTGCACCCGCGATTTGATCCGCGCAAGTTCGGTGAAGGGGTTCAGGTTTATTTCGAAACTACTGAATCTGCCTATGACGACATCGTGCCTGGGGTCGAAAAACGCGTGATCTGGCAGGATGGGTTCAAGGAACAGCGCACCCCGGTTTCGGTTCTTTATGTCCACGGCTTCTCGGCCTCGTCCGAGGAAATCCGCCCGGTGCCTGACATGGTGGCTGACGCGTTGGGGGCCAATCTGGTTTATACGCGACTACAGGGCCATGGTCGGGATGGCAACGCGATGGCCGAAGGGACGGCTTCGGGCTGGATGTATGACATGGCCGAAGGGCTGGCAGCGGCACGGGCTGTAGGCGACAAGGTTGTCGTCATTTCGACCTCGACCGGTGGAACGCTGGCTGCGGCCGCCGCGCCGGATGATGAGTTGAGCCGGAACGTGGCTGGGATGGTCTTTGTCTCACCGAATTTTGGCGTGAATACGCCGGGCGCGCGGATTCCCAGCCTGCCGTGGGCGCGCAGTTGGCTGCCTCTGGTGATGGGAGAAGAGCGTGACGTTTCCGGCCCGGACCCAGAGCTGAATAAATACTGGTCGGCGGTCTATCCTTGGGAGGCTGTCGTGCCGATGACCGTGTTGGTCGAAACCGTTTATGATTTGGACTTCTCGGACGCGCAGGTGCCCGCGCTATTCTGGTTTTCGGATGACGATCAGGTGGTGCGGCCTGATTTGACGCATAAAGTGGTTGAGGCCTGGGGTGGTCCCGCAACGGTGCAACTGGTGACGATGGGGCCGGGGGATGATCCCATGTCGCATGTGATCGCGGGGCGTCTGATGTCACCGGGCCAAACTGACGCGACTGTATCGGGCATTTTAAGTTGGCTCAAAGGGATCGGAGTGGAGTAGCGATGCGCAAGCCGGGCAGTTTGTGGAGCCTTGAAACGCTGGGTCGCGTGCGCCTGTCCCGCCATTTCTTCATGCGCGATTTTCTGTATTCCGAAATCGGAAATTTCCATAAAAAACAGAACCTTCCCGACAACCCTGATCTTGCCATCGAAACTGGGCGCGCGTTTTGTCAGACCCTGTTGGACCCGCTTGAAGAGACATTTGGGCGTATCGCGGTTCGGTCCGGGTACCGATCTCCCTCACTGAACCAGTTCGGCAACGAAAACCGTCTGAACTGCGCCCGCAACGACAACCCGTTGGAGTGTCACATCTGGGACAGGGGTGAGGGGGATGCGCGAATTGCCGGTGCGTCGATCGTTATTCCGTGGTTTGCTGATCAGTACGAAACCGGGCGCGATTGGCGCGATTTGGCATGGTGGATTCACGATCACCTGGACTATTCCGAGATCTGGTTTTTTCCCAAACTGTGCGCATTCAATCTGGTCTGGCGGCCCAAGCCTCATCGTCGGATCGACAGCTATATTGCACCGCGAGGCTGCTTGTTAAGGCCCGGGGATGAGCCGGCCGAAAGCTTGGAGGCGCGCCGCGCAAGGTATGCCGATTTTCCGGGTTTTCGGGGCATCACCTATCCTTGAAACACCTGAGCGTAAGAGTAGGGTGTTGACTAGAAGGGTGAGCAGACCTGCGCGATTGGATCACGTATATAGCTGAGCGCGCTCAGCCTTGCTGAGTATCTTAGGTGTCGCCACGGGTGCACCGCTGTTTGCATCGAAGAAGGGCGTTTTTTTCCAGCTACCGGACAACCAGGATTTGGTGAGGCGTTTCAGCATCCCAATAGCCGCATAGCGCAGTTTTTCATGGGACTGTTTGCCTCCGGTTTGCGGAACAAAGCCGCGGGTCGTGATGGGGCCTAGCCCACTGGGATCAGCGATGCGCTTAACGATGAACCCGGCGAACGGAACCTTCGCGGTACGCGCCGTCGTCGCCAACGGCGCATTGCAGCAACCGGCATACCAGCGAAGCATCCCCTTGGGGCTGAGCTGCATCAACGCGAGATGTTCGGCACCGCCTTCAATGCGGATTTCTTCGGGGCTCATCTGTAGAATGTCGACCGGACCGGGGGCCGGGTCGGGTTGCTCGAAATACAGCTGCGCCGCACGACAATCATGGCAAAAACAACCAACATGCGTGCCCGAGTGACCCCCGGCAGCAGTAATGTGCCCGTGCAATGAACCGCAATTGCAGGAGAAAGGCGTTTCCTTGGTCGCCCTCCTGCTCATTTTATCAGGCGACTTTGTTGCTGTTGGCAGCACGCTGACGCGATTTGCGCGTGTTTGCGTTCATAAAGTCGATCACCAGCGGCCGGATGTTATAGCGCCAGCTGCGTCCGGCAAAGATACCGTAGTGGCCGGCATCGGGCTCAACATGGTTGGCTTTTTTCTCATCAGGCAATCCGGTGCACAGGTCCAGCGCGGCGATACACTGGCCGGGGGCCGAAATGTCGTCGTTTGCGCCTTCGACCGTCTTGACCGCAACATCGGTGATTTTGCCGATATCGACTTTGTGGCCAGCGACAACAAATTCGTTTCGGGCGATTTCGCGATTCTTGAACACACGTTCAACCGTTGACAGGTAGAACTCGGCGGTCATGTCCATGACGGCCAGATACTCGTCATAGAAACGGTTGTGGGCATCGTGGTCAGAGGCCTCACCCCGCATGACACGCTGAATCTGGTCCGAAAAGGCCTGAGAGTGACGCTCGGCGTTCATCGACATGAACGATGCCAGCTGCAACAGGCCGGGATAAACCATGCGGCCCACGCCCTTGTATTTGAAACCGACGCGCTGAATCATGGTCTCTTCCAGCTGCCCCATTGTGACGCGGCGACCGAAATCGGTCACGTCAGTAGGAGTGGCATCAGGGTCAACAGGACCACCGATCAAGGTCAGGGTGCTGGGTTGAGCCTTGGGCTCGACCTCGGCCAGGTATGCGGTCGCGGCCAGCGTCAGGGGTACGGGTTGGCACACGGCGACAACGTGGGTATCGGGGCCAAGCTCTTTCATAAAATCGACAAGATATAGAGTATAGTCCTCTACATCGAACTTGCCTTCGGACACAGGGATGTCGCGCGCATTATGCCAATCTGTGACATAAACTTCGCAATTGACCAGCAGGCTTTTTACGGTCGATCGCAGCAACGTTGCATAGTGGCCAGACATCGGCGCAACAAGCAAAACCTTGCGGGGTTGTTCTTCGCGGCCGTTAACGCGGAAGTGTACCAGATCACCAAATGGGCGTTCGACAACAGTTGCGACGTCGACCAGATGGTCCTTGCCGTCTTCGCAGGTAAACGTGCGGATACCCCAGTCGGGCTTGACGACCATGCGCTGAAATGTACGCTCAGTCACCTCACCCCATGCGGCCATCATGCTAAAGCCAGGATTGGGGACCATGGAGAACATTGGATAGGATGCCATGGCACTGGCAGTGGCGCCCATCCATTGGTTGGTATTGCGCAACGTCTCCATCAAGTCGTATGTCATCATATAACGCATGGATAAAGGGGCCTCCCAAATGTCAGCATCTTACTTCGGACCATTCGCCGCTTTGCCCCCCGACACCCACGACGTTATTCTGCACAGCAGCGAGGTTAGGGGGGATTCGGTAAAATGACAACAAGTGAAGATCAAATGCTGGAAGTGACCGACGAACACATTGAACGCCTTAAGGAAAATATGGACAAGGTTGAGGCGCTTTCGAAGCGGTTGATCGAGGTTATGACCGAGAAAAAGTCGCATACCCCCGCCTTGGACGGCCCGAATCAAGAGCTTTTCGCACGGGCAGCAACTGCATATTGGTCCGAAGCGTTGCAGAATCCAGCTAAGTTGTTGGAGCAGCAGATAGAGTATTGGGGAAAATCGGTTCTGAATTTCGCCGAAGCGCAGAAGGCCATGACTTCCAGCGACGTTGAAGAGGCAGACGCCAAGCCAACGGACAAGCGATTCTCTAACCCTCTGTGGGACACGAATCCCTACTTCCGATTGATCCGTCAGCAGTACCAAACCAATTCCGAAGCCATCGCCCAAGCCGTCGCGTCAGTCGAGAACTTGGATGACAAGGACAAACGTCGGCTGAGATACTTCTCGCAGCAGATTGTCGATATGATGGCCCCCACTAATTTCCTGGCCACGAATCCAGATGCGCTGCAAAAGGCGGTTGAGACCGAGGGGCAGTCTCTGATCAAGGGGCTTGAGAATCTTGTTGCGGATCTTGAGGCAAATGACGGCGAACTGGTGGTCAAGCTGGCTGATGAGAGCGCGTTTGAGGTTGGTGGCAATCTAGCAACCACGCCGGGCGATGTGGTCTACCGCAACCGGATGATGGAGCTGATCCAGTACAAACCCGCGACTGAGACAGTATATGAAACACCCATCGTTCTATTCCCGCCTTGGATAAACAAGTTCTACATTCTCGACCTCAAGGCCCAGAACAGTCTCATCAAATGGGTTACTGAGCAGGGATACACCCTTTTTGTCGTCAGCTGGGTCAACCCGGATGAAAGCTATGCCGATACCGGGATGGAAGATTACATTCAGGATGGCTTCCTGACCGCGATCGAAGAGGCGAAAAAGATTTGCAATGTCAAACAGGTAAACGCGATCGGCTATTGCATTGCGGGCACCACGCTGAGTTTGACACTGTCTTTGCTGAAGCAGCGTGGCGACAAGTCGGTTAAGTCTGCCACCCTGTTCACGGCGCTGACGGATTTCTCCGATCAGGGCGAGTTCACTCCTTTCCTGCAAAACGATTTCATCGATGGGGTCGAGGAAGAGGTGACCAAAGAGGGTATCTTGCGGGCGTGGATCATGGCTCGAACCATGTCATTCCTGCGGTCCCGCGACCTTATCTACGGTCCGGCCATTCGCAGCTATATGATGGGCGAGGTGCCGCCAGCCTTTGATCTGTTGTATTGGAACGGCGATGGGACCAACCTTCCGGCCAAAATGGCAGTGCAATATTTACGCGGTCTCTGCCAGCGCAACGAATTCACAGGCGACGGGTTTGAAATGATGGGGCACAAGCTGCGTGTTAGCGACGTGGATGTGCCGGTGATGGCGATCACTTGCGAGACCGACCACATCGCGGCTTGGAAAGATTGCTACCGTGGTGTGCAGAAGATGGGATCACGGTCTAAGACCTTCGTGGTTTCGGAATCTGGTCATATCGCAGGGATCATCAATCCACCCAGTAGAAAGAAATACGGTCATTATACGAACCCCGACCTGAAGGGGGATGCAGATACCTGGATGAAAGAAGCTGATTTCCACGAAGGGTCCTGGTGGCCCACGTGGGAGGCTTGGCTGAAGAAGCTGTCCGGCAAGCAGGTTCCTGCCCGCGATACCGGCGATTCGGATCATCCTCGGCTGGCATCTGCGCCAGGCACCTATGTCGTGGCCAATCCAAACGGATGATTTTATTGGTAAATTAAATTTTTTTCTGCAGCGCAGCAAAAAAAACTTGCAATGCTGCGCTGCAGAAATCATATTGTCCTCAAGCTGATGAAAGCCGGGGTGGGCCCGGTTCGGCAAAAGGATTAGGACAATGGCAAAGACTCAAGACTTTACCGCGACCCTGAAAGACATGATGGGCGCGTTCCCCGTTGACACCACCGCTCTGGAAGGTGCCTTCAAATCGACTGCAACCCTGAACGAAAAACTGTCGGGTGTTGCTCTGGAAGCAGCTGAGAAGTCGGCTGAGATCTCCAACAAATGGACCAAAGACACTCTGTCCAAGCTGAACGAGATGTCGAAAGCAAAGGCCGAGCCTGCAGACTACGCAAAAGCCGCCACCGATTTCGCAAGCGCTTCGGCTGAAGTTGCTGCCGAAAACATGGCTGCCTTCGCTGAAATCGCGAAAAAGCTGCAGTCCGAAACCGTTGAGCTGCTGATGGCTGCTGGCAAAGAAGCTGCAGAAGATGCAACTGCTGCCGTTAAGAAAGCAACCAACGACGTGACAGCCGCCGCTAAGAAAGCTGCTGCTACCAAGTAAAAGAATACCGCGACACGCACCCGTTCCTCCCATCTGGTGCAATCGCGTAGGGCAGGTCTAACGACCTGCCCTTTCTTTTTGTTCTGCAGTCGCATAATCTGTGCTGCAACGCATCATACTCGGGGAGGGTAAACGGTGGCAGAACAAGATAAACCGCTGTTGATAAAACGCTATGCAAGTCGTCGGCTGTATAACACCGAGACCAGCGACTATGTCACGCTTGAAGACATCGCCGCCTTTATCCGTGATGGGCGGGAAGTTCAGATCATCGATCTGAAAACTGGGGATGACCTGACCCGGCAATATTTGCTGCAGATCATTGCCGAGCATGAAAGCCGCGGCGAAAACGTGCTGCCGGTAAATGTGCTGAACGATCTGGTACGCAGCTATATGATTCCAGGTGGTGGAATGATGCCGCAATTCCTGCAAAGTTCGTTCGAAATGCTGCGTGAAAGCCAGAACACGATGATGGAAAACATGAACGCCATAAACCCGATGTCTCAGATGCCTGGCTTTGAGGCTTTGCAAGCGCAGCAACAGGCGTTTCTCAAGGCGATGACCGGTGGTCTGTCCGGCGGCTGGTCCGGACCGGAGAAAGATGACGACGCAAAGGCCGAGCCGAAAGAAGATCTGGATGACATCAAAAAGCAACTGGCTGAGTTGCAACAGAAGCTTTCCAAGTTGAACTGACGCCCGTGGTGGCGCGTTGGCTGGTCCTGAGTGTCGCTTTGCTTTGGATGCAGCCTGCGCTGTCGCAGGGTGTCTTCTCTGAAAACTGGTCTCAGATTTGTACGCTGGGCACGCAGTCTGCTGCCGGGTGCGGAGATATTCGGGCGCGTGAAATTCTTGATGCGGCAGAGCGCCCTTGGCGCACTATTGGGCGGATCAATTTCGCCAGCCGAGATCAGAGGTCCCATTGCACTGGTGTTCTGGTGTCAGATCGGCTGGTCCTGACCGCGGCGCATTGCCTTTACAACACAGCGCGACAGCGTTGGATTCCGCCATCCAGCATCCGTTTTGCTGCTGGTTATCAGCGCGGAAAAGCCACGGTCGTCTCAGGTATCAACGGATACCGGCTACCTGCTGAACAGGGTCTGGGCGGCGGGTTTGACAGTCGGGCTGAATTGGATTGGGCAGTCTTGGAATTGACCGAACCGGTTGGTCAGCAGGTCGGGTTCCTGCCGCTCGCAGAGGCGGGAACGGCCGACGCCTTCGTGGCGGGGTATCCCGGCATTCGCCCTCATGTCCTAAGTCGAACACAGACCTGCGCACCGCGAAGCGTATCGGAAGGTGTTTTTTTGGCGATCTGCCCTGTGATGATGGGGGATTCTGGCGCGCCACTTCTGGTCGAAACGTCTGATGGGGTGCGGGTTGCCGCAATCCTGTCTCGCGTGGCTGCAACCCCTAAGGGGATTACAGCACTATTTCTGTCTGTCGACCTGTTCGATCTGGGCGAATAGTCAAGTGCCGTACGCGGGGACCGGACCGGTTACTTCACCCACCGAGGCCAGCAGGATATCAGCGATCACGTCCAGTTCTTCCTTGGTCAGGCGCACCGGCAGGCGTACGTCACAGGCCTTCATCAGCATGTCGCGCGTTTGTGGCAGCTCAAACTTTTCTGGAAGGAACTGCCAGTTCCAAAAGGCGCGGGCATTGTCCTCGCTCAGGCCGAACACCTGCACCTTTACGCCGCGCGATTCAGAGGCGGCGGCGAAGGCGCGGATCTCGGCCTCGTCCATACCAACCAGATTGAACTGGATCGAGTCCGGCGCGCGACGCTCCGGCGCCAGCGGGGCAGGGACGTCGATGTAATCCGACGTGTTCAGCCGTTCGGACACATAGTCGTGGTTCGCCAGCCCGTCTTTTACACGGCGCGCCAGCTCGGGGATTTGCGGGCGGATCACGGCGGCGCTCAGGTTGCTCATACGAAGGTTGTAAAGCGGCAACTGGTTCTGCCAGCGGGCAAAGGCCTGCTCCAGTTCAGGTGAGTTGTCACCATGGGGGCCTTTGTGTTTCTTCCAGTTATGTTCATAGGCACCGGACATGATGACAGCGCGGGCAACCAGATCGGCGTCATCGGTGATCAGGATACCGCCTTCGCCGGCATTGATCATCTTGTAGGACTGGAACGAGAAACAGCCAACTTTGCCGATGGTGCCAATGTTCTGCCCGTGCCATGTGGTGCCAAGCGAATGGGCTGCGTCCTCGATTACGGGGATGTCGCGTTCATTGCAGAGGGCCATGATAGCGTCCATGTCCGAGGTGTGGCCACGCATATGGCTGATAATCACCGCCTGCACGTTCTCCAGCTTGGCAGCAAAGTCGTCCATGTCGATGCGATAATTCTCGGCTACTTCGCACAGCACTGGAATACAATCTGCATGCACGACCGACGACGGGACTGCGGCGAAGGTAAAGCCTGGGATCAGCACCCGCGCATCCCGCGGCAGGCCCAAAGCCTTGAGCGACAAGAACAATGCAGCTGAACAAGATGACACGGCCAGTGCGTATTTCGAACCCAAAAGCTCGGCAAATTCCGCCTCAAGCAAGGCCACGGGCGCATCTTGCGGCGCGGTATAGCGAAACAGGTCGCCCGACTGCATCAGGGCGTCGATGGCTTCTTTTGCTGCTGCGGGGATGGGTTCGGCGTCATGAACGTTTGGAGGAAGCGTCATATTTGGTTTTCCCGAATTCTATCTTTGGGAAACGTAAAGCTAAACGTTGAGCAATAAAACCCCTCAATCGCCGGGTGGGCGAAATTTCACCAATCTGTCGCAATTCTAGCGGGTCAGATCCCCAGCCGGTCCCGCAGCGCAAACCATGTCATCGCCAGCACCAGCAGCGGACTTCGCAGGGCAGGGCCGCCGGGGAAAGGCAGCGCGGGGACGCGGGCCATGGTGTCGAACCCTTCAGCCTGTCCCTGGATCGCCAGAGCCATCAATTGACCGGCATGGGTGGCTGTACCGACCCCGTGGCCGGAATAGCCAGAGGCTGACAGGATGTTTGGCGCAACCCGCGCCAGATAGGGCATCCGGCGCATGGTGATGGCCAGCGTGCCGCCCCAAGCATAATCGATCTTCACATCCTGCAGATGGGGGAAAATCTCGGTCATCGGTTTGCGCACCTTGGCGGCAATATCCGAGGGGAAGCGGTAACCGTAGCTTTCACCGCCACCAAACAGCAAACGGCCATCGGAGCTAAGCCGGAAATAGTTGATGACAAATTTGGTATCGGCAACTGCGACGTCTCGGGTAAGCACACGGGTGGTCTCGGCCCCAAGCGGCTCAGTCGCAGCGATGAAGTTGTTGATGGGCATGACCCGCGCCGCCACTTTGCGGTTCAGATTACCCAGATAGCCGTTGCAAGCCAGAATGACGTGGCTGGCACTGACTGTTCCGTCGGCCGTATGCACTTTGACGGTTCGGCCTTCCTCTATTCCAGTGACTTCGGTGCTTTCGTGAATGCGAACCCCGGCTTTGGCTGCGGCTTGTGCCAGCCCCAAAGCGTAGTTGAGCGGGTGCAGATGCGCTGCGCCCATATCCAGATATCCGCCCTTATAAGCGGGTGAAGGGCACAAGGCATGCCCGGCTGCCTCATCCAGACACTCGATCTGGCGATATCCATATTGGTCGGACAAATGTGCGGCGTGCTTATGTAGCTCTGCCTGTTCTCTGGTGCTTAAGCCTAAGACGGCCACACCCGGCTTCAAGTTACAGTCTATCTGATGTTTCCCGATGAGGGATATGACCAGATCTTTTGCGTCCTCGGCCAAATCCCAAAGCTTGGAGGCGTCATCATTACCCACCAGACGCTCCAAATCCTCTTGATCCATGCGTTGAGCGCTGCCCAATTGGCCTCCATTGCGACCAGAGGCACCAAATCCCACGCGATGCGCCTCGAGCAGCACAACATCCAAGCCAGCTTCTGCCAGATGCAGGGCTGCGGATAGACCGGTATAGCCAGCCCCAACAACACAAACATCGGCTTTGGTGTTATCGGACAGAGCCGGGAACCTATCCATCGAATTGGCCGTCGCCGCGTACCAACTGGCCGGATATTCGGCTTTGCGATCATTGGAATAAAGCAGGTTCATCGTGTGCCTCAGACGTTCATCAGCAGATGCTCACGCTCCCACGGAGAGATCACCTGCAGGAACTCCTCATACTCTGCCCGTTTGACGATGCCGTAAACACGGGCAAACTCTGGTCCCAGAACCTCGTGCAGGGCAGTGGCGCCGTCGAACAGGTCCAGTGCTTCGCCCATCACTTGCGGGATATCGCCTTCGCCTTCATAGGCGTCGCCATAGAACTGGCGGCGAGGGCGTTCCTGTTGGGTCAAACCCAGATAGCCGCAAGCCAGAGACAGCGCGATGCCCAGGTAGGGGTTGCAGTCCATCCCGGCGATACGGTTCTCGACCCTGCGTGCTTCGGGGCCGGACAAAGGTACACGGATGCCAGTGGTACGGTTGTCGCGTGCCCACTCCAGATTGATTGGCGCAGCGTGATCTTTCACATAGCGACGATAAGAGTTCACATAAGGCGCCATTACGGCCAGTCCGGCGGGCAGGTGGTTCTGTAGCCCGGCGATAAAGTGATAGAACGCGTCGGTCTCACCGCCTTGAGGCCCTGAGAAGATGTTTTGCCCGGTTTCAATATCTATGACCGAGTGGTGAATGTGCATGGCCGAGCCCGGCTCATCCTCGATCGGTTTGGCCATGAAGGTGGCGAAACAGTTGTGGCGCAAGGCGGCCTCGCGGATCAGGCGTTTGAAGTAAAACACTTCGTCCGCCAGTTTTACTGGGTTGCCGTGGCGCAGGTTGATTTCCAGCTGACCTGCGCCGCCTTCCTGTGTGATGCCGTCGATTTCGAACCCCTGATATTCGGCGAAGTCATAGATGTCGTCTATCACCGGACCGAACTCGTCCACTGCGGTCATCGAATAGGCCTGGCGTGCAGCTGCCGGGCGGCCCGAACGGCCCATCATCGGCTTGATGCCCTGCGCCGGATCGACGTTCGGGGCGACCAAATAGAACTCCATTTCGGGTGCGACGACGGGCTTCCAACCCTTGTCGTGATACAATTGAACGACGCGTTTCAGGACGTTTCTTGGGCTGAACGGGATCGGATTATCGTCCCGGTCATAAGCGTCGTGGATTACCTGCAACGTCCAATCGCCGGTCCATGGTGCGGCGGAGGTCGTCGAGAAATCGGGTTTGAGGATCATGTCCCGTTCGATGAACCCGTCCTCACCTGCGGCTTCGCCCCAGTCACCTGTGATGGTCTGGTAAAAGATGCTGTCAGGCAGGTGGAAATAGGATTGGCGCGCGAATTTCGACGCTGGAACAGCCTTACCGCGGGCAATTCCGGGCAGGTCCGAGATTATACACTCGACCTCATCCAATCTCTGGTCTTCGATATAGGTGCGGGCTGCCTGTGGCAGTTGGTCTTTCCAGTCGGCCATCAGGCCCTCTCTTTCTTCAAAAAATCCGCCATAAGTTGCCCGATCTTTGGGTTGTCATCGGGGGCGGGAAGGCGATTGGCGGCAGCTTTCATTAAGGCTTCAGGCACAACGCCTTTTCCTCGCGTATCCATCAAACCCTGAATGAAGGCGTCACCATATTCAGGGTGGGCCTGCACCGTCCAAATCGTGTCGCCATACGCCACCATGGCATTTTGGCAAAACGCGTTCGATCCCAACACCCGCGCGCTGTCGGGCAGGGCAACCACCTGATCCTGATGCCAGGCGTTCAGGGTCACGGTCTGGCCCTCATAGTCATAGTCGGTGCGCCCGACAGCCCAACCACCGTTGAATTTCTCGACCTTGCCGCCTAGTGCCTGCGCGATGATCTGGTGGCCAAAGCAGACGCCGATCAGGGGACGGCCGCTTTTCTGAATCGTGCGGATCAAATCTTCCAGTGGCGGTATCCACGGATGATCCTCATAGGCTCCGTGGCGCGATCCGGAAATGATCCAGCCGTCAGCCTGCAGCTCGTTCTTTGGGAACTGGCCGTCCACAACGGCAAAGGTTTCATATGTGAAGCCGTTGCCATCCAGTAGCACGCGAAACATCGCGTCATATTCTTCGAATTGGTCCTGTAGAACCTCAGGTGGATGGCCGGTCAGTAGGATGCCGATTTTCATGGGTCACCAAATTTGATCAAATTTATTCTAGCCGACCAATTCCGGCCGGGCAAGAGGGTCAAACCGCTTCGAGATAGCTGAGCCAGTGCTCTTCGGGCGGGCGTTCGCCAAAGCGTCGGATTTCCTGCCGCTTGGTCATGGCGAAAAAGCGGATCAGGTCGGCGGGGAAGATGCGCGCCACATGCGGGTCGGTTTCGAATGCCGCGATGGCAGAGGCCCAGTCGCCCGCCAGTTGCGGCAACCCGTCAATTTCGTAGGCATTGCCAGAGATCGGGGCAGGTGGCTCGGTCTCGTCCTCGATCCCGTTCAGTGCGGCGCCCAAGACGGCAGCCAACATAAGATAGGGGTTGATATCGCCACCTGCGACTCGGTGTTCGATCCGGCGTGCAGCAGGCGCCCCTCCGGGGATTCGCAGGGCAGCGGTGCGGTTTTCATAGGCCCAGCTTGCGCCGGTGGGGGCGTGCGCGCCGGGCACCAGGCGGGTGTAGGAATTACCGTGAGGCGCAAAAATCAACGTGCAGCCTGGCATGGCGGCCAGACACCCAGCCACAGCCCAGCGCAATAGATCAGTGCCGTCAGGTCCCCCGTTGTCGAACACATTTTTACCTTGCTGGTCCACAACCGAGAAATGCACATGCATCCCATTGCCAGCATCCTCGGCGTAAGGTTTGGACATGAACGTGGCCGTAAACCCGTGTTTGCGCGCAAGCCCACGTGTCAAGGTCTTGAAAAGCCACGTATCATCGGCGCAGCGCAAAGCGCTCTGATGGTTTAGGTTGATCTCGAACTGGCCAATCCCGCTTTCGGATATAGCTGTTTGGGCGGGGATACCCATCGCAGCGCAGCCGTCGTAGAGGTCGGTAAAGAAGGCTTCAAAAGCGTCCATTTCTGCCATGGATAGAACGGCTTCGTCCGCCAGTCGGCGCGCCGTCATCGGGTTGATCGGAGGCTGAGGTTGCGGGCCAGAAGCATCCAGCAGAGTGAATTCCAATTCGGTCGCCGCAATTACTGACCAGCCACGCTGAGCATAACGATCAAGAACGCTGGCTAGAGCATGCCGTGGGTCTCCGGCGAAGGGCACACCCGCATCGTCATGCAGGCACATCGGAACCAGCGCTGTATCAGCCGCCAGCCAGGGCATGGGAACCGGCCCGCGATCCGTGGGCAACAGCATGCCGTCCGCATCGCCCGATTCAAAGACCAAAGGGCTGCCATCGATATCAGCGCCCCACAAGTCGACGTTCAACGCAGAGAACGGCATTCGCACCGTTCCTTTGGCCAGCTTGTCGGCGTAAGAGGGCGGCACGCGCTTGCCACGCATCTGACCGTTCAGGTCACAGGCAGCGACGCGAAAACTGTGCAGGGCGCTCAGGTCCATTAGGGTCTCCATCTCTCGACTTGTCCGAGATGTAATAGAGACTGAGCGTCTTGTCACTAAATTTGATCAAATTATTGGCGCAAGGTAGCGGCACTGAGCTTTTCGCGCCGAAGCGAGGTGTGCAGCAACGAGCCGGAAGCTTTGGCAAACCGTGTGCCCCGTCGACGATAAAGGTCCGACAGATCATTGATGTTTTCATCATGACCGCAACCAACGGCCAAGGCTGCGGTCTAGTTGAATGTTTTGACCATTGCGGCAAGCTGCAGATATTAAACCGGTTGCGGTTTACGGAGCAGAATCCGGTCCGAAGACGCGGTTGAAACCCGCTGTTTTCTCGGCCAGATACTGTGTGAAATCGTAAATCGGCCTTTCAAGATAAGACAGGTGACCGGGTCGTGCGGTCCCTGAATTCAGACCTTTGAACACTTTCTCGGTACAGCCGCGATCCTCGACGTTCACATCGTCCAGCAGTTTCTTCAGCGTGGCGACATACTCATCTGCCTTTGGATCGGCCATGAACTCGGGGGACAGGCCGCCGCCGTAGATGATCGAAACCTGCCCAGTTCCTTTTGGATGCAGAGAAAGATACCAGAAATATCCCGGCGTCAGCGTGATCAGGTGGCTTGGGTATAGCGTCAGCAGGGCTGTGGTTTTGCGCCAGTCACCTTCAAGGCGGGTGTTGTCCGGATGCGCGTTGCCCATCGGCAGCGACGCTTCTTTGGTTATCCAATGATAGTTGAAGTGTCTGAGCCCCGGCGGGCAATCCATCTCTTCCAGTTTGGAGTGTCCACCAACCGTATCTGCATGACAAACTGGCAGGTGGTAACTTTCCATGAAATTCTCTGCCAGAACCTTCCAGTTCGTGTCCCAGACATGGGTTTCGCGGAAGCACTCCACATAGGTCTCCATGCCGTATTGCGAGATCATACTCTCCAGTTCTGAAAGCTGCTGGCTCACAGGGGCAGTGTCCGGATTCAGGATCACATAAATCCACCCCAACCATTCCTCACAACGAATCTTCGGGAGCTTGTAGCTTTCTTTGCAAAACCCTGTGGTCTCTTTCATGAATGGCGCGCCGCGCAGGTTACCCTCAAGATCGTAAGTCCAGGCGTGATAGGGGCATACTAGAACGCGGGCGTTTCCTTCGCCCTCAACGATCGTGGACATGCGGTGCAGGCAGACATTTGAAAAGGCCCGCAACTCTCCTGACCTGTCCCGAAGTACGACGATGGGTTGTTCCGCTATTTCAAGCGAGATGTAGTCGCCAACATTCGCCAGACGACTGGACCGTCCCACACAGACCCAGTCTTTGCTGAAGACATGGTCCAACTCACTACGCAGAAAATCCTGGCTTGTGTAGACAGAGGGCGGCATGGCCACCGCATTTTCCATCGGTCGATGCGCGGCATCTAGCAATTCGGTTACAGCCTGATCCAATGACATGGGTAGCTCCTCAATTGTGCAGTGACACCCACCAGCAGACAGATTCGTCCGGTCTTGTTTGGGTATTTTTAAGTTGCGCTTAAAATGAGAAATATAAAAACTTAAAAAGTATCGTAACGAGAAAGGCAAAATATGGTTCGCTTTACTTTGCGCCAATGCACCTATTTTCGAACCGTTGCCGAGTGTGGCGGAATTGCGCAGGCAGCGCGGGTCTTGAATATCTCGCAGCCATCCGTGGCGCAGGCGATACAAAAACTTGAGGACGTGACCGGTCTGATCTTGTTCGACCGCCACCATGCACGCGGTTTGACGCTGACGCTACAGGGGCGCATTTTTCTGCGGCACGTTCTGGACCTTGAAGCACAGGCTGAGCGTGTCGAGATTCAGGCAAAAGCTCTGGTTTCGGAAACGGCTGGAGAGTTACGTCTGGGCGCGTTTCAGACCCTTGCGCCTTTTTTTCTGCCGACCCTTATTGGTGACTACCAGCGTAGCTTTCCAAACGTCAGCGTGTTTCAAAAAGAATACGGGCTGGCGGCGCTTGGTGATGCGCTTCGAGATGGCGAAATCGATCTCGCGCTAACATACGACAGGGGTTTGTCACTGAATGGTATGAAGGTCGTGAAACTGACCTCGCTGCAGCCAAGAGTGATCGTTTCGTCGAACCATCCTCTGGCGCAGAAAGACAGTGTTCGGTTATCCGACCTGCAGGGTCTTCCGTACGTCATGTTCGACGGACCCGGCAGTCGTGCATATTTCGAAGAACTGCTGGCTGAGGCAGCCCTCTATCCAGACATATCTTATGCCTCGAATTCGCTGGAGACAGTCCGTAGCGCCGTATCCGAAGGCTTCGGGTTTTCTTTTTTGATAATGGTGCCGAAGGCAGAGACGACGTATAGCGGCGGCACTGTCAAAATCCTAACTTTGGTTGAGCAACTTCGACCTTTGAGCATTGTGCTGGCCTATCACGAAGATCGTGCGGGCAAGTTTATCAGCAGATTTCTAACATTAGCGCAGAAGCATTTCGGCAGTCTCCCCGATGAACACACAGAATAGTCAAAGGGTCGATTTCGCCAGCCCCCTGTATCGTGATGCAAGTCAGGATTGGCAGGTCTGTAAGAGAAGAGACGTTAAAGGCGGCGGAGAATTGCCTTTGCCGCCTTCATCCGTTTTAAAAGGAGTTAATCCGCCGCCAGTTCGGTGATTTCCCGACGGAATGGCAAAGCGTCACCGATGTCTTCGCCGTCCAATTCGCGCGCATAGCGGTGACCGGCATATGTCGCCCAAGCAATGGGGCCGGGTGCGTTGGCGTCCCCAATCAGTTTGACAGACTTGATTCCGGCGTCAGCCCATTCCGCCTCTTTCGCCTTCAAAGCGTTAAACACGGCGTTGTTTTCCAACCGCGATGCAACCATCACGACCGCATCTGCTTCGATCTTCCAGGTTCGGTCAGTGTAGACGCAGTTCGATACAACATGATCGGCGTGGATTTCAGTAACACCCTGATTGAGTACAATCTCGACCCCGGCTTCTACCAGCCTCGGGTGGATCGCGATCTGTTCAAGTGTGTTATTCGTCCAGTCACTGACATAGGCCGAGGGCGTGACCAGCGTTACCTGTGCACCGTTTTTTGCCAGCAGCTCGGCCAGTACGCCGCCCATGTAATAGTGGTCGTCATCATACACCACGACACGGCCAGACGGAATGGTTCCATCCATCAAGTCGTCAGGGGTATAGACCTTTGCGCCATCGGCGATCGGAATTGGAACCACGTGCTGACGGGCCACGCCGTCGCGGCGCCAAGTCGATCCTGTGGCGATGCACACGTTTTCAAAACCGAACTCAAGGATGCTGTCGGCGTCCAGTTCGCTTTCGCGATAGATTTCGACATTCGGGCGCTGGCTTAGCTGATAATCCCGATAGTCTACGACGCGCCCCCAAGCCGACAGGCCCGGCAGTTGGCGCTCGCGTGTGACGCGCCCGCCGATCACGTCGCGCGCCTCGGCCACCGCCACATCATAGCCGCGCCGACACAGCGCCCAGGCCGCTTCCAGCCCCGCTGGTCCCGACCCAACGATCAGCACGTTAGAACTGTCGCCTTTCTCGTTCATCTTTTCGGGGTGCCAGCCTTTGCGCCATTCTTCCATGAAGGTCGGGTTCTGAGTGCAGCGGCTGATCGACATGGTCATGTCACCAGTGATGCAGATGTTGCAGCCGATGCACTCCCGAATGTCCTCGATTCGGCCTTCCTCGATCTTCTTCGGCAAGAACGGGTCAGCGATGGAGGGACGGGCGCAGCCGATGAAGTCAAGCGTTCCGGACTTGACCATCTTGGCCATGACATCGGGCGACGTGAACCGCCCAACTCCGACAATCGGTTTATCAGTCAACTCGTGGATGCCGCGCACCAACTGTTCCTGTGCTGCTTCTTCCTTAAAGCGCGACGGCCCCGAGCAATCCTCCCAAGTGCCCTGCGCGAGGTCCCAAAGGTCCGGCAGGTCTTTGTTCATCTCGATATAGTCGCGCACCTCGGCGTTCGAGAAGCCCAGCTCGCCGATGGATTCATCTAGGCTAACCCGCAATGTGATAGCGATTTTGTCGCCGACAGCATCGCGCATATCGGCGATGACTTCCTGGCTGAACCGGGCGCGGTTTTCCAGTGAACCGCCATATTCGTCGCTGCGCTGGTTGGTGGCACGGCTTAGGAAATGCTGGAAGATGCCGAACCCATGCGCACCATAGAGACAGATCAGGTCAAAGCCTGCCTCTTTCGACCGTTTTGCAGCGTTCACAAACCAGCGACGTAAGTCCTTGATATCCTGCTTGTCCAGCGCCCGCGCCTGCACCGGATCGTTGGTAAAGGTCCGGATGGGCAATGCCGAGGGGGCTAGCGGCACTTCCTTGGTGTAGAGGTTCGGGCCATTTATCCCGGAATAGGCCAGCTGAATCCCTGCCAGAGCGCCGTGCGTCTTCATTCTTTCTGACATCTTGCGCAACTGTGGGATGTCCTTGTCTTCCCATAGGCGCAGTTCGATAAACGGTGTGATTTCCGAGGTGTGGTGCATCTCACATTGCTCGGTGAAGATAACTCCCCATCCGCCTTCAGCCTTGATGCCCCGCATTGCGGCCGCTGCCGAAGGGTCACGATATCCGCCACCGTTGCAATGAGGCACCTGGTAGAACCGGTTCTTGGCAGTATGAGGGCCGATTTTCATCGGTTCGAACAGAATGTCATAGCGTGGGTCGCGCATGGCTGGACCTCCCTTGAATCTCTGGCAGTTTCGACCTGTTCGCGGCCGCGTGTCTGAGCGTCAGAGAGGTTTTCAGGCTGCATGTACCCCTCTATACTGGTCATTATTAGTAATTATTGTATTGTTAGGGGTATATACCCCCAGGGAGGTATGAGGCCATGAAGCAGATTTCTGAACCCGCCCTTTTGGCCGATACCATCAAGGCAATTGGATCGCCCGGGTTCGTGCCGCGGCTTCACCTATGGCTCAAGGCCTCACTGCACTTCGACAACGTGACAATTCTCGCGTTTTTCGACGCGCAGCAACCAGAGGTCTTTCTGGCCGACTCCGCCGAACAGCGTGTGTTCGAACGTATGAACAGCCATTATGTGACCGGAGCTTATCTGCTGGACCCTTTTTATGCCCTACACACCAAACGAGCGGCGGAAGGCATGTATCGTTTGGCTGAAATCGCGCCCGATCAGTTTCAGCGCAATGAATACTATAAGTCGTACTACCAACGCACCACGCTGGCTGATGAGGTCGCGTTTTTCTCGTGGCCATCGCAGAACGTCTCAATGACGGTTTGCATTGGGCGTGATGCTACAACCGGATCAAAGTTTTCGTCGCGCGATCTGAAAAAGGCCACACACTTGGCCCCAATTATTAATGCGCTGGTCAGGCAGAATTGGGCAGGGATCAGTTCGCGCGGCCAGGATGCGTCGGCAAACGGGGTTGATCAGTTGCGGCAGCGATTGACCGCTGAACTGGGCATCAGCCTAAGCAACAGGCAGGCCGAGATCGCAATCTTGATTTTGCAGGGCCATTCGTCGGTTTCCATCGGCCTTACGCTTGGGATCAGCCCGCAGACTGTGAAGGTTATTCGCAAGCAGCTTTATAAGAAATGCCAGATATCTTCACAGGGTGAGCTTTACTACCTGATCGCGCCACACCTGTCCCAGCAAGGGACAGTGCAGGGATTAGCCAAAGCCTAATTAGGGGTAAGTCAGACAATTATTTCACCAGTTTCCAACTTGTGGGAACTTGCATGCGAAACGCGCAGGGCGTGCTGGAGCGGTACAGCACGACGCCGCATTCTATGGCCTTTCAGGTCTGATCAGGACGCAAAAAAGGAAACCGATACATGCCCATTGAAAGAACCGACACGCTGGTCGTTGGCGGTGGACAGGCCGGCATCGCGCTGAGTGAACACCTGGGAAACAACAAGGTCCCCCACATTATTCTTGAAAAGAACCGGACTGCCGAAGCTTGGCGAACTGGTCGCTGGGATGCTCTGGTTGCTAATGGTCCAGCCTGGCATGACCGTTTTCCAAGCCTGCTGTTCAATGGCGATGACCCGGATGCTTTCGTGTCGAAAGACCGCGTGGCCGAGTATCTGGTGGAATATGCCGAGATGGTAAAAGCCCCGATCCGTGAAGGGGTTGAGGCGCTCAGGGCCGAACGTCTGCCGAAAGAAGGCGGGTTCCTCGTTCAAACAACGGCAGGTGAAATCCATGCCAAACGCATTGTGGCGGCGACAGGAGCTTTCCAGCACCCGGTTATTCCTCCGATCGTGCCGGAGACTACGGGCGTCGATCAAATCCACTCATTCTACTACAAGAACCCTGATCAATTGGCCGATGGGGCCGTCATGGTGGTGGGCGCCGGGTCATCCGGTGCGCAAATAGCGGATGAGCTGAACCGCGCTGGCCGCAAGGTGTTTCTGTCCGTGGGTCCGCATGATCGCCCGCCGCGGCGCTACCGTGGCCGCGACTTTGTCTGGTGGTTGGGTGTTCTTGGCCTGTGGGATATGGCCGCAATGAAACCGGGGACCGAGCATGTGACCATCTCGGTCAGCGGGGCCTATGGCGGCCACACAATGGATTTCCGCCGTCTCGGCAATGAGGGCGTCACGCTTGTCGGAATGACCAAAAGCTTTGAAAATGGTGTCCTCAGCTTTGCCGATGATCTGCAGCGCAACGTGGCTGCAGGTGATGTCAACTATCATGAGATGCTGGATTTGGCGGACGCATATGTCGAGCGCACCGGAATCGACCTACCCGCAGAACCCGGCGCGCGAGAGGTATTTGCCGACCCCGACAGCCTGACAAACCCTCTGGCCTCGGTCGATTTTGCCAAAGAAGGCATCACCACGATCATCTGGGCCACGGGTTTCCGGCAAGATTTCAGTTGGATCAAAGCGGATGCGTTCGACGCAAAAGGTGCGCCGATCCATCAGCGCGGTGTCTCGGTTGAACCGGATGTGTATTTCCTTGGGCTACCTTGGCAATCGCGGCGTGGTTCGACCTTCCTGTGGGGCGTGTGGCACGATGCAAAATACATCGCTGACCAGATCGCGATTCAGCGGGCATATGCCGACTATGATGGCAATGCTGCCATCGTTTCCTCAGCTGCTGCAGAATAATCAAACGGGGCCCCAATATGGCGCATACACGCATTCGCAAATTCAACACCAAGGAAACTTACCCCGAGCAAAATCTCGACAACGATCTGTGTCAGGCCGTTGTCACGCAAGGCGGTAAAACAGTCTATCTGCGTGGCCAGTGCCCGCAAAATCTGGATGATGCAGTCAACATCGACAGCCATGATCCGGTCGAGCAGACTCACAAGGTGATGCAAAATATCAAGCAGTTGATCGAGGAGTCCGGTGGCTCGATGGAGCATCTGGTCAAGGTAGTCGTCTACATCACCGACGTTCGCCACCGCGAGGCTGTTTATCGCACCATGGGCGAATACATCAAAGGTGTGCATCCGGTCTCGACAGGGTTGGTTGTTCAGGCGCTGGCGCGACCTGAGTGGCTGGTCGAAATTGATGGCACCGCTGTCATTCCCGACTGATCTTGCCGATCATTTCTGGAAACCGGGTCGCGCTAAAACGCTCTCACCCCGCGCGACCCGGTCTTTGTCTTTAAGGAGGCCCGAATGACATTTTCCTTGGTTGCTCGTTGCGCTGATACCGGCATGTTCGGTCTGGCGATTTCATCCTCATCGCCCGCCGTGGCTGCGCGCTGCTCGTTTGCACGTGCCGGGGTAGGGGCCGTCGCCTCGCAAAACGTGACTGACCCAAGCCTAGGGCCGCTGACGTTGGACCTGATGGAGCAGGGCAATACCGCGCCTGAGGCCATTGAAGGGATGAAGGCCCGCGCGAAGTTCATCGAATACCGGCAGGTTCTGGCGGTGGATACCGCCGGTCGAACGGCAATCCATTCCGGTCCCAACTCTTTGGGTATCTGGACGCAGGCGCAGGCCGAGAATGTCGCCTCGGGCGGCAACCTTCTGGACAATGAAGGTATCCCGCAAGCTATCGTCGACGGGTTTCTGTCCGCCTCGGGCCATATTGGTGACCGGCTGATTGCCGCGATGCGGGCCGGTCTGGCCGCAGGCGGCGAGGCAGGGCCGGTGCATTCGGCCGGTATGAAGATCGTAGACAAGGTAAGCTGGCCGGTTGCCGATCTGCGTTGCGACTGGACCGAGGACTGCCCCATCGAGGCCATCGCAACCGCCTGGGACGTCTATAAACCCCAACTGGACGCTTATATCCAGCGCGCGCTCGACCCGCGCGAGGCACCATCCTACGGCGTTCCCGGCGACGAATAATCAGGGAGAGACAATATGTTGGACTATTCACACGATGACTGGAAAAGCCGTGCTGCGGGTCTGTCGTTTCGCGGTCAGGCTTTTATTGATGGCAAGTTCGTCGATGCAGTATCGGGCAAGACTTTTGACAGTATCAACCCTGCCACCGGAGCGGTTCTGACCCCGGTTTCGGAATGCGATGAGGAAGACATCAACCGCGCCGTCGCCGCAGGTCGTGCCGCGTTCGAAGGTGGCCGCTGGTCGCGCATGGCGCCGGGGGATCGCAAGGCGGTGATGCTGAAACTGGCTGATCTGATCCGCGATAACCTCGAAGAAATGGCGCTGTTGGACAGTTTGGACATGGGCAAACTGGTGACGGATGCCGTCACCATCGACGCGCCGGGTTCGGCACATTTCTTCCAATGGTATGCCGAGGCTATCGACAAGGTGTATGACGAGGTCGCCCCGACCGGCCCTGGAGATCTGGCGCTGGTCAGCCGCGTGCCCTTGGGTGTCGTCGGTGCGGTCACGCCGTGGAACTTCCCGTTGGACATGGCAACCTGGAAAGCGGCGGCTGCCTTGGCCGCTGGAAACTCGGTCGTTTTGAAGCCGGCGGAACAGTCACCCTTGTCGGCTTTGCGTTTGGCGGAACTAGCGGCTGAGGCTGGTGTCCCGGACGGTGTTTTCAACGTTGTACCGGGCTTCGGCGCTACCGCTGGTCAGGCATTGGGTTTGCACATGGACGTGGATTGTCTGGCGTTCACGGGCTCGACCGCCATTGGCAAGATGTTCATGCAGTATTCCGGGCAGTCCAACCTGAAACAGGTCTGGCCGGAAACCGGCGGCAAAAGCCCCAATCTGGTCTTTGCCGATTGCGAAGATCTGGATGCCGCCGCCGACATGGCCGCTTTCGGCATTTTCTTCAATCAGGGCGAGGTCTGTTCGGCCAATTCGCGGCTGTATGTGGAGCGTTCGATCAAAGATGCGTTTGTTGAAAAACTGATCGCCCGCGCGCAAGGGACCCAACCGGGCGATCCGCTGGATCCGGCCTCGAAGATGGGGGCCATTGTCGATGAGAAGCAGACGCAGGGCATCATGCGCTTTGTCGAAGCGGGCAAGAAGTCAGCCAATCTGGTGACCGGCGGTGAACGCGTTACCGTGGACGGCAAGGGTTGCTTTGTTCAACCGACCATTTTTGACGACGTGACGCACGACAACCCCTTGGCGCGAGACGAGATCTTTGGCCCTGTGCTGTCGGTTATTCCCTTCGACACCGAAGAGGAGGCGGTGCGTATGGCGAACGACTCGATCTACGGGCTCGCTGCGTCGGTCTGGACTGACAACCTGTCCCGTGCATGTCGGGTTTCGGACAAGCTGATGGTCGGAACCGTTTCGGTTAACACTGTGGATGCGCTATCAGCCCAGACTCCGTTTGGCGGCATGAAACAGTCAGGCTTTGGGCGCGATTTGTCATTGCACTCGCTTGAAAAGTATACTGCTTTGAAGACCACGTGGATTAAGTACAAGGCTTGATCCACGACCAAGCGGAGATGCGCCTTTGCCTTTCAGATACACGCTGCGGCAGCTTGAGTATTTTGTGGCCGTCGGAAAGGCTGGCAGCATCGCTGCCGCCAGCGATAAGCTGAACGTCTCTTCTCCGTCAATCTCGGCGGCGATCACCCAGCTTGAGGTCGAGTTTGGTGTCAGCCTCTTTGTACGTGAACATGCTCGTGGCTTGTCACTGACCAAAGCCGGGCACAAATTCATGGAACGTACCGAGTTCGTGCTGCGTGAGGCCGAGTTGTTGGCCACGCTTGCAGGGGAAATCACCGGCAAGGTTCAGGGTGTACTTTCTGTCGGGTGTCTTGTGACCTTTGCACAGATTATCTTGCCGGGGCTGCGGCGAGAGTTCGAGGACATCTATCCTGAAGTACGTATTGAACAAAGGGAACTCAACCAGGCTGAAATCTTCAGCCAACTGCGGCGTGCAGAGCTGGATATCGCCTTAACCTATGACCTGGATATTCCTGCGGACCTCAACTTTCGGCCTCTGCACGCGCTGCCACCTTACGTCGTTTTGGGGCAGGATCATCCGCTGGCTGATCGGTCCGAGCTTGCGATCTCAGATCTTCAGGACAATCCGATGGTGTTGTTGGACCTGCCATTTAGCGGCGAGTACTTCCTGTCGTTCTTCCGCGAAGCAAACATCAAGCCGAATATCGCAGAACGAACGGCGGATATGTCAGTTATGCGTTCGCTGGTCGCCAATGGGTTCGGGTTTTCAATTGCGAATATTCGGCCTATCAACGCGTTATCGCCCGATGGTAAGAAACTGATTTTTGTGCCGTTGGCGGGTGATCTCAGGCCGATGAAGCTGGGCCTGCTCAGCGCGCGGAGTGAAAATGAAACAAACACAAAGAAGGCTTTTGTCGAGCACTGCGAACAAGCGGTGACGTCGGGCACGTTGCCCGGGTTATATGCTGAGGCGCAAGATTAAGGCGGCTTCGGCTTCTCCTAACCTGTGCTTCGCCATTCTCGGATTTATGTTTTTCGTATGTCGTGTAGGCTGGTTGCCAAGCGTGGATGCGCACTCGACTAAGCGGTAAAGCAGGCTCAATTCGAATGACAGAAACTCTGGATATTCTGGAAAAGCTGGTTGGTTTTGATACCGTCAGCAAGAACTCCAATCTGGACTTGGCGGGCTATGTCGAGGAGTTTTTGGAAGCACGCGGTTTCGCCGTTCACCGCATCACTGATCCTGGCGGGGAAAAGACCGGATTATTCGCGGAAAAGGGACCTGATGGTGACGGGGTGCTGCTGTCCGCTCACACCGATGTTGTACCGGTTGAAGGTCAAAGCTGGACTAAAGACCCGTTTCGTCTAACCCGTGAAGGCAATCGTGTTTACGGGCGCGGTACGACCGATATGAAAGGGTATGTGGCCTCTGTGATGGCGTTGGCCGATCGGGCAGCCGCTGCGCGTTTGCGTGAGCCGCTTAAGATCGCTCTCTCCTATGACGAAGAGGTAGGTTGTGTCGGAATTCAGCACATGCTGGACCGATTGGCCCCAATGCTTGGACAACCTCGGGCCTGTTTCGTGGGCGAGCCCACCGAAATGCAGGTGGCTATCGGGCACAAGGGCAAGGCCGCGTTGCGGGCGGTTTGCCATGGGCAAAGCGGACATTCCGCGTTGGCTCCGAAATTCGTCAACGCACTGCATCTGGCTACCGATTTTGTTGGAAAACTACGGCACCTGCAGAAAACCTATGCCGAAAGCGGAAACAGCGACCCGGCTTACTCGGTGCCGTATACAACCTTCCATGTGGGAATAATGTCGGGCGGCAAGGCGTTGAACATCGTGCCAGACCGGGCTGAGCTGACCTTTGAGTACCGCCATCTTGCGTCGGATCACGGTAGGGACATCCTGCGCCAGATACAGGATGCGGCGGGCAGGGTAGGCGCGAGGTATCAAGACATTTGTGCAGAAACGCGTGTCGAGGTTGAACAATATAACGCATATCCCGGCCTTAATGTCGCTGAAACCGATGCAGTGATCGGCTATGCACAGAAACTGGCGCAGAGCAACGCAACCACCAAGGTTGCCTTTGGCACCGAGGCCGGGTTCTTTAGCGAATTGGGTATCCCCACAGTCGTCTGCGGACCGGGATCGATGGAGGGGCAGGGCCATAAGCCGGATGAATACTTGGAAATCGGACAAATCAGCGCCTGTGATGCGATGATGGACCGTATCCTCGATGACATCAGCAACTGACCGATTATGAATCTGCTTCAAGACCTAACTTTCGTTGATGGCCTCGGCATTCTGGGTTCGGCGATCATCATCTGCGTCTACTATCTGGCGACCCGCAATATCCTTCCTGCGGACAAGATCGCGTTCAATGCGTGGAACATCGCAGGGGGATCGCTGGTTATGCTATCCCTGATCTATCGCCCCAATCCGGGCGCCATCGTGATGGAGGTTATGTTTCTGGGCATTGCCACCTTGGCAGTGTTCAGAAATCTACGCGGCGCGAAATAGCCCGCACCGCGTGCCAGTCATGCTGCAATCATATAGAACTTGCGCAGAGTCTGGGTGATTTCCCAGGTGCAAGGCGTGCCTTTGGCAATGAAAAACGTGTCACCACCCGTGAATGTCTGCGCCGAGCCGTCCGCGTCAGTCAGGGTGAGTGAACCCGAAAGCACCGTCATCATCTCATCCACCGGATAAGCTTCGATCACCTCGCGGCAAGGGGCGCATTCCCAGACACCGACCGATATTTTCTCATCGCGGCTTTCGAAAAAACTGCTGATGGTTTCGGTCTTGTCATCGGTGGTGAAATCATTTTCCGCCACCAGTGAAGATGGACCAAAGCCGGTCTCGGGGTTGCCGTCAGCTAGCAGGCGAATTGGCTTTTGCATTGTACAGTCTCCTTCCATTCGGCCACTGCGGCCATGAATGAAAACAGCCCCCCGAGACAGGTGATACTGACGCGGAGAGCTGCCGCTCAGAAGATTAGGATCATTTCTTCAAATTGGTCCAGATTTGATCGTAAACCGATTGAACTTCTTCCGAGCAGACCTCGATAAAGACACCGGGGCCTGCATCCGCGTGAGGGTTCTTTTCAGGCTGGGCAGCCAGCGCCGGGTCCAAGAAGCTTTCCACGCCGTTAATACCTGCATTGTATTGTGCAAAGTTGGTCACGGCGGCGATGTTTTCAGGCTCCAAAAGGAAATCCATGAAGATCAGCGCGTTTTCACGGTTGGGCGCATCTTTCAGAAGAACAACGTTATCCATCCACGCGATATAGCCCTGCGTCGGATAGGCGTACTCCACATTGGCACCTTCTTCGCGTGCCTTGGCGGCGAACCCATCATAGATCTGACCAACGGCCGCGTCGCCCGAAACCAGCACCTCTTTGGCGGTGTCCGAGTTGAACGAAGCCCAATGCTGTTTGGCCTCTTGCAGCATGGCATTCAGCGCCTTCAGTTGTTCGCGATCGGTCGAGCACTGCGGGATGCCCATATGCAGCGCAGCCATGGCCATCACTTCGCCCTGGCTGTCCAGCATGTTGATGCGGCCCTGCAATTCGGCTGGTGGGTTGAACAGGATGTCCGTGGTCTGAATGTCACCATCATAGTTGTCGCGGTTGACGGCAAAGCTGGTTGATCCCCACTGATACGGAATCGAGGACTGGCGGCCGGGATCGAAACTTGGGTCAGCCCATTCCGCGGAGATGTTGCCTTTGTTCTTCAGTTCACCGTCGGCAATCGTGTCCAGCATGCCTTCACCCGCCATAATCGAAACCATGTAGTCACCGGGTACGGAAACATCATAGGTGCCGATGCCGCCCGCCTTGAGGGATGCCAGCATCGCCTCGTTCGAGTCGTAAGTGTCCATAGTCACGTTGATGCCGGTTTCTTCGGTGAATTTATCCAGCAGTTCCTGCGGTATGTATTCGAACCAGTGGTACAGAACCAGATCACCTTCGGCTGCAGCGGCATTGGCACCGATGGTCAGGGCAAGTGCAGCGACGCCGCTTTTCATCATATGTTTCATGTGTTTCTCCATCTGTTGGCTATTTTGTGTTGTCAGACTTGCTGACGAAATAACTGATCGTGACCATGATGATGGACACACTCAGCAGCATGGTCGAAATCGCCATAATATTCGGTTTGATCCCCTGCTTGACCGAGCCAAAGATCGCGGTTGGCAAGGTCTCAACACCTGCGCCTTTGACGAAATTGGTGATGATGAAGTCGTCTAGGCTGACAATGAAAGCCAGCAGGAAGCCCGAGATGATGCCGGGCATCATCAAAGGTAGCAGGATCTTGGTGAACGCCTGCCGTTTCGTGGCATAGAGGTCCAGCGCGGCCTGTTCATAGCTATCTTCAATCCCTTGCATCCGTGCCGAAATTGGCAGGTAGGCGAAGGGGATACAGAACGCGATATGGGCCAACAGGATCGTCAGAAGCCCGCGTTCGAACCCGACCGAGTTAAAGAAGATCAGGGTCGCAACAGCCAGAACGATCTCGGGCACCATCAGCGGCAGGCTGATCAGCCCGAAGGACAGCGTGCGAAAGCGGAACTTGCCCCCGCGCACCATGCCCGTCGCCGCCAGTGTGGCGATTGCGGTCGCCGTGGTCGCAGCGATGATTGCGATGACAAAGCTGTTCTTGGCCGCCGTTTTGAACTTGCCGCTTTCCGGGCCGGTAAACACATCCGCATACCAGCGCAGGGACACGCCCTCCCAGTTGGTTAGCGATTGCGAGGCGTTGAAGCTGTAGATCGTCACCACGATCAGTGGCGCATAGAGGATGACCAGGCACAGCAGGGTGATCCCCTTAAAGCCGGTGTAGGACTTGATGTCGAATTGCTTGCTTGCCATCGGTCACCCCCCCGCCTTGTCGGCTTTGGCCTGCTGCCGTGCCGAGAACATCAGAATGATCAGCACCATGCTCAGCAGGATCATCGACGCCGCCGCGCCAAACGGCCAGTTGCCGGCATTGCCCTTGAACTGTTCTTCAATCAGCGAGCCGATCATGAAGTTCTTGGCCCCACCCAACAGGTCCGGCGCAAGGAACGACCCCATCGAAGGAACGAAGACCAGAATACAGCCCGCAAACACGCCCGGCTTGACCGCCGGCAACAGGACCCGCCGCAATGTCGTCCACTTCGAGGCGTAGAGGTCAGCCGCCGCTTCGGAGAGGGCGAAGTTGTAGCGTTCCACCGCTGCATAGATCGGCAGAACCATGAAGGGCAGGTAGGAATAGAACAGGCCCAGTTGTACCGCGAAATTTGTGTTCACGATGTGCAGGGGGCTGTCGATCAGACCGATATTCATCAGAAAATCGTTCAGTGGCCCCTGATCCCGCAGCAGGAACTTCATCGATACGGTGCGGATCAGCAGGTTGACCCAATAGGGGATGGTGATCAGGAACACCCAGACAGGGCGCATGTTTTCTGACCGGGTCGCGATGAAATAGGCCGTTGGAAACCCGATCACCAAGCTAAGGAGCGTTGCTGCAGCGGCCTGCCAGATCGAGCGCCAAAAGATCGTGATGTAGGTCCATTCAATCTTGGGCGGTTCATCCCCGAACAAGCCACGATCAAAGAAGAACTGATCGTAAGCTGCCAGAGAGAACTCCCAAATCACGCCGCCACGGAACTCTTTCGTCAGGAAAGAGTAGATCAGCATCATGATCACCGGTGCCAGCACCAGAATGGCCAGCGTGACCCAAGCGGGTAAAAGTAACCACGTGCGAGCTTCTTTGTAGGTATCGGTCGTTGCGCTGCCGCCGCTTGCCGCACCCGCCGCCATCAGTCTGCTAGGAGGCGCGCGGCCCCCAGCTCCATATTGACGAACATCTCTGTGCCCGGTTCAAAGATGCGCTTATTGCCACGGTCCGAGTTCGAGGTGCGGACGATAAAATCCGGCCCCTCATCCAGATGCACAATGGTGGTGATGTCGGTGCCGACAAAGATGTTGTCTTTGACCCGCCCGTGCAACCCTTCGGATTCAACAGGTTCCGAGGACATATACAGGCGTTCTGGCCGGATCGACATATGGACCTTGGACCCAACGCCTATTCCGTCGACTGCGTTGCAGGTCAACTCGTGCCCGCCTCCAAGGTGGCACGTTGCGCGACCGTTTTCGATGCCGTCGACCGAGACTTCCAATAAGTTGGTCTCACCGATGAAATCGGCCACGAACATATTGTGCGGGCGCTCGTAAATGTCGGTTGGCGTTCCAAGCTGCTGCATTTCACCCGCCGACATCACCGCGATACGGTCGGACATGGTCAGCGCCTCTTCCTGATCGTGGGTGACGAAGATGAAGGTGATCCCGGTTTCGCGCTGCAACTGCTTGAGTTCTAGTTGCATTGCCTTGCGCAGCTTCAGATCTAGCGCTGAAAGAGGCTCGTCCAAAAGCAGAACCTTCGGCTGTGGCGCCAACGCGCGGGCCAATGCCACACGCTGTTGCTGTCCACCCGAAAGTTGGCTTGGTTTGCGTGCCGAGAACTGGCTGAGTTGCACCAGTTCCAGCATCTCGCCTGCTTTTTTAAGCGCCTCGGGTTTCGATGTCCCACGCATTTCCAGCCCGAACGCCACATTTTCGAGAATGGTCATATGCGGAAACAGGGCGTAGTTCTGGAAAACTGTATTCACCGGGCGTTTGTTCGGCGGCAGGTTCTCGATCTCATCACCGAAGAGGAAGATTGCGCCTTCTGTCACATCTTCGAACCCGGCGATCATGCGCAACAAAGTTGTCTTTCCGCAACCGGACGGGCCCAGCAGCGTGAAGAACTCATTGTCCATGATTGACAGAGAGATCTTTTTTAGTGCGGTGAAGTCACCATAGCGTTTAACCGCATCCTGCACGTCAATCGCGATTTGTTCTGTATCGGCCAAACTCGCCTCCCTAAGCGCCGCGAAGTCACCGCCGGGTATATACGGGCCGTGCGGTCGTCTTAAGAATTGACTTCCTCATCAAATATTAGGATTAGCCTAATCATTTTATATTGTTGTTTTAAAACAATGGAATAAGCGTTTGGCGACGAATTTCCTCATGCAAAGAAAATCTACACTTTAGATGTTTCATTTACGTTTTGGATGTTGCGCCAAGCTGAGTGTGGGCGCGGAATTCCCGAAATTGTATTACGAAAAATGTTATGGGTGCCGGGTATAAGACGCCTCTGTATTCACGCACTGTTCGCGTCCCTCGGATGTGATAAACCGTAGCACACTCGAATCGAACCCTCTTGGCCGCGCGGCAGGAAACCCAAAGGATCATGCCGTGCCGCACATTTAGGTACTTGGAGCGAACGCTTTGAAAAATAACGCACAAAAAGCAGCGCGTTTAAGCGTGGCACCCATGATGGACTGGACGGATCGACATTGCCGGTATGTTCACCGGCTGCTGAGTGGTCAGACCCTTTTATATACCGAGATGGTAACGGCGCCTGCATTGGTGCGTGGTGGTGCGATGCATCTTCTGGACTTCAGTCCCGAAGAGCATCCTGTTGCGCTGCAGTTGGGCGGGTCTGATCCGCAGGAACTGGCGCAGGCGGCGCGGTTTGGTTCAGACGCGGGGTATGATGAGATCAACTTGAACTGCGGCTGCCCTTCGGATCGGGTGCAATCGGGTACCTTTGGGGCGGTGTTGATGAAAGAACCGGGCCGCGTTGCCGAATGTGTGTCCGCAATGCGTGATGCGGTTGACGTCGAAGTAACCGTGAAATGCCGTATTGGTGTAGATGATCAAGACCCCGAAGAGGTGCTGCCTGCGTTTCTGGAACACATCCGTGCCGCGGGGTGCGCACGCGTAACGATCCACGCGCGCAAAGCATGGCTTAAGGGCCTCAGTCCAAAAGAAAACCGGGATATTCCGCCCTTGGACTATGATCTGGTTCATCGGATGAAGGGCGCGTTTCCTGATCTGCATATTTCGATCAATGGTGGGATTACGTCACTGGAGCAGGCGCGCACCCATCTTGATGCTGGGCTTGACGGTGTGATGATCGGGCGCGCGGCCTATCACCAACCGACAGATATTCTGGCCGAGGCTGACCCGCTGATATTTGGAACCGGGAAGGCCGCCGACCCGATTGAAGTTGTTCACAAGATGGTGCCCTATGTCGAGGCTCACCTTGCCGCCGGTGGCCGCTTGCACCAGATTACGCGTCATATGCTGGGCTTGTTCGCCGGTCGCCCTGGCGCGCGAGCGTGGCGACGGGTTTTGTCCGAAGGTGCTGTGCATGAGGGCGCAGGTCCCGAAGTAATGCTGCAGGCGCTGGAGGGAGTGGCGCCTTTGGCTGAGGTCTGAATGAACTAAAGTACGGCCGAGCGCCGGTATGGGGGAAAGATGCCCGAGACGATGTTGCTGGCCCAGATGCTGGGCCTTTTGCTTGTGATCGGGGCGCTGGCCGGTGTACTGGCCGGGTTGCTGGGGGTTGGAGGTGGCATCGTTCTTGTCCCCGCCTTTTTCTACGCATTCCAAACGCTTGGCTATGGTGGTCCGCAGCTGATGCAGCTGTGTCTGGCGACTTCACTGGCGACTATCATTGTGACCTCGATCCGGTCTGTTCTGGCACATAACAAGAAAGGTGCTGTTGATTGGGATATCCTGCGCGGTTGGGGTCCCGGCATCGCCATTGGCGCAATTGTCGGCGTGATGGTCGCCTCAGCGTTGCGGACCGAAGCATTGCAGGCATTGTTTGGCATATTGGGTATGGTCATCGGGGCCTATCTGGGGCTCGGCAAGTCTGAATGGAGATTGGGCGATGCCATGCCCAGAGGGGTCCGTCGCGCGGTTCTTTCTCCTTCAGTGGGGTTTCTGTCGGTGCTGATGGGCATCGGGGGCGGCAGTTTCGGCGTTCCGTTGATGAGCCTGTTCAATACTCCCATCCATCGGGCGGTTGCGACCGCTGCTGGTTTCGGTGTGATCATCGCGGTTCCGTCGGTGCTGGGCTTTTTGTTTCTGGACATTGCGCCGGAGCACCGCCCGCCGCTAACCATCGGCGCGGTTAATCTGGTGGCCTTCGCCATCGTTGTAGCAATGACGATGATCACCGCACCCTGGGGGGTGAAGCTGGCCCATGCCATGGACCCCAAACCGCTGAAACGCGTGTTTGCAGTTTTCCTGACGCTGGTGGCCCTGAACATGCTGCGCAAGGCGCTGGGTTTGTGAGCGACTTTCTAGAGAAAGGGTGGATCAAGTTCCCCTATGATCCGGTATTGGCGGAATGGGTAGGGCACGCTTTTCCCGCGGCCCGTGCCTCGGTCACCGATCCGGCTCATGCCCAATGGTTGGATTGCGAGGGGACGTGGTTCATTGGTGTGGATGCCTTGGAAAACGATCCAAAGGGTAGGGTGGGGTGCTCGGGTCCACTGTCCGGACAGGCCATGGATTACATCTCTGCCCAGTACGGAGAGCTGCCTCTGCACAAAGGGCAAGTCTCGGTCATCTATCCCGATTACCCGCGCCCTCGACGGGGGGAAAGCGAAAGTGCGGCGCGGTATCGGCTTAAAAGAGACGGTGCTCATGTGGACGGGCTGAGGCCGATGGGGCCGGATCGCCGACGGCGGGTAGATGAGCCGCACGCGTGGATACTTGGAATTCCCTTGACTGATGCCAGTGCGAACGCCGCACCGATGGTGCTGTGGGAAGGTAGCCACAAAATCCTGCGTGCTGCGTTTGAGCGGGCTTTGAACGGCTACCCAAGGGACCGTCTGCACAAGGTGGACATCACTGACATCTATCAAGCCGCGCGTCGCGAGGTTTTTGACACCTGTCCGCGCATCGAACTGCCGGCCAAGCCGGGAGAGGCTTATCTGCTTCATCGCCACTGCCTGCATGGTGTCGCACCATGGGGCGACGGCGCTTCCGCCGGACCGGATGGCCGAATGATTGTCTATTTCCGCCCTGAATTTTCCGGGGGAGTAGCCGAATGGATCGAATCTGACTAACCTCTTGCCATTATTTAGGTTTGGAGGAATTTTTATGATTACGGTCCACACCAATTCCGAAGGCGCATTAATCGAGGTCGAGCTGTCCGGGGAGGTGACCGCTACCGACTACAGCGAGGTATTGGTTCCGGCTATCGAAGCAGCGTTGTCAGATCATGACACAGTGCGTCTGCTGGTCGTCGTGCAACCCGAGTTTAAGGGGTATGAATTGGGTGCGGCCTGGGCTGATACGAAGCTGGGCCTTAGCCATTGGCGTGGGTTTGATCGTATCGCTGTGGCTGCGGATCAGGGCTGGGTTCAGACCAGTGCCCGATTGGCTGCTCCGATTCTTCCTTGCCCCGTTCAGGTCTTTGAACTTTCCGAACTGGAAGCCGCGCGCCGTTGGATGCGCGAGTCACTGGGCGCCATCCACGTCATGGATCTGGGTGGTTCCTGTGTTCAGATCAGTTTGTTGGGAAAATTGGACCCCGAGGAATATGGGCGTGCCGAGCTGGATCTGGACAATCTGTTGGTTGGAAAGGATGGCTTCCGTCTTCTCGTTGACCTCAGAGAATTTGACGGATGGCAGGGGCTGACGGCCCTGGCGTCCCATTTTCAGCTGGTTCGAAAGCACGTCGGGTTGCTGGATCGTGCGGCGATCGTAGGGGATAAAGCCTGGCAACATATGGCACAGCGTGTGGCCAGTCATATTCTGGGTGCAAGAACTCAATTCTTTGCATCTGAGGAAATCGAAAACGCCAAATCTTGGCTTTCAGCTGGTTAGGCCGCCGAGATTGCTTGCTTTCAATAACAGCGCCTTACCTTTACGTGAGGTTACGCTGCGTAATGCCTTCGTACTTCTTGATCCGTTGACCCAAAAAGGGATACCCAGCGCGTACCCTTCAGATTGACCACTTCTTGAGGGTACAAGCTGAAGCACGCCGCTGTGGGTTACCACTCACTCACAACAGGTTTTTGAACTTACCCCTCGAAGTTCTGACCGACCTGCAGCGGCGACGGCTCAGTATGGGGCACCTTCACAGAAATGCTTTGTACCTATTTCATGCGTGCAGCGCGACCGCCCCGCCGTTTTGACAGCTGTGGCGCCCGCGAGGGGAGGCTTTCCATGATTTCGGCACGCTCATTGCTGTCCATTTTGGACCAGCGCGAAATCTCATCAATTGTACGGTAGCAGCCGGTGCAGATGCGTTCGGTCGGATGAACGACACAGATCTGGACACAAGGGCTTTCGACCTCATTCCTTTTCCAAACCATGTTTGTCATCGACGTACTCCGTCCATTATAAAAAGCGCAGCCTATCCAGCGCTCCTTGCAGAATATAGCCAGCAGCCACGTGATCGATAACCTGTCCGCGACGTTTTCGTGTCGTATCCGCCTCAAGCAGTGCCTTTTCGGCCGCAACGGTGCTGAGCCGTTCGTCCCAGAAACCGATGGGCACCTCGGTCAGCCGTGACAGATTTCGAGCAAATGCACGGGTGGATTGGCAGCGCGGACCTTCGGTGCCGTCCATATTCTTCGGTAGGCCCAGAATGACGCCGCCGATCTCGCGATCAGCAATGATTTCCAGCAGGCGGGCGGAATCCAGCGTGAATTTCTTTCGCCGCACGGTCTCCAAAGGGCTGGCCACGCCGCGCATCCGGTCCGAGACCGAGACGCCTATGGTCTTTTCGCCCAAATCCAACCCCATCAGGGCAGTCATTGGCGGCAGGGCCGCCGCAAACTCTTCGAACGCGTCGTGGATCATTGTGCGATCCCGGCCTGCAATGCAGCGGCATCAATGATTTCAAGCGCTTCGGTATTTCCGGCAAAAACGCTCATTGCCTCGTTTTTGATGTCGATGGCACGCTGCCCTTCGCCCAAGACGCCCAAAGCGGCAATCAACCGGGCCCAGTCCTCGGGCGACCCGCCCTCGATGGCCAGTCGGTCCGAGAGTTGGTTGACCATGCCTTTGATCATCTCTTGCCGCTCTTCCGGGGTTAGCGCGGCGGCGGCGTCGATGTCATCCTGACTGGGGCCGGATGCAGGCGGGATATTGGGCGCATTGAACACACCGGCGCGGAACGCCAATTCGTCCAGCTGTGCGCGAATGGCGTCGCCCCACGGCGCACCTGCCGGTGCGTCACGCAGCGCATCTACCCAGATTCGGTAGCCAATATCAGGACGCCCGACCTGAACCATCATCTGCCCAAGATAGTATTGCGCCGGGCCATGACGCGGATCACGATGCAGAGCCTGCCGCAAAGCCTCTTCGGCTTCGGGTGACACGTAACCACCCACCGACAGGATCATCATCTCCGCCAGATGCGAATAGGCATCTGCCGGGGCGGCTTCGCCGGACAATTCGATCACACGCTGTTGGGCTTTGTAAGCGGCGGGGAAGTTGCCCGCATTTGCCTCGTGCTGGGCCAGCAGGATGTGACCTTGCAGATCATCCGGGCGAGCTTCAACAGTTTCGCGCAACTGATTCAGAAGGTTGGCATAATTCTCATCCAGTTGAGGCAACTGCGCTGGCGGAGCCTCGGCTTCGGCTTCGGCCTGAGTGGGGCGCTCTGCACGCAGGGCTTCGGCGTTCTCAAGACGCAGTGTCAGGGGTTGATCCGGCAGACCGGCAGCCCCCATCTGACGGTACATCCCCACAGCACCGCCCACCACGATCAGGGCAATGGCGGCAAAGGCAGCCACAGTAGCCCAACGAGGTGGTCCGGCCCGTTCGGTTCCGGCCTGTATCTGTGCGTCGGCTGCCAGAATACGACGCGAGATTTCCGTGCGCACGCGGTCCGCGTCGGCCTCGCCGATGACGCCTCGGGCAAGGTCCCGGTCCACGCTTGCAAGCTGTTCGCGATAGACCCGCAGATCATAGGCTGCGGCAGGTTCGCGCGTTTTGCGACCTCGCAGCAGGGAAAAGCCCAGTATCACTGCAATCAGCAGCGCGCTTAGAAGTGTCACGACCAGGAACGACATGGTTTCTCCGATATAGCTGCCCTGACTTAGACCTGTCGGCGGGCCGACAAAAGGGACAAATGGCCGCGAGGGGTTCACATCCCGCAATAATGGACCCCATGTCGCAATAGTTCGATATTGTGGCGTTGTCCGGCAGGGGTAAACTGTTCTTGCGCGGCATACCTGCGGCAATCACCGAACCGGATGGATTCGCTTATGAAACACTATTCAGCCTTTGCTGTGGCGCGGGAGGCCCTGCGCTATCACACCGGATGGGAGCGCGCGTGGCGCTCGCCCGAACCCAAGAAGAAATACGACGTCATCATCGTTGGCGCCGGCGGCCACGGTCTGGCCACGGCGTATTACCTTGGAAAAAACTACGGTATTCAAAATGTTGCCGTCATCGAAAAAGGCTGGCTGGGCGGTGGCAACACCGGCCGGAACACGACCATCATCCGGTCGAACTATCTGCAGGACCCGTCTGCGGCGATCTACGAAAAAGCACGCAGCCTTTACGAAGACCTAAGCCAGGAGCTGAACTACAACATCATGTTCAGCCCACGCGGCGTGATGATGCTGGCCCAGACTCAGCACGAGATTCGCGGCTATCAGCGTACCGCTCATGCCAACGCCCTGCAGGGCGTTAAGACCGAGTGGATTACGCCCGAACGCGTAAAAGAGCTGGTGCCGATCATTAATATCGACGGACCGCGTTATCCGGTTCTGGGCGCGCTTTGGCAGGAACGCGGCGGCACCGCGCGGCACGATGCGGTGGCTTGGGGCTATGCCCGTGCATGCTCGGCCATGGGGATGGACATCATCCAGCAGTGTGAAGTCAAAGGCGTTCGTTCGGAAAACGGCCGTGTTGTGGGCGTCGACACCACCAAAGGGGCGATTGACTGCGAAAAGTTGGGCATCGTGGTTGCTGGTCATTCCGGTCAGTTGGCCGAGATGGCAGGCTTCCGTCTGCCGTTAGAGGCTATCGCACTGCAGGCACTTGTGTCCGAGCCGATCAAGCCCTGTATGGACGTGGTCGTGATGGCCAACACCGTACACGGCTACATGTCACAGTCCGACAAGGGCGAGATGGTGATTGGCGGCGGCACCGACGGTTTCAATAACTTCACCCAGCGCGGCAGCTTCCATCACATCGAGGAAACCGTGCGTGCACTGGTCGAGACCTTCCCGATGATCTCGCGCCTGAAGATGCTGCGTCAGTGGGGCGGTATTGTGGACATGACCGGCGACCGCTCGCCCATCCTGTCAAAGACGCCGCTGCAAGGCTGCTTCATCAACGGCGGCTGGGGCACCGGTGGCTTCAAGGCGATCCCGGGTTCCGGTTGGGGCATGGCACAGTTGATGGCCACGGGCCATTCGCCGCTGACCGAGGCTTTCACGCTGGACCGCTTCAAAGAGGGTCGCTTCATCGACGAAAGCGTCGCCGCCGGGGTGGCACACTAAGGGTTCTGCCCGAGGTGGCCAGCTAACAGAATTCTGGTCGGCCCAAGTGCCGACCGACCGCCAAAAAGGATGACCATATGCTGATCCTGAATTGCCCATATTGCGGCGTTGATGCCGAAGAAACTGAACTGGCTGCCGGTGGCGAAGCGCATCTGAAGCGCTATGGCCCCGGCTCGTCGGATGATGAGTTCCACGACTACCTGTTCATGCGCGAAAACCCCAAGGGCGTGCATTTCGAACGCTGGCGCCACGCCAATGGCTGCGGCAAGTGGTTCCACGCGGCGCGCTGCACCCAAACGCTCGAAGTGTTCGGTACCTATACCGCCCAAACCTCCGAGCCGCCGCAAGACATCAAGGACGCCATCGCCGCCAAACGTCCCGGGTGGACGTGGAGAGGGTTCTCCTGATGCTTCATCTTTTCAAAAATACTCCCGCCGGAGGCTCAAACGCCTCCACCTGCGAAAGGTCCGCAACATGAGCACCCGTCTCGCAAAACAGGGCCGGCTGATAAACCGGTCGAAACAAGTCACCTTTACCTTCAACGGCACTTCGATGCAGGGTTATGAGGGCGACACGCTCGCCTCGGCCCTGCTGGCCAATGATCAGATGATGATGGGCCGGTCGTTCAAATACCACCGTCCGCGCGGCGTCGTCGCCAGCGGTGCCGAAGAGCCGAACGCTCTGGTCGGTTTGGGGCAGGGCAACCGGTTCGAGCCGAACCAGCGCACCACCACGACCGAGCTGTTCAACGGCCTGACCGCGATCTCGCAGAACCACTGGCCGAACCTCGAATTCGACATCGGCGCGGTGAACAGTGCTTTCGCACGGTTCTTGCCCGGCGGTTTCTATTACAAGATGTTCATCCATCCGAAACCGTTCTGGAAGCACGTCTACGAACCCTTTATCCGTCAGTCCGCCGGTCTGGGCAAAGCACCCGACAAGGATAGCCGCGATGCGGATACCTATGAGCATTTCTATGCCTTTACGGATGTTCTGGTGATCGGCGGCGGCGTCGCCGGTTTGCAAGCGGCAAAAGCGGCGGCAAGCTCTGGTGCCAAGGTTATGCTGATCGAACAAACAGCGTATTGGGGCGGACGTGCCCCTGTTGATGGCGGTACTATTGATGGCAATCCTGTGGATAAGTTCGTGGATCAATTGGTGGCCGAACTTGAAGCCATGGAAAACGTGACCATGCGCAACCGTTGCATGGGCGCAGGCGTCTATGACCACGGCTACGTGTTGGGGTATGAGCGCCTGACCGACCATACTCCGGGTGTTCAGGGGCCGCGTCACCGCCTGTGGCGCATCCGCGCCAAGCAGGTAGTCACCGCCACGGGCGCGATCGAACGTCCGCTGTCCTTTGCGGGCAACGATGTGCCAGGCGTGATGCTGGCCTCGGCCATGCGTGACTACGTGGTGAACTGGGGCGTGACCTCGGGCGAGCGTGTCATCGTCGCCACCAACAACGACGATGCCTATCGTACTGCGATCATTCTGAAACAGGCTGGCGTCGATGTGCTGCGCGTGGTTGACGCGCGCGACACCGCCGGACCCTTGGCCGAAGAGGCGCGTCAATTGGGTATCCGCGTTGATCCCGGCAAGGCGATCGCCAAGGTCAAAGGCGGTAAGCGCGTCAAGAAAGTTGCTATTTGCAACCAAGAAGGTATCGGCGGTGCCCGTGAGGAAGTCGAATGCGATGCCGTGGCCATGTCGGGCGGGTGGTCTCCTGTTGTTCATATGTGGTCGCATTGCGGTGGCAAGCTGACCTGGGATGAGGCGAACGCCCATTTCCGTCCCGATCCCGAACGTCCACCGCTGGGCGCGAATGGCGAAGGCTTTGTGGTCGCCGCCGGTTCCGCCAACGGTCCGCTGGCGCTGGGTGATGTGCTGGCCGACGCGCAGACCGCAGGTGAAGCCGCCGCCAACGCTGCGGGTTTCAAACCAAAAACGGCTGACGCTCCAAAAGGGGAAACCACCACCGAGGCTCCGATGGAGCCGGTCTGGCTGATGCCTTCCAACGCCGAGATCAGCCTGCGCATGAAGTCCTGGCTCGACTTCCAGAACGACGTCAAAGTTTCCGACGTCCAACTGGCGGCGCGCGAAGGCTATGAGAGTGTCGAGCACACCAAGCGTTACACCACGCTGGGTATGGCGACTGATCAGGGTAAGCTCAGCAATATCAACGGGTTAGCGATCCTTGCTGATGCGTTGGATGCGGAAATTCCCAAGGTGGGCACCACCACATTCCGTCCGCCCTATACGCCCATCTCGCTGGCGTCGATCGGTGGTGAGGCACGTGGTGAGGTGTTCCAGCCGATCCGTCAGACCCCGATGCACGACTGGCACAACAAAAACGGCGCAGATTGGGAGCCGGTCGGCCACTGGCGTCGGACCTATGCCTATGTCCGTCCCGGTGAATCCGTGCATGACGCGGTAAATCGCGAGGTGAAGAACACCCGCGAAAACCTCGGCCTGTTGGATGCCTCGACGCTGGGCAAGCTGATTGTCAAAGGCCCGGATGCCGGCAAGTTCCTGGATATGATGTACACCAACATGATGTCCACGCTGAAGGTCGGCAAATGCCGCTATGGCCTGATGTGCTCGGAAAACGGCTTTTTGATCGACGACGGTGTTGTTGCCCGCATCGATGAGGACACCTGGCTGTGCCACACAACCACCGGCGGAGCCGAACGTATCCATGGTCACATGGAAGAATGGCTGCAGACTGAGTGGTGGGACTGGAAAGTCTATGTCGCCAATGTGACCGAGCAATATGCGCAGGTTGCGGTGGTTGGCCCTAACGCCCGAAAGGTGCTGGAAAAGCTCGGCGGCATGGATGTCAGCAAAGAGGCGCTGCCGTTCATGGAATGGCGCGATGGCAAGATCGGCGACTTCGATTGCCGGGCCTATCGCATCTCGTTCTCGGGCGAACTGTCCTATGAAATCGCAGTTCCCGCGTCTCAGGGTCGGGCGTTCTGGGATGCGTTGATCGCGGCGGGGCAGGAGTTCGGTGTCATGCCTTACGGCACCGAATGTCTGCACATCCTGCGGGCCGAAAAGGGCTTCATCATGATCGGCGACGAGACCGACGGCACCGTGATCCCGCAGGATCTGGGACTGCACTGGGCGCTGTCGAAAAAGAAAGAGGATTACCTCGGTAAACGCGCACATTCGCGCACCCACATGGCCGATCCTGAACGCTGGAAACTGGTGGGTCTCGAGACTGTGGATGGTTCTGTCATTCCCGACGGAGCTTACGCAGTCGGCGAGGGCGTCAACGCCAACGGCCAGCGCAACATGATCGGGCGCGTGACCTCGACCTATTATTCGGCCAATCTGGACCGCGGCATCGCCATGGGTCTGATCAAACACGGCCCCGACCGCATGGGCGAGATTGTCGAGTTCCCGGGCACCGATGGTAAAACCTACAAAGCCAAGATCGTGGACCCGATCTTCTATGATAAAGACGGGGAGAAGCAGAATGTCTGAACCCATCAGCGCACTGAATCACGCCAGCTATGAAGGCATTGCCAAGGTCGAGGAATGCGGCCTGCAGGGTATGATCACCCTGCGTGGCGACCTGTCCGACAAGGTGCTGGCCAAGGCCGTCAAAGACGCAACCGGGCAAAAGGTGCCCGGACAACGCGAAGCCTTGGTCGCAGGGGATACTGGCGTCTGCTGGATGTCTACAGACGAACTGCTGGTGCTTGTTCCTTACGCCGAGGTCGAGGCCAAACTGGCCGCGATGACCAACGCCCTCAGTGGCACTCATGCGCTGGCGGTCAATGTGTCAGACGCACGGGCGGTGTTCCGCATCTCGGGCGCAAGCGCGCGTGAGGTGATGGGCAAGCTGGCACCTGTTGATCTGTCGGTCGACGCGTTCCAGCCCGACCAGATCCGCCGCTCTCGATTGGCACAAGTGGCGGGCGCGTTCTGGATGGACGACGCCGAAACCTTGCGCGTGGTCTGCTTCCGATCGGTGGCGGATTATGTCTTTAACCTCCTCAAGGTTGCGGCGCAGCCGGGCAGTGAGGTTGGGGTTTACTAAGCCCTGATGGCATTGGGCAAAAACGGGTGAGGGGGCTTTGCCCCCTCGGCCTGTGGCCTCACCCCCAGGATATTTTTGGCCAGATGAAGTACGGATCGTGTGTTCCAAGCGTCAGGTGTTTGCGTCGAACAGGAATGTCGGGAACTGGGTGAGTGCCCTTTGGCTGATGAGAGCTGGCTTGCCGGTTTCACCTGTAAATGGGTCTCGGCAATGGCGGTAGAAAGTCAGGTCTTCGGAAAGTTTATCCATCGCAGCTGCGCGGCTTTCTGCACTCAGATAGGGCGCGTGTGTAGAGAGGAACAGCGCGGGGCTTGTCTCTTTTAGCCAGGGCAACAAAGAGGGCAGAACGGAAAACTCGGCACCTTCGATGTCCATTTTTACCAGTGATACGTCAGACAGATCTACAGATTTAGAAAACTGATCCCATCCAATGGTGAGCGCGTCTGTGCCATGGTTACCGCCATGCAGCAGCGACGATGTGGAATCGCCCGCCTCTCCATGCGCCGATGCCATTTGGGTTACTCCAAATCCGTTTGACAGGGCGATGCCGAAGGCCGACACGTTGCGGATGTCGTTGAGTTCAAGGTTCCAGACCAAGTAGCGGTAAGCCACCGGGTCAGGCTCGAAACACCATACATGGCGGGCGCGGCGCGCGGCATAGAGGACAGTGGGGCCGATCCAGGCACCGATATCCAGGTAATCTCTGTCCGGCGATAGGTATTTGTCCAATACGGCGAAGGTTTCGGGTTCCCACTTGCCCGCGGACGCCTTGCGCCAGAATTTCGAGTGATAGGGGTCCAGCCGAAAATGCTCGCCGTTCAGGGTGCCCGCATAGTATCCGCGAGCGCGGTAGAACATCTTGCGCGCCTGTGTCAGCATCGCCTGCCTCCGGGTTTTGTTATCTCGGCCCTTGACCTGCGGCGGCTGCCAAAGCATTTAACCTTGGGAACCGCAACTTACATTTTAACAGGGGGCCGACATGGCTTTTGAACTTCCTGATCTTCCTTATGCACATGACGCGCTGGCAGCCAAGGGTATGTCCGCGGAAACGTTGGAATATCACCACGACCTGCACCACAAAGCCTATGTCGACAACGGCAACAAGCTGATCGCTGGCACCGAGTGGGACGGCAAGTCGCTGGAAGAGATCATCGTTGGCACCTACGACGCCAACGCAGTCGCTCAGAACGGCATCTTCAACAACATCAGCCAGCTGTGGAACCACAACCAGTTCTGGGAGATGATGGGCCCCGGCGACAACGCTATGCCCGGTGAGCTGGAAAAGGCTCTGGTCGAAAGCTTCGGCTCGGTTGACGAGTTCAAGTCGCAGTTCAGCGCTGCTGGTGCTGGTCAGTTCGGCTCGGGCTGGGCGTGGCTGGTCAAGAACGCTGACGGTTCGCTGGCTGTCACCAAGACTGAGAACGGCGTGAACCCGCTGTGCTTTGGTCAGACCGCGCTGCTGGGTTGCGACGTTTGGGAGCACTCGTACTACATCGACTTCCGCAATAAGCGTCCGGCTTACCTGTCGAACTTCCTCGACAATCTGGTGAACTGGGAAAACGTTGCATCGCGGATGTAATCTTTGACCCGGAGAGGGTTCATAAAGGGCCTGCTGGCGGTGACGCTGGCAGGCCTTTTTGCTGCCGTATACGGGTTCTTTGTTGAGCCCGCGCTGCGCCTGCGCGTGCGGCGATGGCGGCTGAGGCGCACAGACTGGACTGCGCCGCCCCTGCGTGTCGCTGTTCTGGCGGATCTGCATGTAGGGGAACCGCATGTCGGGCTGGATAGAATCCAACAGGTGGTGCGACGTACAAACGCGCTGGCCCCCGATCTTGTGCTGCTGTTAGGGGATTTGGCGGCTGGGCACAGGTTCGTCACGCGGCCAGTTGAAATTGCAGAACTCGCACCGGTTTTAGGTGGATTGCAGGCCAAGCACGGTGTTTTTGCTGTGTTGGGCAATCACGACTGGTGGGATGATTTGGCGGCACAGCGGCGTGGCGGCGGGCCAAACCTGTACGCTGACGCCTTGCAGCGGAACGGTATTCCGGTCCTATCCAACGAGGCCGTCAAACTTGAAGGCCCCGGCATTTGGCTGGCTGGTTTGGAGGATCAACTGGCGATTGTACGGGGTGGCGGACGGTTTCGGGGGTTGGATGATCTACCGGGAACGCTGGCGCAGATCACCGACGACGCGCCCGTGGTCATGATGGCACATGAACCCGATATTTTTCCGCAAATTCCTGATCGCGTGGCACTGACCCTGTCTGGCCACACCCATGGTGGGCAAGTGCGACTGTTCGGTTGGTCGCCAATGGTGCCGTCCCGGTTCGGAAATCGCTATGCCTATGGGCATGTGCGTGAGGGCGGGCGCGATCTGGTTGTGTCCGGGGGTATAGGATGCTCGATCCTGCCGGTGCGGTTCGGTGTGACGCCTGAGATCACGGTAATCGAGCTATCGGCCTGACTGGTGAAATCCCGCTTATGAAGAAAGTTTCATATTGAGATAGTGTTGTACGCAACTCCGCAGTGCTTACCTTAGACGAAGCGGAGGGAGAGAACCGCACATCAAATGAAACGAACTCGGGCAACGCGCCAGATACCACTGGCCGCGTCAGGGTATTCCTGCGCCTGAGGAATGGCCACTGAAACCATTACAGGAGAGCACGATGGTTGCACTTGAACAGGGAACTTGGGTTGTCATTGCCGACGGGGAAAAGGCGTTATTTGTTGAAAATATCACTGATGCGGAAGACCCCAATCTGGTTGTTGTTGCGGTCGAAGAGCAGGAGACATCTACCGGCCCAACTGACCGGGCCGGACGGCGTTTCGATGGTGGACCGAACCAGAAATCGGCGATGGAAGAACCAGATTGGAAAACTCATGCGAAATCCCTGTTCGTTCAGGATGTTGCCAATCTGCTGAACCGTAAGGGATTGAAGGGGGCGTTTAACCGGCTGGTTCTGGTTGCCAGCCCGCATGTGCTGGGCCTGTTGCGCCGCCGTCTTCATAGTGAAGTTCTGGCCAAGGTCGTCGCTGAAGTTGACAAGACTTTGACCAACCACCCGTTACACAAGGTCGAAAAGCTCCTGACCAGCCGTTCGAATCCCTCTGCGCAAGCGGTGTAAACTTAACGGGCGGCCCATGGTCGCCCGTCCATACGCTAGGTCAGGAACCCTCGAAGTGTGGACATTGCATCTGCCGGATCGTCCACCCAAGTGATGAAATCTGCAAGCGATCCATCCGCAAACCCTTGGCCAATGACCTGCTGCAACAGATCATGCAGCGCGTCCCAGTAACCGTCCACATTCATCACCAGAATGGGTTTGTCGTGCAGGCCAAGTTGGCGCCATGTCAGGGCCTCGAACAGCTCGTCCAGTGATCCGGGGCCGCCCGGCAGCACAACAACGGCATCAGCGTTCATGATCATGACCTTTTTGCGCTCGTGCATTGTTTCGGTGATGACAAAGCGCGTCAGGTCGGTTTTGCCGACCTCACGTCGCAGCAAATGAACCGGGATCACACCGAACGTATCACCACCTGCAGATTGAGCGGCGCGTGCGACTTCGCCCATCAACCCCACATCGCCGGCGCCGTAGACCAGCCGCCAACCTTCCTGCGCCAGCATTGTTCCAAATGCTCTTGCAGCATCGGAATAGGTGGAATTGGCGCCATTGCGTGACCCGCAATACACACAAACGGATTTCTGAGACATTGTGATCGCTCTCCGGGGTTGTGCCTGAGCTTTTGACCCGTGATAGCGAGATTGATAGATTGGCTCAACCGTCAGGCAGAAGGTGTTGTACTCAAGGCACTTGCGCTGCGGAGTGAAAGGAAAAACATGAACGCCGACTCGGGAAGCGGAAGCGCTGGTAGTGTTGTCTGGGGGGTGATCGCCGGAATTGTAGTTGTGGCAGGGATAGGCGGATTGTTCTTGTCCGGATTGATTGGGGGCTCTTCGGAAGACCCGGTGTCGCAGGCTGATGTTGCGGTTCAAACTGAGGATAGCAACGCCAAGCCTGAAACCGCTGAACAGCCAGCTGAGGTTGCTGTTGAGCCTGAGGAACCTGCAAACGAACAAGAAACGGCCGCAGAGATCCCGCCGCAGGTGGCTCCGATCTTGGATCAGATTTTCGTTGAACCTGATGGCAATGCAGTACTGTCGGGCTCTGCCGAACCGGGCGCAGAGCTGAGCGTGCTGCTGGACGGAGCCCCTGTGCACAGCTTTACCGTTGATCCCAGCGGGCAGTTCGCTGAATTCGTTACTATCCCATTCTCTGAAAATGCGCGGGGCTTGGTAATTGAATCACAAGGCGAACAACCACTTCGATCTGATGATTATTTAATAGCGGCTTTGCCTGAACCCGAGCCCGAAGAAGCGCCAGTACAATCTGCACAGACAGTTGACACTACGAACACGGAAACAGGCACCGCTGATGCCGAAACCGGCGACAGCGCCACTGTTGAAACGGCGGACGCGACTGAGCAAGACGCCCAAGATCAACCCGCCCAAGATACGGTGGCAGAGGAACAGGACAAGCAGGTTGCCATTCTGCGATCGGGTGAGGATGGTGTTGAACTGGTACAGGGCGCGGGCGGTCAAACGCAGGCACCGGAACAGGTAGCGCTGGACACAATTGGCTATTCTGACGCCGGTGAAGTTGAACTGACAGGTCGCGTTCCGGACGGATCGGTCGTGCGGTTGTACCTGGACAATCAATTGGTGGATGACGTGCCTCCTGCAGATGACGGCAAATGGAGGAGTGAATTGGACGGTGTTGAGCCCGGTGTCTACACCCTGCGAGTGGACGAGGTTGCGCCGGACGGAACAGTCGTCAGCCGACTTGAAACTCCGTTTAAGCGCGAGCCGCTGGAGGTTTTGCGCGCCGTCGAGACAACGGACAAGCCGACGCCAGAAACAGATACACCTCCGATCCGGTCGGTTACCGTGCAGAAGGGCGATACCCTTTGGGCTATCTCGCGTGAGCGGTTTGGTGACGGTATCCTTTATGTGAAACTGTTCGAGGCCAATCGGGATGCGATCCGCGATCCGGACCTTATCTATCCCGGTCAGATTTTTACGATTCCTGAATAAGTCCTTGCCTTTGGCGCTTTTCAGGGCGAGGTCTTTCTCTGACCGCAGAACAGGTACGTGATGAGACGATTGGCCCCAACGCATTCGAACGACATGCCCCAGACCGACGAACGCCGGTCTGGTTGGCGTACGATCCGAAAGGTAGCACCTTATCTTTGGCCGGATGATGAGCCTTGGGTAAAACGCCGGGTTGTCATCGCCATGGGGATGCTTGTATTGGCCAAGCTGATCGCGGTCTATACACCGATCCTCTACAAGGGGGCGGTCGATAGTCTGGCAGGAGAGGGCGTACCGCCGCTAGCGCTGGGTGCAGTTGGGTTGACCGTGGCCTATGGCGTGGCGCGCATGATGACCGTGGGGTTCCAGCAATTACGCGACGCGGCTTTTGCCCCGGTCGGACAGAGGGCCTTGCGCGCACTGGCGTTAGAGACCTTTCAGCACATTCACCAACTCTCGATGCGCTACCATGTAACGCGCCGCACCGGGGGGCTTAGCCGGATTATCGAGCGGGGTGTGAAAGGGGTAGAGTTCCTACTGCGGTTCCTGCTGTTTTCCATTGGCCCGTTGATTCTGGAACTGCTACTGGTCGCGATCATCCTGATGTGGTTGTTCGATGTCTGGTACCTGGTTGTCGTGGCGGTGACCATTGCGCTTTATATCTGGTTCACCTTCGCGGTCACCGAGTGGCGCGTGAAACTGCGGCGCGAGATGAACGATCAGGATACCGAGGCCAATCAACGTGCTATCGACAGCTTGCTGAACTTTGAAACCGTCAAGTATTTCAATGCTGAACAGCGTGAAGCTCAACGGTATGACGTATCGATGAAAGCCTATGCCGGAGCGGCGCTGAAAACAGCTTACTCGCTGGCCTTTCTGAATTTCGGTCAGTCCTTCCTGATTACTTGCGGGTTGATCGGCGTGATGGTTCTGGCGGCTATCGGGGTGCAGAGCGGCACGCTGACAGTGGGCGATTTCGTTATGGTCAACGCCTATATGATCCAGATTACTGTGCCGCTGAACTTTCTGGGCACGGTGTATCGGGAAATCCGTCAGTCTCTGGTGGATATGGGGCAAATGTTTGATTTGCTAGAACAGCCCGCCGAAGTCACCGACAAACCCGCCGCGCAGGAGTTGGTCGTCAATGGTGGCGAGGTTACGCTGGACAATGTGCACTTTGGCTATGACGCGGATCGGGAAATCCTCAAGGGCGTGTCACTGACAGTTCCCGCTGGGCAGACGGTGGCAATTGTAGGGGCTACGGGGTCGGGCAAGTCCACCATAGGACGGCTGCTGTTCCGCTTCTACGATGTGACCGGCGGGGCACTGAGGATCGACGGGCAGGATGTGCGCGATGTGACCCTGAACAGCCTGCACGCAGCCATCGGTGTTGTGCCGCAGGATACGGTGCTGTTCAACGACACCATTCGCTACAACATTGCCTATGGTCGTGACGGGGCTACGCAAGAAAATGTTGAGGCCGCGGCCAAAGCCGCCCAGATCCACGACTTTATTGTAACCTTGCCGGAAGGTTATGACACCAAGGTTGGCGAGCGTGGTCTGAAGCTGTCAGGGGGTGAGAAACAGCGTGTTGGTATTGCGCGCACCCTGCTGAAGAACCCGCCAATCCTGCTGCTGGATGAGGCGACGTCGGCGTTGGATACGGATACCGAGCAGGACATTAAGGACGCCTTGGCGCGGGCCGGAGAAGGACGCACTGTTCTGACCATCGCGCACCGCCTCAGTACGATCGCAGAGGCGGATCGCATTGTCGTTCTAGAGCAGGGTGCAATCCTTGAACAAGGCACCCATGACGAACTGCTGCAACGCGAAGGGCGCTATGCGCAGCTATGGAGCCGCCAGCAATCGGACGCGCAGGCTGCCTGAACTGTTACCGGCCTGCGCCCGATCATGTGGTATAATGGCCAGTATTAGCAGGAGGGAATTTGATGCGTAGTTTCATATCAAGAAATGCTTGCCCAGCCGCGTTAGCCCTGTTGATACCAGCTTTGGCGGTCGCTGATCCCATTGTGGGTGTTTGGAAAACTGAACCTGACCGCAAGAACCTGATCTCACATATCAAGATAACGGCCTGTGGCGACAAGTTCTGTGGCCTGATCCAGTCTGCCTATGACAAATCGGGCAAAGAGGTGCAGACGCCGAATATCGGGAAAAAGCTGTTTTGGGACGTCGCCAGCGAAGGGGGCGGCAAATACGGCGGCGGAGATTTCTGGATACCGATGGTCAATGTGGATGTCGCGCCGCAAATGACGTTAAGCGGAGACTCTCTGACCGTGCGTGGCTGTGACCACGCGATCTGCGGGCATCAGACTTGGACCCGGTTGGCCAAGTGAATTGTTCGTAAATTCGGATCAATGTGCTGTAAAAAAATGACGAGCCTGAGGGCTCGTCATTCATGTTATTCTGCGGCTTTCAGCGGTGAGGTGGGTGGCGACCCCGGATCCTCTTCTGATTCCGTACCTGGGTCCGCGATGGGTGTTTCGTCGCCCCAGACCACTTCGGTCGCCTGCGCGTGGCGTACTGCTTTTCCGATTTCCATGTCCTGCGCCACCCGACTGGACCGTCCCCCTGAAACGCGAGCCAGGAATTTGCCGAGCCACACCAGATAAGTCGTTACCCAAACCCGCAGCGCCAGCAGAGATGGCGTTACGATCAATGTCAGAACCGTTGCGATACCCAACCCGAACACAACGGCGGTGGCCAGTTGCTTCCACCACAAAGCCGTCGGGCTGTTGATCGAATAACCGCCATTGATGAAATCCAGTGACAGCCCGAACATCATCGGCGTCAGGCCGGCCATCGTGGTCAGAGTGGTCAGCAAAACCGGGCGGATGCGTGCTTCGGCAGTGCGAACAATCGCCTCGATCCGGGGCATGTAGCGGCTGTATTCCTGATAGGTGTCGATTAGAACGATGTTGTTGTTTACCACGATCCCGGCCAGCGCCACGATACCGGTCCCGGTCATGATGATCGAGAAAGGCTGTTGCATGACAATCATTCCGATCAGAACACCTGTGGTCGACAGCACAACAGCCAGCAGAACCAGAACCGAGTTGTAGAACGAGTTGAACTGTGCCAGCAGGATCACGAACATCAGCCCCAGCGCGCCCAGGAATGCGCTTTGCAGGAAGGCGCCGGATTCCTCCTGATCTTCCTGATCGCCCGTCCATTCCCAGCTGACAGCGTTCGAGAAGGGATCAGTTTCAAGCCACTGTGTCAATTTTTCGATACGTTCATTCGCAGTCATCGGAACGAGCTGAACCGTTGCTTTTCCAGCATCAAGCTGATCTTGCACGACATCTAGGCTGATGGATTGCGCGACTTGTGGTACATGGTACCGCATCGTTTTGGGGCCGAAGATCCATGAAAACGGAAAGCTTCGTTCAATGACCAGTGTCACGTTATAGGGATCACCATTTTCTGCTTCTTCTGCCGAAACGCCGTAACCAAAGCCTACGTCTAACAATCCGTCTTCTACTGGGTTTCCTTCTTCATCCAGCGGAACCATTTGAAGAATTTCTATTCCCTCAACAACATCCGCCTTCACATCGTAGTAACGTTGCTGGTTGATCCGGTTGATCTCGGCCAATTTGGCAACCGGTTGCCGCGTGACAAAGTTAGACAGAGGGACCAATCCGTCCGGTGTGCGCACCTTCAGCGAGTCAAGCGTCGATAGCACCCTGTCTTGTTCGGGCAGGCGCACGCGGATTTCGACTTCTTCATCCGTAGTGTCAGGGCGCATTTCGCCCAGCAGTATGCCGCGCGTGACCAATTGCACCATTGCGCCGACTGTGGCCACGTCAGCACCGAAACGGCCAGCCTTGGCCACATCCACGTCAATCTGCCAGTCGATACCGGGCAGGGGCAGTGTGTCTTCGATCTTGATCAGGCCCGGCGTTTCGTCGAACACTTCGCGTGCGGATTGGGTTGCGAAGGTCAGTTCCTCCCACCCATCTGCCTTGATGCGCAGATGCACTGGCTTGGCTGAGGCCGGGCCCTGCTCCAATGGCAGAATTTCAACGATGAAACCGGGCAGTTTGGCAAGTTCCGCATTCAGCTCATCCAGAACGTAATCACCGTCAAATTCGGGATCGATGATCTCACGATCGAAAAGGCCGAATAAGGCAGGTTCTGTTTGTGTGGGCCGATCTTCCCAAGGGGTGATTTCGAATTGTACGCGGCCCACGGTATCTGCAGGAGCCGAGGCCCCCCCATCGTTCTGGTTCAAACCACCTTCACCAGCAAAGGCGAACACATTGGTCACGGCCGGGTGTGCGCTGATCACTTCTTCGGCGGCCAGCACCAAGGCGTCCTTTTCCTGTAGCGACAGGTTGCCCCGTGCCCGAACATAGGCAGTGGCCTGTTCCGGTTCGGTTTCGACAAAGAACTCAACGCCGCGATTGTTGTTCACAAAGTAAATCATCACTGCCATCACGCTGCAGGCGACAACAACAATTGAGACAACGGGCATGATCGGATTGCCGACCAGGAATTTGACCACAGAACCGAACGGAGTGTGCTCGCGTGCGGAATGGACGCGCTCCTCGTGGTGGCGTTCGATCTTGGCCGCGCTCAGGGTCACCGACCCGGCAAAGCCACCCAGTATGAACAGCAATGCGCCAAAGACCACGCCGCCTGATGCGCCCTCGGGCAGCAAATAGCCTGGGTTCAGCATCTGCATCGCGCCAAGGAAAATCATATACAACGACGGCGGGACGAGCACGGCACGCACCCACCACGGTGCTACACTGCGCAACCAGTTAGACGTCCGGTCGAACGTCCGGCTAAGGCGGCCCGACACGCCGCCCACAATGGGAAGATAGATCAACGCAACAATCAGCGAGGACGACAGCACAAAGATCAACGTGATCGGCAGCATCTTCATGAACTCGCCCGGAACACCGGGCCAGAACAGCATCGGCAAGAAAGCACAAAGCGTCGTTGCGGTGGATGATACGATGGGCCAGAACATCCTTTGCGCCGCCTCGACATAGGCGTGCATCGGGCCGATGCCCTCTTTGATGCGCTTGTCGGCGTATTCCACCACGACGATGGCACCATCGACCAGCATCCCCACAGCAAGGATCAGACCGAACATTACCATGTTCGAAATGGTAACACCCATGACGGCCAGGAAAGCAAAACTCAGCAAGAAGGAGGTCGGGATCGCAAAACCCACCAACAGTGCCGCGCGCGTGCCCAGCGAGGCCAGAACAACGATCATCACCAACGCGATCGCGGTCAGGACCGAGCCCTCAAGCTGGCGTACCATCGAGGCGACGATACGGCTCTGATCGTTTGACGTGCCTACGTCTACTGCGGCACGCAGCTCTGCAGGCCACTTTTCCTGTGCAACGGCCAAGGTCGCTTTAACGTCGTCCACGGTGTCGATAAGGTTGAAGCCCTTGCGTTTGACCACCTGCAGGGCCACCGTCGATTGCCCGTCGAACCGCGCGGTGCCTTCACGGTCTTCGAAGGTGTAGTTGATCTGCGCCAGCTCACCCATTGTCACGACGCGGTCGCCATTGACCTTGACGGGCAGGCTATAGACATCCTCGGCGGTCTTGAATGAAGACGGGATCTTGACCGAGAATGTGCCTTGCGCCGTGTCCACCTCGCCCGCTGCGATCAGCTGGTTGTTGTTTTGTACAACGTTGATCAACTCGTCTGCTGATACGTTATAGGATTCCAACCGCAGCGGATCGATGATCACTTCCAGCATTTCGTCCCGGTTGCCTGCGATACCGGCTTCAAGCACCGAATCCAGTGCCTCAAGCTCATCCTGCAAGTCCTTGGCGATACGCGCCATTGTGCGTTCCGGCACCGCCCCGGTCAGATTGACGATGACAATAGGAAATTCAGAGAAGTTGATTTCGTTGAGCGTATATTGCTCGGCACCTTCCGGAAAATCAGCCTGTGCGCTGTTCATCGCGTCGCGCACGTCGGCCATAATAGCCGTCTTGTCCCAGCCGAATTCGAACTCCAGTGCGATACCGGCATAACCTTCGGCGGCGGTGGCGGTCATTTCCTTGAGACCATCCAAATCCGCCAGTTCGGTCTCCATTGGCTTGATCAGCAGGTTTTCCGAGTCTTCAGCCGAGATGCCGGGGAATTGAACCGAGACGAACAGAGCCGGAATTTCGATGTCCGGCTCTCCTTCCTTGGGCAGTCCAACATAGGCAAACCCACCGACGATCAGCGAGATCGCGATGAAGGCCAGTACCATGCGGGCTCGGTTAGCGGCCCAAGCGACTAGCCCTTTCATTGTGCCGTGTCCCGATAGGTGGGCTTAACTTTTACGCCCTGGGTTACGAATTCCTGCCCGACAACAATGACATCAGCCGTTTCCGGCAACCCATTTACCCAAATACCCTCTGCGGTATCGCGCAACAGTTTGATTGGCATGAAATCGACAATACTACCTGCGCCCACGGTGCGCACACCCACTTGCCCTTCGTTGTTCAGGGTCAGGGCAGACTGGGGCAGGAGATGTGCCTTTGCTCCGTCGGCCGAAATGCGGATATCGGCGGTTTGACCGTCGCGAATGGTCAGGTCCGGGTTCGGAACCGTGATCTCGACTTCGAATGTGCGGGTGGTTTCATCCGCTGAACGGCTGAGAAAGGTCACTCGACCTGCGACTTGTCGTCCGGTGACGAGCTGCGCCGAAGCTTCGGAACCGACAATGATCTTGTTCACGTCAACCTCGGGTACGAAGCCGACCAGCTTGATCGGATCAAGTTGAATTACCGTCGCACAGAGCGATCCGGGCTGCATCAAGCTGCCAAGCTCAGCAGTGTCGCTTTCCAGCAATCCTTTGAAAGGTGCTTCGATGGTTTGCCGGTCAATTTCGCGCTGGGCGGCTTTGACTTCTGCGTTTGCGGCTTCAATTCCCGCGCGGGTGGCTTCAAGGCCGGCTTCAGCGGTTTTGATGCCGGCCTCGGCAGATCGCATCGCAGCCTCGCTTGAAATTCGGCGGGTTTCCGATCCGAAGCCCGTCTCTGACAACTTTTGTGCCGCGGTCAGATTGATCTGCGCTTCGGCGACAAGTGCGTGCGCCTCATCCAAACGAGCTTCGGCCTCGGGGATGCGGCTTTCTGCCTCCAGCTTGGCGGCTACGGCCTCGGCCAGACTGGCGGGGCGGGTGCCTGGGTCCAGCTCGCACAGAAGATCTCCGACTTCAACGAATGCACCCTTACGCTTGGGTTCCGAGATTACGGTCGAGGTGGTTTCGGCCAATACTTCGACCTGTCGATTGGCCCTGGTCTGCCCGCGCACCAACACGGCGCCGTCAATTTCCCGTGCGATGGACCGCATGGCAACCACAGCAATTGCTGATTGGCTCGACGTTTCGTGATCGGCGGTTTCAGCATCGGACGTTACGTCAACTTCGGTGTCACCTCGACCGGCAAATGCAAACAGCGCGTCCCTTTCGAAAACCAGAAGGTACAACGCGGTAACAACCAAGATTGCATTCACGAATGAAATCAGACGCATACACGGCCTCACAACAAAATTATTCGCCGATTTTTTCTCGGCGCGCATGCTAGAAAATGGGGACAAGCATGCATCTTTTCCACACTAAACTGAATAGTTCGGTTCACTTTTTTTCGCAAGGGTGGCGTGTCGCCGCGAAAATGTGCGAATTCCGACCCTTGGCTTGGCCGGGAGGCCGAGGTATGACATGGCGCCATACATCAGCACAAAGCCTGGGGAGCAGGGATGAGCGACGTCGACAGTTTTATTGATGAGGTGACCGAAGAGGTTCGCCGTGATCGTCTGTTTCTGCTGCTGCGCCGTTGGGGCTGGGTCGGGGTTCTAGCCGTGGTCCTGATCGTGGGTGGTGCCGCTTTCAACGAGGTTCGCAAGGCTCGTATCACCGGGCAGGCTCAGGATTTGGGTGATGCGATTCTTAGCGCGTTGTCGCAAAATGACTCGGCTGATCGTGTCGCCAGCCTTGAGGGGATCGAGGCCGCCACGCCGGGCGGAGATGCCGTTTTGAACATGTTGCTGGCGTCTTCGCAAACCGAAGCCGGATCGCGGGATGAGGCGGTTGCAAGCCTGAACGCGGTGGCGGTACAGGGCGAGCTGCCGGAAATTTACCGGGCGATTGCTTCTTTCAAGGCTTTGCTGCTGCAGGCCGATACAATGCCAGCGGCAGACCGCCGTCAGCAATTCGAAGCGTTGGCGACACCAGGTGCGCCGCTGCGGTTGCTGGCCGAGGAACAGTTGGCCTTGATCGACATCTCTGAAGGCAATGTCGATGCCGCGCTCGACCGGTTGCAGGCAATGCGTCAGGATGCCGAAATTGGCGTCGATCTTCAGCAACGCGTCGCGCAATTGATTGTCGCTCTGGGCGGTGAACCAGAACCGCTGGTGGCCCGGCAGGGTTGATCCAGCGGCATAAAGAATGACAGGCGAGTTCGGAGTACGATGGTGACAAGTATAATCTCCCGCATTGGATTGCCGATCGCGGCACTATCGCTGACTGTGCTGGCCGCCTGTGAGGAACCTGAAACTATCCTTTCCGGCCCGCGCGAGGATATTCGCCAGACTACCGACAATGTGACGGTGGCTACGCTTGGTTCGAAACCGATCAGCTTGCCTGCGCAGAAAGCGAATGCCAATTGGCCGCAAAGCGCAGGGACGCCTGCGTATCGCACCACCAATGCGGCTTTGCGTGCAGCACCGCAGCGCATTTGGTCCGCGTCAATCGGAGATGGAGATTCGCGCAAGCGCCGCATCACCGCCGAGCCGGTTGCCGCCGGTGGCCTGATATTTACGTTGGACGCGGGCGCGAAAGTTTCTGCGGTTACCCCACAGGGGCAGGTGGCGTGGAGCACAAACCTGATCCCCGCGAACGATGGCGACAGCGATGCGACCGGAGGCGGGATGGCGTATGCCAACGGCGTGCTCTACGTGTCATCGGGCTTTGGGCGGCTGACTGCGTTGGAAGGCAAGACCGGTGCGATCATATGGCAAAAGCGCCTGAACGCCACCGGCAGTGGTGCGCCTTTGGTTAATGACGGCCTGTTGTATCTGGTAGCAGGTGACGAAACCGGTTGGGTCGTGAACACCAAGGATGGTCGCATTGCCTGGCAGGTTCAGGGCACCCCGAGTGTGGGGAATGTACTCGGCGCTCCGGCTCCGGTGATTGCGTCGGAATTTGCTGTTTTTGCTTTCGGCTCGGGCGATATTTCTGCCGCGTTTCGCAGGGGTGGGATTCAGCGCTGGAACGCATCGGTGGCAGGCGGACGTCGGGGACGTGCAGTATCACAGATTGTTGACGTAACCGGCGGACCTATGGTTGTCGGCAACACTATCTACATCGGCAGCCACTCGGGACGCACCGTGGCGTTCGACTCAGGGTCTGGTGAACGGATCTGGACTGCCGAAGAAGGGGCTGTCGACACGGTCTGGCCTGCGGGCAATAGCCTGTTCCTGATCAGCGATCGTAGCCAATTGGTTCGACTGAATAGCTCTGATGGTTCCATCGTTTGGGCGCGAGACTTGCCGGGGTTTGTCAAAGATAAACCGGGGCGTCGTGGCCCGATTGTCGCTCACTATGGCCCGATCGTCGCTGGTGGGCGCGTTGTGATAGCCTCGAATGACGGCTTCCTTCGGTTCTTTAATCCGGTGGATGGAACGCTGGTCAACAGCGTAGAAGTGCCCGGTGGTGCCACCACCGCACCCGTTGTCGCGGGACAGACGCTGTACGTCGTGTCGTCCAAAGGTGAACTGCACGCTTTCCGTTGACCGCAAGATGCGCTAAAGGGCGCGTCTGAGTCTTGAAAGTTGAGTATCATGTCGCTGACCCTCGCCATCGTGGGGCGCCCGAATGTGGGCAAATCCACTCTGTTCAACCGCCTTGTGGGCAAACGTCTGGCTTTGGTCGACGACCAGCCCGGCGTGACGCGCGACTTGCGCGAAGGCGAAGGGCGTCTGGGCGATCTGCGCTTTACGGTGATCGACACGGCGGGCCTTGAGGACGCGACCGATGACAGCCTGCAGGGCCGAATGCGCCGCCTGACCGAGCGCGCCGTGGATATGGCCGATGTCTGCCTGTTCATGATTGACGCGCGTGTGGGTCTTACACCGACGGATGAGATGTTTGCCGAGATACTGCGCAAACGTTCCAAACACGTAATTCTAGCGGCCAACAAGGCCGAAGGGTCAGCTGCGGATGCCGGTGTGCTTGAGGCTTATAATCTGGGCTTGGGTGAGCCGGTGCGCCTGTCGGGCGAGCATGGCGAGGGGATGACGGACCTCTACACGCAGCTAATGCCGCTGGCTGACGCCGCCGAGGAACAGGCTGCGGACGATGCGCCGGAAACGGATATCGAACTGGACGAGGATGGTGAGGGCGAAACCCCGCTGATCACTGATGCGAAACCACTGCAGGTCGCGGTTGTTGGGCGCCCGAATGCCGGGAAGTCCACCCTGATCAACAAGATAATTGGCGAAGATCGATTGCTGACCGGTCCCGAGGCCGGAATTACACGTGACGCGATCAGCTTGCGGGTGGATTGGGCCGATCCTGACGGCGATAGCACGCCAATGCGGATTTTTGACACGGCTGGGATGCGCAAGAAGGCCAAGGTGCAGGAAAAGCTGGAAAAGCTCTCGGTCTCGGACGGTCTGCGCGCGGTGAAATTTGCCGAAGTGGTCGTCGTGCTGCTGGACGCAGCCATTCCGTTTGAACAACAGGACCTGCGTATCGCTGATTTGGCTGAGCGCGAGGGTCGTGCTGTTGTTGTTGCTGTCAACAAATGGGACATTGAAGAGGACAAGCAGGAAAAGCTGCGTGATCTGAAAGAATCCTTTGATCGCCTGCTGCCGCAGCTGCGCGGCGCGCCTCTGATCACGGTTTCTGCGAAAACAGGCCGAGGATTGGAGCGTTTGCGTGCCGCCATCCTGCGCGCCCATGATGTTTGGAACCGCCGGGTTCCGACCGCTGCCCTGAACCGCTGGCTGACCGCTATGCTTGAACAGCACCCACCGCCAGCACCTCAGGGACGCCGGATCAAGCTGCGCTACATGACCCAGGCCAAGACAAGGCCGCCGGGGTTTGTTGTAATGTGCTCGCACCCTGACAAGATGCCCGCCAGTTATACGCGCTATCTGGTCAACGGCCTGCGCGAGGATTTTGACATGCCGGGCACACCGATCCGCCTGACTTTACGCGGGCAGGGCGACAAGAACCCCTACAAGGGCCGGCGTAAGAAAAACGCGGGCGCTTTGGCAAAACATCTCAAAGGTCGCGCGTAACTGCGCCAATTTTCAGCATTTTTGGCTGAAGGGCGTGACAGCCCCGGTGCCGCAGGTTAGCATTAACCTGCGGGCATTTGTTTTTGTGCGCGCTGATTATATATGAGTAAAACGCAAATAGTTTCTCTTGGATATTAACTGAGCCAGACGTAGGGACAGGCCAAATGAATTTGCGGGAATACACACGACAATACGCAGTGCAGGACAATCGGCTGGCTGCGCTGAGCTATTTTGGAACCTTCGCTGTTTATTTCGCGTCGCTCACGCTGGCGATCATTTATGTCGACCGCTGGTACATCATGATACCCGCCGGGATCGTTTTCGCTTTTTCGGCCGTGCGTCTCTATGTGCTGCAGCATGATTGCGGTCACCATTCCTTGTTTGAAACCCGCGAGCAGAATGAATGGGCGGGGCACGGGCTGTCGCCATTCACCTTTGCACCGTTTGAGGTAATGAAGCAGAACCACAATCTGCACCATGCGGGTATCGGCAATCTGGAACATCGAGAGACCGGTGAAATTCACACCATGACGCTGCGCGAGTGGAATGGGGCGGATTGGAAAAAACGTTTGTACTACCGTCTTTACCGTAACCCGTTCATCTTGGTACCTGTGGGTGCGCTGTTCACATATTTCATCCGCTACCGCTGGCCCAAGAACACAGTGCGGTTCGGAGTGACAGGCGTGTTGCTGCACAATCTGTCGATCGTTGTCTTCCTTGGGGTGCTCTATCTGATCGCCGGACAAACGGGCATTCTGGTCTGGCTGGTGTTTTCGCTTTTGGGGGGCATGTTGGGCGTGTTCCTAGTCTACCTACAGCATAATTTCGAGGACACATACTGGGACCGCCGCCCGGACCTTGACCCGCAACTGGCAGCTTTGCAAGGATCATCTGCCTTGGATTTTGGCTGGTGGTTCGACAATGCGGTGGCTTGCATCACCCTGCATGACATCCACCATTTCAACTCACGCATTCCATCGTATCGGTTGCGGGCATGCCATTATAACCTGCCGCCCGAATACACGCCGCGCCGGATCAAGTTCCCCGAGGCAGTGGCGGCGTTGAATCTGAAACTCTGGGACGAGGACGCCAAACGCCTTGTGCCATTCCCCAAAAATGACAGGACCGGTAAGCTGGCCCATGGCGCTTGAAACTCACGAAGCGTTTAAAAGACCGGCTGGCTTGCAGGTGTGATAACCCAGTGCATATTCGATAGAAGAACTGGGAGAAATAGGAAGGAGCCGAAATGACCGCAGTGACCGAAGTTAAGGGTGTAGGCGAGGCGCTGGAGCGGGCGCTGATTGCCAATGGATTTAAAACCGCAGAGGCCATCGCCAAAGCAAGCCCCGCTGACCTGGTAAAAATCCCCCGAATTGGCGCTGCTCGCGCCGCGGTGTTGATCGCCGCAGCGAAAGAGGCGATCGCAGCTAAACCCGCGACGGGCAAACCTGCTGCGAAACCTGCGGCCCGAAAACCGGTCACGCGTCGCACTGTCGCGCGCAGGCCAAAGGCACGTAAAACTGTCGCCGCTGCTGCTGCCGAGAAACGGGCAGAAGAGGCTGCGCGCAAGGCTGCCGAAGAAAAAGCAGCCGCTGCGGCCGCTGAAGCAAAGGCCCGTAAGAAAGCCAAAGCCAAGGCAAAGGCCGAGAAAGCCGCCAAAAAGCTGCAAGAGATGGAGGCCGCGTTCTCGAAAGCTAAGGAAAAGGTGAAGGCCAAGTCCAAGAAAGACAAAAAGTCCAAGAAGGACGACAAGAAAAAAGACAAATCCAAGAAGGATAAAAAGAAGAAAGACAAGAAGAAGGATAAGAAAAAGGCGAAGAAGTAACTCTCCTCCGCCTTCCGTTCTTTTTGACCGGCACCGCGATGCGCGTGTGCCGGCTTTTTATGCCAGTGTGCCGTCCAGTTGCAGCGTCAGCTTGCCGCCCAGATACGGGGACAGCACCTCGGGCAGTGTCACTGTACCGTCTGCGTTCTGTCCGTTTTCAAGCACCGCAATCAGGCAACGCCCGACCGCCAGACCGGACCCGTTCAACGTGTGAACGTATTCCGGTTTGCCTCCGCCCTCTGGACGGAAACGCGCGTTCATCCGGCGCGCCTGAAAGTCACCACAGGTCGAGACCGAGCTGATCTCGCGATAGGTGTCCTGACCGGGCAACCATGCCTCGATGTCATAGGTGCGGCGCGCACCGAAACCCATGTCTCCGGTGCACAGGATCACGGTGCGATAGGGAATGCCCAGTTTTTCCAGAATACCCTCGGCACAGCGCAACATGCGCTTTTGTTCGTCATCCGATTTGTCCGGATGCGTGACCGAGACCATCTCGACTTTTTCAAACTGGTGCTGCCGCAGCATGCCGCGCGTGTCTTTACCTGCGCTGCCCGCTTCGGACCGGAAACACAGGGAATGCGCGGTATAACGGCGAGGCAAGTAGCTTTCCTCGATCAATGTGTCGTTGACGATATTGGTCAGCGAAACTTCGGAGGTGGGGATCAGCCACCAGCCTTCGCGGGTCTGATAGCTGTCCTCGCCGAACTTCGGCAACTGGCCGGTGCCCTGCATCATTTCGGACAGCACCAGAACCGGGCCGTTCACCTCGGTCAGCTCGTTCTCGTTAATATGCGTGTCCAGCATGAACTGTGCCAACGCGCGATGGATGCGTGCAACGCCACCCGACAGCAGTACAAAGCGCGAGCCAGAGAGTTTGGCAGCCGTTTCGAAGTCCATGCCGTTTTGAACGGCATCGATCTCAAAATGCTCCTTGGGCGCAAAGTCCAGTTCGCGCGGTGTGCCCCAGCGGTTGATCTCGACATTGTCGTTTTCATCTGCGCCTTCGGGCACATCCTCGGCGGGCAGATTTGCAATGCGGATCAGTTGATCGGTCAGTAGGGCGTCCAGGTCTTTGGCCTCGGTCTGCATGCGGGCAATCTCGGCTTTTTTCTCCGCGACCAGGGCGCGCAGGCGTTCGAACTCGGCCTCGTCCCCACGCCCTTTTGCAGCGCCGACCTCTTTGCTGGCCTTGTTCTGTTCGGCCTGAGCCGTCTCGGCGGCCAGAATCTTGGCCCGACGGCTTTCGTCTAGCCGCAGCACATCTGACGACACCGGCGCATCCCCACGGCGCGCCAGAGCGGCGTCGAAGGCGTCAGGGTTTTCGCGAATGGCGCGGATGTCGTGCATGGTTCAGATCCTTAATGCGTGAATCACTAGGATCGCTTATGCACCATCTGAAAGGCGGGGTGTAGCACCGGTTACGACTTATCGGCGTCCTCGTGTGTTTCATGCGCCAAATGGCCGTCCCATTCCTCTGCCGGGATCTTTGGATCGGCAGGATCGGCCATGTAAGACGGTGTCATGATCTGCACGTTGTTCTCATTGAACACGGCCACAATATTGCGGTGCAGGTCCGAGCGGATTTTCGGGATGATGCTGCCCCGCGTGGTGTAGCCGTTGATCTGATAGTTGATCGCGTAGTCCGCCAGAGCGGTCCACAGAACAAATGGTTCCGGCTTGGCCTTGATCCCCTTGGTGCGGTGGGCGGCCTCAATCAGCATGGCTTCGACCTTCTCAGGTGGTTCCTCATAGCCAATACCAACAGTGGTATGCAGCAACAGCCCGCTGCCATCTGTTTTCTTTGAGAAATTCACCACATCCGAGTTCATCAACTGCGCATTGGGGATCGAGATCAGCTCGTTCTTGATGGATTTTAGGTGAGTCTCCATCAACTTGATCTGCACCACGTCGCCGATGTGATCCCCGATCTGGATACGGTCGCCGATCGAGGTCGACCGGCGATATATCACGAACAGACCTGCCAGCATGTTCGACACGACCGAGTTTGCGCCCAATGACAGCATCGCGCCCACAAGAATTGTCAGCCCTTGAAACGCAGCCGAATCCGAGCCCGGAATGTAGGGCACTGCAAAGACCAGAGCGATAAGGATCACGATGACACGGGCAATGTTGAAGGTGGGGCTGACCCAGTGTTTCTCGAAATCGCCCATGTCGAATGAGCCAGCTTCGACCGCATCAAAAAACACGCGCATGCCTTTGATAATGTACATAGTCACCCAGGTGATCAGGCCCAGCATGATCAAATTGGGGAAATAGCTTAGGATGCCTTGGAAAATCAGCAGGACCGGTTCGGTCAAGTATGTAAGCAGAAGCTGCGCGAAATAGCGGGTTTCGGCAAAGGCCAGCAGAACAAAGGAGAGGTAGTAGTAGAAGCCAAGAAAGAAGATAACCAGCAGAACGAAATTCAGACCATACCGAACCAGTGCAGCAATCGCCTCGGCCTGAACGCTTTTGGCGGTGGCGGTCTCTACGTCCTTCAGGTGACGTTTGACGAATTTCAGCGTGCGACGACGAATTCTCCGGTGCAGCCATAGGATCACCACGACAAATACAACAAAGCCTATGGTCCAGGCAGCGGCCTCGATCGCGCCCGAGACACGCGCCTCTTCCGTGCGATTGGCGCGATAGGCTTCAATGGCTTCTTTGATCGCGGTGCCGTGCAACACGCTGAGAACGCTCAGCTCCATCTGATCCAATTCGGCATCGGCGTTGGTAACAATAGATATCCGATCACCATCGGCCAGAATCCAGACACCGAACTCGCTCTCTTCATAAGTGATCTCAACGGAAGGTGCGTCCGAAGCTTCGGCGATTTCTATGATCTTCTCTTGCACACCTTCTGCGCGTTCGGGCGCGGGAAGGGCACTGGAGCCTCGAACCTGAAACAAAACGTCCCCGTCCACGATAACCGGAGCCATGAAAACTTCGGACTCTTCGACTTCTGGTGCTGTGTTTTCGATGGGTGTTTCCTGCGCCCATACCGGGAAGGCAAACCACAGGCTCAGCGCCAGTGAGATCAGGAAATAAAACAATAAATCGAAGGGCTTGAATTGCCGTACCATACGTCCCCCTTAACCCGAACTATACCCAGTTTTTGCCCTGTTCATAGGGCATATCTGCAACGCTTTTCCTATTCTTGCAGCGTTAGGTTTGGGTTCAGGTAGGACACAGAGCTGCCTTCGCTTGCAAAGGGGCAACTCTAAGCATAGGTTCTCGCCAAATTTGCGGAGCTTGTCCGCAACGTCAAAACAAAAGGAATATCCCATGGAAGGTGGCGCAATCGCCCAGTTTCTCCCGCTGATCCTGATCTTCGCGATCATGTATTTCCTGCTGATCCGTCCGCAGCAGAAGAAGATGAAGCAACATCAGGCCATGGTCGAGGCTGTGCGCCGGGGCGATCAGGTTGTCACCCAGGGTGGTCTGATCGGCAAGGTGTCGAAGGTCAAGGAAGGCGACAACGAGATCGAGGTCGAGATCGCCGAGAACGTCAAGGTACGTGTGGTCAAATCGACCATTGCGCAGGTTCTGAACAAGACTGAACCAGCGAAGTAATTTCGCGCGACAATCCCTTGAAAAGGCAGGGTAATGCTGCAAATTGATACCTGGAAGCGGGTTCTGATCTGGTCGGTCTGTGTGATCGGCCTGCTCATGGCCCTGCCGAATGCGTTTTATACGCGCGTCGAGCAATCCAATGACGCCAAGGCCGCGATCGAACTTGGCATCGACACCCCCGAAATGCAGGCCGAAGCAGGGCAGTGGCCGAACTGGCTGCCGTCATCACTGGTCAATCTGGGCCTCGACCTGCGGGGTGGTGCGCATCTGCTGGCCGAAGTGAAGGTCGAAGATGTCTACGAATCCCGGATGGAGGCGATGTGGCCGGAAATCCGAGATGCCCTGCGGGATGAGCGTTCAACCGTAGGCACGATCCGCAAACAAGAGTCGGCCCCGGATGAGATTCGCGTCCGCATCAGTCAGCCCGAGGGGATGTCCCGCGCGCTGGAGGTTGTGCGCGGTCTGGCCCGTCAGGTGCAGACGCTGACCGGCGTCGGTGCCACGGATATCGAAGCCCGTGCCGAAGGCGACACGATTGTCGTGCAATTGTCCGAAGCGGAAAAACTGGCCTCGGATGACCGCACCGTGCGGCAGGCGCTGGAAATCATCCGTCGCCGGATTGATGAGGTTGGCACCCGCGAACCTACCATTCAGCGTCAGGGCGCAGACCGTATCCTGATTCAGGTGCCGGGCATCGGCAGCGCTGGAGAACTGAAAGAAATCATAGGCACAACCGCGCAGCTTACTTTCAATCCGGTGGCTGGTCGCGGCACTGACCCGGATGCCGTGCCGGGTATCGGGCAAGAAGTCGTACCGTCGATAGATGAAACCGGCGTTTTCTATACGCTGGAATCCGCCCCTGTTGTTACTGGTGAAGAGCTGGTGGATGCGCAGCCGTCGTTCGATCAGAACGGCCGTCCGGCGGTCAGCTTCCGGTTCAATACCTCCGGTGCGCGGAAATTCGGTGACTATACACTGGAAAATATCGGTGCGCCTTTCGCCATCGTGCTGGATGACGAGGTGATCTCGGCCCCGGTGATCCAATCCCATATCCCGGGTGGATCGGGTATCATCACGGGTAACTTCACCGTCGAAGAAAGCACCAATCTGGCCGTCTTGTTGCGTGCTGGTGCGCTGCCTGCGGGGTTGGAATTCCTTGAGGAACGCACGATCGGGCCTGAGCTGGGGCAGGACAGTATCGACGCGGGTAAGGTTGCAACAATCGTGGCCTTTGTCGCGGTTCTGGTATTCATGGCGCTGAGCTATGGCCTTTTCGGGGTATTCGCCAACATTGCGCTGATCATCAACGTCGGTCTGTTGTTTGGGCTGCTATCGTTGATCGGGGCAACGCTCACTCTGCCGGGGATCGCGGGGATTGTTCTGACAGTCGGTATGGCGGTGGACGCCAACGTGCTGATCTTTGAACGTATCCGTGAGGAACTGAAATCTGCCAAAGGCCCGGCGCGGGCGATCGAGTTGGGATATGAAAAGGCATTGTCGGCCATTCTGGACGCCAATGTGACCACTTTCATCACGGCAACGATCCTGTTTGCCATGGGCAGCGGCCCGGTTCGCGGCTTCGCAATTACGCTGGGGCTGGGTATTCTGACCTCAGTCTTCACTGCGATCTTCGTGACACGTCTGATGATCGTCATATGGTTCGAACGCCGCCGTCCGAAAATGATCGAGGTTTGACATGAGACTGAAACTCGTACCCCAGAACACCTCGTTCGATTTCTTCAGCCGCTGGAAGATCTGGCTGGGTATTTCGGGCCTGATGATGGTTGTGGCGTTTACGTCCTTCATGTTGCAAGGACTGAACTTCGGCATCGACTTCCGGGGCGGCACCACTATCCGAACCGAAAGCGCGCAAGAGATTGATGTGGGCGCTTATCGCGACGCCATCTCCCCGCTGGAGTTGGGCGATGTGACGATAACCGAGATCTTCGATCCCACATTCGGGCCGGATGAGAACGTCGCCATGATCCGGATTCAGGCACAGGCGGATGCTGAGGCTGTTTCAGCCGCGACAGTTTCGGCTGTTGAACAGGCGCTGAAGGTAGCCGCCCCGGATATCGAATTCGTCTCGGTAGAATCTGTTGGCCCCAAGGTTTCGGGGGAACTGATTCAGACCGCCGTGATTGCGGTGGTCCTCGCGATCGGAGCGGTGTTGGTTTACATCTGGCTGCGTTTTGAGTGGCAGTTTGCCTTGGGCGCCGTTGCTGCGCTCGTGCACGACGTGATCCTGACCATCGGCATCTTCTCGGAACTGCAAATCCGTTTCGACCTGGCTATCATTGCAGCGTTGCTGACCATCGTCGGATACTCGCTGAACGACACTGTGGTCGTGTTCGACCGCGTGCGTGAGAACCTGCGGAAGTACAAGAAGAAAGACCTGAAAGAGGTTCTGAACATCTCGATCAACGAAACGCTCAGCCGGACGGTGATGACCTCGGTGACCACGTTGCTGGCACTGATCTCGCTTTATGTGCTGGGCGGCGACGTGATCCGTGGCTTTGTATTCGCGATGATCTGGGGTGTGATCGTGGGGACCTATTCCTCGGTCTTTGTGGCCTCGACCATCCTGCTGTGGCTGGGGGTCAAGCGGGACTGGTCCAAGCCGTCGAACACCGCTGGTAACCAGTTTGCCAACATCGATGCCTGAGTACTTCGGCCAGTCCCCCACGGGGCTGGCCATTATCCTTTTCGCTGCGTTTCTCGGCGGAGTGGTGCGTGGATTTTCCGGCTTTGGCACCGCGCTTATTTTTCTTCCTATCGCTACGCCGTTTCTAGGCCCGTTCGGGGCCATCATTGGCCTGACCATCATGGACCTTTTCGGCCCATTGCCGAACCTGCGCCGGGCGTGGAGCGCGGTGCATCGCAAGGATTTGCTGCGGTTATTGGCAGGGTGTGCGCTGGCATTGCCAGTTGGGTTGTGGACGCTGACGCAGGTCCAGCCAGAGGTCTTTCGCTATGCAGTCAGTTTTCTGGCGCTTTTCATGCTGGCCGTGTTGATCCTTGGGCTGCGTTACCACGGGCATGTAGGCCGAGCGATGGTCGCAGGCATCGGCGCAGCGGCTGGTTTTCTAGGGGGGGTATCAGGCCTGCCCGGTCCGGCAGTCATCCTTTTCTATATGTCCCGCCCGGTTCCGGTCGAAGTAATCCGCGCCACGATTCTACTGTTTCTGTTTGGCTTTGATTTCCTGATACTCGGATATCTGATGGGGATGGAACGGATTACCTGGTCCGCCGCCGCACTGGGGTTGGTGCTGTCCGTGCCCAATTTGGTCGGCAATTGGCTGGGTGGTTGGCTGTTCCGGCCCGAGCGGGAAAAACTTTATCGTGCTGCCGCCTATCTGGCGATTGCGGCTGCGGCCTTGTCGGGCCTGCCGCTTTGGGGCTAGAAGACGCCATGCGCCTGAATGAGATTACCTACAATAATGCAGCCCCGGTTGATGGATACGGCCCCGGCTTTTTCCGGATTGGTGGACAGGTTCACGAAGGGGCCGTTCTGACCGGCCCAACGGGAACCGCAGCATGGGGTGGATACGAGGATGACGCACCGCTGCTTGAGCTGTCGGAAAACGTGGACGTGGTGTTCATCGGTACCGGAGCGGAGCTTGCGCACATCCCCTCAAACCTGCGCACAACATTGGAAAACGCCGGGCTGGGGGTCGAGATCATGAACTCTCCGGCTGCTTGTCGCACCTATAACGTGCTGCTGTCCGAAGGGCGGCGTATAGCACTGGCCTTAATGCCGGTCTGAGGACCTGCGTCAAATCTTGCCTTTTGCCTCTGTCAGCAATCAGATAAGCGGAACCCATGACACTGACTGTGACCGATCTGGCCATCGCCCGTGGTGGCGTTCCCGTCCTTGAGGGGCTGAGTTTTGCGCTGCATCCGGGCAAGGCGTTGATCCTGCGCGGGCCGAACGGCATCGGCAAGACAACGCTGTTGCGTACGCTGGCGGGATTGCAGCCACCTCTGACCGGACAGATCGAAGGGGCCGAGGACCAGATCGCGTATGCCTCGCATTCCGATGGGCTGAAGCCGACCCTAACTGTAGTCGAGAACCTGACCTTTTGGGCCTCGGTCTTCGGCACTCACGACATTCAACCCGCGCTTGACGCCTTTGCGCTGAATGAGCTGTCGGATCGCCACGCAGGCAACCTTTCGGCTGGGCAGAAGCGACGGCTGGGATTGGCGCGGATGCTGGTGACCGGGAGGCCAATCTGGATGCTGGACGAACCCACCGTATCATTGGACCGAAACGCGGTGCAGATGTTCGCTGATGCCGTACGTGCGCATCTGGGGCAGGGCGGGTCTGCCCTGATCGCCACCCATATCGACCTGGGCCTGGACGGAGAGGTTCTGGACGTTGGCCCCAACAAGGCGAAACCCAAACCCATCGACGATTTCGACGGAGGCTTCCTGTGATCGCTCTGTTGCTGCGAGACCTGAAACTGGCTTTCCGTGCAGGCGGGGGCTTTGGCCTTGGTCTGGCATTTTTTCTGATCGTTACGGTTCTGGTGCCCTTCTCGGTGGGGCCGCAATCCTCGCTGCTGTCGACCATCGCGCCGGGCGTGTTGTGGCTGGGCGCTCTGCTGGCCTGTCTGTTGTCGCTGGACCGTCTGTTGGCGTTGGATTGGGAGGACGGTTCACTGGATTTGTTGGCCACTGCGCCGCTGCCGTTGGAATCGGTGGTTTCAATCAAAGCGTTGGCCCATTGGCTGACCACTGGCTTGCCTTTGGTTTTGGCTGCGCCGTTTCTGGGGGTATTGCTGAACCTTCCGGTGCCCGGGTTCTTCTGGCTGGTTATCTCGTTGCTGATAGGTACGCCAGCCATGAGTGTGATCGGCACCTTCGGTGCGGCGCTGACCGTAGGGCTTAAGCGTGGGGGGCTGTTGCTGTCGCTGCTGGTCCTTCCGCTATACGTGCCAACATTGATATTCGGCGCAGAAGTAGCCCGCCGTGGGGCTACGGGGATGGAGACACAGACGCCTCTGTTGATGCTGGCTGGGATCACGGCAGCCACGATTGCCCTTTTGCCCTTTGCCAGCGCAGCCGTTCTGCGCATCAACCTTCGGTGACGCGTTCAAACTTTGACCAATGTCAATTGAGAACACACCCGACTCGGACTAGATAAGGCCCATGTCTATCGCAGCCAAAGCCAACGCCCTCTGGGAATACGCCAACCCGCGCAAGTTCCTTGCCACCAGTGAACGGGTGATGCCGTTTTTCTGGATAACCTCGCTTGCGTGCATCGTGGTCGGGCTGATCTGGGGGTTCTTCTTCACGCCGGACGATTACAAGCAGGGTTCGACCGTCAAGATCATCTACTTGCACGTGCCGGCTGCGTTGATGGCGATCAATTGCTGGCTGATGATGCTGGCGACCTCGCTGGTCTGGCTGGTGCGCCGCCACCATGTCAGCGCGCTGGCTGCCCGTGCGGCCGCTCCGATCGGCATTGTCATGACGCTGATTGCGCTGGCGACGGGCGCAATCTGGGGGCAGCCGATGTGGGGTACCTGGTGGGCTTGGGATCCACGTCTGACCTCGTTCCTGATCCTGTTCCTGTTTTACTTGGGCTACGTCGCCCTATGGGAAGCAATCGAAGATTCTGATACAGCTGCCGACCTGACCTCGGTCCTGTGTCTGGTCGGATCGGTCTTTGCAATCCTTAGCCGCTATGCCGTGAATTTCTGGAACCAGGGTTTGCATCAGGGGGCATCCGTAATGCGCGCTGCTGCCGTGACAGGCGCGGACACCGAAGAGAAGGTCAGCAATATCTATTTCTATCCGCTGCTGCTGTGTATCATCGGCTTTGTGCTACTATTCATTGCGCTGGTCCTCTATCGCACCGGTACTGAAATCCGGGCACGGCGGATCAAGTCGCTGCTAGCGCGGGAAAGGGTAACCGGATGATCCCTGATCTTGGAAAATACGCAGATACGGTTCTGTGGTCCTATGCGGCCTCGATCGGGCTGTTGGTGCTGTTGATTGTGTTCAGCATTGCGCGTGGGCGCAAAGTGCGCGCCGAAATGGAGAAGGTCGAACAACGGATGACGCGCAATGGCTAAGATATCGCCTCTGATGCTTGCGCCTCCGCTGATATTCGGCGCTTTTGCTGTTATGGCCGGTATCGGCATGTTCCGTGACGATCCCGATGCGCTGCCATCGGCACGGCAAGGTCAACCGTCGCCGCCAGTGGTTCTGACCGAGTTTCCGGGAAAGACAGCCTTCACTGATGAGACATTGCGCGACGGAGAGGTCAAACTGGTCAACTATTGGGCCAGTTGGTGTGCGCCTTGCCGTGTTGAACACCCGAACCTTGAGGCGTTGTCCAAGGAAGGCATTCCTGTTTACGGCATTAATTACAAAGACAAGTTGGACAATGCCGAAGCTTTCCTGAACGAATTGGGTGACCCCTATGAGGGCATCGGGCGGGATGAAAAGGGCCGTATGGCGTTGGATTGGGGCGTCTATGGTGTGCCAGAAACTTATGTTGTAGACGGCGATGGAAAGATCATCCTGCGTTTTGCCGGGCCTGTCACCCAACGCGTCATTGAAAGCACGATCCGCCCGGCGCTTGAAGAGGCAAAGAGCGACTAGATATTGGTTTGGAGTTTGTCTTTTGGGCCAACAAAACCCATTGGGCTGGTCTGCGACAACGTAGCCATCGAATAAACAAAGGGAGCCCGATTGGACGCCCTTCTTTTCTGCGCAAATTCAGCTCGCTTTGGCCAAATTGCGCAGCACATATTGCAGCACTCCGCCGTTCTCGATGTATTCGATCTCGGGCGCGGTATCGATACGGCACTTGAGCGTGATGGTCTTCTCTGTGCCGTCGCCATAGACGATCGTGCAAGGCACTTCCTGCAACGGTTCAACCGAATCCAGTCCGTGGATCGAAACCGTCTCATCACCCGTCAGCGCCAGCGTCTTGCGGCTGTCGCCGTCGGTGAATTCGAAGGGGATCACGCCCATGCCAACAAGGTTGGAGCGGTGGATACGCTCAAAGCTTTCAGCGATCACGGCCTTGACGCCCAGCAGTGCGGTGCCTTTGGCCGCCCAGTCGCGGGACGAGCCTGCACCATATTGCTCACCGCCAAACACCACCAGCGGCGTGCCTTCGGCCTGATAGGTCATCGACGCGTCATAGATTGAGGTCTGCTGACCGTCCGGCCCCTTGGTATAGCCGCCTTCGACGCCATCCAGCATCTCGTTCTTGATGCGAATATTGGCGAAGGTGCCGCGCATCATGACCTCGTGGTTGCCTCGGCGCGAGCCGTACGAATTGAACTCGCGCGGCTGCACCTGACGGTCCATCAGATATTTGCCCGCAGGCGAGGTTGTCGCGAAGGACCCGGCGGGCGAAATGTGGTCGGTGGTGACCATATCGCCCAGAATGGCCAGAACCTTGGCACCTTCGATGTTCGAGATCGTGCCCGGCTCAGGCCCCATGCCCTGAAAATAGGGTGGGTTCTGGATATAGGTCGATGTGGGCGGCCAGTCATAGGTTTCCTGTTGCGGAACCTCGACATCGCGCCATTTCTCATCGCCTTTGAAGACATCGGCATATTTCGACTGGAACGCATCGCGGGTCACCGTCTGCTCGACCAGTTCCGCTATTTCGCTTTGGGTAGGCCAGATGTCCTTCATGAAGACGTCGTTGCCATCCTTGTCCTGCCCTATCGGTTCCGCAGTCAGGTCAATATCCATGGTGCCCGCCAGCGCGTAGACGACCACCAGCGGCGGTGACGCCAGATAGTTGGCGCGCACGTCTGGCGAGATGCGCCCCTCGAAGTTGCGGTTGCCCGACAAGACTGAGGTAGCGACCAGATCACCCTCGGCAATGGCTTCGCTGATCTCTTTCTGAAGCGGGCCTGAGTTACCTATGCAGGTGGTGCAGCCATAGCCCACAAGGTTGAAGCCGATGGCATCCAGATGCTGTTGCAGACCTGCGGCCTCAAGGTATTCCGACACGACCTGCGATCCGGGCGCCAGCGAGGTTTTGACCCAGGGCTGGCGATTCAGGCCCAGTTCATGCGCCTTTTTCGCCACCAGACCGGCACCGATCATCACATACGGGTTCGAGGTGTTGGTGCAGGAGGTGATCGAGGCGATCACAACCTTGCCTGATTCCATGCCGTAGTTTTCGCCTTTGACTTCGACCTGTTTGCCCATCGGGCGTTTGAAGGTTTCCGCCATTTCGCGTGTAAAGGCCGCCTTGGCGTCGGTCAGCGCAACATAGTCCTGCGGACGTTTCGGCCCCGAGATGGCAGGCACGATGGTGCCCATGTTCAGCGAGAGGGTGTCGGTGTAAATCGGCGCGTAATTCTCATCACGCCAGAAACCGTTTTCCTTGGCATAGGCTTCGACCAGCGCCAGGCGATCCTCATCCCGCCCGGTATTGCGCATGTAGCGCAGGGTTTCGTGGTCGATCGGGAAGAAGCCGCAGGTCGCGCCGTATTCTGGGGCCATATTGGCGATGGTGGCACGGTCGGCCAGCGGCAGGCGATCCAGACCTTCGCCGTAAAACTCGACGAATTTCCCGACCACGCCCTTTTCGCGCAGCATTTCCACGACCTTCAGAACAAGGTCGGTACCGGTGGTGCCCTCGACCATCGAGCCGGTCAGCTCAAATCCCACAACTTCGGGGATCAGCATCGAGATCGGCTGACCCAGCATCGCGGCTTCGGCCTCGATCCCCCCAACGCCCCATCCTAGAACAGCCATGCCGTTGACCATAGTGGTGTGGCTGTCGGTGCCGACCAGCGTGTCGGGATAGGCGACCTCGTCCCCGTTCTGGTCGGTGTCGGTCCAGACGGTCTGGGCCAGGTATTCCAGGTTCACCTGGTGACAGATACCGGTTCCGGGGGGTACAACACGGAAGTTGTTGAAGGCCGACTGGCCCCACTTCAGGAACTGGTAGCGTTCCATGTTTCGCTGGTATTCCCGGTCCACGTTCATCTGGAACGCGCGCGGGTTGCCGAATTCATCGATCATGACCGAGTGGTCGATGACCAGATCAACCGGGTTCAGTGGGTTGATCTTTTGTGCGTCCCCACCCAGCGATTTGATGCCGTCGCGCATCGCTGCCAGATCGACTACAGCGGGAACTCCGGTAAAATCCTGCATTAGCACGCGGGCTGGGCGATAAGCGATTTCTCGAGGGTTCTTGCCGCCATTTGCCGCCCATTCGCCAAAGGCTTTGATGTCATCGACCGAGACAGAAAACCCGTCATCCTCGAACCGCAACATATTCTCCAGCACCACTTTCAGGGCAGCCGGAAGCTTTGAAAAATCGCCCAGACCAGCCTCTTGCGCTGCTGGGATCGAGTAATAGGAAAAAGATTTGCCATTAACGCTCAGGGTGCGGCGTGTGTTGGCGGTATCCTGACCGACTTTGATGGGCATATGTTGGCCTCCCTCTCAAATATCTTGGATTTTGGGGTTTGCTGTTTGATTTCTTTAGCATGATCGCTGTGCGTTCAAGGCTTAGTTGCCTTGATGTCAAAATTGTAAGTGCAGGTATATGTGACAAGGGCGGTTGCACAAAAATCTCAAGAAACCTTGATTGGAGGTTGAACGTCGATCCGTTTAAACCTTTTGAACACCTTCAAGATTCCGAGATTCCTAATGTTCAGAATTGCTCCTGCGACTGCGTTTCTTTCCTTGCTTCTCGCCTCATCCGTCGTGGCAGAAAATGACCCGGTCGTGGTTGAGTTGTTCACCTCGCAAGGATGTTCATCCTGCCCGCCTGCTGACAGGTTGCTGCATGATCTGGTGCAGCGCGACGACGTGATCGGGCTGGCGCTGCACGTGGACTATTGGGATTACATCGGGTGGGAGGATGAGTACGCCATTCCTGGTCACACCCGACGTCAGCGTGCTTATGCTCGGCAGGGTGAGAGGTCAATGATTTACACGCCGCAAATGGTGGTGAACGGGCAGCATGACGTGGTGGGGGCGCAATCACGCGAGTTGGATCAGTTGATCAATGCGCATCTTAGCGCTGCACCTGAGGCCGAGGTTAAGGCAGCAAGATCTGGCCAAGACGTTACAGTGAATGTAACCCCGATCGAGTTGGACGAAGATGAAGTCTATGATGTTCGACTGGTGCAGTACTCACCCATGCGTCACGCTTCAATTCGTCGGGGTGAGCTGGCGGGGCATGAACTTGACTACGCCAATGTTGTGGAGTCCTGGCAGCTTGTCGGGCAGTGGGACGGGGTTGCGCCGCAGAAATTTTCAGCGGTGTTGACTTCGGACCTGCCAGCTGTGGTGCTGGTGCAAAGGGCCGGACACGGCCCGATTGTAGCAGCCACCAAGGTCAAGTAATCAGGGCATGTCCTCGGGCTGCACGCCCAAGCGCCTCCAAGCTTTCCAACGCCGGTGAATCCAGAACCATTGCCCCATATGCTGCCGGACGATGGCTTCAAGGTCATCGTTGGTGAACTGGGTCATGGTTGTGGGGTCGGTATGTGGGACCGGATCGTGCAGCACGATTTCAAAGTCAATCCCGTTGGGCTGGCGAATGGCATAGCATGGGATGAGCACGGCCTTATATTTTATCGCCAGTTCCGCGTTCAAAACTGACGTCACGGCGGGTTTACCGAAAAAGGTAAGTTCCTCGCCGCCATGGGCATGCAGGTCCGAGACGATCGCAATAATGCCACCCTTCTTGAGAGAGCGTACCATCTCAACCATACCGCGTCGCCCTTGTTCAAACATGGGTGCACCGGTTTTATAGAATGCCTCGACATACATGTCGTTGAAATACGGGTTTGCCATGCGTCGGTAGAGGCAGCCAATGGGCTGGCCGCTACGGTTTTGCAGCGCTATGCGGGCGGCAAGATAGTGTCCAAAATGCGCTGTTATCATCATAACTGGGCGCCCCTCGGCCACGGCGGCGTCAAACGCAGCTATGCCGGAGCCGGAAACCTTGGCCTTAGCTTGGCGTTTGGTGAAGTCCTCGGGCGAGAAATGTTCCATAATCGCCCGGCCCGCGTTGTCAGGAACAGCCCGGCAGATGCGCTTGACCTCGGAGTTTGGCAGATCAGGGCAGGTCAGTTTTAGATTGCGCTGCACGCGCTTCGTAAAGCCGACTAGAGGAGCAACCCCACGTACAATGGCACCCATCGTTGCGATGCGCCGCTCATAGGGCAGCAGGCGCATTGCGCCTATCAAGCCCTTTAGAAACAGCCCGGTGACATAATATTTCCGAAGCGCCCCTCGGCTGAGTTCCGACTTTTCGACGGGCATAATCTGGTCTCACCGGCTGTTGCGTTTTGCCGGATCAGACATACAAGGCGCGTCCTCTGACCACAAGCGCTCCTGTGCGTTGGTCACGCCAATAGCATTTAGTCTTCAGTTTCTTCTTCAAGCAAAGTGATCGCACGTTCATCCACCAGGTTTCGAATAGCACCTACAATTTGTGTCATTGCCGCTTCTGCTTCAGGTTGTTTGACCTTGCCGCGCTCGGCTATTTCTTCGCGTAGGTTGTCGGCCATTCTCGAAGACATATTGGTGAGCAGAAATTCTACTGTAGCTTGATCATCTTGCGTTTCGGCACCGGCCAGTGCGGTTATCAGATCAGCCTGATCCACACCCCGTAGAATTGCTGGTACATCGCGGGGTTGAAGACGGGTTGGCACGTGGGCAAAAGTAAAGATCGAGCGACGTACAACGCTGGCGAAATCCGAATCCTCTTCATCCAGAGCGGTCAGTAACCCATCACGTGTCGAGGCCGCCGATTGGTTCAATATCGCACCGACCCGCGCCCCGGGGCCGTCAGAAAAGGCTTGTGACGGTCGCTGGTCCAATTGCGCCGCCAGCGACCAGCCGATGCGCTCGACCGCCTCGGGGGTAACATTGCCTGTTTTGGAAACGGCATAGGTAATCCGGCGCGCGATCGGGCCAGGTAGGTGTCCAAGCAGTTGCGCCGCTTTCGACGTTTCCAGCTTTGACAGTATCACGGCGGCAATCTCAGTACTCTCAGCCTGTGCCATCGCGGCCAGATCTTCGGCTGGGATTTCGCGCAGACGCTGCCAGGGATCACCGATCTGGCGCACCCCGGCGACCTTTCGCAATCGCGCTGCCGTGCCCGGGGCAATTTTGCCATCGACAACATCCAACGCACCGGCCAGCCCATGTGGGAAAGACAGGCCGACACTGTCCAGCGCCTCAGAAAATTCCTGCGCCACGGCCTCCAGCGTCACCCGGTCCACTAAACCCATCTGCCCCAGTTGGTGCGTCAACTTTTCCTGTAACTCGTCGGGGAGGTCTTCCAGCGGAATATCCGCACCATCGTTCAACAAAAGGCGAACAACGACTGCGGCTTTCTGGCGGTTGCTAAGCGCACGCGGGACCACGCGCGGCGCTTCGTCATTCTGATCGACCACCGGAGCCGCGCCCGGTGCCACTTGTACCAAGGTGTTTGTATCCTGCATCTGCCTGCGGTGCCAAAATTGCGTTCCACAAGTAGACTACGGAGAGTCGGGTAAAGAAAGGCTGAACCTCAGTAGTTATAGGTTAGCCCGGTACGGATCGCCTCACGCAGAGATACCTCGGCCCAGGTGCCTTCGCCGCCACGCGCCTTGATTTCGCGCCACTGTTCGATGGCAAGATCGGTTTTGCCCTCGGTGACAAAGCCTTGCCCCATATAGCTGCGAGCCAAGATGTTGTCGGGGTTGGTGGAAATGGCATCGTTGTAGAAGGCGTTTGCCAACTTAAGCTCGCCCATTTTCCTGTAGGTAAAGCCCCAATAGGTGAGCACTCGATCATCGTTCTGATCCATGATCCGAAGAATGTTCTGCGCGTTTTCGAGTTGACCATCATAGGCCAGTTCACGCACAGCATCGTACAATTCGTCCTGAGTAAAATTCGTCTTGTTGGGTTTAACGCAACGACCTGCTTCTTCGTCGAAGACTCGACCAAAGAGGCACTTCTTTGTCGTATTCGTCGGCATTGGTGCAGAGCCGTCACCGCCGCCCGCAGCATACGCGACCGGTGCTAAAACAAAGGCATGAAGAGCAATAGCTGAAACTAATACGAGACGCATTTTCCTACTCCGTTCTTTGGGCTGCTCAGGTCAAGCATAGCGCGATTTGACAAAAAGCTAACAACCGCAGTCTCGCTTTTATTCACAAGTAGGAGAACTTTTCTCAGCTATTGACGATTTTTGCGCAAGTTTGGGTCTCAGAGTCCCAATATGTTCCTGACGCACAAGACTGGGTTTGCTTTGAATGTGCGCTGCATGCCAACGCGACGGATGCTGAACAGCAAAGAGCCAACGCGCAAAGGATGGTCCGGATCATCGTGTTTCTCCTGTTGGAAATACGTCGCCACTATAGCTGATTTCGGTCCGTCTGGCAAAACAACAAGGCCCGGAACGCGTCATGCGAACCGAGCCTTGGTACTGTTTGATCTGTTCGGATTTAGTCGCCGAACACACGGGCGAAGATCGTATCGACGTGCTTGGTGTGGTAGCCGAGGTCGAATTTCTCTTCGATCTCTTCAGGGCTCAGCGCAGCGGTGACATCGGCGTCGGCCAGCAATTCCTCTTTGAAATCGGTGCGGTGTTCCCAGACTTTCAGCGCGTTGCGCTGAACCATGGCATAGGCATCTTCACGGCTGACCCCAGCTTGGGTCAGCGCCAGCAGAACCCGCTGGCTCATTACAAGGCCGGGGAACTTGTTCATGTTCTCGAGCATGTTCTCGGGGAAGATCAACATTTTGTCGACCACGCCGGTCAGGCGGGCCAGTGCGAAATCCAGCGTAATGGTGGCATCCGGGCCGATCATGCGTTCGACCGAAGAGTGCGAAATATCACGCTCGTGCCACAGCGCCACGTTTTCCATCGCCGGGATCACAGCCGCGCGTACCATGCGGGCCAGACCGGTCAGGTTTTCGGTCAGGACCGGGTTTTTCTTGTGCGGCATGGCCGACGAGCCCTTTTGACCCATCGAGAAAAACTCGGCCCCTTCCAGCACCTCGGTCCGCTGCATGTGGCGGATTTCGATGGCGATGTTTTCGATGCTGCTGGCGATGACGCCAAGTGTCGCAAAGAACGCGGCGTGACGGTCGCGGGGGATGACCTGCGTACTGATCGGCTCGGGCACCAGGCCCAGCTGGTCGCAGACATGTTCCTCGACGCGCGGGTCGATATTGGCAAAGGTGCCAACCGCGCCGCTGATCGCACCGGTGGCGATCTCGGCACGGGCGTCTCGCATGCGGGACAGGTTACGGTCCATTTCGGCGTAGAAACGGGCAAAGGTCAGGCCCATTGTGGTGGGTTCCGCGTGGATACCGTGGCTGCGGCCGATGCGGACGGTATCCTTGTGTTCAATCGCGCGGCGCTTCAAGGCGGCCAGCAGGCCTTCGAGGTCAGCGATCAACAGGTCGGCAGCGCGAGTGAGCTGCACGTTCAAACAAGTGTCCAGCACGTCCGAAGACGTCATGCCCTGATGCACGAAACGCGCCTCTTCGCTGCCGACATGCTCGGCCAGATGGGTCAGGAACGCGATGACGTCGTGCTTGGTGACGGCTTCGATCTCGTCAATGCGGGCCACGTCGAATTCCACGTCCTTGGCCTTCCACACGGCCTCGGCGTTCTCGCGCGGGATCACGCCCAGATCGGCCATTGCGTCACAGGCATGAGCCTCGATCTCGTACCAGATGCGGAACTTGGTCTCGGGCGACCAGATGGCAACCATATCGGGGCGGGAATAACGTGGAATCATTGGCGGCGAGACCTTTTTGTGATTGGGATAGGACGTTGGCGCGGGGTTTAAACCCAGCGGCACAAGGGAACAAGGCGTGAGTGATGGTATGAGACGGTTTGCCCTGATTTTCACCCTTTGGCCGTGTTTTCTGACGGCGCAAGAGTTTCGCACGCTAACAGGAGACGAGATTCTATCGGCACTGGCTGATCAGAAATTGGATTACGGAAATGGCGTCTGGCAGACCTTCGATAAGGCAATGTTGACGCAATACTTTGCAGGCGGACACAGCGCAGGCCGCTGGTCGGTACGAGATGATAGGTATTGTTCGCTCTGGCCGCCGTCCGATCTGTGGGCTTGCTATGACGTGCACCAAAACGGTGACGTGATCCGGTTTGTCGATGAAAATGGCGCCACAACCGATGGGAAGCTTGCAGATTAAGGTGCTGGACAAAACAGGTCGGCAGAGTCCAATCTGTCGTAGTGAAATCATTAGGTTATTGAGATATGCGTATTCCAATTGGTTCGGCACTGGCCGTATGCGCGGCCTTGTGGCTCGGGGGCGTAACTCCAGCGTCGGCGGATACTCCGATCACTTATTCAGATTCAGGGCGCGGGTTATTCAGCTTTGCAGTGCCCGACTTCTGGGTCGTGCGCACAGGCGGCCCGCGCGAGATTGAAGATACTGAACTGGGTGATCTTCGCGCGGTTGCGCGTGTTATGGCTATACGGCCTGTGACCGATGACAATGTCTGGATGGGGTTTGTGTCACCTGCGGGGGTCGCCTCGATCGAAGGTGGGCTGCGTTACCTTGAAGATATAGACAAGTTTCTCGTCGAAGATCCTGTGGTTTCAAGCACTTCGAACACCCGTATTGGCGGATTGCCCGCGCGGGTTATCCGGGGCACCGGTAACCGCGACGGGCGTGGCATCAACTTTACCGCCACCGTTGTCGACCTGCCAAACGGTCGCGTAGCTGTTGTCGTGGCTATCCTGCGCAACGGTGCCGATCCGGCCTACGTCGACGAACTGAACGCCGTTTTCGCGTCGTTCCGGGCCTTGCAGTAAGGAGTGGCGGAGATGATCAGCAAACGCATCAAACGTGTTGTCCTTGCGCTAAGTCTTGGCGCGGCAGGTTTCACATTGTCTGCCTGCGATGGCACTTCGGTCGGGGTTCGCTATGGGTACGGTTACGACCCTTTCTATGACTCGATGCTGTGGAACGACTATTATCGATGGGGTGGAAGCGTCAACCGTCCACCGAAGCCGAAACCACCCGAGGGAAAACCTCCGCCGCGGCCAACTCCGCCGATCGCCAAACCACCGCCGCGACCGACGCCGCCGATCGCCAAGCCGCCTGCACGTCCGCCAGTCGCACGGCCACCTGCGGCAAGGCCTCCGATCCATCGTCCGGCTCCACGAGCGCGCAGATAGCCTCAGAGGGTCAGGCCAGCAATTCGGTGCTAATATGGGCTGACCCCTCCAACGTTCTATGAACGGGGCATTTATCTGCGATCTCAAGCAGGCGCGCCCGCTGTTCCTGAGACAATGGTCCTTCCAAGCGGATTTTGCGCCGGAATTGGTCGATCTTGCCGTCCCCGGCCAGACCGGCATCTTGCCCGTGCACCTTGTTGTGGCAGACATCGACCGTGATGCCCTTCAGGGGCCACCGTTTGCGTCGTGCGTACATGCGGATGGTCATCGAAGTACATGCACCCAAACCCGATGAGACGAAACCGTAAGGCGACATGCCTTGGTCAGTGCCGCCATAAGACTCAGGCTCGTCCGCCACTGTGTGATGTTTGGGACCGGACTGGATATCCTGCAAAAAGCCTGAAGGATCAACCTCGGTCACGCGTACCACACCTTCGGGCGCGCCCGGTGGCGGCGCGGGAGGGCAAAGCGTGACGTACCTTTTTACCCACGCGGCAATAACGTCCGCTGCATATTCGGCATCAGAAGCGCGAGTAATCAGGTGGTCGGCATCGTCCAGCGTGACAAAGCTTTTGGGGTGTTTGGCAGCAAGGAAAATAGAGCTGGCATTGTCGATGCTGACTGTTTCATCGCGGGGTGCGTGCAGGATCAATAACGCGGCCTTTAGATCAGAAATGGAAGTGGTCAGCGCTGTTTCCGAAATGTCATCCACGAATGCCTTGCCGATGCGGAACGGGCGACCACCTAGCATAACCTCGGCTGAACCGTCCTGTTGGATTTGAGGTAAGGCGTCTTCGAAGTGATGAGACACATGCCCAGGATCCGCTGGCGCGCCCAATGTGACGACAGCCTTGACGCTTGGGATTCCCGCTCGGGCACGCAGAACGGCCGCGCCACCAAGAGAGTGACCTATCAGCAGGGCAGGAGCCATGTTGCGTCCGGCCAAATAATGCGAGGCAGCTATCAAGTCCTCGACATTTGAGGTGAAGGTGGTGTTCGCAAACTCTCCGCCTGAATGCCCTAGCCCTGTGAAGTCAAAGCGTAAAACCGCAATGCCCATCGCCGCCAGGCGTGCGGCGATACGGCGGGCAGCTGGAATATCCTTGGAACAGGTGAAACAATGGGCAAACAAGGCTGTTGCCAGTACCGGCCCATCCGGTAGATCAAGGCGCGCAGCCAATTGGTTGCCGTCGTGACCGGCAAAAGTAATGCGTTCGGTGGGCATGACACTTCCTTACGTATCGGGATGGGACTAATACTGTGTGCTTCGGTCGGGGGGCTCAACCCCATTGTAAGAAGCGTCACGGGAAGGTGAGTAAAATGAAGCCTTTTCGGGGCAGGCTACACGGATTAAGTGACTTCACGTTTTGTGATGATTGGTTAATCAGATATTCGTTTTAATAATCTTATACGCGTGCCTATCTTGCGGCTATCACACAAAGCCAGCCAAGGAGGCACACATGGCACATATCGCATCCGCCCCGCGTGGCATCGTTTTTCGCCCCGATCTTCTGGTCGTCGTCGCCCTGACCGGTATTCTTGGGTTTACACTGGGGCAGAGCTGGCCAGCGGCGACCTCGACCACTGCCGAGACCGCACTGTCTTCTGAAGACTGGCACGGTAATGTGCGGCGTTCGACCTGGCCGGATTAACGCCCCATTAGCTGAGGGTCGAACGGATAGGTGGTCAGGTTTTCGTACCCGTCCTCGGTGATCAGAACCTGATCTTCCAGTTTGATCGAGAAGTCGCCCCCAACTTCGCCCACAGCGGCTTCGACACATAAGACCATGCCGGGCTCAAGCGGATAGTCGTACGAGCCCGCCACAGCCTTGTCAGGATAGGCGACCAGAGGCCATTCATCACACAGACCAACGCCGTGCATCAGGCAGCCGTATTTCTGCGCCTGATATTTGTCATCAAGTTTATGCGCATTGGCAGTCAGCTCGGGGATCATCACGCCAGGTTTCAGCATCTCCATATTGGTCATGATATGTTCATACGCGTGCTGCATGGCGTAGACCATGTCGGGGCGGGGCTGCTTGTCCCCAATCCACCAAGTGCGCGAGATGTCTATGCAAATGCCGTAGGACCCGATCAGGTCAGTGTCGAAGGCGATGATCTCGTTCTTTTGCGTGATGCGTGGCCCACATTCCTGAAACCAGGGATTGGTGCGCTGGCCGGAAGCCAGCAGGCGGGTTTCAATCCATTCCCCCCCGCGCCGAATGTTTTCGGCATGTAGAACGGCCCAGATGTCATCCTCGGAAGTCTTGCCGTCACCTACATTGGCGCGGGCGAAATTCTCCATCTCGGCCACGGCGGTTTCGCAGGCATGGTGGGCGCAGCGCATGGCCAGAATCTCATCGGGGCCCTTGATGGCACGAGTCTTTTCGGTGACCTCTTCGCCTTCCATGATTTCAAACCCCTGCGCTTCCAAAGCGCGCAGGCCATGCAGCATGATCTTGTCGACGGCCAAACGTTTGTTGCCGCCGCCATGCGCGCCGATCAGTGTGCGGACCTCGTTCGAGAACACATCGGCCTGAACATCCACCTTGTCGCCCCGATCGAAATAGAACAGGTCGGCGCCCGAGCGTTGTTCGCGCACCAGAGGGTTGAACTTCGACAGAAAAGGCGAGTTTTTGTAGTCCCAGATCACCATGTAACCATCAGCGCAAAGCAGCACGGCACGGAAGGGGTTATGGGTGTTCCACAACTGCATATTGGTGCTGTCGGTAGCATAGCGAATGTTCAGTGGGTCAAACATCAGCAGCCCACCATACCCGCGATCAACTATTGCCTTGGTCAGGCGCTTCCAACGATATTCTCGCATCCGGGTCAGATCGGGCAAGGCCAGTCCAGCCGCTTCCCATTCGGCAAAGGCCAGTTGCGTCGGGCCTATCTCGATCCGGTCATTCTCGTTGGGGGTGCCGTCGCCAAGAGTCGCGCCCTTGGTCGGGTCGATCTTGCGGGTATCGCGGTAATGCTGGTTCATTAGAGGCCTCCCTGCCTGATTTTGCAGCGTGGAGAATCATTTCCCAAGCGTCTTTAAAGTTTGCGACCGCGTGCCGGTCGCTTTTTGACCGACAACCGGGCGAGCAGGTGGTAGGTCCGACATATGACGATCCTTCAGACATCAATTCCCTATGATCCGCTGTCGCCACGGCCTTTGCCGGGCATTCAGCCGGGCAGCATGGAAAATTGGTTGCATTGTGATGAGGCATTTGCCGGCCAAATGCTAAGACGCGCGGCTCTGCTGGCGGATCGAAAGAAGGATGTTCTGGCACTGGACCCAAGTGCCGAACCAGCCGCGCAAGAGCTTTTGGATTTAGTCCTGCAACACGCCTATCCAGATTGTTCGGATCACGTTACACGCCCAGACGGGCAGATTGTTGAGGTCGACCGATCCCAGCCCATGGAGACGTTGTGCCAGTTGGTACAAGAGGATTTCTGTATCCTTCAAAAGAAAGGGGGCGAGCACGTTCTAACAGGTGCAGTCCTGTGCTTTCCCGCCAGTTGGCGCTTGTCGGAAAAGTTCATGTGCCCCCTGATCGACATTCACGGGCCGGTGGCCAGCTATGATGAAAGCATTGCCCGCAGAGTGCAGCGCTTGTTCGACGGGATTCAGCCGGGGCGGCCCCTGTGGCGGTTCAACGCGCTTTGGTATGAAGACCCCGAACTATTTCAGCCCCGCAGTGCCAGTGAACCACGCGATGCCAAAGCCCCCGGAGCCGCGCCTTACATGCGCAGCGAGCGGCAAACATTGTTGCGCCTTCCACGCACACGAGCCGTGGTCTTTTCGATTCATACTTATGTGATTGAGGCTAAGCGCCTGCAAAATATGGAAAACCCCGCCTGATGGCGGGGCCTCCAAGGAGGGTCTTCTGGTTTAGTGCTAAATGCCCAACGCGTTGGCGACACCGGCGATTGCTCCGCTTGTGCTGAGAGCAGAGATTGCGACGGAGTAGGCAAGAACCTGAGTGTTGAGGCGAAAGTCTTCACCCTTGATCAGGTTAACTGCGGCGAGGGAAGCCGCGATGGGAACCGACACGCTGGCCACGGCACCGGTCAATCCCCACGTGGTTAGTCGCAGGATATCGCTGGGCTGGTCGTGGTCGAGGGGGGGCGTGTCTTCATCCCCATCAGTGGGCTGCTCGAATGGTTCTGTCCGAAATGCGATGTTGAGCAATTGCTCATCCGACAGCTGGATCGGCCGGGCTGCTGGTTTCAGCGCCTTTTTTTGTGGCTCTTCCGGGTAGTCTTCATAAATTATATTCAGCCCCGCGAACGGGCCTGAAACTGCCTCAAAAATCTGTTTCCTGTTTCGTGGCTTGGATGGCGCCAAAGTATCAAAGGCGCTCATGAATTGTTCGATTGTCAGAACCGTGTTCGACGATAGCCATTCCACGCGCTGCGTCGCGCAGATATCGACCATTCGATATAGAATAACCACCAGCATAAGTTCAGATATCTCGCTGTCATCAAGCAGCGCAGACACAGGCGTGATGGTGATAGCCAATCGGTTTTGCGGTAGGGTCACGATGGGCCTGTGAGCTGTTTTTAGCCCCACTGCGCGATCAAGGCGTTCGAAGCGATCGACGGTTTCTGCAACTTGCGTATCCAGAGTCAGTCGAACCAGATACTGGCTGGACACAATGCTGGCCTCTGTCGCGCTTAACTCGTTCTTGCGCTCAACCAGATGGCCATAGTCTTCCAATGTCGCCGCGACGATCGAGCTGAAGCGTTCGATCGAGCCTTCGGTCTCACCGTTGAATTGAAGACCACCATGATAGCTGTGCTTCGGAGACACGGCACATTCCTTTGTCACATCCTGCCTTGAGAAACAGGTTAACAACGGAAATGGGACAGATTTTGGCGAAAATGGAAAAAAATTAGAAAACGCCCGGATTGATTACTCATTGGAAACCTAGGCATTTTAGGGGCCGTTTGATGTCTGTGGCAACAATGTGGCTGGATTGAGGAAGGTGCAGTTTAGTTTGTGGCGAAGGTCAGCCGTCGATTCGCGCTGCCATGATCGCGATGGATTTCTGGTAGACAGAGGCCGCGTTCCATTGCTGGATCACCTCAAAGTTAGGCTGCCCTGGTTGATAGCCGCGCCCCGGTTTCCACCCTTTCTGGCGCAGAAAATTGGCTGTTGAGGCCAGCGCGTCGGTCATATTGTAGAAATCGACCCAACCGTCGCCTGTAGCATCGACGCCATAGGTCAGCGCGTTGCCCGGCAGGAACTGAGTGTGCCCCAATTCGCCATGCTTCGCCCCTTTGGTGGCCGTCGTAATGCTGCCTTGATCGACCAGTTTGAGTGCTCCGATAGCATGCGGAATAAAGAACTCGGATCGGCGACAATCATAGGCGAGCGTCGTGATTGCTGAAACAACCTGACTGTCGCCCATAAAATTCCCAAAGCCCGTTTCCATTCCGTGAATAGCGATAAGCACGCCGCTAGGGACACCATATTGGCGTTCCAACGCGGCGTAGAACTGTGGATTGCGGGCTTTGCGCTTGCGCCCCTGAGCAACGATAGTGTCAGCGCCGCGGATCTGCATGAACTTGTCCAGCGAGTATTTGAAGCTTTTCTGATTGCGGTCCGCTGCAATTGTTCGGGTTGCGTATTGGCTTTGGGCCAGTGCCTGCAGCCCTTTTTTCTTTACGCCTGCGCGCTTGGCCTGTTTTGCAAAATCCTGTTTCCAGGCATCAAAGCCATTGCTGGTGTTACCACAGGGCGCTGCAGCCGCGTAGGAGGGCAGGGCCAGAACGAACAAAAGTACAAATCGAAGCATCGACAAAATCCAGGTCACTAAAATGCTGAGAAAAGGGTACGCTGCATTTCCTTATCAGCAAAGGCGTTAATACAGGTCTAGTTCGTCCGTGCCTTTTAGGGTTTCGAACCACTCCTCGGGTGTTTTGTTGATCTTGGCATGCTTGACCATCATTGCGTTCATGTTGGGCAGGTCCGACGAATCCGGCCAAGCCTCGGGTTTCCAAAGGTTCGAACGAATGACGCATTTGGGGCAGTGGGCAAAAACCGTTTCGATATGAACTAATAGAGACAGTTTGGGGGCGTGGTCGTTGACTGCCATGGTTGCAAGCAACTCGGGGTCCTTGCAGATGCGCGCCGATCCTCGAATGCGCAGCGTTTCCATTTTGCTGGGAACGAAGAAAATCAGGCTTACGCGCGGGTCCTGCAGGACATTGTGAAACGTGTCCACGCGCTTGTTGCCGGGGCGGTCTGGGATTGCGATCAGTGCATCCGACAGCACTTGTACGAAACCCTCAGGATCACCGCGAGGGGAGATGTCCAAATGGCCTTCGGGGTTGGCCGATGCAATCAGGCAAAACGTGGACTTGGCGATAAAGTCGCGGCACATCTGATCCAGCGCCGACAGCTCTTTGGCGATGATCTGGGGCAGAGGCGCGCCAGTTATTTGCTCAAGCTTTTCGGCCGAAGTTACAAAGTCAGTATAATTGGAGAAGGGGTTATCTGAAGGCATACGATCGCTCCTGGCCGGGTGACCCGAGTGTGAAAGATCCTGCGGAATGAAACAAGGGCGCCCGTTTGGACGCCCTTGCCATAGTGACTCTGCAACCGGATTAGCAGCTGTAGTACATGCCGTATTCAACCGGGTGCGGAGTGTGCTCGTAGGTTTCGACCTCTTCCATCTTCAGTGCGATGTAGCCGTCGATCTGGTCTTTGGTGAACACGTCGCCCTGCAGCAAGAAGTCGTGATCCGATGCCAGAGCTTCCAGAGCTTCGCGCAGCGAGCCGCAAACGGTCGGGATGTCGGCCAGTTCTTCGGCAGGCAGATCGTACAGGTTCTTGTCCATGGCTTCGCCCGGATCGATCTTGTTCTTGATGCCGTCCAGACCGGCCATCAGCAGAGCGGCAAACGCCAGGTAGGGGTTTGCGGCCGGATCGGGGAAGCGGGCCTCGACGCGCTTGGCTTTCGGGCTTTCGGTCCACGGAATACGGACACAACCCGAACGGTTACGGGCCGAGTAGGCGCGCAGAACGGGGGCTTCGAAGCCCGGGATCAGACGCTTGTAGCTGTTGGTCGCCGGGTTGGTGAAGGCGTTCAGCGTTTTGGCGTGCTTCAGGATGCCGCCGATGAAGTACAGCGCTTCGTCCGACAGGTCTGCGTATTTGTCGCCAGCGAACAGAGGCTTGCCGTCTTTCCAGATCGACATGTTCACGTGCATACCGGTGCCGTTGTCGCCATATATCGGTTTTGGCATGAACGTGGCCGATTTGCCGTAGGCATGCGCGACGTTGTGGATGACGTACTTGTATTTCTGCAGTTCGTCGGCTTGCTTGGTCAGGCTGTCAAAGATCAGGCCCAGCTCGTGCTGACACGAGGCAACCTCGTGGTGGTGCTTGTCCACCTTCATGCCCAGACGCTTCATGGTCGACAGCATTTCGGAGCGCAGGTCTTGCGCTTCGTCGATCGGGTTGACCGGGAAGTAGCCACCCTTGACGCCGGGACGGTGGCCCATGTTGCCCATCTCGTATTCGGTATCGGTGTTCCAGGATGCGTCGGTTGCATCAACTTCGAAGGATACCTTGTTGATAGTGTTCGAGAAACGCACATCATCAAACAGGAAGAATTCAGCTTCTGGGCCCATGTAGGCCACATCACCGATGCCCGACGATTTCAGGTAGGCTTCGGCCTTCTGCGCGGTGCCGCGCGGGTCGCGGCCATAGGCTTCGCCGGTGTCGGGCTCGACAATCGAGCAGTGCAGGCAGAGCGTTTTTTCGGCATAGAAGGGATCGATATATGCTGACGTGGTGTCGGCGATCAGTTTCATGTCCGAGTTTTCGATCGACTTCCAGCCTGCGATTGAGGAACCGTCGAACATGAAGCCTTCTTCAAGGAAGTCTTCGTCGACCAGATCCACGTCCACAGTTACGTGCTGCAGTTTGCCACGCACGTCGGTGAAACGGATATCAACATACGCGACGTCTTCATCGCGGAGTGTTTTGAGAACTGCTTCTGCGCTCATTCCCTTTGTCCTTCTGGTAGATGTTTCAGTATTCAGTTAATTTACAGCGCTTCAGAACCGGTCTCGCCGGTCCGAATGCGAATGGCTTGTTCAACGGGCGAGACAAAGATCTTGCCGTCGCCGATTTTGTCGGTCTTTGCGGCGGAAACGATCGCCTCAATGGCGGCGTCGACCTGATCGTCATCCAGCACAACCTCGACCTTAACCTTTGGCAAAAAGTCGACCACGTATTCCGCACCGCGATAGAGTTCCGTATGGCCTTTTTGACGCCCAAACCCCTTGACCTCGATCACACTGAGACCCTGAACACCTACGTCTTGCAGCGCCTCTTTCACTTCGTCCAGTTTGAACGGTTTGATGATCGCTTCGATCTTCTTCATCACTGGCTCCCTATAGCACTTGTCACGATGGGACTGATCACGTCTAAGATCAGTGGGCAATCCGATTGCGAAAATGACCGTGCAGAGGTGCGGAGAAAATAGGCGGCAGGTGAATTTTTGAACGACTTGCTTAAAAAGTAATCAGAATTGAATCGCCGAGGGATTTGAGATGACGGAATTGCTGACAGCCGCGCAGATGCGCGCCATCGAACAGGCCGCGATTGACGCCGGTGAGCTGACAGGCCTTGAGCTGATGGAGCGGGCCGGGCGGGGTGTTGTCGAAGCGATTTTTGAAGAATGGCCGGAGTTGGACAGGCGAGGGGCCAGCCCCTCGCGCTCCCCGGGATATTTGGGGCCAGATGAAGGGAAGCCCTTGCGCGCTGTTGTGCTGTGCGGGCCGGGAAATAATGGGGGTGACGGTTTTGTTGTAGCGCGGCTGCTACACGAGCTTGGTTGGGAGATTGATGTTTTTTTGTATGGCGATCCGGAGAAGCTGCCCTCAGACGCGCGAAAGAATTATGAGCGGTGGGCAGATCAGGGCATAGTTAAGGTCTATTCGATCAATCCGCCTCCGCTAGTGGATGAATACCTGAAGTTGCCAAACAAAATTGACCTGATTGTTGATGGGCTATTCGGAACCGGACTCACACGGCCTCTACAGGGGGTGTTTACGCTGTTGGCGGAGGCAGAGATCAGAAGTCTTTTGCGAAAACACAGTGTACGTGTCGCCGCAATTGATACGCCAAGCGGTTTGTGCGCTGATAGCGGGCGTGTCATCGGACAAATTATTACCGCTGATCTGACTGTTACATTTCATAGTAAGAAGATTGGGCACATGACAGCCAAAGGCCCCGCGAATTGTGGTGTTGTTCGAACCAAACCCATTGGGTTGAGGTCTTCGGAGGGGGATGAAATTGTGCGCTTGGTTGACCCTGAGGGCGAATTGCATCCCAAGGATACGCCTAGCAACAAATACGCTCACGGCCATGCCCTCATCCTTTCGGGCGGCTCATCGAAAACCGGTGCAGCGCGGCTGGCGGCGCGGGGTGCTTTGCGCGTTGGAGCTGGTTTGGTGACATTGGGGGTGCCTCTATCCGCCCAGATGGAAGTCGCATCGCAGGTGACCGCCGTCATGATACAGAGAGTTGAGGGCGCTGATGATTTGTCCGGGGTGCTTTTAGATGAACGGTTGAATACGCTGTGTCTTGGCCCCGGATTGGGGCTGGAGCGCGCACGGGAGTTGGTGCCGGTTGTTTTGGACGCAAAACGCGCAACGGTGTTGGATGCGGATGCGCTGACGGCTTTTGCGGATGACCCTTCAGCATTGTTTGCTCAACTGCACGAAAAATGTGTTTTGACGCCGCATGGCGGGGAGTTTGCGCGGCTGTTTCCTGATCTGTCCGAAAAGCTCGCGGCTATGCCAACCAAAGGGCCAGCCTATTCCAAGGTGGATGCAGCGCGAGACGCGGCCAAACGGGCAGGCTGTGTGATCCTGTTCAAGGGGCCGGACACTGTGATCGCCGCCCCAAACGGTCGTTGCTCGATCAACGCGGCGGTGTATGAGCGCGCGGTTCCGTGGCTGGCGACGGCTGGGTCCGGTGATGTGCTGGCGGGGTTCATTGCCGGACTGTTGGCACGAGGGTTGGAGCCCATGCAAGCCGCTGAAATGGCGGCTTGGTTGCATGTTGAGTGCGCGCGTAGTTTTGGGCCGGGACTGATTGCTGAAGATTTGCCCGAGCAACTGCCTAAAGTCTTAAAACAAATGAATATATGATTGTTTAGGCGGGAATTGGCCGATCGACAGAGTCGTCGGCGGCAATTGGCCGACCGCTTTGACATGGTGTCAAAGCGAGTGTTTGCCAGATGCATGGCTGAACGTCAGAATCCCCTTGGAGGGGGCCTCCAGCTGCGGTTACACCGCAGGTAATTCTTTGATTCAGATAGGAATTAATTCCAGCTTTTCGCGGACCGCGTGGCAAGCATGCAATAGTTCGAAAGTATCAGTGCAGGTTGCTGGAACCTTAGTAACATGTGCGCGATGTAGGGTTACTGATAGCCGGAATTTTCAAGGTGAGTGAAATGACCCAGAAACTAAAATTGTCTTCGATAGCTGCGGTTCTGGCCGCAACTACGGCAATTCCTGCCGCGGCAGAGTTGAAATACGAAAACAATAGCGGCGGCTATGTCCTGTTGTACGGACAATTGCACCCGGCCCTGATCTCAGTGGATGACGGCGAGGAAACGGATACCCGCGTTCTGGACAACGACCTGTCGAACAGCCGGGTCGGACTGCGCTTGATGCAACCCTATGGTGCAAACGAATTTACTTTCCGGTTTGAAACTGCGTTGGGCCTGCCGAATTCGACAGAATGGAACCAGGATGGCACTGATTTCAGCGGTTGGACGCGGGAAGACCTTCGCCATGTCGATTTCGCACTGAAGGGGAACTACGGTAAGTTTTCGGCTGGTCAGGGCAGCATGGTTTCCGACGGGGCGGCTGAAACCGACCTCTCTTATGTGGGGACCACTCTGTATTCATTCACGAATGACGAAAACTCGGCCTTCTTCTACCGAGGCACAGATGGAATCCTGAGCGATATCACTGTCGGCGCCTCGAGTAGCAACCTTGATGGGGCTCGCCGTGGACGAATTCGTTATGATACGCCGGATTTTAATGGGTTTTCGGCGGGTATTGCCTATGGTGAGAACATTCTGTCCAGCAGTGATGATGATACCTACTACGACATAGGCGTTTTCTACAAAAACACCTTTGCGGGCGGCATCGAATTCGCTGCAAGTGTTGCCTATGCGGTTCGCGACTATGATGACATATCGGGCGAGCGGAAAGACACTCTCGGGTCTGCCTCGGTTCTGTTCCCCAGTGGGTTCAGCTTTACCGCCGCTGCGGGTACGCGCGATGACACCGCCACCGACGCCAGCGATCCAAACTACTGGTATGCTAAGCTTGCATATGAAGATGACTGGGTATCTTGGGGTAAGACCGGCATCGGGATTGACTATTTCGATGGTTCGGATTTCGACACTGATGGTTCAAGCACCGAAGCTTGGGGTATAGCCGTTGTGCAGAAATTCGAGTCGATCAACACAGACGCGTATCTGAAGTACCGTAACCATGACTTCGATGACGGAACCTCGTTCGACAACAACGAGGCTTGGGTATTGGGTGCACGTTGGAAGTTCTAATCTGACCCTGTTTGATTCAAAGACGCCCCGGTTCTTTCCGGGGCGTTTTTTTGTTCAAATCGACGGCAAAACAAGGCTGATCGGGGCATTGCCCCTTGCACGCAGGCGGCAGGGCAAATAGAAGGCGTCAAATTTGCCCGGCGCGCCCTTTTTGCGCGCCCCGAATCCTATGGGGACTACCATAATGCAGGTTACCGAGACGCTGAACGAAGGTCTGAAACGCGGTTACAACATCGTCGTATCCGCAGCCGAGCTGGACGACAAGGTCAATGAAAAACTGACCGAAGCGCAGCCTGAAATCGAGATGAAGGGTTTCCGTAAAGGCAAGGTGCCGATGGCGCTGCTGAAAAAGCAGTTTGGTCAGCGCCTGCTGGGTGAAGCGATGCAGGAAAGCATCGACGGCGCCATGAGCAAGCACTTTGAAGACAGCGGTGAGCGTCCGGCGCTGCAGCCCGAAGTTAAGATGACCAACGAAGACTGGAAAGAAGGCGACGACGTCGAGGTTGCGATGTCCTATGAGGCGCTGCCTGAGATTCCGGAAGTCGACCTGAAGTCGGTCGAACTGGAGAAACTGGTCGTCAAAGCCGACGACGCAGCCGTGGAAGAAGCGCTGCAAAGCCTGGCCGAAACCGCGCAGGATTTCAAAGCGCGTCGCAAGGGCTCCAAGGCAAAAGACGGCGATCAGGTTGTTATCGACTTTGTAGGTAAGGTTGACGGCGAGGAGTTCGAAGGCGGTTCGGCCGAGGACTATCCGCTGGTTCTGGGCTCCAACAGCTTCATCCCCGGCTTCGAAGAGCAGTTGGTTGGCGTGAAAGTCGAGGAAGAAAAAGACGTCAACGTCACCTTCCCCGAAGAATACGGCGCTGAGCATCTGGCCGGTAAAGATGCTGTCTTCACTTGCACCGTGAAAGAAGTGAAAGAGCCCGTCGCCGCCGAGATCAACGACGAGCTGGCCACCAAATTTGGCGCCGAAGATCTGGAAGCGCTGAAAGGTCAGATCGCCGAGCGTCTGGAGGCCGAGTACACTGGTGCGTCGCGCGCGGTCATGAAGCGTGCTCTGCTGGACATTCTGGACGAGAAGGTTTCCTTCGACCTTCCGCCGTCGCTGGTTGAAGCTGAAGCCAAGCAGATATCACACCAGCTGTGGCACGAAGAAAACCCAGAAGTGGAAGGCCACGACCACGGTGAGATCGAGCCGACCGACGAGCACAACAAGCTGGCCGAACGCCGTGTGCGTCTGGGACTGCTGCTGGCCGAGTTGGGTCAGAAGGCCGAGGTGGAAGTCACCGATGCCGAGATGACCCAGGCGATCATGAACCAGGCGCGTCAGTACCCGGGTCAGGAACGTCAGTTCTTTGAATTCGTGCAGCAGAACGCTCAGATGCAGCAGCAGTTGCGCGCGCCGATCTTCGAAGACAAGGTCATCGACTACATCGTCGAACTGGCTCAGGTCGCGGACAAGGAAGTCAGCAAAGACGACCTGCAGAAAGCCGTTGAGGCACTGGACGAGGAGTAATCCTCGTCTGCCCATCCTACGGAATGGGTTTAAAAAAGCGGAGCCGCCTGTAAATCAGACGGCTCCGGTGGGTGGCTTTTGTACTTATGAGGTGAGGGGGTCAGGCCTCATGAGCAAAAGCACGGGGGGTACTTAGCAGAGCAAACTTCTGCTCTGGCGTGAAACGATCTGAGAGCGCTTCGATCAGTTTCAGAACGGCCTCGACTTCGTGTTTCGTTCTTGCCGAATGCATCTGTTCGACAAAGTAGCTTTCCAGCCCAGTTAGCGGTTGGTGATTGGAATTCGCTGGCTTGGCGGTGTTGCTTCGGGCGAAGCGTGCTACTGCCTGTTCGTCGGTCAGAAAGACATCATGCTCGATGCCCGCATACTCGCGGATGCCCGAGATCCTTTCCTCTGAACAATCCATCATCGCAGCCATTGCGACCACTTTGCCCATAGGTTTGGCCGTGCCAAGATAGTCGTACGGCGCGTTGCCCGAGCGTTGCAGGACGCGGTTCATGACTGGGTCGATCACAGCGATAGAATCCAGCACACCCGCAGTTTTAGCGTACTCGAACGAGCCGATCATCACTTCGCTGGTGACATATGAGACCGAGTTCTTGCCACGACCGCGGCCAAGCTTTTTCGTGTCGACGCAGAACCGGGTGGCTTCCCACACCTGTGTGCTGCGCAGCGGTGGTTCGCCATCCAAAATCGAGTTGAAGACGTCCGCAAGCATATGTGGGCCTGTCGTTTGCAACAGGCGCATGCATCCGACGACTTCCCCATCATCGTCGATGCTGACCACATGTGTCGGATTAAGGTCGTCGAACATGTCGCGTTCGCGCCCGTCCTTGATATTGACTTCCCAGCCCAACCGATCTCCGAACACGCGTGCGCGGAGCTTGAACATCTCGTCTAGGACATCACTAAATTTATGTTGGTTGATACCATCAATTACGATGATCATATCCATCCCCCTGCAGTCTGGTTACCGTGAACTCAAAGTTAACCAAGTTGTGATCAGGGGCTATTGGGGGTATCCCGTATTTTTGTGGGTTTTTTGCTTATCCAGGTGCGATTATGCCCAAGCCGATGGCTCGGCCTATGGCTTGAGGCGTGGTTAACGCACCTAGCTTTTCGCGACCGGATCGCATGTGAACCTCAACAGTTCGGTGGGAGATGGATAGGATGTCTCCGATATCCTGCTGGGATTTTCCAACGGCTACCCATTGCAGGATTTCTTTTTCGCGCGTGGAAAGCGCTGGTAAGTACAGTGCCTTGGAAAGAAGGCCGGATTGCATGACTGTGTCGTGTGCTTGGACAGCTGCCAGCTGAAGGTCGCCCATGACGTTTTTCTTCAGCTTCTCCCATTCGGCATCTGAACAATCCCGGGTAACGTTCAGCAAGCCGCATTCACCATATGGGCCACGGACGGGGACAGTTAAACCGCGTGAAGTAATCCCAAAGTCATGGGCATCTCGAAAGACGGAGTTGAACTTTTCATCCTGATCGAACCGTGCCCAATCCACGGGCGCGATGCTGAGTGCCGACTTGTACAAGGTTGGGTCAAAATGATGAAAGCCCTGACTGCCATAGTGGATTTTCCATTCGTCCGGGTAGTTGGCGTAGCCCTGAACATCCCCTTTGACCGGGTTCATGGTCGCGTAAGAGGCATAATCAAAACCCAACTCCTCACAGACGGAGTTTATGATGTCTGCAGCCGACTTCTCCTCGTGGTCGATTGCGGCCAAGTCTATGAGTTTCACCTGTCCAACCTTTGCAGCGACGCCCATCATCCCCACGAGCGCCAAGTCTGTACTTCCTAAAGTCTACGTTGCGTCAACCTATGGGGTAACTACAAGGGAATAGTTCGTTTCGCACAGGCATAATGCGTTCTTCAAGCAACAAAAGTACCCGACACATGCCGATGTCGGCAATAATCCACCTATCTTGAAGCGGTTTTTTGTCGGAAATCGAGTGTCATGTCGCGATTTGCCAGAGATCTATTGTGGTTCCAGTCCGGTTTCGACCAGCATACCTCGGGCTTTGGCTTCGGGATAATACCCCTTGGCATACAGAAAAATGGCTCTTTGCTGATCGCCGTCCGACAACAACCACGCGCCGCGTAAGTACTTGCCAGCAAATTCCAGATTTGTATCCGCGTCCAGCAACCCCTTTGCATTACCGGAATACCCCATGGAGCGAGCCGTCGCGGGCAGAATTTGCAGCAGGCCGTAATAGGGCCGGTTCACGGCCCATGGACGGTGCGTGCTTTCGCGGACCGCCAGTTTGTGCACAAGTTCGCGCGGCAGTTCGTAGTGATCGGCCCACTTATTTATCGACGCCCTTAGCTCAGGGGTTTCATTAGGATAAAGGGGTGGATCGAACGCTTCCTGCGTGGGTGTCTCGGGGCCGCCGCAGGCAGCGATGGGGATGGAAAGCAGCATGGTGAGTACGCTGCGGCGCAAGATAGATATCATCTGTGTACTCCGAATTTCAGGGCGCGATGATAGAAAGCAACGCACCAGCTGCAAGCATAGGGCTGGAATCTGGCTGAATTTTGCCCGTCTAGTGCAGGCATGAAAAAAGGCCGCACAAGTGGTGCGGCCTTCTTGTTCGTTCGTTAAGCCGGATCAGGCTTTGGCTTCGTCTTCCTCAGCCGGAGCTTCTTCAGCAACCAGATCGTCGTCTTCCGAAGCAGCGGAACCGATATCGTCAAACAGCTCGGCGATTTCGAATTCAGCGGCGGCTTCTTCTTCAGCAGCCAGTTCCTGGATCGACTTGCCCGACGCCTGCAGCTCGGCTTCTTCTTCCGAGCGAGCGACGTTCATTTTGATCTCGACTTCAACCTCGGGGTGCAGCTTAACCGCCAGAGAGTGCAGGCCCAGTTCCTTGATCGGAGCGATCAGAACGACCTGTTTCTTATCGACGGTAAAACCAGCTTCGGTTGCGGCCTCTGCGGCGTCACGCGGAGTGACCGAGCCGTACAGAGCGCCGGCATCCGATGCCGAGCGAATCACGATGAACTGCTGACCGTCCAGCTTTTCAGCCAGTGCTTCAGCTTCTTTCTTGGTTTCCAGGTTGCGGGCCTCAAGCTGCGCTTTCTGGGCTTCGAACGACGCGATGTTGGCGTCCGATGCGCTCAGAGCTTTGCCCTGGGGCAGCAGGAAGTTGCGGGCGTAGCCAGACTTGACGTCAACGACGTCGCCCATCTGACCCAGTTTCGCAACGCGTTCCAGCAGGATAACTTGCATGTCAGTCTCTCCTTACTTCACGGCGTAGGGCAGCAGGGCGAGGAAGCGGGCGCGCTTGATAGCACGGGCCAGTTCACGCTGCTTTTTCGCCGAAACGGCGGTGATGCGCGAAGGTACGATCTTGCCGCGCTCAGAGATGTAGCGCTGCAGCAGACGAGTGTCTTTGTAGTCGATTTTCGGCGCGTTCTCACCCGAGAACGGGCAGACCTTGCGGCGGCGGAAAAATGGTTTTGCGGCCATGGTTTATGTCCTTTCGTCAGGCGTTGATCAGCGGCGCTCGCGGCGGCCTTCGCGCTCATCGCGCTTCTGCATCTGGACCGAGGGGCCCTCGGCATGCTCGTCGACCTTGATGGTCAGAACGCGCATGACGTCTTCATGCAGGCGCATCAGGCGTTCCATTTCCTGAACGGCACCAGCGGGGGCGTCGGTCTTCAGGAAGGCATAGTGGCCTTTGCGGTTTTTGTTGATCTTGTAGGCCATCGTCTTGACGCCCCAGTACTCGCTGTCGACGACGTTGCCGCCATTGTCAGCCAGAACGGTGCCGAAATGTTCGACGAGGCTTTCTGCCTGCGCGTTGGACAGGTCCTGACGCGCGATCATTACATGCTCATACAGTGGCATGTGCACTCCTGTTTATATCAAGGCGCATTTCATAGGCGGGGCCATCTGGTCCTTCGCGACCCTGCCACGAGAGGCTGCGCGATTCACGTGATTTGCGAAGGATGGCCCCATATACACGTTTCAGCGTGGGGGGCAAGACCCGCACCGACGCCTTGGCATCGTCGCGCTATTAACAACCAATTAACATTGGCTTGCCCAATTCCTGACGCTTTTCGGCTCAAAGTTGTTTTGCATACCGGGGACGATCCGAACCGACGGAACCCAGAACGGCAACCTGAAAACAGGGCGAGAGATTATGAGTGTCATGAATACGAATGCATTCGGAGAAACTGCGACCAACACTGGCTATGAGAATTCTGTGCCTGTCTTAATCGCATTCGCGCCAAACTGGAAAGTTCGGATGATACTCGCTCGGGTGGTAGGTGCCTTTCTGGTCATGATGGCCTTCTCCATGTGGTTGGTGCCTGGCTCGGCAATGGCTGCCGAGGTCTGGCCGATCAAGCTTGCTTCGTCGCTGCTGTTTCTGCTGGTTGGTGTCAGCTTGCTGACTGTTCAGGTGCTGGATGCCCGCCCTGACGCTTACTTTGACCCCATTCGCCAAGAAGTTCGGGTTCTGCAAAAGAACGAAAACGGCCGCCCTCAGACGGTTCTGCGTCGCAGCTATGATACATTGGGCGGAGCGCGTTTCGCGGATGATCAGGTCGAGCTGTTCGATGTTGACGGCAGCCTGCTGATGAAACTGCCGCTGCAATCGGCCGACGTGAGCCGGGCGCTCAAGGGGCAACTCAGCGGAAGTGTAACAATCTTCGCCTAGAACTTATTCTGTTCATCTGGGAACAGATGCTGTGAGTGATTACAGGTTGCGTGCTGCCCTTGGGCAGCACATCTTCGTTTATGTGCATCCAAATAGGTTTGCGCCCTACATTTTGCGGAGATTGTTATGAAAACCAACTTATTTGCCACCACGATGTTCGCCGCCGCGGCAATGGCTTCATCAGCATTTGCAGAAACCTGGAAAGTGGATCCGGGTCACACTGAAGTTCGGGTGTACTACTCTCACGCCGGGTTTTCGCGGCAATCCATCGAGTTTGGAACCGTTGAAGGTGAGCTGGAATTTACCGAAGGCGCCGTTGCGGATGCAAAAGCCAACTTCAGCATTCCGGTAAGCAGCGTTGTAACGGGGAACGATCAGTTTAATTCGGACATAGTGGGCGAGGCTTTGTTCAACGAAGCGAACTTCCCAATTGTTCAATTCGTTTCAACTTCGGTAGAACAGACAGGTGACAACACGCTCAACGTCGTTGGTGATCTGACAATCAAGGATGTTTCGAAACCGGCAACTTTCGAAGTTACCGTCAATGGATACGGTGAACATCCGGTTGGGCAGTTCTTCGATTACTACAAGGGCCAGTGGTTGGGCATCACAGCGACCACCAAGATCAAGGCCTCGGATTGGGAAATGGGCGCATTCTTCCCGCCAAACGGCGACGAGCTGGAAATCGTCATCAATGCGGAACTGAAGGCTCAGTAATCGATTAAATCATTCGCTTCTTCGGGCGGTGCGCTTCGACGGCTAATAAGCGAGTTTGGTGAACGCTGACGGCAGGTTTTTGAAAAAGCCTGCCGGATTCGGCGGATGTCTGCCGAGTATTTTCGCCCAAATGAGCCAAAGATCAGCAATGATTGCCCAAAAGCATTTCTGTTCAAAAAAGAACAGAGATTGTGAGTCAGTTGGACTTGTGTGCTGCTGTTGCACAGCACATTTACTTAAGAGCAACCCAACCGGATTGCTCATAAACATACTCAAATAAAACGGAGATTGTCATGAAATCCACCCTTCTTGCTGCTGCTCTTGCCGTGTCGGCGACGTCGGCATTTGCCAGCGCCGAGAAATACGTTCTGGACCCCAGCCACAGCCAAGTTGTCTTTAGCTACAAACATCTGGGCTATTCGACCACTACCGGCATGTTCTCGGGCTTTGAGGGCGAGATCATGTTCGATCAGAACGACCCTGCCGCGTCCAGCGTGACCGTTTCGATGCCGGTCGTCGAAATGATCACAGGCTGGAAGCCGCGCGAAGACCATTTTATGACCGAGGATTTCTTTGGTGCCGACGAAGGTGATCTGGTGACTTTCACGTCGACGGCCATCGAGGTGACAGGCGAAAACACCGCCAATATCACCGGTGATCTGACCATGAACGGTGTGACCAAATCGGTTGTTCTGGACGCAACGCTGAATCAGGTGGGCGATCACCCGATGGCGAACAAGCCATGGGCCGGGTTCGACGCGACAACCACGCTGGTCCGCAGCGACTTCGATCTGGGCCAGTTCGCACCCTTTGTTAGCGACGAGGTCGAAATTCGGATTTCGATCGAAGCACAGAAGGCTGAAGGCGTAGGCGGCTAATCAAGCAAAGTCCTACTATCTGAAATGAAACCGCCGGGGCAGCCCCCGGCGGTTTTTTTATTCCTGACGCTCAGCTGTCAGATCGACTGATACTACGACACCAAAGCCCAGGGATTCCTCGGTTGGCTGGGAGATGCCGACATCGTAATCCATTCGGTTCAGCTCCAGCTGGCCGGATACGGTGGCGGTATTGCCCTGTATGTCCAGAGCAAATGGCAGAACCACGTCCAAGGACTTGTCGCGAATGGTCAGTGGGCCACGTGCCTCGTATCCGGAGTCGGTTTTATAGATGTCGGCTTTGAACTTAGCTGTCGGGAACTGGGCGCTGTCAAAGAAATCTGCGCCCAATGCCTGACCCGTGACAGTGCCAATTGTCAGAGATGGGATGGCTATTGTGACGTCAACCGTACCAGCCAACCCTGGTTCAGAGGGATCTTCGAAGGCAATCGCTGCAGTCCACTCGGCAAAGCCGCCGGTCACCGGATTGCCCAACTGGGTTATGGTGATGGACAGGGTGCCGTCCTGCACCTGCCAGTCCGACTGTACCTCTGTCAGTTCGGCCGTATCGGTCGCAGCGGCAGAGTGGTCCGAGAAGACGCCGTTGGACCAGCCAGCTGCCAGCACCGCGCCCCAAATCGCCAAGGCGGCCAAAGCAGGGGCAGTGGAATGGTGCTGAGCAGGGGGGTGCGGGGCATCGAACTGTCCCGGCAGCATCCGCCGCAAGGTGCTGTCTTTGTCGATTACGTGATGTTTGAGCGCTCCGGCGATGTGCAGCAGCAATGAGCCAGCAAGAACCATGATAAACAGCCAATGCAAACCAGCCGTGACCTCGGCCAGATAGGGCGATTTGGGCACGAAGGGCAGGTTCTGCCCGAATGGCCACAGAATTGGTGCAAACCCTTCCGAGGCTGCATGATGGATCCAACCGGTCAGTGGCACTAAAACCAGCGAGGCATAAAGCATCCAGTGCACGGTTTCGGCCGCGAAGGCCTCGAGCTTGTTGTCTGCGTTCAAAAGGCCGGGTTTCGTTTGCGTCATGGCCCAAAGGATTCGAGTAAGGGCGACGAAAAACACAGTGACACCCACAGTCTTGTGGGCGGTGAAAAGCCGCGCGGCCCAAATGATATCAGCTTCGGTAATTGCGATGTTCGGATCGTAGATGGCATGAGCCAACTGATTGGCGAACCAACCCAGCGGCAGGGCAGTGAGTATCAGCAGGGCTGTGAGCCAGTGAAAGGTCTTGGTCACGCTGCCATAGCTGGAAAACGTATTGGTCGAGGGCATCATTTGCTCCGAAATGGGGTGGCTGGGATCAAGTTAAGGCTATGGGATCAGGACGCAATAGCGAGACACGCACAGTCACAGTGCCAAAGTGCAGAGGTCAGGCAACGCTTGTGCCGAGCGGTCACACGGTTTACACCCCGCCGCAACCTAACGTCATCCAAGAGGTCGCAATGACACGCGCATTTGTTTTTCCGGGGCAGGGCGCCCAAACCATCGGGATGGGCAAGGCTCTGGCCGAGGCTTACCCGGCAGCTCAGGCTGTTTTCGACGAGGTCGACGAGGCGCTGGGTGAAAAGCTGAGCAGCCTGATCTGGGAAGGTGATATTGCGGAACTGACGCTGACGCAGAACGCGCAGCCGGCACTGATGGCGACTTCGATCGCCGCAATGCGCGCGCTGGAGGCCGAGGGCGCCTCAGTGACCGACGCAGCGTTTGTTGCAGGTCATTCGCTGGGTGAGTATTCGGCACTGGCGGCAGCTGGCGCACTGTCTGTTGCCGATACGGCCCGTTTGCTGCGCACTCGTGGTCTGGCGATGCAAAGCGCCGTGCCGGTGGGTGAAGGTGCGATGGCCGCAATTCTGGGCCTTGATCTGGATGCTGTCCGTGCCGTCGCCGAGGAGGCTGCACAAGGTGAGGTCTGTCAGGCGGCGAATGACAACGACCCGACGCAGGTTGTGGTGTCGGGTGCCAAGGCCGCCGTGGAACGCGCGGCTGAGATCGCCAAGGAAAAGGGCGCCAAGCGCGCGGTAATGCTGCCAGTGAGTGCTCCGTTCCATTGTGCGCTGATGCAGCCCGCGGCTGATGTGATGGCCGAAGCTTTGGCGGCCGTGGAGATCAAGGCGCCTTCCGTGCCTCTGGTGGCCAACGTGCGCGCCGAGGCGGTCAGCGACCCGGACCTGATCCGTCAGTTGCTGGTCGAGCAGGTTACAGGCTCGGTCCGCTGGCGTGAAAGCGTGCAGTACATGGCAGCGCAGGGTGTGACCGAGACGTGGGAAATCGGCGCAGGCAAGGCTCTGTCTGGCATGATCCGCAAGATCAATCGAGACATCGCGGGCAAAGCCGTTGGTACGCCGGATGATGTTCAAAAGGTTCTTCAGGCCGAATCGTAAGTTAGTAAAGTCCCAATGGACATACCAAGAGGGAAACCGAATGTTTGATTTGACAGGTAAAAACGCGCTGATCACCGGTGCTTCGGGCGGTATCGGGGGTGATATCGCGCGTGCTTTGCACGGCGCGGGGGCCACTGTTGGTCTGTCCGGTACGCGGGTTGAGCCGCTGCAGGCATTGGCGGACGAACTGGGTGAGCGCGTTCATGTGCTGCCTTGCAACCTGGGCGATGCCGAAGCGGTTGCTGCGCTGCCGAAGCAGGCGGCGGATGCGATGGGCTCGGTTGATATTCTGGTCAACAACGCGGGTATTACGCGGGACAATCTGTTCATGCGCATGTCGGACGAGGAATGGCAGAGCGTCATCGACGTGAACCTGACCGCCACCGCCAAGCTGTGCAAAGGCGTGCTGCGAGGAATGATGAAGGCGCGTTGGGGCCGGATCATCAACATCTCGTCCGTGGTTGGTGCGACCGGCAACCCTGGTCAGGTTAACTATGCCGCGTCCAAGGCGGGTATGGTCGGAATGACCAAATCGCTGGCCTATGAGGTCGCAAGCCGCGGAATCACGGCCAATGCGGTGGCCCCCGGTTTCATCACAACTGCGATGACAGACAAGCTGACCGACGATCAGAAGTCCGGTATTCTGGGGCAAGTTCCCGCCGGTCGCATGGGGGATCCGTCGGAAATTGCTGCGGCAGTTCTGTACCTTGCAAGCCCCGAGGCAGGATATGTCACAGGAACAACCTTGCATGTGAATGGCGGTATGGCCATGTTGTGAGCGCACACCGAAGTGGACGCGAAAGCGTTTGCCTCGGGCGTTGTCTGTGCTATAGGCGGCGCATGTATGCAGGGGTCGACCGATTGGTCGGCCTTCTACTTTCCCGGTCTTCCGGGACCCAACCGCCCGGACCGGGCAAATCAAAGCCAGCCTGAGCGGGCAAGGGCTGAACCGGGCATTACGCCCTGAAACGGAATGAGGAATAGACATGAGCGACGTCGCAGATCGCGTTAAAAAGATCGTTGTTGAGCACCTGGGTGTTGAAGAAGACAAAGTGGCTGAAAACGCTTCCTTCATCGACGATCTGGGCGCAGACAGCCTGGACACCGTTGAGCTGGTTATGGCCTTCGAAGAAGAGTTCGGCATCGAGATCCCGGATGATGCAGCCGAAACCATCCAGACCTTTGGCGACGCCGTCAAATTCATCTCTGAAGCCTCCTAAGCGCTTCAAACCCTTAAAAACGGCGCTTCCGGGCAACGGAGGCGCCGTTTTTTTTGCCCCCGTTAAATTCGTCCTTGCTTGACGCAAATCCGCTAAGCACAGTCTGAGCTGAGGCAAATTTTTTCCGAGCGGGCAGGGCATGATACGATCCACCCCGACGATAAACACAGCACGCTTGATGCTTAGCGCCATGCGGCCCGAAGATTTCAACCGGTTCGCCGAGATTTGGCGCAACCCGTGCATCGTGCAGCATATCGGCGGCAAGCCACGTTCGCGCGGTGAGGCGTGGGATTCCTTCCTTAGAAACGCCGGACATTGGCATATGGCTGGATTCGGACAATGGGCGGTTTTACAGCAATCGAATCGGCTGATGATCGGGCAAGCCGGTTTCTTTTATGGCAACCGTTCCATGGGCGAGGATTTTGACAGCTTCCCCGAGGCGGGTTGGATTCTGGTTCCCGAGGCGCAGGGGCAGGGACTGGGGCTTGAGGCCGCGCAGGCCGCGCATGACTGGTTTGACCGCATCATGCCCGGCCCATTGGTAGCAATGGTAAATTCAGCCAATGCGGCCTCGCAAAAACTGGCCAAGAAGTTGGGCTATGTGGCAATGCGCGAAAGTGAATACAACGGCTCTCAGGTTGTGTTGCTGCGCCGGAACGGGCCGCCGAAACGCCTGTAGTCTCAATATATGTCGATGCCGCAAATTGTCCTCATTTTGCCGAAACTGGTAAATCCAGCTTTAGCGCGGCGTATATGGTACACTGGATTGCCATGTGATTGAGCGGAGGAACGGGCTCATGAGGATTTACCCCACTATGGAACTGCAGAACGGCCGGTGCGTTACACTGGATAAGGGCCGTCTGGACAACGCCATGATTTGGCATGTGGATCCAGTGGAAACGGCGCGCGGGTGGTCGGCCGCCGGGGCCGAATGGATGCAGTTGACGGATTTCGACGCTATCGAAGGTCGGGATACCAATGCCGAATTGGTCGAAGAGATCATTCGTACGGCAGAAATGCCGGTGCAGTTGGCCGGAGGGATGCGCACACGCGAACAGGTTGAACACTGGATCGACAAAGGGGCTGGGCGGATCGTGATCGGTACTTTGGCAGCGTGGGATCCCCATCTTGTCAAGGAACTGGCCAAGCTCTACCCGGATCAGATCGTTCTGGCCGTTGACGTGTGGCAGGGCTTTGTCATGACTGAAGGCTGGCGCAGTCAAAGTGCTTTTACACCCGAAGCCTTTATCGAAGCTTTCGCTGACACCCCGTTTGCGGCCATCGTGGTCACGGATATCGACAGCGATATGGAAGACGTCGAAGCGCAACTGGGCCTTATCTCGGGCCTGGCGGAAAAATCCCGCACGCCGATAATCGCAAGCGGTGTTGTACGCACGGCCGACGACATCTCTCGGTTGGCTTATATTCACAATATTTCGGGTGCTATTGTTGGCCGGGCCTTGTTCCGCAAATCGATCAGCCTGGCCGAGGCGCTTGAAGTTGCTCAAACGGCGCACGAACCGGTGGCGCAGTTCCAGTAACGTGTCTGACATTGGACGCCGCCTGTTGTCCGTCGCGGCAGCAGGCGGTTTTTCTTTTTGTATGGTTTGGAGGGACAACGCGGCGCATTCGTTTTGCTTTTGGCAGGATGATGCCGGAAGGGAATACGTCGTGGCTCTTGCCCCCGGCCCCCTGGCCGGGGTATGAGCGGTTCTCAAACAGGAAGCAGGCAAGAGGCATTTCATGCGCAGAGTCGTTGTAACCGGTCTGGGATTGGTCACTCCGTTGGCCAGTGGGGTCGAAGAAACCTGGTCGCGGCTGCTGGACGGAGAATCCGGCGCGGGCCCGATCACTCAGTTCGATGCTGAGGCAAGCGGGGTCACCACGACCTATGCCTGCGAAGTGCCGCGTGGCGATGGCACTGACGGAACGTTTAACCCCGACGATTGGATGCCGCCGAAAGAGCAGCGTAAAATCGAAGATTTCATTCTGTATTCCATCGCGGCTGCCGAGATGGCCTGTAAGGATGCCGATTGGCTGCCCGAAGACGAAGACGCACGTCTACGCACCGGGGTCCTGATCGGTTCGGGCATTGGTGGTCTGGGATCCATTGCGAACACGGCCAACCTGATCCGCGACAAAGGTCCGCGCCGAGTGTCGCCGTTCTTTATTCCGGGTGCGCTGATCAATCTGGCCTCGGGGCAGGTTTCGATCCGCCATGGATTCAAAGGGCCGAACCACTCGGTCGTGACGGCCTGTTCGACAGGTGCACACGCCATTGGTGACGCCAGCCGTATCATCCGCGCCGGTGACGCGGATGTCATGGTGGCAGGCGGTGGTGAGGGCTGCATCTGCGAGATCGGCATCGCGGGCTTCAACGCTTGCAAAGCGCTGTCTACCAAATATGCCGACGATCCGAAAAAAGCCAGCCGCCCATATGACACTAACCGTGATGGGTTCGTCATGGGTGAGGGCGCGGGTATCGTTATTCTGGAAGAGTACGAACACGCCAAGGCGCGGGGCGCGAAGATTTACGCCGAGGTTCTCGGCTATGGCATGTCCGGCGATGCCTATCACATCACGGCACCGTCAGAGGACGGTGATGGCGCGGAACGTTCGATGAAGGCCGCGCTGCGCAGCGCTGGGCTAGAGCCGAAGGACCTGGACTATATCAACGCGCATGGCACCTCGACCATGGCTGATACGATCGAGCTGGGTGCTGTGGAGCGTCTGCTGGGTGAACACGCAAGCAACGCGACCATGACCTCGACCAAGTCGGCCACTGGTCACCTGCTGGGTGCGGCTGGCGCGATCGAGGCAATCTTCTCGATCCTTGCAATCCGAGATCAGGTGGCTCCGCCGACGATCAATCTGGACAACCCGGCAGTTGAAACGCCAATTGACCTTGCACCCAATGCAAAGCGTGAGCGTGAAATCAACGTTGCCCTGTCGAACTCGTTCGGATTTGGTGGCACCAACGCAAGTGTGATCTTCGGAAAGGTCAGCTAAATGTGGCGGGCTTTGGCATCGAATGCGCTGACCATCCTGGTGGTCGGCTTATTCTTGGTTGGTGGTCTGATCCTTTGGGGTCAGTCGCAGTACAAGTCCGAAGGCCCGCTGGAAACCGCCATGTGCCTGCAGGTGAAACGCGGTTCAAACATGACTGTGGTCAGTCAAAAGCTTGAGGATAACGGCGCCATCAGAAGCGCGCTGATCTTTCGGCTGGCCGCAGATTATTCGGACAAGGCCCAGCAGTTGAAGGCGGGCAGCTTTCTTGTGCGCGAAGGCGCGTCGATGGAGCAGATCATCGACGACATTACGCACAGCGGAGCTAGCACCTGTGGGTCCGAGATCGAATACCGGATCGGTGTGACACGTGTTCAGACGCGTGTACGTGAACTTGATCCATCGACGCTGGAATTCGTTGAGATTACCAGTTTTGAAGCCTCTGAAGAGGAAGCCCCTTCTGAATATGTTGAAAAGCGACAAGACTCCGACACGCGGTATCGGGTTTCTGTAGCTGAGGGTGTCACCTCGTGGCAGGTAGCCGAGGCACTGAAGGGGATCGATGTTCTAACCGGTGACGTAACCGAGGTTCCTGCCGAGGGCATGTTGGCTCCGGACAGCTATGAAGTGACGCCGGGAGATAACCGAACTGCAGTGCTGCAAGACATGCAGGAAAAACAGCAGCTTCGGATCAATGCGGTTTGGGAAAGCCGAGAGGGCGGTCTGCCGATCAGCAGCCCCGAAGAGATGCTTATTCTCGCTTCGATCATCGAAAAAGAAACCGGTGTTCCGCATGAGCGTGGACAGGTGGCCAGTGTCTTTGTGAACCGACTGGAACGGGGCATGAAGCTGCAGACGGACCCGACCGTGATCTATGGGGTCACCAAGGGGCAAGGTGTATTGGGCCGTGGTCTGCGCCGTAGCGAATTGCGCAGGGCGACACCCTGGAATACCTACGTGATTGACGGGCTTCCGCCGACACCGATTGCCAATCCCGGTTTAGCCAGCCTTGAGGCTGCCGTGGCTCCGGACGAAACTGATTTCGTGTTCTTTGTGGCAGATGGCACCGGCGGCCATGCCTTTGCGGAAACTCTGGATGAACACAATCGCAACGTTGCCAAATGGCGCGAGATCGAGGCTGAGCGAAACAGTTCAAGCAACTAAGAAAAGGGCCGCGTACAAAACGCGGCCCTTATTTTATTAAGCAGCGGGACGCCTGCGAGGGCGGCGGCGCTTGGCTGATGCGGGTTTTTGGGTTGAATTGGCACCATGGGGTTTGCGTCCCCGGAATCCACCCCGTTTCTGCGGTCTCTTCGGTTCAGCAAACTCGGGCATCGTTCCGCTGGCGATCGGAATTTCGATCTTCATGAGCCTCTGAATCTGGCGCAACTGGTCCAATTCATCTGGCGCGCAGAAGGCAATTCCTTCACCTTCACGTCCGGCACGGGCGGTACGGCCAATCCGGTGGACATAGTTGTCGGGAACCTCGGGCAGGTCATAATTGATCACATAGGTCACACCTGGAATGTCGATGCCGCGTGCTGCGACGTCGGTGGCAACCAATACGTTGATCTCACCGGCCCGGAACGCTTTGATCGCACGGTCGCGTTGACCTTGGCTTTTGTTTCCGTGAATTGAGGCTGCGTTAAAGCCATCGGCCACAAGCCCCTTCATCAGCTTTTCCGCTCCGTGCTTGGTGCGGGCAAAGACCAGCGTCAGTGCATTCATGTCTGCCGAGAGAATTTCGCGCAGTTTCCCCGGCTTTTCTGCCCGACTAAGGAAATGCACAGACTGCGTGATTTTATCTGCTGCTTTGCCCGGAGGCGAAACCTGCACTCGCTGCGGGTTGTTCAGGTAAGATTGGCTGAGTTCCTCCATCAGTTTCGGCATTGTCGCCGAGAACAGCATGGTTTGGCGCGGTGTGCCCAGAGCGGGTTCAATTTTGCGCAAGGCATGGATAAAGCCCATGTCCAGCATCTGGTCAGCCTCGTCCAACACAAGATGGCGGACGGAACTGAGGTCAACGGCGCCACGTTCCATCAGGTCGATCAGTCGGCCTGGTGTTGCGACCAGAATATCGGTGCCGCGCGACAGGAATGAGATCTGTTTGCCGATGGACTGCCCGCCAACCACAGTGGCCACGCGCAGTTTCGTCTTTTTAGTCAGGTCGCGAAGGCTTTCTGCAATCTGGTTCACCAACTCGCGGGTGGGGGCGAGGATCAACGCCTTAACTGTTTTGGGGGCAGGTTTGCCCGGTTGGGCCAAAAGGTGGTCAATCAGCGGTAGGCCAAATGCCAGCGTCTTACCGGTGCCGGTCTGCGCCAGCCCGAGAATATCGCGGCCTTGCAGGGCCAGCGGAATCGCCTGGTTCTGGATCGGGGTGGGTTGGGTGAAGTTGGCGCGCAGCAGCGCGTCATTCAAAGCCGGAGCAAGGCCCAGCATGTCGAAGTCGAACACGTAATAATCCTTTGTAATCCGGGACTGTAAATCAGCCACGGACAAGAGTGTCTGGCCACGCAAATCGCGCGACCGGCAGGGTTTACGCGAAGCCTCGGATAGCACAGGCGAATCCTGTAACGTCCGGCTGTCGCATCAAGAACCCTGCGTGAAGGGGAACTGGAGGTTGTAGTGGCGCTGTAGGGGCCGGGGTTTCGGCCGCCGATGCTCACGCGTCAGCGCTGTCTTGTGGGGCACATGCGGGTTATCGACCGAATTGTCAAGGTTTTGTTCTTGTTTCAATTTGTGCGGGGGGATCCGATGCCTCCAGGTGAACGAACCCACTTTTTAGTGCTTCGAGAGGCTATGCGCGTCGAGGGATGTTATTATGCGGACGATTGACAGGCGCGTAGATCAGAATTTCTTACTTGAGCGCACGCCAAGTGTTGCGCCATGTGTTGCGTAAGTTATTGACATTGCGATAGTAATCATCTATAGGTTGAGTTATGCTAGAAGAAGTGGGCAACGGCCCCGGGGCGACCCGGTGGCCGTTTTTCGTTTCTCTCGTGCGGAGAAAACTCACGCATGAGGTCACAGGCAAACATGACTTTGATTACCCCGGAAGAGCGGATTTCTCAGACGGCCGACTTGTTGCAGTCGCTTGAGCGATCCATTCGCGATTTGCGCCAGACAGCGGAAGAACTGCGCAGGCAGATCGGTGCCGGGGAGGATGCAGACCTTGCCGGAACAGGCAAGCAACTTGGGCAGCTAGAGGGGCTGATCCGAAGTTGTCAGAAAGTGGAGACAAGCTTTGTCGAACAACATCACAGACAAGCCGGAATTGCCCAGGGAGGGTATGCGCTCGACCTTGAGCGGGCTCGATTTGAAATCGGGTGCAGGCTGGCTCGCCTCCGCAGATGCTGCGGTTCGGGAGCGATTTCTGAGTGAGATCGGGGAGGGGGGGCTGTGTGCCCTCCCTTTCTTGTTCGAGTTCTGGGCGCTACCGCATCAATTGCCGCCCGAAGGCGACTGGCGGTCCTGGGTGATCATGGGCGGGCGCGGGGCCGGTAAGACGCGCGCCGGGGCTGAATGGGTGCGCTCGATGGTCGAAGGGTCTTTGCCGTTGGATTGCGGAGAGGCCAGTCGCGTGGCTCTGGTTGGCGAGACTTTTGATCAGGTGCGCGATGTTATGATTTTTGGGGACAGCGGGATCTTGCAGTGTTCGCCTCCGGATCGGAGGCCTGCATGGAAAGCATCGGAGCGGAAACTGGTCTGGCCCAACGGGGCCGAGGCGCAAGCGTTCTCGGCGCATGATCCTGAGGGGCTGCGTGGCCCTCAGTTCGATGCGGCCTGGGTGGATGAACTGGCCAAGTGGAAGAAGGCGGGCGAGACCTGGGATATGTTGCAATTTGCGCTACGGCTGGGGGAGCGGCCTCGGGTCTGTGTGACCACCACGCCGCGCAATGTGAAGGTATTGAAGGAGTTGCTGGCGTCGCCGTCCACCGTGCAGACCCATGCGCCGACCGAGGCGAACCGGGCCAATCTGGCGGAGTCCTTCCTGGACGAGGTGCGCGCGCGCTATGCAGGCACGCGGCTGGGGCGGCAGGAGTTGGATGGGGTGTTGTTGTCGGATGCCGAAGGCGCGTTGTGGACGGGCTCGATGCTGGAGGCGGCGCGGGTGGACCGGGTGCCAGAGTTGGACCGGGTGGTCGTGGCGCTGGACCCGGCGGTGACAGCGGGGTCGGATGCGGATGCCTGTGGGATCGTGGTTGTGGGTGCGCGGGTGAAGGGGCCGCCCGAAGACTGGCGCGCCTATGTGCTGGCCGACCGGACGGTGCAGGGCGTCGGCCCGGCGGGCTGGGCGCAGGCGGCGATTGACGCGATGGATGAGTTCGGCGCTGAACGGCTGGTGGCCGAGGTCAATCAGGGCGGGCAACTGGTGGAAGAGGTCGTGCGGCAGGTGGAGCCTCTGGTGCCTTATCGGGCAGTGCGGGCATCGCGCGGCAAAGTCGCGCGGGCCGAGCCTGTGGCGGCTTTGTACGAACAGGGGCGGGTAAGCCATGTGGCGGGGCTAGACGCACTGGAGGAGCAGATGTGCCAGATGACCGCGCGCGGGTTTGAGGGACAGGGCTCCCCCGACCGGGTCGACGCGCTGGTCTGGGCGTTGCATGAGTTGATTGTAGGGCCAGCCGGGGCGTATCGGCGGCCTAGGGTGCGGAGTTTGTGAGGGGGCCGCAGCCGAGAGCCTAGTAAATCCCCCAACTATGACACTAAGCTCGAACGCAAAACCTACCCAGAAGCATTGCTTTGCACCTAAGTTGATGCGATCATATCGGGACGGGAGGCTAGTTATGAGCATCCGGCACACTTTCCAAATTTGCTTCGTTGTAGCGATGATATGTATTGCTCTTGAGCCTACTGTCGCGCAAAGCATCGAAGTGCCAGAAAGGACAACTCCGAGACCGGAAACAACCCGAGGCGTCCCACATGTCCAGATTGGAGTTGCGCCTGTTCCGGAGTTAACAGAGGACCTATTGAGGCGCGTCAACGAAATTCCTGATGTGGAAGTTCGTGAGACTGTGATCTCAATGCCCGGAGCCAAAGGGTTTTGGTTGGCAGACAACCTTTCGTTAGCGCATCCTGAGGTAATAGTGGGTGGTCGAGAATTTGCACATGTGCATCCTGATGGCTCACTCCACGCATCGCTGGAACCTGAAACGGCTCGGGTCGCGATAGATGCAGGCTGGGCCGTCGCGCACCCCTGGTCGCAAAAACGACCGGGGTGGGAAGGATTTGTGATGATTTTCACTCCTTCATCGGAAAACGAGCTAGACGTTGTTTTCCAATTGGTTTTGGCATCATACAACTATGTGACCGGAAGGTCATTGCAGAGGAATTAGCACCTAGCCGGTGAAGCGGATCGTTTCCTGATCGCCTCTGCGTTGCCCACCCCCCGTACGCCCCATTCTCGAGGCTTAAACTTCTTTCCGTCATAACTCCTCTCAACAAGCCGGGCAGAGCGGCGGCAGAAAGGAGCACAGATGGTATTCGATTTCTTGCGTCGTGGAACGGCTGAAACAGCGCCCGAGGCGAAGGCGAGCGCGGCGGGGCCTGTGGTGGCGTGGCAGACCGGTGGGCGCGTGGCGTGGAGCCCTCGGGACACGGTGACGCTGACGCGGACGGGGTTTTCGGGGAATCCGGTGGGGTTTCGCTCGGTCAAACTGATTGCCGAGGCGGCAGCGGCGTTGCCTTTGGTACTGCAGGATCAGGCGCAGCGTTATGATGTGCATCCGATCCTGTCCCTCATGCGCCGTCCAAATGCGGCGCAGGGGTGGGCGGAGTTGATGGAGGCCTTGTTCGGGCAGTTGCTGCTATCGGGCAATGCCTATGTTGAGGCGGTGCAGGCTGAAGAGGGCTTGCCGGTTGAACTGCACGTATTGCGCTCGGACCGGATGAGCGTGGTGCCGGGTGCGGATGGCTGGCCCAAGGCGTATGACTACGCGGTGGGTGGCAAGAAGCACCGGTTTGCGGCAGAAAATATCTGTCATATCAAGGCGTTCCACCCGCAGGATGATCACTATGGGTTCTCGCCGATGCAGGCGGCGGCGATGGCGATTGATGTGCATAACAGCGCGTCTCGGTGGTCGAAATCGCTGTTGGACAATGCGGCGCGGCCTTCGGGGGCGCTGGTGTGGAAAGGTGATGGCCACGGAGTGATGGCCGAGGATCAGTTCCGGCGTCTGTCTGACGAGATCGAGCAGAACTATCGCGGAGCGCGTAATGCCGGGCGTCCAATGGTTCTGGAAGGGGGGCTAGATTGGAAGCCGATGGGTTTCTCGCCCTCGGACATGGAGTTTCAAAAGACCAAGGAAGCCGCCGCCCGCGAGATCGCGCTGGCCTTTGGGGTCCCGCCGATGCTGCTGGGGATACGAGGCGACGCGACCTATTCGAACTATCAGGAGGCCAACCGGGCGTTTTATCGCCTGACCGTGCTGCCCCTGGTGACGCGGGTGGCGGCGGCTGTGTCGGAGTGGCTGGCGGGCTTTACCGGTGAGGAACTGGTGCTAAAGCCCGATCTGGATCAGGTGCCCGCGCTGTCGGCAGAGCGCGATGCGCAATGGGCGCGGGTCAACGGGGCCGATTTCCTGAGCGATGCCGAGAAACGCGCGCTGCTGGGGCTGCCGGAGCGTGCGGATGGCTGAGGGGTTTCCTCCGTTTGAATGTGCGCCGGGCTTGCGTCTGGACGCGCATGAGCGGGTGGCCGAGATCCAGCACGCTCATCTTTGTCGGCGGCTGGATCAGATCGAAGAGATGATGGAGCGGCTGGAGAAACGGTTGTGGCTGACGGTCTATGGTGTGGCCGCGGTGATCCTGGCGCAGGCGTTTCAGTCATTCCTTGTAGTAACGCCATAATGTCAGTGGATTACATGGAGAAGTTCATGGATTTGGAACACAAATTCACGCGGTTTGGCGATGGGCTTTCCGTATCTGAGGATGCGGTGATCGAGGGCTATGCCAGCCTGTTTGGGCAAGTCGACCAAGGCAGCGATGTGGTTCAGCGCGGGGCGTACCGCGGTTCGCTTGAGGGGCTCAAGGCCGCTGGTCAGCGTGTCAAGATGCTGTGGCAGCACGATCCGGCGCAGCCCATCGGTGTCTGGGACGAGGTGCGCGAGGATGACAAGGGCCTGTGGGTCAAGGGGCGTCTGCTGGAGTGCACGCAAAAGGGCCGTGAGGCGGCGGAACTGATCCGGGCAGGCGCGATGGATGGCCTGTCGATTGGCTATCGCACCAAGCGGGCTGTGAAGAATGATAGGGGCCTGCGGCTCTTGACCGAACTGGAGCTGTGGGAGGTGTCTCTGGTGACCTTCCCAATGCTGCCAAGTGCGCGGGTTACGGCCAAGGGGGCAACCCCTGAAACCGATGAAACCCTGCGCAGTATTGCCGAGGTGTTCAACGATGCCCGGCAGGAGCTGGCGCGAACCTAGCGCGCCTCAAACCCACCTAAAAAACAGGAAGTGCTGATGAGCAAGACCGAAACCCCGGCCTTGACCGGAGAAGGTGCGCCCCTGGTTCAGGAGGTGAAGCAGGCAATGGCTGGCTTCGTGAATGAATTCAAGGGCCTGAAGGCTGAAGTTAAAACCAAACTGCAACAGACAGAAGAGCGACTGACCATGCTGGATCGTAAATCAACAATCGCGGCACGCCCGCATCTTGCGGCCTCGATCGAGGACGGCGCACCGCATCAGAAGGCTTTTGACGCCTATGTGCGCTCGGGCGACGATGATGGTCTGCGCGGGCTGGACATAGAGGCCAAATCGCTGACCAGTGCGGTCAACAGCGACGGCGGCTATCTGGTCGATCCACAAACTGCCGAGATTATCAAGTCGGTGCTGAAATCCACCGCCTCTATCCGCTCGATTGCGTCGGTGGTGAATGTCGAGGCGAATTCGTTCGACGTGCTTATCGACCACACAGATGTGGGTGCGGGCTGGGCAGATGAAGCCTCGACCGCGACCGAGACGGCGACGCCGTCGATTGACCGTATTTCGATCGCGCTGCATGAGCTGAGCGCGCTACCGAAAGCCTCGCAGCGTCTGCTGGACGATAGTGCGTTTGACGTCGAAGGCTGGCTGGCCGGTCGTATCGCCGACAAGTTCGCCCGCGCTGAGGCGGCGGCGTTTATCAGCGGCGATGGTGTCGACAAGCCCAAGGGCATCCTGGACCACGCCAAGGTCGACAACGATGTCTGGGATTGGGGCAATATCGGTTACGTGCCGACCGGAATCGACGGTGGTGTCGACGCCGATGCGATTGTCGATGTTGTCTATGCGCTGGGTGCGCAGTACCGGGTCAATGGTACCTTCGTGATGAACTCGAAAACCGCGGGTCTGATCCGTAAGCTGAAGGACAGCGATGGCCGCTTCCTTTGGTCGGATGGTCTGGCCGCTGGTGAGCCTGCGCGTCTGATGGGGTATCCGGTGCTAATCGCCGAAGATATGCCGGATGCGTCGTCCGACAGTTTCTCAATCGCTTTTGGCGACTTCCAGTCGGGCTACACTATCGCTGAACGCCCTGATCTGCGCGTTCTGCGCGACCCGTTCAGCGCCAAGCCACATGTTCTGTTCTATGCGACCAAGCGCGTGGGCGGAGACGTGAGCGACTTTGCTGCAATCAAGCTGGTGAAATTCGGCACTGCCTAAGCGGTGACGGATCCGGGGGGTGCAGGCCCCTCGGGCGGCGGGCGCGGGCCGGGGTGAGATCCCCCGCGTTGTCTAGCTGCTCCCCTCCGTCCGAGCAACGTGGGGCGGCGCGTGCCTGCCAATTTCCTGAAGTTACGGCCCCGGAGGGGTCCGAGATTGCGGAGTGAATGAATGATGTTGATCGAAGAAACCGCCATCGCGGATGCGGCGCTGCCGGTGGATCAGTTCAAGGCGCATCTGCGGTTGGGAACCGGCTTTGCTGAAGGCAGCGTGCAGGACGAGGTACTAAAGGGATTTCTGCGGGCGGCAATCGCAGCGATCGAGGCGCGCACCGGCAAGGTTCTGATTGTGCGCGAATTTTTCTGGAGTTTGAGTGAATGGCGCGACCCTGCCAGCGAAATTCTGCCCGTGGCTCCGGTGGTATCTTTGAATTCAGTGACTGTCACTGACACAGCGGGTGCGGAAACAGTAGTTGCGGCGGAAACCTATCGATTGGATCAGGACAGCCAGCGGCCGTTATTGCGTCCGGTAGGGGCGAGATTGCCCACAGTTGCCTCTGGTGCCTCAGTCAAAATTGGTTTTACCGCAGGAATGTCGTTTGGTTGGGGCGGCTTACCTGCTGATCTGGGGCAGGCCGTGCTGCTGCTGGCCGCGCATTACTACGAATACCGCGATGAAACGGCTCTGGGCGCGGGCTGCATGCCATTTGGCGTGACCAGTTTGATCCAGCGTTATCGCACGGTGCGGTTCGGTGCGGGGGTGATGCAATGAATGCGCCAAGACTGACCCGAAAGCTGGTGCTTGAGGCGCCAGTGCGCAGCGCTGACGGCGCAGGCGGATACACCGAGACATGGGCTGCGCTGGGCACTCTTTGGGCTGAAGTGACGGCGCGAAGCGGGGCGGAACGCGAGGTGGGCGAAGCTTCGGTATCCCGCGTTGGTTACCGCATCGTGGTACGAGGCGCACCCGAATGGTCCTCAATGCGACCTTCGCCGGATCAGCGCTTTACCGAAGGCGCCCGCCGTTTTGTCATTCGCGCGGTAGCTGAACGAGACCCGCGCGGCCAGTACCTGATCTGTTTTGCAGACGAAGAGGTGGTGGCATGAGTTATGGCATTTCAGCGGCCCTGCAGGCGGCTGTTTATCAGAAACTTTTAGGCGATGCCCAGATCGGCTTGCTGTCCGGTGGCGCAATCTATGATGCGGTCCCTGCCGGGGCTGTACCGCACACCTACGTGACATTGGGGCCGGAAGAGGTTCGGGATGCCTCGGATCAATCGGGTGCGGGTGCCGTGCATCGCTTTACCGTGTCCGTCGTTTCCGAAGCAGCGGGCTTTGGCGCAGCCAAGTCGTTGGCCGGCGCGGTGTGTGATGCGCTTGAGGGGGCTGCGCTGACTTTGGACAGGGGGCGCCTTGTGGGGCTGTGGTTCGAACGCGCCTCGGCCCGCCGCACGGGAACCGGCGGGGCAATCCGCCAGATCGACCTGAGATTCCGCGCCCGCGTGGAAGATGATTAAGCAATCAACGGAGAGAGCATATGGCTGCCCAGAACGGAAAAGACCTGTTGGTCAAAGTAGATATGAACGGCTCGGGCCTGTTCGAGACCATCGCGGGGCTACGCGCCACGCGGGTCAGTTTCAACGCAGAAAGCGTGGATGTCACCAGCCTTGAAAGCCAAGGCGGATGGCGCGAGCTGCTATCGGGGGCAGGGGTCAAGTCGGCCTCGATTTCGGGTTCTGGCGTGTTCAAGGATGCAGGCACGGACGAACGTGCGCGGCAATTGTTCTTTGATGGCGAGACGCCGAACTTTCAGGTGATCATCCCCGACTTCGGGATTGTCGAAGGCGCGTTTCAGGTCACGGGCATTGAATATGCAGGCTCGCACAATGGCGAGGCGACATACGAAATGAGCCTAGCCAGCGCGGGCGCTCTGGCATTCACTGCGCTTTAATCCGATGGCCAATCCATGGACGGGTGAGGTGGCATTGACCATCGACGGGAAACAACGGGTGCTCAAGCTGACGCTGGGAGCCTTGGCGGAATTGGAACAAGAACTGGGCGCCGGGTCCTTGGTTGAGCTGGTGCAGCGGTTCGAAGGTGGGGCCTATTCCAGCGGTGATGTGCTGGCGCTGATCGTGGCAGGACTGCGGGGTGGTGGGGCGGATGTGACCCGCGCTGAATTTATGCACGCCGAGATCCACGGTGGCCCGATGGAGGCTGCCAAGACGGCGGCTGAATTGCTGGCGAGGGCCTTCATGGTGCCGAGTAGCGCATGAGCGGGTTCGATTGGCCCGCCCTGATGCGGGCCGGTTTCGTTGGTCTGCGCCTGACGCCGGATCAGTTCTGGCGTCTGACACCGGCTGAACTGCGGCTGATGCTGCGGCAGGGCGATGGGGTGCCGTCGATGAATCGAGCAGGCTTAAATGCCTTGCTGGCGGCTTATCCGGACAAGGAACAAGGAGAGCGTGATGACGGATCGTGACGGGTTGGACGACCTGCAGGAACAGGGCGAGGCGCTGGGCGACTCGCTGGGGGATGCGGCGTCGATGGCTGCGGCTTTCGACAACCAGATGAAACGGATCAGCGCGGCGTTTGAAGAAACGGGTAAGGACGTTGCAACGTTGGAGCGCGGCATGTCTGGCGGGTTGCGCAAGGCATTTGATGGCGTGGTACTGGATGGCCAAAACCTGTCTGACGCATTGAATGTGCTGAAAGAGTCAATGATCCGCACAGCCTATTCTGCAGCGATCAAGCCGGTGACGGATCACTTTGGTGGCATGTTGGCGAACACGGTCGGAGGTCTGGTGCAGGGTATTTTGCCTTTTGCCGACGGCGGAAGTTTCTCACAGGGCCGGGTGATGCCTTTTGCCAACGGCGGTGTGATCAGCGGCCCCACAACTTTTCCCATGCGCGGTGGCACCGGATTGATGGGCGAAGCTGGGCCCGAGGCGATCATGCCTCTGGCACGCGGGCCGGATGGCAAACTGGGCGTTCGGACTTCGGGCGGAGGTCGCGCGGTGAACGTGGTGATGAACATTACGACTCCGGACGTGGAGGGGTTCCGACGCAGCCAGGGGCAGATTGCCGCTCAGATGAGCCGCGCGTTGGGTCGCGGCAATCGCAACAGGTGAAATGAGGGAGCAGCTCATGAATTTCCACGAAGTCAGATTTCCCGCCAGCCTTAGCTTTGGTTCGGTTGGCGGCCCGGAGCGTCGCACAGATATCGTGACGCTGGCCAACGGGTTCGAAGAGCGCAACACACCCTGGGCGCATTCCCGTCGCCGTTACGACGCCGGGTTCGGAATGCGGTCCCTGGACGATATCGAAACACTGATCTCATTCTTTGAGGCCCGTCAGGGCCAGATGTTCGGGTTTCGGTGGAAAGATTGGTCAGACTACAAATCTGGTACGGCCACGGCAGACGTGGCCTACGACGATCAGGTCATTGCGCTGGGCAATGGTAGCCAAACCGAGTTTCAATTGGTGAAGACCTATAGCTCGGGTGGATTTAGCTATGTCCGGCCGATCGTAAAGCCCGTACTCGGGACAGTGACAATCGGCTTAGAGCAGGACCTTATGCGCGAAGGCATAGACTTCGAGGTGGATCTTGCCAATGGACTGATAGCATTTTCAGCCCCCCCGCCGGAAAATGTGGAGATAACCGCCGGATTTGAATTTGATGTTCCGGTTCGGTTCGACACCGACAAGATTCAGACCAGCGTCGCAAGCTTTCAAGCTGGTGATGTTCCCAATGTTCCGGTTGTCGAGGTGCGCGTCTGATGGGTGGTGATAGGCAGGGGCTGCATACACATCTACAAAGCGGGTTAACCACGACTTGCCGTTGCTGGGCAATCAAGCGCGTGGATGGGCAGGAATTCGGGTTCACCGATCATGACATGGGATTGAGCTTTGAGGGTATCACCTTCAAGGCCAGCACCGGACTGACCGCTACCGCAATCGAGCAGGCGACGGGCCTGTCAATCGACAATTCCGAGGCCATGGGCGCGCTGTCTGATGCTGCAGTCACGGAAAACGATATCGAAGCGGGTCGCTTTGATGGTGCGGAAGTGCGCGCGTGGCTAGTCAACTGGGCCCAACCCGAACAGCGGATATTGCAATTCAGAGGGTCCATCGGCGAGATGCGACGCGCTGGTGGCGCATTCCACGCCGAATTGCGGGGCCTGACGGATTTGCTTAACCGACCATTGGGACGGATTTACCAGAAACCCTGTACGGCCGTTTTGGGGGACGTAACCTGCAAATTCAATCTCGATACGCCTGGGTATTGGGTCGAAGCAGTGATCGCCGAAATGGGGACGGACGGTAACTTGCGGCTAACAGGCGCGGAGGCAGCGGCACCGGCTTGGTTCCAGCGAGGCAGGCTAGACGTTGTCTCGGGGACAGCGAGCGGGCTGTGGGCCGCTATCAAACTGGACGAGCCTATCTCTGGCGGGCGCAACATATCGCTTTGGTCCGGAATTGGTGGCGGCTTGGCCGTCGGAGATCGGGTGCGGCTGACGGCTGGATGCAGTAAGCGAATGAGTGATTGCAGGGAGAAATTCAATAATCTCATAAATTTTCAGGGTTTCCCTGATCTGCCAAGTGAAGATTGGATGCTGGCAGTCCCCAAGCAAAGAAACGCGAACAATGGGGGCAGCAGGCGATGAGTATCGAAAGGCATGTCATTGTTGATGAGGCACGCAGTTGGCTTGGAACACCGTATGTCCATCAAGCTTCGGTCAAAGGCGCAGGCACGGATTGCCTCGGTTTGTTGCGCGGCGTTTGGCGGGCTGTGCTCGGGGGTGAGCCCGAAGCTGTGCCGACTTACAGCATGGACTGGTCAGAGCCTCAAGGTGAGGAGCGCCTGTGGGCCGCAGCGCGTCGGCACCTGATCGAGAAATCTCGCGAGGATACGGTCATGGGCGATGTATTGCTGTTCCGTATGTGTGACGGGCGAGTTGCAAAGCATGTGGGTATCGTCAGTCAGTCAGAATCCGTGCTGCGTTTTATCCACGCATATTCAGGATACGGCGTTGTCGAAAACACGTTGAGTGATCCTTGGCGTCGCCGGGTGGTCGCCTGTTTTGAATTCCCGCTGGAGAATAAGTGAATGGCAACAATAGTTTTTTCCGCAGCAGGGGCTGCACTGGGCGGCGCGATTGGCGGAACGGTTGCTGGGCTGTCAACGGCGGTAGTTGGTCGCGCGGTTGGTGCCACCTTGGGGCGGGTCATCGACCAGCGGTTGATGCACCAGTCTGTTTTGGGAAGCGGCAGCGAGGTTGTCGAGACTGGGCGACTGGACCGATTTCGCCTAACGGGAACCGGAGAAGGTGCACCCGTTGCAACGATATTCGGGCGCATGCGAGTGGGTGGTCAGGTGATCTGGGCGTCGGATTTTCTGGAAACCAAAAGCACAAGCACAACCAGACAAACGGGTGGCGGGGGAAAGGGCTCTCCAAGTACGCCCGAGGTCAAGACCACCACGCATAGCTACAGCTATTCAATTTCTCTCGCAATCGCGGTCGGTGCCGGGCAGATTTCGGATGTTCCCAGGATCTGGGCAGATGGTGAAGAACTGGAACGTTCGGGCCTGAACATGCGCATTTACAAGGGGACGGGCGATCAATTGCCGGACCCTTTGATCGAGGCGATCGAGGGATCAGGTAAAGTTCCTGCCTATCGCGGAACAGCTTATGTTGTGATCGAGGATCTGCAACTGGCATCGTTCGGGAATCGGGTGCCGCAATTTTCATTCGAAGTTGTGCGACAAGAACAACTCGGAATGCCAGATACAGCAGATGCTTTGTCAAAAACGGTGCGTGGTGTGGCGATGATGCCGGGTACTGGCGAGTACGCACTGGCCAGCGAGCAAGTCAATTATACCAAAGGGCGTGGACGTAGCTGGGCGGCAAATGTCAACTCGGCCTCAGGCGTTCCAGATTTGGTGACATCGACGCGGGCGTTGCAATTTGAACTGCCGGCCTGTGACTCAGCCTCTTTGATAGTGTCGTGGTTCGGGGGTGATCTGCGATGCGGCCAATGCCAGCTTCAGCCGAAAGTTCTGCATAAGAACTACGAAGGTGAAAACATGCCTTGGCGTGTGGCAGGCATGAACCGGGAGGCGGCCCAGATTGTACGTCATGAGGACGATCGTCCGCTTTACGGTGCAACCCCCACAGACCAATCAGTGGTGCAAGCGATTCAACATATGAAAAGCATCGGTAAACGGGTGATGTTCTATCCGTTTATCCTGATGGATCAGGTTCAGGGCAATGGTTTGCCCGACCCTTGGTCTGATGCGGACCACCAACCGCATTTGCCCTGGCGTGGTCGGATTACGCTAAGTGTTGCTCCGGGACGAGACGCTTCGCCGGACCGGACGGCAGCGGCGGACGCCGAAGTGGCAGCGTTCTTTGGGACCGCACGAGCCAGCGATTTTATCGTTGGCGACGGTGAAGTGACTTTTACTGGCCCGCAGGAATGGGGCATGCGCCGGTTTATCTTGCACTATGCGGCCTTATGCAAAGCCGCAGGTGGAGTGGACTCGTTCTGCATTGGGTCCGAGATGCGCGGTTTAACCCAGATCCGGGGCTTATCCGGATTTCCGGCTGTGTCCCAGCTGCGCTCTCTGGCTGCCGAGGTGCGTCACATTTTAGGAACGGATACCAAGATCGGCTATGCTGCGGATTGGAGTGAGTATTTCGGCTATCAACCCAATGATGGGTCGGGGGATCGCTATTTCCACCTCGATCCGTTATGGGCGGATGACAATATCGACTTTGTGGGTATCGACAATTACATGCCCTTGTCGGATTGGCGGGATGGCGTGGATCATATGGATGCGCAGTCCGGCGCGCATTCGATCTATGATCTGGGTTACCTGCGCGGCAATATCGAAGGCGGCGAAGGATATGACTGGTACTATGCTTCACCCGAAGAGGCCGAGGCCCAAATCCGGATGCCTATCATAGATGACGACCACGATGAGGCCTGGGTCTGGCGATACAAGGACCTGCGCAATTGGTGGTCGCAACCGCATCACGAACGCATCGGAGGAGTTCGGCAAATTGAACCAACGGAATGGGTGCCGGGTTCGAAACCGATCTGGTTCACCGAACTGGGTTGTGCGGCGATTGAAAAGGGTACCAATGAGCCGAATAAATTTCTGGACCCGAAATCTTCGGAATCCAGCTTGCCGCGATATTCGAACGGGCAGCGCGATGACTTCATGCAGGTCCAATACCTGAAGGCAATGTTGGGTTACTGGTCTGATCCCGCCGTCAATCCGGCTTCAGATCAGTACGACGGGCGCATGGTGGACATGGAAAATACCTATGTCTGGGCGTGGGACGCACGCCCTTTCCCAACATTCCCAAATCTGCGCAGCCAGTGGAGCGATGGCGAAAATTATTCCAAAGGTCACTGGCTAAATGGACGATCGGGTACGCGCACGCTGGCATCAGTGGTCACGGAAATATGTCATGGTGCCGGGGTAGTAGATATTGATGTCTCGCGACTTGAGGGTGTCGTGCGGGGCTACGCGATTGAAGATGTGAGCAGTGCACGCGCTGCATTGCAACCGCTGATGTTGCGCTATGGTTTCGATGCCATTGAGCGGGACGGAGTGCTTTTGTTCCAGATGCGTGATGGTCGCCAGGCTGTGGAACTGGACACTGATATTCTGGCCGAAAGCTCTGATATAGATGGTCAGATTGAGTTCCGCCGAGAGGCCGAGGCCGAATTGACCGGTCGTGTTCGGTTGCGGTTCGTTCAATCAGATGCCGATCACGATGTGGTTTCGGAAGAGGCCATATTGCCTGACACGCGCACGCATTCGGTGTCCGAGAATGAAATGCCCTTGTCGATGACGCGCGCCGAAGGTCGCCAGACGGCCGAGCGATGGCTGAGCGAGGCGAGGGTTTCGCGTGAGACGGCGCGGTTCGCGTTGCCGCCGTCAATGCTGCATTTGGGGGCGGGCGACGTTGTCAGTTTGGCAAAAGAAGGCCACGGTGCACGGTATCGTATCGACCGGCTCGAGCAGGCTGATTTGCAACTGGTCGAGGCGGTTCGTATCGAGCCGAGCGTTTATGAACCATCCGACTTACCCGATGATGTAGTGAGCGCCACGCCTTTTGTTGCGCCGGTACCGGTGTTATCCGTCTTCATGGACCTACCGCTTATCACTGGCTCAGAACGGCCTCATGCCCCGTATATTGCTGCATCGGCCAATCCTTGGCCTGGTGGCGTAGCCGTCTATTCGTCTGCCAATGATGAAGATTACGACCTGCAAGATGTGATCACGGGTCAGGCTATCATCGGTTTTACAGAGACACCTATGATGCGTGCGAGCGCCGGTGTTTGGGATGAAGGTGCGCCATTGCGCGTCAATTTGATCGACGGCGTGCTGGAATCTCGCCCGCGCGAAGCCTTGCTCAACGGCGCCAATCTGGCGGCAATCGGTGACGGAACGCCCGGTAATTGGGAGCTTTTCCAGTTCGCCAACGCAACTCTTCAGGACAGCGGCATCTACACCTTGTCCGGGCGTTTACGTGGACAGCTGGGGACAGATGCGATTGTTCCGGACGTATGGCCAGATGGGTCGATGTTCGTACTTTTGGATCAGAGCGTGTATCAGACCGGTCTATTGCGGTCCGAGCGGCGAGTCAGCAAACACTATCGTATCGGTCCGGCGACACGAGGTTATGACGACCCGTCTTTTGTCCATTTGGTCGAAGCTTTCGACGGGAACGGATTGCGGCCCTACTCTCCGGTGCATCTGCGGGCTAATACTTCGGCTGCAGACGATCAATTTTCCTGGATACGTCGCACTCGCTTGGATGGGGACGACTGGGCTGCGTTGGACGTTCCGCTGGCGGAGGAAAGCGAATCCTATCTGGTTCAAGTTCGCGCAAATGGCGCATTGATCCGAGAGCAGGTCGTCGGTCAGCCGAACTGGGTATATTCCGCCGCAATGAAAGCCATGGATGGCGTTAGCGGGTCCTACGACGTACAGGTGGCACAGATCTCGGCCAGCTATGGCCCGGGCTATCCGGCTAGCCTGACGGTTGCGTAGGCGGGTTCATGCGTACCGTCCTTCACGGTGATATCAGTGCAGCGGCGCGGGCTCTAATGGCCGCGCCGCCGTCCGAACGGGACCGTCTTTGTTCTCGTATGATCGAAGAGGCCGAACTGGCCGACAAACATGTTATCCAGAAGGGGAAACTCCACCCTATATTCGGCAATGGATCACTGATGGCGGCAGCTCGGAACCGAAAGTTGGTAGACGAACCAAATTTTGATGACCTGCAATACTGCCATTGTTTCGAATTGGTTCTGCGCCATTTAATCCGGTTTCTGGTCAACCGGACGCACAGTTGACGCACTTGGTGGCGGCGAGATCAATTCGCAACCGGCCTTCGGGAATTTCGTCTCCGCAGTCTTCGCAATAGCCGAATTCACCGTCCTGAATGCGGGCCAACGCAGCCTGCAGTCTGTGTGTTTCAATATCCCGATTTGCCTGCTGCGCCTTGGCCATCGCCTGATTCTGCAAAGCGTCCATCCGGCTGAGGCGACCGACAGCCTGCTGTTCCAACTCGACGATGGATTGGGCTTCCTTCTCTGACGCTGAATGCTCTGCCAAATCGGCCAGTCGCGCCTCTATCCTTGATTTAAAACCGGCCAGTTCAGTTTTATTCATTTTCGTTATCCTGCTGATCACGGGTTTGCGTTTGGCCTTTTTGCAACTAAATGGCATTCTAGGCGCAGCAAAGGAATAAACACCATGTTGGAAAAGCGCAGTCAGGTTACACCTGTCGATCCTGTTTGGAACCGTATCACGACCGAAGCTCAAGCGGCGGTTGAGGACGAACCGTTGATGGGAGGGCTGGTTCATGCCTGTATTCTGCACCATCGCAGCTTAGAACGCGCGCTATCTTACAGGGTTTCAGCCAAGCTGTGCTCTAACGAGATGTCGATGATGGTTCTGCGTGAAATCGTGGACGAAGCCTATGATGCCGACCCGTCTCTGATTGAGGCGGCGCGCGCTGACCTGATGGCCGTTTACGAACGCGACCCGGCCTGCCACCGCCTGTTGCAGCCAATTCTGTATTTCAAAGGCTATCAGGCGATGCAGGCCTATCGCGTGGCCCATTGGCTTTGGATGAAGGGGCGTCACGATCTGGCGTATTTCTTCCAGATGCGTTCGTCCGAGATTTTCGGGATCGACATCCATCCGGCCGCGAAGATCGGCAAGGGCATCATGATCGACCATGCGCATTCCATCGTGATCGGTGAAACTGCTGTTGTGGGCGACAATGTCTCGATGTTGCATTCCGTGACCCTGGGCGGCACGGGAAAGGAAGAAGAGCAACGCCATCCGACCATCGGCAACGGTGTGCTGATCGGTGCCGGGGCCAAAGTGCTGGGCAATATCAAAGTGGGCGATTGCAGCCGCATCGCAGCGGGTTCGGTTGTTTTACAGGAGGTCCCGGCCTGCAAGACTGTGGCCGGTATTCCCGCTAAGATCGTGGGTGCGGCAGGCTGTGATCAGCCGGCGATCTCGATGGACCACATGTTGGGTAAGGACCAGTAGTCCAACCCTTCCCAATCGCAATCAGTTCGAGCGGTTGTTCTTTTTGTTCAACCGCTTGAGCCGCCGCTCTTCCCGACGCTTCTTCCGCAGTTCGATCCTTTTTTCCCGTTCCGCTTTTTGTTTGGCAACCACTGCGGGATCGGATGAATTAAACTTTGAGTTTTCGCCCGGATAGCCGTTGGGCTTCGCGTGTGGCTCTGTTGGCAGAGCTGTCGCTAGCAGTACCAGCACCAGAAGAGTTTTAGCTGAGTTTACAAGGATCATTGCACACCTGTTGAGTCAGGAACCTGTGCAATGAAATTGATGATTTCGGTATACAGGAGCAATGGCTCTGGTGTTCACGCTTGCTCACATCATGGGCAAACGAAAATGCCCCGCCGATTCAAGAACTGGCGGGGCATTCGATTTAACACGTTACTCAGGCGAGCATTACCATCGGGTTTTCCAGGTTGTCGACGATGGCCTTCAGCAGTTCAGCGCCAAGAGCACCGTCAATCACGCGGTGGTCAACCGACATGGTCACTGACATAACGGTAGCTACGGTCAGCTCTCCGTCATCGCCAACAACCGGTTTCTTCACACCAGAGCCTACGGCCAGAATGCCGGCATGGGGCGGGTTCACGATGGCGTCGAAATTATCGATGCCGAACATACCCAGATTCGAGATGGCAAAGGTGCCGCCCTGATATTCATGCGGGGCCAGCTTACGCTCGCGCGCACGGCCCGCGAGGTCTTTCATCTCGGTCGACAAGGCAGACAGTGACTTCATGTCCGCATCCTGAAGAACTGGCGTGAACAGGCCACCTTCAATTGCAACCGCGACAGCCACGTCCGAGGGCTTCAGTTGCAGAACCCGATCGCCCGCCCAGACAGCGTTGCACTCGGGAACCTGTTGCAGCGCATTCGCGACCGCTTTGATGATGAAGTCGTTGACGCTGAGCTTGACGCCACGGCCTTCCAACTGCTTGTTCAGCTGGCTGCGGAACTTCAGCAGCGCGTCCAGCTTGATGTCGCGACGCAGATAGAAATGCGGGATGGTCTGTTTGGCTTCACCCAGACGTGCCGCGATAGTCTTGCGCATACCGTCGAGTTTGATTTCCTCGTATTCGCGACCTTCATACATGCGTGCCACGGCATCTGCGGAAGGACCGGCAGGTGCAGCGGCAGGCGCTGCTGCGGGGGCCGCTGCGGCAGCAGGGGCCGAAGCTGCGGCTGCCGGAGCCGCCGTGGCGCTTTCAACATCTGCCTTGACGATGCGGCCATGCGGACCAGAGCCTGCGATCTGCGCCAGATCAAGCCCCTTCTGCGCGGCGATGCGCCGGGCCAGGGGTGATGCGAAGATACGACCACTATCCGCCTTGGCCGGAGCCGCCGGAGCAGGGGCGGGCGCCTCGGGTGCCGCTGGCGCGGCAGCCTCGTTGGCCGCGGCTGCAGGTGCAGCTGCTGGAGTTGCAGCAGGCGTGGCCGCGATATCATCGGCGCTTTCGCCATCTTCCAGCAGAACCGCGATGGCGGTGTTCACCTTGACCCCCTCAGAGCCTTCGGGGATCAGGATTTTGCCAATGGTGCCTTCGTCAACGGCCTCGAACTCCATCGTGGCCTTGTCGGTTTCGATTTCGGCCAGCAGGTCGCCAGACGAGACGGTGTCGCCTTCCTTGACCAGCCATTTGGCAAGCGTGCCTTCCTCCATGGTCGGAGACAGGGCGGGCATCAGAATTTCTGTAGGCATCTGTGTCGCTCCTTACCGGTAGGTCACTTGTTTGACGGCGGCGATCACCTCATCCGTGGTGATCAAGGCCAGCTTTTCTAGGTTTGCGGCATAGGGCATCGGAACATCCTTGCCGGTGCAGTTGATGACCGGTGCGTCGAGGTAATCGAACGCTTCCTGCATCACGACCGATGAGATGTAGCTGCCAACCGAACCCTGCGGCCAGCCTTCTTCTACTGTGACCAGACGGTTGGTTTTCATCACCGAGTTGATGATCGCGCCAGTATCCATCGGGCGGATGGTGCGCAGGTCGATCACTTCGGCGCTGATACCGTCCTCGGCCAGCTTATCAGCGGCTTCGAGTGCGTATTGCATGCCGATGCCAAAGCTGACGATGGTCACGTCCGAACCTTCACGCCAGATGCGGGCCTTGCCCAGCGGGACGGTCAGATCATCCACCTGCGGCACGTCGAAGGAACGACCGTAGAGGATTTCGTTTTCCAGGAATATCACCGGGTTGGGGTCGCGGATGGCCGATTTCAGCAAACCTTTGGCGTCGGCGGCCGAGTAAGGCATGACGACTTTCAGGCCGGGGATCTGCATATACCATGCGGCATAATCCTGACTGTGCTGTGCGGCCACGCGAGCGGCAGCACCATTTGGACCACGGAACACGATGGGACAGCCCATCTGACCGCCGGACATATAAAGCGTCTTGGCTGCAGAGTTGATGATGTGGTCAATCGCCTGCATGGCGAAGTTGAACGTCATGAACTCGACAATCGGTTTCAGGCCGCCAAAGGCAGAACCCACCGCGATACCAGCAAATCCGTGTTCGGTGATCGGGGTGTCGATCACGCGTTTCGATCCGAATTCATCCAACAGACCTTGGGAAATCTTGTAAGCGCCCTGATACTCGGCAACTTCCTCGCCCATCAAATAGACATCTTCGTCGCTGCGCATTTCTTCGGCCATGGCGTCACGCAGAGCTTCACGCACGGTTTCAGATTTCATTTTCGCGTCGGCAGGCCAATCAGGAGACAAGTCCACTACCGGCGCTGCAGGGGCTGCGGCGACAGGAGCGGGTGCCTCAACCGCCGCGGGGGCAGCTTCGGTATCCGCTGCGGCAGCAGGCGCTGCCGCGGGCAGGGCCGAGGCGTCTTCGCCTTCTTCCACAAGAATAGCTATGGGGGTGTTAACCTTGACCGCCTCGGTACCTTCCGCGATCAGGATTTTGCCGACGATACCTTCATCGACAGCTTCGAACTCCATCGTGGCCTTGTCGGTTTCGATCTCGGCCATGATGTCGCCCGAGTTTACGGTGTCGCCTTCCTTGACCAGCCATTTGGCCAGCGTTCCCTCTTCCATGGTGGGTGAAAGGGCGGGCATGAGAATTTCGGTTGCCATGTCTTAATCGTCCTCTCAGGCGTAAATATCGGTCCAGAGCTCTTCGACGGAAGGCTCGGGGCTTTCTTTCGAGAATTCAGCGGCCTGATTGACAATCTCTTTGATTTCCTTGTCGATCGCTTTCAGGTCATCCTCGGATGCGTGTTTGCCGCTCAGCAGCAATTCGCGGACATGTTCGATCGGGTCGCTTTGTTCGCGAACCTTCTGAACCTCTTCGCGGGTGCGGTACTTGGCCGGGTCGGACATCGAGTGGCCGCGATAGCGGTAAGTCTTGATCTCAAGAATATAAGGGCCCTTACCCGCGCGGCAGTGGGCAACGGCTTTTTCACCGGCCTCTTTGACCGCAAGAACATCCATGCCATTGACGATCTCGCCGGGGATGCCGAAGGCTTCGCCACGCACATAGATGTCTTTGGTCGAGGTCGAGCGTTCTTGCGAGGTTCCCATGGCGTACTGGTTGTTCTCGATCACGAACACCACTGGAAGATCCCAGAGCGCGGCCATATTGAAGGCCTCATAGACTTGACCCTGGTTCGCCGCACCGTCCCCGAAATAGGTGAAGGTGACGCCACCATTTCCCTTGTACTTGTCCGCGAATGCCAGACCGGCACCCAGAGGTACCTGCGCGCCGACGATGCCGTGGCCGCCGTAGAAATGCTTCTCTTTCGAGAACATATGCATCGAACCGCCCTTACCCTTGGACAGGCCGCCCTCGCGCCCGGTCAGTTCGGCCATCACGCCGCCCGGATCCATACCGCAGGCCAGCATGTGACCGTGGTCCCGATAAGAGGTGATCCGCTTATCACCCTCTTTGGCTGCGGCTTCCAAGCCCACAACGACGGCTTCTTGCCCGATGTAGAGGTGGCAGAACCCACCGATCAGACCCATGCCGTATAATTGGCCTGCCTTCTCTTCGAATCGGCGGATCAAAAGCATTTCGCGGTAGTAGGTTGTAAGCTCTTCCGCAGAAACATTTGGTTTCTTTGTGGTTTTTCGCGCAGCCATCGTGGCGATCTCCCCCTTCCGGACAGATAGTTTAGCGTTAAACTATCTCATAAAGCATTTCCGGCTTTCTGGCGAGAGCAAATGTGACGCAGGGTTATTGGTCGGCGGATTGCCTGCGTTCCAAGTGGTCAAAAGCAATAGCTAGCGCATATAGTCTTCAAAATTATCGATGTAGTCGTCCAGGTTCTCAGTCAGCATCTTTCGATACTCCTGTACAAAGTATTCGATCGTTTCGTCCTTATGGTCTTTCATGTCGGCGCTGTCATTGAAACCACAGGCGCTGACCCACGAGCTAAATCTCGCGGCGGCGTAAAGAAGCGATGCGCTTACTTTTCCACGTCCAACGTGTTCCAGGTGGGTGTTGGCCAAATTGATTACGGCGTCAGCTCGGTCGAAAAAATCGTCGTCGGGTTTGTTCGTCATGCCAGTAGACCCTTTCGAATAGATGCAAAAACTATTTGGTTAGCCCGATACATCAAACCGCGAAGCATTTTAACGCTTGGGGGTTACCGAATAACAATCTCATCCGAGCGGATCATACCCAGAACCGAGCGCGCCTGCTGATCCAGCAGATCGAGATCCAGATAAGTGTCAGACAGACGTCGGGTCAGGTTTTCCATCTCGGCAATCTCGGCCTCAAGCTTGGCCAGATCACGTGACAGGGCGTCCCGTTCCGCTGCAATCTCGACCCGTCGGAACAGGCCATAGTCGCCCTGCACAGCGGCAAAGGTGAAATACACACCCAGCATAAACGCCACCATGAAGAAAACGACTGCGCCCAAACCGGGCCGATGGGAACGGGACACTCTGTTTACCGCCGTATGAACTGCCTCAATAACGTGCCCTTTGCGAGCATCTGACCGCACTATGTCACAGGTGATTCGGCTTGTGAATCCCTTGATTCGCACTTTTTAAAGTTTGTTATGGGATTGAGTGCGCGATCCGCGATTCCCATTTTATGCCGCGTAAAATTCTAACTTCAAACAGTGTTTGCCCTCCGCAACTGTATTGTGCTGCGGAAGACTTGGGGCTCAGAATGGATATCGGCGCGGGCATGAGGCCAAGTGGCCCGCACTAGCCTTCCAGTGCGGCGACACCGGGCAGGGCTTTGCCTTCCATCCATTCAAGGAACGCGCCTCCTGCGGTCGAGATGTAGGAAAAGTCCTTGGCTGCCCCGGATGCGTTCAGCGCCGCGACCGTGTCGCCCCCGCCTGCGACTGATGTCAGTTGGCCCGATCGCGTCAGCGCGGCGGCTTTCAAGGCTGCCGCGTTGGTGGCAGCGTCGAAAGGTTCGATCTCGAAAGCACCCAGCGGGCCATTCCAGATCAGGGTTTGGCTTTTGGCGAAGATGTCAGTGATGGTTGCAACGCTTTCCGGTCCGGCGTCCAGGATCATGCCGTTTTCGGTGCATTGGTCGGCGGGCAATACCTGATGGGGGGCGTTTGCCTCGAATTTTTCCGAAACCACGATATCGTTGGGCAGTACGATCGTGCAGCCCGCGCTTTCCGCCTTGGCCAGGATTTCGGCTGCGGTGTCTTTCATGATCCGCTCGGCCAGCGATTTTCCGACATTCAGGCCCTTAGCCACCAGGAAGGTATTGGCCATGCCGCCGCCGATTACCAGATAGTCTACTTTGTTGATCAAGTTACCCAGCAGCTCTAGTTTGGTTGAAACTTTCGCACCTCCTACAACGGCCGTTACCGGGCGTTTTGGTGCACTCAGTGAACCTTCCAGCGCCTCAAGCTCTGCCTGCATCAGGCGACCGGCACAGGCGGGCAGCAAGCGGGCAATGGCCTCGGTCGAGCTGTGCGCACGGTGCGCGGCTGAGAATGCGTCATTGCAGTATACGTCACCCAATTTGGCCATACCTGCCGCCAGATCAGCGTCGTTCTTGGTTTCGGCTGCATGAAACCGGGTGTTTTCCAGCAACAGCACCTGACCGGGTTTCAGGGCGTGGGCGGCCAGATCAGCTTCGGTTCCGACGCAATCGGCGGCAAAAAGAACTTCGGTGCCAAAGGCGGCTTCAAGCGTGGGGATCAGTTGTTTCAGCGACAGATTCTCGCGACGCTCACCGCCCGGGCGTCCGAAATGGGCCAGCAGGATAGGTTTACCCCCGGCAGCCAGAATATCTTTGACTGTTGGAACGATGCGCTGAATCCGGGTTGCGTCGGTGACAACCCCGTCGACGATTGGCACATTGATATCGACACGCACCAGCACGCGTTTGTCCTTCAGGTCCATGTCGTCCAGCGTATTCCAGCCCATCGCGCTATCCTCAGATTGTTTCAATCGGTTTAGGCGGTTCTTTTCCTGCATTTTGCCTTCAGGTCAATGCGTCACTTGGCATTCATGCGCATGGCGAATAGGTATTTGCGCAAGACTAAATGACAGGAGGGCCTCATGGCCGAGATCAAGGATCCCGAAAACACAATCATCGTCGAGCTGAAAGACGGTAAAGTCGTAATCGAACTGCTGCCCGACGTGGCGCCACAGCATAGCGCACGGATGAAAGAGCTGGCGCGTGGCGGTGAATATGACAACGTGGCTTTTCACCGGGTGATTGACGGCTTTATGGCCCAGACCGGCGACGTGCAGCACGGCGACATGGAAGACGGGTTCAACATTCGCATGGCAGGCACCGGCGGCTCGTCGCTGCCGAATGTTCCCGCAGAGTTCTCGAAGCTGCCCCATGATCGCGGCACACTGGGCGCGGCGCGTTCGCAGAACCCTGACTCGGCCAACTCGCAGTTCTTTATCAACTTCAAAGACAACCACTTCCTGAACGGCCAGTACACCGTTTACGGTCGCGTGATCGAAGGTATGGAGCATGTGGACGCCATCACCCGCGGTGAGCCGCCTGCGAGCCCCGATCGCATGATCAGTGTCAAGGTGGCGGCCGATGTATAAGCTGGCCGCTGCTTTTGCCCTGTTGGCCAGCCCTGCGCTGGCCACTGGTCTTCAGATCGAGATCGAAGGTGAGGGCGCGAACGGCACCGTCACCGTCGACCTGTTCGAAGATCTCGCCCCCAAACATGTCGAGCAGATCAGCACTCTGGCCGCTGAAGGCAAATATGACGGGGTGGTTTTCCACCGTGTGATCGACGGCTTTATGGCGCAGACCGGCGATGTCGAGTTTGGCCGCATCGGTGGCGACATGCGCCGTGCCGGAACCGGCGGGTCGAACCGACCCGATCTGCCGGCTGAGTTCTCGGACTACAACTATGACCGCGGTGTTGTAGGCATGGCGCGGGCACAGGACCCCGACAGTGCGAATTCGCAGTTCTTCATCATGTTTGAACCTGGTCCCTTTCTGAATGGCCAGTACACGGTCGTCGGTCAGGTTACTGAAGGCATGGATGTGGTGGACGCCATCAAGCGAGGCGATGGCCCGAACGGAGCCGTCATAGGACAGCCGGACGTGATGAAAAAAGTCACTGTGACAGAGTAAATAGTAAGCCCCGATGCGAAAATGCTTCGGGGCTTATTTAGTTTCAGTCGTCACCCATGGCCATCCAGATCAGCGCGCCTATGGCCGCGCCGATGAGTGGGGCGACCCAGAACAGCCAGAGCTGACCAAGGGCCGGAGCATCTGCAAACAGGGCCACACCTGTGGACCGCGCCGGGTTGACCGATGTGTTGGTCACCGGAATCGAAATCAGGTGAATCAGTGTCAGGCACAGGCCAATGGCAATCGGAGCGAACCCGTCAGGTGCAAAGTTGGATGTTGCGCCAAGAATGACAATTATGAAGAACGCGGTCATCGCGATTTCGATCACCAAGGCGGACATCATCGAATAGCCTTCGGGCGAAGCTTCTCCGTAGCCGTTCGAAGCGAATCCGCCGACGCCTTCGAAACCGGGCGCGCCGCTGACGATCAGGTACAGAACAACCGCGGCGGCAATTGCGCCGATTACCTGCGCGATCCAATAGGGGATCAGGTCTTTTGCTGGAAACCTTCCGCCGATCATCAGGCCGAGGCTGACCGCCGGGTTGAAATGCCCACCCGAAATATGTCCGACCGCATAAGCCATGGTTAGAACTGTTAGGCCGAAGGCAAAGGAAACACCCAGCCAACCAATGCCCACATCGGCAACTCCCGCAGCCAGAACTGCGCTGCCGCAGCCGCCCAGCACCAGCCAGAACGTGCCGAAAAACTCGGCCATGAGTTTTGATGACATGAAAAACCCTCCTGAAAACACTGATTTAAGGTTAATTCAAAAATTATATTTTGTGAAATAGTGGGGCGCGGGGAAATTCTATGTGTCTTATTCAGGAGTGAAACGCTGGATTTTCGGGGCGCAGCTAACGCCAGTTGACTGGATCCAGCCGAAACAACTCTGACAATTGCTCGTACACTTCAGGCACGGCAGATTTCAGCTGTTTTGGTTGTTCAAAAAACACCTCGACCGAGACAGCGAAAAACTCTTCATGGCCTACTGCACCATAGGGATCAATGACGGTGTGCTGGCCCTGTTCGACGGCTTTCACATGGGTGTCGTAAGCAGTCAGAAAGACGCGTTCCCATTCGGCAAAGCTCTGCCCGTCGCTCAGGATTGGAACGCCGTTGGTGCCGCCTGAAAGGTCATCAACCTGATGCGCAAACTCGTGCAGAACGACATTCTGCCCGTCATGGTCGTTCGCCGCTCCTTGTTTGCTGTGCGACCAAGACAGAATCACTGGCCCGCGATCCCAGCTTTCGCCGGTGCGCACGATTTCCTTCTCGCTGATGACATAGCCATCCTGTCGGCGCTGGCGCGACTTGAAGGCATTGGGGTAGATGAGGATCGTTGTCAGATGATCATACCAGAGGTCACTGTTCACCAGCAGCAGGCTGGCCTGCGCTGCGATGGCCAACTCCATCTCCTCTGTGACTTCCAACCCGTCGCAGCCGTGGAACTGCACCTGGTTCAGAAACAGGTTCACCTTGCCGTCCAGCTTGGCCCGCAGATCAGGGGGCAGGCGGCGGATCAGGGGCACTTGCTGTTCGATGACACTGCGTTGGTGTTCGGTCAGAGGAGTGGCCAGCAGTTCCTTACGCGCCTGCGACTTGGACCAGTGGTGGTAGAGGAAGAAGCCCACGATCAGCAGCAGGATGGAGAAAAAGATCAGCATGTCAGTACCCTATACCCACCGATCCCGTCGGCAAGGGCAAAAGAAAAACGCCGCAGGGTGGCCTGCGGCGTTTGATAATTCTGATATAGGGTCAGTATTACTGCTTGACCTCGGCCGCCGGATTGGCACCGGATTTGGCGCTGCGGCCCGGGTTCAGCGGGTCATCCTGACGCTGCACCGAACCTTCGAAATGGGCACCGCTTTCGATGGCGATGGTCTTGTGAATGATGTCGCCTTCGACGCGCGCGGTCGAGGTCAGACGCACTTTCAGACCACGTACGCGGCCCACGATGCGACCGTTGATCACGACGTCATCTGCGGTAACTTCGCCCTTGATTGTGGCGGTTTCACCGATGGTCAGCAGGTGCGCGCGGATGTCGCCTTCGACAGTGCCTTCGACCTGAATGTCGCCGGTGGTCTTCAGGTTACCCGTGATGTGCAGGTCCGAGGACAGAACCGATGCCGGAGGCTTGGGCTTGGGCGCGGTGCTGGCCTTGCTTTCCGATGGTGCCGGGGCCGCAGGAGTCGCCGGAGCGGCGGGTTTTGCCGTCTCGGGTGTTGTCGACGCGGGCTCGTTTATTTTGCTCTTAGAAAACATTTCTCGCAGCCTTGATGTAAGTCATTGGATTTTTAGGGACACCGTCGACGCGAACTTCATAATGCAGATGCGTGCCGGTAGACCGTCCGGTGCTACCCATATCAGCAATATGATCCCCGCGCGAGACCCTTTGGCCAACCTTGACCCGGATCTTGGTGTTATGAGCGTAAAGTGTCTCAACACCAAAGGCGTGTTTGATTTTTACCAGCCTGCCAAAACCGGATTGCCACCCTGCATGCGTCACCACACCGTCTGCAGTTGCATAGATGTCGGTGCCGTGAGCGCCTGCGAAATCGGCACCGTTATGCATGCGTCGGCCGCCGGTTTTGGGATCCCGGCGCGTGCCGAAGCCGCTGGTAAAACGGACAACGTCACGCACCGGGCTGGCAAAGGGGGCCTTTTCGGCAGCAATGCGGTATAGGTTCAACTGATCCATCTGCTGCAGCAGTACATTGGCGCGGATTTCGTCGGGGGTCAGGTCCTCACCGCGCGTGCTGAAAGAGATGGGTGTCAGGGGCCCGCCCATACCGCTGTAACCGCGGCGGACCTCTTCAATGATACGGTCAGTTGGCATTCCGGCCTGGCGGAACATCTTGTCCAGTGGCTCGACTGAGATCACCATCGCCTCTTCCAATTGGCGGAAGATCTCGTCGCTGCGCTCCTGCATCAGCCGGATTTCCAGCTCAAGCTCATCACGCTGAGCCAGCGCATCCTGTGCGTCAGTGGCGATCTGATCGCGCTGCGCAGCAGTCCGGGCCAGAGCCTCGGTCATGAAATTCATCTGCTCGGGATCGGCCGCAGCTGTCAGGTACACGTCGCCGTCAGTGGTATCACCCTGCATGCCTGCCAGTTCGGTGCGGGCCTCTTCACGCTGCTTCATGGTGGCGCGCAAGGTGGTTTGAATCACCTCGATACCCGTCTCCAGCTCGCGGCGGCGGTTCTCCGAGGCCAGAAGTTCCGATTGCATCGCCGAAATCTGTTCCAACGCCGCGTTGAACCTGTCTTGCGCGGCCAGCGCTTCCTGAGCGCGCGCATCGCGTTCGGCCGACAGGATATTCAGGCGTTCCTGATACGTCGCCTGATCCCGTTTGGCCTGCTCGCGGAAGTTGCCCGATCCGATGCTGTCCATCAGCAGGATCGCTGTGGAAACTGCCGTCCAGCCAATAATCACGGCAACCCCGGCCACAGCAGCCACCTGCGTTTCCGAGCTGAGCCGGATGAATCGCGTATCGTTGTCAGATTTCAGAAAAACCCGGCGCTCCGGGAAATGCCGTTCAAGCAGTGAGTGTAGTTTTATTGCCAGACGGGTTCGCACGCGCCTATCCCTCTCATCCCCAAGATATCGGGATCGGTCGTGAGTGATCGCCATCCCTTGGGCGCACTGCATAGAGGGCGCAGGCTAATTGGGCAAGTTTGTTAACTAGTTCACACATAAAACCTACTTTTTCCCGCCAATTCTCGGCGAGAATTTGCCGAAAACGTCAAGTTGCGCGCGTTTATTGCGGGGTGCCCGGCGGCGGCAGGTCTTCGGTTAGGGGCCAGTAAAAATCGGGTGGCAGCCCGGCTTCGGCGCGTTTTTCCTCGTTGAAGGGTGGTTTCAGAACGCCGTGGAAATACCGTCGGACCAATTGGTGGAACACATCCTTGGGGTCGGCGTTCTCTCGCCCGCACAAAAAGTGGAACCATTTTGAACCATATGCGACATGGCCGACCTCTTCGGCGTAGATGATTTCCAGCGCTGTGATGGCCTGTTCTTCCTTGGCCTTCCGGAAAATGTCTATCATCCCTGGCGTTACGTCCAACCCGCGCGCCTCAAGTACCATTGGAACCACGGCCAGACGGCCCATCAGGTCCTCGGCCGTGTCTTCAGCCGCACGCCACATTCCGGCATGGGCGGGCAGGGCGCCATAGTAGCTGCCCATGGTTTCCAGACAATCGCAGACCATTTCAAAGTGCCGCGACTCTTCTTCGGCGCATTTGACCCAATCGTCATGGAACCCGATCGGCATCGGCACGTGACCAAAGCGCGCGATGATGTCCCAATGCAAATCCACTGCGTTCAATTCGATATGCGCGACGGCATGCAGCAGGGCGATCCGCCCCGCTTCGGTTCCGGGTTTCCGTTTTGGAACTTCGCGCGGAGATAACAGTTCAGGCCGTTCAGGGCGCGAAGGTTGCAGCGGAGGAGATGCGGTGCCGACCTCTATAACAGGCCCGTCACCCTTGCGGGATGCAAACCACGCAGCGGCATGCCTTTTTGAAAGGGCGGTCTTTTCCCGCCCATTCGCCGTGGTCAGTACTTCGGTCGCCATCTGTGTTAGCGTTTTGGACACCAGGTTTCTCCGCCTAAATGGTTGCGCGGGTCTTAGACCGGATGGTGCTCGTGGTCGAGAGGGCTAAAAGGCGCGCACGGCCTCAAGCACCTCATCGACATGACCGGGCACTTTGACCTTGCGCCAGACCTTGGCAATCTTGCCGTCGCCGTTGATGATGAAGGTCGAGCGTTGGATCCCCATCGACTTGCGCCCGTACATGTTTTTTTCCACCCATACGCCGTAATCCTCACAAACAGTCGAGTTTTCGTCCGACAGCAGCGGCGTTGTCAGGTTGTGCTTGGCGACGAATTTATCGTGTTTGGCCACACTGTCGCGCGAGATGCCGAAAACTTGAGCGCCTGCATCGGCAAAGTCTTGAAGTTGTTCCGAGAAACCGATGGATTCCTTGGTGCAGCCCGGCGTATCATCACGGGGATAGAAGAACAGAACCACGATGCCACCGCGCAGGTCTGACAGGGTGACCTCACCACCTCCGTCGCGTGGCAAAGTGAAATCAGGGGCGATGTCTGAAACGTCGGGCATTGGAAACTCCGCTGAAGCTTTATAGGGCTGCCCGTCATCATAGGGCGGCATGAGCGGGTTGGAAGGCGTGGATCGAAAATTGGCGCAGCACGAGGAAAAAAGTGCGACCCAGCCGGAGGAACCTCCGCGTCGTCGTCGCTCGCGCCGTCGCAAAGCTGCGCATTTTTCCGGGTGGACGATATTATCCCTAGGTTTGCTGGTGTTTGCAGGCTGGTTCTTTTTGTTCGGTCAGAACGTGCATGCGCCCGAATGGCTGCGAAAGAGGGTTGAGCATCGTCTTGAGCAAAGCCTTGGTGGCCTGCAATTCCGGTTTGGTGACGCCAGCTTTATTGTAAATGAAGACTGGCGCCCCCGATTGCAGCTGATGGACGTTACGATCAGTGATGCAGCGGGGCAGCAGATTGCTCAGGTCTCGGAATTGCAGACCCGGCTATCCATGCGTGGATTGCTGCGGGGGCAAATTCGGCCACGGCGTATTCTGCTACGCGATGCGCAATTTGCTTTGACCCGTGGTCTGGATGGTGCGCTGACGCTAACGGTTGGAGCGGGCAGCGCCCCAGTGCAAAAGGCGCCGGATCTGGCGCAACTGATTGAACAATCCGACGATGTATTTTTGTCGCCTATCCTGTCGGGATTGCGGTCGGTAGAGTTGGAATCCCTGACGCTCGATTATCAGGATCTGCGCCTTGGCAGGGCCTGGATCTTTGATGGTGGCCACATAAGAATAGATCGCAGTGGTGATGAGATGCGGCTGGCCACTGGATTTTCCGTACTGACCGGGCGTGACTACGCCAGCACGATCGAGGCCAACTACACCAGTGTGTTGGGTACACCTCGGGCCGAGTTCGGTGTTTCGATCACCGACTTGCCTGCTGAAGATATCGCCAATCAGAGTGTCGCGCTGTCGTGGATGCAGGTTCTCAAGGCTCCGATTTCCGGGGCGTTGCGAGGCAGCGTCAATGATGACACGACGCTTGGCCCGCTATTTGCCACACTGAATCTTGGTTCGGGGGTGGTTCAACCGACACAGGAAACGCGCCCGATCCCCTTTGAGTCAGCCAGCACTTATTTCACCTATAAGCCCAGCCATCAGTTGCTGGAATTCAATGAGATATCAGTGGTTTCGGCTTGGGGCGCCTTTCAGGCCGAAGGTAAGGCGTTTTTGCATGGTATCGAAGACGGTGTGCTGGATAGCCTGACCTCTCAGCTGAGCCTCAACAATATTAACATCAATCCAGCAAACTTGTTCCCCGAACCGCTGGATTTGGCACGTGCCAATCTGGATTTTCAAATGAAACTAGCCCCGTTCGAGCTTCATTTGGGGCAAGTGATGGTTGAAGATTCAAATTACCGTCTATTGGCCTCGGGTAAGTTGCTTGGCGAAGCAACTGGGTGGTCCGCGCAGTTGGATGCGCATTTAGACAGTATGAACGCAGACCATCTGCTGAATTATTGGCCTGAACGGCTGGCCTCGAAGCCTCGGAAATGGGTGGCGGAAAATCTGTTTGAGGGAGAGTTTTCAGACGTTGATTTTGCGTTGCGCCTAAAGCCGCGCGCCAAACCTGATATCTATCTGGATTTTGGTTTCGACAAAGCCAAGATTCGGTTCGCCAAGACCCTACCACCAATCGAAAATGCACAAGGCCAGGCCAGCTTGATTGGTCAACGTTTCACAGCCACGGCAGAAGCGGGCCATGTCGTCGCCGATCTGGGGGGTGCAATTGACGCCTCGGGTACGTCGTTCATCATCCCCGATACCAGCATCAAAGGCGTGTCCCCGTCGATCACCCGGATTACGGCCAAGGGCAGTGTAACTGCAGCCATGTCTCTGCTCGACCGACCTCCGTTGCAATTGTTGACGAAGGCAAATTTGCCGGTTGACGTGGCGAACGGGCAGGTGGCCCTGTCGGGAACACTGGCGCTGCCGATGAAAAAGGGGCTGAAGTTTGAGGAGACTCAGTTCCACTTTCTTGGCGAAATTGACAACGTTCAAAGTGACAGGCTTGTGCCGGGTTTTTCGGTCAGTGCCGACAGGTTGACACTTGTGGGTGACCAAACAGAGGTTGAAGTCGAAGGCCAAGGAAATTTCGGTGATGTCCCGCTTCGGGCAAGTTGGCGGCAGCCGATAGGAGGTCGTGAACCCCAGCGCAGTGAGCTGACAGGACAGATTGAACTGTCGCCCCGTCTTATGACTGAACTGAAGGCTGGCCTGCCGCAAGGGATGCTGACGGGTAAAGGCACGGCAGATATTGCGCTGGGCATTGGTGCAGGCGGGCCGCCGAAGCTTACGGCGAAATCCGACCTTGCGGGGGTTGTTCTGGCTATCCCTGAACTCGGTTGGAGCAAGGCAGCGGGAACAACCGGAACAATGACGGTTGACGCAACATTGGGCGACGCCTTGCGCGTGGATGAGCTCCGGCTGGATGCGGCTGGATTACGAACCTCTGCGTCAATTTCGTTCAACGAGGGGAATTTCGACCGTGTGCTTTTTAGTTCATTCGATCTAGGTGACTGGCTGGCAGTTCCTGCCGAACTGGTCAATACCGGACGGGCTGTGCCTGATATTCGTGTGTTGGGCGGAGTAATGAATCTGGGCCGCGCAACCTTTGGTAGTGGTAGTGGCGGTGGGGGCTCTGGCACGGGGCCTCGGATGGACGTGACGCTGGATCGCCTGCAAGTGACTGAAACCATTGCGTTGACCGGGTTCAAAGGAGCATTCCAAACTACAGGAGGCGTCAATGGTGCCTTTACGGCCAGTGTCAATGGCGGTGCCGCCGTTCGCGGGCAGGTCTCTCCACGTTCGGGCCGCAGCGCGGTGACGCTGACGTCGGGCGATGCGGGAGAGGTCTTGCGGTCCGCGGGCCTGATCACTCAGGCGCGGGGAGGGGCGTTGAACCTGCAATTGGAACCAGTGGCCGGTCCGGGTAATTACGATGTCAACGTGAAGATCACTAATACCCGCATCACGGATGCCCCAGCCATGGCCGCTTTGCTGGACGCCATCAGCCTTGTGGGTCTGCTGGATGAAATGACTGGGCAGGGCATCTTTTTTTCGACGATCGAAAGCCGGATGCGCATCACGCCGACCGTTATCAAGGTTCTCAGCGGCAGCGCGGTTGGCCCGTCCATGGGGCTCTCCTTTGATGGCACCATCGACACGGTCGCCGGAATGCTGAACCTGCGGGGTGCCATTTCCCCGATCTATCTGGTGAATGCAATTGGCAGTGTCTTTACCAAGAAAGGCGAAGGTGTCATCGGGTTCAACTACACCCTGACCGGCCCGCTGAAGCAGCCGAAAGTTTCGGTGAACCCGTTGTCGGGCCTTGCACCGCTTTTCCTGCGGAATTTGCTGAGAGCCCCAGCGCCTACGGTGTCTGATGGCCCCAACGCGCAGCCCATCAAACCGGATGAGCCCACACGAACTTTCGGTGCACCTAAGTCGGACCGGTAAACGTGCTGTGGCCGAATCTGCCAAGGCGCTGTATGGCGCGGCCATGAAACTCAGCGATTTTGATTTCCACTTGCCCGAAGACCTGATTGCCACACGGCCCGCGAGCCCGCGGTCGTCGGCGCGACTGCTGGTGGCCAATGGTGACGCGTTGTCCGACGCGCATGTCTATGATCTGCCTGATTGGCTGCAACCCGGTGACCGGCTGGTGTTGAATGATACCCGTGTGATCCCGGCGCGTCTGAGCGGGCGCCGGCACCGCGACAGCGCCCAAGGGCCGGTGGCCGCTGCGATTGAAGCAACATTGTTGGAGCCGCAGGCCGACGGCACATGGAGCTCGCTGATCAAGCCTTTGAAAAAGGTCAAGATTGGCGAAACGATCGTTTTCTCTGACGATCTCGGTGCCACGCTGGACCGGATTGAAGACGGACAGGCCTATCTGCGGTTCAACCTTACAGGCGACGATTTCGACACGGCGCTTGAGCAGGCAGGCGCGATGCCTTTGCCGCCATATATTGCTGCAAAACGCCCAGCGGACGAGCAAGACAAGACGGATTATCAGACCATTTGGGCGCGTAACTCTGGCGCAGTCGCGGCCCCGACGGCCTCGTTGCATTTCGACGATGCGCTTATGCAGGCGCTTTCGGCGCGCGGGGTAACGCTCAGCCATGTGACGCTGCATGTTGGTGCGGGTACTTTTCTGCCGGTCAAGGTCGAAGACGTGACCACCCACAAGATGCACGCCGAATGGGGGCGGGTCAGCGCCACCGCGGCCGAAGAAATTCGCGCGACCAAGGCCGCAGGCGGTCGAGTCATCCCGGTTGGCACAACAGCCCTGCGTCTGATCGAAAGTGCAGCGCGCTCTGGACAGATCGAACCGTGGGAAGGTGACACAGATATCTTCATCTATCCGGGTTTCGAGTTTCACGTGACAGACGCCTTGATGACCAATTTTCATCTGCCTAAATCCACCTTGCTGATGCTGGTCTCGGCCCTGATGGGGCAGGATCGGATGCGCGACGTCTATGCGCATGCGATTGAACGGAAATATCGGTTCTTTTCCTACGGTGACGCGTCGCTTTTGATCCCATAAAGGGCGCGTTGTCGGGATCGTTCTATGTCATTGTCGTAGACAAGCATGACCAGAGCCGTTTTTCATATCAAAACGAATCCATAGTATAGTTTGGCATTTTACGGAGGCCCCAATGATTCAGGTCCTTTCCAGCGCGTGGGCGCTTTTGCTTGGTATGGGCTTGTTGATGGTCGGGAATGGCCTTCAGGGTACGATCCTAGGTGTTCGGGGTGAGATCGAGGGCTTTTCGACCCTAGAGATGTCGCTCGTAATGTCGGCTTATTTTATGGGTTTTCTGGGCGGTTCACGCCTGGCACCCGAGATGATCCGGCGTGTCGGACATGTCCGGGTGTTTGCTGCACTGGCTTCGTTCATTTCAGCCGTCATGATCATGTACCCATTGATGACCAACCCGGTTGTCTGGATTTTGGGGCGCGTCGTGATAGGGTTCTGCTTTTCTGGAGTATATGTCACCGCGGAAAGCTGGCTCAATAATGCAGCGAGTAACGAGAACCGCGGACAGGCCCTGTCGCTTTATATGATCTTCCAGATGACGGGGATTATCAGCGCTCAGGGGCTGGTGCTGTTGGGCGACCCGGCTGGGTTCGATACCTTCGTTATCGCGTCCATTCTGGTTTCAGTTTCTTTTGCGCCAATTTTGCTGTCGATCTCGCCAACGCCCGCGTTTGACACAACAAAACCGATGACCTTGCGCGAATTGTTCAATAGCTCCCCGCTAGGCTGCGTAGGTATGTTCCTTCTGGGCGGCGTATTCTCGGCCCAGTTCGGCATGGCTTCGGTTTATGGAGCGCGCGCGGACCTGACGCTGGTTGAGATTTCGACCTTTATCGCAACTTTCTATATCGGCGCCTTGGTGCTGCAATACCCGCTGGGCTGGATGTCAGATCGCATGGATCGCCGCTTTCTGATCATGCTGGTTGCCGGGGTGGGGGCGTGCGCTGCTGTGGTGGGTATGCTGTTCGGGGTCACTTTTCCGGTCCTTTTGGGCGCGGCTTTCTTTATCGGCGGCATGTCAAACCCGCTTTATTCACTACTGATCGCGCACGCGAACGACTTCCTCAACCACGAAGACATGGCTGCTGCTTCGGGCGGGCTGTTGTTCATCAACGGGCTTGGCGCCATTGCAGGGCCACTCATCACCGGTTGGCTTATGGGAGATGCCATCTTCGGTCCGCCGGGTTTCTTTCTGTTCATCGCCGCTCTGTTGGTCACGATGGCTGTCTATGCGCTCTACCGTATGACACAGCGCGCCGCGATCCCGATCGATGAGACGGGTACCATGTCTCCGGTCTATCCAACGGCCTCTCCGGTTGCCTTCGAAGTTGCGCAGGAAGTGGCCATCGAAGCCGCCGAAGCCGAGCAGGAATCGCAAGATGTTGCCTAAGACACACGATTATGTCGCCAATGTTGCAATTTTTTACTGTAACAAATCTGTAAAACAGCATTTAATACTCTTACGTGCCTGGGGAGGGCAACACGACGGAGTTTAGGGCAATGGTAAGTCCTGAAGAAGTATTGAGTTTTTGGTTAGATGAGATTGGTCCCAAGGGATGGTATCTACAGGACGATGCCTTGGATGCCGAAATTCGCGAAAGGTTTTTGACAACCTGGGAGGCCGCGAGTGAAGGAAAGTTTTCCCTTTGGATGACCTATCCCAGCGGTTCACTTGCCTACATCATCCTAATGGATCAATTTCCGCGTAATATGTTCCGGGGCAGTGCAAAGGCTTTCGCTTCTGATCGCGCTGCACTTTCGGTCGCAAAGTGTGCGGTTGACAAGGGCTGGGATCTGAAGATTGACGAACCTGCCCGGCAGTTCTTTTACCTGCCGATGATGCATTCGGAAAATCTGTGTGATCAGGAACGTTGTGTGCGTCTGATGTGCCAGAACATGACAGGCAGTGATCAAAGAAACCTGTTGCATGCACGGGCGCATCGCGAAGTGATCCGCAAGTTTGGCCGCTTCCCCTATCGGAACGAGGCGCTTGAGCGTCCGATGACCGAGAACGAAGTAACCTATGTGAATATGGGTGGTTATGGCGCCACTGTTCGCGAGTTGCAGGCTGCCGGTTAAGTCGACGGCTCGCACCCCCTGATTGCGATTATGCGGTCGGCAATTTTGTCGGCCGTTTTTTCTATTGCACTGTTTATTAGCGCGTCAGGGGATTCCGTGATCTCGGAAATGCGGGATTGAGTAGCCTGCATTTTCTGTTCCAGTTGATCCAGCTTAGCCAGCGCAGCAAAAACTCGCCCTGCTGTGGCGCTGTCGGTGACGCCGCCGTTCGTTTGAATACTGGAAAGATCGCTGCGCAGAGCCGTCAACTCACCCCGAACACCTCGAATTTCTTCCTTTAGCGGCGAGACGATCTGAACCTTTTCCGCAAAAGAAGTGGTGATACCTTCCACAGTCGACGCCAGCTTCCACCCCAGAAACAAACAGAGAGCAACCAGAATAAGAGTGGCGTTCAACAGGGCAAGAAACAGATCCTTAAGTGTATTGACCATGATAACCCTTTCAAATGACTTGTGTTTGGGAAAGAGCGGGTGGGCTCGGTAACTTGGTTCTAGCCTTTGATGAATGCCCGGTATAGGCTTAATTCTGCCTAATTTACCGTTGTTGACCCGTCGTCGCTTTTGTCGCGGGCTGACCATATTGATGCATTGTGAAATTTAGTTTAATGGTAAACTAAATTTTACACGACCTGTGCCGAGAGGGAAAATGGCTGCACAATCTTTTGATCTGATCGTAATCGGCGCTGGTCCGGGCGGATATGTGGCTGCTATTCGTGCCGCGCAACTGGGCCTGAAAACCGCCGTTGTTGAACGTGAGCATCTGGGCGGTATCTGCTTGAACTGGGGATGTATCCCTACCAAAGCGCTTTTGCGTTCGTCCGAAGTGTTCCACCTGATGGAGCGTGCCAAGGACTTTGGCCTTAAGGCGGACAAGATCGGCTATGATCTGGACGCTGTTGTAAAGCGCTCTCGCGGCGTTGCGGCGCAGCTTTCGGGTGGTATCGGTCACCTGCTGAAGAAAAACAAAGTCACCGTGGTAATGGGAGAGGCCACGATCCCCGCCAAGGGTAAGGTCTCGGTCAAGACGGACAAAGGCACCGAGGAGCTGACGGCCAAGAATATCGTTCTGGCCACGGGTGCACGCGCGCGCGAACTGCCAGGGCTTGAGGCCGACGGTGATCTGGTCTGGACTTACAAGCACGCGCTGCAACCGCCGCGCATGCCCAAGAAACTTCTGGTCATCGGCTCGGGCGCGATCGGCATCGAATTCGCCAGCTTCTACAACACGCTGGGCGCAGATACGACCGTGGTCGAGGTCATGGACCGTGTGCTGCCGGTTGAAGATGCCGAAATCAGCGCCTTCGCCAAGAAAGCCTTCACCAAGCAGGGCATGACCATCATGGAAAAAGCGATGGTCAAGCAGTTGGACCGCGCCAAGGGCAAGGTCACCGCGCATATCGAGGTGAAGGGCAAGGTCGAGAAACACGACTTTGACACTGTGATCTCGGCGGTTGGTATCGTGGGTAATGTCGAAAACCTGGGGCTTGAAGCTCTGGGCGTGAAGATCGACCGCACCCATGTGGTCACCGATGAGTTCTGCCGGACCGGAGTTGAAGGTCTTTATGCCATTGGCGATACCGCGGGCGCACCGTGGCTGGCCCACAAGGCAAGCCACGAAGGCGTCATGGTCGCCGAACTGATTGCAGGCAAACATGCGCACCCGGTGAAACCGGAAAGCATTGCGGGCTGCACCTATTGTCAGCCGCAGGTGGCCTCGGTCGGGTACTCTGAGGCGAAAGCCAAGGAACTGGGCTATGACATCAAAGTGGGCCGCTTCCCCTTCATCGGCAACGGCAAAGCCATCGCTCTGGGTGAGCCTGAAGGTCTGATCAAGACGGTTTTCGATGCCAAAACAGGCGAGTTGCTGGGCGCGCATATGATCGGCGCCGAGGTGACTGAATTGATTCAGGGCTATGTGGTTGGTCGCCAATTGGAGACAACGGAAGAAGACCTGATGAACACGGTCTTCCCGCATCCAACGCTGTCAGAAATGATGCATGAAAGCGTTTTGGATGCTTATGGTAAAGTCATCCATATGTGATCAGAGCTAGGGTAGGGGGCTCTGCCCCCGCCGCCCTTTGGGCGACTCCCTCGGGATATTTATGGCCAGATGAAGCATGGGATCCGTACTTCATCTGGCGGGAAATATCCCGGAGCGCGAGGCAGAGCCTCGCATAAAGCTTATCGGCTCAGCGCATCCAGAATGCGGGCCCAAGACCGGATGCCTTTGTGAAAGCTTTTCACGTCGTACTTCTCATTCGGTGAATGGATGGCGTCGTCATCATTGGCAAAACCGACCAGCATCGAATCCAGCCCGAGTTCGGTGTTGAAGTAGCCCACAACCGGGATTGAACCGCCCATACCGGTGAAGACAGCCTCGCGCCCCCATTCATCGGAAAGGGCACCGCGTGCAGCCTCGAATTCGGGGCGGTCGAGGTTCATGACCGAAGCCGGAGATCCCTCCAGATCGTTGTCCCATTCGACCTTGGCGTCGGGCGACAGGCGCTGTTCCACATGTTTGCGGATCTTGGTGCGCAGAGCGTCGGGGTCCATATCTCCGACCAGGCGGCAGGTGATCTTGCAGTGGGCTTGTGACGGGATAACCGTTTTCGACCCAGCGCCATTGTAGCCACCCCAAAGGCCGTTGACCTCGAGCGTTGGGCGCGCCCATTGCTGTTCCAATGTCGAGTAGCCCTTTTCGCCGTGCGGCTGAGAATAGCCGACCGAGTTCAGGTACTCAGCCTCGTCGAACCCGCAGTTTTCCCATTGGCGCAGCTGGTTGGCGGGCACTTCGTGGACACCTTCATAGAAGCCTTCCACCGCGACGCGCCCGGTTTCATCGTCATAGAACGAGGCGACGATCTTCGACAGTTCCCGCAGCGGATTCAGGCCGGGACCGCCATAATGGCCCGAGTGCAGGTCGATGCGCGGACCGATGATGGTAAATTCGTCCTTGAGCATCCCACGCAGCTGCGATGCAATGGACGGCACACCGCGTGACACCATTGAGGTGTCGCAGACCAATGCCAGGTCCGCTTTCAATTCGGCCGCGTTTTCGCGCAGGAACGGCACAAGGGACGGAGAGCCCGATTCCTCTTCGCCTTCGAAGAAAAAGGTGATGCGGCAAGGCAGGGTGCCGTTTACCGCTTTCCACGCCCGGCAGGCTTCGACAAAGGTCATCAGTTGCCCTTTGTCATCCGAAGACCCTCGGCCCCGAATGACCGGGCCGTTCTCGGTGTCTTCGATGGCCGGGTCGAAGGGGTCGCGGTTCCACAAATCCAGAGGGTCAACAGGTTGCACGTCATAGTGTCCGTAGAACAGGACATGAGGCGCGTCGCTATCTTCTCCGACATGGCCGACAACCATCGGGTGGCCGGTTGTTTCACGCTTTTCCGCTGCGATGCCAATGCTTTGCAAATCGGCCACCAGCCAATCGGCGGCCTGATCCACCTGCGCGTTGTAGGCCGGGTCGGTGGAAATCGACGGAATGCGCAGCAGTTCCATCAGGCGGTCGATCGCGGTTTGCAGATCGTCGTCAATACGGTTCAGAACAGCGTCCAGCGACATAGGGTACTCCTGCTTCTTAAGATTTGCCGGAACCCTATCAGCGCCACCAGCGGCGTCCAGTGCGCTTTGAAGGGAATGTGGTATAATATCGGAAACGCTGGCACAGGCCTGCGTCGTTTCCTCGCGTCCGATAGCCGTAACTTTACTTGTCGGAACCAGTGCGACGGGATATTTGATGCAAATCAAATATGTGATCCCAATGTTGTTTATACGTGATGGGCACAAGGGAACGCATCGGCGCTCACTCGGATTCATCCGATGCAGGCGTCAGAACAGGATGTCCGGTCGATGGCGGCATTGGTCGGGCAGGTAAGGAGACACCGGTGGACTATACTGCTCAGCTCGATACAGCGATTGCCAGGCTGCATGATGAAGGACGTTACCGGACCTTCATAGACATCGAACGCCGCAATGGCCATTTCCCGCATGCTGTGCGGACGCGCCCTGACGGGTCGCAGCAGAACATCACGGTGTGGTGTGGCAATGACTATCTGGGCATGGGGCAAAATCCGGTTGTTCTGGATGCGATGCACGATGCCGTAGATGCAACCGGTGCTGGCTCAGGCGGTACGCGGAATATCTCGGGCACCACGGTCTATCACAAAAGGCTTGAGGCTGAACTGGCTGATTTGCATGGCAAAGAGGCCGCGCTGCTGTTCACCAGCGCCTATATTGCGAATGACGCAACATTGAGCACGCTGCCCAAGCTGTTCCCCGGTCTGATTATTTATTCCGATGCATTGAATCACGCCTCGATGATCGAAGGTGTTCGTCGCAACGGTGGCGCCAAGCGCATCTTCCGCCACAACGATCTGGACCATCTGCGCGAGTTGCTCGAGGCCGATGATCCGAACGCTCCTAAACTGATCGCTTTCGAGTCGGTCTATTCGATGGATGGGGATTTCGGCCCTATAGAAGCGATTTGTGATCTCGCTGACGAATTTGGCGCTCTGACCTATATCGACGAAGTGCACGCCGTTGGTATGTACGGCCCGCGAGGTGGGGGCGTCACAGAGCGGGACAACCTGGCGCATCGTATCGACATCATCAACGGCACTCTGGCCAAGGCTTACGGTGTGATGGGCGGTTATATCGCGGCAAGCGAGAAAATGTGTGATGCCGTGCGCTCTTATGCGCCGGGGTTCATCTTTACCACGTCGTTGCCGCCTGCGGTCGCGGCGGGGGCAGCTGCCTCTGTTGCCCACCTCAAAACGGCACCGGAATTGCGCGAACAGCATCAAACCCAAGCCAAGATACTCAAGCTTCGGTTGAAAGGGTTGGGTCTACCTTTGATCGACCACGGCAGTCACATCGTGCCAGTGATCGTTGGCAATCCGGTGCACACCAAGATCCTAAGCGATCGACTGCTGGAGGACTTTGGAATTTATGTACAGCCGATCAATTTCCCGACCGTTCCACGCGGAACCGAGCGTTTGCGCTTTACGCCGTCGCCAGTACATGGACCTGATGAAATGAACCGTCTGGTGCAGGCGATGGACGAACTTTGGTCACATTGTGCGCTAAATCGCGCCGAACTTGCGGGTTAACCTCACGCCTAAGTGTGCATCGTGTTTGCTATGTGCTAAGCTTAAGCTAACAAAATCAACGGACGAATCGTTAATGGGGCGATTCGCCGTTAGCGTGAAACACGCGCAGGCAGAATGGGGCAGCAGGGATGATTGGGCGCAGATCTCAGCGCGATTCCAAGGGCGATACCGACGTTAGACCTAAGGGTTATGACGATTATGAGGTACGTCTTGGCGACATGATGCGCGGTGAACGTGCCACCATGGGCAAGTCACTTTTAGATGTACAGCGCGAGCTGCGGATCAAAGCCAATTACATCGCTGCCATCGAAGATGCCGATCCAGACGCATTCGACACACCCGGCTTTATTGCCGGGTATGTGCGTTCTTATGCTCGCTATCTGGGAATGAACCCGGATGAGACCTTTGTTGCATTCTGCAAGGAAAGCGGATTTGAGGTCGCGCATGGTATGTCCGCCGAAGCGTCGGTCGTGCGGAAACCTTCGGGCGATTTGCCGGCTCGCGGGCCAATGGGACGCGATCCGTTTATCTCGCCTAACACCCCTTACATTCCGGGTAAGCAATCCATCGTCAGCCAGATTGAACCGCGGGCTATTGGGTCATCGCTGGTGCTAATTGCAGTCATCTGCGGAATTGGATACGGCGGTTGGTCAGTTCTTAACAAGATTCAGCAAGTGCAGGTCAGCCCGGTTGAACAGGCGCCGGTGGTTCTGGCTGATCTTGATCCTTTGGATGCGGCGCGCGCTAGTGTCGACACCGATGTAGCTGTTGCAGATACACCCAGTGCCGAGGCGCTTGACCGCCTGTACCGCCCGCAGGCGCTGGACGTTCCGGTTCTAGTCGCACGCGACGCGCCAATTTCCACACTCGATCCACGCAAGGTTGGCACCTTCCTTCCAGAGGAACCGCCAAAGATTGAAGTGGCCGAAGTTCACACTGTTGAGCGCCCGGCTTTGCCACAAGTGGTCGAGCAGATTGATACAACGCTCAAGATTGTCGCGGTTGATCCTGCCTGGATGCGGGTTACGGCCGCTGATGGCAGTGTGATTTTCGAAGGCACGCTTGGCACGGTCGAGCAGGGCAGTGTGTTTGAGGTGCCTCTGACCGAAGAACCGCCATTGCTTCGCGCCGGTGCTGCGGGGTCGGTCTTTTTCTCGATGAACGGAGAGCATTTCGGGCCTGTTGGTACGCCAGGGACCGTAGCAAAGGGCGTGGTCCTGTCTAAGGATGCCGTTGCAGAGGCCTATGCCGTTGCCGATCTTGAGGCCGAACAGAACAGCGCGCTCAAACAATTGGTGGCCGAACTTAAGGCGCAGGTTTCCGAAGAACCCGCCGAGTGATCTAGCCATTGCGATGGTCCACTAGCCGGACTATCTAAAGACGCAACTCAGGTTGCCTTGGATCCGTCCTTATGTCGCTCAATCACGTTCGCCCGTGGCGCAATATCTACCGCCGCAAATCTCGTCAGATCATGGTCGGGGATGTTCCCATCGGGGGTGACGCGCCGATAGCGGTGCAGACCATGACCAACACCCTGACGACCGACGTGGCGGCGACCATGGCGCAGGTACAGGCCGCTGCCGAAGCTGGCGCGGATATCGTGCGCGTTTCGGTCCCGGATGAGGCCTCGTCGAAAGCCTTGAAAGAGATCGTCCGCGAAAGCCCGGTGCCGATCGTTGCCGATATCCACTTTCACTACCGCCGCGGGATCGAGGCCGCCGAGGCCGGTGCCGCCTGTCTGCGGATCAATCCGGGCAATATCGGCGATGAGAAGCGTGTGAAAGAGGTCATCAAGGCCGCGCGCGACCATTCTTGCTCGATCCGGATCGGGGTGAATGCGGGCTCTCTGGAAAAGCACCTGCTTGAGAAATACGGCGAGCCGTGCCCCGAGGCGATGGTCGAAAGCGGGCTGGAGCATATCCGCATTTTGCAGGACAATGATTTCCACGAATTCAAGATCAGTGTGAAGGCCAGCGATGTGTTCCTGTCGGCTGCTGCTTATCAGGGCATTGCCGAGGCCACCGATGCGCCCATACATCTGGGCATTACCGAAGCCGGAGGTCTGGTGTCTGGCACCATCAAATCGGCAATCGGTTTGGGCAACCTGCTGTGGATGGGTATCGGTGACACGATCCGCGTCAGCTTGTCCGCCGACCCGGTTGAGGAGGTCAAGGTTGGTTATGAGATCCTGAAATCTCTGGGCCTGCGCCATCGCGGCGTGAATATCATCTCATGCCCGTCCTGCGCGCGTCAGGGGTTTGATGTGATCAAGACGGTGGAAGCGCTGGAGCAGCGCTTGGAACACATCAAAACCCCGATGAGCCTTTCGATCATTGGCTGTGTGGTAAACGGCCCCGGTGAGGCGCTAATGACTGATGTGGGCTTTACTGGCGGAGGCGCAGGTTCGGGCATGGTCTATCTGGCCGGGAAAGCCAGCCACAAAATGTCCAACGATCAGATGGTCGACCATATCGTGGAAGAGGTCGAGAAGAAGGCGGCTGAATTGGACGCTGCGGCTGAAGCTGCCGAGTAGGTTTCTGAATTTCACCGCCTGATGCCATGTTCTGGCCTGAATTGCCGTTTTTATTAGCGGCAAAGAAACGAATTTCAGGACAAGAGCACATTGAAACTCAACGCGATTTACGCGGGGCTGCTGGCTACCGCATTGGCCGCATGCAGCAGCCCTTCGAGCGACTTCGATAGAGGACCTAGCTTTATTAATGTCCCGGTTCCGCCGACGCAGGGAACGCAGATGGGGTATTTGTCCGTCGACGTGTCAGGGTTAAACGATAATGGCACCACAACGCACGCCGATGTTCGGATCAGCTCGGGCGGCAGGGGGAAACCAAAAGGAACCCTTACACCTGTCATGACGGTTGATCCGCAGCTGGCGTCTCGGGTCGCTTTGTCATTGCGGGACGGTCGGGACTCGAGGGCTGCATTTGCGTTTGCACAACAGATCGCACGCGCGACCTATTGCCCGTCTGGCCCGATCCCCGAGAACACTGGAATCCGCAAGTACACTAACCCTCAGGATTTACAGGCGATTCTGGCAGAGAGCCAGCGGCAGGGGCGCGATATCATTCCTGCCGGTATTAAAGGAGAGTCGGTCCCGGCGACTGATTTCAGGACAGACGGTGCCCCAACCTGGGTTGTGTCCATGAAATGCAACGCGCCGTATCCTTACGACTAAATTGAAATAGGGGCGGATGGACCGCCCCAATCCAGTCAACCCTGTTCAGCACGAACTGCATTGGCGATCTGCAACATCTGCTCGGCAGGCAGGAAGCCGCGCAGCATTTCGGTGCCCAGGACAAACGAAGGCGTGCCCGAAATCCGCAGCTTTTGCGCCAGTTGGCGTGTCTGAGCGATTTCTTCCGTGACTTCATCGCTGTCCATCGCCGTGATGATTGTGTCAGTATCCAGCCCCAATCCATCTGAAATCCGGCGCAAAGAGATTTCGTTTGGTTCGCCGCTGAATTCCAGCAGCGCGTCATGCACCTGTTTATAGGCGTCATCGCCGGCCACTTGCTTGGTCGCAACGGCAAAGCGCGAAGACAGGACCGAGGCATCCCCGAGGATCGGGAATTCCTTGATCACCAATCGAATGTTACCATCGGCAGCCAGTAGTTCGGTCACTTCGGGCACCGCACGGCGGCAATAGCCACAGCGGTAATCCATGAATTCAACCAATGTGATGTCACCATCGGGGTTGCCTCCAACCCAGCTAAAGCCATCATCAAAAATTTCGTCGGCATTGGCAGCGACCAGCTCTTGATCCGCGGCGGCCTCGGCAATGGCGTTACGCTGTTCGAGGACGTTAATTGCTTCGATTATCACTTCGGGATTTTCCAGTAGGTATTCCCTTACCTGCGCGCCAAATTCCGCTTTCTCTGCCTCGCTAAGCGCATTCAGATCCAGCGCATGAGCCGGGCCTGTAATCATGGAAAGCCCCAGAAGGGCGGGTGCTGCATGTCTGAGGATCATTTCCGTTTCCTTTTTGATTTATCAGCTCGTTCCGAGGCAATCAGCACATCCTGCGCCCTTTGCCAACCCGGTGAGCCTTCGGGTAACAGCCTGACGGCTCGTTTTGCATGAATACCAGCATCAGCCAAGCGGCCCTGCAAGGCATATCGTTCTGCCGTCACAACCGAGGCCATGCCGTTGTTGCCAGTTTTCGCATATGCGACACCAAGGTCCTGCAGCAGGCGGACGTTTCGGTAATCTCTCTGTCGTGCTTTTTCAAGCGCTTGCAGGGCGTTCTTCGTCTGACCTTGTGCCAGCAGGGCGCGCCCGTACCCTGCAAGGATCAATGCGTCGTTCGGCGCCATTTCAACCGCATTTCCGTACGCAGTTATCGCGTCTTTCACCTGACGGTTCTCTAACAGGATCTGGCCCTTGAGTTCATAATAGAACGGATCGTTCGGGCGGATGGCCAATGCGCCGTCAATCGCTGCGCGTGCATTGGCCAGATCGTGGTTCTGGTGATAGGCTGCAGCCTCGCGCATCAGGCGGACATCCTTTGCGCTTTCCTCTTTGGAGCGCCGCATGGTCCATGTAGGCGATCTGAGAAAAGCCGATAGTTTACCTTTTACCCGAGCAAACCAATAATCCGCATTCGGGTCGGATTTTGACCAGTCGCCATATTCGGCCATAAACGCCTCAGCCGCGCGCAGACGCTCGCGGCTGGTGGGGTGCGAGCGCATATAGGGATCCTGATTGATGGTGCTCAGCAACTCCTGTCCCGCGAATTTCCGGTGCAATGCGACCATTCCCGAAGGTGAAATCCCGGCCCATCTGAGATAGCTGGCCGCACTGCGGTCGGCCGAGGATTCCTCGGCACGGGTATGGCCCAGAAAACTGCGCAGGGCCGCGCTTTGGGTGCCGGCGGCGATCCCGGCAGCAGCTTCGCCGCCGCCTGCAAGCGCGGCGATAAGCGCCAATGCGGTTCCGTATCCTGCGTTTCGGTTCGCCGCCCGCAGATTTTCCACACGTCGGGCCAGATGGCCGTTGGCGATATGCGCGGCCTCGTGGGCGATGACGGCCTGCAGCATCTCGGGGCTTTCAACTGTCAGGATCAGCCCGTAATTCAAGTAGATCGCATTGTAGTCGATAACAAAGGCATTGAACGTGCTGTTGTTGACCACAAAAATTCGCACACGATTGGTGTTCAGCCCTGCGGCACGCAGAACGGGAAAGGCGAGTTCGCGCAGCCCGTATTCGATATCAGGATCCCGGATCAGGCTTTGAGCGGTCGCAGGGACAACACTTGTGAACCATGTTACTGCCACCAGCAACAGGGCCGGGATTGACGCCACCCTGGATAAGCGTTCAAAAGCCATGGTTGCAACATGGGAGATGGGCATGAGAAACTCAACCCGATCCGGGGTCGATCCCTTTATCGTGATGGACGTGATGGAAGCCGCGCGAAAGGCCGAAGAGGCCGGGCGCCACATTATCCACATGGAGGTTGGCCAGCCCGGTACGGGTGCGCCCAAAGGGGCTGTGCAGGCCCTGGCCAAGGCGATGGAACACGCCCCGCTGGGTTATACAGTTGCCCTGGGCCTGCCTCAGCTGCGGCAACGGATCGCACGTCTGTACGGTGAGTGGTATGATGTCGACCTGAACCCTGAACGCGTGGTGATTACCCCCGGATCGTCAGGCGGATTTCTGCTGGCGTTCACGGCGTTGTTCGACAGTGGCGACCGTGTCGGCATCGGCGCGCCGGGCTATCCGTCCTACCGGCAGATTCTGAAAGCCTTGGGTTTGGTGCCAGTCGATTTGCCGACTGCGCCGGAAAACCGCCTGCAGCCCGTGCCAGCAGACTTTGCTAGGTTGGACCTGCAGGGGTTGATGGTTGCATCACCTGCAAACCCGACCGGCACCATGCTGGATCACGTGGCGATGAGTGCGTTGATCGAGGCGGCGCATGGGCAGGGGGCCTCGTTCATCAGCGACGAAATTTACCACGGTCTGGAATACGAGGCCAAAGCAGTTACCGCGCTTGAGCTGACGGATGAGTGTTATGTGATCAACTCATTCTCCAAGTATTTCTCGATGACCGGCTGGCGGGTCGGTTGGATGGTCGTGCCCGACGATCAGGTGCGCGTCGTCGAACGCATTGCCCAGAACATGTTCATCTGCGCCCCTCATGCCAGCCAATTGGCAGCTTTGGCCGCGATGGATTGCGAAGAAGAGTTACAGGCCAATCTGGACGTTTATCGCCGCAATCGCACCCTGATGCTGGACGGTCTGCCCAAGGCCGGGTTCACTAATATCGCGCCGCCGGATGGTGCATTCTACGTTTACGCCGATGTTTCCGATCTGACCGATGACAGCCGTGCCTTTGCGGCCGAAATTCTGGACAAGGCCGGGGTTGCCGTTACACCGGGCCTGGATTTCGACCCTGCCCGCGGACATCACACGCTACGGTTTTCCTACGCGCGGTCATCAGCGGATATCGAGGAGGGTCTGCTGCGCCTGCAGCGTTTCATGGCAGAACGCGGTGCGATCACAACTCCGGCTTCGCCCGTTCACAAAAACACTCAGGTCCGTTAGGTTGTTGGTCAAACGATCTCGGGAAAACTTGAGGCCATGAGCAGGATTCTCTACGCTATCGCGCTGATCTGGGCGCTGACCGGTGCTGCATTCGCGCATGATTTCAGCGCACTAGCACGCGTGTTGTCGGACCAAAGCCGTATCACAGATGACGGCCGCTCCGGCGTGCGGATTGAGCTTGGTCTAAGCCAGGGTGTGCCCTATCGGGTGTTCACGCTGCGCGATCCATATCGTATGGTGCTTGATTTCCAAGAAGTCGATTGGACCGGGTTGGAGGCTGACAGTTTCCTGCAAACCGATCGGATCAGCGGTGTGAAATTTGGGGCCTATGTGCCTGGCTGGTCCCGTATGGTGCTAGAGCTTGGCGCGCCCCTGGCCGTGGCAACGTCAGACCTGAGGGTGAATGAGGTTGATGGGACAGCGCGACTGTCGCTTAGCTTGAGCGGCACAGATTTCGACACCTTTACCGCCAGCGCAGGCGCGCCCCGACAACCGGGTTGGGATTTGCCGGAACCGGCGGTGACACCTGTTAGGCCAAGGAGAGACGGGGCTGGCCCGTTGCTGGTGATGCTGGACCCTGGTCATGGTGGTATCGACCCGGGTGCCGAGGCCGGGGGGACGGATGAAAAAACCCTGATGCTGACTTTCGCCCGCGAACTGCGCGAAGCGCTGCTGCGCGCGGGTGGTTATCAGGTGGTGATGACCCGGGTGGACGACCATTTCGTCAGCCTCGAACGCCGGATTGCGCTTGCCCATCAGGCGGGGGCGGATGTGTTCATCTCGCTGCATGCGGATATTCTGTCTGAGGGTCGGGCACATGGTGCGGCGGTCTATACGCTAGCTGATGACGCCTCGGACGTGGCCAGCCACAAGCTGGCCGAGCGGCACGACAGGGGCGATCTGATCTCGGGCGTAGACCTAAGCGGTGCAGATGATCAGGTGGCCGACGTTCTGCTGGACATTGCGCGGCAGGAAACCAAGCCCCGCACCAATGCTCTGGCGCGGGCGATTGCTGATGGCATGACGCAGCAGGGTGGGCCTATGAACAACCGTCCAATCCGCATGGCATCTTTTTCAGTTCTAAAAGCAGCGGATATTCCGTCAGTTTTGATTGAGCTTGGCTTCTTGTCCAGTTCCAGAGACCTGAAAAACATCAAAAATCCCGAGTGGCGTAAAGGGATGGCGCGCGGCATTCTGAGCGGGCTGGAGAAATGGCGGCAGGAAGATCTGGTCAAACGGTCCCTGATTGGGCAGTGACCCTGCGGCGCAAACCGGCTAATATTGGCCATCGTGTTTTGACCCTGCGCCTGGGCGCCACTATATAGGCGGCAGCGCGAATAAAAGGCAGTAACGTGATCCGTTTCATTCTTTCGTTTTTCGGGGCGATCTTCAGCCTCGTTACCTTGGGTATTTTCATGACTGCGCTGGTGATCGGTGCAGTCTTTTGGATGTACGGGCGCGACTTGCCCAGCCATGAATCGCTGGCGCAATACAAGCCGCCGACGATCAGCCGGATTTATTCCGGTAAGGGGCATTTGATCGACGAGTTCGCCCAAGAGCGACGCTTGTTCACTCCGTCCGAAGAAATTCCCGATCTGGTTAAGCAGGCGTTTATCTCGGCTGAAGACAAGAACTTTTACACCCATCAGGGCTATGACCCGCGCGGGATCATTGCCGCTGGTGTCGAGGCGGTGAAGTCCAAAGGTGAAAACGTCCGAGGTGCCTCCACCATCACCCAGCAGGTGATGAAGAACTTCCTGCTGTCTGGTGATCGGCGCGCAGAACGCAAAATCAAAGAGATCATCCTAGCCACCCGGCTTGAGGATACGTTGGACAAGGAACAGATCCTCGAACTTTACATGAACGAGATCTTCCTGGGTCAGAACTCTTATGGCGTGACCGCTGCGGCGCAGACCTATTTTAATAAGACGCTTCAAGAACTGGAGCCGCACGAAGCCGCCACTTTGGCAGCGATGCCCAAGGCACCGTCAGACTATCACCCGGTTCGCCAAAAAGATCGCTTGCTGGCGCGCCGCAATTACGTGCTGCGCGAGATGCAGCAGAACGGCTATATCGACCAAGCCACTTACGAGGCCGAGGTCAACATGCCGTTGCGCTCGGTCCAGAATGGCGATTTCGAAAGCTTCCGCACCGCACTGCCCCCACGTGACTATTTCACCGATGAAATCCGCCGCCAACTGAGCGAGGATTTCGGCGAGGGTGAGTTCTTTACCGGCGGCTTTACCGTGCGCGCTTCGGTCGATGAGGAAATGCAGGTTGAAGCGGCTAGGGCGCTGCGTACGGCCTTGCAGAAATACGATCGTTCACGCGGTAAATGGCGCGGCACGGGTGAGGTGATTCCCGAGGAAAAACTGGCCGATGAATCCCAGTGGCGCGAAGCGCTGGCGATCATGGAAATCCCCCGCGACGTGGTGCTGCCGACGCAATGGTATCCAGCGGTGGTGCTGAACGTGGCGGATCAATCCCTCACCGTTGGCATCGAAGATGGTCCGGCGAATGGCACCGTTCCGCGCTCGGACATTCAATGGATGCAGGGCAATTTCCAAGACAATTTCAAACGCGGCGATGTCATTTTGGTGATGGCTGGTGAAGAAGGCCAATGGTCCGCCCGTCAGGTGCCCGAAGTGCAGGGCGGCTTTGTTGCTATGGACGTGAACTCGGGCCGTGTTCTGGCGATGCAGGGCGGGTTCTCGTATCAGGATTCGGTTTTCAACCGCGCCACGCAGGCGCAGCGCCAACCGGGTTCGAGCTTTAAACCCTTCGTCTACGCTGCCGCGCTGGACAGTGGTTATAGCCCGGCCACCATCGTTGTGGACGCCCCGATTGAGGTGAACACGCCCCAAGGGTTGTGGCGTCCTAAGAACTCGTCGAACAAATTCTATGGCCCGACGCCGCTGCGTACCGGAATCGAACAGTCGCGGAACCTGATGACGATCCGTCTGGCGCAAGAGGTCACAATGCCGGTTGTCGCGGGCTATGCGGAACACTTCGGCGTCTATGACCGGATGGGTGCCTTCCTGGCGAATTCGTTGGGATCCGAGGAAACGACGCTTTACAAGATGGTAACCGCCTATGCGATGTTCGCCAACGGTGGAGAACGGCTTGAACCAACTCTGGTCGACCGTATTCAGGACCGCTTCGGAAAGACGATCTATCGCCACGACGATCGGCAGTGTCTGGATTGTAACTCGGCCTGGCTGGAGCCGGACGAATCTCCGACCATCGAAACCAACCGCTCGCAGGTCATGGACGCGATTACCGCGTATCAGTTGACCTCAATGATGAAGGGCGTTGTGGACCGGGGTACGGCTTCGGCCCATGTGAACCTGCCGGTACCAACAGCGGGCAAGACCGGTACGACCAACGAATCCAAGGACGCGTGGTTCATCGGCTTTACGTCAAATATCGTGGCGGGTTGCTATATTGGTTATGATCGCCCGCGTCCGATGGGGCGAGGGGCTTACGGTGGCACCATGTGCGGCCCGGTCTTCCAGAGTTTCATGGAAAAAGCCGTCGAGAAATATGGCGGTGGTCCGTTTGAGGTGCCCGAGGGAGGCCACTTTATCAAGATCGACCGCTTTAGCGGCGCGCGCCTTCCTGCGGATGCGACCGGCGACTATGTCGTGGCCGAATACTTCCGCGATGGTGTCGATGGCTTTATCGACCGCGTCTATGACGGGGGCTTTGCCATGGGATCAGACCTACCGCTGTTTGAAGAGGCCAGCTCGGGCCGTCAGGTGACAACCTCGACCGGCGACACCATCACTGTTGGCCCCAATGCCAGCCAGGGTGATCTACAGGGCGGCGGCCTTTACTGACAACTGATATGTTTCGGGGCTTCGCTGTCTTGTGGTGCCCCGAACCTCTTGCTATCACGCAGGCCTGATTGAGCAAGTTGGGACAAGACCATGCGCGCCGAAACCCAGAATACCGTGGCGGAAATCGAAAAGTCGCTGGAGCTGCTGGCGCAGCGTATGGACTATGAAACCGCCCCTCATCGCCTTGAGGAATTCAACGCGCGTGTCGAGGATCCCAACCTGTGGGACAACCCCGAGAACGCCCAAAAACTGATGCGTGAGCGTCAGATGCTGGTTGACGCGATTGAGACCTACGAGTCCATCAAGACCGATCTGAACGACAATATCGAACTGATCGAACTGGGTGAGATGGAAGAGGATGAAGAGGTCGTCAGCGACGCCGAAGATGCCATCAAAAAGCTGAAATCCAAAGCCGCCAAGAAAGAACTTGAGGCGCTGCTGGATGGCGAGGCCGATGGCAACGACACCTTCCTTGAAATCAACTCGGGCGCGGGTGGTACCGAAAGCTGCGACTGGGCCTCGATGCTGGCGCGGATGTATGTCCGTTGGGCCGAGAAAAAGGGCTATACCGTCGAGCTGCAGTCAGAGACCGCGGGCGAAGAGGCGGGGATCAAATCCGCCGCTTACAAGATTTCCGGTCACAATGCCTATGGCTGGTTGAAATCGGAAAGCGGCGTGCACCGCTTGGTGCGAATCTCACCCTATGACTCGGCGGCCAAGCGGCATACCTCGTTCAGCTCGGTCTGGGTTTATCCCGTGGTTGACGACAATATCGAGATCGAGGTGAACCCCTCGGAAATCCGCATCGACACCTATCGGTCTTCGGGGGCGGGTGGTCAGCACGTGAACACTACGGACTCGGCGGTGCGGATCACGCATATTCCGACCGGGATTGTTGTGACGTCCTCCGAGAAATCGCAGCACCAGAACCGTGACATTGCCATGAAGGCGCTAAAGTCGCGCCTGTACCAGCAAGAGCTGGATCGCCGTAATGCCGACATCAACGCCGCGCATGAGGCTAAGGGCGATGCGGGATGGGGCAACCAGATTCGGTCATACGTGTTGCAGCCCTATCAGATGGTCAAGGATTTGCGTACCAACCACGAGACCTCAGACACCAAAGGGGTGCTGGATGGTGATCTGGATGGCTTCATGGCGGCAACGCTGGCCTTGAACGTGGCGGGCAAAAGCCGGTCCGAGGCGCAGGGTGACAGCTAACTGCAGACCTGCGGGATACACGTGATGAGCATGATCAAAGGCCACTGGCAACTGATCGTGATTGTTACGCTGGTGTTTGCGCTCTGGCATACGCCGGTCGTGCTTCCGCTGAAAATCCTTGTCGTCTTCCTGCACGAGCTTTCGCACGCGATTGTGGTTGTCGTAACTGGCGGATCGGTGGAAAGTTTCTCCATTTCACCACGTCAGGGTGGACTTGTAACTGCCCGAGGAGGCAATCGCTTTCTGAGCCTGTCGGCGGGTTACCTCGGATCATTGGCACTAGGCATGGGGCTCTTGTTTATTGCGCTGCGTACGCATTGGGATCGGGCGTTGCTGGGTGGCTTCGGCGGGGTCATGCTGTTGGTGACCCTACTTTACGTCCGCGAGCCATTTGCGATGCTGTTCTGTGGTATTGTCGGTGCCGGGATGCTCGCCATGGCGTGGTATCTAAGTCGACCGCTATGCGATCTGTTTCTGCGGATCATGGGGCTGACCAGCATGATCTATGTTCCCTATGATATTTTTGACGACACGATCCGCCGTGCGGGCATACGTTCGGATGCGTATATGTTGGCCGAGGAATTCGGTGGCACAACCATGCTGTGGGGTGGTGTGTGGCTTGTCATCAGCCTCTTGTCGATCCTTCTGTGCCTGAAATACTTCCTTGGGCGCGACAGCAACTTGAGCTTTGGCCAGTAAACCTGTTGATCGCCAGTGGCCTTTACCAAAAGATGTATTCAAACAATGGGTTTAAATGGAGAAGTGCCCCGGCTAGGCTGATCCCCGAGGAGGCACGAGCCGGGAATGGATCTGAGCCAAACGACTGCAATCGACTTGTTGAACGCGATCGCCGCAGGGCGGTTGTCAGCTGAAGAGTTGATGCAAGCGACCTTGGAGCGGATAGCTTCTGTCAACGGGTCGGCAAACGCCATCGTTGCCCTACGCGATCCAGATGATCTGCTGGCCGAGGCACGGGCACTGGATGCCGGACCGAACCGGGGGCCTCTGCATGGGCTGCCCATTGCGGTGAAGGATCTGATCAATGTTGCCGGGGTCGTGTCCTCTCAGGGTTCGCCCATTTTTAAGGATCATGTGCCGCAGAACGATGACCTGATTGCCGCGCGGATGCGGGCGGCGGGGGCGATCCTGATCGGCAAGACCAATGTGCCGGAGTTCGGGTTGGGCTCTCATACCTTCAACCCGGTCTATGGGGCGACGCGCAACCCCTATAACTCGGCGCGGACCTGTGGTGGGTCGTCAGGCGGTGCGGCTGTTGCGCTGGCGACTGGGATGGTCGCCTTGGCGGACGGCTCCGACATGATGGGCAGCCTGCGTAATCCGGCAGCCTGGAACAATGTTTATGGGTTTCGGCCAAGTTGGGGACGTGTGCCCTCGGAGCCTGAAGGGGATGGGTTCTTGCATCAATTGTCTACACTTGGACCGATGGCGCGCAGCCCACAGGACATGGGCCTGTTGCTGGATGTGATTTCGGGGCCAGATCCTCGGCAACCTTACGAAGTTGCCAGTCCGGAGGTGTCGCCTGTGCTAGCGGCTGATATGCGTGGAATGCGGATTGGATGGCTGGATGATTGGGGTGGGGCTTACCCTTTTGAGCATGGCATCCGGGATTTGTGCCGCAATGCGTTGTCCGTGTTCGACCAATTGGGGGCTGAGGTTGTCCCCTTACCTCCACCTTTCGAGGCCGAAGAAATTTGGGACAGTTGGATTACCTTAAGGTCTTGGAGCGTTGCGGCAGGTCTGGCCCCGTTGGCCGAACATCGCGCGTCGTTGAAGGATACCGCGCTGTGGGAGTTGGACCGAGGGTTGGCGATGACCGCGATGCAGGTGCACCGGGCCAGTGTTGTTCGGACGGCGTGGTTCAGACGCGCGGCCGAATTGTTGCGCGATTTCGACGCCTTGGTTTTGCCGTCAGCGCAGGTGTGGCCGTTTGAGATAGAAACGCCGTACCCGACAGAGATTGCAGGGAAAAGTATGGATACATACCATCGCTGGATGGAGGTGATGGTGCCGGTCAGCCTGATCGGATTGCCTTGTCTGTCGGTCCCTGTAGGATTTGGTGCAGATGGTCTGCCGATGGGAATGCAACTATTTGGCGCGCGTGGGGCCGATGCTCAAATCCTGTCGATTGGCGAGGCCTATCACTTGGCCACGAGGTGGCCGCAAAAACGACCGGCTTGAACAAGGTCGGCAAGGGAGGAAAGACACTATGGACAAGCCATTTGGTGTTCCAGGCATGGGACCGGTAAATATGGGGATGCTAAGCGAGGCTCTGCGCCGTGCTTGGGCCGACTTTCGCCGAGCGCCTGTATTTGGCCTGCTGTTTGCGGGGTTTTATGTGCTGGCCGGTTGGGCGATTGCATGGGTGACTGTCCAGACGGGCACATCATATTGGCTGGTGCTTGCGGCGATTGGGTTTCCGTTGCTCGGGCCCTTCGCGGCTGTAGGGATGTATGAGGTCTCGCATCGGCTTGAGCAGGGAGAGCCGTTGGATTTCAAGTCGATATTCGGCGTTGTCATACAGCAGGGACGGCGTCAATTACCATCAATCTGTGCAATCATCGTGGTGATGTTTCTATTCTGGTTCTTTCTGGGCCATATGATTTTTGCGTTGTTCATGGGGCTGTCGACCATGACCAATGTATCCACGTCATTAGAGGTTTACATGACCTCCAACGGGTTGACGATGCTGGCGGTGGGAACTGTCGTAGGCGCTGTATTCGCCACGGTATTATATATGATTACGGTGCTTTCGATCCCAATGCTGCTGGATCGAGAATTGGATTTCGTGACCGCCATGATCGCCAGTTTTGGCTATGTCCGCGACCATCTGGTTGTAATGCTAGCGTGGGGTGCCTTCATCGCAATTCTGACTTTTGTGGCCATGATCCCGTGGTTTTTGGGGTTGTTCGTAGTGCTGCCTCTGCTTGGGCACGCAAGTTGGCATCTCTACCGTCTGATCACTCAGGCACCAACGGAGAGCGTAGTTCAGCCTTAGCCAACAGTCTGCGGTGCCGGTCGTTCTGACCGGCGAGCCGTACGCGCAGCGGCCAGAATGGCCGATGGATTTTCGCCCAGATGCCGCAACAAAATCCGACGCGTCGTTGTCGCACTGGCCGTCGTTTTGGACAGGCAGATCGCGACTCCACGCCAGCGGTCGGAGTGGTCTTCGGACCCGCGCGTCACTAGGTAAATCCGGCTGTTTTGAGAGGCCCGGCTGGACATCAGAATATAAATCTGTCGCCCCGCGCAAGCGGCGATGCCTTGAACCTCGCGATCAGTGGGGGCAGCACCCGGCATGCCGGGGCGAGGTTCATATCCTCGGACCAGAGTGCATTGCGGCAATCGGCGTGCGTGGAACAACCGATGCCGAGAAGGCCGAGGTTCGTCCAACTCGGTTTCAGTGGCATAGTAGAAGCCGGCGGGAAACAGGTTCTCGGTCAAGGTTGAGGGGCCGGACCCCAGAAAATCAGTCAGGGCCGAAGCTGCCGGATGTGTTGGCAGGTGGTCGATTTCATCCAATGGTCGCAACAGTATGCGGGCATCGACTTCGAAAAATCGGCATATGCGGTCCAGCACATCAGGGCGGGGAAAGCTTTCTCCACCCAGATATCTGTTAAACTGTGTTCGGTTGACACCGAGTTGGCGACAAAGCTCTGAAACCGAGGAATATTGCTGAGACAGGCGCCTGAGGTTGGCACCGAACATCCTACGCAATTCGTCCGGGTTACGGATGTCTTTGGTCATTGGCGTCCCAGGTTCCAGCAACTCGTTTTGATACACGTATTGTCTTCGACCAATTGGCCGAGACTACGTATCAAACGTATAGATAACACAAACGAGCGCATCCCAACGCCGCGTCGTACCTCAGAGGCTAACGTTCAATGCCACAAACGCAATAGGGTTTATTTTAATTTGCATGATCTTTTCGGCGATATAGTGCCGATGATGATCACATCGACCAAACCCGCCATGAAGATTGAATTCGAATGGTCGAAATTCCCCCACCCTAATCGGCGGTCCGAAGAGGGTGGGGGCGCTAATTACTCTCCGCGCAGCAGGGCAGCTACACCGGTACGGGCCACTTCAACCAGACCAAGCGGACGCATCAGATCGGCGAAGGCGTCGATCTTGTCGGGCGCGCCGGTGATTTCGAAGATGAAGGAGTTCAGGGTGCTGTCCACCACATTAGCACGGAAGATATCGGCCAAACGCAGCGCCTCGACCCGTTTATCGCCTTCGCCAACGACCTTGATGATCGCCAGTTCGCGCTCGACTGCATCGCCTTCGACGGTCAGATCGTGCACATCGTGAACTGTAACGATACGACCCAACTGCGCCTTGATCTGTTCGATCACCTGCGGTGTACCGGTTGTAACGATGGTGATGCGGCTGAGATGGCCGGTATGGTCAACTTCGGCCACGGTCAGGCTTTCGATGTTGTAACCACGACCCGAGAACAGGCCGATTACACGGGCCAGAACGCCGGGCTCGTTTTCAACCAAAACCGCGATCGTGTGCTGTTCCTGCACGTCCGAGAAGGTCGGGCGTAGGTTATAGGCGGAATGGCGTGTAGCGCCTTTTTTGATATGTAGGGCAGACATTTACGTCCCTTTCATCATCCTTGTGGTGTTGGGCGAGCGGCAGCGCCCAACAGTAATTCATCAAACCAGAACCGAACCTTTGGAATCGATCACACCCTGCGTCTCGGCCTCGCCCAGCAACATCTCGTTATGGGCCTTGCCTGACGGGATCATGGGGAAGCAGTTCTCGTGCTTCTCGACCAGACAGTCAAAGATCACTGGGCCGTCATAGTTGATCATCTCCATGATCGCGTCGTCCAGATCGGCGGGGTCGGAACACAGGATGCCCTTGGCCCCAAACGCCTCGGCGAGCTTGACGAAATCGGGCAGGGCCTCGGACCAGCTATGCGAGTAGCGTTCGCCATGCAGCAGCTCTTGCCACTGGCGGACCATGCCCAAGCGCTCGTTGTTCAGAATGAACTGTTTGACGGGCAGGCGGTACTGAACCGCGGTGCCCATTTCCTGCATGTTCATCAGCCACGATGCCTCACCCGCCACGTTGATCACCAGCGCGTCCGGGTGTGCCATCTGCACGCCGACCGAGGCAGGGAAGCCATAGCCCATTGTGCCCAGACCGCCCGAGGTCATCCAGCGATTGGGGTCTTCGAACCCAAGGTATTGCGCGGCCCACATCTGGTGCTGACCAACCTCGGTGGTGATGTAGCGATCGTGGTTTTTGGTCAGCTCTTCAAGGCGTTGCAGTGCGTATTGTGGCTTGATGGTCTTTTCGCTGTTGGTGTAGGCGAGACAGTTGACCTTTCGCCAATCGCTGATCTGCGACTGCCACTGCTTAACAGCCGCCGCATCGGTCTTGCGGCCGCGTGCTTTCCAGACTTTGAGGACATCCTCAAGCACATGGCCGACGTCGCCGACAATCGGGATATCAACGCGGATGACCTTGTTGATCGACGAGGGGTCAATGTCGATATGCGCTTTTTTCGAGTTCGGCGAAAATGCGTCAATCCGGCCTGTGATCCGGTCGTCGAACCGCGCGCCGACATTGATCATCAGGTCGCAGTCATGCATCGCCAGATTGGCCTCGTAGAGACCATGCATCCCCAGCATACCCAACCAGTTCTCACCCGATGCGGGGTAGGCTCCCAGACCCATAAGGGTCGAAGTGATCGGGAACCCCGTCGCATCAACCAGTTCACGCAGCAACTGGCTGGCTGCAGGGCCCGAGTTGATGACGCCGCCGCCGGTGTAGAAAACAGGCTTTTTCGCCGTTTCTATCGCCGCGACCAATTCGGTGATCTCTTCCAGATCGCCCTTCAGAACTGGCTGGTAATGCGAGGTTGACGGTTTCGGTGCGCTGTACTCGCCCGAGGCAAACTGAACGTCCTTCGGGACGTCGATCAGCACCGGACCGGGGCGGCCCGAGATTGCAACGTGGAACGCCTCGTGAATGGTTTCGGCCAATGAGTCGGTGTCCTTCACCAGCCAGTTATGCTTGGTGCAGGGGCGGGTGATACCAACGGTGTCAGCCTCTTGGAACGCATCCGAGCCGATCATAAAAGTCGGAACCTGCCCGGTCAGAACAACGAGCGGGATCGAGTCCAGCAACGCATCCGTCAGGCCGGTCACCGCATTGGTTGCGCCGGGGCCTGATGTCACCAATGCAACGCCGGGCTTGCCTGTTGAACGGGCATACCCTTCGGCTGCGTGGATCGCGCCCTGTTCATGCCGCACCAGAACGTGACGGATATCGTTTTGCAGAAAAATCTCATCATAGATCGGTAGCACGGCGCCGCCGGGGTATCCGAATACCGTGTCCACGCCCTGATCTTTGAGGGCTTGAACTACCATCTTTGCGCCGGTCATCTCACGTGTCATCTGCTTTGCTCCGTTCGCGACATGTGTCTTGCGTTTAGCATAAAAAAAGCCCCCGAGATTTTCGGAGGCGCATGGGTTCGATTATGGTTTACCGTTACCGGCCCATGCGCGTGTTTCCTACGATTACGACTAGCGCTTTCATCGCCAGAGGCTCCTTTTTTGCGTGAAGGGACATTATGAGTGAGGGGAAGGGGCGTCAACAGGCAATTGCACCAATTTTGTAACCTGATGGGTGAATTTTGCGACATTTTATTGCGAGGATTGCCGCAGGCTGGGAATTTTCGCCAAATCCCGCCCGATTAAGGGGTTTGGGTCGGGTCGGATCAGGTCTGAAAGCGTCAAGACGATGTCTAAAATAGACATGAGCGAAGCAGTTCTCTGAGTCACGCTGATCGTACAGGAACAGTTTAGGGAGGCGGAGGATGCTACAGGACTTGGTTGATCTGGGGCGCTACCCGATCGATCGGCCGGGCTCTCGGGCTTATGATCAGATGATTGCGGATCTTAGGCGCGAACTAGATCAGGATGGCTGCGCGGTTTTGCCCGGATTTGTGCATGAAGAGGGGTTGCAGCAGCTGGTGCGCGAAGCGGATGATGTCGCCCCACGGGCGCATCGGTCTTTCAATCGAACAAATGCTTATTTCACCAAGGATGATCCGCGCTTTGGGATCGGTCACCCGATCCGCCGGTTCTATGATCGCTCAAATGCCTTTGTGCCGGCAGATAACTTCCCTGTGTCTGGACCCTTGCGCCGCATCTACGAATATGAATGGTTTATGCCCTTTGTCAGGGATGCACTGAACGAGCCGGAGGATAGGTTCTTTCGCTACGATGATCCTCTGGCTGATGTGATTATCAACGTGGTCGAAGAGGGGCAGGGCTTTCCCTGGCATTTCGACACCAACAATTTCACCGTTACACTGGCGATTCAGAACGGAGATTCTGGGGGAACCTTCGAATATGTGCCGAACCTTCGCACGTCGGATGATGAAAATTTCAAAGCCGTGGCTTCGATTCTGGATGGAAACAGGGCGCGGGTGCGTGAACTGGAACTTCAACCGGGGGACTTGCAGGTATTCAAGGGGCGATACGCGCTGCACAGGGTTGCTCCGGTAACCGGAACGCGCAGCCGGTATGTTGGGATTTTTTCCTTTGTCGAAGCGGAAGGGATGTGCGGCGGTGTCGAGCGGACCCGGCAGCTTTATGGGCGTGTGCTGCCACATCATCATGAGAGGGAAGGGCTGAGAAAGGATCAGTTGCTGGATTGAGTTATGCTAGGCTGACCTTGGGTTATTTGAGGGCTGGAGGCTTTGATGCCGAAGATTTTGCAGCTTACGCCATTTGTTTTGTGCTTTTCCCTGCAGAGACAGATTGATTTTTACTGCGACCGTTTGGGGTTTTCCTGCGGGTTCCGGCAAGACAATTACGCGTTCCTGTCGCTGGGGTCCGTGGCGATCCGGTTGTTGGAGTGCCCGCCGCGTGACGATGGGCGGAAGTTGGGTGAAGAACAATCATTCTATATAGATGTGGATGAGATTGACGACCTGTACGAGGTCCTGCGACCGGAATTGGCGGATTTGCCCGAGGGGCGCGTGCGCCCGCCATTTGACCAGCCCTATCAGCAGCGTGAATTCCATGTCATTGATGAAGACGGAACTCTGGTGTTTTTCGGTCAGGATATCCGCCCGAGTGAGTAGGTGCTCCCGCCTGTTGTCGATGCGCCTGCGGCGCATCTCCGCCAGTTGGGCCAGGCAGCGCTGCGCGCTGCGGGTGCGCCTAGAAGCCAGGGCTAGTACCCTGAAGTACACCGTGCTCCAGCGCGTAGCGGGTCAGGCCAGCGGTTGAAGAGATGCCCAGCTTGCGCTTGATGTTCTTTCGGTGTGTCTCGACGGTGCGAACTGAGATGTCCAAGGTTTGCGCGACTTCTTTGTTGGATTTGCCCTGCGCCAGTTCTAGCAGGATGGTTTGTTCGCGACCTGTCAGCGCTTCGCGTGCCCCGCCTTCTTTGGGTTGCAGCGATCCGCTGGCTCCTGTGCAAAGATATTGCTCGCCGCGCATGACTGCGTCGATGGCCTGTTTGATCTCTTCTGTTGGTACGTCTTTGAGGACATAGCCCTTGGCGCCGTGGCTTAACGCGGTTGAGATATATTCTGGGCTGTCATGCATTGACAGGATCAGAATGCGAGTGTCGGGTGCGCGCTCGAGAATAATCTCTGTCGCGCTAAGCCCACCTAAGCCGGGCATGTTCAAATCCATAAGGATCACATCGGGGAAAACATCAGCGACTCGATCAACCGCCTCTTGACCGGTGCCGAGCGTGCCAACCACCTCAATATCATCGTAGCTTTCCAGGATCGACTGAATCCCTTCGGCCACCATCGGGTGGTCGTCGACTATGAGAACTCGGATGCTCATGTACCGGCCTTTCGGTTCGGAGTTGCGTCTTCCTGCGGCGGAAGCAGGCGGCTGAGTGGCAGGGTGACCTCGATCACTGTGCCGCCGCGCGGGCCGCGTGATGACAGAATGCGAAGCGACCCGTCAAGCTGCTCGATGCGTTCCTGCATGTTGCGCAGCCCGATACCGGTGCCTGCGCCTTGTTCGCGGGGCAGGCCACGACCGTTGTCTGTGATGCGCATGGTCGCGCCCTTTTTGTGACCGCGCAGGTCGATTGTAACACGGGTCGCGTCTGCGTGGCGCTCGATATTCGTCAGAGCCTCTTGCGCAATGCGGTAGAGAGCAATCTTGGCATCCTGGTCCAGCCGGTTGCGGAATACGACCGTCGAGAATTGGGTTTCGATGCCGGTGCGCTCGCGGAAATCGTCGGTCAGCGCCTTGACCGCCGGACCGAGCCCCAGATCGTCCAGCACGCCAGGGCGCAGGTCACGACTGATGCGGCGGACCTCGGTAATGGCTGTGCCGAGGTTGTCGATCCCCTTGTCCAGCGGATCGCGGGCGCCGTCGTCGTCGCCGCGTTCAAGACGCCGTCGAGCGTTGTCCAGCGCATAACGTACGCCAACAAGAATTTGGCTGATCCCGTCATGCAGTTCTCGGGCCACGCGACCGCGTTCTTCTTCCTGTGCATCGAACACGCGCTGTGTCAGCTCTTTCAGCTTGGCATCCGCCAACCGCCGTTCGCGGAAATTCAGCAACATGCCCGAGGCAAAGACGATCAAAACCGCTGCCAGAACGATTGCTCCGATATACCTAAAGGTCCGTTGCACGCGCGCTTCGACCTCGGCGCGGGCGTTGGCGACGGTCGCCACGATGTCGTCAATGAAAACACCCGTGCCGACGGCCCAACGCCAGTCCTGAAGGCCCACGACATAGGCTATCATCTGCGCCTCTTCACCGGTCGAAGGCTTTTGCCACATGAAGCTGTGCCACCCGGCACCTTGACGGGCGAGGCTGATAAACTCATCCACGACCGGAGTGCCATCGCTGTCGGTCAGACCCACCCAGTTGCGGTTGATGAATTCTGTCTGGCGCGGACTTACCAGATTGTTGCCATCGTAGTCATAGACGAAAAAGAACCCGTCTTTTCCATAGATCATGGCAGACAAAATCTGTGTCACTAGATTCTTGGCAACGCCGTCATCCGGAGAGGCACGACCGTAAATATATGCAAACCCGTTCCGGGCCTGAGTGACATAATTCCGTAGTTCTGCTTTCTTGGCTTCGATTAGTCGCTGTTCCAGCGCCTGTATTTCGCGCTCGGCGGTGGCGCGGGATTCGTATGCAACCAGCAACGCAATCGCCGCTACGGCCGCGACCAGCGGGATTGCCGCAACCAGAGACAGTTTCTGTCCGTACGTCAGCGATATCAGATTTCGAATTCCCCTCATGGTCGAATCGATACGCAAGCGCGCGGGAAAATGCAAAATTTTTGGGTATTCGCGTCACAATGCGAGTCGAAATCCGTGAAGTCGAAGGAATTTGGGGCTGTTTTGTCAGCTTTGGATCCGCAAAAACCCGGCTGTCTACGCAGTAGTAGGTATTCACATTCAAAACCGGCTCATTAAGCTGACGCGCACTAATAACGACTGCACCCGGCATCAGTCCGGGTTTTGAATATGAAGGGGAGGAACACTCATATGGATCGTCGTTCATTTCTGAAAACTTCTGCTCTGGGCGGCTCGGCGGCTGCGGCCACCACACTGGCAGCTCCGGCTTATGCGCAGGGCAAGCGTACTTTGACCATGGTCACCTCGTGGGGTCGTGGTCTGGCTGGCGTTTTTGATGCTGCGCAGCGTTGCGCCGACACCATTAGCGAAATGTCGGACGGTAGCCTGACAATCGAAGTAAAGGCATCGGGCGAACTCGTTGGCGCGTTCGAAGTATTTGACGCGGTATCGTCCGGTCAGGCTGATATGTATCACGCGGCTGACTATTACTTTGTCGGCCAGCATCCGGGCTATGCCTTCTTTACCGCCGTTCCGTTCGGTATGACCGCGCAGGAAATGGTAAACTGGTACTACCAGGATGGCGGCATGGAGCTGCATGACGAACTTGGGCAAATCTTCGGCCTGAAGTCCTTCCTGGCCGGTAACACTGGCGCGCAGGCAGGCGGCTGGTACTCGAAAGAGATCAACAGCCCCGAAGACTTCAATGGTCTGAAGTTCCGTATGCCGGGTCTGGGCGGCAAGGCGCTGGGCAAACTGGGCGCATCGGTACAGAACATTCCGGGCTCGGAAGTGTATCAGGCACTGTCGTCCGGCGCGATCGACGGAACCGAGTGGATCGGCCCATGGGCGGACGAAAAGGCTGGTTTCCAGGAAATCACCAAGGTCTACTACACCGCCGGTTTCCACGAGCCTAACGCAGGCCTGTCGCTGGCAACCAACCGTGACGTGTTCGAAAGCCTGACACCTGGTCAGCAGAAGATCATTGAGATCGCAGCAGGCGAAGCGCATCAGTGGAACCTGTCGCAGTTCCTGGCCAACAATGGTGCCGCGCTGCAACGTCTGCAGTCGGGTGGCGTCAAGGTTATGGAATTCCCAGACAGCGTTTGGGATGCGTTCGGCAAGGCCAGCCAGGAAGTGCTGGACGAGAACATGAGCGATGAGCTGTTCAAGAAGATTCACGACAGCGCAGCGGCGTCTTCGGCGTCTTCAGCTGGTTGGTTGGATCTGTCCTCGGGCGTTTACACCGCGCAGCGTAACCGCGTACGCGGCTGATAATTCGCTTCTCGATCAAATGGTTTCCCCGCATTTGTGGGGAAACCTTTCCTGTTGCAAATGCGTGGATGCATCAAATCCGCTATAATCAGCAGTGCAACTGAGACGACCTGGGGACAACATGCAGGACGATAACGGTATCTCGTTCTTCGGCGCCCTGTGGAACGGACTGATATGGTTCGTTCAGAACATTGCCGAAGCCTTCTATAATTTCGGATACGCCATCACGCATCCGCAGCTCTGGCTGAATTGGTCGGACAAAGAAGCGATCATGCGCTTTGTCTATTATGGCGGCTCTGTCGAGTTCTTCTTTGTGGTTTTCGCACTCTTTCTGGTTCTGACGGCCATTGGGCTCTATTACCGGAACTTCATGTGGGGCATGGTGCGCGGTCTGGAAGGGTTCGCCAACACCACAGGCCGGTTCTTTGCCTGGGCCGGTCTTCTGATGGTGGTCCAACAAATCGTGATCGTGTTCATGCAGAGAATATTTGCGCGACCGGACATGTCATTTGGATTGGGGATACCGTTGACCCAGGACATCAGCTGGTTCGCCGAAGAACTGAAGCTGTATAACGCCATGGTCGTCTGCCTTTGCTGTACCTACACGTTTGTACAGGGCGGGCATGTGCGTGTTGACCTGATCTATGCCGGGATCAGCTACCGCGCCAAACGCATCGTCGATATGCTGGGCGCCCTATTGTTCATGATGCCGGTGGCAGTGCTGACATGGATGTATGGCTGGTACTTTATGTGGCGGCACCTGATCGTACCGAAACCTTCTGCCAGTGACACATTGGACCGTCTGGTGATGAAATCCCGCGCTCTGCGCTGGAATGTCGAAACCATCGGGTTCAGCCCTAACGGTTTCAACGCGTATTTCCTGTTCAAGATACTGTTGGTCGCCTTTGCGGGCATGGTGTTCCTGCACGCAATCGCGTTCATTTACCGGTCGTATCTGGAATATGTGGAAGGGCCGGAAAGTGAAGGAAAATACCTCGACAAGGACAGCCTTGGCGAGGGTGAAGAAGCCTACGAAGGCGCACATTAAGGACGGAGACCCAGACAATGCTATTCGGACTTGATGGCGTCGAGATAGGCCTCATTATCGTATTCTTCTGCCTTTTCGGAGGCATCCTTTCCGGCTTTCCGGTGGCATTTGCCATCGGTGGGGCCGGTATCATCTCATTCGGGATCATCGCGGCGTTGGACAGTGCCGGGTTGCTGGTGCATCAGGCAATTGATTCAGGCTCGCAGGCCTATCGTGATCTGGTGAACTCGGGGGTCAAACCCGATGTGATATCCGTGTTCCGATACCCGGACTTGCCAACCTATGGCGAGCCGGTCTTCCCGTCTGGCTGGGAAACTGCGCTGGATCGAAACGTTTCGTTCATCGTAAACCGCATCAACGAACGCGTTCTGGCGGGTCAGTCCATTGAAACCCTTCTGGCCGTGCTGATGTTCGTCTTGATGGGGATCACGCTGGAACGCTCGAAGATCGCGAACGATCTGCTGACGACGATGGCCCGTGTCTTTGGGCCTCTGCCGGGCGGTCTGGCCGTGTCGATCGTGGTCGTGGGTGCGTTTCTGGCGGCCTCGACTGGGATTGTGGGCGCAACCGTGGTGACCATGGGCTTGTTGGCGCTGCCGACTATGTTGCGAAACAACTACTCGCCCGAGCTGGCGACCGGGGTGATTGCGGCCTCGGGGACGTTGGGGCAGATCATTCCGCCCTCTATCGTGATCGTTCTGCTGGGTACACTGGCCGGTGATTTGTATTCGACTGCGCAAGAGACCCGCGCGATCGAGGCTGGGTGTTCCGACGCGCTGACCTATCTGGGTGAGCCTGCGGTGGTTTCCGTCGGCACTCTGTTCCAAGCAGCCTTGCTGCCGGGGATCATGCTGGCCTTGCTCTATGCGCTTTATGCCTTTGGCTATGCGCTGATGAATCCCGAGAAAGCCCCAGCCGTTGAAATGGGTGGCGGTGGCGGTGAGCCAATCACTCGGTCAGAAGGTCTCACTTGGCTTCTGGGGGCTCCGGTCGCTCTGATAGTTGGTGCAGTCCTGCTTGGAAGCGTCGGCATGATCGGTAGCCAGAACATCAACGTTTCGGCCTTTTCCGACATTGGTGAGGGAGCGTCACTGCGCACCAATGTTTCGGAAGAGTGCAAGGTTTCAATGATCGAGTTGCATGGTCAATCGGCCTGGGATCAGGCCGTGGCTGAACAGGAGGCATTGGATGAAGCGGGTGGCGTTTCCCAGTCGCAGCGTCTGACCGAAGAAGAGCTGGCTGCCGCGCAGGAAGCCAAGATCGCAGCCGCAGCACCGATCGGAACAGGCGTTGCCGTTATCGTTGTGCTGCTGGGTCTGACCTTGCTGTTCGGTCGCGGCATTGCACCATCGAAATCGACGCAACCGCTGATAGTAGGCGCCATCGGTCTATTGCTGATGCTGCTGGTGGATGTGCTGCTGATTGCGCCGACGACCTCATCGGGGGCGGCGTTCCTGATACTGGCGATACCGTTTGCTCTGGCGATTTATGGCTGCAAGTTCGCAGCTGAACGCTGTGCTACCAATGATTTGATCCGCGTGGTCTTTCCGCCGCTGGTTCTGATCATCGCGGTTCTGGGTTCGATCCTTGGCGGTATTACCAACCCGACACCAGCTGCGGCGCTGGGCGCGGGTGGCGCGATCATGCTGGCGGCCTATCGCAAGCTGCAGGACCAGGGGCGATCGGGCAAGGTGATCATCTGGTCGACTCTCGCTGTCATCATCTGCATGCTGATGGGCATAAATTTCGACCTGCGCATCAACCAAGGCAATGTATCTGTCGAAAGCTGGATCGCTTTCATCTTCGCCTATGCTGCCTATCTTTATGCGCTTTTCGGTCTGATCTTTGCCTGTTGGGTGCTGTTTTCCAGCGGTGTTCTGACGCCGGTGGTTCGCGAGACGGCCAAGGTGACATCGATGGTTTTCACAATCCTGATCGGGTCGCAGTTGTTGAACCTGGTTGTGATCTCTTTCGGAGGCGAGCACTATATTCAGCAGTTTCTGCGTAGTTTCGACAACGAGTTTACGGTTTTCCTGATCGTCATGCTGGTGTTGTTCATTCTGGGATTTGTGCTGGATTTCCTTGAGATCATTTACATCGTGATCCCCATCGTCGGGCCAGTGATATATGGTGGGTCTTTCGATCCCAAATGGGTGACGATCATGGTGGCTGTGAACCTGCAGACCTCGTTCCTGACCCCGCCTTTCGGTTTTGCGCTTTTCTATCTAAGGGGCGTGGCACCAAAGGAGGTGACGACCGGGCATATCTATCGCGGGATCGTTCCGTTTGTGATCATTCAGGTGGTGGGGATCGCAATCCTGTGGTTCTTCCCGTCAATAGTGACAATTGTGCCTGATCTGATGCCCAATTGATCTCTGAACGAAACCTGTCATAAGATAAGAGGGCCGCAAGGCCCTCTTTTTATTTTTAGATAACATTAGCTTGTCAAAGGTACTTCACATGCCAAAATCCGATTTCAACGAACGCCTGAACCGTATTGAAGGCAGGCGCTACTACCCAACTCAGCAGTATAGACCCACGCCGGCATCGAACAGGCGAGAGAAACTACAAAGAGCATTGCAGGCAACCGACCACGCCGGAATATCGCGTTTCGAAGCCTATCCACCAATTTTCAACCTGCTGCGAAGCATGGGCCTGTCGCCAAGACCATTACATTTCATGAACTCCTTGCCCCTCATGGGATGTGGTGCTGGCCTAATGTTTCTTATCTTTGGCGGATTGCTTTACAGCGGCATCGGGACTCATGTCGAACGAGGGCCGTTCGCGACGCTGGAGCGCTTTGGGTGGGGCGGTGTTTGTGTGGTTTCAGTCCTCGGTGGGATCATGTTTGCCAAGAGTATTAAGTCCAAGGCCAAAAAAGCAAGATTGCCAGACTGGCAGGATCTTTAGGTCATCGATTGCGCACACCAAGCGGAACACAATAGACATTCGGTGAACGCTCTGGTTACGGATGACCTAACCTTTGGTGGGGTGGCGGTCAGGCAATTGGATGCTGGCGACCTGCTCGGCAATCGGAGCGGTCGACAGGGGGTGATGATTACCGTCCGCTAGTTCAGAGGGGTTTTTGATACGTTTCCAGTCGCCCTGAATATAGGCTTCAAGCCCCGAAAAACGGGCCTTGTAGCCCATCTTGGGGCTGCCCGGCACCCAGTAGCCAAGATAGACATAGGGCAGACCAGCCTCGCGTGCGATGTCGATATGATCGAGGATCATGTATGTCCCCAGAGAGTTTTGCGGCAGATCCGGATCGAAGAATGAGTAGACCATGCTCAACCCGTCATCCAAAACATCTGTCAGGCTGACGGCGATTAGCTCTCGGGTTTCGGGGTTGGCATATTCGACCACTCGGCTGCGGATGGGGGTCTCCTCGATCATTGCGGCGAATTCGAAGACGTCCATATCGGCCATGCCGCCATCGGCGTGACGCGTATCCAGATAACGGCGGAACAGATCGTATTGCTCATCTGTCGCCCAAGGTGAGTTCGCCCTGCGCTGCAGGTAGCTGTTTCGTTTGGCCGTTCGCTTTTGACTTTTGCTGGGGCGAAATGCTGACACATCGATACGTGCGGACAGGCAGGCGGCACAATCGGTGCAGGACGGGCGGTAGAGTACGTTCTGAGACCGGCGAAACCCTTGTTGTGACAGAGAGTTGTTCAGCTGATCTGCACCTTCGCCCTGTAAGGCTGTGAACAACTTACGCTCCATCCTGCCCTCAAGGTAAGGGCAGGGCTGGGGTGCCGTCACATAGAATTGCGGCGCAATTGGCAGCGTGTGTCGCATGAACGTCCCGTGTTTCCTGAAACGGGATGATAGCAACGGTTCCCCAACCCGCCAAGTGATTCACGTGGCTGATTTTATGCCCGCTGATTGATCATCACTGTACCAAGGAATGAATCCGTCAGCCCCTGACATCGCGCGCTGGTCAGCATCATGATGACCGAGATGATTTGGATTACGAAGAACGCCATGCTGATAAAATATCCGGCAGTGTGCGCCACGGCCTTACCCATATCCATGCGAGAGCCGAAGGCATCCCGCAGTTCAATGCCCATGAAACGCATGCCCAGAGTTGCCGATCCGTTTGCGATTGTGACGACACGGTAGATAAAACTGATAACGCCGTAGATCAGGGGCAGGAAAAATAATCCTGCACCAAATGTCAGGAAAACCGGCACGATGCACAGCAGCGAGATAAAAGCGACGTCAAAGAGCCACGCGATAAATCGCTTGGACGCCACTGACTGGTAAAACTCGGGCTGGCTGTCTGGATCGGGCAGATGAGTCATATCGTAAATTCCGGATATTGTTCGTAAAATTACCCTGTCCCGAATGGCGGGACAGGGCAAGTCTGGATTAGGCGCGTTCGCCGTTTTCAGCTTCGTCTTGGTTTTCGCGGGCACGTTCGTCCATGAACTGATCGAACTCGGCCTTGTCCTTGGCGTCGCGCAGGCGGCGCAGGAAGGCTTCGAAATCCTGCTGTTCACGCTCCAGCCGTGCCAGCGTGTCGGCCTTATAGGCGTCAAAGGCGCTGTTGCCCGAAGGTTTCATGGCGCTCATGTGGCTGTGCCAAGTTTTGCGGCGGCTGCAGGATTTGCTGAACATGCGTTTGCTCCAGATCATATAGGCCAGAAGGGCCAGGCCCACGGGCCAGAAGAAGATGAAACCAAGGACCATGACTGCGATCCAGGCACCCTTGCCCTTGTCGTCAAGCCAGGTCTCGATACGGCGCAGCCATCCCGGATTTTCGGGGACAGCGGTTTCGGAAAGTGCAGTCATGTTGGGTCTCCGGGTTTGATGTAAATCGTTTTCACATTGATTAGATGGGGAGTGCGCAGGTGGTTGCAAGGGGGTGATGTAAAAAAGATTTACATTAGATGCGTCCCGCAACTTTGGTTGACGTCCCCAAGGGAACCAAGCAATTTGCAGAAATGTCTGCTGTAGAACGAAAACCCGCCCCGTCGCTTGCCGAAATTCTGGATTTGGAGAAACAAGTCTGGACCGCGCTGGTCGAAGGAAATGCCCAGGCGGACCGGGCGTTGTTGAGTGCGGATTTTCTGGGCGTTTACCCCAGTGGCTTTGCCAATCGCGATGATCACGTCGGCCAATTTGCGGATGCGCCGACGATGGCCCGGTACGAGTTAAGCGAAACGCAGTTGCGTGTTCTGACCTCTGATATCGTGTTGCTGTCCTATCGTGCGGACTATCAGCGACCCGGAAGTACGACATGGGAGGCGATGCTGATTTCGTCTTTGTGGGAGCGTCGCCACGATGTCTGGGTCAACAGTTTTAGCCAGGACACCCCGTTGGAGGTTCAATGACCGACCCGTTTTCCATTCACCGGGTTCCGCGCGCTTTCGACAAGTCGTTAGGCGATGAGGCGCTGAAGGCGGTCTCGGATCTAACCGCCGAACAGGGAGAACTGATCGCTGGGACGGCAGGTTCCAGCCCTTATCTGAAAGGCCTGATCGAGAGTGAGCACGCGTGGTTGTCGCAAGCTTTGCACCTGCCCGATCAGGCATTGGCCGATGTGATGTCCCAAGCGCGTAGGTTACCGCCAGACCAGCTTAGGCCTGGATTGCGGCAGGCCAAGCGGCGCGTGGCGTTGCTGACGGCTCTGGCCGATCTGGCGGGGGCGTGGCCGCTGGAAAAGGTGACTGCCGCGCTGACCGATTTCGGTGCCTTGGCTGCGGATGTGGCGGCTAAGGCTGAGATCGCGGCACTGATCCGGCGCGGTAAGCTACCTGGGGTGACAGAGGAAGACGTGGAAACCGCTGCTGGAATGATCATTCTGGCTATGGGCAAGATGGGCGCGCATGAGCTGAACTACAGTTCGGACATCGACCTGATCGTTCTGTTCGACGAAACCCGATTTGATCCGGATGACTTTTATGATGCGCGACAGGGAATGGTGCGGGCAACGCGCAACTTCTGTGCCACGCTCAGCGACAAGACGGCTGATGGCTATGTGTTCCGCACAGATCTGCGTTTGCGACCCGACCCAGCGGTGACGCCGGTCTGCATGGCCGCAGAAGCCGCCGAGAGGTATTATGAAAGCCTTGGTCGCACTTGGGAACGCGCAGCTTATATCAAAGCCCGCGCCTGCGCCGGGGATTTGGAGGCAGGGCAGCGGTTTCTGGATACGCTACGTCCTTTTGTGTGGCGTCGACATCTGGATTTTGCCGCCATTCAAGACGCCCATGACATGCGCCTCCGCATCCGTGAGAATAAGGGTACAGGTGGTGCGCTGACCATTCCGGGTCATGACATGAAATTGGGGCAGGGTGGTATCCGCGAGATCGAGTTTTTCACCCAAACCCGCCAATTGATTGCGGGTGGACGTGATCCTGATCTACGTGTGCGAGGCACTGTACCTGGTCTGGCGGCGCTCGCCGAGAAAAATTGGGTTCCGCAGGACGTGGCCGCGAAGCTTACCGACCACTACCGTGCCCACCGTGAAGTCGAACACCGCATCCAGATGGTGCACGACGCGCAAACTCATAAGGTGCCGCAGTCTGCCGATGGGATTGAAAGGGTCGCCTGCCTGATGGGGGTCGACAGTACCGAACTGACCTCCGAACTGACCCAACGCCTGACTGAAGTACATGAGTTGACCGAGGGATTTTTTGCCCCTGGGTCTTCAACACCCATTCCAGCGAAAGAGGCCGATTTCGACAAAAGCGTTCTGGCCCGCTGGCCCACCTATCCGGCACTGCGGTCGCAGCGGGGCGCGCGGATCTTCGAACGCCTCAAGCCCGAGCTTCTCTCGCGCCTTTCGAAGACCGCGAAACCGGATGAGGCGCTTTTGGCGCTGGATGGGTTCCTGTCGGGCTTACCCGCCGGGGTGCAACTGTTTTCCTTGTTCGAGGCCAATCCGCATCTGATTGATCTGTTGGTGGATATTGTAGGCACTTCGCATGCTTTGGCAGGGCATCTATCGCGCAACGCGTCGGTCTTTGATGCTGTAATTGGCGGCAGTTTCTTCACCGACTGGCCGGGTCAGGTGGCCTTGCAGGCCGAATTGGAGCGGGCGCTTGATCAAGAATCTGATTATGAAACCCAGCTCGATTTTGCGCGCCGCTGGTGCAAGGAATGGCATTTCCGGATCGGCGTCCATCACTTGCGCGGTCTGATCGATGGCACGCAGGCAGGGCAACAATATGCTGAACTGGCGAGTGCAATCATTGCGGCAATCGTGCCATGCGTTACTGGTCAGTTTGCTAAGAAACACGGGCCTGCACCCGGTCGGGGTGCGGCCGTTCTGGGCATGGGCTCGCTGGGAGCAGGGCGCATCAACTCGCAATCCGATCTGGATATGATCGTGATCTACGATCCAATGGACCAGGATATGTCAGACGGCCCGCGCCCGCTGGCGACACGCACCTACTATGCGCGGTTCACTCAGGCGCTGATCACAGCGCTTTCCGCTCCGATGTCGCAGGGGCGGCTCTATGAGGTGGACATGCGCCTGCGCCCGTCGGGAAATCAGGGGCCGGTGGCAACCAGCTTGAACAGCTTCACCAACTACCAGCAGAACGAAGCCTGGGTGTGGGAGCATCTGGCGCTGACCCGCGCCCGTGTCGTAGCAGGAGACGAAGGGCTGGCGAACGATATCGAATCTTTCCGCGCCGGGTTCCTGTCGAAGCCAGAAGATCACCAGAAGGTGTTGCACGAGGTGGCTGAAATGCGGTCTCGTTTGGCCGCTGCGAAATCTCCTGCAGGGATTTGGGATGCCAAGAACGGCGCAGGCCGGATGATGGATATTGAACTGATGGCTGAAACCGGAGCGCTGTTGTCCGGTATTGCTCAGCGCGACGTATCCGCGGGACTGGACGGGGCTGTCGTAGCCGAATTACTGGACGTCGCTCAGGCGCAAACGTTGAAAGACTGCTACGATCTATTCTGGTCGGTGCAATGCGCAGCCCGGCTACTTTCCGGCAAGGTCATCGACGCCGACAAGATCGGCGAGGGTGGCACCGCGTTCCTGTGCCGCGCCACAGGGTTCGAGCAGGTCGAGCAGCTTCAGGCTGCGTTGCAGGAAAAATACACCGCAGCGGCCGATATCATCGGTCGCGTCATCGGAAGGGCGAAAGATGCCGCGCAATGACGATCCAAACGATCACAAAGGCCTGATCCGCGAAGCTTATCGGATCGAGGGCATCACCTTGCCCGAATGCCGAAGCATCTTTTTGGACTGGGCGCTCAGCCTGCCTGCAGACAGGGACCAAACGGAGGCCCTGACCGAATTGCACACCCTGTATGCCGAGCAAGAAGCTGATCACCCGATGACTCGGGTACTGGCCGAAGGGCTGAAATCCGCCCAAGCACCGAAACGGCGCGGTGGGTGGCGGTCTCGCCCCCGCTAGGGCTTTTCCCTCGGCCCGATCGCCACTATGAGGGCGCTATGAACCAAGTCATCGACCGTCCCCGTATTCGACTAAAACCCAAGGCCAACGCGCGCGGATTGCGCCACGGCTTCCCGTGGGTTTACGCCAATGACATCGTCACCGACCGGCGAACCCGCAAAATCCCGGCGGGTGCTCTGGCTGTATTGGAGGACGAAAAGCGCACACCAATTGCACTGGTTGCGGTGAATCCTGAATCAAAGATCATGTGCCGCGTGCTGGATCGTGATCTTGACGCCCAACTGGACGCCGAGTGGTTTGAGACCCGCTTGCGCCGCGCACTTGAGATGCGCGAACGTCTGTTCGATGCGCCATACTACCGCCTGATCCATGCCGAGGCTGATGGCTTTCCCGGCGTGATCATCGACCGCTTTGGAGATGCGTGCGTAATCCAGCCCAACGCCGCTTGGGCCGAGGCGCATCTGGAAGTGCTCACCGACGCATTGGTCCGTGTCACCGATGTGACGACGGTTCTGAAAAACGCCTCGGGTCGTACACGCGGGCTTGAGGGATTGGATGACGTGAACCAGACCCTACGCGGCGAGGCCCCTGACGCGCCGCTCCCGGTGCCGATGAATGGCGCGACCTATATGGCTGACCTGACCGGCGGTCAAAAAACCGGCCTGTTTTACGACCAACGCCCAAACCATGCCTTTGCAGCTCGACTGGTCCAGCCGGGCGCACAGGTGTTGGACGTGTTCAGCCATGTCGGTGGGTTCGGTCTGGCAATGCTGGCCAGAGGTGCCGGACGCGCCCTTTCCGTCGATGGGTCGGCTGCCGCATTGGAACTGGCCGCGCAGGGCGCTGAGGCGTCTGGGTTTTCCGACCGTTTTCAAACCCGGCAGGGCGACGCTTTCGATGTGTTGGCACAACTGGGTGAGGAAGGCGAGCAATTCGATGTAGTTATCTGCGATCCACCCGCTTTTGCACCTTCGAAACAGGCACTGGACGCTGGACTGCGCGCCTATGAACGCGTTGCCCGGCTTGCTGCACCTCTGGTGAAGCCGGGCGGGTATCTGGGCCTGTGCTCCTGCTCTCATGCCGCCGACCTGGGTCGGTTCCGCGATGCTTCCTCTCGTGGTATCGGGAGGGCCGGGCGGCAGGCGCAACTGATCCATACAGGTTTTGCTGGCCCCGACCATCCGCAACTGCCGCAACTTGCCGAAAGTGGCTACCTCAAAGCCGTGTTCTACCGGTTGTGAAGGCAGTTCTGGATACCTGCGTCATCTACCCCACGGTGATGCGAGAGATGCTGCTGGGCGCTGCTAAACTCGGCCATTTCACCCCCATCTGGTCAGACCGCATTCTCGAGGAATGGGCCCGCGCAGCGCGCAAACTTGGCCCGGAAGGCGAGGCGCAGGCCCGTGCCGAAATTGCCTTGGCTCAATCGAACTGGCCCAAGGCGCAACGCACCGCTACTCCGGGTCTCGAACAACGCCTCTGGCTGCCTGACAGCGCGGATATTCACGTTTTGGCGACTGCCGTGGCGACCTCGGCCGATGTCATCGTCACTGTAAACGCCAAGGATTTTCCCAAGAACATCCTCGCAGAAGAAGGCCTCGACCGCCTCGACCCCGACGGCCTGTTGCAGGGGTTTTGGCAGACCGACCCGGACGGGATGACCGACACGGCCAATCGCGTACTGGCTGAGGCTAATCGACTGTCCGGCGAGCAATGGACCCTGCGCGGCCTGATGAAAAAAGCCCGCCTGCCTCGGCTTGGCAAAGCCCTGACGACCTAAACCCGGTTCCAACTTCATCTGGCCAAAAATATCCCGGGGAGCGCGAGGGGCTGGCCCCTCGCTGCCTTGACCTAACCGTTTGTTCCCCAACGCTGCTCAAGCGTCTCCAGAGCTGCAATCCGTTCATCTGTTTTGGGATGGCTCATCAACCAGGCTGGAACAACTCCGGCCCGCTGCTGCGTTAAATTTTCAAGCTTGTGAAACAAAGACTTCTGCGGTCCGATCCCAATTCCAGCTTTGGTCAGCAACGCGGCAGCATATTCGTCCGCCTCGTACTCGTCCCCTCGCGATAGGCGCGAAGCCAGAAGGTGCGTCAACATGTTGGCGATCCACGCCCCGATGAATGGAATGAACCGGTTCAATAGCATCATCAACGCAGCCCGCATTGCGTTTTGACCAGAAAAATCAATCATACGACGTCGTGCATGACCCAAAGCCACATGCCCCAACTCATGCGCGATTACGCTGGCCATTTCCTCGGCTGAGACCTCACCGTTTCGGAATTTTCGGTAGAACCCACGCGTAATGAATATTCGGCCATCCGGCGCAGCCAAACCGTTCACCGGATCGATTTCATAGATATACACTGGAACCCGGTCGATCTCGAGCGCGGCAGCCAGCCGGTCGGTCATCCGCTTGAGTGCAGGGTCAGCCAGTTCGGTCGATTTGGCATCCAGTTCCCGGTGTGTGCGCCAGACCGAAATCCGGTACATGACAACGGCGTATGCAATTGCCAGTAGAATGGGGGCAAGGCGTAACATACTTCAGATATGGGCAAGGAATACAGTTTAAGCAAGCTTGCAACTATGCCGACTCACCTTTTCTTTAGCGTAGGCCGCCGCTTGCCCAACTTCGTGTATTCTGGGCCGACTTGTCTGCGCGACGGCTCTATAAGCTCAATCGTTCGTATCCGCCTTGCGCAACTCAGAGCCCAAAACGTCAAGCTTGTTGTAAAACTCCGGATCGCTTGGATCGAGCTCGGTTATTTCACGAATTATGTCCGCACTAACGCTGCTATATTCACTACCTTTCAAGATGCTCACTTCACGCGAAGCGACATCGGGATTCGGGCGGGGTTCATCATAGTCAACCACTGCGGTCCGATACGCTGCTATCACAGCGACCTCATCCTTGGAAAATGCGTAGCGTGGTTCCAAAGCATGCGCGGGGGGGTGATCGCGCAATTTAAAAGTTTCCTCAGTTGTTTTGGTCTCTGACGCGAGCGGAACACTGTAATTGTTGCTCAGGGGTTCTTCGGTTCCGCCACTGGCACCATCAAAATCCAGCTGATAGTCCGTGACCTCTGTCATATAGGCGTGGGCATTGGAATAGTGGTGATAGTCCGGGTTGTACGAGATGGGCTGTGTCGTAACCTCGTCATCGTAGTGATCACCTGGCTCCGGCAAATCCAAGTTCTCGTGAAAATCAGCCAGAGCGTCTTTTGTCAGTTCTGTGTCCTTTGAAGCTTCAAAAAAGGCATGTTCCGCTTCTTTTTGGGCTACCATGGTATCAACTCGCAGCCCTTTTACGTCTGCGCGCAGATCATCGCGGGCTTCTTCATAGGCTTCCGCGTCTTGCAGTTCTTTTTCCAAATCTCTGAGATCGTCATCATAATTTGGATCACTCGGGTCAAGGTCGGCGATATCATCCGCAATTTCATCGCTGCTGCGCCCGTCATAGCTTTCGTTCAAGTCACGCAGATCGTGTCGGGCATCATACAGGTCGGATCGAAGGTCGTAATACTCATTTGCGGCAGACTGGTATGTGGCGATTTTCCCTACATTGCTGTTGGGGGCTGCGTTCCTTAGGGCTGGAGCTGCTGCATTCGACGCATTCAGGTTGCGTAACTTGTCCGAGCCGTAGGGATCAGTAATTGCCGCCACAAGTGGGTCGCCATAATAACGTTTCCCGCGGTGTTTGCCGCTATACTCGGCATTTTCATAGCGAAGCCGATAATCGGTTTCTGTTGGCTGATACTTTCGGGCTTGTGCATCGTGATGGTAACTCGGATCGTAACCTACGGGCTGTATCGTCACGTCGTCTTGGTAGGGGGCTTTGGGCTGCGGTAAACCTAGGTTGGAATGAAAGTCTCCAAGCGCATCGGGTGTTAAAGTCTGCCCCTTGGAGGCATCAAAGAAAGCAGATTCTGCTTGGTAAAGTGCCTCTTTGGTTTCGGACTTAATACCTGCGATATTTTCGTGCAGATTGTCTCGGGCTTCTTCATAGGCTTCTGCGTCTTGCAGTTCTTTTTCCAAATCTCTGAGATCGTCATCATAATTTGGATCACTCGGATCAAGGTCAGCGATATCATCCGCAATCTCATCGCTGCTGCGCCCGTCATAGCTTTCGTTCAACTCACGCAGATCGCGCCGGGCATCATATAGGTCGGATCGCAGGTCGTAATACTCATATGCCGCCGCTTGATATGTTGCGATCTTCCCTACATTGCTGTTTGGGGCTGCGTTCCTGAGCGCTGGGTAGGCTGCATTCGACGCATTCAGGTTGCGCAGCTTGTCCGAGCCGTAGGGGTCAGTAATCTTCGCCACAAGCGGGTCTCGATAGTAGTGTTTGCTGCTACGCGTAACGGGGCGAAGTGATTTTTCGAGCGGTTTGATTGAAGCTTTTTTAGTGGCCTTTTTGGGGGTTGTTACAGCGTTTCGTCTGGGCTTTGTGCTCTGTTTTATGCCGAATAGTTCTTGAACATCGCGTTTGAATTCGCGCCCAAAGTCAGACAGTGAAGTTTTCTGAAGTTTTCCGCTGCCCGTTTTTGAACTGCGCGCACCGTTGTTCTTAAGTTTAATTCTCTTTCCGTATTGAGTTTTCTGAGACTTTGGTTTGAACTGACTTGCTTCGGATGCTTTGCTGGCGTTGCTGCCACCGCCGCCTTTACCTTTGCCCTTCCCATTTCCCTTACCGTTTTCACTTTTCGCAAAGGCGGTGTCAGGTGTCAGGACAAAGGCGACAATAGCCACGGATGAACAAAAAAGTGACGCGGATGTCACGGTAGAAATAAGAAAAGTTCGTATACTAAAATTGGTCATTTTAGCCCCCCAGCCACAACCAAGGCTAAACATATCATAAAATTCGGATCCGTAGGGGTTTTTTGGCCAATTGTTTCAGAATGGCGGATAAAGCCCTGTAGGATAGGGAAAATACGCGTTTTTGTTTCTGATTTTGACGATAATTTTGAAAACTGCCGGTCTGCTACGTTCTAGCGCGTCAGCTCTCGCATGCCCTGATCTAGCCCGGCCAACGTCATCGGCACCATGCGATCTTCGAAGATCTCTTGGATCATGCCGACGGATTGGGTGTATTTCCAGTATTTCTTAGGCGCCGGATTAATCCACAGGTTTGATGGCCATTGCTCGCGCGCTCGCTGCAGCCAGACCTGACCGGCTTCTTGGTTCCAATGCTCATTTGCGCCGCCAGGATAGGCTATTTCGTAGGGGCTCATTGAGGCGTCGCCGACGAAGATACATTTGTAGTCCGAGCCGTAGGTCCGCAGCACTTCATGTGTTGGGGTTTGTTGATCCCAGCGGCGGCGATTGTCGCGCCAGACACCTTCGTAGAGGCAATTGTGGAAATAGTAATATTCCAAATGCTTGAACTCGGTCCGGGCGGCCGAGAACAGCTCTTCAACTACCTTGATATGAGGGTCCATCGAGCCGCCGACATCCAGAAACAACAGCACCTTAACCGCGTTGTGACGCTCAGGCCGGGTTTTGACATCCAGATAGCCATGCTCGGCCGTGGCGCGGATGGTACCGTCCAGATCAAGTTCCTCTGCCGCCCCCTCGCGCACCCAGCGGCGCAGGCGTTTTAGGGCGACCTTGATATTCCGTGTTCCTAGCTCGACTGTGTCATCCAAGTTCTTGAATTCGCGCTTATCCCAGACTTTGACTGCGCGTTGGTGGCGGCTTTCCTTCTGGCCAATGCGCACACCTTCGGGGTTGTACCCGTAGGCGCCGAACGGGGATGTCCCGGCTGTACCAATCCATTTGTTGCCACCCTGATGGCGACCTTGCTGTTCCTTCAGGCGCTCACGCAGCGTCTCCATAAGCTTGTCGAAACCGCCAAGGGCTTCAATTTCCGCCTTTTCTTCTTCGGACAGGTGCTTTTCGGCCATTTTGGCCAGCCAGTCGGCAGGGATATCAACCGCTTCCAAAACCTGATCGAAGCTGATCTGGTCCAGGCCTTCGAAACTGGCGGCAAATGCGCGGTCGAACTTGTCGATGTTGCGCTCGTCTTTCACCATCGAGACGCGGGCAAGGTAGTAGAATGCCTCGACATCATAGGTGGCCAATCCCTTTTTCATACCCTCCAGAAAAGTCAGATATTCGCGCAAAGATACGGGAATGCCTGCTATCCGTAGGTTTTCGAAAAAGGGTATGAACATAAGTTACACCAAGAATCGGACAAGGATCAGCGACAGAACCAGACCGATCAGGGCAAACCCAATACCATAACCCGCCGCATATTGGGCAATATCCGCCCCGCTGCCTTTGCGTTTGCGTGCAGTCAGGGCCCCAAGGATTGCCCCCAGTATCGCCATTCCCAAAACTACGACCATGCGTTATCCGCCTCTGTTTTTATTTCGGGGGCCTTCAGCAACGTCCTGCATCAGCGACCGAACCACCGTTTCCGAGCCGAACCCGTAGCGCGCCCATGCAAGGCTGTCCAGCCTGACGGAACGTGCCTGATCGGTCCGACCGGCCTGATTGAGCGCCTCAGATTTCAGCAGCAACAGAGTTGCCAGTTGCGACGCATTCTCGGCCCGCATCATAACGTCGATTGCCCTGTCCAATTCGGGTAGGATTTCGGGTCCTTTGCCTCGTGCCAGTGAATAGGCGGCGGTTTGGGTGGTCACATAAGCCTGATGAACCTCGGTTCCCGGGGTGGTGCGAAGGTATTGCAAGGCTATCTGATAGTTCCGAAGGGCTTCTTGCGGGTTGTCGAACTGACCCATACGCCCCATCACATAGTAGGGGTAGGCGCGGCGGTGGTCGGTCCAGCCTTGTTCCTGCCCGATCCGGGCGGCATATTGGGCGGCCCGCAAACGCCGCTGATACCCCAATTGCGGACGCAGAGATTTCTGAATTGCATTGATCCAATCGCGCGGCGTTTCAGATATCTGCTGCGCGGGCAGGGCGTTTCCACGGGGATTCAGGCGGCTCAGGACGCCGGGCAAGACGGCCTGAACCTGTTCCTTGGTCATGCCACTGCGCAGTTCAGGTGAATAGGCCGCGCGAAGGATCAGCATGTCAAATCCGGTCAGAACGGTGTGGATGTTGTCATCGTTGAACACCGAATCCGGCAGGTGATACAGATCGTTCAAGGGCCCCAGCGCCTGGGCGATCTCTTCATGCAGGCAATCGCGCTTTTCCTGCGGGCTGACGTCGTAGGGGATGAAAATACCCAGACGTTCCCGGCTTCGCAGGCGGCTCCAGCTGCTTTTCTGTTTACGCCGGTCGCGACGGTATTCTTCAAAACTCGACGAGTTTGGCACCACAAAACAGGCCGCCTGTGGCAGGATGGCGTGAATCTGATCCTGACTGACGGCTTCGATAGTGATGTTGGCCAAACCGTCCGAAATCTGGCGGATGTCAATTCTTGCTTCGCGGCGCAGACGGTTCAGTAGCTGCGTCAAGTCGCGCTGCATCGATGGTGTGGGTGATCCGGTAAGACGTACTGTGATGGGTGTTTCGAACCGTGTGAACACAGGGAGTTGGGCGCCGCCTTCCAGCGCAAAATGCAGCGAGACGAAATCCGCAGCAATATTCGCATTTGACCTAGCCGGAGGCGACGGTTGGGCGCGGGTGAACGCCTTGGCCGGAGGCAAGGTCTCTTCGATGGCTTTCACGCGGGTTGGCACCTCGGTCGGTTCCACCGTTGCGCAGCCTGCCAGTACCACACCGGCAAAAAGGGCCACCCAGCGCATCATGGTCGTTGATATCTTATGAACGGCGTTTGCTTGCCTATGCGGTCATAGAGCCTGCGGGCGGTGTGGTTGAAATCCTGTGTAAGCCAATAGACCGAGGGGGCACCTTGTCGGTCGGCCTCATCATAAACGGCCTGGATCAGGGCTCGTCCTACACCAGTGCCGCGCGCTTGTGGCTGAGCGAAGAGATCCTGCAGATAGCAGACGGGCTCAACCTTCCAAGCATGGCGGTGAAAAAGGTAATGTGTCAGTCCAACCAATGTTTCATCTTGTTCCGCAACAAAACACGAGAAATCATGCGGATCGTCCCCTAGTAGACGCGCAAAAGTACTGTCATAGACTTCGTCTGGGACTGTCGTCTCATAGAAGGCCAGATAATCGCGCCACATGTCAGACCAATCTGGGCGATCTTCGGGCCGCAGCGCGCGGATGGTCAGTGTGTTAGCCAATCAGAATGCCCCGTCATGTCCGGTCAAAGATAGCCCGACATAGCCGGGCCGCCACCTGCAATGCTGACAGTCAGACCGACCCAAGGCAAGCAGCGATCACCGGAAGTTCAAAAGGTTCAACGCTTACTGCGCGCCATAAAGGCCAGACGCTCGAACAAATGAACGTCCTGCTCGTTCTTTAGCAGGGCACCGTGCAGCTTGGGCAGGGCGTTGGCACCGTCACGTTTAAGGTCCTCGGCGGTCAGATCTTCGGCCAGAAGCAGCTTTAGCCAGTCCAACACTTCCGAGGTGGAAGGCTTCTTCTTCAGCCCCTGCGTTTCGCGAATTTCATAGAACTGCGTCAGCGCGGTTGTCAGCAGCGCATCCTTGATGCCCGGATGGTGGACTTCGACGATCCGGCGCATCGTGGCTTCGTCCGGAAAGCGGATGTAGTGGAAGAAACACCGACGCAGGAAAGCGTCGGGCAGTTCTTTTTCATTGTTTGAGGTAATGATGACAATGGGGCGGTTCTTGGCGCGGATCGTTTCACCAGTTTCGTAGACATGGAACTCCATTTTATCGAGTTCCTGCAAGAGGTCGTTGGGAAATTCGATGTCGGCCTTGTCGATCTCATCAATCAACAATACGACCTTTTCGTCGGCTTCGAACGCCTGCCAAAGTTTACCCTTGCGGATATAGTTCGATACGTCATGCACGCGCTCTTCACCCAGCTGACTGTCGCGTAGACGACTGACCGCATCATATTCATATAGGCCCTGTTGCGCGCGGGTGGTGGATTTCACATTCCACTCGATCATGCGCAGCCCCAGCGCTCCGGCCACTTGCTTGGCCAATTCGGTTTTGCCGGTGCCGGGTTCACCTTTGACCAGCAGGGGGCGTTCCAGTGTCACAGCGGCGTTCACCGCAATGGTCAGGTCATCGGTGGCAACATATTCTGCCGTGCCTTGGAAACGTGCGGTCATGGGCCCCTCGTGTGGTTTCGCGCAATCTGTGCTGTTCGGGTTACAGAGGGGCGATGATTTTGACAAGCGGGCCACCGCGTCACGCGATGCAATTTTCGTAGCGACTCCAATCTCTTTTGTGTGATTCGGGACCCTTTGAGTGCCGCTCTGGTTGTGGTTTGCCCAAGTTTCGCCTGACATTTTTCACAGAAAAACAAGGTTTTGCTGTTACATGTCTCATATTTAGACAAGTCGATGCCGTGGCGTTTCAACACGACGTTTGTGTAGTGACATTCATACGCGCGTCGGATAAACGCACGGCAGAAGGGAGTGCCAAATGTCAGGTGAATCAATCGCAACCGACGTTTTTGGCCAAACCGAGGGAGCAAAAATGAAGCAGGAAGTTTTTCTGCCGGAGGATTACCGTCCGGCCGAAGATGAGCCTTTCATGAATGACCGACAGCTTGAGTATTTTCGCCGCAAGCTGCTGGATTGGAAGACTGAATTATTGGCGGGCAGCCGCGACACGATCGAAGGGCTGCAGGACAACACCCGTAACATTCCGGACGTTGCTGACCGCGCGAGCGAGGAAACCGACCGCGCGCTGGAACTGCGCACTCGGGACCGTCAGCGTAAGCTGGTGGCCAAGATCGACTCGGCCCTGCGCCGTATCGATGAGGGTGAGTATGGCTATTGCGAGATGACGGGCGACCCGATCTCGCTGAAACGTCTGGACGCGCGTCCGATCGCCACAATGACGCTTGAGGCGCAGGAACACCACGAGCGCCGCGAAAAGGTCCACCGCGACGATTGATCGCTGGGAAATTCGGGAAAACTCGAACGCCGGGGCCTGTGGCTTCGGCGTTTTTGCGTTAAGCCGATGCCATGAATATCGACAGTCTGAAATTCAGTATTATCGGCGGCGGAATAGGGGGGCTAGCGGCTGCTTTGGCGTTGCAGCAACGCGGGGCGCAGGTGACTGTGCTAGAGCAAGCCCCGGCATTGACCGAAATGGGCGCGGGTCTCCAGATCAGCGCAAATGGGACGACGGTTCTGCGGGCGCTGAATGTAGTTGGGCAAGTGCCCGAGAATGGTCAGATCTCCCATGGTACGGTCTTGCGCGACTATCGCCGGGGCCGGAATATCAGTCATATTCCCACGCCTGCTGCCGGGCAGACCTATTACTATCATCGAGCGGACCTTCTGGATTTGCTGCACCGCGCGGCTGTGGCGGCCGGGGTCGAAATCCGCCTTGGCGCGCGGGTTGAGAAAGTTGTCAAACATCCTGGCGAGGCGGAGGTGGTTCTTGAGAATGGCGCGCGGTTCCACTCGGATTGTGCCATCTCAGCGGATGGGGGACGCAGTGCGATCCGTCCGATCCTGAATGGGGTCGAAAATCCTCAGTTTACGCATCAGGTGGCGTGGCGTGCGATGGTTCCATGGTCACACCGAGACCACTCACCACGCGCCTCACTGACGATGGGGCCGGGGCGCCACGTGGTGACCTATCCGTTGCGCGATCAATCCCTGATGAATGTCGTGGCGATCGAGGAGCGTTCGGACTGGCAGGAAGAGGGGTGGCGTCTACAGGGTGACCCGAACGAGCTGCGTCAACGATTTGCCGATTTCGGTGGCCCGGCGCGTGACATTCTGGCCGATGTGACAGAAACACATGTGTGGGCCCTGTTCTTGCGTCCTGTTGCGAAAAACTGGCAGGACGGACGCCTTGCCTTGCTTGGCGATGCCGCGCATCCCACGCTGCCTTTCATGGCGCAGGGTGCATGTCTGGCGTTGGAGGATGCCTGGTTTCTGGCCCGATCTTTCGAAGAACAACCCGGAGTGACCCAAGCCTTGGCAGCCTATGAAGCCCACCGTCGATCCAGAGCCAAACGAGTGGTTGACGCCGCGGGCGCCAATGCGCGTAATTTCCATTTGCGCGGCCCAATGAGATTGGCGGCGCAACTGGCACTGATGGCGGTTGGTCCGCGTCTGGCTCAAAAATATGAATGGATTTACAGCTACGACGCGACCGCCTGAGCGCTTACAGATCGAGGTCAATCCAAACCGGCACGTGGTCCGATGGCTTTTCATGCCCGCGCACGGCAGCGTCAATCTGGCAGTCCCGCATTAAATCAGCTGCCTGTGGTGTCAGCAGAAAATGGTCGATGCGTATACCATCGTTCTTGTTCCAAGCTCCGGCCTGATAGTCCCAAAAGGAATAATGGCCGGGGCCACGAGTGCGGGCCCGGAACGCCTCGGTGAAGCCCAGGTTGAGAATTTTGCGGAACGCCGCACGACTTTCAGGACGAAACAGGGCGTCCTCACGCCAGGCATCAGGGCGGGCCGCATCCTCGGCTTGAGGTATAATGTTGTAATCCCCCGCCATCAGCGCCGGTTCCTCAGCAGCCATCAAATCGCGCGCGCGCTGATACAGTCGCTCCATCCAGGCCAGTTTGTAATCGTATTTCGGTCCGGGAACGGGGTTGCCATTGGGCAGGTACAACCCGCAGATTCGCAGCGCCTGCTTGCCAATCACCGTGGCCTCTATCCAGCGCGCCTGTTTGTCATCTTCGTCGCCCGGCAAGCCACGAGACACGTCTTCCAGCGGCAGCTTTGACAGGATCGCCACGCCGTTGAAGCTCTTCTGGCCATGCGTTTCGACGTTATATCCGCGCTCTTCAAACATCTCGCGTGGGAAATTTTCGTCGATTGATTTGATTTCCTGCAGCAGTACCACGTCTGGTTGAGCTTCATCCAGCCACCTTGGCAGAGCTTCGGCTCGCGCTTTGATGCCGTTGATGTTGAACGTGGCGATTTTCATGCGCGCTCCTCCGCTGGCTTGTCGCAACCTATCGCCCAGAACTGGTCCAACGGCAAGTCAGTTGGCGGGTTAGCGAGGCTCTGCCTCGCGCTCCGGGATATTTTTAGCCAGATGAAGAAACGGATTTTTAACCATTTTTGCGGAAAAATTGTAAGGCGGAACAGGCGGGGACGCCGATGGCCGCGCCAGGTGAAGCTCTCTGGCTTTGGTCAGAGAGCGGATCCCTCCTTCATCTGGCTGAAAATATCCTGGGGGTGTGGGGGCAAAGCCCCCACTGGCGATTACATCGAGAAAGACGTGCCGCAGCCGCAAGACGAGGTGGCGTTTGGGTTTTCGATCACAAACCGCGCGCCAATTAATTCCTGAGTGAAATCGATTACCGCATTTTCCAGAAATGGTAGAGAAACTGAATCTACAATGACTTTCTGGCCCTTGCCCTCAAGAACCAGATCATCCTCCCTCGGTTCGTCCAGCGCGATTTCATATTGAAAACCTGAACATCCGCCGCCTTCCACAGCGACACGCAGGGCCTGACCCTGATCCGCCGCACCGATTTCGGCCAGCCGATCAAAGGCGCGTTCCGTGACTGTTGGGGGCAGATTCATGCCGGACTCCAAAGGTTTATTTATTGAACAACCTACAATATATGGAACCTTAAGACAGGCGACAAGGACAAGACCTTTGGAAAGAGCGGGTTTTGCCTCGGACCCAGGCCGCGCAAGAGGGCGGCTTGTGCCAGAAGAGGAAAGCAGTTTTCGGTCATGTTTTCAGCGTGACCGGGATAGGATTATTCACGCCAGCGCGTTTCGGCGGCTGAAACACAAAACTCAGGTATTCGTAGAGCACGAAGGCGACAGTTATCGCACGCGTTTGACCCATTCGATAGAAGTTGCGCAGGTGGCGCGGACGATCGCCGGTGCTTTGGGTTTGAACCCGGAACTAACCGAGGCCGTGGCGCTCGCGCATGATCTTGGGCACACACCGTTTGGTCACACCGGAGAAGATGCCTTGCACGCCTTGATGGAGCCATATGGCGGTTTTGACCACAACGCACAGGCTATTCGGATCGTCACCAAGCTGGAGCGTCATTATGCGGATTTCGACGGCTGTAACCTGACTTGGGAGTGTCTAGAGGGGATCGCCAAGCATAATGGGCCGGTAGATGGGGAATTGCCCTGGGCTCTGGCCGAGTGCAACGAAGGTTTTGATCTGGAATTGCACACCCATGCCAGCGCCGAGGCGCAGGTTGCCGCGCTCTCCGATGACATCGCCTACAACAACCATGACCTGCTGGACGGGCTGCGGGCCGATCTGTTCACCGATGATGACATTCAGCAATTGCCTATTGTTGGCGACTGCTATGCGGAAGTTGACCGCAAGTATCCCGGTCTGGATCCGTATCGCCGCCGGCATGAAGCGTTGCGGAGGGTTTTTGGTGTCATGGTTTCGGATGTGATTGACACTTCGCGTGATCTCATGGCGCAGTCAGGGGCACAGACGGTCGAGGATATCCGGCATTTGGGCTATCCAGTGATACAGTTTTCAACTGGCCTCTGGGCGCAGCTAAAGGAAATCCGCGCCTTCCTGTTTTCGAGAATGTACCGCGCGCCCAGCGTGATGGAGGTGCGGGCCGAGGTCAGCGCGGTGGTGCAGGAGCTGTTTCCGATCTACCTAAACGACCCAAGGCAGATGCCTGCGCGCTGGCATGGGGATATCGAGGCGGCGCAAGATGAAACCGCGCTGGCGCGGATCGTGTCGGATTACATTGCCGGTATGACGGATCGCTTTGCCTTGCAGGATCACGCGCGGTTAACTGGTCGGTAGTTATTCGATCTCAATGTAGGCCAGAGCCCAGACTTGCTGACCCGCCTGTTTCTGCGCCAGATCGGCATCGTCAGTCGGAGGGAAAACAATCATTGTCGGACCATAACCTCCGATACCCATCGGAGTATCGTCCGCATGTGTCGCCACGATGGGTTGATGCGCTTTGATGCTGTCCCATGGAATTTCCGACTGATAGCCATCCATTGCCATGGGCCTTGCGGTTTTCCCTTCGGCTCCGGCCATGATCATCACATCGGACAGGAGCGGGCCGGAAAAGGCAATGTCGCGCTTATTGCCCTCGGGGCCGTAGGTGATGGTGATTTCCACCTGCTCGAGGCCGTCCAGTATTGATGCGTCAAAACCGGCGGCTCCGTCGTGTTGCACGTCGAGGTGGCCCAACAAGCCGCCATCATTTTCGTCGCGCGCGGGCAGGTTGGTTTCCGTAACTGCTCCGCCCAGCGTCAACAGAACATGACCTTGCGGCGCAGGCATCTCGGCCCAGACCGGCATCGAGGTGGTCAGGACAAAGGCAAGAGGCAGAGCTAGGCGCATGAACGATCTCCGGGTTGGCAACTTTTTGTGACCTTAGCCTCGTTTACAGCTAATCCAAGCGGAAACTGATCGCTTCCATTGACCTTGCCGCTTTGCGTGGTAAACCGCCGAGCAAGCAAAAGGACATCCGAAATGAACCTGTTTTCCGAGATCCGCGGCCTCGTACTGGACGCGCTGGCACAGATGCAGTCCGAAGGCGCGCTGCCCGAGGGGCTGAGCTTTGACAACGTGGCGGTCGAACCGCCGCGCGACGCCGCGCATGGCGACATGGCGACAAACGCGGCGATGGTGCTGGCGAAACCGGCCAAGATGAAGCCGCGCGACATTGCCGATGTGCTGGCCGGAAAACTGGCCGCCGATGACAGGATCACCAGTGCCGAGGTGGCCGGGCCGGGCTTTTTGAACCTGCGTCTTGCGCCGTCGGTCTGGCAGGGCGTGCTGGCAGCGGTGCTGGAGAAGGGCACCGAATATGGCCGCTCGACCATGGGGCAAGGGCAGAAGGTTAACGTCGAATACGTATCCGCCAACCCGACCGGTCCGCTGCATGTGGGCCATACGCGCGGCGCTGTGTTTGGCGATGCTCTGGCGAGCCTGCTGGCCTATTCCGGCCATGACGTAACACGCGAATACTATATCAACGATGGCGGCGCGCAGGTGGATGTATTGGCGCGCTCGGCCTATGAACGCTATCGCGAGGCCAATGGTCTGAGCCCCGAAATTGCCGAGGGGCTGTATCCGGGCGATTACCTGATCCCGATCGGGGAGGCGCTGAAAGAGAAATATGGCGACAGCCTGATCGACAAGCCGGAAAGCGAGTGGCTTGCGGATCTGCGCAACTTTGCCACTGATGCAATGATGGACCTGATCCGCGCCGACCTGAAGGCGCTGGGTGTTGAGATGGATGTGTTTTTCTCGGAAAAATCGCTTTATGGCACGGGCCGGATCGAGGCTGCGCTGGAGTCGCTGACCGAGAAAGGCCTCATCTACGAAGGCGTTCTGGAGCCGCCCAAAGGCAAAAAGCCCGAGGATTGGGAACCGCGCGAGCAGACCCTGTTCAAATCGACCGAGCACGGCGATGACGTCGACCGCCCGGTTAAGAAATCGGACGGCAGCTGGACCTATTTCGCCCCCGATATCGCCTATCACTATGACAAGGTGACCCGAGGGTTTGATGCTCTGATCGACGTTTTTGGCGCGGACCATGGCGGCTATGTCAAACGGATGAAGGCGGCTGTCTCGGCCCTGTCTGATGGCAAGGTGCCGCTGGACATCAAGCTGACCCAGCTGGTGAAGCTGTGGAAGAATGGCGAGCCGTTCAAGATGTCCAAGCGGGCAGGGAACTTTGTTACCCTGCGTGACGTGGTGGATCAGGTTGGCCCTGACGTGACCCGTTTCGTGATGCTGACCCGCAAGAACGACGCACCGCTGGATTTCGATTTCGACAAGGTGCTTGAGCAAAGCCGCGAGAACCCCGTGTTCTACGTTCAATACGCCCATGCCCGCGTCATGAGCGTGCTGCGCCGCGCTGCCGAAGCCGGGATTGCCGCCGATGATGCGACCCTCGCCAGTGCTGACCTCAGCAAGAACGATCACGCCTCTGAGCTGACCGTGGCCAAGAAGCTGGCCGAATGGCCGCGTTTGGTTGAGATTGCTGCCCGCACCAACGAGCCGCACCGGGTTGCCTTCTACCTGTATGAGCTTGCGGGCGACTTCCACGCATTGTGGAACAAGGGCAACGATGAAACGCAATTGCGTTTCATTCAGGATGGCGATGTTGTCACAAGCCAGTCAAAAATCGCATTGGCCCGGGCTGTTTCTGTTGTGATTTCAGCGGGCTTGGGTATTCTTGGCGTTACTCCAGCGCAGGAGATGCGGTAACAAATACCGCCCGACGCGCCGGTACGAGGTAGGCAAGAAATGACCCGCGCGCCTTATTTTCAGGCGTGATTCGGGCGGTGAGGCGGACATGGCACGTTACGATTACTCGGGGCAAATCAGCCCCGAGCAGATGCATTACACGAATCAACCGCATCCGCAGGATGCGTATGATTATTCCGACGACATGCACGAGTATGAAGAGGCACCGCGCGCAGCGGGGCTGGGTCGTATCGTAAACGCGCTGGGCGCGGTTGCGTCCCTTGCTTTGGTCGCCGGGATTGGTGTCTGGGGCTATAAGTTGGTGATGCGTGATGTCAGCGGCGTACCGGTTGTGCGCGCCATCGAAGGGCCAATGCGCATCCAGCCAGAAAACCCCGGTGGAACACCTGCGGACCATCAGGGTCTTGCTGTAAATGCGGTGGCTGCGGTTGGAACTGCTGCGCCCCCGGCAGATCGCCTGATCCTAGCACCGCGCCCTGTTTCTCTGACGGATGAGGATACGCCAGTTGATGCACTAAAGCCCACTCCGGCCGTGCATGTGGTTCAGGAAGAGATTTCCGATCAGGAAGCCGCCCAACTGCGCCAGAACACGGTTGATGCTCTGGTCGCTGAATTGGCGGGCGAGGATGCCAAAGCCGAAGAACCTGCGGAAGAAGGCGTGCAACTGGCCGCTTTGGCTTTGCCCGAAGACGAACCTGCTATTGATCCTGCTGATTTGGCCGCGCAATTGCCCGATCCGGAACTGGCCGCGCTGCCGGGTGTCCGTCGATCCTTGCGACCGATCACGCGCCCGGCGCGTTCAACATCCAGCGGTATTTCCCCCAACAGCAGCACTGAAGATGCAATCAACGCTGCAGTAAAAGCGGCCGTTGGTCTGGACATAGACCCCAACACCCTGTCCAAGGGTACGCGCATGGCGCAATTGGGGGCTTATGAAAGCTCGGACATAGCGCGCGCTGAATGGGATCGTTTGAATGGCCGGTTCTCTGAGTATATGGATGGAAAGCAACGGGTTATAGAAAAAACTTCACGTGGGGGGCGGACTTTTTATCGCCTGCGTGTGCTTGGCTTCGATGACCTGAGCGATTCACGCCAGTTCTGTGCTGCGCTTGAGGGGCAAGGCGCCGATTGTATCCCGGTGGCCGCCAGGTGAGCTTTGGCGCGGCGATCACCGACGCCGAAGGCCTGCGCCTGACGGATGAGGAAAAGAGCCTGTTCAGCGATATGAACCCGTTTGGGTTCATTTTGTTTGCCCGCAACATCGATACCGCCGACCAGGTCCGTGCTTTGTGTGATGACTTCCGCGAGGCCGTGGGCCGCAATTGCCCGATCACCATTGACCAAGAGGGTGGTCGGGTACAGCGCCTGCGCGCGCCTTTGGCGCGGGAATGGATGCCGCCCCTGGATCATACCGAAAGGGCTGGGGATCAGGCAGAGCGCGCGATGTATCTGCGGTACCGTCTGATAGCGAATGAGCTGTTCGAGCTGGGCATCGACAGCAACTGCGCCCCGATGGTCGATCTGGCGCGCGAGGATACTCATAAGTTTCTGAAGAACCGCTGCTATGGTTCTGACCCCAAAACGGTTTCCGGGCTGGGGCGCGCGGTGACCAAAGGGCATTTGGATGGCGGAGTTCTTCCTGTCATAAAGCACATGCCGGGGCATGGTTTGTCGACGCTGGACAGCCACCACGACCTGCCGCATGTGGACTTGCCGCTGGATGCGCTGGAACAAGCAGATTTCGCACCCTTTCGCGCATTGAATGACCTGCCAATGGGGATGACGGCGCATCTGGTTTATGACCAGATCGACCCTCAACCGGCGACAATCTCGTCAACGATGATCGGCCTGATCCGCGAGAAGATCGGCTTTAAGGGTCTGATTATGACCGACGACATCTCGATGAAGGCGCTGAGTGGCGCGCCCGAAGAAATCGCCCGTCAGGCGCTGACCGCCGGATGCGATGTGGTTCTGCATTGCAATGGCTCGTTTGAAGCCCGCGCCAAAGTATTGGAGGCTGCCGGTGAAATGACTGATCCGGCACAAAAACGCGCAGAAAAAGCGTTGGCAATGCGGCAGAAGCCTGTGGAACTTGACATCCAAGCCGCCGAGGCGGAACTATCTGCCCTAATGGGCGGGCAGGTATATGAACGATAATCTTTTCAGCGAAGACCCGGTCTCGGTCGCGGATCGGCTGGCCGCCGAGGCGCTGATCGTTGATGTTGACGGCTTCGAAGGCCCGTTGGACGTGCTGCTGACTCTGTCGCGCACGCAAAAGGTCGACCTGCGCAAAATCTCGGTTCTGGCGCTGGCGCAGCAATATCTGGCGTTTGTGGAAAAGGCCCGCGCGCTGCGGATCGAACTGGCGGCTGACTATCTGGTGATGGCCGCATGGCTGGCGTTTTTGAAATCCCGACTGCTGCTGCCCCCCGATCCGGATGACGAAGGCCCGTCGGGTGAGGAACTGGCCGCGCATCTGGCGTTTCAGTTGGAACGCCTGCAAGCCATGCGCGACTCTGCCGCTCGCTTGATGGCGCGGGATCAGCTTGGCCGTGACTTCTTCAAGCGAGGGCAGGCCGAGGATGTCACTCGCATCCGAACCGTAACTTACTCGGCTACCCTGTTGGACTTGATGCAGGGCTACGCGCGTATCCGCACCCGTGACGAGTTCCGCCCGTTCGTGATGGACCGGGATTCGGTGTTCACGATGGAACAGGCGCTGGAACGGATGCGCCCCCTGATCGGCTTTGCGGGCACCTGGACAGATATGGAGACCTATTTGCCTGACGGTTGGGATGCTGACCCGGTCCGCAGGCGTTCGGCCACCGCAGCGACTTTTGCGGCCTCGCTGGAACTGGTGAAAGAAGGACATATGGAGATGAAGCAGAGCGAGACCTTTGCCCCGATCCATCTGCGCAAGAGGACTGACACACGTGACTGACGAACCGCAAGACGAAGGCACCGGCACCCTGTTCGAAGCACCGCCCTTCGCGGAGCAGGAACGCATGGTTGAGGCCGTGTTGTTTGCTAGTGCCGAACCGGTTTCGATTGGTGACCTTGAGGCGCGGATGCCTCATGGCAGCGACGCGGCGCAAGCTGTAGAATTGCTTCAGAAACGCTATGAAGGTCGCGGCGTACGTGTTGTGCGGGTGGGTGAGGGTTGGGCTATCCGAACCGCGCCTGATCTTGGTTTTTTGATGCAGAAGGAAACGGTCGAGACCCGCAAGCTTAGCCGCGCCGCGATCGAGACGCTGGCCATCGTGGCTTATCACCAGCCTTGTACCCGCGCCGAGATTGAGGAGATTCGGGGCGTCTCGGTTTCACGAGGGACCATTGACCAATTGCTGGAAATGGAATGGATCAGGCTGGGCCGCCGTCGCATGACGCCGGGTCGCCCGGTGACGTTTGTGGTGACGCCGCAATTCCTTGATCATTTCGGCCTGGAGAATGCCCGCGACTTGCCGGGGCTCAAGGAACTGCGAGCCGCTGGCCTGTTGGAGAACAGGCCGCCTCCGGGTGCAATTCCGCTGGGCGAAGGGCGCGAGGATGAGGAAGAGGAAGATCAGACCGAACTGTTCGAGGAAGAGTGATCGAGCAGCCCTTTTTGCTGTCACTGGGTTCCCCTATGTTGAGGCTGAGGAAACGGAGTCGAGCAATGAACGCCAATCGGATTATCGACATGATCGTGCGTCAGGTCATGCGCCGCCTTGTCAATAAGGGGGTGGACAAGGGGTTTGACATGGCCAGCCGGATGGGCGGTCAACCTGACGAACCCAACCGTGCGAAGAGTAACGGGCCGCGCCCTTCGCAGCACCTGAAACAGGCGCAACGGATCACCCGGCAGATGCGGCGATTTACAAAGTTCTGATCAGCTAACCGCTTTGAAGTGTTTGGACAGCTTCAGCCCCTGTCCCTGATAGTTTGACGCAATGCCCGCACCGTAAAGCTGCGTGGGCATCTCGGCCATCTTTTCATAGACCAACCGACCGACGACCTGACCGTGCTCTAACACGAATGGGGCCTCATGGCAGCGCACCTCCAGCACGCCGCGCGAACCGGCGCCTCCGGCGGCAGCGTGGCCAAAGCCGGGATCGAAGAAACCTGCATAATGTACCCGAAACTCACCTACCATCGCCAGATAGGGGGCCATTTCGGCCGCATACATCGGCGGGATGTGCACGGCCTCGCGGCTGACCAAAATGTAGAACGCGCCGGGGTCCAGAATGATGCGGCCGTCCTTGGTGCGCACCTCTTCCCAGTATTCTTGGGGCTCGTATTCTCCGATACGGTCCAAGTCGATCACGCCGGTGTGCGGTTTAGCGCGATAACCGACGAGATCGGTATCGGGCAGTTGCAGGTCGACTGAGAAACCCAAGCCGTCTTGTATAACAGCTGGCCCATCAACCAAAGGTGAATCGTTGTGCAGCGCGGTCAGTTCTGCATCGCTGAGAACCGCCTGACCCTCACGGAATCGAATCTGGTTCAGCCGCATTCCGGGTCGCACCAGAACCGAGAAGGAGCGGGGGCAAATTTCGGCGTAGATAGGTCCGGTATAGCCTGCCGGCACTCGGTCGAACTCGGTACCACCATCGGTAATGGTGCGGGTCAGAAGGTCCAGCCGCCCGGTCGAGCTTTTGGCGTTGGCCACCGCAGTTACACTATCGGGCAGGGCCAGCGATTCCATCAGCGGCACCAGATAGACGCAACCTTTTTCAAGCACGGCGCCGTCCGAGATATCGATGCGGTGCATTTCGAATTCGCTCAACCGATCTGCAACCGATCGCCCTTCGCCTGCCAGAAACGATGCGCGGACGCGGTAAGCCACTGTTCCCAGACGTAAATCAAGGCTGGCGGGCTGAACCTGAGCCGAGATGACCTCGGGGTTGGCGGTGATCTCACCGCGTTCAATCATCGCTTCGATCTGTTGGTTTGGGCATACACCTGTCATTCCGATCCCCCCTGATGCCAGAGCGGGATCTGGCCTGTCTGCCATAAACGTCGGTGTGATTTGGTCGGGCTAGCAGGACTCGAACCTGCGACCTTCCGTCCCCCAGACGGACGCGCTACCAGGCTGCGCCATAGCCCGACGTTGAGGTGTTCATAAAGACTTTCCCGGCAGGGGCAAGAGGAAATCATCGCCTTTTTTCTTATCCCGCCGTTCGGTTTTCAATGCGGTTCAAGACGGCACGCAGGTCTTTTGCAACCGGCGCGATCTGTTTCAACAACTGATCGTCGAAATCCGTTCGTTGCCAGGCCCGCGTTGCGATCCCACCCATCAGAGGTGCCTCATTCGCAAATTCTGGTTCAGCCTTCTCAGCGGGCTCTTCCGGCTTTGGATCAGGCGTTTGCGACGATGCGGCAGGAGACTTTGGCGCGGATTGTGAGGCTGTAGTTTCACCAAGGTCCAGTTTGATCTGTTCGGTTGCTGGTGCAGGCTTGGATGCAAAAGGAACAACCACATTGTCCTGTGTCCGGGCGATCGGTTCAGCCGATTCTTCCAGCCCCTGAGACAGCGAGGCGACGTGGTTCACACCCTGTTCGCGCAGGATGCGCTGAACGCCTTTAATAGTGATTCCGTCCTCGTGCAGCAATTTCTTGATGCCACCCAGTAAACGCATGTCATTGGGCCGGTAATAGCGCCGGCCCCCCGCACGTTTTACTGGTTTGACCTGATTGAAGCGGCTTTCCCAAAAGCGCAAAACATGAGCCTGGACGCCGAGCCAGTCCGCAACTTCACTGATCGTGCGAAAGGCGTCGGGGGACTTGCTCATGACCGTGCCGTCCCGATCTTACTTGCGATTCCCTGCGGCGACGCGATCCTTCATCAGGTGCGACGGGCGGAAAGTCAGGACGCGGCGAGGCTGAATAGGTACTTCTTCGCCAGTTTTGGGGTTACGACCGATGCGAGCAGTTTTGTCCCGAACGCTGAAGGTGCCAAAAGACGAGATCTTCACCTGTTCACCACGCACCAAGGCGTCGGACATGTGGTTCAGAACGCTTTCTACCAGCTGTGCACTTTCATTGCGTGACAGGCCGACCTCGCGGAAGACAGCCTCGCTCAGATCCATTCGGGTCAGTGTTTTATCGCCCATACCATTTCCCCTGTTGATGCCGTAGAATACGGCGAGGGGAAATTCACTGTCAATATCAATGAATTGCAGGACGGTGTGTAAGCCGAATTGCGCCGGTTACCAGCGCAGAACAACCGCACCCCACGCCAGGCCACCACCGATTGCCTCGGTCACGATTAGATCGCCTTGCTTGATTTGACCGCGCTGCTTGCCCACGGACAGCGCGAGGGGAATAGACGCTGCCGACGTGTTACCATGATCCTGGACGGTGACGACGACGTTTTCCATCGGCAGGCCCATTTTCCTAGCAGTGCCTTGAATAATACGGATATTCGCCTGATGCGGCACGATCCAGTCGACGTCTGAACTGTTCAGACCGACGGTTTCCAGCGCGGTTTCGGCCGTTTTGGCCAGTTTTTCCACGGCATGGCGGAAAACCTGATTGCCCTGCATGCGCAAATGGCCGGTCGAATGGGTCGACACACCGCCGTCCACATAAAGCAGATCCTTGAAACGCCCGTCCGAGTTCAGGTCGGTCGCCAGGATGCCCCGATCCTGCGCAGAGCCTTCGCCGTCTTGCAGTTCCAGCACCAGCGCGCCAGCGCCATCGCCGAACAGCACGCAGGTCGACCGATCCGTCCAGTCCATGATTCGCGAGAAGGTTTCGGCCCCGATGACCAGAACGCGTTTGGCCTGACCAGACAGGATCAGGGCGTTGGCATTGGTCAACGCAAAAACAAATCCGGCGCAGACGGCCTGAACGTCAAAGGCGAATCCCTTGGTCATGCCCAGCTGTGCCTGCACCATGGTGGCGGCGGACGGAAAGGTCAGATCGGCGGTTGAGGTGGCCACAATGATGGCGTCAACATCTTCAGCCGTTAGCCCCGCATCGGCCAGCGCGGCCTCAGCTGCCTTTGTGGCTAAATCCGAAGTGGTTTCCCCCTCGGCAGCGAAATGGCGTCGCTCAATCCCAGAGCGGGTCTTGATCCACTCATCCGTTGTATCGAGTGTCTTTTCAAACTCGGAATTCGGAACAATGCGCTCTGGCAAATAGTGTCCGACACCTACGACAACTGAACGGCCTGCCATACTGGGGTACTGCCTTTTTTGTTATTCGCCGGCTTTTGGCGGCGTGTGGGCGGCATCTTGTGCAAGCTCGGCTGTCGATGCAACCCGTGCCGCCAATTTTTCAGCGAAACCAGACTGGGCCAAAGTAAAGGCCAGTTTGACTGCCGCAGAGACTCCGGTGGCATCCGCGCCACCATGCGATTTGACCACGGTTCCATTTAGGCCAAGAAAGACCCCGCCATTCACACGGCGCGGGTCGATGCGCTTTTTTAAGCGCTGCAATGAAGTGATGGCCAGGATCGAAGCAAGGCGCGACAGCGGAGAATACTTGAACGCCTGACGCAGCAGATCGCCAATCAGGCTGGCCGTACCTTCGCCGGTCTTAATAGCGACGTTTCCGGTAAACCCATCGGTTACAATAACATCTGCTTTGTCACCGGGTATGTCACTGCCTTCGACAAAGCCCACAAAATCGAAGTTTGCCCGCTCTGCGAAATCTGAAATCATCGCGTGTGCTTCTTTCAGCTCGGCCCGACCTTTGTGTTCTTCGGTGCCGACATTCAACAGGCCGATCCGGGGGCGTTCCAGCGCCATACCATTGCGCGCATACGAGGCACCCATAAGCGCATATTGCAGAAGATCCTTGGCGTCGGCACGCACATCTGCGCCCACATCCAGCATCACATTGAAGCCTTGCGGGTTGCGCGAGGGCCACAGAATCGCAATAGCCGGACGGTTCACGCCCGGTAATTTACGCAGGCGCATCATCGACAGCGCCATCAGCGCGCCGGTATTGCCGCAGGACACGGCGCCATGGGCTTCGCCTTTGCGTACGGACTCCAGCGCCGACCACATCGACGTGTTCTTGCCGTTGCGCACAACCTGGCTGGGCTTGTCCTCCATCGTGACTACATCCGGACAATCACGAAAAACGACGCGCCCCTGAAGGACACGCCGTTTGGCGACAAGTTTGCGCAGCGTTTGCTCAGGCCCGTGCAGGATGAATGCGATTTCGGGATTTTTGTTTGCCGATGTGGCAATGCCCGCAACCACGGTTGCGGGCCCCGAGTCTCCGCCCATAGCGTCAACCGAGATGGTAATCCGTCCGGCCTGCGAGGGCTGTTCTGTCATGCCTTGCCTGCGCGTTTTAGAAGCTTAGGCCGCGTCTTCGTCCAGGTCGATTTCGTCGGCCTGTGCGACGACTTCGCGGTCATCGTAGTGGCCGCAGGACGCGCAGACGTGGTGCGGGCGCTTCAGCTCACCACAGTTTGCGCATTCGTTCGGGTTTGCAGCAACCAGAGCGTCGTGCGCGCGGCGGTTGTTGCGACGCGACTTGGAAACTTTGTTCTGTTGGACGGCCATGGTCTCAACCTTTGTCTACTGAGGGCCAACAGATTCGCTGTGGGCCGGGTTTCATTCTTCGTTTTTCTCGTGGTTTGACGCGCGTTTAGGGGACGAGCCCCGCAATGTCCAACCCAAATTCCGATGAGCGCGCGAAAATACTGCGATTCTCGACATGTTCAAGCGATTTTTCTGAGCGCCTGCTATGACAGGAAAACAGACCTATGTCACTCGTCTTTTTTCAGTGCGTCACGCAAACCGGCCAGACCGGAAAAGGGTTTGACATCCTCGTCCGTCATTGCTTGTTTGCCGGGTTCGGTAAAGTCGGCTTGTCCCAGTTCCGCGCCATCCTTGCGCGGGTATTGGGGCAGGGCCAGCGATAGGGCCTCGATCATGACAAGGGCGGGGTCGATCTCAGCGCCCAGCTGTTCGGTGTCATCATCTTCGGGGATTTCGAATTCAGGTTCTTCGGGATCGACCCAGTCGGCCACAAAGGTTCGCGTCACAGGAATGTCGATCCGCGTGGTCACAGGTTCAAGTGTGACGACGCAAGGTTGAATTACTGTCGCGCCCAATTTGCCGGTCAGCACCCAGTCGCGTTTACCCTGTGCCCTGACGTCACCCACAAAGCTGAGTTTGCGAAGACCCAACAGACCTAGTTCATCTTTTATAGCCTCCAATGCCTTGGCGTCAGAACGCAAGTCAAAGGGGGTTGATGCATTTTGGGGCAGGTCGGCCACCCGCAGAGATGTCTGGTTGCTCATTTGTGACCCTTTCCTGTGTTGAACCGGGGCTGCGGTTTGATGTAAGCGGATAGGGCCCGCAAAGGGCCAAGGCAAGAGGGTGTAAATGTTGAAGGTTGTGAACAGGTTGAAACCGGCGTCGAAAACGCTCGTCTTTGCGGCCTGTTTGGCAGCGACCACGGCATGTACGCCGGTCTTCAATAATCACGGATATATTCCTGCACCTGAAGAACTGGCCGAAATCAAAGTAGGCGTCGACACCCGCGACAGTGTGCTTGAAGCGGTCGGGGCGCCCAGTTCGTCCGGCGTAGTGCGTGATTCCGGTTTTTACTACGTTCGCTCGCGCGTTCGTCATTACGGCCCGAAAAAACCTGAAGTAGTCTCGCGCGAGCTGGTGGCGATCAGCTTCGATGACCGGGGTGTTGTCCGCAATATCGAACGGTTCGGGCTTGAAGACGGAATCGTCGTTCAGCTGGATCGCCGCGTCACCGAATCGTCAATTGAAAGTTCGGGCTTCCTGCGTCAGCTGCTGGGCAACATTGGCAACTTCAATCCGGCCAATATCCCAGGAGCCAGCGAGTAACAGCAAGCCACACCTTGCGATCGTCATACGACAGTCACACATTGTGGATAGGGACGCGGCAAGAGAAATCGGGTCAGCAGCCGAGGAGGATGCGACCATGACACTATTGCTTGGCAAAGGCCGGTATCGTGCGCGTTTGGCGCAGTCACCTCAGGATGTGGCAGCGGCGCAGGTACTGCGCACGCTGGCTTTTGGAACAGAGCAGACTGATCAGGACGATTTTGATCTGGTCTGCGAACATATTCTGGTTGAAGACATGCAGCACGAAGGGCAGCTGGTTTGTTGCTTTCGCATGCTGACGATGGACAGCGGGGCTGAGATTAGCCGGAGCTATTCTTCACAATTCTATGATCTCTCCGTGCTCGAAGGTTTTGAGGAGCGGATGGTCGAGATGGGGCGGTTCTGCATCCATCCCGATTGGACCGACCCGGACATTCTGCGTGTCGCTTGGGGGGCGATGACAGCCTATGTCGATCAAAACGGGGTTGAGATGTTGTTCGGCTGTTCCTCTTTTGCCGGTACAGAGACCGAGGAATATCTTGATGCCTTCGCCATGCTGAAGCACCGGCATCTTGCGCCGAAACGCTGGCTGCCGCGGGTAAAGGCGCCGGATGTTTTTCGTTTTGCCGCGCGTCTGCGTCGCAGGCCGGATGCGAAAAAGGCGATGCTACGGATGCCGCCCTTGCTGCGTACTTATCTGATGATGGGTGGTTGGGTCAGCGATCATGCCGTGGTGGACCGGCACATGAATACCCTGCATGTCTTCACCGGGCTTGAGATCGGCGCGATTCCCCCAGCCCGAAAACGTCTGCTGCGGGCGGTCGCCGGGTGATTTGAGTATTTTTGAAAAGGTGAAGCAGAGGCGTTGACGCATTGTGTCTGCCGGTTTAGCTGGCGGACATGGCGAGAATTCCTTTGTTGCAGATGTCCGGTATTTCCCTGACCTTCGGGGGCGATCCGGTATTTTCGGAGCTGGACCTAGTGGTGCAGCCAGGCGACCGTGTCGCTTTGGTGGGGCGGAACGGGTCGGGCAAATCCACCCTGATGAAAGTGATGGCTGGGCTGGTTGAGCCCGATCACGGCGACATCGTAATTCCGCCAGGGGAATCCGTTGGTTACATGGAACAAGACCCGACCATGGAAGGCTTCGCCACGTTGGGCGACTATGCCTCAAGCGGTCTGGAGCCGGGTGAGCTGTACAAGGTCGAACGCGCCGGTGAGGGGCTGAAGTTTGATCCATCCCGCGCGGTCGAAACCGCCTCGGGTGGGGAAAGGCGGCGGGCGGCGCTGGCCAAGTTGATGGCCGAAGCACCTGACCTGATGTTGCTGGATGAGCCGACCAACCATCTGGATATCGAAGCGATTGCCTGGCTGGAGCGTGAGTTGGGGGCGACTCGAACTGCCTATGTCCTGATTTCGCATGACCGCGCATTCCTGCGGGCGCTGACACGTGCGACGCTGTGGATCGACCGCGGCATGGTGAGGCGGCAGGAACAGGGTTTCGATGCGTTCGAATCCTGGCGTGACAAGATTTGGGACGAAGAGGATCAGCAGAGACACAAACTGAACCGCCTGATCAAGTCCGAGGCGAAATGGGCCGTTGAAGGTATCAGTGCGCGTCGGAAGCGCAATCAAGGCAGGGTACGCGCCTTGCAGGCGTTGCGAGCCGAGAAAGCGGCGCAGATCAAACGTCAGGGCTCGGCGGCGATGACGCTCGAGGCCGGGCCTAAATCCGGGCGTAAGGTGATAGAGGCCAAGGGTTTGGCCAAGTCTTTTGACGATCAACAGATCGTGCGGAATTTCGATTTGTTGGTACAGCGCGGCGACAGGGTGGCCTTTGTCGGCCCCAACGGTGTTGGCAAGACGACGCTGCTGAAAATGCTGCTGGGGCAGGAGCAGCCGGATGAAGGCTCGGTGGCCTTGGGCACCAATCTGGAAACTGCTGTTTTTGACCAGACCCGTGCGCAACTGGACCCCGAGATGAGCCTGTGGGACAGCCTGACCGGCGACCCTGAGATGCGGGTTTCGGGTAAGGCCGATCAGGTCATGGTCGGCGGTCAACCAAAGCACGTGGTCGGCTACCTCAAGGAATTCCTGTTTGATGAACGGCAGGCGAGAGCGGCTGTTAAGTCCCTGTCGGGCGGCGAAAAGGCGCGGTTGCTGCTGGCCAAGCTGATGGCCAAGTCCTCGAACTTGCTGGTGCTGGATGAACCGACCAACGATCTGGATGTCGAAACTCTGGACCTGTTGCAGGAACTGCTGGACGATTATGACGGCACTGTTCTGCTGGTCAGCCACGATCGGGATTTTCTGGACCGGGTCGCCACCACGACGATTGCGATGGAAGGCAATGGTCGCGCAACCGTTTACGCGGGCGGGTGGTCGGATTACGTTGCGCAGCGGGGCGATGTATTTGAGAAGAAGGCTGAAAAAACAAAGGCATCCAAACCGAAGGTAAAGCAGGAAAGTCAGCCTAAATCGGGTCTCTCATTCTCGGAAAAGCATCGTCTTGAGAAGCTGCCCGCCGAAATCGCCCGCCTTGAGGCCGAGATCGGCAAGCTGGAAGAACTCATGTCTGACCCCGAACTGTTCACGCGCGAGCCGGTTAAGTTCAAGAAGGCGACCGAAGCGCTGGTGGAGCGGCAGGAAAAACTGGCAGCGGCAGAGGAAGAGTGGTTGACGCTTGAGGAAAAGGCCGAAGAAGCCTAGGGGCGGTCAAGCAACCGGGCAGGATTGCCGACTACCGTTTCTTGGGCAGCAACGTCCTTGGTGACGACGCTGCCTGCGCCTATGGTGGCGTTGTCGCCGATGGTGATGCCGGGCATCAGGATGGCACCGCCGCCCACCCAAACATTCCGACCAATAGTCACTGGTAGACCGATTTCCAGCCCCTGCGCGCGCTCAGCTGGATCCTTGGCGTGCTGGGCGCAATAGATCTGTACGTGAGGGCCGAACATCGTGTCGTCCCCGATCTGCACCGGCGCGGTATCCAGAACTACACATCCTGCATTGAAATAAACCCGTGCGCCAAGGTGAATGTTCAGACCATAGGCGCAGTGAAAAGGCGCTTCGAGAAAGCAATCAGGGCCTGTGCTGGCGAACAGGGCATTTAACTCTGGCGCCATACCCCCCCGAGCGTCCGGTTGGCAGGTGTTGTGCGCATGAACTGCTCGCCGGGCTTCCGCGCGCAATTCATTCAATTCCGCGTCAAGGCAGCAATACCACTGCCCGGCCTGCATCTTTTCCCGCTCGGTCATAGGGTAGGCTTAGCGCATACGCAGGGCACCGTCGATGCGGATGACTTCTCCGTTCAGGTACCCCATCTCAACAATAAACCCGGCCAACCGCCCGTATTCACGAGGATCGCCCAAACGGGCAGGGTTAGGTACGTCGGCGGCCAGTTGCTGCTGCACCTCTTCTGGCAGGCTGGCCAGCATCGGGGTCATGAAGATGCCGGGGGCGATGGCCATCACCCGAATACCGCTCGAGGCCAAATCGCGCGCCATCGGCAAGGTCATCCCGACCACACCACCTTTTGAGGCCGCATAGGCGGCTTGGCCTTTTTGCCCATCAAAGGCCGCGATCGAAGCTGTGTTGATAATTACTCCGCGGGCGCCATCCGGCTCTGGCTCGTTCTTAGCCATTTCAACTGCAGCCAAGCGCGAAACGTTGAAAGTGCCAATTAGGTTGATGTCTATGGTGCGCTGGAAAGCGTCCAGCGGGTGTGGGCCTTCACGACCCACTGTTTTGGCCCCAATGGCAATGCCCGCACAATTCACAGCTGCCGTGATCTTGCCCATTTTGTCCAGTGCAGTGGAGATGGCCGCAGAGACCGAGCTTTCGTCTGTGACATCGGTCTGTGCGAAGTATCCCCCGATCTCGGCGGCGACCTGCGTGCCGCGATCCGTGTCTCTGTCTAAGATCGTGACCTGCGCGCCTTGGTCCGCAAAGTGGCGGGCCGTTGCTTCGCCAAGGCCCGAAGCGCCTCCGGTTATGATGGCTGCTGTGTTCGACAGGTGCATGACAGGTGCCTTCCAAGTTAATGAACAAATGTTCAATAACTGGAACGCTGGGGGTCTGTCCAGTGGTTTGGCCCCAGATGTTGAGTCGCGGTCGGCATCATTTGATTAACAATTCCTTAGATTGTGCCCATCCAGCCTTCACCCTCTGTGCCCATTTCGTGATCGAACAACCTGGCGTGGTTGGCTGTTTATTGGTCAGGAGGTACTGACATGTTAACGAGTACAAAGCACAAGCTGGGCGCTCTTGCGATTGCGCCTTTCATGGGGGTTTTGATGGCGGGCAGCGCAGCTGCAGCGTCTGAGGTCTGTAACGCGAAAACCGCGCGGGACGCGGCGAACAGCGGCGATTATGCCGCGCTGTGTTCCTGTTCACAGGTCACGCCGAGTTTTCTTAAGCAGTTGCAGAAACGTTCAGATTTCGAAACCACCTTGGTAAACACAGGCGCGATGTGTCCCGGTTTGGCGGCTTTGCTGACAGACCTCCCGACGGAGTCGATCAGTGCATCTGCTCCTGATGGAGAGAACCGTGAAAGTGAACAGTTCGCTGGTATTGACCCGGACAACGGAGGAGGCTCAGGTCCTGGTGGCGGAGGAGGAAATCCCGGCGATAGTGGGGGTAACCCAGGTGAAGGCGGGAACGGCGGTAACAATGGCGGCGGGAACGGTGGCAACAATGGCGGCGGAAACGGCGGTAACAATGGCGGCGGGAACGGCGGTAATAATGGCGGCGGGAACGGCGGCAACAATGGCGGCGGCAACAACGGCGGTCCGGGCAATGGAAACGGAAACAACGGAAACCCTGGTAACGGCGGAGGCAACAATGGCGGCTCTGGCCCCGGCACTGGAAATGGTGGCAGCAATAACGGCCAGGGCAACGGGTCCGGCAAAGGCGGCCAAGGCAACGGCGGCAAGCGGTAATCTCCTTACCACCACCGGAAACGAAAAACGGCCACCCGCTTAGGTGGCCGTTGCTTCATTTGTCGTGTCGCTGATCAGCCCAGCTGCACCAGCACGTGCCGCTTCTTGCCAGCGCTCAGCTTGATTGGCGAGGACAGCGCACCCGCGTCGATCATCAACCCTGCATCGGTCAGCGGAGCGTCATCCAGTTTTGCTCCATTTTCCGCAATCAGGCGCTTGGCCTCTTTACCGGATTTCGCAAGGCCCGATTTCACGATGACCTGTACGATGGACATGCCGTCGCCCAGCTCGTCCGCGCTTAAGGTCAGGGTCGGAAGATCGTCCCCGACGCCACCTTTTTCGAACACTTCGCGTGCGGTGGCCTCGGCGTTTGCCGCAGCCTCGGCCCCGTGCAACAGCGCGGTGACTTCGTTGGCAAGGCGGATCTTGGCCTCATTAATTTCCGACCCCTGCAATGCGCCAAGGCGATCACATTCATCCACCGGCATTTCAGTGTAGAGCTTCAGGAAGCGACCCACATCCGCATCGGTGGTGTTGCGCCAGAACTGCCAGAATTCATAGGGCGAGCGCATTTCCGCGTTCAGCCAGACGGCGCCGTCCTGAGACTTGCCCATCTTCTTGCCGTCGCTGGTGGTCAGCAGGGGCGAAGTTAGGCCGTAGATCTCGTGATCCAACACGCGGCGGGTCAGGTCGATACCATTTACGATATTGCCCCACTGGTCACTGCCGCCCATCTGCAAAACACAGCCGTAACGGCGGTTTAGTTCAAGGAAGTCATAGGCCTGCAGGATCATGTAGTTGAATTCGAGGAAGCTGAGCGACTGCTCGCGGTCCAGCCGTGATTTCACGGATTCAAATGATAGCATCCGGTTGACCGAGAAATGCCGCCCGATGTCCCGTAGAAAGTCGAGGTAGTTCAGGCCGTCCAGCCACTCGGCATTGTTCAGCATCAGCGCCTTGTTTTCGGCGTCGCTGTCATAGTCGATATAGGCCGCGAAAACCTTTTTGATGCCCGCGATGTTTTCGTCGATCTGTTCGGGGCCCAGCAGGGGGCGTTCATCCGCACGGAAAGACGGGTCGCCCACCTTGGTGGTGCCGCCCCCCATCAGGGTGATCGGCTGGTGACCGGTCTTCTGGAACCAGCGCAGCATCATGATCTGGATCAGGCTGCCCACATGCAACGATTTGGCCGTTGCATCAAAGCCGATATAGGCCGGCTTGCATCCACTCATCAGCGCTTCGTCAAGGCCCTGATAATCGGTGCAGTCGGCGAGAAAGCCGCGCTCGATCATCGTGGCGATGAAATCCGATTTGGGATGGTAGGTCATATCGTGCCCTTTGGGTTGATGTTGCGGGGCAGTGTATAGGCGGTGGTGGTGCCAAGGAAAAGGCACCATTTCCAAGAAAAACGCGGGTGCTACACGATGTGGCTTGCCTAAGCTTTGCGTTACCGTGCAGGTTGTCACCAACGCGCCGAGAAAATGGGTGTGACAAGCAAATAGAGGATGAACGTGGGCCGGGCGATCAGCAAAACAGGCACGATCAGAGCATTGGGTGCAATGTCTGGAACATCTCTTGATGGCGTGGACACCGCTGTGGTCGAAACGGACGGGCAGCGGATTGTGGGCTTTGGTCCCAGCGGTTACAGGGCGTATTCGGAACAGGAGAGAAGCGTCCTGCGGTCGGCGCTTGGCCAATGGTACGGGCCGGACGTTGATGCGGCTGCTGAACTGGTCACCATCGCCCATGCCGAGGCGTTATCTGAATACGAACAGATAGACCTGATCGGATTTCACGGTCAGACCCTTGCGCATGAACCACGCGGACGTGGCACGTTGCAGGTGGGCGATGGCAAGGGGCTGGCGCAAGCTCTGGGCGTGCCGGTGGTCTGGGATTTCCGCAGTGATGACGTGGCCATGGGGGGCGAAGGTGCGCCGCTGGCACCCATTTTCCATTTTGCCTGTGCCAAATGGATCGGAGCCACGGAACCTCTGTGCTTTCTGAACCTCGGAGGGGTGGGGAATCTGACTTATGTCGATCCCAGCTTTGAAGGGCCAGAAGCCCCGGGTGCGCTGCTGGCGTTTGATACTGGTCCGGCCAATGCGCCCGTGGATGACCTGATGCAGGCGCGTTTGGGGCTGCCGATGGATCGGGACGGCGCTGTGGCGCGCGGCGGTACGGTTGAAATGGGCGCGCTGGAGCTGTTTTTGGCTGAACCCTTCTTTTCCCGTATGCCGCCGAAATCGCTGGATCGTAACGACTTTGCCGAGATGATCGGGTTGGTGAAAGAACTGTCTGACGCTGATGCCGTGGCGACCCTGACCGGCATGTGCGCGGTTGGTGTTGTTCAGGGGATGGAACACTGCCCCAAGCCTCCGTCTCGCGTTCTGGTGACTGGCGGTGGGCGGCGTAATCCGGTGTTGATGGAGATGCTGCGCGTCTCGCTGGATTGCCCGGTCGAACCGGTCGAGGCAGTGGGTCTGGACGGAGATATGCTAGAAGCGCAAGCCTTTGCCTATCTCGCGGTGCGCGTGGCGCGGGGCTTGCCAACCTCATGCCCGGGTACGACGGGGGTTCAGGCGCTGGTCGGCGGCGGGGTGGTAAGCTCAGTCGAACGCAAAGTAACCCATTGAAACATTCTTTGAGTGAACTTGGATTTCTGCATTTATGCTTTCTTTTTGTAGACTAATGGCGGACAAAGACTGATGTATAGTGGCTATTGAGTTGAATTTTTCAGTCAATTTGCGTGTCAAGTCACATTTTCGTCAATTTCTTTTGTTTAAATTGTGTCCTCGCAAATAAACTGGGTGACGATGTTGGGTTAGAATACGAGGGAAAAGGTTATGCCGTCAGAATTAAGTGGAAATTTTCTTGATTATGTAAAGTCGTCAGGTGCAGGCGCATCGCGTCTCCATGCATCTGAAAGTAACAATCAACCCATCGGAAATCTGAGCGGTGACCTTCTGTTTATTGATGAGCCAGCCGCCGCCAGGGGCGACAAGGGGCCACCGCCGGGAAAAGGCGGCGGGGGTGACACCGAAACAGAAACTGTCACGGACGTTTACATCACCGGGCAAAACGATGGGATCGACGACAGCCTTCAATACAATATCGAAGTTCGGTTCGTTGGCGACTGGCCCGAAGATCTGAAGGCAGTGTTCATTGCGTCAGCAGATTATCTGGCCTCTCTTATTGATGGCGATATCGAAGATGCGGTCGACGGAGAGGGTAACATCTACGATGACCTCGTCATCATGGCGGATTTAGATGCCATAGATGGTGAGGGTGGGGTGCTGGGGCAGGCGGGACCCACCGGTATCCGCAGTGACACCGGTTTGCCTGCAATCGGTGAGATGACTTTCGATGAAGCTGACGCTTTGGCGTATCATGACGCTGGGCAGTTCGATGATATCGTTCTGCATGAAATGATGCATGTCATGGGTTTGGGTACACTTTGGGATTATTACGGTCTGGTATCGACTGTGGTGGACGACAATGGCACCAGAAGGCCAACTGATGACACAGTGACCAGCCTCTATAACGGTGATGCAGCAAACTCGGAATACGTTGGCTATTTCACCGAAGACGATTTCCTATTGGTTGAAACTGACGGCGGCTCAGGCACAGCCGGAGGACACTGGGACGAAGAAGCGTATCAGGATGAGCTGATGACCGGGTATATCGGGTATTTGGCAGATGATGGTACGTACGATGCGACCAGCTATTTGTCGGATTGGTCGGTCGCGTCCCTTGAGGATCTTGGTTACGTTCTCACAGCTGGAGCTGCTGGTATCGACGACAACATCGATCTGGCCTGATTTCTTGATCGAACCCTGCCCGATATGGGGTTAGGGCGAGCCCAAGGTCTGATTTTCGTCGCAACTGGGGTCGACTCGATGGTCACTGCCTTACGCGCGCGGGATATCGAAATCTGGCTCGGCCAGTTCGAAGCCGTCGAACTCGAACCCAGGTGAGACGGTGCAGCTTACCAGGGTATAGTCTCCGGTTGATTGCGCTGATTGCCAGTGGTTCACGGGCACGATCACTTGTGGTGCGCCACTGATTAGATCTGGGGTCAGCAGGTGATCGGTTGCGGGGCCGTCCTCGGTGGCGCTGAGAGACAGGGTCAGGGGCGCACCAGCGTGATACAGCCAGATCTCGGTCGCATCCACGCGGTGCCAATGACTGCGTTCGTCTGCCTGTAGTAGGAAATAGATGCAGGTGCCTGTTGCGCGGCCTTCGTTCTCAGCACGCCATGTTTCGCGGAACCAGCCGCCCTCGGGGTGGCGTTCAAGGTTCAGGTGCGCGATGATTTCTTCTGCTGTCATGTGGTGCCTCGTCATGTTGACGCGATTATGCACGCGGTCATGCGATCCGCTATGGTATTTGTGCATTTCGACAATATGTTTGCGGTATGTCCCTGACGATCCCGTTTGACAACAGCTACGCCCGCCTTCCTGACACGTTCTTTGCCCGGCAGGCGCCGATGCCCGTGCGAGCGCCGCATCTGGTCGCGTTCAACGAGGAACTTGCGCAGATTTTGCGCGTCACCCCCGGCGAGGTTGAGGACATGGCCCAGACCTTTGCGGGCAATACGCTGCCCGAAGGTGCCGAGCCAATTGCGCAGTTGTATTCCGGGCATCAGTTCGGAACCTACAATCCTCAGTTGGGGGATGGCCGTGCGGTTTTGCTGGGTGAGACGGTCGGCACTGATGGTGTAAGGCGGGATATTCAACTTAAAGGCTCGGGGCAGACGCCCTTCAGCCGCCGAGGCGATGGCCGTGCTTGGTTGGGGCCGGTGTTGCGCGAATATGTGGTGTCCGAGGCGATGCACACGCTGGGCATTCCGACCACTCGCGCGCTGGCTGCCGTTGAGACGGGTGAGATCGTTCTGCGCGAAGGTCCGATGCCCGGAGCGGTTCTGACCCGCGTTGCGCAAAGTCATCTGCGTGTGGGTACGTTTCAGGTATTTGCGGGGCGTCGGCAGGTCGAAAACCTGAAAAAGCTGACCGAGTACGCCATTGCCAGGCACTATCCGCAAGCCGACGGTCCTATGGGGTTGTTGCGAGCGGTACGGGATGCGCAGGCGCAGTTGATTTCGCAATGGATGAGCGTGGGCTTTATCCATGGGGTGATGAACACCGACAATTCGTCGATCGCGGGTGAGACCATCGACTATGGACCCTGTGCCTTTATGGACAGTTACCATCCGAACACGGTCTACAGTTCGATTGACCGGATGGGGCGCTATGCCTACTCCAACCAGCCGGATATCGCCGTGTGGAATCTGGCGCAGTTGGCGACCTCGCTGATCCAACAGGTCGAAGACCCCGAAAGTGCGGTCGAAGAAGCGACCGAAATTGTGCATGCAATGCCCGGCCTGATCCAGCAGCACTGGCTGACGCGTTTCCGTGCCAAGATTGGCCTGACCACCGAAGACGAAGGCGATGAGGCGCTAATTACCGATCTTCTGACCCGAATGGCGCACAACAATGCTGATTTTACCAACACGTTCCGGGCTCTGGACCGCGATAACGTGCGCGATCAATTCCTGACGCCGCAAGCGTTTGATGAGTGGGCCAAGGGTTGGAAAGAACGCCTGACCCGCGAACAAAACCCGCAAGCCGTCATGAATGCTGCGAACCCGGCCTTTATTCCCCGCAATCATCGGGTCGAGCAGATGATTCAGGCGGCCGTTCAAGGGGATTATGAACCATTCCATCGGCTGAACACGGTTCTAGCACGCCCATACGAGGATCAGCCCGAAGCGGCCGACCTGACACACCCTCCGACCGAAAATGAAGTCGTTCACGCGACGTTCTGTGGGACGTGATATCAGCCCTGTTGAGTGTTACTTCCGGACGATTTCCAGTACGGCAGCGCTGACAATCAATGCAGTGCCCAATAGTTCTCGCAGTCCGAAGGGCTCCCCAGACAGGGCAGCGGCTGATGCGATGCCGACAACGACCTCGCTCATCAACAATAGGCCTACGCGGGCAGGGGATAGCTTGGTTGCGGGCCAGATCGTCATGTAGATCATGGGCAGCACATAGAGGGCTGAGAGCAAAGCAAAAACAAGCAGCCTAAGTGCGTTCTCTTGGCTAATGCCAGGCAGTGCCCCGTCGGGCAGAAAAACAAGGCTGATCAGCGATAGTACCATTGCGCCCAGAACAAAGGCAAATACTTGCCCAGAAGCCGAAATGTTGCTTGTACGGTAAAGCCCCAGCGAGCCGAGCGCCCAACATATGCCAGAGGCCAGTGCCAGCCAGTCACCGATATTTTTTGGCCAGGGTATTTCACCCGCATCCCCAAGGACAACAAACAGGCCACCGATCCCGCATAACAAACCTAAGATGCGCCCAAGACCAATGCGTTCTCTCAGGAAAAATAGCCCCAGAAGCGTGCCCCAGATCGGCGTCAGGTAGAACAGAAGGATCGAGCGTACGACCTCAGTATAGACAAGACTGATAGAGTACAGGCTGAAGGCTGCGCCGGTGAACATGCCACTGACCATAAGATCGCGCCATTGCAAGGCCAGTGTTTGCCGCTCTCGCCAGATCAGGAAGATAAGCACAAGCAAGGCCGAGCTGTACATCGCGATACCCGGCCATGGGCCGGTCAGGCCGAGGTTGTATAAGAATCTTACGGGGATCCAATACAGCCCCCACATCATGCCGCCGATCACCAACACAAGGCTGGCGCGCGTGGTGTCACTCGACTGGATGTCGCTTGAAACCATTGATCCCTCGCTGAGTCGACGATCCGCCATAACAGTCGTTCTGGCATAGAAGCACGGAGGGCAGCGGATCAAGAGAAACCGCGTTTTGCTGATCGTTTCTTAGGCAAGATAGCCAGGCTTACGGTAAAGCCTCGCTTTATCTGGTCTTGCAGATCTAAGGGGGTTGCACCCAGCGTTTAGCATGGCACTCTGTTTGCATAGGAATGATCAGAGCCTCATGACACACCCATCGACCCTGCGCATAGCCAGCTACAATATTCAGAAATGTGTCGGCCTCGATTTCCGTCGGCAACCACAGCGTATCATGCAGGTGATCGACAGCATGAAGGCCGATATTGTGGTGCTGCAAGAGGCTGACAAGCGTCTGCCTCCGCGTCCCGCTGCTTTGCCGCATTTCATGCTGGATGAAGCCGGTTGGAAGATCGTTGACCTAGGTGGCGCGGGCAGTCTGGGCTGGCACGGCAATGCGGTGATCTGGCGGGGCGACGCGATCCGGGTGCGGCAGGCAGGCCATCACGATCTGCCGGGGCTGGAGCCTCGGGGGGCGGTGCGGGTTGAGTTCGACACGCAGATCGGTCCGCTACGGGTGATGGGAATGCATCTGGGCTTGTTGCCCGCGTCTCGCCGTCAGCAGATCACGCATATTCGCCATTTTGACGAGGATCTGGATGATATGCCGACAGTCTGGGCCGGGGATTTCAACGAATGGTCTCGGCAGCCAGTGCTGGACCATTTGGCGCCAGACATGAGATTTCTGCCACCGGTTCCAAGCTTCCCCGCCGCACAGCCATTAGGGGCTCTGGACCGGATCGCGCTGGGCGAGGGGCTTGAGGCGGTATTGCACGGTGCGCACAAAACGCGGCCTGCGCATATTGCATCCGACCATCTGCCGATCTGGGCCGACCTACGCCGCGTGGCCTGAGCTGCAATTCCCCTGTGGCGCCAGCCGCGCAGACGTATTAAGACAAAGACCCGAACTACTCTGAGGGTCACTCATGTCCGACACGATCATCGCCCGTTGCGAAGCCAAAGGCCTGCGTATGACGGGACAGCGCCGTATAATCGCGCAGGTGCTGCAGCAAAGCGACGATCATCCCGATGTCGAAGAGCTGTATGCCCGTGCCTCCAAGGTGGATTCGGGTATTTCAATCGCAACCGTCTATCGCACCGTGAAACTGTTCGAAGAGGCGGGGATTCTCGACCGTCTGGAGTTTGGCGACGGGCGCGCTCGGTATGAGGATGCCGAACGGGACCACCACGACCATCTCATCGACATGCAGTCGGGCGAAGTGATCGAATTCGTCGATCCCGAGATTGAGGCGCTGCAGGAAAAAATAGCCGCTAAGCTGGGGTACAGGCTGAAGGGTCACCGGTTGGAATTGTATGGTGTTCCCTTGGAACGGGACTGATTCATCACAAAACGCGATTGGTGGTCTCACATCAATTCATAATACCTGTCGAGTTTTTGCTTGCTCTGTTGTGAAAGTTACGGTTTTGCTGCCGTAAGGGCGCCCATTTTGCCAGCCCATTCCAACGGAAACGCTTATGAACAACATCAACGGCATTTTGCTGATCATAGGGTCAATGGCGGCCTTTGCGCTTGAGGACATGTTTATCAAGCACTTATCGATCAGTGTATCGACCGGGCAGATCATGATTGTCTTGGGACTGTTCTGCAGCCTGATTTTTGTTGTGATGTCTCTGGCGACACGCAAACGTATTTTTGATCCGCTTGCGTGGAAGGCACTACCGCTGGCTCGTGCTGGAACCGAAGCGGTTGGGGCACTGACATTTGTGACCGCACTGTCGCTTGTCGATCTTTCCACTGTGGCAGCCGTTTTTCAGGCGATGCCGCTGGCCGTAACCATGGGTGCGGCCTTGTTTCTGGGCGAACAGGTCGGCTGGCGACGCTGGAGCGCAATTGGCGTAGGATTCATCGGCGTTGTGATGATCATTCGTCCTGGGCTGGAAGGCTTCCAGCCTGACTCGTTATTTGTAGTTGCAACCGTGATCGCGATTGCGGCGCGTGATTTGATTACCCGGCGGCTGGATGTTCGCGTGGCCTCATCTGTTGTGGCATTGCAGGCTTATATCGCAGTGGGGCTTGCTGGCGTGGTGCTTATGCTGTTCACGGCGCAACCTGTTGTTCCCTTGCAGGCGGTTCAGGTTGGTCCCTACTTAGGTGCCATTGGGTTTGGTGTTCTTGGGTATTACGGCATCGTTTCGGCCATGCGGATCGGGGAAGCGTCTGCTTTGACCCCGTTTCGTTACACCCGATTGGTTTTTTCGATCATAGCCGGGATGCTTATGTTCGGTGAACGTCCTGATACGATGACGCTGGCCGGGGCGACGCTGATCATTGGTTCGGGCATGTACACCTTTATCCGTGAACGCAAGTTGGCGCGTGAACTGGCCGTGGTGGCTTGACGTATCGTCGCACGTTGGCGCAAACAGATGAGTGTTAGCCCTAAAGATCAGAGAATGACCCTGTTAGCGTTAACATAGACAGTTTACATTTTGCCCGATGATGCTAAGAGGCGTGCAATTGATCGCAGCCACAGGGACGGGCCTCATGAGCACCATCATCGACATCCACGCACGTGAAATTCTGGACAGCCGGGGCAACCCGACAGTTGAAGTCGACGTGATTTTGGAAGACGGCACCATGGGCCGTGCGGCTGTACCGTCGGGCGCGTCAACCGGTGCCTATGAGGCAGTGGAGAAGCGTGACGGTGACAAATCGCGCTACATGGGCAAAGGCGTGCTAGAGGCCGTTGCAGCAGTAAACGGTGAGATTGCCGAGGAACTGGTGGGCTTTGACGCGACCGAGCAGGTTGCCATCGATCAGGCGATGATCGAGCTGGACGGGACCGACAACAAGGGCCGTCTGGGTGCAAATGCCATTCTGGGTGTCTCGCTGGCGACGGCCAAGGCAGCGGCGGATTTCACCACGCAACCTCTGTATCGCTATGTCGGCGGCACCTCGGCCCGCGTTCTGCCAGTGCCGATGATGAACATCATCAATGGTGGTGAGCATGCGGACAACCCGATCGATATTCAGGAATTCATGATCATGCCGACCTCGGCCGCGAATATCCGCGAAGCCGTGCGCATGGGGGCAGAAGTTTTCCACACCTTGAAAAAAGAACTGTCCTCGGCCGGTCTGGCCACTGGTGTGGGTGACGAGGGTGGTTTCGCACCCAACATCGCCAGCACCCGCGAGGCGCTGGATTTCATTCTGAAGTCCATAGAAAAAGCCGGCTATAAGCCGGGTGAGGAAATCCACCTGGCGCTCGATTGTGCCGCGACCGAGTATTTCAAAGACGGGAAATACGTTCTGGCAGGTGAGGGTACGACACTGACCTCCGAAGAAAACGCGGCCTATCTGGCGGCGCTGGTCAACGACTATCCGATCATCTCGATCGAAGATGGTATGTCCGAAGATGACTGGGATGGCTGGAAAGCCCTGACCGATGCTATCGGTGACAAGGTTCAGCTGGTGGGTGACGACCTGTTTGTGACCAATCCTGCGCGTCTGGCCGAGGGGATCGAGCGTGGTTGTGCCAACTCGATGCTGGTCAAGGTGAACCAGATCGGCTCGCTGACCGAAACCCTGCGCGCCGTCGATATGGCCCACCGCGCACGTTATACCAACGTGATGTCGCACCGCTCGGGCGAAACCGAGGACGCCACCATTGCCGATCTGGCCGTCGCCACCAATTGTGGTCAGATCAAAACCGGGTCACTGGCGCGGTCGGACCGGTTGGCCAAGTACAACCAGCTGATCCGCATCGAGGAATCGCTGGGCGAAGTCGCGGAATACGCAGGGGCGTCGATCCTTCGCAAGTGACGTCAGGAATGCTAACTTGACCCTCAACTTCAGTTTGAGGATCAGGTTTTGCTTCGCATCATAGAACCCAGGACGCCGAACCACTTTAATGAGGTTCGGCGTTTGTGTTGGGAATACCGGGATTTTCTACTGACTCTTGACGAAAAATCCGTGCGCGTCGTGAAGACCTTTTATCCTCGTGATGTTTACGCCCAGCTGTTGGATGAGATTGAAGTTGAACACGCTCCCCCTACCGGAGGGGTGAGGTTGGCGTTAATGAACGGGCAGGCCGTTGGGTGCGGGATGTTTCGGACAATCGGACCGGGCATCGCTGAAATCAAACGGGTTTTTGTCAGTGATGTCGCCCGCGGGACGGGTGCGGGTTACGCAGTCATGATGTCCTTGATTGACCAATGCCGAAAGCAGGGATTTGACTGTATTCGCATGGACACTGGCAAACCATTAGAAGCGGCGACGCGTCTGTACCTTTCAATGGGCTTTCAACTGCGTGACGCCTATTCCGAGGTTCCAGAGATCGCAAAGGACACTTTGTTGTTTTTTGAGATGCCGCTGAAGCCCGACAAACCGGCATGACAATACGTCTAAAAAACTTAGGCAGCTATCCCCCTGTAAACATTTAGAAATACAATTTCGTTGACATTTTTTCGCCATAATTCCGATTATGTGTGAACTTTTTCCTATTTGTATCATGTTGAGCCGAAGTAATGTGGCTGCATTACAGAAAGGAGCACACCATGACTGGTTCGAAATTCCTTCTCGTAGCTTCAGTGATCAGCACTGTTTTTTTGGCCGCTTGCTCGGGCCCGGGGACATATCCGGTATCAGGAATGCAGGCATCGTCCACTGACCCGGTGATGGGCATGGACGTTCCCGGAATGGATATGGGGATTGAAGCGCGCTAAAGCGGCTTGCTCATCAACATATACCGCTCACGTGGTTTAAAGCCGGTGCGTGCATACAAATTCTGGGTGGCTACTTTGGCACGGTCGACTTCAAGGTGCAGGGCCGTCAACCCGGCACCCGCCAGCGCCTTGGGCAGGGCAAGCAAAACTTCGGTTGCGATACCACGGCCGCGGACGGCGGGGCGGATGTAGATTTCGTCGACAAAGCCATCCATGCCGCCAAACTCGATGGACCAGCCAAAGGTAAGCACGATATAACCCAATGGCGCACGGCCGGGGCCGATCAAGTAAACGCAGCCGTGGGGGATGCCCTCTAGCAACGGAGCCAGTGCGTTTCGGCGTTGATCGGGGTCCTGTTCAATTCCCGACTCGGCGTGAAAGGCTGCGACCAGACCCATCAAGCGGTCCAGATCTTCAGGGCGTGCGAGTTTTAGTGCGGCGCTCATAGGCGGGCCAACCTTTCTGTAAGCAGGTCAAAGAACCCGTCGGCGTCGATTTCGCCCATAAACATAGCATTGGGCGGATGGTCGGTGACGCGCCACCAGTCTGCGACGGTCATCCCCAGGGTCAGGTCGGATTTTGTTTCTATCTGAACGTTGATGTGACGACCCGAGAATAGGTCGGGCCGGATCAGATATGCGGTCACGCAGGGATCGTGCAACGGTGCACCTTCCGACCCGTATTTTTCTTTGTCGAAACGTTCGAAGAAATCCGTCATTTCTGCAACCGCATGCCCGACTTTTGAATCAAGCGCGCGGAACGCATCGTTGCGCTGTTTTGTGACCAATGCGTTATGGGTGACATCCAGCGGCATAACCACAATATGAACGCCGGATTTAAACAAGATTTCAGCAGCTTCCGGGTCGACATAAATGTTGAATTCGGCGGTGGGGGTAATGTTCCCGACTTCGAAATACGCCCCTCCCATCAGCACGATTTCCTGCACCCGGTCGATGATATCGGGCGCTTTTTGAAAGGCCGTTGCGATGTTGGTCAGCGGCCCCAGCGGGCAGAGCGTCACCGTCCCGGACTCGTGCGTGCGCAGGGTTTCAATGATGAAGTCCACCGCGTGGCCGTCGGTCAGAGGCATCTCGGGATCAGGCAGGATAGGGCCGTCTAGGCCGGTTTTGCCGTGTACGTGTTCCGCTGTGACCAGAGGACGGTTCAACGGGCGGTCGCACCCGGCGTAAACGGGGACATGCGTGTGCCCGGCCAGTTCGCAGACAATGCGCGCGTTCTTTGCAGTCAACTCAAGTGGTACGTTCCCCGCAACGGCGGTGATACCAAGCACATCAATCTCTTCGGGGCTGGCCAGCGCCAGCAGGATGGCGACGGCGTCGTCCTGACCGGGATCGGTGTCGATGATGATCTTGCGCGGTGTCATGCTGTGCCTTCCGGGGTCTTGAACCGCGGACACTCGCAAGTGTCACTGTTCTTGTCCAGCGGTTTCAGGCGTCGGTTGCGGCATCCACCGGCGGGAGTTTGCCGTTGGCGCGATGCTCCTCGATCTTCACTTCGTCCCAAAGGGCATCCATCTCGGCCAGATCGCTTTGTGACGGGGTTTTGCCGCGTGCTGCTAACCGTGCCTCGACCTGTTCAAAACGGCGGGTGAACTTGGCATTGGTGCGGCGCAGGGCGGCCTCGGGTTCGATGCCCAAATGGCGGCCCAGATTGACCATCACAAAAAGAAGATCGCCGAATTCATCCTCCAAAGCGTCCGCGTCCATGCTGTCGCGGGCTTCTTCCAGTTCGGCAGCTTCTTCGGTGATTTTAGCGAGTACATGGCTGGCATCAGGCCAGTCGAATCCCACGCGGGCGGCGCGTTTTTGCAGTTTGTGGGCGCGTAGCAGGGCAGGCAAGTTCGCCGCAACGCCGTCCAGAGCACCTTTCTGTTCCTTACCCTCGCGCTCGGCAGCTTTGATGGTTTCCCAATCTACCGTCTGCTGTTCTGCGGATTTGTCGCGGGATTCCTCACCGAACACATGCGGGTGACGGGTGACCATCTTGTCCGACATGGTGCGCACCACGTCCTGAAAGCTGAAATGCCCAGCCTCTTCTGCCATTTGCGCGTGGAAAACGGACTGGAACAGCAGGTCACCTAGTTCTCCCTTCAGTTCGTCATAAGCCTCGCGTTCGATGGCGTCGGCGACCTCATAGGCCTCTTCGATCGTATAGGGGGCGATGGTGGTAAAATCCTGTTCGATGTCCCAAGGGCAGCCTGATTGTGGGTCACGCAGGCGGCGCATGATTTCCAACAGACGCTCGATACCCGCGTCGCTGTCATGGATCAGAGGATTTTCGGCCATTGCGAACCCTTTCGTTCCGGTGTCAGATGCATCCATTCCGCAGTCAGGATCAGGAGTCCACCCCAGATGCCCGTCGTCAACCGAATTGCCGATTTCTCTGCCGATATGGCCGCGTGGCGGCAGCACTTGCATACGATCCCGGAATTGGAGTTCGAATGCTATGAAACTGCCGCTTTCGTGGCGGATCGTCTGCGCGAATTTGGGGTCGATGAACTGCATGAGGGCATTGCCAAGACAGGGATCGTCGCAATCATCAATGGGCTGGGCGAAGGGCCGACCATTGGCCTGCGCGCGGATATGGACGCGCTGCCGATCCCAGAAGAGACGGGTGTAGAGTACGTCTCGAAAAATCCGGGCAAGATGCATGCTTGCGGCCATGACGGGCACACCACGATGTTGTTGGGGGCCGCACGCTATCTGGCCGAGACGCGCAATTTCCGTGGCCGAGTGGCGCTGATCTTTCAACCTGCCGAGGAAGAGGGCGGTGGCGCCGGTGTCATGGTCGAAGAAGGGATTATGGACCGTTTCAACATCTCTCAGGTCTATGCCCTGCACAACGCGCCGGGCTTTGCCGAGGGGGCTTTCTATACCACGCCGGGGCCGATCATGGCAGCGGTTGATACGTTCGAGGTACATATTCAAGGCGTCGGCGGCCACGGCGCGATGCCGCATGAAACCCGCGACCCGGTGATGGCGGCCTGTGGCATCGCGCAGGCGATCCAGACCATCGTGAGCCGCAATCACTATGCGTTGGACGATCTGGTGGTTTCCGTCACGCAGATTCATACCGGCACGGTGAACAACGTGATTCCGGATACCGCCTTTATCAACGGTACGGTGCGAACTTTTGACCCTTCGGTTCAGAAGATGGTGATGGAACGGATGAAGCAGATCGTACAGGGTCAGGCGACCTCATATGGAGTCGAAGCTCGGCTGGATTATGAGGTAAATTACCCAGCTACGATCAATGACGCGGATAAGGCGGCCTTCGCGGCAGAGGTCGCGCGTGATATTTCGGGCGAAGATCGTGTTACTGCTAGCACCGGGCGCGAGATGGGGGCCGAGGATTTTTCATACATGCTGCAGGCCCGCCCCGGCGCCTATCTGTTTCTGGGGCAGGGCGAAGGGGCCGGACTGCATCATCCGAAATACAACTTCAACGACGAGATAGCGCCAGTAGGGGCATCATTCTTTGCTAAGATCGTAGAAAAAGCGCAACCGCTGAGTTGATGGGGGAGAAGACATGGCACTGGAAGACGCAAAAAATCAGGTGGACGAAGCGTTCACCAATCCGGACCTAAAAGGGCTGTCCTACGAAAATACCTTTGGCGGTGCGACCTCGTTCCTGCGGCGTCTGTACACCAAGGAACTGAAGGGTGTGGATATTGCAGTGACCGGCGTACCTTTCGATCAGGCGGTGACGAACCGACCCGGCACCCGGCTTGGACCACGTGCGATCCGCGAGGCCAGTGCGTTGCAATCGCCGGATGCGCCATATGGCTGGCCCTTTGATGCGCTCAGCGAACTGGCCATCGTGGATTATGGCGACATGGCCTATGATTACGCCAATATCCCGGCCTTTCCGGACACGCTGACCGACCATATCCGTACCATTCTGGCTGCTGACGTGGCGTCGGTTTCCTTGGGCGGAGATCACTACATCAGCTTTCCGATATTGAAAGCATATGCCGAGAAATACGGGCCCATGTCATTGCTGCAATTCGATGCACATACGGACACCTGGGCTGACGATGATATGTCCCGCGTCGACCACGGGACGATGTTCTACAAGGCAGTGAAATCGGGGATCGTAGACCCTAAACGCTCGGTCCAGGTGGGTATTCGCACCCACAATGAGGATACGCTGGGCGTCAACATCATCGACGCCCGCGAAGTTTATGAATCCGGCCCGGCCGCCGTGGCACAAAAGATCAAAGGCATTCTGGGGGACAGCCCCGTTTACCTGAGCTTTGATATCGACGGCCTGGACCCGGCCTTTGCCCCCGGTACTGGCACACCTGTTTGGGGCGGGCTGACGTCCATCCAGACGCAAATCATCCTGCGCGACATTGCCGGGATCAACATCAAGGGTGGGGACGTCGTAGAGGTGTCTCCGCCCTTTGATACATCCGGCGCGACGGCGATTGCCGGGGCGCATGTGGCGACGCAGATCATTTGCCTGTTGGGGTGGAACAAGCTGGTTCAGGATTAACCATTGGTTAGCCATCTTTCCGGTATCTGGTTAACCAAAAGACCGGACGGGAGAAATACGGGCATGACTGACTTTAACCAACCCATCAGTGGCAACGATCTGGCGCGGTTTTCCGGGCCGAACACGTTCATGCGCCTGCCGCAGGCGGAGTCGTTGGCAGGGCTGGACGTGGCCGTTTTGGGGATACCGATGGATATTGGCACCTCGTGGCGGTCGGGAACTCGGTTCGGGCCCAAGCAAATCCGCAGCGAAAGTGCGATGATCCGGCCTTATAACATGGCGAATTCGGCGGCCCCGTTCGACAGCCTGCAAATCGCTGATATCGGCGATCTTGCGATCAATACGTTCTCGTTGGCTGATAGTCTCAAGATCATCAAGGAAAGCTATGATGCCATTCTGGCTCAGGGGGTAATCCCGGTTGCTATGGGCGGCGATCACTCGATCACCCTGCCGATCCTAAGGGCTATTTCCGCCAAGAGGGGACCGGTGGCTCTGGTCCATGTGGATGCCCACGCTGATGTGAATGATGAGATGTTTGGTGAAAAGGAAACCCATGGCACGGTTTTCCGTCGCGCCTATGAAGAGGGGCTGATCGTCCCGGATAAGACCTTTCAGATCGGTATTCGCGGCTCGGGCTACGCTGCATCGGATTTCACCGAGGCAAAGGGCTGGGGCTTTCGCCAGTTCCCGGCCTGGGAGCTGTGGCAGCAGAACCTGACCGAGATTGGCGCGCAGATCCGCAAAACTGTCGGAGATCACCCGGTCTATATCTCCTATGACATTGACAGCCTGGACCCGTCCTTTGCTCCGGGGACCGGAACGCCCGAGATCGGAGGGTTGACGACGCCGCAGGCGCTGCAGTTGATCCACGCCCTTAGCGGGATGAATGTGGTTGGATGTGATCTGGTTGAGGTCTCGCCACCCTACGACCCGTCGGGTAACACGGCTTTGACGGCTGCAAACCTGTTGTTCGAGATGCTGTGCATCCTGCCCGGAGTGACGTCGCGGTAGGGGCGGCAGCACCTTGTTTGGTGCCTTGTTCCGAATATTGTTCGTGAAAAGGTTGGGTGCGGGATGAAGAAAATGATGCTCTGGCTGATTGTCGGTCTGGTGGTGGCTCTTGGCGCCTATATCCGGCTGGCCCCGCCCGACCCCGCACAATGGCATGTGCCACCCGTTGGTGAGGTGGACCGCGATGAAGAGGGCGGAGTTTTTCGAGTAGTGGAAACCGGCCCGGATAGTCTGGCGCGCTTGGATGCAATAGCACGCGCAACGCCACGTACGTCGGTTCTGGCTGGTTCTGTGGATGAAGGGATGGTTACTTACGTCACCCGCACCAAAGTGATCGGTTTTCCAGATTACACAACTGTTCAGCAGGACGGAGATATCTTGCGTGTCTATGGTCGGCTACGATTTGGCAGGCGTGATTTCGGGGTAAATCGAAATCGTGTTGATGACTGGCTGTCCGGTCTGAAGCTCTGACGACAAACACCCCTCTTGAACTTCGCGCCACATCGGAACGTTCAGGGACATCTGGCATTGCGCCGTGAACATACGACCGTCGACCTGCAGGCAGATCATCTCACCCAATTCAACGCGTGTGCCGGATTTGTCGGTGCAATAACAGTCCTGAACCTTGCCGCCGGGGCCGACCACATCGGCTGCGGCGGGGGCTGCGCACAACAGAAATACAAGCGCCATACGTGTCATAAGCATCAGCTTAGCATAGTGACAGCCCTTGACCAAAGCCTCGGATTGAGAGACACCGCGCGGATGATCCCCGAAGAACGCCTTGAACAGATAACCCAGCGATTCCAGTACCTCGAAGCTGCCATGGCCGATGGCGCCTCGGGAGGGGATATAGCGACACTGGCCAAAGAGTATTCGGACCTCAAGCCGGTGGTTGACCAGATCATGGCGTGGCGTCAACTGGTTGGCGATTTGGCTGAGGCGCAAGAAATGCTGGCTGATCCCGACATGAAAGAGCTGGCAGAAGAGGAAATACCTGACCTGCAGGCTCGCATCCCCGAGGCAGAACATGCGCTACAACTGGCGTTGTTGCCGCGGGATGAGGCGGATGCCCGCCCGGCGATGCTGGAAATCCGGCCAGGAACCGGAGGCGACGAGGCTGCCTTGTTCGCCGGGGACCTGCTGCGCATGTATCAGCGCTATGCCGAAGGCCGCGGTTGGCAGTTCGAGATCATCGAAGAGCAAGCATCTGACCTGGGCGGAATCAAAGAAGTGGTTGCCCATATCAAGGGCGACAATGTGTTTGCCCGGATGAAGTACGAATCCGGCGTCCATCGCGTGCAGCGCGTACCCGAAACTGAAAGCGGCGGGCGAATTCATACCTCGGCGGCAACCGTGGCAGTTCTGCCCGAGGCCGAGGACGTGGATATTCAGATTGATGCCAACGACATACGTATCGACACGATGCGCAGTTCAGGCGCGGGCGGGCAGCACGTCAATACGACGGATTCAGCGGTGCGGATCACCCACTTGCCCACCGGACTTGTGGTGACAAGCTCAGAGAAATCGCAACACCGCAACCGTGAGATTGCGATGCAGGTTTTGAAGACGCGCCTCTACGACATGGAACGCCAGCGGATTGACAGCGAACGGTCAGCTGATCGCGCCAGTCAGGTTGGGTCGGGGGATCGCTCTGAACGGATTAGAACCTATAATTTCCCGCAAGGCCGAATGACGGATCATCGCATCAACCTGACACTGTATAAGCTGGATCAGGTGATGCAGGGTGATTTGGACGAAGTGATCGACGCGCTGACCGCAGATGATCAGGCGCGCCTGCTGGCCGAGATGGCACAATGATTGCGGCCCTGACTGCTGCTCAGGCAATGGTGACCGCAACTGCGCGCCTGCGTGCGGCAGGGGTTGAAGACCCGGCACGGGACGCGCGGGTTCTGTTGGCTCACGCTGCACGGATAGAGGCCAGCCGCGTGACCCTTATCGCGCCCGAGGAACTGTCACCCGAGGTTGCCGAACGCTATGATCAACTGATCTCATTGCGTGCCATTCGCGTGCCTGTGTCGCATCTACTGGGCGAAAGAGAATTCTACGGCCGTCGGTTTCGGGTGAGCCGAGATGTACTGGACCCGCGCCCGGAAACCGAAACGCTGATCGAGGCCGCGTTGAGTGAACCGTTTGATCACGTGTTGGACTTGGGTACCGGTTCCGGCTGTATTCTGATCACCTTGCTGGCAGAACGCACCAGCGCATCTGGCATCGGCGCGGACCTGAGCGAATCCGCTTGTCTGCAGGCCAGCGCCAACGCGGTACAGCTTCAGGTCCAGGGGCGGATCGAGATTCTATGCTCCAACTGGTTCGAAAATATTGACGGTGAATTTGATCTGATCGTTTCGAATCCGCCATATATTTCATTGGACGAGATGGCGGAGCTATCGCCAGAAGTGCGCGAGTACGAGCCGCGCATGGCCCTGACTGATGAGGGCGACGGCCTTGGCGCTTATCGTCATATCGCTGCCTCGGCCCCAGATTTCCTGACACCCGGTGGGCGTATCCTGGTTGAGATCGGGCCAACTCAAGGCAAAAGTGTCGCATCCCTGTTTCAAGCCGCAGGTCTGGTCGATGCCCGGATCATCCCCGATTTAGACGGGCGGGACCGTGTTGTATTGGCCAGAAATCCGTAAATCCGGCACTGAGTGAGGCTGAAAAGCGCCGATTGATGTAAAAAAGCTGCGAATTTTTGGACAAAGCTCTTGTCTGCGCGGTCTGGACGTGTTTACTCAGAATTAGTCGGAGAGGTTGACGCTGTTACAGCGGGCCCCTGACGCCAAGCCCAAAAAAGTCGACATCGCGTGACGGCTAAAGCCTTTGAGCAGTGCAGGACGCGACTTTATCGGCACCGAAAGACAAGGCTGACGTAGAGTAAGATGAGATCTTCCAAATCCCGTTCGCGGGCAAAGAACAACCGCAATCGTCCTTCCGGCGGCAACGTCGTAAACCGGGTTTTTGACAGCTCGGGTCCCGAAGGTAAGGTTCGTGGTACGCCACAGCAGATTATTGACAAGTACAACCAACTGGCGCGTGATGCCCAGTTGTCGAATGACCGTGTAGCCGCCGAAAACTTTCAGCAGCACGCCGAGCATTATCTGCGTCTGCTGAGCGAAGCGCAGCGTGAGATCGAAGCCCGCCGCGAAGAGCAGGAACGCCAGAACCGTGAACGCCAGGCTGAACGCGATCGTGAACGCGCCGAGCGTCAGGAACGTGAAGCCGCACGTCAGGCTGATCCGGCAGAGACGCCGCAGCCTGATGTGGTGGATTTTGGTTCCGAACCGGCAACGCCGGACAGCGGACTGGTAGAGACCCCTGAAAACAAGGGTGCCGAACCCGCACCGGCAGAGCGCAAGGCAAAGCCTGCGCGCAAGCCCCGTGCGCGCAAACCCAAAGCCGAAGCGGCACCTGCACCAGATGATGGCGATGCGCCTGAGGCGGCGGAATAATCTGAGGTCAGATCAGGTCTGACAGTAGCTCGGACCAATGTTGAAACGATCCTCCCATGCGGCCCATCGCGTGGGAGCCAAAGTATAGCCGCTCCAACGCTGCTGATTTGCGATCCAGTACCTCATCGGGTGCGTCGGGGCGCAGTTCTTTCAGGACCGACCGCAATGCTAGACGCAGGCGTTCCGACACCCGGGCGCAGCTGGCGGCGCAATCCGGGTCGAACGGGGCCATTTCCACCATCGCGTTGCAGACGAAACAGCCCACTTTGGGTGAAGGTTTGTTCTGATGGTTTTCCGTACGCAGAAACATTTTGACCAGCCGGTCATGCGCAGTCCCTTCTGTGGTATCGGTCAACGCGGCCAGTGATGCATTCATTCGGGTTTCGGCATAGTGGTCGATAGCACGCAGGTAGACCGTGTGCTTGTCGTGAAACGCTTTGTAGAACGACCCACGTGTCAGTGACATCGCATCCAGCAGATCGGGTAGGTTAGTGCCTGCATAACCGTGTTCCCAAAAGGCAACCATGGCGCCTTCCAGTGCTGTGGTTTCGTTGAACTGTCTGGGTCTGCTCATATTTGACTTGCACTTGTTACTAACAAGAAACCACCCGCTGAAAGGCGGGAGGCTTCGGTTTAGATAAGTTTAGGGCGGGCTTCATCCGGCCGCAATTACTGCGTTGTAAATCACGATTCTGGCATCGGTTGCGGATGGATGTAACCCAGTTCCGGCTTGGCTGAGTGGGCGAAAAATTTTGCCGTGCCATCCTGAAGGCCGGAATGAACTTGATCCCAATTGGCGTGGGTCAGCGGTAGCATTTCGTCCTTTTTGGCCAGATAGCGTTCTTTCACTTCTTCCGACCAGTTCAGGTAAAGCTTGTCATCATCAATGAACCAGCCGTTGACGAAATCGACTTCGGCAGCATAGCCATTGGCTACGGCCCAGGAGCACCAGCCATTGTTCTGGGGGGCGTAGGCCTCGGGGTTTTCCTTGAACAGGTTCAGGTTTTCGGCGCTGGAGAACACCCAGACCCGATCCTTGTACTCGGCGCGGTGCTCCATCTTGCCTTTGGCGGGTTTGCCTTCGGTGAAATAGGCCACCATGTCAAAGCCATCCATGGCAATGCCGCGACTGGTTGAGTTGACAACATGTGTGCTGAGCGCGGTCGATTCAGCCTGTGCTGCGTGTGTTCCGAGGGCCAATGCGATAGCGCAGACCGCACCCGTGATAAGCTGTTTCATTGTTACTTTCCCTGTTCTGGTTTGTTTGGAACCAATTAGTACACAACAGGGTTTGAGAGGCCGTTCACGATTGGCTCACAACTTCGTTAACATAGGCCCATCGTGATATCTTTAGAAATAACAGCGGATTGCAGGATTAGCTGGGGGAAGTGTCGCTGATACTCAGCTGTCTTTTACTGCCCGTGCGAGAGCGCAGAACGATTCGAGTGGGATCTGTTCTGCCCGGTCTGTGGGCTTAATTCCCGCTGCGATAAGGCGATCTTCGATATCCGGTGCGACGCCTTTTAGCGAGGCGCGCAGCATTTTACGACGCTGATTGAAAGCGGCGGCCACAACGCGCGACAGCGTGGCCGCATCCGCAGGATAGCGCGGTTCGGGCAGGGCGGTCAGGTGGACCACGGCGCTCGAGACTTTGGGGGGAGGGGTGAAGGCACCGGGTGGCAGGGACATCGCAATCCGCGCCTCAGCCCGCCATTGGGCCAGGATGGCGAGCCGGCCATAGGCCTTACTGCCGGGTTGGGCCACGATGCGCTCGGCGACCTCGCGCTGAAACATCAGGGTCAGGCTTTGCCAGAAGGGCGGCCATTCAGGTGGGGTCAGCCAGCGGACCAGCAATTCCGTGCCCACGTTGTAGGGTAGGTTGGCGGCGACGCGGATCGGTGGCGTCAGGTGCTCCAACGGATTGATTTCAAGCGCGTCGCCATTGATGACCTCAAGCCGACCGGGATAGGCGGCAGCGATGTCGTTTAGGGCGGCGATGCAGCGGGTGTCCTTCTCGACTGCAACAACCTTGCGCGCCCCTTCAGAGAGAAGTCCGCGGGTCAGACCTCCGGGCCCAGAGCCGATCTCCAGCACGTCGCATTCGGTTAGGTCTCCGGCCTGACGGGCGATCTTGGCGGTCAGGTTCAGGTCCAGCAGAAAGTTCTGACCCAGCGATTTGCGCGCCGAGAGCTGATGTGCCGCGATGACTTCGCGCAGAGGGGGGAGATTGTCGATTGCGCTCATGTTCTAATTACCGTGGCGTGGTGTGATGGGGATGCGCAATTATTTTTATTGCCTCCGGCGGGGATATTTTCAGCCAGGTGAAGGATCAAGAGCTTTTTGCCATGCGTTGGGCGAGTTTCAGGGCTTCGATCAGGCTGGTCGGGGATGCGATGCCCTGTCCGGCAATATCCAGCGCGGTGCCGTGATCGGGGGACGTACGGATGAAGGGCAAGCCCAACGTCACGTTCACGCCACGATCAAAATCCAGCGTCTTGATCGGGATCAGTGCCTGATCGTGATACATGGCTATTGCAGCATCATAGCGGGCGCGGGCGGCAGCGTGGAACATTGTGTCCGCAGGGTGAGGGCCGGTGACGGTATAGCTATCATTGGGCAGGCCGTCGATCAGAGGCGCAATCCAGTCCAGTTCCTCTTGTCCCATCTTACCACCTTCGCCCGCATGGGGGTTGAGGCCAGCTATGGCGATACGGGGATGCGTGATGCCGAATTGGCGACGCAAGCCGTCGGCCGTGATCGAGATGGTGTCGCGCAACAGGTCAGGGGTCAGAGCCGAGGGCACCTCGGACAACGCGATATGTATGGTCGCCGGAACCACCCGCAACTGATCGCTGGCCAGCATCATCACCACCCGGTCGCGGCCTGCGAGGGCAGCCAGAAACTCTGTATGGCCGGGGTATGAGAAACCAGCCCCGTCAATCAGGGCCTTTTTGTGGATCGGTGCAGTGCAAAGTGCAGAGGCCAAGCCGGATTGTACCAGAGACACGCCTTGCTCGATGGCAGCAATGACGGAAGGCGCATTCAAAGGGTCGGGTTGGCCTGGAACATTAGGGGCGGGAAAGTCCAATTGCAGGACAGGCAGCGCGGTGGCGCTTACATCTGCTGCCTCAGAGGGATGCGAAATGAGCGCGGCAGGGGTTTCAGGCGGCAGGTGAGCTGCATCACCGATATAAAAGAACGGACAGCTGCCACGCAGCTCAGACCAGGCTTTGGCTGCGATTTCCGGGCCTATCCCCGCCGGTTCCCCACAACTGACGGCGATCGGAGCATTCATTGCTCGATGATATCTGCTTCGGCGCGCAACTGTGCCAGAAGGCTGTCGGCAAAGGCCGAAAGGCGTTGCTGGGTCAACGCATTGGCCACATCGACGCGTGATGTTTCTTCACCCCGATCGCGGGTGCGGGTGCACAGCATCAAAAACTGCAGAGTTTGACCGTTATTACGGGTCAGCACCGTCGATACTTCGTTGATGTCGAGCTTTGCAAGTTCCAGGGCCACGTCGCGCGGGATTTCAGACGGGCTGGACTGAATTCTCTGCAGAACTTCGGCCGGTTGATCCTTGGCAATGCCATAGAGGTCATCACAGGTGTCAATCTGCTCTTTCAATTTGGCAGCTTTTTCCAGCGCATCGGCGCTCCGACCACCCGGTATATTGTAAATCGCGTAGTCAATCTCGGAGAAACTAGGGGTACTCGTCGCGACTTCGCGCAGGCCCCGCATCTGGAACAGCGCGATGGCATTGGGCAGGGACAGTGGTTGCGTTATATCCCCGTTTTTCAAGCCCAGGATCACTGGTTGCAGGGCTGGGGGCAGGCTGGTCAGGTTCAACCAGTCCAGCCGACCGCCGTCGTTACGCGTGGCAGCCCCGGAATACTGTGTGGCTGCTGCTGCGAATGCGTCATAGCCTTCAAGCCGGGCGATTTCCTCCGCCAGAAGTTCGGCTTGTGCTACGGTCTGCTGATTGACGGGAATGATGATCTCGGACAACAGAACCTGCAGACCGCCCCCACCGGATTGCCCCAAAGCCCGGTTTATCTCATCTTCCGTCGGGCGTGCCTGTGAAAGATAACGCGCACTTATATAGTCGCGCCACGAAACCTGATCTGCCACGAAATCGCGAACGGTTTCGCGGTCAACTCCCTGATCTGCCAGCAATTGTAGAAATTGTTCTGCCGACAGCTGTCCTCGTGCAGCGAATTCGTCTATGCCAGCCTGAATGTCTTCCTGGGCTGCTCTGATTCCAGCCTCGCGCATGACTTGACGGCGTAACCGCTCGTCAATCAGGGCGTTGCGAACTTCGTTCTCGGATGAGCCGGGTGCCCCCAAAGCACTCAGGAACTGCTGACGCTGATTCAGCTCGTACCAAGTGATAATATCCTGATTTACCTTGATCGCCGGAGAGAACAGGCTCTGAGCACCTGCCTGAGGTGCTGTCATGACCAAAATTGCCCCGACCAGCGCAGAGGCGACCGGTTTAAGCCAACCGGAGCGGAGGAAACTGGTGAAACCTGAAATCAACTGCATCTTCTCTTGTATTGTTGGCCGCCACTTTTAACAGAGTAACCCGTTAGGGCTACGGTAAATCCGAATTCTGTCGAAGGCTCAATACTTGATGACGAGGTAAAGCGCCTGCTGACGTTCATGTTAACCTGTACGCATTCATTCTGATACGTAACCCCCAAACCATATCGGATCGGTTCGGACTCAGCGAGGTCATAACGCGCAAGTGCCCGAGTGTTCCAGTTCTGATCGACTCTGTACCGTCCCGTCAATCGTATTTCTGAAGTCTCGTCATCCAGGTTTTCTGCGGGGTCTGGCTCTTGCCACAGATAGCTTCCGGTGATGCCGGCTGTTTCTTGTTGCCAGCCAGCCCGTAGTTCGGCTTTGGCAAAACTGAAATCCCCGTTCAGCAGGCCGCGTCCAGCTGCTGTCCAGCCGTTATTGGTCTGAATTTGCCCAGCCAGCAGCAAGTCGGAAACCGTGCCTTGCAGGCCCGAGGTCCGATTGAAATTCGGATCCGCATTAGTGCGAAAGACCTGACCGATGGTGGCCAGGGCACGCCATTTGCCAGCAGCATAGCGAGACCAGTTGAGCCCTATGACACCGGTCAGGCCGTCTTCTCGCTGATCTGGCGCGGGAAAACGAGAAAGGGACAACAGATTGCCCTGATCGAATTCCTGAAATGTGCTTTCCTCATTTGGAACATTGTCATCAGACACATGGGTCCAGCCAATTTGGGCTATCGGTTCCAGAATCTGGGTCGCCCCAGAGGCCTCTCGCTTGCGCAAGGGATAGCGCAATGTCAACGCGGCGCGAGGGGTAGTCCGGGTTACCTCTTCGGGGAACTCGCTGTCATGGCGAATGTCGAACGTATCCAATGAAGCGCCAGCCCGGAGTTCGGCGCGCAGGCCCGACGTAAAGGTCCAGTTGCGCAGCCATTCCGCATCGAAGGTCGCACGAGCAATGTCGCGCCCAACGATGTCTTCGTCACTGGTGCGCTCATGCGCATGCGTAACAAATCCCAGTCGAACTTCGCCACCGATCACCGTTGGGAACAGGCGTTTTTGATAGTATAGGTCGAATATCCGCGACGGGATTTCATCTTGTTCTTCGCTGTCGCGCAGAGTTTTGTAATGGATAAAGCTAGTGCGGAACGCCGTGTCACGCTTGATCCGTTCCAACGCGATTTCGCTGCGCAGCCGGTCAAAGTCTGGCAGGCCATAGTCGGCAAGATAGGCGTCGTCAGAGGTTGTTTTGATATCAAATGTGAACCGGAAATCGTTCTGGAGATTGAACCAGCCATCTGCAAACAGATACCCGCGGTCCTCATCCGGCTGCAGATCGTCCTGCGTATACGCGCCTTCCAATCGGATGCGACCTTTTTTGAAAGCCTGACGATACCGCAGACCAAGGGTTTTGGTCTTGGATGAGACGTAGGGCGTCAACGTCAGATCCTTGTGATCGCCTAGTTTGATGAAGTACGGTACCTGAAGACCGGTTCCCAGTTGCGACGTGGTCCGCACCGACGGCACCAGAAACCCGGTGGCTCTTTCCAGTGTCGGATCAGGCAATCTCAGGTAGGGCAAGTACAGGACGGGTACATCCAGCACCCGGAACTGCGCCCCTTCGAAATACAGTTGTCGTTCCTGTTGATCATGCGTGACCTTGCGCGCACGGATCTGCCATAGAGGCGGTTTCCCACTGGCACAGACGTGGCACGAGGTGGCTGATACTTTACTGAACTGCGTGTATCGGCCCGCGGCGCGCGTGGCTTGGACCGAGGCGATCTGCACCTGCTGTTCGAACACCATCCGCGCGCCGATCAGCAATCCGTTCTGAAGGCCATCGTCCAATTCGGCAGAATCCGCCAGAACCGTTGTCTCTCCACCCTGATCAATTCTAACCGGCCCTTCCAAAGTCAGCGCGCCAGTTTCGCGGTCAAAAGTGATACGGTCCGCAGTTAGTTTGACGTCGCCCTGAAAGGCCTCGACATTGCCCTCGGCCACCAAGACACGATCTGGAGTGATAAAAACCTTATCCGCGACCAACAGGGCGGGTTGATCTTCCTGCTGCGAGCCTTGCGCCGGGGCGGGGGCAGGCTGGCTCTGTGCTGTGGCACCCGTCGACAGTGCCAGTGCTACTGCGCCGGACAGCAAAAGGCTGGAAATGATCCGCATCAGCCGTCCTCCGCGTGGAGCAACAAACCGAGTGACAGAAGAATGGCTGCAAAGGGCGGCGCCCAAGCCGCGACCAAGATAGGCAATTGACCGTTTTCCCCGAGTATTTGGGCGAAATTGCGAACAAAATAGATGGCGAACCCCAGCAGAACAGCCGACAGCACAGCAATTCCCGTGCCACCAAAACGAACATGGCGCATGGTGAAAGCGGCACCGATCATGACCATCGCCGCCAGAAAGAGGGGGCGCGCAAGCTGCACTTGCAGCCAAACCTCATATTGTTTGGTGGAAAATCCGGCCTCTCGAAGGTCGCGGATCAGCTGAGGAAGATCGTAGACAGAAACCGAATGCTGCTGACCCAGCGTGTCCAGAATACGCTGGCGTGTCAGCGTGGTGGGAAGTTCTATCTGCTCGTGTGTTTTGGCGCTGGTCTCTGGGTTCACATCTTCGGCCAAAGGCCAGATTTTCGCATTGTGCAGAATCCAGGAGCCATTCGACAGCTGTGCCCTGTCAGCCGTGATCTGTTGCGTTGGCTTGCCTTCCATGGAAAACGAAACGATCGTTACGCCGGTTAGTTCCAAGGCGTCGGCATTTGTTGTGCCGCGGGAGTGAATAACCGATTGCCCATTTTCCGACCCCTGCCGCAACCATAGCCCTTCGCTGGTAATCGACAGCGCAGAATTGCCTCTGTTTTTGTAGGTATCGGACAGACGTCGGAATTCCTCGGATGTTGCTGCGCTAATAGGGTTTAGCAGGACTACGGCCAAGGCCCCGATAATCAGCGCCAATGTGATCGGGGCCAACAGCGCCCGTATTCCTGACCGTCCGATGGCGCGTGTCACCACCAGTTCAGAACTTCGCGCCAGCCCGATGAACAGTGCGATTGTGGACAGGATGACCAGAAGTGGAAGCATTTCGCTGATGGCTGCGGGTGTGTTGAGCAGTGTCAGGTGCAACAGCTTGCCGAACGATAGATTTTCCGAGTCGAACCGGCGGGCCTGTTCAACTAGGTCAATCAGAATCAGCAAGGCCAGAAAGATGCCGCCAATGACCAGAAAGCTTTGCATGAACCGGCGGGCGAAATAGCGGTCGAGGATCACGGGTAACCCTCCATCCCGGCAGTGTAGGTGGGAAATTGGGCGGTTTTCAGGTTTTGATTGCCTTCGCCTGCGCAACTGCGCTTCGGCTTATGCCTGCCCTGTCTCGCCAATTCGTTCTCTCCCGATCCGGTCGGATTTTTTCGGGACTTTAATGCAATTGGGGGGCGGGGAAAACTGCTATCTGGTAAAGCCGCGCGGCGCGGGCTAGGTCTTGGGGAACAGATTTTGAGGAGTTCGCGATGAGCAGTCTTGTACCGATCCGTTTTCAGCCCTTTGATGCAGACGCCATGGCGCAGGCCAAGGGGCGAGTGGCAGTGATCATCCCCTCTGACGGTAAGATGAGCCCCGCGGTGCGCCGGGCCAACCGCCTGACCCGCGGCGCAGTGGTGCGACTGGTCGAAAGCCCACGTTTTGAAAAGGTCAAAACAGGTGAAGTGATTTCATTGGCTTGGCCTGGCGGCATGGCGGCCGAGGCACTGGATATCGTGATCCTGCCGCGCCGCCCCGAACCCGCTGAAGCGCGTAAGGCTGGTGCCGCGCTGGCCAAATTGGCGGGTGGTAAGGACATGCTGGTAATGGCAGGCAATCAGGTGCGGACCGAGGATCTGGCAATGGGCATCGCCCTGCGCAGCTATGACTTCGATGCGCATAAAACCAAGGAAGCGGACGTGGCAGGTACCGTGACCATCAGCCACCAGAAAGCGGATGAAGTCGAAGCGGCCTTTGCCCCGCAATATGCAGTGGCTGACGGCGTGCGGATGACCCGCGATCTGACCAACGAACCCGCGAACGTGCTGACCACAACCGAATTCGCCGACCGTCTGGCCGAGATGGAAGAGCTGGGTCTTGAGGTCGAGGTTCTGGAAGAGGACAAGCTGGAAGAGCTGGGCATGCGCACGCTGTTGAGCGTCGGGCAGGGTTCGGTCAGCCCGTCGAAGGTTGTGGTGATGCAGTGGAACGGCGGCGACAAGAACGACGCGCCGCTGGCCTTCGTCGGCAAGGGCGTGGTTTTTGATACCGGTGGTATCTCGCTGAAGCCTGCGGGCGGTATGGAAGACATGACCATGGACATGGGCGGCGCGGGCGTCGTTGCAGGCACCATGCGCGCGCTTGCCAAGCGCAAAGCCAAAGCCAATGTTGTCGGTCTGGTTGGTCTGGTCGAGAATATGCCGTCGGGCAACGCCACCCGTCCGGGCGATGTGGTTAAGTCGATGAAGGGTGATACTGTCGAGATCATCAACACCGATGCCGAAGGCCGTTTGGTTCTGTGCGACGTGATGTGGTATGCACAAGAGCGGTTCAAGCCCGTTGGCATGATCGACCTTGCCACTCTGACTGGGGCGATCATCATCGGTCTGGGGCATGAGAATGCTGGCGTCTTCTCGAACAATGACACGTTCTGCGATGCCTTCCTGAAATCGGCCAAGGCCGAGGACGAGGGCGCATGGCGGATGCCGCTGGGTGAGGCCTATGACAAGCAGCTGAAATCGCGCATCGCGGACATGAAGAACGTGGGCGGTCGCCCGGCGGGCTCGATCACCGCGGCACAGTTCCTGCAGCGGTTCGTCAAAGAGGAAACGCCGTGGATTCACCTTGATATCGCGGGTGTGGCTTCGGTGTCTTCGGAAACGTCCTACGCACCCAAAGGGGCCACGGGTTGGGGCGTCCGCGCGCTCAGCCGTCTTGTGCAGGACAATTTCGAGTAATCCGATGGGTGCCGTCTATTTCTACCACCTGACCCGTCAGCCGCTGGAATACACCTTGCCGGTTCTGCTGGATAAGGCACGGCAGGCCGGGTGGAAGATCGCCGTGCGGGGCACCGATCCCGCGCGGATGGACTGGCTGGATGAAAAACTGTGGCTGGGAGCGGAAGTGGGGTTCCTGCCACATGGCCGCGAAGGCGGTCCGTATGACGCGGCGCAGCCCATTTTGCTGACGACAGGGCCGGAGGCAGCTAACCATCCCGCGTGTGTAATGGCCGTTGATGGCGCGCAGGTGGACCCTGAGGAAGTCACTGCGCTGGAACGTGTTTGCATCCTGTTTGACGGCAACGACGATCTGGCCGTTCAGCACGCACGCGGGCAGTGGAAAGCGCTGACTGGCGCGGGGTGCTCGGCGCAGTACTGGTCTGAGGAATCGGGTCGGTGGGAGAAAAAGGCCGAGGCGTAAAACTCTGGCCTCAAAGCAACTCTCAGGAGAATGATGGATGGATATGAAGCCTCTGGGCCGCACTGGGATCATGTTGAGCGATCTGTGCTTGGGCACAATGACGTTTGGGACACAAACGTCTGAGGCCGACGCGCATACTCAGATGGATATGGCGTTGGACTCCGGGATCAATTTTGTCGACGCGGCCGAGATGTATCCGGTGAACCCGATCACAAAAGAGACAGTAGGGCGGACCGAGGAGATTCTGGGCAACTGGAATGCGGCCAATGCGGCGCGTCGGGGCGATTATATTCTGGCCACCAAACATTCCGGTGCGGGATTTGCCCACGCTCGTGATGGTGCACCGATCTCAGCGCAGACGATCCCGAAGGCCATAGAAGGCTCGCTGCGCCGGTTACAGACGGATTGCATCGATCTCTATCAGTTCCACTGGCCCAATCGCGGCAGCTATATGTTCCGGCAGAACTGGAACTATGCGCCATCAGGGCACAACACCAATGAAGTTTTGGACAACATGCAAGAGTGCCTCGAAGCGCTGCAGGGCCAGGTGGACAAGGGTAATATCCGAGCTTTTGGCCTGTCCAACGAAAGCGCATGGGGTACAGCGCAATGGCTGCGGATTGCCGAGCAAATGGGTGCGCCGCGTGTGGCCTCGGTGCAGAACGAATATTCGCTGCTGTGTCGGCATTTCGATACGGATATGGCCGAGCTTAGTGTCCACGAGGACGTGGGGTTGATGGCCTTTTCACCTTTGGGCGCTGGGTTTCTGACCGGAAAATATCAGGGTGGGGCGGTGCCAGAAGGCTCGCGCATGTCATTGGTGGCTGAGATGGGCGGGCGCACAGGTCCCCGCGTTTTCGACGCGGTGGCAGCGTATTTGGCGATTGCCGAACGTCATGGGCTGGATCCGGTACACATGGCGTTGGCCTGGTGCCGGACACGATCCTTTATGATGTCGGCCATATTCGGCGCAACCTCGGTTTCGCAATTGGAGCATGTTCTGGCTGGAAAGGATATGCGGCTGTCGGATGAGGTAATTACCGAAATCGGTCAGGCGCATCGCGCGCATCCGATGCCGTTTTAGAGGGCTCTGCCCCCGTCGCGCTTTACGCGTCTCCCCCGGGATATTTCGGGCCAGATGAAGTGGATCCGATCAGTGATGAGTGGGGTGCGCGCGCTCGTGCCTCAGGTCACGGGCGGATAGGCCGTGGGCCGTGCGGAAGGCGCGTGCGAAGCTGGATTGCGAGGCGAACCCAGTAGCAAGTGCAACATCCATCAGAGGCATATCGGTGTCTGTAACCAGGCGGCGGGCTTCGGCCAGGCGCAGTTGCAGATAGTGGTCCTGTGGCGTGGTGTTTAGGCGCAGGCGGAACTGTTGTTGCAGTGTGCGTGGGCTGGTGCCTAGCTTCTCGGCGATGTCGACCAACGGCAGGGGTTCATCGAGAGACGTTTCCATGAGAGCGTTGGCTTTGGCGGTGAGCGCGGTGTGACGGTGCGGGGCGCCAGTGCGACTTTGAGGCTTTGTGGGTTCCGGCGCGCCGTCGTATAGGAACAGGCCGGACACTCGCGCGGCGAAGCCCGCGCCGTGGCGCGCGGCGATGATGTGCAGCATCATTTCGACCGCCGGAATCGCGCCTCCGGAAGTCAGACGGTTGCCCGACACGGTAAAGCGGTCTGGGCGTACGTCGACATTGGGGAAGCGGGCGGCAAAATTGTCCAGGTCTTCCCAGTGGGTGGTGGCGGCGTGGCCGTCCAGCAGGCCAGCTTCGGCCAACAACCATGGCCCTCCGTCGATACCGGCCATGGTGGCACCTGTACTTGCGATACGGCGCAGCCCGGCCAGCAAGCTGGGGGTGGCGTGGCGGGCCAGTTGGAACCCGGCCACCACGATCATCAGATCGCAAGTTTGCAACCTTGCCAGAGGGATGCCCGGCACATTTAGCGCGCTAGTCAACATCGCTGGTTCTGTTGTGGCGGTCACATAATCCCAGTCAAACGCCGGACGATCAGCCAGACGGTTGGCCGCGCGCATCGGATCAACGGCCGACGCGAAGCTAAGCGTGTTGCATTCATCCAGCACCAGCACGGCCGTTTTCAGGGCGCGATGTTCGGGTTGGAGTATGTTTTTTGCGGATTTCATCAAGTTCGATTCGCATTCTGGCAAGTGTTTCCACAAGGCTGCGTCAGAGTTGCGGGTAACGCAAATCGGAATCCGGGGAGAAGCCTGGGGAAAACTCAGGGCAAAACCGGGTATAACTTGGGGAAAACGCCATGCCACTGGAAATGAACCGCGACGTCTTTATCACCTGCGCTGTCACCGGCTCGGGTGGAACGCAGGATCGCAGCCCGCATGTGCCGCGCTCACCAAAGCAAATTGCCGACAGCGCAATCGCTGCGGCCAAGGCCGGGGCGGCCGTGGTTCACTGCCATGTGCGTGACCCCGAAACGGGCGCGCCGAGCCGGCGGCTGGACTACTACCGTGAGGTGACGGATCGCATTCGCGATGCCGATGTTGATGTTGTTTTAAACCTGACCGCCGGAATGGGCGGGGACATCGTTTTCGGCGGCGTCGAAACCCCGTTTCCGGTGGCCGAAGGCACTGACATGATCGGGGCATCCGAGCGCGTGGTGCATATTGCCGAGTGTCTGCCTGAGATTTGCACCCTCGATTGTGGCACGATGAATTTTGCCGAGGCTGACTATGTCATGACCAACACCCCTGGCGCGCTGCGGGCGATGGGGCAAATGATGACCGATATGGGCGTGAAGCCCGAGGTTGAAGCCTTTGACACCGGTCATCTTTGGTTTGCCAAGCAATTGGTAAAGGAAGGGATTCTGGAGCCCAACGCACTGGTGCAGTTGTGCATGGGTGTGCCGTGGGGCGCGCCGGATGATCTGAACACCTTTATGGCGATGGTGAACAACGTGCCCGATGACTGGACGTTCAGCGCGTTTTCGCTGGGTCGCAACCAGATGGCCTATGTGGCGGCCACTGTGCTTGCAGGCGGTAATGTGCGTGTCGGGCTGGAAGATAACCTGTGGCTGGACAAGGGTGTGCTGGCTGAGAACTGGCAACTGGTTGAACGTGCTGGGACCATTATCGAGAACATCGGGGCACGGGTGATCGGGCCGCAGGAAGTGCGCGAGAAACTGGGGCTGACCAAGAGAGCTCCGAAGTGAAATTATATTCGCTTTTAAGTCTTCTACTAGCTGTCGCGGCTTGCTCGACGCCAGGTGCACAGGAAACAGGCCATGTAGAGTTTGACGCCGCCCATGCGTTGAACGTGATTTGTGAAAATATCGCAAGTGACTATCGCTTAGACCGGGAGGCGAATCCTGATCTTTGTGTGGGCTACGACGAAAATGGTTGGCCTATAGACAGCGCAGAAATCAAACTGCCAGACAATTGGTGAAAGAAATGACAAAAACAGCAGCTATCATTGGCGGCGGCGTAATCGGCGGAGGGTGGGCCGCTCGGTTCCTGCTCAACGGCTGGAACGTGCGGGTGTTCGACCCGGACCCGGAGGCCGAGCGCAAGATTGGTGAAGTACTGGACAATGCCCGCCGGTCGCTGCCGGGCTTGAGTGACGTGCCGTTGCCGCCCGAAGGGGCTCTGACGTTCCATGAAGAAATGGCCGATGCGGTGCGGGGCGCTATGTGGATTCAGGAAAGTGTGCCGGAACGTCTGGACCTGAAGCAGAAGGTCTACACGGGCCTGCAGGAGGCGTGCGATCCTGACGCGATCATCGGGTCCTCGACCAGTGGGTTCAAACCATCGGAGTTGCAGGACGGCGCGCTGCGTCCTGAACAAATCGTGGTGACGCATCCGTTCAACCCGGTCTATCTGCTGCCGTTGATCGAATTGGTGCCGACTGACAAAAACCCGCCCGAAATGATCGAGCATGCACAGGAACTACTCAAATCGGTTGGCTTTTTCCCTCTGCATATCAAGAAAGAAATCGACGCGCATATTGCTGATCGGTTCCTCGAGGCCGTCTGGCGCGAGGCGCTGTGGCTGGTCAAGGACGGCATTGCCACCACGGAAGAGATCGACGAAGCGATCCGCATGGGGTTTGGCATTCGCTGGGCCCAGATGGGTCTGTTCGAAACCTACCGAGTGGCCGGAGGTGAGGCCGGGATGCGGCATTTCATGGCACAGTTCGGACCGGCCTTGAAATGGCCCTGGACCAAGCTGATGGATGTGCCCGAGTTTACCGATGAGCTGGTCGACATGATCGCGGATCAGTCGGATGCGCAGTCCGGTATGCATTCGATCCGTGAGTTGGAACGTATTCGCGACAACAACCTCGTGGGTATGATGCGTGCGCTCAAGGCACAGAATTACGGGGCGGGGGCGGTGCTGAACCAGCATGACGCTATGCTGAAGCCTGGCGCTCTACCTACGCTGGAACAGGCAGACCTGAGCAAGCCGATCCTGACACTGTCCCGCGCAGTGCCACTGGATTGGACCGACTACAATGGGCACATGAACGAGGCGAAATACGTAGAAGCGTTTGCAGCTTCAACAGACCGGTTCATGGAAGTCATCGGATGTGACGCTGACTATATCTCTTCGGGCGGCAGCTATTTCACTGCTGAAAATCACATCCGATATATTGATGAGGCACATGCGGGTGCGAAGATCGAAGTGCGCACGCAGATGTTTCTGGGTCAGGGCAAGAAGCTGCACCTATTCCACAGCATGTATGAGGGTGAAAGGCTGTTGGCCACGGGCGAAAGTTTCCTGCTGCATGTCAGCCTTGAAACCCGCCGCCCCAGCGCGCCTTCGCCTGCAATTGAGGCGGCAATGGCGCGGGTCGCTGAGGCGCAGGCAGGGTTGGCATATCCCGAAGGCGCGGGCGCTGCGATCCGCAAGCCGACATGACGCAGCGCGTCTTGATCACGGCGGGCGCCTCGGGTGTGGGGCGTGCCATGGCCGAGGCGTTTGATGCTGCCGGGTATAGCGTCTGCATCACCGATATTGACGAGGACGCATTGCGGTTCGCTCCTGCGCATTGGTCGCGCCACTGGGCGGACGTGTCCAGCGAATCTGATATGAGCGCCATCTTCCAGGCTATTGAGGCTGAGGGTGGTCTGGACGTGCTATGCGCCAATGCCGGGATAGCAGGCCCGACGGATGCGATTGAAGACGTCGAACTGTCGGATTGGCGATCCTGTATAGCGGTCAATCTGGACGGGGCCTTTCTAGCCGCAAAACACGCCGTGCCTTTGATGAAAGCCGGAAAGGCGGGCAGTATTATCCTGACCTCATCGACGGCGGGGCAATTTGGCTACCCGTATCGCGCGCCCTATGCGGCGGCGAAATGGGCGGTGATCGGTTTGATGAAAACATTGGCGATGGAGCTTGGCCCACACGGCATCCGAGCCAACGCTATTTGCCCTGGTGCGGTCGAAGGGCCGCGGATGGAGGGTGTGCTGCAACGTGAGGCCACCGCCAAGAATATGAGCCGAGATCAGGTCTATGCGGGTTATGCCTCGGGCACCTCGATGGGGCGATTTGTCGAAGGTAAAGACATTGCAAATATGGCCGTTTTCCTTGCCTCGGATGCAGCGCGGTTGGTTTCAGGGCAGGTGATCGCGGTGGATGGGCATACGGTAAACCCGGACCCCAAACTTTGAACCGCTGTCTGTTCGAATAAATCTGAAAAATTGAATTTTTCACCAAAATTTGGTAAATATATCGGTGTTTGAAGAAAGTATTCTAAACAATTGTTGGGGGTAACTATGCAAAAAGTTTTGTTTTTTGCCGTAGGTATTGCGGCGATTTCTGCGACCACAGTCTTAGCAGGAAGTGGCAAGCAACCACCGGGCAAGCGTGCCGGAGGAAGTTGGGGCGACGTGACCGCAGAGGCGGTTGAAGGTGGATTTCCGCAGGGCGAACATGCTTCGGATCCGTCCGGAGACGGGCATGGGCCGGGTACAAATGATGAACCCCGCGCCGGTTTAGCAAATGCCGGCGGAAAACGCGGAGATTTATCGAACACAATGGATGCTCTGGGTTTGAGCACCAACGACTGATAAACTGTGTTTGCAGTAGCTATTTTGGGATGACCGGGGCAATAAATGCTCCGGTTTTCTTAATTGCGAGACCTATGCCTGATTTGGTCCGCGCATCTGGCGAATGGTCTGACGGACCGCCTGCCAGTCTTTTGCTTCCTGCAGGTTTCCGGCGGCTTCGCATTCGCGCTCTTTCTGCGCGGCTTCTGCTTCGGCCCGGTCGCCATGTGCGGTGTACAATGCCCGTGCGTATTGAGCCGTTTGTAGTGCGTCCATTCCCGTCTTCCTCCGTCTGTGATCGGAATACCCAAAAAGGTTCGCGCCGAACGACGATACCATAAGTTTTCTGTCTGTGCATCCTTAGCGGTTGGAAATCTTTGATCGAATCTGTCTTAGACGGTCGGGAAATTCGCGTGCGGTAACATCCGCCTCGCGTACCAAACGATCGAAATGGCGGGTGAAGGTCTCGATCCGGTCACGGTCGCGGAAAGCCATATAGTGGCTGCCAGCGTAGAATACACAGAGCAGAGGGCCGAAAATGGTGACTGGAGCGGAAAAAAGTCGTTTGGCGTCAAACAGATAAATTCGAAGGCGAGGGTAAAGCTGTTCGCAAATCTCCAGCAAGTGGTCGATCTGCTCTAGCCTGATTTTGGGGCATAGCCCTTCGTAATACCCGGTGGCCTGAGCAAAGCTGTCGATTTCATAGAGCGGCATGGCAATTTCATAATCTGATTGCGCACTGCGCATCCATTTCAACCGGTCCGCCGAGGCGCCAATAGCCTGATCCGCAGTACGCCCCAAATGTGGCGCATATTCCCATTCCAGTACCGTGTGGGTCTTTAACATATCTGGCAAAGTGGCTGGAACATAACGGATTTTATATCCCGCGGCTTCCTGGTGCCATTCGAAGATACGTTCATCCACCAGCGCGCGGGGGGCTTCGGTCATGGTCAGAGAACTGGCCAGTAATTCGGCCGCGCTTTCCGGCCGATCTGAAAGACTAAGCAACCAGTCCGCAGACACACCAAGGGCTGTAGCACATCCGCCAACCACATGTGCATTTGGCAAGCGCGCCCCTTCACCCGTCAAAAGTTGTGATACGGTCGAGCGGTCCACACCGATGGATCGGGCAAGCGCGCTTTGGCTGACGTGACGCTCCTCCATCGCGCGGGCCAGACGAAGGCGGAACTGTGCCGCTCGGTCTCGTTTGTCAATTTTATCCTGCATATGTTTTTAAATATCACAGATGATTAATTTTGTTAATCATATTCGGAATTTTCAACGCGTGCAGCGACCCGTAATTTCAAAGACATAACAATAATATGGGTGACGGAATGGAAACGCGACGAAGATCTGTCGTGAAAGCTGTGGTGTGGAATGCCATTGGGCTGGTCATGATGACCTTGGTGGGGCTGGTGGCCACCGGGTCCGCAGCCGTGGGCGGAACGCTGGCGATTGTGAACACGGCCATTGGCCTGACGATGTACCTGATTTACGAGCGTATCTGGGCCGGGATCACGTGGGGCCGCAATGTCTAGGCCTGCGACACCCGAATGGGGCACTTTGTCCCTGATCCTGGCCTGCTATGGGGCATGGCTGGCGGTCATTTTTTCACTACCGGTCTGGCTGGCGATCCCAGCGATGGGGCTGGTCGCTGCGCTACACTCTTCGTTGACCCACGAAGTGCTGCACGGTCATCCGTTCCGCTCAAGATGGCTGAACGAGGCCCTGATGGCGCTGCCTCTGACCTTGTTCATCCCATATCAACGTTTCCGCGACCTGCATTTGGCGCATCACCGCGATGAAACGCTGACCGATCCGTATGACGACCCCGAGTCGAACTATCTGGACCCCAAGGTCTGGGGCGGTTTGGCCGGTTGGCAGCGGCGTATTCTGCGCATGAATAATACGCTCCTGGGGCGGATTACTTTGGGGCCTGCAATCGGGCAGTTTATGTTTACACGAGATGAGGTGCGTGGTCTTTTACGCGGAGATCCGGCAATCCTGCGCGCATGGGCCTTGCACCTGCCAGGGGTGGCAGTTGTACTTTGGGTAGTTGGGCACTCGGGAATGCCAATCTGGGCTTTTGTGTTGTCGGCTTATGTCGGGCTGGGCCTTGTCAAGATTCGCACCTTTCTGGAGCATCGCGCGCATGAAAAAGCGGGTGCGCGAACGGTCATTATCGAAGATCGTGGGCCATTGGCTTTTCTGTTTTTGAACAACAATCTACACGTCGTTCATCACATGAACCCTGGGGCGCCATGGTACCGATTGCCTGCGCTTTATCGAGCGGACAAGGAGCAATATCTGAACCGCAATGAGTCATACACTTATCGGTCTTATGCCGAGATCTTTCGGACCTATCTTTGGAGGGCCAAGGATCCGGTATCTCATCCTCTCTGGCCAAAGGATTGAATTCAAGACACAAGGGAGACCATGAGCTTATGGATTCCCGTCACAATAGCCGCGGCCTCATTCCAGACGGTGCGGTTCATGCTGCAAAAGTCACTCAGCACCATAAAGCTGAGCGTTGCAGGCGCGACCTTTGCCCGGTTTGCCTATTCTATGCCACTGGCGGTGCTGGGGCTGATCATGGCGCTGCATATGACCGACCTCAGCCTGCCGCCGCTGACAGGGTGGTTCTGGGTATACGCGGTGATCGGAGGAACCTCGCAAATTCTTGCGACAATCTGTGTGGTGGCTCTGTTCAAACAGCGCAATTTTGCGGTTGGAATTACGTTTAAGAAAACCGAGGTCATTCAGACCGCTATAGTAGGCTTTTTAGTGCTGGGCGATCAGGTGTCCATCGGGGCACTTGGTGCGATCATTGTCAGTCTTTTGGCGGTGCTGTTGCTTTCGAAAACTCCCGGAGGCGACGGGGCTTGGTGGAAACACCTCACTAACCGCGCCGCTCGATTGGGGCTGGGATCGGGGGTGCTGTTTGCATTTTCCTCGGTCAGCTATCGCGGTGCGTCGCTGGAACTGGGTGATGTCGATGCCTGGTTTCGGGCGCTGGTCACGCTGGCCGCAGTGGTGACGTTTCAGTTCCTCAGCATGGGGATTTGGCTGCTGTGGCGCGACCGGGCCGAATTGCGCGCTGTGTGGGAGACACGCAAAATCAGCGTGTTTGTCGGGTTGACCAGCCTGTGTGGATCGTTCTGTTGGTTCTTTGCCTTCACATTGCAGAACGCAGCGTATGTAAAGGCGCTGGGGCAGGTCGAGTTGCTGCTCAGCCTGTTCGCCTCAATCCTGTTTTTTCGAGAAACCATAACCCGGCGAGAGATCGCCGGGATGGGATTGCTTGGACTGTCTATTCTGGCACTGGTGCTGGCGATTTAGCCAGCACGGCGCTCGTCAAAGCTTAGCGCGATAAAACTGGGTAGGTGATCGCCCATCCCAACAACTGCCGGGCTGTTATCGTCTTTACGGCCACGACCACGTCCCTTGGGCTCACGGTCTTTCCGGTCGTCGCTCTTTTTGCCTTCCGAGGATTTTACTTTCTTCTCGGGCTTTGGCCTATCGGCCTTGGGCTCTTCCTTGACGGGATTGTCGAGGCGCGGAATTTCCTTCTGGATCAGCTTTTCAATCGCATCCAAAGCCTTTTCATCACGGCCCGAACAGATCGTAACGGCCTTGCCCTCGCGCCCTGCGCGACCAGTACGGCCAATGCGGTGAACATAGTCCTCGGCATGGCCGGGCACATCGAAGTTGAACACATGGCTGACGGATGGAATATCCAGCCCGCGTGCGGCCACGTCCGAAGCGACCAGCAAGCGCAGTGATCCATCGCGGAACCCGTCCAGCGTTTTCATCCGCTGCGATTGGTCCAGATCACCGTGGATGGCCGCGGCGTTATAGCCATATTTTTTCAGCGACTTCGCGCAGATATCCACATCTGTCTTGCGATTACAGAAGATGATCGCGTTGGTGCATTTCTCGCCCTCGGAGTCGATCAGCGCGCGTAGAACCTTGCGCTTGCCGCTGGCCTCGCGATCGCGACGGCCGCCTTTGAACATGACGACACCCTGTTCAATGGTCTCGGAGGCCGTCGCCTGACGGGCAACCTCGATCCGGGCCGGGGCAGACAGGAAGGTGTCAGTAATCCGCTCAATCTCGGACGCCATGGTGGCCGAGAAGAACAGGGTCTGGCGTGTGAACGGCGTCAGCGAGAAGATGCGTTCGATATCAGGGATGAACCCCATATCCAGCATCCGGTCAGCTTCGTCGACGACCATGATTTGTACACCGGTCAGCAACAGCTTGCCGCGCTCGAAATGGTCCAGCAGGCGGCCCGGGGTGGCAATCAGAACGTCAACGCCGCGGTCGATCAGCGCCTCTTGTTCCTTGAAGCTGACGCCGCCGATCAACAGCGCCTTGGTCAGTTTCAGGTGCTTGGAATAGGTGTCGAAATTTTCCGCCACCTGTGCCGCCAGTTCCCGTGTTGGGCACAGCACCAGTGAGCGTGGCATCCGCGCGCGCGCACGCCCACGGGCCAGCAGCGTGATCATAGGCAGAGTGAAGCTGGCGGTTTTGCCGGTGCCGGTCTGGGCGATTCCCAGAACATCCTTACCTTCAAGAGCGGGCGGAATAGCGCCTTCCTGAATTGGGGTCGGGGTTTCGTATCCGGCTTCCTCAATGGCTTTGAGGACCTTCGGGTTCAGGTTCAGTTCGTTAAATTTTGTCATGTATGTCCGGTTCATGCGGACACTAGACCTGGCCCGCGCGTCAGAGGTTTGCCGGGCCCGGATGGCCATACGCATCATTGCGCAAATTCGGCTTGGTCGGGGACATAACAAAATCGTAGGTCAGGGTCAAATGAAGTCCCGTTAAGGTTGGAGTAGACCTGATCGCTTCTGTTTTTTCGCAACAATTCATACACTTCTGGGGAAGTGTTTCCCAAGCTTTTCATCCAGATACAGTGGCCGATGTCGGATCTGGTCGTGCTGCTCCAATTGAGCGCGTACTTTGGGGTCTGCGCCGCTGATCTCATCATAAAAACGGCGCAGGCCTTCCATGCCACCCTCGGCTTCGATCCAGCTGAGCAATTCGTTCTTGTTCATCCCCCCGCGTTCGCGCGGAACGTTTGGGGACATACCGGGCTGGTAAGAACCGTGTTCCATCCTGAACCGATAATGGGCCAGCCAATGGTCCCAGTCCGGGGCGTGGCGATGGCACAGTTCGGTACCGGGAAGCTCGGCTTTACAAGGCAGAATAGCGCCGTTTTGAAAAAGGTTATGAATCCGGAAACTGACTTTTGGCAATCCAGTACGCACCAACAGTTTCCCCTGAACATGGCTGAAAAAACCCCCCAGAACAAAAGCACCATAATTCGGGTATAGCACCTGCAACAAGCCGTCACGCTCCGGCCCAGCCGGGATATAGGCCTTGTACAAATCGTCGTCGCCGGTCATCGCCTCGATCGGGCGGACCCTTACGCCAGGAATGTGATCGGGGACCTCGGCAAGCAACTGGGTAATCGGGCGGTTTGGCCACAGAAACTCATCCACGTCGATATGGGCTAGCCAATCCTCGCTGGCCTTTCGATAGGTAAATGTGGCGTTCGCGGTTTGACGGGTTTGGTGTCGTTCCGGCCGCGTGCGCTTGCGATTGGCCCAGAACCCGTTATCGCAATTGCGGACTTCGATCTTTGGGTGCTGGTTCAGCGCGTTAAAGGCCGTGGGGTTGGGTTCGTCCAGAAAAATGTGCATCCGGTCGACCCCAAGGTCGAGGTGATAGGCGGCGAACCGCAGAATATCCGGGGCTGTGCCCCGGACAGTCGAAACAATTCCCCAGGTCGGCTTATGCGCCATTTGCGGCCCTCGGGCCGGTCACGTCATCATTTCCTTGGTGGCCGTCAGGGTAAGCTCGGGATAGTCGCGAACCACCCGATCAATGTCCCATTGCAGGCGGGTCAGGTAAACGATGTCGCCATCATGGTCATGGGCGATATGCTGCTTGTTGGCGTTGACGAATTTGTCTACTGCAACCTTGTCGCCGCTGACCCAACGGGCCGAGGTGAACTGAGACGCCTCGAACCGCACGGGCAGGCCGTATTCCATCTCAATCCGGCTGGCGAGCACTTCGAACTGCAGCGCGCCGACAACGCCAACGATAAACCCCGACCCGATGGAGGGTTTGAACACCTTGGCGGCACCTTCCTCGGCGAATTGCATCAGGGCTTTCTCTAGATGCTTGGCCTTCATCGGATCACCGGCACGCACGCCTTGCAGCAGTTCAGGCGCAAATGACGGAATGCCGGTTACGCGCAATGCCTCACCTTCGGTCAACGTGTCGCCGATGCGCAGTTGGCCGTGGTTCGGGATGCCGATGATGTCGCCGGCCCAGGCTTCTTCTGCCAGTTCCCGGTCGGACGCCAAAAACAGCACGGGATTCGAGATCGCCATCGGCTTTTTCGAACGCACATGAGTCAGCTTCATGCCGCGCTTGAAATGGCCCGAGGCCATGCGAACAAATGCCACACGGTCGCGGTGCTTGGGATCCATGTTGGCCTGTACCTTGAAGACGAAGCCCGCGACTTTCTTTTCCTCAGGTGCGATCTGGCGCGGTTGCGCCGATTGCACTTGAGGCTGCGGGCCATAAGCGCCAATGCCCTCCATCAGTTCCTTGACGCCGAATGAGTTGATCGCCGAGCCGAACCAGATCGGGGTCATGTGACCTTCAAGCACCGCCTGCGGGTCGAGTGCGGGCAGCAACTCGCGCGCCATTTCGACCTCTTCCAGCAGTTTCTCTAGCAGATGCTCGGGCACGTGTTCGGCCAGTTTGGGGTCGTCCAGACCGTCGATCTGAATGCTTTCGGCGACCTTGTTGCGGTCGGCGCGGTCCATCAGTTCAAGCCGGTCACGCAGCATGTCATAGCAGCCGATGAAATCGCGGCCCACTCCTATGGGCCACGCGGCGGGGGTGACATCGATGGCCAACATCTCCTGAATTTCGTCGATGATCTCGAACGTGTCGCGGCTTTCGCGGTCCATCTTGTTACAGAAGGTCAGGATCGGCAGATCGCGCAGGCGGCAGACCTCGAACAGTTTCTGCGTCTGGCTTTCGACACCCTTTGCGCCGTCGATTACCATCACTGCGGCGTCAACCGCGGTAAGCGTGCGATAAGTATCTTCCGAGAAATCGCTGTGGCCGGGCGTATCCACCAGATTGAACCGGAAATTCCCATAGTCGAACGACATCGCCGAGGCGGAAACCGAGATACCGCGATCCTTCTCCATCTGCATAAAGTCCGACCGCGTGCGCCGCGCCTCACCCTTGGCGCGCACCTGTCCAGCCATCTGGATCGCGCCCCCGTACAGCAGAAACTTTTCAGTCAACGTCGTCTTGCCCGCATCCGGGTGCGAGATGATGGCGAATGTCCGGCGCCGGGCGATCTCGGGCGGCAATACGGGTTTGTTCGAGGCGGTATCAAGCATGCAGGCGCGTATAGGCGGGGAATCCTGCCGAAGCAAGACAAAGGGGCTAGTTCGAATCGTAGGGTTATGGCAATAAGAACATATAGTGAACAAATAATGGAGAAGATAAATGAATTTGAAAGAAATCGCTGACGAATTGGTAGCCGGATGCCGTGAAGATCGTGCCAAGGAGAATCTGGAAAAACTCTATGCCCCAGATGCCGTCTCGGTCGAGGCGCAAGACTTTATGGATATGGGCCGCGAAACCCACGGGATCGAAGCCATTCGTGGCAAGCATGAATGGTGGGAAGGGGCGCATGAGGTGTCGGGCGCATCAGTTAGCGATCCGTTCCCCCATGGTGACGACCGGTTTGCCGTGATCTTTGAGGTGCAAGGAAAGGTCAAGGAAACCGGCGAGAGTTTCGATATGCGCGAGGTGGGTATCTACCACGTGGCAAACGGAAAAATCGTGCGGGAAGAGTTCTTTTACTGACGCGTTTGAATTCTGGTCTTCTCTGTCTGGCCGGTGCTAGACATGCGGGCAAGGACAGATGGGGAGGATCGAATGGATCTGGGTATTCGCGGAAAGCGCGCGCTGGTATGCGCCAGCAGCAAGGGGCTGGGTTTGGGTTGTGCCGAAGCGCTGGCCGAGGCGGGCGTTGATCTGGTGATGAACGCGCGAGGGGCCGAAGTGCTGGAGGTCGAGGCGGCCCGTCTGCGCTCTGATTATGGAGTGGACGTTCAGACTGTAGCCTGCGATGTGACCGTTACGAGTGGTCAAGAAAAGTTGATTGATGCCGCGCAGGGCGTTGATATTCTTGTAACAAACGCCGGTGGGCCGCCGCCCGGATTGTGGTCGGACTGGGACCGTGAGGATTTCATCAAGGCGCTGGACGCAAACATGCTGACGCCGATTGCCTTAATGAAAGCGCTGCTGCCGGGGATGATGGATAAGGGATGGGGCCGTGTGGTGAATATCACCTCGCAATCCGTGCGTGCTCCGATCGCAGCCTTGGGCTTGTCGAATGCCGCGCGGACCGGGCTGACTGGCTACGTGGCAGGTACATCGCGCCAGGTTGCGCCATTTGGGGTGAATATCAACAACTTGTTGCCGGGCATTCACGACACTGATCGCGCATTGTCTCTGGATACGGGTGTGTCCGCGCAAAAGGGAATTACCATTGATGAGGCCCGTGCTGAGCGTTCTCAAACGATCCCTGCGCGACGTTATGGCACTCGGCAGGAATTCGGCGCGACTTGCGCTTTCCTGTGCTCGCAGCAGGCAGGTTTTATCGTTGGTCAGAATATCCTGATGGATGGCGGCGCGACCAATTTGACGATGTGATTATGGCGCAAGGGTTTTCGCTCAAGGATCAGTTGTTTAACGCAGAAAAGACCCGCTATTTGGCTGGCTTGTTTGCCGCGGCAGATCCGTCTTTTAATGCCGAGGCTTTTCAGTCACGGGTCACGGCGCGTCTGTTGGATCTTGAGCTGAAAGAGCGCATGGCCTGGATCGCCGAGTGCCTGCAACAGGCCGTACCCGGTGATTTACCGGACGTGGCACCTGTTATCCTGAAGGCGCTGCCGCCACCGCTGGACCCGAGCAAATCAGATGATGATTTCGGTGATTTCATATTCGCGCCTCTGGGTGACTGGGTTGTAACTGTAGGGTTGGATCACCCCGAATTGGCGTTGGATGTGCTTGAGGAACTAACTCAGAGGTTCTCAATGGAGTGGGCCATTCGTCCGTTCCTCAACCAACACCAGGATCAGGTGTTGGTGCGGATGGAGCATTGGTGCCAGCATGACAGCTATCACGTGCGACGACTGGTCAGCGAAGGCACGCGCCCGCGTTTACCTTGGGGGCAGGCGGTTGGGTTGGGCTTAACCGACCCGCTGCCCTTGCTGGACCGGCTACACGGTGATCCTACGCGCTATGTAACGCGGTCGGTTGCGAACCATCTAAACGACATATCCAAGAAATACCCGGAGCTTGTGCTGGACCGATTGCAAGAATGGTCGCGGGCTGATCAACAGGCGGCGGACGAATTGCGCTGGATGACCTCTCATACCCTTCGGGGATTGGTAAAATCAGGACATCCGGGTGCGATGAAGATGTTGGGATATGATCCAGATGCTGAGATCGCGGCCACTGCACAGGTAATTGGCACGGCGCGGATCGGTGGGGCGTTGGAGTTCGAAGTCACGCTGAATGGCAAAGGAGACCAACCAGTGTTGGTCGACTATATTATTCATTTTCAAAGGCCTGGTGGGAAAACCTCGGCCAAGGTTCACAAGCTTAAGCAGACTGCATTGCGCGATGGAACGCTAAATCTAAGCAAGAAACACAAGCTCAAGGGCAATGCGACCACTTTTAAATTGGTCCCCGGGGCGCATAGGCTTGAGATACAGGTGAACGGCCAAGTGCGCGCGGCCGCTGATTTCGATTTGCTGGATTAGAACCTCACGCTTTCGTCAAAATTCATCCAACCGGATTGCGTAGGCAGTGGCGCTGCATTAGCTGCATTTCAGCCAATTGGAAAAGGATCGCTACGATGAAGCATGAGTCCGTGCAGAACTACTATGGTGAAGTACTGCAGAGCAGTTCGGATTTGCAGACCAACGCGTGCTGCACTCCCGATGACATGCCGGATCATCTTAAGAGCATCTTGTCCAAAGTGCATGACGATGTACTTGCGCGCTATTACGGTTGCGGCTTGATTGCGCCGCTGGACCTTGAGGGGATGAGCATTCTTGATCTGGGCTGCGGAGCTGGGCGCGATGTCTATGCTCTCTCCGCGATGGTGGGCGAAAAGGGTCGCGTGGTTGGGGTTGATATGACGCCGGAGCAATTGGACGTCGCCCGCGCGCATCAGGATTATCACGCGCAGGCCTTTGGTCACGCGGCCAGTAATGTGGAATTCCATCACGGTTATATCGAGAAACTGGATGACTTAGACCTAGAACCGGGGTCCTTTGACATCATCGTCTCGAATTGTGTGATCAATCTGGCCACTGACAAAGAGGCCGTCCTGCGTGGCGCGTATCGTTTGTTGAAAGAGGGTGGCGAGATGTATTTCTCGGACGTTTATGCCGACCGTCGCGTGCCTCAGGCGATGAGTGAGGATGAGGTGCTGTATGGCGAGTGCTTGTCGGGTGCGCTGTATTGGAATGATTTCCTGTCGATCTCGCGCAAGGCGGGCTTTGGCGATCCGCGTCGTGTGACGCACCGTCCGCTGACCATCGAGAACCCGGTGCTGGAGGAGCGGGTCGCACCGCTGAAGTTCCTCTCGGCGACCTATCGGTTGTTCAAACTGCCCGAACTGGAACCTGCTTGCGAGGAGTATGGTCAGGCAGTGATCTACAAGGGCACCATTCCCAACGCACCGCATCTGTTTGAGTTAGACGACCATCACGCGATTGAAACCGGCAAGGTCTTTCCGGTTTGCGGCAACACCTGGATGATGCTGAAAGACACCCGTTTTGCGCGGCATTTTGACTTCATCGGAGATTTCTCGACCCATTACGGCATCTTTGAAGGCTGCGGTGGCGAAAGTCCGTTTGAGGCCGCAGGCGAGCCTGCTTCGGGAGGGTGTTGCTGATCCCTTGCGCCTGACGGGCGAGGTTGTTATCCCCGCCTAAGTCCGATGATTTTCATCGGGAAAAGGCAACGGGGTCCATCGGTGACAGTAGACGCAACTCCTCCTCGTCTGGAAATTCGCAATCTGATCGCCCGGTACGAGGGGCGTGTAGTTGTCGATAACGTCTCACTGACCGTGCAGGCGGGGCAGGTAACCTGTCTGCTTGGGCCGTCGGGCTGCGGAAAGTCGACCACGCTGCGTATGATCGCCGGGGTCGAGATGCAGGAATCCGGTGAGATTTATGTTGATGGCAAGCTGATCTGCGACACGGTGTTTAGGGTGCCGCCCGAACGTCGTGAGATTGGTCTGATGTTTCAGGACTTTGCCCTGTTTCCCCACCTGAGTGTTGCCGACAACGTCGCTTTTGGTTTGAAGGGGCACAAGGAAGAAAAGCGCGCCCGCGTTGATGAGCTGCTGCGCAAGGTCGATCTGATCCACTTCATTGATAAGTTTCCGCATCACCTGTCAGGTGGCGAACAGCAACGTGTGGCGCTGGCTCGCGCACTGGCTCCGCGCCCGCGGATCATGCTGATGGACGAACCGTTCTCGGGCCTCGACAACCGCTTGCGCGACGGGATCAGGGACGAAACGCTGGCGATCCTCAAGGAAGAGGACGCCGCCGTGGTGCTGGTAACACATGAGCCCGAAGAGGCGATGCGAATGGCGGACGAGATCGCCCTGATGCGGCGCGGCAAGATCGTGCAGCAGGGTGCGCCGTATAACGTCTATACCCGACCGGCTGATAAAGCGGCCGTGGCATTTTTCAGCGATATCAATGTTTTAAAGTCGCAAGTTAATGGGGCGTTGGCGGATACGCCCTTTGGTCAGTTTCTGGCACCCGGTGTCCCGAACGGAACGGATGTCGAGATCGTGTTCCGGCCACAGCACGTGCGTCTGGACTTTGACCGCAGCGGCAAAGGTCCGCTGCCCACTGCCACAGATGGTGTGGCGGCGCGTGGCGTGGTGGAGCGCGCGCGATTTCTGGGAAATGAAAGCCTGATCGAATTCCGAATGGACCATGATGGCTCGATCTTGAAGGCCACGGTGCCGAATGTGTTTGTTCCGGGGCCGGGGCGGGTCATGTGGCTGACGGTCCGCCGCAATCGGTGTTTTGTTTTCCCGGTTTAGGACCCGAAAGTCACAATTTTGGGTCAAGTGGTGCGCGAAAGCCTCAGATTGCGCGTGGCTCCGCTTGCCGTGGCGCAGGGCCGGGTCTATCAAGGTCAAAACGCAGCGGTGGACGGGGCATATGCGTATTCTTTTAACCAATGATGATGGCATCAACGCACCGGGCCTGATTGTCTTAGAGGGTATCGCGGTCGAACTGGCCGGACCTGACGGAGAGGTCTGGGTGGTCGCGCCTGCGTTTGAGCAATCCGGCGTTGGCCATTGCATCAGCTACACCCATCCGATGATGGTCGCCAAACTGGGCGAGCGTCGCTTTGCTGCCGAAGGTTCTCCGGCTGATTGTGTGCTGGCTGGTCTGCACGATGTTATGAAAGATGCGCCGCCCGATCTGGTGCTGTCCGGAGTGAACCGGGGCAATAACTCGGCAGAAAATACACTCTATTCCGGCACCGTTGGCGGTGCGATGGAGGCCGCGTTGCAGGGCATTCCGGCCATTGCACTATCGCAGTATTTTGGACCTCGTAATCTTGGTCTGGACGATCCTTTCGAGGCCGCAACCCGCTTTGGCGCTGATCTGGTGCGGAAAATTCTGGACGCGACACCGACTGAGCAAGGCGATTACCGGCTGTTTTACAACGTGAACTTCCCGCCCGTTCCTGCTGATGAAGTGCTGGGTACACGGATCGCGCCGCAGGGGTATCGCCGTGATACGCATTTCTCGGTCGAGCCGCACAGCTCACCTTCTGGGCGACGGTTCCTGTGGATCAAAGGCGGGTATCAGCACAATCCAACTGCGCCGGGCACCGATGCGGCGGTTAATCTGGCTGGCTATATTTCGGTCACGCCGATGCGGGCGGATCTGACAGCGCATGACACGCTGGAGGCGCTGAAGGCAATCGAATGAACGGACTGAACCCCGAAACCACCATGCAGTTCCTGTTTGCCCTGCGGTCCCGTGGGGTGACAGATGCGCGCGTTCTGGCCGCGATGGAACAAATCGACCGTGGCCGCTTTGTCAAAGGTCTGTTCGCCGAACGCGCCTATGAGGACACGCCGCTGCCGATTGCCTGCGGGCAAACAATCAGCCAACCCTCGGTCGTTGGGCTGATGACGCAGGCGCTTGAGGTGCGACCACGGGATACAGTGTTGGAGGTAGGTACTGGCTCGGGCTATCAGGCTGCGATCCTGTCCAAGCTTGCGCGCCGGGTCTACACGGTTGAACGCCACAAGCGGCTTGTGCGGGAAACCGGCCAGTTGTTCCGCGACATGGGGCTGACCAATGTCACCGCGATGCTTTCGGATGGGTCATTCGGTCTGCCCGAACAGGCACCGTTTGATCGTATCATTGTGACGGCTGCTGCCGAGGATCCGCCCGGGCCGCTCTTGGCGCAGCTTAAAATCGGCGGTATCATGGTTCTGCCGGTGGGACAGTCGGATGCGGTTCAAACCTTGATCCGGGTCAGACGAACAGAGACCGGCTTGGACTATGACGAATTGTTACCCGTTCGTTTTGTGCCTTTGTTAGAAGGTATTGGCAGGGACGGGGCTTAAAAGAATATTCTGCAACACGCGCCGGAACCCCGGAAAACACGGGCAGGCGATGAGGACAGTAAGATGAGAGCAGTTTCCAAATCAGCGATACTTCGCTGCGCGACAAGTGCGGCGGCTTTGGCGATTCTGGTCGGGTGCGAAGGCCCACTGGATTATGACTTGCGTGGGGAAGTCGGCGGATTTTCGACCGCCGATGCCGCGCGAGCGGTGACCACAAATCGGCCCGCTCCAGACGCGCGAGGCGTCATTACCTATCCTAACTATCAGGTGGCTGTCGCGCGCCGGGGTGACACGGTCAATGACCTGGCTGCCCGTGTTGGCTTGCCAGTGGTCGAACTCGCCCGTTTTAACGGGTTGCAAGCCACGGACCGATTGCGTGAAGGGGAAGTGATCGCCTTGCCGCGCACGGTCCCTTCGGCCAGCGGGGTGGATATCGCCACCATAGCCGGAACTGCGATTGATGAGGCTCCGGCTGATGGGTCGGTGCGGACTTCAACGCTGGAACCTGCGCAACCTGCAGCCGCTGCGGCTCCGGCGCCCACGCCACCGGGCCCGGAACCGATCCGGCACAAGGTTAAACGGGGTGAAACAGCATACACCATCGCGCGGCTTTACGATGTGCCGGTTGATGCTTTGGCCGATTGGAACGGGTTGGGGCCTGATTTCACGGTGCGCGAAGACCAATTCCTGTTGATCCCGATTAAGAATCAACCTGCGCCGCAACAGGCCGCTGTTCCGGCCACCAATGTCACGCAGCCGGGGCAGGGCTCTCCTACACCGACACCGCCCAGTGCGACGCAACCGCTGCCGGACGAAGTGATCGCCCCTGCCACGCCTGTTCCGGACGTGACGGCTGAGGCCCCTACCAATCAAAGCAACTCGGCTCTTGGTTTGCCGGTCACGGGAACAATCATTCGGACCTATGAAAAGGGCAAGAACGAAGGCATAGACATCGCGGCTGCTCCGGGCGCTGCCGTAAAGGCGGCTGAGGCAGGAACAGTTGCGGCGATCACCGCAGATGCGGATCAGGTGCCGATCATCGTGGTTAAGCACAACAGTGATCTGCTCACCGTCTACGCAAATGTCGATAAAGCCACCGTCAAGAAAGGCGATCGGGTGCGTCGAGGAGAACAAATTGCCTCTCTGCGCAGTGGTGACAATGCCTATGTCCATTTCGAAGTACGCAAAGGGTTCGAATCTGTTGACCCAGAGCCCTATCTGAAGTGACGGGAATGGCCCTGTGCGGGCCATGCCTCCGGCGGGGATATTTTTGGCCAGATGAAGCGGGCGGATCAGGCGTGCGGGTCGTAGTCGCTGAGCCGTTTTCCGGGCTCATCGGCAAAGATCTCGGGCAGGGGTGAGACGGCTTCGATCAGGTCTATGCGGAATACGCGGAAGCCGTGGCGCAACTCGCACCACGCGGTCAAAGTCCAGACCCGCCCCCAATATTCCATATGTAATGGACGGATCGTGCGGTCTGTTAGCACCCCATCAATGCGACGGTAGGACAGGTGCAGTTTCTGTCGGGATTTGATCGCTGCGCGGATCGGGGCCATATAGGCCAATCCACGTGCCGCGTCTGCGAACGGGTAAACCGCGAATTTCCAAGTGTCCGCCTCGGCCACGACTTGCGTGGGCAGCACGGCGTCAATCTTATCAGCGAGCGTTTCAGCGGCGGCTTTGAGGTCGGGATCGGCTGCTTCGGCCACGATGGCCATACCGAGGTTCAGCGCTTCTAGTTCTGCGGGTGTCAGGTTCAGCGGAGGCAGGGTGATTTGTTCGCGGACCATGTAGCCCACACCGCGCTCACCCTCGACCGGGACGCCAGAGGCAGCCAGCGTGTCCATGTCGCGATATATCGTGCGGACCGAAACCTCGAGACGATCCGCAATGTCCTGCGCGCGGTGCAGTTTCCCGTCGCGCAGGATTTGGATGATATCGAATAGGCGGTCAGTGCGGCGCATGACACCCCGCCCGAACCGCGTCTAAGCGGTCATGTTCCATAGTACATTCTCATGGCGCATCTGAATGCTGCTGGGCTCGATCGCAGCCATTAACCCAGCGCAGAAATCCTGCTGTGGAAATTGCGCGGCGGCGTCCTTTGCGGCCTTCATATCGGTCCAGATGACGTAATCGGTCCAACGACCATCCTCGCCTTGGCTTAGTTGCCGATGAGCAAATCCAGGTGCCGAGCGGACAAACGCCTCGGAGGCCTGGCTGAGTTTCACAAATTCCTCCGGTGTGGTGTCGTTGGCGAGGGTGAAGGTGACGATTTCTGCAACATGGGTCATTTGAGTCTCCGTTGACCAGGTTTCGATGCGTTCTACCTAGCCACCTACAACTGACATAAACCTGTCAGTTGGAAATTGCGAGTCCGCAAAAAATGCGTGAAGGCGGTAAATTTGCTCCCGGATTTGACCTGCCTCACTTTTGTGATCGGGAATGTGGGCGTAAACACTGGGCCAGATCATATTCCCGGCGTGCTGCGCCGACGTACAAGGAGAAGAGACATGCTTAACAATATCGGCCTTCCCGGTCTTCTGCTGATCGCAGTTGTGGTGCTGGTGCTGTTTGGACGCGGCAAAATCAGCTCGTTGATGGGCGAAGTGGGCAAAGGCATCACATCGTTCAAGAAGGGCGTCAAGGAAGGCGCGGACGAACTAGAGCAGGACGCAGCCGAAGTGGCAAAAGACGTCACGCCCGAGACCGACAAAGACAAGGCCTAAGACCAGATGTTTGATCTTGGCTGGACCGAACTTCTGGTCATCGGCATTGTCGCCCTGATCGTTGTGGGGCCAAAGGACCTGCCGGTGTTGTTCCGCAATGTCGGCCGCTTTGTCGGCAAGGCACGCGGTATGGCGCGCGAGTTCAGCAGCGCCATGAATGAGGCCGCAGATCAGGCGGGGGTGAACGAGATCAAGAAGGGTCTTGATGCGGCTGCAAATCCTGTGGGCAGTGCCATGGATGGCGTGAAAGAAGCCGCGCAGGAAATGGCCCGAAGCATGGACCCGACCAAGTTCGACCCCGACAGCGAAACCGGCAAGCTGGCCGCTGAACGGGCCGAGCAAGCCAAGAAGATTCAGGCATCGGCTGCCCGTGCCGCTGCCGGGCGGAAAGCTAAGGAAGCTGCCGAAGCACTAACCAAAGCTGAAGAGGCCGAGGCCGCGCTGAAGACTGAAAGCAAAACATGACCAACACCGACGAGATCGAGGACAGCTCGGCCCCATTGATCGAGCATCTGGCGGAATTACGCACGCGGTTGATACACTGCGTTGTGGCGTTTCTGGTCGGGATGATCATTTGTTTCACCGTGGCCACGCCGCTGTTCAACTTTTTGACCAACCCCCTGTGCGAGGTTCTGGCTGAGCGCGGGCAGGATTGCGACCTGATCTTCATCTCTCCGCAGGAAGGGTTCTTTGTCGCCATCAAGGTCTCGTTGCTGGGCGGGTTCATTCTGGCCTTTCCGTATATCGGGATGCAGATGTGGCGGTTTGTAGCGCCTGGGCTGTATCGGTCGGAAAAGAACGCGTTCCTGCCCTTTATGCTGGCGTCACCTTTCATGTTCCTGCTGGGCGCAAGCTTTGCGTTCTATGTGGTCACACCGCTGGCCTATGACTTCTTTCTGGGCTTCCAACAGTTCGGCGCTGAGGGCGAGGCAGTAACCGAGGGCGCAACCGCAGCCCCGCTAAGCGTGGTGTTCCAAGGTTCGGCACAGGAATATCTGAATCTGACAATCAAGTTTGTCGTAGCATTTGGCCTGTGCTTCCAACTGCCCGTCTTGCTGACCCTGATGGGCAAGGCCGGGCTGGTTTCGGCCGAAGGGCTGGGCTCGGTGCGCAAATATGCTGTGGTTGCCATTCTGGTGCTTGCTGCATTGGTCACACCACCGGATGTGATCACTCAGGTAATCCTGTTTGTGGTTGTGTATGGGCTCTACGAAGTGTCGATCTTCCTCGTGGGTCGCGTCGAGAAAAAGCGCGAGGCGCAACTGCGCGCCGATGGTTACTACGACGATGAAGAAGAAGCGGATGAAGAGATCGTCCGTGAAGAAGACGCCAAGTAATCTGCTGAACTTCAGAAGACAGGCGCGCCTAAATTAGGCGCGCCTTTTTCGTTGCAAGACCTTGTTGCGCGAGGCGGAACATGGTTTGAAACCGCCAAGACACGACCGGAGGCCTCAATGGACGACCAAGCCCTGAACCGTATCGCAGATGCGCTGGAACGTATGGCTCCGGCACCTCTGGCCGCACCCGATTTCAGCGCGGCCCCGGCGTTTGTATGGCATGTCGAACCCGACCGCCTTGAGCCGGTGACAAAGGTTAATCGCGTCGATCTGGACCTGCTGTTGGGCATCAACCGCTCGCGCGATACTCTACTAGACAACACGCGGCGCTTCGCGGCTGGGTACAAGGCGAATAACGCGCTGCTCTGGGGTGCGCGGGGCATGGGGAAATCCAGCCTGGTCAAAGCGGTCCACGGTACCCTGCAATCCGACTGTCCCGACCTGAAACTGGTCGAACTTCAGCGCGAGGATATGGGCTCGGTCGCGCGCCTGCTGAACCATCTGCGGGCTGCACCGCATCGGTTCATCCTATTCTGCGATGACCTGTCCTTCAGCCACGATGACCAGCACTATAAATCGCTTAAGGCGGTGCTTGATGGCGGCATAGAAGGCCGACCGGAAAATGTGGTGTTCTACGCCACGTCGAACCGCCGCCACCTGATGCCGCGGGACATGATCGAAAACGAACGCTCTAGTGCCATCAACCCGTCCGAGGCGGTTGAGGAAAAGGTCTCGCTATCCGACCGATTCGGCTTGTGGCTGGGCTTCCATCCCTGCGATCAGGACGAGTACCTTGCCATGATCGACCGTTATTGCGCGGCCTATGGAGTCTCGGTCGACGCCGACACCCTGCGGGCCGAAGCGATTGAATGGCAGGCGACGCGCGGCGCGCGCTCGGGTCGTGTGGCGTGGCAATTCTTCGTCGATCTGGCCGGGCGAACTGGTGTTCATATCGCCTGATCCGCCTGCTTCATCTGGCCAAAAATATCCCCGCCGGAGGCATGGCCCAAAGGGCCATTCCTTATAGCAATGCCAGGATTCGAGCAGCCTCATCCGTTGTGCTGGTCAACGCATCACGATCTTCCCCAGGATGGAACCGTGCACGTACAGCAGTTGGCATCGGTGCGGGCTCGACAATTGTCACACGCGGGCCGGTGCGTTCGGTTTCAAGTGCCCAGCTGCGTGCCAAGGCCATCTGAGCCGCTTTGGTCGCGCCATAAATCCCGTAAAATTTCTCACCGGCTTTGGGGTCGTCAAAAAACACTGCGTGACCGCTCTCACCCAGCAGGGGCGCGATATAGGGAATCAAAACCGATGTTGCGGTCGCGTTCGTATTGACCGCTTTGGTCCATTCCTTCGGGTCAATAAAATGCGTGGGCGTCAGGGCCGATGTGTGAACAGCCGTGTGTAGCCACAGGTCCACTTTACCCCAGCGGTCGTAAATACCACGGCACAGAGTCGCCATTGCATTCGGATCGGCGATGTCCATTGGCGCCAGAGTGGCCGCACCGCCCTTGGCTTGAATACGGTCGTCCAGTTCTTCCAACCCGCCAGTGGTGCGGGCAACAGCGACAATGTGGTATTCAGGTGCCAGCGCCTCGGCAAGTGCAGCGCCCAACCCGCGGGAGGCCCCGGTAACAAGGGCAATTTTGGTCTGATCGGTCATGACAGCGGTTTGAACCCCTGCGCGCAGGGCGTCAAGCCAGTTTAACTGCCAGGGATGGTGATCCGCTTGGTCTGGCCGCTTTGTCGCAGCATCACGCCTTCGGCATCAATTGCAACTACGGTGCCCGAGGACACGCGACTGCCCAGCTTGACCTCTTTCACGCGTCCCGAGGACATGCGCATCAAGGCCCGCATGTCCGATTTCGGGCCAAATACCCCCAGAACGGACAAAGAGCTTTTGTTCAGCGCGCCCTTTTGTGTGGCCGCACTTTTGACGGTGGCGTTTGACATGCATTCCTGTCCAGCCGCAGCGGCCCGACCCCTTGTTTTATGTGGTTGGCAGCCTGCGGGCTACCAAACCGGATCAAGAAGGAAAAGCCTGATTGGGTTTTCGTCATCCCATGGGATTCTGCACCCTGGCGAAGCCCTTGCGATTGCAATTTCTTCACCGATGGGTTGCAGCGGAAATCTTCCTAGGCAACCCTGTTGTCAGATGAAAAAGGCCCGCATCGCTTCTGCGAAACGGGCCGGATGAAAGGTTGATTCGGGTTAATCTCTAGCCCGAAGCAAGCTTCGCGCTGTTCCAAGAACCACCGGGAACCTGCATATCCTCGCGCTTCTTACTTACGCGGCTGCTGTTTTCCAGATTGTCCAAATAGTCACCACTGACGCTGCCGGTGATGTAATTACCGTCAAAGCAGGAACAGTCGAAGGCTTCGATCTCGGGGTTGCCTTCCTTGGCAGCCCAAATCAGATCCTCGAGGTTCTGGTAGAACAGTGCATCGGCACCAAGTTCCTGTCGAATTTCTTCGATCTCTTTGCCGTTGGCTATCAGCTCATGCTTGGTTGGCATATCAATGCCATAGACATTGGGGAATTTCACTGGTGGTGAGGCGCTGGCGACATAGACTTTCTTGGCACCAGCCTCGCGGCACATCTGCACGATCTTCTTGATCGTGTTGCCCCGGACGATCGAGTCGTCGATCAACAGAACATTGTGGCCTTTGAACTCTAGCGGAACGGCGTTCAGCTTGCGGCGTACGGACTTCTGACGCTCTGCCTGACCGGGCATGATAAAGGTCCGACCGACATAGCGGTTCTTGACCAGGCCTTCGCGGTAGGGGATGCCGGTCGCCTTGGCAACCTCAAGCGCCACGGGGCGGGCGCTGTCGGGCACGGGAATGATGCGGTCAATATCAAGACCGGCGGCCTCAATCTGACGCGCCAGCGTCTGGCCCATGCGCATCTGTGTTTTGTAAACCGAGACACCGTCCAACAGCGAGTCCGGTCGTGCGAGGTAGACATATTCAAAAATGCACGGTGTCAGTTGGCCTTCGACCGCCTGGAATGTGTGCATGTTGCCATCCAGATCAATCAGGATCGCTTCGCCGGGCTTCAAATCGCGCAGCTTTTCAAAGCCATTGATGCCAAAGGCCACATCTTCGGAGGCAAAGGCATAATCGTCGCCTGCACCGTCGACATCGCGCTTGGCAATAGACAGGGGGCGGATGCCGTACGGGTCGCGGAAGGCCAGCATGCCAACTCCAGCGACCAGACAGATCACCGAATAGGCACCCTGAACGCGCTCCATCGTCATCTTTACGCCGGCAAAGATATTGCGGATCGGCTCGCCATTACCGTTCACCTTGATCGCGTCCGCCACTTTGTCGGCCAGTACATTCAGCATGATCTCGGAATCCGAGGTGGTGCGCAGGTGGCGGCTGTATTTGGCGGTGACTTTCTCACGCTGTTCAGCCGTGTTGGTGAGGTTGCCGTTGTGGACCAGATAGATGCCATAAGGCGCATTCACGAAAAAGGGTTGCGCCTCAGCGGCGCTGAGTGACCCTGCCGTGGGATAACGGACATGACCCATGCCGACCTGGCCCATCAGGGTCTCGGCATCCTGTGCGTTGAACACGTCCTTGACCAGGCCATTGGCTTTTTTCTCACGGAAGAATTCGCCGTTATAGGTGACGATGCCCGAGGCGTCCTGGCCCCGGTGCTGCAGCATCAGCAGACCGTCATAGATTTCCGCAAAGACATCATGTGTCCGGCTTGCGATCCCCAATATCCCACACATTTACGGGCTCCAATTTCTATGACGTTATCGAGTGGCGGTGTTGATCTGAATGTCTGCATGGATGAACCTGTGAGCAGCCGTGCCAATGCGGCCGATGGTGCAAACGCGCCGTCGTCCCGAGGGCAGGCGCGAAAGAAAACAGGTACAGCAAGATCGGTGGCTCCGATTCCATGTCAGTTCGGCCTCCACATAATGCCTAATTCCGCCTGTGTCATCAGAGGATCACAATTGTTGGTTATGGCGCGCGGATTTTGCCGGGCAGAGTATCAAAAGGTGACATGCGTGTAGTCTTGTGCTGTCATGCTGAGAGTTATTCAGTTTTAGCGGTATTCGGAATGCGATTGGGGCTGAGGCATGTGGGAACACAAGCAAGGAAAAAATAAGGAAGAGCCCGTCAAACGGCGGTGCCACCGGTGCCGTGGCATGGGGCGCGCGCCTTGTCAGATATGCAACGGGGCAGGAGAAGTCATCAAAAGCAGGGATGTTTTTGGCAAACCAGTTTTCGGGCGCTGCGATGGGTGTTTTGGTCTCAAAAACATCAGGTGTACGGCCTGCGCAGGTGAGGGCTTTGTCTGACAGGACGTCGATAATAGGCTGTTTAAAAAATGCCCGGTCAAAGCCGGGCATTTTTTTATTCGGTTGTTGTTGGGGCCGTTGGCTCTTCCGAGGCTTCGGTTTCGGTTTCAGACCCAGCACCGCAGCTTGCAACCAGTTCTTCGTATTGTTGTGTTACCCAGCCCAATGCTTCTTCAGGGTTCTGTTCCTCGATCTTGTCGCTGAACTGTTCAAACACTTTGGCCGAGCGGCTTTCATCGACTATCGTATAGGACTGGCCGGTCATCACAGTGTCATAGACAAAGAACGCAATGGCGACCAAAAGGATGCCGCGCGCAATACCGAAGAAAAATCCAAGCGCCTGATCCAGACCGCCGATGGCCGACCGCTGTACGATCGACGAAAACAATGGCGTGAAGATGCTGACCACAATCAGCGCAACCGCAAAGACGGCGGCAAAACCGGTGATCACTGACAGCTCACAGCTGTCACGCAGGAAATCCCCGACCACTGGTATTTCTTTTATCAATGGAACTGCTTGCGGCGCAAAAATGAAGGCCAGAACAGCTGCTGCGACCCAGCCTGCGATGGCCAAAACCTCACGTAAAAAGCCGCGCGAATAGGCCAACAGGCCTGACACGACGATGATCAGGGCAACCACCCCGTCGATTAATGTAAAACCTTCCATGGCCCTCGCCTGTAATTTTATCTGCCCCTCAAGGCGTTACCTTAACCTGCTCCGAAGGTTTCGCCAACAAACCCCACCAAATCAGAGGGTCGGGTGAGTGACAGACCTGCCACAGTACCGGTTTTGCCACCCGCCGGAGCTATTGCGGATGTGAAACCAAGTTTTTGGGCTTCTTTCAACCTGTTTTCGGTCTGCGGGGCAGGTCTAAGTGCCCCGGATAGCGAGATTTCCCCGAAAACCACGGTATCGGCGGGCAATGCGGTATCTTCGCGCGCGCTGAGCAGAGCGGCGGCAACAGCAAGGTCGGCTGCGGGTTCGCTGACTTTCAACCCTCCGGCAACATTCAGGTAAACGTCGAGCCCTGCGAAGGGGATACCGCAGCGCGCTTCGAGAACCGCGAGGATCATCGCAAGCCGTCCGCTGTCCCATCCAACGACAGTGCGACGGGGCTGAGAATGCGGGGACGGAGCGACCAAAGCTTGCAATTCCACCAGCACAGGCCGCGTGCCTTCAATCCCGGCAAATACGGCTGACCCCGGACTGGGCTTGCCACGTTCTGAAAGAAACAAGGCCGACGGGTTCGTGACCTGCGCCAACCCTTTTCCAGTCATCTCGAATACGCCAATTTCATCAGCCGGGCCAAAGCGGTTTTTCACGGCGCGAAGAATGCGGAATTGGTGGCCGCGCTCGCCTTCGAAGTAAAGCACAGTATCAACCATGTGTTCGACCACACGCGGGCCGGCTATCTGGCCTTCCTTGGTGACATGCCCAACCATGATGATCGAGACACCGTGGCGTTTGGCAAAGGTGGTCAGTTCATGTGCGGCAGCCCGCACCTGACTGACCGAGCCGGGGGCGCTGTCCACGTTGTCCGCCCACATAGTCTGAATCGAGTCGATTATGGCGAGCCCAGGCTTTTCGGCCTCCAGCGTTGTCAGGATATTGCGCAGATTGGTTTCGGCGGCTAGTTGGACCGGGGCGTCTTCGAGCCCTAGTCGGCGCGCGCGCATGCGGACTTGTGCGCTGGCTTCCTCGCCAGAGACGTAGATGGTTTTGACACCCGCGCGCGAAAAGCGCGCAGCGGCCTGCAACAACAGTGTGGATTTGCCGATGCCGGGGTCTCCGCCCACCAGCAAGGCCGAGGCGGGCACGAGGCCGCCGCCCAGAACGCGGTCCAGTTCCTCAACCCCGCAGAGGGTGCGGGGCGGGGGTGTTTCCTCGGTGGACAGGTCCGTGAGCGTGATGGACTGGCCGCGTTTACCACCAAGGGATTTTTTGGCGGGGCCTGCCGAAAGGGGAACGTCCTGCGTGATCGTGTTCCACTCACCGCATGCGTCACAGCGCCCGGACCAGCGCGAATGCGACGCGCCACAGGCCGAGCAGGAGAAAGTCGTCTTTGCCATGCGGCCTTGGTGCCCGAGGATGGGCGCTTCTTCAAGCCCTTGCAGGGCTTTCATCTCCGCCGGAAGGGCGCTGCGTCCTCAGACCCAATGGGTCATCATCCGCAGCGGGCGCTAATGCGCCTACTCCGCAGCGCGAGGGGGTGGTGACATTGCAACTACACTGGATGCCTTAGATGTGCTGTCTTTCGGGAGGGATTGCAGTTGTGCCGAAAGCTCGGGCAGCAGTTCAAACAATTCATCCCGCAAGCGGCTGAGTTGGGATTTGGCGATGGATTCCTCGATCTCCACATCTCGCGTCCACTGGCGAAGTTCATTCTGGATCACCTGAGCTTCTTCGAGCCGTTTCTGGAACAACTCGATCTCTTCCTGTCGCTGCTGCAAGAAGGTGCGGGCTCGGCTGACCCGATCATCGCCGTAAGTCTCGGCCAGTTCCTGGCTGATCTGGCTCATCTGTGCGGCCAGTTCAAGGATCTCGGGTTCCAGCGACTGCAGGTTGGGATGCTGGCGCAGAAACGCCATACGCTCTTTGACGCCGTCGAACTCGGAGGACATCATGAACAGCCCCTCGCGGTCAGCGGCATGGGCCATTTGGTAGGCCGCGGTGACATCGTGCATGGTCAGTGTGAACTTGCGATGGTTGTTTTCCAACGCCATCATTCGTGCGTTGGCAGGCAGATAAAACGCCAGCATGAGAATCAGGGCGGTCAATCCGATCTGGATAAACATCCCGGCATCCATGATCGCTCCGTCACCGAATCCGGCCTGCATTGAGAGCCAGGGCAACACACCTAATGCGGATAAAATTGTTGCAGATACGGAGGCCAGAGCCGCCGCGCATATGAGGAAAAAAGTCAGTCTTAAAAAGACATTCTGAAATTGCAATGTCAAATTGTGGAGGGCTGTCATGATCGACGAACTCCTTCTAGAACCGGTACACACCAGGCCCAAGCGGAGAACACCTAAAACACGCAGATTGATCCGCTGCGGACCCGTAAACTACAATTTTTTACTGCTCGAAATATAAAGATGATACTCAGATGAGTGTTTTCAATCAATTAGCTCTGAGGATTTCGTGAACTGCGTGTCATTTCGGTAATGTGGCCCAGTGCGATCGAGGCCAGAATGCAGGCAGTGAACAGGTAAAGACCCCATGCGGTTTCGATGGTTGCGTAGGAAATTCCCTTGGCAAGCGTGATGTAGAGCGCGATCAGGAAGATGTCGGCCATCGCAAGTTTGCCGAGGATGTTCAGTGCGGGTTGGACACGGGCATCCAGCAGATCCCATTGGATCAGGGCGGTGCCGATGGTTTTTATATAAGGCGCAAACAGGGCGAAGATGGTGACGATCAGAGCGAGGAATACGTCCGATTTCCACAAGGATTGCAGGCCGGTGATGACGCTGATTTCAGACAGGCCAAAGATCGGCAGCAGGCCCGCTCGCATGAGTGGGGCGAACCACGCGATTGGGTAGAGGATCAGGAGGGACAGGGTGGCGAGACGGAGGGTCACTTTTTTGGTTTTTCTTGATCGGGCAAAAAGTTTATGTGGGCTTCTTGTGTAGCTAGCTAGGAATTCGCTAGGTGCGTGAGACTATCCTATCCGCCTTTATTTGAAAGCCTCGCATTCAACTCAACTTGCAATTCTGACAGTAGAGTGTCGACACCGGCCATTACAGCTTCGATACAAACATCCCTATAAGCTCGATCTTTTGCCGGATAGCGGGAGCGGAACCTGTCGGAGTCGTACTCTCCGTTCGTGTTCTCAAACAAACTGTAGTTGCTGTTGAGCGATTTAATGTGTGTCTGAAGATTAAACCACCTGCTTGTAGGTTGGCCGGAGTTCTCAATGCGTGACAGCATGCCAGCAGGTAGACCAACTAAGACAGCTGCTTGGAATGCAACGTTTTCTACGTTTGTTAGGTCATAGTCGAGGTCTAGACGATCGTAGAGTTTGATAAGGTCGTGGCCCAATCTCTTGAGTTCAGTTTTATCACAACCTGCCAGAAGAAGAGCAGTCTTGAAGGTAAGCTCAGTCGTTAAGCCAAGGTTCTGGTAAACTGGCCCGACTCTAAAGACCCTTGCTTCTAAATCTGAGAGTTCCGTTACGCTCTTTCCAATCTCTTTCTCGGAAATGAGTATTTTGCACAGTTTGAAATAGGCATTTGCGTAGTGGAAGAAATCGACAATTTCTTCGATGTCTCGGCTCATCTAACCGCCTCAATCGGCCCCTCAGCACTCCCACTGATAAACTGCTCGACATAGGGATCACCCGAGGCATCCATATGCCCAACCGGGCCGGTCCACTGGATCACCCCGTCGTGCAGCATCGCCACGTTGTCGGCAATGGCGCGGACGGAACTCATGTCGTGGGTGATGGTCATCGCGGTGGCGCCCATCTCGGTTACGATCTCGCGGATCAGGTCGTTGATGACGCCGGACATGATCGGGTCCAGCCCCGTGGTGGGCTCGTCGAAAAAGATAATCTCGGGTTCAGCAGCGATGGCGCGGGCAAGGCCGACGCGTTTCTGCATCCCGCCTGACAGCTCGGACGGGAACCGATCGGCCACGTTGGATTTCAGGCCAACACGGCGCAGTTTCTCGATGGCGATCTCGCGGGCGTATTCCGGCGGGCGTTTCAGTGGGCCGCGCAGCAGGCGGAAGGCCACGTTTTGCCAGACGGGCAGGGAGTCAAACAAAGCCGCGCCCTGAAACAGCATCCCGAAGCGCGCCAGAAACTTATCCCGGTCGCCCTTGGTGGCATCCTTACCGTCGACATAGATCATGCCGCTGTCTGGTTTGATCAGACCAAGGATACATTTCAACGCAACCGACTTGCCGGTCCCCGAGCCGCCGATGATGACCATCGACGTGCCCTTTGGGATCTCAAGGTTCATACCCTGCAGAACCGGGTTGTCGCCAAAAGCCTTTTGTACATTCTCCATCCGGATCATAGCGAGAAGAACACCCCTGTCAGAATGAAGTTGGCGGCCAGAATCATGATGGCGGCGGATTCGACTGAAGACTTGGTGGCCCGGCCCACGCCTTGTGCACCACGGCCCGAATTCATGCCGTAGTAACACCCCATCAAGGCGGCGATCAGGCCAAAAGCCGCCCCTTTGACGAGCGAAGAAACGATATCACGCGTCTCAAGGAAATTGACCGTATTGGACAGGTAAGTCGCCGGGTTGAAGCCCAGATTCTGGGTGGCAACGACGTAACCACCAGCGATCCCGATGATGTCGCCAATCCCAACCAGCAGCGGAACGGTGATCAGGGCGGCTAGAACGCGCGGGGCAGTCAGGTATTTCATCGGGTGGGTGGACAGGGTGACCAATGCGTCGATCTGCTCGGTCACTTTCATGGTCGCGATTTCAGCAGCGATAGACGAAGTCACACGGGCGGCAATCATCAGCCCGACCAGCACCGGGCCAAGTTCGCGGACCATGCCGATGGCGACGATCTGGGGCACCACGGCCTCGGCGTTGAAGCGCGCGCCACCTGCATAGATCTGCAGGGCCAGTGCACCGCCGGTAAAAATCGCAGTCAGGCCGACAACCGGCAGGGACAGCCAGCCGATATTCATCAGCGCGACGGCAAACTCCCTTGGGTAATAAGGAGGGCGAAAGACGTGCGAAATCGCATCGACTGAAAACAGGGCCACTTTGCCGAAAGTGGCGAACAATGTCAGAATCGCACGGCCCAGCCCGCCCAGCAGATGCAAAGGGTTCATTCCACGTAGCCTCGGGAATAACGCGCACCAAGCGAGGTAAGGATTTCATATCCTATGGTGCCTGCGGCTTCGGCCAGATCATCGACCGTCTGGTGGCCGTTCAGGATGCGTAGACGTTCTGGATCTTGAGGCAGGTCCGTGACATCCACAGTGATAAGGTCCATCGAGATGCGCCCGACCAAGGGGCAGGGTTTCCCACCAGCAAATACGTCGATGCCGCCACCGATGGCCCGATGCAATCCATCTGCGTATCCCGCAGCAACGGTCGCGATTCGCGACGGGCGCCGAGCAATCCAACTGTTTCCATAACCCACGGATTCCCCGACCTCGACAGGGCGAACCTGAATTACGGGCAAATCAACGGTTACAACGGGTTTGGCGTCCGCAAAAGGCAAGCCGCCATAGAGGCCAATGCCCGGGCGGCAGAAATCAAAGTGAAATTCAGGAGGCAGTAGCATGCCACCGGTCGCTGCCAGCGACCGAGGTGCGTCTATGCCATCCGTCAACTCGCGAAAGGTCTTCAATTGCTGTCGGTTCATCGGATGATCTGGTTCCTCAGAACAGGCGAGATGCGACATGACGACAACAGGTTTCAGCGCTTCGACTTTATGGCGCAATTCAGCCCAGTCGGCAGGCTCCCACCCCAGACGATTCATGCCGCTGTCCAACTGGATGCCAAACGCGTGATCCGGAAGCGCCTGCTGATGCCGAACGAATTGTTCGGGCGAGTTGATCAACGGTGTCAGGTCGTGATCCCGCAGCAAATCGGTGTCGCCTTCCATATGACCCGAGAACACGCCGATCATCGGGCCGGGGCCAACAGCTTGGCGAACAGCGACACCTTCCTCGGCTGCTGCAACAAAAAACTTGCGGACGCCTTCCTCGGCCAGGGTGGCGGAAACTGGCCCGACCCCAAGGCCATAGGCATCAGCTTTGACCACGGCGCCGGTTTCGACATCCGTTTTCGCGTTGAGCGCCTGCCAGTTACTGGCCAGCGCGTGAAGATTGATCGTCAAACGTGCGGTACTCATGGTGCTGTTCATGACATTGGATCGCCGCAGGTCAAGGGGGGTAGAGGCAATTCTTCTACATATTGAGGCATTCTCGTGCGGGTTCCGGCCTGTCTTCCAAAGCCTTGGCAGGAAAAGGCCTTTTTAGTACGGATCCGGGTCTCGTCATTGTGTCTGTAGCGTGATCAACTGAGGGTGCTGAAGCGGGATCGTTTATCTACCATAAGGAGGCCGGCATTGCTGAATCTGACCACAAATTACAAAGCGCGGGTTGCGGAATTGCCCGGTTTGTTTCGCGATGTCTTCACCGCCTCTGAGAGCGCGGAGGAGGGGCACGCTGTTGGCGCTTTGGCAGAGGATTTATTGAGCACGACTCCCGAGGACGATTTGATATGTGTATTGGCGCTGGACGGGAGCGTGTTGTCAGGCTGTGTTTTGTATACGCGCCTGAGCTACGATCAGGACCCACGCCAGGTTTTCTTGATGTCGCCGGTGGCTGTGCGAACAGACAGACAAAAAACGGGGATTGGCCAAAAGTTGATCAGTTTCGGGCTAGAAGAATTGCGCCTACAAGGGGTGGATTACACGGTTACCTATGGTGATCCGGCCTATTATCAAAAGGTCGGGTTCCAGCAGATCACAGAAAACTTCGCGCAACCGCCCATGCCGCTAAGTATGCCGCATGGATGGCTGGGGCAGTCTCTGGCCGGTTCCGAAACACCGATTGAGGGGCCATCTCAATGTGTCAGTGCGTTCAACAGGCCCGAGCTTTGGTAAATCAGTAGCCCTCGTTCTGACCGTCCTGTTGCCAGGGTTTGACCAGATTGCCGAATCTTGTGAACTGTGCCTCGAACGAAAGCTCGACCGTGCCGATGGGACCGTGACGCTGCTTGCCGACGATGACTTCAGCCTTGCCGTGTAGGCGCTCCATCGCCTCGATCCACTCGGCCATCTTGTCTGCTTCGTGATCGCCGGGCTTTTCGCGTTCCTTATAGTATTCCTCGCGGAACACGAACATCACCACATCGGCGTCCTGTTCGATCGAGCCCGATTCTCGCAGGTCAGAAAGTTGCGGGCGTTTGTCGTCACGGTTTTCTACCTGACGTGACAACTGAGATAGCGCGATGACCGGGATGTTGAGTTCCTTGGCAATGGCCTTCATGCCCATCGAAATCTCAGCGATTTCGTTGACCCGGTTGTCAGCCATACCCCGGCAGAGCTGCAGGTAGTCGATCACCAGCAGGTCCAACCCATGCGTCCGCTTCAACCGTCGCGCGCGGGCGGCGAGTTGCGAGATCGGCAGGGCGGGGGTGTCGTCGATGAACAGGGGGCAGGCTTCCAGATCTTTGGCTGCGTCTACGAAACGGCGGAACTCGGCTTCCGTCATGTCACCCTGACGGATTTTATGCGACGAAATCTCGGACGCTTCGGCCAGAACACGGCCCGCCAACTGCTCGGCGCTCATCTCCAATGAGAAGAAGCCAACGACACCGCCATCAATTGCGCCTTCGCTGCCGTCGGGCTTGGTGCCGCGCTTGTACGCCTTGGCCACGTTGAACGCCACGTTGGTCGCCAGCGAGGTTTTACCCATCGACGGACGACCCGCCAGAATGATCAGGTCGGACGGGTGCAGGCCCCCAAGCTGTTTGTCCAAGTCGGCCAGACCGGTGGAAATCCCCGCCATGCCACCACCGCGCTGGTACGCTTCGTTGGTGACGTTGACGGCTTCTGTGACCGCCTTGAGGAAGGATTGAAAACCCTGTTCGGTCTGGCCCTGCTCGGATAACTGATAAAGCTGTTGCTCGGCTTCGACGATTTGTTCTTTTGGTTCGCTGGATACATCGACCCGCGCCGCCTTGTCCGAGATATCCCGGCCCAGTCGGATCAGCTCGCGCCGGATGGCGAGGTCATAGATCATCTGAGCATAGTCATGCACCGCAAAGGCACTGATCGAGGCTCCCGCCAGTTTGACCAGATAGGCCGGGCCACCCAGTTCCTTCAGGCCTTCGTCTTCGGCCATGAAGGATTTCAGCGTCACAGGCGAAGCCAGCGCATTCTTGGCGATGCGTGTGGCCGCGACTTCGTAGATGCGGGCATGGACCGGGTCATAAAAATGCTCGGCCCCGATGATCGAGGCGACCCGGTCATAGAGGTCATTATTCGTCAGAATCGCGCCCAGAAGCTGTTGCTCGGCCTCAATGGAATGCGGCATGGTCTCGGCATTCTGAATCTGTGCCGCTGCCTGCTCGATACTGCTTATCTCGTTCATTTTGTCCCCGCTGCCCTGTGGCAGTTCTAATCAATCAGGCCCGCACAAGGCCATCTGTAAATCTCTGAAGATAAGTCGCGTATAACTTTGCTTCAGCTTGGGATAACTTTGGGCAACTCTGCCAAAAATTGTCGCATCACGCAATATTTTGTGTAGCCGATATGCGGCCACACAAGATGCAAGTGGCCGGAGGGCGATTCTATGTTGAGTTACCCCCAGCTTATTCACAGGCGCTTTAGGAAGATTTATTCGCTTCCTGCCAGCCGCGGGGGTCGTTCAAGAAGGCCTCGACACCGTCAAGTGTCTCTTGGTCAAAGGCTTTCTGCGCTTTGGCCTCGGCCAGAACGTCCCACCAGGTGCACAGGTGATGCAGTTGGACGCCGTGGTCGCCAAGTGTTTTTTCGGTTTCAGGGAATATGCCATAATAAAAGATGACCGCCGTATGCCCACAGGTCGCGCCCGTTTCGCGGATCGCATCCACAAAAGACAGTTTGGAGCCACCATCGGTGGTCAGATCTTCGACCAGCAGCACGCGCTCGCCTTCGCTCATGGCGCCTTCGATACGGGCGTTGCGGCCATAGCCTTTGGGCTTCTTGCGCACATAGGTCATGGGCAGCGCCATACGCTCGGCGACCATCGCGGCGAAGGGGATACCCGCCGTTTCACCACCTGCGATATTGTCAAACGCCTCAAAACCCGCATCGCGCATCACAGTGACCGTCAGGAAATCCATCAAGGTCGAGCGGATGCGCGGGTACGAGATCAGCTTGCGGCAGTCGATATAGGTCGGGCTGGGCAGGCCGCTGGCCAGTGTAAACGGTTCGCGCGAGTTGAAGTGGACGGCCTTGATCTCCAGCAGCATCCGCGCGGTCAGGCGGGCGATTTCGGTGCTATCGGGGAAAGAGCTGGGGATCATGGTGCAACCTCGGGATTGAAATGACGTTGCGGGCAGATAGCCTGTCCATCGCTCCAGAGTCGAGAGGGTTGCGCGCAAAAGAAAAGCGGACCCGCAAGAGGTCCGCTTTTGCCCTTACGGGCGTCAGGCAGCCAAGGTGGGCTCAGCTGCTCATGTCATAGGCGCGTTCGCCGTGTACCGACAGATCGAGCCCGTTTGTTTCGGTCTCGGCGTCTACGCGAAGCGGAGTGATGAGCGCAACCACCTTGATCAACACAAATGTGACAACTGACGTAAAGACACCCACGATCAGCAACCCGCCCAGCTGCGCGGTCCACGCACCCAAACCAAAGACGGCGATCATGATGGTGCCAAAGATACCACCAACACCGTGCACCGCGAAAACGTCCAGCGTGTCGTCGATGGTCAGCATGTTGCGGATGACGTTGACGGCCTCTTGGCACAGCACGCCTGCCACGGCACCGATGATCAGCGCCTGAACCGGGTCAACATAGCCCGAAGCCGGCGTGATTGAGGCCAGACCGGCAATGGTACCGGTGACCAGACCCACCATCGAGGCTTTGCCGTATTTAATCCGCTCCCACAGCGCCCATGTCAGCGAGGCGGTCGCGGCTGAAATATGCGTAACGGTCATCGCCATTGCAGCGCCACCGTCAGCCGCCAGCTGTGAACCACCGTTGAAACCGAACCAACCGACCCACAGCATTGCGGCGCCGATCATGACAAAACCGGGATTGTGCGGAGGTGTGGTGCGATTGCGACGCGGCCCAAGCGCGACAGCGATGATCAGCGCAGCAAGACCGGCGGTTTCATGAACGACAATACCACCAGCAAAGTCGCGCACGCCGATCTCACCCAGTATGCCGCCATCGGTCAGCATGCCACCGCCCCAGATCCAGTGAACGACAGGCGCATAGCACAGCAGCATCCATAGGCCCGAGAAGGTCAGAACGAAGCCAAAGCCTACGCGTTCAACATAGGCGCCCACGATCAGTGCCGGGGTGATGATGGCGAAAGTCATCTGGAAGGCAAAGAATAGAACCTCGGGCAAGGTGCCTGACAGGCTGTCAGCATCCACACCGTTCAGGAAGGCTTTGCCCAGGCCGCCCCACAAGCCCGACCCACCATCGCCAAACGCGATCGAATACCCTGCGATCAGCCACAGAATGCTCATCAAACAAGCGATGCTGAAACAGTGCATGAACACGCTCAGCACGTTGCGGGCGCGCACGAGGCCGCCGTAGAACAGGGCCAGGCCCGGCAATGTCATGAACAGGACCAGGGCGGTTGCCACAATAATCCAGGCGGTATCGGCTCCATTCATCAGCCGGTCTCCTCTTTGCATCTCAAACTTGCACAGCGCGCTTTGAAGCGGAGGGCGTGAGAGGAAAAAAGAGGCAAAGGTAGATTTTGGCGCCTGTTTAAGGGGCTTTTGGTCAACTGGTGACTAAATAAGCGTCGATTGGCAATTGATGCCTTAAATTTGTGCGAGAGTGAAAAGGCCCTGTGATAGCAGATTCAGCGCATGATCCCGCGCAGCAATGCGAACGTTGCTGCGTCCTCGCGCGCCGAATTCCACAGTTTCCGTGCGCGTGGGTAGTCCTTCGGCTGCCAACCCAAAACAGACCCGGCCTTCGGGCTTGAATTCAGAGCTGCCGGGACCCGCGATGCCCGTGACCGAGACCGCAAGCTGAGCCTCCGAGCGCCGTATCGCCCCTTCGGCCATTTCGCGGGCGACCTCTTCGGACACCGCGCCATGTGCGGCCAGCGTTTCACCTAATACGCCCAACATCTGCTGTTTGGCGGTGTTTGTGTAGGTGACAAAGCCACGCTCAACCACGGCAGAACTGCCGGGGATATCCGTCAACGCCGCTGCAACCAGACCGCCAGTGCAGCTTTCTGCTGTGGCGATCATCACTTGTTGCGCCTTGGCACGGTCGAGCACGTCTGAAACGGTCATAGGCCCATCACCCCATGCGCGATACCTGCTAGGATCAGCACACCGAACGCGGCGAGAATCCCTGCAATCACATCATCCAACATGACGCCCATCGCGTCGTTGCGCCGATCGGCCCAGCCGACGGGGCCGGGTTTGGTGATGTCGAACAGGCGGAACAGCACGAAACCGGCAATCCAGCCGGGCCAAAGTGTTGTGATCTCGATCCCATGCGCCCACGAGGGGTAGGATACCGCCCACAGAGCGATGAACTGCCCTGCAACCTCGTCAATAACGATCTCGGACGGGTCGTGATTGTCCTGACCCGCAGTCATGACGCGGGTTGCCCAGAGACCGCCGAAAAACATGGCGACAGTTGCGATGACCAGTAAAGGAAATCCGCCCAACGTGTGCAGCACCCAAGCGAGGGGTAGGGCGGCCAGCGATCCCCAAGTGCCCGGCGCAGGACGCAGATAACCGACGCCGCCGACTGTTCCGATCAGAAGCGCGGCCCTCATGATTTCACCAGGCAGGCTGTGGCCAACGAGGCAATCCCTTCGCTGCGGCCGGTGAAACCAAGCCGTTCAGACGTCGTCGCCTTGACCGAAACCTGATCCGCGCGCAGCCCCATGATCCGCGCCATCTCGTCCCGCATGGCAGGCGCGTGCGGGCCGATCTTGGGGTATTCACAGACCAGAGTGCAGTCGACATTCGAGATACGGTAACCCATATCTTCGGCTAACTTGACCGCGTGGCGGAGGAAGATCTCACTGGCCGCGCCTTTCCATTGTGGGTCCGAGGGCGGAAAGTGCTGACCGATGTCGCCCTGCGCCAACGCGCCGTAGATGGCGTCGGTAACGGCATGCATTCCCACATCTGCGTCCGAGTGGCCTTGCAGCCCGCGCTCATGCGGTACCTTCACTCCGCACAGGATCACATGATCCCCGTCGCCAAACCGATGCACGTCGTACCCGTTGCCCAGCCTTACATCCATATCCATTCCCAATATGCGTTCCGCCCGGGCAAAATCCTCGGGCCGTGTTATTTTGATATTATCCGGGTCGCCCGGCACAATGGTCACGTCCAGCCCGGCGGCGCGGGCAACTTCCACGTCATCGGCGGCCCCTCCGGCATGGGCTGCATGTGCAGCGACGATCACATCATAGCGAAAGCCTTGCGGCGTTTGCGCAGCGAACAGGCTGTCTCGATCTTGTGTTCCGGTCACCACGTGCCCATCCCCGGTCCAGAGCGCATCGGTTACAGCAAGGCCGGGCGCAGCAGCATGGTGACTGTCTAGCGCTTTCAGAACCTGCTGAATGATGTGCTGGCTGACACAGGGGCGAGCGACGTCGTGAATCAGAACCTGTTGGACGTTCAGCGATGCCAGCGCCGTTAACCCGTTGCGAACGGAGCCTGCCCGGTCACTGCCGCCTGTAGCAAGGATCAGGTCAGTGCCTTCGAATTCGGCCCAGGCCTCGTGATCATCTTCGGACAGCACCAGCACGATATGGTCCACCTGGCCCCGAAATCGGTCGAGGGTCCAGTCCGCGACACGCCGTCCGGCAAGCGTGCGCCATTGTTTGGGAACGCCCCCTCCGGCGCGCAGCCCGCGTCCTGCGGCGACAATGATGGCAGCGGTGGTCATGGGGCGTTGTCTCCGGTGATTTGCGGCCAATGTTTAGGGTGAGGAGAATGTAGAGGCAATCATTTGCGTAATGCTGCCTAAAAAATAGGCATGTGATGATTTTGCGGGCTTGATGGCCGCCATTTTGTTGTTCATATGCGCTCAATTCGTTATCCAACCCGTAAATGCCCAAGGATTAAGCACGTTGACCCTGCAACTCGCTGACAAAGCCCTGAACCCGCCGGTTTTGCTGGCTCCAATGGCCGGAATCACCGACCGGCCATTCCGCGATCTTGTGATGCGGTTTGGTGCCGGCATGGTCGTCAGCGAGATGGTCGCCAGCCAGGAGATGGTGCAAGCCAAGCCAGGCGTCCGTGAGCGGGCTGAATTGTCGGCAGACGTGGAAAACACCGCTGTGCAACTGGCCGGACGCGAGGCGCATTGGATGGCTGAAGCGGCCCGTCAGGTCGCTGATCGCGGCGCGCGGGTGATTGACATAAACATGGGATGTCCGGCCAAGAAGGTGACGAACGGTTATTCCGGTTCGGCCCTGTTGAAAACGCCAGACCACGCGCTGACCCTGATCGAAGCCGTGGTCGAAGCTGTCGATGTCCCGGTCACGTTGAAAACCAGATTGGGGTGGGATGATAGCCTTCTCAATGCCCCTGACGTTGCGCGGCGCGCGCAGGATGCTGGTATCTGCATGGTCACGATCCACGGACGCACTCGGTGCCAGTTCTACAAAGGTAGTGCTGATTGGTCGGCAATCCGTGCTGTAAAAGAGGCGGTTTCGATCCCGGTCATTGCTAATGGAGACATTGTAGACACAAACGCCGCGCGTGTGGCGTTGGATCAATCCGCTGCCGATGGCGTCATGGTTGGGCGCGGGGCGCAGGGTAAACCATGGGTTTTGGCCCAGATTTGTCACGACTTATACGGTGCTAAGGCACCCGTGATTCCAACCGGCGATGATCTGGTTGAGATGGTGCGTGCACACTACGGGTCGATGTTGGAGTTTTATGGTTCCGACCTCGGTCTGCGCGTCGCGCGTAAGCATCTAGGCTGGTATATGGATGAGGCCGGAACACCTGCTGCCCTGCGCCGTTCCGTGCTGACGTCCCGCGATACGGATGAGGTGCTGCGCCTGTTGGGTGATGCTCTTGCCGCCGAAGGGGAGGTCGCGGCATGAATTCGGACCAGAGTATCTGGACATCGCTGCCAGTTCCGGCCTTCATCATTGATAACGAGGATCGGATTTCCGATGTGAACTCGGCGGGCGAAGGTTTCCTGAATGCCTCGCGCAAGTCGGTGATCGGACATCCGGTCTGGGACCAGATCGCCGTTGATGCCCCTTTAGAAGAAGCCTTCGAGCGTGCGCGCGAACAGGGTACTCCTTTGTTCGTGAACGATGTGGATGCCGGTTCGGGCAACCGCGCGCCGCTGCAATGCGCGCTGCAGATAGCTCCGCTGGTTGGGCATCCGGGGTCGATGATCATGATCATTTCTCCGCGCGAACTGGCGGGGCGGATGACGCGGGGCAACACAGTAAAGTCTGCGGCGCAATCAGCCATTGGAATGGCCGAGATGCTAGCGCATGAGATCAAGAATCCTCTGGCTGGGATCACCGGCGCTGCACAGTTGCTAAGCATGAATATCTCGCAGCAAGACCTTGAATTAACAGATCTTATCGTTGAGGAAAGCCGCCGGATCGTGAAGCTGCTAGAGCAGGTAGAGCAATTCGGAAACCTCTCACAGCCCGATTTCAAACCGGTGAACATTCACGATGTTCTGGATCGGGCGCGCCGTTCGGCGCTGCTGGGGTTTGGTGCCCATATGCGGATCATCGAGGATTACGACCCTTCGCTGCCGCTCGCCTATGGCGACCCGGATCAGTTCCTGCAGGTGATCCTGAACTTGCTTAAGAACGCGTCGGAAGCCGCTGATGCAAAGGGTGGCACGATCCGGCTGCGTACTTATTTCGAACACTCCTTCCGTCTGCGGCGTAGCGATGGATCAGGCCATTCCCTGCCACTGCAGATCGAGATCATCGATGACGGCCCGGGCCTGCCCGAGAAAATCCAAAGCGATATCTTCGATCCGTTCGTGTCAGGTAAGGAAAATGGCACCGGCCTCGGGCTGGCGTTGGTAAGCAAAATCATCTCGGACCATGACGGCTGGATTTCAGCCGACTCGGTGCCGGGTCGTACGGTGTTCCGCATCTCGCTGAGGCGGGCACCAAGAGACGCAACATGAAACGGCCGTAAAGAGCTAAGAACAAGGAGAGCACCCAATGGATGGCACAGTATTGGTCGCAGATGACGACCGCACGATCCGCACCGTACTGACGCAGGCCCTGACGCGGGCAGGGTGCAAGGTTCACGCGACCTCGTCGCTGACCACGCTGATGCGCTGGGTCGGTGAGGGCAAGGGCGACGTGGTGATCTCGGACGTGGTCATGCCAGATGGAAATGGATTAGAGATGCTGCCGAAGATTGCGCAGGATCGCCCCGGTTTGCCGGTTATCGTAATCTCGGCGCAAAACACCATTATGACGGCGATTCAGGCCGCCGAGGCAGATGCTTACGATTACCTGCCCAAGCCTTTTGACCTGCCTGATTTGATGAAACGCACCGCGCGGGCGCTGGAGCAAAAGCAGCGGGTGCAGACCGAAGTGGCCGAACCTTCCGAGGACCGCCCCGAGGAGCTGCCTTTGGTCGGGCGCACCCCGGTCATGCAGGCGCTATATCGGTTGGTCGCCCGGGTGATGAATACTGACCTGTCGGTGATGATTTCTGGTGAAAGTGGCACCGGCAAATCTTTGATTGCACGCGCTATTCATGATTTCTCGGACCGTAGAACGCTTCCTTTTGTCACTGTCACGGCGGCCGATTTGCGTGATCTTGAGGGCCCTGCGCGTGTCATGGCGAGGGTGCGGGGCGGCACGCTGCTGATCGACGAGATCGCAGACATTGAGGATGAATTGCAAGCCCGCATCGTGCGAATGATGGATACACCCGGTGATCATGTGCCGCGGTTCATGGCCACTAGCCAATCGGATCTGACCGAAGCAATGGAGGGCGGCCGTGTACGGCAGGATCTCTATTATCGTTTGTGCGGTGCAACGGTACATGTGCCGGCCCTGCGCGAGCGCGTGGATGATATCCCCCTGTTGGCCGAACACTTTTTAGCGCGGGAAGAGCGTGAGCACGGCGCGATGCGCTGGCTCAGCGAAGATGCGGTCGAACTGGTGCGGCGTTATTCTTGGCCTGGCAACGTTCGGCAGTTGGAAAATGCCATCCGACGCCTTAGCCTGACCAGTCGCGCCGATGAAATCTCGAAAACCGAAGTTGAGGCTGTGTTAGGCAGCCAACCCGAGGCCGAGCCGGTTCTGGGCGATGGGGAACGCGAGAAACTCTCGGCCTCAGTAGCCCGTCATTTGCGTCGCTATTTTGATCTGCATGGCAATATGCTTCCGCCTCCGGGGCTGTATCAGCGTATCCTGCGCGAGGTCGAGGCGCCCCTTATTGAGCTGGCGCTGGATGCAACCGGTGGAAATCAGGCAAAATGTGCGGATTTACTTGGGATTAACCGAAATACGCTGCGCAAAAAGATAACAGACCTCGATATTCAGGTGACACGTAGGCGCAAACTGATGTAATATCGCCACACAAACCGTGGCATCCGGGTTTGCATCCGGCAACGACCACGACATATGGCGGTACGTCGCGCACGCGACACATCAGAATGAGGGCAGACGGTGGCAACCCGGGCACAGAGCGGGCCGATTCCAGCGATTAATCGGTGGCGGAAATCCCGAAAACTGCGCAATTTCGGCACTTTGGGGCTGGTTCTTCTAGGCCCTGTGTTGGCTTTGGCCACCTATCTTGTAATCGGACCGTTTGACCTTGGTGCGACTGCTCCGACATTGCGTCTGATCCTGCTGGCCGACCTCGTTTATGTGCTGGTCGTTGCCGCGCTTGTTCTGGGGCAAGTCTTCAATCTTATCGCAGCGCGCCGTGAGAAATCGGCCGGTTCACGTCTTCATCTAAGGCTGATCGGCGCTTTCACGCTGTTGGCACTGGTTCCGACCGTGACCGTTGCGATATTTGCAGGTCTGACAGTGAATATCGGCCTTGAGGGCTGGTTTTCGGAGCGTGTGCGTCAGGTGGTGGGCTCGTCCCTGACAGCGGCTGAGGCCTATGAACTGGAGCATCGGCAGGGTCTGACGCAGGACGCGACCGTTCTGGCGCGTTTTCTGGATAATGCCCGGACCTTGGATTTCTACATCTCGGACGCAGAATTGCGTGAGGTTCTTGCGCAGGGGCAGGCACAGATTCAGCGCGGTCTGCGCGAAGCGTATGTGATTGACGGTAGTGGTGAAATCCGGTCGCGCGGGGATCGGTCCTACCTGTTCAACTACGAAGCGCCTACGCCTGAGCAGCTTGTTGAAGCCAGGGATAGCGGGTTGCTAGTGATTGCTGATTGGCAGAACAACGAATTTCGCGCCCTTGTGCCATTGCAGGCATATTTGGACCGGTATCTATATGTGAGCCGCGAGGTGGATGGGCAGTTGTTGACCCTTCTGGATGACACCAAGGAAACAGCCCAATTCTACCAACAGCTTGAAAGCGAGCGGGGCAGGGTGCTGTTTGAGTTCGGGCTGTTGTATCTGGGTTTTGCAGTGATCCTTATTCTTGCAGCAATGTCGCTTGGAATGTGGTTTGCCGAACGACTGTCACGCCCTGTGGGGCGATTGACAACCGCGGCGCAGCGCGTTGGGGCCGGTGACCTGAGCGTACAGGTGATTGAAGAGGCCAGCGATGATGAAATCGCTATGTTAGGGCGTTATTTCAATCAGATGACGCGGCAACTTAAAGGACAGCGAGACACTCTTTTAGAAAATACCCGCCATATCGAACGCCGGCGGCGGCTATTCGATTCGGTGCTCAGTTCTGTGACATCGGGTGTGGTCGGCGTTGATCCGGATGGCTGCGTGACCTTTGTAAACCGCTCGGCAGAGCGGTTGCTGGACTGGACGCGAGGGGAAGAGCAACTGGCCATTGGTATCGCGGTGCCAGAGTTTCTGCCCTTGTTTGAAAACCTTAAGGATAGCGGGCAAGAGGCAGTGCAGGACGAGGTCAAGGTAACCCGTAAAGGGCGGCTTGAGAACCTGCTGGTCCGCATGGCCACCCGTCGTGGCGAAGATGGCGGGTTGGAAGGCTACGTGGTTGCTTTCGACGACGTGACCGATCTTGTGAGCGCGCAACGGATGGCAGCTTGGGGTGATGTTGCCCGGCGGATCGCGCATGAGATCAAGAATCCACTGACACCGATCCAACTGAGCGCTGAGCGTATCAAGCGCAAGTTCTCACGCAAGCTGGATGAGGAGGATTGTGACAGCCTCGTATCCATGACTGACGTGATTGTCCGGCAAACCAATGATTTGCGGCGCATTGTGGACGAGTTCTCAAAGTTCGCGCGAATGCCCGAACCGGATCGCCGTGAAGAAGATATTGTCGGATTGGTACGCGAGGCGGTGCTGTTGCAGAAGGCCGGACAACCTGATGTGCAGATTGACGCCACTCTGCCGGATCAGCCCATTATGTCGGATGTGGACTCAACGATGCTGAATCAAGCGTTGACCAATCTGATCAAGAATGCCGGTGAGGCCATCGAAACGCTAAAACAAAAAGACCCACCAGAAAACTTGAAGCCACAGATCAAGGTGGATGTCAGCAAGGATGACGCGGGTACGGTTATAACGATTGCGGACAATGGCGTTGGTCTACCCGAAGACAGGGCGCGGCTGTTCGAGCCATATGTGACCACACGTGACGAGGGTACCGGACTGGGATTGCCCATCGTCAAGAAGATTATTGAAGAACACGGCGGGGCGCTCACGCTTGAGGACGCACCCGTCTTTGACGGACAGGACCATTTTGGCGCGATGGCCGTGATCCGGTTGCCGGGGGGCAATTTTTCCCCGGTCGACGCGCCGCAAAAGCAGGCAATTAAAACCAACATACTGAAAGCAGGCCAAAGATGAGCGACATTCTGATCGTAGATGACGAGCGCGATATTCGCGAGCTGGTGTCCGACATTCTGGAGGACGAAGGCTATTCAACCCGGCTGGCCGGCAACTCGGATGAGTGCATGGCCGAGATCAACTCTGAGCCACCGGGACTGCTGATTCTGGATATCTGGCTGAAAGATAGCCGCATGGACGGGATCGATATCCTGAAGGCTGTGAAACGCGACAACCCGGACGTACCGGTTGTTATTATTTCGGGCCACGGCAATATCGAAATCGCGGTGGCTGCCATCAAGCAGGGGGCATATGATTTCATTGAAAAGCCCTTTAATATTGACCAGCTGATGGTGGTGATCCGCCGAGCGATGGAAACCTCTCGCCTGCGTCGCGAGAATGCGTCGCTAAAGCGAAAAGAGGTCACCAATTCGGACATGATCGGCAAATCCGCCGCGTTCCGTGCGATGCAGGGTCAGTTGGACAAGGTGACCAAGTCGAACGGTCGCGTGATGTTGAGCGGCCCGGCCGGATCAGGCAAGGAAATCGCGGCACGATATATTCACGCTCATTCCAACCGCGCCAACGCGCCTTTTGTGACGGTGAACTGTGCCGGGATCGAGCCTGAGCGGGTCGAAGAAGTTCTTTTTGGACGGGAATCCTCGGAACGTGGCATCGAATCCGGTCTGCTGGAAGAGGCCCATGGCGGCGTGGTTTATTTTGATGAAGTTGCGGACATGCCTTTGGGCACTCAGTCCAAGATCCTGCGTGTGCTCGTAGATCAGCAATTTCAGCGTGTGGGCGGTTCGGACAAGGTGCGTGTCGACTTGCGTGTCATTTCTTCGACCAACCGTGATCTTGAGGCCGAAATCGCGGCCGACCGGTTCCGCGAAGAACTGTATCACCGTCTGAATGTGGTTCCAATCGCGGTGCCTTCGCTTGAAGAACGGCGCGAGGATATCCCGGTTCTGGCACAGCATTTCATTGAGATGTGCAATGAATCGCAGGGTCTGGCGATGCGCGAGATCTCGGAAGAGGCGGTGGCGTTACTGCAGACCATGACTTGGCCGGGCAATGTCCGGCAGCTTAAGAACCTGATCGAGCGCGTTCTGATTCTGGGTGAAGGATCGGGCCCGATCGAGGCCAAGGAACTGCCAGCCGAAGAGGAAAAGGCTGACGACACCGGACGTGTTGTGCTGTCGGGGGCTCTGGCCACCTTACCCCTGCGCGAAGCCCGCGAAGCGTTCGAACGAGAATACCTGCTGACACAGATCAATCGTTTTGGAGGCAACATCAGCCGCACCGCCAGTTTTGTAGGGATGGAGCGCAGCGCGCTGCATCGCAAATTGAAATCACTGGGCGTTGTGACCTCGAACAAATCCGGCGCGCGGGTGGCGCAACTGGATGAACCGGAACCGGCGGAGTAATCCGTCGGGTCTTTATCCGGTCTGACCGGGAGAGATGATCTGGAACGACTCGTTGTCGTATTTCACATAGCACGACTGTGTTGTCAGCGGTGGCAAGGTTGTTGTGGGTACAGCTGGTGCCCGTGACTTATCGGCCTGCTTGCATGGCGGCAGGCTGACCGGACGAAATCCCTTTTTGGCCATGCACTGCGCCTCGACCTGATTCCGCAGCCCTTGATTGACATCAACGGTATAAACACGCCCAGGCTGCCACCAGCCGGCCGAGCGATAGCACTGTCCACGACCATCGCAATAGGTTCGACCGGGCCAGTAGGTGGGCGGGCTTTGACGAACCTGATTGGCGACGGGCACCTCATTGATGGCCTGAACCTGACATTGCGTGGTCTCTGTCTGTAGGCGAGATACGCTCTCGCCTTCGCGGTAATATAACGAAAGCGGGCCGTCGCAAGCCGACAGGGCCATTACCGGTAAAAGCAAACGAAGCACTGTTTTCATGCACTTATCTTGCCTTAGCTTCGGCGGGATGACAAATCAATTGACCGTTTTGGGGGCATCTGTCATTCAAGCAATTCAGGCAGAAAGGCCAAAAACATGAAGGTCATCATTTGCGGTGCCGGTCAGGTCGGCTGGCAAATTGCACGGCACCTGTCGGGCGAGCTTAATGACGTAACGGTGGTGGACAACAACCCCGATCTGGTGCGCCGCGCGACCGAGACGCTGGATGTGCAGGGTATTGCGGGATTCGCCAGCTATCCAGATGTGCTGGATCGGGCAGGGGCCCGAGACGCTGACATGATCATCGCCGCGACCCATTCGGACGAGGTGAACATGGTCACCTGTCAGATGGCGCACTCGATTTTCTCGATCCAGCGCAAGATTGCTCGGCTGCGGTCAAAGTCCTACCTTGAGGCGATCCATTCTGACCTGTTCCGGCGCGATCACTTGCCAATTGACGTTGTGATCAGCCCCGAACGCGAGGTGGCAGCAGCCGCCATGCAACGCCTGTCGGCCCCGTCCGCCTTTGATACCGAGATGTTCATGGACGGCAAGGCGCAATTGCTGGGCATCCGTCTGGAAGAAGACTGCCCCATCGTGAATACGCCTCTGCGGCAGCTTACTGACCTGTTTTCGACACTCAGCGCGATTGTTGTAGGCGTTCGGCGCGAAGGCCGCCTGTTCGCCCCGGAAACCGAGGATCAGCTGTTTGTCGGAGATGAGTGCTATGTGTTCACCAATGTAGATGACGTCGACCGCACGATGGAGGTTTTTGGTAAGACACAAAAGAAACAGGATCGTGTCGTGATCGTCGGTGGCGGTAATGTCGGGCTTGAGGTCGCACGCACGCTGGAAGAACGTGAAAGTCGTGTGCGGGCCAAGATCATTGAACGCGATCGCCAGTGCGCAGAATTGGCGGCCGAGGTGCTGGAACGAACTATTGTACTGAACGGCGACGGCCTGGACGCCGCTTTGCTGCGTGAGGCAGGCATTGAACGTGCCGATGCGATGCTGGCGGTCACTGACGATGATCGTGCGAACATGCTGGCGGCAGTTCGCGCAAAGGCCGAAGGATGTATGCTGGCGATTGCCCTGATCAACGATCCCAGCATGGTGGCGCTTATGGGCCCGTTGGGAATTGATGCCTATATTAACCCTCGGGCCACGACAGTCAGTTCAATCCTGCGCCACATTCGCCATGGGCGCGTGCGTCAGGTTTATTCTGTTGGCGACGCCGAAGCCGAGGTAATTGAGGCCGAGGTGCTGTCGACCTCGCCAATGGCCGGACAGAAGTTGCGCGACATTGATTTCCCCGAAGGCGTTCTGGTTGGAGCGGTCCGCAAGGGCGATGAGGTTTTGCGCCCGTCTGGCAGTTTGCGGATCGAAGAAAAAGACGTGGTAGCAATCTTTGCCATGGCCAAGGATGTCCCCGAGGTTGAGCGGTTGCTGCAGGTTTCGATCGATTTCTTCTGATGATGCGTGTGCGAACACAACAAATCGGCTTGGTGCGACGGTTACCGTTGTTTTTGCTGATCTGGGGCGTGGTTTCGCTGTCGATGTGGATTCCGGGTATCTACGCTCTGGCGCTGGATGATCACGAGACATCTCGATCCTTTTTCTATTCCGGTTTGCTGGGTTTGTTTGTTGTAGCGTCGGTTTCGTTGGCGACCTCAAACCGGATTCCGCGCCGGGGCACATTAGGGCAATTGGCAGTGTTGTTCGGATGTTTCACCGTTCTGCCGTTGTTTCTGGCCATCCCGCTTCATGATGCCTTGGGCAATACGACCTTCCTGAATGCCTATTTCGATATGGTCAGCGCCTTTACGACAACTGGGGCGGATATTTTCCCTGATCCCGATCGTCTGACGGCACCGCTGCACCTTTGGCGCGCGTTGGTTGGCTGGATGGGCGGGTTGCTGATGTGGATTTCCGCAGCCGCTATTCTGGCCCCGCTTTCGTTGGGCGGCTTTGAAATCACTGCGCGGGGCGAGCCTGGTCGCCCGGTGTCGGGCGTTGCGCAAAGCGAAGAGGTTGATCCGCGCGGGCGGTTGATCAGGGTGACACGAACCTTGACCCCTGTGTATGCAGGTCTGACCGCAGTGATTTGGCTGCTGCTCTTGATCGCAGGTGAGCAAGGGCTGACGGCGATCAGTCACGCAATGTCCACAATGGCCACCTCTGGGATCTCACCGGTTGGTGGGCTGGAAGGCGCGCAGGCCGGCATCACCGGCGAGGCGATCATTTTCCTGTTCTTGTTCTTCGCCTTGTCCCGGCTGACATTTTCAACCGATACCGCAACTACCGGGTATTCGAGGCTGGACAAGGACCCGGAGTTTCGGATTGGCCTGCTGATTGTATTCGCCGTTGCCGTGCTTCTGCTATTCCGCGTGTTGGCCGGGGTGAATGAAATTGGCGGGACTGTGCAGCCGCTGGACGCGGTTCATGTGTTCTGGGGAATGCTGTTCACGGCTTTGTCGTTTCTGACCACCGCCGGGTTCGAAAGTTCAAATTGGAACGATGCACAGCAATTGTCAGGATTGGGTACACCGGGGTTGATACTGATGGGATTGGCCCTGATCGGCGGAGGTGTTGCCACTACGGCGGGTGGGGTCAAATTGCTTCGGGTATTTGCCCTTTACCTGAACGGCGCGCGCGAGATTGATCGCCTGATTTATCCCTCATCGGTCAGTGGTGCAGGCCAAGGAAACCGACGGATTCAAAGCGACGGCGCCTTTATTGCGTGGATCTTTTTGATGATGTTCGCGCTGACTGCGGCACTGTTCAACTTACTGCTAGCCATGATGGGGGCCGGGTTCGAGCAGGCCATGGTATTGACCGTAGCATCGCTCAGCACCACGGGTCCTTTGATCGAGCTTGCAACAGATATACCGATCCGCCTGGTGGATTTGTCAGCGGGGGCCAAGCTGACCATGTGCGCGGCGATGGTGATTGGGCGGCTGGAAACGCTGGCGATTATTGCCTTGATCACGCCAACGCTCTGGCGGGACTAAGGTTTGCCATATGTAAATTGACTGATTTTTCATCTGGAAACTCGGTTAACTCCACTCCATACTCATCCAGAGGGAGCGCGTTGGTCCGCAGCGCGTAGCAAGAACAATGGCGAGATTATAAAAATATGGCTTCGGACAGACAGAATCTGCAGGACGCGTTCCTGAACAATGTACGGAAAGCAAAGGTCCCGGTCACAATTTTCCTGATCAACGGTGTGAAATTGCAAGGTGTCATCACCTGGTTCGATAATTTCTGCGTGTTGCTACGCCGCGACGGACAGTCGCAGTTGGTCTACAAGCACGCGATTTCGACGATCATGCCGTCGCAGCCGATCAGCCTGTATGAGGGCGAAGACGCCTCTTGATGGAACATGACAGGACGCGCACCCGCGCTTGGGTGCTGCATCCGGAAATCAAATCAGATGAACAGCGCCGTGTCCCCGAGCCGGCGCTGGAAGAGGCGGTGGCATTGGCCGCCGCTTTGCCCGATCTGGATGTGATCGGGTCCGAGATCGTACGCCTGCAACGCGCCCAACCGGGGTTGCTGTTTGGCAGCGGCAAGATCGAGGAACTGGCTGAACGGCTGCATGACAGTGAGATTGAGCTGGTTCTGATCGACGGACCGGTGACGCCTGTTCAGCAGCGCAACCTTGAGAAGGCGTGGAAGGTCAAAATCCTCGACCGGACCGGCCTGATATTGGAGATTTTCAGTGACCGCGCCCGCACCCGCGAGGGTGTGCTGCAGGTCGAGATGGCCGCGCTTAGCTATCAGCGGACCCGATTGGTGCGGGCCTGGACGCACCTTGAGCGCCAGAGGGGCGGATTGGGATTTGTCGGCGGTCCGGGTGAAACCCAGATCGAGGCTGACCGTCGCGCCATTGACGAACAACTCGTCCGATTGCGCCGTCAGCTTCAGAAGGTGGTCAAGACACGCACGCTACACCGAGCCGCGCGGGCCAAGGTGCCGTACCCGATTGTCGCGCTGGTTGGCTATACCAACGCTGGTAAGTCCACGCTGTTCAATCGCTTGACCGGTGCCGAGGTCATGGCAAAGGATATGTTGTTTGCCACGCTGGACCCGACCATGCGCCGGGTCGAACTGCCTGATGGCCCCGAGGTGATCCTGTCGGACACGGTGGGCTTTATCTCGAACCTGCCGACCGAATTGGTCGCGGCGTTCCGCGCCACGCTTGAGGAAGTCTTGGGTGCCGATATCGTCGTCCATGTCCGTGACATCAGCCATGAGGAATCCGACGCGCAGGCGCAAGACGTAGAAACGATCCTGACATCGTTGGGTGTTGATGATGAACGCCCCAGGCTGGAGGTCTGGAACAAGATCGACCTGCTGAACGCAGATGAGCGCGAGGCAGCCTTCAAGCGGGCGGACCGCGACTCGTCGATCTTTGCAATCTCAGCCGTGACGGGAGAAGGCGTCGAACCCCTGCTGGCTGAGATCGCAACCCAGTTGCAAGGTGTCCGGCATGAGGAGACGCTGACGTTGGGGTTCGCTGAAGGCAACAAGCGTGCGTGGCTGTTCCGGCAGGACGTGGTTCGGTCGGAAAAACAGACCGAGGATGGCTTCAAGATTACGGTCTTGTGGACCGAAAAACAGGCGGCGAAGTTTGCTGGTCTCTAGCGATCACGCTCCGTCGATTTGCCGTTGCATGTCTTCAACGTCGAACCATCCCTGCGAAAACAGGACCTTGTGGTTCTCGTTCAGGTCCCATTCTTCCCATCCCCGCGTCAGGACATGATTGCCTGTTTTGGCGTGATGACCTTCAAACGTCCAGACAAAGATCGCGTGGCTTCCGGCCCAACGCATCATGTCGCAGCGCAGTTCAAGATCGGGGAAATCGGATTGAAATCCACGGGCCATTTCAGCAATTGCGGCACGACCTTGCAGAGGCTCAGCCCTGTTCATGCTCATCTGGCAATCAGCGGCGAAGAAACTGGCAACTGCTTCCGCATCGCCTGAACTCCAAGCAATTGCGTAATCGCGTGCGAGATTGTTAAGTCTGTCCCGAATACTAGCCATCCACGCCCCCGGTCCCAAATTGTCCGCCCGCAGATCGTAGGCGAAAACACCCGTCTGCGTCCATGACCGCGCCGGAAAGGGGCAAGGTCTTGCCGAAGCGGGGATAATCAGCGCGGTATCAGGTTGGTGACGCCAACGGCAGCAGCACGCGCCAAATCCAGATCCAATGACATCGGAATATATTCCCCACGACGCCACAGTTGGGCCTGATCGTCATAGTAACGCGACAAGAAGTGACCCGACTGACCGGTGGCCGTGATAAAGACCGAGCTATCGGGGTCGGCAAAATCGTAAACACCGCGATAGCCCGCCCCGTGTACGTTTTGGAACGGGTCTTTGCCCTCGCCTGAGGTTCGGCCGCGCAGCAGAGTGTTGTCGCCACCGCTGGTGGATTGGCGGATATTGACGAAGTACCTCAGCACTGGCACCGAGCCCAGAACCGGATGATCATGGGTGGCCTGATGCGCGTCACCCCAGCGAAGGGATTCAAGCGCGCTGCCGTAGTTCTCGGAAATCCAAATCAGCGCGTCGTCCAAGGCCAGTCGCGCCATGTCGGTACAGGTCTCGGTCGGGGCGCTCTGGCGCACGTCGCACCATACAGAGGCGCCATTGATATCGCGGAAGACACGTTCAATAAACAGTGGCTCGACATGTTTGTATTCCGCGGCCAGCGGTCCCAAATCATCCGAGATCAAGCGAATTTGCAGCGCCCGAACCCAGGCCGCATAGATCAGCGGCTCGGGCAGGTGTTCGTTCATCTCACCATTCCACTCGGCCAGCAGTGACAGCGCGATTTGGCGCTGGCGTTCCGGGGTTCCCTCGGGGGCTGAGGCTCCGGTGAACCACAGATCAGCACCAATCAGCGGCAGCAGCGAACGGGCAGTAAAGCTGACGGTATCCAGTTGCGCCTCGATAAAGCTGTCGCGGGTGTGGACTTCACGCGATTGCATCAGGCGTTCCCAACGGTGCACGCGCTGGGTGTCGCCCCACTCATAGGATACGTGTTCAGGGAAGGGGCGGTCGATGATCTTGTTGTTGGTGTTGCCCAGAATGCCGCCTGCGGGGGCGACGAATTCGGGATTGTCTGCATAGGGAAGGCGACCCTGCCATAGGTTCTCGGCCAGCCAACCGGGCGTTGGAATACGTCCCCGGCTTTGGTTGCGTAGGCCGCGCTTTGGCATGGCTCCGATCAATTTCAATCCGATCGTATTCTTGTCGACCAGTGACAGGTTCTGCGAAGGTGAGATATACAGTTCCGCACCCTCAATGGCTTCTGGAACGCTGTCTGCGTTCATCAACGCCATTGAGGCTGTCATCGTCGTGTCGCGCGGGCTGAGAGCTGTCCACGAAAGCGAAGCGACGTGGCCCGGTGGCGTAATCGTTTCCAGATCGTAATGGCTGCCGGGCAAGACCGGGCCGTTTTCAGTCCAACGCAGGGTTAGGGTGACGGGCGCTTGATCCTTGATCTCGATGATCGAGGGGCGGTTGCGGAACTTTTTGTACCCATCTGGTGTCAGATATTCCTCGGGGTTATCGGGGTTCAGCTTCTCGATATGTACGTCTTGGTCGTCCAGATAGGATGAGGTCAGCCCCCAGCCCAGACGATCACTACGCCCGGTCATGACGGCCGGAACACCGGGGATGGTGCCACCGATGACGCCACCCTTGGCCAGCTCCAGCCGAGCCAGATACCATATGCCGGGCGCGGTAAAGCCCAGATGCGGATCGTTGGCCAGTAATGTGCCACCGCTGGCCGAACGAGACGGCGCGGCGGTCCAAGCGTTTGAAGCCCCAGCCAGCCCTCGTTTTGGAAAGGGCGACAGCGGTGTCTCGGGCATCGGAACGCTACGGGCATAGCGGGGAACATTCGGAAACAATGCGGCGTATTCCGGCAGGGCTGCAATGCCCGCGCCCGGAACATCGGGCAGGATATCGGACAGCCTCGCAGGATCACTCAGTATAAGCGACGTACGTGCGCGCAGCACCTCATCCTGCAGATGACCAGACAGTTGCAGGCCCATCAGCTTGATCACCGCGATACTGTCGCCGGGTTGCCAAGGAGATACGGGCGCATTGAACAGGAACATTTCGGGCGCGCCACGGCCCAGTGCGGCTTCGTTGATCTCATCCAGCCGCGCATTCACACCTGCTGAATAGGCGCGCAGCGCGGCCTTGGTGTAATCATCTTGTACCTCAACCGAACGATGCGCCAGACCGTACAAATCCAACCGGCGCAGCAGTTTGTCGATATGAACGGTGCGCGCGCCAAAAACTTCGGACAAACGGCCTTGCGCTGTGCGGCGCAAAACCGTCATCTGCCAGAGACGGTCCTGCGCGTGGGCGTAACCGAGGCCAAAGAATACATCCGGATCATTCGCCGCCAGAACATGAGGCACATTGGCCGTATCCCGAATGATTTCGACCGGGGCACTTAATCCCTTTACCTCGACCGTTTGGTCGTAGCCGGGCAAGGATTGACTGGCCAGAAAATACACCAACGCAATGGCAGCCACTGCCAGCATTATCAGACCTGAGGTAATGCGCACGAGCCAGCGAAATACGAGTGCCATTTATGGCCTACTACCTTGATCCAGTTCCGATTGCCGCGAGATTAATGGATGGCTTTGCTGACCGAAAGAGGAACAGCGGGGGAATATTCGCGTTTACTTCGATTTAAACAAAAATCCCCGCCACATACGGGGCGGGGATGTTGATGTAGGAGAGTGGTTGCCAGACGTTAAGGAATGATCCGTGTATATTTTGTGCCTTCAACCGTGGCGCCGAATTTCAGGCCGGCCTGGCCAAACACTGCCGCCAATACTGGCGAACGCAACGTCGTGGTGTCGGTTGACAGCGAATCTCCGGTTGCATCCACCACGTAGCCAATATCGGCTCCGGCGGTCCAACCGTTAGAGCGCCGGAAATTGTTCAGCGCATCTTCTGTCATAAAGAACAGCACATGGGCATATTGCTGTGCGCCGATCTGCAGGCCGGCAGTGCCGGATATAGCGGAATAGTAATCAACGGTTGCGCCCTGAATGCGCAATGCGCCTTGGCCGTAGGCACCTCCAAAGATAAACCCGGCGTCGGTTATCAGGGGCATGACCAGCATGCCGTTGGCCTTGTTTGCGATCTCAACCGTGTTGGGATAGCTCGCATACATCTCGGTCAGGGTGGCATCGACGCGGGCGTCGATCTTGGCCGCATTGGAACTGCCGACGCCATTGCCGCAAGCGGCGGTCAGTGTCAGCCCGGCCATGCCAAAGGCAAAGCCACGACGGCTCAGTCGGGGTGCATTGGAACTGCTCATGTTTTTTATCTCTGTATAACTGCCTGAATTGTCGGGTGTTCCCGATCTTGTGTGCGAGAATACGCCGATTGCGCCTGTGTGTCACGGGAAAGCTGAGTGACCGCGCCGTACAATCGGCGAAAAACCGCGACAATTTCGGGTTTTAACCTTGAAGCAAGCGTGCGACCCGCGGTGCAAAGTATGTGAGGATGCCGTCACAGCCTGCGCGCTTGAACGCCAAAAGGCTTTCCAGCATCACCTTTTCTCCGTCTATCCATCCGTTCTGCGCAGCCGCCTGAACCATCGCGTATTCGCCTGACACCTGATAAGCGTAGGTCGGCGCGCCAAACGTGTCTTTCACACGGCGACAGATATCCAGATAAGGCATACCGGGCTTGATCATCACCATGTCTGCGCCCTCGGTCAGGTCACGCTCAATCAGGCGCAGGGCCTCGTTCGAGTTGGCCGGATCCATCTGATAAGTCTTCTTGTCGCCTGTCAGCGCACCCGAAGCTCCCACCGCGTCGCGGAACGGTCCGTAAAAGGCGCTGGCGTATTTGGCGGCATAGCTGAGGATCATCACGTTCTGGTGGCCCGCAGCCTCTAACGCCCGACGCATTTCGCCAATCCGTCCGTCCATCATGTCGGATGGGCCGATGATATCGGCACCAGATTCTGCTTGGGCCAACGTCATTTTCACCAGTGCCTCGACAGTCTGGTCGTTCACGATCTCGCCATCTACCACATAGCCGTCATGACCATTGATGTTGTAGGGGTCCAGAGCCACGTCGGTCATCACCGCGACATCTGGGGCCGCGGCCTTGATCGCGCGAATGGCGCGGTTCGACAAGTTATCGGGATTCCAGGCCTCGGCGCAGTCCTCGGTTTTCAGGCTGGGGTCGGTGTATGGAAAGATGCAAATCGCCGGAATTCCCAGCGCCTGTGCTTCAACTGCGGCTTTGGCTATCAGATCAACCGACCGACGCACAACGCCTGGCATTGACGGCACGGGCTCTTCTATGCCCTCTCCATCGCGTACGAAAACCGGCCAGATCAGATCGTCGGTAGTGAGCGTATTTTCCCGGACAAGCCCCCGCACGGCCTGAGATTGGCGCGCCCTGCGGAAACGGGTCAGGGGATAAGGGGCGATGGTCGGTTTCATGTCGCGCTCTCCTTGAATAATTCCGCATTGGGTGGCATGAATTCTCCGTAGTCTCAAGGGTAACGATGGACGCGCCTGTGCGAAAAAGCCCCTCAGGACTGAGAACAAAGGGCTGACGCTTGGACTTATACTCTTCGCTATTCGAAATCATCGACATGCGCAGTTTTTCGAATCTGTGGTATTGGATCTGTCTGGCCGTTTTGTGGTCATCGGCCAGCCACTGGGCGATGGGTGTGCCATTTGACCTATTGGTGCGCGCACGCCGTGCCGGTGGGCAGGCCGAGCGCGATCTATTGGATATCGTGCGGATCAACACTAACCGTCTGCTTTACATCGTTGATGTGTCCGGCCAGATCATTCTGGGTTTGTCCTGTTTCATTTTCACTGGTCTCGCGATGCTTGGTTTTTACTATGGGGTCGAGTTCGCACAGGCAGTATTCCTTCTGCTTTTTCCGGGTAGCTTTGTGATGCTGCTCAATATCAGGGCTGCACGTAGATTAAAGAACAGCGAGGGAACGCTTGAGGTCGTAGGTAAGACTTTGACGCGATGCAGGATCTATACGCAGATTATTGGAATGATTTCGATCCTGATCACTTCTTTTTGGGGCATGTATCAGAACTTCTCAATCGGGGTTCTGGGGTAAGAAATTCGGAAAGGCACGAAGATGACGGCTCCGAACCACGTAACGGTTGGCGGCGCCCCTGAAGGGTTTGACGCACAACTTGTCCTGAATGAGATCGTACGGTCCGGAGGGCCGGTCTGTCACGTCGCGCGCGAGGATAAGCGTATGGAGGCGATGCGCGCCGCGCTTGCTTTCTTTGCGCCGGACATGCCGGTCTTTGTCTTTCCGGGCTGGGATTGCCTGCCTTACGACCGGGTTTCGCCCAATGCGGATATCGCGGCGGCCCGCGTTGCGACATTGGCAGCGCTGGTGCATCAGATGCCGGAACGGTTCGTGCTGCTGACCACGTTAAATGCGGCGACCCAGCGTGTGCCCGCGCGCGATGTGCTGCGTGAGGCTGCGTTCACGGCGCGCGTTGACCACCGCGTCGACGAAACGGCGCTGCGGAACTTTTTGGTGCGCATGGGTTTCACCCAAAGCCCTACGGTTATGGAACCCGGTGACTATGCGATCCGCGGTGGAATCATCGACATCTTTCCACCCGGTGAATCCGGCCCAGTCCGTCTGGACCTGTTCGGCGACGTTCTGGATGGGGCGCGCCGGTTTGATCCGGTGTCGCAACGCACGACCGAAAAGCTGGACGTAGTAGAGCTGGCTCCGGTCTCTGAGGTTATTCTGGACGAGGCCGCCATCACCCGCTTCCGCCAAAACTATCGCATCGAGTTTGGCGCAGCGGGCACGGACGATCCGCTGTACGAGGCGGTCAGTGCGGGCCGCAAGCATCAGGGCATCGAACACTGGCTGCCCTTCTTCCACGAAAAATTGGAAACGCTGTTCGACTATTTGCCGGGGGCCACGATCACTCTGGATGATCAGGTCACGCCCGCTCGGCTCGCCCGGTGGGACAGTATTGAAGATCAGTACCAGACCCGGAAGCTGGCGTTAGAGAACCGATCGCGCATTGACACGGTTTACAAACCGACGCCGCCGGGCTTGCTGTATCTGGACGACGCCGCCTGGCAGCAGGCGGTCGGCGACCGTCGCGTTATGCAATTCAGCCCGCTGCCGCAGGCCAGTGGCCCCGGAGTGATCGACGCGGGCGGACGGATCGGCCGTAACTTTGCCCCCGAACGGCAGCAGGAAAGCATTAGCCTGTTTGGTGCGCTGGCTGGCCATATCACCGACAAGATGGCCAAGGGGCCGGTGCTGATCGCGTCCTATTCCGAAGGGGCGCGCGAACGCCTGACCGGGCTGATCGAGGATGAAGGGCTGGCCGAGGCCATCCCCGTATCCAACGGTACCCGCATCGGAAAACGCGGATTGCATCTGGCAGTTTGGGCGTTGGAACACGGGTTCGAAACACCCGGTCTTACGGTTGTAGCGGAACAGGATGTTTTGGGTGATCGCTTGATCCGCCAACCCAAAAAACGCCGCAAGGCCGAGAATTTCCTGACCGAGACGCAATCGCTTACCCCCGGTGATCTGGTGGTTCATGTGGATCACGGCATTGGCCGTTATCTTGGGATGGAGGTGGTCACCGCTGCGGGGGCTGCTCATGAATGTTTGCTGCTGGAATACGCCGAGCAGGCAAAGCTGTATCTGCCCGTTGAGAATATCGAGTTGCTGTCGAAATACGGCCACGATGAAGGTCTGCTAGACCGTCTGGGCGGCGGCGCATGGCAGGCGAAGAAAGCCAAGCTGAAAGAGCGTATCCGCGAGATGGCGGACAAGCTGATCCGCATCGCCGCCGAACGTGCCTTGCGCAAGGCGCCGGTCATGGACCCGCCGCCTCATGCGTGGGAAGAGTTCAGCGCCCGGTTCCCCTATCAGGAAACCGACGACCAACTGCGCGCCATTTTCGAGGTGATGGAAGACATGCACTCCGGCGCGCCGATGGATCGCCTGATCTGCGGAGACGTGGGCTTTGGCAAGACCGAAGTGGCGATGCGTGCAGCCTTTGTTGCCGCTATGTCGGGCGTTCAGGTGGCAGTAGTTGCTCCGACCACACTGCTGGCGCGCCAACACGCAGCATCGTTCAAGGAACGTTTCCGGGGCTTCCCGCTGGAAGTGCGGCAACTGTCGCGGTTTGTGTCTGCCAAAGAGGCGCAGCAAACAAGGGATGGTCTGGCGCGTGGCACAGTCGATATCGTTATTGGGACCCATGCGCTGTTGGCCAAGGGTATCCGGTTCAACAACCTTGGCCTGCTTATAATCGATGAGGAACAGCATTTCGGCGTTGGGCATAAAGAACGCCTGAAACAACTGCGTTCCGACATTCATGTGCTGACCCTGACAGCCACGCCGATCCCGCGCACTCTGCAATTGTCGCTGACTGGTGTGCGCGATCTGTCGATCATCGGCACGCCGCCCATCGACCGCCTTGCGATCCGCACCTATGTCAGCGAATTCGACGCCGTCACAATCCGCGAGGCGTTGCTGCGGGAACATTATCGCGGCGGGCAGAGTTTCTATGTGGTCCCACGCATCTCGGATCTGCCCGAGATAGAGGATTTCCTAAAGGAACAACTGCCGGAACTGACCTATGTGATCGCTCATGGTCAAATGGCGGCTGGTGAACTCGATGACCGGATGAACGCGTTCTATGACGGCAAGTATGATGTGCTGCTGGCCACGACGATTGTTGAAAGCGGGCTGGATATTCCGACGGCGAATACGATGGTTGTGCATCGTGCGGATATGTTCGGGCTTGCGCAGCTGTATCAGATACGCGGTCGGGTAGGGCGCTCGAAAACCCGTGCCTATGCCTATCTGACGACGAAACCGCGCCAGAAACTGACCGCCACGGCTGAAAAACGTCTTAGGGTTCTGGGGTCATTGGACACGTTGGGGGCCGGGTTCACGCTGGCCAGCCAAGACCTGGATATTCGCGGCGCGGGCAATCTGTTGGGTGAGGAACAATCCGGCCAGATGCGCGATGTGGGCTATGAGCTCTATCAATCGATGTTGGAAGAGGCGATTGCCAAGATCAAAGCCGGTGAGATGGAGGGGCTGTCGGATGCTGACGATCAATGGGCTCCGCAGATCAACCTGGGCGTGCCGGTACTGATCCCCGAGGACTACGTGCCCGATCTGGACGTGCGTCTGGGCCTCTACCGTCGTCTGTCGTCGCTTTCAACCAAGGTAGAACTGGAAGGCTTCGCCGCTGAGTTGATCGACCGCTTTGGCAAGCTGCCGAAAGAGGTAAACACCCTGATGCTGGTCGTGCGCATCAAGGCGATGTGTAAGCGCGCGGGCATTGCCAAGCTGGATGGTGGGCCGAAGGGTGCGACGATCCAATTCCACAATGACAAGTTCGCGTCCCCTCAGGGATTGGTCGAATTTATTCAGAACCAGCGCGGTCTGGCGAAGGTCAAGGACAACAAGATCGTCGTGCGCCGTGACTGGAAAAAGGACAGCGACAAGATCAAGGGCGCCTTTGCCATTGCACGTGATCTGGCGGAAAAGCTTGTGGCCGAAAAGAAGAAGGCCAAGGCCTAGTCGCCGCTGACAAAGGTACATAACTGCCAGTTACCCGCGTCGGATTTAACGAAAGCGGCGCGGTAACCGGTCATAGGCCACAGAAAATCGGTATGCATATAGCCTTGCGTACCGTCAGTCAGCAATACGCGCTGATAGTCGGCACCGTCCTGAAACTCGCGGATGATTGCGATTTCGTAGCTGATCAGCCCCAGAATAGGCGCGGTGCGATCCGGTCTTTGACGCAGAGATACATCTGTTCCCGTGACGAAATATGCTAGCTGCGGATCCAAAGAGGCGGGCAGAGTGATCTGCCATTGATGCGGCATCCAGAACTCGCCTTCGTCGTCGAAATAACCAGGTTGGGACAGGGTGTTTTCCAGATCGGTCCAATACTGGTCGCGCAGCGCATTGGCGTTCCCACGGACCTCTTCCGAAAGGGTATTGGGGTCGAGAACTAGATTGGCGCGCAGTTCCTCGGGACCACCGCCGCCGCCGTGACTTAGGTAGATATCTGGGCAAGCCTCGGCAACGATGGCTTCGATGTCGCGTGCCTTGACCTGTATTAGCAATTCGTCCCGAAATGCCACCAGAGACGGGTCTTGATCGGCCTGATCGACGGGCGGAAAGGACTGGCGATCTGCAAGGGCAGGCCCACCGATCAAAGCGACCAATAGTAAACAGTATCTCATTCGGCGGCCCTCATCGCTGCCTGAGCGCAGAAGCAGGACGCACCAACTGCCCGGTCGGCCCGGGCCAGAGCAAGGTCAAGGCGCTGTTTGATCTGTTTGATCTCATCCTGTTCCCCCCGTGCCTTAAGGCAATCATAGAGTCCCTTAAGGCTCCAAACATTGTCCGGATGGATCGAGGCGCGGCTCAGCGCGCCGCCTAATCCGAGGTCTTCGCGATAGAAGGCCTCGGCCTCAACAACATGGCCTTGCTCAAACAGCAACGCCCCCAGCGCGTGACGGGTGGGCTGCATCCAACCCCATGGCTCATCATAGGGTAGCGTATCATCCAACTCGACCGAGCGGCGCAGGTGGGCATAGGCCATGTCGTAATTGCCTTTGCGATACTCGATTTCACCACGAAGCATTTCGCGAGCGATCTCGAGCAGATCGACGACACGGTTGTTGTGCAGTAGTCGCGTTTCGGGAACGCAGGCTTTGGCTGAAAGGAAAAGGTGTTCTTCGGCCTCTGCTTTGGTCACATCACCTGTCGCAGCATGCGCAATGGCGCGGGCGTAGTGGATGGTCGCAGTTAGAGTGCGGAATAGATCAGGGTCCTTGGGCAGTTCCAGCGATTTGGCTTCTTCCCACCGGCCAAAACGGATTAGGATGTGCGGGCCCATGGACATATAGCTTTCGAAATAATCGGCCATGGGTGGGCTTTCGATGCGAAGCATGTCCTCTGGCGTGGTGTCCCACAAACCTTTGTTGGCACGCAGGGCGGGTTCCATCTGGCCCAGAAACAGCGCCCCGTAGATAGCGAAGTGGTAATTGTGTTGCCGGTAGCCGGTGTAGATGTTGAACGCGCCTTCCCGCTCGTAATACTTCAGATCGGCGATTGTAGCTTTCTCGTTCCAGTAAACGACGTTGTGATAGTGGCCGCAAAGCACGTCGATATGGGTTGGCATATGCACCAGATGGCCCGCATCGGGCACCAAGGTGCGCAGGACATCCCCTGCTTTCAAAGCCGCCTCTGGGGTCGGAGACATTTCCATCAGATGCACATAGAGGTGAAGCAGTCCCGGATGGGACAGGGCGGCAGGATCGTTGGCCATTGCGTCCTCAAGCGCCTTCTGCGCCTCAACCGTGGCCGCGCCCTCGGCGGGCTGACCTGTCTTGAGGTCCCACATTTGCCAGGGTGTCAGGTTCAGCAATGCCTCAACATAGATGGTGCGCAGGTCCAGATGATCGGGCTGCGCGGCAAAAGCGGCGCGCATGGCGTTGGCAAAATCATGATTCCATCCGTGCATATCCGCGATCGGATCACGCTGAGGGTAACGTGCGGGAAGGGCACGGATCAGCGCCTGTTCAACTGGGGTGCAGGTCTTGAGCAATTCTAACGCTCGTTGGGTGGCATCATACGCCTGATTCAGCGCTTTCTGCTGGCCGCGGTCGTCCCGCAAATCCCATGGCAGATTGTAGTTCGGTCCAGCCGCATAGGCGATCCCCCAATAGGCCATGGCGCAGGTTGGATCGTGCTCGGCGGCGCGTTGGAAACAGACAACGGCCTCATCATGATTATAGCCATAGGTCCAGATCAGCCCGCGATCAAACCACAGCTGCGCTTCGGGAACGGACGTGGTGACCGGACTGGAATGTGTGCCAAGATCGTAATAGTCGCTCATCGAAAATCTCCCCTCGGATCAAGAGGAGGTTAGCGGGATTCGCGCAAGCTGCACAGATCAGGCAGGCAGCCTGTTTTCGATCCGCCCCATATGCAGCATCAGCCCGAACCCGCTCAGACTCATGACCAGAATGCCAGTGCTCAAGGGGACCAAAGTACCGTCGAATAAAAGCCCGATTGGCGCGGCAATGGCGGCGGCCAGAACGGTCGAGAACGCTCCGATCACCGAGGCTGCCATACCAGCAATATGTCCCATCGGCTCCATCGCGATCGCGTTCAGGTTGCCCATGGTCATGCCTGCCATGAAAAAGATGGACGTTTGCCAAAAGACGAAAACCGCAAAGGACAAGTTTGGTGACAGCGGCATCATGTTCAGCGTGATTACACCTGTGGTGATGACAATTTGCGCCCCCAAGGCCCATGTCACCAGCCGCCGCATACCTACGCGGATTACCAGCGCCGCGTTCAGCAGGCTGGCCGAGCCCGCCATAAGGGCCACGAACCCGAACCAGAAAGGGAAGCTGTCTGCGCTGTCATGGATCACGTCATAGACTGGCTGAACCATGGTCAGAGTTGTGAACAGAATACCCAGACACAAGGTCTGCACGAAGATTGAGACACGCACGGTCGGGTGGTTGAACATCTCGCGCGCAGCCGAAGCCATCAAGGGCAGGCGCAGAGGCCTGCGGTTCTCGGGCTTCAGAGATTCAGGCAGGCGCAAGCCCATCCAGATCACTGTGATGACTGAGAACAGGATGAATGACACAAAGATGGCGCGCCATCCTGCAACAGAGATCACACCGGCCCCCAGCATCGGCGCGACGGCCGGGACCAGTGTAAAGATCATCATTGCGATAGAGACGATCCGGGCCATTTCCCGGCCTGAATACAGATCCCGGATTATGGCCATCGCCACGACGCGCGGTGCGGCGCAGCCGATACCCTGCGCGACCCGCGCGATTAACAGCAGCTCCAACGAGGAACTGGCCCAAGCGATTGCCGCAGAAATGATGTAAAGAGCCGAACCTACATAGATGACCGGTTTGCGCCCGAACGCGTCCGACAGCGGACCGACAAAAAAAGTGCCGATACCCATGCCCAGCACAAATGACGTCAGGATCAGCTGCGCCCTGTTGGTGTCATCAGGGCTAAGTTGTGCACCGATCTCGGGCAGCGCAGGCAACATCGAGTCGATCGAAAACGCAATGGTCGCAAACATCATTGCGACGAGTGCGATGAATTCTCCCGAAGACATACGATTGGCCATAGTGCCCCTCCTGACCTGTTCGCGCTATCACGACGGGTCAGGTGGCGCTAGGCATCATAATGCACAGAGACCTGTGCTAATTTGCAGGGGAAGCCTCAAGCTGAGACATGATTTCGCCGATAACTTTTTCCCACATTTCAGGCGGTTGAGCGCCGGGAACCGCGTGCTGGTTGGCCACGATATAGGTCGGAACCGAGTTCACACCCATCTGGCGCGAATGGGTGTCGCGGTTGCGGATATCTTCGCGGTCGGCGTCGGAATTCAGCAGTTTGAGAATAACGGCAGCGTCCATGCCAGCAGCGTCGGCGATGTCTGCTAAAACCTCATGGTTGCCGATATCACGTGCCTGCACAAAGTAGGCGTCAAAAAGCGCATCCACGACCTCATTCTGTTTGCCTTCGATACCGGCCCAATGGATCAGGCGGTGGGCATCCAGCGTATTGGGCGTGCGTTTCATGCCTTCGAAGTCGATGTTTAATCCAGCTTTCTCGGCGTGTTCAACAACCGGTGCATAAGCGAGAACAGCGCCATCCTTGCCGCCGAATTTGCCTTCCAGATACTCGCGCCGGTCCATGCCTTCGTCGGGCATGTCGGGGTTAAGCTGAAAGGGATGCCATTCGATTACCATCGGATGGTCGGGGATAGCGGCCAAAGCCTTGTCCAGATGGGTCTTGCCGATATAGCACCACGGGCAGATCGGGTCGGACATGATGTCAAGTTTGACGGTCTGGGTCATGGTGTATTCGCCTTGAAATAGGCCGGCAGCGCCCGGCGCAGGAGTTTGCCATTGCCGCCGGTCGGAAGCTCGGGCAGATGAATGAACGCGCGCGGCTGTTTGTACCGCGCCAGATTTGCTTCGACATAGGTGCGCAACGCGTCATCGTCCAGCTTTTCCGGGCCTGTGTAGAAGGCTGCTATCACAAATGTGTCCTGTTTGACCTCAACTGCCGCGGCGCCCACCTGCGTTATGCCGGGGTATTTGGACAGCGCGGCCTCAACCTCGACCGGGGACACGCGATAGCCGCCTGCATTCATCATGTCATCGTCGCGGCCCAGATAGGTGATCTGCCCGTCCACAGCCATCGCGCCCTGATCGCCTGTCAGGAACCAGTCACCCTGCATCCGTGCCTGCGCTTCTTCCGGCGCGTTCAGATAGGTCAGCATCAGGCCGGGGTCCGAGCGATGAATGGCAATGGTCCCCTCCTGTCCCTGGGGGACCGGACCGTCCGGCCCGAGGATCGCGACCCGGCGTCCCGGTTGTGGTTGCCCCAATGCCTCGCCGCGTGCCGGGTGGGCTGGGCTGGACGAGATGAAGGTCGAGCATTCGGACATGCCGTAAGCTTCAAACAATTCGGTTCCAGTTGCTTCGGCCCATTGCGCATGCAGGTGCCGCGAGAGTTTTTCCCCGGCGCACAAACCGTGGCGCAAGTTTGGTAGGTGGAGATCATGTGCGGTTTTGAGCAATTTACGGAACACACCGGGTGCCGCCGCAAAAATCGTTGCGTTGTGTCGTCGCAACAAGGCGGGCAGGGTGTCTGGGTCGGTGCCCGGCTCTGGGATCAGTGCAGTTGCACCCATGGTCCAGGGATCCATCAAACCAGTGCCCAGCGTATAGGTCCAATTGAACGCCCCTGCATGACACACGCGGTCCGAGTTTCTCAGCCCATACCAACCTTCGACCATCATCTGACGCGCCCAGATGGCGCGGTGGGCGTGAGCAACAGCGCGTGGTTTCCCGGACGTTCCGGACGTATAGACGACATAGGCAAGCCGGTTCGGGTCGCCGAACTCAAATTCTGCCGGAGGCAGGGCGCGCATACGGGACAACTCTTCCAGTGTAATCTGGAACGGGTGCGCCGCGCATGCGACGGCTGGGTCTCGAAGGATCGCTGCTGGTTTCAGGTCTGCGATCATGCGCGCGGTTTCGGGCTCGGTCAGTTGTGACGATGTTGGAACCGGCACGATCCCGACCGCAATCGCCGCAAGATATGCAATCGGGAAATCCACGGTGTTCCCCAACCGCATCAAGGCGATGTCACCCGGTTTTAGCCCGGCGTTCAAAAGTCCGGTTGCGGTACCCAGAATGGCCGCTTGCAAAGCGCCATAGGTCCACTCCTCGGATCCGTCACTTTGCAGAACCGACAACGCGATTTTGTCTGAATGGTCATTCGCCCGGCGTAGAACATGCGCGGCGAGGTTGAACGGTGCAGGGCAGGGCGGAGGTGGCCCCTGATCGAAAACGGAAAGCATGGCAACTGGCTATCGTGTGGATTGGCGCGTTGCAAGCGTGGCAAGCTGGCCCTATAGAGTTGCGCATGAGCACGAAAGAACAGCCATCTCTGATCCGTATCGCCCGAGACTCGGGTGAACATACTGATCCTGAACCGCTTGATCTGGGCGCGCGCGTGCGCGAGTTGCGCAAGGCGCGGAACTGGACTCTGGAACAGGCCGCCTCGCAGGCGGGGCTGGCGCGGTCGACTCTCAGCAAGATCGAAAACGGTCAGATGTCGCCAACCTATGACGCGCTGAAAAAGCTGGCGACTGGGTTAGAGATTTCGGTGCCTCAGTTGTTCACACCGCCACAGCGTGAACAGGTTATTGGCCGAATGGCCGTGACCCGAATGGGAGAAGGCGCCGCGCATCCAACGGTGACTTATGAACATGAGTTGCTGGCTGAAACGCTGACGAAAAAGCAAATGCTGCCCTATCGCGCGCGCGTGCGGGCCCGATCAATGAATGAGTTCGACGGCTGGGTGCGCCATGACGGTGAAGAATTCCTGTATGTTCTTACCGGAGTCGTAAAACTGTACACCGAGTTCTACGAACCCGTTGAAATGCGTCGCGGCGACAGCGCCTATTACGACGCGAGTATGGGGCACAACGTAATTTCCATCAGCGACGAGGATGCGACGATCCTTTGGGTCACATCACTTGCTTAAAGACCGGCTGAACTCTTGGTTCAGGCCTTCGGTAAATAAAAAATCCTCTAGCTCTTCATGCGCTTCGTTTACGGTCAGGTGATGGCGTTCGGCCAGATACGCTTCAAACCCTTTTCGATCTTTACTCAGCCGCAACTTGTCCTGATCACGCAGATTTGGAAAACGCCGTTTAGCGCGGGAATACATTGCATCCCAGTCTTGCGTCAGGTCGGTCCACTTCAACATTTGTCAGCTATCCGTAGTTCGGGTTTCACGGCTGCTCGGCCCTTATTTCAGGGTACGGATCACATGGCAATCAGCGCGCATGACAAAATGTCGCACCCACGCATGGGTGACGTTAGGTAAAAAGGCCCGTTGAGCTAAGCGCACAACGGGCCTACGGACCTAAGTTTGGAGTGAGTGGAGGCCGGTCCGCAAAATTCTCGTTTTGCGCGTCAGGTGAAAAGCTATCTACTGAATATATCATAAATATTCCGTTCACACGGCGCGTCTTAATACAGTTATGTTACATCGCAAACGGGTGGTCCGTAAAGTCCCTTGTATGTGTTCCAAGGCTTTTCACTGGAATTAGGTTCCGTCCCAACATCTGGCGGTTTGTGGGGAAAGTTAATTCTATATTTAGGTAGTTATGGCAGATGTGCCGAAATCCGCCGAAAGACGCCAGCCACGAGCATGGCGTTTAAGCGAATGGTAATATGCGCAGGTAATCATTCGATACAGGAAAGCTCCCTGATTTGATGTCTTCGGCGACGTGCCACAGATGGCTATTCTTCGTACCACCAAACCTGCGGCATATATTCTGGCCCATCGCCATAGATCGGTAGGGTTTTGGGTTGCTTAAGCTCTTTCGCATGAGCGATGCGCCCCACATCGAAATTCCAGATCGGAATCACATAACGACCAGCGGTCAGAACACGGTCCAACGCGCGGGTGGCGGCGACGAAGTCCTCATGGCTTTCTGAAGACAGCATTGTGTCGATCAACCCGTCCACGGCCAGAGATGCGACACCCATCAGATTGCGCGTGCCAGGAGTATCCGCGTTTTCACTGCCCCAATACAGACGCTGCTCGTTGCCGGGTGACAGGGATAGTGCACGCCGAAAAACTGTCATGTCGAAATCCAGTTCGGCGGTGCGGCCGGTGAACTGGGCACTGTCCACCTGTTCGACAGTGACTTTTACACCCAGACGTTCAAGTGCTCGGGAATAGATTTCGATGGCGGTCTGACTTTCGCTGTCGCCTTGTTGCAGCAACACGGTGATGGTGAAATCCTTACCGTCTTGATTGCGCAAAACGCCATCTTGAACGGTCCAGCCAGCCTCGGACAGTAGCTTGTTGGCCTTGCGAATGTTGGATCGGTTGCGGGCCGAGCCGTCCCCGACAGGCAGGGCATACCCCTCCAACGTTCCTGGGGGCAAGCCGTCTTGGTAGGTCTCCAGCAACTCGGCAACTTTGCCTGTGGCCGGACCAGGTTGCATGCCCAGATCGGAGCCAGAGAAAAACGAGGTGATCCGAGGCTGTGCGCCACCTGTGATCGTGTCGTTGATGTATTCGAAGTTAAACGCCAGCAAAAGCGCCTCACGCACGCGCCAGTCGTCAAATGGAGCTTTGCGCGTGTTCATGACAAAGCCTGTCATGCCCGAAGGCTTGCCGTGCGGGATTTCGGTTTTGACGACATCGCCGCGTTGCACCGCAGGAAAGTTGTATTGCGTGTCCCACTTGTCGGCGTTGAATTCGCGGATGGCGGTCAGTTCTCCGGCTTTGAAGGCTTCGAACAAGACTGTGCCATCGCCGTAGAATTCGATCCGTATTTCGTCGAGGTTCATGGTGCCTTGGCGGAACGGGATATCCGCACCCCAATATTTGGGGTTGCGGCGCAGGTTCACATAGCGTCCAGCCTCGTAGCTATCGACAAAGTAAGGTCCCGAGCCCACTGGAACATCGTGCAGCGCGGCATCTGCGAAATCCTTCCCCTCCCACTGAGCTTTTTGGAGGATCGGGCGCAGACCGGCGATCAGGGCAAGCTCTCGATCCGGTTCATTGAAGCTAATTCGAACGCTGCGTGGGCCAGTTTGCTTGATGCTATCGATCTTGCCCCAAAGCCCCCGATACCGCAGGTGTCCTTCGGTGCCCAAGGTCTCATACGACCAGATAACATCATCAACGGTCACAAGACTGTCATTCGAAAACCGGGCGTCTTCGCGCAGGGTAAATTCGACCCAAGACCGGTCCGGCGCAGTCTCAACTGATTCGGCTAACAACCCGTAAAGAGTGAAAGGTTCGTCCCAGGATCGACCCATCAGGCTTTCGTGGGTCCAAAATCGCAATTGCCAGGGCGAGGTGCCTTTTTGCACAAACGGGTTCAAGCTGTTATAGCCCCCGGTATTTCCGAAAACGACTTTACCGCCTTTGGGTGCATCCGGGTTGGCGTAAGGAAGAGACACAAAATCCGGTGGTAGGGCAGGGTCGCCATACATAGCTATGCCATGACTCGATTCTGCACTGGCAATTGTGGCGGCAAAAACAGAGGCGATTCCCGCAATCACATGACGGACGGGGCGTAGATAATCGGGGCTCATTTTGGAAACAATCCTGCTCAGGCCTTATTTTGTTGGTGTTCAACGTACTGATGATTTTTCATATTTTCAAACTTTTAGCTTGGACGGATGCAAGAAATTGCTTATAAAGGTTGCACTGCTCGATAGGTTTCTTGCCTGTATGAAACCTGCCTCAATAACTTAACGCCCGCTTCGTGCGGGCGTTTTTTTTGGGCTAATCGCATCAAGGGTGCGGAACCCTGATGTTTCCCCGTTCCCTTTGCAGATGCAGCATGGCACTGTGCCGCCAAATCGGACTTTGAGGGAGAGAGCATATGAGCCTTTCAGGAAAAACAGCGATCATCACAGGGTCGAACTCGGGGATCGGGTTGGGTGTTGCGCGTGAACTGGCCAAGGCCGGCGCCGATGTCGTTCTGAACTCGTTCACCGACCGGGATGAGGATCACGCCCTGGCTGCTGAGATCGCGCAAGAGACCGGAACCAACGCGCGCTATATCAAGGCGGACATGTCCAAAGGGGATGAATGCCGTGCGCTGATTGAAAAGGTCGGTGCCTGTGACATTCTCGTGAACAATGCGGGCATCCAGCATGTCGCGCCGATTGATCAGTTTCCGACCGACAAATGGGACGCGATCATTGCGATCAACATGAATTCGGCTTTTCACACAATGGCTGCGGCGTTGCCAATGATGCGCAAGGCGGGTTGGGGTCGGATCGTCAATATCGCCTCGGCACATGGTCTGACGGCCTCGCCGTTTAAAGCGGCCTATATTGCTGCGAAACATGGTGTCGTTGGGATGACCAAGACCGTGGCGCTGGAGACCGCGCAGGAACCGATTACCTGTAATGCAATCTGCCCGGGTTATGTACTGACCCCGCTGGTTGAGGCACAGATTCCGAACACGATGAAAGAATACAACATGAGTCGCGAGGATGTGGTGAAGAACATCCTGCTGGAACGCCAACCCTCGAAAGAATTTGCGACGGTCGAGCAACTGGGCGGCACCACGATTTTCCTGTGCTCGGATGCAGCGGCGCAGATCACTGGAACGACGATCTCGGTTGACGGAGGCTGGACGGCGTTGTGAGGGTTCATGGGGGCTCTGTCCCCATACCCCCGGAGTATTTCGGAAAAGATGAAAGGGCGGCGTTGTGAAACGGATCAATCTGGCCCTTCAGGGCGGCGGGGCGCATGGGGCGTTCACCTGGGGCGTTCTGGATCGTTTGCTGGACGAAGAAGATATCGAGGTGGCAGCAATCACTGGAACTTCGGCCGGGGCGTTGAATGGCGCTGCATTCAAATCCGGCATGGTTCATTCGGGCCGGAAAGGCGCGCGAGAAAGCCTGGACAGGCTGTGGCAGCGGATGGGCGCGACTTCGGATATGCGCGTGTCAAACTGGTTCCGGGGGATTGAACCCGGCAGTATCTCTCGGGCCATTGAGTATTCGCTGCCTTATTCAATTGGCGATGCGTGGTCGCGGATGGTGTCACCCTATGCTTATGGTCCGTTTTACAGCAACCCGTTGGAACCTGTGGTGGACAGGTTCAATTTCGATGAGATTTGTGCCGATGAAGGTCCACGTCTGTTTGTCTGCGCAACCTGTGTGCGCAGCGGTAAGATTCGGGTTTTCACCGGCGATGAGATCTCGACGGATGCTATTCTGGCTTCGGCTTGTTTGCCGACCCTATTTAAAGCTGTCGAGATTTACGACCCTGCGACCGACCGGATCGAGGCTTATTGGGATGGTGGCTATACCGGAAATCCGGCGCTGTATCCTTTGTTCAACGATGACTTGCCGGATGACGTAGTAATCGTGAATATCAACCCGCTTGAGAGGGACGAAATTCCCATCACACCGCAACAAATCCAGAATAGGATCAATGAGATAGGATTTAACTCATCGCTGTTTCGGGAACTGCGGGCCATCAACTTTGTGCAGCGCTTGCTGGCCGAAGGCAAGCTGAAGGCAGGTGAGATGAGCCGGGTTCTGGTGCATATGATTGCCGACAACGAGTTGATGAATAGTCTGTCGGTGGCAACCAAGACCGTGCCCAACCCTGTGGTCTTGCATAAACTGAAAGAGGCCGGTCGCGCGGCGGCAGATGGGTTTCTGTCGCGCCACAAGAATGACCTGGGGCAGAACAGCACCGTCGACCTGCCAACGATGTTCGGTTGATCACTCGGGCGGCTGGGTCGGGTCCTTGCCGTTCGGATAGACCAGACCGGCTGAGATCACCAGTTTGGCTGCATCTTCGATACTCATGTCCAGCAGGATCACGTCTTCGGCCGGGAAGAACAGTAAAAAGCCCGAAGTCGGGTTGGGCGTGGTCGGAATGAACACGCTCAGCAATTCCCCGGCTGTTTCAGCGCGGTGCGTGACCTCACCTTTTGCTGTGGTTGAGACAAAGCCGATGGCCCAGATACCCCGGCGCGGATACTGCACCAGGCAGGCTTTCTCAAAGGACCGTTCGGTCTGGGCAAAGACGGTCTCGGATATTTGCTTGATCCCGGAATAGATCGAGCGGACGACTGGCATCCGGTCCACCAGACTTTCGGTGAACGAGATGAAGGACCGCCCCAGAATACCCTTGGCGATCCAGCCCACCAGAACGGTGAACACCAGAAAGATGATGACACCGACGCCACGGAGGTTGATACCCACATATTCCTGCGGCTGGAACTGCTGTGGTATCAGCGGCAGGACGGCACTGTCGATCCAACCGACCACCGACCAGATCAGCCAGATCGTCAGCCATACAGGTGCAATGACAACGATGCCCGTCAGAAACGACGCGCGCAGCCGGGAAAACAGGCCCGGGCGGCGATGGGGTTCTTCGTCAAACGGTGTGTTCATTACGATCCTGAATGGTTTGCGGATTTAGGTAAGCTGTCAGGGGCTTTGGTGCAATAGGCCAGTCTTACGTGCCTTTGGCCAGCGCTATTGCGATACCTGACGCCAGCCGCGCATTGTTGCGAACCAGTGCGATATTAGCGGTTAGTGAGCGACCCTCGGTCTGTTCATAAATTCGTTGCAGCAAGTAAGGCGTGACGCCTTTGCCGGTGATCCGGTGCGTATCAGCATCGGCCTGGGCCGAGGCGATGATTGGGGCTAGTTCCTCGGCCGGGATTTGATCTGCGATAGGGATGGGGTTGGCAACCAGCTGGCCACCAGGCAGGCCAAGCGCACGACGTGTGGAGTGGGCCTTGGCGATGTCCGTGGCGCTGTCCATGCGCAGTGGCGCAGCGTAGGGGGATTTGGCTGACCAGAAGGCAGGGAAATCGTCCTGACCATGCGCGATGACGGGAACGCCCAACGTCTCAAGAACTTCCAGCGTTTTGGCCAGATCAAGGATCGCCTTCGCGCCAGCGGCCACAACAGTAACCGGTGTTTGCGCCAGCTCGTGCAGGTCTGCAGAGATATCGAAAGAGGTTTCCGCCCCTTGATGCACGCCACCAATGCCACCAGTGGCGAAGACTTCAACCCCGGCATAGTGTGCAGCAATCATGGTGGCCGCCACCGTCGTGGCCCCGGTGCCGCCAGTGGCAATGCAGGTGGCCATATCTGCGCGTGACAGTTTGGCGACGCCCTGTGCCTGACCCAAGGCGCTTAGTTCATCGGCTTCCAGACCTACATGCAGTTTGCCGGTAATCACGGCAATCGTAGCCGGAACAGCACCCGCGTCACGGATATCCTGTTCAACCTGCGCCGCAACCTCAATGTTCTGAGGGTAGGGCATGCCATGGGTGATGATGGTGCTTTCCAGCGCAACGATGGGTTGGCCCGCGTCCTTGGCTGTGCGAACCTCGGCAGAGTATTGGATATCAATCACAGTGGGGTTTCTCCGGAAACGTATGTGGCGGCGGCGTGCAGGGCGCGGCTCAGGGCCTCGTCGTTGGTTGCTCCGCCGGATTCTGAGGCGATATGGGCCGCCATGAAAGTATCGCCTGCGCCGGTCACACGCGTGACCAGAACGGACGGGGGTGTCTGGGTCAGGATTTCGTCTGCACTGCCGATGGTGGCCGAGTTGCCGCCGTCGGTGACCAATACCCGCAGCGCACCACGGTCCAGCAGGCCTTTAGCGGCGCTTTCGGAATCGGTGAACTCGCGTTGGCACAAGATTCCCGCCTCTTCGAGGTTCACATAAAGCGTTGCACGGGCGTGTTTCAGAAACGGAAGCAAACGCTCGGCCTTACCAGGTGAGGCCGGGGCCACACGCAGGTCGGCCTTCGCAAAGGCGGGACTTTGAGCGATTTCTTCCAGCAGGTTAAGCGTCAGATTGCCATCCAGCGCGATGGGGCCTTCGAAGGGGGCGTATTCAGTTCCCAGCGGCCCATGCATCAGTGGTCGCAGGATTTTGGCCCCGGCGGCCTCAAGCGAATGGGCATCAGCGATTGCGGCGATCAGACCGTTCGCCCCCTCGACGGCCATATACCGGTCGGTCGGCAAATCCTGCGAGCGGTAGATGTGGTCTGTGACCATTCCCAGACGCGCGCAGGAATTGACCAGTTCGTCGCCCTCGGGATCGCGGCCAATAGCGGTCAGCAAGGTCGGTGTCATTCCGAACCGCACCAATGTCATAGCGATGTTCATAGCCACACCGCCGGGCAGGCGGGTGATCCGCCCCGGCACGTCCGAGCCCTGCCGCATCGCGCTGGCCGAGCGTCCGATCACGTCCCACAGGACCGAGCCAATACACAGGATTTCGCTGTTCTGAGTCATGACAAACTCATGCCGTAGCCCCGGCCCGGGCGCAAGGGTTAACGCTCACATCTCGTCGGTCAGGGCCTTGAGTGCGGCCAGCGGGTCTTCTTGTGACCAGATCTCATCGCCGATGCCGAAGAAGTCAGTGTGGGGAGACAGCTCGCGGACCAGTTTGGGGGTCAGACCGCCTTCGGCCACAACTGGCACCTCGATCATCTCGGACCACCATTGAAACAGGTCCTTTTCGGCTGTGGAGCCGTCGCCCAAGGCCGACGCGCCGACGGGGCCGAACGCCACGTAATCCGCGCCTGCTTCACCGGCGGTCATACCATCATGGCTGGAGGCACCGCAGAAACTGCCAACGATGGCATCCGCGCCCAGCTCTTTACGCGCGGCCCGGACGGAACGTGCGGCGTCGTCCAGATGCACACCGTCCAACCCCAGTCGTTGCGCCAGCAGGACATGGTTTGAGATTACCAGAGCCACGTCCCGGGCATGAGCCACCTCACGGCAGGCATCTGCAGCACGCGCGATTGCGTCTTCGTCATTTCCACCCAAGGCCATGCGAATGCAGGCGATCTCGGCCCCGTCCAGTACGCGCCCCAGCTGGGTGGGGAATGTGCTCAACGAGATGGTCGGCGGGGTGATCAGGTAAATCTGCGGCTGCTCGGGGGTGTCCATTGGCGCGTCCTTCGCTTTCAGTCTTTGGCGCGGTTTAGCGGATTGCGCCGGGGAAGCAAACTTTTATGCCGGAATAACGCGCGATTGAAGCCCCGGACGGCTTGCCCTGCGTCGGCGCGCCGATTACAGCAGGCGCAGTTTTCCGGAGACAGCCATGCCCAGCGATAAATCTCAGCCTTCCTTTGTGCTTGTGCGCCCTCAGATGGGGGAAAACATCGGCGCTGCCGCGCGAGCGATGTGGAATTTCGGGCTGGACCGAATGCGGATCGTGGCGCCGCGCGACGGCTGGCCGAACCCCAAGGCGGTGGCGATGTCCAGTGGGGCCGGGCGGCTGCTGGATGAGGCGCAGTTGTTTGATGATCTGGGTGGAGCACTGGCCGACAGTACCTTTATCTTCGCGACCACAGCGCGGCAGCGGGGCCTGACAAAGCCTGTTTACAGCCCTGAACGTGCCATGCAGATCGCGGCCGAGAAGGTCGCGGCGGGTGAGAAGGTTGCCGTTCTTTTTGGCCCCGAACGGGCGGGGCTTGAGAATGAGGATATCGCCAAGGCCAATGCCATCATCTCGGTGCCGGTAAACCCGGAATACGCGTCGCTAAACCTCGGCCAATGCGTGCTGCTGACCGCGTATGAGTGGATGCGCCAGACCGGCGATGTGGTGCACGAAGCCACCGATCTGGGTAAGGGCGACTGGGCCACGGGGATCGAGGTCGAAAAGCTGGTCGAACATTACGAAGATCGGCTGGACGAGGCAGGCTTCTTCTATCCTCCCGAAAAGGCCGAGGGCATGAAGACCAACCTGCGCAATCTGTGGTCTCGAATGCGGATGACGCGGGCCGATGTGCAGATGCTGCACGGGATCATGCGTCAGATGGTCCGCTGGAAGGAAAAGGGCTGAGGCTGGACCTATCTCCACTCAAGCCCTAGCTTGCGACGAAATCCAAGGCACAAGAGGACAGCATGAGCGGCAAGCGCAGCATCTTCGAAGAAGTCTCAGACACTGAAAAACAACAGGCGGTTCAACCGGGAATGATTGATCGGGGCCGGGGCGGCGCCCGCGGGGCCATTCGGGTCTGGTTGATGATCCTGTTTGCGTTGGTCGTAGTCATGATTGCCGTTGGTGGATTGACCCGCCTGACCGACAGCGGCCTGTCAATCACTGAATGGCGCCCGATCACTGGGGCCATTCCGCCGATGACCGAGGCCGACTGGCAATCCGAATTCGACAAGTACAAAGAGATCGACCAGTGGCGCATCCAGAACCAGTGGATGGAGCTAAGTGATTTCAAATCCATATACTGGTGGGAATGGGGTCACCGCCAACTGGGCCGCTTGATCGGCCTTGTCTGGGCGCTTGGATTCTTCGGTTTCCTTGTGGCGCGTAAAATCCCAACCGGATGGACCGGCAAACTGCTGATCCCCGGTGCTCTGGGCGGTGTTCAGGGTGCGGTCGGCTGGTGGATGGTGGCTTCGGGCGTGACGCAGGGTGAGGGCATGACCGCTGTGGCCAGCTATCGACTGGCAGTGCATCTGGGGCTTGCCTTTGTAATCCTTGGATGTCTTGCTTGGTACATCTTCGAACTGGGCCGCGAGGAACGTGACCTGATGCAGGCCCGGCGCGCGAAAGAGGCAAAACTGTTCTCGCTGTCGACCGGCCTGATGCATTTCGCCTTTTTACAAATACTCATTGGTGCGCTTGTTGCAGGGATCGACGCTGGACGCTCATACACCGACTGGCCGCTGATCGGTGGACAAATCCTGCCGCCCGACGCGACGATGCTGGAGCCCATGTGGCGCAATTTCTTCGAAAGCCCCGGTCTGGTGCAATTCATTCACCGCTGTGCTGGCTATCTGCTCTTCATCTTCGGCGTTATCGTCTGGCGGCGTGGCAATACCAGTGCCCACCCGCAAACGCGCTTTGCCTTCAACGCAGCCTTTGCAGCACTGTCGCTGCAGGTGGTCATCGGTATCGTGACAGTGGTCTACGCCGCACCCTGGCAGATCGCCATTCTTCATCAGTTCATGGCTGTCGTCGTCTGGACCCTGATCCTGCGCGCGCGCTTCCTGACAGCTTATCCTGTCGCCACTTCAATCCGCGGAGCCTGACCTTATGACCGCCTATGACGACCTGATGGCCTTTCAACGCGAAACCTCGGCCCTCGGTCAGATTGCCGGGCGGCTGGGTTGGGATCAGGAAACAGTGATGCCGCGCGGCGCGGCGCCTCAACGCGCCGAGGAAATGGCCGCGATCGAAGCTGTTCTTCATGCCCGCCGCTCAGACCCGCGAGTGGCTGAATGGTTGGATCAAGCCGAACCTCTGGACGAAGTAGCCCAAGCCCAACTGCGCGATATACGCCGGTCCTACGAGCGAACGGTCAAGGTACCTGCCGATCTGGCCAAAGCCATTGCGCGCGTGACATCTGCTGCGCAAGGCACCTGGGCCCAAGCCCGCGCAGATGAGGACGTGGCTGCGTTTTTGCCTGTTCTGCAAGAGGTCGTGGCGCTCAAACGTGAAGAAGGTGCTGCCCTAGCGCAAGGTGGTGACGTCTATGACGCCATGGTCGAGGACTATGAGCCTTATACAACCGGTTCGCAGATCGCTGACATCTTTGACCAGATGCGCCCGCGTCTCGTGGCCCTGCGTGCGGCTGTTCTGGACAGGCCCGGGCCACAGGCTTTGACGGGAAGATTTGACGAACAGGTCCAAATGCAGCTTTCGCAGAAACTGGCGACGACCTTCGGCTATGATCTGAACACTGGCCGCGTGGACAAGGCTGTACACCCATTCAGTTCGGGCAGTGGGCTGGACGTACGGATTACCACCCGAACCAGCGAGACCGACCCTTTCAACTGTTTCTATTCGACCATTCACGAGGTCGGCCATGCTGCCTATGAGCAAGGTATCAACCCGGCCTATGCGTTGACGCCGCTGGGGCAGGGAGTGTCGATGGGCGTTCATGAAAGCCAAAGCCGCATCTATGAAAACCAACTGGGCCGTTCACGCGCCTTCACCGGCTGGCTTTTCGATCAAATGGTCGATGCATTTGGCGATTTTGGTGTCACGGATGCTGATGCCTTTTACGTCACGGTAAATGGCGTTCATAACGGGTATATCCGGACCGAGGCCGATGAGGTGCAATATAACCTCCACATCATGCTGCGTTTTGATTTGGAACGCGCCCTTATGAGCGGCGACCTTCAGGTCAGCGATCTTGAGGCCGCGTGGAATGATCGGTTTAACGCGGATTTCGGATATGCTGTCGACAAGCCGTCGAATGGGTGTCTGCAGGACGTTCACTGGTCGGTCGGGCTGTTCGGTTATTTTCCGACTTATTCATTGGGCAATGTCTATGCCGGTTGCCTCTATCAGGCATTGCGAGCAGCAGTGCCGGATCTGGACGCGCAATTGGCTGAGGGGAATACTTCGGGCGCGACCGGTTGGCTGCGAGAGAATCTTCAGCGTCATGGTGGGCTTTACACTCCACGCGAGACCATCCAACGCGCCAGTGGGATTGAACCGGGACCGGAACCCCTGTTGGAGTATCTGGAACAGAAGTTTGGGGTTCTCTACGGTCTGTGACAATTGGCCGAAGTAAGCCTGCCAGAAGAATAGCACAATCTCTCACACAGATCGAAAAAGGTGACGGAAGTCTGCTGTGAGCCCTTACCGGAGGCGCCCGTAAAACTGTGCGTGCATTAGCAGCATTCTCTTCGTCGCCATGCAGATAGGTTTAAAGCCGTGGTGCAGCAAAATAGCGGCCGTAGATGCGGCGTACAGCGCGGTTCAGGTTGTTGGCGACGGGTCCGCGAACCAATCGGCCGTTCGTATCAGAACCATTTGTTGTGCTTAAAAATTCGGCGACGGCTGAACCGGGCTGCGGCTACAGTCATTTACCTTTGTTATTGAATAACAGCTTACACAGGCCCTAGCCTCGGATTCGGATGTGGGCCTATCGATGACTACGGACTCTATATCGGTGCTCAAAATAGTTAGAAGGGTATGTTGATGAAGCGAGCTGTATTGGTATTGGCTGTATCGGTGTTGGCAGGATGCGTATCGACCACCGCTCCTCCATCGGCTCCTCCATCGGCACCTATCCCAAACCCCGGTCGCGCGAGCGCCCCTGTCAGTTCAAAGCAGGCGCAAATAAGATTTCGTCAGGTCGCTTCTCGTATTGAGCCAGTGGCAGAGCGAGAATGCCGTCGCCGTACTCAGGGTGTGAATTGCGATTTTCTGATCCGCATAGATCCAAACAAAAAAGCCCCCTCGAACGCTTATCAGAGTCTAAGCAAGTCGGGGCGCCCGATGATCACAATGACCCAAGCGCTGACACGGAATGTGAACAATACCGATGAACTTGCATTTGTGATGGCGCATGAAGCCGCTCACCACATTCAAGGGCATTTAGCTCGACGTGCTCAAAACGCTGCGGCTGGTGCGGTGATTTTGGCGGGTCTGGCAACAATAGCCGGAACTGGGCCGAATGATATCGCCGCAGCACAAGATCTTGGAGCCTTTGTTGGTGGACGCAGTTATTCAAAGAACTTTGAATTGGAAGCTGATCAACTGGGCGCAGTAATTGCCTACAAAGCGGGTTATGATCCACTCAAAGGTGCGCTGTACTTCGCACGAGTTCCTGATCCTGGTGATCGCTTTCTAGGAACGCACCCGCCCAACTCTCAAAGATACCATGCGGTTCAGGCTACAATGTCCCGGATCGGTGGCTGATAATCTAGAGCAATAGATTTTCGTAGAACTGCGTCAGCAATAGCTGATTGTGTAGAACACTGCTTTGTCCCGTAGCGCAGCCACTGGAAAAAGACCGAGGCTAGTGCACCTCGGCCTTCTGTTGTTTATTCGTTCACTTCGTCCTCGTCGCCCTGATCGGCGATCCAGGCGACGCTGACTACTTCTTCGCCTTTACCGGTGTTGAATACCCTCACACCGCCGGCGCTGCGCGAGCGGAACGAAATACCGTCGACCGGCACCCGGATCGACTGACCCTTGGAGGTGGCCAGCATGATCTGGTCGTCGATCTCAACCGGGAAGGAGGCAACAAGTTCACCACCCCGCATGGCCTTGTCCATGGCAGCGACGCCCATGCCGCCACGTCCGCGGACCGGGTAGTCGTGGCTGGAACTGAGCTTGCCTGAACCGCCCTTGGTGATGGTCAGTATCAGGTTCTCAGCGGCTGACATCTCGGCATAGCGTTCCTGAGTGATTGAACCGGGCGCGGCTTCGTCCTCATCCGTTTCGCCATCATCCGTAATACCTGCCACGGCGCGGCGCATCTTGAGGTACGCGGCCCGTTCATCCGGGTCGGCCTCGAAATGGCGGATTACGGACATCGAGACGACGCGGTCACCATTGCTCAGCCTGATGCCACGCACACCGGTAGATTCGCGTGAATTGAAGACACGCACATCGGTGGTGCGGAATCGGATCGCGCGGCCCGAATTGGTGACCAGCATCACGTCTTCATCTTCCGAGCAGATGCGGGCGTTTACCAATTCCACACCGTCGGGCAGTTTCATTGCGATCTTGCCGTTGCGGCGCACGTTGGTGAAATCCGACAGGCGGTTGCGACGCACGTCGCCAGCGCTGGTGGCGAAGACGATTTGCAGGTTCTCCCACTCTTCATCCGGCACATCCACGGGCATGATCGCCGCAATGGAAACTCCGGTCGGGATCGGCAGGATGTTGACGATCGCCTTGCCCTTACCGGTCCGGCTGGATTGCGGCAGACGCCAGGTCTTGAGCTTGTAGACCATGCCTTCGGTGGTGAAGAACAGCAGCTGAGTATGCGTGTTCGCCACGAAGAGGTTCGTGACAACATCCTCTTCCTTGGTCTGCATACCCGACAGGCCTTTGCCGCCACGCTTTTGCGCCCGGAAATCGGCCAGCGGGGTGCGTTTGATGTAGCCGCCTGAGGTGACGGTCACGACCATATCTTCGCGTTCGATCAGATCTTCGTCTTCCATGTCGCCAGACCAGTCGACGATCTCGGTGCGGCGGGGAACGGCGAACTGCTCGCGTACGCTGCGCAGCTCATCGGCGATGATGCCCATGATACGCTCGCGCGAGGACAGAATATCCAGATATTCCTTAATCTTGGCGGCCAGTTCTTCCAGCTCATCCGTGACCTCTTTGACACCGATCTGGGTCAGACGCTGCAGGCGCAGGTCGAGGATGGCGCGGGCCTGAACTTCGGTCAGGTTATAGGTGCCATCGTCGTTCATCTTGGACAGAGGGTCGTCGATCAGACGCAGGTAGCCTTCGATTTCTGAGGCAGGCCAACGGCGGGTCATCAGCTTTTCGCGGGCCTGAGCGGCATCTGCGGACGACCGAATGGTGGCAACCACCTCGTCCACGTTCGATACGGCTACGGCCAGGCCACACAGGATGTGGCTGCGTTCGCGTGCTTTGCGCAGGTCGTACGCGGTACGTCGGGCAACTACGTCTTCGCGGAAGTCGATGAACGAAGTCAGGAACCGGCGCAGGGTCAGCTGCTCAGGCCGGCCGCCGTTCAGGGCCAGCATGTTGCAGCCAAAAGACGTTTGCATCGGCGAGAAGCGATAGAGCTGGTTCAGAACCACCTCGGGCGTTGCATCGCGTTTTAGTTCGACCACAACACGTACGCCGTTACGGTCGGATTCGTCCTGAACGTGGGCCACGCCTTCGATGCGCTTTTCACGAACCGCTTCGGCGATCTTTTCGATCATCGCAGCTTTGTTCACCTGATAGGGGATCTCGTCCACGACAATGGCGTAGCGGTCGCGGCGGATTTCCTCCACGCGTGTCTTGGCGCGGATGATGACGCTGCCTCGGCCCTCAAGATACGCTTTGCGCGCGCCGGACCGGCCAAGCATCACGCCGCCGGTCGGAAAATCGGGGCCGGGCACGTATTCAATCAGTTGTTCAGACGTCAGGTCCGGGTCGTCGATCAGGGCCAGCGTGGCATCAACCACTTCGCCGAGGTTGTGCGGCGGAATATTCGTCGCCATACCCACCGCGATACCGCCGGCACCGTTGACCAGCATGTTTGGGAAACGGGCGGGCAGGACGGTCGGTTCCCGGTCCTTGCCGTCATAGTTGTCCTGAAAGTCGACCGTCTCTTTTTCGATATCGGCCAGCAGGGATGCGGCGGGCTTGTCCATCCTTACTTCGGTATAGCGCATGGCCGCCGGGTTATCGCCGTCCATCGAACCAAAGTTGCCCTGACCGTCCAGCAGCGGCAGCGACATCGAGAAATCCTGCGCCATCCGCACCAGCGCGTCATAGATCGCGCTGTCACCATGCGGGTGGTATTTACCCATCACGTCGCCAACCGGGCGCGCCGATTTGCGGTACGCTTTGTCATGCGTGTTCCCGGTTTCGTGCATCGCATAGAGAATGCGTCGGTGCACCGGTTTCAGGCCGTCACGCAGGTCGGGGATCGCGCGTGAGACGATAACCGACATCGCATAGTCCAGATAGGACGTGCGCATTTCGGATTCGATGGACACCGTCGGGCCGTCATAGACTGGGCGCTCGGGCGGGGTTTCATCCATGTTTTCTGGGGTTTCTGGCGTATCGCTCACGTAAACTGCCCGTTCTTTGTGCAGGGTCTATATCTTGTGGATGTACCTTATCAGACCCGGCACATAAGGTGCAAGCAAGCAACCTTTATGAGTGCGAAAAACCCCCGTAACATCCAAGTAACATATTGTTAACTAAGGGTTAGGAGGTTTTTGTGTTACCCTTAAGAGACCTTGCAACAAATTTGGAGGTCTGCATGGCGCAAAGCGAAACCGAGTTGATGCTTAAAGGATACGGGCTGACGACGGCTGAATTCTTCTACCACATGCCCGACTACATCCACGTTCTGAACACGTTCATCTGGCAGGAGTATGACTTGGCGCCAGATCACCCAAAGCTATTTGAATTCATTGATTTTTGGCAGCGCGAGATCGAAGGCCCGCTGCATTCAGTTCGATTCACGCATCGAAAGATGATTGCACCAGGCGAATGGCGCAACATGGTGGGTGAGTTCAGGGTGAACTGAGTACCGTTTTTTTTAATCGGTAACGATCAAGGCCAGTTATTTTTTTATGTCCTTAAGCTAAGGTGTCGACCAAACCATTGGTCACACATGGAATCGTTCTATGCACCGTTATTTGCTTTTAGCTGCCGTTTTATTGATGTGCGGCCCTGCCTCAGCCGAGGGCGTTCTGGATAAAATCAAGAAAGGCGCTGAAAGCACTGCCGATGCAATTGGGCGCGGGGCGGAAACCGTGGGCGACACCATCGGGAAAGGCGCGGATGCCGTGGATGAGACCCTCGATTCAACAACTAATCTTGTAACGAACGAGGCCACCCCGGAAGAGACGCGCGCCAAGTTGGATACAATCGCCAACGAAGTACTTACTCAACTTATGGCGGAAAATCCTGATGCCAAAGCGCTGTATGACATCAGCGCAGGCTATGCGGTATTTGATTCACGCAAGGTTACGGTATTTCCCGTTTCGGCCGGATATGGGCGCGGTGTAGCGGTGTCAATGGATACCGGCCAACGCACCTATATGAACATGGGTACCGGAGGTGTTGGTGCGGCCGTAGGTATTGGTGGTTTCGTTACCAAATTCGTGATCCTGTTCGAAACGCAGGCAGATCTCGAAAAATTCATTGAAAACGGTTATGACGCCACCGCCGAAACCGGGGCCATGTATGGCGACGAGAGCAAGGGCGAAACGGTTCGCTTTACGGATGGTCGGTCATTTTTTGTTTTGGGCAAGAAAGGTTGGCGTGTCTCTGCCGGGGCCTCTGGAACGAAGTTCTGGAAATCCCCCGAACTGAACTGATCAACCCGAGCAACTCGCGCCGCCCAGAACGCAAAACTTGGCGCAGTGGGGGTGGTTGAGGTGCACATCAGCTTCGGCTTCGGCCAATGTATGGCCCATCTCGAATTCGGGCGCGTATGGAAGCAAGGTACAAGCCAGAACTGCCGGGCGATCAGCTCCTTTGCGTTTTACCACCATTCGGGCACTTGCACACATCACGGCGTCTGGTGATTTGTTCAGAATGCCCCAGCAGGCTGTTGTTATTTCGGGTACTTCCACGTTTTCGTCCATCTCTGGGAACAAAACGGTTTGGCCAGGGTTTTGTGCGTCGATGTCAAAGTTGTTGTCAGCAAAAAACGCCGCGTAGCCAGCTCGGCTTTCGGCGTCGTTTTCACCCCAGACCGTTCGCCCGGCAATGGCCATGTTGAACCCGTTATCGCGCAGCCACTCCATCCCTGTAAGGGTTCTGGCAAAGCTACCTTTCCCACGTTCTTCGTCGTGCAATTCCGGGCGATAATGATCGACCGAAATACGTAGGGTCAGCTTGTTTCCATAGTCGTGCTGAAGTTCCAGCAGCCCTTCACGCATTTTGCGGCGCATCATGGGTAGCATCGCATTGGTCAGTATCAGCACTTCGTAGCCGCGTTCCAGCGCCGCGCGGGTCATGTCGATCATTTCGGGATTCATGAAGGGCTCACCCCCCGTGAAACCGATTTCGCGGATCGGCCAATTGCGGGCCTCTATCTGATCCAGATAGTCCCGTACTTCATCCGCACTGATATAGACCAACGCATCATTGGTCGGGCTACTTTCGATGTAACAATTAACGCATTCGATGTTGCACAGGGTGCCGGTGTTGAACCACAACGTATCGGGATTGCTGAGAGCCACCGAGGCGCGCGTTTGCCCGTCGGCTGTCACCAGTTTGTCCTGAAACTTGCCGATATTGGCGGTTGGAAGGGCGTTGTCTTTCATTCCGGTATCCGGTTCTTTGAAATCTCTATGCTGACTTAGTCTCTGGGACGAAGTTAGTTAAGAGCAACACGCCGGACCTGACGGAGTTTTGATGATAGGAAAAAATTAAAAAATGATTGCGCTAACATTGGACATGCAAACGGCGGTAAGGTAGGGAAAATTATGGTTTCTCGTGTCATACCTGTTGATCCGTTCGATCTGATCATCTTTGGCAGTACCGGCGATCTTGCGCTACGCAAGATTTTGCCAGCACTGTTCCGGCGGTTTTGTGCTGGGCAATGGCCCAAAGACGTACAGATTATCGGTGCGGCCCGGGCTGCCTATGATCGGGGGGCGTTCCATGAAATCGTCGCCGAATCGTTGCGTAAACACGCGCCATATCAATGTAATGATGCAAAAATGCTTGCCTCATTTCTGCAGCGCGTGGATTATGTTCCGCTAGATGCGCAATCGGATGAAGGTTGGGCACAGCTTGCAGCAAAACTGACCACCGATCGTGTGCGGGCATTTTATTTCTCGGTCGGACCACGCTTGTTTGGGCCTTTGGCCGAACGGATACATGCGCACAGCTTGGCGACAGAGCAAACGCGGATCGTTGTTGAAAAGCCCTTTGGTCACGATCTAGAAAGTGCGCGATCTTTGAACGCAACTCTCGCGGCGCACTTCAACGAGGGGCAGATATATCGGATCGACCATTATCTGGGGAAGGAAACTGTTCAGAACCTGATGGCCGTTCGATTTGGCAACATGCTGTTCGAGCCGCTCTGGAACAGCCAATACGTTGATCATATCCAGATCACGGTTGCCGAATCCGTCGGTATCGATGGGCGCGAGGAATACTACGATCGCGCGGGTGCTATGCGCGACATGATGCAGAACCACCTGATGCAGCTTCTGTGCCTAATTGCGATGGAACCTCCGGCCAAGTTTGATCCCGACGCGGTGCGGGACGAAAAGCTAAAGGTGATCCGCGCATTGGACCCGGTTGAGCCGCACCACATCGTGAGAGGCCAGTTCGAAGGCGATGGCCCAGGTTATCGTGAGGTAGTGGGCAATCCGCGTTCGAAGACTGAAAGCTATGTCGCGCTTAAGGCGCACCTTAGCAATTGGCGGTGGGCGGGAACGCCGTTCTATTTGCGCACAGGCAAGCGGCTTGTGGCGCGATCGTCGGTGATCAATGTAATGTTTAAGGATGCGCCTCATTCGATCTTTGGGGCCGATGCCGGGCGCCACGCCAACGTGTTGTCGATCCGTTTGCAGCCGAACGAAGGCATCACGCTGAAGGTAACGATCAAAGAGCCGGGACAGGGGGGAATGCGTCTGGTCGACGTTCCATTAGATATGAGTTTTGCCGAGGCGCTGGGACCGGAAAACCAAGACCCTCCGGACGCCTATGAGCGGCTGGTGATGGACGTGATCCGGGGCAACCAGACCCTGTTCATGCGTGGTGATGAAGTCGAAGCCGCCTGGGCCTGGACCGACCCGATCATCGCTGGTTGGCAGGCGCGAGGCGATGTCCCCAAACCATATGATAGTGGCAGCACGGGCCCGGGCGACGCCGAACTGCTCATGAAACGTGATGGTCGCCGTTGGCAAGGGATAAACCCATGAAACTACAAGAATACGCTGATCGGGACATGCTGGCCATCGACGTTGCAAACGTGCTGGCGGGCGAGTTGGAGTCAGCTTTGTTGCATAACGAGATGGTTTCGCTGGCGGTGCCGGGAGGAACGACGCCGGGCCCAGTGTTTGACGTTCTTTGTGCGGCGGATCTTGAGTGGGACCGGGTGATGGTTCTGCCCACGGATGAACGTTGCGTGCCGGGCGATCATGAACGCTCGAACGAGCGTTTGATCCGTGAACGTTTGCTGACCAACCGCGCCTCGGTTGCGCAATATATTCCTTTGTATGTACCGGGTAAGGAACCCGAGGATGTATTACCTGAACTCGAAAGCCTGATAACTCCGATCCGGCCTTTGTCGGTGCTTGTCCTTGGCATGGGTGAAGACATGCACACGGCATCGTTGTTCCCCGGCATGGACGGTTTGGAGGCCGCGCTGGACAGTCACGCGCGCCCTTTGGCCGTTGCACGGCCCGAGGTTCAGCCCGAGCCGCGTATAACCCTGACCGCGCCGGTATTGGATGGTGCTTTGTCGAAACACCTGATCATTTTTGGAGCTGAAAAACGGGAAGCATTGAACCGCGCTATGTCCTTGCCGCCAGAGGACGCCCCAATAGCTGCAGTGCTTAGCGGCATGACTGTGCACTGGGCGGAGTAAACATGATGAAACTTGATACCCTCACCGCACTGGCCGCCGAACGCAGAGATCAGACCATTTTGGGCCTGTTCAAGAAAGATGGTAACCGGGCCGGTACGTTTTCGGCGTCTACCGGTGACCTGCTGATTGATTATTCCAAGACGCAGATTGATGAAGATATCCGCGCGGCCCTGATTGCCCTGTGTGACGACGCGGGGCTGTCTGAGCGGCGCGAGGCGATGTTCTCGGGTGCGAAAATCAATGAAACCGAGGGGCGCTCGGTTCTGCATACAGCGTTGCGCAATCTGGATGGTGGACCGGTTGAGGTCGACGGGCTGGATGTAATGCCAGATGTGCTGGACACGCTGCAACGAATGCGCGTTTTTGCCGAAGAGGTGCGCGGCGGCGCGATCTCTGGGGTGGGGGGCAGCTTTACCGACGTCGTGAATATAGGCATTGGCGGTTCGGATCTGGGGCCGGTAATGGCTACACTTGCGCTGGCTCCGTATCACGATGGGCCACGGCTGCACTACGTGTCCAATGTGGATGGTGCACATATTGCGGACACTCTGAGGCAGCTTGATCCGACACGGACGTTGGTAATTGTGGCATCCAAGACGTTTACCACTATCGAAACGATGACCAATGCACGCACAGCGCGGGCGTGGATGGTGGATGGTGGTGGCGATCCGGCCAGACAGTTCGCCGCCGTGTCCAGCGCTGTGGACAAGACCGAAGACTTTGGCATCCCCGAGCAGCGCGTGTTTGGTTTTGCAGACTGGGTTGGTGGCCGTTACTCGGTCTGGGGGCCGGTGGGCTTGCCGGTGATGATTGCGGTCGGCTCGAACGCCTTTGACGCATTTTTGCGGGGCGGGCAGGCGATGGACGTACATTTCCGCGCCGCCGATTGGGTCGAGAATATGCCGGTGATGCTGGCCTTGGTCGGCATTTGGCATCGGCAGGTTCTGGGGCATGCCAGCCGCGCTGTTCTACCTTACGACCAACGTTTGTTAAGGCTTCCTGCTTATTTTCAACAACTTGAAATGGAGTCAAACGGCAAGTCTGTCGCGATGGATGGCAGTTCTCTGACCTTGCCATCTGGCCCTGTGGTCTGGGGGGAACCGGGCACCAATGGCCAGCACGCATTTTATCAGCTGATCCATCAAGGAACCGATGTGATCCCATGTGAGTTCATGGTTGCGGCCGAAGGCCATGAACCCGAACTCACCCACCACCACCGCCTTCTGTTGGCCAATTGTCTGGCCCAATCTGAGGCGCTGATGCGCGGTCGGACGCTGGAAGAAGCGCGGCAGCGCATGGCCGACAAGGGGCTGACGGGTGATGAGCTGGAGCGACAGGCCCGCCATCGCGTGTTCAAAGGTAATCGCCCTTCCTTAACCCTAATGTACCCAAAGCTCACGCCCTTTGTGCTGGGCCAGATCATCGCGCTGTATGAGCATCGCGTGTTTGTCGAAGGCGTTCTTTTGGGCATCAACTCGTTTGACCAGTGGGGCGTCGAGTTGGGCAAGGAATTGGCAACGTCTCTGGGACCGATCGTGGATGGTGAGGAAAAAGCGGACAGCAAGGATGGATCAACTGCGGCCCTAGTCGCTTATGCGCTGCGTCATCGGGAGTAGACAGCCTGTATTTTAAGGGCTGTTGGTGCGGCAAACCGCATTCTTTTATTGTCAGACAATTAAATGCTTGGCAGGGTTCTTTCTGAGGAAATGCCACGCCTCCCGCTATAAACCGGAGGCATAGATGGCACCGCCAAAGGGAGGATGTCCATGCTGGGACAGATGATGACGCAGCCTTTGCTGATCTCGTCGCTGATTGATCATGCTGACCGCTATCATGGTCGAACCGAGATTTTTTCGGTTGAGACCAACGGGACGGTAACCGAAACCAGTTGGGCGCAAGTGGCGGAAAACGCGCGAAAACTGGCTTCGGCGCTGACTAAGCTGGGACTGGAGCCACAAGCACGGATCGGGACGCTAGCCTGGAACAACCGTCGCCATCTTGAGATTTACTACGCGACGTCCGGCGCTGGCTTTGTCTGCCACACCGTCAATCCGCGACTGTTTCCCGAGCAGCTGACCTATATCATGAACCACGCACAAGACCGTGTTCTGTTTTTTGACGCGACCTTTATTCCTCTGGTCGCGGCCCTGCATGATCAGTTGCCAGAAGTTCAACATTTCGTCCTGATGGGACCAAGATCCGAGGACGCCATTGCGCAGATTCCGGATGTGCAGTTCTACGACGATCTGTTCGAGACAGGAGAGGCGAGCTTTCAATGGCCCAGCTTTGACGAAAACACGGCCTCTGGCCTGTGTTACACATCTGGAACGACGGGACATCCAAAGGGCGTTTTGTATTCACACCGCTCGACTGTTTTGCACAGCTTTGGCTCGAATACACGCGATGTCGTCGGGTACTCGGCGATGGATGTGGTGATGCCGGTGGTTCCGATGTTCCACGTTAACGCATGGGGATCGCCTTATGCCTGTGCAATGTCGGGGTCGCGTATGGTGCTGCCGGGGCCGGGCTTGCATGGTGACGCGCTGGTGGAACTGATCGATACCTACGGTGTCACCTTGGCCATGGGTGTTCCGACGATCTGGCAAGGGCTGCTGGCCTGTGCTGAGCAATCCGGAAGCAAACTGGCCAGCTTGCAGCGAACAGTTATTGGCGGGGCGGCGTGTCCGCCCTCGATGATCGAAACTTTCCGCGAAACCTATGGTGTTGATACCATCCATGCTTGGGGGATGAGCGAGATGAGCCCACTGGGTACTGCGAACCATCCACTGGCGCGACATCTTACCTTGCCGCTGGATGAACAGCACAAGATCAGGGAAAGCCAGGGACGGCCTTGCTATGGCGTCGAACTGAAAATCGTCGACGACGACGGAAATGACCTGCCGCATGATGGCGTAACTCAGGGGGACCTGCTGGTGCGCGGGCCTTGGGTTTTGGATAGCTATTTCCAGATGCAGGATGAGGAATTGCTGCAGGATGGCTGGTTTGCCACTGGTGATGTCGCTACGCTGGATCCTGACGGCTACATGACCATCCGTGACCGGTCCAAGGACATCATAAAATCTGGGGGCGAGTGGATCAGTTCGGTCGAATTGGAGAATATCGCCGTCGCGCACCCCAAGCTGGCCAGCGCCGCTGTGGTGGGTGTTCCGCACCCTAAATGGGACGAGCGTCCGCTTTTGGTGGCCGTCAGGGCCGAAGGGGAAAATCCGACCGAACAAGAGGTTCTGGCATTTTATGACGGTAAGATCGCCAAATGGCAGGTGCCGGACAAAGTGGTGTTTGTGGATGCCTTACCGCTGAATGCTACGGGTAAAATTCTAAAACGCAAGCTGAGAGCGGATTTTGAAAACACTTTGAACGCTTGATTTTCGGGTTGAAGGATTTGGCTCCGGCGGTAGGGATCGAACCTACGACCAATTGATTAACAGTCAACTGCTCTACCGCTGAGCTACGCCGGAACTGAGGGGCGTGTATCAACAGGTAAAGTGGAGGTCCAGATGTAAAAACTTATTTTTTGGTGGGTGAAGCACACGGCTCCTCATCAGATCCGGCAGCGACTCAGAGCGGACCTTTCTGTATAGCGCAGCCAATGGCCACTTTGAGCCCAGAGCCGACGTCAAGATTTTAACAGAAGGCGTGGCTATGCTATTACTCACTCACAATTCAAACTTTAACACGACATGCCATGGAACCGCGCTTCATTGATTATCAGACTGTTGAAGCCAGCCTTGACTTGCTTGCACTGGCACGGGCGCTGGAGGCGGGACATCGATTGCCGAAGGCCGAAATTAGTTCGACATATCTGGAACGCAATGGGAATACTGTAATTTCACTATGGGCGTGGATCGACAAAATTGGAATAGCGGTAAAAACACCGACAATATTTCCGACAAATGTCGGATTGGGACTATCGAGCGTCAATGGTGGTTTCTGTCTCTATTCAGCCCAGACGGGCGTCTTGCTCGCGCATATAGACTTTCACGCAATCACCAAATGGAAAACTGCGGCGGACAGCTTGCTCGCTTCGTTGAAACTTGCCCCAAAGAGCTCGAAGAACATTGTCATCGTGGGGGCAGGTACTGTGGCGCGCTCTATGTTCGAAGCTTACCAAGCCGGGTTCCCAGGTGCGCATATCAACGTTTGGAACCGAACGCTTAAACGCGCAGAAGAGTTGGCGGTGGATTACCCCGAGGTGACTATGGTTGACGAGCTGGAACGGTCGGTAAGGTGCGCCGATATCACCTGTTGCGCAACGATGAGCACGGAGCCGTTATTAAGAGGAGCTTGGCTGCGCCCCGGTCAGCATGTCGACTTATTCGGTTTCTACCTGCCCCATATGCGCGAAGCAGATGACGAAGCAATCCTACGTTCAAAGGTATACGTCGATAGTCGAAAATGACATTGGAGAACTCAGGTGAATTAGCAATTCCGCTGGCTTCTGGTGTCATCGGTGCCAAACACATCATTGCGGATTTCTACGATATGCCAAAAGGAAGGTTCTCCAGATCCTCAGACCAAGACATCACCCTATTCAAAAACGGCGGCGGCGCACATCTTGATCTTATGACCGCCCGTTACATCTTGGACGCCTGTGCCAATTTGACTGAACCAGGCTGACCATCTCCCAGTACAGTCGCAACGAAAGCCCATGTGAATGGTCGCAATGTCCGCCAAGCGTGCGTTTGCCTGTCGCCGAACTTCGCACCCGCAGCGATGGTCGGCAATGCGGGCTGCAGAAGCAGCATTCAGCTGCCATGCTCAAGGTCTCCTCTGGGCCGCCTACGATAGCGGCCCGTAGGTATTAGATTTCAATTGTTTCTGCTATGGCATGTGCATCCTCAAGCTCAACACCGAGATACCGAACGGTACTGTCCATCTTAGTATGCCCGAGCAAGAGTTGTACCGCGCGCAGATTTCCCGTCTTTTTGTAAATTTGGGTGACCTTGGTCCGCCGCATTGTGTGTGCCGTATGCGATTGCCTCTAAACCTATAGACCTGACCCAATCACGCACGATCCGCGCATACTGGCGTGTTGAAATGTGTGAACGCTCATGGAAACGCCCTGGCCAAAGGTATTCAGACCCGACCATGAGTTCGTCTTCCAGCCACTTCTCGACTGACGTCCGGGTTCCTTTGGTAATCTCGAAGCAGACCGGTTTCTGAGTCTTGCTTTGCAGCACCGAAGCGCGCTCCTTGATCTGCCCAGAAGCCATGATGTCAACGACTTTCATCTTCGCCAAGTCACAGCCGCGCAACTTATTGTCGATGGCCATATTGAAGAGAGCGAGGTCGCGATGGTTCTCTGCGAGCTCTAACCTTACTCGAATTGCCCAAACGTGTTTTGGTTTCAACGGTCGTTTCTAACCGACGATGCGTCCCTTGTTCCAAGCTGGGCGAAGAGTGCGAATGACAGATAAGTTCGGTGTTTCCATAACTGATCCTCCGATCCGCCATGCCCGCCCACAACGACAACCCGACGTTGACGAGGGACGATATCACAGGATGTTGCGCCGCCACCGAGATCGGTCCTGAGCGCAAACTACCAATTTACTGCGGCGCGACGAATGTCGGCTATTACCAATTACGGTGGCTTCAACTGAATCAATTTTACCACTTCTCACAACACTTCGCGTCTCGCCCTTCGTAGGGCTCCAAAACCTTCGCCTGGTCCAGTTGGAATTGATATTCGTTGTCTTTGGTAGCGCCGTCATACGCATGCATGTTCCATGCGGAAGTGCGCGGTAGAAACGCGCCGGTGGTGTTTTCCAGGCTGCGTCCGATACCAAACAGCAGGCGTTGCGCCCTCTGCAGCGTCTAACTGATATGTCGGACGGGGGCGGACCCGCTTGTCCGGTATTATGGCGGCAGCTACAGTGAAGGGACCGAATGCAAATGGGAAAGCTCGGATGTCTGTTCAAACCGGTTACCTGCTAATCGCCGATATTACCGGTTATACCGGATACCTGACCCGGTCAGAGTTGGAACATGCCAACCCAATCATCCGTTCTTTGCTTGAGGCGGTTGTAATTGAGCTGAAGGACCCAATGAAGTTGCGGGGCCTCGAGGGTGACGCCGTTCTCGCTTATTCGAGTGGACCGTTCCCTTCAGGTGAAACTTTCCTCAACATATGTGAAAGCCTTTATCGGGGGTTTGCCGAACGTCGTCGGAACATTGTGCAGAACACGACTTGCCCCTGCAATGCATGTCGCAACGTTGTCGATCTCGATCTGAAGATCCTTGCGCATCACGGGAAATTCGAAGAGCTTTCGATTGGCCCGATGAAAGATATTTCCGGTGCTGACGTCATATTGGTGCACCGCATGGCAAAGACCGATGTAAAGGAAGATACTGGTATCCTCAGCTACGCACTGTTCTCAGAAGACGCGTTCCGGGCAATGGGCATCGAGTCTGACCTCATGCAATACAGCGCTCAGTTCGAGCACTTTGGTGACGTGCCCATGCGGGTCTACGATCTTGCAGCCGCCTGGCAAAGATACCGGGAGATCGCCGGACCCGTTCGCGTTACCGATGAGGATGCTGTGTTCACAACCCAGCACATACTGAAGGCACCGCCGGTCATAGCCTGGGAAATGCTTACGGATCCCAGGCTCAAGATGCGTTGGATGATGTTGAAGGACGCCTATCGGGAAGGGGATGCGTCGCGAACGTCCGCCGGCGTCCGCCTGCACTGCGTTCATGAAGCAGCTCACTTTCAGATGCTGATTGTCGACTGGCATCCATTCGAATACGTGACCGATATCTTGCACAATTCTTCCATTGAGGGCCTTACAAACCTGGAGACCTATGAGTTGATCCCGGTAGAAGAAGGAACCGAGATCGTGTTTCGGATGGGGCAGCTGACTGACACCGAAGGCAAACATCATCCCGCCGAGGAATCTGCAGTAATCGATCTGTTCGAGAATTTTTATCCGGTGGCCTTCGGTATTCTGGACGAAATGGCGTTGGAGCTTCATCAAGTGAAATAAGAGTAATGAGAATGCTGCTTGGGCGACTCTTAATCGGAACCACCACTGCGAAACAGTCGGTCGCTGACGCAATCATGTTGAACGGTGGCATCGTTACGCTCTTCGGGCCTCCTCCCGTCTTCCAGTTTCGCTCGCGCAACGAATGCCTCCTTTGACGGGCGGCACCGCAGCGACAGTGATCAAGGTGGAACGACCGCTATGGGCCGTCCGCATCGGAGCGACATAGAACCAGCAGGTCGTGGTTAAACGTTGCACCCGGAGGCACGATTATTCGCGTGAATTCGTCCCACTATCGGAGTTAATCCTTTTATCCAGCGTCTTCAGAAGCCTGTTCAAACCTTCGGCTTCTGCCGGAGCTAGTCCCCGTAAAAGGCGATGCTGCGTTTCGACATGATCGCCGACGGCTTGATCGATTGTCGCAAATCCGGGTTCGGTCAAACGGATCAGAAACCCGCGCTTGTCTTCGGGGTTTGGAACCCGCTCGACGAGGCCGTGTTTGACGAGTTGGTCGATGCGATTGGTCATTGTTCCCGAGGTCACCATGGTCAGGTCCAGCAACTCACCAGGGGATAAGCCATCAGGTTTTCCGGATCTGCGCAGGGTCGCCAGAACATCAAAGCTGGCGGCGTTCAACCCGTAAGCTTTCCAGGTTTTTTCCATTTCGCTCCGAAGCTTGGCAGTCAAACGTGAAAGCCGGCCGATGACTTCCATCGGTCCGACATCAAGGTCGGGCCGGGCCTTGTTCCATTGAGCAACGATGCGGTCTACGTGGTCCATGAAAATTAAAATGCAGGATTTTATCTTGACGTCAAGTTAAAAGAGTATATCTTGACATCAAGATAAATGGGATCTGCGATGAGACATCTCGATATTGTACTCACAGCTCTTGCGCCATTGGTTTGGGGCAGCACCTACTATGTGACGACAGAATACCTTCCTGCAGGGTATCCAGTGACGATGGCCGCCCTCCGCGCTTTGCCTGCCGGCCTGTTGCTTCTTGTATTGGCACCGCGCTTGCCGAAAGGTATTTGGTGGCTGCGCATCTTCATTCTCGGAGCACTCAACTTCACGCTATTCTGGGCCTTTCTGTTTGTCGCAGCCTACCGGCTACCGGGGGGAGTTGCGGCGACGGTCGGTGCGGTTCAGCCGCTGATCGTCGTATTCCTCGCCGCACTGCTGCTCGGCACCGCAATCCGAAGCGCATCCGTGCTGGCCGCCCTGATCGGTATCCTTGGTGTCGGGCTGCTCGTCTTGGGGTCAGGCATATCGCTTGATCTGGTCGGCGTGATTGCGGGGGTAGGTGGTGCAGCCTCGATGGCGGCGGGCACAGTCTTGACCCGGAAATGGCACCCTCCTGCGCCGCTTCTGACCTTCACCGCCTGGCAACTGACCGCTGGCGGTCTGTTGCTGGTACTTTTGGCCATCCTCATCGAACCTCCGCTTCCGCCACTGGATGCACGAAATCTATCCGGCATCTCTTACCTTGCTCTCATTGGGGCGGCACTCACGTATGTCCTGTGGTTCCGCGGTATCTCACGGATAGAGCCGGTTGCAGTCTCAGCACTCGGTTTTCTCAGCCCGCTCTCCGCCGTTCTGATCGGCTGGGCGTTGCTAGGTCAGGCGCTGACACAGATGCAGATCGCTGGGGCCGCGCTTGTTGTTGCGGCAATCTGCCTTGGTCAAAGGGCCGGGCGCGTCCGTCCGCCCAACCTTCCGAAATATCCCATCCGCAATTCAGTATAACGGAGAACTCCAATGAAACTCATTGTATTTGGTGCCACCGGCGATGTCGGTTCTCGCGTCGTAACAGAAGCGCTCGCACGCGGGCATCACGTAACCGCAGCTGTCCGAAACGAAGCAGCGCTTGCCAAATTGACAGAGGGAGTCAGACCAGTCATCGCAGACGCGACAGACCCAGCAGCCCTCGCCGCCGCCATGGAATCGCAGGATATGGCGATCAGCGCGTTGCGCTCTCCGCCCGGGCGCGAAGGCGAGATCGTCGCTCTGACACGTTCGATCCTCAATGCTGCGTCACGCACGGGCCTTCGGGTGATCATCGTTGGCGGCGCCGCGCGGCTCCATCTGCCAAACGGCAGTCCACATACGGTTTTGTCTGACCCCGATTTCTTACCTGAAAACATCGTTCCGATTGCCCGGGCATCGATGGCGCAATGGGAACTCTGCGCCTCTGAAACATCGGCAAATTGGACCTATGCCAGCCCGTCCGCCCTCTTGCAGCCCGGTCCACGCCTAGGCTCGTTCAGAATCGGTACGGACACGCTGCTCGTCGATGATGCTGGCAAATCGGAAATTTCAATGGAGGACTTTGCTGTTGCGCTGATAGATGAAGCACAATCAGCAAAGTTCCCGCGCGCTGCGTTCACGGTCGGTTACTAAAACTCGTCTCAGAGCACTATGGAAAGGAAGCCCAGCTAAATGACTAACAGGCCGGGCGTTACCTCAAGGGAGCAGTCCGCTGACACAAGACAATGGTCAATGCAAGGCCGACGCAGCTTCTTCCGCGATACAGTCCCGCGCCTGTCCTAAATTCTGCTCCCAGGTGTAGACGTCGGTTTTCAGGAAGCTGCAATGCAGAGTTGTTCAGATTGATGGATGTCTCCTTTGGGCCGATGAGCGTAGTGAGGGCTCATTACTGATGGAATTTACGACAAGTTTGCCGTATCGGAGCTGCGAAGCTCAGCCGACAAAAATCGTCCTCGATAGCCTGATCGACTAAAGTTCTTTTCTAGAAGAGATACTTTTATGGAAACACTCAAATTCGATCCCTATAGCACGCAGATCAAACACGAGATTGAACAGTATTTGAGATCCGTCAACGAAGGCGAGCAGGCTGTAATCTGTATGACTCAAGTTGTACCTTTGAACCTGAGGATTGTCTGACTGTCTGGCCCCTAGATACCAAGGTTTGTTTGGAGAAATTTCGCTGAAAGCTCTTAAAGTCCTCAAGCGAGCGCAATAGCCTATTTTCGGTAACATTGACCAAATGTTTAGGGTGGGCAAACATAGAAAAAAGAACGAAATCTGACTTGGCGGGGGTGGTTGATTGACACGTTTATTCATAATTGCCTTGGCCGTTACCGTTCTAAATACGATGCCAATTTGGCTGGCTGAACTGGCCGAAAAAAGCGGGATTTCCGACGTGGCGGTTGGCCTGTTGGCAAGCGTCGTCTTGCTGTGCTCCGCGGTCGGATGTGCGATTGGGGCGGACACGCGAAATAAGGCTTTACTGCGTGGAGCCGGGATCGTTGCGTTCAGCGGCATTGCCGGTGCTGCGACGGTACAGGGTATTTCAACTGCGGTTTTGTTTGTCGGGGCAGGCGGTGTTGGTTTGGCGTTTGGCGTTGTTTTGGCTTTGCCCCTGTCGCGCAGTTTCACAGAGGCAAAGGTTCTGCAAACTATTGGCAACGGAATGGCGATCGGGTGTGCCGCTTCGTTCATTCTGTTGGTTGTAATTCACGTAGCCGAGTGGCCACTACTGACATTTTTGGCCCTTCTTTCGGCGATACAGGTAATCCTGTTGTTTCGGAAAATGCCTGCGCAAAACTATCGCAATAGAGGGCATTTCAGCTGGAAGCGGGACATTAGCTTGCTGCCCTTTTTTATCTGTATGGGTGCATATTGGGCCTTTCTCGAAGTATTTTCGGCAGAGCAAGATCTTGGCAGTCTCAGCGCTTGGTTGGCCGGCAGCTTGTTGCTGTCCGGCTTGGGGTCCTACCTTGCTGGTATTGTGCCCAAGCGATTGGGCCTGCGCGCCAAGGTATTAGGCCTGCTGCTCGCGGCATTTGCTGGCGGGCTCACCTATTTGTCTAAAACCGAGTTTTTGGTTGGCATGACTATCCTGCTAAATGCTTTCGGACTTTTTCTGTTCTTCCCGCTCTATCTGGATCGGACTGATACTCCAGCGGCAGGCATGGCACGCTACCTTCTTTGTTTTGCATTAGGTGGCGTGATCGGGAGCCTTGCGATTGCTGTGGGAGGTTACACGGCATTGGCCGCCGCTGTCGTCCTCTCGGGCTTAATTGCTGTACCTGCTATGACGCGTCTGCGGCCTAAGACGGATATTCCGGAATATTGAGCCCCGCCTTGCGCCATCCTTGGATAGCCATTTCACCGCGCTCCGGAGTGATACCGGTCATCGCGAGTTCTTCATAGACGACGTCCTCGAAGATCGGAAACATCTCGCGCATGATCGCAGCCGCCGCGCGGGCTTTTTCGGTATTGCCCAATTCGCCGTGGAGCCAGGCAAGATGTGCCTGGTACCAGAAGAACTCAGGCATAGGAAACTTCTCAATCTCCACCAGAGCGGCCTCGGTGAAACCCTGCGATGCGTATAGCCAGCATCGCGCGTAGTGATACCATCCGGGGTGGACTGGGCTCAGGTCCATTGCCCGATCCAACAATTCGACTGCTCGATCATATTCTCCCAGAAACAGATGGCAGGACCCAATCTCGGCCAGAACATCGCAATGGCCGGAATTCAACTCTAGCGCACGCTCGGCGGCGACCCTAAACCCCGCAATATCCATCTGATAGAAGATGGTCAGCGCCAGTGTCATTTGCGCGAAGGCATTCAGGCCGTCGCATTTCACGGCCTTGCGCGCAGCTTCTGCCGAGAGCGCCAAGGCGTCGATATCGGGGCGCTGGTTGACGTGATAGCGGTACTCTTCCAGCAGCAACATGGCGTAGGCCGCCCACCCATCCGAAGATTGAGAGTCAGTTTTGAGCGCGTCTTTTAACCTGTCCCGAATTTCCGCATGTATGGAATGATCGTAGGATCGGTAGTACTCATAAAACTGCGCAACGAGGAAATAAGTGTCCCAGGACTGGGTGCGTCCGTCGGGCAGGGACCGAGCGATGTTTTTTGCCACAAGGCCGTGGCGACTACCAAGGCGACCGGCAATGAGGGCGGCAATGTCTTCCTGAATATCAAACAGTTCTTCTGGTCCGCTGCCACGATCGAATTGCTCGGTCGCAACCAACGTTCCGTTGCTGGCCTCGGTTGCTTGCACGGTCACCCGCAATTGGTTTTGGGACCTTCGAACGCTGCCCTCGACGACATGAGTGACCGCATATCGGTCTGACATTTCCGAGTTTGAAGCCTTGTCAGTTGCCAACTGTACGGTTGTGCGATGTGAGAGCAGGGTAAGTTCGCGAAACCGGGACAGATTGGTAATCGTATCTTCGGTCAAACCTTCGGCCAGAAATCCATCGTCGGAGTTTGAACTGAGACTTTTGAACGGAAGTACCGCAAGCACAATACCGTCGGGTGTCGAGGTGTTTTGAGCCTTGGTTACGGGCATGTCGATATCAGCGACAAAGCGAAACCCTGTGCCATGTATCGTCTTGATTGTGTGCTGGTCCCGGCCTGTGTCGCCAACCGCTTGGCGAGCTTCTTTCATCGCGGTCGACAAAGTGGCGTCAGTGATGAACCGGCCTTGCCAGACCTGTTCGACCAGCTCATCTTTCAGAACCACCCGGTCCCGGTTGGAAATGAGGTATTCCAGAATTTGCAGGGTCTGCGGGGTGAGACTGTTACACGCCTCGCCACGCGATATCTGAAAGAGATCGGTATCAATCGTACAGTCATTGAACGCATATTTCATGGCCCGGAACCGATCATGGTTGAAACAATTCTCGTTTGAAACAAGCCTAGCCCTCATACTTTCTCAGGAAAAGCTCAGATGCGGCTCGAGGTTCGAATTCGTGCCGCCGCTATTCCCATTTCATCCTTAACGGTCCGCTTTGGGGCCTGGAAACAGGAGAATAGCAATGAAATATCGCAATGCGTTACCGCAGTTGAACGGCACCCAGATGGTGGCTGATGGCGGCCTTGAAACTACCTTGGTCTTTCACGACGGGATCGACCTGCCTCTGTTTGCAGCATTTAAAGCGTTGGAAAGCCAGGAGGGTATCGACGCCATAGACAGATACATGCGCGGGTTCGCCCGGCTGGCTGTAAACCATCGCCGTGGGTTCATAATGGACACTCCGACTTGGCGTGCAAGCCCCCGTTGGGCGGCTGAACTCGGAGTTGACCGTGAGGAACTCAAAGAGGTTCATCGCGAAGTTATCGCAACGCTGGTCAAGATGCGGGACGAGCACGAAACCCCAGAGTCACCCTTTGTGATCAACGGAGTAATCGGGCCGCACAGCGACGGTTATGCCCCGACAGAAATCATGAGCGCGACCGAAGCCGAAACCTATCACCAGACACAGGTGGGCTGGTTCGCCGATATGGGTGCAGACATGGTTTCGGCCATCACCATGACCTATGTCGAAGAAGCGATCGGCATCGTGCGCGCTGCACAGGCCGCTGATATTCCGGTGGTGATTTCGTTCACCGTCGAGACCGACGGCCGGTTGCCATCGGGTCAGGATTTGCGTTCTGCCATAGAGCAGGTCGACGCCACCACAAAAGGTGCAGCGGCATACTTCATGATCAACTGCGCGCATCCCGATCATTTCAGTTCTGTCCTTGAGCAGGGCGGCGATTGGACGAAGCGGATCATGGGAGTGCGGGCCAATGCGTCACGCCTGTCCCATGCCGAGTTGGACGAAGCTGAAGAGTTGGATGACGGGAACCCGCAGGAATTCGGTGAGCTTCATCAGGAGCTTGCAAAAATTCTGCCCAATCTGACCGTCATCGGTGGGTGCTGCGGCACCGATCATCGCCATGTCGAGCATGTTTGCATGGCAACCCGACAACCGACCACCGTAACCGTCTGACCGACGAATTAGTCACATAATCCCGGACCGCGAAAAGCAGACTGTCATCGCAATAGGTCGAAGTTACCGCAAAGCTTGGCGGCTCTGCGGTTCGGGAATCTTCGGGGCGATCACGCCGAACATAGGAGGTAAAAATGACAACCGAACGTAGTTCTTTTTCTGTCCCGCCCAGCGTGGTGTTCCAATCGGTTGGCGCCAAGGCGCCAAATAAAAGGGGAAAGAGTGGCGTCTCATTTACTGGGGTTTCCGCCACGCTGTTTTCGCAATTGCGTAGCGCCGTTATTCGTGAATATCGCTTTAGGCGGGATCTCCGGCATGTGTCTCAGCTTGATAAACGAATGCTGAAAGACATTGGCCTGAACCCGGAACTCTACCACAAGGATTTGCGTTATGGACGTGATACAAGTTGGAGTTTTTGACCTTAAAGGATTTGAACGAGTCTTATAGGGAATGCTTACCCCATAGCGTCAAGGTGTGCTTAAAAAATTCTGAGCACACCAACATTCAAGTACCATGGCTAGAGAACTCCGATGCTCGCTCGTATTACTTACTGTGACCAAATTGTTGGCAATACGGTAGAGCCTATCGATAGCTTAGTCCGCTGCCTGAACGCCCACCTATACCGTGATCGAGCAGGTGTCGCGAATGTCAGCAATGCGGATAGCGACCGCAGCATCCAGACCTGGGTGCCAAGGTCGGCTCTGGGCCGTAACTGACAGAACCACTCAAATTCGATCAAAATTGCTGAGGTGCTCCACTAAAGGAGGTGAGATCGCCAAAACGTTGGAAATTTTTTTGCGTGATCGCATTGGTCGGTCCTCAATTCATTTGAAGACGCCGAAATCCGACGCTCCAATGTCGCAAATTCTAACAAGATGTACGCTCTGACCGACAGTCTCACACCGCCAAACTTGGTTTCTTCCGCAGATCATTAAGGCTCTGGACCAATCTGAAGGAGGAGACCCATATGTCTGGGAATGAAGACAACATACGGCAGCCCGGCTTGGTGCTGGCGCTCGTGCCAATAGTGCTGACCCTGTGTATGCTTGGGTTGCAACTATTCTATTACGGTGACTTTACTCCGCATATTCCGCTGGCATTCGGGATCGCAATCACTGGCATCGTTGGCCTCATGCTGGGTCACAAATGGCCCAGCATCGAAGAGGGCGTATTCCACGTTATCAATATCTCACTGCCTTCCGTTTCGATTCTGATCACAGTGGGAATGATCATCGGCGTGTGGATCGCAAGCGGAACTGTGCCAACGCTGATCTATTATGGTCTCAATATTTTGTCGCCTGAGCTTTTCCTCGCTGCTGGAATGGTCCTTTGCTCCATTGTCTCCGTTTCCTTGGGCACTTCGTGGGGAACGACAGGCACTGTCGGTTTGGCGCTGATGGGAATCGGTGCCGGATTCGGTATTCCAATGTATTGGACAGCGGGGGCGGTCGTCTCTGGAGCATTCTTTGGAGACAAGATCTCACCTCTATCGGACACGACGAACTTGGCACCAGCCGTGACAGGAACCAATCTGTTCGATCACATTCGGAATATGCTTCCAACCACTGTTCCTTCGATGCTTATTGCACTCGTGATCTACTTTGTCGTCGGCTTCACTCTGATCGACACGTCGCAGGTTTCGTTTGATCGTATTCATGCGATCACCACCGCGCTGGATGACGCTTTCTGGATCTCGCCGATCATGCTGTTTCCGGCCGTTCTGGTCATCGTGCTGGCGGTCATGAAACAACCTCCGATCCCGTCACTGTTTGCAGGCGCCGTTGTGGGCGGCATCATGGCTATCTTCTGTCAAGGAGCTGGTCTGCATGAAACGTTCACCTTCGCCAATAGCGGGTACTCGATCGATACTGGGGTTCCAGAAATCGATCCTCTGCTGAACCGCGGAGGTATTCAGTCGATGATGTGGACGATTTCACTGGTGCTTCTGGCTTTGGGGTTTGGCGGAGCGCTTGAACGCGTAGGTTGCCTTCAGGCGATCATAAAAGTTGTCATCTCGAAGGTGAAAACGTTTGCCGGCATTCAAACCTCGGCCATCCTGACCTCTGTCGCGACCAACACAGTTGCAGGTGACCCCTATCTGTCAATTGCACTGCCAGGACGGATGTATGCACCTGTCTATCGCGCAATGGGCTATTCCCCACTGAATCTGTCCCGGGCGGTCGAGGAAGGCGGAACACTGGTGTCCCCTCTAATCCCGTGGAATGCGGGTGGTGCGTTTGTCATCACGGCGCTTGGCTTGGGTATCGCAGACGGCAACTTTGAAAACCTGCTGTATATTCCGCTCGCGTTTGCTTGCTGGTTGTCACCTGTCATCGGTATCATTTACGCAATGACAGGGCTGTTCTCGCCCAAAGCGAGTGAGGACGAAATCCGCTCTTGGGAGGACAGCAGTGAGCCCGTCGCGCAGTTGAGCGCTTGACTGTTCCACACCAATACCAAGTCGGGTGTTGGTGTGTTTCATCCGCCGTGGTCGACACTGGGAGGAGAGAAAATGAACCCGAGAAACTTTGTCCCAAAGGGCGCGGCCAGCTTTCGCATTGACTATGATGGAACGGCCAAGGAGATCTATTTCCTGCTACTGCCTAAGCTGACCATGTTGGCCTTTAGCGCTGCAGTGGAACCTCTGAGGGTCGCTAATCAGGTTACAAACAAAGAACTGTATAAGTGGTTTTTGATCACCGAAGATGGAAACCCGGTTTCTTGTTCGAATGGGATTGAGATTACGCCGGATTTTGCGTTGCACAACTTACCGCGATCCTCGCGGCTGTTTGTTTGCTCAGGTATTGAACCGGCAGAAAGCACGAATCCTAAAGTCCTGTCGTGGATCAGCCGCCAAAAAACCTTTGGTTGTAATCTGGGTGGTATTTGTACAGGAGCTTTCGCCCTTGCTAAGGCTGGAGCTCTGTCAGGAAAAAGGTTCACATTGCATTGGGAAAACCACCCTGCTTTCGTCGAACATTTTGATGATTTGGAGCCATCGTCAAACCTGTATGAGATCGACAATGAGCTTATGACATGTGGCGGCGGACATGCCGCGACCGACATGATGTTGGACATGATCGAAACCGATTTCGGAAATGACCTAGCGGTCATCGTTTCGGACATGTGCATCCATTTTCGGTCCAACAATAGTAAAACGCTTCAGAAATCAGCCTTTTCGGTGGCGTTGGGTAGTCGTAACCAGTACCTGATCAATGCGATGCAGATCATGCAAGAAAACTTGGAAGAACCGTTAGATATCTCTGAAATAGCAGAAGCCGTGCAGATATCTCGTCGTCAGTTGGAGCGTCTTTTCCAAAAGTATGTCGAAACTTCGCCTGTACAGTTTTATATCGAACTGCGCGTTTCGAGGGCTTACGCATTGCTCAGCGAAACAGAGATGACGGTTGCGGAAATCGCGGCAGCCACCGGTTTTAGTAGCGCTACTCAACTTACGGTACGCTTCAAGAAGCGCTATGGCGAAGCGCCAACTTCATTTAGAAGGGGGTGGTCTGAAAGACGGGAATAATTTGCGTCTGAACAGTCATGATTTGAGACATCTGAACGTATTCCAGTACTTTCTCTGCAACCAACCAAGGTTCGTTTTTACAACGCCGCGATGCGGCACTTGCAGTATGGCAAATGTCCGCAAAGGGCCGTGTGCTTCAACCTCGTTTTGTGGAGCTCCTAATGACGAGCCGTGCGTCGAGTCTTTCAGGTTTGGGGGCCTGTTGGGTCGTGATCCAATGCGCCAGCGCGTCTGCAGCGCGTTCCCCCATTTGAGAAACGGGCAAATGTACGCTTGTAAGGGGCGGAACCGACACAGCCGAGGTTGGAAGATCATCAACGCCCACCATGGAAATCTGGTCCGGGACGGCAATCTTCTGGGCCTGTAGGCCCAACAAGACTCCCAGTGCAACAACGTCGGACAGGCACAGAACTGCGTCCGGCTTTGTGTCCAGCTTGCCAAGCTGTTTTGCTACGTCCGCACCGCCCTGATGACTGATCTGGGTCTCGAAGGTCGTAAGCTCTCCAGCGATTGGAAGGGCTTTGAGGCCGGCAAGACGCGCACGCGTGCGGTCATTGTCATGAACAGGGCCATGCACGACCGCTATGTTCCGATGGCCGAGGTCGGCAAGGTGTTGCAAGGCAAGCTGTGCGGCGGCCGCGTTGTCATATCCGATGGTCGGCAGTGGGTTTTCAGGGTCAAAGAAAGACGTGATGAGCGTTGGTAGCATTGTACGCTCGATCAGATCGTGAAAGGCGGGGCTGTGCGTGGCCCCGGTAACGATCAGGCCCTCAGCTCCGATATCCACCAGGCTTTTGGCTTTCTCGGCTTCTATGTCCGGGCTTGAGTCGGTGGTGGCTACGATCAGCGACAATTGATGTTCTGACAGCTTGCGTTCTAGCGCGGCCAAAAAGCGGGCAAAGATCGCATTGTCCAGAGTAGGGACCAAAGCCCCGACAAACTTGGTGCGGCCCGAATTGATCGCGCGGGCTGCGGCGCTAGGGACGAACTTCAGTTCGGTTATGGCGGCTTGAACTTTCTCCAGCGTGTCTTTCTTCACCACTGTAGGATCGTTTAGGACCCGAGAGACCGTGGCAACGGACACATTTGCCGCCTTTGCCACATCCCTGAGATTTGCACGTTTTTTAGGCTCTGGGGCTTTTTGCATCGTAGGTTTCAAAGTCCGTCTGACGGGTTTCTAAGGAAAGTGTTGACATATGTAACTAGTTTCATCAACCTCTGTAACTAGTTACATTATGGGAATCCGACGCTGCCATGCAGGGGTCATCTGTCTTACATACGTTTACGAATACAGGGTTTGACGGCCCTGGCCGCCGGTTTCCGGGCTTTCCGAAGGCCTCTGACACCAGCACACATATCCTGGCCCCACGCGAATCCATGCAACTGACCCTGAAGCCCGGAGATTTACTTTCAATAGATGGGGTTGGCCCGGCGCAGCCGCTAGATGTGGTGGCGTTTGCCAAGGTTGGGAAACCAGCTCTAGCGGCCCTGGGGTTGACGGCAACTGGGCTGATCGAATGGGACGGTTTTGACAGCGCGCGCTTCTCGGGTTGGGTTACGGCGCAGGGCGGAGATCGACGAATTCCCTGCCACAGGTTGGAGCAGGTGTCCGAGGCCCTGATTCTCCGCCCGGACCGGGCGCTGACCGTCTGGTTGGTTCGCGCCACCCCGATTGCAGGGCTGATCGAGGGTAGCGGGGCGGGATGCGTCACGGTCCTGCACAAATCAGCGGCCACGCAAGGGCCGCAGCTGCCGCCCTTGCTGGGTGACACGCGGGATGAATTCACCGTGCCGCGCGGCAGCGCGCTGGCGTACGAACTGAAGGCCGGAGAATTTGTTCAGATCATTGATGTTGAGGGCCAGCAGTGTTCCGACTTCATGGCCATGCGGGCGGATGGGTTGGATCGTGGCGAAGAATGGATGATCGATTCGACCGCCACCCGCTCGATGGTGCGCCGGGCCTATCCCGGACCTGGCTTGTTAGACAAGTTCTTTGACCGCGAGATGCGTCCGCTGTTGAACGTGTTACAGGACACGTGTGGCCGTCACGACACGTTCGGTCTGGCCTGCACCGCTCGTGGCTATGAGGACCGGGGCTTTCCCGGCCATCTGAATTGCTCGGACAATATGTCGAACGCACTAGCCCCTTATGGTGTGGAGCGCCGGGGGGCTTGGCCTGCAATCAATTTCTTCTGGAACACGTGGATCGATCCAGCGACGCATCACATACTGACTGAGGAGTCTTATTCCCGACCCGGCGACTACATCGCTATGCGCGCATTGGAAGATCTGGTCTGTGTCTCGACCGCCTGCCCAGACGACATTGACCCGATCAATGGCTGGAACCCTACAGATGTGCACGTGCGTATTTACCGCCCGGAAACGCCGATCCGTCGTGCGGTTGCCTATCGCGAAAAGGAAGACGCCCCCATGTCGATCAGTCAGGAATCTGCCTTTCACGACCGTCTTGCCCCGCTGACGCAGAATTTTGCTCCGGCACGTGATCTGTGGACGCCGGTCAGCTATCCCGCACATGGAACGTTGGGCGAATATTGGGCCTGTCGTCAGGCGGTGACAGTGCAAGACATGAGCGGTCTGCGCAAATTCGACATTGTCGGCCCGGATGCCGAGGCTTTGATGCAACTGGCAACCACACGCAACGTGGCGAAGTTGCCGGTCTGGCGCGGGTCGTACACGTTGATGTGTGACGAGAGCGGCTCGGTCATCGATGATGGCACCTTGTTCCGCCTAGCGCCCGAGATTTTCCGGTGGTGTTGCGGGTCAGAAGAAAGCGGGCGCGTATTGCAGGAGCTGGCGCAAGCACGCGGATTGCAAGTGCGGGTCCATGCGCTGCGAGGCGCGATGCCGAACCTCGCGATTCAGGGCCCTGAGTCTCGGGACTTGTTGCGCAAAATCGCCTTTACGCAACCACATGTGCCCGGTCTGGACCATCTGAAATGGTTCGGCGTCACTATCGCACGGCTGAATGATCGCGAAGGCGCGCCGTTCATGCTGTCGCGTTCGGGCTATACCGGGGAATTGGGGTATGAGGTTTTCTGCTCCAAATCCGATGCGGTTGCGATCTGGGATGCAATCATGACTGCTGGTGAGGAGTTCGGGATCACCCCCATGGGCTCGGCCGCGCTTGACATCATCCGGATTGAGGCGGGTCTGGCTGCCGCTAATGCCGAATTCGCGCCGGGCATAGATGCTTTTGAGGCTGGGTTGGGCTTTGCTGTCGATCTGACCAAGTCCGAGTTCACCGGCAAAGCGGCACTGGACCGCAACGCGCGTGAGCCGCGCCGTGTGCTCAAAGGGCTGCTGATCGGATGTGACGACGTGCCCGCCCACGGGGCCCCAGTCTATGCAGGTGAGCGGCAGGTGGGTGTGGTCACCTCGGCCACGCGCTCACCGATGCTGGAGCATGCGATCGCCATGGCACGGTTGTCCGTCGAACACGCGGATAACGGCACCCAACTGGAGATCGGTCAGCTTGACGGGCGGATGAAGCGCCTGCGGGCGACCGTCTCGGACATTCCATTCATAGATCCGCAACGAAAGCGGGCGCGCGCCTGACGGCGTAGGAAACTCAACTCAACGGGAGATTGAACATGAAAAAACTCACTGTAACCGCAACTCTGGCTCTGTCCCTTGGCGCGACAACAGCGATGGCGCAGGAAAAGGTGATGGTAGGTGAACCCAGCTGGCCCGGAGCCAAGATCATGAGCCGGGTGATCGGTCAGGTCATCGAAACCCGTCTGGGTGGCGAGGTCGGCTATGCCCCCGGTGCCAACGCTGTGATTTTTGCCTCGATGGACGGCGGGCGCGGAGATATTGACGTGCACCCGGATGTCTGGCTGCCAAACCAGTCGTCCTTCACGGACGAATACGTTGATCAGAAAGGCACTGTGGCGCTGTCCTCGGGCAGCTATGAAGGCCGCGCCGGGATTTGCGTTCCGAACTACATGGTCGAGGATCACAACATTCGTTCGATCTATGATCTGGCGACACCGATGGCGCAGGAGCTGTTCGACTCGGACGGTGACGGCTTGGGTGAGGTTTGGGTTGGAGCCTCGGGCTGGGCTTCGACGAACACCTTCAAGGTGCGGGTACGGGATTATGGGATCGAAACTTTCCTGACGCCGACGACCGAGGATGAAACCGTGTTCTATTCGCGGTTGAAAGATCAGATCGATCAGCAGAAAGGCGCAGCTTTCTACTGTTATGCGCCGCACTACGTGCATGCGCTCTATGACGTGACCATTCTGGAAGAGCCAGAGCACGACGCGGCCACTTACAAAATGGTGCAGCCGGATCAGGATGCCGATTGGTACAACAAGTCCCATGTTAGCACCGGTGAGCCGGTCAAGACCGTGACCGTGGCCCATTCGAAGTCGCTGGAACAACGCAACCCGGCAGCAGCCTCCTTCCTGGCCAATATCGACATGGATGCAAATGAACTGAGCGGGCTGACCTATGAAGTCGTTGTCCAAGGGCGCGACACCGACGAAGTCGTGGCTGAATGGATCGCGGCCAATGGCGACACCGTCGACGGCTGGCTTGGTTTGGCAACCAACTAACGCCATCGCGCCCCCGGAGTTTGGGGGCGCCACTCAAGACAATCAACAGCGGTGGGTCCAGTATGACAGCGGATATCGCAATCGACGCAAAGGGCGTGTGGAAAGTATTCGGCGCGCGGTCGCAAGAGGCTTTGCAAGCCATTCACAGCGAGGGACTGAGCAAGGCCGAAGTGCTGGATCGTTTCAACTGTGTGGTCGGTGTGGCCGACGCCAGTTTTGAGATTGAGCGCGGAGAACTATTCTGTGTCATGGGCCTGTCGGGCTCGGGTAAATCGACCCTCGTGCGTCATGTGAACCGACTGTTGGAACCGACGGATGGCCATATCTATCTGGATGGCGACGACGTGATGGGTCTGAATGACGAAGGTCTGCGCGATCTGCGCAACCGGCGTGTTGCGATGGTTTTCCAAAATTTCGGCCTGATGCCCCACCGCACTGTGCGCGACAACGTGGCGATGCCGCTCGAAATCCGCGGCACCGGCAAGGCTCGCCGCTGGGAAGAGGCCGACCGGGTGCTGGAACTGGTCGAACTGAACGGCTGGGAAGACAAATACGCCCATGAGTTGTCGGGCGGGATGCAACAGCGCGTCGGTCTGGCCCGCGCCATTGCAGCCGACCCGGAAATACTGTTGATGGACGAGCCGTTTTCGGCCCTCGACCCGCTGATCCGCAAACAATTGCAAGATCAGTTCATGGAACTGAGCCACAAGCTCAACAAGACCACGATGTTCATCACTCATGATTTGGATGAGGCGATCCGTATCGGTCATCGTATCGCAATCATGAAAGATGGCCGTATCGTGCAGATCGGGACACCAGAAGAGATCATCCTGAACCCCGCCGATGATTATGTTGCAGACTTCGTGGCCGGCATTTCCAAGCTCAACATGATTTTCGCCCATTCGGTCATGAAACCTGTGGACGAATTCGAAGCCCATCATGGCGAGGTGCCGGATGATGCAAAGGAAGCTCACCCGGAGATGGACCTATCGGATTTGATGACGCTCTGCGTCGATGGGCATGGGGTGGTCGCAGTGACGCAGGACGGCAACACAGTGGGCGTGATCAACCGTGCGGGCCTGATCCGTGCGATTCAGGACAGCCAAGCATAAGAGGGCCGCTATGAAACATGTTGATGTTCAACAGATCCAACCAGAAACCGCTGACCGGCTAAATGGTTTGATCGGAGATTTCGTCGGACAGGGGCAAGCGTACTACCAAAAGACCTTTGCCTACATGATGCAGGCGCCTGGTTATCGGTTCACGTTGAACAAAGCAGCGGCAATCCTGGGCCCGATCTGGTTTGGCGCGCGCGGATTGTGGTCGTGGTTTCTGGGGTTCTTGGTGCTGGAAACGCTGGCCTATATCCAGATCGGGCTGGGGTTGTTTGGAGATTTGGGGCGTGAGTTCCGCGAACGTGCCGCGCAGATCGAACAGACACTTGAGCTTCGTCGCCAGCAGATCGAAGCGGCCGAGCAATCCGGGGCTACCACGCTGGAGTCCTTGAAACGTGCATCGGAATCATTGGAGGGTGCTCTGGTCAGCGCGCAAGAAGCTGCGCGCAGCGCAGATTCTACGGGCCTCGCTTATTTGGCGGTTGGGATCGTCCTGTTGCTGGCGGTCAAGTTTCTGGCCGCCTCGCTGGCCAACTGGACGCTTGAGGGTCAGTTTGCGCGCTGGCGCTCGGACCCCAGTGTGGCGCATGGTTGGTCGGCCACTCGGCTAGTTGTCGCGACAGCGCTGGCCGGCGTGGTCGTCGTGCTGTCGATGATCAAATTCGCTCAGCCAGATGCAGTGGCCGTTCTCAAGACCTTTCCGACCAACCGGGATTGGCGCCTAAACGTGGGCGACGGGGTGCAAGCGGTGTTCGAATGGACCAAAACCGCCGGTCGCGGCTTTTTCGACGGGCTGACCTATGGGATGCGCACGCTGCTAGACTGGATCGAGGTTGTGTTGGTCGACACACCTTGGCCGGTGGTTGCACTGGTGATCATCATGCTGGCTTACCTGTCAGCTGGCCCCCGCGTGGCCATCTTCACCGGCGCGGCGCTGGCCTATCTGGGCCTGCTGGATTTCTGGGAAAAGGCGATGACCACGATTGCGCTGCTGGGAGCGGCGGCGCTGATCTCGATCACCCTAGGCATTCCTCTGGGCATATATTGCGCCCGCCGCCCGCGCGCCTTTGCCATCGTGCGGCCCATACTGGATTTCATGCAGTCTATGCCGTCCTTCGTCTACCTGATCCCGGTGGTTGCTTTCATCGGATCGGGAAAACCGGCGGGAGTGGTCGCGACCATGATCTTCGGCAGCCCTCCGGTAATCCGGTTCACCGTGCTGGGCCTACAACAGGTGCCCGAAACCGTGCGCGAGGCCGCCTTGGCATTCGGCGCGACCCCTCGCTACCTACTCTGGAGGGTTGACCTGCCGCTAGCGCACAAGACCATCATGGCAGGTGTGAATCAAACCATCCTGATGTCGCTGGCCATGGTTGTTGTTGCTTCGCTAATCGGGGCCAAGGGGCTGGGCGAGGACGTGCTGGAGGCACTGCAATACGCGGCGGCGGGGCAGGGCATTCTGGCCGGTCTTGCGATCCTTTTCTGCGCGCTCATCCTGGATAGGATCGTGGCCGGGAAGAAATGACGAGCTATGGTCAGGAGTCGTGTGCGCAGCTTTCAACTGAGCGCACGACCTCGATTGCCACGTTGAGCTTACGTCACAGACTACGTACCAGCGGTGATCAGATTGCTGGCCTTTTAGCCGATCACAATCGCGGGGGCGTTCGGATCGCCATATTGGGTTGTTGATGCGAATAGGGTAAGCATCTCGCTCAGTGGTAACTCAATCTTATCGATGCAGCTATCAATCTTAGCAGGACTCTCAGAAAGTAGTTTCCCTGTCTCTATTTAGAATTGACCGGTTTGTTCATTCTCAATTGTCATGATTTCGCCCTTGCAGCGAACGGCAGCAATTCGGGGCAACCGCAGAAATGCCATAGAGCGACCAAGGGCAGGAATAGGCCGTCTTCAACCCAACCGTTTCTTGAACCTCAGAGTGGCCGCCAACAATCCGAATGCTGCAAATCCGATCATCCAGAGAATCCCCCAGCGCAACTCGTAGAGCGAGGCATCTCGCAGAACCACACCGCGGATCATGTCCATAAAGTGCGTCGCAGGTAGAATTTGGGCAATCAACTGGACCGGTTTAGGCATACCGTCGAAGGGGAACATGAAGCCGGACATCAGGATCGATGGTAGCAGGACAAAAATAGTCATCTGCATCGACTGAAGCTGGTTCTGGGCGAGTGTTGAGATCACCAGCCCAAGTGACAGGCTAGCAATGATGAACAACAGCGTTACGACCAGCAAAACACCCAGCCCGCCATTGATCGGGACATCGAACAGCACGTGCCCCAGGCCAAGGATTATTGCGACCTGGATCAGGCCCAGAAAGATGTAGGGGATGATCTTGCCGACCATCAGCTCGATTGACTTGATCGGAGTGTTGATCAGCATCTCCATATTGCCCCGCTCGCGTTCGCGGACGATGGCGGCTGAGGTGAACAGGATCATCGTCATCGTGAGGATGACGCCCACCAGACCTGGGACGATATTGACCGCAGATCTTTGTTCAGGGTTGAAATAGAGTGTCACCTCGAATGTGGGCACCTGCCGATTTGGCGACAATTTCAACAGCTCGGTCAGGGGCATGGTGCGAAGCGACTTGATCGCACTTGCAACCATCGTGTCTGAACCATCGACGATCCAATGGGCAACAGGCCGGCTGCTGGTCTGGTCCGTTGCGTTGGGCAGACCCAGCCCTACGGACGGGCTGCGGGCAAGGCGTTGGCTGACGTCCTGTGGGATGATCAGCGCGGCACGCACGCGGGATTCGGTGATCGCGCGTTCGGCTTCTGGCGGGGTGGTCAGTTCTTCGGTGATGGTAACAACCTGCGTGGCCTGAACGATCTGCGCCAATGTGCGCGACAGCTCGGTTCGGGACTGATCTACCAGCGCGACAGGCACGTGTCGCAGGTTAGTGTTGATCGCGTAGCCAAACAGCAGCAGCTGGATCAACGGGATCATGATGACCATCGCGAAAGTCATCCTGTCCCGCCGCAGTTGCAGCAGCTCTTTCTTCAACACTGCGGCGATGCGGCGTGGCGAGATCACTGTCCAGGCCCTCGTGTTGCGCTGACAAATACATCTTCCAGATTTGGCCGTTGTGATGTCAGGGACAGGCCCGGGAACTCGCCCAGTTGTGTCCGCAGCATATCCACAGGCTGAGGTTCAGATTTGTCGACAAGCACGCGCAGTCGCGAGCCGACCTGTGCGGTCGACAGTATCTTGGGCTTGCTGTCCAACTCATGTTTGACCTTTCGCAGGTCTGGCCCTTCGACTTCGACAACGTCGGCCTGCAAATCGTCCATCAACTGCCGAGGAGACCCGTCCGCCTTTTTCACCCCGTGCTGCAGGATGGCCAACCTGTGACAGCGCTCTGCCTCGTCCATGAAATGAGTCGAAACGATCATGGTTGCGCCCTGATCTACCAGATCAAACAATTGCTCCCAAAACGTGCGACGGGTTTCGGGATCGACGGCCGATGTCGGTTCATCCAGAAATAATAGCTTCGGCCGGTGCATCACGGTCGCTGCAAGGGCCAGTTTCTGTCGTTGTCCGCCGCTCATACTGCCGCTGAGCTGATGTATATTCGTCGTCAGATCGTACGTGTGCAGCAATTCGTCAATCCGGTTCCCAGCAGATTTCGACGGAATGCCATAGATTTCAGCCGCGAACCTGAGGTTTTCCAGCACTGTCAGGTCGCGGTAATACGAAAATATCTGGGTCATATACCCGATTTCATTCTTCAGCGGCTCTGCCGCCTCGGGCATCGACCGACCCAAAACCGAAATGGCCCCACTGCTAGGGGTCAGCAAGCCAGTCAGCATGCGCATGGTCGTGGTCTTACCGCAACCATTGGGCCCGAGAAACCCGTATATCTGGCCCGTCTGGATCTCTAGGTCCAGATTATTGACAGCGATGTTTTCTCCGAACCGGCGGGTCAAGCCTTTCGTCGAGACGACCACACCGCTCATGGCATGGGGACCTGCACGGGCACACCGGCGGGTAGGTCTGGCGATGCAGTGGGCAGATCAATTTCGGCCAGATAGACAAGCCGCGTGCGGTCGTCCTTGTTCAACCCGTAGTAAGGTGTGAACGACGCTTCGTCGCTGATCCAGCGGATTACGCCGTCCAGCGGCTCGGTAAGCCCGTCAACGCGCACTTCCAGCCGATCGCCGGGCTTCAGGTTGACGCGATGCGGCTCGGGAACGTAGACGCGCGCATAGGGGGTTTGGCCCGTGACCATAACGGCCACCGGGCTGCCGGATGTTACTCGTTCGCCCAAATTCCACGGCAAGGAATCCAGCACGCCGTCTCGGGTGGCCGCAACCGTCAAGTTGTCCAGAACGGTTTGCTCGGCGGCAACCAACGCCTCGGCAGCCCGCACATTGGCTTCGGCAACCGCCAGGTCTTCGGGTCTGGTGCCGTTCTGCAACTCCTTCAGAGATTCCTGAGCGCTGGCCAGTTCAGCCCGTGCGGAATCGCGCAGGGCCAGATCGTTTGCCACTTGCGCTTCAGTCACAACCGAGTTCTCGACCAGTCTGGCGTTTCGGTCATAGGTCGCCTCGGCATCGGCAAGGCGCGCAACAGCGCCCGCAACCTTGGCTTCGGCTATCGCAATCTCCTCCTCTCGCGGCCCCACTTGCAGTTTCAGAAGTGTGGCCTGCGCCTTTTCCAGTTCAGCCTGCGCCAGTGCCAGCTTTGCGCTTTGCAATGTGGGATCAAGCTGAACCAGCGTGTCGCCTGCCTTGACCACGGCACCTTCTGCAATCGGCAAATCGACGACGATTTCGCTGGCTGTCGCCGTCAAAGCCACCCGATCGCGCGCCAATACGCCCAAGGCGACGCTAGTATCGGACCCAGAGCACCGGTCCAAAAAGGCGGGCAGTGCCGCCGCTAGTATCAAAGGTATGGGGATCGTTAGATTCAACAGGGCTTCCCTCCGGTGATTGGCCTTTGAACGCGTTGGGCAATAGTCAAAGCATAAAATCAGGAAATCCGATTTATGTATACGGTTCAGCCGCTACACATGGCAGGGCGGGGTCATGCGGGAAGCCGCGCCGACCACTCCGCTAGCTTTTCTCCGATCAGATGAGGGTTATCTTCCTTTAGGAAATGAATGCCTTTTCCGATATCTACCACTTCGAGATACTGGATGGTCTGACGGCACGAGGCGACCTCTTTTGGGCCCATGGTGCCTCCGGGCGTGGCGTGGAACATCAGCATCGGGGTTTGGGTTTTCCCCAGCCAATGGCTATAGCCATTGACGATCTCATGCACATCTGCGGGTGAGCCGTCGATTGGAAGCTCGCGGGGCCAGACGCGATCCGGTTTTCGGCTGCGCGCGGTGGGGTAGGGCACGCGGTAGTGGTCCATCTCTCCAGGGGGCAGGTCCCGCACAATGGCACTTGGCAGGATTTTCTCGACAAACATGTTCAAGCCCGAGATCATAACCCACCCTAGACCGGGTGTCCGCATCATGCGAAACCCCGCGCGAAAGTCGAGCGGGAATCCGTCCCAGGTCATCGGATGGACGACGCCTTCCATAAAGACGATGCCGCTTATGTTCTCGGGATGCCGGTGTGCATAGTGGAACCCCAATTACGAATGACGAGCGTCACGTCCTTCAGCCCCAGCACTTTGATGAATCCGTCAACGAAGGGACCGTGGTCGACAAAGCGGTAGGGAATATCCGGCTTATCCGATTTGCCCATACCGATCAGATCCATCGCGATGGCGCGGCCCTGCCGGGCGGCATAGGGAATGATGTTGCGCCACAGGTAGGACGAAGTCGGATTGCCGCGCAGAAACAGCACCGGCGCGCCTTCGCCTTCGTGGACATAGTGGATGCGCTGCCCGTTAACCTCGACATTTTTCGAGTCAAACGGGAAGTCGGGTGAAATCCCCTGATCGGTATTCATTGAGCATCCCTTTCTGCAGTACGGGTCTCTTCGAACAAACCCAGCTCCGAATCATAGCGCGCAGGTTGGGACGCCCATCCGACAATCGCGGTAACAGGGCCGGATGGAGGGTGGGACAGGCTACCGGCGGGAACGACCAGAAACTTGCTGTTTTGCGTCTCAAGGGGCAGGTTCGTCCGCAGGTGCGGCAAAACACTTGGCGGATCTGGGTATTTGGCACATCGAAGGAAGTCAGCATGTCCGCATAGCGGATGTCGCCTCCTTAATGTGAAATCGGCTGAAGCTTCCAACCGTCCTGATTGCTGTCTTTGCGGATCACGTGACTCATGAGCTCAAAGCTCCCATCGCGGACACGGTGGTTCAGCAGCCTAGTACCTTCGCGCTCAGCCTCGTCGCAACCATTCCTTCCAGTCGAAGCCTCATCAAATGCTGCGACGCTTCTGCCTGCCGAATGGACAATTTTTCTAGAATTTCAGTGACAGAATTTTCTCCGCTCAGAAGGTAACAGAGAGTTAGCAGCCGCCCCTCATGAGAAATAGCTTTTTAAAAGTTTGCAGCTTCCAACGCGCTATCTTCCATCTCTGACTGCAAGCCACCAGTCCTTTTTTGATTGCCGCCGCCGAGGTGAAAATTGAAGCCTAGGCCTCAAACCGTCTCGCCGACGACTTCTCGTTTCCTCTCAATCTCGGGCATACGAGGCAATGCGCATCTGTCCTGTTTGCGTACACCTTTCGGCTCAGTTTTTCCTTTTAGAGCCGGGATCAATTTCTAGCCAAAAGCATCGCAAAAGCCAAAGCGACGTCACCGATTACCCAAAAAATAATAGCCAATCCAGTACCATCCAAGGCGGTCAATTTCTCAGAACTGGCGGCTGCCAATATGGCCATAGGAACATTGAATGCAAGCATGGCCAGCTTCAAAGAAACCTTTAAAGAACTGCCTCCCGTACCTGTCGGTACAGCTCCGCAGCATGGGCATCTCAAAGCCGTTTCTTGCTGCGGTCGCGTGGGCCGCAACTGACGAAAATTATGCATAAAAAACACCAAAACAATCTTATCACCTACGTAAACTTATCTATACAATGGTGTTTGTGTCTATGAAATTTCATCCATAGATTGCAAAAGTGGTCGCCCTTATTGTTTGTCACACCAGCACACAGGCTCCCTTTTATTGACTTTTGATTGTCCGCTGTGAGCCCATTCCAGCCGATGCTGCAAAGACACCAAAGGTTGGTTACACACATATTCAGAAACGCGCTTATGTCCACCAATCTACATTCGTCCCCAAGGCAACGAAGCCAACGAATCTCTGTGTGCCGCAGTGCATAAACTTAGACAAAAGTCTCTTGGGATTTTTTTCCATCGACCTGAAGATCGGTCAATGCCAACTAATGCGCGTTCAGTAAACCTGGGGTTAAAGAGGCCAAATCAACAATCTCATTGGCGCGGCATTCCCGATCCGAAGTCAGTGTGGCTTGCACCCAAGTGCAAGCTCCGTGCGACGAATCTGGGCAGATATTTCGAACCAACACGGTCAGCCCATGCTCCGGTATATTGGCAACACAGGTTCCATCGGGCAGCCGTGCAATCGCTTCAATACCGTCTGATGATAATATCTCGCACAGATCGGGGGCCACAGTGCCCTGTGCGGACACGATGCAATTCCAGCTGCCTGGATAGATGTGATAGTTCGCCATAAAGCCGACGCGGGTAAAGTAACCGTATGCGTCATTTTGCCAATCAATGGTGAAGCCTTGAGATTCAAAGCTTTCCCGTAAGCTCGCAGCAGTCGTCCTTCCAGACGCACAGGTCGCATTGAAGACTGCGACTATATCAACTGATCCTGACGAGACAGCGGCCCTAGCATCTGGCGCCTCGGCGATGGCGGGACCGGTTACTCCGATTGATAGCGAGAGTAAGAACGTCTTGAGCGTTATCCGCTCGGTCATCGGTCCAACCTCTTTTTTACGAAACCTCAATGGCGTAGAGTTGACGCTTGGTGCCGATAATATTCGGCTTCGAAAGCGGATATGCCTTCGATCTTTGTCACAACATACGAAGGTTTGGCTGCGAATAGCAACTTTCCAATCAGTCACAACCGTTCATCTCGTTTGCTTGGGTGTCCCGCTTCTCACCTGTTTGAGCGCAAAGTACTCGATGTCTGGTTCGTCCTGATATTGTTGAAAAAGTCTGTTGATTGGATCCTGCG
>NZ_WQCF01000030.1 GCF_013032455.1 Ruegeria atlantica
ACAACGCGTTCTTAAAGAGTTCGCTGAGGTTTTCTTTGTTGAGTTCTATTGGGTTTCCGCCGCATGAGGGGTCGATGATTGCGCCCTGGACGAGGTCGGGGATTGATGCTTCGGTGACGCCCAGGTCTGACAGTTTGCGCGGGATGCCGAGGCTGTCGTTGAACTCCTGCACAAAGGCGCGGAAGCCGTCAAAGCCGCCGTCGATACCCAGATAGGCCGCAGCCTGCGTGAACCGGTCGGCGATGGCGGAGGCGTTGAACTCCAGAACGCCGGGCATGCAAACCGCATTGGTGGTGCCGTGATGGGTGTTGAACACCGCGCCTACGGGGTGGCTCATGGCGTGGATCGCGCCCAGACCCTTCTGGAAGGCGGTTGCGCCCATCGCCGCCGCGCTCATCATCTGGGCGCGGGCCTCGATATCGGTGCCGTCGGCGTAGGCGCGCGGAAGGTACTCTTTGACCAGCCGCATGCCTTCCAGCGCGATGCCCTGGGACATCGGGTGGTAATGCGGGCTGCTGAACGCCTCGACGCAATGCGCAAACGCATCCAGGCCAGTGCCAGCGGTGATGAACCTGGGCATGCCCACGGTCAATTCCGGGTCGCAGATCACCACCGTGGGCAGAACCTTGGGGTGGAAGATGATCTTTTTCGCATGGGTCTCGGAATTGGTGATGACGCTAGCTCGACCCACTTCCGATCCGGTCCCGGCCGTCGTCGGCACCGCAATGATGGGCGCGATGGCATCAGTATCCGCGCGGGTCCACCAGTCGCCGATATCCTCAAAATCCCACACGGGCCGCGTCTGACCACACATGAAGGCGACCATCTTGCCCAGATCCAGCCCCGAGCCGCCGCCAAAGGCGATCACCCCGTCATGGCCGCCCGCGTTATAGGCGGCAACACCGGCCTCGAGGTTTTTCTCGTTCGGGTTCGGGTCCACATCCGCAAACAGGCCCCGCCCCAGACCAGCCGCCTCCATGATGTCCAGCGTGGCGGAGGTGATCGGCAGATCGGCCAGCCCCTTGTCGGTGACCAGAAGCGGCTTTTTCATCCCGGCAGCGGCACAGGCCGCGGGCAGCTCCTTGATGCGGCCAGCGCCGAACTTGATTGCGGTCGGGTAGGACCAGTTTCCAACAAGGCTCATGATGTCACCTTCTTAAGATGGTAGGATTTGGGGCGGGTCAGGTTATGATAGCCGATGACGGACAATCCCCCGCCCCGCCCGGTATTCTTGCAGCCGGTCCAGCACAGGCCCGGATCCAGATAGTCGGCCCGGTTCATGAACACGGTGCCGGTCTCGATCCGGTCACCCACACGGGCCGCACGGTCCACATCCCGGGTCCACAGGCTGGCGGTCAGACCAAATTCGCTGTCATTCATCAGGGCGATGGCCTCTTCGTCCGAGGACACTTTCATGATGCCAACCACAGGGCCAAAGCTTTCGTCCCGCATCACCCGCATATCATGGGTGACATTGGTCAGAATCTGGGGCGTCAGGTATGCGCCGCCATCATCCTCGGGGAAGGTCTCGATATGGGCCACAGCGCCATCGGCGACCGCCTCGGCAATCTGCGCACGCACCTCATCGGCAAAGCGCACATTGGCCATCGGGCCCATGGTGGTCTCAGCGTCCAGCGGATTACCCAGCTTATAGCCCTTCACGATCTCGACCGCCTTGGCAACGAAGGCATCATAAAGACTTTCATGCACGTAAATCCGCTCGATCCCGCAGCAGCACTGGCCCGCGTTGAACATCGCCCCGTCGATCAGCGTATCGACCGCCGCGTCCAGATCGGCATCCTCCATGACATAGCCCGGATCCTTGCCGCCCAGTTCGGTGCCCACACCGGTAAAGGTGCCTGCCGCCGCGCGCTCCATCGCCTGGCCGCCGCCAACCGATCCAGTGAAGTTCACAAAGTCGAACGCATTGCCCGCGATCAGACCATTGGTCACGTCATGGCTGAGGAACACGTTCTGGAACACGTCCTCCGGAACACCTGCCGCATGGAAGGCCTGCGCCATCCGCTCGCCCACCAGCAAGGTCTGCGTGGCGTGTTTCAAAACCACCGTATTGCCCGCAATCAGCGCCGGCGCCACCGTGTTGATCGCCGTCATGTAAGGGTAATTCCAAGGTGCCACTACAAACACCACCCCATGCGGGATGCGCTTGATATACCGTTTGAAGGTCTCATCCTCGCCCACCGCGATATCAGCCAGAGAGGCTTCGGCAATCTGCGCCATGTGACTGGCCCGTTCGTCAAAGCCGCCAAACTCACCACCATAGCGTACCGGGCGGCCCATCATATGCGCCAGTTCCGGCACGATCTCATCATTCATAGCACCCACGGCAGCCACGCCCGCCATCACCAGATCAATACGCTCCTGCACCGGCCGCGCCGCCCAATCCGCTTGCGCTGCCCGCGCCCGCGCGGCACCCTCAAACGCTGCCTCCCGCGACAACACCTCACGTTCGGCATAAACCGATCCATCGATCGGTGAGACACATCGCAACATCTGCCCCATAGTCACTCCATTTCCGAAAGAAACAGGATCCCTGCTTCATCTGGCTAAAAATACCCCGGGGAGCGCGAGGGGCTGGCCCCTCGCTTCCGCCGACTCAAGCCCGCTCGAACCCTCGGGCAATTTCCCAATCGGTCACCACGCGCTCGAATTCCTCGATCTCCACCTCGGCCGCGCGGGTATAGTGATCGACCACCTCATCCCCCATCGCCGCCCGCAACATCTCTGATCCGTGCAAAGCGTTGCGTGCATCCTTCAGCGTGCCCGGGATCATCCCGCTCTCACCCTGATAGACATCCCCTTTGGTCGGCGGCTGCAGCTCGAGCCCTTCCTCGATCCCCGCGATCCCGGCGGCCAGCATCCCCGCCATCGCCAGATAGGGGTTCATGTCCGACCCCGGAATCCGGCACTCCACCCGCACCGCCTTGGTGCCGTCGCCACACAAACGGTACCCGGCCGTACGGTTATCCACCGACCAGATGATCCGCGTCGGTGCAAAGGTGCCCTTCATGAACCGCTTGTAGCTGTTGATGTAAGGCGCCATGAAATAGGTGTAATCGGCGGCGTATTTCAACAAACCGGCCATGTAGCTTTTCATCAGCGCCGACATGCCCAGCTCATCCTCTGCGTCATAAAACGCAGGCTGGCCATCCGCCCACAGCGACTGGTGCACATGGGACGAGCTGCCCACCTTGTCATGATGCCATTTCGGCAAGAAAGTCGCCGCATGACCATGCTGCCACGCAATCTCCTTCACCGCATTCTTGGCGATCGAGTGATACTCGGCCGTCTCCATCGCAGGCGCGTATTTGATGTTCAGCTCTTCCTGCCCGGTCTCGGCCTCACCCTTTGTATTCTCAACCGGTATCCCCGCATTCCACAGATGGTTGCGGATCGGGCGCATCACATGCTCTTCCTTGGTGGTCTGCAGGATGTGATAATCCTCGTTATACCCCGAGATCGGTTCGAGATCGCGAAAACCCTCCTTGCGGATCTGGTCGAAACTCTTTTCGAACAGAAAAAATTCCAGCTCGGTCGCACACATCGCCTCATAGCCCATGGCTTTCAGGCGGTTGACCTGGCGTTTCAAGATCGAACGCGGCGCATGCGGCACTTCCTCATGCGTGTGATGATCCAGCACATCGCACATCACCATCACCGTACCTTCCAACCACGGCACCAGCCGCAGAGTGCCCAGATCCGGCTTCATCACATAGTCGCCATACCCCCGCTCCCAACTGGTCGACGCATAGCCATCCGGCGTCCCCATCTCAAGATCCGTCGCCAGCAGGTAATTGCAGCAATGCGTCTCCTCCCACGCACCAGCAACAAAATGACCCGCATGAAAACGCTTCCCCATCAAACGACCCTGCATGTCAACAAAACACACCAATACAGTGTCAACATCACCCGCAGATACCTGCCCCTTCAATCCTTCAAAGTTGAG
>NZ_WQCF01000031.1 GCF_013032455.1 Ruegeria atlantica
GAGCACCGAGCGTGGCGCACGACGAGAGCGGCTGTTGACCCCAGAAAGAAGTCTTTCATTCCGGGTTTGTGCGACGCGAGTACAATGCAGTCGATGCCGTGTTTGTTGGCATATTCGGTAATTGCGCGGCCTGCCGATTGACTTTCGATCAAGACAGAAGAGACTTCGGCTTCGTCTTTCAGGCGTTCGGCCAGACTCGCCTTCGCCTTCTCGAGAGATTTTTCAGCGATCCCTTCATCCATGTAGTACATGATCTGTCTATTTGGAGGTTCATGAATATGGGCCGCGGTGATTTTTCCGCCTTCCGAGAGCAGGGCGCGCGCTGCGGCAAGAGCAGGTTCACTGATGCCATGCTCAAGAGAGAGCGCTACTAAGATATTGCTGTACATTTCTAACCTCTAGTTAAAGGTTTCCACATTTCTGTTTTAGACTTGTCTCCCCCAACTTGTTCTTAAGGGAGATAACACGCACCCCAAACTTAAACTTGGGGTGCGTCCATCGATACAAGACGTGGTATTTGCACTTTCGCGCAGTTACCGACCCAACAGCAGGTCAGGCAGGAAGAGCGCGAGCTCTGGCACGAAGGTGGTCAGCATCAGGGTCGGAAGCCAGGCGAATACGATGAAGACCAAGGTTGGCCACAGCATACGCGAAACCGGCTCATCACAGACCTGGGCACCAAGATACAGCAATGGCGCTGTAGGAGGTGTGATATTCGCCATACCCAGGTTCACACCGATTACGGCCGCGAAATGGATCGGATCCATGCCGGTGCTCTGCGCGATGGGCAGCAAGATCGGTGTTGCCAGCAGCAGACCCGAAATATCGTCCATCAGCATCCCGATCAGGATCATCACGACGTTGATCATAAGAAGGATCACAATCGGATTGTCCGACACCGAGTAAACCATGTCTTTGGCCAACTGAGGCGCGCCTTGCGAGATCAGGTTGTCCGACACGATCAGAACCATGAAGATCATGACCATGACCACACCAATCGTGACGCCTGAGTTCTGAATGGTCTGAGCCAGCGTCTTCCAGGTCAGGCCACGGTAGAAGTAGATCGCGATCGGGATCGAGTAAACCACGGCGATACCGGCGGCTTCGGTTGGCGTCATGATGCCGCCATAGATACCACCCAGAATGATCAGCGGCATCATCAGCGCCGGTCCGGCCAGGCGTGCCTGTACTCCGAATGTCGGCAGAAACGGCTTGGGACGTTCCGTCAGATTGATGTTGTCATACTTCCGGAGCATGAACTGATTAACCACAATCAGAAGCGTGATCAGGATGATCGCGGGAATGACCGTGGACAGGAAGCATTTCAGCACGTGCTGTTGCGCAACCCAGCCATACAGGATGTGCGACGAGCTTGGCGGGATCAACAGACCCAGCGGGCTTGCCGCCACGATCAGCGCAGCCGATTGCCCACCCGGATAGTTAGCCTTTTTCAGGTGAGGCATCATGATGCCGCCAATACAGGTCAGCGTCGCGTTCGCACTGCCGGAAATGGAGCCAAATACACCACAGGCCAAGACGCCCGCAGCGCTCAGTCCACCTTTGACATGTCCAATGAACATCTCAGCCAGCGAGACGAGTGGTGCAGCAATCTTACCTTTTTCCATGATGCCACCAGCGATCATGAAGAGCGGAATCGCCAGAAGCACCAGTGAGCGAATCCCGGTTGAGCCGGTCGGCAAGTAGCCGGTGATGGATTGATCACCAACAAGGGCGATGAAAATCAAAACCGATCCGAATGCTACATAGACGCTAACGCCCAACAGCAGCATAAAGCAGACAATAAGAAGACTTCCTCCGATGATCATTGGGCTTCTCCTTTTTGCATTTCTGATCTCAGGGGCAGACCCAGCCCCTTACGGATATGCACGTACAAATATGCCGCCGTGAACGTAGCCATGAAGCCAAAGGCAACCATGATACAAATCCGCCAGGTTACGAACGGAATACGCAGCACCGGGGTTGCGCGTAGCCGGGGGAATGAGAAGTCATCAAGCAGCGAGACATAGCATGCGTACATGAGGAACAGGATCACAAGCACCTCGACTGTCAGGACGACAAAGCCACGCCACCAGATCAGCCGGGGATTTTGAATCACAATCCCAAGAATGTCCGCGTTGATGTGCAAGTTGCGGGCAGAGGCCAGAACAGCACCTGCGAAAAAGCCAATGATGCTGATACCGAGAAGCCATTCTTCGTAGGCAAAAAGGTCTCCACCAAATCCATAACGGATTACAACAACGGCTCCAAATGTGAACGCCATCAAGAAACCGGCAAACGTCACAATCTGCCTCATGACAAATGCCACTGCTTTCAACGGGTATCCGATAGCAACTGGCAGCTCATCAGTGATCTTTTGCGAGGTTTTGTTTTCTGCGCTTTCAATGATCACTGTGTGCTCAGCTGGTGAGCTAGACATCTTTCTCCCTCCCTCTGTTGAGCTAAAGATCGAAAAAGGGCCAACTGATTTGCTGGCCCTTTTCTTATTGCTTATTGTTGTTCTTTAGCTGCCAGCAGGCGGTCGATGATGTCCTGACCAACGCTCTGGGCCATCGCAGGCCAGACGGTCTCTTGGACGTGTTTGGCCATTGCAGCCTGCTCTTCGTCGCTCAGGCGCAGGATGGTGTAGCCTTTGTCCAGCAGTTTCTGACCGAATACTTCGTCATTCTCGCGGTTGTAAGCAAAGAAGTCTTCCGAAGCTTTGGTCAGCGCTGCCTGCAGTGCGGCAGCCTGTTCCTCGTTCAGCTTGTCCAGTGTACGCTGCGACGCGTAGAAGGTTGTCAGTTCCGAGATCGAGTTGTACTCGACGAAGTGGGTACCAACATCCGACTTGGCGAAGATCGAGTAGGTTGCGGTCTTGGTGCAGCAGATCGCGCCATCAACGATACCAGCCTGAAGCGCCGGGAAGATGTCACCCCATGCCATGGTGGTTGCCTGGAAGCCCAGTTCTTCAACCATCGACTTCACAACGCTGGACGACCAAACACGAATGTTCATGCCTTTGTCGTCAAAGTTGTTCCAGTTGTCGGGCTCTTGCGAAGCAACGATGCCGATGAACCCTTCGGGGTTCTGTGCCATCACGCGAACACCGTATTCGTCGGTGATCTCTTGCAGGATGGTGTTGAATTCGGAATCCATGTTCAGCAGGGTGTTTTCCATGTCATCCCAACCGCCCAGCAGGAACGGCATCGACAGGAATTCCAGACGGGGGTCAGTGTCTGCGTAGATAAATGCCGAAGCCAGATCGATGTTGCCGCGTGCAACATCTTCGAACAGGGCTTCGCCCGAACCCAGCTGGTTGGCCGGGAAAACTTCGATCTTCAGGCCAACGTCTGCGGCTGCAACATCTGCTGCGACCTGCTCCATCATTTTGGTGCCCTGGTGATCGATCGGGAACACGCCTGCAAAACGCAGAGTCATGTCTTCTGCGAATGCAGCCGTCGACATCAGTACGCTCAGTGCGCCAGCTGCCATACCTGTAGTAAATTTATTGAAACTCATCGAGTATCTCCTCCTAGTTGACGAGTAACGCCCGCTCAGCAGCATGCTGAAGC
>NZ_WQCF01000032.1 GCF_013032455.1 Ruegeria atlantica
ACCACAAAGACCGGGACCTGATATGACCGACTTCACCAAGATCCTGATCGCCAATCGCGGCGAGATTGCCATTCGCGTGATGCGCGCAGCGAACGAGATGGGCAAACGCACCGTCGCGGTGTTCGCAGAAGAAGATAAGCTGGGCCTGCACCGGTTCAAGGCCGATGAAGCCTATCGCATCGGCGAAGGGATGGGGCCGGTTGCTGCCTATCTGAGCATCGACGAGATTATCCGCGTCGCCAAGGAATGCGGCGCTGACGCAATCCATCCCGGTTATGGCCTTCTGTCGGAAAACCCGGACTTTGTAGATGCCTGTGTGCAGAACGGCATCACCTTTATCGGCCCCAAGGCCGAGACAATGCGCGCTTTGGGCGACAAGGCCAGCGCGCGGCGCGTGGCCATAGAAGCTGGCGTTCCAGTGATCCCGGCCACCGAGGTTCTGGGCGATGACATGGATGCCATCCGCACTGAAGCGAAAGAGATAGGCTATCCATTGATGCTCAAAGCGTCCTGGGGCGGCGGCGGGCGTGGGATGCGTCCAATCGAATCCGAGGATGAGCTGGAAGAGAAAGTTCTGGAAGGTCGCCGCGAGGCCGAAGCCGCCTTTGGTAACGGCGAGGGTTATCTGGAAAAGATGATCACCCGCGCCCGTCACGTCGAGGTTCAGATCCTTGGTGACAAGCATGGTGAGATTTATCATCTCTTTGAACGCGACTGCTCGGTCCAACGCCGGAACCAGAAGGTCGTGGAACGCGCCCCTGCCCCGTATCTGTCCGAAGAACAGCGCGCTGAAATCTGTGAGCTGGGCCGCAAAATCTGCGCCCATGTGAACTATGAATGCGCGGGCACCGTCGAATTCCTGATGGATATGGAAACCGGCAAGTTCTACTTCATCGAGGTGAACCCCCGCGTGCAGGTGGAGCACACTGTCACCGAGGAAGTCACCGGCATCGACATCGTGCAGGCGCAGATTCTGATCGCCGAGGGCAAGACCCTTGCCGAAGCGACCGGAGCCGCCAGCCAGGCCGATGTGCATCTGACCGGCCACGCGCTGCAGACCCGGATCACCACCGAGGACCCGCAGAACAACTTCATCCCTGACTACGGTCGTATCACTGCCTATCGCTCGGCCACCGGCATGGGCATCCGTCTGGACGGCGGCACCGCATATGCTGGCGGGGTGATCACGCGGTACTATGACTCGCTGCTGACCAAGGTGACGGCGAAGGCACCGACGCCCGAGGCTGCGATTGCCCGTATGGACCGCGCCCTGCGCGAGTTCCGTATTCGCGGTGTCAGCACCAATATCGACTTTGTCATCAACCTGCTGAAGCACCCGACCTTTCTGTCGAACGAATACACCACCAAGTTCATCGACACGACGCCGGACCTGTTCACCTTCAAGCGCCGCCGCGACCGGGGCACCAAGGTTCTGACCTATATCGCGGATATCACTGTTAACGGTCACCCCGAGACCGCAGACCGACCCGAGCCACGGGCCGATCTGAAAGAGGCCAAAGCGCCCGCGCCCAGGGCCGAGCCGCAGATGGGCACCCGCAACCTGCTGGAGCAGAAAGGCCCGCAAGCTGTTGCTGACTGGATGAAGGCGCAGCGGCAGCTGCTGATCACCGACACCACCATGCGCGACGGGCATCAGTCACTGCTGGCGACCCGGATGCGTTCGATCGACATGATCAAGGTGGCGCCGACCTACGCGGCCAACCTGCCGCAGCTGTTCTCGGTCGAATGCTGGGGCGGTGCGACCTTTGACGTGGCTTACCGCTTCCTGCAGGAATGCCCGTGGCAGCGTCTGCGCGATCTGCGCGAGGCGATGCCGAACCTGATGACCCAGATGCTGCTACGCGGTGCAAACGGAGTTGGCTACACCAACTACCCGGACAACGTGGTGCAGGAGTTCGTCCGCCAAGCGTCCAAGAATATAGACGTGTTCCGCGTCTTCGACTCGCTGAACTGGGTCGAGAACATGCGCGTGGCGATGGATGCCGTCGTCGAGAACGGCAAAATCTGTGAAGGCACCGTCTGCTATACCGGTGATATTCTGGACCCTGATCGCGCCAAGTACGACCTGAAATACTATGTCGGCATGGGCAAAGAACTACGTGATGCAGGGGCACATGTTCTGGGCCTGAAAGATATGGCCGGTCTATTGAAACCAGCCTCGGCCAAGGTCCTTATTCGAGCGCTTAAGGAAGAGGTCGGCCTGCCGATCCACTTCCACACACATGACACTGCCGGTATTGCCAGCGCGACCATTCTGGCCGCATCCGAGGCTGGCGTGGACGCGGTGGACTGTGCGATGGACAGCTTCTCGGGCAATACCAGCCAAGCAACGCTGGGCACCGTGGTCGAGGCGCTGCGACATACCGAGCGTGACACTGGGCTGGACATCAAGGCCATCCGCGAGATTAGCGATTATTTTGAGGCTGTCCGCGGCCAGTACGCGGCCTTCGAATCCAGCCTGCAGGCCCCCGCATCTGAGGTGTACTTACACGAAATGCCGGGTGGTCAGTTCACCAACCTTAAGGCGCAAGCGCGCAGCTTGGGGCTGGAAGAACGCTGGCACGAGGTGGCGCAGATGTATGCCGATGTGAACCAAATGTTTGGTGACATCGTGAAGGTGACACCATCGTCCAAAGTGGTTGGTGACATGGCGCTGATGATGGTCAGCCAGGGCCTGACCCGCGAAGACGTGGAAAGCCCCTCAACCGATGTGGCCTTCCCCGACTCGGTGGTCGATATGATGCGCGGCAATCTGGGCCAGCCTCCGGGCGGGTTCCCTGACACCATCATCAAGAAGGTGCTGAAAGACGAAGCGCCCAACACCGAACGCCCTGGCAAGGATGTTCCCGCGGTCGATCTGGAAGCCACCCGCGCTGATCTGTCCAAGCAGTTGGAAGGCAAAGAGGTCGATGATGAGGATCTGAACGGATACCTGATGTACCCCAAGGTGTTCCTAGACTACATGGGCCGCCACCGTGTCTATGGCCCGGTCCGCACCCTGCCCACACGCACGTTCTTCTATGGAATGGAACCCGGCGAAGAGATCACGGCCGAAATCGACCCTGGCAAGACGCTGGAAATCCGTTGCCAGGCCATCGGTGAAACCGATGACAAGGGTGAAGTCAAAGTGTTCTTTGAACTCAACGGCCAACCCCGCGTGATCCGGGTACCGAACCGCATGGTCACCTCAACCACGCAGGCGCGCCCCAAGGCGGAAGCTGGAAACGCCAACCATATCGGTGCGCCGATGCCGGGTGTGGTGGCCACCGTGGCCGTTACGGCTGGTCAAGAGGTCAAGGAAGGCGACATGCTGCTGACCATCGAAGCGATGAAGATGGAAACCGGCATACACGCCGAGCGCGACGCAACGGTCAAGGCCGTTCACGTACAGCCCGGCGGCCAGATCGACGCCAAGGACCTGCTGGTCGAACTGGAATAA
>NZ_WQCF01000033.1 GCF_013032455.1 Ruegeria atlantica
AACAGTGGACGACTTTTGCTCCGCCCAATGGCAGACTTTCTCACCGCCGTTGACACGATTCAGTGGTCACATTCAATGTCAGGGCTGGTGAGCGGGATTTGCTGATCCTGAGTGGTGATAATGAACCTTCAATCATCCTTGAAGAATATGGCGGCCTGTCGGACTACGGCTATAGCAAGAAAAACGCTTCCAGTTCTTCGGACGGGATTGCCAAAATCGTCATAAGGGCAAACCAGTTTGATTCCGATCCGAACAACGATTACGAGGCCGAAATTCAATACGCAGGTTCCTACGCTGGCGACATAAGTTTGAGTGATGTTGTCTATAAGGGTACCGGGACAAACGAAGACGAGACTTTTTTTGCCTCTAGCTTCGGGACAGCCATTGTGGATGCAGAAGGTGGAAACGATTCGATTTGGGGATCCGTTGGCGACGATCAGCTGAGTGGCGGCTCTGGCAATGACTTCCTAAGCGGGGAGGAAGGTAATGATTTCCTAAACGGCGGAGACGGCAACGATACGCTTAGGGGTGATATTGGCAACGACACTCTAATCGGCGGACTTGGCATTGATACCTTGGACGGAGGTGAGGGCACCGACACTGTAGATTATAGCCTGGATACCCAGGAACTTTTTGATCAGCTAGGCCTTGGTTTCGACATCAATTTGACCACTGGTCGAGCTGCCCGCTTTGCCCATGTCGATGGCTATGAAGATACATTGATCGACATTGAGAACGTCTACGGCTCGCATGGATCGGATCACATCATAGGTAACACCCAAGACAATGTGCTCGACGGTCGTGGCGGCAATGACAATATCGAAAGCAAGGGCGGTCGCACCACAATTATCGATGGGGAAGGAAGCGATATCGTAACTGGCGTTGGGACTGCCGAAGACTCCTATGTCTTTACGGTCAATGCAGGGGATTCTGATATTCTGAACAATCATGGAGAAAAAGCCTCCATTACTGTCCGTGCAGAGTTGTCAGAATATTCAGATACGGCATACAGCTTCACTGAAAACCAGGCCGGGCGCTATACCCTGACTTTGCCTCAGGAGAATTACAGCCTCGAGATCAACACCACCAATACACTCAGTGTTACGGACGTGTCACTTGAACTGACCGGCACCGAAGAAGCAGAAACTATTACCAATGTCTTTGGCGACAGCCTAATCTTGGGTCTTGGTGGAGACGATATAATAAACGGAAATGTCGGCGCCGACAAACTCTTCGGTGGTGACGGTGCTGACTGGCTATACGGCCTGGATGGCAATGATATTCTGGTTGGCGGAGCAGGTAGCGATTTCCTGACCGGCGGCGCGGGCGATGATGTGTTCTCGGGCGGCGGGTTCAGAGAGATAGATTATATCTTTGGCGGTGATGGGTATGATATTATTGATTATTCCCTGGATGAAACGGATGCGCAGGCCGGTATCATTGTCGATGTTACTGTCAATATAGGTACATATCGATCTGGTGGTAATGGTTCATCGGGATGGGTCCAAGAAGATAGTTTCTCTGGAATTGAAGGGATCATTGGAACATCCCACGATGATACGTACTGGACCGTTTTTTTAGATGGCGCAAACGCTGTCGATTTCAACGGTGGGTTCGGAACCGATACCCTGAACATCGGCACCGTGGTCGGAAGTACAGCCTATGTTTCTGTCAATCTGGCCGGTAGTGCTGCCGCTGCAATCGACGTGAATGGTGTAACTCACGGCCTAACTATCCTTCAAAGCATCGAAAACGTGAATGGCTCGCAAAAAGCCGAAATTATTTCGGACACCCTTGCCGACAATTACTACGAAGGGAATGGTGGCGACGATATTTTCTATCTCATCGGCGGGGCTGATACCGTCAATGGTGGCGCGGATAACGACACAGTATCATTTGCCAACCTACAGCACAGCGTATCATTGTCGTTGTGGGATGGAATTATTTCCGTAGGAGGCTCGTATTCTTACACAGAGAATAGCGGGAGTGTTACAACCGGGACGCTGTACAGTGTCGAGTACGTAATAGGATCGATATTCGACGACACCATCAGCGATAGTCTCTACAGCAATAAAATCAATGGTGGACAAGGGAACGACCACATTACCTTAACTTCAGAAACCTCTCAGTACATTCCTGATGACGTAGACACAATTGTCTTCAACGACAACTTCGGAAATGACGTGATCACTGGGTTCAAGGATGGTACAGATCAGCTTGTGTTTGAACTGAGCGACACGGCCAACCCAACGATTACTTCTTCGCAATCCGGGGCGGACACGCTCATTGTTGTTGGCACAGAAGGAACGATCCTGCTCAAGGACTTCCAAGCGGAAGACTTTGACAGCTCAGACTACACGTTTGCAGCGTGAGCGGGGTTGTCCCGCTCAGATAAGCGGCAAGGTGCAGAAAAGCTCTGCTTAACCGTGGCTTGCCGCGAATATGACAAATGAGGCGCGACCGGTCGTTCAAAGGCTGTGTCGCAATCTTTAAAGAAGGTAATAGACGACCTTTTGCTAGGTTCAGGAGTCATAACCAATAAATGACGGTTGCTGCGAGGGCGATGTCAGAAAGGAATACTTTGGGGCAGCGGTCATACGTGCAAAGATGCCTTTTTCGCTCCGGCGCTTCCAGCGGCTGTAGAGCGTTTTGTGCCTGCCATTGGCCAAAGGGGCATTACGCCAGCTTAAACCATTGCAGTTGATGAATATAATTCCGCTCAACACCCGCTTGTCATCAACCCGAGACTTGCCATGCGATTTCGGAAAGAAGGGTTTAAGAAGCACCGTCTGCGCGTCGGCCAACCAAAAAGATCGCTCATGTCAGCGCTCCGTTTTCGGAGCCGTGAATCACACGGCGCGGCGGAAATCATGCATCCTGACCTAGGGGCATAGTGACACTAGCGGCGCTAAACTCAATTGGCAGACCCTGTCACAAAACTTCCATCTCAAAGTAATCTCCCAGCCCCGTGACTATCACAGAAGATATTCACAGGGCCATTTGGGCAACTTTATACGTTGGTAAGGTTTACACGCGGAGCACATGCACTGAGCACCGAGCGTGGCGCACGACGAGAGCGGCTGTTGAACCCAGGAAGAAGTCTT
>NZ_WQCF01000034.1 GCF_013032455.1 Ruegeria atlantica
CGAGCAGCCATTCGACATCTGGAATACTGCTCAGTAGCGCTCGCGCACCGATGTATTCACTGACTTGGCCAGCGGTAACAAAAGGCTGATCGGTCGCCCTTGGCTGTCACAGATAGCATGCAGTTTGGTATTCATGCCGCCCTTGGTTCGGCCGATCAGGTGGCCACGCCCCCCTTTTTCGCGGCCATGCTGGTCGCGGTACGATGTGCTTTCAGATAGGTCGCGTCCACTGCCCGGCAGTCGAAACGCAGTTTCGATGAGAGGGGATCATCACGGTCTTTTCCTCGCCGTGTTCGGCTGCCAAGCCGACCATCATCCGAGCGAAGATACCTTTCTCACTCCAACGCTTCCACCGGCTATAAAGCGTCTTGTGCGGCCTGTATTCTTTGGGAACGTCACGCCACCGCAACCCATTGCGATTGATGAAGATAATCCCGCTCAGCACCCTCTTGTCATCGACCCGTGGCTTACCATGCGACCGCGGGAAGAAAGGGGAAAGTTTGGCCATCTGCTCGTAAGTCAGCCAGAAAAGGTCGCTCATATTACCGCTCCGTTTTCCGAGCCGTGAACCATGCAGCGCTTTGAAAATCAATGCATCCTGACCCTAGGCCAATTCGCGGAGGCGGCAATTCGGCGGCGCAGTATTCGGCGAATTTCAAACCGTCCTTTCACCGTAACAGACACCGACCATCGTAGAGCGCAACAATCCGGACTTTCGTCAAGCGAACGCTTCGGGATTTTGTTTGATTATGCGTCGCGCAGCATTGGTTGGATTGGGCGCATTTGCGACATTGGCCGCTGCGTAGAAGAAGGCTGCTATTCGTTTTGGGTCAGAAATGCTTGACGTTTGGGTCAGATTTGAATGACGCGAATTACTAATTTATTGAGGTTTTGATTGTCGATTGAGTCAAAGATCAGTGACGTTCCACACTCCATGTGTAAGGCGACACATAGCTCTGCCACCAGCGACAGAACCTTGCCATTTTCGCCTCACTTCCTTCATCCAGCACCGAGACCGATTTCAATGATCCTGACTTCCTTTTGGGAAAATCAGGGCTGATTTGCAGATCAGACGCCGAAGGTGCCTGTTCCTGCTGATCTGCCACGTGGCGAACTCGGATGGGGGCGAGGCAATGCTATTCGACAATAGTGGCGCGGCCCGCAGGCGTAGCCTAGGGCACGGTTTTTTCTAATAGGGTTGCCCGAGGGGGAAGGCAGCGCCTTACCCCTGATGGCCAGGGGCGTTTGGCTTGTCCAAATCCCGCTGGCCCTAAAACAAGTGCGGCGGAGCAGGCTGCGCCGTTACGTTTTGCGCCAGAACACGTTGCGTTTTTAAAGAATGGGCGATTGCAGACATTCTCTGCGGTTGCGATAGGCAAAAGAATGAGTTTAGGAGCGGACACAAGATGTTTTACTTACTTCAAAGAATGCTTCAAGACTTCTGTCCCCGGCGTTATAGCTGAGCCGATTGGGATGAAAATTCGGGCAAGTATTTTCGATGTTTGTTGTCGCGCTGAATGATGATAGTCAGTCATCATGAAAATCAAATCAAAGCTCCTGAAGTGGGCGGGCAGTAAGTCGCAGATTGCTGATCAAATCACACCCTACTTGAACTTCGAACTTCCCTACATCGAACCGGTCTGCGGTTCCGCTGTCTTCTTTTTTGAGAACCTCCCAAGCAATTGCCATTCGTGATCCTCCATTTCCTAAACATAGGGGCGGACCACTCAGATGAGGCTGCTCACGAGATGTCAACTTGATATCTGAAGGGCTTCCCAATTAAATACGATTCATAATCTATCGATAGCCTTAGGTGTTCTATTGTTGCGTCAGTTCTCATGTTTTAGCTTCAGGTGATGCTTGGAAACGGCTTATTCCAGTTCGACCAGCAGGTCCTTGGCGTCGATCTGGCCGCCGGGCTGTACG
>NZ_WQCF01000035.1 GCF_013032455.1 Ruegeria atlantica
GTCAGTTCCGGCACGGCCTGGAACAGGTCGGCGACCAGTCCGAAGTCGGCGACCTGGAAGATCGGCGCTTCTTCGTCTTTGTTGATCGCCACGATGACCTTGCTGTCCTTCATACCGGCCAAGTGCTGGATCGCGCCCGAGATGCCGACAGCAACGTACAGATCAGGGGCAACAACCTTACCGGTCTGACCCACCTGCCAGTCGTTCGGTGCATAGCCCGAGTCCACAGCAGCGCGCGACGCGCCAACAGCCGCGCCCAGTTTGTCGGCCAGACCCTCGATCAGTTTGAAGTCCTCTTCCGAGCCAACACCACGGCCACCCGAAACGACAACACCAGCCGAGGTCAGTTCCGGACGGTCGCTCTCGGCAACCTTGTCCTCGACCCACGACGACAGACCTTCGGAACCCGGAACTGCGATGGTTTCGACCGGCGCCGATCCGCCTTCGCCCGCCGCGTCGAAGCTGGCGGTCCGCAGGGTGACAACCTTTTTGGCGTCGTTCGACTTGACGGTCTGGATCGCGTTGCCCGCGTAGATCGGACGCTCGAAGGTCGAGCCGTCAACAACGCCAGACGCATCCGAGATCACCATTACGTCCAGCAGCGCGGCAACGCGCGGCATCACGTTCTTGGCGTCGGTGGTGGCGGGGGCGACGATGTGTTCGTAGCCATCGGCCAGCGACACGATCAGAGCTGCGGTCGATTCCGCCAGGCGGTGACCCAGTGATTCGTCTTCGGCAACCAGAACCTTGGAGACACCGTCGATCTTGGCGGCGGCCTCACCGGCAGCGGCGGCGGACCCACCTGCGGCCAGAACGGTTACGTCACCCAGAGCCTTTGCGGCGTTGACGGCCTTGGCGGTGGCGTCCAGCGACAGCTCACCATTGTTAACTTCGGCGAGAAGAAGAACAGCCATTACACAGCCCCCGCTTCTTTGAGTTTCCCGACCAGCTCGTCGACCGAGCCCACGATGATGCCTGCAGCACGTGCTGGCGGCTCTTCGGTTTTGACGACTTCCAGACGCGGAGTGACGTCGACGCCGTAATCGGCGGCGGTTTTCTCATCCAGCGGCTTTTTCTTGGCCTTCATGATGTTGGGCAGCGACGCATAGCGCGGCTCGTTCAGGCGCAGGTCAACGGTCACGATGGTCGGCATCTTGACGCTGATGGTTTGCAGACCACCGTCTACCTCGCGGGTGATCTTGGCGCTGTCGCCTTCGATGTCTACCTCAGAGGCAAAGGTGCCCTGCGACCAGCCCAGCAGGGCCGACAGCATCTGACCGGTGGCATTCATGTCGTTGTCGATCGCCTGCTTGCCTGCAAGAACGATACCCGGCTGCTCTTCCTCGACCACTTTGGCCAGGATTTTCGCAACGGCCAGCGGCTCGATGTCCTGATGCACGTCATCTGCAGCAACAACCAGGATCGCGCGGTCGGCACCCATGGCCAGTGCGGTCCGCAGTGTTTCCTGCGCCTGCTTCACGCCGATCGATACGGCCACGACTTCGTCTGCCTTGCCGGCCTCTTTCAGACGGATCGCCTCTTCCACGGCAATCTCATCGAACGGGTTCATCGACATCTTTACATTGGCGAGATCAACTCCGCTCCCGTCCGCTTTCACGCGGACCTTCACATTGTAGTCAATCACGCGTTTGACAGGCACGAGTACCTTCATTTTGCGTTT
>NZ_WQCF01000036.1 GCF_013032455.1 Ruegeria atlantica
GATAGTGTTGAAGAAGTCGATGTTTTGGCTAGTTTGACGGTTGTCGAGATTTTGGGCGACGCACTCCGTCTTCATGTCGGGGCTAGTGTTGGCACCATTTTAGCCAGTTTGCGGAGGTTTTGGGCGGTTGCGGCGAGTTGGAACTGTTCTGTTCCGCCTTTGGGCCTTCGCAGCCGCATCATACTCACGCCGATATATCGTTTCAGGTGAGCGAAGAGCATTTCAACCTTTCTCCTTTGAATGAACGAGGTCATGTAGGCGTCGGTTTTTCGGATATCGCGAGCGACGTCTCGAGCGGCTTCGTGCACTGACCGCATGAGGCGTCTCCCTTGGTCTTTCGGGCAGCATTGCGGTTTCAAAGGGCAAGCGTCACAGTCGTGCTTGGAGGCGCGATATCTAATGAACCCGTCTTTGCCCCCGTTGGGCTTGCGCGGTTTTGAGAAGTTTCGCCGGTATGTTTGCAGGACCTTGCCGTTTGGGCAGGAATAGCTGTCGATCGTCGGGTCGTAGACAAAATCCTCGCGTGAGAATGTACCGTCGGTTCATTTCGATTTGTCCCAAACTGGAAGGTGCGGGGCGATGTCGCGTTCTTCGACCAACCAGCCGAGCATCTCCGCAGATCCGTAGCCGGTGTCGCCAACCAGCTTGTCGGGTGCCATATCGAAGCGATCCTCGATCCGGTCGATCATGCGCCGCGCAGCAAGGGTTTCAGCGGTCCGAATTGGAACCGACGGTTCGACATCAACGATTACCGCATTATCCAAATCCACCATATAGTTGGTGGAATAGGCGAAGAATGCAGCACCGTCATCCGCCCCGGTCCAGCGGGCGGCAGGATCGACGGGTGATATGTATTTCGGAACCACCTTGGTCGACGCTCCAAAAGCAGCGTCATCAAGGGTCTCCAGATATTCATCGACGACACGGGAATCAGGTTCGCTGGTAGCCCTTCCTTGCTGTCGATGCCACGCGTTTGGTTGGCATTGGCGGGGATCAGGCTGGCATCGACACCGAAGCTGTGCCCGCCGACTAGCCCCTCATCTATGCAGCGCCGCAGCACAGTCTCAAACAAATGCCGGAACAAGCCGCTCTCGCGGAAACGGCCATGGCGGTTCTTCGAGAAGGTCGAATGGTCTGAGGCCGGATCAACCAGATCAAGCCTGCAAAACCAGCGATAGGCCAGATTGACATGCACCTCTTCGCAAAGTCGCCGTTCGGAGCGGATGCCCATGCAGTAACCCGGCAACAACATCCGGATCATCAGTTCAGGATCAATCGACGGACGACCATGTGAGCTGTAATACGGCGCAAGCATTGGGCGCACTGCGGTCAGATCAAGGAAGCGATCAATCCCGCGCAGCGGATGATCCTGCGGCACAAACTCTTCGATTGAGAACTCATAAAACAGCGCGCCTTGCGCTTCCTGTCTCGGCCCCATCATCGCAATGCCCTCCACTCTCAAATCAAGTGAATCAGGGGCGCAGGATCCAATCAACAGACTTTTTCAACAATATCAGGACGAACCAGACATCGA
>NZ_WQCF01000004.1 GCF_013032455.1 Ruegeria atlantica
CGTACAGCCCGGCGGCCAGATCGACGCCAAGGACCTGCTGGTCGAACTGGAATAAAATAGAAAGGCGCGCAAACTGCGCGCCTTTTCACTTTCGGACGGTAGGCAGTATCAGCCGTCGACGACCTCATCTTCTTCTGTCGTCTCAGTCCCTGCATCAGCCTCAGCCTCAGCCTCAGCCTCAGCCTCAGCCTCAGCCTCTTCCGAGATTTCTTCGAGTTCCTCCGGATCGGGCAACCCCAGTAGATCATGCAACTCGTCCATTGCATCCGGCGACAATTCGCGACCACCTGTCAGTGCGTCGAAAGTCTCCTGCGGGTCTGCCGCATTTGCCAGATCATTTTCGGCATCCTGAACAGCCTGTTCAGCGTCGGCCACCGCATCATTGTACTTGTCTTCAGTCGTGATGCCCTGCTCAGCCTCTTCCTCGGTCGGCGCGAACTGTTCCTCGATTTGCTCGTCTGTCAAATCTTTCAGGTCGGATAGTTCTGTCTGTTTTTCTTCCAAATCCGCAGTTGCGTCCGGGTAACCAAGTACACTTTGCTGATACGAATACAGCTTGCCGGGCATACTATTAGGCGCTGCATTTCTAAGCCCTGTCTGGCTCGCATGCGCAGCATTGAGCGATTTCAACTCGGAAGCGATTTTTCCATGTTTGTTAGGTGGAACTGCTTCTTCGTCAAGCGCGACAACCTCTTTGGGCTTTGCACGCGTCACAGCCTTGGCCTTATTTTTGTTGCCCTTAACAATGTTTTCCAGCTTGGTCATGAATGCCGGCTTGTTCTTGTTTGCAGAGCTGGATTTCGTAGATTTTTTCTGGTCGGTTTTCTTTAGACCCAATCTGCCCAACAGCCCCTTGCCTGTACCAGCCGATGTCTTGCCTGAATTGCCCTTGGCTTTTGCGCCTTGTTCGCCGGATTTGCCGCCGCTATTGCCTTTGTCGCCGCCGTTTCCTTTGCCGCCGCCATTGCCGCCGCCGTTTCCACCGCCATTGCCGTTCTTAGCGATGGCCACGTCCGGAGCAGCGACAACCGCAACAAAGCTGGCTGCCCCAAGCAGCATCAAGGAGGTCGCAAAAACGCGAGAGAACAACATAACTCGTTTCATAATATCCACCTGTCCCTTTCATTGATGGCAGCGGGAGCCACGGTATTGCATGTTCAAAAAGCTATATTTGCATAGAATGGTCGTGGAATTTGACAAAATTGCGGCGGAAGTTTGACCAGCATCTGGGCAACTGGAACTTGCTAGAAAAAACTAACTTTTCCTCTCTAACTGGAACAGGCCACCAAACCGGCTAATGTTCAAGGCATCGCTCAAACGCCCGCGCAGCTTTTGATGATTAGAAAGAGACCTCAATGCTGACCTTCACTCCAATCTATGCCGCGTTGTTGGCGATCCTGTATGTCCTGCTAAGCCTAAAGGTCATCAGCCAACGCCGTATCGGCAAGATCTCTTATGGTGACGGCGGGAATACAGACATGCTTAAGGCGATGCGGACGCATTCGAATTTTATCGAATACACGCCTTTTGCCTTGCTGCTAATCTTGATGGTCGAACTGCAGGCAGGCAGCGGTCTGCTGGTGAATCTGCTGGGATTGAGCCTTCTGGTCGGCCGCGTGCTGCATGCCTATGGCTTCGGCCGCAGCCCGCAGATCATAATTCTGCGCCAGATCGGGATGTTGCTGACATTCACGGCCATTCTGGTGGCCGCCCTCGCGAATCTCGTACTGGTACTCTGACTCAGTTGACGGGGCTTATCCCGTCAATGTCTGAGTCTCTATCAGCGGCGCTTTCATGAGGACCGGCTCGACCTCGACCAGCTTGTCCTCATCTTGTGCGCAAATCACGGCCGTCAAAGCGATCAGCGCGGCCAACAGTGCCATTTTCATATCTGCGATCCGTGTCATTTCCTCTCCTCGAACCTTCTTGTTTTATAATGCTCTTTGTTTTGAACGTACGTTGGCGAGATTTCCGTCGAAAGATTTTTCCGCGTTTTTGTGTTTTTCCGCTTGCAGCCCCGCGTGGGAGTTTATACATCCCTCCTCACTCAACGGCGCGGGCGTAGCTCAGGGGTAGAGCATAACCTTGCCAAGGTTAGGGTCGGGCGTTCGAATCGCCTCGCCCGCTCCATTGAGAGGTCTACGGACCATATATGTATCTGATGCGGGCGTAGCTCAGGGGTAGAGCATAACCTTGCCAAGGTTAGGGTCGGGCGTTCGAATCGCCTCGCCCGCTCCAGATACAAAACCTTTCGGACATTCTGGTTCTTTCGCGATCGTTGCGCCATTCTGGTTGCGGTACGTAACACAGGATTCCTCCATGTCCGACTATGTCATCCGCCCTCTCACCGCTGACGAGTTGCAACAGGCCGTGGATTGGGCGGGGCGCGAGGGGTGGAACCCTGGCCATCATGATACCGCATGCTTCCATAACACCGATTCCGACGGATTCTGGGGAGGATTTCTGGATGGAGAGATGATCGCCTCAATCTCGGTTGTTCACTACAACGATACCTTTGCCTTCCTTGGGTTCTACATCGTGCACCCTGAATTTCGCGGCGCTGGGCATGGGCTAAAGCTTTGGCAGCACGCATTGTCCAACTGTTCTGCCCACAACGTCGGGCTGGATGGGGTCGTCGATCAACAGCACAATTATCGCAAGTCGGGGTTTGCCTTTGCGTATAACAACTATCGTTTCACCGGGACCATTGCGGATATTCAGCGGGCGTTGAAACCTTCAATTGGTGTTGAAACTCTCACTCAGGCCTCAGACGCCCTGGTTGCTTATGACCGACAGCTCTTTCCAACCCCGCGTGACACATTCCTGCAGGGCTGGATCAGCGCACCTACCCATGTCTCCCGCGTCTATTCCGAGGACGGCGAAATCAAGGGCTATGCAACGTTGCGACCGTGTCAAACCGGTTACAAGGTCGGGCCGCTATTCGCGGACCGCGCCGATATTGCCGAAACCCTTCTGGCAAGTTTGCTGGAAGCTTTACCAGCGGATCATAGCGCGCAAGAGGTCTTCATCGACATACCCCAACCCAACCAGGCCGCATTTGATTTGGCAGCAAAGCTTGGGTTGGAAAAGGTTTTCGAAACGGCTCGGATGTATTCCAGCCATCAGCCGGACATCGAACTGAACCGCATCTTCGGCGTCACCACGTTCGAGCTTGGTTAAAACGCTTTGAACGTCATCGTGGTCAGAGACCGCTCGATATCGGGAATGACCAGCAGGTTTTCGTTGATGAAATGCCCCACATCCTCGGTTTCGGGGATGTAGAGTTTCAACAGCAGGTCATATTCACCACTGGTCGAGTAGAGTTCGGAGTGGATTTCGCGCAGGGCGATTTCCTCTGCCACTTTGTAGGTGGTACCGGGTTTGCAGCGGATCTGGATGAAAACGCAGGTGGACATGGGCCGAGCCTTGTTGGTTGAGTTGCCCGCAGGCTGGCATGGGCCGCGCCCGGGTGCAATCCCCTGCAACAGTTTGCGGCGAATGCCACGTGTGGTCTGGAAAAGCCCGCCCTTCCCCGTCTATAAGCGCGCCTGTAGCAAAAGGAATTGACCCATGCGCAGCGCAAAGATCAGCCGTCAAACTGCCGAGACCGAGATCTCGGTCGAGGTAAATCTGGACGGCACCGGCACCTATGACAACCAGACCGGCGTTGGGTTCTTCGATCATATGCTGGACCAGCTGGCGCGGCATTCGCTGATCGACATGACGATCCGTGCGAAGGGCGATTATCACATCGACGATCACCACACCGTTGAGGATACCGGCATTGCGCTAGGTCAGGCGCTGACGCAAGCCCTGGGCGACAAGAAAGGTATCCGTCGCTATGGCGAATGCCACCTGCCTATGGACGACGCTCAGGTACGCTGTGCGCTGGATTTATCTGCTCGTCCCTTCCTGATCTGGAATGTGGAATTGCCGACTCAGAAGATCGGCACATTCGACACCGAACTGGTGCGCGAATTCTTTCAGGCGCTCAGCACTCATGGCGGCATCACGCTGCATATCGACCAGTTGCACGGTTTCAACAGCCACCACATCGCCGAGGCTGCCTTTAAGGCTGTCGCCCGCGCCCTGCGTGACGCGGTTGAAACCGACCCGCGCAAGGCGGATGCGATTCCCTCGACCAAGGGTGCGCTGTAAATGCTAACTGCCATCATCGACTACGAGAGCGGCAACCTGCACTCGGCCGAAAAGGCATTTCAACGCATGGCGCGCGAGGTGGATGCGGGTGAGGTCGTGGTGACCTCGGACGCGGATGTCGTGGCGCGTGCCGACCGGTTGGTACTGCCCGGAGACGGCGCGTTCCCCGCCTGCGCGGCCGAGCTGCGCGGGCACAAGGGCATCTACGACGCGATGGTCGAGGCCGTCGAACAGAAAGGCCGCCCCTTTCTTGGCATCTGTGTCGGCATGCAGCTGATGGCCTCCAAGGGTCACGAATACAGCGAAACCGAGGGGCTGGGCTGGGTGGCTGGCGACGTGGTTCGGATTGAACCATCCGACCGTACGCTAAAAGTGCCGCATATGGGTTGGAATGATCTGGTTCTGGAAAGCGATCACCCCGTTTTTAGCGGGATCAAATCAGGCGACCACGCTTATTTCGTCCACTCTTACCATTTTCGCGTTGCCGATCCGGCCCAGCGTTTGGCCTATGTGGACTATGGGCAAGAGGTCACGGCCGTAATTGGCCGCGACACGATGATCGGAATGCAATTCCACCCAGAGAAAAGCCAGGATGTGGGCCTGCGCATGATCGGCAATTTCTTGACCTGGACCCCCTAAGGATTACTGAACCCGCGTCCAGGTTTGCCCACGGCAGACCAGCCCCCCAACCGCGCACCCTTTGACCGTTAGCTTGTTCTGACTGTCCAGCGTCATCTTGGATTTGTAGGTTTTGTCACGGTCCGGCGCCCAGATCTTGCCGCTGTCGTACTGGCCATCACCTTCGGGCACCATGTCCCAGATGATTTGCTTGCCCAGATTTTCATATTCCAGTTGTTGGTTTCCATCGCCATCAAAGGCGCTGTCGATGATGCCGCAAATGGCACTTCCGCACTCGGAAATGGTCACGTGAAGATATCCGCCCGTGTCGCCCGGCTCTGTCTTCCACAGACCATCAACCGGATCGGCGGCAAAGGCTGTTGTCGCTATCCCGGCAATACCTGCTGCGAGTAGAAGTTTCTTCATGATGCTCTCCCTGTTTTACAGTCACTCTGGCCCGGTGACCGGCTTCGGGCAAGAATGACTTTGCGTCGCGTTGCATCCCCTGCCCTGCTTGTGCGATACGCCGCCCGTGTAACACTGATATAGGGCCGCCCGACATGATCCTCTACCCCGCCATCGACCTGAAAGACGGCAACGCTGTGCGCCTGCTGCGTGGTGAAATGGACAAGGCCACTGTGTTTAACGAAGATCCCGCCGCACAGGCCCGCGCCTTTGTCGAGGCTGGCTGTGAATGGCTCCACCTTGTCGACCTGAACGGCGCTTTTGCCGGCGAGCCGGTCAACGCTGCCCCGGTCGAGGCAATTTTGAAGGCCTGCAAAGTGCCTGCTCAGCTGGGTGGCGGCATCCGCGATATGGCTACCATCGAAACCTGGATCGAAAAAGGTCTGGCACGGGTCATTCTGGGTACTGTCGCGGTAGAAAACCCTGACCTGGTACGTGAGGCTGCCAAAGCCTTTCCCGGCAAGGTTGCCGTGGGAATCGACGCCCGTAACGGAATGGTTGCCACTAAAGGCTGGGCCGAGGAAACCAATGTGCAGGTCACCGATCTGGCCCGCAGCTTTGAGGACGCAGGCGTCGCGGCCATCATCTACACCGACATCAACCGCGACGGTGCCATGCAAGGCCCAAATATCGAAGCGACCGCAGATCTGGCCCGTGCTGTTTCGATTCCGGTAATCGCGTCCGGCGGCGTCAGCTCTCTGGACGACCTGATCGCCCTGCGCGACTGTGGCGTAGAGCTAAACGGCGCAATTTCTGGCCGCGCTCTCTATGATGGCGCGATTGACCTGAACGAAGCCATTCGCGCCCTGTCTTAAATCACCTACTGCGCGGCAACCGAGGTCAGCTTGGCCAGCGCGCCGCGCATCTTTTCGATGACCGGAGAGCTCTCGACCCCATCAAGGTCATCCATGGTCTCTTTCGGGTCTTCATAGGCCAGCCAGACCTGCCCGTTTTCATCCTCATAGGCCTGAACCTTCAATGGCAAAAACAATCCCGCACGCGGGTCGATCTGCATGGCGGGTGTGCCCAGCGCCGGGTTGCCAAAGATCAGTACTTGGTTTGCCGGAATGGTCAAACCGACCTTTTCGGCACCGGCCGCGTGGTCGATGCGGGCAAAGACCGTTGCTCCGGCGTTGCCGATCGCAGCCTCTAGCGCATCCAGCGCTTCGGACACCGATTTATCTGTATTTACCTTGATGATATCATCTGCCATCGCCGCGACGGTTCCCCCTATGACAAAAGCAGTTGTTAAAAACAATTTGCGCATCTCATTGATCTCCTGATGAATTTAGGGGCAGTTTTCACAGGTTTGAGAGATGTGGCAATCACAAGTCTGGCATCGGCAAGGCTTTGCCGGTAGAGGTGCGCCAATAAAGGAATCCGACATGCTGAAAACCCGCATCATTCCCTGCCTGGATGTCGCTGATGGCCGTGTGGTCAAGGGCGTCAATTTCGTTGGCCTGCGCGATGCGGGTGACCCGGTGGAATCGGCCAAGGCTTATGACGCCGCCGGCGCGGATGAAATCTGTTTTCTGGATATTCACGCCACCCACGAAAACCGCGGCACCATGTTCGACGTCGTACAGCGCACGGCTGAGCAGTGTTTTGTTCCTCTGACGGTGGGCGGAGGTGTCCGCACCAAGGACGACGTACGCGCCCTGCTGCTGGCGGGTGCGGATAAGGTCAGCTTCAATTCTGCCGCTGTGGCGAATCCGGATGTGATTGCCGAGGCAGCGGACCAGTTTGGCAGCCAATGCATCGTCTGCGCCATAGACGCCAAGACCGTCAGCCCCGGCAAGTGGGAGATTTTCACCCATGGCGGACGCAAACCCACTGGCATCGACGCGGTTGAGTTTGCGAAAACCGTTGTGGCCAAAGGCGCCGGGGAAATCCTGCTAACGTCAATGGATCGCGACGGCACCAAAGCGGGCTTCAACCTGCCGCTGACCCGCGCAATCTCGGACGCGGTGGATGTGCCGGTTATCGCATCAGGCGGTGTAGGAAACCTGGACCATCTCGTCGAAGGTGTAACCGAAGGCGGGGCCAGCGCAGTACTGGCCGCCTCAATCTTCCATTTCGGCGAGTACACTATCCGCGAGGCCAAGGAACATATGGCCGCCGCCGGCATACCGATGAGGCTGACATAGTGCGCTGGGAAGATATTTCTGTCATCGAGCAAGAAACCGAACGAACACCTTGCGATTGCTGCCGAAAAGTTACCACCTTTGGCGCAGGGGAACTCCTTTATACGGGCGAGTTCGTTGGGTGGTTCTCAGTAAAGTTTTCAGAAGACCCTGAGTCTCACTCAACGATTATCAAAGTATATGTTGGCGACTGGTCAGATGGTGCGCCGGTTGATACACGCTGGGGCATTAGTGTCTCTTGCCATTCAGAAGGTTGCACTTTGCTCGATTGGGGAGAAGAAGATCAGAAAAACAATGATCTGTTCACTTGTCTCAATCGAGCCGACATACTTGGTTCAGATTTTGCAGCAGAACTCTGGGCTATGGTTGACGCAATCATAATGAAGGACAGCCGTCTTAAGGAACTGAACCTATGACGACACTCGAAGAACTTGAGCGGACTATTGTATCACGCAAAACGGCCGACCCGGACTCCAGCTGGACTGCTAAGCTGTTGGCCAAAGGCCCCGAGAAATGCGCCGAGAAATTCGGAGAAGAGGCCGTTGAGGCGATTATCGAGGCCGTAAAGGGTGACAAAGGTGGGCTTACAGCTGAAGCTGCAGACGTGCTTTATCATCTGCTGGTCATGCTGGCAGCGCGGGACGTGGCTCTGGATGACGTACTAGCGGAACTGGCCCGGCGTCAGGGCACCAGCGGTATTGCCGAAAAAGCCGCGCGCCCCAAAGGATAATCCGCAGGGTTCCGTCATCTTGAACCACCCTTTATGATCAGGTTTCACAGTCCCCGGATCAAAGGGCACAAGAATGATCAGAGCCCTGGCCATTGTTCTGGCCTTTGTGACACTATCGGCCTGCGCAACCCCGCCCCCTTCGGCCGGGGATGAAGTGCAACGCTTGGCGAGTGAAATCCGCAGCCTTGGCCCTGACATTGACCCCAAAGAAGCGGACCGAGCAGCCCGTATCGCCTATTCCTACACCGCGCAGCTAGTGCAGGAGTATGAGATCACCGACCCTCCTCTGATCCACAACGCCAAGGTCAACAAAGGTCTGCGCCCGCGCGGCCTGTGCTGGCATTGGGCCGAGGACATTGAACGACGTCTGAAGCAAGAGAATTTCAAGACGCTGGATCTGCACCGCGCCATCGCCAATGCGGACAACCCATTTCGGATCGACCACAGCACCGCCATCATCAGCCGCAAGGGCGAGACGATGTATGACGGCGTGGTGCTGGACCCATGGCGCTACGGCGGGGTGCTGTTCTGGTCGCCTTTGGAGGAAGATACCAAGTATGAATGGGTGCCGCGCGATATCGTATTGGATAAGCGCCGTCAGGAGCAATACGGTGAACTGCTGCCCTATGCTGGCGAATAGCCGTCACAGCTTGGACGAGATCACTCCGGTGGCGAATCCACCCATGCGCAGTTCGCCGAACAGACGCTGATATTCGATCTTTGGGCAACGGTTCATCACCACATCCAGACCGCGTGCCTGTGCGGTTGCGGCAGCATCTGAGTTTTGCACACCGATCTGCATCCAGATTGTGCGCAGGTTGGGGATTGTGGCCAAAGCCTCGTCGACAATTGGCGGCACAGCTTCAGAACGACGGAAGATATCGACCATGTCCACCGGCTCGGAAATTTCGGCCAATGACGCCCTAACGGTCCGACCAAACAATTCTTTCCCAGCGTGGCCAGGGTTGACCGGGATAACCCTATACCCCTTAAGCGACAGATATCGCGCCACGTAATAGCTGGGCCGCACCGGGTTCATCGACACACCAACCACGGCGATCACCTTGGTGCGCTGCAAGATCTCTTTCAGATAAACATCAGAGTATTCAGCCATGCGGGCACCCTAGTCGGTGTGTGCAAAAGAAAAAAGCGCCCAGGTCGAACCTGAGCGCCAGTTGTTGGAACGAGGGACAGTGAAATGACCCGCGGCAGTTCCGTTCCGCGGTCACTGTGACATTTAGGCATAATTTAGAAGAAAAAAAGAGGCAGCGCGCATTTTTGTGATGACAGCTCACGAATGGCGATAACTGGCCTATTGCTCGTAGAGAATTCCGGGCCAATACATCTCGGCCATGGAGATATATTCGGCAGTGGCTTCGCGCCACATCTCTTCGACCTCGGGGGAATGTGTCAGGTACAAACGGCCATCCACAACACCCCAGAGCGTCGGCTCCGTGCTTTTCAGCTTACCGTGCGCCATAGCATAGGCACAATATCCGCCGAATTGTGGTGCAAAGGCGTGCGGGTTGCGTTCAAATGCATCCCGGTTCTCAGCCGAGGCAAATTGCCACTCGGCCCCCTTCCATACGACCGCGTATTCCGGCCGCCCCAGAACAGGCGCATTTCCACTGAAATAGGATACCACGTCATACCCGGCCACCGCGGCACCATCGGTCGCGTAAAATACGGGCATATCCTGCGCTTTTACGGCAGGAGCAAACAGAACGGCGGTCAGTGCGCCCAGAAGGAAACGTCGAGTCAGCATCACAGAATTCGATTCAAAAACTTCAGGGTCTCAAAATGCAATATTTTCGGCCCAGTTGAACCCCATTTAACGAGGTTGTGATCGCAATTGTCATCCAGAGACTTTGTCAGTCAAAGATATCTTCGATAACATCCCACGCCTCATCCAACACGCGCGAAAGAACACTCTTCTTCTTTTTCTGCTTCTTTTTTCTTTGACCAACAGTCGATTTGGATACGTCGCGCCTTGGCTTGCCCTCAGCTAGCTTGCGCTTGGGCAGCATCTTGAGATCATGCAGTGGTGCCCCACAACTGGAACAACTCAATTCATGTCGTTGCTTGCCTTTCAGAACCAACGCGGCGCGGGTCCCGCAATAACAGCAGGTAGCAATCTTGGATGGGCTGGGAATGGGGCTCTCCTGTCTATCTTCTATCTGTGCCTAGAAGCATATAAGGCAATTGCAGCGGCATTTGAGACATTGAGCGAGCCAAACCCGCCCGCAGCGTCGATTTTCACCAGATGGTCAACGGTTTCCTTAGTTTTCTGCCGCAATCCGGGCCCTTCAGCCCCCAGCACCAGCGCCACGGGCTGATCCAACTTGCCACCCAAGGCCGTCTCAATGGTCTCTTCAGCCTCACCATCCAGCCCCAGAACCAAGAATCCCATATTCTGCAATTCAACGATGGCGTCAGCCAGATTTCGAACCCGCAGATAGGGCTGGCGCTCTAACGCGCCACTTGCTGTTTTGGCCAGCGCACCGGTTTCCGGCGCCGAGTGATGCCGCGTACCGATAACTGCGCTGGCGCCCAAAACCTCGGCCGAGCGTAGAATCGCCCCGACGTTATGCGGGTCAGTCACGCGATCCAGCAGAATCACACGAGGATGTTCGCGCCCGATGCAGTTTTCAGCCAACCCGCCCCAATCCAGCGGCTTGACTTCAAGAGCTGCGCCTTGATGGACAGAGCCCGGATCAATTGGCGCAGTGAATTTGCGAGGGTCGACCATTTCGGCATCAATCCCTGCAAATTCAATCGCTTCAGCCAGTTTGTCTCGCGCGTTACGTGTCACGATCAGGTGCAGTTTTTGTCGGTTCGGGTTCATCAAAGCGTCCCGCACGGCGTGCAGGCCAAACAGCCAGACGGTTTCTGCAGAGGCCGCTTTACGGGCCTGCTCCTTTTCAACGACCCACTTGGGTTTCTTCATTTCTTGGGCCTCCGGGCCGGGAATTCGGTTTCATGCGTCAAAGCGGAATTTTCCTGTTGACGCTCCTTTAAGGCGCTAGTAATCACGCCTCCACGTCAGGTGCAACGCCTGACAGTGGGCGACAGGCCGCAAGGTGTGGCAGGGGACTGTAACTCCCTCGCGGAGACGCACGCCTGGTTCGATTCCAGGGTCGCCCACCATCTTCCTTAGATGGTGACAAAGTTCAACTGGCCGTTAATTCGGCAGAACATCCCATTCTTCCACAACCTTCCCACCCCGCACCGCCAGCACGATTCCGAACTGGTTCAGTACCGCCTCGCTTTGGTTTGGGTGCAGCAATGCAATATCTCCAGGCGCGACCGAAGCAGAGCGCGGGCCGGTCCACATCTCTTGATTGGTTGAACGTCCAAAGACCGACGAATAACCGAACCGCTCGGGGAAAATGGGAGCGGCCTGATAATACCCACCGAAAATGGCAAGGTCAGTCTTCTGACGGGGCAGAAAATCCAAACCAGGCAGAGAATTACCCGGCATTGTCTTCAAAATTGGCGTGGCTATGTAGGCCGCGGGCTGAAAGTTTTGCGTCGTGGTGTGGTCGAAATCTCCGGGTTTTACCAGCACCGAGCCAAAGGCAATCTCGGTAGCGGTTCCACCAGAACTGTAGGACTGAAAGGTCAGGCTACCCCCTGTGTTCAGGCACAACCCGTGTGCATCATTCGGCAGTTGCGATACCGCATGACTAAAGTTACCTGAACAAGCCCGTATCGCGCGCTTGCGCAGCAATCCGGGCAGCTTGGCCAAATGCGCCTCATACCCCATGACGCCAGACAGACGAGCAAAGGGGTTAGATTCTATCTCTTGCGCAATCGACGCAATCTGGTCAGGTCGAAACCCACCCCGATGCAGCCCGATATCAACTTCAAGCGACAGGCGAAGGACGAATTGCCGCTCTGCCGCCAAATTCAAATACTCCTGCAACCTTTCCGGGGAATCGATCAGCCATTGAACACGCGCTGCGGCGTCTGGGCATGCACAAAGAACCCGCGCCGCGGAAGTGACGGGCAGCGGCTTGCCGATCAGGTGATCGGTTTCGCCCTCAACCTGCAACAATACCTGCAGCATAGGCTCGGAAAAGGTCATCAAGCCACTGGTCGGGATCTGCCTGCGTATGTGATCCAGTAAAGGCAGGCACGGCAACGACTTGGCAACCAAACGGTAATCCAGTCCTTCATCCGCAGCCTGCACCGCCAAGGAACAATTCGCATCCAAGCGGTCCAAATCGACCACTGCAACCGGTTTATCGACGCCATAAACCCGAAGGACTGTAGAAAGGGATTGCAGGTATGCTGTCATGGTCGAAACAGCTTTGCCAATGCGGGCGTAAGGAACTTTCCCGTGGGGTCCAGTTGCTCCCGCAGCGCGCAGAACCGGTCAAAATCCGGGTAAAGGGTGGCCAGGACTTTGTAGGTCAGGCTGTGCATCTTGCCCCAATGGGGGCGCCCACCGGCTTCGACAAATAGCGGTTCTATCGCATCGAAATATCGGCGGTGATCCTCGTTCGCGTCGGTGTGGATGGCAATTGAAATCCGAGGCCCGCCCTGAAACGGGGAAAGACAGGCGGTGTCACCCGCAGTCTGGCGCACCTCGATCGGAAAATAGATGTCCTTGTGGTCGCGATGCAGGCGGGCGATGACCTCTTGCAGCACGTCGCCCGCGACATCGGGCGGCAGATGGTATTCCATCTCATTGAACCGGATGCGCCGGTCGCTGCACAGCACGCGCCAGCTTTCGCCCACATAGTCTTCGTCAGAGTGCGCCATGGTCAGCATTTTAAGCAGCGCACGGCGCAATCCGCCACTGACTCTGCCTTTATTGCGCGCCAGCTTCAGCACCTTGACGGCAATCATATCCAGATCACGCGGCACCTTACCCTCAGGCGCGTCAGACACCTCATGGCGCAGTTCAACAGCTTTGCCGCTGAAGGGGATATAAAAGAACTCGAAATTCCGGTTCTTACTCCAGTTCCGATGCATGTTTGCGATGCTGTCCTGCAGGTCGACCAATCGCACCTGACGGCGCAAATTGTATTTCGGCACCACCGAAATTTGCGCTTCGATCAGGATGCCCAGCATCCCCAAAGTGACTTGGGCCATCTCAAGTGGAATATCGTCAGTGGTCAGAATATCCCCCCTCGCGCTGACCAGCTTTGCCGCCGTGATTTCCGCCGCAAGGCAAGGCAGCGTCCGCCCTGTGCCATGCGTCGCGGTCGAGACCGCCCCGGCCAGAGATTGCGCATTGATATCCCCAAGATTTCGGAACGCTAGGCCGTGGTCTGCTAACGCAGGTGATAAATCCCGCAGGTGCGCATTTGCATTGACCCAAACCCGACCGCCACTGACCTCGCCCACCTTTGGCAGGTTCAGGTTCGACAGGTCCAAAATCCGGTCGCCCCCGGCGACAATGGGCGTAAAGGAATGACCCGCCCCCACAACGCGCAGATTACCAGGCTGGGCCATGGCTCGCTGCAAATCAGTGACAGAGGTCAGGCGTGCAATGGCCGTGTTTGCCTGTTGGTTTCCTGCCCAATTGGTCCACATCTGCTGTCTCCTCAGGGATCGAGGATTGCAGCACATGGGCATTGAAACAAGACAGGATTACAGAGACTTACGCAACGGCAGGTTATTTCAAGCGGCTGCCGCACGCTGCGAATTGACCCGCTCAAACCAAACCGAGATTGCCTCGAGATTAGGGTCGATCTGCTCGGCTGCGCCATCCGTAAAGGCCTGGAACTTGTCGTTGTTCAGGCCATTCACACCAACAAGAACAGGGATGTCCTGCGCCAGTGCCTCGGCGATCACCGGGCGGAAACCCCGCCCATCGGATTCATGCTTACCAAACTTGTTGATGATCAAGAGTTGCGGGTCGTCTCCCAGAGAACTGCTGACCAATCCCACGGCTTGCTCCAGAGCGGCAGGATCCAGACGGCAGCCCCGTGCATGTTCCCCCAGCGACTGTGAGATGCGAATGGTCTCTCCGTCCGGCAGGACGCGGACATCCATGTCGCATTTACTGCTGTCGACGCATTCGGTGTTGGTCTGCACCACACCGGCCAGACGGGCACCTTTGGACAACAAGAGATCGGCAGCCGCGCTCAGCAAGCGATCAGTTGCGCCGCGGTCGGTTGTGGTGACATAGGCCAGATACATTGAAAGACCCTCATAGTCTAAAGTGTGACAGTTCAGATAGCACGCGTGGCCCGGTCCGACCACTCCTGAGTGCTACGGCAGCGGCGAAAGGCCGATCACAGGTGCGTGCAGGTGAAGCAGGACAGCGAAGACGGCAAGAGCAACCACCCCGATCCAGAAACCGGGCCAAGGTTGAGGAGCGCGCAGGGAAAACCGGGCGGTATTGCGGGACAGGCGCGTCCATTCGATACCCATCTGTTGGGCCTTGCGGCGGTCTATCAACGCCATGCCCATCGCGGCAAAGCCCGCGAACAGACCAAACAGAATGACGTGAGACAGGCTGCCATTAGCCAATAGGTGCGCGCAGGCCCAAAGCATGAGCGCGGCCAGAATCGGGTGACGTGTAGTGCGAAGGATGCCGGGGTTTTCCGGATCAAATGATCGATGTCCCAATCCACCGAAGGAAAACGGATTATCGATAGACAACCCGGCCACAGCCAGCCAGCAAACCACCGGCATGACCAGCAGCGGAGCCCAACGAAATATGCTGAGCGGAGGGATGACTTCAACATATGGCGCCTGAGCAGCCGCGATGATCAGCCAGCCCAGCACCAGCAAGGATAATGCGGAATAAGCTGCAAAGTACCGTCTGCGCCCCATGGTTTCAATCAACCATCCACGCACTGCCGGACGCGCCGGGATAACGTGTGTCAGCAGAAAGGTGATCAGTGCTGCAAGGAAAAGGCCCCAGCCCATCATGGTAGTCTCCGAACATATTTCGCCCGGTTTAGGCCGCTGAACCGGGGCAGTCCTTGTCCGAAATCAAGTCGAATTCGGGGGCTCGAGCAAAGGGGCGAACGGGTCGCCCCTGCCCTTGTTTACAGGCCCAGCGCCTTGCGCCGTTCCTCGGCAAAACCCTGCACCATACGGTCCGCGATCAGCGCCAGAATAGCCATTGCAGCCCCTGCCGAGATACCAAGCCCGACATCCGCCTGCCCCAGCGCCAGATAGATCGACTGACCCAGACCGGTGGTCCCGATCAACGCCGCGATCACCAGCATGGCGAAGGCGTAAAGGATGGTCTGGTTCAGCCCCAACAGGATGGTTGGCGCAGCATATGGTGCACGCACGTCGCGCATGATCTGCCACTCGGTCGCGCCACTGGAAATGGCGGCTTCCATCATTTCGTCCGGTGTGTTGACCAGCCCGTGCCGCGTATAGCGGATCATTGGGACGATGGCATAGGCGCAGATCGCCAGAAAGGCCGAGAACTCACCGATCTGAAATACCATCAGAACCGGGATCAGGAACACGAACAGAGGGATCGTCTGCAGCATATCGCAGATCGGGCGAACCACCTTCCACACTGGCTCCCACACAGCGCTGGCCAGACCGATCAGCCCGCCAACAACGGCACAAGAGAATACGGCCGCGCCGCTGAGGTATAGCGACAATAGCGCCCTCTCCCACAGGCCCGAAACGAGGATGGTGCAAAGCAGCCCCACCGACAATGCCGCCAGACGCCAGCCGCCCGCGACCCAACCCAAAGCGGCCGCTCCGGTCAGGACAAACGGCCAAGGCAGGTTGGCGATACCGGTTTCCAGCATGCCGATCAGGATCAGGACCACCAGCCCACCGGTCAAATGCCCGCACCATGCCATTAGCAGGGCAATCACCGCACCGACCGCGAAGAGCCCGTAGCTCATGACAGGTGTCCACTGGAAACCCCACGTGAATGGCAGTACCGCCTGATCCAACCCGATGCGCAAAGGCAGAAGCACGTAGAACAGCGAGTTGTTCTTCAGCGCATCCAACCACGGACCGTTCGCCTGTGTGAACGCCGTCAAGCCACTGTCCACCGCCTCGGCCATCGGGTCCAGCAGTGTCAGCTCGGACGGGTTCGGAAGCCACGCCCAGAATGCGGCTGTAAACAGCACTGTAAAACCCAGAACCGCCCAGACGACACGCTGGTCGTAACGCTTGCGCTCGGTCGCTAAGGTGCCACTCATCCGGTCGATCACCACTGCGAAAACCACGATCACCAGACCAGCCATCAGAGATTCACCAAACTGCGCCTTGCGCATGGTTAGCAGAACTTCCCAACCAATATCGTTGAACCCGCCGATAACAGCAGCGATGATCACCATCGACAGTGCTGCCATCAGGCATTGGTTTACGCCGACCATGATCTGGGTCGCAGCCGCCGGTATTTCGACCTGAAACAGTTGCTGAAACCGCGTGCCGCCGGACATGATGGCCGCTTCTTTGATCTCGGGCTCTACCCGTTCCAGCCCCAACATCACATTGCGCGCCATCGGTGGCGCGGCGTAGATGGCCGAGGCAATCAAACCTACGACAGGACCGAAACCAAATAACAACAGCAACGGGGTTAGATATGCAAAGGTCGGCACGGTCTGCATTACATCCAGAACCGCCTGCACAAAGGATTTCACCCGCGGTACTTCATTTGCAAGGATGCCAATGGCCCCGCCTACGAACAGCGCAACAGGAACTGAAACAGCAACCAGCGCCAGCGTATTCATGCTCTCGGCCCAATAGCCCGAGGCCAGCACAAAGCTGAGACCAATGAACCCCAACAAAGCCATCGGCAATCCGCCCAGATACCAGCCCAGCGCGGTCACCAGACCGATCAGGATCGGCCACGGTGTATTACCCAGCACATAATTGGCTGCATCCATCGGATAGGTCATCAAATCGGAAAACAGACGCATTGCTGGTTTGATGCCGTTCAGAAACCAGTCCAGAAACGCTCCAACCCACTGAGTTGCAGGTAGTTCCCACGCGGCAGGCCATTTGACCAGCCATGGCGCGACACTTTCCAGTGCCAGGCACACTGCACCTACGATCACCGTGATCAGCGCGGCCTTAGCACCCGCTGTCAGTCGCGCCGCGTGCTGAGAGGGGATGTCTGTGACCGCCGTCATGTCTCATCCACCTGCAACGCCGCGGCCAGATCGGACGGATGGACGTTGCCAACGATGTTGCCTGCCTCATCGCGGACCGGCACGGGCTCGTACAGTTCCATGCAATGTGCCAGCGCTGCGTCCAGTGTCATCGCGGTGGTCAGGCCCGGATCGTCGGGCCCACATTCGCTTTCATCGCCACGCATGACCGAAGCAACCTTGGCATGCTGCCCTTTGGCCACGTCCTTTGAGAACTCTCGCACGTAGTCGTCGACCGGGCGCAGCACGATATCGGTCGGCGTGCCGATCTGAACGATCTTGCCATCGCGCATGATTGCGATGCGGTCGGCCAGTTTCAGCGCCTCTTGAATGTCGTGCGTGATGAAAACAATGGATTTCTTCAACGTCGCCTGGATGCGCAGGAATTCGTCCTGCAACTGGCGGCGGATCAGTGGATCAAGGGCAGAAAACGGCTCATCCAGAAACCAGATATCTGGATTCACGGCCAAGGACCGCGCGATCCCCACACGCTGACGCTGACCACCGGAAAGCTGGCGTGGGAAGCTATCTTCGCGACCTTCCAGTCCGACCAGCGAAATCACCTCTTGTGCGCGGGCCAACCGTTCTTTGCGGCCAACGCCCTGAACGCGCAGCGGGTAAGCCACGTTTTCAGCAACCGTCATATGGGGAAACAAGCCAAAATGCTGGAATACCATGCCCAGCTTTTTACGCCGCAGTTCCGTTAGCGCCTTCTTCGACGCGCCGATGACGTTTTCACCGTCGACTCTGATTTCGCCGCCCGTTCCTGGCAGCAATTGAGAGATACAGCGGATCAGCGTGGACTTACCCGATCCCGAAAGCCCCATGATGACGAATAATTCGCCCTCTTTGACTTCGAAATTCGCGTCCTGAACGGCGGGGATGAACCCGCTTTCGCGCAAGTCGGCAGCGGCCGTGTCAGCATCATTCCCTGACCGAGACAACGCGTCGGTCAGGGCTTTGTCAGCACCGGGGCCAAAAACCTGCCAGAGATTCTGGCAGGCAATGGCTGGTGTAGTTGCATCAGTCACTTAAGCAGGCTCACTGAGTTGCCGCGTCAACGACCGGACGCCATTTGCCTTCGTTCTCGGCCATCCATGCGGCGACGACCTCTTCGACGGAGCCGCCATCAACGTCGATTGCGCCCATCATCGGCTGTTGGTCTTCGACCGCCAGTTGATAGTTGGTCAGGATCTCATAGGCGGCTGGCCATTTGTCCGCCATGCCGCTCCACCCTGCCTTGAAAATACGCGAGGGCGAGAAATCACAATCATTCACCGCATTCGGGTTCGGACCCCAAGCCGGATCGGTAAAGCAAGCCTCCTCGCCTGCGGGTAGGTCCACAAACTGCACGTCATAGGCGGACATCGCCCAATGCGGCTGCCAGAATGTGATCAACAGGGGCGATTTCCGCTCGGTCGAAGCACGCAGTTCAGCGATCAGAGCGCCTTCGGAACCCGCAGGCACAGCTTTGAAGGGAAGTTCCAATCCGGTCATGCGATCCGCGCCGGGTGTGCCCCAATCCGCCGGATAATCGACAAGACGACCGCCCGGCAGCGTTTCAGCCGTAGCAAATACCTGCGCGCAGTCCTTCAACGCTTCCCACGCAGGCAGACCTGGGCACAGGTCGGCGACATGCGCCGGGTATGCAATACCCTCTTTGGCGTCCAGCCCCAGATCACCGATTTCGACAACAGTGCCTTCTTCGATTTTCTTGGCGTATTCGTCGGATACGTTGGACGACCAGATTTCCAGCGTCGCGTCGATGTCACCATCGGCCAGGGCCTGGAATTGGTTCATCATGCCTGCAGTGACGTACTCCACGTTGTAACCTGCGGCTTTCAGCATTTCGCCTGCAACATGGGTGGTGACGTGCTGACCGGTCCATTCGTTGATCGCCAGTTTGATCGGTTCATCCACGGCGCCCATATCAGCGGCATACGCGGAACTGGCAACGGCCATTGCCAACAGGCTTACACTAAGTTTTTTCATCGACATTTCTCCCTGTCATATTTTGTATTTGCCCACCCGGCGCGAAGTCTGGCACCGGAAAGCTTGTCTAACGACAATACCATGTCGCAACATGCACAAAATCAGCCGGAAAAGGGAAGTGAACTGTTCGAGCTAGAGCGGATTTATCGCCATATAGCCCAACAAAATTCCCCCCACCTGCTGCGTCGTGCAGAACGCTCAGCCCCCGGATTTCGTATTTTCTGCGGCTTGAGGTTGACTGACGAGTCAATCAGAAACCCGATTCCCCCTTTTTGTCGAGCATTTCTTTTTCTTTTCCGCTGTTTTTTTCTGCCTTGTTTCAAACTTGGCAGGATCGGTTACGCGTAAAGCGATCAAGATTATGGGCCTTGAAACTGCGCGCCCAACACGCAAGCTTGCCAATGGAGGACCCTGCAGATGCATCACTTCGACGAGATCTTCACCATGGCCGCGAACCGCCACGGCGGTCCGGGCGCTCTGAACGAAAAGCTGAGCAAACCCAAAAGCATAACTGAGCTGGCTGAAATGCCGGATGATCGCTGGTTGTCTATTATCACCAAGACCATCTTTCAGGCAGGGTTCAACTGGAAGGTCATCGAAAACAAATGGGAGGGGTTCGAGACTGCCTTTGACGGGTTCGACGTTGGGCGCTGTGCATTCATGGATGATGAGAAATTCGATACCCTGCTGCAGGACAAGCGCATTGTACGAAACGGCACCAAGATCGCCGCTGTTCGGGACAATGCGGCTTTTCTGCTAGAGCTGCGTCAGGAAGGCGGAGTAGGACACATTCTGGGCGGGTGGCCTTCGACCGACTACATTGGCCTGCTCGCGATGCTGGGCAAGCGCGGCTCACGCCTTGGCGGAGCCTCGGCCCAATATGCGATGCGGTTTGCTGGGCGCGACAGTTTCATCCTGTCGCAGGATGTAACAGCTCGCCTGATTTCTGAAGGTATCGTCGACAAAGCGCCGAGTTCGAAAAAGGCAATGGCAGCCGTACAAGACGCCTTCAACACATGGATGGATCAATCCGGGCGGTCGCTGACCGAAATCAGCCGCGTTTTGGCGATGAGCCTGTGAAAACCTGTTGCAGAGCGGATGCATCGGATTAGGCTTGGTTTATGGCTTGGCGAATTTTTATGACGTTTTTGTTGATGCTGGCCTCCTGTGGTCGACCGCTAACTGATCAGGAGCGCGCGTTTGCGAGTGCCGTTCAAGGCGACACGCTGAATCTGGACCGAGTACGTCTGGTCGAAGGTGCACCAGTCGCACCGATTACCTACTATCGAAAATCCCGTCCCCGCCTTGCATGCCGCGAGCGTATTCTGCCGCCTCCGAAAGAGGGGGTTGTTACCGGCAAGCCCGCCGCTGTGGCTCTGTTCAACAAGGTCTATTTCACGCAGGACTGGTATCTTGAGGACTACATGTCCGATTTCCCTGATCAGATGAACCTGATCGCCGCTATGTTGCTGGCCCATGAGCTTACCCATGTCTGGCAATGGCAGAACCGAAAGACCACCGGTTACCACCCACTGCGGGCCGCAGCCGAACACGGTGGCAGCAAAGATCCCTATCTGTTCGATCTGGAAACGTCGCCCGATTTTCTGGCCTACGGGTTTGAGCAACAAGGCGCAATTGTCGAGGAATATGTCTGTTGCCGGGCGCTTGACCCGCAAGCCCCTCGTACGCAGCGCCTGCACGACATGCTGGGTGAACATTTCGATCTGGCGCAACTGCCGGACCAGCCACGCGAACGCGCCGTGGTCATCCCCTGGAGCGGGGCCGAGATCGAAGGCATTTGCCGCTAAGGATTACTGCCCCTGCAACGTCTCAAGATAGGCGACCAGATCCACAATCGGCTGACTTGTCAGTATCGGTTGGCCTGCAGGGGTTTTCATTGAAGTGTCCTGCCCGTCGAAATATGGCCCGTAGACCGGCATCGGACTGCCATGGCTAACCAGCGGGTCGCGCCCGTCAATCCGCGCAACGACACGGGCGGTTGGAAACACCCCATCCTCTCCGGCCAGTTTGGTGAGGTCTGGTGGCTGAATGACCAGCACGCCCGCCATCGGACCATGCCCGGTTGCATCAGTTCCGTGGCAGGTCGCGCAATAATGTTGATACAGTTCGGCCCCGGTTGCCACATCCTGCGCTGCGGTCTGCGAAGCCACCGCAAGCACTCCGATTGAAATTGCCGTCATTAGCGGTCTGGTCATCGCATCCTCCTGTCACGATTGACATTTGCAGGCTTGCCCGGCGAGCGGCTTGGCGCAATGATCCAGATCAACGAAGCAGGAGGATACGGGCAATGACACAATACGCAGCCATCATGCTGGCCGCTGGGATTGGCGTTCCGATCCTTGCAGCATTGAATGCCGCGCTTGGAAAACTGATCGGATCCCCGACCACTGCCGCTGTCGTCCTGTTTGCCATCGCATTCGGTGCATCCGCACTTGTGATGCTGGTTTTTCCCGGAATGGGCGCGCTGGCCAAAGTCGCGCAAGCCCCCAAGCACCTTTTACTTGCGGGTGTTTTGATTGCCTTCTACGTGCTGTCGATTACCCATGTGGCACCGCATTTCGGCGTCGGCAACGCGGTGTTCTTTGTGTTGCTAGGTCAGCTGATCAGCACCGCAGCCATTGACCATTTCGGCCTGTTCGGCGCACAGGTCACACCCCTGACATGGGTGCGCGCGGGTGGTATTGCGGTCATGGCGGCGGGTGTCGCCATCACTCAACTGGCGTGAGCACTCCGCCTTCAAGCCGCAGCTTGCGATCCATCCGCGCCGCCAGATCCATGTTATGCGTGGCGATCAACGCCGACAGCCCTTCTTCGCGCACCAAAGCCATCAAGGCGTCAAACACCTGATCCGAGGTCTCGGGGTCCAGATTGCCTGTAGGCTCATCCGCCAGCAGAATACGCGGCTTGTTGGCCAGCGCCCGGCAAAACGCAACCCGCTGTTGTTCGCCCCCTGACAGTGCTGCTGGGCGGTGATCCGCGCGCGCGGCAACACCGACGCGATCCAGCAAAGACATCGCCCGCGCCTGCGCCGTCTTCTCGGACACCCCGTTGGCCAGTTGCGGCAAGGTGATATTTTCCAGTGCCGTGAATTCGGGCAACAAGTGATGGAACTGATAGACAAACCCCACGTCCTGTCGTCGCAGGGTGGTGCGGGTCCGATCGCCCTTGCCCTTGACAGCCTGGCCCGCGATTTCGACCGACCCGCCGTCAGGTGTGTCTAACAACCCCGCAATATGCAGAAGGGTCGATTTGCCCGCCCCTGAGGGCGCGACCAGTGCCACCGCTTCGCCCGCGCGAAGTTCAAGATCGGCACCGCGCAGCACCTGCACCTCGCCCGGCGTGCCTTTCAGATAGGTTTTGGTCAGACCGTTCAGCCGCATCGTCACATCATTCATAGCGCAGCGCCTCAACCGGGTTCAGCCGCGCCGCGCGGCGGGCGGGGAAATAGGTGACAAAGAAAGACAAACCCAATGATAGTCCAATCGCCTTGAGCACATCCGACAAGTGCAACTCGGCCGGCAGAGCATAGATGCCGCGAATTGAGGGATCCCAAACACCGCCGCCCATGATGTAATTCACGAACGAAAAGATCGGGTCGATATAGATTGCGAACAGGCAGCCCAGAACGACGCCCATCGCCGTTCCGATTATTCCCGTGAACGCACCGCAGATGAAGAAGACCCGCAGAACCGAACCTTCGCTCAGCCCGATTGTTCGCAGGATGCCGATATCACGGCCCTTGTTCTTTACCAACATGATCAAGCCCGAAACGATGTTCATTGCGGCGATCAGAACGAGGATCGACAGGATGATGAACATCACGTTGTCTTCGACCTCAAGCGCACGCAGAAACCCGCCCGAGGCGTCCTGCCAAGTCCAAATCTGGCTGCGCTCGCCTGCCGCCTCAAGGATGGGGATCAGGATCGGGGTCAGTTCCTCAGGTCTATCGACCATTACTTCGATTTCGTCGGCCACACCTTCCCGATTAAAAAAGCTTTGCGCCTGTTCGAAGGGCATATAGACCCGCGTGCGGTCGATATCATAGCGTCCAGCTGAGAACACATAGACCACGCGATAGGCATTCACACGCGGCGAGGTACCAAACGCCGTTTTCACCCCGTTTGGCGAGGTCAATTTGACCGTATCCCCAACGGTCGCACCGATGCTGCGCGCTACGCCGGACCCGATGGCAATGACGTCTTCTCCATTCTGGAACTGAGACAGGTCTCCCGCGGCCTGCTCGCTTTCGGCCACACCGGGCAGGTCCAACAGGTCATCGGGGTGGATGCCGAATACCTCAACACCGCTGCTACGCTCGCGGTTGGTGATCAGCACCTGCCCTTTGACCAGAGGTGCGGCCCGCTCAACCCCCGGCACATGAGCAATACGGCCAGCCACGTCGTTATAATCTTCAATGGTGCGATCCAGTTTGCCCTGCGCATCGAAATTGCCCGCAGAATAAACCGTGACATGCGCGTTGGCCCCCAGAATGGTGCCCACGAACTCTGATCGGAACCCGGACCGCACGGACAACGTCGCGATCAGGGCAAACACCGCCAGTGTTATCCCGATCAGCGATATCCAAGTCATCACGCTGACGCCGCCCTCAGCCCGGCGCGCGCGCAGGTATCGCCAAGCGATCTTCCATTCAAATGCGGCAAAGGGCGGGGGCGTCTTGGCCATGTCTGCTCCGGGTATTTTAGTTTGGCGCGACCCTTTCGGCATTTCGCCAAATGGTCAAGCTGGTTATGCCCGCCCCGCATCACGATAGGCAACTCTGCGACTATTCAGAGGTGCAGTTCCACGCGAATCACTTCAAAAGCCAGAAAGGTCACTCTGGCAAAAGGAGACAAAGGGAATGATGGCTACCCCCTTGGTTGTGACTCATTTCACAGACATACCCCTAATGTTTCAGTTATGAAGTCAATTGGCACATTGCGTGAGCAACTGAACTGAATATGCCACATCAATTAAGCAACTTTATTTCGCCTTTTGCTTATTTTGGGAAATTTTGTCACCATAGAGCTGAGGGGGACACCATTTTAAGAGCGGGAGTCGCTCATGTTTGTAAAGAGTAAGACGGAATTATTGGGCCCGATTTTAGTCCGAAATTCTTCAACAGAACTTGATTGTGAAACTGCGGCGCTTTTACGTGCAACCATTCGCCCCGTCTTTGACACAGCGGCAAGCTGGGCGAGCCTGACAGACATCCTAAAAGACAAAGGGTACCGCCTTGTGTTTCGTCAGGGGCGGTTGTGCATTACGGATCGCGAAACTGATCAAAGGGTCTGCGGGATACGTTTTCTAGGGTTCGAACTAAGGGATCTGGTCAGACGTCTGGGGCGCCCGATCGTCGTGGCGCGCGGCAACAGTGCCGATGGCGATATCTTGGCTGAACGCCCGGAGCCCAAACGGCCCCAATAGATCCACCTGGACCGAACCTTGCAGCGCAGGGTTTTAGTCCGGCTAAAAAGCCGGTCCCGGACGATGGTTGCTGCACCGATCCACATGTATGACGGGCGATCCAAGTAAAACTAAATACAGTTTTGTGTGGCGAGGATGTTCTCGCCACACCGGGCTTAACCTGTTCCCGTTTTACTGCGTCCGCCGAAAGAAGCAGTGGAAGTCCCTGTTCAAACTGTTCGCTCGTAAATTTCAGCAACTTTCGTCACGGCGGCCTCGGGGCTCAGCTCTTCACTTTCGCCGGTGCGGCGGCAGGTCAGTTCGACCACACCGTTTTTCAGGCCGCGCGGCCCAACGGTGATGCGCCAGGGCAAGCCGATCAGGTCCATGGTAGCGAACTTGCCACCTGCCCGTTCGTTGCGGTCGTCATACAGCGGCTCAAGCCCCAGAGCCGTCAACGCGCCATAGATTTTGTCGCATGCGGCGTCGGCTTCATCATCACCTTGCTTGAGGTTGACGATGCCGCAATGGAACGGAGTCACTCCTTCGGGCCAGATGATGCCCTTGTCGTCGTGGCTGGCCTCGATGATCGCACCGATCAGGCGGCTGACGCCGATACCATGGCTGCCCATATGGACTGGAACCGGTTTGCCATCAGGGCCTTGCACCGTCGCGCCCATCGCTTCGGAATACTTGGTGCCGAAATAGAAGATCTGGCCGACCTCGATCCCGCGCGCCACGCGGCGCCGTTCTTCGGGGATTTCGTTGAAGAGTGCCTCGTCGTGGGTCTCGTCTGTGCGGGCGTATTTCGAGGTGAACTCTTCCAGGATGGCCTGACACTGTTCACGGTTGTCATAATCAATCTGACGGTCGCCAAAGGTCAGATCAGTAACAGCGCTGTCATAGAAGACCTCAGACTCACCGGTATCGGCCAATACCAGGAATTCATGCGTGTCATCGCCACCGATGGGGCCGGAATCGGCGCGCATTGGGATGGCCTGCAGGCCCATTCGTTCATAGGTGCGCAGATAGCTGACCAAGTGACGGTTGTAAGCGTGCAATGCGTCTTCTTTGTTCAGGTCAAAGTTATAGCCGTCCTTCATATAGAACTCGCGCCCGCGCATCACGCCGAAACGCGGACGGATCTCGTCGCGGAATTTCCACTGGATCTGGTACAGGGTCAGCGGCAGGTCCTTGTAGCTGCTGACATGGCCGCGGAAGATATCGGTCACCAATTCCTCGGCGGTCGGCGTATACAGCATGTCGCGGCCGTGACGGTCCTGCATCCGCAGCATTTCCTGACCGTAGTCGTCGTAACGGCCAGACTCGCGCCACAAGTCTGCCGATTGCAGGATTGGCATCTGAATCGCGATGTGACCAGCGCGCGCCTGCTCCTCGTGCACGATGTTTTCCAGCTTGCGCAGGACTTTGAAACCCAGCGGCAACCAGGAATAAATTCCGGCGGCAGCCTGCTTGATCATCCCGGCGCGCAGCATCAGCCGGTGGCTGACGATCTGAGCCTCGGACGGGTTTTCCTTGAGAACGGGCAGAAAGTAACGGCTGAGGCGCATTTTGAACCTTTAAAGGTGAATTTGGACTTCAAAGGTCATTATTCCAAAGCCCCGCCGGGGGCAATCGGCCATTGGTGATTTTGCGACCCGAAGCCGGTCGGTTTTCTGATTGACCCACCAGTTAGGGTTTTCGATGGTATCGACAGTGTAAAACCAATGAGGCACCAATGCAGACCATTCAGGAACCCGCCCGTCAGATCCCTGTTGTCCATGAAACTGACGTTTTGGTCGTTGGTTCAGGCCCCGCTGGATTGTCCGCAGCGCTGGCCGCGGCACGTGCAGGGGCCGAAGTGTCTCTGGTCGATCGGTTCGGCTGCATGGGCGGAAATATCACCGCTGTTGGCGTTGAGGGTTTCGCTTGGTACCGCCATGAGCAGACCGTCGAGGCCGGTGGCATCGGTCTGGAGTTCGAAACCCGCGCCAAAGAGATGGGTGCGGCGGTGCCGGAAAGCCAATCGCTCAGCTATGAGCTGGACAGCGAAGGTTTTAAGCTGGTGGCCGACAAACTGGTTGAGGAGGCTGGCGTGCATCCGATGCTGCACCGGCAATTTGTTGCCCCGATCCTAGAGGGCGATCGGATCACCGGCATCATCACCGAATCCAAGGCCGGGCGCGAAGCAATTCTGGCCCGCGTTGTGATTGACGCCACGGGTGACGCCGACGTGGCCCATCGCGCGGGCGCGCCAACCTTCAAGACCGCGCCTGAGGAAATGATGGCGGCCTCGGTCATGTTCCATCTGGCGGGCGTCGACAAGCGCGCCTTCATGGAGGGCGTCAAGGCCGACCCGCAGACCTACAAGGATTGGGGCGGCGGCGGTGAGTGGAACATCGAAACATCGGGCAAAGAGGACGACATGTTCTCGCCCTTCGTCAAGAAACCGTTCCAGCAGGCCATCGAACAAGGACTGATCCCGCCGCATCTGAACACTATCGCGGGCACATGGGGTGCGGTGCATGATACCGGTGAGCTGACTTACATGAACCTGATCCATATGGATGGGATAGACGGCACCGATCCTGACAGCCTGACCCGTGGCGAAATCGAAGGCCGCCGCCAGTCGATGCTGGCTATCGAGGCGCTGCGCCGTTTTATGCCCGGCTGCGAAAACGCGCGTTTGCGGAATTTCGGCATGACCATCGGCATCCGCGACACCCGCAAGATCGATGCGGTCTACAATATGACCGAGGACGACGCCCGCCATCAGGGCCGGTTCGAGGACACGATTGGCATCTATCCCGAATTCATCGACGGGTACGGTATCCTGATATTGCCCACCACGGGACGGTATATGCAGATCCCCTACCGTTCGATGCTGCCAAAAGGGATCAAGGGCCTATTGGTCGCGGGCCGGTCACACGGGGCAGACAGAGTTGCCCATGCCGCCACCCGCAACATGTCCTGCTGTGCAGTCATGGGCCAAGGTGCAGGTATTGCGGCTGCTCTGTCATTGAAAAGCAATCAGGGCCTGCATGAATTGAACCTTGCACCGGTCCATGCCGAGCTGAACCGGCAAGGCGTAAGGATCCATTGATGGATCGTATCCCCACAATCGACATAACTCCGCTGCACGACAGAACGCATCCGGAATACGATCAGGCCGTTCAGGAGATGATGAAAGCTTGTACCCAGATCGGTTTCTTGTCGATCACTGGCACAGGTATTTCGCAAGAAACGGTCTCAGACGTACGGTCCAAGGTTCGTGCTATCTTTGCCGTTGACGAAAGCGCTAAATGGGATCAGGCGATAACCCGAGAGAACTATCGCGGGTTCATCCCCATGGGGTTCTTCACGCCGAACGACGGTTCAGGCAAGGCCGATAAATACGAAGGTTACAAGCTGCACTACGATGTGGCCGAAGAAGCGCCCATTCGCAAAGAATGTGCGCTTTACGGCCCAAATGTATGGCCGCCGCAGGTGCCAGACGCGCGCGGCACCATTCTTGATTATTGGTCTCAACTGGATTACGTCGCCGACATGCTTTTGGGCGCGCTCGAAACCGGGTTGGGGTTGGAGCAGCGCCAATTGCGTGATGCCTTCCGGCATCCGATGACCAACATGACACTGCTGTACTATCCGCCTCAGAAACCGGATGAGGGTGGCTATGGCATCCATCCCCACAAAGACACCGACGCCCTAACCATCATCGCCCCTGATCCCGTTGGCGGGCTTGAGGTACAGACCCGCGACGAAGGTTGGATCACGCCTGATTGCCCGCCGGACGGGTTTATCGTCAACATCGGCGACATGCTGGAACTGTGGTCGGGCGGGCGATTAAAGTCCACGCCTCATAGGGTGGTCAACCGCTCAGGCCAGGAACGCTATTCCTTCCCTTATTTTGCAGTGCCGCGCCACGATGTCGTGGTTGCCCCCCTCTTACCGCCCCTACCCGGCTTTGACCGCCCGTCCGTCCATTGCGGTCACTGGTCTGCGGAAATCTGGCGCACCAACTGGCCGGATGAAACCACGCATGACGACACGCCCGAACTGGGTACACTTCATGACTGACGCGCCGACCACGTAGCGCTTGCATCACAGGGCTGCATGCGCCAAGAACACCTGCAAGAGCCGACAACAAGAGGACAGCCATGGCTTTGCCGGTGAAGGATCAGCTCAGATACTGGGGGATTGCTGCGGCGATATTTGTGCTGCTGCTGTGGGCACTTGGCGACGTTTTACTGCCCTTTGTGATCGGCGGGGCCATTGCCTATTTCCTTGACCCTATTGCCGACCGGTTGGAGGCGATGGGACTGTCTCGCGTCGCGGCGACGGGCGTTATCACGATTGTCGGGATTCTGGGCTTTGTCCTCGTCATCTTGATGATCGTACCTGCCCTTATCACGCAGCTGATTGATCTGGTCGAAGTGCTGCCAAGCCTCTTCAAAGAGCTGCGCGGTTTCATTGAAAGACAGTTCCCATCATTGCTGGACAGCGAATCCAGCACGCATCAGGCGCTGGTTTCCTTGGGTGAAACCTTGCAATCGAAAACCGGTGACGTTCTGCAATCGGTCGTCGCCTCGCTAGGCTCCGCGATAAACGTGGTGGTTCTTCTGGTCATCGTTCCGGTGGTTGCCGTTTACCTACTGCTGGATTGGGACCGCATGATCGCCCGGATCGGAGAGCTGCTGCCTCGCGATCACGCCCCTACAATCAAGCGCTTGGCGGGTGAGATTGACGACGTTCTGGCCTCGTTCGTGCGCGGCATGGGAACCGTGTGCCTTATCCTGGGTACCTACTATGCAGTTGCGCTGATGATCGTCGGCCTGCAATTCGGCCTGATCGTGGGCTTCATTGCCGGGCTGGTCACTTTCATCCCCTATCTTGGTGCCTTGATCGGTGGCACGCTTGCCATTGGTCTGGCGCTGTTTCAGTTTTGGGGTGACTGGGTTCATATTGGTCTGGTTGCTGGCATCTTTGCTTTGGGTCAGGTGACCGAAGGCAATTTCCTGACCCCAAAACTGGTTGGCCACTCAGTCGGGCTGCACCCGGTCTGGCTGTTGCTGGCCCTGTCTGTCTTTGGTGCCTTGTTCGGTTTTGTGGGCATGCTGGTCGCGGTACCCGTTGCCGCCGCGCTGGGTGTAGTGGCGCGGTTCCTGACCTCGATTTATCTGGAGAGCCGCCTCTTTACCGGTCTCGACGGACTGAATGGCGGCGTCGACATGCCGAAGCAGGAAGACGAATAAATGCCCCAACAACTCAGCTTTGATCTTCCGGCCATAACCGCTCTGGGCCGCGAGGATTTCTTTGTCTCGCCAGCCAATGCGCTGGCCGTTGCAATGATCTCGGCCAACTCATGGCCTGGAAACAAGCTGGTGCTTAGCGGCCCTGCCGGGGCAGGCAAAACACATCTGGCTCATGTCTGGGCCGCTGAAACCGGCGGGCGGATCATTCAGGCCCGCGACGTACAATACGAGGATGTACCCGACCTCGCCCGTACCCCAATTGCAATCGAAGATGTTCCGATGGTCGCGGATGACCCCGAACAGCAGAAAACATTGTTCCACCTTCATAATCTGGTGTTGGCGGAAGGCCATGCACTTTTGATGACCGGACGACTGGCGCCAAAGTTATGGGAACTCCCTCTTCCCGACCTGCAAAGCCGGATAGAGGGTGCTCATCACGTGGCGCTCGACCCGCCTGATGATGCTCTTTTGGGGGCGGTTCTGGCCAAGCTGTTCGTCGATCGTCAGTTGAACCCTGGACCGGACGTGATCGCGTATCTGGTCAAACACATGGACCGCCGTTTTGAAACTGCAGCCGATGTCGTGGCGCGGCTGGATCACCTGGCCCTGTCGGAAAAGCGGGAAATCACTCGCGCTCTGGCCATCAGAGTTTTGAACGCGGACATGACAGATGTCGCATCCGACAATTGACCCACACCCGGCGATTTCGCATTCTGGCGCTGGAATATCTGGAAAAGACATGGATCAGATCGCAGCAACCGACATCCCGGACTGGGGGCCTTTCGGAAAACCGTTGTTCGACAACCCTGAGGCACGCGCCTTATCGCGGGTGGGTGTGGTCGATGTCGGCTCAAACTCGGTCCGGATGGTGATCTTTGACGGGGCCGCGCGGTCTCCGGCCTATTTTTTCAATGAAAAAGTTATGTGCGAGTTGGGCGCGGGGCTTTCGGAAACCGGGCGATTGAATCCGCGCGGACGTGTACGCGCGTTGGCCGCACTCCGACGGTTCCGGCGGCTGGCCGATGATCTGGGGTTGCCGGGCCTGCATGTTGTTGCCACCGCAGCCGTGCGCGAAGCCAAGGACGGCCCGGATTTCTGTGCAGAGGTCAAATCGGAAACCGGCCTGATCGTTCAGATCATCGACGGCGGAGAAGAGGCGCGCCTTTCCGCACAGGGCGTATTGCTGGGCTGGCCAGGTGCCTATGGCCTGATCTGCGACATTGGCGGTTCGTCCATGGAACTGGCCGAAATCGGCGACGGCAATGTCGGACGCCGACTGACTTCGGCACTGGGTCCACTGAAGCTGCGTGACATCAAAGGCGGACGGCGCGCGCGCAAAGCCCATATCAAGGCGACGATGGAAGAATTGCGTGACCAGTTGGGGCCACAGCGCGATCGTCTGTTTCTTGTGGGCGGCAGCTGGCGGGCATTTGCCCGTCTGGACATGCTACGCCGGGGCTATCCCCTGAACGTACTGCATGAATACCGCATGACCACCAAGCAGGTGCATCAGACGATCAAGTTCATCGAAAAATCCAACCCTGACGATCTGCGCGGCCCTGCGGGCGTCTCAAGTTCGCGCATGGCTCTGATCCCTTATGCGATGGACGTATTGGCGCGGCTGATCCGCACGTTCAAACCCAAAGACATCGCGATTTCTAGCTATGGAATCCGTGAAGGGTTGCTGTATGAACAAATGTCGCAAAATCTGCGCGACTGCGATCCGCTGATCGAGGCCAGCCGCTTTTCCGAAGCCAAGGATGCTCGCCTGCCCGGTTTTGGAAAACACCTGTACGACTTTGTCATGCCGCTGTTCAAATCGGCTCCTGAAACGCGCGTCCGCTTGATCAAAGCGGCCTGTTTGCTGCACGACGTCAGTTGGCGCGCGCATCCCGATTATCGCGCTGAGGTCTGTTTTGACTACGTTACCCGCGCCAATCTGAGCGGGCTGAAACATTCCGAACGGGTCTTTATCGGCCTCGCCCTGCAGCACCGGTATCGCAACAAGCGTGAGGGTAACCGGTTCGAACCGCTGTATAAACTGCTGGATGAGAAAGAACAGAAACAGGCCGAGATTCTGGGCAAAGCCATGCGCTTCGGTGCCATGCTTTGGATGCAGAGCGACGCCACCATGGGCACCCTGCGGTTCTACCCGAAAAAGCGCAAGCTCGAGCTGTTGCTGCCCAAAGCCGGTAGTCCCTTGTTCAACGAAGTGGCAGAATCGCGCCTCAACTCGCTGGCAAATGCCCTGAAATCCGAAACCCACGTGATCGTTCGGGACTGACAGTCAGATTTCAGTCGCACCATCCTCATCTTCGGGTTGCTCTGGCGTTTCCAGCTGATCCTGAGGCGGCTTCTTGCGGATGATGATGTCGCCATTAGGCAGCATCTCGGGCACCTCATAAGCGCTCCAATCCTCGATCTCACCAGCCATTTCAGCCAGAGCTGGCCCCATTTCTTCAAAAAACGACTGCATCGCCGGGCCGAATTGGCTGACCAGCCCTTGCAGATCCTCAAGCGCGGGCTCCATTTCCTGACGCAGACCTTCAAAAAACAGCTCGGCCCCCTGCTCCATCAGGGATTTGCCAGTGTCTTCTTCGGCATGAGCGGGCAGTGCCACTAAGATCGAAAGCGCACAAATCGGAAAAAGGTGTTTCATGACCTGAATATAGGCAGTGTCACCTATTGATGAAAGGCTACAGGTCGATATCCAGTGTCACCGGAAAATGATCCGAGGCTGTCAACAGGGCTTGCTGCAGGTCCGGCGAAGCCAGACACCCTGAATCTTTGAACGGATGCCAGATTCTCCAGGCCGGGCGCCGTGCACGCAAGGTTTCACTCACCATGATATAATCTAGCAAAGCCTCAAGATACTGCCCGTCCGCGCGGGCAAACCGAGCCGTTGATGGCGCAGCGTCTGTCCTTGCGGCGTTTGGATCAAACAAGCCGGTCAGCAGAAGAATCTCAACTGAAGAGCGCCCAAACAGGTTTTCGAACTCATCCAGCCCCGGCCCGTCATTCAGGTCGCCCAGCAGGATAACCTTTTCATCGGCCTCGATATGCCCTTGCACACGCCGAGACAGCCATACCGCCTGAGCCAGTTGCTTGCGGCGGTTCGCAATAGAAATGCGGATCGCCTCGTCCCGAGATCCTGCACCGTGCGGCGCCTTGGATTTCAGATGTGCGCCGATCAAACGAAAATGCGCCCCATCACGGGTCTCCACTGCCAATTCCATTGGCGGCTTGGAAAACTGTACGCGATCTTCGGTCGCGTCGATATCGAGGTCGATATGAAACACTTCGTCAAAACGCGGGGCCGCCGCGTTACCTGCGATCGGATCATGCCGCACTTTCAGCGCATCGGGATCGTACAATAAAGCCAGTTCCTGATGGGTATCGTTGGCAAACCCCATAACCGCATGAGAGGTGCGAAGGGCAAATGCCTCGGCAAACTTCTGCAACGCGCGGATGGTGTTTTGCGTTTTCCCGGTATTCGGCGCCTCGACGATCAGGATCGCGTCCGCGTCGAGCGCTGTCAGAACCTTGGCGATAGCCTCAACCTGTTGTGCCTTGGTGACATTGTGGCGACCGGACCAGCTGTCGTCGACGACCAGATTATCTTTGCGGTCAAATAGGTTAGCGAACCATTCAATGTTATAGGTCGCCAGCCGCATGCAGATTAAGCCCGCGCGCCGTTGATCTCATCCCAGGCGCGGTTGATGTCGATCATCTTCTTTTCGGCTAGACGGACGGCTTCCTCGGGCACACCGCGCGCCATCATAGCGTCGGGGTGCGTTTCGCGCACCAATTGACGCCAAACCTTGCGAATATCAGGCAGAGGCATGTCATGCGGCACACCCAGCACCGTATATGGATCTTTGGGCGCATCCGGAACGAAACGTTCGCGCAGGGCCATGAATTGCGCTTCGGTCTGGCCGAAAATGCGGCTGACCTCCTCCAGAAATTCATTCTCGTTCGGGTGATAGAACCCATCGGCCATGGCAATGTGGAACAACCCTTCCATCAAATCGCACAAGGTTGTGCTGTCATCTTCAAACATGCGGGCGATCTTGCGGGCATAGTCCTGGTATCCTGCAACATCGGTCCGAGCCATATCGAAGACGCGGGCCGCTCCGGCCTCATCGTCGCGCGCGATCTGGAAAACGTCGCGAAAGGCCGTGACCTCATCCCGCGTTACTTGTCCGTCGGCCTTGGCCATCTTTGCGCCCAACGCAATCACGGCAATTGCAAACGCGACCGAGCGTTCAGGCGGCGTACGCAGTTTCTCAAATACAGCCGTCAGGCTTTCACCTTGGGCCAGCGCGCTAAGCGCATCGGATATACGGGTCCAGATCGACATGAGGGCACCCTAGCGCCCCAAATCGCAACTGTCAGGTGCGACAGATCACTCCACAGAAAGAATTTTTTGCATCAGCACAAGATCCAGCCTTTTACCCCATTTGAACCCGACTTCGGGCATGTGGCCAACCTGCACAAACCCAAGCGCGGAATGAAAGGCTATTGCATCCGTATTGGCCGACGAAATCCCGGCCACCAAGACATGCACTCCGTCAGCACGCGCTGCCGTTTCGAGGGCAACCATCAAGGCGCGTCCAGCCCCCTGCCCTCGAACTTGAGGGGCCAGTTGGATCGTGTGCTCGCGGCACTGGGAATAGCCCGGGCCCGTACGAAACCGACCATAAGTGGCGAAGCCCATAACCTGCGCGGTATCTTCAACGACCACATAGGCAGGTCCGCGCGCCTCAATATCAGCGGCTATGCTTTCTATACTGCGCTCATCTGTGGTGAAAGTAACCTGCGTGTCGCGGATAATTGCATTGGTGATCGCTGCGATCGCCTCTGCGTCCTCGACCTGAGCCTGCCGGATGATCATTCCAGCACGCGCGGGCCATGGGGCGTTTCGAACTCAGCCCGCAGCGCGGCTGGCCCGGTGTCGAACACCACCTTCTCTAGATTACCCAGTAGCCGGGCCAGATCCAACGCTTCGGGGTGATAAACAACCAAGCGTTGCAAGCGGCAACCACTATCCTGCAACATCTGCGCTGGGTGCAAATCACCATGCCATTGAATGAGCGCCGGAAACAGATTGTCAAACGGCAGCCTCCCATTCGGCGGGACCGCCATTTGCCACCTCAACGCGCCTCGAGTCAGTTCAATAGGCAGCCCCACACCATTGGGGAAGGCGGACAACGAAGTCTCGATATCAGGGACCCGGCAGATCCAGTTGGTCAAACGAGGTGACCCGGCGAACTGGTCGAGGTCGAACCACCTTGTCCGTTCCACCATTGGAACCTGCGGATCAATTGCGATGGCCTCTAGGTACAGCCCGTCCCGCAGACCCAAAAGCCGGTTGTGTGTACCGAAAGCATCGTGTTTGCCGCCATCCTGCAGCGGCACTCCCAAGGCTTGTTCGATATGGGCGGAAGCTTCCTCCAATGTCTCGCCAGCAACGGCCAGATGATCCAGTAGCACGCGCGTCCTCCCCAAAAAATTTGACCAGACCCCGAAGGATCTGGTCGCATGTTTTCGCCAAAGGCACAAAACCACAAGATTTTTCGTTGCAAAATCTTGGCTGATTTCAGCTTTTGGCTTCGCCAATCAGACGCAGAATGTCCTGCGCCGCCTCGGGGATATTGGTGCCCGGACCGAAGATTGCCTTCACGCCGTGGTCATAGAGGAACTGGTAATCCTGCTGAGGAATGACGCCACCACAGATCACGATGATGTCTTCGGCCCCGGCCTTCTTGAGTTCCTCAACCAGTTGCGGCGCCAGTGTCTTGTGCCCCGCGGCCTGGGACGAGATGCCAACCACGTGCACATCGTTGTCCACTGCATCCTGTGCGGCCTCAGCCGGGGTCTGGAACAGCGGCCCGACATCCACGTCAAAACCGATATCCGCAAATGCCGTGGCGATCACTTTCGCGCCCCGGTCGTGCCCGTCCTGCCCCATCTTGACGACCAGCAGACGCGGGCGGCGGCCCTCGGCTTCGGCGAAATCTTCGATGGACTTCTGAATCGCGGCAAAGCCTTCGTCACCTTCATAGGCGGCACCATAGACGCCAGCCAACGTTTTCACTTCGGCACGATGACGGCCGAATTCTTTCTCCATTGCCATGCTGATCTCTCCTACGGATGCGCGGGCACGGGCGGCTTCAACTGCAGCCGCCAGCAGGTTTCCGCCCTCTTTGGCGGTCTTGGTCAGAACATCAAGTGCAGCCTGACATGCAGCTTCGTCGCGGGTGGCGCGGATACGTTCCAGACGCGCGACCTGAGCCTCACGCACGGCGACGTTGTCGACGTCCAAAATGTCGATCGGGTCTTCCTGTTCCTTGCGGTATTTGTTGACGCCGACGATCACTTCATCGCCCCGGTCGATCATGGCCTGACGGCGGGCGGCGCTCTCTTCGATGCGCAGCTTAGGCATGCCCGAGGCGACGGCCTTGGTCATGCCGCCCATCTCTTCGACCTCTTCCATCAAGGCCCAGGCCTTTTCGACCAGCTCATTGGTCAGGCTTTCGACGTAGTAAGACCCGGCCAGCGGATCGACCACATCGGTCACGCCGGTCTCTTCCTGCAGCACCAGCTGCGTGTTCCGCGCAATGCGGGCCGAGAAATCGGTGGGCAGCGCGATCGCTTCGTCCAAGGCATTGGTATGCAGCGACTGGGTGCCGCCCAGAACCGCGCTCATCGCTTCATAGGCGGTGCGGATCACGTTGTTATAGGGGTCCTGTTCCTGCAACGACACGCCCGACGTCTGGCAGTGGGTCCGCAGCATTTTCGACCGTTCGGATTTTGCCCCGAAGTCAGTCATGACCCGGTGCCACAGGGTGCGCGCAGCGCGCAGCTTGGCAATCTCCATGAAGAAGTTCATGCCAATGGCAAAGAAGAAGGACAAACGGCCCGCAAATTTGTCCACATCCATCCCGGCCTCGGTCGCGGCGCGCACGTATTCGCGGCCGTCGGCCAGCGTATAGGCCAGCTCTTGCACCAGGTTCGCGCCGGCCTCTTGCATGTGGTAGCCCGAGATCGAGATCGAGTTGAACTTGGGCATCTCGTTCGAGGTGTATTCGATGATATCCGAGATGATCTTCATCGAAGGTTCAGGCGGATAGATATAGGTGTTCCGAACCATGAACTCTTTCAGAATGTCGTTCTGAATGGTGCCCGACAGAACAGATTTGTCATGCCCCTGCTCTTCGCCCGCAACGATGAAGTTGGCCAGGATCGGGATCACTGCGCCGTTCATGGTCATCGAAACTGAAACTTTATCCAGCGGGATACCGTCGAACAGAATCTTCATGTCCTCGACACTGTCGATGGCAACACCAGCCTTGCCTACGTCACCGACAACACGCGGGTGGTCGCTGTCATAGCCGCGGTGTGTTGCCAGATCGAAGGCGACCGAAACACCCTGCTGACCGGCAGCCAGATTGCGGCGGTAGAAGGCATTCGATTCCTCGGCGGTCGAGAAACCGGCATATTGGCGGATCGTCCACGGACGGCCCGCATACATTGTGGCCTTAACCCCACGCGTGAACGGCCCAAAGCCAGGCAGCGTACCCATATGGGGCAGATCGGCTGTGTCTTCCTGCGTGTAAAGCGGTTTGACGTCGATGCCTTCCAGAGTTTCCTTGGTAAGGTCGTCCAACGGACGTCCACGCAGCTCTTTCTCGGCCAGTGCCTGCCAGTCTTTCGTATCGGTCATGGCGATATCCTTTTCTTAATTCCCGTCGCGCCGGGGCGTTGCCCGCGCGATGTGATGTTCAGAAGGGCCGTTTCAGACCCGGTCAAACGCAAGTTTTTGAACGTGCCGGGCAAATCGCCGGTCGCATTCATCGGCACAGGGGCTATATTCGAATGAACAGGAGGCCCTATGACACGAACGCTTGCCTTTGTTTTCTCGGCACTATTCCCGTTGGCCGCATTGGCCGCCGACGGGTCCGCGCCTGCGGATGACGAATATGTTCGGCCCGTCGGCGACAGCGAACTCAGTGAGTTTTTATGGGTCAAACGGCCCATCGTCGTCTTTGCCGACACATCCGCCGACCCGCGATTCCAGCAACAGATCGACATGCTGATCGAAGGCGAAGCAGCCATGCGTGACCGCGATGTGATCGTGCTGACCGACACCGACCCGTCGGCCCGATCCCCGATTCGATCGCAATTGCGTCCGCGCGGTTTCCAGATGGTGTTCGTCGATAAGGACGGAGTGGTGAAACTGCGCAAACCGTCCCCGTGGAGCGTGCGCGAGATTGGCCGCTCCATCGACAAGACGCCACTGCGCGAACGCGAGATTCGCGATCGGCGCGAGGGCGGCTGAGCGTTTCCGCCACGACCCAGATACCCGGCGCAAGACGCCGGGAATGTTGGGGTATATGGCGAAAACGCGGTCATTATCACTCGAACTCGATGATCACATCATCCACAGCGAGGCTGTCGCCAGGGCCTGCGTTGATCTTGGCTACGGTGCCCTTCTTCTCGGCGCGCAGGATGTTTTCCATCTTCATCGCCTCGACGGTGCACAGCGCCTGACCTTCCTGCACCTCCTGCCCCACTTCAACGTCGATCTTCACGATCAAACCCGGCATCGGGCAGAGCAGCATTTTCGAGGTATCCGGTGGCAGTTTTTCCGGCATCAGACGGGCCAGTTCCGCCTGACGTGGGCGACGTACATGCACTTTCAGGTCGGCACCCCGGTTACGAATACGGAACCCGCCCGAGATTTTGTCGACCTTCAGAACCAGCGGACTGTCATTCACATCCAAAACCGCCAATTGGTCACCTGGCGTCCATTCAGAAGCGACGCGCAGAGTTTCGCCATCCGCGAATTGGACGGTCGCACCCTCTTTGTCGGCCTCGATCGTTACGTCAAACTCCTGCCCCTGCAGCGCGACATTCCAGCGTTTGCCAACCTTGCGCTCGTGGTTGTCCATCCGGCCAGAGACACGAGTGCGGCGGATTTCGGCGACGCGGTACATGGCAGCACAGGACGCCGCGATGCGCCGCAGGTCGGTTTCGGGCAGCTCAACACCTTCGAACCCCTCAGGGTATTCCTCGGCAATGAATGCAGTGGTAATGTCGCCGCTGATGAATTTCGGATGATCCATCACTGCCGACAGGAACGGCAGGTTGTGGCCAATGCCTTCGACCTCAAAGCTGTCCAGCGCCACGCGCATCGCCTCAATCGCCGCCTCACGGGTCGAAGCCCAAGTGCAAAGCTTGGCGATCATCGGGTCATAATACATGCTGATCTCGCCGCCTTCATAGACGCCGGTATCGTTGCGCACGGCAGCCTCACCTTCAGGCGCATCACCTTGCCATTTTTCGTTTACCAGCAACGGGCCAGCCGCTGTTTCCTGCGGTGGACGATAGCGAGACAAGCGACCGATCGACGGCAGGAAGCCGCGATACGGATCTTCGGCATAGAGACGATTTTCAATGGCCCAGCCGGTGAGCGTCACGTCATCCTGAGTGATCGAAAGTTTCTCACCAGCCGCGACACGGATCATCTGTTCGACCAGGTCGACACCAGTGATCAGTTCGGTGACGGGGTGTTCCACCTGAAGACGGGTGTTCATTTCAAGGAAGTAGAAATTCTTTTCACCATCGACGATGAACTCGACCGTGCCCGCGCTGGCATATCCCACGGCCTTGGCCAGGGCCACTGCCTGCTCCCCCATCGCCTTGCGGGTTTCAGGATCAAGGAAAGGCGATGGCGCCTCTTCCACCACTTTCTGGTTCCGGCGCTGGATCGAGCATTCGCGCTCGCCCAGATAAATCCCGTTGCCGTGGCTGTCGCACAAAACCTGAATCTCGATATGGCGCGGTTGGGTCACGAATTTCTCGATGAAAATCCGGTCATCGCCGAACGAGTTTGCCGCCTCATTCTTGGATGACTGGAAGCCCTCGCGTGCTTCATCGTCATTCCACGCAATCCGCATGCCTTTACCGCCGCCCCCGGCGCTGGCCTTGATCATGACGGGATAGCCGATCTCATTCGAGATTTTCACCGCCTCATCTGCGTCCTCGATCAACCCCATATAGCCGGGAACAGTCGATACGCCGGCTTCCTGAGCGATTTTCTTCGACGTGATCTTGTCGCCCATCGCTTCAATCGCGCCCTTCGGTGGGCCGACAAAGGCAACACCTTCGGCCTCTAGCGCCTCGGCAAATTTTGAATTCTCTGACAGAAAGCCGTAACCAGGGTGCACAGCCTGCGCGCCGCTTTGGCGAATGGCGTCCATCACCTTATCGATTACGATATAAGATTGGTTCGCGGGCGGTGGGCCGATATGCACGGCCTCGTCTGCCATCGACACGTGCAACGCCTGTCGGTCTGCGTCCGAATAAATGGCAACCGTGCCGATACCCATCTTACGCGCAGTCTTGATAACCCGGCAGGCGATCTCGCCCCGGTTTGCGATCAGGATCTTGTTGAACATGGAACGTCCTTTATCTTGGTATTCAGTAGAAACGAAACGCTGTTACGGGGCCCAAGCCCTGTAACAGCGTTTCGCACGATGACAGCAGGGGCGACGGGCGCCCCGGAATTTAGGTTAGTAGCAGTTCTGCTGGGTCTTGCAGTACAGCACGTTGCCTGCGGCACCGACCGCAGCCCCGACGAACGGGTCAGCGCTGAGCACCGCCGCACCCAAGGCCCCCGCGCCGCCGCCAAGCAACGCCTGTTCGCCCAAAGAGTCGCCGCAAGCGGCAAGGCCTGCGCAGGTTGCCGCGACCAGGAAGAATTTAGAGATTCGCATGATTTCTGCCCCTTCTGGAATTTTACCCGCAGAATTAGTCCAGAACGGCTGTTTTTCAACAACCGATAGTTCACATCCTCGTTGTGCGCAAATTTATGCCGCGAAACCCGAACCTTACGCGAAACGAAAAACGCGGGCAGGATTTTGTGTATGTCACAAACCTGCCCGCGGAAGGAAGGGGTACGGAATAGTAGGTGCTTGTGCGGCGCAGGCAAAGTAGAGCCGCACGGCCCGTTCACATTGCCTTGTAGAACACGGGTCGCAAATGACTCTTTGCGTCCAATGAGATTTCCGGCTGAAACCTGCCCATCTGACAAAATCTCGCGCAAATTGGTGCCGATATGGTTCTTGGATATCCCTGCTGATCTATCCGACCGGATCGTCACATTACTGTTAAAAATCGTGTCCACGCAGTGATTTTCTGCGCCGACGCCCTCACGCAAAGTATACGGGGCATGACAAGAATTTCTCCACCGGAACAGGGGCTTATTCCGTCCGGTCACGGACCTGTGATGTTGCAAGCGCTTACCCACACATTTGCTTGAGAACTTACTCCGATTCTCTCTCAATTTGGTGATTTCCCTCGTGGCGACTTGCGTGAAAAGTTGGCGGCGCACACTCGCACACAAGGAACTAATCCCATGAAAATAAAGGCTAAAACAGCCAGCCTGCTTGCTGCCAGCACGCTTTCCGTGACCGGCATGCAAGCCTTGGCGCAAGATGCACAAACACAAGCCGAGCTTGATGCTCTGCGCGCCCGAGTCGAAGCTCTGGAGTCCGTGGGGCCGGGCTCTACACCCGGAGAATTCAAAATCGGAAGTACCGCGCTGGACATCTATGGCTACGTCAAAGCCGACTTCTTCTATGATTTCGATTTTGAATTGGGCGACACGGCGGACACCTCGAATATTGGTGATCCCGACGCTGCCACCAGCGGTACTTTCGGATCGACCGTTCGTCAGTCGCGGATTGGCCTGCTTTCCAGCACGCAAACCGGAATTGGTGAAGTCGGCGGACAACTGGAATTCGACCTGTTTGGAAGCGGCGGCACTGCCGAACTGCGCGTTCGTCACGCCAACATCACAATCGGCGACAACTGGTTGATCGGTCAGTACTGGACCAACTTCCAGCCGCTGGACAGCTACCCGACCTCGGTTGAATTCGACGGCCCCGTAGGTATCCCCTTTGCCCGCGTTCCGCAGGTCCGCTACACCAACAGCTTCGGCATCGACAACACGGCATTTGCCCTGTCGATCGAAGAAAATGTCGGCGGTTCGGACTCGCGCGATCCGGTTTTCGTCGGCTCGGCTGAATATAACGACGGCACATTCCTGGCCCGCGCTTCCGCACTGTACGGTAAAGCCGAGAGTGGCGGTGTAGAAGTCGATCAGACCGGCTTTACCCTGTCCGGCTCCGTTCGTCCGTGGGCAGGTGGCCTGTTCCAGGTCAACTATGTCGACGGCGAAGCGCTTGGCCCGTACCTGATCGGTGCCGGTGACGCCATCGTTAACGGTGAAGCTAACGATGTTGACGGGTTCACCGTCGAACTTCGTCAGGACATCGGCGAAAAATGGAACGTAGGTATCGCCTATGGTGAAGTTGACTATGATCTGCCGACGGCCGACGGTGCACTGGCCTTTACTGATATCGAGACCGTTCACTTCAACGTATTCTACAAAGCGACGGACAACCTGACGTTCAGCGCCGAATACTTCTATGGTGAGCGCAACGATGTGAATTCGGGCACCACCTTCGACGCAGACCGAATTCAGCTGGCGGCGCAGCTGAACTTCTGAGGTACGATACCGATCCCGCCCTTCATTGGGCGGGGTCACACCACTAAGAGGTGTCCGGCTCATATGTGCGCCCACACCGAACATTGTCAGCGCGCACCGTCAAATATATCGGGAAACGACTGACGCGCGATATCCAGGTTGATAACCAGCAAAGCTTCATAGCTTTCGGGATCGAACGGATCTTCGACCGCAACGACTTCACGTTCGAACAACCAACTCAGGCGACCAGCGTCTAGATTGCCCCGTTCGAAAGGCTGATCCCCGAAATGTTGCCACAGTGCTTCCATAAAGGCAGCATCCGCGCGGCGATCAGCAGGCTTTCGATCCCGAAACCGCTCTCGGCGCGTGATGGGTGTGACGCCCTTGGGGTTGGCCCGACGAATAGTGAATTGAAAGTCAGTTCCGGGTAAGCGTCCGGGAAAGCCGCGGTGCTTCAGCATGCCGGCACCTCTTTCTTCGCCGTTTTCCGAAAAGATAATTCATTCCCAAGAGCAGACGGGATCATGTTGCGCACCTCCAAAGCCGCATTGGTTTTCAGAAATGCTCTGAGGTCGTGAATGTGTTTCATTGTCAGAGCCCCTCCCAGATACACCGGGACTCTTCCAGCCGGTAGGCTTCAAAGAACTGAGTTGCGTCAGGCTTGGATTGCCCGAATTCGGTGGGCCGATCCGACAATGAAATGACTACCCGCGCTGGCTTAAGTTCATATTTCGCCACATAAGCAACTGCGAGGGTCTGGCACAGGTGTTCCATATCCGCCGAGGCCACATCATATCCAATCCGACCGACGGTATATCCGATCTTGGGTGCGACGAAACGAAACCTGACCCACAATTCACCGGGATTGTCGTCCAGCAAAACATCGCTCAGATGCACAGGCTGCCCCGATGGAACAGGCAGAAGGTTGTCAGATTGGGCAACTGCTGTTGACGACCATGCCAGAAAGGCCAGAAAAAAGACGCGACCCCAGACCTGCGAGACGCAGGCTCCTCTCTCTGGAATCGCGCGCGCATGGCTTTTGGCCCGCGCTTTTTTATATCTGGCAAGGCAAGTCATTTATCAGCTTTGGTCTCAAAGTCAAACATACCGTCTGCCCCTCTTGCGTTAGCCGCCATCAGAAACTCTTCTGGCGGCCACGTGGTTCAGTGCGTTCCTTACAGTGGGATATTGTCGTGCTTTTTCCACGGGTTCTTCAGCTTCTTGTTACGAAGGCTGGCGAACGCGCGGGACACGCGACGGCGGGTGGAGTGCGGCATGATCACCTCATCGATGAAGCCACGCTCGGCGGCGACAAACGGGTTGGCAAACCGGTCCTCATAATCCTGCGTGTGCTGCGCGATCTTTTCCGCATCGCCCAAATCCGCCCGATGAATAATCTCGGTCGCACCCTTGGCACCCATCACCGCGATCTCGGCGGTCGGCCACGCATAGTTGAAATCGCCGCGCAGGTGTTTCGACGCCATAACGTCATACGCACCACCATAGGCCTTGCGAGTGATCACGGTGACTTTTGGCACTGTCGCTTCACCATAGGCGAACAACAGCTTGGCACCGTGTTTGATAACTCCGCCATATTCCTGCGAAGTACCCGGCAGAAAGCCCGGCACGTCGACCAGCGTCAAGATTGGAATCTCGAAACAATCGCAGAACCGCACGAACCGTGCCGCCTTGCGTGAGCTGTCGATATCCAGACAGCCAGCCAGAACCATCGGCTGGTTGGCGACAACACCAACGGTCTGCCCCTCCAGACGGATGAAGCCGGTGATGATGTTCTTGGCGTAGTCTTCCTGAATCTCGTAGAAGTCGCCTTCATCCGCCACTTTTGTGATGAGTTCCTTCATGTCGTAAGGCGTGTTCGGGTTGTCAGGGATCAATGTATCCAGCGAAGCCTCGACCCGCTCGGGGCTGTCAAAGAACGGGCGCACCGGAGGTTTCTCGCGGTTGTTCAGCGGCAAGAAATCGACCAGACGACGCACTTCGGCCAGCGCCTCGACATCGTTTTCGAACGCTCCGTCGGCGACCGAGGATTTCTTGGTGTGGGTCGACGCCCCGCCCAATTCTTCGGCGGTGACGACCTCGTTGGTGACGGTCTTCACAACGTCAGGGCCAGTCACGAACATGTACGAGGTGTCTTTGACCATGAAAATAAAGTCAGTCATCGCAGGGCTATAAACCGCACCGCCCGCGCACGGCCCCATGATCACACTGATCTGCGGCACCACGCCCGAGGCCATGATGTTGCGCTGGAAAACTTCGGCATAGCCAGCCAGCGATGCAACACCTTCCTGGATTCGCGCCCCGCCCGAGTCGTTGATTCCGATCACCGGCGCGCCGTTCTGGATCGCCATATCCATGATCTTGCAGATCTTCTGTGCGTGGGTTTCGGACAGCGAGCCGCCAAACACGGTGAAATCCTGGCTAAACACATAAACCATCCGGCCGTTGATCGTGCCCCAGCCGGTGACCACGCCGTCACCCGCAGGCTTTTGATTTTCCATCCCGAAATCGGTACAGCGGTGGCTGACGAACATGTCGAACTCTTCAAAGCTGCCTTCGTCCAGCAGCAGTTCGATCCGCTCGCGCGCGGTCAGCTTGCCGCGGCCGTGTTGTGCGTCGATACGCTTTTGCCCACCGCCAAGCCGGGCGTCGTTGCGGCGGTCTTCAAGCTCGGTCAGGATGTCTTTCATGGCGCTAATCCCCTGTGAAATTTCGCGCGACACTATACGCAGATGCGCCGAGACCAAAGCATCTTTCGGCAAATTTGCAAATCATTGGCAACAAAGTTGCGGAAAACTGTAAATTTGCTAAGTATCGGCTTGATAGACGTTCTTTGATAGCATTCCCTGAAGCTACGGCTATACATGTGAACCATGCAGTTCAGTTCCCCCACGACGCGCCGGTCGCCACCCAATATTTCGACGCTAGTTTTGCTGTCCGGGCTGTCAGCCCTTAGCCTGAACCTCTTCCTGCCCAGCCTGCCAAATATGGCGCTGCATTTTCAGGCCGACTACAAAGTCATGCAGCTGTCAATCGCGCTGTATCTTCTGGTCAATGCCGTACTGCAAATCCTGATCGGCCCGGTTGCAGATAAGGCCGGGCGCCGCCCCGTTCTTCTATGGGGGTTGGCGCTGTTCCTGATCGCTACGCTGGGCTGCATCTACGCCCCTACGATCGAAGTCTTTCTGGCCTTCCGCATGTGTCAGGCCATCGTGGTTGTGGGTATGGTGCTCAGCCGGGCCGCGGTGCGTGATATGTATGATCAGGATCAGGCAGCCTCGATGATCGGTTATGTCACGATGGGCATGGCCGTCGTTCCGATGATCGGTCCAGCCATCGGCGGCCTGCTGGAAGAGAACTTCGGCTGGAAAGCCAATTTCTGGCTGCCCTTCGCTCTAGGCGTCATGACGCTGGCCCTTACATTTACCGACTTTGGTGAAACCTCCTCCAAAAGCGGCAAGACGTTGGTGCAGCAATTTCGTGAATATCCGGAACTGATACGCTCGCCGCGGTTCTGGGGCTATTCACTGTCCTCTGCATTATCCTCGGGTGCATTCTTTGCCTACCTCGGTGGGGCACCCTTCATCGGCACTGAACTGTTCGGCCTCAGCGCGGCACAGGTTGGCATCTATTTTGGCGCGCCGGCAGTTGGATATTTCTGCGGCAACTTTCTGAGCGGCCGGTATTCGGTTCGCTTCGGCGTGAACCGAATGGTACTTTGGGGGTGCTGGCTGAATGCGGCTGGTGTCGCCTTGTCCGCCGCCCTCTTTCTGGCGGGCTTTGGAACTGCACTCAGCTTTTTCGGGCTTATGACGTTTGTGGGCCTCGGAAACGGCATGACAATTCCCAACGCCACCTCTGGCGCCCTGTCGGTTCGCCCACATTTGGCCGCCACCGCCTCTGGCCTGAGCGGCGCCATCATGTTGGGCGGCGGCGCAGGGCTCAGCGCCCTTGCCGGAACCCTACTGACCCATGAAACCGGCGCGATGCCTTTACTGTGGTTGATGCTGGCGACTTCGGCGTTGGCCATATGCGCCATCGCCTCAGTTATCCGGCGCGAAAGGCAACTCGGCCTATAACACGGGTTGCGTCGAAAGGTTTGCAAAGTTAGCCTTTAAAAATCGAATAATTGCAAAGGCGACCCATGGCGACCCAAAAGCTCTATGCCGGTGCAAAACTGCGCGAAATGCGCACGCGCCTGGCCCTGACGCAAAAGGAATTTGCGACCAAGCTCGGCGTATCCTTACCCTACCTGAACCAAATGGAGAACAACAACCGGCCGATCTCCACCACGGTTATTCTGGCATTGGCGCAGGAATTCGGCATGGACGTGACCGAACTAAGCACCGGCGACAGCGAACGTTTGGTCTCGGATATGCGCGAGGCACTGGCCGATCCGGTTTTCGATGATGCCATTCCGCCCTTGGCGGACCTCCGCCTGACGGCATCAAACGCGCCTGCGTTGGCCCGTGCCTTCATCGCACTGCACCGCACGTATCGGCAAACCCACGAACGGCTGGCCTCTTTGGACGAAGCGCTGGGCCGTGAAGACGCGCAGATACAAGCCAGCCCCTGGGAGGAAGTGCGCGACTTCTTCCACTATTGCGACAACTATATTGATGCAGTCGACCGCGCGGCCGAGCGGTTTTCGAGCCGAGCGGAAGAATCCGGCGGAATCCGAGCAGCAGCCATCGAAAGCCTTGGCGAACGAGAAATTCGGGTGCAATTCGCCGACATACCTGATACGCGAAAATACGCCCCCGACAGCAAAACATTGCAACTGTCGTCCCGCATTGCCCCTCAGACGCAAGTGTTCCAACTCCTGCTTCAACTGGCGCTCATCAGTCAGGACAAACTGCTCGAGGCCACTCTGGACTTCGCCAAATTCCAAAGCGAAGAGGCACGCGCCATCGCGAAGATCGGCCTAGCCAATTATTTCGCTGGCGCATCTCTGATGCCCTACGATAAATTCTTGGCGGCAGCGCAAGACTATCGGCACGATCTGGAACTTCTCAGCAATCGGTTTGGAGCCTCCATCGAACAAATCGCGCACCGCCTGTCGACACTGCAACGTCCCGGTGCCAAAGGTATTCCTTTTTTCTTCGTTCGCGTCGATCAGGCCGGTACGATCACCAAGCGCCACTCGGCCACGCGCCTGCAATTCGCCAGGTTCGGCGGCGCCTGCCCCCTGTGGAACGTCCACCGAGCTTTTGAAACCCCCGGGCATTTCTTGCGGCAATTGGCGGAAACACCGGACGGTGTCCGCTATATCTCACTGGCTCGGGATGTGTCTAAATCTGGTGGCTCATTTGGCGCGCCCGTGCGCCGCTATGCCATAGCCCTAGGTTGCGAGGTTCGCCATGCCGAGGCCCTAGTCTATGCCGACAACCTCGATATCAATAACGCCAGCGCCTACGAACCAATCGGCATTTCGTGCCGTATTTGCGAGAGGCAGACCTGCCACCAACGCTCGGTTCCGCCGCTGGAACGACGCCTGTCGATTGACGCCCATACCCGTGGCACCTTGCCTTACGAAGTCACCTGATCTTCACCTGGCCTGAAAATATCCCGGGGGAGTCGCGGCCTGCCGCGACGGGGGCAGAGCCCCCGCCCTGAGTTTCATGCTTTCGTCAAGATCGCCCAGATCTCATCCTTGAGCGCTGCGCGTTTCTTGCGCAATTCTCCCTCGGCCAGATCTTCCATCGGTTCAATATTGGTTTCCGCCCGATGAACGACACGGTTGATCTCGTGATACTCATCAGCCAGCCGGGCGAAATGCGCATCTGATTGCTTGAGCTGGCTCATAAGTTCAACTTTTTCCGGAAACTCTTCGGCCAGTTCATGCGGGGTGTGGGACATTCCTGTTCGCTCCTCAAATATGTCGTTGCGATTCAGGTCTAAATGTATTTGCCACACCCCGCTTTGACGCGGATCAAATCAACGCTGCGCTGTCGCCCATGCCGGGTGAATCCACGGGCGGTCATTGGCTTTCGGCAGGGATTCCTTGCCCAACAGGTGATCCGATATCTTCTCCCCTACCATGATCGACGGCGCGTTGAGGTTGCCGTTGGTGATCTGAGGGAAAATCGAGCTGTCGGCGACGCGCAACCCGTCAACGCCGATCACACGGCCCTCCGGATCAACCACTGCATTTTTGTCATCGGCGCGGCCCATACGGCAGGTACCGCAGGGGTGGTAAGCACTCTCGGCATGTTCGGCGATGAACCCATTCAGTTCCTCGTCCGTCTGCACATCAGCACCCGGTTGGATTTCCTTGCCCGCATAGGGTTTGAACGCGTCTTGCCCGAAAATCTCGCGGGTCAGGCGGATACATTTGCGGAAATCCTCCCAATCCTTTTCGTGGCTCATATAGTTGAACCGGATCATAGGAGCATCCTCGGGCTGGTCCGAGCGCAGCTTGACCGCCCCGCGCGAGGGCGAGCGCATCGGCCCCACATGCGCCTGGAAGCCATGCCCTTCGGCCGCAGCCTGCCCATCGTAACGCACGGCGATCGGCAGGAAGTGATACTGGATATCCGGGTATTCCACCCCCGGATTGGACCGAATGAATGCCGCGCTTTCGAACTGGTTCGATGCACCAAGCCCGGTTTTGGTAAACAACCATTGCGCCCCGATCAGGCCCTTGCTGAACAGATTCCAGTGCTTATACAGCGTGATCGGCTGCAGCGAAGCCTGCTGGATATACAGTTCCAGATGGTCCTGTAGGTTTGCACCCACGCCGGGGCGGTCAGCAACAACCTCAATTCCATGCTCTGCCAGATGAGCCGCCGGACCGATCCCCGACAACATCAGCAACTTGGGAGAGTTTATCGAGGACGCGGCAAGCACCACCTCGCGTCGGGCGCGGATGATCTCCTTGTTGCCGCCGCGGATCAGCTCAACGCCGGTCGCACGGCCGTTTTCCATGACCACGCGCGACGCTAGACCACGCACGATATCGCAATTGTCGCGCTTTAGCGCAGGCTTCAGGTAAGCATTCGCTGCAGACCAGCGCCGTCCTTTCCAGACGGTCTGCTCCATCGGGCCGAAACCTTCCTGTTTTTCGCCGTTGTAGTCGCCTGTAACTTCGTAACCCGCCTGCTGCCCAGCATCGACAAAGGCTTGGAACAGAGGATTCTCACGCGGGCCGCGCGACACATGCAGCGGTCCGTCTTTACCTCGCCACTCTGCATCACCGCCATGACCGCCATCGTGCCATGTTTCCATGCGTTTGAAATAGGGCAGCACGTCCGAGTATGACCATCCATCGGCGCCCATCTCGGCCCAAGTATCAAAGTCACGCGCATGGCCGCGCACATAAACCATGCCGTTGATCGAGGACGACCCGCCAATCACTTTGCCGCGTGGGCAGGCCAGTTGGCGATTGTTCAGGTGTGGCTCGGGCTCGGACCGGTAACCCCAGTCATACATCGGCATGTTCATCGGATAGCTCAGCGCCGCGGGCATCTGGATGAACGGCCCGGCGTCGGTGCCGCCATGTTCGATCACCACAACCGAAGCTCCGGCTTTGCTTAGGCGATAAGCCATTGCACAACCGGCGGATCCGGCGCCAACAATGACGAAATCTGCTTCCATTTTCAGGTCTCCATGACCCGCCGAGCCTGTTTAAGACGCCTCCGGCGGGAGTATTTTCAAAAAGGTGAAGAGGCTATTCGCCACGTGGAAAACGGGCGTTTTCCTCAACGACATTCAGATCCATGTGATTGCGCATGTACCGCTCGGACGCTTTTTGCAGCGGCTGGTAATCCCATGGGTAATAGCCACCCTGCCGTAGCGCCTCATAGACAACCCAACGACGAGCCTGACTGGCGCGCACATCCGCGTCGAATTGATCCAAATCCCAACGCGCCTCGGATTTTGCGCGAAGGGTTTGCAGAGTTCCGGCATGAGCGGGATCACCAGCAAGGTTGATCTGTTCGTGTGGATCAGCCTCGAGATCGAACAGTTGATCCGGGTCCAAGGCGCAGCGGTTGTATTTCCATTTGCCATAGCGCAGCGAAACCAATGGGGCATAAGACGCTTCAGCCGCGTATTCCATGGCCACAGGCGCGGTACGCTCATCCCCCTTCGCCAAAGGCACAAGGTCTTCACCATCTGTCCAAGGTGCGATTTCGGCCATATCGACACCCGCCAATGCGCCCAGTGTCGGGGTCACATCAATTGTCGAAACCGGAGTATCGATCCGGCCCGCAGGCAGATCCGGGGCCGAGATCATCAGCGGCACGCGCGCCGAGCCTTCATAAAAGTTCATTTTGAACCATAGACCCCGTTCGCCCAGCATATCTCCGTGATCCGAGACAAAGAGGATGATTGCCTCTTGTCGCGTGGTTTCCAGCACTTCGAGGATTTCACCGATCTTGTCATCCAGATACGAGATATTCGCGAAATAGGCGCGGCGAGATTTGTGGATATCTTCCTCGGTAATGTCAAAGCTGCGCCAGTCATTGGCGTCGAAGATACGCTTGGAATGTGGATCCTGATTGTCATAGCCAAGGTCTGCAACTTCGGGCAAAAGGTGCTCGCAGTCTTCGTACAAGTCCCAATATTTCCGACGTGCCACATAGGGGTCGTGCGGATGGGTGAAGCTGACGGTCACGCACCACGGTCGGTCGTCCTTGCCACGCGCCAGATCGTAAAGCTTGGCCTTCGCGTTGTAGGCGACCTCGTCATCATACTCCATCTGGTTGGAAATCTCGGCCGCACCCGCGCCCGTTACCGAGCCCATATTGTGATACCACCAGTCGATACGTTCGCCCGGCTTGCGGTAATCCGGCGTCCAGCCGAAATCAGCGGGGTAGATGTCGGTGGTCAGGCGATCCTCGAACCCGTGCAGTTGATCGGGGCCGACAAAATGCATCTTACCGGACAGACATGTGTAATACCCGGCGCGACGCAGATGATGCGCATAGGTGGGAATGTCGCTGCGGAACTCGGCTGCGTTATCATAGACCCCGGTTCGCGAAGGCAGCTGGCCCGACATAAAGCTCGCCCGTCCCGGTGCACAGAGTGGCGAGGCTGTATAGGCGTTGGCAAACCGGGTCGACCGTTCCGCCAACTTTTTCAGGTTGGGTGCATGCAGCCAGTCTGCGGGACCGTCGGGAAAGAGGGTTCCGTTAAGCTGATCCACCATCAGGATCAGAATGTTCGGCTTTGTCATTTTTCAGCCTCGAGCAGAGTGTTGAGGACACGCATTGCGTGGTTCACCGCCAGTTGCGGTTCTTCCGGGGCGCTCAGCGCGGCGCGGATATAAAGACCATCGATCAGAGCGATCATGTTCTCGGCAGCCTCAACCGGATCGCGCATCAAGGGGCGCAGGGCGTCGACCAGGTTGGATCGGATTCGCGCCTGATAAATCTGCCACAGACGCAAGGCGTCATCGTTGGTCTGGGCCAGGACATAAAACGTCATCCATGCCGCGATCACATCGGGCGTAAAACAGGACGGTGCAAAACAGGCCCGGATGACGGCCTGGGCCCTCTTGTTTGGGGCAGCGGCCCTCAGTTCTCCCCGCGCTTCATTCCCGAAATCGGATAGGATGCGGCGCATAGCCGCCAGAAAGATCTGATCTTTGCCGCCGAAATAATGATGCGCCAATGCGCTGGACATTCCTGCCCGCTTGGCAATCTGGCTGACGGTCACATCGAGGGACTTTTTCGAGCCAAGCTCGGCAATCGTCGCCCTGACGATCGCGTCACGGCGGATTGGTTCCATTCCGAGTTTCGGCATAGCTGCCCCCTTCCTGCGGCTTGACAGAAAGAACGCTACGAAGATTTTATTGACCCGTCAATCAATAACCGTATGTACGCGCTGAAAGTCGCTAGAGCTTGGGCGCGATGCTTGGCGTTGTCAGGTTACTGCGATTTAGAACCGCCTCTCGCCAAGCGATAAAGCTTACAGCGGACAAGATCAGCGTACCCCCTGCAACGACCCATATGTCAACACTTTCGTGGAAGACCAAAGCACCCAACAGCGTGGCCCAAATCAATTGCAAAAATGTTACCGGCTGCGTGACCGCCACCGGGGCTGCCTGCAACGCCAGCGTCATAAAGTAGTGACCAGCGGTGGCGAAGCTGGCGACCAGAAACAGCACTCCGATGTCGCGCCAACTGGGCGGCTCCCAAACTGCGATAGCAAAGGGTATCAACCCCAGTGTTACCCAAATCGACAGATGCGCAACGACAACTGCGGGCGGGATATCACGCACCAGCAGTTTGGCCAGCAGGTAAGACCCGCCCAGCATCAGTGCAGTACCCAGCATGGCCAGATGGCCAGTCGAAACCTCGCGAAAACCAGGCCGCAGGATGATCAGAACTCCGATCAGAGCCACCAAAATCGCGGCGACCCGGCGAAAAGCCAGTTTTTCGCCGAGAAACAACGCCGCCCCCAGCGTGACATAGACCGGCGTCATGTAATTCATGGCCGTAACCTCGGCCAAGGGGATCTGCGTCATCGCGTAGAACCACAACATCACGGCGACCGCGTGAATAACCCCGCGCACGCCGAACAGGGTCACGAGCCGGGGCGTCAGGCGCGTTGTCAGGATTGCACGCAACGCTGGCAGCAGGAAAACGAGCCCTAGAACATATCGCAAAAATGCCGCCTGGATTGGATTCATGGTCGTTCCCAGTGATTTGACCAGGGCCGTCATCACCACAAAGGATATCCCGGCTGAGAACATCCAGAACATGCCCGCAAGGGGGCGGTAAGAGGCGGCAAGCTGTGTCATGCCGAAATCTGAACACTGAAATCCGGGCGGGAACAACCCTTCACATGGCAACAAGTTTTAAAGCAATACTCAGCATGACGACACCGATCACTACATCCAGAACCTGCCAAGCGCGCGGTCGGGCAAAGACAGGGGACAAGACCCCTGCCCCGTAACCCAGTGAAAAGAAGAACACGAAACTGGACAGCATCGCACCCACGGCAAAAGCCATACGGTCGTCATACTGCGCCGATATCGACCCGATCAGGACAACCGTATCTAAATAAACGTGCGGATTCAGCCATGTAAAAGCCAACACGGTCAACAGAACCGACCGCAGGCTGGCACGCTGACCTTTGCCCACATCCATCGCAGCCCCTCCGCGCCAGGCCGATTGCAGGCTGCGCAGCCCGTACCACGTCAGAAAGATGGCTCCGCCGTAGCGCATTGCCGTTTCAAACCATGGCGCCGCCTCTGCCAAGGCACCGAACCCCGCGACACCCGCGGCGATCAGAATAGCGTCGGACACGGCACAGGTCAGGCACAGTGGAAACACATGCTCGCGCCGCACACCCTGCCGCAATACGAATGCGTTTTGCGCACCAATGGCAAGGATCAGGCTGAAGCCCAGAGCGAAGCCAGCGAAAAGAGATGGGGACATGTGACCTCCTGCGTTCTGATGCGTTGACTACGGGCATTGGGTCCATCTATCAAATTAAAGATGCTAACCGAGATTAAGTTCAACTAATGCTGCTTGACCCCATTCATCTGTCGGCTTTGTCCTCGATCCTGCGCCACGGAAGCTTTGACGCCGCCGCTGACGAGCTTGCAGTAACACCGTCTGCCATCTCGCAGCGGATCAAAGCGTTAGAGGACCGTGTCGGCGCGGCGCTGATCCACCGAGGGACACCTTGCACCGGCACCCCGGCCGGATTGCGCATCGCGCAACATGCCGAAGACATTGGGCTGCTCGAATCCAGGCTGGTCCAGGAACTGACGCTGAAGCAGGCGACCGGTCCGGCACGTGTTCGAATAGCCATACCCGCCGACGTTCTGGCCACCTGGTTCATAGACGCCATGGCTTTGGTTGATGGGCTGTTGTTCGACCTTGTTCTTGACGATCAGGACCATTCGGCAGAATGGCTGAAGCGTGGTGAGGTTAGCGCCGCCATAACCGTGGGCGGCCAACCCGTTTCCGGCTGTGACAGCTTTGCCCTCGGCAATCTGAGGTACATCGCGACTGCGAGTCCGGATTTCATACGACAGTGGTTTTCCCCCGGCGTAAACGAGCAAACGCTGGCCAGCGCGCCTTGCCTGACCTTCAATCGCAAAGACAGCCTGCAAAGATCGTGGATTGCCGCACAAACTGGCCGTCGGATCACACCGCCCTCACATTACCTGCCCTCGTCGCAAGGTTTTGTTGACGCGGCGATCGCCGGTTTGGGCTGGGGGATGAACCCTGTTGGATTGGTGCGGCCCGCGCTGGAAGACGGCCGGTTGTGTCCGCTAAAGCCGAACGCGCCGCTGGACGTTCCTTTGACATGGCAGGTCGGTCGCGTCCTTGCACCGGCGCTGGCTCCCCTAACTGCTGCGGTCCGGAAAGTGGCAAGGGATGCCCTTTTGCCAGAACAATCGCAACATCTTCCTTCGGGTCAGTGCCCGTGAGACGGCCATGCCCCGCGCGTTCTTGCTATTGTCCCCCATACGCTAGTGACTATAGCACTAACCCGGCAAGCGGCACATTTTCGGAGCAACCACATGTTTTCACGCGACTCTCTTAGTTACGACCCAATCCCCCTGCCCGACCGCAGCACATTCACCGACGACGAGATGAAAGGCGCGGCATTCGCGTTTTACAATAAGATGCGTCAGCGACATACGGTAAGGGATTTTGTGGACCGACCGATTGCGCGAGAAGTGATCGAAACCTGCATTCGCACTGCAGGTACCGCGCCTTCAGGCGCCAATCATCAGCCCTGGCATTTCGCAGCAATTTCGGATGCCGCGCTGAAGCTGCGAATTCGCGAAGAGGCCGAAGAGGAAGAGCGTCGTTTTTACGCCGGTGGTGCCGGAGATGAATGGATCAAGGCGCTGGAGCCCATCGGCACGGATGCGGTCAAGGAACATCTGACAGTGGCCCCCTGGCTGATCGTGGTCTTTGCCCAGCGCTGGGGGCAGTTCGAGGACGGAACGCGGTACAAAAACTACTACGTGCCGGAAAGCGTGAACATCGCCACGGGCTTTCTGCTGGCAGCGTTGCATCACGCCGGGCTTTGCACCCTGACTCACACGCCTAACCCTATGCGGTTTCTGAATGACGCGCTGGGGCGGCCCGCGTCTGAAAAACCGACAATGATTATTGCAGTTGGGCACCCGTCGGAAACTGCGACAGTTCCCAGTGTCGCCAAGCTGAAGAAACCGCTGGACGAGATTTCGTCTTTTTTCTGATCTCAGCCCTACCCGCAAAATCATACTTTTGCCCAAAGGTGCGGCAACCGACGGCTGACACGAAAAAACCCGGCCAGATGGCCGGGTTTCAAAAGTCTGCCTTAGTCCAGCTTAAAGCTGCGCCATGACCTCATCCGTCGCTTCGAAATTGGTTGTGACGCGCTGCACGTCATCGTCATCTTCCAGCGCATCGACCAGCTTCATCAGCTTTTGCATGTCTTCCAGACCAAGTTCGGTCGTGGTGGTTGGCTTCCACACCAGCTTGGTCGATTCCGACTCACCCAGAGCGGTTTCCAGCGCGTTCGACACATCGTTCAAATCGGTATCCGCGCACCAGATGATGTGGCCGTCTTCCGAGCTTTCGACATCTTCGGCCCCGGCTTCGATCGCGGCTTCGAAAATGGTATCCGCGTCGCCGGCGTCCGCCTGATAGACGACCTCACCTTTGCGGTCGAACATGAACCCGACCGAGCCGGTCTCACCCAGATTGCCGCCATTCTTCGAAAACGTCGAGCGCACGGTGGATGCGGTCCGGTTGCGGTTGTCGGTCATCGTCTCGACGATCACCGCGACGCCGTTCGGGCCATAGCCCTCGTACCGGATTTCTTCGTAATCGTCGCCTTCGCCCGCAACCGATTTCTTGATCGCGCGGTCGATCACGTCCTTGGGGACCGAGTTCGACTTGGCCTCTTTCACCGCCAGACGCAGGCGCGGGTTCTTGTCGGGGTCGGGGTCGCCCATCTTAGCAGCGACAGTGATTTCTTTCGACAGCTTGGAAAACAGCTTGGACCGCGCGGCGTCCTGACGACCCTTGCGGTGCTGGATATTGGCCCATTTGGAATGGCCTGCCATGGTGCGTCCTCGTGATAGTGATTGCGTATTCGGCGCTCATATAGACGTTTGCGGGGGACAGGATCAAGAGAGCGGCTTGCGAGACGCCCCCTTGTGGGTATGGTGACCCAATGACGACAGATCAGATTATTCTTTTTGCCCTTTTCGCCACTGTTTTCGGAATGCTTCTGTGGGGGCGATTTCGGTATGATCTTGTGGCGTTTTCCGCATTGCTGATCGGGGTTGTTTTGGGCGTGGTGCCCGTGGATGACGCTTTTGCAGGATTTGGCCACCCGGCCACCATCATTGTCGCGCTTGTTCTGGTGGTATCAGCCGGATTGGTCCGCTCGGGGGCGGTGTTCCTGATCACGCGCACCTTGGTCGACGCATCGCGCGGGTTGGGTGCCCATATCGCGCTGATGGGCGGAATCGGTGCTGTCCTGTCGGCATTCATGAACAATGTGGCCGCGCTGGCCCTGCTGATGCCGGTCGACATCCAGACCGCGCGCAAGGCCGGACGGTCAGTTGGCCTAACCCTGATGCCGCTGAGCTTTGCCACCATACTGGGAGGAATGGCCACACTGATCGGGACACCGCCTAACATCATTATCGCCTCGATCCGCCAGGAAACACTGGGGGAGCCGTTTCAAATGTTCGACTTCGCCCCTGTCGGAGGGGTGGCGGCCATTGCCGGACTGGCCTTTGTGTCGCTGATCGGCTGGCGGCTGATCCCGAACCGTGGCCCGCAGGAGGAAACGTCCGAGGCGCTGGCCGAATACATCGCTGAACTAACCATCCCTCCGGACTCCGCACATATAGGCAAGCGGGTCAGCCAACTATACGAAGCAGCCGAGAAATCCGACGTCGCCATCATCGGCCTGATCCGCGACGGCAAGCGGCGCTATGGCCGGTCGGCCCACGCAACGTTGAAAGAAGGCGACGCGCTGGTACTGGAGGCCCGCCCCGAGGCATTGGATGAATTCCGCGCGGCGCTGAACCTCGATTTCTCGGACACGCGACGTCAGGAGTTGCTGACCGCCGAGGGCGACGGTCTGGAGGTGATCGAAGTCGTCGCCACCGAAAGCGCGCGCATCACCGGACGCACCGCGCAGGGGCTAGGTCTGGCTTGGCGGCAGAGTACCGTGCTGATGGGCATCTCGCGTCAGGGCCGCCGGATCACTGAACAAGTCCGCAAAACCGAGGTCGAAGCGGGTGACATTCTGCTGCTGCTCTGCCCTCGCGATCGCAGTGCCGATGTGACCGAATGGTTGGGCTGCCTGCCGTTGGCCGAGCGTGGGCTGAACGTCACCGCCAATGACAAAGCATGGCTGGCCATCGGCCTGTTCGCTGCCGCTGTGCTGGCGGCCAGCGTCGGGCTGATCTATCTGCCAATTGCGCTGGGGTTGGTTGTGGTGGCCTATGTGCTGACCAAGATCATGCCGATTGCCGATCTCTACAATCATATCGAATGGCCTGTGGTCGTGCTTCTGGGCTCCATGATCCCTCTGGGCAGCGCCTTGGAGACTTCGGGCGGCACTGAACTGATCGCCAATGCGCTAGTGCAACTGACCGACGGCCTGCCCGCTTGGGCGATTCTGACCGTACTGATGATCGTTACCATGACCCTGTCGGACGTGCTGAACAACACCGCCACGGCAATCGTTGCTGCCCCTGTCGGCATTCAGATGGCGCGCACGCTTGAGGTGTCGCCCGACCCGTTTCTGATGACGGTCGCCGTTGCGGCGTCCGCCGCGTTTCTCACCCCAATCGGGCACAAAAATAACACTCTGGTGCTTGGACCCGGCGGTTATCACTTTGGGGATTATTGGCGCATGGGGCTGCCTCTGGAAATCCTCATTGTCGCAGTTTCCGTCCCCGCCATCCTTGTCTTCTGGCCGCTTTGACGGGTAAGGGCAACGCATGAAACGATTTCTTATCCTGCAACTGCGCCCGGAAACCGAGGCATCGGACGCCGAATATGCCTCGATCCTAGATAAAACCGGTCTATCACCGGAACAGACGCACCGCATCCGACTGGATTGCGAGGATCTGCCCAACGGGCTGAACGTGACCGACTATGCCGGCGTTATCGTCGGTGGCGGCCCTGGCTGCGTCAGTGATGATCCGGCGACAAAATCCGAGGTCGACGCGCAGGTTGAAGCGTCCATCATGGGCCTGATGCCGCAAATCACCGCGAATGATCATCCATTTATGGGTTGCTGCTATGGCCTTGGCATTCTGGCCGCACATCTGGGCGGGGATGTCAGCAAAGACCAGTTCGGAGAACCCGTTGGCCCATCAACCTGTCACCTGACAGATGAGGGCGCGCGCGATCCACTGACTGCCGGGCTGGGCGACAGATTCGACGCATTTGTCGGCCATAAGGAGGCCGTTCAGGCCCTGCCCGATGGCTGCGTGCATCTGTTGGCCTCTGATCCCTGCCCGTTTCAGATGATCCGCTGGGGCCAGAACGTCTATGCCACGCAGTTCCACCCCGAGGCTGACGCACGGGATTTCGAACAGCGCATCAATATCTACAAGGATTTTGGCTATTTCCCGCCCGAGGACGCCCAGCGCCTGATTGATATCTGCCACGCGGCGGATGTTACCAAGCCGGGCGAAATCCTGCGCCGCTTCGCCCAGCGCTATGGATGACCCAACGGCGCTGTTGCCTGCGCCATGAACCCTCGCTTAGGCTGATCCGAATGGCTTTGGGAGGAGTTGTACTTGGATTTGCTTATAAATGTCGGCCTACCGCTTTCGCTGGCCATTATCATGCTGTCTCTGGGCGTCGGGCTGCACGTCGATGATTTCAAACGCGTACTAAGCCGAGGTTACCCCTTTGCTATTGGCGCGCTGAGCCAAGTTGTTCTGCTACCCATTGCGGCCTTTGTCATCGTCAAACTATTCGCATTGCCACCTGAAATCGCGGTAGGCTTCATGCTGCTCAGCTTTTGCCCCGGTGGTGTTACAAGCAACATCCTGTCAAAACTGGCGAAGGGTGATGTTGCCCTTTCCGTCAGCCTGACTGCCGTAATCAGCCTGCTGTCCATGATTACAGTCCCTGTGCTAGCGGCGTGGTCGATCGCCCATTTCATGGGTGAAGACGCCCCTGAGGTTTCAATCACCGGGCTGGCCATCGCCATGTTCCTTATCACCACCCTGCCCGTGGCCATTGGCGTCAGTCTCAGACACTTCGCAACGGGATTTGCGCGAAAGATTGAAGGTCCATTGTCGAAGGCTGCCACCGGTCTGTTTGTCCTGATCGTTCTGGCCGCCGTGGCTGGAAATTGGCAACTGCTTGTCGACAACCTTGGGATTATGGGGGCTGGGTTGATATCCCTATGCGTTTCCCTGTTGCTGATTGGGTTGGGCCTGGCTCGCTTAGCAAAATTGTCGTGGGATGAAAGCAAGACGATCTCAATCGAGACTGGAATCCAGAACTCGACATTGGGGATCACACTGGCGGCCTTGATCACGGGCACTGAAAGCGGGTTCAGCCCACTGGCCCTGCCCTCGGCTGTTTACGGGATCATGATGTATGTCGTGGCCCTGCCTTATATTGCTTGGCTTCGTAGCCGCTGAAAGGACAGGACATGGACAACAACACTGCTGATGCCATTGTTGTCGGGGCGGGTCTGGCCGGACTGGCGGCCGCAGCCGAGCTGGGCGATCGTGGCAAAAAGGTAATTGTGCTGGATCAGGAGCCCGAGCATTTTCTGGGCGGGCAAGCGCACTGGAGCCTTGGCGGCCTGTTCATGGTCGACACACCGGAACAACGGCGGATGGGGATCAAGGACAGCCACGAGCTGGCCTTGCGCGACTGGATGGGTAGCGCGCAGTTCGATCGTGACGAAGACGCTTGGCCCCGCAAATGGGCCGAGGCTTATGTAGAATTCGCCGCCGGTGAGATGCGTCCTTGGCTGCATGAGATGGGCTTACGTTGGTTCCCCATTGTTGGTTGGGCCGAGCGTGGCGGGTCTTATGCGGATGGTCATGGCAACTCTGTGCCTCGGTTTCACATCACCTGGGGCACGGGTCCGGGTGTTCTAAAGAACTTCGTTCGCCGGGTGCGCGAACACGTCAGCGCCGGGTTGATCGAGCTGAAGTTTCGCCATCAGGTCAGCCACATCATCATGCAGAACGGCTGCGCCAAGGGTGTCTCGGGCGAGGTTCTGGCAGACGACAAAGCATCCCACGGCGCCAAGACCAATCGTGATGAGGTTGGCGAGTTCGAGGTCTATGCCCCTTCGGTCATCGTCACCTCGGGCGGGATCGGCGGCAATTTCGAGATGGTGCGCAAGAACTGGCCGCGTGATCGGTTGGGCGAACCGCCCAAAGACATGGTGGCTGGCGTTCCTTTCCACGTCGATGGCCGCATGATCGGCATCAGTGAAAAGGCGGGCGGGCATGTGATCAACGGCGACCGGATGTGGCACTACACCGAAGGCGTGCGCAACTGGAACCCGATTTGGCCATCGCATGGCATCCGTATCCTGCCCGGCCCCAGTTCAATGTGGTTCGACGCGCGCGGCAATCGGCTAAAGCCGCCCTGCATGCCGGGGTTCGACACGTTGGGAACGCTGCAGGAAATCCTGAAAACCGGCTATGAATACAGCTGGTTCGTGCTGACCCAGAAGGTGATCAAGAAAGAATTCGCCCTGTCCGGCTCGGAACAGAACCCCGACATGACAGAGGGCGGCTGGCGCGAGGTGCTGTTTCAGCGCGTGCTAACCGGTTCAAAAGCCACTGCGCCGGTCGAAGCATTTAAGGAACATGGCGAAGATTTCATCGTCGCCAATACCCTGACCGAGCTGGTCAGCGGCATGAACCAGCTTGGCGGCGGGTTGATCGACGAGACCCATCTGCGCGCCCAGATCGAGGCGCGGGATTCACAGGTCGACAATCCATTTACCAAAGACGCCCAAATGGCAGCCATTCTGGCCGCGCGAAACTACCGGGGGGACAAGCTGATCCGAACCGCCAAACCGCATAAGTTCCTTGACCCGGCAAATGGCCCCTTGATCGCCGTGAAGCTGCATGTGCTGACGCGCAAGACCCTGGGTGGACTACAAACCAATCTGGACAGCCAGATGATCGGTGTGGATGGTCAAGTCGTCCCCGGCCTGTTCGCAGCCGGAGAGGTCGCCGGCTTCGGCGGCGGCGGCTACCACGGCTACAACGCGCTAGAAGGCTCGTTTTTAGGCGGCTGCATCTTCTCGGGCCGAAATGCCGGGCGATCAAGGGCCGTCGCGTGACGGCCCCACCCTATTGAGTGCGGCCAAACTTGATGACCGGTTCACCCGCTGCATTGAGAAACGCCAATGCGTCGCCTTCCATCGCATAGGTGGTAACGCCCTGCAGGGTCTTGAAGAACTGCCGTTCGACCTCCTCCAGCTCCGGAGGGCAGGCCATTAACGTGGCAGCAATATTGTCGGGAAATGAGATAGACGCGCCTGAAATTTCGGCCTGACCGTTAAACCGGTTGCACCCACCGCTACCCGAAAAGGCACCGCCCTGTGCAAATGAAATCTCGGGGCGGCGTTCAGTCTCAATTGGTGCGCCATTCAGAACAGCGGCGGTCCATTTTGTATCCTCCAGCATAGCGCTCCCCTGAACCTGTACCAGCGTCAGATCGGCAGAGTTCCCCGCCCCATCAGTCAAAACCGGATAGGCCGTGTCCGTCGTAAACAACAGATCCTGCCCCTGATGGATCGTAGCGCGCACGACGTAGCGGTGGCCGTCCTTGATCAGAGCATCATCAAACGTCAACTCGAACTGCGCCGGAACACCCGTCATGGCAAAGCGTTTCGCGGCAAGTGGAACTGCAGGAGCGTCAGCCAGCGACACATCCTGAAGCTCAACATACAGCGTCGCGTCGGGTGGCACAGCGATCCGCTCGCGGTAAGTGGCGGTTCCAGACACCGTTCCGGCATGTCCTTGGCTGCCCAGAATAGTCAGCGCAAACGCACTGACGACAATAACCTGACCGAGCTTTGGAAATGGCATGACACAATCCTTTTTTCGCTTACGTAAAAGATTGTGGCCGGGTCTTTATTTACAAGACCAACCAGTTCAGATCGGCAATTCCATGCCTGCTTTACAATGGCCAGATCAGCGGGATCAGCAGCGAGGCCAATAAGCCGACGGTTAAATTCAGCGGAACGCCGACCTTCAAAAAATCTACAAACCGATACCCACCCGGACCATACACCATCATGTTGGTCTGATAACCGATTGGCGTCGCAAACGACGCCGAAGCCGCCACCATTACGGCCACCACCAGCGGACGTGGATCGATGCCTACCGCCTGCGCCAACCCAATGGCGATCGGCGTCACAACCACGGCCACGGCGTTGTTCGACACCAACTCGGTCAGTACCGAAGTCAGCAGGTAAACTGCCCAAATGATCAGGAAGGGCGGCAACGCGCTGAGACCGGGGGCGATCGCTTCGACAATCAACGATACGGCCCCGGATTTATCCAATGCTGCACCTATGGCGAGCATGGCAAAGATTAGCGCCAGCAGGCGGCCTTCGACGAATGAGAACGCCTCATCCGCGTCGATGCAACGGGTCAGCAACACCACGGCTACCGCCAGAATCGACAAAAGCAGGATTGGCGCCACTCCCAAAGCGGCCAGCGCGACGATCCCTACAAGCGAACCAATCGCAATCGGCGCGTGGCTGCGCCGGAACGCACGCGCCGAGGGTTGCGTGACGTCGACCATATCCATGTCGGCGGCCAGTTTCTGAATATCTGCAGGGGCGCCTTCTAACAGCAGCGTATCGCCGACCCGCACCACCAGATCATCAAGCTGACGGCCGATATTCTGGTTCCGTCGATGCACGGCCAGAACGTATACACCATAGCGGCGACGCAGACGCAGCGTGCCCAGCGTACGCCCTACCATGCGGCAGCCCGGAGTAATCAGCACCTCAACTGTCTTGGTCTCAACCGCGGAAACCTGATCGACGCGCTTTAGCTCCTTATTGCTTTGCAAGCTCAACAGTTCAGTCATCTCGGTTCGCAGGACAACGCGGTCGCCAACCTTTAGCTCAACGCCTTTCAGGTTGCGCCGCAACGAGTCGTCGCCACGCACAACGTCAATCAGGCGCACACCGGGTCGCTTGAACAGCTGGACACCCGTCACTTCGCGCCCGATCAGGTTGCTATCAGGGGGAATGACCGCTTCGGTGAAAAACTTCATCTTGGAGCGGTCAGACAGAAGTGAGGCCATACTGTCCCGCTCTGGCAGCAGCCGTGGCGCGATGAAACGCAGATAGAGCATGCCGTAGATTACCAGCGCAATGCCCAGTGGCGTGACCTCAAATATCGTGAACGCCGTCATGCCCTGCGACCGGGCCACACCATCCACAAGCAGGTTGGTCGAGGTGCCGATCAGGGTCAGCGTCCCTCCCAATATGGCCGCATAGCTGAGTGGAATGAGCAGTTTCGAGGCCGGAACGTTCAGCGTGCGTGCGATCTGCACGAACACGGGGATCATCACCACCACCACTGGCGTGTTCGATACCACGGCCGAGGCCAAGACAACAAAGGCCATCAACAGCCCAATGGCGAAACGCGGATTTACCTGCGCTTGGTTTTGCGCCGTCTTGGTAAACGCGTCCAACGCCCCTGTACGCACCAAGGCTCCCATAATGATGAACATCGCCGCAATGGTCCACGGCGCCGGGTTTGAAAGAACCGCCAGCGCGCTTTGATACGGCAATATGCCCGTTACCAGCATGATCGCGACGCCGCCTATGGCGACAACCTCGGTCGGGTAAACTTCGCGTAGGAACAGGACGAACATGCCCGCGACCACCAAGAGCGCCAGTATCGCGCTGCCTGTTTCTGTCAGTTGAAGGAATTGCATTCTTGGTTTTCTGTCCGAACCCTGGCTTGGCTTATGCGCCCGTCGGCCAGTTTCACGCATTGCGCGCGACAGAGCAAGCCTGACATGACCTTATTGCGGCCCGGCTTGCTGCAATCGCCCACCAATGCGCACCATTTGCACAGATTTCGCCTGCCCGTCACGGTCATCGGTTTCAACAAACACGCCGCTTAGTGTTGCTTCACCATTGGCCGGAGTAAATCTGGCCTTTGGCATGCCGGTGATAAACCGGCGCATCGGCTCGATTTTATCCATCCCGATCACTGAGTCATAATCCCCGCACATACCCGCGTCGGTCAGATAAGCTGTGCCACCCGGCAAAACCTGCGCGTCAGCCGTCGGTACATGAGTATGCGTACCCACCACAAGAGTGGCGCGTTTGTCGCAGTAGTGCCCCATGGCCATCTTCTCGGACGTCGCCTCACAATGCATGTCCACGATAATCGCCTGTGCCTGACCGCCGCGAGGGTGCGATTTCAAAATCGGTTCAATGGCCGAAAATGGGTCATCAAAGGGCCGTTTCATAAACACCTGCCCCAGCACCTGCACCACCAGCACTTTGCGCCCGCCAGGCGCGGCATACAGGCGATGCCCGCGCCCCGGCGCGCCCTTGGCGAAATTCACCGGACGCACGATGCGCGGTTCATTCTCAATGAATTGCAGCATGTCCTTCTGGTCGAACGCATGATCGCCCAACGTCAGACAGTCTGCGCCAGCATCCAGCAGCAGCTTGGCGTGATCCCCGGTCAGGCCCATCCCGTTCGAGGCGTTCTCACCATTCACCACGACGAAATCCAACCGCCATTCGTCGCGCAGACGCGGCAGATGTTGCTGAATGGCCGTGCGTCCCGCACGACCCATGACGTCACCCAGAAAAAGTATTCTCATCCAATCTGTCCTAAGTGTGGTCATTGCCGAGCACAAGCGGTTAAGCTGCCGCCATAATCTGCCAAAGCTCTTTAATCAGGAGATTTCGATGACTCGCACCCTAATGGCCATTATCGGTCTGACTGCACTCGCAGCATGTGACCAAGCAACGAGCAGCGATTCCACCGCTCAACTGGCAAACCCGGCCGCGACTTTTTGCGTCGACAGCGGTGCAACGTACGAAATACGCAACGGTGAAAACGGCCAGATCGGTGTCTGCATTTTACCGGACGGGCACGAAGTGGATGCCTGGGACTATTTCCGCGAAAACCACCAAGGCTGACCCGATCACGCCTAAAAGGTCAGCACCCGGCTTTCAGTGATCACCATATCCAGAGGCTGATCTGTCGACTCCAACGGAAGCCCTTCGGCCTCCTGCGCGTCAAAGGCGAAACCGATGGCCAGCGTCGGGCGCTTGGCGCGCAACCCTTCCAGCGTACGATCATAGAAACCGCCGCCATACCCTAAGCGCCCGCCTTGCGCATCGAAAGCGACCAGAGGCACGACCAGTATTTCGGGGTCAAAATAATCGTCGACCTCAGGCACTTTGGCCCCAAAAGGTCCGTCTTTTAGCGCGCCTTCGGGCGTCCAGCGGGAAAACTTCAAAGGCTGACCAGCCGCCTGAATCACCGGCACACCGACCGGACCGTAAGCCGAGGCTTCGGCCATGGCCGCCAACGGGTCAATTTCGGTTCGGATAGGCATATAGCCCGACAGGGGTACGCCGCGATGGCCCGCCAACACCTCGGACAAACGCCCTGCCGCGCCAGGCAAGCGCGCATCAAAAGCAGCCTTGCGGCGTACAAATGCCGCCTTGCGTGCCTCGGCTTTAATTTCGGTCAGATCGGTCACAGTAGTACCACGCTGGCAAGCCCCAGAAAGATGAAGAACCCCATGACATCCGTCGTGGTCGTCACAAACGTTCCGGACGCCAGCGCCGGGTCTACGCCCAGACGGTCCAGCACCACCGGTACTACCGTACCTGCAAAGCCCGCGATCACCATGTTCACGACCAAGGCCGAGCCGATCACGACACCCAGCAACGGAGAATCGAACCACATCATCCCCACCGTCCCCAGCACAATGGCAAAACACAGACCATTCAGCATCCCGACCAGCAATTCCCGCCGTATCACGCGCATTACGTTCGATCCGGTCAGGTCGCGTGTTGCCAGCGCCCGCACGGCCACCGTCAGAGACTGCGTCCCCGCGTTGCCACCCATCGAGGCCACAATCGGCATCAGGATCGCCAGCGCGACCAATTGATCAATCGCAGCCTCAAACTGAGAAATCACCAGTGAGGCACAGATCGCCGTACACAGGTTCACGGCCAGCCACGGCAAGCGTCTTTTACTGGTCGCCGCCACGCTGTCCGAGATCGAGCTTTCGTCACTAACCCCAGCCAGACGCAGGATATCTTCTTCATGCTCTTCATCCAGAACCACCATGGCATCGTCAATGGTGATCACCCCGACAAGCCGCCCGTCTGCATCAACTACAGGGGACGAGATCAGGTGATACTGGTTGAAGGCATATGCCACGTCCTCCTCGTCCTGATCGACGGGGATTGTGTGGAATTCTTCTTCGGCGATGTCATTCAGCGGCACTTCACGCCGCGTCGCCATCAATTTGCCCAGCGTGACCTGAGCCACTGGCTTCAGCCGCGGATCGACCAGTACGATATGATAGAATTGCTCGGGCAGATCGTCATTGGCGCGCATAAAGTCGATGGCCTGCCCCACGGTCCAGTGCTCGGGCGCCATGACAACCTCGCGCTGCATAAGGCGACCGGCCGAGTTTTCGGGGTAGGACAGCGCCTGCTCGGCTGCGATCCGTTCGGAATCCTCCAGCGCATCAAGGATGGCCTCTTGCTGAGGTTCTTCGAGGTCTTCCAGCAGGTCGACGACATCGTCGCTTTCCATGTCACGCACGGCGTCAGCCAGAACATCCGGGCGCAGCACTTCGATGATCTCTTCGCGGACGGCTTCATCCAGTTCTGACAGGATGTCGCCATCGAACTCCTTGTCGTACAGACGGATAAGGTGGATACGCTCGTGGTGGCTAATCTGCTCCAGAAGGTCGGCAATGTCCGCGGCGTGCAGCGGATCCATCAGCTCGATCAGTTTGTCGCGATCGTCTACCTCAACCGCGTCCAATATGTCCGCGACGGTTTTGCGATCCAGCGCATAGACGTCTTCGTCACTTGCGGAGTCTGTTACGGGTTCATCAAAGCCTGTCGTCATTTCTGCCCCCGTTTTTTCAGTCATTGACCCCTAATTAGAAGAAGCAGCTACCGGAAAACAATGACAATGCGCCGATTTACCCACAAGTTTTGCCCGCTTATGCTGTTTCACAGTCCCAGACAGGCGGAGATAAATGAAAATGGCGCAAAAAACGCTGCTGAAAGGGCGCGTCCTGAGTTTCACAGGCTCCCCATTTGAGGGCGAACCGACCGAAGCCGTCAAGATCAGCGAGGCGGTTCTGATCGAAGACGGTCGCATTTCCGCCATGGCGGATGCCGACAGCCTACGCGACGCCCATCCAGACGCCAGCATTGTGGATCATGGCCAGCATGTGATCATGGCAGGGTTCATAGATGCACATGTGCACTATCCGCAGACAGCCATGATCGCCAGTTGGGGCAAACGCCTGATCGACTGGCTGAACACCTACACCTTCCCCGAAGAGATGAAGTTCGGCGACCCCAACTATGCGTCCGAGATCGCCAACCGATATCTGGACCTGACCACGGCGCATGGCACCACGACCATGTGCAGCTTTTGCACCATTCACCCCGAAAGCGTCGATGCGTTCTTCACGGCCGCACAACAGCGAAATCAACGCGTGGTCGCAGGTAAAACCTGCATGGATCGCAACGCGCCCGAAGGGCTGAGGGACACGGCGCAAACGGCTTACGACCAATCCGAAGCGCTTCTTGAAAAATGGCATGGTGTTGACCGCCTATCCTATGCGATCACGCCGCGCTTCTCCCCCACCTCGACGCCCGAACAACTTGAGGCGATGGGCGCATTGTGGGCCGAACATCCGCATTGCCTGATGCAAACCCACCTGAGCGAACAGACGGACGAAATCGCTTGGGTCCGCGAGCTCTTCCCCGATGCGCGCGACTATTTGGACACTTACGAAAAATTTGGCCTGTTAGGGTCACACGGTGTTTACGGCCACGTCATCCACCTCGAGCCGCGCGAGCGTGATCGCCTGCGCGAGGTCGACGCGTCGCTGATTCATTGTCCGACCTCGAACACCTTTATCGGTTCCGGCTTGTTCGACATGGACGGGTTGATGCGGGATGGTCATCGCGTCGGTCTCGCGACGGATACCGGCGGCGGGTCCAGTTTCTCGATGTTGCACACAATGGCATCGGCTTATGAGATCGGGCAACTGCGCGGGTCGCCATTGCACGCCGCACAATTATTGTGGCTCGGCACCGTCGGGTCGGCTCGTTCTTTGCAGTTGGACGACTGCATCGGCAACGTCGCGCCGGGCATGGAGGCCGATCTAATTGTGCTCGACCTCGCGTCTACTCCGGCCATCGCCCAGCGCGAGGCCTGTGCCGATGATCTTTGGGAAGCCATCTTCCCCACCATCATGATGGGCGACGACCGGGCGATTGCCGAAGTCTGGATCGCCGGTCGGCGCGTCACCTCCTAGGCCTGCAACGCGCGGGCCAACTGGTTCTGCCGTTCAATCACGCGGGGCATATCCAATGTGGTGACATGCCCATCGCGCACGATTTGGCGCCCCTCTACAAACAGGTGTTTGACTTTCATCGGCCCGGCCAGCAGCAGCGCTGCCGGATCCCAACTGCCCGCGCTTTCGATGCAGCGCGTATCCCAGATGGCAATGTCTGCGCGTTTACCCGATTCCAGTCGCCCGCAATCTGTGCGGTTCAGGACATCGGCCCCGCCGCGCGTGGCGATTTCAAGCGCTTCCCTCGACGACATCGCATCTGCACCAAAGGCAACCCGCTGCAGCAGCATGGCTTGTCGCGCCTCAAGGATCAGGCTGCCGTTGTCATTGCTGGCGGATCCATCTGCCCCTAACCCAACCGGCACGCCCTGATCTCGCATGGCACGGATCGGCGCAATTCCAGACCCCAGCCGGCAATTTGAACAAGGACAATGCGCGACGCCAGTCTGTGTTCTGGCAAATAGATCAATCTCGGCCCCGTCCAGCTTGACGCAATGGGCGTGCCAGACATCGGAACCGGTCCATCCCAATTCCTCGGCGTATTGGCCGGGACGGCACCCGAACTTCGCCTGGGAATAGGCAATATCCTCATCGTTTTCAGCCAGATGAGTGTGCAGCATCACGCCCTTGTCCCGTGCCAGAACCGCAGCACCGCGCATCAGGTCGCGACTGACCGAAAATGGGGAACACGGCGCCAAACCGACGCGGCACATCGCACCCTCGGACGGGTCGTGGAATGCGTCGACGACACGGATCATATCTTCAAGGATCGCGTTTTCACGCTCGACCAGCGAATCCGGCGGTAGGCCCCCATCGCTTTCGCCGATGCTCATCGCGCCGCGCGTGGGCTGAAACCGCAGACCGATCTCGGCCGCCGCTGCAATCGTATCGTCCAACCGAGACCCGTTCGGGTACAGGTACAGATGATCAGAGCTGAGCGTACAGCCAGACAAAGCAAGTTCTGCCAGCCCAACCTGGGCTGACACGAACATCTCTTCCGGTCCAAAACGGGACCAGATCGGATAGAGTGTCTTGAGCCAGCCGAACAAAAGCGCGTCTTGCCCGCCGGGCACCGCGCGGGTCAGGGTTTGATAGAGGTGGTGATGGGTGTTCACCAAGCCCGGAGTCACGATGCAGCCGGTGGCGTCGTGCACCTCTCCGCTTGTTTGCAGATCGTGGTCAATCTGTTCAATCTGCCCACCGCGAATCAGGATATCCGCGCCGGAAAGTTCACGGCGCGAGTCGTCCATCGTCAGGATCGTATCTGCATTCTTGATCAGGATTTCAGTCATTTTGCCCTCCTTGCATCAGCCCGTTTCATGCAAGAAGTGCCTAGGCTGGCGGAAAACGGGCACAAGAACCAGCCAAGTCGAATCTACCCGACTAGCCATGCCTGAACAACTGATTTTAGAAGTTACGCAAAAGCTCCAAAGCCGCCGCATGCATATCTGCGTTCGCTGCGGCCAATACCCGCCCGCCCTCATGAGCCGGGCCGCCTTGCCAATCGGTAACGATACCTCCAGCGGCTTCAATCACCGCAATCGGCGCCTGAATATCGTAGGCGTTCAGGCCCGCTTCGATCACCAGATCTATCTGCCCTGCAGCCAGCAAAGCATAAGCGTAGCAGTCCATGCCATAGCGGGTCAGGCGGACATTCCGGGCCACAGCCTCGAACCCGGCTCGTTCTTCAGCGCTGCCAACTTCGGGAAAGGTGGTAAACAAAAGCGCCTGATCCAGACTTGAGGTCGACCGGGTCTTTAGCTGCGTCGTACCGTTCGGGCCTGTCGACAGCGCGACCTCTGCCGAGCCCACAAACCGTTCGTTGATGTAAGGTTGGTCGATGACACCTAGGAACGGGCCATCCTGATTGCCCAAGGCTATCAAAACGCCCCAAGTGGGTGTCCCACTAATAAAGCCGCGCGTGCCATCAATCGGGTCCAGCACCCATGTTCGGCCGCTGCTCCCCGAAACCTGACCGAATTCTTCGCCAAAAATTCCGTCATCAGGACGATATTTTGCCAAAACCTCTCGCATCGCTTTTTCGGCATTCCGGTCAGCCACGGTCACCGGATCGAACCCGTCATCCAGTTTGTTGGATGTCTCAAGATTCGACTGCCTGAAAAACGGAAGAATGGCCGCACGCGCCGCGTCGGCCATTTCTTCGGCTACTTCCAGATCGCTTAAAGAAGTCTTTTGCATGCGCTACCCGTGCGGCTCACACGCACCAGAGTCAACCCGGTTCGTTCAGGCCACGTCACTCAGAACGCGAGCAAGCTCAAACAGACGGCGGCGCTGATTTTCCGGAATTGCATAATAAGACCGAACCAAATCCAGCGCTTCTTTGTCCCCCATCAAATCGGCAGGCACCGATTTCTTGCCGGTCGCCTCCTTCTCGGCCTCTTCCAAGCCTTCAAAGAAAAAGCTGACGGGTACGTCCAATGCCTCGGCAATGTCCCAAAGGCGCGACGCACTGATTCTGTTGGCCCCAGTTTCGTACTTTTGAATCTGTTGAAACTTAATACCAACCTGTTGCGCCAACTGCTGTTGGGTCATGCCAATCAGCCAGCGGCGATGCCTGACGCGCTTTCCCACATGGACATCGACGTGATGGGTCATTGGTATTCTCCTCTACTACACACAACCAATTCGGGTGTGCGACGTATTAACTCTACCGCAACACTAGCGAGACGCCCTTAACCACTCCCTAAGCAGGACGAAACCCCCAAATCAGCACCGCTGCCAATATCGCGCTTTTTTGGCATTTTTTCAAGAAGGTTGAATCTGTTTTATCTGACAAATGGCTCCGGTTGTGCCCTTTTAATCCGGTACACGTGGTTGCCGTGGGGTAAATCCAGCACGCCAATTTCTACGCCTGTCCAGCACAAAAAGGTAATAGATTGACAATCTTCAAACAGCGAGAACTTATGCCGCAAACTACCGGAGGGCGACTATGCTGGCCTATAGAATTCAAGCCAAGGGCGCAGCTGCCCAGATTTGCAACATTGACCTTCCCCAACCGCAAGAAGGGCAAGTGCGCGTTGCCATAAAAGCCTGCGGTTTGAACTTCGCTGATCTATTGATGCAGAAAGGGACGTATCAGGACACCCCTCCTGCCCCGTTCACACAGGGCATGGAAATTGCAGGGGTGGTCGATGAGATTGGGCCGGGTGTTTCGAACTTGGCACCGGGTGACCGGATTGCTGTATATTCGGGTCAGGGTGGTTTGGCCGAATATGGTGTGTTTGACGCCGAGCGTGCGATTCCTCTGCCTGAGTCAGTCAGCTTCGAGGACGCTGCCGCCATACAGATCGCCTATGGCACCAGTCACATTGCGCTCGATCATCGTGCTCGGCTGCAACCCGGCGAGACCCTTCTGGTCACAGGGGCGGCGGGTGGCGTTGGCCTGACGGCGGTCGAAATCGGCAAGTTAATGGGCGCGACCGTAATTGCCCATGCTCGGGGTGCGGAAAAACTGGCCGTCGCCAAAGCTGCAGGTGCGGACCACCTGATTGACGCGTCCGAAGACCTGCGGACACGCGTCAAGGAACTGGGCGGGGCGGACGTCGTGTATGACGCGATAGGCGGCGAGGTGTTCAAAGCGGCCTTCCGCGCCACCAACCCCGAGGGGCGATTGCTTCCTATTGGCTTTGCTGGCGGTGATGTGCCTCAGATTCCCGCCAATCACCTTTTGGTCAAGAACCTGACCGTCATCGGCTTTTATATCGGCGGTTACCTGAGCTTTCGCCCTCAAATCGTGCAGGACAGTTTTGACACGTTGTTCCGTTGGTGCGCCGAGGGGCGGATCAAGCCGCATATAAGCCATACACTGCCCCTGACGGAAGCTGAGAAAGGTCTTCAACTGCTTCGAGATCGCACAGCGACTGGCAAGGTTGTGATTACGCCTTAACCGGCCACCGCCTTCAGAGGTGCACTGCCGAGCATGCGGAAGTTCTGGCGAACCAAAGCCGCCAGCGCTTCGACCAAAGGACCTCGACCAGCCTCGCCACCGTAAAGGTTAATCATGTGCGCGGGCAGATCGGGCAGCACGCCGCCATCGTCAATCTGCACCAGATGCGCAGCCTCGGTACCATCCAGCATCGCATGAATGGCAAGATCGGCGGACACGGTCGCTTCGATTGTGCGGTCATTTTCGGTTTCGACCAGCAGCTCCCATGGAAGCCCTGCCTCATCCAGTGCCGCTATCATCTGTGGACGGAACATGCAGCGACGACCCACCGCAATGGGAATCGGGCGCTTGCGCCAGGCCGATCCGCCAGATGCACCGATCCAACGCAGCGGTAGTTCGGCGACGGTTTCGGAACCCTCGCTCCCGCTGGCCTCGGTCGTTAGGATCAGGTCGCATTCACCGCGCTTGAACATTTCTTTCAGCTGCAGGGAATATGAAGAGATCAACTGCACCCGCACCCGTGGGAAATCCACGTTAAACCGCTGCAAGACACGTGGGATCGCCGGGTAAACGATATCGTGCGGCACACCCAGAACGACCTCACCCTCAAATGCCTGATCGGTCAGCTTCGAGATGACCTCATCATTCAGCACAATCATACGGCGGGCATAGGCCAGCAACTGTTCGCCAGATGCCGTTAGCGCAATGGTCCGACCGCTCCGGTCCAAAAGTTCGAGGCCCAACAGCTCTTCAAGACGCTTCAATTGCATTGAAACGGCTGATTGCGTCAGATGAAGGAAACCGGCAGCCCGCGTTACGCCGCCCTGATCCGCCACCGCCACGAACGACCGCAAAGTCGTAATGTCCAAATTGCGCATCTTCACGAATCCTTATGCATCACTTCAAAAATATTCATTTTTAAAATGTGTCATATCGCGCCATATAAATCAAGGAACTTGATGGGACGCATCGAAACCATCAAACCCCGTGAAAGGACAATTATTATGACCCAAATTGCAATTCATAGACCCTGCCCGCCCCGTCGCCGCTTTGGCCTGACCTTGTTATGGAACGTGCTGTCACTGCACCGCCAGCGCCGCGCTCTGGCGCGACTGGATGCTCGCGCGCTGGAAGATATCGGAATCACCCGTGAACAGGCCGAAGCCGAAGCCAGCCGCCCGGTGTGGGATGCACCGGAATTCTGGCAAAAGTAACTTTGCAACGAAACTTTCCCTACAGAATGGCGATCCGCTGCCGCAGGTCGCCATTTTGTTGCGAGTTTTAACCGGTTTCCGGCGCTAAAGCCTTGAAACACGACCCACAGTTGCCGATATTTGCGGGGAACGGGGCCTGGATATCAGGTCACGAGAAGAATAATGCAAAGGGAGACCCTTTAATGGCACAATTTGACACGATCCGGACGGCGACCGGCGCGCGCGCTGCCCAGATTGACGAGGGCCTGCGCGCCCACATGAACAAAGTCTACGGCACAATGTCCGTGGGCATGCTGATCACGGCGCTTGCCGCATGGGCAATTGCCGGTCTTGCCGTAACCTCTGATCCGACCAACGCGGTGGCCCAGATTGGCGCTGACCGTTACCTGACCAGCCTGGGTGGTGCACTGTTCCTGTCGCCGCTGAAATGGATTGTGATCTTTTCACCGCTGGCCTTCGTGATGTTTGGCTGGGGTGCGCTGATGCGGCGCGCATCGGCTGCGGGTGTACAACTGGGCTTTTTCGTCTTCGCCGCCGTAATGGGCGTGTCGATGAGCTCGGTGTTCATGATCTACACCCCCTATTCGATCGCACAGACATTCATCGTGACCTCGATTGCCTTTGCCGGTCTTAGCCTCTTTGGCTACACCACCAAGCGCAACCTGAGCGGCATGGGTACGTTCCTGATGATGGGCGTGATCGGTCTGCTGGTGGCGATGGTCATCAACATCTTCCTGCAATCGCCCGCAATGATGTTCGCCATCTCGGCCATCGGCGTGCTGATCTTTGCTGGCCTGACCGCATTCTACACCCAGGATATCAAGAACACCTATGTTGCACACGCAACCCATGGTGATCAGGAATGGCTGGACAAAGCCGCGATTGACGGCGCACTGAGCCTGTACATCTCGTTCCTGAACATGTTCCAGTTCCTGCTGATGTTCATGGGGCAGCAAGAATAACGCTGCGCGGCTAGCATCCAATGACACAGGGCGGGTCTACAGTGACCCGCCCTTTTCTTTTTGCAGCAACAACAGGGTGACTAACGCGCGCGCCCCTCAGGACGTAAAGTGCTCTAAAATAGAAAAGGCCCCGTCCGAATGGCGGGGCCTAAGAAAATCAAAAGTTTGAAGCCTTAGCTACAATTCAGCGCTACAGCAAACCCCGAGCTTCGCTGGGAAGATCCTTTGCGATACACATCACCCGCAGGCAGGCAGCCAGTAAACTGCTCTGCGTTCTGACCAAACCTGGCGCCGACTGAGTTGTCGACCTTTGTACTGCTATTTTCGGTCTGTAGAACACCAAACAAGGTACCGTTTACCGCTACCGTGCTCAGGAACATGTTCGTATCGGACCCAGTCAGAACCACCGCATTGGTATCGCTACGCCCTCCGTTATCGATTGCAACCCGCGCAACCTTTTCAGGGTCTGTCGCGTCCGTCGTGACCTGAATAGCAGGCAACACAGCCAGTTCCGCCGGGACGTTCGTTGCAGGAGGAAGAACGCCTACAGCCCCCGGCACATCAGAAATGCTGCGGGGTTCACCATCGATCCCCGTAAATCCGACACCGGAGCGGTTATAAGGGTCTTCACAGGCCGCAAGGGCCAATACAGCTATTGTGGGTAACAAGATTTTTTTCATGATGGCCAACATTTTGGAACGGTTTGTTGAAGCGTAGAGGCAAGCCATTCAAAAAAGCAACCCGTCGCAAACTCGATTACGCTTCCCTCTGATGCTTCGTTGCAACGGCCCAACGGCCTGTACGCAGCCTCCTACCGCAACCAACGCGCAAAGAAAAAGGGCCCTGCCTTGGCAGAACCCTTTGAACTTGTCCAAGTAGGACGGCAGATTACTTGATCTTGCCTTCCTTGTACTCGACATGCTTCCGAACGACCGGATCGTATTTACGAATGGTCATTTTCTCGGTCATGGTGCGTGCATTTTTCTTGGTCACGTAGAAGTGGCCCGTGCCCGCGGTCGAGTTCAGACGGATCTTGATTGTCGTCGGCTTCGCCATGGTTATCTCCTGCGTCCGGAAAGGCAGGGGCCTTTCGGTTGAATTCCTATGAGCGTGCGCTTTTACCCGGTCGCGCCGCCGAGTCAACCAGATTCCGTGCACAACATCCACAAAACCTGCGATTGGACCCTGCCCCAGTTTGGTGCACTCACGGTTCTGTGATAAGGTCGTCCAATTACACCCAACAAAGAAGCCAGTGTCAGGCTCGCATCCCGAGGCATCAGGAACAGGCGGAACCCTCTGTCAGCAGAGTATTCGAACATGTCTTTGGGGGGCTATCATGACCGAATGGAAACTTCAGGCCGAAGAATTGGCCAATTGCAATTGCAACTTTGGATGTCCGTGCCAGTTCAGTGTTCTGCCGACCCATGGCAACTGCGAGGCGGTCGCCGTGTTTGATATTGAATCCGGGCACTACGGCGATACAGACCTTGCCGGGGTTCGTGCGGCGGGTGTGTATCACTGGCCAGGGGCGATTCACGAAGGCAACGGTCAGATGCAACTGATCATCGATGACAGTGCCACCCCCGACCAAAGAACCGCCATTCAAGCCATCATGATGGGTGAAGACACCGATGAATTGGCAACCATGTGGTACGTCTTTAGTGCGATGTCACCAACAAAGTACGAGACCCTTTATGTTCCGATCGAGGCAAACTGGAATCGAGAAGAGAGGACAGGCTTTGCCAAAGTCTCTGGTGTTTTCGACGTAAAGGTAAATCCAATTCCGCACATCGTTTCAGGGGCACCCCATCGGGCCTCTATTCACCTGCCCAATGGATTCGAATACCGACACGCCGAGGCCGCCTCGGGGACCGCTAAGACAACTGGCGGTGAAATTAATCTGACCTTTGACGCGACCCACGCGCATCTGGCGCATCTCAATATCTCGGGCCACGGTGTACTGGGCGCTTAAACGGGGGTTGGCATGGCTGTGAATTCGCCTCGCCCCGGCGTTGTGGATCGCGTGCTGCGGCATGATAATGGGATTGTTCTGTCCTGCGTGCTTCTAATCATACTAGGGGCCTCGTGGTATACCGTCACCGGTATCGGTATGAATATGACAGCAATCGACATGACCCGGATGGCGGGTCCGGTCGGCAACCCCATGCAAATGGCGACCGAGGTCCGATGGACGCCGACATATGTTGTCCTGATCTTCCTGATGTGGTGGGTCATGATGATCGCGATGATGACCCCGAGCGCCGCGCCTACTGTTTTGCTTTTCACCGCGATCAAACGAATGGGGCCAGACAAGTCCCGAGCATCTAGGCTCAGCCTGTGTTTTTTGACTGGTTATCTGGTGGCATGGGCCGCGTTCAGCGCTTTTGCTACAGGGGCGCAATGGGGGCTTGAGCTGATCGGCTTGTCAGACGGGCCGATGATGACGATCAAGTCCAAGGCGTTTGCGGGAAGCGTTCTGATCGCGGCGGGGCTTTACCAGCTCTCGAACCTGAAGACCGCCTGCCTGCGCCATTGCCGCAGCCCGGCCCAATTTCTGGCGGATCACAACAGGCCCGGTGCCTATGGCGCGTTTCGTACCGGCGCGTTGCATGGCGCGTTCTGTCTGGGTTGCTGCTGGGCTTTGATGCTGCTGTTGTTCGTTGGCGGGGTCATGAACCTCTATTGGATCGTCGGCATCGCCATCTATGTCGCGCTGGAAAAACTGATGCCACGGGCGCGGTGGCTTGTTCCGCTTACTGGTTTGGCGTTGATCGCCGCAGGCATTTGGCTGGTTGCAAACCTACAAATCGCGGCAGGGTGATACGCGCATGAGGGCCAAAGGACCGGCCAAATTTCGGGTCCTGAATCAACTTTTGACAGGAGGTAATCATGCCTATTTTCATTACTTACGCATCCTATTCGCAGGATGGCGTCAATGGAATGCTGAAGAAGCCCGTGGATCGTTCAGGCGCGGTCAGGGCATTGCTGAAGAAAGCCGGCGGCAAACTGTTGGCGTTCTACATGACCACGGGCGACAATGACGTGGTGGTCGTCAGCGAATTGCCAGATGGCACGGATGCCGTGGCTATCGGTATGGCCGTTGCGGCGTCAGGCGCAGTGTCGAAAGTTGAAACCGTGCGCGCGTGGAAGGCTAAGGATTTTGTCGCTGTTTCCAAGAAGGCCGCGAAACTTACCGGAGCCTACAAGGCGCCAGGCCGTTAATCAGGAAATACGCGCGGAGGGCCTGTAAGCCGGATCTTGTTCCGGGGTTGCCCCCTTCGATGACCATTCCTCTAGGCCGTGCATTGCTGCGCGGCTCAAGCTGCCAACCCGGTCCCTCTCGGCCAAGACGCGCTTAGCGGCGGTATCGGCTGACGCCGACCTGTCCGCGCGGGGACCCTATTTGGCATTGCTCCCGGTGGGGCTTGCCGTGCCGCCGCTGTTGCCAGCGGCGCGGTGGGCTCTTACCCCACCGTTTCACCCTTACCCTGAGCCGAGGCCCCGGGCGGTCTGATTTCTGTGGCGCTTTCCGTCGGGTTGCCCCGCCCGGGCGTTACCCGGCACCGTTGTCTTGTGGAGTCCGGACTTTCCTCTCGGGCCCGAAAGCCCCAGCGGCCATCCGGCCCTCCGCGCTGGCGTTGGGTATGCTTTGGGACAGGTGGCGTCAAGAGTGGATGGGAAATGAAGGGGCCAGCCCCTTCTTGGCCTGCGGCCAATTCAACCCCGAGATATTTTTGGCCAGATGAAGTGCGGATCGACTTACTTGGGCAGCGGTTCGAGATCGGCTGGCACCAGAGGACCTTTGCCCCATGGGCGGTATCTGAGACGCACAGCTGCGAGCAGTGTATCGTCGTCTGCCTCGGCCGTGTAACCTGCGGAACGGGCCAGAGCCCGGAATGTTTGGACTTGATTCTTGTGCGAGTTCTCTTGGCACCGCCGACCGGCAAGCTTGGAATGTTCCAGCCGTTGCCATGGAAAGCGTGGACCAGGATCGGATTTACGGCCCGGGGCCATATCGGAATGGCCAATCACCTGCTCCGGCAGGATCGACCACCGCCGCATGATTTGACCAAGAAGGGTTTCAAGCACCGAAAGTTGGGGCTCAGAAAAGGGATGAAAGCCTGTGTTGTCCAGCTCAACCCCAATCGAGCGGGAGTTGATATCGGTCTGGCCATGCCACTCCCCCGCTCCGGCGTGCCAGGCCCGGCGGTCTTCACTGACCATCTGCCACAGCGATCCATCCCTACCGATGAGATAGTGTGCCGAGACTTCGCAGGCAGAATCACAAAGTCGGTCCAGCGCTGCCTGTGCACTGTCCATTGCCGTATAGTGCAATACGACAAGGGATGGTTTCAGCCCACCCTTGCGTTCACCAAAGTTCGGGGATGGGCGCCAGATAGGTGTGAGTGATTCAGTTGTTGACGGCACTGCGGAATAGGCTGGGGTCCCAGCCGCAGGCATATCCGTCACCATCCGGGTCGAGGCCTTTACGGTCGCGCTGTGGGCCGCCATTTGCAAGGAACTCGATCTGTGCCTGATCCGGCGACGGGAAACGCGCGCAATTGCGTTGCGCCTTGGCCTGCAGATTGAAACCGGCCCGGCTGTATAGCTGGGTTCCGACCGGGTTCGAGGTGTTTAGCGCGTATTGAACGATGTTGGGTTGGCCATCCGTGCCGCGCGCCGGAACAGCGGTCGGTGCGACTACTTCATAAGTCTGACGGTTCTCTTCGATCCGCGCCGCGTCCGATTCGATAGTGCGGCGGCCAGAGACGGCTTCGAAATCCTGTTCGTCAGAAATAGCATTGTTGATAGGGTCTTCAACTGGCGAAGGCTCTGGTACGTATGTGGGTTGATCGGACGTGCTGGCTAACGCAGCCGCCGTTGCCGAAGCGAGGTCCGCATTGTCACCTGTCGGCACAGGGACGACCTCACCCGGTGCGCCAAGTTGTTGCTCGGTCACTTCAGTTGGGCCAAGTAAGGGGTTTCCGGTGTACCCTTGTCCAGCTAGCTGTGCCTCACGTTGGGCCTGATAGGATGGAGTGTTGAAATCAGTACCGCCTATAGGGGCCACCGTATTGCAGGCGGCTACCAACCCGATTGCGGGGATCAGAAGCGTAAAGCGCATCCAGCTGCTCCGTCTTGCGTTCTCTTGCCTGTCTTTAGGCTTACCACCATTTGCCCGGTTTGGCCACAAACCCAGCCGCGTTTTCCAAAGCGTAGGCCGTGTTCAGCAGATCACCCTCTTCCCACGGGCGGCCGATCAGCTGCAGACCAAGCGGCAGACCTTGCTTGTCCAGACCAGCAGGAACCGAGACACCCGGTAGGCCAGCCAGGTTCACCGTCACCGTGAAGACGTCGTTGAGGTACATCTGAACCGGATCGGCTTCGGTCATTTCGCCCAGACCAAAGGCTGCGGACGGCGTTGCCGGGGTCAGGACCGCATCGACACCTGCGGCGAAAACATCTTCGAAATCTTTCTTGATCAGCGTCCGCACGCGGCGCGCACGGTTATAGTACGCATCGTAGAAACCGGCCGATAGCACATAGGTGCCAACCATGACACGGCGTTGCACCTCGTGACCGAAGCCCTCGGCGCGCGTTTTCTCGTACATCTCGGTGATACCATCGCCCTGCGCCAGCGTAGCCCGGCGGCCATAGCGGACACCGTCATACCGGGCGAGGTTCGAAGACGCCTCGGCCGGGGCGATCACATAATACGCAGGCAGCGCATATTTGGTGTGGGGCAGTGAGATATCGACGATCTCGGCACCTGCGGCTTTCAGCATCTCGGCGCCGTCGGCCCACAGCTTTTCGATCTCGGCTGGCATGCCGTCCATACGATATTCTTTCGGGATGCCGATCTTCTTACCCTTGATGTCACCGGTCAGCATTGCCTCGAAATTCGGCACGGCCAGCTCAGTGCTGGTGGAATCCTTGGGATCGTGGCCGCACATCGCCTCGAGCATGATGGCTGCATCGCGCACGTTCTTAGTCATCGGACCCGCTTGGTCCAGCGAGGACGCAAAGGCCACGATGCCCCAACGCGAGCAACGGCCATAAGTCGGCTTGATGCCAGTGATGCCTGTAAACGCGGCTGGCTGGCGGATCGAGCCACCGGTGTCGGTGCCGGTAGCGGCCAGACACAGATCAGCGGCCACAGCCGAGGCCGAGCCGCCCGACGATCCACCGGGTGTCAATTGCGCGTCGTCATTGCCACGACGCCACGGGCTAACCGCATTGCCGTAAACCGAGGTCTCGTTGGACGAGCCCATCGCGAATTCGTCCATGTTCAGCTTGCCCAGCATCACGGCACCCGCTTCGGCCAGTTGCTGCGAAACGGTGGATTCGTATTCGGGCTTGAAGCCTTCCAGAATCTTCGAGGCCGCCTGCGAGGGCACGCCCTTGGTGCAGAACAGGTCCTTGATGCCGATCGGCAAACCACACATGGCAGGCGCGTCACCTCCCTTGATCCGTTCATCCGCTGCTTTGGCGCGTTCCAGCGCGATCTCGGGTGTTTTGTGGACAAAAGCGTTCAGCGCGTCGGCGTCGTCGATAGCCTTGAGGCAGGATTCAGTCAGCTCGACCGAGGTCACATCACCCTTGCGCAGCGCGTCGCGGGCCTCGGCCAGACCCAGTTTGTTCAGATCGCTCATGTCTTACTCCACCACTTTGGGGACTGCGAAAAAGCCTTCGCGTGCGTCGGGGGCGTTGGCCAGAACCTTGGCCTGCTGGTTGCCGTCGGTCACCACATCCTCGCGACGTTTCAGACGCATCGGCTCGACCGAAACCATCGGATCGACGCCTTCGACATCCACTTCGTTCAGTTGCTCGATGAACCCAAGGATGGTGTTGAATTCGGACGCCAGCGCAGGCAGCGCGTCGTCCTCGACCTTGATCCGGGCCAGTTTGGCCACCTTGGCGGCGGTGCTTTGGTCAATCGACATCGGAAAACCTCATATGCGTTAGGGGGCATTTACCCGTCTGATGCAGCAGTCGCAAGAGTACCAAGGGTTGGATGTGATCTTGTTTCGCCGAACGACTGCAGGCCGCAATTCAAATCTGAATGTGTCGCACACAAAAAAGTAAACCGTTTAGTTCAGTTTATACCTTGAAAAACTAAACTGTACTGTTCATTTCATATTCACAGCATAGCCGCAAACCGGAGAATGAAAATGAAAACCTTCATCACTGCAGCCCTTTTGACAGCAACCATTCTGAGCGCACCGGCTATGGCTTTCGGTGTCCCCACGAACAACCTGGTCCCCAACCTGATATTCCCTGAACCGGTTCAAGAACCGGTCACGCGGGGCCAAGTAAATTCGAGCAAATAACATAAATGATGTAGCCGGGCCGAACACCCCCTCCGGCCCGGCTGAGGTGCAAAAGGCTGCTGCATCTTCGACAACCAACAGCTACGATGGTCAGAACTAACCCGCCGGACTGCATCGAAAATCCGGCAAACCAACGGAGCGGAAGATGAGCGCATGCAAGCAATTGGTTCTGGACGCGATAGATGCGGCCAACAGGCAAGATCCCAATCTCGACGATGGCCAGCCCGTCGAATTGCTCTACGGACAGCGGATGAGCGCCGAGTTGGACCGACTGTTCCCCGACGCTTCGGATATTTTGCAGATCGCCGCGCGCGGGCAGCACGTGGAACGCTGGAAGTTGGCGCGCAGTGAGTACCCCGAAGGACGTGCCGGATATCTGGCCTGGCGCAAGGCGCAAGGTGTGCACCACGCCGAGATTGTCATGGCGATGATGGAGCAGGCCGGTTACAGCGCGGACGAAGCTGAAACCGCTGGTCGCATGCTACGCAAGCAGGGCATCAAGCGCGATGACGAGGTTCAGGCGCTGGAAGATGTGATCTGCTTCGTGTTTCTCAAATGGTACTTTGCACCCTTCGCGGAAAAGCACTCGGCCGAGAAAATCCAACGCATCGTCGAGAAAACCGCGCGCAAGATGTCAGCTGAGGGTCGAGCGCGGGTTTTGACCGAGTTTGACCTGCCGGAACATCTGGCCGCCGCGTTTCAGGGCTGAGGCACGCGGGTCATGTGCCTGCGATACACCTCAATCATCCAACCCAGCATGACGGCGTTCAGGATGTGCCACATGAAATGCGTACCCAGTGGCACGTGCGCGCAAATGGGGTCATCCAGCGCACGAAAAGTGATCGAGGCAATCAGGATCACCGCTCCGGTAGCGAGGCCACGGGCGGTATCCGGCACACGATTGCGCAACAGATAGGCATAAGTCAGGATCAGCAGCGGCACCGGCGCATAAGCTGCTGATCCCCCCAAGCCGGGAACGAATTGAAACAGAGGCACTGTTGCGACTGCATAAGGAATGAACAGCGCGGCCAGGAGCGCAGCAGGCAACAGATTCATATGCCAGACATCGCGATTGATCGCGAAGATATAGACCAGAATAAAAAGCAGAATCGGCACGACATCCGCCATCGCGGACCAAACCTGCGCGTGGGTGTGAAACAAAAAGCTGCCAACCCCGATTGCAGCCAGAATCACCACCAACATCATCGCCAGCGGCATCCCCTGCCCGCGCACCCGCCGCCACATGATAAACGCTGCAACTAAAAACGCCGCGTTTGTTACCGCGTTGATCGGCTCGGCCCAATAGGCGGGCGTCAGACGCTCGCAATAGCCGTCAATTTCCTGAAACCAGTCCATGAACTTTTACATAGCCGATGCTAAGTTGATGCCAACAGTTTGTTTTGGGAGGACGTTTTCATGAACATCATCTGGCTGGGCCACGGGAGTTTCCGCATCGAAACTGGTGGGCAAGTTCTGCTGATTGACCCTTGGTTGACCGGCAATCCGGTGTTGTCCGAAGAACAGCACGACGCCGCATTGGACGGTGCGACGCATATCCTTCTGACGCACACGCATTTTGATCACGTGGCCGATGTGGTGTCGCTGGCCAAGCACCTGAAGGTGCCCGTGGTCGGCCAATACGACCTGATGGGATATTGGAGCGAGGCCGAAGGGCTGGAGACCATCGGGTTCAACAAGGGTGGCACAGTTGACCTGAACGGCGTGATGGTGTCGATGGTGCCCGCGTCGCACAGCTCGACCTTTTCAACACCCGAGGGACTGCGGACCGGAGGCAGTGAGGTTGGTTTCATGATCGCATCCGAAGGCCACATGCTCTACGTGTCCGGCGACACCGATATCATGGCCGATATGGATTGGATGGGCGACTACTACAAACCCGATATCGGCATTCTGTCGGCGGGTGGGCATTTCACCATGGATATGAAAGCGACGGCTTATGCGGCCAATCGGTATTTCAACTTTAAGACGGTGATTCCCTGTCATTACAAAACCTTCCCGGTTCTGGAGCAATCCGCTGAGGCGCTGGTCGACGGGTTACCGGGTGTCGATGTGATCGAGCCAGAGGTTATGAAACCCATCACTCTTTAGGGTCGCGCCGCTCGGCAAAGAAGGCTTTGAGCAGGTCAGCAGCTTCCTGCCCCGCGATTCCGTCATAAACTTCGGGGACATGGTGCGCCTGTTTATGGGTAAACACCCGCGCACCATGGGCCACACCGCCGGATTTCGGATCGGCGGCCCCGTAATAGATGCGCCGAATACGCGCCGCAGCCAACGCAGCCGCGCACATCGCACAGGGTTCTAAAGTTACATAAAGATCGTGATCCAGCAGGCGTTCCGACCCGACCTCGGCACAGGCGGCGCGCAGAGCCAGAATTTCGGCATGGGCGGTGGGATCACTCAGCTCACGCGTTCGGTTTCCCGCCGAGGCCACAATGCGACCGTCAGGCGCGACAATGACGGCGCCTACCGGGACCTCTCCGCGATCTGCTGCGGCACGCGCCTCAACCAGCGCCTTGTCCATATGCGATCTGAACTCCATGCCTCTGACTGCATCAGAAACCTGTCTTTCGCAAGCGGGCGGGATGCGCTATGGGCTGCGGATGAGCAAAACCCCTCCTCCCGGCGACCGGATCGCCAAAGTGCTTGCCCGCGCGGGCGTTGCCTCGCGCCGTGAAGCTGAACGCATGATCGAAGCCGGTCGTGTGACCGTGAATGGCAAGACAATCGACAGCCCTGCGCTGAACGTCACAGCCAAAGACAAGATCACAGTGGACGGCAAACCGGTTTCCGAGCCGGAACCCTCGCGCTTGTGGCTGTATCACAAGCCGCCCGGCCTGGTGACGACAACACGCGACGAAAAAGGTCGCGCGACCATCTTTGACAACCTGCCCGAGGACATGCCGCGCGTCATGAGCGTTGGGCGGTTGGACCTGAACTCGGAAGGGTTGCTGCTGCTGACCAATGATGGCGGCATCAAGCGCAAACTGGAACTGCCCTCAACCGGGTGGCTGCGTAAATACCGCGTGCGGGTCAACGGACGGCCAAAGGACGAGGATTTCGCCCCGCTGCGCAAGGGTTTGGTGATCGATGGAGAGCGGTTTCTGCCGATGGATGTCTCTCTGGATCGCCAACAGGGCGCAAACGCTTGGCTGACTATCGGTCTGCGCGAAGGAAAGAACCGTGAGATTCGCCGCGCGATGGAGGATATCGGCTTTGCCGTGAACCGCCTGCTGCGCGTGTCATACGGGCCGTTCCAGCTGGGTAGCCTGAAACCCGGTGAGGTTGAAGAAATCCGACGCCGCGTGATGCGCGATCAGTTAGGGCTGGACGCGGAACCCGAAGACAAACCCAAACGCCCGGCGCGACCGCAAAGAAAACGGGCACCGATCGGCAAGAAAACTCGCAAGTGACGCAGGTTTAGCAACCTTCCCCCTAGCGCCAAGCCCGCGCATCTCCTAAATTTTCCGTAATTGCTGCGATTGGGGAACGCCATGTCAGGGACCGGAGTACAAAAACTGGCCTACGCGGCCTTGCTGGTACTGTTATTCGGCGTCTGCACCGGCGTGCTGGGGGGCCTGTAACGCATGGCAAAACGATATGGCGGAAAATACAGCCCCGAGGGCGATGGGTCCGGCGACGATCTGCCACCGCGCGGTCAGTTCCATGGTGCGCGTGTCGAACCAGCAGGTGCGCGGGTAAACATCCTGTTCCTGCCTGCCATCCCCCTGATTTTTCTGTCGCTGAACGACGGTGCGATAGGGATGACCATCGGGCTGATCGCAGCCGGAATGTTGACCGCTGCCGCTTTTCTGTTGCGCGAAGGTCTACGCGCCGAGGCCGCATATAACGCGCGCCGCGCCGCACGCCGCCCGTCCTTTCCCCGCAAGATTTTCGCAAGTGTGCTGACCGGCCTTGGTGCCGCGCTGGCCTCATATCGCGTGGAGTACTTGGATGCCGAGACTGCCGCTCAGGCCAGCCTACTGGCCCCAATTTTGTTCGGAGCCGTGGCAACGGTGCTGCATTCCGTATCTTTCGGTCTGGACCCGATGAAAGACAAAGGGATGGAGGGTGTCGACACCTTTCAGCAAGACCGCGTAGCCCGCGTTGTTGAAGACGCCGAATCCCACCTAACCAAGATGACTGACGCTATCAAACGCGCGGGCGACCGCCGGGTCGAAGCTCGCGTCGAACGGTTTCAGGATACTGCCCGCGACCTGTTCCGCACGGTTGAAGAAGACCCCCGCGATCTGGCTGGGGCCCGCAAATACCTGACGGTCTACTTGCAGGGCGCACGCGACGCGACGATTAAATTTGCAGACGTTTATGCCCGCACGCAGGATGCGCAGGCGCTGGCGGATTACACGTCTCTGCTGGATGATCTAGAGCAGAATTTCGCGGCCCGCACCCGCAAGATGCTATTGGATGATCGCAGCGATCTAACAGTTGAAATTGATGTGTTGCGCGAACGGCTGCAACGCGAAGGCGTCCGGTTGGACTGACCGGCCGATTATTTGAGAGAGGATTATTCCCATGTCCGAAGAGATCAAGACCAAGGCGGTCGAGGCTGAAACACTGGTAGAGGAAGTAACGGCAGTTGCCCTTCCCGAGCCATCGACCGAAGTCGTTTCGCTTGAGGATGCCGACGAGCCGGTCAGCGCAGAAATCCGCAAGCGGATGGACGAGATTGACATGGGCAACACCAATTCGATCGTCGCTTTTGGATCATCCGCACAAGCGGAGTTGCAGGAAATCAGTCAGGCTATGCTGGCAGACGTCCGCAACAAGGACGTCGGCCCCGCCGGCGATAGCCTACGCAACATAGTGACCACGATCCGCGGTTTCTCGGTCAGCGAGCTTGACGTGCGTCGCGAGCGTAGCTGGTGGGAAAAACTGGTGGGCAAAGCCGCACCTTTCGCCAAGTTCACCGCCCAGTACGAAGAAGTTCAAGGCCAGATCGACAGGATCACCGATGACTTGCTGGGCCATGAGCACACACTGTTGAAAGACATCAAATCTCTGGACCTGCTCTATGAAAAAACCCTTGGGTTCTATGATGAACTGGCGCTCTACATCGCAGCCGGTGAGGAAAAGCTGACCGAGCTGGACAGCCACGACATTCCCGAGAAAGAGGCCGCAGTCCAGGCCGCGGCCGAAGACGAGCAAGTCATGAAAGCGCAAGAGCTGCGCGACATGCGCGCCGCGCGCGACGACTTGGAACGCCGTGTTCACGACCTGAAACTGACACGCCAGGTGACTATGCAGTCCTTGCCCTCGATCCGGCTGGTTCAGGAAAACGACAAGTCGCTGGTGACAAAGATCAACTCGACCTTGGTCAACACCGTGCCGCTGTGGGAAACGCAACTGGCGCAAGCTGTTACCATTCAACGCAGCGCCGAAGCCGCCGCTGCAGTACGCGACGCAAACGATCTGACCAATGAGTTACTGACCTCGAATGCAGCCAACCTGCGCGAGTCGAACAAGATGATCCGCGAGGAAATGGAACGCGGCGTATTCGACATTGAAGCAGTGAAACAGGCCAATGCTGACCTGATTGGTACAATCAACGAAAGTCTGGCTATTGCAGACGAAGGCAAAGCCAAGCGCGCCGCAGCCGAGCAGGAACTGCAGAAGATGGAGGCCGAACTGCGCGACACACTCGCCGCCGCCAAGGCGCGGAAGGATGGTACCGGTGACAATGCCGGAACGGCGGTGCCGGGCTGACGGCAGGTTGGGCGTGCGGTTTAAGGGCTATCTGAAACCCGTATTGGGCGTGTTATCGTTGTTGGCCTTGGCCAATTGCGACGAAACGCTTTCGTCTTCGGTTGCACCACAACCACGACCGGCAGTCGTGGCACCTGCGCCCAACGCCTATGTCCCCCCTTCTGCGGCAAGTCAGGATTTGGCCCGTTTCTATCAGCGCGTAGAGCGCGACCTTCTGACCCGTGGCCTGCTGCGGGTGGACGGTGGCGGCCCGGACACGCCTTACGATGCCGACGATCTGGCGCGTAATTTCGAAGCCATCGCCTTTTATAGCGAATATCCCGATCACGCAGTGACCGCCTCGACGCTCAGGACGGATGGGCAGCTTAGCCGTTGGACAAGTCCAGTGCGCGTTCAGACCGAGTTCGCCCCGTCAGTTCCGCCCGATGCACGCGAACAGGACACTGCACAGGTCGAGGCGTACACGGCGCGGCTGGCCAAGCTGACGGATCACCCGATTTCAGTCGTCAATCGCAAGGCCAACTTCCATGTGTTCTTTGCTGGCAAGGATGACGGCAGTTATGTGGTGGCACGTCTCAAGCAGCTCATTCCCAATATCAGTCAGGCCTCTCTGGATCTGGTCGCGAACCCACGTGCCAATATCGACTGTTTCGTTTTCGCTTCGGCCACAAGCAATGCTCCGAACCGTTACGTGCGCGCGGTGACGCTGATTCGAACCGAGTTGCCCGACTTGCTACGCCGCAGCTGCATTCATGAAGAGATTGCTCAGGGCCTCGGCCTGTCCAATGACAGCCCCGCCGCACGGCCCTCGATTTTCAACGATGACGATGAGTTTGCGCTGCTGACCAGCCATGACGAGAAATTACTGACGATGCTCTATGACCCGCGCCTGGAACCCGGCGTGACGGCCGAGAACGCCCGCCCCGTGGTTCGGATCATTGCACGCGAATTGATGGGCCAGCAGCTCTGAGCCCAAGGAAAGGAGACCCCGATGGGTATTTTCGATTTTCTGACCGGAGAATTTATTGACGTCATTCACTGGGTCGATGACACCCGCGACACCATGGTCTGGCGGTTCGTGCGAGAGGGGCACGAAATCAAATACGGTGCCAAGCTGACTGTCCGCGAAGGTCAGGCGGCGGTGTTCGTGCATGAAGGTCAACTGGCGGACGTATTCACGCCGGGTCTTTACATGCTTGAGACCAACAACATGCCGATCATGACGACCCTGCAGCACTGGGATCACGGCTTTCAGTCTCCGTTCAAATCCGAGATCTATTTCGTCAACACGACCCGGTTCAATGACTTGAAATGGGGCACCAAGAACCCGATCATGTTGCGCGACCCCGAATTTGGTCCGACCCGCATCCGGGCCTTTGGCACCTATACTGTGCGTGTGAAGGATGCGGCGAAATTCCTGGTAGAGATCGTCGGCACCGATGGTGAGTTTACCATGGATGAGATCAGCTTTCAGATTCGAAACATCATCGTTCAGGAATTCAGCCGCGTGATCGCCGGGTCGGGTATTCCGGTTCTGGACATGGCCGCCAATACCGCCGATTTGGGCAAATTGATCGCGGCTGAGGTTTCCCCGGTGCTGGACAGCTACGGGCTGGAGATGCCCGAATTCTACATCGAAAACATCTCGCTGCCGCCGGCGGTCGAGGCCGCGCTGGACAAGCGCACCTCGATGGGGCTGGCAGGTGATCTGGGCAAGTTCACACAGTATTCCGCAGCCGAAGCCATGACTGCTGCAGCCAATAACCCAGGTCAGGGCGGAGGCATGGGTGCCGGCCTTGGCATGGGAATGGGCATGGCTATGGCACAACAGATGTCGAACATGGCAGCGGGTCAGCCTCGCGGCCCGTGGAGCAGTTCCGCCCCCGCTGCCCCGCAACCCGCGGCACATGCGGCACCGCCGCCTCCCCCGCCTGTCGAGCATGTGTGGCATATCGCGGTTGACGGTCAGACCAGCGGGCCATTCTCGAAGGCCAAGATGGGCCGCATGGCAACGGACGGAGAGATCACCCGCGACACCCATGTCTGGACGGCTGGTCAGGACGGCTGGAAAAAGGCTGGTGAAGTGCAGGAACTGGCACAGCTGTTCACCATTTTGCCACCGCCTCCGCCCGGCGCATGATCATTTGGGCGCTAGCGTAGAAACAGGGCGGCATGATGACCGAAGAACACAGATTTCCCTGCGAGCAATGCGGTGCGGATTACAGGTTCAACCCCAGTGATGGCAGTCTGACCTGCGACCATTGCGGACATTCCGAAGCAATCGGCGCTGGCCATTGGGGTGGTGCCAGCCTGAAAGAACTGGAATTCAACGCTGCTATCGCGGAGCAACTGCCAGACAGCGAGATCGAGGAAACGCGTGTTCTATCCTGCCCCAACTGCGCGGCTCAGGTCGAATTTGACCCCGCCACCCACGCCGCCGAATGCCCGTTCTGCGCGACGCCAGTGGTTACGGATACCGGGACCAATCGACACATCAAACCGCGAGGAGTGCTGCCGTTTGCTCTGGACGAACGCACGGCGCATAAGGCGATGGGAGATTGGCTGGGCAAGCTTTGGTTTGCGCCAAATGGGCTGAAGGACTACGCCCGCAAAGGCCGCAAGATGCAGGGCATTTATGTGCCCTACTGGACCTTTGATGCAGACACACAATCCAGCTACCGTGGTGAACGCGGCACCGTTTACTATGAAACGCGAACTGTCATGCGTGATGGCAAACGTGTTCAACAGCAGGTGCCCAAGGTGCGTTGGTCGCCGAAATCTGGCCGGGTGAAACGATTCTTTGACGACGTTCTGGTGCTGGCCTCAAGATCCTTGCCCAAATCCTATACAGACGCGCTGGAACCCTGGGATTTGCCCGCGTTGGAACCGTATCAACCAGAGTATCTGGCAGGGTTCCGGGCCGAGGCCTATACGGTCGAATTGCAGGAAGGATACTCCGAGGCCCGCGGGTACATGGCCCGCGTGATCGAGCGGGATGTTCGTTTCGATATTGGCGGTGACCGTCAGCGGATACATGCGATCGATACGGATGTGCGCGACGTGACCTTCAAGCATATCCTACTGCCGGTCTGGATGGCGGCTTACAAGTATCGTGGCCAGACCTATCGGTTCGTTGTCAACGGGCGCACTGGTCGTGTTCAGGGTGAACGCCCTTGGTCAGCGATCAAGATCACCGTTGCCGTTTTGCTTGGCCTGCTTGTAGCCGCTGGCGTCGGGTACCTGATGGCAACTGGTCAGCAGGGCTGACACGGGCCGCGACCCAAAAGAGTGAGGAATGTTAGCGCTTGACTTCTGTTGGTCCGACGCCATCCTGCGCCGCGTCAACGCCGAGGGGGAGATACGCGTGGCACTGTCCAATCTGAACCAATTGCTGACCGCCCGACATTCCTGCCGTGCATTTCTCTCTGATCCGGTGCCAAAGGACCAGATCGAACAAATCCTGACCAGCGCCGCACGTGTGCCCAGTTGGTGCAACGCCCAACCCTGGCATGTCGTGATTGCCAGCGGTGCAGAAACCGACCGCTTTCGTGCCGCATTACAGAAAGAGGCACAAACAGGAACCTCGGCCCCTGATCTGCCTTTTCCAACTTCGTATTCCGGGGCCTATCAGGATCGTCGTCGAGCCTGCGGCTGGGCTTTGTACGAGGCCGTGGGCGTGGAACGAGGGGACCGCGCAGCCTCGGCCCGGCAGATGATGGAAAACTTTACCCTGTTCGGCGCGCCGCATTGCGCACTCCTTACAAGCCCAACTGAGCTGGGGGCCTATGGTGCGTTGGACTGTGGCGGGTTTATCACTGCTTTTGCACTAGCTGCACAGGCCCTGGGCATAGCCACGATCCCACAAGCTGCGCTAGCGGCCTACAGCCCATTCATTCACCGATATTTCGACATTCCGGACGACCGCAAATTTTTATGCGCGATTTCATTCGGATATGCCGACAATGAACACCCAGCCAACAGTTTTCGCACCGACCGCGCCGATCTGAATGAGATCGCCCAGTGGCTCGGGTAGCACACCAAGCGGAGAATAGTTTTGCGCGCAGTATTACAACGCGTTTCGCACGCCAAAGTATCGGTAGACGGACAGGTTATCGGTCAGACTGGACCGGGGTTAATGATCCTTGTCTGCGCGATGCAGGAAGATGATGAGGCAAAGGCGGACCAGCTGGCTGCCAAGATTTCGAAGCTGCGTATATTCAAGGATGACGCAGGCAAAATGAACCGTTCGGTTGTGGATATTGAAGGCTCGGCGCTGGTGATCAGCCAATTCACTTTGGCCGCCGATACATCTCGCGGCAACAGACCGGGATTTTCCGAGGCTGCATCGCCGGAAGTTGGCAAACATCTGTATGAAGTCTTTGCCCAGCATCTTCAGGCCTGCGGTGTGCCCGTAGAAACCGGAAAATTCGGTGCAAATATGGCGGTTGAACTGGTCAATGACGGGCCGGTCACGATTTGGGTGGAAAGCTGATGGACAGAAGAGAGCAAGCAATTCGCATCTGGCAGGCTGGTGTCGATGCCGTAGGTGGGTACACGGCAACAAGCAAGGTCTTGAGCGATGTTTCCGAGCCAGATCAGATTCTGGCCGTGGGCAAACCCGCAGCGGCGATGGCCCGTGCCGCGTTAGATCATTTCGGTCTGCTCCCCACGCTGGTTGTCACCAAGGATGACCACGGGCGTGACCTGCCTGATCATGTGACGGTAATTGAGGCCTCTCATCCCGTTCCAGACGAGCGAAGCCTTCTGGGGGGCCGGGCTCTGCGTGAGACGGTAGAGGCAATGGATTCGGATTCGCATCTGCTGCTGCTGGTTTCAGGCGGTGCGTCCTCGTTGGCCGAAGATTTGCTACCGGGAAAGTCGTTGGAAGACTTGGGGCGATTAAACAAGAAACTTCTGTCAGAAGGTCTGGACATCACGTCCATGAACACCGAACGGCGCAAGCTGTCGCGGATCAAGGGCGGTGGATTGCTGTCCCATTTCAAAGGGAAAAAGGCGACAGTTCTGGCTATTTCCGATGTGCCAGGCGACGATCTGAACGTTATCGGATCGGGGATTGGGGCGCTGCCTGCCTCAGTTAGTTTTCAGGCCCACACACAGATCGTAGCCTCGAACGCTCATGCACGTGAAGCCGCAGTGGAACTGGCGCGAAGCGAAGGCTTAAATGTGCATACCAACGAAGAATGCCTGCATGATGATTTTCTGAACGTTGCCGGAACCTTGGGCGAGCGTATCCGAAACATGCCCACCGGAGTCATGGTGTTCGGAGGAGAGCCAACGGTGATCCTGCCAGAAAATCCCGGGCGCGGCGGCCGCAACCAAGCGCTTGCACTGGCACTGGCACAAGAAATTTCTGGGTGCGATCGAATAACGATTGTTGTCGGGGGAACCGACGGCACAGATGGGCCCACCCAAGCCGCAGGAGCCGTTATTGACGCTACTACGTGGGGTGACGGCGCTGAATCAGCTTTGCAGAATGCCGACAGCGGCAGTTATCTGGAAGGTGCCGGGGCTTTACTGGTCACTGGTCCGACTGGAACAAACGTGATGGATCTGCTTGTCGTAATCCGCTCATGATTTGACGATTCCCGAGGCGCCCGGATTTTGAAAAGCTCGGACAGTGCTACAATGACGCCGCCTGCGAACACGCTACGTGATATCGAAGATCTTCCTGACATCGGCATCGAAATGCCTGATGTCTGCCGCTTGTCCGCTCGCGAATGGTGCCCCAGAGATGCGTTAGAAGACCCCGTCCCCGCCGTCTTGGAGTTTCTGCCCTATCGCAAGCGGGATGGCACTTTGGTCCGAGACGCTCTGACCCACCCTAGGATTGTGCAACACGGCCATGCCTGCATCCGCGTGGACATGCACGGCAATGGCGACAGCGTAAGTCTGATGGAGGACGAATACACCCATCAAGAACTAGACGACGCAGTGAAAACGATTCAATGGGTGGCCCAACAACCTTGGTGTACTAGTGCGGTTGGGATGATGAGGATCAGCTGGGGCGGGTTCAACGCGCTTCAGGTCGCGGTACTGCAGCCCGAACCGCTGAAGGCAATCATCACCCTGTGTTCGACCGCCGACCGATTTGCCGACGACATCCACTATAAAGGCGGCTGCCTGTTGAATGAGAACTTTGGGTGGGGCGCAACAATGTGGTCTTATTCGTCCCGCCCACCAGCCCCGGCCTTGCGCTCGAATTGGCGTGAACCGTGGGCGGACGCGACCACCTTCTACCTCAGGGCAAAATTGGATGCCTATGAGGGCGAGAACTTGATATCAACGAAGGAACTGGAGGATTCCATACCACGTGATCAGGTCTGATTTTCTGACCCGCGCGGACGAGACATTTGCCCTTGCCCGCACGACCGAAATGCGCCTACTTTGACTCACGCGTCAATAAAAAGCCCATCAAGGGCCTACAAACCACTCAACTGGGAGATCTTTGAATGAACGAACAACTCACCCACATGACCAAAGAGGTCACAGCCGGCAAGCTTACGCGCCGCGAATTCATGGGGAAAGCAGCGGCTCTGGGTGTGTCGGCGGCATTGGCCAGCACCATGTTTGCCGATGCTGCACGCGCGGCTGGTCCGAAAAAGGGCGGCGACTTCAAAATGGGGATGAGCAGCGGCGAATCCACCAATTCGCTTGACCCGGCAAGCTATGCCAGCCCTGTACCTGCCATGAACGGGCGCCTATTCGGGGATACACTGGTAGAAGTCACCCCTGACGGCTCGATTGAGCCGCGCCTAGCGGAAAGTGTGGAAGGCAGTGCAGACGCAAAAGTCTGGACCTTCAAACTGCGTCCCGGCGTCGAATTCCACAATGGCAAGACCATGACCAGCGAAGATGTGCTGAAGACCATGGAACGCCACTCGAACGAAGACTCAAAATCCGGTGCCCTGGGCATCATGAAAGGTATCGAGTCGATGAAGGCAGACGGGGAATATTTCCAGGTCACGTTGGCCGAGGCGAACGCCGACCTGCCCTATCTGATGTCCGACTACCACCTGATCGTTCAGCCCGATGGCGGAATGGAAAACCCTGGCGACGGAGTCGGTACAGGGCCATACAAGCTTGAAACAAATGAACCGGGTGTACGGCACCTGTTCTCCAAGTTCGAAAATCACTGGAGCGATGAAGGCCATTACGACAGTGTGGAAAACATCGTGATCAACGATGCCACAGCCCGTATGGCCGCGCTGCAATCAGGTCAGGTGCACATGGCCAACCGTGTCGAACCTAAAGTGGCCGATCTGCTTGGACGAGCACCAAATCTGACCGTCGAGTCGACGCCGGGCCGCGGGCATTATGTATTCATCATGCATTGCGACACAGCGCCCTTCGACAGCAATGAACTGCGGATGGCGCTGAAATATGCGATCAACCGCGAGGAAATGGTCGACAAGATCCTGCGTGGATACGGATCTCTGGGTAATGACATGCCTATCAATGTCTCCTACCCGCTGTTCGATACTTCGATCCCCCAGCGCGAGTTTGATCTGGAAAAAGCCAAGGAGCACTATCAGAAGTCCGGGCATGACGGGTCCCCAATCATCCTGCGTACTGCGGATGGTGCGTTCCCCGGCGCGGTGGATGCGGCAGCCTTGTTCCAGCAATCGGCGGCACAGGCCGGTATTCCGCTGGAAATCAAGCGTGAACCAAATGACGGATACTGGTCCGAAGTGTGGAACGTTCAGCCCTTCTGCGCCTCGTACTGGTCGGGTCGTCCGGTTCAGGATCAGATGTATGGTACCGCCTATCTGTCGACCGCAGACTGGAACGACACCCGGTTCAAGGTCGAGGAATTTGATGCCCTTCTGCTGCAGGCGCGGGCGGAACTCGATCCCGAAAAGCGCAAAGAGCTGTACTCCAAGATGGGATACATGGTGCGCGATACAGGCGGCCTGATCTGCCCAATGTTCAATGACTTCATTGATGGTATCAGCACTCAAGTTGCCGGCTGGGTGACTGACCCGAATGGCGAGTTGATGAACCAGTACATTGCGCGCAAAACCTGGTTCGCCTGATAAGGGCCACGGATCATGCATCCTATCATCAAACTGGTTTCCCAGCGCCTGGCGCTGGGACTCCTGCTTCTCTTCGGTGCATCGGCTCTGATTTTCGGCCTCACCGAAGCCTTGCCGGGGGACGCCGCACAAGCGGTCCTTGGCCAATCCGCAACCCCCGAGGCGCTGGCAAACCTGCGCGAGGAAATGGGCCTCAACCGCCCGGCCCTGACCCGCTATTTCGAATGGCTGGGAGGCATTGTGCAGGGCGATCTGGGCCAGTCTCTGACCAATAAACTGGACATCGCCGAAAGTATCGGAAAACGCTTGGGGAATACCCTGTTTTTGGCGAGTGTTGCGGCGGTCGTTTCTGTGCCGCTTGCCATCTTTCTGGGTCTGCTGGCCGTCCAGTACCGCAACCGTTGGCCAGATAAACTGATTTCTGCCATCACACTTACCACGGTTTCGATCCCCGAATTCCTGATTGGTTATGTGCTGGTCTATTTCATCTCGGTCAAGCTGGGATGGTTTTCCTCGCTGGCGATGATCAATGACACGATGTCCTTTGGTCAGAAACTCTATGCAGTTGCCCTGCCCGCTTTCGTTCTGACGCTGGTTGTGTTGGCGCAGATGATGCGAATGACGCGCGCGGCGATTTTGAACCTTATGCAATCGGCCTATATCGAAACAGCTGAATTGAAGGGCCTGACCACGTTTCAGGTTATCGCGCGGCATGCCTTTCCCAACGCAATTTCACCCATCGTCAACGTTGTCATGTTGAACCTGGCCTATCTGGTTGTGGGCGTCGTGGTTGTTGAGGTGGTGTTCGTCTATCCCGGCATGGGTCAATACCTGGTGGATTCAGTGACCAAGCGCGACGTACCAGTCGTTCTGGCGTGCGGTGTCGTTTTTGCGGCCGTCTATATCGGCCTGAATATGGTTGCCGATATCGTGTCGATCCTTGCCAACCCAAGACTGAGGCACCCGAAATGATGAAGAATATTCCTATTTCGGCTGCAATCGGTCTGTTTTTCACCGTCCTGTACTTTGTCGTTGCTTTCGCCGCACCGTTGATTGCTCCTTATGGCATGGCCGAAGTGGTCGGTGACGTGTGGGAGCCTTCAAGCGCCGAGCATCTTCTGGGCACGGACAATATAGGTCGCGACCTGCTAACCCGCATGATCTATGGCGGGCGCACGACCATCTTCATTGCGGCGGCGGCCACGATCCTCAGCTTTGTTACAGGCACATCGCTGGGTCTGCTGGCAGCGGTGCTTGGCGGATGGGCCGATCAGGTGCTCAGCCGGACGGTTGACCTGATCATGTCGATCCCGACCCTGATCCTGTCTCTGGTCATTCTGGCCATTGTTCCCGTGACGATCCCGATCCTGATTCTGGTAATGGGTCTGCTGGATGCCACTCGACCCTATCGCCTGTCACGATCCGTCGCTGTGGACATCAACGTGATGGACTATGTCGAGGCCGCCAAACTGCGCGGTGAAGGCCGGGTCTGGATCATCTTCCGGGAAATCCTGCCCAATGCTCTGTCCCCGCTGGTGGCTGAGTTGGGTCTGCGGTTCATCTTCATGGTTCTGTTCATCTCGACCCTGTCCTTCCTGGGGTTGGGCGTCCAGCCGCCGCTGGCGGACTGGGGCGGCATCGTGAAGGAAAACAAGGACGGTATCGTCTATGGCATCGGTGCGGCGCTTTACCCTGCCGTGGCCATCGCGACGTTGGCAATCTCGGTCAACCTTGTGGCTGACTGGGTCTTGAACCGTACCACATCGCTGAAAGGAGGCCGGGGATGAGTGAACCGCTTCTCAAAGTCCGAGACCTCAAGATCGGCGCAACGGTCTACCCGCCAGGTGAGAAACCCCATGACATCGAAATCGTGCACGGGGTCAGCTTTGACCTCGCGCCCGGCAAGGTGCTGGGGCTGATCGGTGAATCCGGGGCCGGCAAGTCCACTATCGGTCTGGCCTCGATGGCCTATGGTCGGGGTGGAGTGAAAATTACCGGCGGCGAGGTTTGGGTCAACGGACGTGACATCCTGAAAACGTCGCACGGCGATATCCGCAAGCTGCGAGGAGGTGAGGTCACTTATGTTTCTCAGTCTGCTGCAGCATCCTTCAATCCCGCCAAGAAGATCATGGACCAAGTTGTCGAGGCTGCGGTTGAACAGAAAAAATTCAGCCGTAAAGAGGCCGAGAAGCGCGCGCGCGAGTTGTTCGCCAAGCTAGGTTTGCCCGATCCGGACAACATCGGCGACCGCTATCCGCACCAGGTTTCGGGTGGTCAGCTGCAGCGCTGCATGACCGCGCTGGCGTTGTGCCCCGAGCCTGATCTGGTTGTGTTCGACGAACCCACAACGGCGTTGGACGTAACCACGCAGATCGACGTTCTAATGGCGATCAAAGAGGCCATCGCAGACACCGGCGTTGCCGCGCTCTATATTACGCATGACCTTGCGGTTGTTGCACAGGTGAGCGACGACATCATGGTGCTGCGGATGGGTAATACGGTCGAATACGGCAACACCGATCAGATCATCAACAACCCGCAAGAGGAATACACCAAGGCGCTGGTCTCGGTGCGTTCGATTGAACACGAAGAGAAAAAGCCCACGCCGGAACCCGTGTTGACCGTTGATGGTATCACAGCGCGGTACAAGGGGCTGAATTTCGACGTGCTGCACAACGTCAATGTCGAGCTTCATCCGGGGCAAACGCTGGCAGTTGTGGGTGAATCCGGGTCCGGCAAATCCACGCTGGCGCGGGTAATCACCGGCCTGCTGCCCCCACGCGATGGAGAGATCAATTTTGCCGGTCGCAAGCTCTCGCCCGACCTAAAGGGTCGCACCCGTGAGGACCTGCGCGAGTTGCAGATGATCTATCAGATGGCAGATGTTGCGATGAACCCGCGTCAAACTGTCGGCACGATCATCGGCCGCCCGTTGGAGTTCTACTTCAACATGCGCGGTGCGGAAAAGCGCAAGCGGATCATAGAATTGCTGGATGAGATCGAACTGGGCGAAAAGTTCATCGATCGCTATCCGGCGGAACTGTCGGGTGGTCAGAAACAGCGTGTCTGCATCGCGCGCTCACTGGCGGCCAAGCCCAAGATGATCATCTGTGACGAGGTCACTTCGGCGCTCGATCCTCTGGTGGCGGACGGCATCCTGAAGCTGCTGCTGGATTTGCAGAAGATTGAGGATGTGGCCTATCTGTTCATCACGCACGATCTGGCAACGGTCCGCGCGATCAGCGACAGTATCGCTGTGATGTATCAGGGTCGCGTGGTGCGGTATGGGCCGAAGTCACAGGTTCTCAGCCCTCCGTTCGACGACTATACCGACCTTCTGCTCAGTTCAGTGCCCGAGATGCATCTGGGCTGGCTGGAAGAGGTCGTCGCCCATCGCAAGATGGAAAGTGCGGGGAACTGAGCGCGTCTGTGACAGCCCTGTGAAAAGTGAAAATCCCGGCATTTTGTCTGATGACAGGTGTCGGGATTTTGCTATTCGGGGCGCTAACAGGCAGCCTCGGTGTGGTGAATCCCCTAGGGTCGCCCCAAGGAATTAAAGAAAGGGTCAGGGAATGGACCGCAAACTGCTCCTCATCATTCTGGACGGTGTTCCATGGCGCAACTTCCGCCGCCTGTTCGGCAACCTCGAAGGCTGGGTCGACAGCGGCAACGCGCAGGTCTGGAAACTGCGTGCGGTGCTGCCCTCGACCTCGGCCAGCTGCTATGCCTCGATCCACACCGGTGTCACACCGCAGGAACATGGTTGCACCGGCAACGGCAATGTTTTCCGGCTGAGCCATAAGGACGTGTTCAGTCAGGTTCGCGAGGCTGGAGGCGTCACTGGTGCCGTCACCCACAGCTATTGGTCGCAGTTTTTCAATCGCCACCCGTTCGATTACGTCCGCGACATCGAATATGACGAACCAGAGAGTAAGACGATCAACCACGGCCGGTTCCACAGCATGACCGGTTATGGCAAGGCCAATCAAATGACGCCTTCGGACGTTGATCTGTACGCAACGCTGACCAATCTGTGCCTACGGTTCGGATTGGACTATGGCATCCTGCACACCTGCACTCTGGACAGCATGGGCCACCGATTCTTCCACGATTGTGAGGAGATGGACCACGCCTGTTTCGTTGCGGATGAAATGCTAGCCCCCTTCATCCCCCGTTGGCGTCAGCTCGGCTATGAGGTTATCGTAACCGCCGACCACGGTCAGGACGAGCGTGGCCACCACGGCGGACGAAGCCCGCTACAACAGGAAACAGCATTGTATTACTTCGGAGACGCCAAAGGCCCCGAGGCGGATGCGGTGATTGACCAGCTACAACTGGCCCCCACGATCCTGAACCGCATGGATGCCCCGCTGGCCGAGACGATGAAGGCCAAGCCATTCCTGATGTAATCAGTCGTAGGACCAGATCCCCTGCCCCAGTGCCTCAATGGCAATCGAGATTCTCTCAAAACTGTCTGCAGCGCGTTTCACTGATGTACGCGCCCGCAGATAGCCGTGCACGAGGCCGGGTTCGTTGATCCAGTGCGCCTTCCCGCCCGACGCGATGATCTTTTCGCAATAGGCCGGACCATCATCGCGTAACGGGTCACAATCGGCGGTCACGACCACGGTAGGCGGCAGGCCCGAGAAATCGGTATCCTGCAAAGGCGCAAATGTCGGATCATCCTTCGGGACAGAGCCGCCACAGCGCACCTTTTCGTAGAATCGGATTTCATCTAACGTCAAAAGCGGCGCTTGGGCGTGTTCAACGTACGATCCTGCCAACGTGTCGCCACCCAGACCGGGATAGATGAGTACCTGCCCCAGTACGTTCTCCAATTGCCCTCGCCCTTGTTTTGCCACGGCAGCCGCCAGATTGCCGCCCGCGCTGTCCCCAGCCAGTACCAGGGGATCGCCAAACTCCTGCGCCGCCCATTTCGTCGCGGTCCAGGCGTCCTGAAACTGCGCGGGGTGGACGTGTTCGGGGCACAAGCGATAGTCGACGGAAACGACCCGATACCCGGTTTGCGCACAAATTTCGGCACAAACATCGTCGTGGCTGTCCAACCCGCCCACGACAAAACCGCCGCCATGGAAGTAGACGACGGTGCGCGTTGGATCTCCGGCGGTATAGACGCGCACAGGTACGCCATCGGCGGACCTGTCCTGCACATCCAGTCCCGAAGGACGGGGTTGGCGAAAGTCCTGACACATCGCGTCATAGACGCGGCGCTGTTCCGCGATCGACAGGTCAACCGCATCGTCTGGATAGCTTTCAGCCGTTCGTCTTATGAACGCCCATGTTTCTTCATCAATCAGACGTTCATAATCCATTGTCCCTCCGCGGTCAGGCAGCCCATTCCCAAGGCCGGGTGAACGATCCCAGCACTTTACTGACATCGTCCTCGGATGAGCCGTTCGCGTCAAGCTGCGCAACAAGCCCACGCTTCTTGTCGTCGATTACAGACACAACGCGCGCATCAACGCCAGCCTCTTCCAGCGCGCCGTTATAGATGCGCGTGATCGCCTGTTTGCGCAGTTCCGGCTTAAAGACCTTGCCCACCGCCGTTTTCGGTAGCTCGTCCAGAATGGTCATGTGCTTGGGCTGCGCCGCGCGTTCGTGCACTTGCACACGGCAATATTCCATCAGCTCTTTCTCGGTTACGCTGGCCCCTTCGACCAGTTCGACAAAGGCACAGGGCACTTCGCCCGAATATGCGTCTGGCTGACCGATAGCCCCGGCAAAGGCAACCGCATCGTGCCCCAGCAAGGCCTCTTCGATCTCAGCCGGGTCGATATTGTGACCGCCGCGAATGATCAGGTCCTTGGCGCGTCCTGTGATCCACAGATAGCCATCCTCGTCAAACCGGCCCAGATCGCCTGTGCGCAGGTATTTATCAAAATGATAAAGGTCTACGTTCTTTTCGGCCTCGGTGTAGGTATTTCCGGCATAGACACCGGGGTTCGAAATACAGATCTCACCAATCTCGTCCGCGCTGCATTCTTTGGGTCCGTCCGGCCCGTCTTGAAGGATTTTCACATCCGTATAAGGGAACGGTATTCCGATCGAACCGATCTTCTTTTCCCCATCCACCGGATTGCACGACACCAGACAGGTTGCCTCGGTCAGACCATAACCCTCGACGATGGTCACACCGGTTGCTTCTTCAAAACGGCGGAACAATTCCACCGGTAGCGGCGCGGAACCCGAGAAGGCGGTTTTCACGCTTGAGATATCAGCGTCCACCGGGCGTTGCATCTTGGCAGCGATGGCTGTTGGGACGGTGATGATAAAGCTGACTTTCCAGCGTTCGATCAGCTTCCAGAAATTATCGAACACCCCGTCGCCGCGATACCCTGCTGGCGTCGGGAACACCACATGCGCACCCGACGAGACGGCGGCCATCACGATCACATGCACGGCAAAGACATGGAACATGGGCAGCGGACACATGATCACGTCTTCTTCGGAAAACAGCAATGTGTGACCCAGCCATCCATTGTAGATCAGACCCGAGTACTTGTGCTGCGCCACTTTGGGCATTCCAGTGGTTCCGCCGGTGTGGAAATAGCAGGCAACACGGTCTTCCTTGCTATCCTCGAAAGTCAGCGTCGTAGGCTGATTGGCCAGCTCTTTGTTGAAATTTTTGTAAGTCGCATGAGCGAGATGTTCCTTGTCACCCATTTTGGGGCGCAGGAAGGGCACCAGCCAGGATTTGGGTGGTGTCAGGTAACGGTTCAGGTCAATTTCAAGAATGGTTTTAACCTTGGGCGCATGGCGCACCGCCTCTTCGACCTTTTGCGCCACATCCGTCTTGGGAAAGGATTTCAGCGTCACCACCACCTTGGCTTCGGATTCGCGCAGAATGGCCGATATCTGTTCGGGCTCTAGCAGCGGATTGATCGGATTAACGATCCCGGCAACCGCGCCACCCATCATGGTAACCAGCGTCTCATTACAGTTGGGCAGCACATAGGCCACCACGTCTTTTTCACCGATACCGAGCGAGCGGAACAGATTCGCAGCCTGATTGACCTTGCCCAGCAATTCGGACCATGTCAGCGTTTCAGCCTTGTCGGTCGGACCGGAAAACAGCTGAAAGCTGATCGCATTGCTGTTCGGAAACTTTTCCGCCGTGCGTGACAGCAGTTGATGGAAGGTGGCCGGAACATCGCGGTCCTCCCACGCCATTTCCTGCTCAAACGTTGCCTTGTCTTCCAAACCCACAAAGGCCATGTGGCTCCTCCCTTATCTCTCCCGTGTCCGGCACGGGTTTTGTATCCACCGCCAAGATGGAAGCAAAACCGCGCAGGTTCAAGAAATGCCTTAGCTGTGAAGGCAGCAAAGAGGTAGAATTACGCTGCGGACTAAGCGGGCTTGCCCAAGCGTCAATTTATTCCGCGGCCATACCGTCGGTAAACTGCAGACGGGCCAAACGGGCATAAAGCCCATCCTGCGCCACCAGATCGTCATGGGTGCCCTGCGCCACGATGCGACCTGCCTCCATCACCACGATCCGGTCTGCCTTTTTAACGGTCGCCAGCCGGTGCGCCACGATCAGAGTAGTGCGACCAGCACGCATCTGATCGACAGCCCCCTGCACCGCACGTTCGCTTTCCGCGTCCAGCGCCGATGTCGCCTCGTCCAGCAACAGAACCGGTGCATCCCGCAGGATCGCACGCGCGATGGCAATTCGTTGTTTCTGACCGCCAGACAGCATCACGCCACGTTCGCCGACAAAACTGTCGTAACCCTCAGGCAAGATCGAGATGAATTCATGCGCGGCAGCTGCACGGGCGGCGGCTTCGACCTCGGCGTCGGTCGCATCAAGACGACCAAAGCGGATGTTTTCGCGTGCTGAGGCAGCAAAGATCACCGGGTCCTGCGGCACCAGCGCCATGTAGCGGCGGAAATCAGCCCGATCAATCTCACGCAGGTCGACACCATCCAGACTGACCTGCCCCGAGGCCGGATCGTAGAACCGCTGGATCATCTGGATGACGGTGGTTTTGCCCGCCCCCGAAGGGCCGACAAATGCCACTGTCTCACCGGGGTTCACCTTCAACGTCAAGTTTTCTAGCGCCACAGAATCGGGGCGCGAAGGATAACGGAATGTCACGTCGTCAAAGCGGATTTCGCCGCGGACCGGAGATGGCATTGCCTTGGATTTGACCGGATCAGTAACCGTATCCTGCGCGTTCAACAGCTCGACCAGACGTTCGGTCGCGCCAGCGGCGCGCTGCAATTCGCTCCAGATTTCGGACAAGGCCGCCACGGACCCAGCCATAATGATCGAGTAGATGACGAACTGGATCAGAACGCCTTCGGTCATTACGCCGTTACGGACATCATTCGCCCCCATCCACAGCACGCCGACTATGCCGGAAAATACAAGGAAGATCACAATCACCGTCAGAATCGCGCGCGTCCGGATACGGCGCAGCGAGACGACATAGGAGGTCTCGGTCATGTCGCCAAACTGCTGGCGGCTGGCCTGTTCATGAGTGAACGCCTGAACGGTTTGCACCGCGCCCAGAGCCTCTCCCGCATTGCCGGATGAGGCAGCGATCCAGTCCTGATTTTCCCGGCTGATAACCCGCAGACGACGCCCTAACACCAGAATCGGCACCACGACCAACGGGATCAGCAACAGCACCATGCCCGTCAGCTTGGCCGAGGTCAGCAGCATCAACGCCAGTCCACCTATGAACAACAGCATATTGCGCAGCGCGATGGAAACGGAGGAACCCAGAACGGACTGTATAAGTGTCGTATCCGTAGTGATCCGACTTAGAACTTCACCGGTCATGATACGTTCATAGAACTCGGGGCTCATCCCTATGACGCGGTCGAACACTGCCTTGCGGATATCGGCCACGACGCGTTCACCCAAGCGGGTCACCAGCGCATAGCGCAGACCGGTTCCTACGGCCAGAACCGCAGCGATACCGAGGGCGGCCAGAAAATACCACTCCAGCAGATCACCGTCTTCGATACGAAAATTGTCGACCACGCGACGCACAGCCAGCGGCAATGCAAGGGTCATGCTGGCGGTCAGCACCAACGCCACGGTCGCGCCTGTCATCAACATCCGGTAAGGGCGCATAAAGGGCCAAAGCGACCTCAGAACTCCAATTTTCTTGGACTTTGCTCGTTCTTCGCTAGCACCTGGTGCTGGACTGGCTGAGGCGGTTCTTGCCATGCTTGGCCCTTAGATCGTTTGTATTTTGGTGACCGCTTCTTGGCGACAGCAAACGGCGCGGTCAAGCTGTGCAGCACAAAATGGCACCTAGTCAGGGCCTTTTGACGCAGAATTTTGGGGCTGACTTGGAGCGGGCGGCGGGAATCGAACCCGCTTCATCAGCTTGGAAGGCAAACGTCAAAAATACTAATTTCGTAATATTTTTAATATTTTACCTCACAACAGAAAACTACTTTGCAGGCAATTTGTCGGAGGCGATTTTTTGGAGCGGGCGGCGGGAATCGAACCCGCTTCATCAGCTTGGAAGGCTGAGGTAATAGCCAGTATACGACGCCCGCTCAGCTCGAGCGGGTGTATTTCATACCGATTTTGCGGTCAATAGAGGAAATGATTTTTTTCAAGTGACTGGTTTTGGTTGAACAAAAACTCTGCGGCCAAATTACAAGCCTGAACGAGGCTAGAATTGGGACTTGGATAGAATATTAGTGAACAGATGCGCAAACAATCTGACCGAGTGATCTGACTGCTCCAGTCCCAACAGGAAGTGTTTGAACAGCCGAATTGCGCAGAAACCGGACTTTACAAAGTTTGACGAACCGACCCAAAACCGCCGCTGACTGAGCCGCGTAATGCTGCGCTGCGACCTTTCTAAGCGGCGTTCACGGCAGCACAGATTAGCGTAGCTGCCAGACCGATTCCTTTAACTCGGTGCTTGGTTTTTGCGAGACTAATAAAGAGCATCGTTCAATTGGTGCCGTTGGTCTAGGTTTAGGCAGAAAAACCTGCCCCAGCCAAATCTTGGCATCGTTTAAGATGAATGCCCTGCCCAAAGACGCTCATGTAGGGTCCAACAAATTGGGCAGGGTTTTTCGGTAGATTATCGCGCGTCAACGTGGAACATGTGTAAAGTCCATCGTCCAATTGGTCTCCCAGTTAACGCCTCCATCCGTTGAGAAGGCCTGTTCCCATCGCGGGACTATGCCTTTTTTCCAGAGAAAACGTACCATAATGGCCTGACCATCCAGAGTGTCTTCGGCAAAAAATTTACCGACTTCACCATCAAACCGGCCCTTAACAGGTGTATCAAGAGTATATGGTGATCGGCCATCGAGCCACCAGATCGCCCACTGACCCGACCTGATGTCAAAGCTACGCAGTGCAATTGCGCGATAGGGATCTTCTGGAAGATCTACAAAATTGTCTTCAACGTTTCCATTGCCCGCCAGGATCGGGGCGGTTCGGGATGATCCTTCGAAAGAATCCCAATCCTGGCACCCCACAAGACGTTGCCGCAATCTTCGGTGCTGTACAGTCCAGGAGCCAAACATGAAGTCGAAATCATTCTGAGCTTGCTCGCTCCCCTTTTGGTTCAATTTTGTGTGCATGGTCTCTCCATTGTTCGTGACATGCACACTATTACCGGGGATAACCTGACATCATGTGTCATGTTTTTTGAGGGTAGAATGAAATCGTCGCGTTTGCTTTCAATCCTGATACGCCTTCAAACACGCGGCCAAATGACGGCTGATCAATTGGCAGAGGAACTAGAGGTTAGCCCGCGCACAATTCACAGAGACATTGATCAGTTGAGCTATGCCGGCGTCCCTGTGTTTGCAGAACGAGGTCGCAATGGCGGGTATAAATTGCTGGACGGCTATCAAACACGTTTAACAGGCCTAGACGCCGACGAAGCCAGCTGTCTTCTTCTCTCCGGACTTGGTGCGGTCCTAGACGATCTGGGGTTGCTGGAAGCAGCGAACCAGACCGAGTTGAAGGTTCTGGCCTCGCTTCCGAATGCAACGCGCGACCATGCCGCCATCGTTTCCGAGCGATTTTTTCTGGATCCGGTGAGTTGGTATCGAAAAAAAGAAGAGGCCCCGTTTGTCCGGAAAGTCGCTGCCGCTGTATGGGCACAACAACAGCTTTCCATAAGATACGAGAGTTGGAAGGGCGTCGTGGAACGTATAGTGTCACCTCTGGCCATCGTTTTCAAAGCAGGAAGTTGGTATCTTGTGGCCTTGGTCGATACTCCCCGAGTTTACAAAATTGCTAAAATCCAGAGCATTGAGGCATTGGACAAAGTTTTCTCTCGACCTGAAAAGTTCAATATTCGCGAGTTTTGGGACGTTTGGAGAACCGATTTCGAGCTCCGGCTAAAATCTCAAACTGTTATGCTTAAGGTGACGTCCGAAGGATTGCGCTTGCTAAACGAGATGGGCGTCGCACCGGACACCCAAACAGTTACCCATAAAGTTGATGGATTGCATATCGTGACAGTGCAAATGGAATACGGAGCAATTACCATCCGCAGTATTCTCTCCTTGGGCAAAGAGGTCGAGGTTATTTCCCCTATGAGTCTTCGGAAAAATGTAATCGCTGAAATTCATAGGATAGCTGGTCACTACTCTTCCTGACGGCGAGGAAGTCCAATCTCAATTTAAGAGCGGAAAGCGTTTGCGCCCGCGGCAAAGTCACATTTTGTCCCGCAAATCGGAATCTGCAAAGTCTAGTCGTGAATGTCCGCATAGGGCTGCGACCAGCCAATCATGTTTGCTGCGGAGAACCGCAACACTTGCGACCTTGTCAGAAGAACCCGTCTTGTTCCCGCGTTGGTTGGCATGGTCTACTTCTAGTGACGACAGAGCCATGAGAAACGCGCATTATGACATCCAAAAAACAGTTACTTATGAAGCTTCTCAAGGGTATCGAAACCGGCAATTCTGAGGCGGCCGCTGTCGTTAACGAAAGCAAGTATATTCAGCATAACCCACGTACTGGTGAAGGAAGCCCTGGATTGGCAGAACTTTTTGCGCGTTTGGCCAAGACAAACCCGCGTGTCACCTTTTTCCGGGTTTTCCAGGATGGTGCTTTCGCATTTGCGCACAATGAGTACGACTTCAACGGCGTGGAAGTTGCGTTTGAAGTATTTCGCTTTGAAGACGGGAAGGCGGTTGAACATTGGGACAATATTCAAGAGATCCAATCCCCGAATCCATCAGGCCGAACAATGTTGGATGGGGAAACCGTAATTACAGATCTCGACAAGACCGAGAGCAATCGGGAATTGGTCCGGGAATTTGTCCAACGCGTTCTAATCGAGCGGAGTTTTGAGTCGATGGCGACATATCTCGCAACCGACCTTATCCAGCACGATCCAGAGATCGCTGACGGCATCTCTTCCCTGCGCGCCGCACTTGATGAAGAGCAAGACGGCGCGCCCAGAATCGACCATCAGAAACTCCACCGCGTCCTCGCCGAGGGGAACTTCGCCCTTTGCATGATTGAAGGCCACCGGTATGGACAACATGCAGGCCTATTCAACCTGTTTCGCCTTGCCGATGGTCAGATCGTCGAACACTGGACCACTTGCACGCCGATCCCTCCTCGCCATGAATGGAAGAACGACAACGGTAAGTTCTAGCGGGCTCTGACAAGACTGACGTGTCTCTTTCAGCGGCGAAAATAGCCGTTTTGGGCCAAATGCCCGAAAGCAGCCATTAGTGAACTCTAGCCGAAATGGTGCGTTGGTCCGATCTCGGGAACTACAAGGTGCAGTTGTGAATGTCCGTTGCGGGCTGGAAGCGGATACTGAACTATTAGGTCCGAAATCAGGCCCACGCCCTTTAACTTGGCATAATTTCGCTTCTGCGGTATTGGTTGCAACAGGTTGTTTTTCATAACCATCATTATCTGTGCCGCAGTTGGCGAATGTGCGCTTTGCCAAGTCTACGCCCAAAATATGTATGTTTTCCATCGGTTCATCCTCCCTATCGCGACCCTCATTGAGCGCTCCGGTTCAATTATTAACTGGCAGGCGGGGCATCCAATCCATCAGCTTACGAGCCACCAGCTCGGCTTGGTCATTCTTATGTTAAGTAAGACAAAAACTGACATCTGACTCAAAAGCAGTCACTTTCCGCTGTGAAGCAAACTAACCACGGCTTCAATTGCAGCATACTGTACCTGTGGTAGGTCGCTCTCACTAGAGTCGCACAAAACCAACGTTCCCCAAACTCATGAAATGCTGTTTTGGTAGCACGCGTTGCCGACGCTAGCTGTTAGTGTTAGGCGTAGATCTCGACTTGTTCGGGCTCGGAACAGACTTTGAATGCTTCTTTTATAATCGTTTGTTCTTTGCTTGACCCGGACTAAATCGGCTTTTTGTCACGACCTTGGAGATATCTTGTTAAGTCACGACGTCCGGCGCTGGGCGGTCACAAATATCGTGAAGCCGAGTTATGAGTGACATTGCCTCGGCGACGCCAACCAAGGCTGTCTGCGTTTCCATATGCAATGCACCTTCGCTCGGTGTGAACTGTTCCAGATACAAGCGGATAGTGGCGTTATCTGTGCCTGTTCCCGAAAGGCGAATAACACCGCGACTGCCACTTTCGAACACTATGCGGATGCCCTGGTTTTTGCTCTCCGAACCATCCACAGGATCTTCATAAAAAAACTGATCCGCGGTCGCTATGACAAGATTGCCTGCCTCACTCCCTGGAAGCTGCGGCAATCGGTTGGCCAAGTCGGTGATCATCTGCTCGGCTTTGGTACTGTCCACGGCCTCATAGTCATGCCGCGAATAGTAGTTTCTGCCATAAGTCTGCCAGTGGTCTTGCATGATTTCACGAACTGAGATCCTGCGCTCTGCCAGAATATTCAGCCACAAGAGCACTGCCCACAAACCATCTTTTTCGCGCACATGGTCTGAGCCAGTGCCGGCGCTTTCTTCTCCGCATAGCGTGATGCGGCCCGCGTCGAGTAGGTTGCCGAAAAACTTCCAACCTGTTGGCGTTTCGTAACAATCTAGTCCTAACCTTTCGGCAACACGATCAACCGCTGCGCTGGTGGGCATCGATCTCGCGACCCCGGCGAGCCCCTTGCCGTAGCCCGGGACGAGGTGGGCGTTGGCGGCCAGTACGGCAAGACTGTCGGACGGGGTGACATAGATACCTTTGCCCAGGATCATGTTGCGGTCGCCGTCTCCATCCGAAGCCGCTGCAAAGTCTGGACCATCGGGAGACATAACCAAGTCGACCAGCGGCTTGGCCCAGATCGGATTGGGGTCGGGATGCCCCTTGCCAAAATCCACTGAGGGAACTGCGTTCAGCACCGACCCCTTCGGAGCGCCCAATTCATCCTCGAGTATTGCGGTGGCGTAAGGTCCCGTTACGGCGTGCATTGCATCAAAACTCAGGGTGAATCCGTCGGCAAGCAGTGCTCTGATCCTGTTGAAATCAAAGATCTCGCGCATCAGTGCTGCGTAATCTGCCACTGGGTCGACGACTTCCACAACCATGCCTTCAAGCTCTGAAACGCCAACTCGACTGAGATCGATGTCATCAGCGTCCAGCGTGGTATACTCGCTAAGGTTCTGCGAATGCGTGTAGAATTTTTCTGTCAGGCTTTCAGAAGCTGGGCCGCCGTTGGCGCCGTTGAATTTAAGACCGAAATCCGCGTCTATACCGCCGGGATTGTGGCTAGCCGAAAGAATAAAACCGCCGTCTGCCCCGCGCTTGCGGATCAGATTTGACGCGGCAGGCGTAGACAACAGACCATTTTGGCCAATGATCGCGCGATCTGCACCGTTTGCGGCGGCCATACGCAAAATTTCCTGAATCGCTTCCGCATTGAAATACCGCCCGTCGCCGCCGATGACAAAGGCCTTGCCTTTTGCGCTACCAATGGCGTTGAAGATCGACTGAACAAAGCTTTCCAGATAACCGGGTTCCATAAAGACACGAGTCTTTTTTCGCAGTCCTGATGTCCCCGGTTTTTGGCCCAAGAACGGTGTACAGGAACGTGATACTAAAGACATGGATCAACTTCCTTTTCTTGAAGGACGGCGTTTGGGTTCCGTTTCGGTCCCATCGACGTGCTGGTTTTTATTAGGCTTTGAATGCGGGCAAATGCTTCGATGTCCTTGGCTGTAGGACGTCGCCAATTCGGATGTTCGTTAATCGTGCCCGGTAGGTTCTGGGTCTGTTCGCCGCCCAGAAGATCGTCCAATTGCACCGTAACCAGCTCCGCCGGGCTCTTGCCCAATTCCCGGTGGATTGCATGGCTGACGTCATCCAGCGTCGCGTTCGCAGGAATAGAGCAGTGTTGGCGTAGCGAATTGCGTTGGATGGCCCGAGCGCTGTGTAATTCCATCGCCCTGCCCGTCGACAGCCATCCGATGGAACGCCACCATTCGATATCTCGCCCGCGCCAGAACCCCCTGATCGTAGGAGTATCATGTGTGCCGAAGCAGGCCATCGTGAACGGGCGTAAATCCTGCGCCGACCGCAAAGCGCCGTCGGGCGTACCTTCATATTGCCAAACCGCGTAGCTGTAGAGACCCGACGCGTTCAATCGTTCCCGGAATCCGGTAGGTACCAAACCCAGATCCTCGCCAACGACGCAGCAACGATTGCGCCAGGCTTCGATGGCCACAACAGCAAGAAGCGCGTCGAAAGGTTGTGAGATATAAGCGCCCGGGCTGCCATCCTCGGGCACCCAATAACTGCGCGTCAGACCCAGAACATGATCTATCCGGATGATCCCTGCCTGCGTCATCAGTTTTCTTAGCAATGTCCGCAGGGGTTCGTAGCGGTTTTCCGAAAGTTTGTTGGGAGCGTAAGCCGCCAATGTCCAGGATTGTCCGGCCGGACTTAGCTGATCAGGGGGTGCTCCGATCGAGACGCCGCGTGCGATCAGATCCTGATGCATCCAAACCTCGGCGCCTCCGGGGCGTGCGCCGACCGCCAGGTCTAGGTAAAGACCTAACGCCATCCCGGATTGAGCTGCGCATAATTGGGCGGCTTCCACTTGATTTGAAGCTTTCCATTGCAACCAAGCGTGGAACCCGTCCCGGGGTTTCGGAGCAGTTTCTTCGTGCTTACGCAGTTGTGATGGCCAATTGCGGAAATCGCTACCATGCGTTTCGCTGATACTTTCAAATGTCGCGAACCGGGTCAGTTCAGGGCCTTCAGCTTTGCAAAAGGCCTCAAATTTGCCGCGTTCGGCGGTTGTCGCGTTTCTACAGAACCGTGCATAATCCGCCTCCAGCGCTGCGCGATGTTGCTTGCGAAACGCCGCGTAATCAATCAGCCCGTCGTTTGTTTCGGTTTCGAACCCAGCATCAGTCGCAATGTGGTCGATATTCAGAAAGCCTCGGTGGCTGGGTGAATATGGGCTGATTGTATCCTGTGCCGCCCATCCCAGCGCATGGACGGGATTGATCCCGAAATACGTCGCACCGGACTGCCCCATAGACGACATCGCCTGACCGAGGTCCGCGTAATTCCCCAATCCGCCGTTTGTTCGGGACTGCAGCGAATAGATCGCACCGGATACACCCCAAGCCTGTTGTAAGCCGGTCAAGTCTGCAATTGTCGGCGCGTGTGCAGGGCGACTCAGCAGGAATACTTCTTCACAGTGGTCCGGTCCACGCGCAACCAAGGTAAAATACCCAACGGGCAGAGGTTTCAGCGTCAAACTGACGTCGCTTCGACCCGCCTGTATCTCGTGACCCTGGCCATCCAGTAAATACCATTCGCAAGGCTGTAGTAACGCAAATTTAAACGGCTCCTCTGCCAGAACGACTTGCTCGACCGGCAACGTTCTGGCTGCCCGCTTCGAACAGCGCGCCCGCAATTCCTCGCCAATGGCGTTTTCCGTGTCGACTTCGACGCCCAACGCACGCAACAAGGCTTTCAGGGTCGGCGGTGAAGTGGTCTGGTGCGAACCGTCCCAAGCGTCATAGCCGAGGTGAATGCCGCACTCCTGCGCCAGCTGTCGCAATTTGTCGTCGCTGCTCATCAATCTGCGGACCGATCTTTCAAGACAAATGCAGCCACGGAATTTGCCGATATCTGCATTGTCTGCGAATTGATTGCGCTGGGTGACTGGTGAACGACCGAGGTATCAATTTCTAGCCACCAAACCCTTTCGCCATTTGGTGGCAACTGCAGCTCCAACGCCCCATCTTCCCGGTTAAAGGCCAACAGGACCGTATCGGAAAGGGCATCGCCTGCCACGCATTCGGCGCAGCCGCGCAAGATCAGACACAGGCTGGATAATCCCGGGTCACGCCAATTCAAGGGCGATCCATCCATTGCGCGCCATTCAACATCCGGCAGCCCGTCTGTTCGTTTAGCACCGTGCAGGAACCGGTTCTGGCTCAGAACGGGGTGATTGGATCGGAATCTCGACAACGCCGCGGTAAACTCGACCAAGTCGTCGTCCAGTTTACTCCAGTCGATCCAACTAACCGGATTGTCCTGACAGTAGGCGTTGTTGTTACCATTCTGCGAATTTCCGCCCTCGTCGCCAGCCAGTAGCATCGGAGTTCCCTGTGACAGGAAAACGGTAGCCAGCATGTTGCGTACCCTTTGGTGACGGGCGGCGATTATCTCGGGATCATCACTGTCGCCCTCGATACCGAAATTGTCGCTGTAATTGCTGTGGTGCCCATCACGGTTGTCTTCGCCATTGGCGGCATTGTGGCGCTGAATGTAGCGTGTCGTGTCGGCCAGTGTGAAACCGTCATGTGAGGCGACGAAGTTGACGGAAGACGAGGCCGGCCGGCCTTTGGTGTCAAAAAGATCCGCCGAGCCCAACAAGGCTGAACCCATATCCTGCGCCGAATGCCCGTCGCCGCGCCAGAACTTACGTACAGTGTCACGATAGCGGTCGTTCCATTCCGAAAATTCAGGCGGGAACCGCCCTAGCTGATATCCGCCCGGACCGACATCCCACGGTTCTGCGATCAGCTTTATCCCGGCCAGCACCGGGTCTTGCCGCAAGGCGTCCAGAAAACCGCCGCCTACTTCGAACCCATGCGCCTCTCGCGCCAAAGTCGTGGCCAGATCAAAGCGGAAACCGTCAACGCCCATGCACTGCACCCAAAACCGCAGGCTGTCCATCACCATCCGCAGCACAAATGGATGCCTGACCTTCAGCGTGTTTCCGGTACCGGTGTCGTTCACGTAGTACCGAGGCTGGCCGTCGGGCAGCAGGTAGTAAGAGGCGTTATCGATCCCGCGAAAACTCAGCGTAGGCCCCAAATGATCACCCTCGGCAGAATGATTGTAGACCACGTCCAGAATGACCTCGATTCCCGCTTCGTGAAACCGGTCGACCATTGCGCGAAACCCGAAAACCCCTGATGCCCCAAAGTAACGGGGCTCAGGCGCGAAGAACCCCATCGTGTTATAGCCCCAATAATTCCGCATTGACCGTGCACGCAGGGCACCTTCGGACGTGAACGCGTGGACGGGCAAAATTTCCACTGCAGTGACACCCAGTCGCGTCAGATGGTCAAGAACGGGCTTAGACGAAAGCCCGTCATAGGTGCCCTTCACATCTTTTGGGATTTCAGGGTGCAGTATTGTAGCGCCCCGGACATGTGCCTCGTAGATGAAGGCCCCGTTCCAGCGCCTCCCAAGCGTCACTGCATCCGGCAAAAAGCTGTCTGGTTGCGAGACCACGGATTTGGGCACGAAAGGCGCGCTATCGATTTCACTAAAGGATAGATCTCCGTATGGAGAGTCGGGCAAGTAGCCAAGGATCGCCCGATCATGGGCAACACGGCCGTGGAACTCGCGTGTATAGGGGTCAAGCAACAGCTTGTTTGCATTGAACCTGTGCCCCCTTTCCGGCGCAAATGGACCGTCCACGCGGTAACCATATCGCGCGCCGGGTTTCAGGCCGGGAACGTAGCCATGCCAAACCGCACCGTTACGCTCAGGCAATGCCAGACGGGCGAGTTCAGTCCTGCCATCCTCGTCAAAGAGACACAGATTGACGCGTGAGGCGTGTTCGGAAAACAGGGCAAAGTTCACGCCCTCTCCGTCGAAATGGGCACCCAGCCGCGACGGGTCGCCCGATTGGATTGTCAGTTGCGCGGGCCCGATATCCTTCATTCAGACAAACCTTGATACATTTGAGCATATTCCAACGCCGACTGATCCCAGCCAACGTGTTGCCGCATCGCCGCACGCTGCATCATTTGCCACCTTTTCTTATCAGCAAATCTGTCAAAAACTCGGTCCAATACGGCCTCGATACCGCTTGACGATACATCGTCAAAAACAAAACCCGTGGCGCATTCCTCGTTGAGCGCCGCGACGTTTGCATCGATTACTGTGTCCGCTAGCCCCCCGGTGCGTGCGACGACAGGCAAAGTCCCATATCGAAGTCCATATAGTTGGGTTAGACCGCACGGTTCGAACCGCGACGGGATCAGGATGGCGTCCGAACCTCCCTGCAAAAGGTGTGCAAAGGCCTCGTCGTATCCGATTACAGCGCCCACCGCACCGGCAAAACGCTGACTGGCATCAACAAAAGCCTGTTCAAGCCCCGCCTGTCCAGAGCCAAGCACGGCCAGTTGACCGCCACGGTTGACGATATGCGGCACTGCATCGGCCAGTGCGTCCAACCCCTTTTGTTCGGTCAGTCGACTGATGACACAAAATAGAGGACCGTTGGCCTCGGGGTCCAGCCCAGTACGTTCTGCAATCCCGGCGCGGTTGTCAGCTTTGCGTCCCAGACTTCTTGCATTGTAGCCGCGATTTAGCGCCGGATCGCTGGAAGGATCCCATGTGCCAGTGTCAATTCCGTTCAGGATACCACTAAGAATGCTCTCTCTGGATTTCAGAACACCTTCCAGACCCATGCCATAATGGGGTGTCAGAATTTCGCGGGCGTATGTTGGACTGACAGTCGAGATCCGGTCGGCAAACATCAACCCACTTTTCAGAAACCCCAGGTCTCCATGAAACTCGAGTGCTTCGGGATGAAACCAGTCCCCCCTTAATCCCAGTTCGGACAGGACATGTGGGCCAAACCGACCCTGAAAGGCTATGTTGTGGATCGTCAGAACCGACTTTGGCACCGCTTGACCGGACTGTTTCAGGTAAACCGGGGTCAAAGAGGCCTGCCAATCATGCGCGTGAACGATATCGGGTATCCAACCTTCGACACCATCCAATCCAACCCGCGCCGCAGCCTGCGCCAGCGCGCCAAAGCGCAGATGATTGTCCGGCCAATCCGCGCCGTTGGGGTCCGTGTAAGGCAGGCCCGGGCGATCAAACAATTGCGGGGCGTCAAGCAAAAGCAGGTCAAGGCCTTGTGAAGATACTAACACAAGCTGACCATATCCCCCCGGCAAGTCGTCGAACTGAGCAACCTGGTTCCCGTCACTGAGCAATGGCTGCAATGAGGGGTAAGCCGGCAACAGAATGCGACACTCGATTCCCTGACCGGACAGCGCGGCAGGCAGCGCACCGACCACATCCGCCAGCCCTCCGGTCTTGATGAAGGGGGTGCACTCCGAAGCGACCATTAGTACTTTCATATTACAGGTCCAGTTTTTCGATCATCGCTTGGGTTATGAGGCAAACACCGCCTTCTGTGCGTCTGAACCGCTTGGCGTCAAGCTTTGGGTCTTCGCCAACAATCAACCCGGGCGGGATTTTCACGCCCCGGTCGATGACGACATTCTTCAAATAGGCCCGGCGTCCGACCTCGCAATATGGCAGAGCAACCGCGCCTTCCAACTGCGAAAAGGAATGGGTTTTGACGCCGGTGAACAGCAGGCAGCGATAGAGTGACGAACCGGAAATGATGCAACCACCAGAAACCATCGAGGAGACGGCCTGCCCCCGGCGGCCTTCCTCGTTGTGGATGAATTTCGCCGGTGGCGTCAGTTCCGAATAGGTCCAGATCGGCCAGTCGGTGGCATAGATATCCAAACCCGGCTTGAAATCGGTCAGGTCTATATTTGCCTGCCAATAGGCGTCAATTGTTCCCACATCGCGCCAGTAGGGCTTGTCCTCAAGCCCTGACATAACGCAGGACCGGCTGAACGGATGCGCCATCGCGCCACCTTCAGCGACGATCGCCGGGATAATGTCTTTTCCAAAGTCGTGACTGGATGTCTCCGAAACAGCGTCGGCATGAAGAAGGTCATAGAGGTATTCAGCCTCGAATACGTAGATACCCATGCTGGCCAGCGACATATCCGGATCGCCCGGCATCGACGGCGGGTTGGTGGGTTTTTCAACGAAACTCAGAATCTTGTCTGTGTCGTCAACGTCCATGACTCCAAAGCCTTTGGCTTCTTCACGCGGAACTTCGATGCAGCCCACTGTTACCTTTGCACCGGATTGCACATGCTGTTCGATCATCAGTGAGTAATCTTGCTTATAGATATGGTCCCCAGCCAACACGAGTATGTACTTCGGCCCATAGCCGCGCAGGATATTGATATTTTGGGTCACTGCATCAGCGGTGCCCTTGTACCAGTTGTCCTCATCCAACTGTTGGGACGCGGGCAGTATATCCAGAGACTCGTTGCGTTCCGCACGAAAAAAGCTCCAGCCCCGTTGCAGGTGCCGGATCAGGCTGTGCGCTTTGTATTGAGTTGCGACACCAATCCGCCGAATACCCGAGTTCACCGCGTTGGAGAGCGCGAAGTCGACAATCCGCGTCTTCCCACCGAAATAGACCGCCGGTTTCGCGCGGATATCTGTCATTTCCTTAAGGCGACTCCCCCTGCCACCCGCAAGGACATAGGCCATGGTCTGATTTGCCAATCTGCGGCGATCTTGTTTCAACGGATGTCCTCCCAATGATGATTCCGACCTAGTGGCGCTTGTATTCAAAGAATACTGTGGCAAGCGGTGGAACTGTCATCACCACAGACTGTTCACAGCCGTGCGCTGCGATGTGTTCTGAATTCAGCCCGTCCCCATTGCCCTGATTGCTGCCACCGTAATACATGGAATCTGTGTTCAATCGCTCTATCCAATGACCCGCCATGGGTACACCAACACGGAAATCCGTTCGGGTTACGGGTGTGAAATTGGCGACAACCAACACTGGCGGGCTGTCTTCCTTGCCATAACGAACCCAGGAAAACACCGAGTCGCTGGCGTTGCCGCCGTCGATCCAGCGGAACCCCTCTGAACGTGTGTCTTGTTGGTAGAGGGCTGGTGTTTCACGATAGAGCGCATTCAGATCGCGCACCAATCTTTGCACGCCTGCGTGGTTAGGTTGCTCCAACAGGTGCCAGTCCAAGCTTTGTTCGTGGTTCCATTCGGCGCCCTGCGCAAACTCTCCCCCCATGAAAATCAGTTTTTTGCCGGGATGGCCCCACATGAAGCCGTAGTAGGCGCGCAGGTTGGCAAAGCGTTGCCAATCATCACCGGGCATTTTGCCCAGCAATGACCCTTTGCCATGAACAACCTCATCGTGGCTGAGGGGCAGCACAAAGTTCTCGGAAAACGCATAGTGCAGCCCGAAGGTCATCTTGTCGTGGTGGTATTTACGGTTCACGGGGTCTTCGGTCATGTACCGCAGCGTGTCGTTCATCCATCCCATATTCCATTTGAAGCCAAAGCCCAGCCCGCCCTCGGACGTCATGGCGCAAACACCCGGGAAAGTCGTGGATTCTTCGGCAATTGTCATCGCGTCGGGATGTTCGGCATAAACGGCTTCGTTCATCTGTCTCAGAAAACCGATGGCCTCCAAGTTTTCGCGCCCGCCATGAACGTTCGGGACCCATTCACCTTCTTCCCGCGAGTAATCGCGATACAGCATCGAAGCCACCGCATCGACGCGAAGCCCGTCGATGTGATATTCTTCCATCCAGAATTTCGCGTTCGCGATCAGGTAGTTGGCAACTTCGGCGCGGCCATAATTGTAAACCAGAGTGTTCCAATCAGGGTGATACCCCTCTTTCGGATCGAGGTGTTCATACAACGCGGACCCATCGAACCGCCCCAAGCCGTGCGAATCGGATGGGAAATGGCCAGGCACCCAGTCGATGATCAAGCCCATGTCAGCCTGATGGCACGCATCCACCAGCGCGCGAAAATCATCGGGTGTTCCGAACCGCGCAGTTGGCGCGAATAATCCAACGGGCTGATACCCCCATGAGCCGCCAAAGGGATATTCCGAGATCGGGGTCAGTTCGATATGGGTGAAGCCCATATCGCTGGCGTAAGCCACCAGATCGCTCGCCAGTTCTTGGTAGCTTAGCGACCGGTTGTCTTGTTCTGGAACACGCCGCCAGCTTTCCAGATGCACCTCGTAGACGGAAATTGGTTGATCCACCCGATGGCGTGACCCTCGATTGGCCATCCAAGCGGTATCTGCCCAACTATAGCGTCCAAGATCGCGGACGACCGAGGCCGTTTTGGGCGGCAGTTCGGACCCGAACCCAACCGGGTCGGCCTTTTCCGGCATCAGATGCCCGTCAGAACCAACAATTTCGAACTTGTAAACAGCGCGGTCGCCCAGACCGGGCATGAAAATCTCATGCACACCTGTTGCACCACGTCGCCGCATCACATTGCGGCGTCCGTCCCAGCCATTGAAGTCACCGATGATCGAAACCCGCCGCGCATTTGGTGCCCAGACCCCGAAATGCACGCCATCGCAACCTTCATGAGACATGACATGCGCCCCAAGTGCACGCCACAGCTTACCATGTGTGCCCTCGCCCAGAAGGTATTCATCGATTTCACCCAAGACCGGACCAAACGCATAGGGGTCTGGCACTGTCCATGTATCGATTTCGCGCGTTAATCGCAGTAGATACGAGAAACGCTTTTTTCTGCGCGGAATAAGCCCGGCAAAAACTCCGCTGTCTTCGTCGACCCGAGACAGGGCGCACAGCTTTCGCCCGGTTTTTCGGTCCAGCACCTCGACCGTGTCCGCCTCGGGGTGAAAGCAACGAATGACCAAACGTCCACCGACCTCATGCAACCCAAGAACCGAAAATGGATCGCCATGCTCGCCCCGCGCGATGGCCTCAGCCGCCCCAGATTGGATGAGGTCGCTGCTCATGCCGATTTACCCAATGGTTTGGTCAGCACGCTATCCGTCTGCCAGATATCGCGGGCGTATCCCCGGATCGTCCGGTCTGACGAAAACCAACCCATACTGGCCGTATTCTGCAGGGCCATCGCAGCCCAGTTTTGGCTGTTTCGATACGCGACATCGGTCCTACGCTGTGTGTCGAAATAACTATCGAAGTCACATGTGACCAAGAAATAGTCATGATCATAAAGCGTGCCGATCAGCGAGTGATACCGGCCCGGTTCCTCAGGTGAAAACTGGCCTTCGAAAATCTGCCCCAGAACGCGCTCCAGCCGTGGGCTGGCTGAAATTGCGGCGCGCGAGTACTCGTGCACCTTGCGACGTTCCATGACTTCCTGCGCGGTAAGACCAAACAAGAAGAAATTGTCCGAGCCGACATGTTCGCGGATTTCAACATTTGCTCCGTCCAGCGTGCCAATCGTCAGTGCACCATTCAGGGCAAATTTCATATTTCCAGTCCCAGACGCCTCTTTGCCGGCGGTCGAAATCTGCTCAGACAAATCTGCCGCTGGGATCAGCTTTTCCGCCATCGTGACGTTGTAATTGGCAGGATACACGACTTTCAGAAGGTCACCAGTCACGGGATCAGAATTTATGACCTTGGCCACATCATTGATGAGCCGCACGATCTGCTTGGCAACGTGATATCCCGGTGCGGCCTTGCCCCCAAAAATCTTGACGCGCGGGGTCCATTCGAACCCAGGATTATCCCGCATCTCATTCCAAAGCGCGACAGTCTCCAGAATGTTCATAAGCTGGCGCTTGTATTCGTGAATACGCTTGATCTGAACGTCGAAGATTGCGTCGGGGTCAACCGAGACACCGCATTTGACGGCAATCCAGTTCGAAAGTTGCTCTTTATTGTGACGTTTGGCGGCACTGAAGTCATTCAGGAAACTTTGATCTCCTGCGCGGGCCTTGAGTTGTTTCAGCTGTTCTAGATCCGCCACCCAGCCATCTCCGATCTCGCGGGTGATCAGATCGCTCAGAACCGGGTTGCAGGTGTGCAGCCACCGACGCGGTGTAATACCGTTAGTCTGGTTGATGATCCGCGCAGGATGAATGCGGTTCAGGTCGGCAAAGACCGTGTCTTTGACCAAATCGGTATGCAAGGCCGAGACACCGTTGACCTTGTGTGCCATGATAAAGGCCAGTTCACCCATGTGGACTTCGCCATGCTTCAGGATTCCTGGGCTACCTGGAAACTCTTGTTGCTGTCGCTCGTCAATCGCTCGGATAATTTCCAGATGCCGCGGCAGAACACGACCCAGCAACCCTTCGTGCCAACGCTCCAGCGCCTCGGGCAGAAGCGTGTGGTTGGTATAGCCAAGGCAGCGACGCGCCAGAGCAATCGCCTCATCCAGCGGCAGGTCATGCTCATCCGCCAAAATACGCACCAATTCAGGGCCCGCAATCGCCGGATGTGTATCGTTGAGCTGAATCGCGACGGCATTTGGCAGTTCTCGAATGTCGCCATGATCGCTTAGGAAACGGCGCAGCAGATCCATAATAGATGCGGCGGTAAAGAAGTATTCCTGCTTAAGCCGCAGCTCCTTGCCTGCATCGGTGGCATCATCAGGATAGAGAACCCGCGAAATCGTACGCGCCAGTGCCTCTGATCGGCTGGCGGCCAAATAGTCACCTCTGTTGAAGCTCTCCAAATCAAATTCGTTCTCGGGCCGGGCTGACCATAGGCGCAGAGTGTTACCCCACGTGCCCTTCCAACCAACGACCGGCGTATCAAATGCTTGGGCCAGAACCGTATCGGCGGGATGCCATTCCGCCTTCCCATCGTGATGGGAAACATAGCCGCCAAAGGCGATCCGGTATCGGACTTCGGGACGCTCAAACTCCCAGGCGAAGCGCTGGTTTAACCAGGTTTCCGCTTTTTCGACCTGCCGACCTTCGACAAAACTCTGCTCGAACAAGCCATGCTCATAGCGGATGCCGTAACCATAAGCCGGAATGCCAAGAGTAGCGAGTGAATCCATGAAACAGGCCGCCAGCCGTCCGAGGCCGCCATTCCCCAATGCGGCATCAGGTTCGTCGTTGAATACGATCGACGCATCTTGGCCGAGTTCTGCAAGAGCTTCCCTAACCTCTTCCGTCAGCCCCAGATTCGCGGTCATGTCTTCGACAAGCCGACCAATCAAAAACTCCATCGAAAGGTAGTAAACGCGTTTTGCGCCTGACTGGTAAGTCTCACGCGTGCTTTCGAACCAAGGGTCAACTATGCGGTCGCGCAACGTTAAGGAAACCGCCATTCGCCAATCATAGGTCGACGCATGTTCTGCGTCTTTGCCGAGCGAATAGGTGAGATGTCTGAGGATTTGTGAGTGCATGATTAAACAGGGCCAATAGTTTTGGTCGGGTTGGGTTTGATTGCGACGCCTATGCCGTCAGACACACTTCCATAATTGAGGAATTGAACACCTTCGGCTTCAAGCGTTGTGCGCATGGCTTCGATCATAGCGTGCTTCACGCCGCTTTTTCCGGCTTCAAACCGGTGAACGGTCATATGAGAAACCCGCGACAAATCGGCAAATCCCTTCATAGACAATCCAAGCGCATTGCGGGCCATTCTAAGCTGTTCTGGTTTCACGTTTTTCTCCAGACTCTTTGGGTGATCGCAGATGAGCAAGGCTGCCCTACCTGAACTTCTTCAAAACGGGTCCAACACATCCGCGATCTACGCGATTTACACTCCTGATCGGTCAACCAGTATTTCCTATCAAAAGTACGAGTGACACCACCCACAGATTTGCCTCAAGCCTCATCAACGTACGCGATAAGAGCAGCTTCGCAACCATTCTGCCAAACCATGTCGAGCCACTTGGAAAACGAACTGGAAAAAGGTTTGGCGTCCTTCAAGTCGCCGTAGATCCGACTTTGTTCCAGCCAGACCGCCGGGTTCGACTTGGCGGCAAGGGCTGCCTCACTCAGTCTATCCCAAATCGGATCATTCGCCTCGATCACACTACCATCTTCGCGTGTGCCAGCGCACATACGTGCCCATAGCGCCTCGACGAGCGCTAAACCGGTAACGGAACGCCCAGCCTTCAACTGGTCTCGCAATATCGGCAAAACGAAACCTGTATGGCGCGCTGAACCGTCGAAAGCCACGCGTCGGGTCGTGTCCACAATCCTTGGATTTGAAAACCTGCTTTCAACGAGGCCTACATACTCTTCCGGACTTTTTCCGGAAACCGATGAAACCGTTGGCGCTATCTCTGTTCTCTGAACTTTACCAAAGAACTGCGAAACAACCGGGTGCCTCATACATTCGGAAATCGTCTGAAGCCCTAATATCTCACCCACATTTGCGAGCACTTGATGCCCGGCATTGAGGACGCGGATTTTCATAGTTTCAAAAGCATGAACGTCGTCAGTGAAGATTGCGCCAACCTCATCCCAGTCCGGACGCCCTGAGCAGAAATTGTCTTCAATCACCCATTGGCGATACGCTTCGTGGGTGACCACAGCAGCATCGTCAATGCCAAAATCTATGGCAAGTGCAAGTTCGCTTGGACCGGTCGAAGGGGCAATGCAATCCACCATCGAATTCGGAAATGTCGCGTTGGTGTCAATCCAATCGGCCAGTTCAGGGTCGGACAAGCGAGCCATCGAAATGACGGTTTGTCTAAGGACGTCACCGTTGCTTTGAAGATTGTCGCAACTTAGTCCGGTAAAGGGCGCATGCCCTGCGTCGCGTCGCATGCGAAGAGCGGCCACCATGGCACCAAAGACCGTTCGGGGCGCCAAAGGATTTTGGGCGTCGTGCTGAACGTCAGGGTGGTTGGCGTCAAACCCGTTCGTAACTGGATCAACGTAGTAGCCACTTTCGGTTACGGTCATAGAAACGATGCGGATGGCCGGATTCGACATCGTGCGAATTAGCGCTCCGTTGCCGTTTTCAATAGGCAGGTAGTCGATCATCGAGCCTATGACCTCGGCAGAGATTTTTTCCGGGTCGAGTTCGATCAGGGTCGTGAGGCAATCCTGGGCGAGAAGTTTCTCCCGCATTACCGCATCATAAGGGCGTACGCCTGCCCCTATGATAGCCCAATCCTTGGCTTTGCCCTGTTGCATCAAACGGTGCAGGTACCAAGCCTGATGCGCGCGGTGGAAATTGCCGACGCCTACATGCAGGATGCCGGGTTTCAGCGCAGCGCGGTCATATCTTGGGCGTTCGACAGTCAATTGATCGAGTGTCGCATTCGAAAGGGAGATCAGCTCATCCATTGCCCACCATCCACGTTGTAAGTTTGTGCGACGATGTAATTCGCCGCATCACTTGCCAAAAAAACAGCCATTCCGGTCAAATCGTCGGGTGTACCCATGCGTCCGTAGGGTACGGCGGCATCAACTTCCTGTTTCTTTTGTCCGGGTGCCTTGTCTTCGTACTTCGCAAAGAACGCGTCCACGCCGTCCCAGTGCTCGCCATCGACGACACCCGGAGAAATTGCGTTCACGTTTATTCCGTGCCTGATCAGGTTCAGTCCCGCCGACTGAGTCAGGCTGATGACCGCCGCCTTGGTAGCGCAATAGACCGCAACCAACGGCTCACCGCGCCTTCCGGCTTGGCTCGCCATGTTGATGATCTTGCCACCTTTCCCGCGCTCGATCATGTGTCGGGCGACGGCCTGCATCGTGAAGAGCGTGCCCGCTACATTGATGTCAAAAGCGCGCTGATAGTCAGCGCGTTCGATTTCAACAATCGGGGCGGCTGTGAAAAGTGCCGCGTTGTTGACCAGAATGTCGATGTGACCGAATTCTGCCAACGTCGTTGTCACTGCGTTGTCGATGCTGGTCTGGTCGGTCACGTCCATAGCCACAGCAATCGCATTTTCGCCAAGTGCAGCAGCGCTTTGGCGGGCGCCATCTATATTTATGTCGGCGACGGCAACCCGAGCGCCTGCGTTGACGTAGGCCTCCGCAAAGGCCCGCCCGATCCCTCGGGCGGCGCCTGTAATCAGGGCTGTTTTTCCAGCCAATTGCATTATTCGATCCTAAGGCCCTGAGCGTCGAACTTATGCAGCTTGTCCATTTGCGGGGTCAGGTAGATCGTGTCGCCATGCTTTGCCTGAATGTCACCTGTAATCCGCACAGTCACCATGTCAGCAAGACCTGTGTCATGGACGTGAATGAAAGTGTCTGACCCCAAGTGTTCGGCCACGCCGACGACGCCTTTCCACATTCCATCAGTCATGCTGACATCGGTGTGTTCAGGACGAATGCCGATTGTGGTTGCCCCGTTTTTCTCGGCCTCAGCACCTGAGATCAGGTTCATTTTCGGAGACCCGATGAACCCCGCGACAAATTCGTTGCGTGGGCTGTGATAGAGCTCCAACGGTGAACCCACCTGTTCGATCACACCCGCCCGCAACACGACGATCTTGTCCGCCATGGTCATGGCTTCGACCTGATCGTGGGTCACGTAGATCATTGTCGTCTTGAGCCGCTCGTGTAGTTCGCTGATTTCAAGCCGCATTCCGACACGTAGGGCCGCGTCGAGGTTGGACAACGGTTCGTCGAAAAGGAACGCGGCTGGCTCCCGTACAATTGCCCGACCAATCGCAACGCGCTGACGCTGACCACCTGACAATTGCCCCGGACGCCGATCCAGATAGTCGGTAAGGTTCAGCGCCTTTGCGGCTCCTTCGATTCGGCGGTTTTGCTCATCCTCATCGATCCCTGCCATCTTCATCGGAAACGCGATGTTTTTGCGCACCGACATATGCGGGTACAGAGCATAGGACTGGAAGACCATTGCCAATCCGCGCTTGGCGGGGGGCACATCCGTCGCATCCGAGCCGTCGATTTCGATGTGACCCGTTGTGATGTCTTCGAGTCCAGCGATTAGGCGCAACAGTGTGGATTTACCGCAGCCCGAAGGTCCGACAAAAACTGTGAACTCGCCGTCTCCAATCGTGAGGTCCAGAGGCGGAATAACCTGAACGTCTCCGAAGCTTTTGGTCACTTGGTTGAGTTTGATTTGTCCCATTGGTCAAGTTCCTTATTTGACGGCGCCGAAGGTCAGGCCGCTGACAAGTTGTTTCTGGCTGAACCAGCCAAGAATGAGGATTGGCGCAATGGCCATGGTTGATGCTGCGCTGAGCTTGGCAAAGAACAGGCCTTCGGGGCTGGAATAGCTGGCAATGAAGGCTGTCAGCGGAGCCGCATTGGCTGCCGTGAGGTTCAGTGTCCAAAACGCCTCGTTCCAGGCCAAAATGAAGTTCAGCAGCAAGGTCGAAGCTATGCCGGGAACTGCCATCGGTGTGAGGACATAGAGGATCTCCTCTTTCAGCGTCGCACCGTCCATTCGAGCCGCTTCCAGGATCTCACCCGGGATTTCCTTGAAGTATGTATACAGCATCCAGACAATGATCGGCAGGTTCATCAACATGAGGATGATGACCAGCGCTCCCCTGCTGTCGAGGACTCCAAGTTTGATGCAGATCAGGTAGATGGGGTAAAGAACACCAACCGCCGGTAGCATTTTCGTGGACAGCATCCAGAGGAGAATGTCCTTGGTGCGATTGGAAGGAACAAATGCCATCGACCAGGCCGCAGGGACCGCCACGATGATACCCAATATTGTCGAACCCCCGGCGATGATGATCGAGTTCCAGAGGAACCGGGCATAGTTCGACCGTTCCATGACAGCTGAGTAGTTTTCAAGCGTCCAGTCGAATGCCAGGAACACCGGAGGATCAGCAATCGCTGTGGCTTCGGTTTTGAAGCTGGTCAGAACAGTCCAAAGGATCGGAAAAAAGATCAGCAGTCCAACACCCCAGGCGGCGGCTGTGTTTATGATCTTGCGTTGTTGAGTTACTGCGCGGGCCATTTTGTCCTCCTCACGCGTCCAGGTTCTTGCCGACGATGCGCATCAGGAAGATCGCAACGATATTGGCGAGAATGATTGCATAGACACCACCGGCAGAGCCGAGGCCGACGTTCTGACTTTCAAGAACACGCTGGAAAATCAGGTAGGTCAGCGTGCGGGTGCCAAAAGCGCCTCCGGTCGTGACAAAAATTTCTGCAAAGATTGCCAACAAGAAGATCGTCTGGATCAGAACCACGATCGTAATTGCACGGCTAAGATGCGGCAGAGTGATGTAGCCAAACCGTTTCAGTGGCGGCGCACCGTCCATTTCCGCGGCTTCCAACTGTTCTCCGTCCAAAGATTGAATTGCAGTCAACAGGATCAGCGTCGCGAACGGCAACCATTGCCAGGAAACGATCAAAACGATTGAAGGCAATGAAGCTTCAGACAGCCACGCAATCGGCTCGGCGCCGAAAAAGCGCCACAGATGTGCGAACAGACCATTCACCGGATCCATGAACATATTCTTCCAAACCAGCGCCGAAACTGTTGGCATGACAAAGAACGGTGCGATGACAAGAATGCGGACGACACCTTGCCCCCACATTGGCTGGTTCAACAAGATTGCCAGCAAGACGCCAATGATAACGGTGATCAAAAGAACCCCACCAACGATGGTCAGGGTGGCCACCACCGACGGCCAGAACGCACTGGAGCTGACAAATCGAACGTAGTTGTCGAAGCCGACCCATCCAAGGTCTCCGCCACGTAGCGGAAGATATTGTTTGAATGAGAAAATGAGAGTCATGATCAATGGAACGAGCATCCAGCCGAGGAGCAAGATGACCGCTGGGGCCATCATAAGCCGCGCCGCTGATCGGGAGTGTTTAGTAGCCATCGGGCATACCTCCTCTGTCGATTGCCATAAGGCTATCTTAAACAGTGCAATGTTTTTGAAGATTGATGGCGTCTCGGGAAACACTTGGGAGAAGAGTGCTCCCCGAGACCGACGCAGCGCTTAGCGGTAGCCAGCAGCTTCCATAGCGTCGTTTGTCAGCGCCTGAGCTTTGGCAAGCGCTTCATCAACGGTTTGCTGACCCGCATAGACGGCCGAGAATTCCTGGCTCACTTCAGTCGCGATACCCGCGAATTCCGGTATGGCCACGAACTGGACACCAACATATGGCACCGGCTTAACTGTCGGATTTGTCGGGTCGGCTGCCAGGATCGAGTCCAGCGTCTTCTGGGCGAAGGGAACCGCCTGATAGTTGGGGTTTTCGTACAGCGAGGTACGCGCACCCGGAGGCACGTTTGCCCAACCTTCGTTCTCGGCGACAAGTTCAATATAGTCTTTTGACGTTGCCCATTCGATGAACTCTTTTGCCGCAGCTTCCTTTTGCGTTCCGGCGGGAACTGCCAGCGCCCATGCCCAGAGCCAGTTTGCCTTCCGGTCGACACCTTCGCTGTTCGGAGCCAGCGCGAAACCAACCTTGTCAGCGACGGTAGAGTCGTCAGGATTGGTCACAAAGGATGCCGCAACGGTGGCGTCAATCCACATGCCACACTTGCCCTGCTGGAACAGGTTCAGGTTCTCGTTGAAACCGTTGGTCGCATAGCCTGTCGGACCGGATTCTTCCATCATATCGACAAAGAAGGTCAGCGCCTCTTTCCACTCTGGCTGATCGAACTGGGCATTCCAGTCTTCGTCAAACCAGCGCGCACCGAAGGAATTGCCGGTTACGGTGATAAAGGCGCCGCCTTCACCCCAGCCTGCTTTTCCGCGCAGGCAGATTCCGTTGATGTCATTATCACGATCGGTCATTGCCGCAGCAGCTTCGCGGATGAATTGCCATGTCGGTGCGTCGGGCATTTCCAGACCGGCTTGTTCTATAAGGTCGGTGCGGTACATGATCATCGAGCTTTCGCCATAAAACGGCGCGGCATAGAGAGTACCGTCGTGGCTCAGACCGGCTCGCATGGCTGGCAGAATATCATCCGCATCATACTCGGCAGAAAGATCGTCAAGCGAGACCAGCCATCCATTAGCGCCCCAAATCGGTGTTTCGTACATGCCAATGGTCATGATGTCGAAAGAACCGCCCTTTGCGGCGATGTCCGTAGTGACACGCTGGCGCAATACGTTTTCTTCCAATGTGACCCACTCGACCGTGTGGCCGGTCTTATCAGTAAAGTCCTGAGTCAACCCTTGCATACGAATCATGTCGCCATTGTTCACGGTTGCGATGACAAGATTCTCTGCTAGTGCGCCACTTGCAGTGACGAGTGTCATTGCCGTCGCCGCATATAGAGCTTGATTGAATGACATCCTAATTCTCCTCCTCGTTGGATGATGACTTCGACTCTAGTCAAAATCACAACGCGAAGTCAATTAAAAATTTACGCGCGTAAATTTAAAGGTGGCTGCGCATTAACAAACCCTCAGGCCGACTCCCGCATGATCAAACGGCCCTCAAACAGTTTTTCTTGCCTTTCCGACGGGACTTCTTCCTTCTCGAACAATGCAAACAATGTGGACACCGACCAATTCGCGATAGCTTCGTAATCTTGCGCGATTGTCGTCAGAGGGGGGCAAGTAAATCTAGAAAACGGGTGATCATCGTGGCCTGCAATCCTGAGGTTACATTCCGGACCATGACCAACCTTAAAGCCAAGGCCATAGGCGGCTGACAAAAGACCAATTGCAAAGCGATCATTGCTGCACAGGATCGTGTTAGTGCTGAATGCTCCATCGGACAAAAGCCGGCCCCCTTCAACTTTTCCAATTTCCTCGAAGTTCCAGCCTTCTCCGTTTACTCGAAAAATGCTCGGCGTTTTACCGTGCCGTTCCATGCTTTCAATATAGGCTTGTCGGTGTTTGTTGGCATTCGGGTTCAGAGGTTTCTTCATTTCGAAAAAACAAGGCGGCTCGCCACTGCGGCAGAGGTACTCAACCATTAAGTCGACACTTTGAAAATGATCGGTACCTACAAATGCCCGCCCGACATCAGGCATGTTGGCATCAAACAAGACGACCGGAATATCTGCATCAAATGCTTTAACGGCGTCTGAATCAGACAGCTTGCCAAACGGTGCCAATAATACACCAGCAGGTTTCAGGGATTTAAGCGAGTTAAGGTTGTCTCGCTCCATTTCCGGATTACCGTGCGAACTGAGTAAAATCGGGCTGTAACCGGCCTCAATGCATGCAAGCTCCACACGTCTGCCGATCTCGGAAAAGAACGGGTCAGCTAAGTTAGGTACTACAACGCCAATGTTCTTGGTGGTGCGCCTGTTTTGGTTCATCGCGAAAACATTCGGATGATAATCATACTCTTCCAGCGCTGCTTCGATCTTTTTTCTTGTGGAAACACGCACGCTTTCGGGGTCGTTGAAATACTTCGAGACGGTAGGTCGAGAAATCCCACTGATAGCCGCAAACTCTTCCATATTTCGGATTTTACGTTGCAATTTTTTCCTCACACCAAATTTTAACATATCGCGCGATAAATTTTGTCAAATTTAGTAATGAAAGACCTGCTGTGTCAAGTTAGCCGTGGAGAGTCGCAAGCTGTACTCCTCACAAGGAACTACGGCGTTCAATTTCTACCGAGACACGAGATTGAAATGGCTTAGAAATGTACTTCGGAAAGGAGTGCAATAGGGACAGAAGGAAGCTTACCGAAGAAAAAACGTGGCTTCGGTATGTCGTGATCGGCGAGTTAATCCTGTGCTAGCTGGAGAGGTTTTAATGAGCAACATGGAACCAGCCCGTGGATCAGGGTTCCCGACTAAGTGCCTACCATGCCAGCCGGTTGTTCGTTAATCTTGACGTTTTTTCCGCTTCTTGGGGATCAATACCGGCTCAGAGTGGAAAACAATTTTGAATGCATCAAGCTAGTCGAAAGTCTACTCTCAGCTCGAAGCAGTCATAATCCGCTCACGATACGCGTCTACGTTACGGACAAAGTCGCCGTTGGCTGCATTGCAGCACGTTTGGTCTCACTTAACGGCTGCTTGGCGGACAGGGCACGCTGTCAGAGACCTGCCCATTGGTCCTTGATCATGCCAGTTCTTCCGTATTTACTCTGTCGCACATGCGCGACTTAATTGGGTAAAGTGCCTCCCTCGTAAACCCATTTGATGGCGGCGGGCTCCGGGCAAATCTGGCCACCAACTTCGCGCAGGTGCCGGGAAATCTCCTCCGTCATTCCATCCATTCTTGCCTCGCCAACGGCGCCCTTGCGGATCATGGCTCCGGAATTAAGGATCGGGATCTCTGAGGCCGTACGCCCTTCAAACTTTCCCTCATTCGCTTTCATCCATGGGAAGGATGTAAACTCCAGTACATTAGCCCATTGTTCTTCGTTCAGCTCTTCACCAATGAATTCAGCAATTTTTCGGATTGATCCTTGGTGATCGCTCTTCATATCAGAGAAGTGCAGGAACAAAACGTTTGGTTCATTTCGTAGCGGCCACCACGCGGCTAGAAAGCCAAAGATCGCGCCTTGCATACCGTTGGCGTCAATCACATCAGAATAGAAGGATGGAAAGTCGGGTCGACAAAGGGCTTCTCTTGGCACACCCCAGAGTTCATACCATGCGTCCGAGTGCTTGTTCAAGAATGGCCTGAAAGAAACGAGCGCCTCCTCCGGATTTCGCATGATTACGACATATTTGACGTCAGTGCCCGACCCGGCGCTCTGAAACGGCACCGCAGGTGGCGGCGAATGCGTTTTGAAGGCGCGGCGCTTGTCGGTAGGGATGGCTGCTACACGTTCCACCACGACTTTCTGGGGTTGCCCGGGGAAGGCCAAAAACTCAATCCAAGGCACCTCTTCGTAGACGTCTCGAAAATCATCGGTTCCGCCTGCCAATAACTGATGAACGATGTTCATAGTCCAGGTTGTCCCGCTTTTAATTGGAACAGAAATCACCACATCACCGTCCCTCCAAGCGATCTTTTGTTGAATTTCCGGAACTATCCATGGTGGCCCTGAAGGTGGGGCGGCGTCTTCTGGGGCGTCGTTCATTATGATTGACCTCTTTTTGGCCTCCCTTCGGTCGAGAGGACTAAGGCACTAACTTACCCTGTAAGAGCAGACTTCTCCAAATCCCGTGCACCAGGACCACTTAGATCCATGCGCGATGGCACAAACAAGACGGAGGGACGAACAGCTTTTTATTCGTGCCTACCAACTTTAAAAATGAAAGTACCGGAGTGGGCTCATAGCAGACGGCCATTGCTTTTTTTCGCATGTCTACTTCAGGTCGTGTGCGGTCATTCGCTAATTAGCAAAGAGTATCTACTTTGTGTAAGGACACTGAAATCTGCTCAGATGGAAAGGTTTACCTTGCAAGCCTAGGTTCGGGCCAATTTAGCCATCACCATTCAAGTAAAACAAACCTCCTGGCGACGCCACTCACTTACGTCTCCAGGAGGTTACCAGACAAATCTGGCAAATGCGTAAGCAACAGAGGTAATACAAATTTGCCACGCACTCGCATACTTGAATCCAAGATGCAACAAATCAAGTATTTTTACGCGCAGAAAGTAATTTTTTATCGCGCGATTTATGCTTGATTGAGTATTGATCTTGCAGTCCCGTGTCTGAGGATGGGGCGAACTGTGCAAGTCGTTGGATACCAATTGAGACAACATTGTCGTGAAACAGCAGCCACACCAATCTGGTTAACCTCGCTTGCCCAAATACGCATTCTAGATAGTCTGGGCGGTCCCATGGCCAGACTATGGCCCGCGCTGTCTGTCATCCCAGATCATGACGGCGCGGGCATTTGGATCACCACTACATTCTGTGGTCGCATTGTGTAAGCGGAACTCCCAGGAGCCTGAGCTAGACTTTTTTGAAGCTAAAACGGGAAGAGTTCTAGTCTGCATAGGACAAAATGCTGCCGTTCCGCAAAACTCGGTGTACCAGGTATCTGCCGAACGAACCTGCAGTTCTCTACCGAGCTGCTCAACCATTGCTAAGGGCCCTTGAGCATATACTCAGGGCCCAATAAAACAACAAAGCTTACAAGCCGTTACGGTGTAAGGTCCATTGCCGCCACGACCTTTTCGTAAGGAAGCCCAGCGGTATCGTTCAATCGACGAACTTGATCGGCACTTTCACCATCAAACAAGCACATGCAGCGCCCGTCTTCGGGAGCAAATGTTGAACGAACATAGCTGATCTTGTCGCCTTCTGCTGTCATTTTCTGTGCTGTTGCTATCGCGGCTTTTTGAGCTGCACCCAAGTCATCCATGCTGATACCCTTAAGGTTTCTTTCGACCATAAAAACAGACATTTCGCTCCCTTTCCGAATAGTCAAAACCAGTGCATCTATTGCATCACGGAGTGGTGGCTCGGGGAACTATCAATACCTTATGACTTAATAACTCCAGGTTTGGATAAAACGGTGTATCCTGCGTAATGATTGTTATTAGCTATCAGTGACGAGGTGCCCCAACATGGAGATGTCTCAGATTAGATATGTCTTATCTGCCGCAAAGCATCTGAATTTCACCAAAGCTGCTGCAGAATGCAATGTGAGCCAACCAGCGCTTACAAAGGGCGTCAAGTCACTAGAAACTGAACTGGGCGCACAGGTTTTCCATCGGGAAGGTAGGAAAATACTGGTTAGCGACTTTGGGAAGTCTATGCTGCCGCATCTACAGCACATCGTCGACGAAGCAGCAGCTACACAAGCGCTGGCTCAGAATTTTCGTTTGCTGGAAAAAGTACCGCTGCGCTTGGGTGTTCTATCAACAATTGGGCACGTTCGCCTTGCTCGCTTCTTAGCTCAATTCGAGAAAAACCACAGCGGCTTGGAGTTGTCAGTCAATGAAGCAAGCGCGTCGGACCTAAAGAAAAAACTTTCTGATGGTGATATCGATGTCGCTTTGATGACGCTGACTGAAGAACTGGAAGAAGAGTTTAGGGCTAGACCACTTTACGTCGAAAGATATGTGGTTGTTTTTCCGCCGGAACACCGCCTTGGACAACTCAACTCAATTTCGCTCCAAGACTTATCACAAGAAAACTACGTTGACCGCTTGGCCTGTGAGTTGCGCGAGATGGTAATGTCGGTTTGTCAGTCAAATGGCGTTGAGCTGTACGCTCGCTTCAGGTCTGAGCGAGAAGATTGGGTACAAGCAATGGTTGCTGCGGGCATTGGTTTTGCCTTTATGCCTGAGTACTCGGTTACTCTACCGGGCTTGTTGCAGCGCCCGCTTGTTGAGCCAGAAGTTTCAAGAACTATCGCGGCCTTTACAGTCCCCGGCCGAAAACATTCGCCTGCACTTGATGCACTAATGAGATCATCGCAGACTTTTGCATGGCCGGGATAAGTAACGTCAGCTTTGGCTCCCTTCAGACGCAGTTCTAAATCAGAGATTCCACATGCGTATGCCTGCCTTGTCGCAAAGCTTAGTAATTGCAAAGTCTGGTTTTGAATGTCCGTTTCGGGCTGACTGCGGTCTTTTGGAATAAAAATGTGGATGGCTGCAAAGTCCGCAAAGTAGATGTTCGAGCAAGTTGCAGCGAAAGACCGCTATGCGGACAAAGCGGATGTACAGCATCACCGAAAGGTGGATGATCTCGAGATTGGTTTTAAGAATTTGAAAGAGGCAGGTCTAGGCATAGGCAAAAGCAAGCAAAACTCCTGCCCCGCCCAAGCAAAGTTCTTCTGACAAGACGCTTGAAAGATCTGCGTTTTGTAGCGCCGGATCGCTATTCAGCTCCCCGCCCGCCCAGAACTGATCTCTTCAGATGATCGCCAACAGAATCTTAGTAAAGACCCGCGACCTTTGCCCTCAGTTTTATCAGTGATGCAACAGTGTCGATTGTGGGTGCTGCGATCCCGGTCAGTTGCCCCAATTCCTGTACTGCAGTGACCAAGGCATCAATTTCCATAGGTCGGTTCAGCTCCAAATCCTGCCACATCGAGGTCTTGTGTGCTCCGACAGCCGCTCCTCCGTCAATGCGCTTTTCGACATCAATCGGGAACCTAACCCCCAGTTTTTCACCGATTTCCTGAGCCTCTAGCATCATTCCACGTGCCACGGAGCGTGAACCTTCATCAGTACACAAGACATCAAGTGTTGAGTGGGTAAGTGCGGAAATCGGGTTGAACGACAAGTTGCCCCATAGCTTCAGCCAAATTTCGTCCCGTATTCTTGGTCTTACGGGCGCGCGCAACCCGGCGGTGGACAATGCAGCCGAAAGGTTGGAGGCACGGTCTGATTTAGTGCCATCGGGCTCACCCAAAGAAAAACGATTGCCTTCGACATGCTTGATCGATCCCGGAGCAATGACTTCCGCGGCCGGATAAACAACACACCCAAGCACACGATCCGGTCCGAAACCGTTCCATTGCGCGTCTCCCGGGTCTACAGATGACAATCTCGTCCCCTCGAAGGGACCGCCCAGCTTGTGGAAATACCACCAGGGTACCCCGTTCACTCCGCTCACTATTGTCGTTTCATCCCCAATCAGTGGCTGGATCGAGTCCACAACTGCTGGAACGGAATGCGCTTTCAGTGTGATAAAGACATAGTCTTGGGGGCCGAGATCGGCGGCATTGTCCGAGGCGCGTATTGGCACGTTGATTGGGTCCTGCCCATCCTCTTGGAGAGTCAGCCCTTTTTCTTGCATTGCAGCCAGATGTGGGCCACGTGCAACGACACTGACGTCGACGTCAGTCTGCGCGAGCTTCGCGGCAACGTAACCTCCGATAGCTCCGGCACCAAAGATGCAAACTTTCATGTGTCTAAGCCTTTGCCAGTTCCAATTTAGCGGCCAGCCCAATCCTTTGTATCTTACCAGTCGCACCTTTTGGTATCTCTTCGAGAATAACCACTGAAGTCGGCACCTTGAATTTTGCGAGCCGTGCGCCAACAAAATCCCGGACGTCCTGACCTGCAATCGTCGCTCCTTCTGAGAGCACCACCGCCGCCGCAATCTCTTCGCCCAGTTTTTCGTGGGGAACGGCAAAACAAACTGCCTGAGCAACGTCCGGATGGCTTAGAAGCACGGCGTCAACTTCAAGTGGACTGATTTTTTCTCCACCGCGATTGATAAGCTCCTTAAGGCGTCCAGTCAGTCGCAGATAATCCTCTTCGTCGAACGACCCTTGATCACCGGTGCGAAACCAGAGTTTTCCATCCGCTTCAAAGAAATTGTCTGCATTTGCCTGCGGGTTGCTCTCATACCCAGGGGTCACGTTCGGACCGCTGATAACGATTTCTCCGACATCCCGCGAAGCGATCAATACATTTTCCGTTTCGTCTGCAATTCTGACTTCAGGGCCCGCTGCTACTCCGACGTATCCGGGCTTTTGCTTTTGTGGAGGAAGCGGGTTGCAACACATTTGATGCGTGGCCTCAGTCATACCGTAGGCCTCGATGACAGGCGCATTGAATGTCGCCACCAACTCTTCCATGACCGGCGCGGGCAACGACGCGGAAGACGACCGCAAGAAACGCAAGCGCGATTGCTCAATGACTGATTGGTTTCGGGCGGCTCGGGCGAGAATAGCTTGGTGCATTGTCGGAACCGCCGTGTACCATGTCGGATCAACCTCAGCGACCTGTGAAAAAAAGCTAAGAGCGTTGAACCCAGGGGCGCAGCTAATTTGCGATCCGGCGCCTAAAGAAGCCGCGACTGCTGCGATCAACCCATGGATATGGAACAGCGGCATGATGCTTAGACAACGATCATCGATTGTCAGCTTCAAAGACGAAGCCACGTTCCGTGCCGACGAGTAGATATTGGCCTGCGTCAAAGGAACGATCTTGGGGCGCGACGTTGTTCCTGATGTATGGAGTATCAGGGCGACGTCATCTTCACCCGGCGCTGATGTATCAGCCACTCCAATTGGGTCACAGGCCAAAACGGAAAACTGTCCAGCTGGACGAGAACTATCGCTAGAAATCCGCAAGACGGCCACACCCAGTTCAGTCGCCGCTTGCACGGCTGGGCCACTTTCGTTTTCGCTTACTACAAGAGCCTTGGCTTTCAAGTCTTTGAGATAGAATACATATTCTTCGATAGTATAAGAAGGGTTTAAAGGCGCCGTCGTCGCCACTTGGGCGACGGATATGAATGCCGTCGCCATCTCTGGTCCGTTAGGCAACACAATTGCCACCCTGTCGCCGCGCCCTATTCCGATCTGATGCAGATCCTCTTTGACCTTCGCGCAATGCTCGCGCAAACCAAGGTAGCTCAACCAAGGCTGGCCAGGGGCGCCAATGGCATTTGCCGTGTCTGCATGGTGTGCAATCAATTCAGCGACTAAATGGGGCATCTGTTATCCGTTTACACAAGCATCGGTTTCTTTCGCAATGTCAGGTCGTCGCAGCAGGTTCTAAGTCACGCGTACGTTCAGGCTGCCCAGCTTGTCGACGGCCAAGACCATAACATCCCCTCGGTTGACGGGACCAACACCAGAAGGTGTCCCTGAAAGAATAACGTCCCCGGCCGCAAGCTCGAAGTAGTCGCTCAGATACGAGATCATCTCGGGGACTTTCCAAATCATCTGGTTCAAGTCGCCTTCTTGCCGAACTTCACCATTCACCGTCAGAGTAATCGGACCTCTGTCGAGATGCCCGACCTCTGATGCCTTGTGAATTGGTCCGCATGGCGCCGAGCGCTCAAACGCTTTCCCAATTTCCCACGGGCGGCCCATCTTTTTCATCTGCCCTTGCAGGTCGCGACGGGTCATATCAAGCGAAAGGCCGTACCCAAAGACATGATCCAATGCATCGTCCACCGAAATATTCGTGCCGCCGGACTTGAGCGCAACAAGCATTTCTGCTTCGTGGTGCACGTCGGAACTGTGCGGAGGGTACGGGAATTCCCCTGAAGGGTCCAAATTGTTTGGGTTCTTTTGAAAGAAAAATGGAGGTTCCCGGTTAGGGTCATGGCCCATTTCAATCGCATGCGCCGCGTAGTTTCGCCCAATGCAGTAGACACGCCGGACCGGGAACGTGCCGCCCCCCGATACGGGTATGACATGCACCTGCGGCGCGGGAATCACATGATCGGACATCGCTTTCCTCCTGAACGCTTGACTGTCAAAGATCGGATTTCCGAACGGTCAGATACCTTCCGATCGATGCCACGCCACATTCAAACGGACGCGGCGGCTTACCAAGTCATCGCCAAAATTCAGGCTGTTTTGCAAGACCAACGGCTACAATCTGCCCCGACCATTTCCCGAATTGGTTGGGCGCCAGCGCTACTTCAGCTGTCGGACTGGATGCTCGTAGGCAGCACCCGCGAATAAACCGATTTCAGGTGATCCACCATGGCACTGGCCGCAAGCTCACAGTCGCCCTTTGCTATGGCAGACACGATCACATCATGTTCGCTAAAGCTGGAATAGTTTTCTGCGGGCTTTAAAGTTTCGCGTGGCTGCCCCCAAACAATCGATCTTCGAACCGAATTCAAAGTCTCAAAGAAGTATAAAAAGAGCTGGTTACGAGTGGAGCGGGCTATAGCGTAATGCAAATTATTGTCCCAAGCTTCGTACGTGCGCCAATCCTCTGCGGTACGACATTTGTCCGCGCAAAGCCTCATTTGCTCACGATCGGAACGTGTGGAATGGAGCGCTGCGAGGCGGCTAAGCTGCGGCTCGATCGTAAATCTAACGGATACAACCTGCTCAGGTTTAATTTGGTTGCCCAAATAAGTTACATCGGTGAGGTTGAGAACCGGCCTGGATCCAACAAATGTTCCCCGCCCCACATGACGCCAGATCAGCCCCTGGGCCTCAAGCTCTGCCAACGCTCTTCGCAACTGATTGCGAGTGGTCCCAAGTTTTGAACACAGCTCACGTTCAGGTGGGAGCCTGTCGTTATGCCTGTATCCGGCATTGTTAATCAGGTCGCGTACGCGGTGCGCGAGTTCGGTTGGTGCATTCATATCTCCACCCAATTTGGCGATTGGTTGATTGATTGAAACGCCAAGTCGGAAAAAACTCAAGGGCAAGAGGAAAGCAAGAAACGAGTCGCCGGACAGGATCCGTGACCACGTCTTGACACAAGCACGAGGGAGGAGTGCCGAGTGCGGTTAGCAACTGTTTCCGTAGAGGGCCACGCCGTTTGCGTGGCAATACTAAACGATGGCGGCAAGTTGGACGTTTTGCGCGCAGCGCAAGTGCTTGGCGAAGCGCTGGACGCGGGTTCAATGCAGCATCTGATCGCAGGCGAAAAAGATACGCTTGGCGTTTTGAAAACCCTCGTTTCATCGGCCGAAACGGGTAATCTAAACGACGCACTGGTCCCGGATGACGCGCCGTTTCTGGCACCAATTCCTTCCCCGCGTAAGAACGTTTTTTGTGTCGGGCGCAATTATGCTGAACACATCGCGGAGGGCGAACGTGCCCAAAACCAAAAAATTGGCGTAACAGAGCATCCGGTCTTCTTCACAAAACCGCCGACATCGATTGTGGCGCCAGAGGCAGACATTCTGATATTCCCCTCGGTCTCACAAGCCATTGACTATGAAGTTGAACTGGCAGTTGTGATTGGAAAACCGGGGCGAAACATAGCCAAGGCTGACGCATACGACCATGTATACGGCTATACGATCCTCAATGACATCACCGCACGCGACATTCAACGCCGACATGGTGGGCAGTATTTCAAAGGCAAAGGTTTAGATGGGTCTTGCCCATTGGGCCCCTTCATAGTGACCGCTGATACAATCAGCGATCCGCACGCTCTATCAATCGGATTAACAGTCAACGGCGAACAGCGCCAAAACGGATCGACGTCGGACATGATTTTCGACATTCCAACGCTGATCGCATCCCTTTCAGAAGGTATGACCCTGGAGCCGGGCGACGTAATCGCGACCGGCACACCGTCTGGTGTCGGATACGCCATGGACCCACCACAGTTCCTGAAAGACGGGGACACTGTGGTTTGTGAAATTTCAGAAATCGGCACGCTCAGGAATACCGTGCGCGTCGTTTAAGTGGCTCCTGCATAGCTGAATCTGCGGGTTGCCAACCATGCAAGGGAGGAAGACTAAAATGATGAACAGAAGGACTTTCACAGCGTCCTTGCTTTCGGCGGTTCCGGTAGCAGGAGCACTGGGAACACAGGGCTTTGCGCAGGACTTGCGTAAAATTACCTTCGTGCAGCCAAGCCCTTCGGCAATCAATTCATTTCCGGTTTTTGTCGCCATTGGCGAAGGTTATTTCGCTGATGAAGGGTTGGATGTGACCGTCGAGGCGATCAACGGCTCAGGAGCCGTGCTTCAAGCATTGTCCGCCGGACAGGCTCACTTCGGTCGCCCCGGTCCTGGCCCCTTAATTGCCGCACGGTCGCGGGATGTAGATGCCGTACACATCTACAACGTTGCGGCACGCAGCAACTTTGGCATAGCCGTGCCAGAAGACTCTGACATCCAAAGTGTTGAAGAGCTTCGAGGTAAAGTTATCGGAACAGGTACGGCCGATGGCGCAGAAGTCGGCTTTGCACGTAACGTGATGACCGGAGCAGGCATGAAAGAGGGTGAAGACTTTACCTTCCTTACCGTCGGCGACGGTGGCCCGGCGACCGCGGCTTTCCTAAACGGCGAAATCGACGCTTACTCTGCTTCGACGGCTGACACGGCAATTCTGAACCAGCGCGGAATGGCGGTGCGTGACATCACGCCTGCGGAGTTCGGGCGTTTCTTCGGTAACGGCATCGCCACAATGGCTGACACAATCGCCAACGACCGTGAATTGGTCGAAGCTTGGAGCCGCGCGTTCGCACGTGGTCATGCATTTGCACTGGATGATGCCAACCGTGAAGCTGTTTTGAAGCATTTGGCGGATGGTAACCCGCAGGAAGGCGAGGACAAGGAGTTCCAGTCAGCACTGTTCGATGCCGTACGCTCGAAAACTATCGCGGCGGATCCGAGCAATGGCCTGGGATGGTACCCCGCCGAAGTTTGGCAGGAATGGCAAGACGCACTTGTTGCAGGGGGCGAAATCCCAGGGCCGCTGGATGACCTGAGCGCTGCTTGGACCAATGAGTTTGCTGCCATTGGCAACGCGGCTGTCAGCAAATGAACGCTGTAGTCACACATGAGTTTTCCGGCGCGCCTTTGGGCACGCCGGTCTATGAGTTGACCCATGTAAGCAAGACCTATGCACGCAATCTTGTTGTCGCTCTCGAGGACATCAATCTGACGCTTCGGAAAGGAAGCTTCACATCTGTCATCGGGTCCAGCGGGTGCGGCAAGTCAACTCTACTAAAGATCATGGCGGGTCTGATCCCGCCCACCAAAGGGCGTGTAATCCTTCAGGGGCAACCAGTCACTGGGACCCGCCGGGACATCGGTATGATGTTTCAGCAAGCGACGCTTTTCCCCTGGAAAACAGCGGTGGAAAACATCGTCTTGCCAATTGAGATCCGCGATGGAAAAGCGGCGGCCAAGCAAGCTATGGCCAAGGCGCATGAACTTTTGGACATCGTAGGTTTGCAAGGGTTCGAAAACGTATATCCGAACGAATTGTCAGGCGGTATGGCACAACGCGCTTCGATCTGCCGAATGCTGATCACGGAACCAGCCGTGCTATTGATGGACGAACCGTTCAGCGCGCTCGACGAGTTGTCACGCGACATGATGAACATGGAATTGCAGCGGATTTGCAGGGAACAGGATGCGACTGCTTTTCTTGTGACGCACTCAATTCAGGAAGCTGTTATTTTGTCTGACGAAATCGTCGTCTTGAAACCGCGCCCAGGCAGGATTGCTGAAATCGTTGAGGTCGACCTCCCACGCCCACGAACACTCGACATGATGACGACACCCAAATTCGGCGCTATCGTTGACTACATTCGCAGCCTCCTTGATAAGGGAGAAGAAATGTGAGCGAAGTTCAGAATTACTCACCTTCCGTAAAAGACGCTGCCCCCTCAGAAGACACTGTATGGGAGCAGAAGGTTCACTTTATCGACTCGGTTCCTCGCTGGCTGGCGATGACCTTTGTCTTCGTGGTTTTTGTCGGAACTTGGCAAATTGTGACCAGCCTTAGGCTGGTCTCTCCGATCATTCTACCGACGCCGATGGAGACCCTCAAAGATATGATCTTCGTGGGGCAAAACCTTTTGACCGGCGGCTACATGCTTGGGGCACTGTGGATTACCATCAAAGAGGTCATCTATGGTTTTGCGCTGGCAATCGCGATCGGATTTTCGCTGGGTGTTTTGGTTGGCGAAACAGCCTTTGGCGAGAAGGCAGTAATGCCCTATTTGGTTTCTATCGATACGATGCCGAAAGTCGCGTTCGCTCCTCTTTTTGTGGCTTGGTTGGGTTTCGGCATTGAATCCAAGGTGGCACTTGCGGCCTTTATCGCGACGTTTCCAATCGTGGTTGGGACTGCGGCCGGACTTCACGCCGCCGACGAAAACGCGCGCATGTTGTTCAAGACGATGGGCGCCAGCCGGATGCAGACATTGATCAAGATGAAGCTTCCAACCGGTCTGCCGCAGATATTCACCGGCCTCAAAATCGGAGCAGTTGGTGTTATGGCAGGCGCGATCACAGGAGAGTTCCTGGGGGGCGGTAAGGGATTTGGTGAGTTGATCCGTGTTGCGGCATCGCAGCTCAATACTCCGCGCGTGTTCTCCTTGATCCTGTACCTAAGTCTCGTTGGTCTCGCTGTATTTGCGACGGTGGTTTGGACACAGCGAAAACTGGTGTTCTGGCACAAAGAGCAGGTTGGCAGAGATGACTTCTGAGCCAGTGAAAATAAACTGCCAGACCTTGCGTGAATTTGTGGCGAGCGCGCTCGAAACTCGAGGTGTTCCAAAAGCGAATGCAGATCAGGTGGCCTCGACGATGGTTGAGGCCGACATATTCGGATATGGCACCCATGGAGTCTTTCGCTTGCGCCAGTATCTTGCCCGATTGGCCGGAGGCGGGTGCAACGCCAAACCAAACGTTACCGTCATACATCAGTCTGTCGCGACCGCGTTGATTGACGGCGATGACGGCCTTGGGCATTTGGCTATGTCGGCGGCGCGAGATCTTGCGATAGAAAAGGCGAAAGAGGCAGGTATCGGATGGGTCGGTGTTCGGCGCAGCAATCATGCTGGACCTTTGGCACTTTATGTGCGCCCACAAGCCGAAGCTGGAATGCTTGGCATGGCCGCAGCGGTGGGCAGTGCTAACCACGTTCCGCCCTATGGCGGAAGCGACTTGCTTCTTGGCACCAATCCTATCGCTTTCTCTGCACCTGCCGATGGCCCCGACCCGTTTGTGTTTGATATGGCGACGACAGTTGCCGCGATGGGTAAGATCAAGACCCTGTTGCAGCAAGGCGAACCTATGCCCGAAGGTTGGATGGTTGGGCGTGATGGCAATCCGTTAACGGACCCTGCCCGCAAATCAGAAGGGTTTCTTTTGCCGATCGGAGGTCCGAAGGGTTTCGGCCTTTCCGTGGCCATAGGGTTGATGGCCGGAGTCTTGAACGGCGCTGCCTTCGGCTCTGACGTAGTCAACTTCACATCAGACACAACCTCACCCACAAACACAGGGCAATTCGTAATGGCGCTTGATCCGGCGGCCTTTGGAATGGAAAAAGACTTTGCTTCGAATGCAGCCCGCGTCTTCTCTGAAATGCGCGCATCCGCCCCCCTGCCCGGTCATGACCCGGTACGCCTGCCCGGAGACGGAAAAACGGCTGCAGCTGAGGCCCGTCGCAAAGACGGTGTAAGCCTCAACCCCGCTCTTTGCCGAGACCTCAACAATCTCGCCCTGGACTGTGGACTGACTCCCCCGTTTCCTGATGTTAACACTGACTAACGGCATATCTGAGGGAAGCCGGACTGCACTTTTGACCAGGGTTTAGCGAGGCGTCACTTCTGGCTTCAGCGCTTTTACAAGCGCCGAAAGTTTGTTCATCATGTGAAGTTTCATTGCCTTACCAAGCCCATCTGCATCTCGGGCCTTGAGCAACTCCATCGTGGTTTCATGTTCGTCTATTGCCTGTGCCCAACGCTCGTCCGACAAGTTGGCCAAAAAACGTGCACGGCGGACCCGCGCGGCCAAAAGCTTGTGGTGGTTTTCCAGTATGTCGTTTCGCGCGCCCTTTATAAGTGCCTGATGGATGTCTTGATTGGCTTTAAAGTACGCCTGTCGATCACGCGCTTCGTACGCGCTCAGCATATCCTTGTGGCTACTTTCAATCCGTTGAATTTCCGCAACGTCCATTTGCTGACACGCTAGTTCCCCCGCCAGTTGCTCAAGCGCTGCGAGCACTGGAAACGTGTTTTCCAATTCTTCCCTCGTAACACTCGCGACACGGGCACCCCGGTTGGCTTGAAGCACCACAAAGCCTTCGGATGCAAGAACCTTTAGGGCCTCTCGCAATGGTGTCCGGGAAACACCCAATGAGTCGCAAAGCTGTCTCTCGGGCACTTTCTCACCCGGCTTCAAAACGTCTTCGACGACAAGATTGCGCAAGCGTTCGACCAACTCTTCATGTAGGGTCGGGCGATTAATGCTATCCGTCAGGTTCATATCCACATCCTAATATTCAAGGACCATATCCAGCAGGCGCGCGACGTGCATCGCTTGGCGCTGCGTACCTTCGGCGATTTGGTGGCGGCATGATGTTCCATCCGCCACAACAATTGCATCCGCAGGCGCCGCCTCTAAAGCTGGAAACAGGTCGAGCTCTGCCATCTTGATCGAGACATCAATAGTACCGGGCGCGTATCCAAACGCCCCGGCCATACCACAACAACTGCTTTCAATCATGTGAACCTGCGCCTTTGGAATACGCTTTAGAAGATCAAGCATCGGTGTGACGGCATCGTGCGCTTTCTGGTGGCAATGTCCATGTAGGTAGATTGGGTGTTTCAACGGTTTCAGGGGCAAGTTCGATTGGCCGACCAAAAACTCCTCGAAGGTACACGTGGCTTGCGACAACAGTTCTGCATCCCGTCCCGGGCAAAGAGCCAAATATTCGTCACGAAAAGTGAGGATTGAGGACGGTTCAAGTCCGACCACTGGAACCCCTTGAGCGACTGCCTTTCGCGTCGCGTCAATCACGCGCTGCGCCTCGTGACGCGCCTCTTCCACGCAACCCACGGCCAAAAGAGTGCGCCCGCAATCCAGCGACCTTCCAGTATGGTCATACCGTGCTACGGCGACCCGCAGTCCTAGCGCACGCAGGACCCGGACTGCGGCGCGTAGATTGTCAGGCTCGAAATACCGGTTGAACACATCGACAAACAGAAGAACCTGCGGATCAGCGTCCTGTGCCTCGGCATCCCGGAACGGGTCAGAAGACCACACTGGCAGGTCACGTCGCGCCGAAATTCCAGTCGGTTTTTCCAGTAGTTTACGCAAAGGAACAATTTTATTCCGGGCATTCAAAAGCCACGCGACTTTCGCTGCTTTAGGTGCATATCTAGGCAGATAAGCTATTATTTTATCTGCCAATGTAAGCCCGTCTTTTTTGCGCTTCGCTGAAAGCACTTCGATCTTCATGCGGGCCATATCGACGCCAGTCGGGCATTCACGCGCGCAAGCCTTGCAAGACACGCAGTATTTCATTGTGTCCTGCATTGCGTCTGAGGTTAAACCGCCCGGCAACTGCCCGCTGATGGCAAAACGCAACGTGTTTGCCCGCCCACGCGTAGCATCGCGCTCGTTTCGGGTCGCACGGAAGGATGGACACATAACGCCGCCCTTGAGCTTGCGACACGCACCGTTGTTATTGCACATCTCGACGGCGCCCTGAAATCCTCCTCCGGCACCCGGCCAAGCAGACCAGTCCAGCGCCATTTCGAATTCCCGAACTGAGTAGTCCGGGCTGTAGCGGAATAGACGGCGATCATCCATGGCAGGCGCGTGTACGATCTTGCCGGGGTTCATTAGCCCGTAGGGGTCAAACCGGGCCTTAACCTCTTCGAACGCAGAAACGATACGCGGGCCGAACATCTTTTTATGAAACTCTGATCGCACGATCCCATCACCGTGTTCGCCTGAATGAGACCCCTTGTATCTCTTGACCAGATCAAAGGTTTCTTCGGCAATCGCTCTCATAGTACGGACGTCCTTATCCTGCCGCATGTTCAGGACAGGGCGAACATGCAAACACCCTACGGATGCATGCGCGTACCATGTCCCCTTTGTGCCGTGTCGAGCGAAAATTTCAGTCAGGCCAGCTGTGTAATCGGCGAGATCAGGCAATGGGACGGCGCAGTCTTCAACGAACGAGATCGGTTTACCCGCCTCTTTCATCGACATCATCACGTTCAACCCAGATTTTCTGTATTCAGCGATCAAGTTTTGCAGTTTGGTATCAGTAACTGATACAACCCCGCCCCAACGGTTTTCAGTCCCGCTGAATTCGAACCCGAGATCTCCCATCAGTTGGGAAAGCTCGACCAGTTTTGCAGCATTGGCCTCAGCGCTACCCTCGGCGAATTCCACCAGCAGCAGGGCTTCGGGGCCGCCTTCAACAAACGCCTCAATCGTACTGCGGAACAGCGGGATTTCACGCCCCAATGCGATCATAGTGTCGTCGATCAACTCTACCGCCTGCGGCTTAAGCGTCACGAGGTGCTGGGTGGCCTCCATTGCAGCACGAAATGTCGGAAAATGACACACGCCGGTGACTTTTTCGCCCGGCAATTGAGCCAGTTTCAGCTCCAGTTCTGTGAAATAAGCCAGCGTGCCTTCTGACCCCACCAGCAAATGGGACATGTTGACATCGTTACCTACGAGCGCATCGATATTGTATCCGCCCACACGACGCTGAACTTTGGGAAACTGGGCATCAATTTCCGATGCTTCGCGACGCCCCAGAGCACGCATGTCTCCAACAAGGTCCGCATACTCGCCAGGTGCCGCCATATCGGCGCTGAACCGTGCTTCCGTGCCGTCGCTGAGGATTGCACTTATTGCACGGACATTGTCGCGCATGATCCCATAGCGCAGGGATTTTCCGCCTGAAGAGTTGTTGGCGGCCATTCCTCCAAGCGTGCAGCGCGACGCGGTTGAGGGATCGACCGGAAACCACAGACCATGCGGCTTCAATGCTTGGTTCAGTTGATCCAGAACGACACCCGACTGAACGCGGGCAATGCGGTTCTCAATGTCCACGTCCAGAATGCGATTAAAGTGCTTGGTGTTGTCCAGAACAACGCTTTGATTGACCGTTTGCCCACATTGCGATGTGCCGCCGCCGCGCGGAAGAACGGAGCATCCTTCGTCACGCACAACAGACAAAACGACCCGCACGTCCTCTGAGTTTCGGGGAATGACCACGGCGTCCGGTATCATCTGATAGATCGAAGCGTCGGTCGAGTATCGTGCGCGCGATGCCGGGTCAGCCATCACCTCTCCCTGGACATCTGACAACAGTCGGCGGTGCAACGGTCCATGTTCAAGCATCGGGTTCGCCTTCCCTTCCCAACCAGCCTATTAAAGGCTTCACTTCACCGTTGACTGAATAATGAATTCATAATTAACTTTTGCCAATAGCTAATCGCGCCACCTATTCGGGCCAGCGGAAGGATCAGTTCAGATGCGCAAGGCGGGCAGACATTTTTTGCAAATCCCAGGACCAAGTGCCGTGCCGGAACGCATCCTGAAGGCCATAAGCACGCAGGTCATCGATCACCGGGGGCCAGATTTTGCAGAAGTAGGCCACAAGGCCATCGCTGGGATGAAAACGATTTTCAAGACAGAGCAAAACGTCTTTATCTACCCTTCATCCGGTACAGGCGCTTGGGAAGCTGCGCTTGTGAACACAGTGTCGCCGGGCGGAAATGTTCTCATGTACGAAACAGGACATTTCGCATTCATGTGGTGCAACTTGGCTGAAAAAATTGGGTTACAGCCAGAGTTGATTGAAGGGGATTGGCGTGGCGGTGCGGACCCCAATCAGATAGAAGACCGCTTGCGCGCGGACAGTCAGCACGAGATCAAGGCGGTATGCGTCGTCCACAATGAAACTTCTACTGGGTCTGTCTCTCCTATTGAGGACGTGCGCAGGGCTATGGATGCTGCACAACACCCTGCCCTCCTTATGGTTGACTCAATCTCCGGCCTTGCCTCGATCGATTTCAGGTTCGATGACTGGGGCGTCGATGTCTGTGTCTCAGGCTCGCAGAAGGGACTGATGCTACCGCCTGGTCTGAGCTTCAATGCTGTAAGTGATCGTGCGTTGGAGCATTCAAAATCCGTGAGCACACCGCGCAGCTATTGGGATTGGCAGGATATGGTCGAGCCAAATCAGAGAGGGTTTTTCCCTTATACCCCCGGCACCAATCTTCTTTACGGATTAATTGAGGCCATCGATATGTTGCATGAAGAAGGACTGGACAACGTATTCGCCCGGCATGCCCGCCATGGAGCCGCGACTCGATCTGCCGTGCAAGCATGGGGTCTCGAGGTACTGTGTGCTCGCCAAGGTCAGGAATCGGGCGTCCTGACCGCTGCAAAAGTCCCTGAAGGGCACTCTGCGGACGCCTTCCGCGCGACAGCGCTGGAACACTATGACATCTCACTTGGAAATGGCCTGTCGAAAGTGGCCGACAAGGTTTTCCGCATAGGTCACTTGGGGGATTTCAACGACCTGATGTTGATGGGCACACTCTCAGGCGTAGAAATGGGCCTCGCCAAAAGCGGCGTTCCGCATAACGCAGGCGGCACGCAGGCTGCATTGGAGTATCTCAAGGCCGCGTAGCGCTGGACAAAGTCTCCAAAAACGCCACAAGGTCCGCGATCTCCTGTTCCGTCAAATTCAGTTCGGATAGTATTGCCTCGCCATCGGCGTGAAGCCTTCCCGTATCGATTTCGTTGTAGTGTCGGACCACGGCATCCAAGTCATCCAGGCTGCCATCATGCATGTAGGGGGCGGTTTCGGCCACGCCTCGCAGGCTGGGCGTACGAAATATTCCAAAATCAGAATGGCTCCGTCGCACATTTCGGACCGCCCACGCGCCTTGTTTTTTCAGGTCGTCAGTCCAGTCTCCGTCCAATGTGTAAGGGCTGGAGAGTAAAAAATTCAGTCCTCCGAACCGGCCTTCATCGACTTCGATTTCGCTTAGAAAATACGGCACGCCGGCGTCGTGGAATTCGTTGTTGGAAAATCTTGGGCCGTTATGGCAGAACGCACAATTCCCGCGCCCCAAGAAGAGTTGAAGACCTCGCTGGGCAGCTTCGGGGTAGTTCGCAGCCTCTGCCAGATCGCGGCGTTCCAAGGCGTCGCGAAAATCGTCAAATTGTGTCCGCCCGGTTATCAGCGTTTCCAGATAAGCTGATAGGGCTTTGGCAGTGTTTACCAACGCCAGCTCGGGGTTTTGGCCTTCAATTTCGCCAAAAATGGCCTCAAAATCATTGACATAAGGACTTTCGGAAATGGCTCTCTTTAGGCTCTCCTTGCTGTGCGCCATTTCTTGTTCTTCGATGATCGGATGCAAGCTGGCTGCCCAAAGATTATCGCTCTTTCCGCCCCACCCGTACCATCGCAGGCCAGCCAGGTTCCGCAGTGATGGCGTATTCCGATCCAAAAGCACGCGGTCGAACGCACGCGTATCGAGCGTGGTAAATGCCTGCGCGGGATTGTGACAACTTGCACAGGCAAATGCACCGTCAATCGACAACACCGGATCGTCGAAAAGCGCAGCGCCCAGCTCAATCGCTCGGGGATCGTTTGAAACCCTGTTGCTTGGATCCGGCTGGATTGGTGGCGGCCACGGCCCGAAGGATAACGTTTGTTGGATCTCCTCTTCTGATAGCAAGACCTCGGCACGCACTGCACTCGCTAGCGCCACGAACGCTACTGTCACCCACAACTTCATTTCAGCGCAACGTCGGAGGTGTAGGATACCGATTGCCCGTTGTATTCGAAGTCCACTTGCAGTTCCCACATTCCCGGCATGTGAAACAGCATATCATCAACACGGAACACGCCGTCGCCTGTTGCAGTGACGACTGGAAGGTAGTTCATCCCGTGTTGGTGAGCAGGCATTACTGCATCGACGCGCAATTCACTCACGGCAATTTCGCTGCACACGGTGAGGAGTATTGAAAACGGTTGAGCCAACGGAATTTCGTTGAAAGCCACATGCACCGCAGGTGCGTCCCGAATTTCCGAACTCATCCGTTGCCCCGCCGCCTCACAAGCGACGGCCGCGCCGGAAGATACCAGAAACCAGACGAGCCAGCGGATCATCTTGATGCCAGCAATCGTTCTGCGTTGGCATAGGCAATGTTGTCCGCGATCTGGTCTGGAAGCATATCCAGCCATTCGCGTGAAAAATCTGCATGCGGGCCGACGTAATACCAGCGCTCCGGTGCAAATGTATCGGTACCGACCATAAACCGATCAGGATGCGCTTCGAACGCAGCTTGCCAATCCGGATCGACACGGCCCCGCGAGACCATATCAGAGCGAAACGCCAGATCGGCCCAAAGCCGGGGATAAGTGTTCAGTGCGTCAACAACATTCGCTGGATCATCGAAGCCAGAGTGGGCCCACAATACCCGTGCCTCTGGCCAGGTTTCGAAAATCAGGTCTACCGCCTCGCGATCACCATGGTGGTGCAGAATGAGGTTCCGCTCTTTGGCCAGCGCGATCATGTGCTGGATGACTGGCGTCTTAATGTCATCCCCATAGGCGTGAAATTCGCCGATGGCTTCGTAGTCATTCTTTGCCAAATTTGCTTCCAGATAGTCGATTACCGTTTCGTCGTGCATCCAGGTGTTGATCTCACCGCGACGGCGATAGGGGCGAAGTGCCGGAACAACGATGTCCGGCGCTGCAGCCAAAAGCAATTGCGTTCCGTTATCGTCCGAGCTGGAAACCAGGGCTTTCCGCACGCCTGCATCCCGCAGGATTTTGGCTACTTGTTCAGGCGGAACCAGTTTGACGGCATCATGGCTGTAATGAATATGCGCATCGAAAATCGGTCGCTCGTCGGCGATGGCCACTCCGCTGAATAGCGCTGCAACTAAAATGAAGGCGTATTTTAGCACTTCAAGCGTCCTCCATAGCGTTCAGTCCCGAGCAAGCGTGACGTCGAAGTTCACGTGCAGGTAAGGTGCGGTGATCTTACCAGAAAGTTCCATGCCATTGGGAAATTCTGAAGCAGGTCGTTCGACATACGTCATCACCAGATCGTCCCGAACACCAAACACTGTATCCTGATCCAAATAGGGATCGTCGTCCGGGAAAATCTCGGTCACAAGTGAGCGATAGCCGGGGGCTTTGACGATAAAATGTAGGTGTGAGGGCCTCCACGGATGGCGACCGCAAGCGCGCAGAATATCGCCGACTGGCCCGTCACACGGCACAGTGTATTCAACTGGCTTTACTGTGGTGAACGCATATCTGCCGTCATCGCCAACTGTCATCAGCCCGTGGAAAGAATAGGTGTCCTGTTCTTCATCCTGACTGGCGTAAAGGCCATTGGGGGCCGTTTGCCATATGTCGAGTTCTGCGCCGGCAATGGGATTGCCCTCTGTGTCCCGAATGACGCCTTGAGCAAGCAGAACCGGCCCGCCGTAATGTCGCTTCATATCCCCACCTATGGGCAGCGGAGGTGCGCCGGATACGTGAAACGGGCCCAACACCGACGAACTTGTTGCGTCTGGACTTGAATGCAGCATGTCCACCAAAGAAGACAGGCCCAGGACGTCCGACGCCAGCACAAACTCGTGGCGATCCTCGGTTTCCACAGCGGCACAACCCTCGAGAAACGCAATCCCTGCTCGCCATTCGTCATGCGTCAGGTTGGTTTCGCGCGCGAAGTCATGAAGGTGTTTGACAAGTGACCCCATGATTTCGCGCATCCGCGGATCAGTGTCTTTGGACAAGTATCCCATGAAGACGTCGGTGATATTGTCTTTGGTGACAGAGCGCATCTTGGCCTCCTTAGTTCAGGGCAAGGCTGAGGATCGGGAACTCGATCAGAATGAACAGAACAATTAGCATCACGAACGCAAAGGGAAGCGCGCCCATGAACACGTCCTTGAGTGATATGCGATCATCGTTGATCGTGGATTTTATAACAAAGCACGATATGCCCAAAGGCGGTGTCAAAAGCCCAATCTCAGCTCCGACCACGGTGATTATCCCGAACCAGATCAGCGACATATCAAGGGCTTCGGCCATCGGAAGGAACAATGGCACAACGATCAGAATGATGGACGCAGTGTCGAGCAACGTTCCCAAGAAAAGCATCAGCAAGACATAGAGCAGCATGATCGACCAGAAGGACGCCGAATTCCCAGCGAGCAAGTCCTGCAACTGGTTGGGTAGCCCGGCGAGTCCCAGCATGCGGCTGTAGATTGACGCTGCTGTGATCAGGAACAGGATCGCCGCTGTGATATGGCCGGTCTCCAGCAACGCATCCCAGAAGGCTCTGGGCGTCATGGATTTTCGCGCAACGGCGATAACCAGCGCGACCAGAGCCCCGGCTGCCCCTGCCTCGACAGCAGTTAGCCACCCCGTGTAAATGCCGCCGAGCACCACGGTGATGATGAACAATGTCGGCAGGGTTTTAGATGCGATCTCGCGCCCTGACATCCACTCGGTGTCTTCGACGACGCGGCCTCCGACGAAAGATGGTGTGAAACGCCCCATGACCCAGATCGCGCCGACATATGCGATTGCCAGCATAATCCCCGGAATAACCCCCGCTAGGAACATGTCCCCCACGGATTGTTCCGCCACAAAAGAATAGATAATCAGCATCGCCGAAGGCGGGATAATCATGCCCAAAACCGAAGACCCGGCAACCACGCCAACAGCAAAACGTGGGTTATAGGCCTGCGCCATCATCTGCGGCACTGAGACTTTGGTGAACACGGATGCGGATGCAATTGACGACCCGGTTACGGCAGCAAAAACGGCATTGGCCCCGACGGTCGCCATGCCGATTCCGCCTTTGACCTTGCGAAACCGCATCGTCATGACTTCGTAGATGTCCTTACCTAATCCAGCCTTTGAAACGATAAGCCCCATGAAGGTAAAAAGAGGGATTGTAGCGAAGCTGTATTCCATCGCGCTGTCGCCGACCGCCACTTTCAGCAAGTTGAGCGCAAGCGTGAAGTTGTCCCGCATCAGCCAGATCGACACGAACGAGACCACGCCCAAAGCAATCGGAATGTATACGCCGGCATAAATCAGGAAAACGATTGCAATGACCGAGATCAGGCCAATCTCAATCGGCGTCATTCTGCAGCCTCGTCATGCTCTGGGGTGCGAATAAGTTGCGGGCGGTCCTGCGCCGTGACGACCTTGAGCAGGAAAATCACGCAGGCAAGCGCAGTACCGCACGCGATGACCAGTTTGACCGGCCACCATGGCAGTGTGAAAAGACCCGGAACGCCGAAGTAGTCCTGCGTCTCCCACATATGCAGGAATTCTGGAAAGGTAACATAAGCGATCAAGGCCATGAAGATCGCCGAGATTGCGTTTATGATGCGCCTGAGGTTCGCTGTCAAACCGGGGCGTCGGTGGTGCATCAGGTTCAGGAACCCGTCCGAACGTGTCAGCCGGTCCACCCTGACCACGTCGGCCAATTGCAGAAAAACAATCATCACGACCGAAAACTGCACCATTTCGTACGTGCCTCGAAGCGGAGCCGAAAACAGCCCGCGCGCAACGACGTCGACATTCAGAATGACCACCAACGCAAGGACGACAAGCGTGCCCAAGGCGTTGGCAGTTATTGCAAGCGAATTGGCGACCCGCGACAGGACGGCAACTGCGGTCTTCAGCATGTCTGGCCCCTTTCTCGGGTCGCCGAACGATTATTCGGCCGTCCAGTCCCGCACACCAGTGAAACCGGCATCCTGAAGCTTGCCGAGATAAGCGGCCATCATATCTGTGCCCTGTTCGCCATTCTCATTCAGCGTTGCAGCCCATTCCTGCGCAACATTGGGCATAGCATTTGCCCACGCGGCGCGGTCTTCGTCCGAGATTTCAATGATCGAACCGCCAGCTTCTACAAAGGCATCACGTGATGCTGTGGCCCGGTCCATCGCAATGCCTGCTACGTGGTCACGGTAGTCGATAGCCACGGCCTGTAGTACTTCTTTGACCTCATCGGGCAGACTCGCCCAGTAGTCGGCATTGACGGTGACTGTTTTTGTATTCACCGCACCAAGGTCTGCCTTCAACATGTAAGGGGCCACTTCGACGATTTTGAACGTCTTGGAAGCTTCCGGCCAAATCATTACGCAATCGACGAGGCCGGTTTGGACCATGTTGTAGAAATCTGTAAGGCCACCGCGAACGCCAGCCGCGTCCTTGATACCCTCGAGATAGCGCAGGTTCAGACCAGCACCCGCGATCTTGCGTCCTTCAAGGTCTGCAACTTTCTCGACCGGATCTGAGCAGAACATCTGATATGTGTCGAGCACAACGCCTGTTGCCAGATAGACTTGATTTTGCGCAGCGAACTCATTCTGCATCGCCGGATATTCTCGCGCGATCTCGTCGACCGCCTTGGCCACTGCGCGAGCATCCGACGCGACGAATGGTGTCGAGCCCGAGATCCCCTGGCTGGGCAGCTTGGACGAATGGAAGATGGTTGTGACGATACCAATGTCGCCCAAACCCAACTGTACGCCTTCCAGAACACCTTTGGGTTTTACAATAGAACCGCCATAGTTCTCCTGCCAGTTCATCTTGTAATTGCCGGACTCGGCCAACCGCTTATCCACTTCAGGAATAAAGAAGTTTGTGAATTCTTTCACCCACAAGGCCCGGTCTGGGTAACCATCAATTACGACAGCTGAAATGGTCTCTTCCGCTGCGACTGACAGTGCCATAGTGCTTGCCACGGCAACACCCAGCAGACTGCACTTGGTCCAGTTTTTCATTGTCTCTCCTCCCAGAAAGTTTGATCTTGTTGCCCTTTATTTGTTCGCCTTGAACCCCGGCAGTCAGTCCTTTCCACACCAACCGATTTGCGCAGCATTGCGACGGCAAAGTACTTGGCCGATTGGCCGCCCACTTGCGTCATTTCCTCATGCATAAGAACAAACCTTGTCGAACGGAAATCGCGGCAGTTTGTGAAACAAACCCGTTTCATCGGCGTAACCTAGATTGCACAGAAAGTTCGATTTGAGGGTGGTTCCTGCAAAGAACTCCTCGTCGACAATCTTGTTCGAAAAGCCTGACATGGCACCAACGTCCAACCCAACGGCCCGTGCCGCGATCATGAAGTAGGCGCCCTGAAGCGTACCATTGCGAAACGCCGTATCGGCCACGTAATCGGGATTGTTTTCGAACAACGGCCGACGATCTTCGTGTGGGAAAAGGAAGGGCAGTTCCTTCCAGAACTCCATGTCGTAGGCAATTATGGCCGTGACTGGCGCGCCCATCATCTTTGGCACGTTCTTTGGCTTCAAAGACTTGGCAAGCCGCACTTTGCCCTCGGCACTTTTCACGAAAATGAACCGCGCAGGCAGTGTATTCATACTGGTCGCGCCGTTGATCGTGATGTCGTAAATCTCTTCAAGCAACGCGTCGGAAACCGGCTTGTTTGTCCACGCATAGTGCGACCGGGACTCGCGCAGAATCAAGGCGATTGCGTCATCCGACAGACGAGGAATGCGCGCGCGCAGTTCGCGATGATCTTGCTGCGCCTTGGCGCGAAGTGCCTCCAGCTCTGCCCCGGTCGGTGCGCTCATTCTGCTGCCACCTTTGACCTATTGTCTTTTTCGTCCACGATCGGGCTGGAACAGGTGCCGATACCTTCGATCTCGACCTCAACGGTTTCTCCCGGCTTCAACCAGCGAGGGTCGGGTTTTTTGGCGTGGCCCACGCCCGGCGGTGTCCCCAATGCAACCAGATCTCCCGGTTCCAGGGTCATGAATTCCGAAATTGTCGCGATCACCTGGCGGACACCCCAGATCATGTTGGCGGTGTTCGAACTTTGAAGAACCTCATCGCCAACGCGGCTTTCGATCTTGAGGCCCGAAGCGCCTTCGGGCAACTCATCCTGAGTCACGGTGAAGGGGCCAATTGCACCTGTGTCATCAAAATTCTTACCCGGCGTCCACTGAACCGTTTTGCGCTGATAGTCCCGCACCGACCCATCGTTGAAAACGGTGTAGCCAAACACATGGTTCAGCGCGTCTTCTTCCGAGATATGGCGACCGCGTTTCCCAACGATCAGCATCAATTCCGCTTCGTAATCGAAATGCTCGGAAGCCGCCGGTCGCACCATAGGCTTGCCAGCCGCCATGATTGAGTTCTTTCCGCGCATGAACAGCGTGGGGTACTCGGGAATGTCGTATCCACCTTCTTTGATGTGGTCGGTATAGTTCAATCCCATGCAAATAATGGTGCCGGGGGCGACCACCGGCAACGCTGGGGTGATAGTCGAGACTGGCACAGACACTGCTGCCGAGATTTTATCAGCGAGTGAGTCGCTCAAACCCGGATTGGCAATCAGCCCCATCAGATCCGTGCCGACACCAGCGTCCAAAGACGTTAAATTTACTGCATTTTCGCCACTCACGGCAAAAACCGCAGTGCCTTCCGAAGTCTCTCCTACCAGGTATTTCATTTTCACCATCCATAACAGTTCGCTTGATTTTTGCCGACTATTTTGCAATATGTCAAATAATATCGATATTATTGGAGGGCGCCAATGGTTGCTTGGGCGGACTACAAATCAGAAGCAAAGAACCGGGGCGCATTGGCTTTGGAGCTTTATGTTGCTCTCAGCACACCAGCCAAAGCGCCCGAAGATGTGAAGGCTTCACTGCCCGATCACCTGGCATATCAGGCGCAACTTGAAAGTTCGGGTCAGCTGGCTTTTGCAGGGCCAATGTCGGATGAAACCGGTGAGCATATGCAGGGAATGGGCCTGATCATCTACCGCGCCGACAGCCTTGAGGCCGCTCGAAAGCTGGCCGAGGACGATCCGATGCATAAAAACGGGGCGCGCAGTTTTGTGCTTCGGCGCTGGATGATCAACGAAGGCTCTCTGAACCTCTCAGTCGGCCTATCGACCGGAACAAGCGCCCTCAGTTAAAAGAACTTCAAAGATTGCGCATTCAAAGAGGAAAAGTCGGATATGGACGTCATGCTTGATACCGAGGGCAAAGAGAAATCAGCCACTCATGGTGCGTATCGACGGCTGCGCGATATGATCCTCACAGGCGAGTTGCCGCCCGGACAGAAGCTCAAGATCGAACAACTCCGTGGCCTTCTGGATACGGGCGCAAGCCCGGTTCGGGAGGCGCTTAGCCTCCTGACATCTGACATGCTGGTCGAGCGGATTGATCAGCGCGGATTTCGGGCGGCGCCAGTCAGCAAATCCAACTTCGAGGAAATACTGTTGCTCCGATGCAACCTCGAGGAAACAGCGCTGCGCGCTTCCATCGCTAATGCAGATGGAGCTTGGGAGGACAGGCTTGTTTTGCGGCATCACCATATGAAAAAGGCCAGTCAAAAAAGTGCACCAGACTTCGAAGACGCCCACAAAGTGTTTCATATGGCCTTGTTGGAAAATGCAAAACTGCCGTTGCTGCTACGGTATTGCTCGCAGCTTTATGACCTCAACATTCGCTATCGTTATCTGGCGGCGGGAGGGCCCAGTTACAAAAAGCGCGATATCGCTGCCGAACACCAGCAAATCCTGGATGCCGCACTCGACCACGATGCAGACGGCGCGACCAAGCACTTGCTCAACCACTACCGCCGAACGGGTGAGTACCTGAGCAGTCAGATGGAGTCCTGAAATGCAGCGGAACTGGTTTCTGGGCGATCTGCTGAATCAGCTGTTCGATCGTCCCGGCAAAAAGCGCGGCAACGATGACTATCGATCCATTGCAGAGCTTTGTGAGGCCTTGTTGTCCGCAGAAGGCGAAGTATCGGGGTTCACCCTCGCCTCCACAATTCTTGATCGGTACCAGACCTTAGAAGACCCCGAGAAATTGGAGTTTTTTGCCTATTTGAATGACCAACTTGAGCTGGACGCGGATCAGCTTACCGAAGTGGCAAGCCTCTATGCCAACGACAGAAGTGTCAATTTATATCAAAGGCTTAGCGAAGTCGCGGAACCCAAACGGCAAGAGTTGTTGCGCCGATTGAACCAACCATCCGGCGCGACACAAGAACTCGTAGCAATGCGCGTTGACCTATTGCGCTTTCTTAAATCCAACCCCGAGCTCAAACGAACAGATATTGATTTCGTTCATTTGCTGAGAAGCTGGTTCAATCGGGGCTTTCTTGTCCTCAAACAAATCAGTTGGGATACCCCTGCCCGCGTTTTGGACAAGATCGTTGCCTACGAAGCGGTCCATCAAATCAACGATCTAGATGATCTGCGACGCAGGCTCTACCCGCCGGATCGTCGTTGCTTTGCATTCTTCCATCCTTCGATGCCAGATGAGCCGCTGATTTTTGTCGAAGTTGCTTTGACGGCTGAAGTTCCAGACGCAATCGATGCGCTTTTGTCCGAAGATCGGGAACCGATCGAAACCGAACAAGCGAAAGTCGCGGCGTTCTACTCTATCTCGAATTGCCAGAAAGGTTTAACCGGTATCAGCTTTGGCAATCTGTTGATCAAACAGGTTGTAACTGAGCTGTCGCGAGAACTTGAGGGGCTTGATACATTTGTGACCTTGTCGCCGATACCGGGACTGAACCGTTGGCTAGAGGGCGAAACAGACAATCCTGAGCACGGCCACGCCGCCGAAGCCGTACTTGCGGCAACAACCTCCCCGCAAGATTTGCGCGCAATGGCCGCCCGGTACCTGTTGTTCGCCAAGCGCGAGGATGGGATGCCGCTGGATCCCGTGGCCCGCTTTCACCTCGGAAACGGTGCCGAGTTGCACGAGTTGCACGCCGAAGCCGATTTGTCACCGAACGGACGATCACAATCCGGCGGTGCGATGGTGAACTACCTGTACGATTTAAACAAAACAGAACGTCATCACGAAGAGTTCGCGACACATGCGACGATCGAAGCCTCGCGTTCTGTTCGCGCGGCCTCAACCGCTGCGCTTGCGACCAAGCCAAGGGAAAATACCGCGTGACCAACACTCTATACGACAGCCTGTTTGCCCGGCATGAGGGCAACGAGGCTCCGTTCCTGCAACTCGACGATGACCAGGTTGTGTCCTATGACGCGTTTTTGAAGCGCACCGCGCAGGTCGCGCATGTTTTGCAAAACAACGGCGTTTCACCAGGCGATCGCATCGTTGTGCAAGCACCCAAGCTGGCCGATACGATTGCCCTCTACGCCGCTTCGGTACAGGCAGGTGCAGTCTATCTGCCGCTTAACACTGCCTACACATTGGCAGAGTTGGACTATTTCATCTCTGATGCCCAACCTTCGATGATCGTTTGCGACAGCAGAGACGAAATTGAAGTCGGAAAATTGGCGGCTCGGTCTGGGGCGAAGCTGCGGACACTCGGCGGCGTTTACCCTAGCCTGAGCAGCGAGGCCGACGCGCAGCCCTGCGTATTCGAAACCGTAGATCGCGCTCCGGACGATCTTGCCGCGTTGCTCTACACATCAGGCACCACAGGCCGTTCCAAAGGCGCAATGCTGAGCCATCAAAACCTATTGTCCAACGCCCAAGCTCTTGTTGGTCTGTGGGGTATCACAAACGACGATCGCTTGGTTCACGCGCTGCCGATCTTTCACACGCACGGGCTTTTCGTGGCGATGAATACGTCACTACTCGCCGGTGCCAGAGTTCGCCTTATGCAAAAGTTCGACCTCGGCGCCATCCTGGATGAATTGCCCCAGTCGACCCTTTTGATGGGGGTTCCCACTTTCTATACCAGACTGTTGGCAGACGACCGGTTCACAAAAGAGATCACAGGGAACATGCGCCTGTTCGTCTCGGGCTCTGCCCCCCTGCTTGCCGAAACCCATCAGGCATTCGAAACGCGCACCGGCCACCGCATACTTGAGCGCTATGGCATGACCGAGACAAACATGAACACCTCTAACCCCTATAGTGGCGAACGTCGCGCGGGAACTGTCGGCATGGCACTGCCCGGCATCGAGGTGATCGTGACACATACGGAAACCGGAGAACCAGTGCCCCCGGGCGAAGTTGGAATGATCGAAGTCCGCGGCCCCAACGTGTTCAAAGGCTATTGGCAGATGCCCGAGAAAACCGCCGAAGAGTTGCGAGAGAACGGGTTCTTCATCACCGGGGACTTGGGCCAATTCAGCGAGGACAGCTATCTATCGATTGTGGGCCGGTCGAAAGACCTGATCATTACCGGTGGTTACAACGTGTATCCCAAAGAAATTGAAGAGATACTGAACGACATCGGCGGTGTTCTGGAATCGGCGGTTTTCGGCGTCCCCGACAACGATTTTGGCGAAGCAATCATCGCCGCTCTGGTTATTGAGCCAAGCGTAAAACTTGAAGCGGATCAGATTGCTGAGACCATCAGGGACAAGCTGTCGCGCTTCAAACATCCGCGCCGCTACGAATTCGTCTCGGAATTGCCGCGAAACACTATGGGAAAAGTTCAAAAGAACGTGCTGCGCGAACGGTACGCGGACATGGAACTGTCGCCGGCAGAATCTTAGTAAGCCCATCCAGACGCTCAATCAAATAAAGACTTTCAGATCGGATACTACCCTCCCCTTCAGACTGCCAAACTCATTAGGAGATCCATAATGACCCGCATGACGGCAAAAGACTTCGACCGGGAACTTCTGGACCTGTATGACTTTTACGCGCACGGCAAGATCACCAAGCGCCAATTCCTGGACCGCGCCGGTAAGTTCGCGGTCGGCGGCGTGACAGCGGTTGCGTTGCTGAACATGCTCAGCCCGAATTATGCGATGGCTCAGCAAGTGTCATTCAACGATCCCGATATCCACGCAGACTACATTACCTATCCGTCCCCCAATGGAACCGGTGATGTCCGAGGTTATCTTGTCCGGCCCGCTGGCGTTGAGGAGCCCCTTCCTGGGGTGCTGGTGATCCACGAAAACCGCGGTTTGAATCCTTACATCGAGGATGTGGCGCGTAGGTTGGCAAAAGCCGGTTTTATGGCGCTGGCCCCCGACGGTCTGACATCAGTTGGCGGCTACCCGGGCAACGACGCCGATGGGCGCGAATTGCAAAAGACAGTGGACGGTGTCGAGTTGATGAACGATTTCTTCAACGGGTTCGAATACCTGCTGAACCGAGAAGATTGCACCGGAAAGGTCGGCGCGGTGGGTTTCTGCTATGGCGGTGGAGTGGTCAGCGCAATTGCCGTGGCCTACCCCGAACTTTCGGCAGGAGTGCCATTCTACGGACGTCAGCCTGCAACAGAAGATGTACCCAAAATTCAGGCACCGTTACTTGTTCAGATGGGAGAGCTTGACGAACGCATCAATGCAGGTTGGCCAGATTTTGAAGCCGCTCTGCAATCCAATGATAAGGTTTACGAGGCCTATATCTACGAAAATGCCAACCATGGTTTTCACAACGACAGCACGCCGCGTTATGATGAGGAGATGGCAAACCTAGCTTGGGATCGCACTATTGATTGGTTTAACACCTATCTTAAATGAGTTCGCGGAACGGTGAAGCGACTGCAACAATTTTGTCATAGCTTCGGTGCATACAGGTCCCGAGAGGTGCTGTAAGTTGAATTCCAACCAGTTTCTGGTAGGCCTGAGAGACTGTCATTAAAGCCGTGCAAAGATCGCTCCACCCGCCCTGAGCGGCAGACCGCGTCATCTTGGAGGTGTCTAGGCTGGAGAGAGTGGAATGCTCCATTTGATTTGGATCACCGTTATGTTTGGGAAACGGAGGACCGAGAATGTCGAACAAGAGACAAGGTCAGAAGAAATAGTCAGAAACTGCGGCAAGTTGATGCGCTCGTCGAGTAGGGAATTATGCTTGCAGACGCGATCCGCGAGGTTCGCATAGCGGAACCGGCTGTGGCCGGTGCCCTTTCAAGGCTGGGTTTTTCCAAGATTTAATCCCGATAGAATAGGTGCACGGGGTAGGCGCGGCAAAACTCTCTAACATGCGCTGGATAGTGCAGATCGCTGTCTTTCCACCCACAAGCCCTTCTAGTTCTGGTCCTGCAAATTCGTCTAAAATTATCGAGCCAGCACTTTCGGGAGGAGTTGAAAGTGCTGGCCCGTGCGTTGGCGCTCCCTGTTGGCATTTTCGCCCCCGCGTATGCTGGCTTACTCTGGGAGGAGCGAGAACCAGCAAATTTCGTGTTGCCCTCTGACGTAGAGAGCCTCGGATCAATTAGTCAGCCATTAACTTCGCGGCATATTTTGGGATATCGGATCGCGAAATTCCGATCTGAGAGAGTTGATAGTCGCTCATGTTCGAAAGTGTGGAGAGCATTCGAGCCATTTGCAGTGCCTTTAAGGCGGCATTTGCTGTGGATCCGATCCACGCCAAGAAGCTGATTGATTGGGCGATAGTATGACCGCGATTTGTACCAACCGTCTGGGTGTCAACAGCCATAGGCGGCCTCCAAAGCGAGTTTTTTGATGTTACTGCGCGGGATGCCCAGATCTGTCAGGTCGCGGTCAGACAGAACTGAGAGCTCATAATACGATGCGCGATAAATCCTGCGCTTGGACTGTGCATTTCGCATCGTGTCCAACTTTTGATGAAAGAACGTGCGGCCAGCTTCGAAAACGACATCCAGCCCGCTGTTTGATCGAGTAATTGCCATGATATTACCTCGCCCATTGCTGCAATGCAGTATTTATGCTGCAATGCAGAGGTAGGCGAGTTTGGTAGCGCTCTCAATTTGGCAATTTGGCAAAGGCCCCATGCCAGATTGGAACAGCAAGGGTCATGACATGGATATCTCTGCTCAAATGTTAATCTTTGCGACGGTCGTCGAGCAGGGAAGCATATCTGCGGCTGCACGATCAATGAGACAAACCCCATCGGCTGTAAGCAAGCAGATCGGCTTGCTCGAAGATCAGGTGCACTACCGCCTTCTGAATCGCACCAGAACAGGTGTCTCCCCGACGCAAGAAGGCCAAGCATTCTACGAAAAATGCAAAGCGATGGCTGATAAATTCAAAGAAGCCGAAGCGATGATACATAACTTTGACGGCATCCCGCGCGGATTACTCAGAGTCGCGTCCACGGTCGCCTTTGGTAAGTCCCAGCTGATCCCTGCTCTGCCTGAATTCATGGAAGAGAATCTCGAGGTTCAAGTGTCGTTGGATTTAACCGACCGTGAGATAGATCTTCGGAGTGAAGGGTTCGATGTAGCAATCTGCTTTGCTGAACAACGCAAGAACCCAGATGTGGTCGTTAGGCGCATCATGCGGAGCCGCAGGGTGCTTTGTGCTTCACCTGGATACATTGAGCGGTCTGGAACACCGTCGAATTTTGCCGAGTTGGCCGACCACAATTGCCTCAGGCTTGCAGGAGGAAGCCAAAGGAACACTTGGAAAAGCATCGAACCCACGGCAGGCGATGAATTTGAAGCAACGGGCAGTTTTGAGGGAAACAGCACGGATGTCGTCTTTCGAGCGGCACTAGCTGGGATAGGGATCGCGCGGCTCCCCTGTTACATCGCAGACTGCAAGTTTAAATCCGGCGAACTCATCCATGTTATGCCGGGATACGCACCACCCAGCACTGATATCGTCGTGATGTTTGCCGACAGGCGCAATCTAGCGCCGAAAACCCGAGCGTTCGTAGATTACCTGGTGCGACGGTTTCGGAGTGTCGGGGAAAATTAAATGACCGGCAAACAACGCTCAGAAGAATTTGAACGTTTCCAAGTGAAACCGACCCCAAAACGCCGGTAAACCTCTTCGGCGTGGCCGGCGGCCTCCCTTTCCCGGTCGCGCACCGTTTTCAAGCTGTAGTCAGCAGCGGAGCCCTTTGTCCTGCCACCGCGGTGAGAGGGGTATCCGGCGGCCAGTTCCAGCTTTCTCAGCTTCCATTCCGACAGAGCGGGGCGGTTCCAGATGTATTCCTCGCCTTTGGACAACATGTGACAGACAACAACCGTTAGCTTCCGCCCCGTCGCAACTGCGGCAACTTGGTTGCCCCGTTTTTCTTTGATCCTCCTGAAGAATGCCCTTAGCGGACCGGATGTACGGGAGACCGACCAGGCCGCCTCCACCAGCATCGCCCGCGCATGCGATCTACCCTGCTTGGTGATCCGTCCATGATAGGCGGGTTTGTCTCCGGATTGGCGCACCCTGGGATTGAGACCGAAATAGCGGCTTTGTCGCAAACTTTCGGCTCCGTCGCCTCCGTGTTAATGGCGTCTCGGATTTCGAACGAGGCGGGCAGTGACAATATCATTCAAAGGCGCTCATTTCCCAAGGGACGTGATTTTGCACGCGGTGTTCTTCTATCTGCGCTTCTCGGTGTCGTACCGTGACTTGGAAGAAATCCTGGCCGAGCGTGGCGTTAAGGTAGATCACGCCACGCTAAACCGATGGATCGTCAAATACGCACCTCTGGTCGCCGACCGGGCACGTCGTCAGAAGCGTTGCTGCGGTCGATCCTGGCGAATGGACGAAACCTATGTGCGCGTTAAAGGAGTATGGGTCTACCTATACCGGGCGGTAGACAAACACGGTAAGACCCTTGATTTTATGCTGTCCGAACGGCGGAGCAAAGCTGCGGCGACAATATTCTTCGCTCGTGCGCTCGAGGTAAACGGGCTCCCAAGAAAGATAGTGATCGACAAAAGCGGCGCCAACACTGCCGGTATCAAGGCCATCAACAAGATGTTGAAAGGCTTTGGTTGCCCGGTCCCAATCGAGATGGTGAGGCGAAAATTCCTAAACAACATCATTGAACAAGACCATCGATTTATCAAACGCCGGATCCGCCCAATGCTCGGTTTCAAGTCATTCGCCTCCGCTTCTGCAACGCTTGAAGGGATTGAAGTTGCGCAGATGATCCGAAAGGGTCAGTTCGGACTCGAGATCTGTCCGTTCAAACAGTTTGCGGAACTAGCTGTCTAAACACAGCAACTTCTAACAAACATTCATACTTCAGAAAAGAATGCGACAAAGCCTCCCTTTCGTGATCTCGTCCAACGGCAAGCGAAGCCAGTCCTTGAGGTGGTTGTCGAACTGCTGCCGCAAACCGGACCGATGTGCCTCCGACCGCAACTTGGGTCTGGCCAGGTAGGACTCCATTGCAACTTCCAGCGTCGGCGCCCCAATCTGGATCTTCTTGCCAGCGCCCCTGCCCCATTCCAGCGCAAAACCCAATGCTGTTTGCCGAGCAGCATCAGCAGAGATCGTAGGATATCGGCCAATCAGAATCCGCCGCGTTTGGCCCCCAACGTCTTTCTGAAAGTACCAGGTCTTTGAGCGCTTTCCGACGAAGAGCACCAGCCCTTTTATCTCGTTGTCCCAGTGCTTGACTGTTCCGTCTTTTGTCTGCGGTGTTTTACGTGCGAAGGTCTCTGTAAGTTTTGGCATTTTGTCGGCTTTTTGTCGGTATAAGCAAGAAAATCCTGACAACCACAGGAACACGGATGAACAATTAAAGTCAATAAAATGAATAGTATGGAATGAAAATGAATGATCCGGAAAACTTGATCACTAGCTTGGAAGGCTGAGGTAATAGCCAGTATACGACGCCCGCTCAGCGGGGGTCGGTTTAAGGGATGCGTCAGGTGCCGTCAAGCGCCCTTCGGTTGTAGTTTTCAATTTCCGCACAGCCCAAAAGACGGGAACACCAAACGCCCGGCGTTTTATCCCAGATCAGTCAGCCACGAACACGAATCTAGACTAGCCGAAATCCGGATCATCATGTCGTATCGAAGCTGTTGTGCAGCCGTTTGGCCGATCAATGTTGCCGGATAGGTCGTTGCAGCGGCCAGCGCATCCTGCAATGGAACACCAACTTGTGTGACCAGAGTGCAAATGGCCGTAGTTAAATCGAGATCTGCCCCGGCCAGTGTTCCGTCCTCAAGCGTCAGGCGCCCATCCGTTCGCGTAATCCGACGACCCTCCAGCTCGAACGCGGTTTGATCGGTGCCCGCCACAGCCATGGCATCGCTAACCAGAAAGATCTGACCGGGCGCGGTTTTGGCGGCCCACGCCGCGCGCATCACCTCGGGGTGAACATGGATGCCATCTGCAATTATCCCCGCCGAAAGTCCCCCATTGGCCAGCGCCGCCCCGACCAGACCGGGTTCGCGATTACCCATCTGGCTCATAGCGTTGAAAAGATGGGTGACACAACGCGCGCCCGCCGTGGCATAGCGCTGACAGATCATAAAATCCGCATCGCTATGACCCAGCGACACCAGTACACCCGCCTCACACAGGGCCAGAACCTGCTTTTCCGAGACAGATTCGGGTGCAAGCGTCACCATGAGGCAGGGCAATTCCCCTGCCGCTTTTATCAGCGCCGCCAGATCTGCCTCTTCCATCGGTCGGATCAAGGCCCCGTCATGCGCGCCCTTACGCGCCACGGATAAATGTGGCCCCTCCAGGTGCAACCCTGCGACGCCCGGCACACCTGCCTGAACCGCCTGTATCGCGGCCTCAATGGCGGCTTGGGTTTTCTCAGGTGTGTCGGTGATCAGCGTCGGCAGCAACGACGCCACGCCCAATCGGCGATGCGCTTCCGCAATCCGTCGGATCGAGTCCACCGAAGGATCATCGTTGAACATTACACCGTCGCCACCGTTCACCTGCAGATCGACGAATCCGGGGCACAGAATGTCCCCGTTCAAATCGACAACCTGCCCGTCCTTCGGTGCACTTTCGTCGGGTACCATCCCGGCCAACCTGCCATCACGAAAGGTTATGGCGTGACCGAAATGCAAACCCCTGCCGTCAAACAGAGCCCCATTGCGAAATGTTATCGAACCAGAAGTCATACCGTCTCTGTCACCTTTCTAAGATGGCGCGGCGCATCAGGGTCGATTCCGCGAGCGCAGGCCACGGATTCGACCATGCTGTAAAATGAAGTGATGGCGGATATGGGGTCGGTCAGCCAATGATCGGTACGCGTTACCGGCAAACTGTTTGCGCGGGTCACCTTGTCGGTTGCAGCAAACACCGTTGCCCCTTTGCCAGCCAGCGCATCCGCAGCCTCGGCAGTCGCCTGTTCGGCCGCATCACGAGCGGCGAAAACGATGGTCGGGAACCCTTCTTCCACGATTGAGACCGGTCCGTGCAGAACCTCGGCCGCCGAATAACTTTCAGCGTGGATTTGGCAGGTTTCCTTGATCTTCAGCGCCGCCTCATTGGACATCGCGTATGACGGTCCACGGCCCAGAGTGAACAGCGAACGACCCGTGATCGTCTCGGCCGCTGCCGACCAATCACATAGGGCGGCCTTTTCAAGATGCCCCGGCAAAGATCGGATTGCACCGATCAGCGCGTCATCCTCTTTCACTTCGGCCAACAACCACAGCCCCGCCACCAGTGAAGTAACAAATGTTTTGGTAGCCGCCACACTCAACTCGGGTCCGGCGTGAAGAGGCAGCATCGCGTCCGCCACCTCGGCCAGCCGCGACGCTGTATTGTTGGTGATTGCAATGGTCATCCCGCCCGACGCCTTCAGAGACCGCGTCATACCAACGATGTCCGGGCTTTGACCGGACTGAGAAACAGACAGGCAGACCGCACCTTCAGCTCGCAAATCCGAGCCATAGATCGAACTGACCGATGGCCCCACCGAGGCGACGGGTAGTTTCAGCAACAACTCGCTGGCATATTTCAAATAAGTACAGGCATGGTCAGATGATCCGCGCGCAACCGTGATCAGAAATCGGGGATCGGCCTGTTTCACCCGGTGAGCGGCATCCTGAATGTTGGCTTCACCCTCGCCAAGCAAACGATCAACGGCGGCAGGGATTTCCAGAATCTCCTGCCGCATTTTCGAACTGTGTTCTGACATGCTTTTCCGGCCTTTCCGGTTACAACCGCAGTTCGGCGACAAAATCATAGGCGTCGCCGCGATAAAGGGAGCGGGTCAGTTCCGCGACCCGCCCGTTTTTGAGGAACGAAATACGTTCGATGTTCAGCCCGGCTGCCCCTTCGGGCACCTCCAGCAACTCAGCTTCGGGCGCAGCAAGGTTAAGGGCCGAGATTTTCTGAACCGCCCGCACCGGTCGCCGCCCCATAGCCTCCAGCACCTCATACAAAGAGGTCGTTACCTCAATTGGATTCGGCAGGATATCCAACGGCAATGCCGCCCGCTCCAGCGCCAACGGGCGGCCATTGGCTTCACGCAAGCGGTATATGCGGGATATCTGTTCACCATCCTGCAGGCTCAGCGCCTCGACCTCTTCGGGGGTTGGCGCGAATACGCCGCGCTCCAACCATTTTGAGGTGGTCTGCATACCTCGGCTGGACATGTCCTCGGTAAAGGATGTCAGGTGAGTCAGCGATTGCTCAACCCGCGGAACGCGTTCGCGAATGAACGAGCCCGAGCCCTGACGTTGTTCGATCACGCCCTCTTGAACCAACTCCTGTATCGCCTTGCGCACGGTGACGCGCGACAGGTCGGTGATTTCGACCAGTTCTCGTTCCGACGGCAATGACGTGTTCGGTGCCAGAACGCCCGTGTCGATCCCCTCTTGAAGTCTGCGTCGCAATTGTACGTATCGCGGCCCCCTGTCGGGGCTCAGCCAAAGATCAGCGCGCAAGAAGTCAGAGATGCTCATTTCGGATCTCCTTTGCCAATGCCAAAGCGCCAGTCAACGGTTCACCCAGCGGCGGGCGCACGGCGGATCGCATGTTATCAGGCAGGTAGGTCGCATAGTGGCCCGCAATCCCACCAGTCAAGCAGATCGTCCGACCCGGTTGCCAACCAAGCCCATTTGCGATTTCCACGATGTAATCCGAACCTGCTTGCAAAATTTGCACGGCAACACGGTCACCTTCCTTGGCTTCGGATGTCACCTGCGGCGCAAGCGCGCCGAATTGGGCGGGAGAAGCATTTTTAGCAAAGCGCACGATGCCAGCAGGACCGCCCATGTCGGTCAACAGACTTTGTGTCAGCCTGGTCCCAATTTGCGTACCATCATACGCGCACAAGGCTTCGGATAAAGCGCGGCGTCCGACCCACTGAGCCGAGGCCTCATCCCCCAGAACCGAACCCCAGCCCCCGGCAAAACGCATCGCGCCATCGGCTTGCACCGCAATGAAAGAACCGGTCCCGCAATGAGCGACCAGACCATCCTGCGCCCCCAACGCCCCGCGCACAGCAGCCGGGCGATCATCTTCAACTCGTGCATTCGTCAGACCCAGCGCGTCACTCAAACGCCCTGCAATACCTGCATCGGTAACACCCGCAAGACCAATAAAGGCTGGCCAGCCAATCATATCCTCGACCTTAATCTCAACCTGTCGCGACAAGGCATCCAATCCAGCCCGTATCTGCTTCAGGGCGCCATCAAAATCGGTGGATACATTGGCGGCCCCGGTTTCAGAGCAATGGACAGCGCCATCAATTTCGCACGCAACACGGCATCGCGTTCCTCCGCCATCCACGGCCAACACAGCGCTATCATGAGATTCGATCATGACAATACCATTATAATACCTTTTTAGATTTTAAAAGGACGGAATGGGAAAATATACCGATGAATTCCACCTAATACGCAGAAAAAGTCTCAATCAGAAATAAATTATGGACAAGTGGTATTAGATAGGTATTGTATACGGTGTCACATGGGAGGGGATTCTCTTGACGCTGCCACAAACCGAACAACTGCACCCAAATGCAGCACTGTTGAACCGGGGTGACCTGATCACCTCGGCACGCGCATTAGCGGAAGGCCAAATCGCCGCCGCGGCAGTTGTCCGTGACGCGCTGGGCAATATAGCTCAAGGTGCCAAGGCCATGGCGAACACAATCCGCGAGGACGGAGTGCTACACTACGTTGCAGCCGGATCCTCGGGCTTGATGGCGGCTGCTGATGCACAGGAATTGGGTGGCACATTCTCGATCCCCCCTGCGCGTCTGCGCATCCATATGGCGGGCGGCCTACCAACCGGGGCTGAGATGCCGGGCGGCGCTGAAGACGCTACTGACGGCCTGCTGAAAGCCTTGGGCCAAGTACAAGGCATGGACACCATCATTGCCGTATCAGCCAGCGGCTCAACACCCTATACCATTGCGGCAGCAAACATCGCCCAGACCTGCGGCGCGACTGTTATCGGCATTGCGAATAACGCAGGCAGCCCCCTGTTGGAAGCGGCCGATATTCCCATCCTGCTGGCGACCCCACCCGAGCTGATCTCAGGATCGACGCGCATGGGTGCAGGGACCGCTCAAAAGATCGCGTTGAACATGCTGTCTTCGCTGATGGCGGTCGAATTGGGCCACGTGCACGAAGGCATGATGGTGAATCTGCGCGCGGACAATGACAAGCTGCGCGGACGCGCAATCGGCATCGTCGCCGGAATAGCCGAAGTTGACCCTGATACTGCGAAGCACGCCTTAGACATCGCCGGCGGAGATGTGAAACCCGCCATCCTGATCGCCGCGCAGGGTGTTTCACCAGAGCAAGCCCACGCACGCCTACAGGCGACAAATGGAATATTGAGCATCGCGCTCGCACAAGAATGACAAAGATAAATAAACCGGGAGAAAGACATGAAAAACAAAAGCCTGAAACTGGCCTTACTTGGCTCTACACTAATGGCCACGACCGCCTATGCCGAGGACGTGACCCTGACCATCGAAAGCTGGCGCAATGACGATCTGACCCTTTGGCAGGACCAAATCATTCCAGCGTTTGAGGCAAAGCATCCGGGCATCAAGTTAGTATTCTCCCCTTTTGCCCCAACAGAATACGACGCCGCCTTGAACGCGAAACTTGAAGCCGGGTCCGCAGGTGACATCCTAACCTGCCGCCCGTTTGATCAATCACTGGGTCTCTATAACGCCGGACATCTGGCGGACCTGTCTGGATTGGATGCAATGGCCAACTTTTCCGACGTTGCCAAATCTGCCTGGCAGACGGACGATGGGTCGGCCACATTCTGCGTTCCGATGGCTTCGGTAATCCACGGTTTCATCTACAACAAGGAAGCTTTCGCGGAACTGGGCATCGAGGTTCCGACTACCGAAGACGAATTCTTTGCAGCGCTCGACAAGATCAGGGAGGACGGCACCTATATCCCGATGGCAATGGGTACCAACGACCAGTGGGAAGCTGCGACGATGGGCTACAACAACATCGGTCCAAACTACTGGAAGGGTGAAGAAGGGCGTCTTGCACTGATTGGTGGCACACAGAAATTGACCGATCCGCAGTGGGTCGAGCCCTATGTGACATTGGCTAGGTGGAAAGACTATCTCGGAGACGGTTTCGAGGCGCAAACCTACCCCGATAGTCAGAATCTGTTCACGCTCGGTCGTGCCGCCATCTACCCAGCCGGCAGTTGGGAAATTTCAGGTTTCAACACTCAGGCCGATTTTGAGATGGGTGCGTTCAAACCGCCGGTTCGCGCAGCGAATGACACCTGCTATATCTCGGACCACACCGATATCGGGATCGGCATGAACGCCGCCACGGAAAACCGCGAAGCGGCCGAGACATTCCTGGCGTGGGTTGCCAGCCCGGAATTCGCAGAGATTTTCGGCAATGCCCTGCCCGGCTTCTTCCCTCTGTCGAATGCGCCGGTCGAACTGCAGGACCCTCTAGCCAAGGAATTTGTCGGTTGGCGGGATGAATGTGAGTCCACCATCCGTTCGACCTATCAAATACTGTCGCGCGGCGAGCCTAACCTTGAGCTAGAAACATGGAACGCATCGGCCAATGTCGTTCGGGGCGCGGAAAGCGCTGCTGACGCAGGTCATCGTCTGCAGGAAGGGCTTTCCAACTGGTACGCGCCACACCAGTGAGCTAACACCTACCTGGGCGGCGGTGGTGATCGCCCGGGTAATCCCGACACCTTATTGAAAGCTGTCCCATGAACCGCCCCCGCTTCCGCTGGCATATCGTCGTGTTTCTTGCACCAGCCGTACTTGTCTACACGGCGGTGATGATCTTTCCTCTGTTCAACACACTGCGTCTGGCGCTGTTTACAGAGATCGACCAGACCCGCGTATTTGTCGGTTTGCAGAACTTTGAGACACTGTTTTTCGATCCGATCTGGTCCGAGCAGTTCTGGAATGCGTTGGGCAATAACTTCTGGTTCTTCCTGATCCACATGCTGGTGCAGAACCCCATCGGGATCGCGCTAGCAGCGCTGCTGAGCCATCCACGACTGCGGTTTGCAGCGCTGTACCGCTCGGCGATTTTCATCCCCACGATCCTCAGCTTCGTGATCGTCGGCTTTGCATGGAAGCTGATCCTGTCCCCGATCTGGGGCATCGCTCCGTCAATGCTGGACGCCATCGGTCTAAAATCCCTGTTCGCACCCTGGCTGGGGAAAGAAGAATACGCCCTGACCACGTTGGCGCTGATCTCTGTCTGGCAGTTCGTTGGCATCCCTATGATGCTGATCTATGCCGCCCTTCTGACCATCCCTGAAGAAATCCTTGAGGCCGGAGAGATCGACGGCATCACAGGCGCATCGGCTTTCTGGAAAATCAAGCTGCCGTTGATCCTGCCGTCGATCGGCATCATCTCGATCCTGACCTTCGTGGGCAATTTCAACGCCTTTGACCTAATCTATGCGGCACAGGGCGCGCTGGCGGGGCCGGATTTCTCTACCGATATCTTAGGCACCTTCATGTACCGCACCTTCTTTGGCTTCCAGCTGCAACTGGGCGACCCGCATATGGGATCGGCCATCGCCGGGGCCATGTTCGCGATCATCCTTGTTGGTGTCTGTATCTACCTATTCGGCATCCAAACCCGGATGCGCCGGTATCAACTGTGAGGGTCCAGAGATGAACAAAGCACGTCAAAACCCTTTCAACACCGCAGCGATGCATGGCGCATTGATCCTGTATACTCTGATCGCCCTTTTCCCGGTCTTTGTGATCCTGATTAACAGCTTCAAAACCCGCCGGACGATCTTTCGCGAACCACTCGCCCTGCCCAGCGCGGACAGCTTTTCAATGATTGGCTATGAAACGGTAATGAAGCAGGGGGATTTTTTCCTCTACTTTCAAAACTCGATGATCGTGACCGTGGCATCATTATTTTTCATTCTGCTGTTCGGTGCCATGGCGGCCTATGCGCTGTCGGAATACCAGTTCAAGGGCAACCTGCTGATGGGTCTGTATCTGGCGTTGGGGATCATGATCCCGATTCGCATCGGCACCGTGGCGATCCTTGAAATGATGGTGGCAACCGGGCTGGTGAATACACTATGGGCGCTGATCCTGGTCTACACGGCGCAAGGCTTGCCCTTGGCGGTGTTCATCCTGTCCGAGTTCATGCGACAGGTCAGTGACGATCTTAAAAACGCAGGGCGCATCGACGGGTTGTCGGAGTACACGATCTTCTTCCGGCTGGTGCTGCCTTTGGTCCGGCCCGCGATGGCGACCGTGGCCGTGTTTAACATGATCCCGATCTGGAACGACCTGTGGTTCCCGCTGATCCTTGCCCCAGCCGAAGAAACCAAAACGCTCACACTAGGCAGCCAAGTCTTCATCGGCCAGTTCGTCACAGACTGGAACGCAGTCCTGTCAGCCCTGTCGATGGCGATCCTGCCGGTGCTGGTGCTCTACGTTATCTTCTCACGCCAACTGATCCGCGGCATCACATCCGGAGCTGTCAAATGACCCGTGTTCTGATTGCAGGCCTTGGCAATATGGGGCTGAGCCATGCGCTGGCCCATCACCATCACCCAGACGTTCAGATCGTCGGGCTTGTGAACCGATCTGGCCAAGTGGATTACCCTGACCTTGCGGGCTATCCAACCTATTCGGATTTCAATACGGCTCTGGCCGAGTCGAAACCCGATCTGGTCGTGGTTGCCACCTATTCCGACAGCCACGCCGACTATGCCCGCGCAGCGATGGAGGCTGGCGCGCATGTGTTCGTGGAAAAGCCCCTGGCGACCAATGTTGCTGACGCGCGGCGTGTTGTTGAGACTGCGACTCGGCTAAACCGCAAACTGGTCGTTGGCTACATCCTGCGCCACCACCCGTCATGGATGCGACTGATCGCCGAGGCGCGAAGTCTGGGCGGGCCATATGTGTTTCGTTTGAACCTGAACCAGCAATCATCGGGTGCGGAATGGGAAACGCACAAGGCTCTGATGAAGACAACTTCGCCCATCGTCGATTGCGGCGTGCATTATGTGGACGTGATGTGCCAGATCACCGACGCGCAGCCGGTCCGCGTACACGGCATGGGCCTGCGCCTGTCCGATGAGATCGCCGAGGACATGTATAACTACGGTCAGTTTCAGGTGATCTTTGACGATGGTTCGGTCGGTTGGTACGAGGCCGGATGGGGCCCGATGATGTCCGAGACGGCGTTCTTCGTGAAAGATATCGTCTCGCCCAACGGTTCGGTTTCGATTACCGACGGCAACAAGGGGGCATCAGCCGATATCGACGGCCACACCAAGGTTGGCGGCTTACTGGTCCACACGCCAAACGGAGATCGCACTATCGAGATGCCCGATGAGCCCGGTCATCAGGAGCTCTGCGATGCCGAACAAGCCTATATGCTGCGCGCCATCGCGGAAGAAATCGACCTGACGCGTCACATGAATGACGCCGTCCAATCCCTTGCCATTTGTCTGGCCGCCGATGAAAGCATCCGCACCGGCCACCCCGTTTCGCTAAAGGAGCCCACATCATGACCGCTCTGACCCTGACCAATGTGAACAAATCCTTTGGCAACGTGCATGTCCTGAAAGACATCACGCTGGAGGTGGAAGAAGGCGAATTTGTCGTCTTCGTCGGCCCTTCGGGCTGCGGTAAATCCACCCTGTTGCGCGTGATCGCGGGGCTCGAGGATGCGTCCTCGGGCGAGATCAATATCGGTGGTCAACAGGTCAATCTGGTGCCGCCCTCCAAACGCGGGATCGCGATGGTGTTCCAAAGCTATGCGCTCTATCCCCATCTGAAAGTGCGCGGAAACATGACGCTGGCGCTTAAGCAAGAGAAACAGCCCAAGGCGGTGATCGAAGAGCGCGTCGCAAAGGCCAGCCGAATGCTGAACCTTGAGGACTATCTGGACCGCTACCCGTCCGAGCTGTCTGGTGGCCAACGCCAGCGCGTCGCCATCGGTCGCGCCATCGTGCGCGAACCGAAACTGTTCCTGTTTGATGAGCCGCTCTCGAACCTCGACGCAGCCCTGCGCATGAACACACGGATTGAGATTGCCAATCTGCACCGGGCATTGGACGCCTCGATGATATACGTGACCCACGACCAGACCGAGGCGATGACGCTGGCCGATAAGATCGTTGTTCTGCGTGATGGGCGGGTGGAACAAATCGGCAGCCCGATGGAGCTGTATAACAACCCCGCCAACCAGTTTGTCGCCGGTTTTCTGGGTTCGCCGTCAATGAACTTCCTGCCCGAAGGAATGCTTAGCGATGGCGGTCAGAACACCATTGGCATTCGCCCCGAAGATCTGTTTCTATCCGATGATGGCCCACTGACCGCGCAGGTCAGCCATGTGGAAAAACTGGGCGGAGACACAAACGTCATCGCCAAAGTCCATGACCACGCAGTCACCGCCCGGCTGTTTGGCCAACACGCGATTTCCGAAGGTCAGGAACTGCGGTTCGCCTATGCCGCAGACAAAGCCTATCGGTTCGACGCAGCCGGTCAGAGATTGCGCTGACGGGCAGACCTGCAGCCAGCTCGAAAACTGAGAAACTCGCGCCTTGGTAGAGTGGGAAATTTAGCGCTTTCCCGCTCAATTTCGTATTTTGAACCTTTACTGCGCGTCATTCCATAAGTTTCATGTGCACGTTACCAAACTGTCACAAAGGATGCCTAAGGGCCGCTCATCAACTCAGACACGACAGCCAGGAGTCATCCATGAAAGACGCTGAACCCGCCACTCTTTCCGCCGACGATTGGGACGAGTTGCATTTCCCCCGCCCCGAAACCAACGACTTTGACCGCGTTGTTGAACGCGCCATCTCGCGCCGTGGGTTCCTTGGCGGCGCTGTGGCCTTTGGTTCGGGCGCTTCAGCAATGGGTGCGGGTCTGATGGGTTCAACCGCGGCGCATGCCGTTACCGCCTCGCGCTTTGCCTTCACGCCGATCGCGGCGCAGACTGACCGCACCGTGCATGTGCCCGAAGGGTATGAGTGGAAGGTGCTTATGCGTTGGGGCGACCCGTTGTTCTCAGCAGCCGACGGATACGACATTACAAACGGCGGCCCGGTCGAAAACTCGGACAAGATCTTTGGTGAAAACACCGATGGAATGGAAACGTTTTCATTCCGAGGTCACGAACTGATTACGATCAACCATGAAAATTCGAACCTCAAAGTCAACCTGCCTGCCGCGCAGGCAGGTGTTCCGGCCAATGCTGACGAGGTTCTGAAAATCCAGAACATACAGGGCGTGACCGTCATGGAGATCAAGGAAAGCGCCGAGGGTTGGTTGGTGGTCAAAGACAGCCCATTCAACCGCCGTATCCACCATAACACCCCGATGAAGATCGTTGGCCCCGCAGCGGGTCATGACCTGCTGAAAACCGATGCTGACCCAACCGGCACCACATCGCTGGGCACAATGAACAATTGTGGTTCAGGCAAAACTCCGTGGGGCACCTACCTCACCTGCGAAGAAAATTTCAACGGCTACTTTGGGTCTTCGGACGAAAACGCCAGCTACAACCAAAAGGTTGCAGACGGCATGAAGCGTTATGGTATCAAGGCCGAAAGCCGGAACCATTACGAGCTGTATGACCCACGCTTTGACACCTCGAAAAATCCCAACGAACCGCACCGCGCAGGCTGGATTGTAGAAATCGACCCCACCGAACCGGACAGCACGCCGATCAAACACACCGGCCTGGGCCGTTTCAAACACGAAAACGCCGAAGTGACTCTGGCCGCTGATGGCCGCGTGGTCGTCTACATGGGCGACGATGAGCGCGGCGAGTACCTTTACAAGTTCGTTTCCAACGCAGCCTACACACCGGGCATCGACACCGTGAGGCTGTTAAATGACGGTACGCTCCACGTGGCCAAATTCAACGACGACGCAACCGGTGAGTGGCTGCCCCTGACGCCGGAAACCACCGGCATGGATGCGGCGGAAATCCTGATCTTCACCCGAATGGCCGCCACGGCCGCGGGCGGCACGACTATGGACCGTCCCGAATGGGTCGCGTCGAGCCCGGTCGCGGTTGAGGCCTATTGTTGTCTCACCAATAATAAAAACCGTGGCGTCAAAGCGAATGCTGGTGGCGACGACACGTCAGTCAACGGGCCCAACCCGCGTGAAGCCAACAAGTATGGTCAAATCGTGCGCTGGCGCCCAACGGATGACGACCACGCTGCTGAAACCTTCGATTGGGATCTATACGTCATGGCTGGAAACCCAATCGTACATTCGGACGCCCGCGCCGGTTCGGCAAATGTGAACGAGGGCAACCTGTTTAACTCGCCCGACGGTATGGCCATCGACTCGACCGGACTAGTCTGGATTCAGACAGACGGAAATGACGACAACGAGGATGACTTCGCCGGCAACGGAAATAACCAGATGCTGGTTGGTGATCCGATCACCGGTGAAATCGCACGGTTCATGACTGGCCCGAACGGCTGCGAAGTCACTGGACTGGCGTGGTCCACAGACCGGCGCACCATGTTTGTCGGCATCCAGCACCCGGGCGGTAACTGGCCCGATGGCGACACACCTCGTTCCTCGGTGATCACGATCAAGCGTGTAGATAACGGTCTGATTGGATAAACCTATCAGAAACGCCCCTGATCCTTGCGGTTTCGGAGGCGTTTTTTCAGATGTCCTGACCCGCCGGCTCCAAAGGCCCTCCCGGGGCCAGTAGATGTCGCTCTGACAGCCACGGGTTCAGTTCCAAAGCCGCGTTCAGTGTTTCCCGCGCTTCTTCAATCCTATTCAAACCCAGCAAGGTCAACGCGCGCCCGCTGATGGCAGCGACATGGTTCGGAGACAGCTCGATGGCCTTGTCCAGATCGGGCAACGCCGCCTCGAAATCTTGCCGCAGATAATTCGCGAAGGCGCGTTGGTTGTACCCTTCGGCATAGAAAGGGCAATAGGCGACCAGGCTGTCGAAATCCTCGATCGCACCCAACAGGTCCGCAGCTCTGAGGCGCGTCATTCCCCGATCCAGCACTTCCTGCGCGCTTTCATCAGGCGCGTCAGCCCAATACTCCCACAATCGGCTCGACAGAACGCGGGCAGCCTGTTCAGACTCGGCCTGCTGGATTTGGGATATGACGTCAAGGACATCGGCACTGTGGTCAGGTGCGGCGGGGCATTCACCGCCGTTCGCTGCCGTTGACGCAACGAGCAGGATGAAAGCAAAAGCGATTTGTTTCATGCGCCAATGGTGACGTCGATATTCCGTTCGTCAACCCATCCCGTCGATGGCCCCGGATACCCCTGTCTCTTTCACGGCCTGCATCGCAACGAAGGTCGACGTATTGGCAACATGCGGCAGAGATGAGATTTTCTCGGCCAAAACTGCCCGATATTCCGACATTGAGCCGGTGCGGATTTTCAGCAGGTAGTCAAAATTCGATGCGATCATATGCGCCTGCTCGATCTCGGCCACTTTACGCACCGCTGCATTGAACTCGGCCAAAGCCTTCTCGCGCGTGTCGGTCAGGCGCACTTCGACAAAGGCCACATGGTCCAACCCAAGGCGGATAGGGTCCAGCAGAGCGCGATACCCGGTAATGATCCCCTCGGCCTCAAGCCTTTTCACACGCGCCTGTGTTGGGGATTTCGACAACCCGATACGCCGCGCAAGATCGGCAACCGAAATGCGCCCATCTTCAGCCAGAATCGCCAGGATTGATCGGTCAAACCGATCCAGATCAAGCCGGTTCACTTGCATCGAAAAACCCCTGAAATTCAGATCACTGAACTTCGAATACCGCAACTTAAGGCGATTGTCCTGATAAATCGGCACTATATTACTCAAAAGCCCGGAGGAAACATGACACACAGCCTGCGCACCCATATTGATGGTCAGACTTATGCCGATCAAACTGAAGTTCTGGATCAGCTAATCGCACAAGCCGATCTGTCCGACACGGACCGCTCTGCGATCTGCGCCGCGGCGGCACAGTTGGTGCGCGACATTCGATCCAGCACCTCGCCCGGTATGATGGAGGTTTTCCTCGCCGAATATGGTCTGTCGACCGACGAAGGCGTCGCGCTGATGTGTCTTGCCGAAGCGCTGTTGCGTGTTCCTGACGCCGAAACGATCGACGCACTGATCGAAGACAAGATCGCACCGTCTGACTGGGGCAAACACCTTGGGCAGTCCTCGTCCTCTCTGGTAAATGCATCGACTTGGGCGCTGATGCTCACGGGTAAAGTTCTGGACGAAGGCAAGACCTCTCCGGTCAGCGCTTTGCGCGGTGCAATCAAACGGCTGGGTGAGCCCGTAATCCGCACCGCCGTGGGCCGCGCGATGAAAGAAATGGGCCGTCAGTTCGTTCTGGGTGAAACGATCCAATCCGCCATGGATCGCGCCGCCGGGATGGAGGCCAAGGGCTACACCTATTCCTACGATATGCTGGGCGAAGCCGCGCGGACCGAGGCAGACGCAGCGCGGTACCACCTTTCCTATTCCCGGGCGATTGCCGCCATTGCCGACGCCTGCAAGCATGATGATATCCGCGCCAATCCGGGGATATCGGTAAAGCTGTCAGCCCTGCATCCCCGATATGAGCTGGCGCAGGAACATCGCGTGATGGACGAACTTGTTCCCCGCCTGCGCGCGCTGTGCCTTCTGGCCAAAGCCGCCGGGATGGGGCTTAACGTAGATGCCGAAGAAGCCGACCGTCTTTCCTTGTCCTTGCAGGTGATCGAAGAGGTGATGGCCGAGCCTGCTCTGACCGGGTGGGATGGCTTCGGGATAGTCGTCCAAGCTTATGGCCCACGCGCGGGAGCAGTGCTGGATACGCTTTATAGGATGGCCGAACGTCATGACCGCAAGCTGATGGTCCGGCTGGTAAAAGGCGCCTATTGGGATACCGAAATCAAGCGCGCGCAGGTTGAAGGCGTTGATGGCTTCCCGGTGTTTACCCGCAAAGAAGCGACCGATATCTCCTATGTCGCCAATGCGCGCAAACTGCTGAACATGACCGATCGGATCTATCCGCAGTTCGCCACCCACAATGCCCATACAGTCAGCGCGATCCTGCACATGGCGGACACGCAACCCTTTGAGTTTCAACGCCTTCACGGCATGGGTGAAACACTGCACCAGATTGTAAAGGACCAAAGCTACTCGCGCTGCCGAATCTATGCACCAGTCGGCGCGCACCGGGACCTTCTGGCCTATCTGGTCCGACGTCTGCTGGAAAACGGCGCGAACTCGTCTTTCGTGAACCAGATCGTGGATGAGAACGTGCCGCCGGCAGAAGTTGCCTCGGACCCGTTCAACGCCATCCAAGCACCCAAGCCGCACCTGCCTACTGGTCCTGAGTTGTTTCAACCGGAACGGCCCAACTCTAAAGGGTTCGACCTGCAGCACACGCCGACGCTTGACCGGATCGACGCTGCCCGTGACGCATTTCGGGCGCATCATTGGTATGCGCAGCCGCTCTTGTCCGAGGACGCACAACCGGAAGCGGACCAGCCCGTCATCAACCCGGCGAAACCGCAGGACCACCCCGGCGCGGTCGCTCCGGCCAGCGCGCGCGATGTTGAACTGGCCCTTGCCTCGACATCGCCTTGGCAAGCCCCAGCCGCAGAGCGCACACAAGTTCTGAACAAAGCCGCCGATCTGTACGAAACTCATTATGGTGAGCTATTCGCCCTTCTGGCCCGTGAAGCGGGGAAATCCGTACCAGACGCCGTGGCCGAACTACGCGAGGCGGTAGACTTTCTGCGTTACTACGCGGCTAACATCCCTGGCGCTGAACCAGCGGGCACTTTCACCTGTATCAGCCCATGGAATTTCCCGCTGGCGATCTTCACTGGCCAGATTTCGGCCGCATTGGCCACTGGTAATGCCGTTCTGGCCAAACCCGCGCCGCAAACTCCGCTGATCGCGCATCGCGCTGTGCAATTGCTGCACGAGGCCGGCGTTCCACGCGACGTGCTGCAACTGTTGCCGGGCGGCCCAACCGTCGGAGCCGCGTTGACCTCGGACCCGCGTGTGTCGGGGGTGGCCTTCACCGGCTCGACCGCCACCGCGCTGAAGATTCGCGCGGCAATGGCGGACAACCTGCGGCCGGGTACGCCTCTGATCGCGGAGACCGGCGGGCTGAATGCAATGATCGTGGACAGCACTGCTCTGCCCGAACAGGCCGTGCAATCCATCATCGAAAGCGCGTTTCAGTCTGCGGGGCAACGATGCTCAGCCCTGCGCTGCCTCTATGTGCAAGAGGATATTGCCGATGACCTGCTGACCATGCTGATGGGCGCGATGCAGGCGTTGCAGGTAGATGACCCGTGGCTGCTGTCAACTGATTGCGGCCCGGTGATTGATCAGGATGCACAGCAAGGTATCGCGGATCACATCGCAAAGGCGCGCACCGAGGGAAGGGTACTAAAAGAGCTAGCAACCCCACCCGAGGGCATCTTCATTGCCCCAACCTTGATCGAAATATCCGGCATTGCTGCTCTCGAACGCGAAATCTTTGGTCCGGTTCTGCATGTCGCCCGGTTCAAAGCCTCGCAGATTGATCAGATCATCGCCGATATCAACGCCACCGGGTACGGGCTGACCTTTGGCCTGCACACCCGCATTGACGACCGCGTGCAACACATTACCGAGGCCGTTCACGCGGGCAATATCTATGTCAACCGCAACCAGATTGGCGCCATCGTGGGCTCTCAGCCCTTTGGCGGCGAAGGTCTGTCCGGCACTGGCCCCAAGGCTGGTGGACCAAACTACATGGCCCGCTTCTGCGTCCCGGATCGTCAGATCAGCACAAACGCTTGGGAAGGCAATATGGGTGACCTGCCCGCACCGCAGGGCCAACCTGCCGCCATCCGCACGCAATCCCTGCCCGGCCCGACTGGCGAATCCAACCGTCTAAGCGAGTTTTCCCGCCCGCCGCTGCTGTGTATGGGACCGGGGGCTGACACAGCCAAGGCGCAGGCCGAAGCCGTCGAGGCTCTGGGCGGCACCGCTATCCGGGCGACCGGTATGATCGACCTGCACCGGCTGGAAAACGTTGCCGACATATCGGGTGTCATGTGGTGGGGAGACGATGACACCGCGCGCGAGATTGAACGCCATCTGGCCCGCCGTGATGGCCCGATCCTGCCGCTGATCCCCGGCCACCCCGACCGGGCACGCGTACTGGGTGAGCGTCACGTGTGCGTCGATACCACAGCCGCAGGTGGCAATGCTGCCTTGTTGGGAGGTGCGGCGTAAGCGGACCTTGACGCTGGGCTGGGAAAAGCCCAGCGTCGCCGCATGTTTCCGATCCGAGACCACAACCCATCCGGGCGCACCCCCTTTGTCGTCTATATGCTGATGGCGGCCAATATTCTGATTTTCCTCAGCTATGTGGGGATCATGAGCAACGACAGGCTTATCAGCCAGTTGTATTTCGACTACGCAATCATTCCGGCCCGGATCGCCGACGGTTTCGCGTTCGAAACCCTCGTAACCTCGATGTTTCTGCACGGTGGCTGGATGCATCTGGCGGGGAATATGCTGTTCCTGTGGATCTTCGGAGACAACCTTGAAGATGAGATGGGCCACCTGCCCTTTCTGCTATTCTATCTGCTCGCCGGTATCGGGGCGGGCCTGATCCACGTCGTTACCGCGCCAGATTCTGTGGTACCGACCATCGGTGCATCTGGCGCAATCGCCGGAGTAATGGGCGGTTATCTATTGCTGTTCCCGAAGGCACGCGTGGATGTCTTGCTGATCCTGATCATCTATTTCCGGGTTTTCACCATCCCCGCTTTTGTCATGTTGGGCATCTGGCTGGGCATGCAATTTATGGGCAGTCTTGCCAGCAACCCCGACGAAGGCGGCGTGGCCTATTGGGCCCATACGGGCGGATTCTTTGTTGGCCTGATCCTTTGTGTGCCGTTGTGGCTCCTGCGTGGTGGGTCGGCATATTGGAGCCGTACACACGGTCACCCGCCCCACCCCGAACATAAATACAAGCTTTCGCAATCCCGAATCCCTCGGATTCCACGAAAGTAGGCTACCCTATGGGTTTTCAGGTATACGACCACCGTTAAACCGGGTGATCTCTAGCGCTGCGTTCAGAACCAGCGCCCCCAGTTCAAATACCGGCCCGAATGAAAGCGAACTGACAAGCGAGAATCGGAAACCCCGGCGCACAGGCAGATATCAACATTACCATCACCTCAGCGATTGAGCCGCTGGTGACAAAAGGTTGGATCAAACCAGGCACATTTGGTCTGCATGGGTACGAACACGAAGGGCAAACAAGAAGTGTACGCCACATCGATGGCCCACGCGGGTAAAACGAAAAAGCGCGCCCCGATTTGGGCGCGCTTACTCAAGGAATATAGCGGATGATCAATCGCGGATCACCTTGGCAAACTGGTCGAAGATCGGCTCATTGGAACAAACAACCTCACCATCTTCCAGTACGTTGCCTTCGGGGTTCAGCGGCTGAACGAAACCACCGGCCTCTTTCACGATGATGATCCCAGCGGCCAGATCCCAGGCGTTCAAACGGCGTTCCCAGAACCCTTCGTAACGACCTGCGGCCACATAAGCCATGTCCAGTGCTGCAGCGCCCCAGCGGCGTACCCCGGCGCAGACAGGCATTAGACGAGCCAGATCCTGCAGCGTTGCGGGCAGGTCGGAACGCCCACCAAAGGGCAATCCGGTCGAAAAGATCGATTCGATCATGCGATGACGGCCAGATACGCGGATACGCGTGTCATTCATCCACGCACCTTCGCCCTTTTCGGCAAAGAACATCTCATCTTTGGCGGCGTCATAAATCACACCGGCGACGATCTTGCCCTTGTGTTCCAAAGCAATCGAAACGGCCCAGTGTGGTAGCCCGTGCAGAAAATTGGTTGTGCCATCCAGCGGGTCAACGATCCAGCGGCGGGTCGGGTCTTCGCCGTCAACAGCGCCCCCCTCTTCGGCCAGCCAACCATAGGTCGGACGCGCGCCCAGCAGTTCCTCTTTCAGGATGGCCTCGGCGGCAATATCGGCCTTGGAGACAAAGTCACCCGCGCCTTTCATCGACACCTGAAGGTTCTCGACTTCACGAAAATCCTTGACCAAAGAACGCCCCGCCTTGCGCGCGGCCTTGATCATGATGTTGAGGTTTGCACTGCCAACCATTGTCCAAAGGCTCCTGTCCGGTCAAACCGCGCGTATACTGATGCAATGCGCCCTTGCCAAGAGGAATGATGCGCATAGCAGACCCGCGAATTACGCCTATTGTGACTGCAGTTTCCGCGCCTCGGTCCCGGCCAGTTCGATCAATTCTTTCACAAAGGGTTTTTCAAGGTCTTCGGTTCGCACTGCCGCAAAAAGACTGCGGGTGATCCCCTCCTTGGTCAGCGGGCGGGTGACATAGTCAGAATTGTACTTCACCTCTCGCACAACCCAGTCCGGCAACACAGATACGCCCCGGTTCGACGCCACCAGCAGCAGGATTACCGCTGTAAGTTCAACCTGTCGAATTGCGGCGGGTTCTACCCGCGCCGGGATCAGCAACTGGCTGAACACATCCAGCCGGGTGCGTTCTACCGGGTAAGTAATCAACGTCTGGCCCCGAAAATCTTCGGCCTCGATGAAATCTTTCTTTGCCAGAGGGTGCGATGAAGCCGCGACAAAAACAGCGTTGTAGTCGAACAGCTCGATAAACTCGACGCCGGGCAAGTCTTCGGGGTCAGAGGAAACGACCAAATCCACCTCTTCCTTCTGCAATGCAGGCAAGGCGTCAAAGGCCAGACCCGGACGGATATCAACATCCACATCTCCCCAGGATTTTCGGAAGGATTCCAGCACCGGAAACAGCCACTCGAAACAGGCGTGGCATTCGATGGCGATATGCATCCGCCCCGTGCGCCCTTCGCGCAGGGAGGAGAATTCCTGTTGGGTCGCCTCGACTTGTGGCAAAATCTGTTCGGCCAGCCGAAGCAGGCGCAGCCCCGCTGCTGACAGCTTCATCGGCTTAGACCGGCGCAGAAAAAGTTCAACCCCGGCCTGATCCTCCAGTCCTTTGATCTGATGGCTCAGCGCAGATTGGGTGATGTTCAACTGATCCGCTGCGCGGGCCAGCCCGCCACATTCATGGATGGCCTTGATCGTACGCAGGTGCCGGAATTCGATGTGCATTGCAGTGTGACTCATGTTGTTCTTGAGTAATATGAGTTTGTCTCACAATGCGGAAACTGGCACAAGGGCCGCAGATTGGACCTGTGAGGCTGACATGACAAAACCTGAAATCTCATTCGAGTTTTTCCCGCCGCAAACGCTCGAGGCCTCATTCCGCCTGTGGGATACGGTGCAGACGCTCGCCCCACTGGAGCCACGTTTTGTTTCAGTCACCTACGGTGCGGGTGGCACAACGCGGGAACTGACCCGCGATGCGGTGTCGACCCTGCACAAATCGTCGGGTTTGCCTGTGGCGGCGCACCTGACCTGCGTGGACGCCTCACGCCAGGAGACTTTGGAAATTGCTGACACGTTTGCACGTGCCGGTGTCCAAGACATTGTTGCCCTGCGCGGCGACCCCCCAAAGGGGCAAGAGAAGTTCGTGCCTCACCCCGAGGGATTCGCCAACTCTATTGAGCTGATCGAAGCTTTGACTGAGACCGAAATGTTCAGCATCCGCGTCGGTGCCTACCCTGACAAGCACCCCGAGGCGCAGGATCTCGCAGCAGATGTCGACTGGCTGAAGGCTAAGTTGGATGCTGGCGCAGACGAAGCCCTGACTCAGTTCTTCTTTGAAGCCGACACGTATTTCCGGTTCCGTGACGCCTGCGAAAAGGCCGGGATCGACAAGCCAATCGTTCCGGGCATTCTGCCGATCGAGAACTGGAAGGGCGCGCGTAACTTCGCCCGTCGCTGTGGCACTCACATTCCGGCGTGGGTCGAGAATGCCTTTGAAAAGGCGATTCGCGATGATCGTGAGGATCTGCTCGCAACCGCGCTTTGCACTGAGCTGTGCTCGGACCTGATCGACGGCGGCGTGGACAAATTGCACTTTTACACACTGAACCGGCCTGAACTGACGCGGGATGTGTGTTTTGCTCTGGGCATTACACCAAAAGCGTCCCTGCAGAACGTCGCCTGATCTGTCATACATCATGATTCATTTTTGCCCGGACCCTGCTCAGGCTCCGGGCTTTTCTTTGATGACCACAGAGCAAACGCAAGAAAGCTTTCAACAATACCTCACCCACCTCGCTATTGTTCATCAGCAATCGGCAAATTTCACCAAAGTTTGACAAACTCAGGCGGCCTTACAAACTGACGTTGTAGTGTTTGTTTACGAGTTAATTTGGGTATGGAGCCTGTTGAGAAAATCAATGCGCGCGCTGACGCGTTTTGGGCTTTGGGGTTGAACCAAAATGCCGGGCCGGACGAAATTCGCGAGGCCTGGCGCCATACCGCATTTCATGCACATCCTGACCACACGAACGGCGATTGCGCCAATTTTGCACGCGCCAAAGAGGCGTATGATTTTCTTCGCCGTGAAGGATTGACGGTGAAAGGGAAAGCAAGCGGCCACCCGCGGCGGCCAAAACTGCGCAAACGTGTGATTGAACTGGAAAGCGCAGATATCGATGCCTGCCGCGAGCTTCTGATTACAGCGCTGGTACATGACGCGGAAAACAGTGATACGCAATCTGAGACGCACAGCACATCAGACGCGGACCATATTCCCGAAGCCGTCGGCTTCTATGGTCGTAACCTGACCTATTTTGTCTCTACCCCCGTACAAGAAGGGGCCAACCGGGTGGCGCTTCCGACCTCATTTCTGGCGTCGGCTCGACAAATGGAAACCGAAGTACTGAATTTCCGCTCCAATGGAACTGGCGGTGGCGAGGTCGTGGTGCCGGAAAACATTACAGCGCGTAAATTCCCCGGAGCCAAAAGTGTCCGTATCAAATTTGAGGCGGACCAGCAGATGCGGGATGATTTCTGGCTGGTAGGTTAAAAAAACCCGGCCTGGTGATGGCCGGGTTTGTTATTGGTGAGTGGTGGTTTAGTTTGAAACCGGGCCTTCCGAAGTGAATTTCGGAATAACGCTGGTCGATGCGTCATCACCTTCGATCCCCGGCCAGTTGCCCTCGGCCAGATTGATGTTGCCAGGGATATCTTCTTCAAAAAATCCGACAACAACATCAGTGATGTTCAGGTACAGCTTATCATCGACAATCCGCCATAGGTTAGGATTTGCTGGAACCTTGCCGCCCCGCGATACACCATAGGCGCAGTGGCCGTCATAGGCCGGTGCGTAATAGGCCGGGTTCGCAAGGAACTTGTCGCGGTTCTCTTCACTCGAAAACGCCCAAGTGGCGCCGTTATAGTCTGCGGTAATGCTGGAATTGCCGCGTACAGCTTCAGGCTGATCTTGGCCAACCGGTGCCTGATCCAGGCTGCGGTAAGCAACTACGTCATAACCCGAGACTGCATACCCAGTGCCGTCTACATACTGATCACCAGCAAATGCTGGCACAGCAAGGGTCAGTGCAGTCGCAATTGTCAGGGCAAATCGTTTCATGTGGTTAATCCTTTTGTCCTTGGTTTTGGCGCTTGCTGAGAGGATAGGTATTTTCGCCCCAATGGGCAGTCCACCTCGCGCCGCTGTGACCGCGAATGCAGAAACGTGAGAGGTTCGGTCCCGATTGTTACAAAACTGCCCCGACATCCGGGGGTTGGACTCGGGGCATTGCAACATTACCTGTTGAAGCGGACGGTCAATTCACTCGAACTTTGCTGAGAAAGATAACAGATGAGCGAGCTACCCTCATACACGCCCCCAACGGTCTGGACTTGGGACAGCGAAAGCGGCGGACGTTTTGCCAATATCAACCGCCCCATTGCTGGAGCAACCCACGACGAGGATCTGCCGGTTGGGAAGCACCCATTGCAGCTTTATTCTCTTGCCACGCCTAATGGCGTCAAAGTCACCGTGATGTTGGAAGAGCTGCTGGCCTTGGGTCACGACGAGGCCGAATACAATGCGTGGCTGATCGACATTGGTGAGGGCGATCAGTTCAGCTCGGGCTTTGTCGAAGCCAACCCGAACTCGAAAATCCCGGCACTGTGGGATCGTTCGGGGGATGAGCCTGTGCGCGTGTTCGAAAGCGCGTCGATCCTGTTTCATCTGGCCGAAAAGTTCGACGCTTTCCTACCAAAATCGGGGCCTGAACGGACCGAGGTTATGAACTGGGTGTTCTGGCAGATGGGCAGCGCGCCGTATCTGGGCGGCGGGTTTGGCCATTTCTACGCCTATGCCCCTGAAAAGTGGGAATATCCGATCAACCGCTTCACCATGGAAACCAAACGGCAATTGGACGTTCTGGATCGGCAACTGGAAGGTAAGACCTTTATCACGGGTGATGATTATACCATCGCCGACATGGCAATCTGGCCCTGGTACGGTCAACTGGTTCTAGGCCGCCTCTACAGCGCAGCCGAGTTCCTGGACGCGGGCTCCTATAAAAACGTAGTGCGTTGGGCCAAGGAAATTGATGAACGTCCCGCCGTTCAGCGTGGCCGCATGGTCAACCGTTCGTTCGGCGAACCGCACACACAGCTGCACGAACGCCACGATGCAATCGACTTTGAAACCCGCACACAGGACAAGCTGGAACAAGCCGCGGAATAAATTCGAGCGGCCCCGCGACTCAGAGGGTCGCTGGGCTGGCTTACTTTAGGATCGGAGGTTTGTCCGGATCACTGCCCGGCGTGACCCTCTCGACACTGTGCTTCGCTGGCTGAGGCAGATCGAATTTCAGGCCAACCCGCGCCAGTACGGCCGTCGCAGGATCATGCGGGCCGAAGAACCCCACATCCATCGCTCCGGCTTCGATACCGGAAAAGGTCAACGCCTCAGACGCGGCTTTGGCCAAAGCTGATTGAGCGCCATCAACTGCACCGACGAAACCCAGCATGTGGCCCGAGCCGCCCTCGTCCGTCTTGGTTCCGACCAGAAAGGCAGCTTCGGCCAGGCCAACCGCTGTGGCGAGTTTCGCATCCAGCGCTTTCAACAGTTCATCTGGCAGGCCAACAGGCGGTAGGAACTCGGCCAGGCGTTGCTGCACTTCTTCCGGGGCGTGCTCCAACGTAGTAGCGAGCCATGCCAGTGCATCGGACGGGATAAGCATCGACGACGGTGCAACCTCAAGGTTCAGGCCCAGCCCGATGCCTTGCCCAGCCAGCATTGCGGATAGCACCCGCCCCGACAATGCAACATAAGGCACTGGACGTTCTGCAAAACGGGACAGCCGGTCCTCGCGATCAAAGGCCAGGACAAAGCGACCATCGGCCACATCGAACAACTCGGGCGTTATGTTTTCACCCTGTGCCTCTTCCGCCAACAACAGGAACAGCTCGCTATCGGCGAGGCGTTCAAAGAACCGCAGGCGCGCCACGTCATCCTGTGGGTTGGCCTCCATTTCAGCCTGTGCGGCATCAATAGCCGTAGTTTCAGACATCCAGAACCTCTTGCACCCGCGCACGCAGAACCGGCAGCAGTTCCGCTTCGAACCACGGGTTTTTCTTCAGCCATGCCGTATTCCGCCAGGATGGATGAGGCAAGGGGAAGACGCGCGGCGCATGGTCTCGCCAATTGCTAACGGTTTCAGTAACGGCAGTGCGCAGGCCAAGGTGGTATTTGTGCGCGTGCCCCCCGACCAGCACGGTCAGAGGCACCTCGCCCAAATTCTCCATTACCCGGCCATGCCATGTCTTCCCGCAGATAGGCGGCGGGGGCAGGTCAGCCTTGCGCTCATTATACCCCGGAAAACAAAAGGCCATTGGGACGATCGCAACGCGGGCACGGTCGTAGAACACGGTCTCGTCAATTCCCAACCATTCACGCAGGCGGTCGCCTGACGGGTCCGTGAATGGACGACCTGATGCATGAACTCGCGCTCCGGGCGCCTGTCCAGCAATCAGCAATCGCGCGCCGGGCCGGAACCAGACCACAGGGCGGGGCTCATGCGCAGTATGCGTCGCGCGAAATTTGTCCGCGCAAATACGACAGGACTCTATCTCTTTCTGCAGCGAATTCATTGGATCGCAATGCTTCCTGTATCAAATTGGTTGACGGTCAGAATGAAAGATAGTCAACGCGCAGCCCGGGTCCAACCAGCGCAAAAGTCACAAAACCGAATGAGGACTTGGACGCGCATTGAACATTTGTTTCATAATTCGACATAATGTAGCCAACGTGGACCAATAAATTAGCCGCTTGCACCCAACCAAAGCGGTATACCAAACATACGCCAGAGCAGCAGGCCGGGAATGCTTGAGTTTGAAAATGTCAGTAAGTCCTTTTGGACCGGGACGCGCCGCAAGGTGATCCTGGACCGGGTCTCGTTCCGGATTGAACTGGGCCGGTCCATCGGCATTCTCGCACCAAACGGAACTGGCAAGACGACCCTCATCAACATGATGGCCGGTCTGGAAAAGCCGGATGAAGGCGTAATTCGGAAAGACTGCCGGATCTCATTCCCGATGGGATTTTCCGGCGGCGTGGTCAAGAAGCTGTCGGCCCTGGAAAACGCACGCTACATCGCCAAGATCTATGGGATGGATCCCGATTATGTCGAAGCCTACTGCAGTTGGCTGTGCGGTCTTGGCGAATATTTCAATCAGCCACTGGGGACTTACTCATCCGGTATGCGGGCGCGATTCACATTTGCCCTTATGCTGGCGCTGGACTTTGACATGTACCTGATTGACGAGGGCATGCCCGCAACAACCGATGTCGAGTTCAACAGAAAAGCGGGCGATATACTGAGGGAACGGTTGCGCACAACGACACTGGTGATCGTATCTCACAGCCCTGAAGTTCTGGAAAAATTTGCACAGCAGGCCGCTGTTTTAGTGGATGGTCAGCTGTATATGTTCGACACCTTGGAAGAGGCAAAACAGTTATATGACTACCAAGCCCAAGGCTAAGAAATACCGCTGGCGCCGTAATCGTCAGGAATCGGGATCTGCGGATGCCCGTGCGGATGCAATGTCACGCATCAGAAACGCGATGCAGCCGTCCGACGCGGCAAATGACCCACAACCAGCCACCGACATCGACGCAATCAAGCGTGAGGGGCTGACTGGGCGGCAACTGCGTATTGCGCGCCGTCTGGCGCAGAAAAACGGTCTTGCTGCGACATCGGATTACGACGCCGTGCGCCTGTTGCGTCAAAAAGGGATCGACCCGTTCGCACGGGCAAATCTGCTGGACTTGGCGACAGAAAAGAAAGGCGCGGCAGATCAGGCAAAAGACAAGATCACCATCCAGCTGCCGCAGACGATCAAGCAACCAACTCATGATCTACCCGGTCCCGAGTTGAGCCCGGCAGAACGCCGCAATCTGGAAATTGGTGAAATTCAAAGGGACATTGCCCGGCGGCGCAAACGCAAGTTGTTTGCCCTTTTTGCGCGCTTGGCAGCATTTGTTCTGCTGCCCACTTTGATTGTGGGCGTGTACTTCTATCGGATTGCAACCCCGATGTACGCAAGCGATTCCGCCTTTTCGATTCTGCAGGCAGATGGCGGTGGGGCTTCGTTCCGCGGCTTCCTTGCGGGCACGCAATACGCCACCGCACAGGATTCGGTTGCCACTCAGGAATTCATGGAATCAAAGGACGCCCTACTCCGGCTAGAGCGGGACACGAATTTCTCGGAGATTTTCAAGCAGGAATGGATTGACCCCATTCAGCGCTTGCCACAGGACGCGACACTGGAAGACACCTACAAGCTGTTCAGGCGAATGATTACCATCGGCTATGACCCAAGCGATGGCATTATCCGGATGGAAGTCGCGGCACCTGCGCCTGAGATTTCGGTCGAGCTCTCCAAATTATTGCTGTCCTACGCAGAAGAAACGATCAATGGTCTGACCGAGTTAAAACGCGATGATCAGATGCGTGAGGCAATTTCCGGCTTTGAAATGGCCCAGGAAGAACGCCGGAAAGCGCAGGAGCAGTTGATAGACCTTCAATTGCAGGGGGCAGTGCTGGACCCGGAAAACGTTCTTGCCGGTCTGCGAGGGCGCATCAACGCGATCGAGATCGAGTTGCAGGAGAAAAAGCTGCAACTGGCCGCGCTACTGGACAACTTGCGCCCGAACCAAGCCAAGGTAGATGGAGTCCGCGCAGACATTCAAAGGCTTGAGGTAGTGCTGGCCGGGCTGAACGAGGAAATGCTTGATGCGTCGGCAGGCGAAAACTCGCTGGCGCGCTTGAGCGTGCGAATTCAAATGGCTCAGGCTGACCTCGTTGCCCGGGACATGATGCTGCAGACGGCCATGGAACAAATGGAATCCACCCGGACCGAGGCGAACCGAAAAGTGCGCTATCTGACGGTGTCGGTGAACCCGGTCGCCAGCGAAGAACCCACCTATCCGCGAAAGTTCGAAAATACGATTTTGGCTTTCCTGTTGTTTGCTGGTATTTACCTGATGATCTCGCTTACCGCGTCGGTCCTTCGTGAACAGGTATCCTCGTAAGACACATGAAACATGTAAAAATCTCCGATCTCACGGTCGGCAATGATCTGCCTCTGACGATCATCGCCGGCCCCTGCCAGCTTGAAACCGCCGATCACGCCCAAATGATCGCGGGTAAAATGAAAGAAGCCTGCGATGCAGCAGGGGCGCAGTATGTCTTTAAGGCGTCGTATGACAAAGCGAACCGCACATCTTTGTCGGGCAAGCGTGGCATGGGCATTGATGCCGGGCTGAAGGTTCTGGACGACATCCGAAAGACGATGGGCATACCCGTCCTGACCGATGTGCATTCCGAGGCGCAATGCGCCATCGCCGCCGATGCAGTGGATGTTCTGCAAATCCCGGCCTTCCTGTGCCGCCAAACCGATATGCTGCTGGCTGCTGGCAACACAGGCGCCGTGATCAACGTCAAGAAAGGTCAATTCCTCGCCCCTTGGGAAATGGGTAATATCGTCGACAAGGTCGAAAGCACAGGCAACAAGAACATCCTTTTGACCGAGCGCGGAACCTCGTTTGGCTACAACACATTGGTCGCCGATATGCGGGGACTGCCGCAGATGGCCAAGACCGGATATCCTGTCATCATGGACGCGACGCATTCGGTTCAGCAACCCGGCGGCAAAGGTGGCTCATCCGGAGGCCAGCGCGAATTCGCACCGGTCATGGCGCGCGCCGCGGTTTCGCTTGGCATCGGGGCGGTATTTATCGAAACGCATCAGGATCCGGACGCCGCACCATCTGATGGGCCTAACATGATCCCTCTGGATCAGATGCCGCAACTTGTTGATACTCTGATGCGCTTTGATGCGCTTGCCAAAGCCAACCCGATACAGATTTGATGATTGAGATTTGAAATGACCAAACCCATCCCCGAGGTGAATCCAAATACCTGGAGTTTTCTGCGAGACCCCATGATCAAGCCCACGGGGTTTCGCGAATATGACGCCCGCTGGAAATACCCGGATGAGATCAACCTACCCGGCATGACCGCTTTGGGATTGGGTTTGGGCACACAGATTCGCAAACGTGGGATCGAACCTGTGATTGCGGTCGGAAATGACTATCGCGACTATTCTCTGGCCATCAAAAACGCACTGATCCTAGGGCTGATGCAGGCGGGCATTCAGGTGAAGGATATCGGTCCTGCTCTTAGCCCGATGGCCTACTTTGCCCAATTCCATTTGAATGTTCCGGCAGTGGCCATGGTCACGGCCAGCCACAATCCCAACGGTTGGACCGGTGTTAAGATGGGTTTTGAGCGCCCGCTCACCCACGGCCCGGATGAAATGTCGGAACTGCGCGATATCGTTCTGAACGGCGAAGGCGTGCCTCATGAAGGTGGATCGTATGAGTTCGTCGACGGTGTGAAAGAGGCTTATATCGACGATCTGGTTGGGGATTTCAAAATGTCCCGCCCGCTCAAGGTTGTGTGCGCGACGGGTAACGGCACGGCCTCGGCCTTTGCGCCTGAGATTTTTGAACGGATGGGCGTTGAAGTTGTGCCCAGCCATAACCGGCTGGATTACACCTTCCCCAATTACAACCCCAACCCCGAGGCGCTGGAGATGTTGCACGACATGTCCGACACCGTGAAATCCAGTGGTGCGGATCTGGCGCTTGGGTTTGATGGCGACGGAGATCGTTGCGGTGTTGTTGATGATGAGGGCGAGGAGATTTTCGCAGATAAGGTCGGTGTCATCATGGCCCGTGATCTGGCCAAGCTGTACCCGAACTCGACCTTCGTGGCCGATGTGAAATCGACGGGCCTGTTCGCCAGCGACCCCGAGTTGCAGGCGCATGGCGTCAAAGCCGATTACTGGAAAACCGGCCACAGCTACATGAAACGCAGGGTGAAAGAGATCAATGCTCTGGCCGGGTTTGAGAAGTCGGGCCACTACTTTTTGGCCGAACCGATCGGGCGTGGTTATGACTGCGGAATGCGGGTGGCCGTAGAAATCTGCAAACTAATGGACCGCAATCCGGACAAAAGCATGTCGGACCTGCGCAAAGCGCTGCCAAAAACATGGGCGACGCCGACCATGTCGCCCTATGCCGCCGATACCGAGAAATATGACATCCTCGAGCGTCTGGTGGAAAAGCTGGTTGCTAAGGCCGACGCGGGCGAGGCCTTGGCGGGCCGCGAGATCAAAGATGTTGTTACCGTGAACGGTGCGCGGGTCATTCTGGACAATGGCAGCTGGGGTCTGGTGCGTGCTTCGTCTAACACACCAAACCTTGTTGTGGTCTGCGAAAGTAGCGAGAGCGAAGAAGAAATGCGCGCCATTTTTGCCGACATTGACGCCGTCATCCGGACCGAGCCCGGCGTTGGGGATTACGATCAGACGATTTGATTGGGAGCTGGGGCGCCTTCGGCGCCCCACCCCTCAATCGCCACCCAGCAGTTTCAGCAGACCTTTTTTCGCCTCTTCTTCGAGTTTGTTTTTCAGCGCATCCTCAACACTTTCTGTGTCGGTCACTGTTGTGCCAAGCTCATCCCCCACTTTTTCCAAAACCTTCTGCTTGGTATCGTCTTCAATACCTTTCAGCTGACCTTCTGCGGCGGCCTCGATCACCTTGCTTAGGTCTGGTTTGATCGAAGGATTGCTCCACGGTCCAACAATCCTAACTGGCACCGAAAGACCCTCTCCGGAATTGGCACGCAGCGCGGTTGGGGTGAACAGATAATCAAGCGAGCGCGCCCCAAGATTGACCCGCCCCGCCCCATCTGCGCGAAAATTATCCAGCGACATCAACAGGTCTTTGTTGATCAGCACACCCTGATCAATGGTGAAACTGGCGGACAAACTGTTGAACACCGTGGTTCCGCCAGTCCCCTTGCCGCGCCCCATCAGCCGATCCAGGTCAAAACCTGATATTACCCCCTGTCCCACTTTCAGATGACCTTTGCCGCTGAGCGAGCGCATGATCTGATCCTCTGTCTGCCCTACGCCCAGAAACTCAAACTCGCCCGCGCCTGCACCCGACAAACGTTCGATCCCGGCAAGGGTGGACAGGGCTTGTCGTATGTCTACATCCTGAGCGCTCAGTTTGCCGCCAACGGACAGCCCGTTTCGATTATTGGCCACAACCTGCCCGTTCACCTGCCCGGAAAACAATGTGGCCGGGTTCATCCGCAACACGGCCCGTGACCGATCAAGGCTAAGCGTCAGGTCGCTAGGACCCAGTTTTATATCGGGCAATGCAATGGAGGAGGCCGTCAAGCGTATTTCCCCGTTCGCCAGCGCCAAAGCAGATGCATCAATCGGGGTCGTCGACCATCCGCTGTCCGACGATGACACAGCACGTGCACCGCCACCGGTTGCTGCTGACACCTCATTGTACTCAGACAGGTCGATATCCCCAGCCGTGAGTCGCGCAGTCACCTTCGGCGGGTCCGAAATCACGATATCCGCCTCACCGGAAAAGCGGTTGTGGTCGAGTTGCGCCATCATGTTGCGCAACGATATGAGGCCCTCGCTGGTGTAGGTCATATGTCCCGATAAATCTGCCACACGGCCTAGCCCTAGTGGCACTGCAACACCGTCCTGGCCGAACGCGGCCAGCATTTTGTGCGTGTTATCGGTTTTAATCTCGACGCTCCCGTCCATTTCCCCAGCAAGGTTAACAACGCCGTCAAACCCCACTTCGCCCCCCGGTGCCGTCAGGGCAAGTTGCAACGGCGTAGCGATACCTGACGCATAGGCCGGCAGGTCTGGGATTTTAAGATCAACTTTCATATTACCGCCCGGCACTGCCATCTGCGCTTGCATGGTCATGGGGGTAGTGGGACCGGGCCAACTAGCCGACAGATCGACATTTGCGAAATCGAACTTGGTCGCACCATTTTCGATGTAGATCAGCCGCGCGTTTGTCAGTTCCAATTGATCCAACGTCACGGCCCCTTGCTGCGAAGATGCTGGTGCAGCAATGCTTCCTCCTCCAGAGGTTGCCTGAGGCGCCACCGTACCCAACTCCCAGTTCCCGCGCCCGTCGGACAATTCCAGACGCAGCACCGGGTTTTCCGCAATGATCCGCCGGATCCGCAGATCTCCGTTCAGCAGCGCCGAGGCGTCTACTCCCACAGCCAGGCTTTCAGCGCTCAGCATCGGCTCGGACGCAGCCCAAGGTGCGTTTCCAAACGTGACCGGACCGGTCTCCATCCCCAGAACCGGCCAGAAAGACAGGCTCACATCCCCCGTCAATGTCAGGTCGCGCCCGGTCTCACTTTTGACCTGTTCGGCTAGGATCGAGGCGAGCTTATCGCCCGGCATCAGCAACAAGGCGCCAATGACCAAGCCAAACGCGACCACGAGAATAAAGAGAATGCGCAACAGCCACTTCATTTTTCTGCTCTCCGCTTATTGGGCATGCGTTGAAAAGATCATTCAAACCCTGCGCAACATTTGCAAGGGGAAGCTTTCCCTACTATATGCCGCGCCATGACCACGAACCCGCCCAACCTCCGTCCCGACCTGGCACCCGCGGCCCGGATCACCGACACGCCCCGTCCAGACCAGCCCACCATTGGTATGGTGTCTTTGGGCTGCCCGAAGGCTTTGGTCGATAGCGAACGGATTCTGACCCGTTTGCGGGCCGAAGGATACGGCATTTCGCCGGACTATTCCGGGGCCGATGCCGTGATCGTGAACACTTGCGGGTTCCTTGACAGCGCCAAGGCCGAGTCGTTGGACGCCATTGGTGAGGCTCTGGTGGAAAACGGCAAGGTCATCGTGACCGGCTGTCTGGGGGCTGAGCCCGACTATATCCGCGAACACCACCCACATATCATGGCCGTCACAGGACCGCACCAGTACGAACAGGTACTGGATGCAGTGCATACGGCTGTTCCCCCGGACCCTGACCCATTCGTGGACCTGCTTCCTGCTGCCAGCGTGCAACTGACCCCGCGCCACTACAGCTATCTGAAGATATCCGAGGGCTGTAACCACAAATGCAAGTTCTGCATCATTCCCGACATGCGCGGTAAACTGGTCAGCCGCCCCGCCCATGCCGTCCTGCGCGAGGCTGAAAAGCTGGTCGACAATGGTGTGCGAGAGTTGTTGGTGATCTCGCAGGACACCTCAGCCTACGGGCTGGATCGCAAATATGACGTGAACCCGTGGAAAGACCGCGAAGTGCGCAGCCATATCACCGATTTGGCGCGCGAACTGGGGCAGTTTGATGCTTGGGTTCGGCTGCACTACGTCTACCCCTATCCGCATGTGCGCGACTTGATCCCGTTGATGGCGGATGCAGGCTGCAACGTGCTGCCCTATCTCGATATTCCGTTCCAACACGCCCACCCGGATGTTCTGAAACGCATGGCCCGCCCTGCGGCTGCCGCCAAAACTCTGGACGAAATTGCCGCGTGGCGCGCAACCTGTCCTGATATCACCCTGCGGTCGACCTTCATCGTCGGTTACCCCGGCGAGACCGAGGCCGAGTTCCAGACGCTGTTGGATTGGATGGATGAGGCACAGTTGGATCGCGTTGGTTGCTTCCAGTACGAGAACGTCGACGGCGCGCGATCAAACGATCTGCCTGACCATGTTCCAGCCGAAGTAAAGCAAGAACGTTGGGAACGGTTCATGGAAAAAGCTCAGGCGATTTCCGAGGCCAAGCTGGCTGCAAAGGTCGGCCAGACCATCGACGTGATCGTCGACGAGGTTGATGACGAGGCTGCCACCTGCCGAACCAAGTCCGACGCGCCCGAGATCGACGGAAACCTGTTCATCGACGAAGGGTTCGAGCACCTCAAGCCCGGCGATATCGTTCGCGTCGAGGTGGACGAGGCAGGCGAATACGATCTATGGGGCAAGCTGGCCTGATCCAATCACCCTTGGTCGGAAATGCGTGAGACGAGTTGATTGGCGTTTTGCGCCGTTTTCGTGGATCATGGCGGAACATTCATCCTTGAGTTCAAGGAGGGCTCCATGTCGGGCCTTCGCCTAAACATGCTGAAATGTACCATATTGGCGGTTGCCGCCCATCTTTTCGTACAACCTGCAGTCGCCGACAATGTCAGCGCGGGCGGTTTCATTATCATCGACTCAAAACCGCTGAGTCTACATCTTCGCAGCACGCATCGAGTGCACCGATATTACGGCGCGCCCAAAGTCTATTATGAAAAATCCAAGCCAACGGTTTACCACGACAAGCCGAAAGACAAGAAATATCGCCACACCAAGAGACGCTTGCACCATGTCAAACCGGTGAAGCGCTATCATCGTTCGGCAAACAAATTTCCCAGACCAAGCGGCACTGCCTATCACATTCCTCAGCGGTATGGCATTCAGCGCCGTACGTTCGGCTATGGACATTCGCGAAGCAGATATTGACGCGCCTGCCTCAGAACAGACCCCAAAGCCCGACAACCCAGGCCACTCCTGCGGTGAACGCGGTTAAGGCGACGGCTGCGCTGGCCGCGTCTTTGGCTTGCCCGGCCAACTCGTTATGGTCGGTCGAAGTATGATCAACGGCCCGCTCAATCGCGGTATTGAATAACTCTGCTACAAGCACCAGCAACCCAAGTACCAATATCAAGACACGTACGCCGTCGCCCAATGGCAACCAAAGCGCCAATGCCGCAGAGATCAAGTTCGCCCAAACCCACACGCGAAACGAGTACTCGTCCCGCCATGTTGCGGCCAAGCCTTGCCAGCTCCAGACTGTTCGGTCTCTAAGGCGGGTAAAAAAGTTTTTCATCTGCCCTCTGCATGTTGGTGAATGGAACTGAAGCCTTACCGGCACACGGCAAGCAAGAAAAAACCGCCCCAAAGGCGGCTGTTTCGGCAAAAATGTGCGGGCGGTTTCAAATAAAACCGCCCGCGGAATTCTTATTGTGCAACCGGGTTACAGACTGTCTGACCAGCTTCGGTTGTCGCCAATTCGGTTCCTGCCGGGCAACTCGGCGTTCCGAACTTGTCATATTCAGGAGTGATATAAACCGGCGCCGGCTCCTCTTGCTGCGAGCACGCAGCCAAAACCAGAGCAAATGCACCAACGGCGGCAAATTTGAGTTTCATGTCCGTCATTCCTCTAATAATTTTCTGATATCGCCCAAGAACTTGAGACCGGTCTCAGAGTAAGACCTCAGTTGCGGTAATGCAACAAATTGAATCACGCGAATGTGAATTAGGGCGAAACCACGCTGCCCCTCAGAAATTGCGGGACCCTGAGTTAACGCTATCGTTTTTTGCGGTTTGCCCTACACTATTGCAATGACACCAGCCAATGACGGAGAAGCCACATGACAGACAGCCCCACCATTGCGCAAAAAGCCCCTTTCCCGGTCGAAGTGACAGAAGGAAAGACATATTTTTGGTGCGCGTGCGGACAGTCAAAGCGCCAACCTTATTGCGACGGGTCGCACAAAGACACCGGGTTCGAGCCGATCAAATACACTGCGGATAGCAGCAAGAAGGTCTTCTTCTGCGGCTGCAAGCACAGCTCGAAGAAACCACTGTGCGACGGGTCTCACTCCAAGCTGTAATCAGGCTTTTAACCCGTTCAAAAGATCGGAGTTGGCGCAAAATTCAGGAGCCGCAGAGGCCTCTGTCTGTTGTTCGGACAACCAGATAGCGCATTGCCCGCTGCACTGCGACGCCCGACAACGCGTCACCATCTCGGCATAGTGATCCGGCGTCAATCGCCCCTCGACCATCGCTTCGCTCAGCGAGATGTTCATACATCGCGCAACGGATCGAGTAAGCCAGAAATGCGTTTCCACATCTCCTAAGATATCCTTCGCCATCAGCTTACCTTTCCTTGCATTGCTTTCAGTGCCGCAAACCGTTGCTGATTTTTACAAGTCTGCGGGGCGCTTGCAGCACCCTCGTGCCGGTCCAGCCAGTCCGGGTATTGATTGGCCCAGCCGCAGCCTCGGCAATATTGAATCATCTCGGCCCAATCCTGTTGCGTCAGGTGGCCGTTCCGATGCGCCGCAGCCATGTCTGTTCCGGTCGCCTGCCCCATTCGCAATACGAGGCGTAAGTGGGTCATGATCTCTCCGAGATGCAGCATGGATAGTCCGTGTGTTAAGGTAACAGCTTTCCGAGTAAATCCTGATTGCGGCAGTATTCAGGTGTTTGGTGCGTTTGGGCCGACTGGCTCAGAAAGCTCTGGCAATGGTTGGGATTTGGACAATCGGTGCATCTCAGCACTGCGTCGCTCAGCTCATCAATCAATATGTCGCCGTCAATCGCCGACTGTTGCAGATCCACGCCCAGTTTGCTTGCCATCCGGTCAACGAGACCAGCGTGGTGTTTCAGCATTTCTCGGTTGGCCATTGAACGGTCCTCTCCCTCTCGTTCGTACGATACAGGATAGACGAACACAGAAAGCGGGCCTTTGACTCAGGTCAAGGCTCGACTCCGGTATGATCCAGATAGGCGCGGGTGGCATCCTGAACCCGTCGGAAACGGTCGCCACCTAGTTTTTTACCGCCATACCAGCGGGTCACGATCACCACGTGACTTTCCAGCCCGGCCCGTTCGAGCATGCGCAGAATCACCATGCCCGCGCCACTTTCACCGTCGTCGGCCTTGAGCGCCCCAGTCGGCAGAACCGCCGCCCAAGTGTTGTGTGTTGCCTTCGCGTAGGCTTTGTCAGATTTGAGATCTTGCAGCACAGCATCAACATCTGCCCGCGTGCTGACCGTCGCGCCTGACACCGCATATTTCGATCCGCGATCCGTCAGAATCACGCCCAGCCGCGTTAGGGAAGTCATTGCGTCAAACCTAACTGCTTGGCTGTTTTTTGCACGATATCAACTCGCTCGGCGTTTGGAGGGTGAGTGCCTAAAAACTGATCTCCGGGGTCGGGAAGGCGATCAAAATACTTTGCCCCAATCAGTGGATCGTAGCCTGCGTTGTGGGTGATAATCGTACCCAGTTGGTCCGCCTCCAGCTCGAAAGCTTTGACGTTCATCTGCACGCCAACCTCTGCCCCCAGTTTTTGCGAGCGCTCAAGCTCTTTTCCGGTCTCGCCATTTAGCTTACCCAGATCATTAAAAATCGCCGCGCCTTCCTGCGCGCTTTCCGCCTGTCGGGCAATATGCCCTAACACGTGATGTGCCGCTTCATGTCCCATAACAAACGCCAGCTCGTCGGCATTTTGCGCCGACTGAATCATCGCACGGGTAAAGATTATTACCGGCTGGCCCTCATCATCCAGCGTTTGAAATGCGTTGGCCGGGGCACGTGGGTTCAAATCTACCAGTATCGTAAAGTCGCAGTTCCGGACCCTGGCCTGCCGCTGGCATTCGGCGCGGGCCTCTTTGCCGACAGCACGGCTGATCTGTTGAAATGCAGGCGCTTCCACCTGAAATTCTTCTGAACTCTGAGACCATTCCGCCGCTGGCTGAACACGCAAAGCACCGGCGCTACAGGCTGCCAGCGTCAGAGGGAACACAAGAAATGTCAGACGGCGCATTCGCAATCCTTTGAAACGGCGACCTCGTTTTAAAAACCATATCGCGGCCCGAATGGAACTGCCACAGCCCGATTGCGCCGGAACGGGTTGCATTGCGGACTTGCGCCTTGCACTCTGACTTTATGTTTACGATTGAGCATGAATTCGACTCGACAGTCATTACTCTGGTGGATGAAGGTGAAAAGCCTTTGCAAGAGGATGTCGTCATCAACAGCTTCGCCGAATGTGTGACGCTTGAGCAATTGGACCCCCGCACCGACCAGATGCAGAAGATAACCCTGTCTCCGGAACAGGTCCGCGATCTGGCTGCTGCGCTGGACTTGCCGGAAGGTGTTTATCAGATTCACGAAAAACCAGATCAAGACGCATAGACGAACAGCTTGTCCCGCGCGCTTTGCCCTTGTTTCAGCGTCAGTACAGACGGGGCAACACGCATCGCCGCTGCCAAAATTCGGCGCACGGCATCGTTAGCCTTGCCATTTTCAGGAGGCGCGGTAACCGAAATGCGGATTGTCCCGCTGTCGATCACGATACTATCCTTTACAGCCTTAGGCGTGACCCTGACCGCAATCGTCTCGCCAGGCGTGGCGCGGGTACTCAAATTGGGAATGTTGCGCAATTTGGGTTTGGCCATCTTATACCTCATGCCTGCGAACAGTCTTGCACGTGCGGACAGGGAATGAAATTGATCCTGCAACTCCGGCAGATTGCTCTTGAAACGCGTAAGTTGCTCAACCAGATACAAACTGCCCATGTAAAGAAAGTTAACATATGTCCTTGAAGAATCCGGCCGCCCTGGATTTTCTACAATCGCGCCGGTCTCGTCCGGCAAAGACATTGATTGCTCCGGCCCCCACTCGGGACGAACTGTTACCCTTGCTCACTGCTGCCGCGCGCAGCCCCGATCACGGCAAGCTGGAGCCGTGGCGTTTTATCGTGCTGGAGAAAGGCGCAATGTCGCGCCTGTCCGCGTTGACGCAGGACCGAGGCATTGCCCTTGGCAAGACACCTGAAGAAATCGATAAAGCCCGCAACCAGTTTGACATGGGCCAACTGGCCGTGGCGGTGATCGAGGTCCAGAAACCATCCGAAAAAATACCCGCCATTGAACAAACCTACTCAGCAGGTGCAGTCTGCCTCGCCCTGCTGAACGCGGCGCTGGCAGCAGGTTGGGGCGCCAACTGGTTATCTGGCTGGCAGGCGCACGACCCCGAGTTCTGCCGACAGGCCTTTGATTTGCAGGAGAACGAACGCATCGCCGGATTGATCCATATTGCAACCGAAAGCAAAGCCCCGCCGGAACGCCCCCGCCCTGATGTTGCGGCCATAACCGAGTGGGTCTCGGAATGATGATCCTCAACGCATTCTTCGCGGCACTTGGTCAGGTCGGAGACCCGAAGTTCCGTGCCGTTCTGCTGCGCGGCGTTGGTCTGACGATCGTCTTGCTTATCGCGGCCTGCGCCGGAGCCATTTGGCTGATCAACCGAGCCTCTGGGAATGAGATTTCCTTGCCCTGGATTGGTGCCGTGCCGTGGCTGAACGACGTACTGAGCTACTCGGGCATCTTCGTGGTGCTGATCCTGCCGGTGTTCCTGATGGTGCCGGTAGCATCGGCAATAACATCGATGTTTCTGGAAGAGGTCGCACAGGCGGTCGAGGACAAACATTACCCCACATTGCCAGCAGTCCCCGGAATTCCGTTCAGCGAAGGGTTGCGCGATGCGCTGGGCTTCATGGGCGTGCTGATCGTGGCCAACCTGCTGGCACTGATCCTCTATGCGATTTTTACACCACTGGCGCCGTTTATCTTCTGGGCGATGAACGGTTTCCTACTGGGTCGAGAATATTTCACGCTGGCCGCGATGCGTCGCATCGGTCGTGAAGGAGCGCGCAAACTGCGCGCCAAACATTCCGCGACGATCTGGCTGGCGGGCACTTTGATGGCCATTCCTTTGTCAGTGCCTTTGGTGAATCTGGTTATCCCGATCCTCGGCGCTGCCACGTTCACCCATATCTACCACAGGCTTTCAGGGCCTAGGCCCTGACGTTTACTCGCGCGGTTCCAGTTGGTTCAGCCAGTCGAAATCGCGCACCGAGATCACACCCGAAATGATGATCCCCGCGACAATGGCCCAGAGCACCACCGAAATACCGGTGGTGATCCACATTTTCTTCTTCATATGATGCACTTCCGGCGCACCGGCATGGGTTCCCGGAACAATGTCACCCAGATCACCCTGCGTCTTGATACGGATTGGAAGCACAACCAACAGCGTCATGAACCAGATGACGGCAAACAAAACCAGTGCAGCAGTAATCGTCATGACGGCCTCTTTCGGTTTAAACCTGTTCTAGCTCGACCAGGCAGCCGTTAAAGTCCTTGGGGTGCAGAAACAGCACCGGCTTGCCATGGGCACCAATTTTGGGTTCCCCAGAACCCAGAACGCGGGCACCGGTTTCCTTCAGATGGTCGCGGGCGGCGATGATGTCCTCGACCTCATAGCAGACATGGTGAATGCCACCGGCCGGATTCTTTTCCAAAAAGCCGTTGATCGGGCTGTCGTCACCCAGTGGATACAGCAGTTCGATCTTTGTGTTCGGGAGTTCGATAAACACAACTGTCACACCGTGATCGGGCTCGTCCTGCGGCGCTCCAACCTTGGCGCCCAGCGCATTACGGTACTGCTCGGATGCTGCCTCAAGATCGGGCACGGCGATGGCAACATGGTTCAGACGACCAATCATGGAAATCTCCTCTGTTCTGCGTTGCCGCGGTTATGGGGGCAGTTTGATCAAAGAACAAGTGCGCCAAATTGCCGTTAACGTCGTGTTAGCCAGAACTTCCTAGCGTGAGGCATCTGCTGACTAGGAGTTCTGACATGGACGATTCGAGCCCGTTCGCCTCACCCGCGCAGCCGACGGCCACGCGGCCTCTGCTGGGCCAAACCATTCTGGTTGTCGAAGACAGCCGCTATGCCTGTGACGCGATCCGCTTAATGTGTCTGCACAGCGGTGCCCGCATCCGCCGTGCCGACTGCCTGACATCGGCCCGACGCCACCTGCAGATTTATCGTCCTTCGGTCATTCTGGTGGATATTGGCCTACCGGACGGGTCCGGGGCCGAACTGATCGCGGAACTCACCGAAGCGACGCCACGAATAGGAGCCATTCTGGCCATGTCCGGCGACGATCATGGACAGGAAGCAGCGCGGCAAGCGGGGGCTGACGGGTTTCTGGCCAAACCGCTGAAATCTCTTTCCTATTTTCAGCAGTTCATTCTGGAAAGCCTGCCCGAAGATCGCCGCCCTAACAGCCTGCACGCCATTCGGGATGAGGTAATTCGCCCCGATCCGATGGCCTATCGAGACGACATGGCGCATATCGCGGATGTGCTGGCCGGGCCGAATGATTGCCGCACGCTTGACTATGCGGCCCAGTTCATACGCGGGGTCGCGCGTGATGCCGAAGACACAGTTCTAGCAGAGGCCGCACAGCGACTGGCTGAGTCGCGCGTAAGCGGCACTCCGATGACCGCACTGGCAGCTCAGGTCGCAGGTATCGTTCAGGCGCGCCTTGAACAACGCGAGGCGATCTGAGGTGGCAACAGCTTATTTTCTGACGGCCGCAATCCTGAGCATATGGGCATACACGCTGACGCGCGCCGTGGCGCGAAACATAAGGATCGCGCGTGGATCGCTACCTTGTCCACTAGATGATCCACCAAGCACCTATGCCGCGCAGGGTATCAGCCATTCGGTTGACGACCCATCCGACAAAGAAAAAACCCGCCGCGACGAACGCGGCGGGTGATTGATCAGTCTTGCGGGATGATCCGCAGACCCAGTTCCATCAACTGATCCGAGGTCGGATCGGAGGGCGCGTCCATCATCAGATCTTCGGCGCGCTGGTTCATCGGGAACATCATGACTTCGCGAATGTTGGCCTCATCCGCAAGCAACATCACGATACGGTCGATGCCTGCAGCGCAACCACCGTGCGGCGGCGCGCCATAGTGGAACGCGTTGAACAGCGCACCAAAGCGGCTTTTCACTTCATCCTCGCCGTACCCGGCCAGCTCGAAGGCTTTCAACATGATCTCGGGCTTGTGGTTCCGGATCGCGCCCGAAACCAGCTCATACCCGTTGCAGGCCAAGTCATACTGGTAGCCACGCACATCCAGCGGATCGCCATTCAGCGCTTCCATTCCACCCTGCGGCATCGAGAACGGGTTGTGTTCGAAATCGATGGCGCCGGTTTCTTCGTCCTGCTCGTAGATCGGGAAATCCACGATCCAGGCAAACGCGAAACGGTCTTTCTCGGTCAGGTTAAGCTCATCACCGATCACATCGCGCGCTTTACCGGCAACCTTTTCAAAGGCCTTCGGCTTACCTCCTAGGAAGAACGCCGCATCACCGACCCCCAGACCCAGTTGCTGACGGATCGCCTCGGTGCGCTCGGGACCGATGTTCTTGGCCAGCGGGCCGGCAGCTTCAACATTGGAAAAATGTGCGGACAACAAGAAGCTAGCCCTGCGTAGATTTCCATTTTCCTGCGCTTTCGCGACTTTTTCGAGAATATCGCTTTCTAGTGCTGCTTGGACGTCATGTTGGGCTAGAAGATCTTCATAAGCCGCCTCAAGAGCAATATATGCAGGCGCATCGACATCCTCTTCGTCGAAGTCTGCAAGCAGGTCGACAATAACCTTAAGCTTATTCAGTGACTCTCTAGAGGCTAGTTTGTTCTGTTTCTCACGCCAGAAGATATAGCCCATACCGGGCAGACCCTCTTTCTGAGCAAAGGCATTCATGCGGTCACAAAACTTGCGGCTTCCACCCGTCGGCGCAGGGATGGCGCGGATTTCGGTGCCTTCCTGCTCCAACAGCTTCGCGAAAATCGCGAAGCCAGACCCGCGGAAGTGGTCGGAGACCACTTGCATTTTAATAGGATTGCGCAGGTCCGGCTTGTCGGTGCCGTACCACAGGGCCGAGTCCTTATAGGAAATCTGCGGCCACTCCTGATCGACCTTGCGACCTCCGCCGAACTGTTCGAACACGCCTGTCAGGACCGGTTGGATCGTGTCAAACACGTCCTGCTGTTCGACAAACGACATCTCAAGGTCAAGCTGATAGAAATCGGTGGGCGAACGGTCGGCGCGCGGGTCTTCGTCACGGAAGCACGGCGCGATCTGGAAATACTTGTCGAAACCCGACACCATGATCAACTGTTTGAACAACTGCGGCGCCTGCGGCAGCGCGTAGAACTTGCCCGGATGCAGGCGCGACGGCACCAGAAAGTCGCGCGCGCCCTCGGGCGAGGATGCGGTAATGATCGGCGTCTGATACTCCCGGAATCCCTGATCCCACATGCGTTTGCGCATGGATGCCACAACGTCCGAGCGCAGGGTCATGTTCTGCTGCATCGCCTCGCGGCGCAGGTCCAGATAGCGATATCGCAGGCGGGTTTCTTCGGGATATTCCTGATCGCCGAACACCATCAGGGGCAACTCGTCGGCGGCACCCAGAACTTCAAGTTCGCGCACATAAACCTCGATTTCACCAGTCGGCAACTTCGGGTTCACCAGCTCGGGCGCGCGCGCTTTGACAGTGCCGTCGATGCGGATACACCATTCAGAGCGCACTTTCTCCAACTCAGCAAAAGCTGCGCTGTCACCGTCGCACAGAACCTGTGTCACACCGAAATGGTCGCGCAGGTCGATGAACAGCACGCCGCCATGATCTCGGACCCGATGCACCCAACCGGACAGGCGGACGGTTTCACCGACATTGGCGGCGGTCAGAGCGGCGCAGGTGTGGCTGCGGTAGGCGTGCATGGATCATATCCCTTCGGGCGCAGAATTCGTCGCGCCGATACACCCTGTCAGGCTTGGAAAGTCAAGGCGGGTCGCACCGTCAAAACGGCCTTTGCACATTACCCGAGTAGAAATAGATACCCAGCCCTGCAGCAAAGATGATGTTTCCCGCAATTGCATGCAGCAGGACGGCATAGAAAAACGACCCGCGCCGACGATAAGCCCAGGTGAATAGCAGCCCTCCGGCGAAGGTCATGATGGTGACGATCCAGCTCCAATACATCAAATGAGCCAGTGAAAACAGCGCGGCGTTCAGCAGATATGCCGCCTGCCCATTTGGCAGGATCACGTGGTAACGGCGGAAGAACAGGGCCCGGAACAGCAACTCTTGCGGCAGGGCAGACATGATCGGATAGGCAAGCCAGATCACCACCAAAAATTCAGGTCGGTGACGTAACAGGAAGAATGAGGCCTCGGGCCGCGTGACCATCACAAGTGCGGCACAAACAATCGTCATGGCAAGTGCAAAGACAACAACCTCGCGCCAAGACCAGTTGCGCCAATTATAACGCAGCTCTGCCCAGGCAAAGCCGGGTGTGAAATGTAGCAGCATGATCCCGATGGCCGTGAACGTGAAGAGGGACGGGAACATCCAGCTCGGTGGAAACAACACCGCGATAAGCACAGGCGCGGCGATGAAGAACAGCCCAAATTCCAATCGCAAGCGCAAATGCGGTTTCGCGCTGTCCACCCAATCGGTTTGTTTGCTCACTGTACTGCCAACTCCGCCCGGATCAGACCACGCAACGAATTTCCCATGTAGACTTTTGTTGCGTTTTTCAGGTCGGTCAAGGTCAGGGTGGTTTCGGTAACTTGCTTATTACCCAGCAGTTCTTCACGTAGAATGCCCGGTAGCAATCCGCTGGACAGCGTCGGGGTCAGGTGGCGACCGTCTGGCATGTGAATAAATATATTCGTGATCGTTCCTTCGCACAGTTCTTCGCGTTCATTCAGGAACAAAACCTCATCAATCCCTTGCGGCAAGGCCGCCCGGGCGGTGTCGTATAGCGCACGTTTCGTGGTCTTGTGCTGCAGCCAAACGTCGGACGCGGTCAACCGTGCCTCTGCAAGAGCCACCCGCCAAACCGCGGGGTTGTCAGCCAACGCTCCGGTCGTCACGTCCATTTGCCCGTCGGCGGCCAGCGTCAAGCGGCAACGCAGCGGCGCTTCCCCCGCGACCGAGTGGATTTTTTCAACAACAAGCCCGGCATCGTACGGAAATCCGAATGCATCGGCTGATCGCGCCATCCGCGCCATATGGCGATCCAGACGTAAAAATCCCTGCCCTGGTCGATAGGCCAGCGTTTCGATTATGCGGAAGTCAGGATCATCTGGTGGGCAAAGCGGGCTTTCCATAGTGCTTCCTCATACTCGGACGGTGCTGTGCTGTCCCAGACCACTCCGCCGCCTACATTCAGCGTGGCCTTGCCATCCTCAACCATCAGAGTACGGATCGCCACGTTAAACTCGGCCCGTCCATCCGGCGCGGCCCAGCCGATGGCACCACAATAGATGTCGCGGGGCCAGGGCTCGAGGTCGGACAGAATCTCCATCGCTCGGATCTTGGGCGCGCCGGTGATCGAGCCACACGGGAATAGCGCCGTCAGGATATCGGACAGTTCTGCGCCCAGATGCAGTTGCGCCTGCACCAGCGAGATCATTTGATGCACGGTTGCATAGGTCTCGACCTTGAACAGCTCGGGCACTTTGACCGAACCCGGCAAAGCAACGCGGCTGATGTCGTTGCGCAGAAGATCGACGATCATCAGGTTCTCGGCCCGATTTTTGTCGTCAATCGACAGGAAAGCGCGACGGCGGGCGTCCTCGGCCATATCTTCGCTGCGCGGCTGTGTGCCTTTCATCGGGCGGGTTTCGATCCCTCGGTCAGCGTCGGTGCGAAAGAACAGCTCGGGCGAGCGGCTGAGCAGATCGGGCAGACCATCTTGCTGAACCAACGCGCCATGGCCCACTGGCTGTCCTGATGCCAATGCAGCATAGAGCGAAGCGCTGTCGCCCTCCACGGTCAGGTCAATCGGAAAGGTCAGGTTGGCCTGATAGATATCCCCGGCTCCGATGGCGTCATGCACCTGTTTAAAGGCACGGGTATACCGCGCCTCGTCCCAGCGGGGTTCAAAGCCTGTCACTCCGCCCGACGCTGCGGGAAGATCACGTTGCGCGGGCGTGTCATAGACACCAAAGCAGATCAAAGGCAGGCGGCGATCTGAAGGCAGACGGTCGATCAGACGCGGCTCCAGTACATAACCCAGCTCATAGCTGGCATAGCCCGCCAGCCACGCACCGTCGGCGCGCGCCTCATCCAGCGCCGCCAAGGCCTGGGGCACATCGTCCGGCTGGTCCGCACGGATCACACTGGTTGGCCGGTCGAAACTTGTTCCGGCCCCGGCTGGCCCCTGATCGAAACGAATACGCAATTGCATCCTCATTTGTCGTGCTGCGCGGTATAGAGAATACGGCGACAAGGGAAAGAGGGGAAAGCGGCAATTTCACCCCCGTTTCCGATACCCCTTGAACCTTTTCGCGCGGTCCCTATAACGCAGGACAATTTGGGCGCTTGGGGGTGCCCTGACTCGCAGACAACCGAAGGAACAAGGCCATGCCCAGAAGAACCGACATTCAGTCGATCATGATCATCGGGGCGGGGCCCATTGTCATCGGTCAGGCCTGCGAATTCGACTATTCCGGCGCACAGGCCTGTAAGGCGCTGCGCGAGGAAGGGTACCGGGTCATTCTGGTAAACTCAAACCCGGCGACCATCATGACCGATCCCGGGCTGGCGGACGCCACCTATATCGAGCCTATTACCCCCGAGGTTGTCGCCAAGATCATCGAGAAGGAACGCCCCGACGCCCTGCTGCCCACCATGGGCGGACAGACCGGCCTGAACACTTCGTTGGCGTTGGAAGAGATAGGCGTACTGGACAAGTTCGGCGTTGAGATGATCGGCGCCAAGCGCGACGCCATCGAAATGGCCGAAGACCGCGCCCTGTTCCGCGAGGCGATGGACCGGCTGGGTCTGGAAAACCCCAAGGCGACCATCGTGACCGCACCCAAGCGTGAAGACGGATCCACCGATCTGGACGCGGGCGTGCAAATGGCACTTGATGAGCTTGAAGAAATCGGTCTGCCTGCCATCATCCGCCCCGCCTTTACTCTGGGCGGCACCGGCGGCGGCGTGGCCTATAACCGCGAGGATTATATCCATTTTTGCCGTTCGGGCATGGATGCCTCGCCGGTCAATCAGATCCTCGTCGATGAAAGCCTGCTGGGCTGGAAAGAATACGAGATGGAGGTGGTGCGCGACACCGCTGACAACGCCATCATCGTCTGCTCCATCGAAAACGTCGACCCGATGGGCGTGCACACGGGTGACTCGATCACTGTGGCCCCAGCGCTCACGCTGACCGACAAGGAATACCAGATCATGCGCAACGGCTCGATTGCCGTTCTGCGCGAGATCGGGGTCGAGACCGGCGGATCGAACGTACAGTGGGCGATCAACCCCGACGATGGCCGCATGGTCGTGATCGAGATGAACCCGCGCGTGTCGCGCTCCTCGGCGCTGGCGTCCAAAGCGACCGGATTTCCGATTGCAAAGATCGCCGCGAAACTGGCCGTTGGCTACACGCTGGACGAACTGGACAACGACATCACCAAGGTAACCCCGGCCTCGTTCGAGCCGACCATCGACTATGTCGTTACCAAGATTCCGAAATTCGCGTTTGAGAAATTCCCGGGCTCGGAACCCTATCTGACCACCGCGATGAAGTCGGTGGGTGAGGCCATGTCCATCGGCCGCACCATCCACGAATCGATGCAGAAGGCTCTGGCCTCGATGGAATCGGGCCTGACCGGCTTTGATGAGATCGAAATCCCCGGCCTCAACGTAGGTGTCTGGGAGGAGGCCGACGACAAGGCTGCTGTAATCAAGGCGATCAGCCAGCAGACGCCCGACCGTCTGCGCACAATCGCGCAAGCGATGCGCCACGGTCTGACCGATGACGAGATTTTCGGCGTCACCAAGTTCGACCCGTGGTTCTTGGCCCGCATCCGCGAGATCATCGAGGCCGAACGTCAGGTCCGTAAAGACGGTCTGCCGGTGACCGAGGAAGGCATCCGCAAGCTCAAGATGCTGGGCTTCACCGATGCACGTCTGGGCAATCTGACCGGCCGCGACGAAGACAACGTCCGCCGCGCCCGCCGGAATCTCGGCGTCAGCGCCGTGTTCAAGCGCATCGACACCTGCGCCGCCGAGTTCGAAGCGCAGACGCCTTACATGTATTCGACCTACGAAGCCCCAATGATGGGTGAGGTTGAATGTGAAGCACGCCCGAGTGACCGCAAAAAGGTCGTCATTCTCGGCGGTGGCCCGAACCGGATCGGTCAGGGTATCGAGTTCGACTATTGCTGCTGTCACGCCTGTTTCGCGCTGACCGAGGCAGGCTACGAAACCATCATGATCAACTGCAACCCCGAGACAGTGTCCACCGACTATGACACTTCGGACCGCCTGTATTTCGAGCCGCTGACCTTCGAACACGTCATGGAAATCCTGACGAAGGAACAGGAAAACGGCACGCTGCATGGTGTGATCGTTCAGTTCGGCGGTCAGACCCCGCTGAAACTGGCAAACGCGCTCGAGGCCGAGGGCATCCCGATCCTCGGAACCACACCGGACGCGATCGACCTGGCCGAAGACCGCGAACGCTTCCAGGCGCTGGTCAACGATCTGGGCCTGAAACAGCCCAAGAACGGCATTGCCTCGACGGATGAACAGGCGCTGGAGATTGCCGAAGAAATCGGCTTCCCGCTGGTCATCCGCCCCTCTTACGTTCTGGGTGGCCGCGCGATGGAGATCGTGCGCGACATGGATCAGCTGAAACGCTACATCAACGAGGCCGTCGTGGTCTCGGGCGACAGCCCGGTTCTGCTGGACAGCTATCTGGCCGGTGCGGTTGAGCTGGACGTAGACGCTCTGTGCGATGGCACCGACGTACACGTCGCGGGTATCATGCAGCACATCGAAGAGGCGGGCGTTCACTCGGGCGACTCGGCCTGTTCGCTACCGCCCTACTCGCTGTCAAAAGAGATCATTGAGCAGATCAAGGATCAGGCGTTCAAACTGGCCAAGGCGCTGAACGTTGTCGGCTTGATGAACGTGCAGTTCGCGATCAAGGATGATGAGATCTACCTGATCGAAGTGAACCCGCGCGCCTCGCGCACTGTACCTTTCGTCGCCAAAGCCACCGACAGCGCGATTGCCTCGATTGCGGCGCGCATCATGGCGGGCGAAAAACTGGCGAACTTCCCAAAACGCCCGCCCTACAAGACTGTCGACGACACCAAAATCGCCGACCAGATGACACTGGCCGACCCGGACATGCCGTGGTTCTCGGTGAAAGAAGCAGTTCTGCCCTTTGCCCGTTTCCCCGGTGTCGACACCATTCTTGGCCCGGAAATGCGCTCGACCGGAGAGGTCATGGGCTGGGATCGCGACTTCCCGCGTGCTTTCCTCAAGGCGCAGATGGGCGCCGGGATGGTGTTGCCGTCCTCGGGTCGCGCCTTTATCTCAATCAAGGATGCCGACAAGACAGCCGCCATGCTAGAGGCTGCTCAGGTGTTGGTTGAACAAGGCTTCACACTGGTTGCAACCCGCGGCACCCAAAGCTGGCTGGCTAATCAGGGGGTCCCTTGCGATGTGGTCAACAAGGTCTATGAAGGCCGCCCCGATGTGGTCGACATGCTGAAAGACGGTCAGGTACAGTTGTTGATGAACACCACCGAGGGTGCTCAGGCGGTGGAGGATAGCAAATCCATCCGCTCGATCGCGCTCTATGACAAGATCCCTTATTTCACCACCGCCGCCGCCAGCCATGCCGCTGCGCTGGCGATCAAGGCGCAGGCCGAAGGGGATGTCGAGGTGAAGTCGCTGCAGGGCTGACCGGCTCTGCTAGCGGCGAATTCCGCGCATTTTGAACCAATTAGTCCGCGCCCGTTGACCTTGTGTCATCGGGCGCGCATTTTTTTGCAAACGAGCAGAAGGAACAAGAAATGCTTAGGTTTATGGCTTTTGCCGCTCTGATAACGCTTGCCGCGTGCGATGTCCCGCTGATCCCTCTGATCTGACAGGAGACGCAGCACTGTTTTCGCTTTCCCTGCGCTCAGGCTGGTCCCATCATGAGGACCTAAGCCAAACGAGGGAGCTGTGCGCCTTTACACCACATACGGAACCAATAATCTTCCAAGGGCCATTCGGTTTTACGACGCGATCTTTTCCGTTTTAAACCAGCCGCGCCTTCCGGGGTGGAACGAAGGGCGCGCTGGTTGGGGAACAGAGCCTGATGCCGGAACCGGGTTTTGGATATGCACACCCTTTGACGGTAAAGCCGCGAGCGTGGGCAATGGGACGATGATGGCTTTCCCTGCCCGCAGCGCCAAACAGGTTCGGCGGTTCCATGCGGTTGGTCTAGAAAACGGTGGAGCTGATGAAGGCGCTCCGGGCACACGAGACTACTACGCACCTGATTTCTATGTCGCCTATTTGCGCGACCCCGACGGCAACAAGCTGTCCTGTTTTTACTACCACTACGACCCGGCAAAAGATCCGGGCGACTGAAACAGCCGCCCGGTAGCATTTAGACCTTGGCCGCCTCACGCCTTTCATCCCGCGCAAATAACACGAGGTAAAAGACCGGAGCCGCAACCATGGTCAGGATCGTGGCAAAAGCCAATCCCCCCATGATCGTCACCGCCATCGATCGGAAGAACGCGTCCGTCAGCAACGGTGCCATGCCCAGAATGGTGGTGATCGCCGCCAGCATCACAGGACGCAGACGCGAGACCGAGGCCTCGACGATAGCCTCACGCAAAGGTTTGCCGGTTTCGCGGACCAAGTCGATTTCTTCAACCAGCACGATGCCGTTTTTGATCAACATCCCCGACAGGCTGAGCAGGCCCAGCAGCGCTGTGAAGGTAAACGGCAGGCCCGTACCCAGCAGGCCAATCACGACCCCGTTCACCGACATCGGCACCAGCAGCCAGATGATAATCGGTTGTCGAACCGCGTTGAAGATCAGAACCGAAATCAACACCATGATCAGCAGGCTGAGCGGCAATTGGCGCCCGAGGCTTTCATTTGCTTCACCCGCGTTCTCAAATTCACCGCCCCATTCCATCCGGTAGCCCGGCGGCAGTTCCATGCTTTCGATGGCCGCGCGCACCTCGGAGTGGACCTGTGCCGCCGTCATGTCTGGCGGGATATCAGCCCCCACGGTGATCGTCAGCACCCTATCGCGACGATGGACCAGCGTGTTAAGCGCTTTGTAATCGAACCCATCAACCATTTGCTCGACCGGGACAAACCTCTCGGACTGGTCCGAGAACACGACCTGATCCACAATCGAATAATCCCCGTCCGCAGGACGGCGCAGGATGATCGGAATCAGGCGATCCCGCTCGCGGAATTCCCCAGCAACGATTCCGTCCGTTGAAAACTGCAAGGTTGCGGCAATATCTTCTCGCGAGACTCCAGCAGTCTGGGCGCGTTCAGTCGCATAGATCGGTTGTACTGCCAGTTCCTGCTCGCGCCAATCGTGGTAGACGTTAAGCGCGTTTGGTGAGGCCTCATTCATTTTCTGCACGGCCTCATCCGCCAGCGCGCGCAGCACCGCCGGATCACTGCCCGAGAACCGCGCTTGAATCGGATCACCGCCTCCGGGGCCGAAGATCAGGCGCTTGGTGCGGAACTTACCCTCGGGGAATTGTGCCTGACCAAACGCCTCCAGATCCGCTTGCAGCACTGGAATGTCATCCAACGTCTCAGTCCGGATGATCATGTGCCCGTAGCTGGGGTTGGGTTTCTCGGCGGAATAGGTAAGCAGGAACCGGGTCGCGCCCTGCCCTACGAAGGTGGTGACCGACACAACATCATCTCGTTCATTCAGCCAATCTTCGAACACAGCCATATCCGTGGCCGTACGCGCGATGGGCGTGCCCTGCGGCAGGTTGTAATGCACGAAGAACAGCGGTGTATTCGAGTCAGGAAAGAACTGCTGTTTCACCAGCCCAAAGCCAGCAAAACATGCAGCCGTTACCCCGATCAACGCGGCAATCACCAGCCAACGCATCCGAAGCGCCCAGCTTAGGATCGCGCCATAGACGCGGAACATGATGCCACCATAGGCATCCACTGCACCCACTTTGCCTTGCTTGAAAAAGTAGTGGCCCAGCATCGGTGTCACGGTCAGCGCCAGCACCCAGCTGAGCAACAGCGAAATCCCGATTACCGCGAACAGCGAGAACAGGAATTCACCCGTCGCATCCGGGCTGAGACCGATCCCAGCGAACGCCATGATGCCAATGATCGTAGCCCCAAGTAGCGGTATCTGCGTCTTCGAGGCCGCCTCGTCCGCTGCGTCACGCGAATTCTTGCCTCGCAGCATGGCGATTTGCATCCCCTCGGCCACCACGATGGCGTTGTCCACCAGCATCCCCATCGCGATGATCAAGGCACCCAATGAAATCCGCTCCATCTCAATTGAGAAGATCGACATGAACAGCAGCGTCCCCACTACCGTCAGCAACAGGGTTGAACCAACGACAACGGCTGCACGCCACCCCATGAAGATACCCAGCACCGCAACCACGATGCTAACTGACAAGGCCAGATTTACCAGAAAGTCGTTCGAGGCCTGCTCGACCACCACGTGCTGCTGATAGATTGGCAGGATTTCAACTCCATATGGAATCTGTGAATCCAGCTCGGCGAGTTTTGCATCGGCTCGTTGGCCTACTTCGACAATGTTCTCGGTCGAAAGACCCGCGATGCCCAACGTAAACGCCTCGGTGCCGTTGAACCGGATCATGACCTCGGGGTCTGTCTGACGCCCCCTGGAAACATGCGCCATATCGAAAAGATTGATTACCTGCCCTTGCGATCCCAGGGACAACCCGGCGATGGCCGACACGGTGTCCGACCCTTCGGCGGTCAGAATCGTGGTGCGGTCATTTTCCGTCCGGACTGAGCCCGAAGCATTCACCGAATCCGCGTTGGCGATCGCCTCGTTGATGGCTGTGATGGGGACATTCTGGTTCACGGAAATGGCCAGATCTGGTTCGACAAAGATCGCCTCGTCCGGCAAACCCATCACCTCGACATCCGCAACGCCGGGAACAGTCAGCAATTCGCGCCGCAAAAAGGTGGATAGCTCATGTTTCTCGGCGTCTGAAAACCCTTCGGCTGTGACAGCGTAAAACAGGCCGAACACGTCGCCGAATCCGTCATTCACCAGTGGCGGGCTTACACCTGACGGCAATGTGCGTGATGCGTCGCGCACCTTGGCCCGCAGCTTAGTCCAGATTTCGGGAAGTTCGGTACCGTCATAGGTCGACTTGATCTCGACCTCGATCAGCGAAAATCCGGGCTGGTTGACCGAGGTGATCGTATCGACCTCGCCCATCTGCTGGATGGCAGATTCCAATGGTTCTGAGACCTCCAGCGCCACTTCTTCCGCTGTGGCACCGGGGTATTGAGTTGCAATGACGGCGTTCTTGATGGTGAAGGCCGGGTCTTCCAGACGACCCAATGACAGGAATCCCCAGATGCCCCCAAACAGGGCAATCAGGATGATCAGCCACGTATAGATCGGCCGGTCGATTGAGGCGCGCGCAATGTTCATCTGTCCGCCCTCAATTCGCAAAGCCGGCAAAGCGGCGCACGGCCTGTCCATCGGTCAGCGCGCTTCCACCCGCGACAACGATTTCGTCACCATCCGACAAGCCCCTCAGCACCCGAACTTCGCCGGTTTGGGTCGGTTCGATAGTGACAGATACGTGCTTGATGGTGCCTTCATCTGCTCCCGTTGGCGAAAACACCATGACGCCCAGCGCACCATCAGCGCCTGCCACAATGGCTGACGCCGGAATGATGATACCGGTTCGGCCATCTTGCACCTGAACATTCACAGTCACGGACGAACCCGGCAAAATTTGCAGCCCTTCGGGCGGGGTCAGGCCAAACTGGATGCGGAAGGTCTGCCCGACAGTCGAGCTTTCAGCGTCAAACTCACGAACCTGAAGAGGGAAAACCTCGTCACTGACCGGGAACTTGGCTGTGATCGAGATGTCTTCTTCCTGACCCGAACGCTGGAAGAGAATTTCAGGCACATCGACTTCGATCCGCAACTCGGACATGTCGTGAATGCGTACGATGGGCGCGCCAGCGGACACGGTGGTAAAGGCTTCGACCGCCCGGCTGGACACCAGTGCATCGAACGGCGCAGTCAGAGTGGCGTGTTCCAGATCATATTCCGCATCCCGCACAGCGATATCGGCCAGTTGCGCTTCGGTCTCGGCATCGTCCACGGCCACTTGGCTGGCGGCAGTGCCACGCAAACGCGACAGGCGGGCCACGGTGCGGTCAGCCTGATCCTTTTGCAAAACTGCGCGGTCGTAACGACGCTGAAACGGAGCCTTGTCTAATTGCGCGATCAACTCACCCTTGGGAATTACAAAGCCTTCGGTCACCGGCATCTCGACGATTTGACCAGATACCTGAAAGGCCAGATCAACGGTTTGCCGCGCTGCAACCCGTCCAAAAAACTGTCGTGAAAAGCCTGGCGCGGTTTCACGCACCTGCATCAGCTTGACCGGCTTTGCAGTGTTTTGTGCAAGTACCGGCGTCGTCAGTGTGATCAAAGCCGCAGTCAGAACAGAGAGGAGTTTCATTTCGTCAATCCCTCGGGAATTCCTGTTTTCAGGATGTTGTCTCGGATTTTACGCGCCAGTCGCGCGAATTCGACAGTTTCTTCGGCAGTCAGCCCAGAGGCACGGCGAAAAAGATCCCCGGCTTCGGCCACCAACATATCTCGGGCACCTTCACCCTGATCGGTCAGAACCAGCAACCAAGCACGGCGGTCTTCAGGGTCACGTTTACGGGTTAGGTACCCCGCCTTTTCCAGACTATCGGCCGTGGCAGTGATGGTCGATGGAACGCTCAGCATGTCCGCCGCCAGAACCCCCATACGCTTGGGTTGGTCGAGCTTGATAAGCATGTGGCATTCCGGATGGCTCAGGTCCGTTTCCATGCAGTTAAACGTCTCTTCCAGTTTCCAATACAGGGCATACACCCCCATGATCGACTGGATTTCCGGGCTCAGGCGGCCAAGCCTGGTACTGATATCGTCTTGCATGAAATTTTCCCGTGTGAGCCCGACAGGCCACATACTTCATATTCTGAACTATTCAAGATGTGAACCTAAATTTGACGAATACCCGTATGTTCCGTTGGGTCACCATCCCTTGATCAAAGCCTGCCACAACTGCATTTTAAGCAAATTCGATACCTTCAGGACCCGCCATGTATACGCCCGCAATCACCGGCACAGGTGTTTTCACACCCGAGAACGTCATCACCAATGCCGAACTCGTCACTGCATTCAACGCATTTACCGACAAGCAGAATGCCAAGAACGCCGACGCGATTGCGGCGGGTGAGGTCGAGCCTATGCAGCACTCCTCGGAAGAGTTCATCCTCAAGGCATCGGGCATCCAGAACCGCTATGTGATGAACAAGTCCGGCGTTTTGGACCCGGACGTGATGCATCCCCAGCTGCGCCAGCGCGCGGATGACGAACCCGGCATCATGACCGAGATGGCCGTGGACGCCTGCAAAAAGGCACTGGAGCAGGCGGGCCGCAGTGCCGAGGATGTCGATCTGGTGATCTGCGCCGCATCGAACCACGAACGCGCCTATCCCGCGATAGCGATTGAGATTCAGCAGGCACTGGGGATCAAAGGCTTTGGTTTCGATATGAATGTCGCCTGTTCCTCGGCCACGTTCGGCATTCAGGCGGCAGCGGACATGATCCGCTCGGGTTCGGTCCGGTCGGCGCTGGTGGTGAACCCCGAGATTTGTTCGGGCCATCTGGAGTGGCGCGACCGCGATTGCCATTTCATCTTTGGCGATGTGGCGACCGCCACCCTGATCGAACGGATCGAAGACGCGACGGGGCCGCATTTCGAAATCCTCTCGACCCGCTGCGCCACGTCGTTCTCAAACAATATCCGCAACAACAACGGTTTCCTGCGCCGCTCGCGCCCCGATGGGGTGATCGACCGGCGCGACATGCAGTTCATGCAGAACGGCCGCAAGGTGTTCAAGGAAGTGCTGCCGATGGTCAGCAAACATATCTCGGACCACATGGCGTCCGAGGGAGTGGCCAGCGGCGACCTGAAACGCCTGTGGCTACATCAGGCCAACAAGACGATGAACGATTTCATCGGTAAAAAGGTGCTGGGCCGTGAGCCAGAAGCGGGAGAGCAACCCAACATCCTGCAGGACTATGCCAACACATCCTCAGCCGGCTCGATCATCGCGTTTTCAAAGTACTCGGATGATCTTGCGGAAGGGGATGTCGGGCTGATCTGCTCTTTCGGCGCGGGATATTCGGTGGGATCGGTGATCGTGAAGCGGCACGGGTGACGGTCGGTTTCCCGAATTCACACAAGAGAGTATTCGACTAACTGCTTTGAGCCTAAACTGACATCTGCATTTCACCATGCGGACCAATTGTTTTGGTATCAAAATGTGAGAATGGCTTGTAGCGTCGAATCAGGTCTTTGCAAATATTCCAATGAACTCACGACTTAAAGATATTTCGTTTTAGGAGAACAACTTGACTGAACACATAACTCTCAGAGATGGTAGAACGCTCGCTTTCAGCACTTACGGCGACCCAAACGGAACACCTGTGATTTTTAGCCATGGGTTTTCCGACTCTCACGTCATTCGTCAACCTGACGACAACCTAACCGCTTCGCTTGGAGTGCGATGGATTGCAGCGGACCAACCCGGTGTCGGAGGGTCGAGTCCGAAAAAGGATCGGAAAATGGTCGACTGGGGCGTAGATATGGAGGATCTGGCGGATCATCTTGGCCTTGATACCTTCAACGTGGCGGGCCATTCCGGAGGCGGCCCCCACGCTTTGGCGGTGGCATTTCACATGCCCGAACGTGTGCGCAAGGTAGCGCTCGCTTCTCCTGTGGCGCCATTCGATGAGCCCGGCGTTACCAAAATGCTGGTACTGCAGGATCTGAAGACCATTGCGAAACTGCGCCATCTAACCCTGCTGATCCGTTGGGCAGAACGTATGGGCGCCAAAAGTGCTTTGAAAGACATCCCTTCATATGTGGAGTCTGTCGTTGATCAAATGCCCAACGAAGCCAAAACAATACTCCGCAATCCAAAGCAGCAAGCCTTATTCGAAGAAAACTTTCGCCTCGGTTATCAACAACACGAGGAAGGTGTTTTCGAAATGACGATGGCTCTTTGGGATTGGGGGTTTTCGCCAAAGGAAATCCAGCAACCGGTTGAGATGTTTTATGGCACTGCGGACGACATTATCTCACCGGAAATGCCTCGACACCTTTGCTCTGAGCTTCCCAACTGCACAGCGCACGAGTGGTCGGGCGCAGGACACTATGGGTTTGTGGATCGCGAGCGGTGGACCGAATTTGTCGGCGCGGTCGCAAGTCTGTCGTAGCAAGTGAAAGGCAGCAATGTCGGCAAATCAGGTGTTCAAAGCTCGTGTCGGCAGCTTTTCCTCACAGGAAGATCAGCGATCAGCCTCAGCTCACGCTTTCCTCCTCCAGATGCAGCTTCATCTCGATCAACACCTGTTGCAACTGGCTGGTTTCTTTCAGCAGACGCTTGGCTTCATTCACGGTAATGATTCCGTCTTCGATGGCGGCTTGATATTCGGTCATCAGCATCGCGAAGCGCTGGCTTAACGCAATAACGTCTGAGTTCACCCCTCCGGTACGCGGTTTGTCCGAGTTGCGACCGTCATAGGACAAGGTGATGTTCTTAAGATCGGCCAGGGCAGACGTGACGTGCGGATAGCTGGATACGGCCTCAAGCCGAGCGACAGCATCGACAGGCATAAACCGGTCGGCATGTTCTGCGTTGTCTGAATAATACCGCCCCAGTGTCGCCTTGGATTTGCCGGTGATCTCACACGCAGATTCGATACCGACATCTTTGACCAATGCTTCTGTATGCTTTTTCAGATAAGCCCCGATATCTGCCATGTTATTACCTTTGCTGCCTGCCTCACCCACAACATCTGCCATTGTGGGGGAAAGGGACAGGAAATTTCCCATACTCTAGTCATAATTGAAATGTCATATATTGGCTATCCCTCAGATATGCAGGGGTTTTGTGAGTGAGTGGCGGCCGTTCCGGCCGGTAACGAGTGCTTGCGGGGCGCTATTTCAGCCTCGCACTTTGTAGGCCGCATGTTGGCCGACGGCGTCGCTGTTGTAGGCGTGGGGGATCCATCCCCTTTGAGCATACGCTCTGCCCCTGCAACAACAACGGCGGCGTCGCATCTTTAACGGCTTTTGGTACCTTGCCCAGACTGGTCTTGCCATTTAGACCCGGGCGCATGGCAAAGCTTTACTTCAATTATTCCACCATGAACGCGGGCAAATCGACCGTGTTGCTGCAGGCTTCGCACAACTATCGTGAGAGAGGCATGGACACCTATCTGATGACCGCGGCGCTGGACGGGCGCGCCGGTGTCGGCAAGATCGCCTCACGGATCGGGATATCCGCTGACGCAGACACCTTCGTGGCCGGAGATAACGTCTTTGTGATGATCGAAGCGCGACTGAGCCAAGGCAAGGTCGCCTGTGTTTTCGTGGATGAGGCGCAGTTCCTGACCGAAGAACAGGTTTGGCAACTGGCACGCGCCGTTGATGACCTGAAAGTGCCGGTTCTGGCCTATGGGTTGAGGGTAGATTTTCAGGGGCGCCTATTTCCAGGCTCAGCGGCCTTGCTGGCGCTGGCCGATGAAATGCGCGAGGTCCGCACGATCTGCAAATGCGGGCGCAAAGCGACTATGGTGATACGCCAGGATGAGAACGGAAACACCATCACCGAAGGCGCGCAGGTGCAGATTGGCGGGAACGAGACCTATGTTTCGCTTTGCCGCAAACACTGGCGCGAGGCGGTCGGCCCCTAAACCAGATTCGGCAAAGGGCGACCCGCGACATAGGCCGCCACGTTGTCCAGCGCCATATGCCCCATATCCGAGCGGACTTCCTCGGTCGCGGTGCCCAGATGGGGCAGCAAGGTCACGTTTTCCATGTCGCGTAGCGCCTGCGGAACAGCGGGTTCGAATTCGTAGACATCCAACCCTGCACCCGCGATCTCACCGGCTTGCAGCGCCGCAATCAGAGCCGACTCGTCCACGACCTCCCCGCGCGCGATATTGATCAGGATGGCCGAAGGATTCATCGCCGCAAGCACCAAAGCGTTGATCAGATGACGGGTTTCCGCGCCACCGGGGACGGCAAGGATCAGGAAATCGACAGATCCGGCCAGTGCCTTGAGATCGCTGGTGTACACAGCCGGAAAGTCCAGCTCCTTGGCGCTGCGCGACTGATACGCCACTTGCATTCCGAACCCGAAATGGCAACGCCGGGCGATAGCCTGACCGATACGGCCCATGCCGACAATGCCGACTCGCTTGCCCGTCACGTGGTGACCGAGCATTTGCGTCGGATGCCAGCCCTGCCAGCCGCCTGCACGGACCAACCGTTCACCCTCACCTGCTCGGCGGGCGGTGGACAGTAACAGGGTCATGGCAATGTCCGCAGTGGCATCGGTCACTGCCCCGGGTGTATTGGTGACGGCCATGCCAGCGGCACGGGCCGCGTCCACGTCGATGTGATTGTAGCCGACGCCAAAATTCGCCAGCAGCTTGCAGCGGGAATTGGGCGTTTCGGCGAACACCTGCGCCGAAAATTGATCGCCCAGCGTTGGCACGACCACGTCGAACTCCGTCAACGCGCGCAGCATTTCCTCGAACGTCATCGGCAGCGTTTCACTGCGGATCTCGACATCAAATTCGGCCCGGGCGCGAGCTTCGACAGAGGCGGTCATTGGACGGGTGATCAGCAGTTTCATCAGTGCATCCGTCCTCCGGTGGGAACCTCGCCATCCGGACCAATCAAGACAACCTCTCCATTCTCATCGGGCAAGCCCAGCACCAAAACCTCGGACATGAACCGGCCGATCTGACGCGGTGGGAAGTTCACGACGGCCATCACCTGCTTGCCGACCAGCGAGGCCGGATCGTAATGCGCCGTGACCTGAGCCGAGGTTTTCCGCTCACCAATCTCATCGCCAAAGTCGATCCACATCTTGATCGCGGGCTTACGAGCCTCGGGGTACGGTTCGGCCCGGATCACTTCGCCCACACGGATATCGACCTTGAGGAAATCGTCGAACGTTATCTCACTCACGAGACAGCTCCTTGGATCGGTCTGTTGCGGCTTTGACCGCCCGGTGCAGCAGGTCAGGGAAGCCTTCTTCTTCGTGCATCAGAACTTCTAGCGCAGCCTGCGTAGTTCCGTTGGGTGATGTCACGTTGATGCGAAGTTGCGAGGGGTCTTCCTCGGCAGCCATAGCCAGCGCACCTGCCCCGGCCACGGTGGATTTTGCCAGCTTCATCGCCAGCTCATGCGGCAATCCCTGCGCCTGACCGGCGGCGGCCAGCGTTTCGATCAGGTGGAACACGTAAGCCGGCCCCGAACCGCTGAGGCCCGTGACCGCGTCCATCTGCGCCTCATCTTCCAGCCGGACAGTTTGGCCAATGGCCGACAGCAGGCTTTCAGACAACGCAACATCTGCGTCAGACGCATGTGTGTTGCCGATGAGTGCCGTAATTCCCTGTCGAATCGCGGCGGGTGTGTTCGGCATGGCCCGTACGATCGGGGTTCCTTCACCCAATACGGATTCGAAAGTGGCAATCGAGGTGCCTGCAGCAACCGAGACAAACAAGCTGCTGCCACCGCCCAACGCCTGGATTGCAGGCAGGGCCTCGCCCATCATCTGAGGCTTGACGGCCACCAAAACCACTGCGGGTGCTTCGGGCAAAGGGGTATTGATATTGACGCCCTGCGCTTTCAGCCAATCTGACGGGTTCGGGTCGATCACCCAGACCGCTGACGCAGGAAGGCCATGCTCTAACCATCCGGCGAGCATGGCCGATCCCATCTTACCGCATCCCAGAAGAACCAGCCCCTGCTCGGCGACACGTGACATATCCATGATTGCCCCTCCCCTTATTCGGTTTGGGGCAAAGCTTTACGCGCGGCCGTAGGCCTCTGCAATGGCGACTTGCATCGCTTCTTCTGGGGTACGGTTACCCCATGTAACCAATTGTATCGCCGGATAGTAACGTTCGGCGCTCAGGACTGCGGCGGTGATCATCGTATCGATTTGTTCCGGGCTGGCCGTCTGTCCGCCTGCCAGAACCAGACCGTAACGGTAGACCATCAATTTCTGATTGGCCCAATAGGTAAACGCTCCGGCCCAACACTGATCATTCATCTTGTTCAGAAGCTCATACAATTCGGATTCACGATCCGAGGGGGGCTCCATTTCGAACGAACACACCATACGCAGGGTTTCGTCATAATTCGACCAGGCCAAAGTGATCGAATATGTGCGCCACTGCCCTTCGACGGCCATGGCAATCTGATCATCCCCGATCCGGTCAAAGTCCCAGTCGTGATGTTCGGCAAGATGTTCAACAATATCGATCGGATGAAGGTCTTCTTCGAGAAACTGCTCGGAAAGGGCCATAATGCCACCTCACTAATCTCTAGCATTTCGGGGCTGGCAGCGCCCCAGCGCTAGTTGCCTGCTCTACAAGCCGGGCTTCCCCCATGGGCCTGTACTAAATATGGTGCGATGCGAGATGGGTTCTGACAACCCTATTTCTTGGGGATAACAGCAATAAGTTGTGGACGAATGGCAACGGCGATCAAAATATTGGCACTGGCCGCAGCTTTGCCTTGATTAATTTTCACAAGGCGCCAAGATGCACGACACTGCACAACCCGAACCCGGATTGCGCGGCGGATAGCTTTAGCCCGAAATCAAGTTTAAGACGTTATTTGTCCAGCTTCGCCTCTAGCGCTGCGATACGCGCTTCGAGCGCTGCGTTTTCTTCACGCGCTTTCTGAGCCATCGCGCGGACAGCGTCAAACTCCTCACGCGTAACGAAATCGCGGTCGGCCAGCCAACGGTCCATCATCGACTTCATTGCATTCTCGGCCTCTTCCCGAGCGCCCTGCGCCACGCCCATGGCGTTGGTCATCAGCTGGGAAACATCGTCGAGGATCTTGTTGCGGGTTTGCATGGCTTTACTCCGAAATCGCGGTTGGTCTTTATATGGGGAAAGATTACGCCGGGCTCAAGGTTGACTTGCCCCGCAAACCCCGGGCAATGAGACGCACATGCAGGCTGTTCTGAATTTCCCCGATCTGTCGCCCGAATTGTTCTCGATCTCGTTGTTCGGGATGGACTTTGCACTCAGATGGTACGCTCTGGCCTATATCGCCGGTATTTTGATTGCATGGCGGATGGGGGTGATGGCACTAAAACGCCCAGCCTTGTGGCCAAATAAAATGCCACCGATAAAGCCCGAACAGCTTGAGGACCTGATCACCTGGATCATCCTTGGCGTGATTTTGGGCGGGCGGCTTGGGTTCGTGCTGTTCTATCAGCCTGCCTATTACCTTTCGAATCCAATTGAGATTCTGAAAGTCTGGCAAGGCGGCATGGCCTTCCATGGCGGACTGTTGGGTGTCGTAGTCGCATCTTACCTATATGCGCGGCGGCACCAGATTTCTGCTCTTTCTCTGGCCGACCTGATTGCGCACACAGTGCCGCCCGGCCTGTTGCTGGGGCGCCTGGCAAATTTCATCAATGCCGAACTTTGGGGACGGCCCAGTGAACTACCTTGGGCGGTCGTTTTCCCCGGTACCGCCGCGCAGAATTGCCCCAGCGTCTTGGCCGGAATGTGCGCGCGGCACCCTTCGCAACTGTACGAAGCGGCGCTTGAGGGCCTTTTGCTTGGTGCCATACTTCTATGGCTGGTCTATCGCCGCAGGGCGTTTCACAAGCCCGGCATGATTATGGGCGTCTTTCTTGCTGGATACGGAGCGTCGCGGTTTATTGTCGAGTTTTTCCGCCAGCCGGATGCACAGTTCATCTCACCCGGCAACCCGCTGGGTCTGGCTTGGCATATTGGGGGATACGGGCTTACGATGGGGCAATTGCTATCGCTGCCGATGATCGCGCTTGGCCTATGGTTCGCTCTGCGCATACGGCAGACCAGGAGCACGCCATGACCCTGAAGAAGCACCTGCTGGAACGGATCGCACAAGACGGCCCGATGAGTGTCGCCGACTATACAACCGAGTGCATGCTGCACCCGACACACGGTTACTACACCACCCGCGACCCATTGGGGGTAAAAGGTGACTTCGTCACAGCCCCTGAAATCAGTCAGATGTTTGGAGAACTGATTGGTCTGGCTCTGGCCCAAAGCTGGCAGGACCAGGGGCATCCTGAACATTTCGTTCTAGCCGAACTGGGACCGGGGCGCGGCACCTTGATGGCGGATATACTGCGCGCCACGGCTCGTGTGCCTGGGTTTCACGACGCGGCCGAAGTTGTTCTTTTCGAGGCCTCGCCCACCTTACGGGCCATCCAAGCAAAAACACTAAAGGGCCATGAACCGCGCTGGATCGGCTCTGTTGCGGACCTGCCCGAAGCGCCGCTATATCTGGTCGCGAATGAGTTCTTCGACGCCCTGCCCGTCCGCCAGTTTGTGCGCGATGGCAACGGCTGGCGGGAACGCCTGATCGGCTCTGAGGACGGCGCTCTCACCTGGGGGCTCGGACCGCAGGCGGAACAGGTGGCGCTTAAGGACAGGCTGAACGACACCAAGGATGGCGATCTGGTTGAACTTTGCGCGGCAGCGATCCCCATCATCACTGTGATCGCGGGGCGAATAGGAACCCATGGCGGCGCGGGTGTAATTGTGGATTACGGCGACTGGCATTCCCAAGGCGACACGTTTCAGGCCGTGCAGGCGCATGAACATTGCGACCCGCTGGCCATGCCTGGCAAGGCCGATCTGACAGCACATGTGGATTTCGAACCGCTGGCTTTGGCAACACGGGCTGCCGGCTGCGCCCATTCGCGCCTGACGTCGCAGGGAGTGTTCCTTGAACGGCTGGGAATCACCGCCCGTGCGCAGGCCTTGGCCACACAACTTGACGGGCCAAAACATGATGAACTTGTTGCCGCGCATCGCCGGTTGACGCACCCTGAGGAAATGGGAAATCTGTTCAAAGTTCTGGGCCTATACCCTTCCCCTTCTTCACCGCCGCCGGGACTGGAGCCATGACCTTGGAAATTCTGACCTCAGATTTGCTAGACCCACTGCGCCACGGCTTCTTCAGCCGCCGTGGCGGGGCTTCTTCGGGAATCTTTGCGGGGCTCAACTGTGGTTATGGCTCCTCTGATCAAACCGAGGCCGTCACGATCAATCGCAATCGCGTAGCCGACGCTATGGAGGTCGAACCCGAATCGATGATTGGCATACACCAGTTCCATTCACCTGTGGTTTTGACTGTGGACGCCCCCATAAATGGCGAAAAACCCAAGGCTGATGGCGTGGTCACGGCCACTCCGGGGCTGGCCCTGACGATTCTCACAGCCGACTGCCAACCGGTCCTTTTCGCCGACACTAACGCAAACGTGATCGGAGCTGCTCATGCAGGGTGGCGCGGCGCGCGGGACGGGGTACTCGAAGCAACGCTGGATGCGATGGAAGCCCTGGGCGCAAAGCGAGAAAACACCATGGCGGTGATTGGCCCGTCCATCTCACAAGCCGCTTATGAAGTAGGGCCTGAGTTTCTGGATGAATTCGTAGTGGAATCTCAGGAAAACCTACGATTCTTTGCAAATGGGAAAGGTGACAGGCTGCAATTCGATTTACCCGGTTATGGCCTTCACAGGCTGCGCCAAGCGGGTATCGGTCAAGCTGAATGGACACGCCACTGTACCTACTCCGACCCCGAGAGATTCTACTCTTATCGACGGTCGACCCACGCGAAGGAAGCCGACTACGGCCGCCTGATTTCCGCCATAAAACTTTAAGGTCAAACGCCAATTGTGGCGATTTCGCCGCTTTTTCGCCACATTTCTCGTGTCTTCTAACTCTCGAGAATTTGAAATTTATTGTCCGCTCTCAGATGTTTATCGGTCGATTCTCAAGAAGGGCGCGGCAATACAAGGCAAAAGGAATCGGAAATCTTCGTATGTCCTGAATTCAACCCGGATCAGCCTTATCGCCGCCGCAATGGTACTGCAGATTGGATACTGAGAGGAAAGCGGGACGAATGTCCCCACAGCGAGCAGGACACAACATGAAGACGAAATCGCGCTTTCTTAGCGCCGTGATTGCGGCCACCGGAAAGCAAGAGCTGGAAATGCCGTGGAAACGCGTCTCCAGCCAATCTGTCAGGGTTGTACGCCGTCTGGCGACGCGACGCTGATCTGCCAAACCCTTGGGGCCAAGCTGCCGGTTTCAAGGGAAAAGACGCGCAACGGAGGGGTGCTCCGATCCGCTGCGTGACCTGCTGACAACATTTTGTTCAGACAGGATCGGAGCGTGTATCGCCGGCAATTACGCCTGCGTTTGTTATGAGTTTGTCTGGGGGGTCAATGTGATGACCACGAATGTAGGAATAGTTAATGAGACAGGCGTCCTTTGCGTTTGTCATCCTGCGGTCACCGTTCTCTTTCAAGGCAATAAAGGAACCGAACAGGCGGGTCTGTATGGGAGTTCAGCCTGCCTGCGCGGAAACTAGAGGGGACGGAATTGTAATGGCTATTCCAAATTCTTTAGCGCGCGCCGCTAAGAATGCCGTAGAAACATCGGCATTGCTGCGGGACGCGCCAAGAACGGCGACAAAGCAAAAAGCGCAGTTGCGGCGCTATGAAGTTAGTACGCTAATGGAAAACGGGGATGTCGTTCAGACCCGCCACATCGCGCCAGCGCTGCAGGTGTTCGAGGACGCATTCTGCGCCTTTACCCGTGGCTCGCTGGTTGAAACCGAAACAGGACCGATGGCAATCGAGGACCTGCTGCCCGGCGACACCGTTCTGACGCAGAACGGCAGATCGGAAACAGTGCTTTGGAAAGGGTCAGTCACGCTGATCCCTGGTCGCGAAGATTCCCGGGGCCGGACACGCCCCCTGACCCGGATCATGGCCGATACGTTTGGCATGCAAAAGCCTATGTCAGGTGTGATTGCCGGTCCAGCTGCACGCTTGCTTGCCACGCCCGGACATCTTCGGCATCTGCATGGGGGTGGACCGGTCCTGACACCGATTCACGAGTTTCAGGATGGCACAAGCGTGGTCGAAACATTGCCGCCGACACCGGTCGAGTTGTTTCACATCTGCCTCAAGCGGCACGCAGTCATCAATGTCGACGGGTTGCAGTTCGAAACCTACCACCCCGGGCTCAACGCGGTGCGCAGGATAAGCCATTCGCTGCGGTCAATCTATCTGAACCTGTTTGCGCATATCGATTCACTGAATGATTTCGGCCCGCTGGCCTTGCCACGCGCCGGAGACGGAGAAGTGGATGCAATAACCGCTTAAATCTTAATGAGTTCTGCAATGTGGGGGCATTATGCAGTTAGTTCTAAGTTGGGTCTTGTGTATGATGGTGACAGCCTTGCTACCACCAGTAGAACCACATCCTACGTCACATAGGGATTAGGCTGTCCTGCTCATCCGTTCTTCCAGAACGTCAAAAGGCACGCCGGGCTCATCTTTTGCGCCGCGAATGACGAGCGAGGTTTTGACGCTGGCCACGTTTGGCGTGGTCAGCAAATCGCCTGTCAGGAACTGCTGAAAACTGCTCAGATCCGGCGCGACGCATTTCAAGATGAAGTCAACTTCGCCGTTCAGCATGTGGCATTCCCGAACCAGCGGCCATTCGCGGCAGCGTTCTTCGAATGCGCTCAGTTCAGTTTCAGCTTGGCTTTCCAAGCCGACCATCGCAAAGACCTGAACCTCGAATCCCAACTCACGCGAGTTTACATCGGCATGATAGCCACGGATCAGGCCCGATTCTTCCAGCGTCCGCACGCGGCGCAGGCAAGGCGGGGCCGAAATTCCCACGCGTTTTGCCAATTCGACATTGGTCATACGACCGTCTGCCTGCAATTCCGCTAGTATCTTGCGGTCAATCTCATCCAGCCGTATCGCGACCATCAAATACTCCTGATTTTTCGGTTGTTATAACAGCGCCCAACGGATGCGCAATAATCTTTCGTGAGTGCGCAATATTGTTTATTTACAATTTCTTTTTTGCTCACCATTTGCCGGACCCAAAACCGCTGTCAAAAGGAAGGGGCTTTAAGCGCGGCACAGGGGTCGCTATATCCATCCGCTAAGGGCCAAGTGCCCACATCAGGCAGATCGAGTTGGGGGTACCATGGCCGAAACACGTCACACTAAGGTTCTGATCATTGGGTCGGGACCGGCCGGTTATACTGCGGGTGTTTACGCAAGCCGCGCGATGCTGGAGCCTATTCTGGTGCAGGGTATCGAACCTGGTGGTCAGCTGACCACCACCACAGATGTCGAGAATTACCCCGGCTTTACCGAAGTTCAGGGCCCTGATTTGATGGTCAAGATGCAGGACCACGCAAAGGCGATGGGCTGCGAAGTGATCGGCGACATCATAAGCGATCTGGACGTCAGCAAGCGCCCCTTCACCGCTAAAGGTGACAATGGCACAACCTACACCGCTGACGCAGTCATTCTAGCCACCGGTGCCCGCGCCAAATGGCTGGGCCTGCCGTCGGAAGAGAAGTTCAAGGGCTTTGGCGTGTCTGCTTGCGCCACCTGCGACGGCTTCTTCTATCGTGGACAAGAGATCGTCGTGATCGGCGGCGGCAACACCGCCGTGGAAGAAGCACTGTTCCTGACCAACTTCGCCAGCAAAGTCACCCTGATCCATCGTCGCGATGAACTGCGCGCCGAAAAGATCCTGCAGGACCGTCTGCTAAAACATGAAAAGATCGAACCGATGTGGTTCCATGAGCTGGAAGAAGTCGTCGGCACCGATGCGCCTCTGGGTGTCGAGGGCGTGCGCGTCAAGAATGTGAAAACCGGCGAAATCACCGAGATCCCCTGTAAGGGCGTATTCGTGGCCATCGGCCATGCCCCGGCCAACGAGTTGGTAAAGGAATCGCTGGAAACCCATATGGGTGGTTACGTCGTGACAAAGCCAGGCTCGACCGAGACTTCGGTGCCGGGTGTGTTCGCAGCAGGCGACCTGACCGACCACATTTACCGCCAGGCCGTCACCAGCGCCGGTATGGGCTGCATGGCCGCGCTGGATGCCGAAAAGTTCCTGGCTGAGAACGAGTAAGCGATGCTGAACTTCTCCGGCCCAGTCTGGAGAATTCTGTATCAGTCACAAATCGCCGCCCCTTTGGCCGCCGCACAGGCACCTGAGGGGCGCTTTCATCATTCGGGACAAGCCGCGCTTTACTGCTCGCTCAGTGCCGAGGGAGCCGGCGTCGCCATCAGGCGTTATGTCTGTGCGAACGATCCACCGCGGGTATTGCAACGCGCCCAGGTTTCAAACGCAAGACTGGTCGATCTGCGCGGTCAACCCGGCGCCTCGATTGTCTGGCAGGACATCCGCGAACAGCAAGGAACGTCGCCGAAATGGAGCTATTCCGACAGCGCCCGCGACATTGGGGCTGACGGCCTGATGTACAGTTCACGGACCCGCCCCGAGCTTAGCCACATCGTACTTTTCGAATTCACTTCCGCCCTGATCCGCGCAGACACTCTGGCCATACCCTGGTCTCCACCCTACCTATAGCCACGAGCTTGACCCGCTCGTGCAGCCGTATCAGACTCGGGGATAAGCAAAGCGAATGCAGGTGGCTTGATTGAAAAGCGTGTTATGGCAAGGCGGGTGGACAACCCGGCTGAGGATCACCAGCGGCCTGGTCCTGTTCACATTTGCATTCTTTCATTTCATCAATATCGGGCTGGGTCTGTTTCACACTGACTATCTGCACGGCATGCAGGATGGCCGCCACGCCATTACCCGGCATGATCTGGGCAGCGTGATCCTGTATCTCGCGCTATTTGTTCATGCCGGACTGGCCCTCTATTCCATCAGTCAGCGCCGGACGCTGCGAATGCCGTTCGCCGTGGCGTCACAAGTTGTTCTGGGGCTTCTGATTCCGCTGCAATTGATCTCGCACATCGTGCACACGCGCTATGCCCACGAAATCTACAACGTCAATGACGAGATGGGCTATATCATCATTCTTATGTGGCCCAACTCTGCAATCTGGATGCAGAGTCTTCTGCTGCTGGTCGTTTGGGTCCACAGCTGTATTGGCTTGCACATGTGGCTACGGCTGACTCAATGGTGGCCCAGAATGGTGCCCTATCTGATCGGCCTGGCGGTGTTTATACCGTCATTCGCGCTGGCCGGGTTGCTGACCGAAGGGCGGCGTATTTGGGCCGACTTCGCCGATCCATTCCTGCGCGATCAATATATCGAACACTATAATTGGCCGTCGCCCGAGGCGTTTCAGACCATGTTCAGTGTCAAAAACAATGCTCTGGCTGCATTTGCGGTGGCTTTGGGGGTTTCACTGGCTGTCTTTTTCATCCGCAAGCTGTGGCGTCGGCGTCATTCGGTAAGAGTGAAATATGTCGATGGCCCCGAGATCGTGGCAGAAAAGGGCATGACTCTGCTTGAGATTTCGCAGGCCAACAGCATTCCACATACATCTCTGTGCGGGGGCAAGGGGCGTTGCACCACTTGCCGCGTGATCATCGAAGATGGCGGCGACACACTTCCCACCCCCAGCGATGTCGAGGCTCGCAGCCTTGCAGCCGTCAGCGCCCCCGAAGGCGCGCGGCTGGCCTGTCAAATTCGCCCAACAGAACCGATCACAGCGTTCCGAATGTTCCGCCCGGATGGAGGGCGCAGCCGGGCACATGCCAGTCAGGGGCAGGAACGCGAACTGGCGGTTTTGTTTCTGGACATGCGCGGTTTCACATCTCGAACGACCGGCCAGTTGCCCTATGACATCGTGTTCCTGCTGAACCGATTTTTTGATGCGATTGTCCCCGCGATCACAGCAGATGGCGGGGTGGTCGACAAATACATGGGCGACGGGTTGCTGGCAGTGTTCGAAACCTCAAGCTCGGAAAGTTCGGCAAAGGCAGCACTGCAGGCTGCTGCTGATGTCAGCCGCGCCCTGGACCGCTTTAATAAACAGCTTGAAACCGAAGGCAGCCCACGCATCCGTATTGGCATGGGCCTGCACCTGGGCGATCTAGTGTTGGGTGAAATTGGTGCCGATGGAAATTCTGCCCGCACCATCATTGGCGACGCAGTCAATGTGGCCAGCCGCTTGGAAAGCGAGACCAAGGCGCTTGGTGTGGAACTATTGGTGTCGGTGGAACTGCTGCACGCTGCGGGTCATGAAGGCGACCTGAGTAACATGCGTTCCTTTACGCTTCGCGGCGTTAACCAGCCGGTCTCGGCCCTTCCGCTGGCTGACGCTTCCGAACTTGCCGTGCATTGGGCCACATAAGAACACACGCACAAAATTTAGCCGATTGCCGCGCATCAACGGGAATATGGTCGCGAAAAACCGCACATGGCGGAAAATCCTTCCAATCCCAGCAAAAACCGCGCATATCGTCCTTTGTTTAGTAAATGTATATGGACTTCGACCTTCAGCCGAGGCACATGCGCCTCAAACACCTCTGAATCACCGGTAGAACCGCACTTCGACAAGAGTATTCCTATGACGATGTTAAGCAATCTGGCCCCGATCCCCGAACTGTACGTTTCGTACGAGTCGGCCCAGAAACTAAAAGTAGAAGCCGCCGACTTGACCAGCTGGGATCTGAGCCCGCGTCAGATCTGCGATCTGGAACTGTTGATGAACGGCGGGTTCAACCCGCTCAAGGGCTTCCTGTCCGAGGCCGACTACGACGGCGTCGTCGAAAATATGCGTCTGGCCGACGGCACCCTTTGGCCGATGCCCATCACCCTGGACGTCAGTGAAGATTTTGCCGAAAGCATCGAGCTGGGACAGGACATCGCCCTGCGCGATCAGGAAGGTGTCATCCTCGGCACCATGACCGTGACCGACCGCTGGACCCCGAACAAGGCCCGCGAGGCGGAGAATGTCTTTGGCGCTGATGACGATGCGCACCCGGCGGTGAACTATCTGCACAACGTGGCTGGCAAGGTTTATCTGGGTGGTCCCGTTGTGGGCATCCAGCAACCTGTCCATTATGACTTCCGCGGTCGCCGCGACACTCCGAACGAACTGCGCGCTTATTTCCGCAAACTGGGCTGGCGCCGCATTGTCGCGTTCCAAACCCGCAACCCGCTGCACCGCGCGCACCAGGAATTGACCTTCCGCGCCGCCAAAGAGGCACAGGCCAACCTGCTGATCCATCCGGTTGTCGGCATGACCAAACCGGGCGATGTCGACCACTTTACCCGCGTGCGCTGCTACGAAGCCGTTCTGGACAAATACCCGGCGTCGACCACCTCGATGTCGCTGCTGAACCTGGCCATGCGCATGGCTGGCCCGCGCGAGGCAGTCTGGCATGGGCTGATCCGCGCAAACCATGGCTGCACACACTTCATCGTTGGCCGCGATCACGCTGGTCCGGGCAAAAACTCTGCTGGTGAAGATTTCTATGGCCCCTATGACGCGCAGGATCTGTTCCGGCAGTTCCAGGACGAGATCGGCGTTGAAATGGTCGACTTCAAGCACATGGTTTATGTGCAGGAACGCGCCCAGTACGAGCCCAATGACGAGATCGCCGACAAGGATAACGTGACAATCCTGAACATCTCGGGCACCGAATTGCGCCGCCGTCTGCGCGAAGGTCTGGAAATCCCTGAGTGGTTTTCTTTCCCCGAAGTGGTCTCAGAACTGCGCCGCACGTCTCCGCCCCGCGCGGAACAAGGCTTTACCGTGTTCTTCACCGGTTTTTCGGGTTCGGGCAAATCCACCATCGCCAACGCACTTATGGTCAAGCTAATGGAGATGGGCGGCCGTCCGGTGACACTGCTGGATGGTGACATCGTTCGTAAGAACCTGTCCTCGGAACTGGGTTTCTCGAAAGAGCACCGCGACCTGAACATCCGCCGCATCGGTTACGTGGCCTCGGAAATCACCAAGAACGGCGGTATCGCCATCTGTGCGCCGATCGCGCCATATGCCACCACCCGCCGCGCGGTGCGCGAAGACATCGAACAGTTCGGTGCCTTCTGCGAAGTCCACGTTGCGACCAGCATCGAGGAATGCGAACGTCGTGACCGCAAGGGCCTCTACAAACTGGCACGTGAGGGCAAGATCAAGGAATTCACCGGCATCTCGGACCCTTATGATGTGCCCCAGAACCCCGAGCTGAGCGTCGAAACCGAAAATGTCGACGTCGACAACTGCGCCCATCAGGTGCTGCTCAAGCTGGAAAGCATGGGCCTGATCGCAGGCTCTTAAACGCTACTTACATTTTGCAAACGGCCTCCGGTTTTCGGGGGCCGTTTTCATTTACTGCCATTTGGTGATTTTTACACCGGCAAATCTACTTCGCCACGCATCAACACATGGCCGCGACCTGCCACCTTGATGCCGGTCATGGCATCAGCAGGGCCGACACGCGTGACGACTGCCTGACCGGGGCGCCCCAAATCGTGGCCCTGCTCGGCTATGAAACTGTCTTTTGGCATCAAACCGTATTTCCACAGATAGGCCGCCATCGCGCCGGTTGCTGATCCGGTAAACGGGTCTTCGGGCGGGCTGGGCGGCGCCATAAGCAGGCGCGAGAATGTATCACTTGCCTCAGTCGCGCCTTTCAGCGTCACCAGGAAAGGTTCTGCCATATCCGACCCCGAATAGCCGGCTTTCGCAGCTATCTTGGGAAGTGCGTCAACATTCAGCTTTGCTGCACGCAAAGCGTGATGATCGCGCAGAACGGTAATGCAGAAGGGCAAGCCAGTAGATACAAATTGCGGCGGAGAGATTATCGCGTCCTCAGGAAGATTGACGGCAGTTGCCACCAGACCGGCCGGGACAAGATCGCCGAATTGCGGCGCGACTTGCGTCATCTCAATCTCATCCCCTTGCAGACGGATTGTGACGATCCCGGCATTCGTCTCCAGTGTCAGTGCATCGCCTTCGAACTGGCCACGAGAGCGCATCGCTGCCACGGTTGCAATGGTGGGATGCCCAGCGAAAGGAATCTCCTTACTGGCCAGAAAATAGCGCACCCGTATATCCGCCACATCGGAAGGCCCGGTGAAGGTGCATTCGACCAAAGAGGTTTCACGCACATACGCCGTGCAGATATCCTCGGGCAGAATCGCTCCGCCATGAACCACGGCACAGCCATTTCCGCCAAATGCGTGGTCACTAAAGGCGTCTACCCAGTCAAAGTCAAACCAGCTCATGTGTCGCCCCTTTTAGATATGCGAACCGCTAAATGTCCGCATTTCTCGCCTGCGGGGCGACAGTTGTCACGGGGAAATCCTATGGATCAGTGCACGGCAACCGGAGAAAAGTCGTGCTCGCGCGCCAGAACGAATGCCAGCTTGCGATCGGCGACCAGCGCCAGCTGCTGACCGTCGGAATCATGGACCGCATAAAGCTGATCCAGATCACCGGCCTGCTCTCGCACTTCCCGAGGCAGATCAGCAACGTCGACTGCTTTTACATAGACGATCCGATTGCCTTCGGCTTTCAGTTCGATCGGTGTATTCATAGCTCTCACCCCTTCTTTATGTTGATCGTTTGCACCACGGTTTCAGGTATGGCGCGGGTCAGATCCACATGCAGCAGACCATTTTCCATGATCGCCTCGCCCACTTCGACACCATCGGCCAGTACAAACATGCGCTGGAACTGACGCGCCGCGATGCCGCGATGCAGGAATATGCGCCCCTCGCTGTCGTCACGTTGGCGGCCCCGTATCACCAATTGGCGATCCTCGATCGTGATCGACAGATCCTGTTCAGCAAACCCGGCCACTGCCAAGGTAATGCGATACGAAAAGTCCGAGGTCTGTTCGATGTTATAGGGCGGGTATCCTTCGTTGCCAGCCTTTGCAGACCGCTCCAGAAGGCGTTCCAACTGCTCGAACCCCAAAAGATGCGGGTATGAGCCAAGAGTAAGTTTTGACACGTATTATCGTCCTTTATTGCCAAAGCGACGTGTGATGCGGTCCCAATTCTGGCAACCGCGTACAGTAGAATATGGGAATATGCAGGGATGTCCACAAGGTCTGGCCGGATAAACCCTGACACACTATCTTGTGTGGTAAGCACCACAACAAATACTGAGTCGCCTATGAACGCGCCCACCGATCTTTCGATGAAAACAGACGAGGTTTTACGGGTTGAGCTGGAGGTTTTCCGCCGCCAACACCGTGATCTGGATGAAGCGATCGAGGCGCTACAAGCCACTGGTACGGCCGATCAGCTGACAGTCAAGCGGCTGAAAAAGCAGAAACTTCGTTTGAAAGACATTATTCGCCTGATCGAAGACCGCCTGACGCCTGATATCATTGCCTAATATACCCACTATCGGGGAAATGGCCTGAGCGTTACGCCCACCCAACCAAAATTGGGTGAGCCTTATTCAGAAATTGCAGGGCTTTAGTCAGGGTGCAATATTTGCGTTTGCGCTGAAGAAGTTGGTTGGATCATATTTCCGTTTAACCTCCTTCAACTGGCTCAGATTTTCACCAAAAGCTGTTTCTATCGCACTGTCCTCGTCGGCACCCAGATAGTTCAGATAGGTTCCCCCTGTTGAAAACGGCTTCATCGCGTCATGCATCGTGCGTGCCCACGCAATTTGATCCGCATCGTCGGATGGGTCCGTCCAAAGCGGCAATATTGCGATCAAGTAGTCATGACCCCGTTGTGCAAAGGCGTTGTCCCCATTCATTTTGGATTTCGCCGCCCCGGCGCAATGTTCAATCAGAATACCTGAGCCAGGAATGGTCATACCTTTGGACTGCGCAACAATAGTGTCGATTGCTTCGTCAGGCAGCGCGTTTAGGTATGCTGATTTCCAATAATTCCGACTGCCGGGGCCATAGGCTGCATCCAGCATGGATTGCATGGCCGGGAATGGCATTTCCTGTACGTCAGCAACCAAAGGCTCACCGATTTCCGTCAAGGGTTGAATCGCCTGACGCCCTGCTTCCTTGTCGTCGCCGATCCAGCACGGCACCAATGCAATCAGCGGTGTTCCATCCGGCCCCCAAAGCAGCGCAGAGTAAACGGTTAGTTCATCTGGAGCCCGAGACATAATATCCCGATAACCTCGAAGGATTTCTGGCGCCGCGTCACGCGGGTACGCGATCATGCCACCCAACACGGTGGAAAGAGGGTAGGCCTTATACAGAAAAGACGTGACCACTCCGAAATTGCCGCTGCCACCGCAAATTCCCCAGTAAAGATCGGGGTTGCTGTTTGCGCTGGCTGTTCTGATCGACCCATCCGCCGTGACGACCTCGGCTTCGATGACATTGTCACAGGCCGGACCGTATTTGCGCGCCAGCCACCCGAATCCTCCGCCAGTTGTCAGGCCGCCGATCCCGGTCTGCGAAACAACGCCCAAAGGTACGGCGAGGCCGTGCTGATGCGTTTCACGATCCACGTCGCCCAACAATGCACCGCCCTGCGCTCGCACAGTCTGGGCGTCCGGGTCGACATGCACAGCGCGCATGTTCGATAGATCAATGACAAGCCCGTCATCGCAGACCGCCCGACCACCCACATTGTGACCACCCCCTCTGACTGAGACCAGTATGTTGTTGGAAATTGCAAACCTGGCCGCGGCTGAAACATCGGCGGTGCCTTGACACCGCAGAATGGCACCAGGGTGTTTATCGATCAACGCATTCCAAATGCTGCGCGCATTGTCGTACTCGGCGTCACCGGGCAAAATGAAATCCCCCCGAATTTGCGTCCTGAACTCTTCAATACGGTCTTGCGGCACGGGCTCACCAGCCCGGTTCTTCAATACTGCAACTGTCATGGGTTCCTCCTCGGGGAATAAAATCCCGAGGCAATCATACACTATTTTGAATGTATTTTCAGCCGACCGCCAAAAGGGCTTTAGAGCACCCATACCGCATTGCCTACGGGACCGATTTGGCTATAGTGCGCGCTCTTTCTGAACGGCAGGGACGCAAGCGGATGAGCGATGTGAAAGTGGGGATCATCATGGGCAGCCAGTCAGACTGGCCCACGATGAAAGAAGCCGCAAAAATTCTGGATGAGTTGGGCATTGCGTATGAAAAACGCATCGTCTCAGCGCACCGCACCCCCGACCGCTTGTGGGACTACGGCAAAACCGCCGCATCCCGTGGTTTGCACGTTATTATTGCTGGTGCCGGAGGTGCCGCACACCTGCCTGGCATGATGGCCTCGAAAACGCGGGTGCCGGTGATTGGCGTCCCCGTGCAGACGCGCGCGCTGTCCGGTGTGGACTCGCTGTATTCCATCGTTCAGATGCCCAAAGGCTTTCCAGTGGCGACCATGGCGATTGGATCTGCCGGCGGTGCCAACGCGGGCCTGATGGCCGCCGGTATTCTGGCCCTGCAGGACGAAGCTCTGGCCCAGCGTTTGGACGCTTGGCGCGATGCGCTGTCGGCCTCAATCCCTGAGGAGCCTGTCGATGAGTGAAGCACTACAACCTGGCGCAAAGATCGGTATACTGGGTGGTGGTCAGCTGGGCCGGATGCTTTCCGTAGCAGCGGCTCGACTGGGGTTTGTAACGCATATTTACGAACCGGGCGCCAACCCACCTGCGGGTCAAGTGGCCGACCGCGTAACCACTGCCGCCTATGACGATGCCGACGCGTTGCAGGCGTTTGCCGAGTCAGTCGATGTAATCACTTATGAATTCGAGAACATCCCAACCGAAGCGCTGGATGTTCTTGAAGCCCATCGCCCGATCCGTCCAGGGCGCGAGGCGCTGCGGGTCAGTCAGGATCGACTGACCGAAAAGAACTTTCTGCAAGGGTTGGGCCTGAACACCGCACCTTTTGCCGATATAACCGATCTGGACAGCCTGAACGCTGCAATTGAGCAGATCGGCACGCCTGCCATTTTGAAAACCCGTCGTTTTGGCTATGATGGGAAAGGTCAGGCCCGACTGCGCGCTCCTGAGGATGCCGAGAGCGCACTGGCAGATATGGCCGGTGCACCGGCGATCCTAGAAGGGTTTGTTGATTTCAGCCACGAGGTTTCAATCATCGCGGCCCGCGGCCTGGACGGTCAGGTTGCCTGTTTCGATCCTGGCGAGAATGTCCACCGTGACGGCATCCTGCATACCACGACAGTCCCCGCCCGCCTACGCCCCGCGCAGCGCACCGATGCGGTCCTGCTGGCCGCAAATATCCTGAACGCGCTGGACTATGTCGGGGTGATGGGGGTTGAGCTGTTTGTGACGCCCGGTGGTTTGATCGTGAATGAGATCGCACCACGGGTGCATAATTCAGGCCACTGGACGCAGAACGGTTGTGCTGTGGACCAATTCGAGCAGCATATCCGCGCAGTGGTCGGGTGGCCCTTGGGCGACGGACAACGCCATTCGGATGTGGTCATGGAGAACCTGATTGGTTCCGATATGGACCGCGTTCCCGAGCTGGCACAGGAACGTGACGTGGCCCTGCATCTATATGGTAAGGCCGAGGTCAAGTCTGGCCGGAAGATGGGGCATTTCAATCGTATTTCGCGCTAGCGCGCGATGCCTCCGGCGGGAGTATTTGAGTAAAGATGAAGCTGCGGGTTCAAGCCATGAACCGCGCTGCGATATCTCCGGCCATGTAGCTGACGCGCCCGCCCGCCAATGTGGCGGCAACACGATGTGTGGCGGCATCCAGGATCACCAAATCGGCGCGCTTGCCAGAGGCAAGCGTGCCGCGGTCCATCAAGCCAAGTACGCGTGCTGGGCCGGATGACACCAATGCCCAGGCGCCAGCCATATCCATCAATCCCGACTTGGCTAACATCAATGCGGCTCGGCGCGGGCTGGGATAGTGGTAATCCGAAGCCAACGCATCGCAATATCCCATTGTGATCAGATCCAGCGCACTGGCATTTCCCTTGTGCGATCCACCTCGTACGACGTTGGGCGAGCCGAGGATAATGTAATCACCGGCAGAGCGGGCAGCTTCGGCGGCCTCGATCGTTTCGGGGAATTCGGCTATTTGCGCCCCGCGTGCGCGCCATTCGGAGCGTGTCTGGGCAGTAGCGTCGTCATGGCTCCCCATGCGGACCCCTTGTGCAGCTAAAGTTGTGCAAAGGTCATCCAATGCGGCAGGGACCTCGGCGTTGCGGGCATGCATGGACAGAAGCAACTCAAAATGCGCATCCGGGTTTCGCCCCGCTTTCAACGCCTGCCCTGTCAAGCGCGGCGGCTTGCGCCCTTCGGCCAAACGGTCATGCGGTAGATGATTGTTGAACACGATATAAGGTACTTTCCAGGCTGCAATACGCTCGGGCAGGCCCGCGTAGTCGTCCAGCATATGCGTTTCAAACCGCAGCTGGGGCATCAGGTCGGTGACAACTCGATCCTTGACCGAGGCGATCGCGTCAAAAACCTGCCCAGCAAATTCGGGGCCGCGCACGCCGCCCTCCCAGCTATGGAATTGGGCCAATACAGCGGTGGTTATGCCATTGGCGGCCAGCTCGGCCTCGACCGAAAGAATACCTTCATTCATCTGCTTCATTGCCCCACGGCGAGGCGCGATGTGGCGCTCGAACCCGTCACCGTGCAAGTCGATGATACCGGGCAGGACAAGGTAGCCTGACAGATCGATTTGACGCCCAATCCGGTCGGCCTGAATGATGCCGTCGGCAAACGGCAGATCGACAGGCACAAGACCTTTTTCCGGCTTCAGCACCTCTGCGCCAGTCAGGGTCAGGTTCAATGCGGTCAATGCGATGGCTCCGAAGCAGGTTCCGAGCAGTCCTGCCCGATGCAAATTTCGTCGATGACATCCATCACCCCGTCCAGCCAGGTTATTTGGGGATCAAATTGACCGTACTCGATGAAATGCAGCGCTTGGGCCATCACACGGGGATTGTTCATCATGAATGTGTGGGTGACCGGCAGAACGATGTGATCCTTCATCCCATCAACCTTTGTGGTCTGGACCGAGACCTTGCCGTCATCCTTCCCGTCGATCAGGGAGGAAAACAACGGGTTCAGCGAATTTTCACCGGCGATAACACCCACCTCGAAATCGACCGGGGGCAGCTTGCCCGGTATGCCCTCTGGGCCTGTGCCCAATGCCAGACCGGCAGGGCCGTTCAACATGCCGAAGACTTCATATGCGCCCAATTCGTCGACCAGCTGACTGCCCTGGTTCGGCGGGCCAAGCATGACCACACGCCCCAATTTTTCTGGATGATGGTCCTGCAGCCAATAGCGCAACAAGATGCCCCCCATCGAATGTGCCACCACATTCACTGTATCGTCGCCGCAGCCCGCGAAGGCGTCTGGAAGCGTCTGCTCGGCCAGTTCTGGGATTGGCAGGTCGGTCGACGGATACCCCGGACGAACAACTGAATATCCATGCGCCTGAAACAGCTGCTCCATGACGGTAAAAGAGGCCTCAGTTCGCGCCAGCCCGTGCAACAGCACCACGCATTTCGCATGGACCACTGCGGGAACAAGGAACAAAAACAAGGCGACCAGATATCTCATAGCCGCCAAATAAGCGCTAACCACCGGTGATGAAACCCCTAGCGCGGTTTCAAGCGCAGGACGGCCAGCGCAATCCCGCCCAGAACCAGCGCTGCACCCAGAACCAGGCGCAAGCTGATGGCCTCTCCCAACAAAGTAACTCCACCGAGAATGGCAATGATCGGTACGCTGAGTTGAACCACGGCCGCTGTCGTTGGTGCCAGCAGCGGCAGCACACGGTACCAAAGCGCATATCCCATCCCAGAGGTAACGCTGCCTGAAATCATGGCGAGGAAGCAGCCAAAACCGGTCATCTGCCAATCCCCTCCAAGTACCAGAAGGGACAGTGCAGTGACCGGCAGCGCGACAACAAAATTGGCAGCCGTCCCGGCCAAAGCGTCCGGCTCTGATCGTCCGACTAGGGAATAGACGCCCCACCCCACCCCGGCGGCGGTCATCAAGGCTGCCCCCGTCAAATCCACCTGCACGGTGCCCGCGGGCCAAAGCACATAAGCCAACCCCGCCAACGCGATCATAGCGCCAGCCAACTGTCGGGCAGTAGGGTTATTGCCTGTCAACGACGTCACCATGAACATAGTGATCTGCACCACCCCGAACAGGATCAAAGCGCCCAGCCCGGCATCCAGCGTCAGGTAGGCAACGGAAAAACCGATCATATAGAGCGACAACGCCCCCGCCCCTGCAATTCTGCGCCTATTGCGCAGCGGCAGATGCCCAGCCTTAAACCAGACAAGAACTGCCAGTACCACGGCACCGGCCAATACCCTCACAACAGCAAAGCCCGCAGGATCGCTGGCCCCGCTTTCAATAGCCAGACGGTTCAGGATCGAATTCGCCGCAAAGGCGCACATAGTCAGAGCGGTGAGCAGGAACAGCTTCATATCAACCGCATAGCGCTTTCGACCTGCTTTGCACATACACTTTGCTGCACAAGACGATCCGCGCTTCATCTTTTCAAAAATACTCCTGCCAGAGGCATGGCCGCGAAGCGGGCATTCAAAAAGAAACGGGGCCGCCCGAAGGCGACCCCGATCATAAGCCTATGGCTTAAGCAGCTTACATCATGCCGCCCATGCCGCCCATGTCGGGCATGCCGCCACCAGGTGCCGCGCCTTCTTTGGCCGGACGATCTGCAACCATTGCTTCGGTGGTGACCAGCAGGCCAGCAACCGATGCCGCATCTTCCAGAGCGGTACGGACAACTTTGGCCGGGTCGATCACACCGAACGAGAACATGTCGCCATATTCTTCGGTCTGAGCGTTGAAGCCAAAGGCTGCGTCAGCGGATTCACGGACTTTGCCCGCAACAACCGCACCGTCAACACCTGCGTTCTCAGCGATCTGGCGCAGCGGCGCTTCGATTGCCTTGCGAACGATGTTGATACCGGCGTTCTGGTCAGCGTTTGCACCTTCCAGAGTTTCCAGTGCTTTACCGGCCTGAACCAGCGCAACACCACCGCCAACAACAACGCCTTCCTGAACAGCAGCGCGCGTTGCGTTCAGAGCATCGTCCACACGGTCCTTACGCTCTTTCACTTCCACTTCGGTCATGCCGCCGACGCGGATAACGGCAACACCGCCTGCCAGTTTGGCAACGCGCTCTTGCAGCTTCTCGCGGTCGTAGTCCGACGAGGTTTCTTCGATCTGAGTGCGGATTTGAGCAACACGTGCTTCGATCTCGGCTTTCTCGCCAGCACCGTCGACGATGGTGGTTTCGTCTTTGGTGATCTCGATCTTCTTGGCGGTACCCAGCATGTCCATGGTGACGGACTCGAGCTTCATGCCCAGATCTTCCGAGATGACCTGACCACCGGTCAGGATCGCGATGTCCTGCAGCATGGCTTTACGGCGATCGCCGAAGCCCGGTGCTTTGACAGCAGCAATTTTCAGGCCGCCGCGCAGTTTGTTGACAACCAGAGTTGCCAGCGCTTCGCCTTCAACGTCTTCCGCGATGATCAGCAGCGGCTTTTGCGACTGGATCACCTGCTCGAGCAGCGGAACCATCGGCTGCAGCGAGGACAGTTTCTTTTCGTGCAGCAGGATCATGCAGTCGTCGAGTTCTGCGATCATCTTGTCTGCGTTGGTGACAAAGTAAGGCGACAGGTAGCCACGGTCGAACTGCATACCTTCGACAACATCGGTCTCGGTTTCCAGACCTTTGTTTTCTTCGACGGTGATAACGCCTTCGTTGCCAACCTTCTGCATCGCGTCTGCGATCTGCTGGCCAATTTCGGCTTCGCCGTTGGCCGAGATGGTGCCAACCTGAGCAACTTCGGCCGAGTCTTTGACTTCGCGCGAAGCGTCTTTGATGCCTTCAACAACCTTGGCAGTTGCCAGGTCGATGCCGCGCTTCAGGTCCATCGGGTTCAGGCCAGCAGCAACCTGCTTCAGACCTTCGCGAACGATGGCTTGTGCCAGAACGGTTGCGGTGGTGGTGCCGTCGCCGGCTTCGTCATTGGTGCGGCTGGCGACTTCTTTCACCATCTGCGCGCCCATGTTTTCGAACTTGTCTTCCAGTTCGATTTCCTTGGCAACCGATACACCATCTTTGGTGATGCGCGGTGCGCCGAAGGATTTGTCCAGAACCACGTTGCGGCCTTTGGGGCCCAGGGTCACTTTAACAGCATCGGCCAGGATGTTCACACCTGCCAGCATGCGGTTACGGGCATCGGTGTCGAACTTGACGTCCTTTGCAGCCATGTCGTTTCTCCTTGAGAAATATGTTAGGAATGAAGATCAGAGTGAAGCGCGCAGGCTTACTCGATGATCCCCATGATGTCGCTTTCTTTCATCATCAGCAGCTCTTCGCCGTTGACCTGAACCTCGGTGCCCGACCATTTGCCGAACAGGATCTTGTCGCCAGCTTTAACAGCCATTGCGATCAGCTCGCCGCTGTCCTTGCGTGCGCCTTCGCCGGTTGCAACGACTTCGCCTTCGCTGGGCTTTTCTTTTGCACTGTCAGGAATGATCAGGCCGCCTGCGGTTTTTTCTTCGCTTTCGGTACGGCGAACCAACACGCGGTCATGAAGCGGTTTCAATGCCATCTTTGCAGCTCCTTGGGCTCAAAGTTTATTTATCCTCCCCTCGCCGGCCGGCGAGGCATTAGCACTCGACCCTTGCGAGTGATAACGACGAATAGCTAGGGAGTCTGCCACCCCGAGTCAACAACCTGTGACGGATTTTTTGGCAATCGGCTTCAGTCGGCCGATTCCCAGCTGTAAGCCCAGTGTTTCAGCCCATCCCGACCGGCCTCGGTCAGGGTATAAATACCCTTTTCAACCTTACCGAACCAGCCGTAGTGGTTTTCTCGCATCAGACGGGTTGCCGCAGCGACACCCGTAGCTTTGGCAACGTCGGCCCCTTTTGTGGCCCCGCTCTCAGCCAGATGGGCTGCGCACTTCAACGCATCCTGACGGTAGGCCGTGACGATCCCATGCCGCGTGGCCCCACCCGCATTGGGATCACCCTCCAAGCGATCAAATTCACGCAGCAGCCGGGCGGCCTTGGCCTTGTTTTTGCGCGGCGCGTAGGGGCCAGGGTCGCACTGAACCTCAACCACGCCATCTGCGCGAACGGTGATCAGCCCAAGACCCAAACGTCTGCACAATGCCAGATTATCCTTCAACGCCCGTCGGGCCGTGCGACCCTTGGGTTTACAAACTGCAATATAAACCTGATCGGTCATTTTCAGCCGCGTTATCGCCTGATGAAACAGCGCCAGAGAAAACCGTAGCTTGAGTTCTACGATCACCGGCTCTTCCCCGGTCCGAACGGCAACAATATCGGCAGCGCCGACCTCGCCTTTGACGGTATAGCCCTGACGCTCTAACAGCGCTTTGATGGGGGGATAAAGGTCCTGCTCACGCTCCATGTCTGCATGCTAGGCGATTTGTTGTGGAATGCCAGACACAGATAGGCCGGACATCACAGCAAGTTGCTTGAACCAGCGCCACGGCCACGGCAAGGTCACAGTAAATATCATTTCTAAGTTCACTGGATGGCCCTGATGCGTATTTTGTTCCTTTTCATTTTTTTGTTCTTGCCAATCAGCGCCTATGCGGCCTGCGAAGGCCGCGACCTTAGGGCGGATCTGACACCCGAGCTAAAGGCCGAGATTGAACAGGCGCTGGCCGACACCCCATTTCCCGAAGGCAATCATTGGACCGCGACCAAAGGCGACACTGTTCTGCATCTGATCGGGACACTTCACAGCAACGATCCACGCATGGATGCTGTGGTCGAGCGTCTGACACCTGCGCTCAGCCAAGCCGACGCATTTTTCTTCGAAGTCACCGAAGACGAATTGACAGCCTTTGAAAAGAGCCTTGCCAGCGATCTTAGCCCAGTTCTGATCACTTCGGGGCCGACTCTGATCGATATGATGCCAGAAGAGGACTGGACCGCCCTTTCAGCCGGACTGGCCGAGCGTGGAATCCCAAGCTGGATGGCCGCCAAAATGCGCCCTTGGTTTCTTAGCATGATGCTGGGCATTCCCCCCTGCATGATGCAGGACCCCAACGCCAAACACGGGATGGACGCACGCCTGACCGATCTGGCCGAAGAACACAGCATTCCACAGTACTCGTTAGAGGAAATTGACGATCTGATGGCCATGTTCGACAGCCACCCCATTGAGAAACAGGTGCAGTCCCTTGTCCGGATGGCCGGAGCGTTTGAGGGTAGCGAAGATCAGTTGGCGACCATGGCCAATGCCTATATCGAAGAGCAGCACGGCCAGATCATTCAACTGGCACGCCTTCAGGGGCGCGATGCGTCCGGCCTATCGCAAGAGGACTTTGATGAGGAGTGGGCCGGGTTCGAGCAGCAGCTTCTTGTCGGGCGGAACAACAACTGGATGAAACACATTCTGGATATCCAAGATCAGACCGCGGTGATCGCGGTAGGTGCAGGACATCTGGGCGGAGAGCACGGGCTTCTGAACCAGCTGCAGCAAGCCGGGTACACTCTGACCCGCGCCCCATTCTGAGCGTGTCCGCCAAATATCAGACCAACCGTCGCAGCCTGATCACTGCCGGGTGACAACCCCGGCAGAGCGCCCTATAAGGCGCGCAAATTTATCATCCTCAGGACGCTGACATGACAACCCTTGTATTTGGTCACAAATCCCCCGACACCGACTCCACCGGCTCACCGATCCTGTGGTCATGGTATCTAAACAAAGTCAAAGGCGAGAAGGCCGAGCCAGTACTGCTGGGCGAGCCAAACACCGAGGCCGCCTTCATGCTGCAGCGTTGGGACCTGCCCAAGCCGCGCATCATCGCCGATGTTGAAGCAGACGCACCGGTTGTCATCGTTGACACCAACAACCCGGCCGAGCTGCCCGCCAGCGTCAACAGCGCCGATATCCGCGCCATCATCGACCACCACAAACTGGTCGGTGGCCTGGAAACCAAAGGCCCAATCGACATCACCGTGCGCCCGCTGGCCTGCACCGCGACCATCATGGTTGACCTGATGGGCGACGACGCCGCCAAAATGCCCGAGGCCATCAAAGGCGCTGCGCTGACTTGCATCCTGTCGGACACGCTGGAATTCCGGTCGCCCACCACCACCGCGCATGACCGCGAAGTGGCCGAGAAACTGGCCGCCGATCTGGGCCTGGACGTTTCGGCCTATGCCGCTGACATGTTCGCGGCGAAATCGGATGTCTCGTCCTTCTCGGACGCCGAACTGATCCGCATGGACAGCAAGGAATACGAAGTCGACGGCACCAAGTTCCGCGTCTCGGTTCTGGAAACCACTGCGCCCGGCGTTGTACTGGACCGCAAGGCCAGCCTGGCGGACTCGATGGTCGACGTAGCCAAAGAAGACGGCGTCGATCAGGTTCTGCTGTTCGTTGTCGACATCCTGAACGAAGAAGCCACCCTGCTGGTGCCGAACGATCTGGTCAAAGGCGTAGCCGAGAAGAGCTTTGGCGCATCGGTCAATGGTGACGCCGTTGTTCTGCCCGGCATCATGAGCCGCAAAAAGCAGATCATTCCGAACCTCAAGGTTTGATCCAAATTGCATATTGTGGAAAAGGCGTCCAATTTGGGCGCCTTTTTTCATGGCCACCGCAGAATTGCCCGACATACATCAATGCGGGATGGCCAACGCCGGAAAGCTTTGCCATAGGTGAGGCAACTCCCATTTCAGACCCCGAGGTCCCTCATGACACAGATCATTCACGCTCTTTCCGAGGTTTCAGACCGTTATCAAGCACTATTTGTTGACCTTTGGGGTTGCGTTCACAACGGCATCACGGCTTTCCCTGAGGCCGTCGCTGCCCTGCAAGATTACCGTGCAAAAGGCGGGATTGTTGTACTGGTCACGAACTCTCCGAAACCGCGTGCGGGCGTGGCCGAACAGTTGAAACAGTTCAATGTGCCTGCAGATGCTTATGACACCATTGCCACCAGCGGAGATTCCGCGCGGTCAGCGATGTTCCGGGGCGCAGTGGGCGAAAAAGTTTATTTCATGGGCGAATGGCAGCGGGATGCGGGGTTCTTTGAACCACTGAAACTGCTGCACCACCCGATCCATATTGACCGCGTACCGCTGGCCGAAGCTGAGGGGATCGTCTGCTGTGGCCCGTTTGATCCGATGGCAGACCCATCCGTAAACCGCGCGGATTTCCTCTATGCCAAACAGAAGGGTATGAAACTGCTCTGCGCCAACCCCGATATCGTGGTTGACCGGGGTGAGGTTCGGGAATGGTGCGCCGGTGCGCTGGCGAAGCTATATACCGAGATGGGTGGCGAGAGCCTTTACTTCGGCAAACCCCATCCGCCGATTTACGATCTGGCCCGCCGCCGCCTTCAAGAACTGGGTCACGACATCCCGGATGCCGACATTCTGGTGATTGGTGACGGGCCCCATACCGACATCCTGGGGGGCATGGGAGAGGGGATTGATTCTCTGTTCATCTCGGGCGGATTGGCCGCGGCAGAAACAAAAACTGAGCACCATCCGCACCACGAATCTCTAACCGATTATATTGCCAGGGAAAATATAAACCCCACCTACACAATCGGCCGCTTGAGATAGTCAGAAAAGACTTGATTTTCTGCGCTTGCGAAGTAATAAAGTTGCCGAACCTGGGCGACATTGATCCTTTTGTTGCTCAATGATTGCAAGTGAGGGCGACATGTTGGACAATCTTCCGCGCGGCACGATCTGTATTGAAGACATCGAAATGGGCATGACCCGTCACCTGCGCAAAGTGGTGACGGACGAAGATATCGAGATGTTCGCGCAGGTATCGACCGACCGGAATCCGGTTCACCTGGATGACGACTACGCCCGCGATACGATCTTTGAAGGCCGCATCGCGCACGGAATGCTGACTGCGGGGCTGATCTCGGCCGTGATTGGTGAACAGTTGCCCGGTCACGGCACGGTTTACATGGGTCAGTCGTTGAAATTCCTGGCCCCTGTGCGCCCCGGCGACATGGTATATGCCGAGGTCAAGGTGATCGACATCGACTTTGCCAAGCGCCGCGTGAAGCTGGATTGCCATTGCGCCGTCGACGGTAAGAAAGTGCTGATTGGCGAGGCGATGGTTCTGGCCCCGTCCCGCAAATTCGACTGATCGGCTTAAATTTACTATCGGAAGGCGCCAAATGGCGCCTTTTTTGTTGTCCTAAACAACAGCGTCACTGATCATAGGATTTTCAGGCTAGTCGCGTGCGCTTGCGCCCCTTTAACGCGCCGGATTCCAGAATAATTTTAGAAACCAAGTGTTCGCGCCGATAGGCCATAACATGCACGCCAGAGACTCCGGCGATTTCCCGAATTTGTTGGATCAATTCGATGCAAATCATTTTACCTTCTTCAGCTGGGTCGCTCGCTTTTTCCATCCGTTCGATGACCTCGTCTGGGACGTGAATACCCGGCACGTTGCTACGCATCCAACGGGCCGAGCGTGCGGACGCAATCGGGCCAACGCCGGCGATTATGAATACTTTCTTGTCCAAACCGCTATCCCGTACACGCGCCATGAATTTTTCAAACAGCGGAATGTCGTAAATATAATTGGTCTGAATGTACTCAGCGCCGGCCTCGACCTTCTTTGCCAACCGATCCGGACGCCAATCATATGGGGGAATACAGGGATTCTCTGCCGCCCCCAGAAACAGTTGCGGCGGGCGCGTGATCTTTCGACCGGACAGAAACGTCCCTTGATCGCGCATGGTTCGGATGGTGCGTAACAATGTAAGAGAGTCAAAGTCGAATACCGGCTTGGCCCCAGGCTGATCCCCGACGCCGACCCCGTCACCCGTCAGGCACAAAACATTGCTTACGCCCAATGCAGCGGCTCCAAGAACATCACCCTGGATGGCGATCCGGTTTCGGTCACGGCAAGAGATCTGATAGACGGGCGAATATCCCGCCCGCGTTAACAAAGCACAGATCCCGATCGATGACATATGGCAATTGGCGCCCGAAGCATCTGTCGCATTGATTGCATCTGCAACTTCTCCCAAAGGCTGTGCAGCCTGAAAAACATCTTCTGGGTCGGCACTGTCAGGTGGATTCAATTCCGCTGTCACTGCAAAACGGCCCGAGCGCAGAACTTTCTCTAGCCGACTATGCGAAACATACCCCTCGGGCGTTGGGACATAGCCCGTGGTTTCTATTTCGCCTCTGCGCGTATCACTCATTTCTTCAGATCCCGGTTGATCGCATTGGGCGGCTCAGCGGCCAGCGGTGCCGCAGAAGGCTCATTTTTGCGCGCCTCGGGGAAGGCCTGCGCCAGTGTCTCGCGCGCAGCATCCCGCGCCTGTCGTTCTTTCGCGGCGATTTCTCGACTGACCCGCAGCCACGACGATGATCCGCGTAACGTATGCTCGACTGGAGGAAGGACTTCTTTTATCTTGTCCCCGCCGTCCCGCATGCGGCTGGCCCCGTCCCAAGCCAAAGCCCAAACACATTTCATGTCGGGCTTTACTTCGCAGTACTCGCCGGGCCGCACGCCTCCGCATGGTCCGTTTCGCAATTGTTTCGGACAATTCATCGGGCAGGACATTCCAGTCGAAGACAGGACACATTGCCCACACATCTTGCAGTCGAACAGCAAAGTCTTCACACCTTTTTCGACCAGCGCGATTGGGCGTTCAACCCGGTTGTAACCGATTTTCGCGAATACCGGATCCAGCGAGACCATAGCGCGTTCGACGCACTTATAAATCCACTCGAAAGTGCGGGCATGGCGTATCGCGAACAAACGCAATCTATACACAACTCTGCCTCCTCTGCTGGGTTCACCTGAACCTCGTCAGGACGCTAACCCGAAACATTTCATTCCCGGTGGTCGAACTTTCAGTCTACACTCAGGTTTTTTTTTAACTCAAGCAGTTGTGGACCAACCGCTGACTTCGCAGGAACACACAGCCAACCTTGACCAAACCGAAAAGGGCTGTCGGTAAGTGCGCCAACGCACCGTCAAAGTTCATTCTGGAGCTTGAACATGTGTCCCTGCCCGGTTACGCAAACTCTCATGCGCATCATCCGGGATTTTCAATTCATCGAGCCTGAAGACCGCGGCGCCAGCGTGGCGATCGGGAACTTTGACGGCGTTCATATCGGCCACCAATCGGTGATCGAGCTGGCACGAAATGCCGCGCCGAATGCCCCCCTAGGCGTGCTTACATTTGAGCCTCATCCACGTGAGTATTTTGCGCCCGATGCCCCCCCTTTTCGACTGATGCGCGGCAATGCCCGCGCGCACCGGCTAGAGAAGCTGGGTGTCAAGAAACTGTATGAACTGCCCTTCAACGCCGCCTTGGCTGGGCTGACCCCGGAAGAGTTCGCGCGAAACGTAATTTGCGACGGGCTGGGCCTGTCGCATGTGGTGGTTGGTGCCGATTTCTGCTTCGGCAAAGGGCGCAGCGGCTCGGCTGAAGACATGGTTCGATTTGGGCAACAATTGGGGTTTGGCGTCACCATCGCGCCACTGATGGAACGCTCTGAGAATGTCGTGTCGTCTACGGCCATCCGCACCGCCCTGACCGAAGGTCGCCCCAGTGACGCAGCCAACATGCTGGGCCACTGGCACCGGATCGAGGGTGAGGTGATCGGCGGTGAACAGCGCGGGCGCGAGTTGGGCTTTCCCACGGCCAACATGTCTATCGAAGGTCTGCACCCGCCGAAATTTGGCGTCTATGCAGTGCTGGTTGACGTCTTGGACGGGCCGCATCACGGCAGCTATCACGGCGCAGCCTCGGTTGGGACACGTCCGATGTTCAATGGCGAAGTACCCAATATCGAGACTTTCCTCTTTAATTTCTCGGGCGACCTGTACGGCGCGACGTTATCGGTCGGGCTGGTCGAGTACCTGCGCCCCGAGTTGACCTTTGACGGCCTCGAAGGTCTGATCGCGCAGATGAATTCCGATTGCGACAAGGCCCGCACCGTGCTGGCCGCGCTATGACCACTGACCCGATTGACCGCAACGGCCTCAGCCCCCGCTTCTGGGAACGCAAGCCCCTAACCAAGATGAACCAGCGCGAGTGGGAAGCGCTGTGCGACGGCTGTGGCAAGTGCTGCCTGAACAAGCTTGAGGACGAAGACACTGGCGAGGTTGCCCTAACCTGTGTCGCCTGCCGCCTGCTGGACGACGAGAGCTGCCGCTGCACGCAATACGACATCCGCCACCAATTCGTACCGGAATGTATCGTGATGAAGCCCGAAAATATCGACGATCACGCCTATTGGTTGCCGCAGACCTGCGCCTATCGGCTGCTGTGGGAAGGGAAACCGCTTTACGACTGGCACCCTTTGATATCTGGTACGCCAGACAGCGTGCACGCCGCAGGTATTTCGGTTCAGGGGCGCACGGTATCCGAGTTTGAAACACCCATCGAAGAGTGGGAAGACTATATCATCGAGGAGCCCAACTGATGTATTTCGCTTCTGACAATTCCGGCCCGGTTCACCCTCAGGTCATGGCCGCTTTGAACGAAGCAAATCAGGGCTATCAGATGGCCTACGGGGCCGACACCATGATGAACGAAGTGCGGGATCGCATCCGCGGCATCTTCGAAGCCCCCGGCGCGGCGGTGTATCTGGTGGCCACCGGGACGGCGGCAAACGTGCTGGCATTGTCGACACTGGCAAACCCCTGGGAGACGATCTTTTGCTCTCCTGTCGCCCACATCCATGAAGACGAGTGCAACGCGCCGGAATTTTACAGCGGTGCCAAGCTGACGCTGGTACCCGGCGGCGACAAGATGGAGCCTGAGGCCCTGCGCCAGTCTATCCTTGCCGAAGAAACGCGCGGCGTACATGGTCCGCAACGGGGTCCAGTGTCGATCACGCAAGTGACTGAACGCGGCTCGGTCTATTCGCTGAGTGAATTGCACGCGCTGTGCGGCGTCGCCAAGGAATATGGGTTGCCGGTCCACTTGGACGGTGCGCGATTTACCAACGCTCTGGTGGCGCTGAATTGTTCCCCTGCCGAGATGACATGGAAGGCGGGCGTGGATGCCGTCAGCTTTGGCGGTACCAAGAACGGGTTGATGGGTGTTGAGGCAGTCGTATTCTTTGACGAAACGAAAGCCTGGGAATTCGAGTTGCGCCGGAAAAGGGGCGCGCATCTTTTCTCAAAACATCGCTATCTGTCTGCTCAGATGGCAGCGTATCTACAAGATGACCTTTGGCTGCAGTCGGCACGCGAGGCTAACGCCAAATGCGCCCGGCTGGCTGACGGTCTGCGTGAAAAGGGCGCGAGTTTCCTGCATGAACCACAGGCGAACATGATCTTTGCACAGTTTTCCCGCGCCCGGCACAAGCAACTGCACGAGGCCGGGGCCGTTTACCACCTGTGGGGGGCCGAACTGGACGGGGCAAACGACGAAGAAATCCTTGCCTGCCGCCTTGTCTGCGACTGGTCGATCAGCAACGAAGATATCGACCGCTTCCTCGCCCTACTCTGACGAGAGGTCTGTCAGCCGCTCAATTCGGTCAGGTGGCGGTCCAGGTCATCCAACCGGTCCTGCCCCCAGAACCTCTGATCGTCTTCAGTGATGTAGAACGGAGCGCCAAAGGCCCCGCGTTCAACGGCTTCTTCCAGATTGGCGGCATAGGTCTCGGCCCCAACCAACAATCCACTATCGGCAAGGCTTGGATCGAACCCGGCTTTCGACAGGCAATCACGGATCACGTCATCTTGTGCGATGTCCTTTTCCTCGGCCCAGCAGGCCCGCAGAAAAGATTGAACCAGTTTACCGACATCCCCTGACCCATCCTTCACCGCCGCAATTACCGCATAGGACGACGGTGCCATATTGGTTGGCCAATGCGCGGGCTGCAGGTTAAAATCCATGCCTAGGGCTTTTGACTGCCGCAGCAATTCCTGGACCCTGTATTCAATGCGCGAGGGATGGCGATCTTTCGGCGGAGTTCCCCCGGTACATCCGAACAGCGCCATGATATCTAGCGGTTTGTAATTGATCGTAGCGCCATGCTTGGCCGCAATCTCTTCGAGCCGCGAACCTGCCAAATAAGTGTATGGCGAGATTGTCGCAAAAAAGTAGTCAATTTGGGCCATGTGCACTTTCTCCGCTGCGTTACCTTTGCTGGACGGTAAGGCCATGCTAAGCGGTGTCAAAATCACGAATCTGTCACATTTGCCATAGCTGCCCGGGGACCTCAGCCGATGCCGACACTCCACGAACCCAAGCTAATCGCTGGGAACGCGAACCTTCCGCTTGCCGAATCCATTACTCGCCGCATGAGCCTGTATCGCGGTGTCGACCAAGGTCTGGTCGATGCGCGGGTCGAACGGTTCAACGACGGTGAAATTTTCGTCGAAGTGTTCGAAAACGTGCGTGGTGAGGATATGTTCATCGTCCAGCCGACGTCGAACCCAGCCAATGACAACCTGATGGAGCTGCTGATCATCGCCGATGCTCTGCGCCGGTCGTCGGCCCAGCGGATTACAGCCGTGATCCCCTATTTCGGCTATGCCCGACAGGACCGCCGCACCAAGGCCCGCACACCGATCAGCGCCAAGCTGGTCGCCAACATGCTAACCGGCGCCGGGATCGAGCGCGTCCTGACCATGGACCTGCACGCGGCCCAGATTCAGGGCTTTTTCGATATTCCAGTGGACAACCTCTATGCCTCGCCGATTTTTGCGCTGGATGTGAAAAACCAGTTCAAGGGGCAAATGGACGAAATCATGGTTGTCTCTCCTGATGTGGGCGGCGTGGCCCGCGCCCGCGAACTAGCCAAGCGGATCAACGCACCGCTGTCGATCGTCGACAAGCGCCGCGAGAAAGCCGGTGAAGTGGCCGAGATGACCGTGATCGGTGACGTAAAGGACAAGATCTGTCTGATCGTCGACGACATGTGCGACACCGCCGGAACGCTGTGCAAAGCGGCTCAAGTGCTGCTGGATAACGGCGCGAAAGAGGTACACTCCTACATCACCCACGGCGTCATGAGCGGCCCCGCGGTCGAGCGCGTGACCAACTCGGTGATGAAATCACTGGTGTTGACCGACACGATCCAGCCGACGCCCGAGATCAACAAGGCCAAGAACATCCGTATCGTGCCGACCGCACCGATCTTTACGCAGGCGATCCTGAACATCTGGAATGGTACCAGCGTGTCTTCCCTGTTCGAGGATAAGACCCTGACACCGATCTACGAATCCATGTACAATATGGACTAAACCCGATGGGCGGCCCGCTTGGTCGCCCTTTTTTACATTCACCGACACAAAGGCAGGACTTTTCCGTGACCGCCAGCAAACGCATTGTCCTATCCAGCGACCACGCAGCCATTGAGCTGCGCCAAGCTGTAGCAAACCACATCGCCGCGCTGGGCTGGGACGTGGTCGACATCGGCCCCACCACCCCTGAAAGCACACATTACCCACTGCACGGCAAAGCCGCAGCACAGGCCGTCGCGTCGGGTGATTGCCAGCTTGGAATCGTTCTGTGCGGCACCGGTCAGGGCATCATGATGGCGGCAAACAAAGTGCCGGGCATCCGTTGTGGCGTGTGCTCGGACGCGTTCTCGGCCCGGATGATCCGCCAGCACAACAATGCCAATATGCTGTCCATTGGTGCGCGTGTTGTCGGCGAAGGTCAGGCCTTGGACATCGTGGAGGCGTTTCTGACCGCCGAGTTCGAAGGCGGCCGTCACGCAACGCGCGTGAACATGATCGAGGCACAAGACAGCTGACACCATTTCCAGCGCGCTGTTCACAGCGCGCTAGGAAATATCCCAGTCATCCTCGTGCGCGACTTCTCCAAACGCGGTCCAATTCACCCGAATTCGAGCGACCCGGGTGTCAGACCAGGTCCGAAAGACCGCGCTGAACCCTTCGGGCGTAATGTCAGCAGTCGTTACTTCGGCCCGCAGAGCCGAGGACGTATCCACATCCCAAAGTGACACGCCGATCTGAACCACGGGTGCCGAGCGGAATGGCTGGCTGAACTTAATAGCTGAATACCGCTCACGCGGCCCCTCACCTGTCCACATATCGCCGCCGTCGGCGAAATCGGAGAACAGCACTGCTTCACCTTGGTCAACGCCAATCGGGTGGGTTCGAAAAGTCTTCATTCTGGTAATCTTTGTCTATTTATCCCTTACACTTATCCTGCGCCCCCGGCAAAATCACGACAAAAAAAACGGCCCCGCCCAGGCGGAACCGTTTTTGTTCTTTAGTACTTCCAGAGCCTTACAGGCTCATATGCGTCCCAAGGGCTTCCATATCGGCCAGCAGCTTGGCGGCATCGTCGACGATGGTTTGATCGTCGCCTGCCTTGGCCGCTTCGTGCGAGGCGCGTGCGTCAGCGATCAGGTCGTCCAGATGCGAACGGGTCACTTCAGCTACCGGAATAGCCTTTTCGGCCAGAACCGACAGGCCATCGCCGTTGATCTGAGCAAACCCGCCGGTGACCAGGTATTCGCTGGACACTTCGGGTGCCTCAACCTTCAGCAGACCGGGGCGCAGCGTGGTGATTGTGGGGGCATGATCGGGCATCGCCGTCATATCCCCGTCCGCGCCGGGAATCTGGACCGCGGTAACCGTGAGCGAAGCTAGGCTCCGCTCGGGGCTTACGAGGTCGAATTGCATCGTGTTTGCCATCAGGGATACTCCTTAGGCGGCTTCTGCGGCCATCTTTTCCGCTTTGGCGATCACTTCTTCGATGCCGCCAACCATCAGGAAGGCCGCTTCGGGCAGGTGATCGTATTCGCCGGCCACAACGGCCTTGAACGACGCGATGGTCACATCCAGAGGAACCTGAACACCCGGCGAACCGGTGAAGACTTCGGCCACGTCGAACGGCTGCGACAGGAAGCGTTCGATCTTACGGGCACGGGCCACGGTCAGTTTGTCCTCTTCCGACAGTTCGTCCATACCGAGGATGGCGATGATGTCCTGCAGCGACTTGTAGCGCTGGAGGATCTGCTGAACGTCGGTCGCAACCTTGTAGTGCTCTTCACCAACAATGGCCGGATCGAGCAGGCGCGAGGTCGAGTCGAGCGGGTCAACCGCAGGGTAGATACCCTTTTCCGAGATCGCACGGTTCAGAACGGTGGTCGCGTCCAAGTGAGCGAACGAGGTCGCCGGCGCTGGGTCGGTAAGGTCGTCCGCAGGCACGTAGATCGCCTGCACCGAGGTGATCGAGCCCGACTTGGTCGAGGTAATGCGTTCCTGCAGCGCGCCCATGTCGGTGGCCAGAGTCGGCTGGTAGCCCACAGCGGACGGAATACGACCCAGCAGAGCCGAAACCTCGGAACCCGCCTGCGTGAAGCGGAAGATGTTGTCGACGAAGAACAGAACGTCGGTACCGGACTGGTCGCGGAACTGTTCGGCCAGCGTCAGACCGGTCAGAGCAACACGTGCACGCGCTCCCGGAGGTTCGTTCATCTGACCGTAAACCAGGGCCACCTGCGACTCAGACAGGTTGTCCGGCTTAATAACGTTCGATTCGATCATCTCGTGGTACAGGTCGTTCCCTTCACGGGTCCGTTCACCAACACCCGCGAACACCGAGAAGCCCGAGTGCACTTTTGCGATGTTGTTGATCAGTTCCATGATCAGAACGGTTTTACCAACGCCGGCGCCGCCGAACAGGCCGATCTTACCGCCTTTGGCGTAAGGGGCCAGCAGGTCAACAACCTTGATGCCGGTGACCAGAACTTCGGACTCGGTCGACTGTTCTGCAAAGGTAGGTGCGGGCTGGTGGATCGCGCGGGCTTCGGTTGCTTCAACCGGACCTTTTTCGTCGATCGGCTCACCAACCACGTTCAGGATGCGGCCCAGGGTGGCGTTGCCAACCGGAACCGAGATCGGTGCGCCGGTGTCGGTCACTGCTTCGCCACGGACCAAACCTTCGGTCGCGTCCATCGCGATGGTGCGGACGGTGTTTTCACCCAGGTGCTGAGCAACTTCCAACACCAGGCGCTTGCCATTGTTGGTGGTTTCCAGCGCGTTCAGAATTTCAGGCAGTGCGTCATCGAACTGCACGTCAACGACGGCCCCGATGATCTGTGTGACTTTGCCTTTTGCATTCGCCATGTTTCGTCTCCGGTTTTCTTACAGCGCTTCGGCGCCGGAAATAATTTCAATCAGCTCGTTGGTGATCACGGCCTGACGCGAGCGGTTGAACTGGATCGTCAGCTTGTCGATCATTTCACCCGCGTTGCGTGTCGCGTTGTCCATAGCGGACATCCGTGCACCCTGTTCAGACGCTCCGTTTTCGAGCAGAGCCGAGAAGATCGCAGTCGCAACCCCCTTGGGCAGCAAGTCAGCCAGAATGGCCTCTTCGCTGGGCTCGTAATCGAAGATGGCACCGCTGTCGTCACCTGCCGCTTCGTCCTCGAACGAGGCGGGGATGACCTGCTGTGCCGTCGGGATCTGGGTCACAACGTTGACGAACTTCGAGTAGAAGATCGTTGCAACATCGAACTCACCCCCGTCGAAGCGAGACAGGATGTCCTTAGCGATGTCTTGTGCGTTGGAATACCCCAGACGCTTGACCTCGCTCAGGTCCACATGTCCGACGAACAGATCGCCCAAATCACGCTTGAGCGCGTCGCGGCCTTTTTTGCCGACGGTCAGAACCTTGACCGTCTTGCCTTTGCCGCGCAGCTCTTCCGCCTTTTGGCGGGCCAGCTTGGCGATGTTCGAGTTGAAGCCGCCGCAGAGGCCGCGTTCAGCTGTCATCACAACCAGCAGATGGACATCATCACTGCCCGTACCACGGAGCAGCTTGGGGGCGCTGTCGCTGCCCCCGACCGACGCCGCCAGCCCCGCCATCACGGCATTAAACCGCTCGGCATAGGGGCGCGAGGCTTCGGCAGATTCCTGGGCGCGGCGCAGTTTTGCAGCCGCGACCATCTGCATGGCCTTGGTGATCTTGCGGGTCGATTTGACCGACTCGATCCTGTTTTTAAGGTCCTTCAGACTAGGCATCGGAACCTCCTATCAAGCGAAGGTCGCGGCGTATTCGTCGATCGCTGCCTTGATCTTGTCGGACGCGTCACCTTTGATCTTCGGATCTTCGTCGGTGATCCATGTCAGCAGGTCAGCGTGCTTGCCGCGCAGGTGCGCCAGCAGACCGGCTTCATAGCGGCCAACATCCGATACGTCGATCTTGTCGAGGTAGCCGTTGGTGCCCGCGAAGATGACGCAGACGATTTCCGCGTTGGTCAGCGGCGAGTACTGCGGCTGTTTCATCAGCTCGGTCAGACGCGCACCACGGTTCAGCAGCTGCTGGGTCGCGGCATCCAGGTCGGAACCAAACTGCGCAAAGGCCGCCATTTCGCGGTACTGAGCCAGTTCCAGCTTAACCGGACCAGCAACCGATTTCATCGCGTTGGTCTGAGCCGAGGAGCCCACACGCGAAACAGACAGACCGGTGTTCACAGCAGGACGGATGCCCTGGTAGAACAGTTCGGTTTCTAGGAAGATCTGACCGTCGGTGATCGAGATCACGTTGGTCGGAATAAACGCCGAAACGTCACCACCCTGAGTTTCGATAACCGGCAGAGCGGTCAACGAGCCCGCACCGAAGTCTTCGTTCAGCTTCGCCGAACGTTCCAGCAGGCGGGAGTGGAGGTAGAAAACGTCACCCGGATAGGCTTCACGGCCCGGCGGGCGGCGCAGCAGCAGGGACATCTGACGATACGAAACAGCTTGCTTCGACAGGTCATCATAAATGATCAGCGCGTGGCGGCCGTTGTCACGGAAGTATTCTGCCATCGCAGTCGCGGCGTAAGGCGCCAGGAACTGCATCGGTGCCGGGTCGGACGCGGTCGCAGCAACAACGATCGAGTATTCAATCGCGCCAGACTCTTCCAGTTTCTTCACCAGCTGCGCAACGGTCGAACGCTTCTGACCAACCGCAACGTAGACACAGTACAGTTTCTTCGACTCGTCGTCGCCTGCTGCGTCGTTGTAAACTTTCTGGTTCAGGATGGTGTCCAGAGCCACAGCGGTTTTACCGGTCTGACGGTCACCAATGATCAGCTCGCGCTGGCCACGGCCAATCGGGATCATCGCGTCAACCGACTTCAGACCGGTTGCCATCGGCTCGTGCACCGATTTACGCGGGATGATGCCCGGTGCTTTAACGTCAGCAACGCCACGCTTGGAAGCGTTGATCGGGCCTTTGCCGTCCAGCGGGTTACCCAGACCGTCAACAACGCGGCCCAGCAGTTCGTCACCGATCGGAACATCCACGATCGAGTTGGTGCGCTTAACAGTGTCACCTTCTTTGATGTCACGGTCGGAACCGAAGATAACGACACCAACGTTGTCGCTTTCCAAGTTCAGGGCCATGCCCATGATGCCACCGGGGAATTCTACCATCTCACCGGCTTGCACGTTGTCCAGGCCGTATACACGGGCAATCCCGTCACCGACGCTCAGCACGCGGCCGATCTCGGCCACTTCGGCTTCCTGACCAAAATTCTTGATCTGGTCCTTCAGGATTGCAGAAATCTCTGCAGCTTGGATTCCCATTTATCCGACCTCTTTCATTGCATTCTGTAGGGAGTTCAGCTTCGAACGGATCGAACTGTCGATCATTTTCGAGCCCACTTTAACGACAAGACCGCCGATGAGGCTTTCATCAACGGTCGCATTGATTGTCACGGTCTTGCCCACGCGCTCGGACAGCGTCTTGGACAGTTTTTCCAGTTGTGTCTTGGTCAGCGCCTTGGCTGAGGCGACATCGGCGGTCACTTCGCCACGCTCATCCGCCAGCATGCCGCGCAGGACCTGCACCAGTTGCGGTACAACAAACAGGCGACGCTTTTGCGCCATCAGGCCCAGCGTGTTGCGTAGAATGGCGTTCAGGCCCATCTTGTCGGCAACGGCTGTGATTGCGCTTTCTTGTTCAGCGCGGGAAACCAGCGGAGATGCAATCAGGTCGCGCAGCTCGGCGCTTTCGCCCAGTGCTGTTGCCAGATCGTTGATGCCGGATTCCAGACCTGCGAGGTCATTATTCTCTTTGGCGATCTCGAAGATCGCTGTGGCATAGCGCTCGGCAATGCCTGTGGAAATCGAAGCTGGTTCGGACACGTCCACCCTTCCGATATTTGAGGCCCCGATTTTGAGTAGCGGCCGCTACTTTGGGGCGTGAGGAAACCCCGTCCATTTAGGGCGGGGATCAAAATCACCGGGGATGTAGCAGAGCCGAACCAACCTAGCAATACGCTATAGCGGTAACAGATTTATCCACAAATCTTTAGTTTTCATACACTTACCACAAGTGCGACGGTTTGAACCCATTGGCCCAGTTGAAAAATGTTACGAATATGCAGTTTTTTGCGATTCCTGTGACCTATTTCCCGCATTTTTTCCGCCCCAGGAGGGTGAATTTTCACGCGGGCTTCAACAACCCATCCAGGGCCTTGATGGGTCGCCGCTCGGTCTCTTTGGTGACGCTGCCACTGGGTGGCTGGATATGTTTGGTAACCTCGACCATCAGAACGCCCCCAGCCATAACCGTGGGGACACGTTGCCCGGTTTTTTCAATCAGGCTTCCCGATTTTAGCCAAAAGCGTCGAAACGACGGCGGCATGTATAGAGCCGAACAATGCCTTTCCGGCAGAAAGTGATGTGCCTTTAACTGGCTTTCTAATTGCGACGCCGAATAGGGGCGCCCAAACCCGAATGGCGTTCTATCCGTCCGAGACCAAAGACCCGCCCGGTTCGGCACAACGAACAGAGCCCGCCCACCGGGGCCTAGAACCCTCCAGCATTCATTCAACAAATCGCTGGGGCGGCCAGAGGTTTCTAGCCCGTGCATAACAACCAGCTTATCGACATGGCCGGTTTCAATCGGCCACAATGTCTCTTCGGTCAGGACCGAAACATTGGGCATCCCCGCTGGCCAGGGCATCACGCCCTGCGGACCGGGCATAAGTCCAATCACCCGCCGCGCATCAGCCAAATATGGTCGCAGCAGAGGCACGGCAAATCCAAACCCCACTACAGTCTGACCCTTGGCTTCAGGCCACATTTCGGTCAGCCGACCACGAATGGCCGCCTGCGCAGCGCGACCCAATGTGCTGCGGTAGTAGAAATTCCTCAGATCCTGCACGTCAAGATGCATTGCGGACACCCGGTCAATCGGCTTAGCTGAGCACACTCTAGCAACGAAAGGGCAAAAGGCCATGCCTCTTGAGATCGTCACCATCCCTTGCCTCAGCGACAATTACGCATTTCTGGCCCATGATCCTGCCAGTGGCCAGACCGCCCTTGTCGACGCGCCCGAGGCGGCCCCGATTCTAGCCGCGCTGGACAAGCGCGGATGGACGCTCAGCTACGTTCTGCTGACGCACCACCATTGGGACCATGTAGACGGCTTGGCGGGTATTCTGGAAAAACAGCCCGCCAAGGTTATCGGCGCCGCCGCCGACGCCCACCGCCTGCCCCCGCTGGATGAACGCGTGACCGAGGGCGATGAGTTTGAGATCGGTAGTGAACCGGTGCGGGTTCTGGATGTTTCGGGGCATACAGACGGCCATGTTGCTTACTATATGCCGCAAAGCGCAGCCGTATTTACCGCAGACAGCCTGATGGCGCTTGGATGCGGTCGCCTGTTCGAAGGCACCGCGCCACAGATGTGGGCCTCTCTGTCCAAGCTGGCCGCCCTGCCCGACAACACGCTGGTGTGTTCCGGCCATGAATACACGCAGTCCAACGCGAAATTCGCCATAACAGTCGACCCGGACAATGCCGCACTGCAGCAGCGCATGGCCGAAATCGAGAAAGCCCGGGCAGCCGGAAAGCCCACTGTACCGTCAACCTTGGCGCTGGAAAAAGCGACAAACCCGTTCTTGCGCGCCACTGATCCGGCGATTCAGGCCGAGCTGGGCATGGAAAACGCCGATCCGGCTACGGTTTTTGCCGAAATCAGGGCTAGAAAAGATCGATTTTAATGCCTAATTCGCTCTCTTCATGGCAACGGTCACGTTAAATGTGACTGTCAAGTGAAAGAAAACCCTTGAAGCCGGGCCACGATCAACCAAACTCTAATAGTATGAGGACATGGTTGGAATGGGGTTCCGGCCGAAAACCTGCCCCTTTCGACCCAAGACAGAGGAGCACCCGCGTGCCTTCATTCTCGAGCACATTAGAACAAGCCATTCACGCGGCCTTGGCGGCTGCGAATGAACGGCGCCACGAATTTGCAACGCTGGAGCACTTGCTGCTGGCGCTGCTTGAAGAACCTGATGCAATCCGCGTCATGAAAGCGTGCAGCGTTGATCTGGATGAACTACGCAGCACGCTGGTCGAATTCATCGACGAAGATTTGTCGAACCTGGTGACTGATATCGACGGGTCCGAGGCCGTGCCAACAGCCGCCTTCCAACGCGTGATACAGCGCGCCGCGATCCACGTACAAAGTTCGGGCCGAACCGAAGTGACAGGCGCTAATGTGTTGGTCGCTATTTTTGCCGAGCGCGAAAGCAACGCCGCTTATTTCCTGCAAGAACAGGACATGACCCGTTATGACGCGGTGAATTTCATCGCGCATGGTGTGGCGAAAGACCCGGCTTATGGCGAAAGCCGCTCGGTTTCCGGTGCGGATCAGGTCGAAGAAGAAGAACAAGCGACGCCGAGCGACGCCGATCAGAAAGAGAGCGCGCTTGGCAAATATTGCATTGATCTGAACGCGAAGTCGCGCGCAGGCGACGTTGACCCCCTAATCGGCCGCGCCGATGAGGTCGAACGCTGCATTCAGGTGCTATGCCGCCGCCGTAAGAACAACCCCCTGCTGGTGGGTGATCCGGGCGTGGGCAAAACAGCCATTGCCGAGGGTCTGGCCCACAAAATTGTGGGCGGCGAAGCGCCGGATGTACTGTCCAACACCACCATCTATTCGCTGGATATGGGCGCATTGCTAGCCGGAACCCGCTATCGCGGCGATTTCGAGGAGCGCTTGAAGGCCGTCGTGACCGAGTTGGAAGATCACCCTGACGCGGTGCTGTTTATCGACGAGATTCATACTGTGATCGGCGCCGGTGCCACGTCAGGCGGCGCAATGGATGCGTCGAACTTGCTGAAGCCTGCCCTGCAGGGCGGCAAGCTGCGCACCATGGGATCGACAACGTATAAAGAATTCCGTCAGCATTTCGAAAAAGACCGCGCGCTGAGCCGCCGTTTCCAGAAGATCGACGTGAACGAACCTTCGGTCGAGGACAGCGTGAAAATCCTGCGCGGTCTTAAACCCTATTTCGAAAAGCATCACGAGATCAAATATACGGCGGACGCAATCAAAACCGCGGTGGAACTGTCGGCGCGCTATATCAATGACCGCAAGTTGCCCGACAAGGCCATTGACGTGATTGATGAGGCCGGTGCCGCACAGCATCTGGTCGCGGAAAGCAAACGCCGCAAGACCATCGGCGTGAAAGAAATCGAGGCGGTCGTTGCCAAGATCGCGCGTATTCCGCCCAAGAACGTCACCAAGGACGATGCTGAGGTTCTAAAAGACCTCGAAGCCTCGCTAAAACGGGTGGTGTTTGGTCAGGATGAGGCCATTGAAGCGCTGTCCAGCGCGATCAAGCTGGCCCGTGCCGGTCTGCGTGAGCCTGAAAAGCCAATCGGCAACTACCTGTTCGCCGGTCCAACCGGTGTGGGTAAAACCGAGGTGGCGAAACAGTTGGCGGATACGCTGGGTGTGGAACTGCTACGCTTTGATATGTCGGAATACATGGAGAAGCACGCGGTTTCCCGTCTGATCGGCGCGCCTCCTGGCTATGTCGGGTTCGATCAGGGCGGTCTTCTGACCGATGGCGTCGACCAACATCCGCATTGCGTGTTGCTGCTGGATGAGATCGAAAAGGCACATCCGGACGTGTTTAACATCCTTTTGCAGGTGATGGACCATGGTGAGCTGACTGATCACAACGGACGCACGGTTAATTTCCGCAACGTGGTGCTGATCATGACCTCGAACGCGGGCGCGCAGGAACAGGCCAAGGCTGCCATCGGCTTTGCCCGTGATCGCCGCGAAGGTGAGGATACTGCCGCGATCGAGCGCATGTTCACCCCGGAGTTCCGCAACCGACTGGATGCAGTGATTTCCTTCGCACCGCTGCCGAAAGAGGTCATCCTGCAAGTGGTCGAGAAATTCGTCCTGCAGCTTGAAGCGCAGTTATTGGATCGTGGCGTGACCATAGATCTGACGCCGAAAGCTGCCGAGTGGCTGGCCGACAAGGGATATGATGACAAGATGGGCGCACGCCCGCTTGGCCGTGTCATTCAGGAGCACATCAAGAAACCGCTGGCCGAGGAACTGTTGTTCGGCAAATTGGCGAAAGGTGGTGTTGTCCGTGTCTCGGTCAAAAAGGGCGAGTTGGATTTGCAAATCTTCGGCCCCGATCAGCCCCGCATTCCGGGGGACAAGCCTCCGTTGCTGACCGCCGACTAAATGCGATCCATTCTGACGGTATTGATAACGCTCGCTGCCACACCGGCGGCGAGCGACTTCGTTTTACGCCAACCCGTTGACTGCGTGTTGGGGGAAACCTGTTATATCCAGAATTATTTCGATCAAGATCCCGGCGAAGGGATTTTCCGCGATTTTCGCTGCGGCGAACTAAGCTATGATGGCCACAAGGGAACTGATTTTGCTCTGCCAACCCATGCCGACCTTGATAACCGTGTTGCGGTCTTGGCCGCTGCAGCAGGCGTCGTCAAGAATACCCGTGACGGCGTAGCGGATGGAGGTTTCGATCAGAGCGTTTCCGGTCAGGAATGCGGCAATGGCGTTGTCATCGTGCATGAGGACGGGTGGCAGACGCAGTATTGCCATTTGCGCATGGGATCGGTCCGGGTCTCACCTGGCGACCGGGTCTCAGCCGGCGCAGTGTTGGGTGAAATTGGACTAAGCGGAGCAACGCAGTTCCCACATCTACACCTGTCGGTGCGAAAGGACGGAAAGCGCATTGATCCCTTTGCGCCACAGACCAGCGGTGACTGCTCTGCCCCCGATTCCAGCCTGTGGGAGCAACCGATACCTTACGTTTCCGGCGGGCTGTTATCTATCGGGTTTTCCGATGACGTGCCCAACTATGATGACGTCCGCGCCGGAACCGCTGCACATGCGGTTTTACCTGTCGATGCCGGGGCGATCGTGCTGTACGGTCACGCATTCGGCACCCGCAAGGGTGATATATTGCGGCTGGAAATCACTGGCCCCGAAGGCGGAATTCTATCGCAGGACGTAGCCTTGGAAAAAACTCAGGCACAGGTATTTCGTGCCTCGGGCCGTCGCCTGACAAAACCCAACTGGCCTGCCGGGGAGTATCACGGCAAGGTCACCATGATCCGTGCCGGAGAAGCAATCAGCCAAAAAACCGTCGTGGTATCAGTCGAATAGCGTTCAACGCTCTGTCAGCTTCAATTCGATCCGGCGGTTCTGCGCGCGGGCTTCGGGCGTATCGGCTGGATTGACGGGTTGGAACTCGCCAAAGCCATTGGCCGCCAACCTGTTCGGCGGAATGCCCAGCGCTTCGACCATATAGCGCACGACGGACAACGCCCGCCCCTGGCTAAGCTCCCAATTGTCGCGATACCGCCCGGATCCGGCCAAGGGTACGTTGTCCGTGTGGCCGTCAACCCGGATCACCCAGTTCAGACCATCGGGAATTTCAGCCGCGACGCTGCGCAGTATATTGGCCACTTTCGCGACCTCCTGCTGACCAACCGGAGACAAGACGGCTGACCCGGTATCAAACAACACCTCGGACGAAAAAACGAACCGGTCACCTTCGATCCGAACGCCTTCCTCGTCGCCCAATACATCCCGCAACCTGCCAAAGAACTCGGACCTGTATCGCTGCAAATCCTCGGCCTGAGCCGCCAATTCTTCAGCTTCCGCCTCAAGACGAACACGCTCTGCTTCTTCCAGCAGGCGGCGACGGCGCTCTTCCGAGGCCGCACGGGCCAATGCAGCGTTCAGGTCTTGGCCCAGCGTCTGGATACGGATATCGGCCGCGGCATTGCGCTCTGCGTAATCGTCCAGCAGGGCCTGCAACCCGCCCAATTGCTCGCGCAGCGCAGCCATCTGCTGATTAAGCAACGCAGTTTCGCGCTGCGCTTTTTCGGAAATGGCCTGTTCAGCCGACAATGTGTCACGCGCCACTGCCAACAAGGCCGCCCGTTCTTCGGCCAAAGTGCGTTGTTGCTGCGCCTCAGCCTGCGCCTCTGTCCGTGCGGCAAGCGCTGCCTCAAGCTGGGCTTTCAGATCTTCTTTCTTCAGTTCGCCGAACTGCCGCTCCAGCTCCGCTTTGGCGGCCTGTGCCGCCGCCAAAAGTGTCAGTGTTTCTTCGGCCTCTTTACGCTGGGCTTCCAAGGCAAGAGTCATCGCCGTCAGCTCGGCATCCGCGTTCTGCAGCCGGTTGCGCAGGTTTTCAGCGGCGGCAGCCTCGGCTAGCTTGGCGGCCTCTTCCGCGCTCAGCTGTTCTTCAAGCTCGGATATCCGAGTGGTCTGCGCCGCATCACTCTGTTCCAGATCAGCCACGAGGGCTTCTAGCGCTTCTCGTTGGGCCGCGGCCAGGCGGGCTGCCTCAGTTTGTTCGTCAATTTCAGCCCGGCTTTGTGCCAAAGCCAGGTTCAAAGCGTTCTGCTCGCTCTGCAAGTCGGCAATTTCACCCTGCGCGCGCTCCTGCGCTAGCAACAGGGCCGCAACCTGAGCTTCGAAATCGGTCAACTGGGTCTGCGCCTGTGCCAGCTCTGTCTCGACTTGATTCAACGTCGAGTTCAGCACGCCCAGCCGCGCCTGCAACCGGCTGTTTTCCCGTTCCTCTAGCCCCAATGCTCCGGCCAGCGCCGCGACCTCATCTGACAAGGCGCTTAGCTCATCCTCCTGTCCGGAAATGGTTTCCCGCAGCACGTATTGAACCACCATGAAGATGGTCAGCACAAAGGTCAGCACCATCAAGAGCCCAGTGATGGCATCAACAAAGCCGGGCCAGACCGAACCCTGAAACCGTTGACCTGTGCGTCGGGAAAGAGCCATGGATTACTCTCCTTCCGGAGCGGTACGCACAGCGCCTCGGGGTAATGTCAGGGCTTTGACCAGCAGTTCGATATCCTTGCGCAGTTCGCTCATGCTTTCCTGACGACCGGCCGAGATTTCTTCGAGGATGCGCAACAATTGAACGTCCATCGAGCGCAAACGCATGCGACTTTCAGCGTCGATCCCGTCGCCGCTGCCCTGTTCACGCATGTGATCCAGCAAGGCATCCTGCCCAAGTGCCACCCGTTCCAAGGCTGCCGTCACACCATCGTTGTTTTCCTGACGCTGGTTCATCTGACCAATCGAATCCGCCAACTGGCCCAACCTGGAAGACACCGAAGCACGATCTGCTTCTTGCGCGGCAAACAGATCCTGCAACGCGTTCATCTGTTCGGACATTGCGTCCAGTACAGGTGTCAGTACCGCCAGCTCGGCGCCCCCTTCGTCACTGGCCGCAAAGCCAACACGCGTGATCGAGGAGAGCCATTCCTCCAACTCACGATAAAATCGGTTTTGCCCGTGACCAGCGAATAACTCCAACAGGCCGACAATCAGCGACCCGGCCAGACCCAACAGGGACGACCCGAAGGCCACGCCCATGCCCTGTAGCTGTGATTCCAGTCCAACCATCAGGCGGTTGAAGACAGCCAGCCCTTCTTCGCCCTCTTGCGGATTGAGGCTGCGGATGGTGTCGACAATCGCCGGAACAGTCGTGGCGAGGCCAAAGAACGTACCCAAAAGACCCAGATAGATCAGAACGTTGGTGATATAGCGCGTGATCTCGCGCTCTTCTTCGACGCGTTCGGCCACGGAATCCAAAATGGAACGTGTCGAAGTCGAACTGATCTGCGATCGCGCACCACGATCGCGCAGCAATGACGCCAAGGGGGCCAGCAATTGTGGCGTGCGCGCATCCTCGCGAACGACACCGCCGACAAAAGCCTCGATCCAGCGAACCGAGCCAATCAGCTGCGTGACCTGATAGAAACAGGCAAACACGCCGATGACAAACACCAATAGGATAAAGCCGTTCAGGTATGGGTTGGCCTGAACCACCGGCATCACATATGGCAACGCCATGAACACGCCCAGCCCTGCCAGACCTATTGCGACCAACATCATCACAATCTGACGAATGGGATGCGAGAATTGGGGTCTCGCGCCCTGATGTGCCTGCGCCATGCGCGTCGTTCCCGGTTTTTATCTGCTCTGGGCTGAATCTAGCGAAAATCCGCCGGTGACGCCAAGGGTTTATGCGGTAATGTTACGCACCCGTTGCGCCAACCACTCAAGATCGGGGTCGTGTAGGTCAATCTCGGCCAGATGTTCGGTGGTATTATACAGGTATTCGGTATTTGGCCCGCGCCCGCCAACCGCATGCGCGATGATCTGGGCCTGTTCCTCAAGTGGCATGCCACCGCAATACTGCACGTGGTCAGCATCAATCACATAGGTCACCGCGTTGACCACCTCGCCGTTGTCCAGATGCACATCCAGCATCTTCTCGATATAGGCAGAAGAAATCAACTCGCGCTCGCGAAGCTCGTGCAGGGTGCGGTCTTCGTGACCGGCTTCGACCGCCAGCGCCAGACCTGTACAATGCGAGTCATCTTGCTCATCTAGCGCCAGAACCAGTCCGGGATGATCTTCGGTACCGCGGTGATGGATCGAGCTCATGCAAAAGGATCGGGCATAGCCATGCAACGTAGCACGTTCGCTGCGGGCCACCGGAAAGCCCGGATTCCACAGCAGCGATCCATATCCGAAAACCCACATCGTCATAGCACTGGTCCTTGCCCGTTTGCGCCTATAAACATCAAAACCAAGGTGGGAAAAAGGGCGAACTGCCATGCGCAGCCTGATACGAGTTGTCATATTCATAGTTGTGATCTGGAGCGCCTATTGGTTCGTCGCCGGTTTCGGGCTGCGCAATGCGATCACCGCGTGGTTCGACGCGCAGCAGGACCGGGGTTGGCAGGCCGAATTCTCGGACGCCGAGACAGCCGGATACCCGTTTCACCACGTGACTCGCCTGAACAGCCCGGCGTTGGCCGATCCGGTGAACGGCACCGCCTGGAGCGCCGACTGGATCGAATTCCAAAGCCCTGCAATCTGGCCCGGTCGTCAGGTGTTGCGGTTCGCCGATACGCCCCAGCGGCTATCCTACTACGATCAGACGGCCACCATCGAGGCCAACGATCTGCAGGCCGAATTGCAACTGCAGCCGGGCGTCGCACTTGTGCTGGAAAAGATGGCGCTCACCAGCGGAGCGTGGTCGATCGCTGACGAAACCGAGGCGCTGGCCGCCGGCGACACGTTGGCCCTTGTGATGGAACAGACGGCCACCCCCGAAGCTTACGTGATCAGCGCCCGGGTTGACGGCTTCACACCCGGAGACGAATTACGCGACCTGATGCGGTCAGCCACCACACTGCCGCAGGCATTTGACACGCTGGAACTGGACATGACAGCCACGTTCGACAAGGTCTGGGACCGGTCCGCCTTAGAGCAGAGCAGACCACAACTGGTCGAGATCGACCTGCGACTGGCCGAAATCAAGTGGGGCTCGCTGCGATTGTTTGCGGCCGGAGAGTTGGACATCGACGCGCAGGGCATTCCAACTGGAGAGATTGCAATCCGGGCCGAGAATTGGCGGGACATGATCGCCATGGCCAACGCAGCAGGTGCCCTGCCCGATCAGGCCGTCGACACAGTAACACGGGCACTGAACTTTATGGCCGGTCTAGGTGGCAATCCGAATGCGCTGGATTTGCAGCTGAATTTCCGTGACGGATTTGTGGCATTGGGACCACTGCCTCTTGGCCCTGCCCCGCGCCTGATCCTGCGTTAACGACAGTAAGGTCCGCGGCGATGGCGTGCCGTGTCCAGATGGAAATGATCGCGGTGAAAGCGATCCGCATTTGGCCCCAGTACTGTGCCAAACGGGCCGCACGCCCCGCGCCAGACCTTGGTCAATTGGCGCTTAGAAGGGTTCTTGCGCCAGCCATTCAGAACGGTCACGACTTCTCCGTCAGCCATTTTGAAGCCTGATATATCTATCGCACGGCCTTTACCGTGTTCAGAAATCTTGGCCCCTTTTTGGTTATTCCGGGTCCGGCATGCGTAGTGGGCGGCAACCTGAATCTCGGCCACCGGCCCGCGCCGTTTGAAGGTGGGTTTAACTGTCTTGTCGACCCATTTGTTCAACGCAATAGCCGTGCCGCAATCCATGGTCGACGGACGGCTGAGCGCCACACCTGAAACCGAGGTGACCTGAACCGCGTCCTTAATCCCGCATGCCTTGATTCTGCCGGGCACGTTGCCGACGGGTTTGCCCTGAATGTCGATGTCTCCACAGACCGAACCTTTGCGCAGCTTGCGTTTTTTAAACAACGCTTCCTGTTCCACCGCTTTTGGTCGAAGGTAGGGCATCAGCGAAGTGTCCGGCCCCAGCAGAGGTAAATCTGAAGGACGCGCGGCAAACGCCAGAACCTGCTGCGACACCGGGCGCAGCTCTGGTCGAATTTCCGCATTGGGTGCCGATGCGGAACTTGGCAATACGGGCTCTACTGGGGTTCGTGCCACGGGAACCAGAGATTGATCCAGAGGTGCCGCGATGGCTGCTGTGGCGCTGAAAGCCAGGCAGCCAATCATCATGCCCTTCCAAACGCGCCTCATGAGCTTACTTTTCCCCGTCCGAAATCAGGCGCATCCGTATCCTGCCCCGCGTCGATGATTCCGCGACGGATCGCGCGCGTGTGGGTGAAATAGTTGAACAGATGCTCACCGTCGCCTGTACGGATGGCCCGCTGCAAGGCGAACAGCTCTTCAGTGAAACGCCCAAGGATTTCCAGCGTAGCGTCTTTATTGGTCAGAAATACGTCACGCCACATGGTCGGGTCCGAGGCCGCGATCCGTGTGAAATCCCGGAAACCGGCAGCGGAGTATTTGATCACCTCGCTATCGGTGACGCGGCGCAGGTCGTCGGCGACACCGACCATCGTATACGCAATCAGGTGTGGCGCATGGGACGTCACCGCCAGAACCAGATCATGGTGATCCGCGTCCATCTCATCCACATTCGCGCCCATGCCCTCCCACAGCGCGCGCAGGCGGGCAATGGCATCAGGGTCCGAGCCTTCTACCGGCACCAGCAAGCACCAGCGATTGTCGAACAACTCGGCAAACCCGGATTTGGGACCAGAATGCTCGGTCCCAGCAAGCGGGTGTGCGGGAATGAAGTGCACGCCTTCGGGGATATGCGGCGAGACCGCCTGAATCACGTGGCGTTTAACCGAACCCACATCCGTCACCGTCGCACCCGTCTTCAATACCGGCGCGATATCTGCTGCAACCGTGCCCATAGCACCGACAGGCACGCAAAGAACAACCAGATCAGCGCCTTCAACAGCCTCTTGTGCCGTATCACAGACGCGATCGCATAAACCAATCCGACGGGCGGTGTCTCGCGTGGCTTCAGACCGGGCATAGCCGGTAACCTCACCTGCAAGGCCCGAGCGTTTGATTGCCCAGAACATGGACGACGCGATCAGGCCTAGCCCGATCAACGCGACGCGGTCGTACACCTGGCTCATGCGGCACCCCCTTTGAACTTAGTAATTACCGCAACGACGCGGCGGCAGGCTTCCTCATCACCGACGGTGATCCGCAGGGCATTTGGCAGGTTGTACCCCGCCACGCGACGCACGATCAGACCCTGAGTTTTGAGGTAATCGTCACAAGCCTCAGCCTCGGCCTGATCCGAGAAACGGGCGAGGATGAAATTGGTACAGGACGTATCTGACGGTACGCCGATCTTGCCCAATTCTTCGGACAACCACACACGCAGGCGCGCGTTTTCAGCCTGACAGAAGGTCAGGAATTCCACATCCTTCACCGCTGCCTCTGCCGCCGCCAACGCGGTTAGCGACAGGTTGAACGGCTGGCGTACCCTGTTCAGAACGTCGATGATCGGCTGCGTCGCGTAACCCCAACCGACACGCATGCCGCCCAAACCGTAAACCTTCGAAAAGGTCCGGGTCATCATCACGTTCTCGAACCGATCCACCAGCGATGCACCGCCGTCGAATCCGTCGACAAACTCGGCATAAGCCCCGTCGATTACCACAAGGCAGGTCTCGGGCAGAGCCTCGGCCAACCGCACCAGTTCTACCTCGGAGATCATGGTCGACGTCGGGTTGCCCGGATTGGTCACGAACACGATCCGGGTTTGTTCGGTCACCGCAGCAAGGATGTTGTCGACATCCACATGCCGGTCCCGCTCGGGCACCATGATCGGGGTCGCACCGGCCATGCGAGCGATGATCGGGTACATGGAAAATCCATGCTCGGTATATATCACCTCATCCCCCGGCCCGGCATAGGCCTGAGCGATGAATTGCAGCACTTCGTCACTGCCTACGCCGCAGATGATCCGTGCTGGGTCCAAATTGTGGCGTTCGCCAATCGCAGCCCGCAGGCTGGCATGGTCGGTGCTGGGATAGCGATGAAGGGTGGCGGCACTTTCGCGCACGGCCTCTATCGCCTTAGGACTGGGGCCGAACGGGTTTTCATTCGAGCTGAGCTTGATCACATGCTCGACCCCGGCCACATGCGACTGACCGCCCTGATACAGCGCGATGTCCATAATGCCGGGTTGAGGGGTGATCTTGTTCATAAGAGGCTCCGTTGATTGGGGCCTCTCATACCTGTCTCAACGCGTTGAGAAAAGCGGCAATTCCGTCACGCCGCTTTGAAGCGGGCCGTCGCCGGGTCGGCGCTGTAATATGGCGCGAACTCTTCGGTTCGGCGCGACAGGTCGTTGACACTGTCGATGATGAACTGAACAGTCTCCTCGCTCATCAGATACGAGAAGTTCAGCCGCACCCAGCCGGGTTTTTTCATCTCTTCACCAGCAGACAGCGCAGTGTGCAACTCCTCCGACATTTCGCGGTCGATCCCCAGCAACCGGTGTGCATACGGGCCGGCGCAGGCACATCCGCCACGCGCTTGAATGCCGTAGATATCGCTGAGCATCCGTGTGAACAGCTGTTGATGCACCGGCTCACCGGAATTGTCCCGCACGAGGAAGGAATAGATCGGAAGACGATGCGGGTTATCCGTGCCCAACAACGTCAAATTGGGATTGTCCCCCCATCCTTCCAGCGCCATGCGATTGTATTGCGCCTCTCGGCAGGCGATTTCATCGGTGCCCACAGCATCCTTGACCATGAAAGCCAGCGCAGCGCGGATGTCGCCAATTACATTGGGTGTTCCGGCCTCTTCGCGCGCTGCCAAATCCTCACTGTAATCATGCCGCCAGGGAGAGACGAAACTGACCGTACCGCCACCGGGCCAGCTGGGGCATGTGCGCTTTACCACATTCTGATTCACGACCAGCACGCCAGACGCGCCAGGCCCGCCGGGGAACTTATGCGGAGAGACCACGATCGCGTCCTTACGAGCATCCTCAGGCCCCATATCCATCGGCAAATATGGTCCGCCACCAGCATAGTCCCAGACCGAAACCGCGCCATGTGCCTTGAGCAACCGTGTGATCGGATTCGGGTCCGTTATGATGCCAGTCACGTTGGATGCCGCAGAAAATGAACCGATGATCAGATCGGAAGTAGCATGGTCCTCCAACATCCGTTCCAGAACGGCAAGATCAACACCACCATCGGGTGCTTCGGGAATTTCGATCACACGCGCCTTGCTTTCCCGCCAGGGCAAGATGTTCGAGTGATGTTCATACGGGCCGATCAAAACGACCGGCCGGTCAGCCGCTTCCACTCCCAACAAGCTGACCAGCCGGTTTAGACCCGCAGTGGCGCCGGACCCGGTGAAGATCACCGCGTCCGCTCCCTTCGCACCAACGATGCGGGCTATCTCTGCGCGAGCTTCACGGCGTAACCGGGTCATGAAAGATCCGCAATATGAAGCCTCGGTATGACTGTTAGCATAGAATGGCAACACCTGTTCGGCCACAAAATCTTCAACCTGCCGCAGCGCACGGCCCGAAGCGACGTAATCCGCGTAAACCAGCGGCACGTCTCCATGCAGGCCTGGGATCAGAACATTCTCTCCGATCAGCCCATCGCGCAGGCTTGAATTGCGAGCGGCGGATCGAATGTTTTCGCGAAATTTGGACAGGGTCATGATAGGGCCTCCATACTGCTCCTTTTATTATGATTGGATACACCCGAGGAAACTCCATCTATCTTTTGATGGTTTTCCAATTTTTTGTGTCATATGATTAGATATGGCGAAAAAAATAGATCATATTGACAAAAGCATCCTGCGTGAACTGCAAACGGATGCCACGCTGTCCCAACGCGAATTGGCGGATCGGGTCGGGCTATCACAAAACGCCTGCTGGCGTCGCCTCAAGGCGTTGAATGACGATGGTGTGATCATCGGCTCAACCGCGCGAATCGCGCGCGAGGAATTGGGGCTGAGCCTTGTGGTGTTTGTCATGCTTCGCACGCGGCATCATTCCGCCGATTGGCTACAAGCCTTTCGCAGCCATGTCCTGACCATCCCCGAGGTGGTGGATTTCCATCGCATCGGCGGTGACTATGACTATCAATTGAAAGTCGTCACGCAGGACATGGCCTCATACGACAAGGTCTATCAACGCCTCATCGAAAAGGTCGAGTTGGACAGCGTGACCTCGTACTTTGCAATGGAAGCCATAGCCGAAGGGCGACCGTTGCCTATCTGATCAGGTCCTAAACAAGGAACGGTTTTCGCGGAATTGAGAAAAGCAATCCGACGAAATGCTCCGAGCCTTAGTGACGGCCGGACATCCAGATCCGCGTCAACCCAGCCCACCGCGCCATTGTATCAGTCCCAGCAAAAAGTCAGCGCTGGATTAGCTCAACGACCCCAGCCTGAGAAATCTTCACGTTCTACGGAAACGCAGGCGCTTCGGACATCAATTTGCTTGGCTGAAACGAAAAGAGCCGCGCTTGTCAGCGCGGCCCTGAATTTCAATCGGATCAGCGAAGATTAGTTCTTCGCGTAGAATTCGACCACCAGGTTCGGTTCCATCATGACCGGGTAAGGTACATCGCTCAGGCCCGGTGCGCGCACGAAGGTCGCGGTCATTTTCGAGTGATCGGCGTCGATGTAGTCAGGCACATCACGCTCAGCCAGAGCAGCAGCTTCCAGAACAAGAGCCAGCTGCTTGGATTTGTCACGTACTTCGATCACGTCGCCTTCTTTGACACGGTAGGACGGGATGTTGACCCGCTTGCCGTTCACTTTGACGTGGCCGTGGTTCACGAACTGACGTGCAGCAAACACGGTCGGCACAAACTTGGCGCGGTAGACTACGGCGTCCAGGCGGCGCTCCAGCAGACCGATCAGGTTTTCACCGGTGTCACCTTTGACACGCTCGGCTTCGGCATAGATGCGGCGGAACTGCTTCTCGGTCAGGTCGCCGTAGTAGCCTTTCAGCTTCTGCTTGGCACGCAGCTGCAGACCGAAGTCCGACAGTTTGCCCTTGCGGCGCTGGCCGTGCTGTCCGGGGCCGTATTCACGACGGTTGACCGGGGATTTCGGACGACCCCAGATGTTTTCGCCCATCCGGCGGTCGATTTTGTACTTGGCAGACGTGCGTTTGGTCACGGCTGATCTCCTTCGTTTAGGTCGAGGCCCAGAAAGGCCACTATGAAGGGCGTTGTCCTCTTGAGGTTTCCCCCATGACAGGTATCCCCTTGCGGGGGCCACCAACACCAATGAAGCCGCGCTTATATCTGCGGAACCGGCAGAGTCAACACACCGCTCCGCCTTACACTGGAATTTCCGCTAAAAGGCAGGGTTTGCCAATGGCTCAATCAGCTCCAAGGCTGGCAGAGACCGCCCGCCGCTCGCCCTGGTTACCCAGGTTCGGAATCTGTCTGTGTGGAAAGGCGACAACCGAGGTGTTCACTTCGGGTACTTCGCCATTTTCGATTTCAATCTCGGTGAACTCGCTGATCCAAAACTCTTGATCCCGCGCCGGGCAATCGCCATCAAAGACCAGCACCGGCGCTGTTTCCCCCGCAACTTGGAATAAAATTGCCGAGAAGGTTTGCGCACCATTGGTCAAAACAAGCAAACCTCTTGCGACCTCAGGCAGTATCTGAAGTTGTTCATAGTGTCCCAGATTTTTCGCTACGCAGCCATGGGCGCCTCTTGAACGCCCTATCGCTTGTTCGGTTGATTCGGCCAGAAATTGCAGTTGACCGCGCCAGGACCAAGCTGCCCCGACACGCAAAAAGGACAGAGGCGCAGCCTCTAGACCGTCAATTTCCGTTTGCCCCCACTGTATCGCTACACGACCGCTTTGTCCGGCTCTCATTGTACCGCCCGCACCTTCTACCCATCACTGCTCACAAGACCGTCTTATCAAGGTAAAATAAGGCGGAAAAGAGACGTTAATACAGAGTTAACGAAAATGTGGCTTGAGAGAATCAGATACTCTACCCTTAGCGGGAAAGCGCCTGGCGATACTAAACCAATTGTTGTTTAAGCACCAACCCATCAGAACTCAGGGCACGCGGATGTTTCTCTATAAATAAGGAGAATTTCTCTAAACATTTTATTGCCGGTAGCCAAATCACCTGTACGACAAAGTCATTTCCCACACCAAAAAAGATCACTTGCCACAAAAAAGACCGCCCAATGGAGCGGTCTAAATAGAAAATCTGTGGGTCATGTCTTCAGAGGTCGGAGACCCTGTAGAACTCCACACCGGCAAACTCTGGATCCACATTGGACTAAGGCCCTTGGCGATCAGTTTTTCCGCGCAAGCGTTCAGGCTTGTTATTCCAATAACATTCAATGGTTTAGAGTTGTCGAAGAGGCTCCCAACCTTGTACAAGCGTTCGTAGTCTACCCGCTCGCGAATAGCCCCATGTGAAGCACCTTTCCGTTGTATTCCAACACGGGATGGCCATCTGTTTCCTTTGCCTGCAAAAGAATTTGTACAGTGTTCTGGAGCGCACGTAGCTCTCATGAGGTCTCAGAGATTGTATATCCCGGCTGTCCTGCTTTTACGCCAACACTGACTGGAACTTGAGGTCAATCGGTAGAAAGTCGATTTTGTTCAAGTGACCGTCGAGCAATGAATTCAGAGTCCCGATGGATAGTGCTTGGAGGGCATTGCTGTATCGCCAATAGTCGATATGCCTCCGCTTGGCTCAGCAACCTAGTGACTGGCCTGAGGATGCCGCTCTGTGACAAAAGGTTAGCCTGCGGCCTGTTGCACCCAATATTCTCTGGAACGTTGGATACCGGAGTTGCCTGTCTTAGGTCGTACGGACAAACGGGATTCACACCGTCCGCCGGGCCTGAGCCAAACTGGCGTTAGCTATAAAGACCAGCTCGGCACGAGGCCTCATGTCAGACAAAGGATGGGCGTTCTCTGAGCATTTTCTTCTGGCTGTCCACGCACAGAACTGACGATAATCTATCGACCCTCGCCTTTTTCCTGACGGAAATTTCTGGATGCTCAGGCTGTCCTCAAGGTTCCGAGCAATTGTCCAGCATGTGGACCTTGACGGTGTGGCTCTTGTTATTGGGATTATGGCATATGCAGTGGGTCTTGTTTTGCCCTGTATTTGGTGCGCAGGTCACATTAGACACAGGGCTAGAGCAGCTAAATTCGAAACTACTCTTGGTTTGTTGCTCATATTCAGTTTGGCTTAACCCATAGCATTCAGGAAAGATATCGGCCTTTCCCTTCGGAATAGTGATGTCTTTCGTAGAGTTGCCGTCGAAGTTTACATTCTGTGAATCAGCCCGGGCCGTTCCCGGCCCTCCTATCCCGCTACAAATCGGTTGAAGCAGAAACGCCGCCGACAGAATGAACACAGGAGCAATGCGTTTCATCGAGAGTGCACCTTTCCATTTGAGAATGTCGTCACGATCAAAGAATACACTTGGCCTTCCCTGTGTCCAACTGATCTATGCCGGATAGACCAATAGGAGCGGATTGAGGGGCCATTAACTGGCCCATTAGTACGCTTTAGACCAAACCCATCAGCACGTAATTTGCGCTTTTGCTTTGTATTTATATCCATTGGACGGGTCCACATTGCACTTGCATTCCCGGTACGTACTGGTGCTTGAGGGTTCCCCGCAATCGATAATAACGCTCGGTGATGAGCAGTGCATTTTTTCAGGTATTTTTGGTGCCGCCGGTGTTCCGCAGTAGGCTTGAATAGTTAATTGAGTATGAGTTCCGACGTCGAATTCAGGATTGCAACTTTTGCCTGAAGCAGCAGTGCAATTATACGACTGCGTTTGGTAATGTTGCTGTGCGTTTGCGACACCAAAACTAAGCACTACAAGTATGGTGGCAAGCGATGCGGTTAATTTCTTAACACTCAATTGCAATAGTACAGCTATAGTTCCCTTCATTTCATCGAACCTCTGACCAATGTGCTATAAATGTCCAGATTATCACCGTGTCTTAGCAAACCAACAAATATTTAGCTTGGCGGGACTCGAACCCGAAACCTCCGGCAAAAGTTTCTAACTCCATATCTGCCTTAGAACGCAAGTGATGCACTAGTCGGCTGAGCTCCCGCACTGAAAAACGATGCTTTGCAAACAGTGGGTTTGTCAAAAATACAATCGCCGATCTTTGGAGTAGTTCGTAAGCACCGTTGGCTGTATTCTGTCATTGTGCCGAGCCTCCATCAGATGCCTCGGACCCAAGACAAATACCAGTTTTGATTTCCCAGGGAGAAAAAATCATGCGTATCTTCGCAGTGTTCGCCGGGCTTTGTGCATTTTTGATCAGCCCCGCCTTTGTCTCATCTGTCGCCGCGTATAATGGTGTATGTGCGGAAGGCTCATGCAGTTATACCGAATATTGTTCGTCGGGCACGTGCGAGTATCAGTACGAAGTAAATGGCGATGCCGAAATTAACGTTTCTGTTGGCTGCGGCTCGGCCAATAGTTTTCACCCACCAAAGAGCCAGAAGTGTTCATCTCCCGACGTATGGCAAAGCTCTTGCAAAAACCATGACGACGGAAGCTACCTGAAGTGCAGTTGCGGCTCCACGGGCCAAGGATTCATCCTTAATGTGCATCCACATTGCTAGGCTATACATTTCTCCGCATTTTTGCGTTTTACGCTTCTTATCAAGACTAGCCGGCCGTAGTTAGCAAGGTTTATGCTCAGCGGCGATTGTTGTATTGATGATTGGTTATGATGACCGGATCGGGTGCTCAAAGCCCGCTTTCTGATTGCTTTTTTGCTGCCCTTGGTACGCTAGATCAGGTGTCCACGTCCACTTTTGCAACCGTGGCTCTTTAATCGTTTTTGCCTTGGGGACTACCTAGCGAGCGTAGCCTGGCACGGTGTTCCATAACTACGCCAGATGAATGAATCCGGCTTATCTGATAAGTATAAGGAACATGGAGTACGGAGAGGGAGGCTAGATTCTAATATGACCAGACTAAGTCTAAACATTCCGGACATTGTTTTGATTGTCACATTATTTGCAGCACCTGCGATTTCCGGGGAGACAGAAAATGTAACTAAATACTGCGACTTAAACCCCAGTTGCGCCTATGAAATTAACGTTGGCAAACATACGGAGTACATCGTTACCGGATATTGTGGAAAGTCATCCACCGATCACACAATGCCCCATGAAATGTCCTGCTCGACAAAAGAGGTTTGGATCACATGCAATGTGCAATCCGACGCCAGCAAAGGTGCGTGGAACTGCCTGTGCAACGCGGAACAACAACCTGAAGAATACAAACTGAATGTGGGGATTGTTTGCAAGTAATCCATTCAACTTTGTCGCGAACTCTAAAAAAGCATGAATGCGGCTTGGAAACTGCCTCAGGTTAGTCTTCGTGGAAAGGGTTCTCAATGAGGCTTTACTGCGCCGTTATGGCGGTCGTCGCAATGATACAAGGACCAATTGCCTTCGCAGCGGAAATACCGAAGGCTCCTGCCACTACGCATCATGATATCTCCGTCGATGTGGAATGCGGGCCCAGCAAATGCCAAACCGATTTTACCTTGCAGCCGGGATACACGAATGTTCATGTGACCTGCTATGGTCAGGACCCAATTAGTATAGGGGCGCTCATGAGTTGTGGTTCACCAAACGTGGTGGTTTCTTGTGTACCTACGGAAATTGAACTCAAAACTCCAGTGAAAGAATGTGACTGCCAATTTCCTGGCCCTGGGAAGGCTAAGGCACATGTAAGTATGACCAGGTGTCAGCCTTCCTCAAACTGATTAGTTCTTTTTGTCGATGGCCACCCATTTTCTTCCCGGCCAATCAAACCAAACAGCATGCTGGCCAAATGAAAAAGACGGCCTTTTGGTCACCACCCCGGTAGTTGTGATATTGTCTTTCCTGAAACACTAAAGCGAGGGGTGAAACGATGATAAACTTGATCAAGATGATGATTGTGGGCGGCGCCCTTACGCTAACGGCAAGTGCCGTAGTGGGCAAAACCACCGTGGATTTAAAATGCAATACGACAAGCTGCAATTATACGGAAGAAATCGGGCCGTCAGGGACTAAAGATTTTCAAGGTTTTTGCACCGGAGCACAGAACATGAGCCCCAAGAATTCGAGTATGATTTGTCACAAAACAAACGGTACGACATGCACGAAGGCGGAATATAGCTATACCAACCCTCCGCAATGGGGTTGCATCTGCACAAACTGGAACGACAAACATGAAGAGCATCCGTCGATAGATATTACGTGCCCCGCCGCGAACTAAGCGAGATAGTGAAGGCGCGGACGCGCGGAGTGTGCCGGATACGATACGCTCCTGAATCCATCGCCACATATTTCCCAGAACTGTTTCTACGTCGTAAATTTATCTTGGAGGTCTTGCAATGAAGCTCACACTATACAGATTTGCCCGTCACGTTGGCTTCGCGGTTGCGATTGTCCTGATATTTGGCTCAATCTCAGTGCGCGCCGACACGCAGAACCACAACGCAACTTGTGACAGCAAGGATTGCTACGACATTTACGCGGTAAACACGAAAGGTACGAAGTTCGAATTAACCGAAAGCTGCAAGGGAACAAAATCCGCTTATGGGTTTTCCTGCTCCTCACCCAGTGTACCGGTTACTTGCTCGCACACTGAAGTCAACGACGCGACATTTACATGTACATGCAATGCAAAAGAGCAAAAGGTGAAATATAGCGTCCATGCCTCAATGGATTGTCGGTGAAAAGTCTAAACCTAAAAGAAACGCATTTGCTCAAAAAAATAGATGAAAATTCAACGTATTGGAGATGAAAGCGGGTCATAAAATGTTCTATCAACTGAAGATCTTTGGCTTCGTACTGACTGCTTGCTTCCTTGCATCAGGTGCCGTGGCTGAAAAACCGAAACCGCCGGACGAAGAAGCTAGAAAGCGAGTTGGTGAGGCACCAGCCTCCTCGGGAACAACCGTTAAAGACTGCTTACCTGGAAACACCTGTACGAGCGACAAAGCGACGGTGAAGGGAAGCCATACACATACATTCTCGGCATCTTGTGAATCAAACAAGGCACCCAGCGACAGCCAAGTGACTACGCACTTTAGTAACAGCAAAGCCTTTACCTGCGCAAAAGTACCGAACGGTCAGGTCGGCAACTGGGTATACTATAACTTTCAATGCACTAACTGGTACACGAAGGAAGAGCAGGCTTGGTTTACTGTCACCTGTTAAGACGGCAATAAGCGTGTTTCTTTGCGTCTTCCAATCCGCCCACCAGTTCTGGAAACTGTCAATCTGAAAGACTGTAGACTGATTTTCTGATCTCGCCCAAATATCCCCGGCAGAGTTCTTATTGAGTGGTTCCCACGAAAATCGCGGTGTTCTGCGGGATCTGCGTCTGAAGCGTGTTGAGTGCGATAAGATCCTTGACGAGCGTTAAAGAACGGTGGCTGAAATCGTTCGTCTGCGCGCCAAGCTTCTGGGGTAACAATCGATATTTTTCGCCATCGACAACGGTGCTGACAGTGGCTTCACCAGGTCCAACTTCGACATGAAAAATGGGCGCGATCCCACCGTGTCTCGTGCTGATGCTCAGGCGATCCTGATCAACGCCGGAATAGGTCTCGTTTATCAACTGGCCCAGATAAAATACGACCTGACTGGGTGATCGCAGACGATACCCGGTGCCGCTGGCCGTAAAAATTCGCCGCGCGGGATCTGCAGAATCCCCCAAGTACAAAAGCCTGCCAGAGGCGCCTGCATCATCGGATTCCGGCAGACTGACACCAAGATGCGGTTGAAGAACAGCAACGGCTTCCATCAAGGTGCGAAACCGTTCGAATTGGCATAACGCCGTCGGATCGTTCACAAACCTGACGAGCCTTGGCTTTGATGATGCAGCAAATTTTGGACACCGATTTGTCGCTTCAACCGCTATCATTCCGCGGCAAATACCTCTTTGGCTGGCTGGTAGGTCGGCAGCCCGACTTCCACAAATCGCCTGTGCCGAGTTGATAATGCCATTATAGGTCTCTTGCCGAAGTACAATCGTCTGAATCAACAGCATAAAAGTCAGGTGAAGATGCGCTTCGTCTCGGCTTTCCGCTAGTTTTACTAGCAGATCGGATGACACTTGCGTGTGCATCGCTTCTGTGAATTCTGAAGTTTCGAGAGATGAAGCGGTCGCAGAACTGGAAGTTGATGCAGAGGGCGCCAAACCCACACTTAGATCAGCTGTTCCACCATCGATCCCAAAATCATAGTTCAAGCTTGGAGAGCTTTGGAGTTGCGTGCTTTGCTGAAAGTCCCCGGCAACCGTGAAATATGTTGGATAACCCTTTGCTGACCGAACGATGTTGGCAAGAATAGTGCTGGCCTGCCCCTCGGAAATTCCTGAGTTAAAGTTCCGATTGCTCGTCTCGACAACGTTGCCACATGCCGTCGCCATCAGCGCAAGTGCGGTTCCGGTCAGAATTCGTGTGAATGCAGGTAATCGGCTTGGCAGAAACCTCGGCAACAAACGGAGGTTCTTGAGCTTTCGGCGGGCGCAATTTTCAAACGGCTTCCGAGGCTGCGGTCGACTGGTTTTATTCTCGATCCGGCTCATTGAAGTATATCTACAGAAAAAGTTGAAACTCTGATTGCCAACCCAACATTTGGACAGTTTTCCCACATATAGTATGGTTAAACGATGGGATTGAGGCAAGTCAATCTGGAGTCACCAAGGATTGAAACAGGGCTGACAAGGTGTGTCGAAACTTGAACAATGATTGGTGAAGGCGGGATGAGCAAACTATAACGCCAATTCCGCCTGGGCAAAGCCGTGGTTCAGAACAATGGTATGACGTTTTGACACTGCTGGGCAGGCGAAGAGAATGTGGAGGTCCGAACGTTCTCGTGCAAATTTGGTGGAACGCGATATCAGTCCAGCTTTTTTAACTCGGCTGGTTTCGAAAAAATCGGCTCGCCGCGGGTCGTCATCATCGACTTGCTGAACAGCTATGCAAAACGGATCTGCCATTTTGCAAGCGACGCGGACCACTGGAAGCGCCTTCGTGACTGGATCAAGCACTTGCGAAAGGAAGATTGCCAGCTGGGCGTGGTACAACATGTCAGATACGAAAGAAGTGATGCCGACGTTACCAAAGTCATCTTTGACGGCAGGATCCAAATGGCACAAGAACCTTTCGGCGGCTGTTAATATAAACGCTGTCCGCGTGTATCGACGTTATTGTACTGGTCCGAACCTACTGCTTGAATGGCGGGCATTTGATCGAATAGTCTACTTTTGGCCAATTCCCCGATGTATTGCCGCAATGGCAATTCCAGTAACTTCCTTCAAAGGTCGGGGTGTCACAATACATATCCTTTTTGTTTCCTGGAACAAGATTGCAACTGGCCTTTGCCTTTGATTGATCAGCAAGCTTCGTACAAGACATGTGGATATTAACCGCCATGTGGTCGTGCATTTCCTTGGTTGTTGCACATTCAATTTGGCCACAGGCGTATGTCCATGTTTGCGTACCCTGCAATTCTTGACTCTGTGCACTTGCCGATGCGACTTGGAATGTCACGAGCGAGGCAACAAAGAACGATTTCGTTTCCCCCAAATACCGGGTGTAAAAAGTTGTTAATCTTACCATCCGATTTTCTCCTATTCGCATATGCGAACGCCGTTGAAGACTTGCCAACCACGCCGGTTTCAAACAATCAGCTATCTGTAAATCATACTCCATTTTGGTTTTTTTGCACACATTCACCAGACCGCGACTAACAGTTCCGGGCGTATCCTACCTACTGCGCGGCCCTTTTTAATCGTGATGACGCTGAACACGTAAGTGTTGCAGTTGGCAGCTTTTGACATCAGTGACTGGGTGCAGCCAGAAGCAAACCTTCATATCCGAACTGTGCAATTCCAGCTTTACGGATAAAGTAACGAGTTGATGCCAAAGGCGCTTAGCGACCGAGACTCATGCACGGTCCGTTCAACGCAGTCAGCATGTAGAGGAATCGTCTTGATGATCTCATCCGGGTCAGTCGAGCACTCACCCTCGAAAACGCGCGTGCCATCCTCTTGCAGAACACACACTGCGCAATTAGTCAGGGACACGTCTAAGCCAACATAGTTATTCATGGCTGTCTCCCCTTCAGCTCAAGGTTTCCGAGATACGACAATAGCAGCTCTCAATGCCCTTAAAGCCGAATGCTCAGCAGAAACGCCATGTCCGCTTTCTGCGCAACTCGGACATTGACGGCACTCGCGGTAGCCATCGCTTCCTGACGCTTGTCCCCATCAATTCTCGCAAGACTTCTGCGTACACTTCCAATCTCGCACTAAAAAACAAGGCGCCGTTGATCAACGATCCGGCGCCCTGTTTCCCTGTTAACCCTTAGATTTGCGAACTGTAGGCGCCAATGACCTTATTTATGGGCGCCAAAACCGCCGAAATGGGTTCGTATTGCCTGGCGGTTCATGAAGATGTGCTCATAGCACTTATCCACACTTGGAATGGCCACAGCTACGGCAGGTCATGCACCCTTCGATCATCACCATGTCAAACTGGCCGCACGACGGGCACGCCTTGCCGCGAGGCGCATCCATGTTGACCACTTGCGCCTGCGGATCGGACTTCAGCCCCATGCCCTCACCTTCGAGAAAACCGATATTAATCAGGTGCTGCTCAATCACACCGCCAATCGCAGCCAAAATCGAAGGGATATACTTGCCTTGCACCCACGCCCCGCCACGCGGATCGAACACGGCCTTCAGTTCCTCGACAACAAACGACACATCGCCGCCCCGACGGAATACCGCCGAAATCATTCGCGTCAGCGCCAGCGTCCAAGCGTAATGTTCCATGTTCTTCGAATTAATGAACACTTCAAACGGACGGCGGCGGCCACCAATAACGATATCGTTGATGGTCAGATAAATGGCGTGCTCGCTATCGGGCCATTTCAATTTGTAAGTCGAACCTTCAAGCGACTGTGGCCGATCAAGCGGTTCGGACATGTAGACGACCTCACCTCCATCCACCTCATGCGGAGCACTGGCGCTTTCACCGGGTGCTTTATCGTCGCTTTCTGAAACGGTCAGGACTGATCCGGTCACATCATTTGGACGGTACGTGGTACAGCCCTTACAACCCTGATCCCAGGCCTGCATGTAGACGTCCTTGAAAGCATCAAAGCTGATATCTTCAGGGCAATTGATCGTTTTGGAAATCGAACTGTCTATCCATTTTTGGGCTGCCGCCTGCATCTTGACGTGATCAGACGGAGACAAAGTCTGCGCGTTCACGAAATAGTCGGGCAATTCCGCATCCCCGAACTTGTCGCGCCACATTTGCACAGCGTAGTCCACGACCTCTTCTTCAGTTCGCGAACCATCCTTTTGCAGAACTTTGCGGGTATACGCATAGGCGAAGACAGGCTCGATCCCAGAAGAAACATTCCCAGCGTACAGCGAAATCGTCCCCGTCGGCGCGATCGAGGTCAGCAGCGCATTGCGGATGCCATGTTCGCGGATTGCGTCCCGCACATCCTCATCCATCTGCTGCATGGTGCCGCTGGCAAGATACTTCTCGGCGTCGAACAGGGGGAAAGCCCCCTTTTCCTTCGCCAAGTCCACCGACGCCAGATACGCGGCGCGAGCGATCGCATGCAACCAGCGCTCAGTCTGACGCGCCGCCTCGTCCGAGCCATAGCGCAGGCCCAGCATTAGCAAAGCATCCGCCAGACCAGTCACGCCCAGCCCGATGCGGCGTTTGTCCTGCGCTTCGGCCTCTTGTTCCACCAGCGGGAATTTTGACGCGTCGACGACGTTGTCCATCATCCGTACCGATGTGGCGACAAGCTTTTGCAGGGCCTCTTCGTCCAGATGCGCTGCGTCCTCGAACGGGTCAGCCACCAGCCGGGCAAGATTGATCGAGCCCAGCAAGCACGCCCCATAGGGCGGCAATGGCTGCTCACCACAGGGATTGGTCGCAGCAATGGTCTCGACATAGCTCAGGTTGTTGGCCTGATTGATCCGGTCAATGAAAATCACACCTGGTTCGGCATAGTCATAGGTGGCCTGCATGATCTTATTCCACAGATCACGCGCCTGAACGGTGTGATAAACCTTGTCACCGAACACTAGTTCCCACGGTCCGTCTGCTTTGACGGCTTCCATGAAAGGATCCGTCACCAGCACCGACATGTTGAACATGCGCAGGCGGGCCGGGTCGGATTTCGCGGTAATGAATTGTTCGATATCAGGATGATCACAGCGCATGGTCGCCATCATTGCCCCACGACGCGAACCAGCGGACATGATCGTCCGACACATCGCATCCCACACGTCCATAAAGCTCAGCGGGCCAGAGGCGTCCGCCGCTACACCATGCACATCCGCGCCACGCGGACGGATGGTCGAGAAATCATAGCCGATACCCCCACCCTGCTGCATGGTCAGCGCGGCCTCTTTCAACATGTCAAAGATGCCACCCATACTGTCTGGCACGGTGCCCATCACAAAACAGTTGAACAGGGTCACCTGACGCGCTGTCCCCGCCCCTGCGGTGATACGCCCAGCAGGTAGGTATTTGAAATCCTCCAGCGCCTCGTAGAATTCCTCTTCCCAATGCGCAGGGTCTTCCTCGACCCGCGCCAAATCGCGGGCGATACGCCGCCAGCTGTCTTCGACCGTCTGGTCGATGGGCGTGCCATCCGCCTTTTTAAAGCGGTATTTCATGTCCCAGATCTGCTCGGCGATGGGGGCGGCAAAGCGGCTCATTGGTGATTCCCTGTACTGAAAGAGGTATTCAGAGTACCCTAAATCACACGCTCACCACAACACCTTGATGACAATCGCCATCGGGCTACAATATAAAGGTGGGCCTTGGGACGACTCTGTGGGAAAGCTGTGGATAAGTACGTAAACCTCATAAAACTTTCGGTTGGTTCCGAAAGCGTCGACACACTGATCGCGTGGCAGGACAGCCGCAAGCCGCTATACGAAGACGGATGCCCGCGCCATGTCACCCGCATGTGGCCCAAACGCGAGGCCGAGATTCTGAACGGCGGATCAATCTATTGGGTGATCAAAGGCGTGATCCAATGCCGTCAACGTATCCTGCGGCTGGATGAGGTACGTGGCGAAGACGGCATCCGCCGCTGTGCCATCGTGCTGGACCCCGAAGTTCATCGCACCCAGACCGCTCTGAAGCGCCCGTTTCAAGGATGGCGTTATCTGAAACCCGAAGATACACCAGCCGACCTACCCAAAGGCCGAGAGCAGGACGACGCCCTGCCCGACGACCTGAACCGCGCGTTGGCGGAAATCGGGGTGCTTTAACTCAAGCGATCCAACAGTTCAGACAGAACCGCTTTGTCATTCGGCCCGTACTTGGGCACCCGGCTCCGCCACAGTGTGGCCTGTGATTGCAGGATCAACCCGTCCGAAAGAATCTTCAGGTGATTGGCGCGCAGAGTTTCCCCGGTCGAGGTTATATCCGCAATCGCTTCGGCCGTTTCGTTCATCACAGTGCCTTCGGTGGCGCCCTGACTGTCGACCAGCGTGTAGTCGGCCACGCCCGCGTCGGTCAGGAACTCGCGTACCAGCCGGTGATACTTGGTGGCGATCCGCAAACGGTGGCCGTGGGTCTTACGAAAGGCGGCGGCGGCTGCATCCAGATCGTCTAGCGTGTCAACATCCACCCAGCAGGCGGGTGTGGCTATGATCAGATCAGCCTTGCCGAAACCAAGTTGCGAGATCTCTTCAACCTGCTGCTCCCAGCGTGGCAGTTTTTCCTGCACCAGGTCGATACCAGTGACGCCCAGGTGAATGCGCCCAGCGGCCAGCTCGCGCGGGATTTCACCGGCAGAGAGCAGGATCAGGGAAACCCCATCGATTCCTTCGACCTTACCCGCATATTCCCGGTCCGATCCGCTGCGCGACAGGGTGATGCCGCGTTTTTCGAACCACGAGAAGGTCTTTTCCATCAACCGGCCCTTTGAGGGCACGCCCAGTTTCAGGCTCATTGTACGGCCTCCTCGACTTCCAGCATCAGGTCGGGGCGCAGAACGCCGCCCACCGCCGGGATTTCAGCCCCGTTACCCAGTTGCCGTGTCAGCGCGTCGTAGCGCCCGCCAGTGGCAATGGGTGGCAAGTCAGGGCGGCCTTCGGCATAGAAGCCAAACACGAACCCGTCGTAATACTCCATCGAGGTCCGGCCATATGCGGCCTCAAAATCCAGCCGTTCAACATCGACGCCGCGCGCCTGCAGCGCCGCAATTCGCGCCTCGAGCCGGTCCAGCGCCGGGGTGATCTGCGGCAAATCCACCGCCACGTCGCGCAGCTGTTCCAGCGCAAAGGGCATGGTTTCGCGAACGTTCAAAAGGGTCTCCAGACCGGCCAATTCATTGTCAGAGATTGGCGGCGTATCGCGGTCCTCGCGTAAAGCGTCAATCCGAGCCTCGATTTCGGTAGCACGGCGCTTGCCGATCATGGGCACGCCAGCCGCTAACGGGTCTTCGGCATCAAGCAACGCATCACGCCCTTCAGGCCCCGGCTTCCGACCCGCAAAACGATCCAGCAGAACTCGGAACCTACGCGGACGCCACAGGTGGCGCATCAACGCCGATTTGCGCCGGTCCGTGGTGCGCAGGCCTTGAACTGCCGCGGTCAGAATGCCGATATCCCCGGTCGCCGCCCGCAGCGGCAAGCCGCGCAGTTGCAAGGCAAACAGTGAGAACACCTCGGCATCCGCGCCAGAGGGGTCGTCACGGTCAAAAACCTCATAGCCGACCTGAATGTATTCATTGGACCGGTCCGGGTCATGCTCCTGACGGCGGAAAACCTCGCCAGAATAGGTGTAGCGCGCGGGCTCGGCCCCTTCGGTCATGTGCATCTGCACGACAGGCAAGGTGAAGTCCGGGCGCAGCATCTGTTCGCCCCGCAACGCATCCGACGTTACATAGGCGCGGGCACGGATATCTTCGCCATAAAGGTCCAACAGCGTTTCGGCCGGTTGCAGCAGTGGCGTATCGACAACCTGAGCGCCTGCGGCCTCAAACCGGACGCGCATCATCGCGGCGCGGGCTTGTATCTGGGAACGGTTGGCCATGGCTCAGTCCTGACTGTCCAGAATTTCGCGCACCTTGGCGACCAGATCACCGCGCGGCACTTCAAACTGGCTGGGGCGTTCCTTCCATTCCTCAAGCGTGGCGCTTTCGGCGATCTTTGCGCCAAGGATCAGGTCCTTGATCTGCACGATCCCATTGGCCTTTTCGTCGCCGCCCTCAATCACCGCGATGGGCGAGTTCCGCTTATCCGCATATTTAAGCTGATTGCCGAAATTCTTGGGGTTGCCCAGATAAACCTCAGCCCGAACACCAGCATTACGCAGTTCGGCCACCATCGCTTGGTAATCGGCCATCCGATCCCGATCCATGACGGTCACAACCACGGGGCCGGTGGCCTGTGCCGCGATCCGACCCTTTTCGCGCAGAGCGGCCAGCAAGCGGTCCACGCCAATCGACACACCAGTCGCAGGCACTTCCTGTCCGGTAAAGCGCTTGACCAGATCGTCGTAGCGACCACCGCCCGAGACCGAGCCGAACTGCCGCTTGCGGCCCTTCTCGTCGAAAATCTCGAAGGTCAGTTCGGCCTCATATACCGGTCCGGTGTAGTAGCCCAGACCGCGTACAACCGAGGGGTCAAGAGTTATTCTATCGGTATTGTAGCCCTGCCTCTCAAGTAGCTCTGCAATCTGCTCCAGCTCCTGAACACCTTCGAGCCCCACAGCCGAATTCTGCACCAACCGTCGAAGATTTTCAGTCACCGCTGAATTGATGGCATTTGGCGTTCCTGCTTTGCCTGCCTTTATCACATCCTGTTGGAATTCTACAGCATTCGCTAGCATTGCTTTCGTCGTCAGAAACTGAATACAAATCTCCGCCTGATCCTCGCTGAGGCCCACACCGTCGATAAACGCCCCCGAGGCATCCAGACGGCCCTTGGTCAGCAGCTCGCGCACCCCGGCCTCGCCCACCTTGTCAAACTTATCGATGGTGCGCAGGACGTTGTCGCGCGCGGTGGCGTCTTCGCCCAGACCCATCGCCTCAAGCACCCCATTCAGAACCTTCCGGTTATTCACCCGCACCAGATAATCGCCGCGCGGGATTCCCACGGTCTCCAGCGTGTCTGACAGCATCGCGCAAATCTCGGCATCGGCGGCCATCGAGGCCGTACCCACCGTATCTGCATCACACTGATAGAACTGACGATAGCGTCCCGGTCCCGGCTTTTCGTTCCGCCAAACCGGCCCCATCGCATAACGGCGATAGGGCGTCGGCAGGTCATTGCGGTGCTGCGCGTAGACACGGGCCAAAGGCGCGGTCAGGTCATAACGCAGGGCCATCCAGTCGCCCTTGTCATTCTCGTCCACTTCCTGCCACGCAAACACGCCCTCGTTCGGGCGGTCGACGTCGGGCAGGAACTTGCCCAGTGCCTCGACCGTTTCAACCGCGCTGCTCTCCAAGGCATCAAACCCGTACCGATGATAAACATCCGCGATAGCCCGCAGCATCTCGGTGCGCTGCGTGACTTCCTGGCCGAAATAGTCGCGGAACCCTTTGGGCGTAATTGCCTTGGGGCGGGGCTGTTTCTTGGGCTTGGCCATGTGGGGCGTCCTTGGGATTTTCATGTTCCGCGCGCGGTCTATCCCATGGTCCGCATCGGGGCAAGGCGGGGTTTCTCTGGCCACGGCGTCACAGGGTCGCTATGACCAGCGCAGGAACAGGAGCCCACAATGCAGCAGCTGGAAGAACAGATCGCCCATCTGACCCGTACAGTCGAAGAGCTGAACACAGTCGTCACCCGCCAACAGGGTGAGATCGACCGCCTGACCCGCCGCGTCGAGATGCTGTTACAGCGCGAGGCCGAACGGGCACAGGAAGGATCAGGCGGGGTTATCTTCGGAGACGAGCGTCCCCCGCATTATTGATCGATCACTGCCCCAGCGAAGTCTTCACTGCATTGTCGACCACTCCGCCCAAGAGGGCATGCTTGTCCGCAGCACATCCTTCCGACAGCGCGGCTATAAAGGCTTCGCGCAGTTGGGCCTTTTCTTCGTCGGTCGTCGCATGATCTTCAATGTTGATCTGGCGATTGTAGAGCGATAGAGCCGTCATCTTTTCGACTACAGACACGACAAAGGCTTCGTCGCCATCCGCCTCCTCGGCAATCGAGGCGCAAGTATAGTGCATCACGGGCAATGCATCCTGAACCATCTGATCAGCCGCATCATCTGCATTAGCCACACACGGGGCCACAAGGATTGCGGCGCAAACGGACGTTCTGAGACTAAAAAACCGCATCGTACTCACTTCCAGTTATGTCCGATAATTGCCCCGGCGACGCCGCCGATTGCCGCGCCCTTACCGTCTCCGATCAACGCGCCCACGCCAGCACCAATCAAAGCACCCTCGATCGTTTGCTTTTTCTTTTTGTCGTCCTTGTCATCCGCCCATCCGGCCGACGCCAAAGTCAGCGACGTCGCTGTCGCGACGAATAGCGTTCTCAATCCAATAGCTGAAATTGCCATAGCTGTGCCCTCCCGTGACACGCCCCGAAACGGGGCATGCCCTCAGCCTAGCGGTGCAAAAACGCTGTGGCAACAAATGGCTGGCTCAGATTTCCTCTACCGACATCACGCCATCCAGCGATTTAATCGCGCCCTTGATCTGCGGGTTGATCGGAAAATCCTGCCCCAGGTCCATCTCCACATCACCCGGCAAACCCGGGTCCAGCAAACAGATAGAGATCGGTCCCTTGGCCGCCCGTTTGGCTGCACCGGCGGCCTCTTCAAGGACCTTGGCAACCGTTGGTAACACCTCCGGCACATCCACAAAAATCCGCAATCCTGTTGCTCCGGCCTCAGCAACAACCGCGTCCACGGGCCCGACAGAATTCGCAAGCAGCTTGAGTTGATCAGATTCCATTTCGGCTTTGACGGTCAGCGCCACTTGCGACCCACTCTCCAGAAACTCACGCGATTTCTCCAGCGTTTCCGAGAACAACGTGACCTCGTACGCCCCCGACGGGTCGGACAATTGCGCAAAAGCAAAGCGGTTGCCCTTGGCTGACTTCCGCTCCTGCCGCCCGGAAACCACACCGGCCATCTTCGCGATGAAAGGCCCCGAGCGCGCCTGTTCCGTCACCTCGTCTAACGTCATGACTTTCTTGCGTTTCAGCGCGGGCATGTAGTCGTCCAACGGGTGGCCGGACAAATAGAACCCGATTGCCTTGAATTCTTCGCTCAGACGTTCCGCCGGCAACCAGTCGGGTGTGGGCGACAGCCGGGGTTCGGGCAGGTCGTCACCCGCCTCACCAAACAGCGACACTTGGTTCGAATTCTTCTGATCGTGGATGGCCGCGGAATACTGCACCAGCGGATCAAGACTCTCGAAGACCCTGCGGCGATTTTTGTCGAGCTGATCAAACGCCCCAGCACGGGCCAGCATCTCCAATGGGCGTTTACCGACTTTTTTTAGGTCAACCCGACGAGCGAAGTCGAACAGGTTGACGAAAGGTTTATCCCCGCGCCCATCAACCACGAGGTTCATCGCCTCTACACCGACATTTTTCAACGCGCCCAGCGCGTAGACCAGTTCGCCATTCACCACGTCAAACGTCGACAAAGAACGGTTTACGCATGGCGGGACATAGGGCAATTCCAGCCCCTTGCGGACCTCTTCAAAATAGACGGCCAGCTTGTCGGTCAGATGGATATCGCAGTTCATAACGCCAGCCATGAACTCGACCGGGTGGTTCGCCTTCAACCAACCAGTTTGATAGCTGACCACCGCATAGGCGGCGGCGTGGGATTTATTGAACCCGTAGTTGGCGAATTTCTCAAGCAGGTCGAAGACTTCGCTAGCCTTTTTGGCATCCACGCCATTCTCACCCGCGCCCTTTTCAAATTTCGGGCGCTCGGCGTCCATCGCCTCTTTGATCTTTTTACCCATCGCGCGGCGCAACAGGTCAGCGCCGCCAAGGCTGTAGCCAGCCATCACCTGCGCGATCTGCATCACCTGTTCCTGATAGACGATGATGCCCTGCGTTTCCTCAAGGATATGGTCGATCAGCGGGTGAACCGAGGTGATCTCGCGCAGCCCGTTCTTGACCTCGCAATAGGTTGGAATGTTCTCCATCGGACCCGGACGATAGAGTGCCACGAGGGCCACGATATCCTCGATACAGGTCGGTTTCATGCGCTTGAGCGCATCCATCATGCCCGAGGATTCAACCTGGAACACCGCAACGGTCTTGGCCGCCGAATAGAGCTTATACGTCGCCTCATCATCCAATGGGATCGCGTTGATCTGGTTCTCGGCCCCCTCGGCAGGTTCATAGAGTTCCGTGCCATCCGCCGCGATATGCAGGGGTCGCCCGGACTTAAAGATGATGTCCATCGCGTTCTGGATCACCGTCAGCGTTTTCAGACCGAGAAAGTCGAACTTCACCAGCCCGGCCTGTTCCACCCATTTCATGTTGAACTGGGTCGCCGGCATGTCGGACCTGGGGTCCTGATAGAGCGGCACAAGCGCGTCCAAGGGACGGTCCCCGATCACCACACCCGCCGCGTGGGTCGAAGCGTTCCGCAACAACCCCTCGACCTGCTGGCCGTAAGTGAGCAACCGATCGACGACTTCTTCGCTCCGCGCCTCTTCCCGCAGGCGGGGTTCGTCTTTCAGCGCCTTTTCGATAGAAACAGGTTTTACGCCCTCGACCGGGATCATCTTGGACAAGCGATCCACCTGCCCGTAAGGCATCTGCAGAACCCGCCCGATATCGCGCACGGCAGCTTTCGACAACAAGGCACCGAAGGTGATGATCTGCCCGACTTTGTCGCGCCCATATTTCTGCTGCACGTAGCGGATCACCTCTTCTCGGCGATCCATGCAGAAGTCGATATCGAAGTCGGGCATCGAGACCCGCTCGGGGTTCAGGAACCGTTCGAACAGCAGCGAATAGCGTAGCGGATCAAGGTCGGTAATCGTCAGCGCATAAGCCACTAGCGAACCCGCACCCGAGCCCCGCCCTGGCCCCACCGGGATGTCTTCGTCCTTCGCCCACTGGATGAAATCGGCGACGATCAGGAAGTAGCCGGGGAACCCCATACCTTCGATGATATCGAGTTCGAAATCCAACCGTTCCTGATATTCCTCGGGCGTCACCGCATGGGGGATCACAGCCAAACGTTTTTGCAGGCCCTCATTGGCGATGCGGCGCAGCTCCGCAACTTCGTCATCGGCAAATTTCGGCAGTATCGGATCACGGCGATAGGCCATGAAAGCGCAGCGCTTGGCGATCTCGACTGTGTTCTCGATAGCCTCAGGCAGGTCCGCGAACAGGGTCGCCATCTCTTGCTGCGACTTGAAGTAATGCTGCGCGGTCAGGCGGCGGCGGCCCTCCTGCTGGTCGACATAGGCGCCCTCGGCGATACAAATCAGCGCGTCGTGAGCCTCATACATATCTGATGTGGGGAAATAGACGTCATTGGTGGCGACCAGCGGCAGGTTCTTGACATAGGCCATCTCGACATGGCCGCGTTCGGTCAGGCGTTCCGCCTCAGGCTGGCCGCCTTCGCCGGGATGGCGTTGCAGTTCGACGTAGAGGCGGTCTGGGAACATCCCAGCCAACCGATCTACCAGAGCCTCCGCCGCCGGGCGTTGCCCCTGCTGCAAAAGCATCCCAACCGGCCCATCCGGCCCGCCGGTCAGGCAGATCAGGCCGTCCGATCGGTCCGCGAGTTCTTCCAGTGTGACCTGCGGTAGCTGCCCACCTTTATCGACGTAAAGGCAGGAACTCAGCTTCATCAGGTTCTCGTACCCCTCTTCGGACTGCGCCAGCAAAACAAGCGGCGCGGGTATTTTGGGCTTTTCCCCCGGTTGCGCCTTCACATAGGTCAGGTCGACCTGACAGCCCATAATCGGCTGCACCCCTGCCCCGCTGGCAGTCACGGAAAACTCCAAGGCCGAGAACATGCTGTTGGTGTCGGTAACGGCGACGGCGGGCATCTCCATCTTCTCGCACAGCGCTGGCAATTTTTTCAGCCGCACGGCACCTTCCAGCAGAGAATACTCGGTGTGAACGCGGAGGTGAATGAATCGAGGGGAACTGCTCATACCGCCTACGCTATCCCACCCAGCTGCGCTGCAAAAGCGGGAACCGACGCTTTTGGATGCTTAAAATATCGACTTGGATTATTCGGCTTTTTTAGAAGGTGCTTCGGGAGCGTTTACAGCACCCCGCAGGAAAACACTTTAATTTCAGAAGCATGGTCGCTACACAATTACTGCATATTCGCGCAGATCAGGGGTAATGATACATCATATAGGCAGTTTTTCTTGCCAGAGAAGCCGTCGTGTTTCTAACATCTGAAAGCAAGCTATCCGCCCGCTACTCTTTCTACGTCGCATCGAAGGAGGGCACCGAAGGGCGCAACCGGGTAAGGCGACGGGTTTCTCGTATGAAAATCACGTTTCTTCTGAACGGAGAGACCGTGGAACTGGCGGATGTCGATCCGACAGCAACCCTGCTGGATTGGTTGCGCGAGGATCGCGGTCTGACCGGCACCAAGGAAGGCTGCAACGAAGGCGATTGCGGTGCCTGCACTGTCATGGTGACGGATGAGGGCGGTGCCAAGGCGCTGAACTCCTGCATCCTGTTTCTGCCGCAGTTGCATGGTAAAGCTGTGCGCACTGTCGAAGGTGCCAGCGGCCCGAATGGCGAGGCCCACCCAGTGCAACAGACGATGGTGGACCTCCATGGTTCGCAATGCGGATTCTGCACCCCCGGATTCATCATGTCGATGGTGGCCAGCCATGCCAATGGTGCAACCGACCACGACACGCAGCTTGCGGGCAATCTGTGCCGCTGCACTGGCTATGCGCCGATCATCCGCGCCGCGAAAGCGGCCGAAGAGCAACCCGTACCTGTGTGGGTCAAAGACAAACCAATCGCGACACCAGCCGCATCACCCATGCTGCCCGGCTCGTCCGATGAGTTGGCGGTGGTTTACGCAGAGAACCCGAATGCAACTCTGGTTGCCGGGGCGACCGACGTTGGCCTGTGGGTCACCAAGCAACTGCGCGATCTGGATCCGGTTATCTTCCTCAATCGCTGCGAAGATCTGAAACAAATCACGATTACCGATGAAGAAATCCGTTTTGGCGCCATGGTCGACATGAACCGTATGGGCGAGGCGCTGGCCGACCACCACCCATCCTATGCCGAGATGATCCGCCGCTACGCCAGCGTTCAGGTGCGTCATGCGGCCACCGTCGGCGGCAACATCGCAAACGGTTCACCTATCGGAGACAACCCGCCAGCCCTGATTGCTCTGGGCGCGACCCTACATCTACGCAAAGGCGATGAGCGGCGCTCGATCCCGTTGGAGGAGTTCTTCCTCGACTACGGGAAACAAGACCGCGCCCCCGGCGAATTTGTCGAGGCCGTCAGCTTCCCGCGTCAGGTCGATCGGTTGAAGACGTACAAACTCAGCAAGCGGTTCGATCAAGATATCTCGGCCGTTTGTGGCTGTTTCAATATCACCGTTACGAACGGCAATGTCACACAAGCACGGATCGCGTTTGGGGGCATGGCTGGCACTCCGAAACGGGCCACCCATGTCGAGGCCGCTCTGATCGGAAAGCTATGGACGCGCGAAACCATTGACGCCGCGCTACCTGCCTTTGGCAAGGACTATTCACCACTCACGGACATGCGCGCTTCGGCCACCTATCGTCTGGAAACCGCCAAGGCGATGCTTGAGAGGTATTACCTTGAGGATCAGGGCGAAGTGACCAATGTGCTGGAGGTGTCGGCATGAGCGTGACCAAGCCCCTTCCCCATGACGCAGCACCGTTGCATGTGTCCGGTTCGGCCCGTTACGTGGATGACATCCCCACGCCAAAGGGCAGCTTGCACTTAGCCTTTGGCCTGAGCCCAATTGCCAAGGGCAAGATCGCAGCAATGGACCTGTCGGCAGTAAAGGCCGCCGAGGGTGTCGTAATGGTCATGACCGCTGAGGATTTACCCTTTGCCAATGACGTCTCGCCCTCGATCCATGATGAACCGTTGCTTTCGGACGGCACCGTTCACTATATCGGTCAGCCGGTGTTCCTGGTCGTCGCCAGCAGCCATCTGGCCGCGCGCAAGGCCGCCCGTTTGGGCAAGGTAGACTATACTGAGGAAACACCGATCCTGACCATTGAGGAGGCACTGGCCGCTGATAGCCGGTTTGAGGACGGTCCCCGCATCTATGCCAAGGGTGACGCGGATGCGGCCATCGCAAGCGCGGCCCATGTGATCGAAGGGTCCTTTGAACTCGGCGGGCAGGAGCATTTTTATTTGGAAGGTCAGGCTGCTTTGGCCGTGCCGAATGAGGGTAGGGATATGCTGGTCTATAGCTCAACCCAGCACCCAACCGAGATCCAGCACAAGGTAGCTGATGCTCTGGGTGTTCCCATGCACACGGTCCGGGTTGAGACCCGCCGTATGGGTGGCGGCTTTGGCGGCAAAGAAAGCCAAGGCAATGCTTTGGCCGTTGCTTGCGCCATCGCTGCGCGTGCGACCGGCAAGGCCTGCAAGATGCGCTATGACCGTGACGATGACATGATCATCACCGGCAAGCGCCATGCGTTCCGGATTTCGTACAAAGCCGGGTTTGATGAGGACGGGCACGTTCAAGGCGTGTCCTTCCACCAATACGCCATCTGCGGTTGGGCGCAGGACCTATCCCTACCCGTCGCGGACCGCGCGATGCTGCATTCGGATAACGCTTATCTGTTGCCGAACGCTCGGATCGAAAGCCACCGGCTGAAGACTAACACCCAATCCGCCACCGCCTATCGCGGCTTCGGAGGACCGCAGGGCATGGTCGGGATTGAAAGGGTCATGGACCACGCCGCCCATGAACTTGGGCTGGACCCGGTCGAGCTGCGCCGCCGGAACTATTACGAGCCCGCCCATACGCCAACCATGGAACCTGAGCATCTGGCAAAGCGCCCATTGGTACGTGTCGATCCACGTGAGGATCTAACGAGCCTGGGCGCTGTCGAGCAGGTAGAGACGGCACCGCTTGTCCGTCCGGTGCCGGCAGGCGGCAACACAACGCCTTATGGTATGGAAGTCACCGATTTCGAATTGCATGGCATGACCGAAGCCCTGCTGAAGTCCAGCGACTATGCCACGCGCAAAGTCGCGATCGAGAAATGGAACGCCGAAAACAGCGTGATCAAAAAGGGCATCGCTTTTTCACCAGTCAAGTTCGGCATTTCTTTCACGCTGACGCACCTGAACCAGGCCGGGGCACTGGTGCATGTGTATCAGGATGGCTCGGTCCACCTGAACCATGGCGGTACCGAAATGGGTCAGGGTCTTTTTCAGAAGGTTGCGCAGGTGGCCGCGTCGCGCTTTGGCATCCCGCTGGAGATGGTCAAGATCACTGCCACCGATACGGCCAAGGTTCCCAACACGTCGGCCACGGCGGCGTCCTCGGGCAGTGACTTGAATGGTATGGCGGTGAAAGCTGCCTGTGATACGATCCGCACCCGGATGGCAGACTATTTGGCCGAACGGCACCAGGCTGATCCATCGACGGTCGTCTTCTCGGATGGCCACGTATCGGTTGGCGACGAACGCTATACCTTTGCAGAAGCTGCGGCACTGACCTATCAAGGCCGGGTCAGTCTGTCGGCGACCGGATACTACAAAACGCCGAGAATCGAATGGGACCGGATCAAAGGCCGCGGTCGTCCGTTCTTCTACTTCGCTTATGGCGCATCAATAACCGAGGTTGCTGTCGATACTCTGACCGGCGAGAACCGCATCCTGCGCACGGATATCTTGCATGACGCGGGCGCATCTCTGAACCCGGCGCTGGACATCGGACAAGTCGAAGGCGGTTACGTACAAGGCGCGGGCTGGCTGACGACCGAAGAACTGGTCTGGGACGGCAAGGGCAATCTGCGGACCCACGCGCCCTCGACCTACAAGATTCCGGCCTGCTCGGACCGGCCTGATATCTTCAACGTCGCGCTTTGGGATGGTGAGAACCGCGAAGACACGATCTATCGCTCAAAAGCGGTGGGTGAACCGCCCTTTATGCTTGGCATATCGGCATGGCTGGCGCTGTCCAATGCGGTGGCGGCCTGCGGTGACAGCTACCCTGCATTGGATGCGCCTGCAACTGCCGAGGAAATCTGGCGCGGCGTCCAAAGGATGAAGGGAGGCATCTGATGGGATTTGATCGAGAGGCTTTGAGGGAGGCGGTCAAAACCCACGGGAAAGTCACTCGGGTGGTCATCGCTGCCATCAGGGGATCATCCCCGCGCGAAGTCGGCGCCGCCATGCTGGTTTGGGAGAACGGGCAAAGCGGCACGATCGGAGGCGGCACGCTGGAATACCAAGCGACAGAGGCTGCACGATCCCAAACCGCGCCAGCCAAGCTGACGCAACATGCGCTTGGGCCAGATATGGGGCAGTGCTGCGGCGGCGCGGTTTCACTGCTGAGTGAGGTTTATGACCTAGAGGCCGTTGATGCGCTGGATAATATAGTTATCGCGCGGTCTCCGGCATGCAAAGACATGCCCCTGTCGGTTAAACGCCTGCAGGCAGCGGCACGAGGTCAGGGCATCGCGCCGGAACCGCAACTGGTGGACGGTTGGATGGTGGAACCGGTGCATAAACCCACCCGTAATTTGTGGATCTGGGGCGCAGGCCATGTCGGCCGTGCGTTGGTGGATGTTTTGTCCCCGCTGCCCGATTTTGCAATCACCTGGGTCGATACCGGGCCGGAACGGTTTCCGGATGCGTTTCCAGCCGGAGTAACTTCGGTGCCAACCACAAAACCAACTGAACTGGTCCGTCATGCGCCAAGCGATGCCGAGCATCTAGTGCTGACTTATTCACACACTATGGATTTAGAGCTGTGCAACCGGCTGCTTTCGCATGATTTTCGCTTTGCTGGCCTGATCGGCTCGGCTACGAAATGGGCGCGATTCCGATCGCGGCTAGCGACCCTTGGGCATTCGCCCGAACGGATCAGCCGGATCACCTGTCCAATCGGCGAACCCGGTTTGGGCAAACACCCGCAGATGATCGCCGTTGGCGTCGCCGCGCAGCTCTTGCGCCCGGCCCGACAGAGTGAATTGAAGAAGGACCTGAGCGCGTGACCACTCCACTTTTAAGCTTGCAAGGGCTGACCAAGGCCTATCCCGGCGTCGTGGCCAATGATCAGGTGTCCTTTGACATCGGTGAGGGCGAGGTTCACGCCCTGCTGGGCGAAAACGGCGCGGGAAAATCCACGCTGGTGAAAATGATCTACGGTCTGGTGAAGCCCGACAGCGGCACCATGCTGCTGCGTGGCCAGCCCTTTGCGCCCCCCGAACCCCGTGCGGCACGGGCCGACGGGATCGCAATGGTGTTCCAGCATTTCTCGCTATTCGACGCGTTGAACGTGGCCGAGAATATAGCGCTGGGAATGGAGAACCCTCCGCCGATGAGCGATCTGGCCTCGCGTATCCGCGAAGTTTCAGAGACGTATGGCCTGCCGCTGGACCCCTTCCGCACGGTTGGCGACCTGTCCGCCGGTGAACGTCAACGGGTCGAGATCATTCGCTGTCTGTTGCAGGACCCCAAGCTGTTGATCATGGACGAGCCGACCTCGGTTCTGACACCGCAAGAAGTCGATATCCTGTTTGAAACGCTAAATAAATTACGGTCCGAGGGGACCTCGATCCTGTATATCTCGCACAAACTGGAAGAAATCCGAACCCTGTGTGACCACGCCACGATCCTGCGGCTTGGCAAGAATGTGGGTGAATGTGTTCCATCCGAGACCTCAGCACGCGACATGGCCGAGATGATGGTCGGTTCGACCCTACAGACGCCGGAGCGTTCGGGCCGTGAGTTCGGTGAGGTCGCACTGGATGTTAGCGGGTTGTCGGTACCGTCGCCGTCGGAATTTGGAACCGCCTTGAAAAACGTCCACATGACGGTGCGAAAAGGCGAAGTATTGGGTATCGGCGGAGTCGCTGGTAACGGCCAAGACGAATTGCTCGGGGTTTTGTCGGGTGAAATCCCGACTGCTGCCGACGCGATCAAGTTCAACGGACAGCAGATCGGCAAACTCGGCCCAACCGCGCGGCGAAAGCTGGGTGTGTTAACAGCACCAGAGGAACGTCTTGGCCATGCGGCTGCTCCGGACATGAGCCTGACCGAGAACGCCCTGCTTACCGGATCAGTGCGCGAAGGGTTGGAAAACAATGGCTTCCTGAAATGGGCTGAGACAAAAGGCTTTGCTGAAAAGATCATCAGTGCTTTTGACGTCCGCACGCCAGGGCCAGAGAACGCAGCCCGTTCGCTGTCGGGCGGCAACCTGCAGAAGTTCGTGATCGGTCGCGAAGTGCTGCAAAACCCTGACGTGCTGGTGGTGAACCAGCCAACATGGGGCGTGGATGCTGCGGCTGCGGCCTCGATCCGGCAGGCTATTCTGGATCTGGCCGCCAAGGGAACGGCGGTGATCTGCATTTCGCAGGATCTGGACGAGTTGATGGAAATATCGGACAGCTTTGCCGCGTTGAACGAAGGTCGCCTGAGTGCTCCGCGTCCTACCACCGGCCTGACGGTTGATGAAATCGGCCTGATGATGGGTGGCGCGCACGGAATGGAGGTGGCGCATGTGTGATCTGTGGTGCCGCCTTCGGCGAGAGTATTTGGAAAAAGATGAAAAACGCTGGGGGATGAGGGGATGATTGTGTTGGAGAAACGGCCTCAGCCGTCCAAGGCGTGGACTTATGCCACCCCATTGGTCGCGGTTCTGGCAACGATGTTTTTTGGTGGCGTGTTGTTCGCCATTCTGGGCAAAAACCCGATTCAGGCCATCGGCACCATTTTTTGGGAGCCCCTGTTTGGCGAATTTGCCTTTTACTACCGTCCGCAACTGCTAGTGAAGAGTGCGCCGTTGGTGTTGATCGCGATTGGCCTGTCGCTCGGTTTCCGTGCAGGTATCTGGAATATCGGGGCCGAGGGCCAATACATCATGGGGGCCATTTTCGGCGCAGGCGCTGGTCTGGCCTTTTACCCTTTGGATGCGTGGTTCATTTTCCCGATCATGGTGATTGCGGGCGCGCTTGGTGGCTGGCTCTGGGCAAGTATACCGGCCTTTCTGAAGGTCCGCTTTGGCACCAATGAAATCCTCGTCTCGCTGATGCTGGTTTATGTGGCCGAGCAGATGCTGGCCTCGGTCTCGCTGGGGCTGCTGAAAAACCCCGAAGGGTTCGGCTTTCCCGGCTCACGCAACCTGCAATCCTATGACAGCGCACATAATGCTGAGCTGATTGCTGGGTCGGGGATGCATTGGGGTGTTGTCACGGCTCTGATCGCCGTAATCTTTGCCTATGTTCTGCTGAACCGGCACATGCTTGGTTTCCACATTCGTTTGACGGGTGAGGCACCCCGCGCGGCGAAATTCGCCGGTGTGAACCCTGCCCGTCTTATCCTGTTCTGCCTGGGTCTGTCCGGCGCTCTGGCAGGTCTTGCGGGGATGTTCGAAGTCTCGGGCCCGTCGGGCGTGGTCAGCATCGACTTTAACGTGGGCTATGGCTTTACCGCGATCATCGTGGCCTTTCTGGGCCGTCTGCATCCGGTGGGTATCCTGCTAGCCGGTGGCCTGATGGCGCTGACCTATATTGGCGGTGAAATCGCTCAGTCTCAGCTGGGTCTGCCTGCCGCCGCCATTCAGGTGTTCCAGGGGATGCTCCTATTCTTCCTGCTGGCTTTCGATCTTCTGACAAACTACCGCATCCGTGCGGCCCGTAGCGAGGTAGCGTGATATGGACCTTGGTGAGATTAACCCCGTCCTTTTGGTCGCCTCGCTGATGGTGGCGGCAACCCCCCTGCTGCTGGCCGCGATCGGAGAGCTGGTCGTCGAGAAAGCAGGCGTCCTGAACCTTGGCGTCGAGGGTATGATGATCGTCGGCGCGATCAGTGGCTTTGCAATCTCGGTCGAGACCGGCTCGCCTTGGTTGGGCTTTATAGCGGCCGCTATAGGCGGAGCCGTCTTGTCACTGCTGTTCGTACTGCTAACGCAAGTTGCGCTGGCCAATCAGGTGGCAAGTGGCCTGGCCCTGACCCTCTTTGGCTTGGGCTTTAGCGCCCTTCTGGGTCAAAGCTATGTCGGGATCAAACCGCCCAGTATGGGTGACATTCATATCCCGTTGATCAGCGATATTCCGGTGATCGGTCCAATCCTGTTCCAGCATGACCCGATCCTCTATGTCGGCATCGCGCTGACGGCAGCGGTCTGGGCCGTTCTTAAATACACCCGCGTCGGCCTGATCTTGCGCGCAGTGGGCGAAAACCACGATGCCGCTCACGCCTTGGGCTACAAGGTCATCAAGATCCGCGTCCTGGCGATTCTGTTTGGAGGCGCGTGCGCGGGCCTTGGCGGCGCCTATATCAGCCTGATCCGCGTCCCACAGTGGACTGAGGGCATGACCGCCGGTGTCGGCTGGATTGCCTTGGCACTGGTGGTCTTCGCCAGTTGGAAGCCATGGCGCGCCTTGCTGGGGGCCTATTTGTTCGGCGGAATCACGGTGTTGCAGCTTAATTTGCAGGCAGCGGGCGTTGCCATTCCAGTCGAGTATCTGGCAATGTCGCCCTATATCATCACGATCCTTGTGCTTGTGATCCTTTCGGCCGACAAGAGCAGCGCACCTGCCTCACTGGGCCGTATTTTCCACGCCTCGCACTAGACGAGGCCAATTGAACCAACTTGGGGAGTAACTCGATGAAATTCACAACACTTTTGACAAGCGCCGCCATGGCGCTGGGTCTGGCGACAGGTGCCATGGCCGAAGACAAGACCAAGGTCGGCTTTGTCTATGTCGGCCCCGTGGGCGACGGCGGCTGGACCTATGAGCACAACAAGGGCCGGCTGGCGGTCGAAGAAAAATTCGGCGACAAGGTGGAAACCGTGTTCGTTGAATCGGTCCCCGAAGGCCCCGACGCAGAGCGCGTGATGACTCAGATGGCGCTGGAGGGCGCAGATCTGATCTTCACCACTTCGTTTGGTTACATGGACCCGACCATCAACGTGGCCAAAAAGTTCCCGAACGTGAAATTCGAGCACGCCACCGGCTATAAGACCGCGCCGAACGTATCGGTCTACTCGGCGCGCTTCTATGAAGGTCGCGCAGTTCAGGGCCACATCGCAGGGAAAATGACCGAGTCGAACATCATCGGCTATATCGGCTCCTACCCGATTCCCGAAGTGATCCGGGGTATCAACTCGGCCTATATTCACGCCAAGAAAGTGAACCCGGATGTCGAGTTCAAGATCATCTGGGCCTACACATGGTTTGATCCTGCAAAAGAAGCCGACGCCGCCAGCGTTCTGATTGAACAAGGCGCGGACGTGATCCTGCAGCACACCGACTCGACCGCACCGCAGGCCGCCGCACAAGAGGCTGGCAATGTGATCACCTTCGGTCAGGCTTCGGACATGAGCGAGTACGCACCGCATCCGCGTGTGTCATCGATCATCGACAACTGGGCACCCTACTACATCGCGCGGACCCAGGCCGTCATGGACGGTTCGTGGGAAACCGTGAACACCTGGGACGGAATTGCCGAGGGCATGGTTGAAATCGGCGAAATCTCGGACGCTGTTCCTGCCGACGTCAAGGAAGAAGCGCTGGCGCTGAAGGCCGCGATGGCAGCGGGTGAATATCACCCCTTCACCGGACCGCTGAAAAAGCAGGACGGCAGCGACTGGCTGGCTGAAGGCGAGACCGCCGATGACGGAACGCTGGCAGGCATGAACTTCTATGTTGAAGGGCTGGAAGGCGAAATTCCGCAGTAAGACCTGCTCTGGAAATCATCAGAGAGGCCCGCATGTTCTTGCGGGCCTTTTTGTTCTCGTTTGAACGTTGATTCTTGAACCGTCGCTGCCATGAGAACTGTATGCTGCGACGCCAAGAATGTCTGGTTCGAGCCCATACCTGACGAACTCAATAGTGTACGAGCGAAATTATCCGGGTGGGTTCAAACGACTGGCTCAATCTTCGCTCTCAGAACCTATTGATCGATATCAAGCCTCTCTGCATTCAAAAATGCTAATGTTTGCTGGTCTTAGTGATGGCAAAGGGAGGAGAAAGATATGTTTTTCAACTATCCAAGTCGCCTGTTTGAACCACTTGTCAAGCCTGTTATGGCAGTAGTTCTTTTTATCTCAACATTCGCGAGTTACGCCAGCGCCGAACAAGCTTTGGAAGATTTCACCATCAAAGACATTCGTGGAATGCGGTATTGTGAATTTCTTTTGGTCTACGATGATCGGGTGGTGATCTATAACACAACAGGGTCGAGTGATTGTTCAGAAGACAAATGGGAGTCTCTAGATGTCACTGTTCTCGCCAAGGAGAATGACGCTAAGAATGCTCAACTAAACGGTCCAAAGTTTTGGGCGATGGACGCACAAACCCTTGAATTGGGCGACAAGAAGTCATTTGGCGGAATAGATGCTAGGTACGCAGCCACCCTGCCGATATCAGCTCTCGGAGCTGGAGAAGGGTCTGACCCCTATGTTGGTTTCACGAGTTCCAAGAAGCAGACCATGGTCTTCGAAGCCGGTAAGCCAATGTATGAGTTGGTCGACGACAAGGGCAATACCTATGTCTTGAACGCATATGGGGCAAAGGTGCGGGATGGCGATCCCGGAAATCTCGCTGATCAATTGACTCCTGCGGAGGGTTGGAGTTTCGAGATCATTACTCCCGACAAGAGCGTTATCGTCGAAGCAAGTACTGATGCACCTGTTCAGATGGTCGGTGACGATCTTCACCAGTACTACACTTTGTTTGACAAAAGCTCACAATGAATGCCGCGGCTGCATTGCGCGCGCTGTCACTATTAACAACCTGCGCACTTGGATTTGTTCTTCTTAGTTGCTGGAGCAGTTCTTCCATTGCGCAAGGAGCATCAAATAGTCAACCCAACACTCTGTCAGGGTACGGACCTTCGGCGGGTCTGGAAACTGGTGACAGTGTAACTGAAGACCTGGCAATCGATGATCAGCGAGTTGATGGGGTTCTTAACTTCCCAAGAGTGGAAGAGTTCTTTTCTCCTTGGTTTGCTTGGAAAAAACGAATTAACGATGAATACGGCCTAAAACTACAATTCAGCTATCAGTCCCTACGCCAAGAGTTAAACAGGACGCTTGGGGAAAAGGATGCAGCCGCAGCGCGCCTTCAATTGCAGGGGTCTTGGGAACTTGCTGGAAGAAGAACGAATAATCCGGGCCTGCTGACTTTTCGACTAGAAGAACGAACAACGTTGGGGACAACAATTCCACCAACGAGTTTGGCGTCACAGTATGGAGGCTTGACTCCTTCGGGAGGGTTCAGTGATTTTGGATTTGCACTCACTGAATTGGCTTGGCGTCAATCTCTGTTGAACGGACAGTTTCGGTTTGTTTTCGGAAAAATAAGCGCCTTATCTTGGTACAATGGACATGCTCTTTCATCGAGCTTACGTGGTTTCCAAAACCTTGCGTTGCAGAGCAGCCTGACCAAGCCATCACCGGGCCGGGGGATAGGCGGTGGAGTTGCATACGAGTTTACTCCTCGCTTCGGTGTGGTCGCTGGCATTCACGACGCAAATGCTAAGACAGCAGGAAACCCGTTCGATACAATAAAGGAAGGCGAGTTCTACAAATCCATTGAGTTTCGCTACTGGCCTACCACTCGTGACAGACGTCGGTGGGATGTGGTCCGTTTTCAACTCTGGCATCAAGACGCATTGGTGGCGAAAGGCGTACCGGAATCCAAAGGCGTCACATTCCTTGCTAGCCGCCTATACGACGACAAGTGGTTCCCGTTTTTCATTGCAGGGCATTCCGACGGCAACGGATCAATCATGAAAACGGATGTGACTGCCGGATTGGGTATCGCTTTCGATACCAAACACCGTGCGGCAAGTGATGTGCTTGGCATAGGAGTAAGCTGGGGTGACCCTTCAGACCCAGCTTTGCGGGAGCAAATCACGACAGAAGCTTTTTACCGCCTGACCTTGGTTCAGAATTTTGTCATCACTCCGTCAATTCAATGGGTCAAGAATCCGGCGGCAACAACTGAACTTGACGACGCCCTGACAGCAAGCATCAGGTTTAGAGTTACGTTCTAGCGTCCTGAATGATTGCACCCATTGGTAATTTGCTGAAATGGCAGCGTCCGCTCTGTCCGCATAGCTGCCGTCACCGACAACTAGTGCTGCAACCGCGACGAACATCCACTGTGTGGTCAGTCTTTCCAGCGACCCGACAGCATCAGCCAGCAAACAACACTACGGGCGTTTTGATACTCAGTTGCCGGCGGATCAATTCATCAACCGATTGACCCACCGTAGTAGCCAAAGCTTTGGGGCGTTGACTTCAATGCCCCGTCAAAACCAGCGTATTCACCGGCATCAGGATCAGACGCAGACGCAGACCTGCGGCATGAACAACGCCGATCGTGTCGATCACATGCAGAACCGCGCTCTGCCAAAAGCCAAGATCTTCATGCTCCAACCGTTCATGATTGTCGGTATAGACATTGGCCAAACAGTTGCTGCCCGGCGGGATGTCATCAGCCATGTTCTTATATAGCGGTTCCATGTACACCAGTATCGAGCCCGGATTGGTATTGGTCTGCACGTCCCGCAACTCGTCCGAAGGACGGATTTGGCCAGAGGGGATCACATCCTGCACCTCGACCACGACCATCGGAATCACGGTGAAAGGTTTGGTCATGCAGCCCAACTCTCCTATCATGCCGGGTTTGATGACTTGAGCTGACATTTGGTTAAATGCAGCCTGGAACCGGTTATGACCGGAATGCGACGGCACCAGAATACCCGCAGGGCGCAGCAGAGGGCTGACATAGTCACCGACCTGAAGGCCGAACTGTTCAACCCGACCTGTCACTCCGGCACTGATCACGGTCTTTTCCAGTTCGGTCAGCGCCGCGTCCAATTGCGCATTGGCGCTGGCCAACTGGGCGGGGATCAATTCCTCGATCTGCTGCACGACCGCGGCACGTTGGGACTCGGCAGCCCGCAATTGAGCCTCACGTTCAGCGACAAGATTTTCCAATCTGTCGATCTCGGCTAAACGTACAGCGCTGGAACCTTCGTCACGCAAAGTGGTGTTGCGCTCCAGATCTTCCAGAGACTGATCCAGCGCGGCGCGGGCCCCTGCTATGCCCGCCTCAGCTTCGGCCAGGTCGGTCTGGGCCACCTTGAGAGACGCCTGAACTTGCGCGATTCCGGCATGTGCAGCTTCGACCATGGCGGTTTGGGTAAAATCTTCGATCCGGAAGATTGGCTGCCCGGCCACGACCTGCTGATTATTAGAGACATAAACCTCGGACACACGCCCGCCCAGCTGCGGCAGGATCGTCACGGTGCGGAAGTAAGAGGCTGCCGTTTTGCTGGCGGGATGAAAATAAAACAACGTAGTGATCACGGTCAGCGCCAGAATGGCGCAGGTGGTCAGCCCCCAGCGCAGCTCGTACCACATGGTGAACAGCGTGATTTCATGCCCGATCCGCTTACCCTGCACATAGCGCCGAAATAGATAATCAGGCAGCACCGTCACCAGTGCGCACATCAATGTCTCAAGCATATCTTACTGCTCCTGCTGCGCGGTGGGTTCGGTGGTCTGGGTCGGGGCGGGATCTTCCGGGGGCTGATTGCCCAAAGATCGGATCGCATCTGCAATGGCTCTCAGCGGCGCGCCAACATCTGGAAACTGGAATCCGGCCACCAGAATGGCGGCAACCCAGAACAACCCGTTATGGGTGAACAGCGCCAGCAGGGCCAGAATACCGACCAACTGAAACTGGGGATGGTTGGATTCATGCGCGATTTTTTCAGGGATCGAATGCAGGGTGAAATATCCCACCCCGATAAGAATGATCACCAAAACGGTAAAAACAAACATGAACGTTAAAAGAAAATCACTGCCGTCCGCCTGGGTCACGTAGGACGGAATATGCCCCGTGGCCATCGGGTGTAGATCTGCGGTACTCACCCTACCCTCCTGTTTATACTTGTTCCTCTTTGGATGGGTTGATGCCTAAATTCAAGCCTGCTTAAAGTTGCAGAGAAAATTTGGACGCGTTCACTGGACTTGAATTCAAGACACAGAGCGCCCGGTCATATGAGGCTATATGATTGATTTCCTTATCATAGGCGGAGGCATCGCCGGTCTGAGCGCCGGGGCGCGCCTGTCACAACACGGGCGCGTGACCCTGATTGAGGCGGAGGACGCCCTCGGCTACCACACGTCGGGCCGATCGGCCGCCATGTTTGAGGAAAGCTATGGTCCACCCTCGGTGGTTGCACTGAACAAGGCCAGCGCGGCGTACCTGCGCGACCAAAATGGCGGATATCTTACACCACGGGGTATATTACTGGTCGGTCACAAGGATCAGCGCCCCGACTTTGAACTCGATGCCGCGATGCTGAACATGCAGGTTTTGCCTACGGAAGAGGCCTTGGCCCGCGTCCCGATTCTGGACGCCAACAAGGTTGCTCATGCGGCCATCAGTACCTCTGCCTTCGATATCGATACTGACCGGTTGATGCAGGATTTCGCCCGGATCATTCGCACAAATGGGGGCGAGATTGTGACCAAGGCCAGGGTCACCTCCATCCGCAAGGACAGCTACTGGGTTGTCGACGCCGGTCAAGTTTTCGAAGCCCGAAATCTGGTCAATGCCGCAGGGGCCTGGGTGGATGAGATCGCGGTAATGGCTGGAATTTCACCAATCGGTATCACGCCCAAACGCAGGTCGATGGCGCGCCTTCCTGCACCGGGTGGACATGACGTCAGCGACTGGCCGATGTTGTTTGGCGTCGGCGAGGCGTGGTACGCCAAGCCAGATGCGGGCAAATGGATCGTGTCCCCGTCCGAGGCTGACCCGGTGCCGCCGCAGGATGCTTATGCAGATGACATGGTGCTGGCCAAGGGTCTGGCCCGCTACGAAGAGATGGTCACCGAGCCCGTCACCCGAGTTGAAACGAACTGGGCCGGGCTGCGCAGCTTTGTGTCTGACGGGACATTGGTGCTTGGCCCCGATCCGGCCGATCCCACTTTTATCTGGTCTGCAGGTCAGGGTGGGTACGGGTTTCAGACATCGCCTGCCGCGTCACAGTTGGTTGCAGACCTCACAACAGGCGCGACACCCGAACTGGACGCCGAAACCATAGCCGCCCTCAGGCTGGAAAGGTTACGCCGATGAGCAAGAGAACCCTCCCTTCAAACGCCAGCGTCGCCACCGAGGGTCACGACGGACGGCTGATTGCCCCCGCCGCCACCCGAAATGCCGAGGCGCTGTGCGACCTGCTGCAGCATTGGGCTCCGAAAACCGGGCAGGCACTGGAGATCGCCAGCGGCACTGGCCAGCATGTCAGCGCCTTTGCCCGCGCCCTTCCTGATCTTCACTGGCAACCAACTGAAGTTGACCCCGAGCGCCGCGCCAGCATCAACGCCTACACCGCTGATCTGCCCAACGTCTCAGCTTCGGTTGCGTTGGACGCTACAGCCCAGGGATGGCATGAAGGCTTTGCGGGTCAGAACCTGATCATATTGATAAACCTGATGCATCTGATCAGCTGGCCAGAGGCACAAACGCTGATATCCGAAGTCGCGAGGGCATTGACCCTTCAGGGACGATTTATCCTCTACGGCCCTTTCAAACGGTCTGGCCAACTGACAAGCGACGGCGATCAGAGGTTCCATGACGCGCTGGTTCAACAAGACCCCGAAATTGGCTACAAAGATGATAGGGACATCTCCAGTTGGATGGCCGCCCAGAACCTAACCATTCTTGAAATCGTCGAATTGCCCGCGAATAATCTGGCCTTTGTCGTGGAAAAATCTGACACCTGATCAAGATCAAGGATCGGATTAACGCACTACATCACATTCCACTTAGCGAATACTAAATGGAATGATGACATGAGTTGGCAGGACAAGATCAAAGACACGCGCAAAGGTCTGCGCAACCTCAATGGCGCTATACCTGACGCCACCCGCGCTTTCGGAGCGCTGGGTGCGGCCGTCAAACAAGGCGGAACACTGGATTACAAAACTAAGGAGTTTGTCGCGTTGGGCATGTCCATTGCCATCCGCTGTGAACCCTGCATCACCTTGCATACCGAAGCCTTGATCAAAGCAGGCACATCCCGAGAAGAGTTCTCGGACGTGTTGGCCATGGCCATTCAGATGGGTGGTGGCCCATCGATGATGTATGCTGCTAAAGCGTTGGAGTGTTTTGACGAACTGAACCCCTAATAAGGCTTGGGAAACACGGGTTATCCTAGGGCGGCTACATCAAGTCCCGCCCTTTTCCGTACTCCTGTTAAACTTTTGATTTCACGCACTTGCCAATCTCAAGCCAACTTAGCCGAACGCATCAACGAGTTTGATTTCGGTGCGCGATGGTGACTTTTTCGCGCTTTCTTGCTAGGATGCGCAAAGAGGTGTGGCCGCGATGAAAGTCATACTAGCTATACTGTTAGCGCTGTATCCCGCACAGCTACTGGCCCAGGACGATCCGATCAGGGGCAGATTTCATTGTGACGTTCTGGCCAATCGATTTGTACCCGCCGACAAGGACCAGACGATTTCCAAGGTTGAGCTTCCTGAAGGTTACGCGCCCGGCACGACTCTGATCGTTGACTATACGCATGACCCCGCAAACGGCCTGACGATCTATCTCGGGGAGCCGAACCGAGCGAATGTTTTGATCGAGGAGCCATTTCCCGAATCCAGTTTCAAAGGAATATCAAAGATTACCCGCAAGGCAGAATACCGTTCGACCTTTAGCGAGGTATCTCTTGGTAAGTTTTCGGTGAACTACAAAGGCGCCGACCAATTGAACATAAAAAGAACTTGCAGCGCCGGATGGTCAGGCCACTACGTTCAGACCTATGTCAGCGGACGTTTCTCTCAGGTTGTTTCGCTAAATTGCCGCCCCTTGGTAAACGCGACCGAGGACTTACTGGCGCGATTGAAGCTGTACAACTAGGTAACACTGGCATGTTTTGACTGGCGGGAAACCCGCCTGCCCCCAAGAAAAAGGCCCCGGTTTTCGCCGGGGCCTTTGCGGGTTAACCGTCCTTGCGGATGACCTCGTTCTTCGGATCGTAGGGGCTGTCGCAGGTCACGACCGCGTCCCACAGCTTGTCCTGAATTTTGACTTGCAGCTTGGTGCCTTCGACGGCCAGCTCGGGTTTTACGTAACCCATGCCGATGGATTTCTCGAACGCGACCGAGTAACCGCCCGAGGTTAGACGACCCACGCGCTCACCTTCCGGCGTATACAGCGCCTCACGGCCCCACGGATCGGCATCGTCCGGTCCGTCGATCAGCAGGGTGCAGCACTTCACGCGCACGCCGGTCTCTTCCAGTTTGGCCTTGCCGTAGAAATCCTTGGACAGGTCGACAAAGCGCGGCAGGTCAGCTTCCAGCGGGGTCGCATCGCGGCCCAGCTCGGTGCCGAAGGCGCGATAAGATTTCTCCTGACGCAGCCAGTTCTGAGCGCGCGCGCCGACCAGCTTCATACCGTGCTTTTCACCGGCTTTTTCCAGCAGGTCGAACAGGTAGTTCTGCATCTCGATCGGGTGGTGCAGTTCCCAGCCCAACTCACCAGTATAAGCCACGCGGATCGCGTTGACCGGGCACATACCAAGTTCGATCTGACGGGCCGACAACCATGGGAAGCGCTTGTTGGACAGAGCGGTTTCCGGATCGGCGTCTTTGATGACCTCTTTCAGAACATCACGTGACTTGGGTCCGGCGATGGCAAAGACGCCCCACTGGGTGGTCACGTCCTGGATCTCGATGTAACCGAACTCCTCCATCTTGTCCTCGGCCGCCTTGCGCAGGTAGTCGGCGTCATACTCGGTCCACGCACCGGCAGAGACGATGTAGTAGTTGTTCTCGCCGTTGCGGACGATGGTGTATTCGGTGCGGGTGGTCCCGTGCGACGTCAGCGCGTAGGTCAGGTTGATACGACCGACTTTGGGCAGCTTGTTGCAGGTGAACCAATCCAGGAACTGGGTCGCACCGGGGCCTTTGACGACATGCTTGGTGAAGGCCGACGCGTCGATCAGGCCAACGCCTTCGCGGATCGCTTTGGCTTCTTCAACGGCATATTGCCACCAGCCACCACGGCGGAAGGAACGGCTTTCCTTGTCGAAGCTGTCCGGCGCATCGACGGGGCCGAAATAGTTCGGACGTTCCCAACCGTTCACCCAGCCGAACTGTGCGCCACGGGCTTTCTGACGTTCATACGCCGGAACGGTGCGCAGCGGACGGCAAGCTTCCCGTTCTTCGTCGGGGTGGTGCAGGATGTAGACGTGCTCATAGCACTCTTCGTTCTTGCGCGCCGCGAACTCGGTGGTCATCCAGTTGGACGAGTAACGCTTGGGGTCCAGCGAGGCCATATCGATCTCAGCTTCGCCATCGACCATCATCTGCGCCAGATAATAGCCGGTGCCGCCTGCGGCGGTGATACCGAACGAGAAACCCTCGGCCAGCCACATGTTGCGCAGACCCGGAGCCGGACCGACCAACGGGTTGCCGTCGGGGGTATAGCAGATCGGGCCGTTGAAATCGTCCTTCAGGCCGGACTCGGCACAGGATGGCACGCGCTCGGCCATCGCCATGTACTGATCGGCGATCCGGTCCAGATCCAGCGGGAACAGGTCAGCGCGGAAGCTGTCCGGCACGCCATGTTCGAACTGCGCGGGCGCGCCATGCTCGTAGATGCCCAGAATCCAGCCGCCGCGTTCCTCGCGAGCGTAAGATTCGTTGTCCGCGTCGCGCACAACGGGGTGTTCCGGGTTACCTGCTTCACGCCATTTGACCAGCTCGGGGTCTTTGTCCATGACGATGAAGGTGTGCTCCACCGGGATCGCAGGCATCTTGATGCCTAGCATCTTGGCGGTGCGCTGCGCGTGGTTGCCCGATGCGGTAACGACATGCTCGGCGGTGATCACCACCTGCTCATCCGACGGAACAAGGTTGCCGCCCTTTTCGACCATCTTGGTGCAGGTGACTTCCCAATGGGTGCCGTTCCAGTGGAAGGCATCAGCCTGCATCTTGCGCACGATATCGACACCGCGCTGGCGGGCACCCTTTGCCATCGCCTGGGTCACATCGGCGGGGTTAATATAGCCGTCTTCGGTGTGATAGATCGCGCCTTTCAGGTCCGAGGTCTCGATCAGTGGCCAGCGTTCCTTGATCTGCTCAGGCGTCAGCCATTCGTAGGCGACATCGCAAGTCTCAGCGGTGGACGCGTAGAGCATGTATTCATCCATACGCTCTTGCGTTTGCGCCATGCGCAAATTGCCGACGACCGCGAAGCCCGCATTCAGACCGGTTTCTTCTTCAAGTGTCTTGTAGAAGTCGACCGAATACTTATGGATGTGGGTCGTCGCGTAGGACATGTTGAACAGCGGCAGCAGACCCGCCGCATGCCAGGTGGACCCGGACGTCAGCTCGTCCCGTTCGATCAGCATCACATCATCCCAGCCCGCCTTGGCCAGATGATAGGCGATCGAGGTCCCGACGGCGCCACCGCCGACGACCAGTGCTTTGACTTGGGTTTTCATATGCCCGCTCTCCGGATTGAGTCTGTTTGGCATGGTTTATGCCCAAGCCCGCAGAAATCCGCCAAGTCCATCCGACGCAAAAAAGCGCAAAACCGACGTAAGGCATGCCATTCTGGGCGTTTGTTCAACTGGCATCTGTCTTAATTGAGTATTTCTGAAAAGATGAAGGGAAAATGCGGCTTCATCTTTGGCACAAATTCTTCCTTCGAAGGATTGCAGTTCAGAGGATCTTTCCGGGGTTCATGATATTGTCCGGATCCAGCGCGGCTTTGATGGCCGCCATATATCGGGTCGCAGCACCAAGTTCCTTTTCGAGGTATGGCCGCTTGCCCTGCCCGATACCATGCTCACCCGTACAGGTTCCCTCCATCGAGATTGCCATGTCATTCAACCACCCTACAAACCCGTCGGCACAGGCGACTTCGTCTGCATCCTCCATGTCGATCAGCAGCAAAGTGTGGAAATTTCCGTCGCCGACGTGCCCGACGACAGGCGCAATCAGGCCTAGCTTTTCTGCCTTTAACTGCGTTGCAGTGACACATTCCGCCAGACGCGAGATCGGAACGCAGACATCTGTGGAAATTCCCCGCGTGCCGGGGCGTAGTTGAAGGCAGGCCCAATACATATCATGCCGGGCCTGCCATAATTTGTTGCGTTCTTCGATGGTAGAGGTCGCGGCAAAGTCTGAACCTCCAAACTCGTCTGCAATTTGGCCAAAAGTCTCGGCCTGTTCGACAGCACCAGTTTCCGAGCCGTGGAATTCCAGAAGCAACAGTGGCGTTTCCGGTAAGTTAAGACCGGAGTACGCATTGGCGGCCTTTACCGACAACTCGTCCAGAAGCTCGATCCGGGCTACGGGCACACCGTACTGAATCGTCATCATAACCGCCTGACAGGCTGCATCGACTGACGGAAAGGAACACCGGGCGGAGGTGATCGCCTCGGGGATACCCTGCAGACGCAATGTGAGTTCGGTGATGATTCCCAACGTGCCTTCCGCCCCAACCAGAAGGCGGGTCAGGTCGTACCCGGCAGACGATTTTCGCGCCCGATGACCGGTGCGGATGATCTGACCATCCGGCATCACCGCCTCAAGGCTGAGGATATTGTCTTTCATCGTGCCGTAGCGCACCGCATTGGTGCCCGAGGCCCGCGTTGCCGCCATCCCTCCAAGCGAGGCATTGGCACCCGGATCAATGGGAAAGAACAAGCCCTGATCGCGCAGATGGGTGTTGAGGTCTTCGCGTGTCACGCCGGGTTGAACGATGCAATCCAGATCGCCGGCATGGACAGCCAGCACTTTGTTCATTTGCGTCAGGTCCACCGAGATGCCACCGGCAGGGGCGTTGACATGCCCCTCTAACGAGGTGCCGGTGCCAAAGGCAATTACGGGCACCTTATGCTGAGCGCAGGTTTTGACGATCTCGGACACTTCTTCGGTTGAATGAGGGTATACAACTGCGTCCGGCGCCTGATTGATGATCCAGGTGGTGGTATGACCGTGCTGCTCGCGGGTCGCCTGACCAGTTTGCAGGCGATCGCCGAACTTCTGCTTGAGGATACCGATAGCCGTTTCAATTCCGGCCTCGTTTCGCGGTAACGCAGCTGCCTGCACCATCTTGATACCCTCTTATTCGCCCAGCGCGATGCCTTCACGGCGCGGATCAGCACCACCGATCAGAACGTCGCCGATCTCAATCGCGTGCAGACCCGAGGTCAGGTCACGTGCGTTCACCTCAAAACCCAGTTCGATCAGAGCATCCGAGAACCCCTCGGCCGCTGTGCCCTGTTCGACGTCATATGTACCGAAGCGATTGACCAGATGCGGCAATGACAGCGCCTGCTGCACGTCCATATCCCAATCTGCCCAAGCAACGATCGATTTGGCGACATATCCAATGATGCGGCTGCCTCCGGGCGAGCCGATGGCCAGCACCGGTGCACCGTCCTGCATCACGATCGTCGGGCTCATTGAGGAACGCGGTCGCTTACCCGGCTCCAGCCGGTTGGCAATCGGAACGCCGTCACTGTGGGTTTTGAACGAGAAATCCGTAAGCTCGTTATTCAGCAGAAATCCATTGGTCATCAACCGCGAACCGAAGCCGTTTTCGATCGTCGTGGTCATGGACAGCACATTGCCATACTGATCCACGATCGAGATATGCGAGGTCGAGGGCAGTTCCAGCGAAACATCATCCGCCCAGTTCAAAGCGTGATCAAATTCCGGGTTGCCCGGCGCAACTTTGGTCAATGCGCCGTTACCATCCAGTAACTGACCACGCTCGGACAGGTAGCCCGAATCGAGCAGGCCCTGCGTGGGCATGGGGACAAAATCGTGATCGGCCATGTACCGCCCCCGATCGGCAAAGGCCAGGCGTGAGGCATCACCGATCAAACGCCAGGCATTTGCATCCTCTGGCCCCATCGCCGCCAGATCAAAGCCATCCAGCATGCCTAGAATCTGCCCGACAGTCAGCGCGCCAGACGATGGTGGCCCCATGCCGCAGACCTCATAGACGCGGTAGGCTGCACAGACCGGCTCACGCTCGATCACCTGATAGAGCGCCAGATCAACACCGGACAAAACACCGGGGTTCCCCGGCGCGTTCCGTACAGTGCCTACGATACCAGCGGCGATCTCACCACCATAGAACCCGGCAGACCCTTCACTGGCCAGAACACGCAATGTTTCGGCATAGTCAGGATTCATAAGTCGCTGCCCCTGCTGCAACGGCTCACCGCCGGGCAAAAAATACTCGGCCGTCACCGGAAAGCGCGACAGGCGTTCGGCGTCTGCTGCGACCAGAGTGGCCAGACGTGGAGAAACAAGAAACCCCTCGTCCGCAAGTGCAATTCCATCCTCGAACAGGCTCGGCCAAGGGCTACGGCCCCAGCGACGGTGCGCCTCTTCCAGCAGCGCCGGCGTACCGGGCGTGCCGACCGAAAGACCGCCGACCACTGCATCAAAGAATTTCAAAGGCTCGCCGTTTTCATCCTGAAACAGCCGGTGGTTCGCCTCAAGTGGCGCCGTCTCGCGCCCATCGAGCGTGGTCAACTTGCCGGTTGCGGCGTCATACCAGACCAGAAATGCCCCACCACCAAGGCCAGATGACTGCGGTTCAACCAGCCCCAGCACAACCTGCACTGCAACCATCGCATCCGCAGCCGAGCCTCCGGCCCGCAGCACCTTGGCCCCGGCCTCGACGGCCAGAGGGTTGGCCGCTGCAACCATCCAGTTTTCAGAAGTGACCGGCTGCCCGGCCATCTTTGCCTCAAGCGAGGTGATCACTTCTTCAGTCAGGCCCTGCACCTGCACGTCCGTGGCGCCTTCGGGGGCAACCGCATCCGCAGTTTCCTGTGCGAATACTGCGCCGCCAAAGGTCAGGGCCGTCACAAAAACTCCCGAAATCAGATTTCGTTTCATCGTATCCTCCTGAAAACTGGTCTTGCGACCCGGATGCGTCACAACATGGATGGCACAACTTGATCCGGCGGGCGGTGCCCGTCTTCAAAGGTCTTGATGTTGATAATGACTTTTTCGCCCATCTCGATCCGCCCTTCCAGCGTGGCCGAACCCATATGGGGCAGCAGCACAACGTTGGGCAGTTGCCGCAAACGTGGATTCACCTGGGTGCCGTGTTCATAAACGTCCAGCCCCGCACCCGCGATTTCACCCGACCGGATGAGACGCGTAAGGGCATTTTCGTCGATCACTTCACCCCGAGAGGTATTGATGACCACGGCGGACGGTTTCAGCAATTTAAGCCGCCGGGCGTTCATAAGATGGAAGGTCGATGGGGTCGACGGACAATGGATCGAAATCACGTCCATGCGCGCCACCATCTGGTCAAGGCTTTCCCAGTAAGTCGCGTCCAGTTCCTGCTCGATCTCGGGACGTAGCCTACGACGATTGTGGTAGTGCACCTGCATCCCGAACACACTGGCGCGGCGCGCCACAGCCTGACCGATCCGGCCCATTCCCAGAATACCCAGTCGACGCCCACCAATTCGCCCGCCTAGCAGCGCAGTTGGCGCCCAGCCTGTCCAATCGCCTTGCTGCATCAGGCTCAAACCTTCCGGAACACGCCGCGTTACGGCAAGGATCAGAGCCATTGTCATATCGGCGGTGTCATCGGTCAAAACGCCGGGCGTGTTCGACACCAGAATGCCCCGCTGCCTTGCCGTCGAGACATCAATATTATCGACCCCGGCACCATAGTTGGCAATTAGACGCAGGTTTTCACCTGCCTGCCCCAGCAGCCCACCATCAATCGTATCGGTCACCGTCGGTACAAGCACATCCGCGGTTTGAACCGCTGCGATGAGTTCTTCTCGTGACATTGGGGAATCATCGTCGCGCAGTTGCACATCGAACAATTCGCACAGTCTGGTTTCCACGGCCTCGGGCAACCGTCGCGTAACGACAACACTCAGACGTTCTCTTGGCACCTTCGTCCTCCCATCGCTTTGCAAAACTTCGCGCGCCATGGCATCGTGGCGCAGGATAAGACGGGGCACAAGAACCCCTATTGCATTCAGACGACCTTTTTTCGAAACCAGATCAACGGGCATAAGAGCAGGCAGTCAGTGAGTGGTTTTCTAACGGTTAAACGCCGCCTTTTGGTGGTTTCGTCCGTATTTCTTATGGTGCTGGGCAGTCTGGCTGCCAGCGCGCAAGACAAGCGTGGCCCGGTGACCAACCTGCCCTTGCCGCGTTATGTCTCGATGAAGGCCGCCGAGGGTAACGTCCGTCGAGGTCCGTCTCTGACGCATCGAATCGACTGGGTCTTCAAACGGCGCGGTATGCCGCTGCAAATCACGGCCGAATACGGTAATTGGCGCAAGGTTCAGGACCGTGACGGTGCCGGAGGATGGGTACACTACGCATTGTTATCGGGTGTTCGTACCGTGCTGATCGAATCCGAGTTGCTGCCCGTTTACACCAATCCCGATTCCAACTCGCAGATCGCCGCGCAATTCGAATCCGGAGTTGTGGCACGATTGGGCAGTTGCAGCGTGGACTGGTGCCACATCTCGGCTGGCGGCTATCGCGGCTGGGCTCAGAAGTCGAACCTTTGGGGCGTTGATCCGTCAGAAATCCGCGAGTAGCCAGTTCCCTTCACGTCTTCTGCCCTTCGCCATAATTCTCGATGAGTTCAGGGATTGCCATCGACGCCCCGATAACTATTTTTCTGTTTCAATATTAATGAGTTGAAGAAATTGATCCCCACCCGCTCTTATCATACTGGAGCCACCCCATAGCACCCAGATTTAAGTGAGCGTTAGAACAGTCAGCGAGCAATTTTCCGTAAGACGCTACTCTAACAGACGCAATTTAATACAAGCTCCAAACACCGCAAAGCGTCCGAAAATAAAATTTACTCCAAGCCGTTTTTTTCGCCGAAAAGCTCTTGAACCCTCCAACCAACAATCGTAGATAGCGCCTCACCGTTGGGGTGTAGCCAAGTGGTAAGGCAGCGGTTTTTGGTACCGTGTATCGTAGGTTCGAATCCTACCACCCCAGCCAGATCATCAGAACATGGAATAGCGACAGGCTCTTGGGGCTAAATCCTCCGAGAAATGCCCCCGTTTATGCCCCAGTGGTTTCGGGTGTTACGGGTGTTGAGGGTGGGCCCTCAGAGGTCGTTGAAGGCCCATGCCACAGGTCATAGCAGGTCGTAGTCGCCCCCGTTCGCCCAGAAGTCCCAATCGTCGCGCTTGTTATCCGCCGCAGACCCCTCGATCAGGTGCTCAGGACGGACGCAGCGCTCGTTATGACAGCGATGACGAACCACCGTCGCCTCATCGATCACCGCCCGGTTAACCACGCAGTAAACGAACCGCGCAGAGGCCACTTGGCGGTGCTTGAACCGTGTTTTCGGGCGTCCCCGCGTCGATGCCACCCAGCACCCGTTCTCATCCTCTGTGGTTTGCGATAGGACGGAGTTGGCCCTCGAAAGGGCCTCCTCGTAGTGATTGTCCATGATGTCCTGAAGCCATATCTCGCAGTCGTCTCTCAAGAAGAAGTGTTGACCATCCATCATATGATCTCCACTTCGGCGAACCGGGTGTCATCAGCAAGGTGATCACTGATGCTCACGGGCTCAAAGTCAGGACCGTGGATTTTGCCCCTGTCGATCCAGTAACCAGGCTTGACCCAGATTGCGCGGGCATAATCCTTCCCGTCCCACTTGGCCTTGGTCTTCTGCCAGCCGAGCTCATCCATGAGGTGCTTGGTTTGGTTGATGTTTCCCTTGAGGTGCGCCTGGACGAACTTAACCACTCCCGCTTCAGGCAAGGCGACGAGCCCACTGGCACTCAGTTCTTCCTCCAACCGATCTAAGATAGTGTCTCGGCTGGTCTGGCGCAGGCGTTCCATGGTCGGGGTCTGATGGTCAGCGATGTTCAGGCTCTTGGCGCTGAATCCTTCCGACAGCTCTCTCCGCATCAAGGCATTATAGACACGGGCCACATTAGCCGGGTCATCAAGGAACTGATGAACCTGACCGACGAGGTTCGAAAACTCATTGGCGCGAGAGCCCCCTGATCGTCCGTCGTGGTTTACGTCCATTACGAGGTAACGCCGCTCACCCTCACCAATCCATGACGGCCAGATGTTCGAGGTGAACAAGAAGCAGCACGACTGCTTGGCGCGCTCAGCTTCGATCCCTTTCCGCTCAATCAGAACATAAGGGTCTGTGATAAAAGTCTTGATCGCGTTTTCCTGCGGCGATCCCGGCTTGATCTGGGTTTCCTCACACACCACAAGTTTGCTTGTCAGAACCGTGGCGTTGAACTGCTGCGTTAGCTTGCTGACGTTATTTGGTACGACGGTATTCTGAGTGCCGAAGAGTTCGGTCAGAATGCGAGCAGTGGTGCTTTTCCCAGTACCTCGTCCTCGCGAATACAGAAACGGAGCCCAAGCAGGCTTTTCGCCCTCGTTCCGCAGACTCCATGTCAGCCAGTTCATGAACTGCTCACGGTCGTGCTCGAGCTGAAAGAACTCATCGAAGAATTGCCCGACGACGCCAAGCTCAGCTGAATTGATCTTGAGTTGGCGATATTCAGGTTCGACCCATGTATTGGCTGCGACCGCACCCCGTGACCGTATCAGTCGATTAGAGTTTCCGGCCTCACAGATTGCCGTTCCGTTCCAGACCTGAAATGACCGGTGGACGTCAGTGTGCTGCGCTTCAATCAGAAACTTGAATAGACCCTTGACCAATTCTTTGCTCAGTGGAACGTCAGGATGCTCGTCTCGTACCCGGTTCAGGATCATCCGCTCCACGTCATTGCGCGACAGTGGAACACTCAGATTTTCCACGTCGAAGAACTTGTTGTCTCTCCGCACGATCTGATCGCCATAGACCTTGGCTAGACGTTGAACTTGCTCGGTTACCTCCGCTCCAGTAGCTGGATTATTATTGATTTCCATTGATGGTTATCTCCCATCATTGATGCTCCCGGCTTAGCCACGCACCCCGTATCAGGAGACGGCTGATTAGACCGTTTATGAGGGGCTGGCACCAGGTGCATAATCGCGTTCTTCTCTTCTATAGAGTGCCCTGGAAGAATCTGCGGCCTGAAAACGGCCTGAAACCCCTTATTTTTATGACAAAAACGGCCATCAGAGGGTTGCGGCCTGTTTTTGGCCCATTTTGCCCGAATTTGCCGATTAAAATTGGGGAAATACTAGACTTCACCGGGGTCCTTTTTATGGTCCACGGCCAGCATCAGAACATGGGATGCATAAAAGAAATTCTCCTCCTGACCAACAAGGCCGGAATGCCATTTGAACCCATGAATGAGGTTCGTTCTCAGGCAATAAGCAATATGCAGTAATGCGGCAATCCGTTGGGTATAGTCGTCAGGATCGTCTCCGAATACCTGTTCAATACGGTTCAAGGAGTTGCCGGCTTGTCGCGTAAGCTCTTCTAAGTGAGTCGAAATTTGGGCTCCATCAATGTGCCTGTCGCTGAAATATTTGTATGCCTGCCGGAACCTCTTTGACGTAGTGAAATCGTGCAACCCTTTCGCGGCAGCGTCTTCGATGCGTTCATAGTTTGATACTTCATTCGGCATCAATGCTCGCGCGATCTGCTCTCGCAGGCGGTCGTCGGCTGGTTGGATGATCTGGTGCTCGAAGAAACTCCAAATCAAAACATAGTGGGCTATGGCGCTCTTGAGACTGCCACTTACCCCTTGGCAATCTGGTCGATGGGAGCTGAGCCATTGGTCAAATACACTCATTCCATCCTCCATTATGAGCAACTCCGTCCTATCGCAAACCACTGAGAACGGCGGTGAGAAAGTCGACCACGGTAGCGGCGGGATGACCCTGCTGCGG
>NZ_WQCF01000037.1 GCF_013032455.1 Ruegeria atlantica
TGAGCAGCCTCATCTGACTGGTCCAAATTGATTGTTAGTGCATCGTCGGCCTGTAATCCATTGGGATGATGGTTTCAGGTGCTGGCGGGCGGTAGCCCAGTGCACTGTGGGGCCGCTTTGTGTTGTAGTGTCTCCTCCATTGTTCGATCAGAATTTGAGCTTCGCGTAGGCTGTAGAAGACTTCACCGTTGAGTAGCTCATCCCTGAACCTGCCATTGAAACTTTCACAGTATCCGTTCTTCCACGGGCTCCCAGGTTCAATGTAAGCCGTCTGGGCGCCAACTGCGGCGATCCAGTCTCGGACGGCCTGGGCGTTGAATTCTGGCCCATTGTCTGAACGTATGAAGCGGGGTGCACCCCGCAGTATGAACAGATCCGTCAGGGCATCGATCACATCGACCGAGTTCAGCTTGCGCTTCACTCTAATCGCTAGGCACTCCCGGCTGTGCTCATCAAGGATGTTCAGCGTCCGAAAAGCTTTGCCATCGTCAGTTCGACAATGAACGAAGTCATAGCTCCATACATGATTGCGATACTCCGGCCTCAGCCGAACACACGAGCCATCGTTCAGCCAGAGCCGTCCTTTCTTCGATTGTTTCACTGGCACTTTCAGCCCCTCTCGTCGCCAAAGCCGTTCAATTCGCCCATCGCTGACAGACCATCCAGCCTCTCTCAGCAGTGCAGCGATCCTGCGATAGCCATATCGGCCGTATTGACGGGTCAGCTCGATCATGTCGGCCACTAATCGGTCTTCGTCTGCGCGACCTTGTGGGACACGCCGTTGCGTGGACCGGTGTTGTCCAAGCACGCGGCAGGCGCGTCTCTCGGAAACGTTCAGCTGGTTGCGTACATGGCTGACGCATGCGCGACGACGAGCGGGGCTCAGTAGTTTCCCTTGGCCGCCTCCGTGAGGATCAGTTTGTCCAACGTCAGATCTGAAACCGCGCGTCTCAACCGCTCGTTGTTCCGCCTGACAAACGATCCCCCGGATCGTTTGCTTAACCGGCTCCAATTCTGAAGCCGCTTCAGTTCTTTCAACTTATCTACACCCATTACGCCGTACTTCTTTCGCCAGCGGTAATAGGTTTGTTCAACAACGCCGATCTGTCTGATCGCATCAAGACGGGACATGCCTTGCCCCATCAGAACTTCAACCTGCCGTAACTTCGAGACAATATCTTCGGGCTTCGGTCTCTTGTCTGCCATTCTTAGTCCTCCGTTTCCTGAACATAACGGTGGACCCGTTCAGTTGGGGAGGCTCA
>NZ_WQCF01000038.1 GCF_013032455.1 Ruegeria atlantica
CTTAGTCCTCCGTTTCCTGAACATAACGGTGGACCCGTTCAGTTGGGGAGGCTCACGGGTTTATGGGTCGAAGACGGGAGAATTGCGCTGTCAGAGATGCCCCTCTTTCCTCCGGGAATACGTTTTCGTGTCCGTTGTCGATACGCCTCAAGCTTCGATTGGTGGTATCAGACAGTTTGAGGAGCAGATCGTGTGGCAAGCGACGCAAGATTAAACTTGCCAAAGGTTAATAGAGATACCAAGCATTTGACTAATAAATGCGACAGCGACCGCAGTACCATCTTAGACATTCTGACGCAGCCGCGATTTTGCGGCAGGAGTAGGCTTAGACGGGCTGCTCTAGTTGAGATATCCAGTCTTGCAGGATGCGCGTGGTTTCGTCCGGTGACTCAAGTGGTGGTAGATGCCCGCAATTATCAAACAGATGAAACTTTGACCCTCGAATGCCAGCGTGAATTAACTGAGCTTCATCCAATGGCGTCAATTGATCACTATCACCAACGCCAACAAGGGTTGGAGCATCGATACCACCCAGTAGTTCACGATAGTCTCTACGGTTCAGGATCGCCTGCTGCTGCCTTAGAAACGCGCAGCCTCCAACCCTCATGGCCATTTTCATCACCTTGTCTGCAACCGGCAATTCTAAGTTTGTTTTGTGCAGTAAGCGAGGTAGGAATTTTTTTGTAACCCCACGGAAATTACCATGCTCTAAAGCTGAAATAGCTTGAATTCGTTCCTTCTGACGATCTGGTTTGTCTGGAGATGCACTCGTAGCAAGTAGCGCAACACCCAAAATTCTCTCCGGGGCTATGCGCATAATCTCGAACGCCACATAGCCGCCCATCGACATCGATACTAAAACAAAGGGGCCTGAGATCGAAGCCAAAACTCGATCGGCCATTGCCTCAATTGAATCGTCCAACGTCAGATCTGCAATCATGGGATCTACCGCTGAGGAGAGATCCTCTACCTGCTGTTGCCACAGCTCTTCATCATTCAGCAGGCCCGGGAGGAAAACGACGGGTGTCTTTTGCATGTCATTCTTCTCTCACTGATTGTCTTTTGATAAAAGGCCCGGCAAACAAGGTTGGGAGTATGACGTTTGCCGGGCAAAGTTGGAAGTAATTGCCTACCCCAACTCGTTAGTCAGTTCCGGCACGGCCTGGAACAGGTCGGCGACCAGTCCGAAGTCGGCGACCT
>NZ_WQCF01000039.1 GCF_013032455.1 Ruegeria atlantica
ATCGAGTATCTCCTCCTAGTTGACGAGTAACGCCCGCTCAGCAGCATGCTGAAGCCAGCGCTGATTTGCTGATGTCAGCGGCATCGTTCAGAAAGTTCGGACAACGATAGTTGATGAACTTTTCTTGCCTTTCCTAACGCATACGTTCTCGGTTCACCGACCGTGGCCAGTGATGTGAAAGAGAAATGAACGTTTTTGGGAATTGAATAACCGCCACTAAGCCTTCAGCTGATTGAGGACTCCTCATTGAAGACTCCCAGAAACTGGTTAGAACGCACCCGGCGATACGGCAACTATCAATAATCTAGAGCAGATATTCCTTTATTTTATAGTGTGCGGCACATGGCTGATAACTGGTTGGGATTCAAAACTTGGCAAGCGGTCTTTGTCCAACCTAGGTGCTTGATCCCAGGGTTTGATGGTGCGATCCATTCGAAGGAATGGAAGGATGCTTTGTGAGGCAGATACGTCACGGCTGCGCCACGACAACGCACGCCGCTGGTTTGCCCGTTGTACAGGCGTTTTGGTTAATCGCGTCTGACGAGCATATTCTACGGTACTCATCCGCCATCCACGCCATTTCACGTTCACCGGTTCCCATATCCGGTGCGGGAACGTTGCGGCCGGGGTGGATTAAGGCGCGTCGTGCCAGCTCTTGGGTAAAAACGGCGAGTGATCTTTTCGAGTTCATCCTCTGTCCATGCATTTGGGCTAATGGCCAATGCATCTTTGGAGCCTCCGAATGGCACATTGACCAGCGAACATCCTAAACTCATCAGCGAAGCGAGCGCCTCTACTTTGTTATAATTGGCCTCCGGCGAGTAGTGAATGCCTCCCTTGACTGGTTCGATAAGCTCATTGTGAACGGATTAACACCCCTGAAGGCTGTGAATCCGACCGCGAATTTTTACACCAAACCGTACCGAATACGTTGAGCTGCATTGAGCGATACGTTCGGCCAATCCCTCTGGAAGGTCGACATAAGTGGTGGCGGTTTGGATGGAGTGTTGAACACTTGTTGAGAACGGCGGTGAGAAAGTCGACCACGGTAGCGGCGGGATGACCCTGCTGCG
>NZ_WQCF01000040.1 GCF_013032455.1 Ruegeria atlantica
GCGATCAGCTCAACGCCGAACGACACGTTGTCGCCGGGCATAACCATTTCGGTGCCTTCGGCCAGGGTCACGGTGCCGGTCACGTCAGTTGTACGGAAGTAGAACTGAGGACGGTAGTTCGCGAAGAACGGAGTGTGACGACCGCCTTCTTCCTTGGTCAGGATGTAGGCTTCGGCTTCGAACTTGGTGTGCGGTGTAACCGAGCCGGGCTTACACAAAACCTGGCCACGCTCAACGCCGTCACGGTCAACACCACGCAGCAGGGCGCCGATGTTGTCGCCCGCTTCACCGCGGTCCAGCAGCTTGCGGAACATTTCAACGCCGGTGCAGGTGGTTTTCGAAGTGTCGCGGATGCCGACGATTTCGATCTCGTCGCCAACGTTGATCACGCCACGCTCAACACGACCGGTCACAACGGTACCACGACCCGAGATCGAGAACACGTCTTCGATCGGCATCAGGAACGGCTGGTCAACAGCGCGCTCAGGGGTGTCGATGTAGTCATCAACAGCCGCCATCAGTTCCTTGATTTTCTCTTCGCCGATTTCCGGGTTGTTGCCTTCCATCGCGGCCAGAGCCGAACCTGCAACGATCGGAATATCGTCGCCGGGGTATTCGTAGCTGGACAGCAGTTCGCGAACTTCCATCTCAACCAGTTCCAGCAGCTCTTCGTCGTCAACCTGGTCAACTTTGTTCAGGAACACGACCATCTTCGGGATGCCAACCTGGCGGCCCAGCAGGATGTGCTCACGCGTCTGCGGCATCGGGCCGTCAGCGGCGTTCACAACCAGGATCGCGCCGTCCATCTGAGCGGCACCGGTGATCATGTTCTTGACGTAGTCGGCGTGGCCGGGGCAGTCAACGTGCGCATAGTGGCGGTTGTCGGTCTCGTATTCCACGTGGGCGGTCGAGATGGTGATGCCGCGCGCTTTTTCTTCCGGCGCACCGTCGATCTGGTCATACGCTTTGAAGTCACCGAAATACTTGGTGATTGCTGCGGTCAGCGTGGT
>NZ_WQCF01000005.1 GCF_013032455.1 Ruegeria atlantica
CCCCAATGGACGCATACCAAGACGCCGCAGAATAAAAAAATAAAACCCCGCCAAACATATCGGCGGGGTTTTTTCGCCAATCGGAAACCTCTGTTCTAATTTGCACCCTCTCCGGATGTCGTTTTCTGGATTCAAAGCGTCTTTTATGCTTGCTGATGCTGCATGTGCATCATAGCTCTGTCCGCGGGACACCCCTCCCCAACGAGGGGCGTGTATCTGGAAGGGTAATACACATGAGTATCGAACAACCGGCAGCGCGGCCGGCCAATCCGCGTTTTTCCTCGGGCCCCTGCGCCAAACCCCCTACATTCGAGCTGAGCAAGCTGGCCGATGCTGCGCTGGGGCGGTCGCACCGTGCCGCTGTTGGCAAGGATAAGCTGAAAGCGGCTATCGAGGGCACGCGCGAAGTGCTGGGTATTCCGGCAGATTACAAGATCGGCATCGTTCCCGCCTCGGATACCGGCGCGGTCGAAATGGCCCTGTGGTCCCTGTTGGGCGAACGCAAGGTTGAGATGCTGGCGTGGGAAAGCTTCGGCTCCGGTTGGGTCACCGATGTGGTCAAGCAACTGAAGATCGACGCCGAAGTGAAGGCCGCCGAATATGGTCAGATCGTTGATCTCGCGTCTGTCGATTTCGCCAATGATGTTGTGTTTACATGGAATGGCACCACGTCGGGCGTGCGGGTTCCCAATGGCGACTGGATCGCGGATGACCGTCAGGGCCTGACGATCTGTGACGCAACCAGCGCAGCTTTTGCGATGGACCTGCCCTGGGACAAGCTGGATGTCACCACCTTCAGCTGGCAGAAGGTGCTGGGCGGTGAAGCGGCCCATGGGATGCTGATCCTGTCGCCCCGTGCAGTGGAGCGGTTGGAGAGCTATACACCTGTATGGCCGCTGCCGAAGATTTTCCGCCTGACCAAAAGGGGCAAGCTGATCGACGGTATCTTTACCGGCGCTACGATCAACACGCCTTCGATGCTGGCAGTTGAGGATTACCTGTTCGCGCTGGATTGGGCGCGCTCGGTTGGTGGTCTGCAGGGTTTGATCGCCCGAGCTGATGCCAATGCCGGTGCGGTGCATGCATTCTGTGACCAGAACGACTGGATTGCCAATCTAGCCGAGGATGCCGCGACGGAGTCGAACACTTCGGTTTGCTTGAAGTTCACCGATGACCGCATTCAAGATGGTGCTGTCTTTGCCAAGGCTGTAGCGAAACGGCTGGAGGCCGAGAACATCGCGCTGGACATCGGTGCCTATCGTGACGCGCCTGCGGGCCTGCGCATCTGGTGTGGTGGCACGGTTGAGACTTCGGATATCGAGGCGATGTTGCCTTGGCTGGCATGGGCCTTTGAGGCTGAGATCGCGGCGCAAACCGAAGCTGCCTGAAATTTTCACCGGGCCGCCAAAGGCCCGGACCTCCCATAAAATTCAAGGACCAGAGATATGGCCCCCAAAGTACTCGTATCTGACAAGCTCAGCGAAACCGCCGTGCAGATCTTCCGCGATCGCGGCATCGACGTGGATTTTATGCCCGATCTGGGCAAGGACAAAGACAAGCTGGCCGAGGTGATCGGTCAGTATGACGGCCTTGCCATCCGCTCGGCCACCAAAGTCACGCCTTCCATTCTGGAAAAAGCTGACAAGTTGAAAGTCATCGGTCGCGCCGGGATCGGCACAGACAATGTCGACAAAGAAGCGGCGTCGAAAAAAGGTGTGATCGTGATGAACACACCTTTTGGCAACATGATCACTACGGCCGAGCACGCGATTGCGATGATGTTCGCTGTGGCGCGTCAAATTCCCGAGGCCAGCACATCGACCCATGCGGGCAAGTGGGAAAAGTCCAAGTTCATGGGGATCGAGCTGACCAACAAGACGCTCGGTGTGATCGGTGCCGGTAATATCGGTGGCATCGTCTGCGAACGCGCACTTGGCCTGAAAATGAAGGTTGTCGCCTATGATCCGTATCTGGGCGAAGAGAAAGCGGCCAAGATGGGTGTGGAGAAGGTCGAGTTGGACGAGCTGCTGGCTCGCGCCGATTTCATCACCCTGCACGTGCCGTTGACCGATCAGACCCGCAACATCCTAAGTCGCGAGAACCTTGCCAAGACTAAGAAAGGCGTGCGCATCGTGAACTGTGCCCGCGGCGGTCTGGTCGACGAAGAGGCACTGGCTGAGGCGCTGCAATCGGGTCAGGTCGCGGGTGCAGCCTTTGATGTGTTCAGCGAGGAACCGGCCAAGGAAAACGCGTTGTTCAACCTGCCCAACGTGGTCTGCACGCCTCACCTTGGTGCGGCCACGACTGAAGCGCAGGAAAACGTCGCTCTGCAGGTGGCTGAGCAAATCTCGAACTACCTGCTGACCGGCGCGGTGGAAAACGCGCTGAACATGCCCAGCGTCACCGCCGAAGAGGCCAAGGTCATGGGGCCGTGGATCAAACTGGCCGGTCATCTCGGCAGCTTCATCGGCCAGATGACGGATGAACCGATCAAGGCGATCAACATCCTGTATGACGGTGTGGCGTCCGAGATGAACCTGGCCGCGCTGAATTGCTCGGTGATCGCGGGGATCATGAAGAAGTTTAACCCCGAGGTGAACATGGTCTCGGCTCCGGTTGTGGCCAAAGAGCGTGGGATTCAGATTTCTACGACCAATCAGGACAAGTCCGGGGCGTTCGAAGGCTATATCAAGGTGACTGTGGTGACTGAAAAGCGCGAGCGCTCGATCGGGGGGACTGTGTTCAGTGATGGCAAGCCGCGTTTCATCCAGATCAAGGGTATCAACATCGATGCTGAGATTGGTGCGCATATGCTTTATACGACCAACGAAGACGTTCCGGGTATTATCGGCACGCTGGGTCAGACCATGGGTGAGGCCAACGTCAACATCGCGAACTTTACCCTGGGTCGCGCCGAAGCGGGTGGTGAAGCCATTGCATTGCTTTATGTGGACGAGCCGGTGCCAGCCGAGGCGCGCGCCAAGCTGGCTGAGACAGGTCTGTTCACACAGGTCAAGCCGCTGGAATTCGATGTCGCCTAAGTGGTGTTGAATTTCCGAGACTATTTCGTACCCGCGCCACCGAGGCGCGGGTATTTTCTTTTCCCGCCCTCCAATTCGCGCCACAAGCAAGGTGTTCATTAGACCCGAGGGTTTTTTATGCCATCCCCCATATACGCCGTCGGTGACATTCACGGTCAGCTCGAGATGCTGGTAAAAGCGTTACACCTGATTGAACGGGACGGCGGGACTGATGCGCGGATTGTTTTCCTGGGCGACTACGTGGATCGCGGACCAGACAGCCGCGGAGTTCTGGACCATTTGATCGCAGGGCAGAAAGCAGGGCGAAACTGGATCTTTCTGCTGGGAAATCACGACAGGATGTTCGCCAGATTCATGCGGGACGGGTCCACGTCCGAAGCTAAGCTGCGGGTAGGTGAGCACTGGTTGCACGACCGATTGGGCGGGGCGGAAACTTTGGCCTCTTACGGGGTCGATTTCCTGCCTGATGAGCGAATTTACCGGATTCTCGACCGCTTGCGGGCCAAAGTGCCGCCAGAACATGTCGAATTTCTGAATGGTTTGCTGACACACCATCTGGCAGGCGACGTGTTGTTCGCTCACGCTGGCATCCGCCCCGGTGTGCCCTTGTCTGATCAGACTGAGGAAGACCTGATCTGGATACGGCATGAGTTTCTGGATGATCCTCGCCGGCATCCGTGGCTGGTTGTTCACGGGCACACGCCCGCGCCGCAGGCCGAGCATCTTGGAAACCGTATCAATCTGGATGGAGGCGCCGGGATGGGGCGCCCCTTGGTTCCGGCTGTCTTTGAAGGGCGGGACTGTTGGCTGCTGACCGAAAATGGCCGTGTTCCGTTGACCCCTAGTCTTTTGTGAACAGGCCTTTGTAGTCCTCGCGCAGCGCGTTTTTCTGTACCTTGCCCATCGTGTTTCGGGGCAGCTCGTCCAGAATGATCAGCTTGCGAGGATGCTTGAACCGGGCCAGCGCCTCTTGCACTTTGGCAAGGATGGCGTCGAGGTCTGGCGTTTGACCCGGTTCCGGTACCAGAATGCCCACAGGGGTCTCGCCAAAATCCGGGTGAGGTACACCGATCACCGCACTTTCCAGCACGCCGGGTTGGTCGTCCAGTATCAGCTCAATTTCTTTGGGATAGATGTTGTAACCGCCCGAGATGATCAGGTCTTTGCCGCGCCCAACGATGTGGACATAACCGTCCTCATCCACGCACCCCAGATCGCCGGTGATAAAGAAACCGTCCTGGCGCAACTCGGCGGCGGTTTTCTCGGGCATCTGCCAATAGCCTTGAAACACATTTGGGCCACGCACTTCGATCATGCCAATTTCCCCTTCGGGCAACGCCTCACCGCTTTCGGGATTGGTCACCTTCAACTCAACGCCGGGTAGGGGGAGGCCGACCGTTCCCGCGCGGCGCTCACCATCATAGGGATTGGACGTGTTCATATTTGTCTCGGTCATACCGTAGCGTTCCAGAATGCGGTGGCCGGTGCGGACCTCGAACCGCTCGTGGGATTCCGCAAGCAACGGGGCTGATCCTGAAATGAACAGCCGCATGTGCCGCGTCAGATCGCCGGTGAAACGATCATCCCCCAGCAGGCGGGTGTAGAATGTCGGAACTCCCATCATCGACGTGGCCTGTGGCATCAAGCGCAGCATGTCGTCCAGATCGAATTTAGGCAGAAAGATCATCGCCCCGCCCGAGGCGAGGATCACATTCGTGGCCACGAACAGTCCATGAGTGTGAAAGATCGGCAGCGCATGCAGCAACACATCATCGCGGGTGAACCGCCATTGCTGCACCAACATTTCCGCATTCGACAGCAGATTGGCCTGAGTCAGCATCGCCCCTTTTGATCTTCCTGTGGTGCCGGACGTATACAGAAACGCGGCCAGGTCATCCTCGGATCGTCGAACGGGTTCGAACGCGGGCAGCATTCCCATGGCCCGCCGCGTCAGGCTGCCCGTCCCATCGGCGTTCAGTGTCTCCAGCCGGGCGTTCTGGGCGGCGGCGATAGGGGCAAGACCTTGGGCTTTCGCATCGTCACAAACGACCAGCTTCGCACCGCTGTTTTCGATGAAATATTGCAGCTCGGCCGAGGTATAGCCGGTGTTCAGCGGTAAAAAGATCAATCCGGTTTGCGTGCAGGCGGCATAGAGCGCCAGCGCTTCGGGTGATTTCTCGACCTGCACGGCCACCCGTTCGCCGGGTTCCAGTTCGAACCCGGACAGGGCGTTTGCGATCTGCGCGGCCATGTCCAGAAAAGTGGCGTGGGTCAGGGTCCGACCGTCGTGCAGATGCAGAAAGGGGGTGTCCTTGCCCGCATGAATGCCAAACAGTCTGTCATAAAGCGGGTTGCCCATATTGTTCTGCCCTTTACGCCTGCTCTATCCCGGCTGAATCTGTATCGGAATAAACGGGGGGTAAAGCAGAAATTCAGGAAAGAACCGGAATTGCGGGGCCGTGCATCATCCGGTGGCGAATGACGCCTTGGCAAGAGTCAAAGGCGTGCCTTTCAGAGCGTGCCCAAGCTTGTCTGTTGGTCTGGATTAAGTGACCGTCACCGTGCCTGTGACGGAATGTGGATGCGGGCTATGACATTGTAAAAGCCTGCGCGCGTGAACATGGCTGCGTTTGCCCAGAATACTGGGCTGACCGCATCAAACTGTCACTGGCTAAAATGCTGCACCTGCGATATGCGCAGGTTATCTTGCCGGAGACTGAAGATGTACGTAGCCACACTGTTGACCAACCCGAACACGCCAAAGCTTGAGTACGCTCTGGTCGAGTCGTTGCGCAATGCGTGGGGTGGTGGCGAAGTGGTCTGGCTCAGCCCGAATGAGGCGGCAGAGTTCACCTTTGCCGACCTGCCTGACAACCAGTGGGAAGCCTGGACTGAGCTACAGCTATTGGAGGTCGACCTGATCGTGCAGCCGGTCGAAAAACGCCGCAAGCAGATGTTGTTGGCCGATATGGATAGCACCATGATCCAGCAGGAATGCATCGACGAATTAGCCGATGAGGCAGGCGTAGGCGACCGGGTCAAAGACATCACCGCGCGAGCGATGAATGGTGAGCTGGATTTCGAAGGCGCGCTGATCGAACGGGTGGGTCTGCTGAAAAATCTGGACGAGGCTGTGATTGACAAGGTGCTTGCGGAACGCATCACGCTGATGCCCGGCGGCAGGGAACTGATTGCAACCATGCGGACGAACGGCGGCTATGCAGCGCTGGTCTCGGGCGGGTTTACGGCGTTTACCGCGAAAGTGGCAAGTGAATTGGGTTTCGACGAAAACCGCGCCAATACGCTGTTGGCCGAGAATGGCAAACTTACCGGCGACGTGCAACGCCCGATTTTGGGTAAGCAGGCCAAGGTGAACGCGCTGGAGCAGATCACCAGTCGTCTCGGCCTGTCCGAAGAAGATGTCATTGCCGTTGGCGATGGCGCTAATGATCTGGGTATGCTGGGGCGGGCTGGAACCGGTGTGGCGTTGCACGCCAAACCCTCGGTCGCAGAGCAATGTAACATTCGGATCAACTATGGGGATCTGACGGCGCTGCTGTACCTTCAGGGATATGCCCGCGCGGACTTTGCGGACGTGTGACAGCAGGGGCTTCCCTTTATTTAACAAAAATGTTAAACAGTGGTCATGAATACGCTTCTGACCACATTCTCGGCCTTGTCCGATGCCACCCGATTCTCAATCGTCGAGCAACTGATGCAAGACGGAGAGCTTCCCGCCGGTGATCTGATCGAAGGGCGCGGCATGTCCGGCGCTGCGATCTCGCGCCACCTGAAGGTGCTGCGCGAAGCTGGCTTGGTGCTGCAACGGGTTCAGGGCAGCCAACGGATGTATTCCATCCAGCCCGAGGGGCTGCGGGCGATTGCCGAGTGGACCATCTCGAAACGACAGTTCTGGGAGAGCAGCCTCGACCGTTTGAACGACTTGATTGAAAGGGAGAATTCATGGCCGACCTGAAACTGGAACGTGAGTTCCCGACCGCACCGGAAAACCTGTTTGCCTGGATCAGCGATGGCGCGAAGCTGTTGCAGTGGTGGGGGCCGGAAGGAATGCACGTGCCTGAGCATGATCTGGATTTCTCGCGCCTTGGGCCGTGGTATTCGGTCATGCAGAACGCCGAGGGCCAGCAATACAAGGTCTCGGGGCAGGTCACCCATGTCGATCCGCCCAACTCGGTGGGATTCACATGGGGCTGGCATGACGATCAGGATCAGCGCGGTGCGGAAAGCCATGTAACGCTGACCGTCGAAGCGGCTGGCGAGGGCGCGCGCCTGATCCTGGATCACCGCGATCTGGGCGATGATGAGATTGCAGCGAACCACAACCAAGGCTGGACCTCGTCGCTACGCAAATTGGAAGCTCAGTTTTAAGAAATGCATCAGGGAGGAAGAGAAATGCCCCAATTTCTGTTTGTCTATCACGGCGGTCATACCCCAACCGATCCTGCCGAAATCGAAGCGACCATGGCCGCCTGGGGCGCGTGGTTCCAGAACATGGGCGACGCGCTGGACATCCCCGGCAATCCGGTGGGTCAGTCCTATACGGTCAGTTCCGGTGGCGTTGTCGACAATGGCGGGGCAAACCCGGCGTCAGGTTTCACCGTCATCAAAGCCGACAGCATCGACGCCGCCACTGAGATGGCCAAGGGCTGCCCCATGGTTGTGAGCGGAACAGGCTCGGTCGAAGTGGCCGAGGTGCATCCGATCGAGATGTGACCCTTAGCCGGGAAATCCCGGCGCGGGCCTGATTAGGCCGCATTCTATCCCGCGGCGGCTGTATTGAATGGCGTTCATGAATTTGCGGGTGGCCGGGTGTTCGGCCTCCAGCACGCCCAGATGCACCAGAATGGCCGCGATGGCGCATTCGCTGGCGCGGGTGGTGCCATCAGTGATCTTCAGCGCCACACCCATGCGTTTTTCCGGAATGATGGCAACGAAAACGGCTTCGGCCCCGGTCTTGATCGCGGCGCGGCCATCCATGGCGCGCATAAGCTCGGTGCAGGCCCGGTTCTCGCCCGCCACAAGTTCCGGGTGCTTGATCATCGCAGCGGTCAGCTGCTGCGCCGCATCGCTGGCCCTGTCTGATCGGTCAGCGGCCGAGGCAAACCATGCCATCGAGCGGGCCAGCCCCACCAGCGAAGTGGCAAAGTTCGGGGCCGAGCAGCCATCGATGCCATAGGCTGGGCTGGTCTCGCCGGTCGTTTCTTCAAGAGCCGATAGGCAGGCCTGTTGCACGTCATGATCGATCTCAAGATATTCCGGCCCGGCCCCCATATGCTGCGCCACGGTCAGGAAACCGCAATGCTTGCCCGAACAGTTGTTGTGAATTTGGCAGGGTGTATCGTCGGCCAGAATTAGCCCGTCCCGAGCCGCCATGTCTTGCGGTTCCTGCGGACCGCAACGCAGATCATGCTCGGTCAGGCCCAAATGGTCCAACCAGGCCGACACCCGATCCGTATGTATATGCGCGCCGCTGTGAGAGGCGCAGGCCAGTGCCAGATGTTCGCTGTTCAGACCGTATTTCGCGGCGGCGCCAGACGTAATCAGCGGCAGTCCCTGAATCATCTTGGCCGAGGACCGGGGATAGATCACCGCATTCGGATCGCCCCAGCTTTGCACGATCTGACCGCTGTCATCACAGATCACCGCGTGACCCAGATGCAAGCTTTCCAGCAAGGGGCCTCGCCACAGTTCTGTCATTGGTACCGGCTGCGTCATCTGGCCCCTCCGTAATATGCGCAAAATTCTGCCAATCGCCCTTTCGCCTGTGGCGAAACCTGCGTTAGTGTGTGTATGTCGGCAATCATCGGAATACGCAACTTACAGACGACCCGGCAAGGTGCGCAGGCGTTTCCGATGGGTATGAGGTTTAGGTCGAGCTAGGAGGCTGGACAGATGGGATCGAAACTCGTCCGTGTGATCGCGGGCCTGTGCGTGGCAGGGATGGCCACAACTGTAGCCGCTCAGCAGGCGACAAGCACCAACCGCGTGGCAGCAAAAACGGACTGGAGCGTTTTCGTCGAAGACGATCCCACCGAATGCTGGAGCGTGTCTGCCCCCAAGGAAACCGTCAACACGCGTGGCGGTCGGGTGGTTTCAGTTCGCCGCAGCGATATTCTTTTGTTCGTGTTCTATCGCCCTAACGCGGATGTCAAAGGACAGGTGACCTTTACCGGCGGCTATCCCTTTGCTCCGGGATCGACCGTGAATGTTGAAATCGACGGTTCAGAGTTCGAGTTCATCACCGAAGGCGAATGGGCGTGGCCTGCAACTGCAGGTGAAGACTTGAAAGTTGTTGCAGCAATGAAACGCGGTTCCGAGGCTGTGCTGACCGCTCGTTCCGAGCGTGGCACGCAGACCAAGGACACTTTCTCGCTTCTGGGCTTTACCGCAGCGATCGAAGACGCCGAGACGCGCTGCACCAACTGATCCGCATCTGTTGACACACGAAACCCCGTCATTTGGCGGAGTTTTCTTTTGTCCGAGCCACGTATCGATCTTACGTACCGTCAATCTAGGAATTTGATCCGCATCAAGGCGGGCCGCCAGATTTTCTGAACTACTCAGTTTAGAAAATCAGAAGGAGCCATCGAATGCTGAACAAATTCCTCGTCGCGTTTATGATGACGGCTGCCGTATTGTTGAGCGCATGTGAAAAAGACACGGAAACCTACCCCGTGACTGGTGAGCAGTGCGGCCCGGAAGATCCCGTGAAAACGCTGGACGCCGCAGACTGCGATATTCTGCCTGCGGGCATCTAACAGGTTTTCTGAACCTGCAGACATCAATTGTGGCCGCATTGGCATTGCCAGTGCGGCCAAGCCGTTTTTGGGGCCTTTGTTGATGCGTGCTATCGTTGCTTTTTGCGAAGCATCTGATGGGAATGGAACATGCGTTACTTGTTGCTCATACTGCTTTTTTCACCTGCGGCACTCGCAGATCCTTCGTTGGAGTGTTCTGACGCAAGCTCGCAGGTGGAAATCGGTGAATGCGTTGGTGAAATGGAAAACCGGGTCAACCAGGCGGTGGAAGCGAGTTTCAGAATCGCGCAGCAGGCCGCCACTGAACTGGACGAGGTCACTGGCCGTGTGGTCGCGCAACCGGCGCTGGAGGCGGCACAGAAAGTCTGGGTCATTTACCGGGATACCCAATGCGAGGCCGTCGGCGCATCCTATGGCGGAGGCTCTGGTACCGGCATCGCCATCACATCTTGCCGGGTTGAGCTGGGCCGGGCGCGTGTGGAAGAATTGCTAGCCTTTGCGAATTAGGCCGGACGAATTCTTTTGATCTTTGCGCTCGATCCTATATAGAGGCGCATCCCAAGCCAGAATCCTTCGAGATACGCCCCAGTAGGTACCCCAATGTCGCCCAAAGCGCCGATCACTCAAGACGTCATGACCATCCCCCGCAAATTGCCCGAGGGGAAGATTAACCTTGTCGGCCTGACCCGCGACCAGTTGCGCGAGGTGCTGATCGAAAATGGCACGCCGGAAAAACAGGCCAAGATGCGCACCGGGCAGATATGGCAGTGGATCTATCAATGGGGCGTGCGAGACTTTGCCGAGATGACAAATCTGGCCAAAGCCTATCGTGCGCAGTTGGCCGAGACTTTCGTGATCGAAATCCCCGAGGTCGTGACGCGCCAGGTGTCCGAGGACGGCACCCGAAAGTATTTGTGCCGCATCGCGGGGGGGCACGAGGTCGAGGTGGTTTATATCCCTGAAGAAGATCGCGGCACGCTGTGTATCTCGTCTCAGGTCGGGTGCACGCTGACTTGTTCGTTCTGTCATACGGGTACGCAGAAACTGGTACGCAACCTGACGGCGGCCGAAATTGTCGGGCAAGTGATGATGGCCCGCGATGATCTTGAGGAATGGCCGGTTCCCGGTGCGCCCAAGGATGAAACGCGGCTGCTGTCGAACATCGTTCTGATGGGTATGGGCGAGCCGCTTTATAACTTCGACAACGTCCGCGACGCGATGAAGATCGCCATGGACCCCGAAGGAATTTCTCTGTCGCGCCGCCGGATCACCCTGTCGACCTCGGGCGTGGTGCCCGAAATTGCGCGCACGGCAGAAGAGATTGGTTGCTTGCTGGCGATTTCCTTCCACGCAACCACCGATGAAACCCGCGACGTGCTGGTTCCAATCAACAAGCGTTGGAATATCGAGGAGTTGCTGCAGGCGCTAGCCAGCTATCCCAAAGCTTCGAATTCCGAGCGGATCACCTTTGAATATGTGATGCTGGATGGCGTCAATGACAGTGACGAGGATGCGCACCGTCTGATCGACCATATCAAGCGTCATAACATCCCGGCCAAGATCAACCTGATCCCGTTCAACGAATGGCCCGGCGCGCCCTACAAGCGCAGCTCGAACAACCGCATCCGGGCGTTTGCGAATATCATTTATCAGGCTGGTTATGCCTCTCCGATCCGCAAGACACGGGGCGAGGACATCATGGCGGCCTGTGGCCAATTGAAATCAGCCACCGAACGTGCCCGCAAGTCACGCAAGCAGATTGAGGCCGAGGCTGGGCTGCAAAGTTAAGCTTTTTCGATCGGCTCTTGGCGGTCTGCGCTAATTTATTGCGCGGATCGCTGTTTTTTGTATGCGTAATTTGGTATGTTTCCCAAGTCAGCATCGGCTCAACGCTTCACTCTTGTGCACGAAGGAGTGAAAGATGTGTTCAGGTGCTAGCGCTTTTGTTCAGGGCCGTTATCCTTTTTGCAAGTAAAACGAGCGGCGTTCAGGCGAACCTTTTGAATTCAGGTGGGCCATCCTAATGATCTTAAGATTAACACGATTGATTTCGATCTATTTGGCTGCGCTGGCATTTTCGGGTGCGTTAGCTCCTTATGCTGCTGCGCAATCAACCGACGAAGATGCACATATCGCCATTGAGAATCCTGCCGATCTCTCAAAAGAAGAGGCGTCGCGTATTTACAAATCGTTGCAGAAGCGCATGGCGCGGGGATACGACGCCGCGCAGTTGGATTTGCTTATGAATTATCAGAACTGGCCGTTGTTCAATGATGCGCCCTATATCTCGGCAACTCATGGGCAGCGTTACGTGAACAGCTATGCCAATCGTATGGCGCACAATTACGGGACCTTGCAAGAGGGCGAAAAGCTGCCCGTTGGCTCGGTCTTGGCCAAGGATAGTGTGACGGTCACGGACGAGGGCAACATTCACCCGGGCGCTTTGTTCGTGATGGAGAAACTGCCCGAAGGCACCAGTCCGGACACGGCCGACTGGCGTTACATCATGGTGCTGCCGGATGGGTCGATGTTTGGCGACACGACGGGCTTTCGTGCGTCGGCGGTTGCCTATTGCCACGACTGTCACGAGGCGGTCGCGGATAGGGATTACACGTTCTTTGTTCCCGAAGACTATATCGCTGGGAACTGATCGTCAGACGGCCTCGTTAGGCAGCTTCAGAGCCGTGGCTTCGCGGCGGCTGAGTTGTTCGCCCTGTTTGCGTTTCGACAGCACCTCGCGGGCCAGCGCGTATTTCTCGTCTTGCCAGAAGATCAGACAGCCGTTGCAGCCTTTGCCGCAACAGCCCTCGGTGCCGATGCGGTTGGTCTTGAACCGGCGCTCGTTGCCATCCTCGCCGATCTTTTCCACCAGCTCGTCGCGGCGGCGTTCATAGGCCTTTGGATTGTCACGGCCCGAGGTTTCCAGCCCCTGTACCAGCTTGTCAAAGCGGATGCGGCTCCAGTGTTCGTCGGTCAGGGCGCGTTCTTTGCGCAGGACGGAATAGACCGGGAAACGGGCACGCAGGTCGTCGATGTTTTCGTGATCGAACAGGGTGAAGGGCAGGCGGATGACGGTTTTCGTGCTGCCATGCACCACGTCCAGCCGCGCGCCGTCATGGGCGCGCTCGAAATCATAGACCCGCAGCAGAACCGTGTCGCGCGAGATGGGCGAGACAAAATCCAGCACATCGCCTGGTTCCAGCTTGTTCTTCACCTCGACCAGAAACGCGTCCTCGGTCACCTCGGTGACGATCCCGGCATATTCCCATTGGGCGATGGATGCCGTGTGCTCGTAGTCGTGGGAATAGTTGGTCAGCCGCCCTTCGTGGAAGGCAAGCGTATAGCCGCGGTTCCCGACAGTTTCGAGTTCGCGCATATAGGGCTTCGGGTCCCAGTTCTCGGGGTCCGCATGATAGTCATCAATGGCCATGCGATAGGCACGGGCGACGATGGCGGCATAATATTCCGACTTGCCGCGCCCTTCGACCTTGAGGCTGTCGACGCCGATCTTCAGGTACTCATCCAGTTTCGGCATGATGCACAGATCGCGCGAGTTCAGGATATACGAGCCACGATCATCCTCTTCGATGGGCATCAGATCACCGGGGCGGCAGCCCTCTTCCAGCAGAAACTCGAACAGATCGGCGTTTTCCTCGGTGATGCGCAATTCCTGATGTGTGCCGTCCTTGAGGCGCAGCTTCAGGCCATAGTTCCAGCGGCAGGAATTGGCACAGTTGCCCTGGTTCGCCCCACGCTCGGCCATGAAATTCGACAGCAGGCAGCGGCCCGAATAGGTCATGCACATCGCGCCGTGAACAAAGGCCTCAAGCTTGATATCGGGGCATTTCTCGCGGATCTCGACCAGTTCGGGGTACGAGACTTCACGCGCCAGAACCACCAGTTCGGCCCCCTGATCCTGCCAGAACTTCACCGACAGCCAGGAACAGATATTGGCCTGGGTCGAGATATGCAGCGGCAGCTCGGGGGCCCGTTCGCGGACATATTGGAACACGCCGGGGTCGGCGATGATCAGCCCGTCGGGCTTCACCTTGCGGACCGTGTCGATATATTCGTCCAGCTTCGGGATGTCTTTGTTGTGCGAAAACAGGTTCAACGTCAGGTAGGCGCGTCGCCCGTGCTGGTGGCAGAACTCGACTCCTTCGATCACCTCTTCCAGCGAGAACTCGGATTTTGTGCGCAGCGACATATCCGGCGTACCCAGATACACCGCATCCGCCCCGTAAAGGATGGCGAGTTTCAACTTGCGCAGATTGCCCGCAGGCATCAGCAGTTCGGATCTGGACTGGGTCATGGGTATACCGGGTTTTGGATCAAGGGGGCCTTTTACGGTAATCGCCCCGAGTCCAAAAGCCCGTTATCTGCGACGGAACCGCGCTGTACCGATGACCTCGATCAGTTGCTTGCGGACGGGGTCGGGCTGCGCTTCGACCGCGTTCAGAACTTCGCGCAGTTCGGCGCGCAACCCGTGCATCTGGTCGATCAGGGAAATCATCATCGACAGAGCATCCGGTTCCATCTCGTACTGGTCATGCAACTCGCAGGCCAGTTCCAGCCGCGCAACGTCGAGGCTGTGGTAGATCAGGCCCTGTTCCGTTTGTTCAGGGATCACGATCTCTGCGGCCAGATATTCGGTCAACCGGGTCGAGGTCAAGCGCGTGACGGTTTCGATCAGCTGCTCTTCGGTCAGGGTGCGGGTCATGACGGCATTCCTTTGCGCGGATCATAGCGGTGGTTCTCGCGCCATGTCTCCATGAAGTGCTTCAGGTCTTCGTCGATCTTGTCCGGCATCGCGACAGTCAGTTCGATCAGTTGATCGCCGCGTTCGGATGAGCCACGCTTCTTCACCCCCTTGCCGCGCAGGCGCAGGGTCTTTCCGCCGCTGGTGCCCGCCGGCACATTGACATTGACGCCGCCGTCGATGGTGGGGGCGGGCACCTTGCCACCCAGAATGGCCTCGTCAATCGTGATCGGCAGGGTGATGTGAATGTCGTCGCCCTGACGATCAAAGATGGGGTGTTTCGCAACCGTGACGGTCACCAAAGCATCACCGGGCGGTCCCTCACCAAAGCCTGGATCACCCTTGCCGCGTAGTCGGATAGTCTGGCCATCGGTGATACCCGCGGGGATTTTGACCTCGATCCGGTCGCCATCGGGCAGGGTCAGTTTTTGGCTGGCCCCGAACACCGCATCCAGAAAGCTGATCTGCAGGCTGTAGCTGCGATTGTGCCCCGGCGCGTGAAATTCATGAGTGCGCTGGCCGTAGCCGCCACGGCCCCGCATGAATTCGGCAAAGATGTCCGACATGTCGTCGGGGTCTGCCGCCCGTCCGCGATATGGGTTCCCGGCGGCCTCGGCATAGTCACGATAGTATTGCTGCTGCGGGCGCTCCTGACCCGAGGCGTCAATCTCACCACGGTCATATTGCGCTCGCTTTTCCGGGTCTTTCAGCAGATCATAGGCGGCGGCTGCAGCCTTGAACTTGGCTTCGGCCTCGGCGTCGCCGGGTTTCAGGTCGGGGTGGCATTCCTTGGCGATGCGCCGATAGGCTTTCTTAATCTCGGTGTCGCTGGCGTCTTTGGCGACGCCAAGGACGGAATAGGGATCGTCGCTCATCTCACCTCTCGCAGGTCAGTCAGAACAGGATGGTTTGATCATGCGTTTTCACAGGGCCAAAAGGAAGAGGCTTTTGAAACCGCTCGCAAATTCCCGCGAGCCTGTTAACATATGCATGTTTTTAATTATTTTCTGACGGAGACCACCATGACGCGCAGACTCAAGTCCATTCTGGCCCTGCTGGCCGGCAATGCCATCGGGTTGCTGCTTGCCGCGCTATTGTTACCGGAATTTGCGATCCGGCCGATCTCGTTCATTGTGGTGGTGATCGTCTTTACACTGGTGCAGTGGATTGCCGAGCCCGTGATTCTGAAGCTGGGCCAGAAAAGAGCACCCGCGATCAAGGGCGGTATCGCACTGATCGTGACTTTCGTGGGTCTGCTGGTGACCGATCTGATCACCAACGGGCTGACCATTGGTGGCATCTCCAACCTGCTGGCGGCGACGCTGCTGGTCTGGCTGGGCGCGCTGATCGGCAGCATCGTGTTGCCGATCTATGTGTTTACCGAATTGCGCGAGCCCAAGAAGTAATTACAGCGCGTTCAGGCTGGCCTCGATCGCTTGCCACAACTCTTCCACCGGTTCGCATCCGATCGACAGGCGGATAAAGGCGGGGTCGACATCGTCACCCCACCGCGCACGACGCTCGGCAGAACTGTGGACGCCGCCAAAGGATGTCGCAGGGCGCAGCATCGGACAGGCGTTGATGAAGGTCTCGGCTTTGGTTTCGGACTCCAACGTGATTGAAAGCAGAAAACCGAACCGCGCGGTCTGAGCCTTTGCCAGCGCGTGGGACGGATCGCCGGGCAAACCGGGATAGCGGATGTTCTTGACAGCCGAATGTTCGGCCAACCGCTCGGCCAATACCTGTGCCGAAGAACACATGCGATCAAACCGCACGTCCAGCGTCTCCAACCCGCGATGCAGAAGCCACGCCTCATGAGGGCCGGGGATTGCGCCCGAGACTTTCCGCCACTCCTCGACCCGTTCCATGATCTGCGCATTGCGGCTGGCCACGTGACCCATCAATAGGTCGGAATGCCCGCCCATGGCCTTGGTGTCCGAGGCCACAACGACGTCGATTCCCATGTCCAACGGACGCTGTCCCAGAGGCGTCATGGTTGTGTTGTCGGCAATGGTGATCCCACCCGCAGCACGCACTGCAGCAGCTATGGCCGGCAGGTCCATCAAATCCAGGCCGGGGTTTGAGGGGCTTTCGAGGAACACCACATCAAAGCCTTCGAAACCGCCCTCGAAGAATGCGGTTGTCGGGCGTTCGGTGACGGAAACTCCCAGCCCCGACAGGAACCGGTCGGCCAGTAGCCGTGTGACGTAATACCCATCTGATGGGATCAGCAGACGCGACCTGGCCTTAAGGATCGCAAACAACGCAGCCGAAATCGCCCCCATGCCTGACGGAAAGGTCAGGCAGGGCGCGTCTTCCAGATGGGACAGAACGTGCTCCAGATGCTGCCACGTTGGGTTGTCGACCCGGCCATAGGTGGGCAGACCATCCGGTGCGCCGGGCAGGTGGTACATGCTGCTTTGGGTCAGCGGCAGCGCCACCGGATCGCCCGCGTTCAATTCATTGCCGCGCAGGTGCAGCATCTCTCCGATTTTCGAGGCCATGACTCAGCGACCCGGAATTTCGTCGCGGGGCGGGGCGGGTTCCCAGTTCTCGATGATGTCGACCGCCTCCTGCGCTGTGTCGACGAACCGGAACAGGTCAAGATCTTCGTCCGAGATGGTGCCCGCGTCGGCCAGAGCTTCCCAGTTGATGACCTTTTCCCAGAATTCGCGGCCAAACAACAGGAAGGGCACGCGGTCCATGCGGCCGGTCTGGATCAGCGTCAGGGATTCGAACAGCTCATCCATCGTGCCGAACCCGCCGGGAAAGATCGTGATGGCACGGGCGCGCATCAGGAAATGCATCTTGCGGATTGCAAAATAGTGGAAATTGAAGCTGAGTTCGGGGGTCACAAAGAGGTTCGGCGCCTGTTCATGTGGCAGCACGATATTCAACCCGATAGAACAGCCACCCGCATCCTGAGCGCCACGGTTTCCGGCCTCCATAACGCCGGGGCCGCCACCGGTGACGATCACGTTTTCACGGCAGCCGGTTTGGTTCGATTTCTCGGTCATCAGCCGGGCGAATTCGCGCGCCTCGTCATAGTATTCCGACAGATTGGCGAGCGTCTCGGTCCGGGCGGTGTGCTTCTGCGACGGCTCGGGAATACGGGCACCGCCGAACATGACGATGGTCGAGGTGATCTCACGTTCGGTCATGATCATCTCGGGCTTTAGCAGTTCCAATTGCAGGCGCACCGGGCGTAGTTCATCCCGGCAGAGGAAATCGTCATCCGCAAAGGCCAGGCGATACGCGGGTGAGCGCGTTTGCGGCGTGTCCGGTACCTCGCTCGCGGTTGAGCGGTCGGTTTGTGCGTCGCGGAAGGGGCTGAGGCGGTCTTCTCTCATGGGTGATGGTTCCCTGCTTGCGTGTTCTTCAAACAGCTATAGGGTTCGCGGGCAGAGCGCCAGTCACGGAAGAACAACAATGAATTGGAAGTGCGAAATTTCAGCAGCCGCTGCGCGGATTGTCGGACATGCGCAGGTCACGCCGGTTATGGAAAGTACGGCCTTGGGGTTGGATTACCCGGTCGAGATGAAGCTGGAGCATTTGCAACATACCGGTAGCTTCAAGGCGCGCGGGGCGTTCAACACGTTGCTGAGTTCAGACGTGCCCGAGGCAGGGGTTGTGGCCGCGTCAGGCGGTAACCACGGTGCAGCCGCGGCTTACGCGGCGCGTGCGCTGGGCTACCCGGCCAAGATCTTTGTGCCTGAAATCGCGGGGCCTTCCAAGATTGCCTTGATTAAGCAGACCGGCGCTGACCTGAGCGTTGTGTCCGGCGAATACGCTAACGCGCTGACTGGGGCGCAAGAACACGAGGAGGCAACCGGCGCGATGCAAATCCACGCCTATGATGCGCCTTCCACCGTGGCCGGGCAGGGAACCTGCTTTTCCGAATGGGAGGCGCAAGGGCTTCAGGCAGACACGGTCTTGGTTGCTGTAGGTGGCGGGGGTCTGATTGCGGGTGCTCTGGCATGGTTTGATGGTACGCGCAAAATCGTAGCGGTTGAGCCTGCGACTTCCTGCGCGCTGAACGCGGCCCTGCAAGCGGGTGAAATGGTTGATGTCACCGTTTCGGGCATCGCCGCCAACGCGCTGGGCGCACGGCGGATTGGCTCAATTTGTTTTGGTCTGGCGCAGGGGATGACTTCGGTTCTGGTGACGGATGAAGCCATCGCCGAGGCACAGCAACGTCTGTGGCGCGCCCATCGCATACTGGTGGAACCAGCGGGCGCGACAGCTCTGGCCGCTCTGATTTCGGGGGCGTATCAGCCAACGCCAGGAGAGCGTGTGGCGGTGCTGATCTGCGGTGGAAATATTTCTCCCGACCCGCTGAATGGCTGAAACCGCAGCAATCAGCCGCAAAGTGCGCGTTCTGCGTCGCATTGCGGCCAGTCCCTTGCTTGCGTATAGGCAACACCAACGTGAACAGATTCAGCAGGGAGTACCCCATGTCCAACGCGCAACTGGAAGTCGCCATCGAAGCCGCCTGGGAGGCACGCGATACCATCACCCCCGCCACCACTGGCGAACAGCGTGAGGCTATCGAAGAGACTCTGAACGCGCTGGACAGCGGTTCGCTGCGAGTTGCCGAGAAGCTGGAGAGCGGCGAATGGCACGTGAACCAATGGGCCAAGAAAGCGGTTTTGCTAGGTTTCCGTATCAAGGACATGGAAATTCAGCACGGAGGCCCGCAGGCCGGTGGATGGTGGGACAAGGTGGACAGCAAGTTCGCCGGTTGGGATGAAAGCCAGTGGCAGGCTGCCGGTTTCCGCGCCGTGCCGAATTGCGTAGTCCGCAAATCGGCTTACATCGCGCCGGGCGCCGTTCTGATGCCGTCTTTCGTAAATCTGGGCGCCTATGTGGGCGAAGGCACCATGGTCGATACTTGGGCTACCGTCGGGTCGTGCGCCCAGATCGGTAAGAACGTGCACCTGTCCGGCGGCGTCGGCATCGGTGGTGTATTGGAGCCAATGCAAGCTGGCCCGACGATCATTGAAGATAACTGCTTTATCGGTGCCCGTTCCGAGGTGGTTGAGGGCTGTATCGTTCGCGAAGGCTCGGTTTTGGGCATGGGTGTGTTCATCGGCAAGTCGACCAAGATCGTCGACCGCGAAACAGGTGAGGTCACATATGGCGAAGTACCGCCGTACTCGGTGGTTGTTGCCGGTTCGATGCCGACCAAGAACAACATCAGCCTGTATTGCGCAGTGATCGTGAAGCGGGTGGATGAAAAGACCCGCTCGAAAACCGGGATCAACGAATTGCTGCGCGACTAAATCCGGGCACAGAATTCAAAGAGGGCTGCAGCATTGCTGCGGCCCTTTTTTGTTGCGTTATGCTTTGACCGGGTAGCGGTCGGGCTCTTCAAACACATCAATGACCCGCGTCCCCGCTTTAATCGTCCCGCCATGTTCGACGCCCGAGGGGATCGAATAGCTGTCTCCGGGGCGATAGGTTCTGGTGTCATCCCCGATGGTCAGTTCAATTTCGCCCTCGACTACAGTACCCCATTGCGCCTTGTGCGAATGCAGGGGCAGTTCGAAGTCTTTGAGAAAGGTGAAGAATGCGACCAGACCTGCATCGGATCGGATAACCGCGCTTTGCACCACGTCTTCGGGGAACGGCACATCAAGGCTTGGAAAGTCGGTAATGAAATCAGGGTAGGTCATGAAAACGTCCTTTGCGGTCTGTGTTCCAGTACTATGGCGGTGAAGCCGCGGTCTCGCAATTCCCGACCGCTTGACCGGGGGCAGGCACGCCGTTATGGCCCCCTGCATGGAAAAGCAAAAGAAACCCTCTCGTCAGCAAGTCTATACACTGCTTGTTCAGATCGGTCGTAAGGATGGCGACGGCTTGCCCGAAGGTGCGACCGGGGCGGCGCTGATGTGTTTCGCCAGCGGCGTGGATGAGGCCGAGGCCGTGCGCGAAACCGTGGCGATTCTGAAACAGGCCGACACCGCGCCTTTGGATGTCACCGGTTATGGCACTCTGGCCGAACGTGAGGCGCAGGGCCATGAGATTGACCCGGATGAGCGTGCGCTGATGCAGCGGGCTTTGGATGAAAACGCGGTTATTGTCGCGCAGATGACGCCGTTTTTCGGGGATGAGGAACCGGCCTAGTTCCGTACCCCGAACCATTTGCGATAAATCTCGTCATAGGTGCCGTCTTCACGCAGGGCGAGCAAAGCCTGATTGACGTCTTCCACCAGTGGCGAGCCCGTGGGGAAAGTAATCCCGTAGTTTTCACGCATGAAAACGCCGCCGGTCATGGTGGCAATCCGACGCCCTTCATGTGAGGCGTAATAAGACAGGATCGGCGCATCAAAGACCACGGCATCCACGCTCTTGTTTTCAAACGCGGTCAGCATTTCTTCGAGGCCAGAGTATCCGGTAAATTCAATCTCGCGCCGGTTCAGGAAATTGGCGGCGGTCGAGCCTGAAATTGTGCCGACCTGCTTGCCATACAGATCGTTGACCGAGTTCACGTTGCCACTGATCGCGTCCACTGTCATGACCGAAGTGATCCGCGCGGTGAAGACCGAGACGATGAACAGAGATGAAATAACCAATATCACGCCCAGCAAACGGCCAAAGGGCGTACGCGGCATGCGTTCTTCGAAGCCGCCATTCACCACCAGATTGAGCGCCCACCAGAACGAGGGAAACCACGCCTCTTTCAGTTTACGGTCGAAATAGGGTTGCGAGCGGCGCTCGAAACTCCACATCAACATGCCGCCACCCAGAAGCAGGGCAAAGGCCAGCCCGATGGCAATGAACAATTCACGTGACAGTAGCGCATTTAAAAGCGACGGTTGGCGCGCGGCCTCGGACGGGACCATGATTTGCAAACCGGATTCAAAAATCGGCTGGCTGAAATCCATCTGTGTCTCACGCGATGCGGTGATCGAGATATTGGCAATAGCCAGATCAGCTGAACCATCCTGCACCGCGCCCAGCATGTCAGCGAACCCCTCGACACGGTTGACGGAGTAGTCCCAATTCAGCGATTGCGCGAGTGCCTGAAGCAAGTCCATGGAAAACCCGGTCTGAGCTCCGTCTTCAACATAGGAAAACGGAGGGCGGGTCACCGTAGTGACAGTCAGTGTCTGCGACTGGCTTTGCTGTGCAAAAACCGTGAAAGTCAGACAGATCAGTGCGAAAAGCGCGCGTATCATTGTCAATGTACCTGTTTCGCGCGGCTCTAACGCACTTTCGAACGGCGCGGCAAGGTGGTCGCAGGGTAAATCCTCATGTTTTATTGGGGTGTCAGGTCGACACAAAAGGTAATAAGCCCGCAAATTCTGGCGCGCAGGGGTTGGCAATCGGTGCAATTCGTTGAATCTGTGCGCGAACCTTCGTGCAAATGAACCAGAAAGGCCGAACAATGACAGATCCGGTGAAATTGACAGCAGATCTGATCCGTTGCCCATCGGTCACACCCGAGGAAGGGGGGGCGCTGGTATTGTTGGAGGAACTCCTTTCCAGTGCTGGGTTCGATTGCACCCGCGTCGACCGGGGCGGCGTCAGCAACCTGTTCGCGCGTTGGGGTCAGAAAGGCCACGCGCGCAGTTTCGGCTTTAATGGACACACCGATGTTGTGCCTGTTGGGGATGAGGCGGCCTGGACCAAGCCACCTTTTGGTGCGGAAATCGACGATGGGGTGATGTTTGGACGCGGAACGACCGATATGAAATCCGGCGTGGCGGCCTTTACGGCGGCAGCAGTGGATTTTGTCCGCGACACGCCGCCCGATGGTGCTGTGATCCTGACCATCACCGGTGATGAAGAGGGCGACGCCGTGGACGGTACTACGGCGCTGCTGGATTACATGGACAGTACGGATGAGCGCATGACTGTCTGTTTGGTGGGTGAGCCGACCTGCCCCAATACGATGGGCGAGATGATGAAGATCGGCCGCCGAGGCTCGATGACGGCGTGGTTCACGGTGACAGGCGTACAGGGGCATTCGGCTTATCCACATCGGGCTAAGAATCCTCTGCCTGCGATGGCGCGTCTGATGGACAGGTTGGCAAGTCATGAACTGGACCGGGGTACGGACCATTTCGATGCCTCAACGCTGGCGGTTGTTAGTATCGACACCGGAAATACCGCGACCAACGTGATCCCGGCGCAATGCAGCGGGGCGGTAAATATCCGTTTCAACGATCTGCATACGGGCGCAAGTCTCAGCGAGTGGTTGCAGGCCGAAGCTGCAACTGTGGCCGAGGCATGTGGTGTTGAAGTTGATATCAAGATCAAAATCTCAGGGGAAAGCTTTCTGACCCCTCCTGGCCCGCTGTCTGATCTGGTGGCGCAAGCGGTAGAGGCAGAAACCGGCACCCGCCCTGAGATGTCCACCACAGGAGGCACCTCGGATGCGCGATTTGTGAAAAACCATTGCCCGGTCGTGGAATTTGGCCTTGTCGGGCGGACGATGCATCAGGTGGATGAATGTGTCGAGGTAGCGCAGATTGCCCAGCTCAAGACGATCTACACTCGGATTCTGCGGGACTATTTCGCCTGATCCATGCAGCGCACTCTGGTCATAATGGTGAAAGAGCCACGTCCGGGCCGTGTGAAAACGCGTTTGGGACGCGACATTGGTATGGTTGGCGCGGCGTGGTGGTTCCGGCACCAGACCCGGTCGCTGATCCGTCGGTTGCGCGATCCGCGCTGGCAGATCGTGCTTGCGGTTTCGCCAGATCGAGAGGGGCTGACCAGCCGTATTTGGCCGGTTGATCTGCCCCGCGCGGCGCAAGGGCATGGTGACCTGGGCGACCGGATGGGTCGGATGCTGCGTGGAATGCCAAAAGGTCCGGTCTGTCTGATCGGTGCGGATATTCCCGGCATCACCAGAGGGCACATCGCGCAGGCGTTTGGGGTACTGGGACAGGCGCAGATGGTATTTGGCCCCGCGCCAGACGGTGGATATTGGCTGGTTGGCGCCCAGCGTTACAGCGCTCTGCCGTCCAATCTGTTCAGTGATGTGCGCTGGTCGACGGAACATGCATTGACGGATACGCTGACCTCGATCCCTGATTGCCGGGTGGCGCTGTTGGACCAACTGCGCGATGTGGATACGGTTGCCGATCTGAAACCCTGATCTTTTTTAGCCATGACGCCGTCGCACCGCCGTGCTAGGCCGGAATCATGACTCGCATTCCCACCAAGCAGGAGGTCCTTGACTGGATCTCGGCGAACCCCACCCTGACTTCGAAACGCGACATCGCCAAAGCCTTTGGTATCAAGGGCGCGGACCGGATCGACCTGAAGCGTATCCTCAAAGAACTTGAGGCCGAAGGCCATCTGGAAAAGCGCAAGCGCAGCTATCGCGATCCGGATCGTTTGCCACCCGTCAGCGTGCTGCAGGTGAAGGCCCCGAACGAGGATGGCGACCTGTTCGCGCGACCTCTAGAGTGGCATGGCGAGGGAGTTGAACCGATCGTGCTGATCGTTGCCCGCGCCAGTGATCCTGCGCTGGGTGAGGGTGACCGCATTCTGGCCCGCCTGACCGTGGTGCATGAAGAGGACCACAACTACGAAGCCCGCCTGATCCGCCGCATCGGGACCAACCCGCGCAAGATTGTTGGCATCTTCCGCAAAGGGGCCGAGGGCGGGCGGATCGTTCCCATCGACAAAACAGGTCAGACTGAATGGCTGGTCCACGATGGCGCGGTGCTGGGCGCCAAGGATGGTGAATTGGTCGAGGCCGAACAGGCTGGACCCAAGAACCGCATGGGCCTGCCCCGTGCGCGTATCGTGGAACGTCTGGGCGACCCCTCGGCGCCCAAGGCTGTCTCGCTGATCGCGATCCATCAGCATGGAATTCCCGACGATTTCCCCGATAAGGTAATCGCCGAGGCGGATAAGGCCAAACCCGTCGGTCTGAAAGGGCGCGAAGACCTACGGGACATGCCGCTGCTGACCATCGACCCCTCGGACGCGCGGGATCATGACGACGCTTGTTACGCGCATGCGGATGACGACCCGAAAAATCCCGGTGGCCATGTGATCTGGGTCGCCATTGCCGACGTCGCCGCCTATGTGCAACCGGGCACGGCACTGGATCGTGAGGCGCGTAAACGGGGCAACTCCAGCTATTTCCCTGACCGTGTTGTGCCGATGTTGCCCGACCGTCTGTCGGGCGATTTGTGTTCTCTGCACGAGGGCGTCCCACGCGCCTGTATCGCTGTGCGGATGCAAATCGACGCGGATGGCAACAAGGTTGGTCACCGCTTTGTGCGGGGCCTGATGCGGTCTGCTGCGTCTTTGCACTATGCTGAGGTACAGGAAGCCGTCGACGGCAATCCCAACGACCGCACCGGACCTTTGTTGGAGCCGGTGCTGAAACCGCTTTACGCCGCTTACGCCGCGCTGAAACAGGCCCGTGCCGCGCGGCAGCCTTTGGAACTGGACCTGCCAGAACGCAAGATTGTCCTAAGCGACGCGGGCGAGGTGACCAGCGTGGCCTTCCGTGACCGGTTGGATGCGCACAAGCTGATCGAGGAATTCATGATCCTCGCCAATGTCGCTGCCGCCGAAACCCTGATCGCCAAGCGCCGCCCGCTGCTTTTCCGCGTGCATGAAGAACCCGCACCCGAGAAACTGGAAAGCTTGCGGGAAACTGCTCAGGCCGCGGGGCTGAACCTTGCCAAAGGGCAGGTGCTGCAAACCCGTCACCTAAACGCGCTACTGAACGCCGCTGCTGGAACTGAAGATGCGGAGCTGATCAACCTCACCACATTGCGGTCGATGGCGCAGGCCTATTACAACCCCGAGAATTTCGGGCATTTCGGACTGGCGCTGCGCAACTATGCGCATTTCACTTCACCCATCCGCCGCTATGCCGACCTGATCGTGCACCGGGCGCTGATCTCGGCGCATGGTTGGGGCAAGGATGGGTTGACCGAGGATGAGATCGCGCGGCTCGATGAAACCGCCACCCATATTTCGGACACCGAGCGCCGCTCGATGATGGCCGAGCGTGACACAACCGACCGCTATTTGGCCGCGTATCTGAGCGAGCGGGTAGGCAATGAATTCTCAGGTCGCATCAGCGGCATTGCTCGGTTCGGCGCCTTTGTGAAGATGGACGAAACTGGCGCGGATGGGTTAGTACCCGTGCGCTCGCTGGGACGCGAGTTCTTTCATTTCGACCGCGAGGCCGGAACGCTGATGGGCTCGGACACGGGCCTGATCATCGCCATCGGCCAGCGTGTCACCGTGCGCCTGACCGAGGCAACACCGGTAACTGGCGGGTTGGAATTGGAGCTGCTGTCAATTGATGATCAGGCCCTGCCGCGGGGGCGTGGATCAAGGGGACGGCCCACACGGCGCAAGGCGGTCAGCACCAGGCGCAAAAAGGACACGATCAAGCGCAAGGTCGAACGCAAGCGCCGCCAGAGATAGCGGCGAAACGCCGATCTGTTCGCAATTGCGTGGGATCACGGTTTAGATGCTTTGAGAATTTCCGATTATGCGCTACCCTGAGGGCGAGCAGTCATCAGGAATATCGGAATGCGTAAATGCGCAAGTGGCATCATAGCCGCTGCATTATGGGCATCCATTGTGCAGGCGGAATCCCTCAATTCAGCAGATGGGTCGCAGACCTTTCAGCTGGCTTCGGCCGATGTAATGGTATCGATCCGACCGGTTTTGCGGCCTCCAGTTAAGGAGTATCGGGTGTCAACCGAAGGAAATGCGCGTTTTCAGGCGTGGCTGGGGGCGTTTCGTAAGCGCGCGATGCAGCGGGGTATTTCACCTGCGACTCTGGATCGGGCGCTGGCCGGCCTGACCTATGACAAGAAGATCATCGAGCGTGACCGTAATCAGGCCGAGTTCTCAAAGCCGATCTGGGAGTATCTGGATTCTGCCGTCTCGGACACGCGGATATCGAACGGTCGCGCGGGACTTGAGCGCCACCACGCAACCCTGACCCGGATCGAAGCGCAATATGGCGTCGAAAAAGAGGTTGTCGCGGCAATTTGGGGGCTCGAGACTGCCTTCGGGACGTTCCGTGGCAGCGATCATACCATTCGATCTTTGGCCACATTGGCCTTTGACGCACGGCGGGCAAAGTTCTTTGAAACCCAGCTGATCGCCGCGCTGCAGATCGTTCAGGTCGGAGATGTCAGCCCCGGCGACATGATTGGCAGCTGGGCGGGCGCAATGGGCCACACGCAGTTCATGCCGACCTCGTATCTGGATCACGCGGTGGACTTCGACGGCGACGGGCGACGCGATATCTGGTCTGATGATCCGAGCGATGCGCTGGCCTCGGCTGCCGCCTACCTGGCGCGTCACGGCTGGATCAAGGGGCAACCCTGGGGGGTCGAGGTGCGCCTACCTGAAGGGTTCGACTATGCCACTGCCAAACGCGAATTCACTTTGATGCCTTCAGATTGGGCCGCGCGTGGCGTGGTCGGACGTGACGGTAAGCCGGTGTCAGACCATGGGCAGGCCGCCATTCTGTTGCCTGCCGGAGGGCAGGGTGTAGCGCTGATGGTCTTCGACAATTTTGGCGTGATCGAGAAATACAACGGCGCCGATGCTTATGTGATTGGCATCGGCCACCTGTCCGACCGATTGGCCGGGCGTGCCCCGTTTCAGGCCAGTTGGCCGCGCGGTGACCGTGTGCTGAGTTTCACTGAGAAAAAGGAACTGCAAACCCGCCTGACAGAGGCCGGGTTTGATACACAAGGCATCGACGGTCGTACCGGGCCAAATACAACCAACGCGGTAAGGGCGTATCAGCTAGCGCGGGGATTGCTGCCGGATGGCTATGCCAGTTTGAAGCTGTTGGAGCGGTTGCGATAAGATACTTGCGCGGTGATGAATTCCCCGGGGGCCGTAACGCGTAACGCACTGGTCGTTCCCATAATTGAGGAATATTGGTACACTATTCCCATTCAACAGTGACGATGATCGTGAAGATTGTTGTCACATCAAGGTGTTGCGGTGCAAAATGAAGCGGCTGTTCCCATCTCTTTCTAAGGGCGCGACACTTGGCAGCGTATTCCGTTTGTTTCCAGACAAGCTCGCTCCATGGTGTGAATATGAAAGCCTCGTGATGCGGGGCCCAAGTGACCTTTCCTTTTCTGAGCGCGAGTTGATCGCCGCCTATGTTTCGGGGCTTAACGCCTGCTCCTATTGTCACGGTGCCCACGCTGTATTCGCCCGCGCCTATGGCATTGATCCTAAATTGATCGAAGCGCTCATGCAGGACCTTCATTCAGCACCTGTCGATCAACGGTTCAAGCCCATCCTATCTTATGTCGCTAAGCTCACAGAAACACCTTCCCAATTAACCGAGGAAGACGCAAAAGCCGTTTATGGCGCAGGATGGTCAGAAAGCGCACTCTTCGATGCGATACAGGTCTGCGGCGTTTTCAATTTGGTGAATCGCCTCGTAGAGGGGACGGGAATTACCCGAGTTGGCAGTGCTTCTTCCGAACTTGACGAAGAAAAGCTTGCAGAGTTTCGCAGTGAGTCATTTTACACGGATTTCGGTCGTGCAAACGGCTTAGACGTCTAAAACTCAGTGACGCATTGGTCATTTAACGGTTCAACAAAGTGACGTTTCAACAGTAGGGCGGCCATCTTGAGCTGCCCTATTGCCTTATGATGGTTTGGTGTGCCGGCCTTATGAGGCCGCCTTCATCAACCCTTGCGCAATGATCTCAGCCTGTGCTTCGTCCAGCGACTTGTAAATCCGCACGAACATCTCGTCGATATCCGCTGGCGTCAAGATCAGTGGCGGTGAGATGATCATCCGGTCACCCACGTGGCGCATGATCAGGTTGTTGGCAAAGCAGCGGTCGCGGCAGATATAACCGATGGTGCCAGGCTCGGACGCGAATTTGGCGCGGCTGGTTTTATCCGGCGTCAGCGCGATCGAGGCCATCATGCCGACAATCTTGGCCTCACCAACCAGCGGGTGGTCGGCCAAAGCCTCCCACTTCTGTTTCAGGTAGGGTCCGGCCACGTCCCGGACGTGCTCGACGATCTTCTCCTCTTCGAGGATGCGCAGATTTTCCAGTGCCACGGCGGCGGCGACCGGGTGGCCTGAATAGGTGTAGCCGTGGTTGAACTCGGTCCCGCCGATGACTTCGGCAATCTCATCATTCACTATTGAGGCGCCAATGGGCGCGTAGCCCGAACTAAGCCCTTTGGCGATGGTCATGATATCCGGCTTGATGCCAACGGTTTCCGAACCAAACCAGTTACCGGTACGGCCAAAGCCGCAAATCACCTCGTCCGCGATCAGCAGGATATCGTACTTGTCGCAGATGCGCTGAACCTCGGGCCAGTAGGTGTCCGGCGCGACGATCACGCCACCGGCCCCCTGAACTGGTTCTGCGATAAAGGCCGCAACGCGGTCTTCGCCCAGTTCCAGAATGGCCTCTTCCAGTTCGCGTGCGCGGGCCAGGCCGAAATCCTCGGGCGTTGTATCGCCGCCCTCGGCCCACCAGTTTGGCTGGTTGATGTGGTGGATATTCGGGATCGGAATGCCGCCTTGCGCATGCATCCCGGCCATACCACCCAGCGAAGCCGAACCCACAGACGAGCCGTGATAAGCATTGTGGCGGCTGATGATGATATTCTTGTCGGGTTGGCCTTTTTCGGCCCAATAGGTGCGCACCAGGCGGATATTGGTGTCGTTCGCCTCGGACCCGCTTCCGGCGAAGAAGACGTGGTTCAGATCGCCCGGCGCAAGTTCAGCAATCTTGGCGGCCAGAGCGATCGCAGGCACGTGGGTGGTTTTGAAGAAGGTGTTGTAATAGGGCAGTTCACGCATCTGGCGGGCGGCAACCTCGGACAGCTCATCCCGGCCATAGCCGATGTTAACGCACCAAAGACCTGCCATGGCGTCCAGAATCTCTTCGCCCTCGCTATCGGTCAGGTAAACGCCGTTGGCGCGGGTGATGACGCGCGCACCTTCCTCACCCAGTGAGCCATTGGCCGAGAACGGGTGAATGTGATGGGCGGCATCCAGCGCCTGCAATTCGGCGGTGGGCATGTGATTTGTGATGGTGGACATCCGAAAATCTCCTGAAAGAGCGATTGGGACTCACAATATGATCAAATTTTTTTCTGTCAATCGAATCGATCGAACTCAGTCGTCAGTCAACGCACCGGCCATCAGTTCCATACCTTGTTCGATGTCCTGAGCCGTGGCTTTTGCAGCCCCATCGGCGTCCTGCGCGCGCAGCGCGACGATGATATCCTTATGACGGTCCGGTAGGCTCTGAGTTCCAAATCGGCCACAAACCACGCGTAAAGACGGGCCGAATCTCAGCCAAAGCCGCTCGGCCAAATCGCTTAGGATCGGAGCGCCTGCGTGGGAATACAGCGTTTCGTGGAACGTGTGGTTCAGATGCAGGTATCCGCTGACGTCCCCGTCGGCGATGGTGCGGTCCAACCGCTGGTCGATACGTTCCAGATGGTCGATATCCGAGTGGTTCATATTTGTTGTTGCACGTCTGGAAAGTTCTGATTCTATTGATAATCTGGCGAAGATCATCTGCTCGACGTCACCTGATGACAAAAGGGGCACGCTGACCCTGCGGTTGCCTTGAAATACCAGTGCCCCGTCCGAGATCAGGCGGCGAATCGCTTCTCGTACGGGGGTCATGCCAACCCCCAGCGAATCAGTCAGACCCTGTATCGTGACGGGCTGTCCGGGTACCAGATCACCAAACATGATCTGTGCTTTTAGGGTCTGGTACACCTGCTCATGTGCAGGTTTTTTTTCGGTCTCTGATTTCGAGTCGGATGCAATATTTTTGATCAAATCCAATTGATTTGCCCTGTTTCCACTGATGTTGACTTGTCAGGTTTCTGACGTCGTGGAACCATACGCCAGATCGAGGGAAAACGCAAAACTTGATCAAATCCAAAAAAACGGGAAAATACCCGTACAGTTGCAGGGAGAAGAAAAATGAAACTGAAAACGCTGACGCTGACGGCGATCATCGCATTGGGGACTTCGGCGGCCTTCGCCGAAGAGGTGCGCGTGTACAACTGGTCCGACTACATTGATGAGGACCTGCTTGCCAAATTCGAAGAGGAAACCGGCCTGACGCTGATCTATGACGTGTTCGACAGCAACGAGGTTCTGGAGACAAAACTGCTCGCAGGCGGATCGGGCTATGATGTGGTGGTGCCCACGGGCAGCTTCATGAAACGCCAGATCGAAGCCGGGGTTTATCAGGAACTGGATTCTTCGCAATTGTCCAACATCGGTAACGCGTGGGACGTGATCGCTGAGCGTGTTGCCCAATTCGACGCGGGCAACAAGCATTCAGTGAATTACATGTGGGGCACCACAGGTCTGGGCGTGAATGTTGCCAAGGTCACGGAAATTCTTGGTGAAGACGCGCCAATCGACTCGATGGAGTTGATTTTCAATCCAGTAAATATGGAGAAGTTGGCAGCGTGTGGTGTCCACTTCCTTGATGCACCTGACGAAATGGTGCCTGCTGCAATGGTGTATGCAGGTTTAGACCCCAACTCTGATGACAAGGATGAAATTGCCAAAGCTGAGGATGTCTTTGCCGCGGTACGCCCGTATGTCGCAAAGTTTCACAGCTCGGAATACATTAACGCACTGGCGAACGGCGACATTTGCGTTGCGGTAGGTTTCTCGGGTGACGTCTTGCAGGCACGAGACCGCGCGGCTGAGGCCGATAACGGGATTGAAATCGCCTATAACGCGTTCAAAGAAGGCTCGCAGATGTGGTTCGATCAACTGGCCATCCCGGCGGATGCGCCGAACCCCGAGGGCGCACACAAGTTCATCAACTTCATGCTGGAACCGCAAAATATGGCTGCGGCGTCCAACTATGTTTACTATGCAAATGGGAACAAGGCCGCACAAGAGTTCCTGGCTGAGGACGTGATCGGCGATCCGGCAATCTACCCGTCAGAGGACGCGATGAACAATACCTACGTCAAAGGGCCCTACCCGCAGAAGACTCAGCGCGTTGTGACGCGTATGTGGACCAAGATCAAGTCGGGCACCTGATACTATCTGTCTGCGCAAGGCGGTTCGTCCGCCTTGCTCCTTTTTCCAGATTGTCGAACGGGGGCCGTTTTGAACTCTGACGTCTTTGCGCCGTGGGATGACCCGCAGGCGAAACCTTTGATCCAGTTCCAGAATGTCACCAAGCGATTTGGTGCCTTCACGGCCATCGACAACCTGTCTCTGGATATCTTCGAAAAAGAATTCTTTGCCTTGCTGGGGCCGTCTGGCTGCGGCAAAACCACCATGATGCGGATGCTGGCCGGGTTCGAGACCCCGACTGAAGGACACATCATCTTGGGCGGTCAGGACATCGACCCGATCCCGCCAAACAAGCGGGCGGTGAACATGATGTTCCAATCCTACGCGTTGTTCCCTCACCTAAGCATTTGGGACAATATCGCTTTCGGCCTGCGTCGAGACAACATGGCCAAGCACGATCTTGAAAACCGTGTTGAAGAGATGTTGCGCCTGACCCGGCTCGAGCAATTCGCCCGACGCAAGCCGCATCAGATCTCAGGCGGTCAGAGGCAACGCGTGGCGCTGGCGCGGTCTTTGGCTAAGGCGCCGAAGCTGCTGCTGCTGGACGAACCCCTGGGTGCGCTGGACAAGAAACTGCGACAGGACACGCAGTTTGAACTGATGGACATTCAGGAGAAGACCGGCACCACTTTCGTAATCGTCACACACGATCAGGAAGAGGCAATGACTGTCGCCAGCCGCGTGGCTGTGATGGATCAAGGCAAGTTGATGCAGGTGTCGACACCAGATCGAATCTATGAAAATCCGAACTCGGTCTATGTTGCGGACTTCATTGGCGACGTGAACATAATCGAGGGCCGGGCTTCGGCCAATGGGGAGGAAACCTATCAGATCGACTGGGCCGAAGGACAGGCGCCGTTGACGGCAACCTCGGCCAACGGGTTTTCAAATGGTCAGTCCTGTCATCTGGCCATCCGGCCCGAGAAAGTGACGATCTCGGCAGATCGTCCGGCGGACGCGATCAACGCGGTGCAGGGCAAGGTGCATGACATCGCCTATCTGGGCAACATGTCCACCTATCACGTCGAGCTACCAAACGGCACGATCATCAAGGCGCAAACGGCCAATACGCGTCGAATCTCGCGCCGATCATTCACATGGGAAGACCCGGTCTGGCTGTCGTGGACAGCGACGGCAGCGGTCCTGCTGGCAAACTGATGCGTCGCGCTGTTCTAATCGCCGTTCCCTATGTCTGGCTGCTGGCGCTGTTTCTGGTGCCGTTTTTCATTGTTCTGAAAATCTCTTTGTCGGATACCGAGCTGTCGATCCCGCCTTACACACCGACGCTAGATTTCTCGCAGGGATGGGCGGGGATCAAGGAATTCTTCAGCCAGCTCGATTTCGAAAATTACGTCTGGCTGACCGAGGATGACTTGTATTGGAAGGCCTACCTCTCCAGCGTCAAAATTGCTGTGATTTCAACATTTCTGACGCTGCTTGTGGGCTATCCCATTGCCTATGGCATGGCGCGCGCCCCGACCGAATGGCGACCGACGCTGATGATGTTGGTAATCCTGCCGTTCTGGACCTCATTCCTGATCCGTGTCTATGCATGGATGGGTATTCTGTCGAACGAAGGTTATTTGAACCAGTTCCTGCTGTGGACGGGTATCATCTCGACCCCGCTGACTATTCTGAACACAAATACAGCGGTCTATATCGGCATCGTCTATACCTATCTACCTTTCATGATCCTGCCGATTTATTCCGCGCTCGAACGAATGGATGACTCGCTCATCGAAGCAGCCGAAGATCTGGGTTGTTCGCGTTTTCAGGCGTTTTGGCTTGTGACTATCCCACTGTCACGCCCAGGCATCATTGCGGGTTGTTTCCTTGTCATGATCCCAGTGATCGGAGAGTTTGTGATCCCCTCGCTGTTGGGCGGCTCGGGCACGCTGATGATCGGTAAGGTTTTGTGGGAAGAGTTCTTCTCAAACCGTGACTGGCCTGTGGCCAGTGCTGTAGCGGTGGTTCTGCTGCTGATCCTGGTGATCCCGATTGTGCTGTTCCAGCGCAACCAGCAGAAGCAGGCGGAGGCTGAGCAATGAACAGGATGAGCTGGTTCAACGCTGTCTCGCTGACGCTAGGGTTTGCGTTCCTTTACATTCCGATGATCATTCTGGTGATCTTCAGCTTTAACGAAAGCAAGCTTGTCACGGTTTGGGCCGGGTTTTCGACCAAGTGGTATGGCGAAGTGGTCCAGAACGAAGCCTTTCTGGATGCAGCTTGGGTGACCGTGCGGGTTGCAGTGTTTTCCTCGACGCTGGCAACGATCTTGGGCACCGCAGCGGCCTATGTGCTGGTACGCGGCAAGCGGTTTTTTGGCCGTACGCTGTTTTCCGGCATGATTTACGCGCCGCTGGTGATGCCCGAGGTGATCACCGGATTGTCGCTGCTGCTGTTGTTCATCGGTATCGGGTTGGACAGGGGTATTCTGACCATCGTTCTGGCGCATACGACCTTTTCGATGTGCTTTGTCTCGGTTGTCGTATCCTCACGCCTAGTGACTTTTGACCAGTCATTGGAAGAGGCCGCACTGGATCTGGGCTGTTCACCTGCGCAGGCGTTCCGGCTAGTGACCCTGCCGATTATTGCGCCCGCTGTGATATCGGGCTGGTTGCTGGCCTTCACCCTGTCGCTGGATGATCTGGTGATCGCCTCCTTTACCTCGGGTCCGTCTGCCACCACCTTGCCGATCAAAATTTTCTCGGCCGTGCGTCTGGGCGTCAGCCCCGAGATCAATGCACTGTCCACAATCATGATCGCGATTGTGACCGTGGGAGTCATCACTGCCTCGTTGGTCACAAAACGCGCGATGGTGCGGCAAAAGCAAGATGAATTGGCCGCTGCGCAGACCGAATGAAGCGGCTTTTCCCAGATTACACCTATGGCTCCGGTCCAAGGGCCAACTGCTGGTGGGATGAGACGATCGCCAGCCCGGACTGGCAGGTGCTGCAAGGGGATCTGAGCGTTGACGTTGCAATTGTCGGCGGTGGGTTTACCGGGGTTTCGGCTGCTCTGCATTTGATTAAGGCCAGGGTTTCGGTTGCGGTGCTTGAGGCAGAGACACCAGGTTGGGGCGCTTCGGGGCGCAATGGCGGCTTTTGCTGTCTGGGCGGGTCAAAGCTGAGTCACTCTGCGATGGTTAGGCAATTCGGAGTGGCCGGAGCGCAAGATTATGAGCGGGCTGAAAAAGATGCGGTCCTTCTTGTTGCAGACCTGCTGAAATCCCATGGCATAGATGCGGATGTGCATTCGAAGGGTGAAACCCAACTGGCCCACACCCGGCGCGCTATGGAAAAGCTGCGTCGCAATGCTGATGCATTGGGAGAGCTTCATGAGCCCGGTGACCTGCCAGCGCTGGGGTTGGGGGGCGCGTTTCATGGTGGATATTCAAATCCCGTCGGATTCGCGTTGAACCCCAGAAAATACTTGTTCGGCATCGCCCAAGCCGCCCAATCATCCGGTGCTGAGCTGTTCCAGCAAAGCGCCGTTCAAAGCATCAGTAAATCGCATTCCGGGTTCGATGTTCATACCAACGCTGGTCGGGTCAAAGCGGCGAATGTGCTGATCTGCACAAACGGTTACTCCAGCGAGGATATTCCGAACTGGATGGCCGGTCGATACATGCCAGCCCAATCCACGGTTCTGGTCACGCGCCCATTGTCTGAACAGGAACTTCAAGCACAGGGCTGGACCTCGGAGCAGATGTGCTACGATACCCGCCACCTATTGCATTATTTCCGCCTTATGCCCGATCGGAGATTCTTATTCGGGATGCGCGGCGGATTACGTTCTTCACCACGGGCTGAGGCCGCCATTCGGCGCAAGGCCATGATAGATTTCCGGCGGATGTTTCCAGAATGGGCGGCAGTCGATGTCACTCATATATGGTCCGGAATGGTCTGTCTTTCGCGGGGTTTGACGCCTTACGTTGGCCCTGTAGCGGATCAGCCGGGGCTGTTCGCCGGGTTTGCCTATCACGGCAACGGGGTGGCGATGGGTACCTATTGCGGACAGGCGTTGGCCCGGATGGTATTGGGACAGGTGGCCGGTATTCCAGAACCAATCGCAAGTCAGCCCAGGCGATTCCCGCTTGGTCGCTGGCGCCGCGCGTTGCTGCCGCCAGCCTATGCGGCGATGGTGCTTATGGATATGTAACGGCTACAAAGTCGCCAGTTCCAACTCAAACCCCGCTGCATAGTCCGGGGTTCCGTTTTCGGCACGCCACAGGCAATAAGCTGCCATCCTCCAAGCATACCAACGCCGCAACGAGTGAAAACGATCTACCGTGGCTGTATGATCGTAGGCCGACAGGAACTGATCCTCTTCCATGGTGGTCAGGGCTGCGCCCCGATAAATCTGCTGCATGGCAGGTGACAGGAACAGGGCAAGATCCTCGCACGGGTCCCCCAGCGCTGGGCATTGCCAGTCAATCAGGGTTAATCCCGATGGAGCGACAAGAATATTCCCGGCGACTGGATCACCGTGAATCAGGCATGTCTGATTGGTTGGCGGCACCTTTTCGTTGGGCTTCAGGCGTTCCAGCAAATGCCGATCTGGGGATGAGCAGCCGTTCAGGATGTTTTGTCCGTGCCGGGCCAGATCCGTGCTGCCGTTGCATCCTTGGGGCGCGGGCACTGACACCGCCAGCCCGTGTAACTTGCGCAACAGCTGCGCCACCGCATCTACCCCCTCGCGCCACGGTGCGCCCGGAGCATGGTCGTAAAATACCCATCGGCCGGATTCGTGCCGCCCGGCTGCGCGCAGGCGCGGGGCAAAACCAGCGGGTTCCAATATCGACAGGCATTGTGCCTCTAGTTCGGCGTCATTACGAAATAGCGGATTGCGCAAAGCGGCGCGGTAGAGTTTCAAAACCTTTCCGCCGTTTTCCCCAAGTACTTTCCATACATGGTTGGTGCGCCCGCCATATAGGGTCTGAAATTGCACGTCCGCTGTAATTAGGCCCTGACGGCGCAGGTCGTCGACAAGATCCAATGGGGGGCAGGTTGGGTCAGTCAGAGGGGTCACCGGTACAGTAAGCGAGTCGCAGGTTGCACAGGTGTGGCCTGTCCTGCCCAACAGATCAAGTTCCGGTTCGGACCGCTGTCACCGCTCCTGCTGGAACAACCTCGCCACTTTCCAAAGTGAGCAGGACCGTATCCTCCCCAACCTGAGCTTCGACTACCTGATTGAATGCTGCGACCGGCTGGGCCGATAGTAATTCCTCGCTGTCATAGCTCTCCAAAGTGGCTGAGTAACTGCCCGTTGGCAAAGGGCTACCGTCGCTGGCTGTTCCGGCCCAGGAAAACTCGGTCTGCGTCACCGGGACTGAAACTCGTTCCACCTCGGTGCCGGTACTGTTCCGGATCACCATTACGGCGTTATCCGCTGCTGCCGCTGCCTGCGCAGACAGCGCCACCGGCTCTCCGTCAAAATGGAAGGCAGCGGTCGTCTGGACATCCATGCCAATCCAATTGGCGAGCTCCTCCAGCTTTATTCCACCCAGTGATAGCGCCAGTTCTGATAGTAGCTCATTGGCCTGCACCTGTTGCTCAACCATCGAGAACTGGGCCAGTTGCGAGGCATATTCCGTGGAATCCATCGGCTCTAGGGGGTCCTGATTTCGCGCTTGCGTGGTCATCAACAGCAAGAACGTGTCGAAATCCGATGCGATGGAAGATGCCTGTGATGGCGCGACCCCCTGCGATTGGGAAATTGTCTGGGTCGTGGGTTGTGTCGGAGTGATCATGGTCAGAGCCTTATGTCGATCCGGCCATCCGGGCCGAGTTTCGGAATGGACGGGCCAGCCGCCGGGGCAGGCTCGGGCTGTGAATCCGATAAATTGCGGGATTCGCCCGTCTCAGAGTCGTCATGCTGTGCGTCGGAAGACGTGCCCAGATCAATGGACAGATCACCAAGTCCAAAGTTCTGGAACTCGGTCTCCAGAACCGAAAGGTGGCGGCGCATCATATCCAGCGTCTCTGGCCGCTCGGCCAAAATCGTCATGTGCAGGCCATCCTCGCGGCCGTTCAGGACAATTGAAACACGCCCCAGTTCTTCGGGGTTTAGCGCGACTTCGATGGTGCCGGGCTGTCCACGGGCAGAGACAAGTGTCGCTATTTGGTTGGCCACAGCGCGCGCCGTTTCAGTGCGCGCTGTGGCTGTTGTTACTTGGGGTGCAGGTGCCGCATCTCGTGTGGTCGACGTCGATAGGGACTCTCTGACGGACGAGGCTCCTTCCAATATGGAGTCAGTGAGAGCTTCTGTTTGCGTGTCGCTTTGCTTCGACGCCAAAAGTTGCATCTGCACGAGTGTTGACACGCGATCGGGCGTCATGGGGTTTGCGTTTTGCACGGGTGGTACGGCAGAGGTATTACGCATATCTCGTTCTGGTCGAAATACGGGCGAGAGTTCGGGAACCTCACTTGAACGCGAACTTGGAATTGCCGTTCCATTCGGGGAACTTTGGAACGCAGTCATCGTGTCCGGAGATTTTTGAAGTGGCACCGACCTGACTACAAGGGTCTGAACGGCTGGAAGTTCCGTGTGTTCAGCGGGGCTTTCTAGTGCGTACACTGCTGTGTTTTTCGTGGCATCTGGTTGTGCCTCAGCGGCCTTTTCGATGCCCGTTTGCATATTCGGGTGTGGTGGAAATGGTTTTTCGAGCGGCGTTTGCGCGATTTGCTTCTGAACCGGTTCCGGCAATACAGGGCGTAATTCAGCAAGTGGCTGATCATCCGGCACGTCAGGAGTATTCAGGGTTTCACCTTCCACACCGACCAATTCCAGTTCTGATTCTGCATCGGGCTGCTGAACCTCTAGATCCGTGGTCTCCGACTCAGCGGATTGCGGGTCGGTTTCCTGGTCCATGATATTTTGAAAAGATGCGGAGCTAATGGCGTCATGCGCGCCATGCCGGGCTGCATCAGGTTTCGCGGTGTTGCCTGGCGAAGGCATCAAGACTGAAAGTGGATTGGGCATTTTGCTCCGACTCCGATTGTGTGACCGGAAATCTGCCCGCAGGAAGTTACGTTTATTTTAACTGCTTTCCTCTTTGATCGAGAAAGTTCGATGTAAATTTCGGAGAAAGCGATGAAGATTTATGCGCCCCCTCCTGCCGTACAGGCCCCCACGACCACTGAGAAACTGCAGGCCGCCGCCGTCGAGTTGGAGTCGGCGTTTTTGGCAGAAATGCTGAAATCCTCGGGATTGGGCGAAACAAGTGAATCCTTCGGCGGTGGCGCAGGTGAGGATCAGTTCTCGTCATTTCTTGTGCAGCATCAGGCCCGTGCATTGGCCCAGTCTGGCGGTGTTGGCCTGTCCGAAATTCTGTTTCAATCCATGATGGAGAAAACGAATGCCGACCAAACCTGACACCGACTTGTTTAGATCCCTTGAAGAAGTGCTGGATCTCGAACGCTTAGCACTTGTTGACGGTGATCTGGATCGTCTGAACCACATGGTGCCGGAAAAAGAGAAGTTAATTGGTGCCATCAACGAGCTTCAGGTCTTTGAAAGCACCGAGTTGGTGCGTCTGCAGAAAAAGGTCGAGCGGAACCAGGCCTTGCTGAACAGCGCGGCCGAAGGAATTCGCGCCGTGGCCAGCCGCATGGCCGAATTGCGTCGTGTCCGACAGGAATTCAGCACTTATGGGGCAGACGGGCAGCGCAGCGGGTTTGCTGTGCGCCGCAATGCAAAGCTGGAAAAGCGGGCATAGCTGCTGGTTTGATTCAAATCCGAATTTTCTGGCTGGGACGTTTTAGCACTCCGTTAGGGATCAAAAGCCAAGGTGGGCGAGCACCTGAAACAGCAGGTGGCGCGAACAAGCCTGACGGCGGATCGCATTGATCAGAAAGACGTCAAAGCCCGCCTGTGGTGCGGGGTAAGCATGGGCGCAAAGGGCCCGAACGGAAAAGGAAGAAAGCTATGTCCAGCATTCTGACAAACAATGGCGCAATGGTGGCGCTGCAAACCCTGAAATCGGTCAACAAGAATCTGGAAATGACCCAGAACGCGATTTCGACCGGTAAGGACGTTGCGACCGCCAAGGACAATTCGGCGGTCTGGGCGATCTCCAAGGTCATGGAATCTGACGTTAAGGGCTTTAACGCGATCAAAGATAGCCTCGCCTTGGGTGAATCGACTGTGGCCGTGGCGCGCAACGCGTCGGAAACCGTGACCGACCTGCTGACTCAGATGAAGGAGAAAATCGTCGCTGCGCAGGAAGACAACGTTGATCGCGGCAAGATCAACGACGATGTGAGCGCTCTGCGTGATCAAATTGAATCGGTTGTTGGTGCGGCTCAGTTCAACGGCCTGAATCTTGTGGATGGTACAGCGGGAACGGCATCTATCTTGTCCTCGCTTGACCGTGACAACACAGGCGCTGTGACTTCTTCGTCGATTTCGGTTGCAAGCCAGAACCTGTCCACTGGTGGTTACGCCAGCAAGGCCGTTCTTGCCGGTTCTGACAATACGGCAACTGACAACGATGCAGCTGGTTTCACCATGGACAAGGACAGTGGCACCGGAACAATTGTGATCGACAGTTCGACTGACAACTTTGCCGTAGGCGACAAAATCTCAATTACTGTGGGTGATCAATCTGTCTCCTACACTGTGCAGGATTCTGATCTCGACCCATCTGGTACCTATGACGCGGCGAATACCGACGCCAATGTTGCCATTGGCCTGAAGAATCAAATCGACGCTTTGGGTGTTCATGGGTTGTCTATCGATTATGATCCAAGCGCAGAGGGAACTTTGTCGTTTGTGACCGGCACGGGTGTTGATGCTGCAGATCGGGATGTGTCCGTATCAGCGCAATTTACCAATGCAGGTGCAGGTGGTCTTGGCGCATTGAGCTCGATCGACGTTTCCACCGCTGGTGGGGCATCGGCTGCATTGGGCACTATCGAAACCCTGATCGACACGTCGATTGACGCGGCGGCGGCATTTGGTTCGGCGCAGGGTCGTATCGAAACGCAGCAGGATTTTGTTTCCAAGCTGACGGATTCGTTCAAGTCCGGCATCGGTTCGATGGTTGACGCCGACATGGAAGAAACCTCGGCCCGTCTGCAGGCCCTGCAAGTGCAGCAGCAGTTGGCCACCCAGTCGTTGTCGATCGCCAATCAGGCGCCGCAGTCGATCCTGTCGCTGTTCCGCTAATTCTCGGAACCTGGCCGGGGCGCGAAAACGCGCCCCGACCCTGACTGCCACAAGACGGCCCATTGGAAGGATTTCAAGTGACACCGCAAACTCTTGCACAACGTGCCTATGCGCAGACCGCCGCCCCGACACGCACGCCGCGCGATACCGAATACGAGGCGATTTCAAAGATCACGCATCGGCTCAAGGCAGCGGCCGCGCGGCGCAAAACCGACTTTGGGGGATTCGTTCAGGCGCTGCACGAAAATCGACGTTTGTGGACCGTTCTGGCAACTGGCGTATCGGATTCCGACAACGCCCTGCCCAGTGAACTGCGGGCGAGGATCTTTTATCTGGCAGAATTTACCGAGCAGCACAGCAGTCAGGTGTTGAGCAATAAGGCAACCGTGGAGCCTCTGCTTGAGATCAACATGGCGGTTCTTCGGGGTCTGCGGCAGATGGGTGCAACCTGATGGGGGGGCTGGTTCTGAAGCTGGCACCGAAAGAGAGGGTGCTGATCAACGGCGTCGTTGTTGAGAATGGGGACCGTCGTGGCCGGTTTTCGATCATGACGCCGGACGCCAATGTCCTCCGCCTGCGCGACGCCATTCACCCGGATGAAGTGAACACGCCCGTGCGGCGGGTGTGCTACGCCGTTCAGCTTGTCTTGTCGGGTGATATGGAGCCAGAGCACGCGCGGCAACAGCTTCTTCGACGAGTTGAAGAATTAAGCCAGGTCTTCACTGATGCAGACAGCCGCCGAGTCTTGTCCGAAGCCACCGAAGCTTTGCTTGCTGAACATTATTACAAGTGCCTTAAGTCATTGCGAGCTTTGCTGCCGCGTGAAGAACGGTTGATGGCGTATCAGCAATGACATTTCAGCCTGTCATCCCTACAGGCGGCATCGTCGGCTGGCGATTTTTGCAGCGCACCTATGATGCGCAGTTGGAGAGTTTTTCATCCTCAGCCGTCAATGAAAGAGAGGCAAAGTACTTTCTGGACAATATCGGCAAGGTACAAACCGCCGAGGATTTGGTCTCGGACCGGCGTTTATTGCAGGTGGCGTTGGGAGCCTTCGGGTTGGAGGACGACATCGACAACCGCTATTTCATTCAGAAAATACTGTCCGATGGCACAAGCGCAGATGACGCGCTGTCCAACCGGCTTGCCGACAAGCGGTATCGAGAGTTTTCCAAAGCTTTTGGTCTGGGGCCCGGAGACGTGCGGAAAACGGGTCTGAAATCCAATATGGAAGCGATTGCGCAGGACAATGTGGTGTCCCGTTTCGAAGTCGCAGTGGGTAAGTCGAATGAAACCATGCGGATTTCGCTTTATGCTCGGCACACGTTGTCGGACCTGGCCGCGCAGGATAGCGGCGCGGATACAAAGTGGTTCTATCTTATGGGGCAGCCTCCTCTGCGCAGCATGATGGAAACGGCGCTTGGCCTGCCGTCGAGTTTTTCGCAGCTGGACATAGATAAGCAGCTTGAGGTTTTCAAAGACAGGCTGTCCAAGTTAACCGGATCTGATGATCTGGCGCAATTCGCCGATGAGGCAGCGGTGGGCAAGCTGACGGATCAGTATCTTGCCCGCAGTCAGATTGCCCAACTGCAAAGCACCATTTCACCCGCCCAAACCGCGCTAATTCTGCTGGGTGCATAATCGTTGCTACCAGCCCTGCGAAAAAAAGGGCATCACGCGTTCAGCACTGTATCCGCCGACGTTCTGAGCGCATAGGACGTTACCGGCTGCGACACGTTGTGCAGCTTGATTTCGCCCAGGGGCAATGCACTGGCGCAAGCGGGTTGAATGTCGGCTGAGACAACAATCCGGTGCCCCACATTTTTCCCGTATTCCCCCAGGCGGGCGGCGATATTTGCGGCTTGCCCGATGACAGTGAAATCCAATCGCTCGCGCGATCCGACATTGCCGTAGGTGACCCGCCCATAGGCCACTCCGATGGAGCAATCACAATGGGTGTCGTCGCCGGAAACGCGCAGCTCACCCAGTTTCCCGACAATTTCGATGGCAGAGCGTTGTGCGCTCCCTCGTGCTGCGATCGAATCTTCACCCTCGGGAAAGACGGCCAACACAGCGTCGCCGATGAATTTCAATACCTCGCCACCATTGTCATGCACGATACCTGAAACGGTTTCGAAAAAATCGTTCAGCAGGCTGATATAAGCTGTACGGCCAAGCTTCTCTTCCAAACTGGTTGAATTACGCAAATCGCAAAACATGATGGCGGCGTCGATTTCATCTCCATCGCCGCGTCGAATCTCACCGCCCAGCACGCGCGCGCCAGAGCGTTTGCCCACATATGTTTCCAGCAATACCTGCGCGTTCTCGCGCTGCATGAATACCTCATAGAACCGGGCAATGACGGATGAGCATTCGAACACCAGCCCGAGGTTTTCTGTAGTGAACCCGTCCGGGTGGTCACAGGTCAGGGTCAGCACATTGGTCCTGCCATCCGAGAACGGAAGTGGCATGGCAACATAGTCGGTCGCGCCCTTGGCTCGCAAATCCTCCATGATCGGAAAGCTGTTCTGGGGGTTTTCGTCGTTTAGCCGCTGACGTACGCCGCCCAACCCGTTCGAGACATGTCGCAGGGGACTGTTGATATAGGCGGGATGATCGTGGATTTCATAGGTCGGCACATTGGTCGAAATTTCTGCCTCACCCTTCTCCCAGATATAATGTTTGCCTGCGATCAGCGGATGTAGAGACCAGGTCAGGATACTCAGGCGCTGAATGGCAATGCCATGTTCCAGCATTTTTTCGGCAAGCGCTTTGGTAAAGGCTTCGGGAGTGCCATTTTCGGATGCGCCACGCATCAGCCAATCAATCAAGGGGCCGCTAATGTTTCCGTCATCGGGTTCTCGCAGGGTGTTTTCGCCTAGATCGACATGTGTGTAGGCGCCGGGCATGAAGCCGACACATCCCTGAATAGCGATACTTTCTGGCAGCGCTTCTTCATAGGCCCAGACGGAATTGGCCAACCGCTGACCGTCCAGAATAACGTCGTGATAGGTCGCGGTCCCTTTGAATGGACAAAAGGTCTGCAGGTCGGTTTCCTCACCCAGATCAACGCAGACATCCGCACGCGGGATGTAGAGCGTGGCGGGCAGCCGCGTTTCATACATGACTTTGGCATTGGAGCTTTTGGCCAGCAGAATGTCATCTCGGTAAATCGCGATCTGGCCGGTCAGCGGCTCGACCGAGATTCCATAGCCTTTGGTTTTGGGTGTGGTATGGACGTTCATCATCAGACTCCCTGACGTGAGTCCTTATAGGATGGGCTTTTGGAATGAGTATTCCAAGGGTTTCATCGCTAATTTATCACGCAGCCCCTTTGGGTGCGCCCGGATCAGACCATCTGAATCACGTCTTTTTCGATCGATAACATGTAGCCCTTTTTGGCGATGTTCTTGACCAACAACTCACTGACCATCTGATTGCCCAAAGCATCGCGCAGCCGTTTGATCCGGGTGGCTCCTGCTGCCTCATCACAATCGGCGGCGTCTTTGCCGGAAATCATCGCCTCGATCTGTACGCCCGACAGAACCTCGTCATCCAGACGGGATTCAGCCAGCACTGACAGGGTTTCCATCGCCGCCGGGGTCAGTTTGAAATCCATGTTGTTGAGGTAAACGGTATTTTCCTCGCGACTGATCAGCAGCGAAGTCACCTGAATGCCTGTGCGTTCGATCTGTGCCATTCGGCGATTTAACAGCACGAGCATCACCAGGAACACCAGCGCCGTGACCAGCATTGCGCTGGCAAAGACCAGCAGGACAAAAATGACCATTCGGTAACTGGACAGCGTATCAGCAAAGGCGGTGCCCGATTGCGCCAGAATTTCAAGCAGGCGGATTTCTGTCTGCGAGGTTAGATCGCTTTCTACAAACAAACGTTCGACCCGCGCGTTGAAAGCGTTGGCATCTGGTAGGGTCCAGAACAAAAAAATCGCTGCCGTGACCAGAATCAACACGATCGCCGCTATGCCTGCGCCGACCAGTCTGACACCGGATCGACGGGCTTCAGTAACGGAGATAGAATTTTCCGGCATTGGCCTTCCTTTTATCCAACCCTTCTGGTCCGAATACGGACATGACGTTCAGCAAGGTCCACCCCGACCCTTTCAGGCGCTGGGCGACCTCTTTCTTGGCCTTTCCCTTACCGCAGGAGTTCACCTGCATAACGCCATAATGCAGGCGCAGCGGATTGTCCTGCTTGGCCTTGTAGTCGGCATAACAATCCGCCGCCGACGCAGTAGTTCCAAGCGTTATCAGGGCCAAAACGGCCAGAGAAGAGAGGATCTGTTTCATAGGCCGCATCCTGCGCACGGGTCGGCCTGATATTCAATAACCTAAAGGGTTTCCGGGGCCTGATATCGAATAACACCGGCCCGTTATTGCTTGTCGGAGTGGGGTGCAACCAGTGTCGGGATATCGAGCAAATGGCCCAGCACCGGGCGCATTAGGACTATTAAAGGACAAGCACCATGCACAAGAGATTTATCGCTTTGATCGTGGCGTCTGCGGTTGCCATTACAGGTATCTCGGCTTCGCAGGCGCGGGCGGCTGATGCCGAAGACATTATTGGCGGGTTGGCGGCCATCGCGCTGCTTGGCGTTGCCGTGAAGCATTTCAGCGACGAAAACAAAAAGAACACCGTGACGCATAACTATAATCACATATATAAGGCGCCCAAGAAACATGTGCGCAAGCAGCCAAAACACAGGCCGCATCACGTGCGCCCGCTGCCAAAGCGTGTTGCACGCTACAACTTGCCACAACGATGCTTGCATACGTTCGAAGGGTATTCCCCGAAGCGCCCGCTGCTGGGGACTCAGTGCCTTAACAAGCACTACAAATACAGCGATAGCCTGCCGCAACAGTGCAAGGTCGGGTTCTGGAACGGCAAAAAGGTCAAGCGGGCTTACGAACCTGCCTGCCTGCGCCAGAAAGGATACCGCGTGAGTTACAAGTGACAGATTTCGAGCAGGAGTGGCGCCACAGAAGCGCCACGCGGGAGAGGGTGGCGCAGGCCGCCCTCTCTTTTTTTCTTGCGGTACGCTGTGAAACGCGGTTTTCCGGTGGCATGACGACACCTGACTTTGAACTTGAAAAGGCGCTGTTGGCGCGCGGTTGCCTGAGGATCGCTGGCGTGGATGAGGTTGGGCGCGGGCCATTGGCTGGGCCTGTGGTCGCAGCCGCTGTTATCCTGAACCCCGACGATATTCCGGACGGGTTGAACGATTCCAAAAAGTTGACGGCAAAACGCCGCGAGGCTCTGGACGGCGCCTTGCGGGAACGGGCCGATTTCGCGGTGGCCGAAGCCTCGGTGGCCGAGATTGACGAGATCAACATTCTGCGGGCCTCTCACCTGGCGATGGCGCGGGCTATAGCGGCGTTGGATCCGGCCCCCGATTTTCTGCTGATTGATGGCAATATGATACCTAGTGGGCTGAAAATCCCGTCACAGGCAGTGATCAAGGGCGATGCCCGTTCCGTCTCAATCGCGGCCGCTTCGATCATCGCTAAAAACTGGCGCGATCAACTGATGGTGGATTTAGCGCAACAACATCCCGGCTATGGCTGGGAGACAAACGCCGGTTATCCGTCGAAACAACACAAACAAGCGCTGCAAAATCTTGGTGTAACCCCACACCATAGACGTTCGTTCAAGCCGGTACACAATATCTTGTATCAAGAGTAAATTGTAAGTTGCTGATTCAAAAAAGAAATTGACGCCGAATCGTCTTTGACTCATCCTTGTCTCAACCAAATGAGCGCAAAAGCGCCGTGGATACTTGAGGCAGTAAAATGACAACAACCACCAAAAAGGGCGCAAAAGCGCTCCCTTTAAACACGATTCTATCCGGGGACTGCATCGATGTGATGAACAGTCTGCCCGAGGCGTCGGTGGACCTTATCTTTGCAGATCCGCCCTATAACCTGCAGCTGAAAGGCCAGTTGCATCGCCCCGATAACAGCCAGGTGGATGCGGTCGACGATCACTGGGATCAGTTTTCCAGCTTTGGTGCTTATGACCAGTTCACACGCGACTGGTTAAAAGCGGCGCATCGCCTGTTGAAACCAAATGGCGCGATCTGGGTGATTGGTTCCTATCACAATATCTTCCGTGTGGGTTCGGCCCTGCAGGACGCGGGATACTGGATTCTGAACGACGTTGTGTGGCGCAAATCCAACCCGATGCCAAATTTCCGCGGTAAACGCTTCACCAATGCTCATGAGACGATGATCTGGGCGTCCAAACGCGAAGGTGCGAAATATACCTTCAACTACGAGGCGTTGAAGGCCCTGAATGAAGGCGTACAGATGCGTAGCGACTGGGTGCTGCCGATCTGCACCGGGCATGAGCGCCTGAAAGACGAAAACGGCGACAAGGCGCATCCAACGCAGAAACCAGAATCGCTGTTGCACCGCGTGCTGATCGGTTCGACCAATCCGGGCGATGTTATTCTGGACCCGTTCTTTGGCACCGGGACAACAGGCGCCGTTGCCAAGATGCTGGGGCGTGAGTTCATCGGCATCGAGCGCGAGGAAAACTATCGCAAAGTGGCCGAAAAGCGCATCGCCAAGGTTCGCAAGTTCGACCGCGAGGCGCTGGAGGTCAGCGCCAGCAAACGTGCCGAACCGCGTGTGCCTTTTGGCCAGTTGGTGGAACGCGGCATGCTTCGTCCGGGTGAGGAGCTGTATTCCATGAACCAGCGCCACAAGGCCAAGGTCCGCGCCGATGGCACGCTGGTGGGCGACAACGTCAAAGGCTCGATCCATCAGGTTGGGGCGCATCTGGAAAACGCGCCGTCTTGCAACGGCTGGACATACTGGTGCTTCAAGCGCGATGGCAAGACGGTGCCGATCGACGTGCTGCGCCAGCAGATCCGGGCCGAGATGAACTGATTTCACCAATACCGCCGGTGCCTGTGGCCTGACACAAGGCACTAAGCCTTGCCCCGCCGATCTCGGCGGGGTCTTTTGTTTTCCGAATGTCTGGTCTCGAATTCTGCCTTCTGTATTCTGCGGTGCAGTGAAGGAGCCTTAGCGATGACGGATACTACAGCCAGCCCATCCCGCCTTGACCGGCTCTCGGTGACGCGTCCGGACAGTTTCGATCTGGACAACAAATATACCGAGGCGGCACTGGAACGGCATAAACGCGAAGGGTTGGAGCTTGCCGTCCGCGCCCGGTGGATCGCTATGGGACTGACTGCGGTTCTGCTGGTTTTCCTCAACCCGCAATGGGAAGTGCTTTGGTATCACTTCATCCTGCTGCTGATCTGCGCCAATGGCTGGTTTATTCGGCGAGCAGGCCGGGTGGGGCAATCACGGGCCGAGTTGCTGCTGATATTTGTGGATCTACTGATCATGACCCTGGGCATGATTATTCCGAACCCGTTCAGCGATGATGTCAGACCGTTGGCGATGCAGTATCGGTTCGACAATTTCCAGTACTTCTTCATCATTCTGGCAGCCGGCACGTTGGCTTATTCATGGCGCACGGTTATTGCGATCGGGTCCTGGACGGCGGGCATCTGGACTGCGGGATGGATCATTGCCTGGTGGGTTGCGACGCCGATGCCCGGTTTAAGCGAACGCGTGGCCGAGGCATTGGTCGGATACCCAGATGTCGCTGAATGGCTGAAACCAAACAGCTTTATGCCTGAGCTGCGCATTCAGCAGGTCATTGTGTTCATGATGGTTGCTGTGACGCTTGGCATTTCAATGCGCCGACTCAATCGGTTGTTGATGATGAATGCAGGTTTGGAGAGGGAGCGAGCAAACCTGTCACGATATTTTTCACCCAACGTGGTGGACGAATTGAGCCAGAATGACGAGCCGCTAAAGCAGGTGCGCAAAGAGAACATCGCGGTTCTGTTCATCGATATCGTCGGATTCACCAAATATGCCGCCGGGCGCGATCCTTATGAGGTGATCGAGGTATTGCGTGGGTTCCACGCCCGGATGGAGGCGGAGGTCTTCCGCCATCACGGCACATTGGACAAATATCTGGGTGACGGGTTGATGGCGACTTTTGGAACTCCGGTTCCCACGCCGCTGGACGCCAGCAATGCGGTGGCTTGTGCCCGTGCAATGGTGGATGTGATCACGCGATGGAACGTTGAGCGTCGGCGGGCGGGCGAGCCTGAGATCAATATTGGGGTCGGGGTGCATTTTGGTTCGGTGGTTTTAGGCGACATAGGTGCCAACCGCCTGGAATTCGCGGTGATCGGGGATGCAGTGAACGTGGCCGCCAAGCTTGAGGCGATGACCCGTGAGCTTCAAGCGCGTGTGGTCATAAGCGAAGCCGTTCGGGCGCAGCTAGGGGCGGAGGGTAACAGCAGTTCCGAATTGATGGTTGGGTTCGAGAAACAAGAAAACCGTGCCATCCGTGGGGTAGAGACCCTTATGGATGTGTGGGTGATGAGGGAGTGAAGGCCCCCCACAGATCTGCCCTGCATCAGGGATGCAAGCCATATCGTTGGGCCGGGCAGCGTGCTGTTGTCAGGCCCTTGGGTTGGGGTTCAGGGACTTGTTGTAAGGCGTCCAGTCTGCGACTTCGGGGTAGTATGTGCGGCGCCATGCGCGGACACGGGGGTTCATGACGCGTCGCCAGAGTGGAGGGATCATGGCAGCGACCGTCATAACCGGATAGCCGTAGGGCAGTTGCGGGGCGGTGTCTTCAGAGTGATGTTGCAGTAGCGGAAAGCGTCGGTTGGGTTTGTAGTGGTGGTCAGAGTGGCGCTGCAGGTTAATCAGTAGCCAGTTTGATGCTTTTTGCGATGCATTCCACGAATGGCGTGGTTTGACATGTTCATACTTCCCCTCGCCCAGGTATTTGCGGGTCAGGCCGTAATGTTCAACGTAATTGACCAGTTCGAGCTGCCAGATGGCGACACCGGCCTGCAGCAGAAACAAGGCGAGGCCCGAGAAGCCTCCGATAAGGAATGCCAGCGCCAGCATGACGCCTTGCAGCGCCCAGTAGCGCCAGAATGGGTTGGCGGGATCGGTCCAGGGCCGATCCTTGCGGGCCAGCTTGTCCCGCTCGGCGCTAAAAGCAGAGATCAGGCATTGTTTCAGTACGCGCGGGTAGAAACGGTGAAAGCCCTCGTTATAGCGCGCAGTGACCGGGTCGCGCGGGGTGCCGACATAGCGGTGGTGGACCAGCAGATGTTCGGACCGGAAATGCGAATACAGCACCATGGCCAGCAGGATATCGCCCAGCCAGCGTTCGAACCGGCCTTTCTGGTGCATCAATTCATGGCTGTAGTTGATCCCGATCGTGCCCGAGATCACCCCCATGCCAAAGAACAACCCGATCTTGGCCAGTGTCGACAGGTGGTCAGTATGTGTGGCGTACCAGATCAACCCATATAGGGTTAAAAACTGCACCGGCACCCACACATTAGTCAGCAGGATGTACCAGCGCAGTACCGTATCATCGGCGTTCGGATCCGCGTTGCCAAGCTCTTGCCCGGTTAACTGGTCCAGCACGGCAAATGCCCACCAGGTCGATAGCGGGACCAGCAGCACCCACCAGCCACCTTCAAAAGCGGTGAACCAAATCAGCGGGATCAGCAGGAACGAAACCCAGAAAGGAAGGGCCGATTGCCAGCGAGACAAGGTAGCAGTTGCGATCATTCTGGGGCTCCGAGCAGCTGCGGCAAGATTAGTCCTAGTCCGATATTGTGCACAATGGGTTACCGGGGGTTACCGGTTGCGCCAAAGGTCATGGGCCTTGCGCATCACGGTGGGCAAGTCGCTCGGGCGAAAGGCGTGTTTTTCCATCACTATAAGGTCTTCGGGCGCGTAGGCAGGGGGCAAGGTAGCTGTCCAAATGCGCAGGATCAGGTGGAAATGGGTGAAAGTGTGGCGTACTTCGCCCGCCATTATCTGCCAGTCAGCCGCAAACGGAGGGGCTTCGATCGGAGCATCGGACCAATCCGATCCCGGCCACCCCAGCATCCCGCCCAGAAGCCCTTTGTCAGGGCGGCGTTCCAGCAGAAGGGCACCGTCATCGCTTTGGGCGATATAGACATGGCCATAGCGCGTGGGTTTGGGTTTTTTCGGTGTCTTGCGTGGCAATTCATTCTGGGTTCCGGCTGCACGGGCCAGACAGGGTTCGCGTAGGGGGCAGATGCCACAGGCCGGAGATTTCGGGGTGCAGATCGTTGCACCCAGATCCATTACTGCCTGCGCATAGTCTCCGGGTCGGATGTCGGGTGTTAGCGCGGCGGCTTTCTCTTTCAACAGCGGTTTTGAAGCGGGCAGGGGATCGTGAATGTCGTAGAGCCGCGCCATAACCCGTTCGACATTGCCGTCCAGCACCGTTTCGGTCTGGTCGAAGGCGATCGCCGAGATTGCGGCTGCGGTATAGGGGCCGATGCCGGGCAGCTTCAACAGGGTGTCGTAGGTGTCGGGGAAGGTGCCGCTGTGATCTTCGCTTACCACTCGGGCGCATTTCAGCAGGTTGCGGGCGCGGGCGTAATACCCCAGACCGGCCCATTCCCCCATGACCTGATCATCTGGGGCAGCGGCCAGCGCATCGACGGTAGGCCAGCGGGCGGTGAACCGCAGGAAATAATCGCGGACGGCAGCAACGGTAGTTTGCTGCAGCATCACCTCGGACAACCAGACACGATAAGGGTCAGGTAACACGCCAGCTGCCCGATCCGATGGGCCAACCCGCCAAGGCATCTGACGCGCGTGACGGTCATACCAGCCAAGCAAGGCAGCGCTCAGGTCATGTTGAATGGTGTCACGCAACTTTTATGTATCTCCCTGTCGGGTTTCGCTGGCGTCCGGTGCTACGCCCTTTACAATAGCGGCGCAGGAGTTGGAAACCAGATGCAGCGCAGACGTTCTTCGACCCGCGGGTTCAAACGCACCGCGACATTGCTGAACGGCCAGATCAGGCGCGCCGGTGAAAGCCGGGGCTTTGCCGTATCGCGCCTGTTGACCCATTGGGTCGAGATCGTGGGCCAGGACATGGCAGCCATCGCAAGGCCGGTAAACGTGGGCTATGGCAAAGGCGGGATCGGCGCGACGCTGACTGTTTTGACTACCGGCCCGCAGGCTCCGATGCTGGAGATGCAGAAGGAACAGCTGCGCAACAAGGTGAACGCGGTTTATGGCTATAACGCCATCAGCCGGGTGCGCATCACCCAGACCGCTCCGACAGGATTTGCCGAGGGGCAAGCCAGTTTCGACCACAAACCGAAATCGGCGAAACCCAAGATTGACCCAGAGATTGAGGCCGAGGCAGACCGAACCGCACGCGACGTTCACGATGGTGAACTGCGCGCGGCTCTTGAACGTCTGGGGAGAAACGTTTTATCCAAGCAAAAACGCTGAGAAAGGGCTGAGAAATGAGCCGTATTGCAACTGGAATATGCGCGGCTGTCGCCATAGCCGCAGGCGGCTATTGGCTGTCACTGTCGAATTCCTCTCCGACATATCCGCTGATCAGCAGCGCCGAGGCGCAAGAAGCCGATCTGGACACTTCGACCATTGTTGAGATGGTGCAGGGGGCCGAGGGTGCGCCTGTCGAGATCATCGAATATGCGTCTTACACCTGCCCACATTGCGCGAATTTCCACACCGGCGCCTATAAGCAGCTGAAGAAAGACTTCATTGATACCGGCAAGGTGAAATTCATCTATCGCGAGGTATATTTCGACCGCTATGGCCTGTGGGCTTCGATGGTTGCCCGTTGTGGTGGACCCGAGAAGTTCTTTGGCATTTCCGACCTGATCTATGAGGGCCAGTCCGAATGGACCAAGGCCGGAGGCCCGGCTGAGATCGTGGATGAACTGCGCAAGATCGGCCGTCTGGCAGGCATCGACAATGACCAGCTCGAAGCCTGTCTGCAGGACGGCACCCGCGCTCAGACGCTGGTGGCCTGGTATCAGGAAAACGCTGAACGTGACGGTGTTCAGTCGACCCCGTCTTTCATCGTGAACGGTAAGAAGGTCGACAACCAGTCTTATGGCGATTTCAAGAAGCTGATCGAAGACGAGTTGGGCAGCTAACTGCCTTTGCGACCGGCCTGTTCCGGGCCGGTCGCCTGTTAAGGCGACGGGGCAATCTCTAGCAGCATCTGCCGAACTTCGTCAGCGTTTTCCACTTTTAGACGTACGGGCAGAGTGACGACTTTGCTGCGAAACGCGGCTGGCAGACGCACCGCGTCTTTTTCCGTGGTTACCATCTGAGCCCCCAGCAGGCGGGCCTCGTTTTCCAACCGAGTCATCAGCGCCGGGGTCAGCGGCTGGTGATCATCCAGTGCTTCGGCTCGTAACAGGGTCGCGCCTTGCTGGCGCAGGGTAGCAAAGAATTTTTCGGGGTGGCCGATACCTGCAAAGGCCAGAACGGGCGTATCGCGCCAGTCCATGCCGGTTTGCAGGGGTTCAACAGCGCCTCTGGCGTGTGGTTTACTCAGTTTTTGGCCCCAACGGTCCGCGAACTGGGTTTGTGCCTCTGCATCACCTAAAGACAGCACCAGATCAGCGCGCTTCAGCCCAACGTCAACGGGTTCACGCAACGGACCGGCTGGCAGGCACAGTCCATTTCCGAATCCGCGTGCCGCATCTACCACGATGACCGAGAAGTCCTTTGCGACCGAGGGGTTTTGAAACCCGTCATCCAGCAAAATCACCGTTGCCCCAGCTTCGGACGCTGCGCGCGCACCGGCGGCGCGGTCCTTGGCAACCCAAACCTCGGCAAAGGCGGCGAGCAAGAGCGGCTCGTCCCCGACCTGCGCGGCCGTGTGTTTGCTGGGATCAACCCGTACCGGCCCTTCCAATGAACCGCCATGGCCACGTGTGACCACATGCGTTTCGTGCCAAGCGTCGCGCAACTGTTCGATCATCCAGATAACGGTCGGGGTTTTGCCGGTGCCACCCGCGTTCAGGTTGCCGACGCAGATTACCGGGATGCCCAGTATGACACCTGTACCTGATGCAACCCGCCGCGCCGTCGCGGCTGCATAAATGCGTCCCAGTGGTGCCAGAAGTCGTGCGCGCAGATCCAATCGGTCAGGAGCGGTGTTCCAAAAATCAGGTGCTCGCATCAGTCCGCACTCCGTTGGTCCAAGCAATCCTGCACCATGTCAATCAGTCGATCCGCCTGTGGCGCGCCCTCGGACACGATTTCCCATCCGGCCAGCGCCATATCCGCAGCCCGGTCCGGGGATAACAGCTCAACGACTGCGTCGCCCAGTTCAGTTGCACTTCTAACTGTACGCGCGGCCCCGGCTTGGTCCAACTGATCGAAAATTTGTTGATGCTGATGCACATACGGGCCGTGGATCAAAGCCGAGCCCAGAGCCACGGCAGCCAGTGGATCATGACCCCCTGCGCCGCGTTCCAGCGAGCTGCCTATGAATGTAACCGGCGACACCCGATGCCACAGGCCCAGATCTTCTGGCGTAGATGTCAAAACGACCTGCGTCGTGTCTTCGATCCGCCCAACATCATCCCAACTGGTGCAGCGCAGGTCCATCGCTTCCAGCCGCCGGTGCAAGGGTTCGGCTTCGGCTATGTCGGCTACATGCAGCACCAGCGTCAACCGCGGCAGCATCCGCAAAGCCTGGCGATGGGCGCTAAGGACCGAGATAAACTCTTTGTCCAGCACATACGCTGCCAGCCACACCGGGCGTCCTGCCAAAGCGTGGTTGGTTTCGATCAGTTCATCCTCGGGCCAGGGCCTTGGATTTGCGCTGACCTGCAAGGGCGGCGCTTCAGCAACCTTTCCCGAAGTAACACCAAGGCGGCGGATTGTCCGGACAGTTAAGGATGTTGTTGCCAAAATCGACTTAAAACAGTCGAAGGTAACGCGGGTGATATCGGGTAGCCACTTGGCTCCGCGCGCGACGTTGATGTTGATCTCGGCTTCGATCAGGATCAGTGGAATGCCGCGCTCCTCTGCTCGAGTGATCACGTTGGGCATCAGGCCGCCACCGACCCATAGGCCAATGTCAGGATGCCAGTAATCCAGAAACGCACGGGCTGCGCCGCTTTGTTCTTGGGGTAGATTGATCAGGGGATAGTCTACCTGTTCCCAACGCTGCAGATCTTCCCCCGGAGGGGCTGTCAGCAGTACGTTCAGCGTGGGGTGAGCCTGCTGCAGCCTGCGGCAGAAATCGACCACTGCGCGCTGGCGGTTCTGTGCGTTGATATGAACCCATATCAGCTCGCCTTCGGGGCGCGGGATTTGCGGTTGATTGGCCGAGCCGGACACGCCCCAGGACAGAACCCGATACGCGGCCATGCTGAGGGAACGCGGTTTGCTCATGGGCGAATACCGGCACTGTTCGGGTCAAGTTTCGCGTGCAATGCATGATGTATGAATGCCCCCGCCGCGATTACTCCATTCAGGCGCGGATGCGGGTTGTTAAAGCGCAATGGATTACCCAGCCGGTTCGAGCATCTGCCACCCGCTTCGCGGATGATCAGGTCACCTGCGGCGATATCCCATTCCCAGCTGGGGCGCAGCGTCAGCATCCCGTCAAATCGCCCCTGTCCCACAAGGGCCATGCGATAGGCTAGAGAAGGGCGATAGACCCGTTTAAACTCGGGCGCTCGGTTTTGCTGCCAATGGTGCGGGTTCAAATTGGGCTTTGCGGCCAATATCTCGGCTGATCCCAGATCTGAGGATTCAGATACCTGAATTGCGGCACCGTTCAGCGTTGCGCCTTGTCCTTTCGCAGCTGCGTAAAGCAGATCGCGCAGCGGCAGGTAAATGACAGCGGCTGTGACTTCGCCTTGCTCGGCGATGGCCAGAGAATGCGCCCATGTGCGAGAACCTTCGGCAAAGCTGCGCGTGCCGTCGATCGGGTCGATGATGAATACCCGGTCCCGTGTCAGGCGGTCATCGGAATCCTCGGTTTCCTCGCTTAGCCAGCCATAGCTCGGGCGGGCAGCTGGCAGGCGTTGCTCCAGCATTTCGTTGACGGCCAGATCGGCTTCGGTCACGGGGCCCGCGCCGTCGGGTTTATCCCAGCGCTGCGCCGTTTCACCCGAATAGCGGGTGGCGATCTTTCCGGCCTCGAGTGCGGCGTCGATCAAAAGGTGCAGGTCAGCTGCCGGCAAGTGTCATTCCTTCGATCAGCACCGACGGGACCACTCGCGACAAGTAAGGGCGCGCGTCGTTGGCAGGGATGATCCGCTTCAGCATATCACGCAGGTTACCCGCGACGGTACATTCGTTGACCGGGCGGGTTATTTCTCCGTTTTCGACCCAGAAGCCCGAGGCCCCGCGCGAGTAATCGCCGGTATTGGGGTTTATGGTCGAGCCAATCATCGACGTCACCAGCAACCCGGTACCCATGTCGCGCAGCAGGTCGTCACGGCTTTGATCACCCTGTGTAAGGCTCAGGTTCCAGTTGCTGGGCGACGGTGGCCCTGATACACCGCGCGCCGCGTTACCGGTCGAACTCATGCCCAGCTTGCGCGCGTTTGACAGGTCCAGCGTCCAGCCCGTCAGAATGCCGTTTTCGACAATCGCGCGGCGCTGTGTGGCCAGTCCTTCGGCATCAAATGGGCGCGAACCCGCAATGCGGGGGCGATGCGGGTCTTCGATCAGCGACAAGTGTTCCGGCAGCACCTGCTCGCCCAGACAGTCTTTCAGCCAGGATGCTCCGCGCGCAATCGCGGCGCCGTTGCTGGCCGCCAGGAGGTGCCCGATCAACGAGGATGAAATGCGTTCGTCAAAAAGCACTGGAAACGTTCCCGTAGCCGGCTTTTGTGCGCCAACCAGCGCCACGGCGCGTTCGCCAGCGGTACGGCCGATCTCTTCGGGGTTGCGCAGGTCAGTTTGGAAGGTGCGGCTGTCGCCGTCATAGTCACGCTCCATGCCCGTGCCTTCGCCCGAGATCGCTACGCAGGAAATCGAGCGGCTGCTGCGGGCATAGCCGCCGGAAAAGCCGTTGGTCGCTGACAGATGTATCCGGTGAGTACCGTAAGCTGCCGCCGCGTCAGACACTTGCGAAACGCCCCGAACCGCCAGTGCAGCAGCCTCGGCGGCCAGCGCGTCCTTTAACAAATCCTCTGCCGCAGGTTCCGGGGATGGATCGAACAGCTCCAGTGCAGGCAGATCCCAGTCCTTGGCCAATTGATCCGCGTCGGCTAGGCCGGTGAAGGGATCCTCGGGTGCTTCGCGGGCCATTGCAACGGCGCGTTCGGCCATCGCTGTCAGGGTTTCCGGGCGGCTGTCCGAACTGGATACGATGGCCTGCCGTTTTCCCAAAAATACCCGCAGGCCAAGGTCGGTGCCCTCGGATCGCTCGGCATGTTCCAGCGCCGCCCCACGCACTTCGACCGAAACCGAAGAGCCGTCGATGACAATAGCGTCCGCCGCGTCGGCCCCTGCCTTGCGGGCCGCGTCCAGCAGGGATTGGCTGATTTCTTCAGGTGTACGGGTCATGCGGCCTCCGGTTGTATTGCAATTGACCTAACCTTGGGCCGCCCACCCCGCAAGACCTCAGGGCAGATAGATCAAACGTCAGGCCCTGAATTTTTGGACAATTTCATACCGTATGGGCAAAAGGTTTTTAAACTTCCATAGTCTGAGAGTTAGACCTGAAGCGGGCCGCGGGCGAAGCTCTGGTTTATATGAGCTTCGCCCGGCCGCCATCACTTGATGCGCTGACCATTGGCCAGAATTTGTCCGTCCTCGGTAAACTCAATTTTTGAGTTCAGCGTGTCGGGCTCGTCGCCGGGAACCGCCATCATGCCCATCATCATACGTGCGCCGATGGCTTGATTTTCTTGCACCAGGCCCATGCTGATCAGAGTGTCGATCAATGCATTGGCTCCCACCAGCTGTAGGTTCGCAACGCCTGCTGGAGTCGGCAGGCTGCCAAGCTCGGTTGCGCCTGAATTATCGAAGGTGAAATCGCCGTTACCGGTAAGCTTGGCACCGACCAGAGACACCAGAAGCTCGTTGATTTTCAGCGAATGCAGCTCTCCCGGAGCTTCGCCCGAGGTCTCCAGCGCCTCGACAGAAGCCGGGTCGAAGAAGTCCGTTAGAATCTTGGCGGTGCCGGTGGTGTCCAACGCGATGGTTGCAGGATCACGCGGCAGGGCACCCGCAGGGTCAAAGATGCTCCAAAGAACGTCTGACATGGTGAAATTCGTCAGGTTGATCGCAAAGCCAAAGGGTTGGACTTCTTCAGACTGTTGTACGGGGAATTCCAATTTCAGCCCGGCATTGGCCATGGCAATCTCAATCGGGAAAGGCAGGTCGGCTGTGGTCACTGCCAGTTTCGCGTCGTTTTGCTCGATATCATAGGCCAGGCGCTGTTCGTCGATGCTGACGCCGAACCGTCCGCCGTCGGATTCACTGCCCATCGAGAACGCCTGCCCTTCGCTGGAACCCTCAATCGCAGTTTGGCCCGAGGCATAGGTGAACAGGCCCGAGAATGAGAAGCCACCTTGGAAGAACGTTTGCGGATCGGTGCCGTCGAAATCCGCCGGGATTACGCTGGTGCCTTCGAATGCCAGTTGGTTCAGTTTTCCGTTTATCTTGCCGTCATCCGCCCCTTCGGGATCGTTGAATGCCAGATCATAGGTCAGCCCGGCGGCAGTCATGTTCTGATCGATCGAGCGGGTTTCGCCAATTTTCATCCGCGAGCTGCCTGTCAGGTCAGTCATCGCCAGATCCATGGCCATAATGTCATCAGGCACGGTCTCGTTATCGACCTGTAGCCCGCCCAGTTTCATGCCAAGCGTGGGCGCGGAATAGTTATAGATCATGTCGTCGGGGTCGCCCGAGACAATCATCTCCAACCCGGAGTGGTAGTATTCGATGTCGACAGAGAACGCCTCGCCTTCAGCCTCGCCGGACAGAGCCATCGGGAAACTTTCGGGCAGGTCGATGCTGACAGTCCCGTCACCGTTTTCTGTCAGGGTCATTTGCGGCATGGTCATCGTGAACGACCCGTCCGTGTCTGGCGCGGATGCGACCGCAGTCATGTCGGTGATTGTCGTCACGTTGCCCGAAGTCGCCTGGTTTGCCGAAATCGTGTAGCCCATCTGGGACAAATAGGACTGCCAGTCGTCCCAGACCTGCTGTGCGGTGACATCTGCAAACGCACCTTGTGTGATAATGGCGTAAGCCAGAACTGCGCCACTGCTGCGGCGAAGGAAAACGGACATTATAGAACCCTTCTTGATCAATTTTGCGCGCATCGTCGTGCCTGCAGCGGCGGGCGTCAAGGGGCAAGGGCTGGACGCTTTCCCCGTTTGCGCGGTAGAGATTCACACAATCTCAAAACAACGGAGGTACACGGTCCGTATGCAGGGAAAAACCGTACTGATAACAGGGGCCAGCCGCGGTATCGGAGCTGAAGCAGGGCGCGTATTTGCCGCAGCCGGGGCGAATGTCGCGCTGGTGGCCCGCAGCCGTGATCAGATCGGGGCGCTGGCGGATGCGCTGGGCGGCAATGCCATCGCGCTGCAATGCGACGTCAGCGATTTCGCGCAGGTCGAGCAGGCTGTTGCCGATTGTGTCGACCGCTTTGGCGGGCTGGATGTTCTGATCGGCAACGCAGGCGTAATTGATCCGATCTTTCACTTGTCGAACGCCGACGTCACGGCGTGGAGCGCGGCGATAGACATCAACCTCAAGGGCGTGTTCTACGGCATGCGTGCGGCGCTGCCCGTCATGCGCGCTGCGGGCGGGGGCACGGTGATCACGGTGTCGTCGGGCGCGGCATCCAACCCGATTGAGGCATGGAGCCATTATTGCGCGTCAAAGGCAGGCGCAAAGATGCTGACCGAATGCCTGCATCTTGAGGAATCCATTCACGGTATCCGCGCCATGGGCTTGTCACCGGGTACTGTGGCGACCGACATGCAGCGGGTGATCAAGTCCAGCGGCATCAATGCCGTCAGCCAGCTGGATTGGAGCGATCATATCCCCGCCGACTGGCCCGCACGGGCGCTTCTGTGGATGTGCAGCGCTGACGCCGATGAGTTTTTGGGCACAGAAATATCGTTGCGGCGCGAAGATATCCGCCAAAGGGTTGGTTTGACGTGATCGAATTGACCAAGGCAGATGGGTTATGGACGGTCACGCTTAACAACCCGCAAAAGGCAAATGCGCTGACTGGGGCCATGCTGACCGAACTCTGCGAGATTGCCGAAGCGGCAACCGAGGCACGGGCCTTGATCCTGACCGGCGCTGGCAAGGTGTTCAGCGCCGGGGCCGATCTGGACGAGGCGCGGGCTGGACTTGCAACCTCGGACCTGTGGGAGCGGTTGTCGGGCGCTATCGCCGCCCTGCCGTGCCTGACAGTTGCCGCTCTGAACGGAACGCTTGCGGGAGGGGCCAACGGAATGGTTCTGGCCTGCGACATTCGGATCGCGGTGCCGCAGGCCAAGATTTTTTACCCTGTCATGAAGCTGGGTTTTCTGCCGCAACCGTCGGACCCGGTGCGCATGGCAGTGCTGATCGGACCGTCGCGCACCAAGATGATTCTTATGGCCGGGCAAAAGATCACTGCTCAAGAAGCGTATGGTTTTGGCCTGGTCGACCGCGTGGTCGAGCCCGACCAGCTGATGCAGACGGCGCATGAGCTTGTGGCCGACAGTCTGGCTGCCGATCCCCAAATTGCTGCCGGAATTGCAAGGATGTGCCGATGAGATTGTCGGCCGTGCTATTGCGGGTCGCTGACCCAGAAAGATTGGCGGCATTCTATGCGGATATCCTGGACATGACCCTGCATGTGCAGGGCCGGAACCGCCGCCTTGGCTATAAGGGGCAGGATGCCGACCTGCTGCTAATGCCGGGCGGAGGCGGGTACAAGCATGACGGCGGGCAACGATACTGGAAAATCGGGATCACCCTACCGGATGTTGATCTTGCTGCGGCGTATCTGCGCCGGAAAGGGGTCGATGTTTCGACCCCTAAACAGTTTCTCGACATCGGTTATATGTGCCACCTGAAAGACCCCGCAGGTTTCGTGATCGAGCTGCTGCAGCATGATTTTCAGGGAAACCGGCCGGAAAATGCCGCCGATCCTGCTGCGCCTTTCGCTGGGGCCTGTATTGGCCAGATCACGTTACGTACAGGTGACATTGCTGCCGAGGATGCCTTCTGGCGTGCACAAGGAATGCGGCTGTTATCGGTGCAGGATGTGGCCCAATACGGATTCGACCTGCATTTCTATGCTTTCACTGATGAGAAGCCGCCGAATGCGGATCTCTGGTCGGTTGAAAACCGCGAATGGTTGTGGAAGCGTCCCTATACCACTTTGGAATTCCAACATCTTGCGGGGGCTCAGTTTGCTCCAGCACCGGATTATCGGGGATTGGAGATTCAGGGGCTGACAGGGTCGCTCCGCGACGCTTTTGGCGATCCGCTTCGGCCGGGGTGATCATCGGCTCCGTCTCTTACCCGGCACTTTCGAGCGGAAGCCGGGCGGGCGTTTTCTCACCCAAGTCAGGAATTTTTCCAGCCGGGGATGGGCGCGCAATGCCTCGACCGTGTTGAACTCACGGGCCAGTTCGGCCTCGGTCAGAGTGGCGTGCACCTCTTTGTGGCAGATGATGTGCAACAATACCGTGGGGCCGCCCTTGCCTCCTTTGAGTTTTGGGATCAGATGGTGCAGGCTGCCGCCGCCATCCGGGATGGGGCGGTCACATAGCGGGCAGATCGGGTCGCTGTTTGGCATGACATTCACAAATTTGCGCCGGATGGCGCGGAAGGCAAGAGGACGGAAATGGCGCAGGCAGTGGTAATCGGGGCCGGACCCGCAGGCTTGATGGCGGCCGAGGAACTGGCTGCCGCAGGTCATGATGTCCTTGTGGCTGAGGCCAAGCCGTCAGTTGCGCGCAAATTTCTAATGGCGGGAAAATCGGGTCTGAATCTGACCAAGGATGAACCGCTTGAGACATTGATGCTTGCCTATGGCGAGGCTTCTGACTGGCTGCGTCCGATGATTTCCGAATTTGACGCTGACGGGGTGCAGGACTGGGCGCGGGAGTTGGGGCAAGAGCTGTTTACCGGATCGACTGGTCGAGTTTTCCCAACGGTAATGAAAGCCTCGCCGCTGTTACGGGCCTGGTTGGGGCGGCTCGAGACGGCGAAGGTGCAAATAAAAACCCGCTGGCGTTGGCTGGGCTGGGACTGTGATGCCTTATTGTTTGATACGCCGGATGGGAAGTGTCCGTTGACGCCTGATGTGACCGTTTTGGCGCTGGGCGGAGCCAGTTGGGCGCGGTTGGGGTCAGATGGCAAATGGGCGGGCACTTTGCAACAGAATGGCGTTGCGCTTGCCCCTTTCGCCCCGGCGAATTCGGCATTGTCCGTTGATTGGAGCCCCCACATGCAGTCGCATTTCGGCGCTGCGTTGAAATCTGTGCGCTGGATGGCCGGAGACACAGACAGCCGGAGCGAGGCCACGATATCAGCAACCGGGCTTGAGGGTGGTGGGCTGTACTCTCTGACCCCGGCCCTGCGTGCGGGGGCGCCGCTTTATGTTGATCTGGTACCCGATCTTGACCAAGCGGCGCTGCAATCGCGGTTGGCTGCTAAGAAATCCAAAACCACGTTGTCGCAATGGTTGAAAAAATCCCTTCGCCTGCCGCCTCAGAAAGTTGCGTTGTTTCATGAGATGGTCAAAAGCAGCGCATTGCCACGGGACCAGTGGACCAGGGCGCTCAAGAATCTGCCAATCTGCCACGCGGGTCTGCGCCCGATGGACGAAGCCATTTCCACGGCGGGTGGGGTCAAACGTGTTGCGCTGACTGAGGGGCTGATGCTGACAGCGATGCCAGGCGTTTTCTGTGCCGGAGAGATGCTGGATTGGGAGGCCCCGACTGGTGGCTACCTGTTAACCGCTTGTCTGGCGACGGGGCGATGGGCTGGGCGATCAGCCGTAGATTGGTTGCGCGACGGTTAACGTGACCGGGCCAGCATCGCCAGACGTATCATTGCACGTTCGACCAAAGCCATCGCGGGTGCGGTCTGCCCGGCTGACCGCAAGGACAAGTCCGTATCGGTGAGAACGGTCAAAGCCGTTTGCAGCTTTGGTGCGCCCCAGCCCTGCGCCTGCCGTAGAATCCGATCGCGCCTTTTTCCGTAAACCGGTGGCCGTAGCTTGCCGATCCCTTGCACAGCCCCGCCGGGATCTGACGCGCAGGCGTACAGCGTTCGGAAATGTCGTGTTGCACCAATGCAAAGGCTGACCGCATTGGTGCCCTGCGATTGCAATCGCCGGATCAACGGGCCGATCTCTCCGGCGCGGCCTTCGGCGACGACATTCAGAACATCGTCCAACGCGGCCTCGGTTGAGCGAGGGGCGCAGGCTTCAATATCCTCTATAGAAAGCTCTGAGTTGTCTCCGCGTTTATAAAGGGAAATTTTTTCAATGGTTTGCTTGAGGTCTCCGGGGCTGATTCCCATGGCGAGTTCGGTAATCGCCGACATCGAGTCGCGCGGGATGTTCTGCACCCCGGCTTCAGACAGAAGCCGCTCAATCTCACCACGTGAGGGCGGATCGTCATAGATGCCAACTGCGTAGGCCGATGGGTGGGCTTCGAAGGCTTTGCGGACTTTTGAGCTGGGTTTCAGTTGTCCGGCAGTGATGATGATCTGCGCATCGCCCGGGGCCCATTCCTCGAATGCGGCAATGATAGCTGGTGCGGCGACATCCGTTGTATCTTCGACAAAAACAGCGCGTGGCCCTGGAAAGAAGCCAACTGCCTTGATTGCATCCAGCAACAGGGCGGGATCGCTGCGCAGATCGGCTCCGGGCATACGGGTCAGCCGCATTTCCTCTTCGGCATTGGCCCCCAAAAGTGCGGCAAGAACCTGTTGGCGTTTCAGCGCCACGCGCATCGTATCTGCACCGTAGATCAGCAGCCCGACCTTGTCGGCGTCTGGACGGGCGAAATACCCTTCAGCCTCGCGCGGGCTGAGCTTCATGTGCCAAGACCCGGCGCGGCGTACAGCTCGCTTATGATCTGATCCGACAGGATCACCATCAGCCGTTGCTTGGCATCCCGTTCATCTGCCAGTGTCGAAACCGTAGATCCGGCAGCGGAATATCCAACAAAATTCTCGACCGAGCCCGAGGCGACGATCTGACCGGTTTCGTTGGACTTGAGCGTATAGTTTGCCTTGCCATCAATGGAATAGCGGTTGGTTTCGTTTGTCGTCGTGATGGCTGCGGCGCGTGTTACGGTCGAAACGCCCACATCCAACGCGTAGGCACCACCCGAGCTTGCGCTGCGTCCCAGCCGTTGTTCAAGGTTCTGGACCAGCAAATAACTTTCGGTTGTGTTAGGGGCGGATAACTTGACCTGACCGTTTAATGCCGCGCCCGAACCGCCGGGCGCGTGAACAGGTTCAAAGCCACAGGCGGCCAGTGCCAGCGGCATCATCAACAGGGTTCTGCGATCAAACAACGACATTCACGATCCGGCCCGGGACAACAATCACCTTCTTCGGCGCATTGCCATCCAGCGCCTTTTGCACAGCTTCGGTGCTGAGGGCGATATTTTCAACCTCTGCCTTGTCCATATCCTTTGGCACGCTGATTTCCGCGCGGCGCTTGCCGTTGATCTGGATCGGCAGGGTGACGGTGTCGTCGATCAGCATCGCCTCATCCGCAACGGGCCACGGCGCGGTGGCAACCAGACCTTCACCGCCCAGCAACTGCCACAGCTCCTCGGACAGGTGCGGGGTCATTGGCGACATCAGCTGTGCCAGCGTCTTGGCTGCCTCACGTTTCGCAGCAGTGCCCGCCTTGGATTTCGCAAGTGTGTTGGTGAAAGCATAAAGTTTGGCGATCGAGGCGTTGAAGCCAAAGGATTCGACACCGCCTGTTACGTCATGGATTGCCTTGTGCATCTCACGTAGCAAGGTTTCGTCTTCGGAATTGGCCGGATTGTCCGATTCGGCAATTTCCGACGCGATCCGATGAACGCGGCTGAGGTGCTTGTAGGCGGCCTCAGCCCCGGAGGCGGTCCATTCTACATCCCGTTCAGGCGGTGAATCAGACAGTACGAACCAGCGTGCGGTATCGGCACCAAAGGCCGAGATGATGCTGACCGGATCGACCACGTTCTTCTTCGACTTCGACATCTTCGCCGAGGGGATGATCTCAACCTCGGTTCCATCAGCCAGTTTACCGTCGGTCACATCCTCTGGCAGGTGATAGACAGGGCGACCGTTGGCGTCGCGGGTCTGGTAGATCTCATGCGTGACCATGCCCTGCGTGAACAGCGCGTCAAAAGGCTCGATGGCCTTTTTCGGCAGGTGGCCGGTGATCTGCATCGCCCGTGCAAAGAAGCGGGAATAGAGCAGGTGCAGAATTGCGTGCTCGATGCCGCCGATATACTGGTCGACATTCATCCAGTATTCGGCCTCAGCCAGATCGGTCGGCGTTTCGGCGCGAGGGGCGGTGAAACGGGCGAAATACCATGACGAATCGACAAACGTGTCCATTGTGTCGGTTTCACGCTTGGCGGGCGCGCCGCAGTTCGGGCAGGAACAATCACGCCAGGTCGGGTGGCGGTCCAGCGGGTTGCCCGGTTTGTCAAATGTGACATCGTCGGGCAGGCGGACCGGCAGATTCTCTTTCTTCTCGGGCACCACGCCGCAGCTGTCGCAATGGACAACGGGAATCGGGCAGCCCCAATAGCGTTGGCGGCTGAGGCCCCAGTCTCGCAGGCGGTATTTGGTAACACCTTCGCCCCAACCGGCCTTTTCGGCGAAATCGACCGTGGCATTGATCGCCTCGTCGCCCGTCGCCTCGGTCAGGCCAGCGAAATGGTTCACCCAGCGGACTTTCTCGGTCTTTGGCGGAACAAAAGCGATCTTGTCGACCGGCTTGTCATCGTCCAAAGCAAAGAAGGTATCGACCACGGGCAGGCCGTATTTGCGGCAGAAATCCAAGTCGCGTTGGTCATGCGCCGGGCAAGCAAAGATCGCACCGGTGCCATAGTCCATCAGGATGAAGTTCGCGATCCAGACCGGCAGTTCCCAGTTCGGGTCCAGTGGGTGTTTGACCCGGATGCCGGTGTCATAGCCCAACTTCTCGGCGGTCTCGATGGCCTCTTCGGTGGTGCCGCCCTTGCGGCATTCGGCAACAAACTCAGCGACTTCGGGGCTTTCGGCCTCAAGCTGCTTGGCAATCGGGTGGTCGGGCGAAATGCCCACGAAAGACGCGCCCAGCAGCGTATCGGGGCGAGTCGTATAGACGGTGATCGGCTCTGCGTTATCGGTGCGTTCAAAGCCGAATTGCAGGCCACGCGACTTACCGATCCAGTTCTCCTGCATCAGGCGCACCTTGGCAGGCCAGTTTTCCAGAGTATCCAGCGCCTCGAGCAGGTCTTCGGAATAGTCCGAGATTTTGAAGAACCATTGCGTCAGTTCGCGGCGTTCCACCAGAGCACCGGAACGCCAGCCGCGCCCGTTTTCGACCTGTTCGTTGGCCAGAACGGTCATATCGACCGGGTCCCAATTGACCACGGCGTTTTTGCGGTAAACCAGCCCGGCTTCGAGCATATCCAAAAACAGCGCTTGCTGCTGACCATAGTATTCCGGGTCACAGGTGGCGAATTCACGGGACCAGTCGATCGATAAGCCCAGCGGTTTCATCTGCCCGCGCATGTCGGCGATATTGCCATAGGTCCAGTCTTTGGGATGACCGCCAATGGCCATTGCGGCGTTTTCTGCGGGCATCCCGAAGGCATCCCAGCCCATCGGGTGCAGCACGTTATGCCCGGTCGCCAGCTTGTGACGCGCAATCACGTCGCCCATCGTGTAGTTGCGTACATGTCCCATGTGGATTCGGCCAGATGGGTAGGGAAACATCTCAAGCACGTAATACTTTGGCTTGTCCGCGGTGCGGTCGGCAGTGAAAATTCCGGCCTTGCCCCAGGCCTCTTGCCATTTTGCTTCGATTTCGTTGGCCGAGTAGCGAGACATCGTGCGGTCCTTCGTGAATAAAAACGCCGGGCGTGAACCCGGCGTGGTAATATTGTGATTTTCGGCGAGTTGCTAGAGCTTGTTGTCCGCAATGCGCAACTGACGTGCGCGGGACAGGATCGCATCCTCGACCGCGCGGGTGGTGGCTGCGCTGACCGGAGCACCGCCGCTGGTCTGCAGAGAGACCGACAAAGACCGCGCTGCCAGGGCCGGATCGCTGATATGTACCGTCGCGCGATACTGCCGTCCGCCCCCCGGAGGTGTTCCATATCCCGTCACGATCACGCCGGTGAACGGATCAACCTCTTGAACAGGGAGGAAGTTCAGAACATCCAGCGACGCGGTCCACAGGTAACGGTTCACACTCGTGATCTGTTCCGCATCGGCGCCTTTGAATAAATCCCAGATTGTCGAGCGGTTTGGGTCGTCTAATTCCTGGTCGTCAGAATCGCCGCCGGTTGCGAGCACATTTGGGTTCGGCGCGGCACCCCGATTCTGTCCGCAGGCCGACACGGCCGCAGTCATTATGATCAAACCGAAAATCGTCAGCAGGCGCATTATCGACTGGTCCTGTTCACTTTGGTCTACGTTGTCAGGACTACTCCTAGACAAGGACCAGTTCAGCAACAACCCTCTTATTGTCACATAAGGGTGGGTGCGGGGTTGGTGAGGTCACGAAAACAGACTGTGGCATCCTTGCACCAATTTGTGGCCAATGCGCCCAATTCAATGACGCCAAGCTTGCGTGTTGGGGGCAAAAAGAGCGAAACGGTTCCCGTGCTGAGACACGTGCTTGCCATGTGTCGAGTAGAAAAACTTTTTGAAACCGAGGGAAACAAGATGAAAAAAGTTCTCTTCGCATCGACCGCTCTGATCGCAACCGCAGGTGTTGCAGCGGCCGACTCCGGCGTTAACTTCAGCGGTTACGGCCGTTTTGGTATTGGCTACCTGGAAGATCGTACCGGTACTGTGACCAACATCGTCACCACTGGTACTACCACCACCGTTGGTACTGCAGTTGTTGACACCGACGACGCAATCCTGGTCTCGCGCTTCCGTCTGAGCATCGACGGCTTCACCGAAACCGATGGTGGCGTTCGCTTTGAAGGCCGTGTTCGTTTGCAAGCTGACGAAAACTCGTCCACTGGCGAAGCCAACGAAGCTGGCCTGAACGGCGCGCGCTTCTCGGTTATCTACGGTGGTCTGCGTGTTGACGCCGGCAACGTTGCCGGTTCGTTCGACAACCTGGCAAACTACTACGGTAACGAAGTTGGTCTGGAACTGTTCGCAGGTCAGTACTCGGGCGTTGACTACAGCTTCCTGTCGTACACTTCGACCGGTGCGGGCGCAAACGCTGTGTTCTTCCAGTACGCAGTTGGCGACTTCGCGTTTGGCGCGTCGTATGACACAGCCACCTTTGCCATTAACGGTGACAAAGCTGACGGTGACCGTTGGGACATCAGCGCGACTTACACCTTCAACAACATCACTGCCGCTCTGGCCTATGGTCAGACCGACGTAGACGATCTGGGTGACGATCCGAGCCTGACCGTTCTGACCCTGGGTGGTGAATGGGGCGACTTCGGCGGTACTCTGTTTGTTGCAGACGATAACACCGAAGTTGACGCAACTGACGGCACCGCATGGGGTCTGTCGGCTTCCTACAACCTGGGCGCAGCAACTACCCTGCTGTTCACCTACGGTGACGGTAACGCTGACGCCGACACGCAGCAGGTTGCAATTGGTGCCATCTACGACCTGGGCGGCGGTGCATCGCTGCGCGGTGGTATCGGTGTCAACGACTGTGACGTTTGCGACTCGCGCACCCAAGCTGACTTCGGTGCACAGTTCAACTTCTAAGTTGATCTGAAACCGCAAGGTTTTAGGGCAGGTCTTCGGACCTGCCCTTTTCTTTTACGCCGACATGGTGTTTTTCTGCGCTGAAAGCAGATTGAGGATTCCTATGTCGCTGCAAGACATCACCGCCCGCATCGTCAAAGCCGAAACCGCCGCTGGGCGGGATGCAGGGTCTGTTAAACTGATCGCTGTTTCCAAGGTGCAACCGAATGAGCGTGTCCAGGCCGTTCTGGATCAGGGGCATCGGTGCTTTGGGGAAAACCGCGTTCAGGAGGCTGCTGGCAAATGGCCGGGCTTTAGGGACCAGTTCTCGGATATAGATCTTCATCTGATCGGTCCGCTGCAAACTAACAAAGCCCGGCAAGCAATCGAGTTGTTCAGCACTATCCATTCGGTCGACCGGCCAAAACTGGCCAAAACGCTGGCGCGGCTGGCGCAGGAGGTTGGCACTTGCCCGGCCCTGTTCATTCAGGTCAACACAGGCGAAGAAGAGCAGAAGGCCGGTATCCTGCCCGCTGATGCTGATGCCTTCATCGCAGATTGCCGGAACCTAGACCTGCCAATTCAGGGTTTGATGTGTATCCCGCCGGTCGATGAAGAACCCTCGCTGCATTTCGCCCTGCTGGCCAAAATTGCAGAGCGCAACGGTCTGACAGGCCTTTCCATGGGCATGAGCGGCGACTTCGAACAAGCCATCGCGCTTGGGGCCACCCACGTGCGCGTAGGCTCGGCCATATTTGGTGAGCGGGTCAAGCCTGCGGAATAATAAGACGCGTTCCCAAAAATACTCTTTCAGCGATCCATCTTAGGTGATCGCGGCGGAAGGCGATGCAGCCTTCGGTCGGATACCCTGGCCGCCGCCATTGGTGGATGAAAATCGCCGACCCGCAGCCGGGTACTGCATTGGGCCAGTTCCAATCGGTTATTAGCACCAGATCATACAGAGGATCAGCGCGGCGCAGTTTTTCGTGGCTGAACCCGTAAGGCGCGCTGACAAGGGTGTTATAGTGGCTGTCCCGGCCATCATCCGACCACAGATCGCGTGGACCGATGGGAATTGCCCACTCGGTTGGTTTTAAGATTCGGTCCGGCCGATACAGCATCCCGACGATATGATGTGCCCCGGTCGGAGTGGCCCCATCCCCTTCGCGCTTGGTGCTGCTCAGCCCACCTTTACCGATCGTGCAGGGAAAGACGCGCCCGGCAAATCGCACTCCGCGTGGGGTCAACACCAGATCGTCAGGGGTCACAGCAGATGCCCTGACTTGGCCGCCTTGGTGGCCAGGTACCCGCGGTTATGGGCCGTTTCACCGGCTTTCAACGGCACCCGTTCGGTCACGGCGATGCCGGTCTTTTCCATCATTGCAATTTTTGCCGGGTTGTTGGTCAGCAGCCTTACCGAGCTGAAACCAAGGGATTTCAGAATGTCAGATCCCAACCGGAAATCGCGCTCATCATCCTCGAACCCCAGACGATGATTGGCTTCGACCGTGTCAAAGCCCTGATCCTGCAGGAAATAGGCCCGCATCTTGTTTGCAAGCCCGATGCCTCGGCCCTCCTGATTGAGGTACAGCAGCACACCGGCTCCTTCGGACCCCATCTGCGCCAGCGCTCCGCGCAATTGGGGGCCACAGTCGCATTTCAAGCTGCCCATCAGGTCGCCGGTGAAGCAGGCGGAATGTAGACGCGCCAGAACCGGTTTGTCCCGGTCCGGGCGGCCAATTTCCACGGCATAGTGTTCCTCGCCACCATCTTCGGGGCGAAAGACGTGCAGGCGCCCAGCTTCGGAAACCTCCATGGGCAGGCGCGCGGCAACCACCGCGTGCAGCTCGCTTCGGTCGGCCAGATGCGGTGCGGCGCGTGTGTGGTCAATGCATGTCAGGCCGTGCTGAGCAGCAAAGGTACGCCCGCCCTCGATGGGTACGACTACCGCTGCAGGCAGCAGGCGCGCGGATTTGGTAAGCGCGATTGCAATGCGGTGCAGGTTGGCATTGCCCTGACGTTCAGTCATCAGGGGGCCTTTCATCGGCGCGTTCAGGTCGTCCGAGGGGTCGGCCACAGCCTGAACCCAAGCAATATCGGTATCCGCAGGAATAATGACGCGAGCAAGATCACCGTCATAGGCCCGCGCCTTTAGCGTTTCGGCCCGGCGCACGGTGACGGCGACGACCGGCTCGCCCCCAACGCCGCGTAAGTCTGCAAGCCGCTGCGCGCTCAGCGTTTCGGTCGCAACAGCCAGCACGCTGAAACCGCTGTCATCGGTCAGAGCGACGGGAACCCCCATACGCAGGTCAGCGCGGGCGCGCGCCAGCAATTCTGATATATCCGGGATCAGACTCATCTATGTTACCCTGTAACGTTCTGGCTTTCCTCTAGCCTGATACGACGGAAATGTGAAACATTTCCTCCGCGTCAGACACGAGGGCGTGAGACTGTTGCAGTAAACCTTGTTGATTGCATCTTTCGCGCGCAAGTGGTGGAAAAGGCTTAGGAGGACCGCACATGGCTCAGCTCAAGAAAATCCTGCTGGTGGATGACGATGAAGACCTGCGCGAGGCGCTCAGTGAGCAACTTGTGATGACCGAGGATTTCGATGTGTTCGAAGCCCATGATGGCCAATCCGCGATGGAGCGGGCGCGTGAGGCGATCTACGATCTGGTCATTCTGGACGTGGGTCTGCCCGACACCGACGGGCGCGAGCTGTGTCGCCTGATGCGCAAGCAAGGTGTCAAAAGCCCAATTCTGATGCTGACCGGCCATGACAGCGACGCTGACACCATTCTGGGTTTGGACGCCGGCGCCAACGATTATGTCTCTAAGCCGTTCAAATTTCCGGTCCTGCTGGCCCGTATCCGCGCACAACTGCGCCAGCATGAACAATCCGAAGATGCGGTTTTTGTTCTTGGCCCGTATACGTTCAAGCCCGCGATGAAGATGCTGATCACCGAAGAAGATCGCAAAATCCGCTTGACCGAGAAGGAAACCAACATCCTTAAGTTCCTCTATCGCTCGACCGACGGTGTGGTTGCCCGCGATGTGCTGCTGCATGAGGTCTGGGGTTATAACGCGGGCGTCACCACCCACACGTTGGAAACCCATATCTATCGCTTGCGCCAGAAAATTGAGCCCGATCCGTCGAATGCGCGCCTTTTGGTCACAGAATCTGGTGGATATCGTTTGGTCTCTTAACTTGCTGTGGATTGACGTGGATCAAAGTGATACTCTGGATGTGTAATTAGGTTACCTTCAACCCGCGCATGTCCGGGTCATGACATGCACCTCCCTGTTGGACTGCCGGGCCTTTGGCCCGGCTTTTTTTGTGGGGTGGTTTGGCGTTGGTTTCTGAATTGCCTCCAATAATGCCTATGTTTGGTAGCCATGACATTGCACAACATTTATTCGTGTTGATTGTGTTATAATGCAATGAAGTCCCACTTGACTTGGGGGTGATATGGCTAAAATTATCCCGGCGATAATAGCGACGGCTACTTTGCTCGCTACAAATCCTGCCTTTTCAGAGGGTGATCCCGAAAACGGGCGGAATCTTGTACGCACAAACTGTGCGCATTGTCACGGCGTCGATGGAAATGCTCGATCAACATCGTTCCAGCCGGTACCCATGTTGGCTGGTCAGCCCTCTGTTTACCTGGTTCAGGAGATGCGAAACTATGCGTCGGGTGCGCGCGAAGATAATAGCAAAAACGCTGCAATGGTTTCAAAGCTGAAAGAGTTGAGCGATCAGGAATTTCAGGACATTGCCGAATTCTTTGCCACGCAGAAACGGTATTGATCCAATGTACAAGTATTTTCGTCATCGCCCGTCGTGGCGGGCCAGCTACTGCCTACTTGCTGAAGGCAATCGTTAAGAGAAATTAGATCGAATTTTCAAATTCCGTTCATACCCGACCATTTTATTCGAAATTGCAGATAATCAACACACCAGCTTGGCGGTGCAGAGCCAAACAATGGCTCTAGAAAAAGTTAACCCTTTTGTCATGGCGCCTCCTCCCGCACCACGCTAACCTCCGCTCAATCGCGACAGAGGAATCCCCAATGCCCTTTACCCTTGCCACCTGGAACATCAACTCGGTCCGCCTGCGCGAGCCTATCGTGCTGAAATTGCTGCAAGAGGAAGCCCCTGATGTGTTGTGTTTGCAGGAGTGTAAGTCTCCGGTCGAAAAGATCCCGACCGAAGGGTTCGCCGAGCTGGGGTATACCCACATGGTTGCGCGCGGTCAGAAAGGCTACAACGGCGTTGCCATCCTTTCACGGCTGCCGATGGAAGAGGTGGGAGATAAGGATTTCGCCGATCTCGGCCATGCCCGTCACATCGCCGGGCGGTTGGAGAATGGCGTGACCATCCACAATTTTTATGTTCCTGCGGGCGGCGATATTCCGGATCGCGAAAAGAACGAGAAATTCGGGCAAAAGCTCGATTACCTCGCTGACATGCGTGACTGGTTCCATGCGGAAAAGCCGGAAAAATCCATTCTGGTCGGCGATCTGAACATCGCCCCGCGTGAGGATGACGTGTGGTCGCACAAGCAACTGCTCAAGGTCGTGTCGCACACCCCGATCGAGGTTGAGGCGCTGGCTGAAACGCAGGATGCGGGCAGTTGGGTCGATATCACCCGGCAGGACATTCCCGAAGGGCAGCTGTATAGCTGGTGGTCTTACCGCGCACGCGATTGGGATGCGGCAGACAAGGGGCGGCGGCTGGATCACGTCTGGGCCACGCCCGATATCTCGAACGCGGGCCATTCCAGCCGCGTTCTGCGCGACGCGCGCGGATGGGAAAAGCCTAGCGATCACGCGCCCGTTTTTGCCAGTTTCGACCTGTGATTTCGCAACTCTGCCCTTGGTTTCCGCAGCAAGCGGTTGCATATAGGGCGCAAGTTCGAACCGGAGAGTGAAAATCATGGACCTTCTGAACGCGGCAGCCGGCCCCGAGGCCACCGATCTGATCAAGGACGGGTCCGAGGCGACCTTTATGGCCGACGTGGTCGAGGCGTCTCAGGAAACGCCTATCATCGTGGATTTCTGGGCACCCTGGTGTGGCCCGTGCAAGACCCTCATTCCCTTGTTGGAAGAGGCCGTGACCGCCGCCAAGGGCGCGGTGAAGATGGTCAAGATCAACGTGGATGAGGCGCAGATGATCGCTTCGCAAATGCGTGTCCAGTCGGTTCCGACCGTTTATGCCTTTTTCAAAGGTCAGCCCGTGGATGGATTTCAGGGCGCGCTGCCGGGGTCCGAAATTAAGGCCTTTATCGACCGCGTGATCGAAGCCGCGGGCGGCGAAAGCCCCGGTGGTCAACTGGATGATGCCGTAGAAGCCGCGGAAGAGATGCTGGCCGATGGGGCCGCTGTGGATGCGGCCCAAACCTTTGCCGCCATTCTTGGCGAAGACCCGAACCACGCCGGTGCCTATGGCGGTCTGGTTCGTGCCCATATCGCTTCGGGTGAATTGGAGCAGGCCGAGGCGATCCTGAATGGCGCTCCCGCTGAGATCTCTACATCCGCCGAGGTGGAAGCCGCGCATGCGCAGTTGGAATTGGCCAAGCAGGCCGCAGACGCGGGTCCGGTGGCCGAACTGAGCGCTGCGGTAGAGGCTGAACCCGACAACCATCAGGCCCGTTTCGATCTGGCGCAGGCCCTGCATGCAAATGGTGAGGTTGAAGAGGCCGTTGCGCAACTGTTGGAGCTGTTCCGCCGGGACCGTGAGTGGAATGATGGGGCCGCCAAGACCCAGCTGTTCACCATTTTCGATGCGCTCAAACCCAATGACCCGATTGTTCTGAACGGGCGGCGCAAACTTAGCTCGATGATATTTGCCTAATTCGGGATCAGAGCTACACTCGGGTACATGATGCATCCCGCTGACCTGCCTGAAACGGTATCCGTCTTTCCATTGCCCGGGGCGCTGTTGCTGCCCCGTTCACGCCTGCCGCTGCATATTTTTGAGCCGCGTTACCTCCAGATGCTGGACGACGCTTTGAAAACGCAAGAGCGGCTTATTGGTATGGTACAACCTAACCCATGCCAGAGCGACGACAGCAAACTGCACCAGATCGGGTGCGCTGGACGCGTGACGCAATTCTCCGAGACAGAAGATGGCCGCTACCTGATCACTCTGACGGGAATTTCGCGTTTTCGTGTCCGGTCTGAGCTGGATGCCTTTACTCCTTATCGACGCTGTTCCGTGTCTTGGGATGGTTTTGACCGTGATCTTGGCAAGGTCGAGAAGGATGATGGGTTCAATCGTCCAAGATTTCTCGGTTTGCTCGAAAGGTTTTTTGCTTCGCGTCAGCTTTCAACCGACTGGGATACCTTGAAAGACGCCGATGATGAGTTACTGGTGAACTCATTGTCCATGTTGCTGGATTTCGAGCCCGAAGAGAAGCAGGCACTGCTAGAAGCCCCCAGCCTGCGCACCCGGCGTGAGACGTTGGTGACGCTGATAGAATTCGCCATGCGTGGCGGAACGAATGAGGAAAAACTACAATGACCGACCCCGAGCACCCGTTCGATCGCCGCATGCTTGAGGCACTGATCTGCCCGCAGAGTCATACCACTCTGCATTATGATGCCGAAAAGCAAGAGCTGGTGTCAAAGGCGGCTGGCTTGGCCTTTCCGATCCGGAACGGCATTCCAGTGATGTTGATAGATGAGGCGCGCGTGCTCGACTAAATCGGGCGGCCTTGCAGCAGTTTGGGTAGGTCTCCGGTCAATCCGGCAGCTTCGCGTACGAAGCCACGGCGCAGGCCAGGCATTGATCCGACGATCCCCATCCCGATATCGCGCCCGATCCGCAGCAACGGGTTGTCGTTGGAAAACAGCTTGTTGAACGCATCGGTCGCCATTGCCAGCGAGGCGGTGTCGAAACGGCGCCACTCCTGATAGCACTCCAGTACCAGAACCGAACCAATATCTTCACCCCGCCGTCCGGCCAATGTGAGTACTTCGGCCAGAGCCCCGACATCACGCAGGCCAGCGTTCAGGCCCTGTCCGGCGATGGGGTGCATGCCGTGCGCGGCGTCTCCGACCAACGCCATGCGCTCGCCGATGAATGAGTTGGCGATGGTCAGATTCAGGGGATAGGTAAAGCGGTCGCCCTGCAGCCGAATTTCGCCCAGAAAGTCGCCGAACCGGGGACGCAGAGCCTGCAGATAGTCCGCCTCGGGCAGGGAATTGATGTGCTTTGCCGTTTCAGTCCGCTCACTCCAGACGATTGAGCTGCGATTTCCGGTCAGGGGCAGGATCGCAAGGGGGCCGGGTGGCATGAAGAACTGATGTGCAATGCCGTGATGAGGCAAGTCATGCTCGATGGCGCAGACCAGTGCGGTCTGGCCGTAATCCCAACCGGTGCGCTTGATGCCTGCACGCGTTGCGGTGCCGCTGCGGCGACCATCGCAACCGACCAGCAAGCTGCCTGTCACGGTTTTTCCGTCGTTCAACGTCAGCATTACACCATTTGCTGTGACATCCTGAGCGATGACGGTTTTGCCGTTGATCTGGGTGATGCGCTTTTCTTCGGCCATCACGTCCATAAAGGCGCGGCGCAGATGACGGTCTTCGACCATGTAACCCATCGGACCTTCTTCGATCTCGGCATGGTCGAAATGCATGAAAAACGGTGATGGCCCCGCGCCCGCATGGCCATCCGTGACCTTGATCTCAAGCATCGGTTGGGCGTGGTCCGCTACCCGATCCCAGACCCCGATCGCATCCAGCAGGCGTTGCGAGGCCAGCGCCAAAGCATAGGCGCGGCCGTCGAATGCGGCGTTCTTGCGGACCTTTTCAGCCAGAGCGTCGATCACGGTGACGGAATGTCCCGTTTGCGCCATTGCTAATGCCAAAGCCGGGCCATTCAGGCCACCGCCAATGATCAAGATATCGGAGTTCTGTTCCATGCTGTGCAATATGCGCGCCCATTCGGGATTGTCCATGTGCAGTCCTGTCGCTACCGTCCCTTGCAACAGAATTTTTCAAGGGGGCAGGGATGCAGGACTGGCTGACCATGACGGCGTGTGATTTGGGTCGGGGCATCGGCATGGGCCGGATCGACCCGGTTGAACTGACCGAGACCTATCTGTCCGCTATCGATGCCCACCCCCACCGTGACCGGATCTATGCTCGCGTCACTCATGACCGCGCGCGGTCTGAGGCTCGGGCAGCGCAAACGCGCGCCAAGCTGGGGCAGCGTCTGTCATTGTTGGACGGAGTGCCGATCAGTTGGAAAGACTTGTTCGACACGGCCGGGATTGCCACCGAGGCCGGATCGGCGTTGTTGACGGGCCGGGTGCCAGACACCGACGCAGTCGTCGTGCGCAACACCACTGCGATGGGGGCTGTGTGTCTGGGTAAAACCCATATGAGCGAATTAGCCTTTTCGGGCCTTGGATTGAATCCGATCACCGGAACCCCGCCCTGTGTCGATGATGAAGATGCGGTTTCCGGTGGCTCCTCTTCTGGCGCGGCGGCGTCGGTAGCCTGGGGTTTGGCCGCAGGTGGAATGGGATCAGACACCGGTGGATCAGTGCGTATCCCTGCGGCCTGGAACAATCTTGTGGGGCTGAAAACCACTGCCGGACGGGTCAGTCTTGAAGGGGTCGTACCTTTGTGCCTGCGCTTCGATACCGCTGGTCCGCTGGCGCGGTCGGTTGAGGATGCGGCGCATTTGTTGGCTTTGCTTGAGGGCGGCAACCCGGCTGATCTGCGCGGGGCCAGCCTGAAAGGCCGTCGTTTTGCCGACCTGCAAAACGTGGCCAAGGACGACCTGCGCGATGCGCCGCGCAAAGCCTATGACGATGCTGTGGAGCGGTTGCGCGATGCAGGGGCGGAAATCGTGCCGCTTGAGGTGCCCGAATTAAACGAGGCGATGGGGCTTTCCGGTCTTCTCTATACTACCGAAGCTTATGGCCTGTGGCGCGATGTGATCGAGGCCAACCCGGATGCGATGTATCCTGAGATTCTTGAGCGCTTTCGCACCGGTAAAAAAGTGTCCGGTGCCGATTATGTTGCGGCCTGGTCCAAGTTAAAAGCATGTCGGGCCGCCTGGGATGCGGCCGCCGCCGGGTTTGATGCCGTTCTGGCACCCTCTGCGCCCATTCTACCGCCGAAACTGGAGCGGTTGATGAGCGATCATGACTACTATGTCACTGAAAACCTGTTGGCGCTGCGCAATACGCGAATTGGCAACCTGATGGGGCTGGCGGCGCTGACATTGCCCACGGGGACCCAAGGCTGTGGGCTGATGATGATGGGGTATCCGGGTTCGGAAGAGGCGCTTTTGCGGCTTGGTTCAGCGGCCGAGGCGGTATTGGCCTGAATGCCACAATCCCCTGATTCGCCACCTCTTTGTCTGGACGAAACGGGGAGCGATCTGTAATCTGCCAAAAAAGCGGGGCGTTAATGATCCCGATATTGAGGCAGTAGTTATGAATTTCCCCGAGCGGTTTTCGAACCTACCGGAATATGCATTCCCGCGTCTGCGCACCCTGTTGGATCATCACCAGCCGGGCGGAGATGTGATTCACATGACCATCGGCGCGCCTATGCATGACTTCCCGTCGTGGGTGACGGATGTGATCATGGAAAACGCCGCAGGGTTTCAAGGTTATCCGCCGAATGAAGGTTCGCCCGAACTGCGCGGCGCGATCACTGACTGGATCAGTCGCCGCTATGGCGTAACGATGGACCCTGAGACCAGCGTGATGGCCCTGAATGGCACCCGTGAGGGGTTGTACAATGCTGCCATGGCCCTGTGCCCCGAGCAGAAGAACGGTCAGAGACCGGTCGTCCTGTGTCCGAACCCGTTTTATCAGGTCTATATGGTCGCCTCGATCTCGGTTGGGGCTGAGCCGATCTTTGTGCCTGCAACTGCTGCAACGGGCCATCTGCCTGATTACGCGGGTCTGCCCGAGGACGTGTTAAACCGCACCGCTGTGGCCTATATTTGTTCGCCCGCGAACCCGCAGGGGGCCGTTGCCTCGCGGGATTACTGGGCCGAGTTGATCCGTCTGGCCGAAAAATACGATTTCCGCATTTTTGCGGATGAATGTTATTCCGAAATTTACCGCGACGAAGCCCCGACCGGCGTTTTGACCGTTGCGCAGGAACTGGGCGCAGACCCCGAGCGGATCACCTTGTTCAACTCTCTGTCGAAACGGTCCAATCTGGCCGGGTTGCGGTCTGGCCTGATTGCGGGCGGTCCTGAAACCATCAAGCGGGTCAAGCAGTTGCGCAACTATGCGGGTGCACCGTTGCCGCTGCCGTTGCAAGCCGCTGCGGCCAAGGTCTGGGCGGACGAAGAGCATGTCGCCGAGAACCGCACGCTCTATCAGGAAAAATATGCGATTGCGGATAAGGTGTTCGCGGGCCTGCAGGGCTATATGCCGCCCGAAGCCGGATTTTTCCTGTGGCTGCCGGTCGAAAACGGCGAAGAAACCGCATTGAAGCTGTGGCAGCAGACCGGTGTTCGGGTGCTGCCGGGCGCATATCTTTCTCAAGGTGATCCGGGGCAAAACCCGGGCGAGCAATTTATTCGGGTCGCCATGGTGGCCCCAAAAACAGAGTTGCAGCAAGGGCTGATCACGCTCCGCGACTGCATCTATTCGTGAGGTACGAGGGCAAAATGGCATCTTACAACGCGCGCAACCGCGATCCATTGCTGGACAGCACGACTCAGGCCGCGATTGAACGGCGCAGCAAGGAACTGATCGGAATCGTTCTGATCCTGCTGGGTTTGGCCGCTGCTGCGATGATCTGGTCCTACACGCCGGATGATCCAAATTGGATGGTCTCAACGGACGCGCCGGTGCAGAACTGGATGGGGCGGATTGGTGCCTCGATCGCGGCACCGCTGTTCATGATCGTGGGCTGGGGCAGCTGGAGCATCGCGCTGGTGCTGATTGGCTGGGGTGTGCGGTTTGCCGGGCATTTCGGTGAAGACCGCGCGGTTGCCCGTCTTATCTTTGCGCCGATCTGGATTGCCATTGTCTCGGTCTACGCTGCGACACTGGTGCCGGGGGAGGCTTGGCGCGCGACTCACAGCTTTGGTTTGGGCGGGTTGTTTGGTGACACCGTGATGGGTGCCTTGCTGACGCTGCTGCCGATTTCTTCGCATTTCATGGTCAAACTGATGTCGCTGGCTATGGCCGCAGGGATGTTGGCCTTGGGTGTTTTCGTGCTTGGTTTCACCAAAGAAGATGTACGCAAAGGTTTCCGCGCCTTTTTGCTGGGCCTTGTAATGTCTTACGACATGATGATGACCCTGTTGGGCCGAGGCGCAGCTGCGACAGCGCAGGCTGCCCGCGACCGCCGCGCGCAGTGGGAAGAGCGTAAAGCCACGCGCAGCGAAGCCGCCGAGGCCGTGTTTGAAGATGATCTGGCTTATGCGGATCCAGTATTCGAAGCGCCGGAATTTGAAGAGCCCGAGCCCGCCAAACCCGGCCTGCTGGCCCGCATGCCCAGCCTGATCCGGCGCCCCGAACCCATGCCGGAACCCGAATTAATTGATTACGAGCCGGTTGCAGATTTCGATGAGATGCCCGGTGAGGACCGAATCCGATCCAAGATTTCCGCTGCGGTGCGCAACCGCAAGGTGGCAGCAGGAGAGATGGCACCTGAACACGACCCAAACCTGCCTTTGACCAAGGGTCGAGGCCGTGGGCCTGACCCGCTTATCCTGAATTCTGGACCGGGCGCAGATTTGCCTCCTGAACCGCCGATGACCTCGGCAGGATTGCCGCCAGAACCGATGCCGACAGCGGACCCGGCACCGGAGTGGCAACAGGAGCCCTTGCATCATGACTTTGCGCCCGAGCCAGGATTTGAAGACGAGGCCGTGTTCGAAGACGCGCCCGATCCTGAACCCGTTCCGCAGCAACGTCCGGCAATGAAAATCCCAGTGGCCGAACCGCGCAAGCCGGTGGTGGCTCAGCCCGTCCGCCGTACCCCGCCGCCCTCACGCCGCGCGCAGGCCGAGGCGCAGCCAGCCCTGTCATTCGAGGAACGGCATTCCGATTTCGAACTGCCGCCGTTGGGCCTTCTGTCTAACCCGGCCAGCATTCAGCGTCATCACCTCAGCGATGAGGCGTTGGAAGAAAACGCGCGGATGCTGGAAAACGTACTGGATGATTATGGTGTCAAAGGTGAGATCGTCAGTGTCCGCCCAGGCCCGGTTGTGACCATGTACGAACTGGAACCTGCGCCGGGTCTGAAGGCCAGCCGTGTGATCGGTCTAGCAGACGATATCGCGCGGTCGATGTCGGCGCTGTCGGCACGTGTATCGACTCTGCCGGGCCGTTCGGTGATCGGTATCGAACTGCCCAATGAAAACCGTGAGATGGTGGTGCTGCGTGAAATTTTGGCCAGCCGTGATTTCGGTGACGGTAATCATGCGCTGCCTTTGGCGCTGGGCAAGGATATCGGTGGTGAGTCCGTTGTGGCGAACCTGGCGAAAATGCCTCACCTCCTGATCGCCGGTACGACCGGTTCCGGTAAGTCGGTGGCGATCAACACGATGATCCTGTCGTTGCTGTATAAGCTGACGCCGGATGAATGCCGTCTGATCATGATCGACCCCAAGATGCTGGAACTGTCGGTCTATGATGGCATTCCGCACCTGTTATCGCCCGTTGTGACCGACCCGAAAAAGGCGGTTGTGGCCCTGAAATGGGTCGTGGGCGAGATGGAAGATCGCTATCGGAAGATGTCCAAGATGGGCGTCCGCAATATCGCCGGCTACAACGGCCGCGTGAAGGACGCTCTGGCCAAGGGCGAATTGTTCAGCCGTACGGTTCAGACCGGGTTTGACGATGAAACCGGTGAGCCAGTGTTTGAGACAGAGGAGTTCGCACCCGAGGCAATGCCCTATATCGTCGTCATCGTCGATGAGATGGCCGACCTGATGATGGTTGCGGGCAAAGAGATCGAGGCTTGTATCCAGCGTCTGGCGCAGATGGCGCGGGCCTCGGGTATTCACCTGATCATGGCCACGCAGCGCCCCTCGGTGGACGTGATCACTGGTACGATCAAGGCGAACTTCCCGACCCGGATTTCGTTCCAGGTGACTTCGAAAGTCGACAGCCGCACAATTCTGGGAGAAATGGGCGCCGAGCAACTGCTGGGGCAGGGTGATATGTTGTATATGGCGGGTGGCGCCAAAATCACTCGCTGCCACGGCCCGTTTGTTTCGGACGAGGAGGTTGAGGAAATCGTCAACCACCTGAAACAGTTCGGTCCTCCGGATTACATGAGCGGTGTTGTCGATGGACCGGCAGAGGAGAAGGCTGACAACATCGACGCTGTTCTGGGCCTCAGCACAGGCGGCAATACGAACGGAGAAGATGCCCTTTACGATCAGGCGGTCGCTATTGTGATCAAGGACCGCAAATGTTCGACCTCGTATATCCAGCGGAAACTTGCCATTGGCTATAACAAAGCTGCGCGGCTTGTTGAGCAAATGGAAGATGAAGGCGTTGTTTCGTCGGCAAATCACGTCGGTAAGCGGGAAATCCTCGTCCCCGAGCAATAGGATATTTAATAACAAGGGCAGAGCGCATATCTGTGAGCCATGAAACAGATTGCCTTTGCCCTTGCCTTGATACTTGCCGCGCCTTCTGCCTGGGCGGCGGACAAGCTGCCGCTGTCGCAGATCTCCAATTACCTGAATGGTCTTAAAGCCGTCGAGACAACGTTTACGCAGGTGAACGATGATGGCTCGTTAAGCACCGGAAAGCTGTGGATGCAGCGACCGGGTAAGATGCGGTTTGAATATGATCCGCCCAATAGTGCCGTAGTTCTGGCAAATGCGGGCACAGTGCAAATCTTTGACCCCAAGTCGAACCAGCCGCCCGAGCAATACCCGTTGAAGCGGACACCATTGTCACTGGTCCTAGCGCGTAATGTGAATCTGGGGCAGGCGAATATGGTCGTGGGCCATGATTTCGACGGCACCGCAACCGTAGTTACTGCGCAAGACCCGAAAAACCCGGATACCGGGCGTATTGAGCTGATGTTCACAGACAACCCTATCGAGCTGCGTAAATGGGTGATTCACGACAATGCGGGCAGTCAGACAACTGTTTTGTTGGGGCAACTGGACACGGGTGCTAGTCTGAGCCGTGATCTGTTCTCGAACTCGAAAAGAAGCGGGTCAGCCAATCGCTGACCCGTAGACACGTCAGAGTCGGCAACCATCCAGTTGTGCCTGATACAATCTGGCGCGGGCGTCCACGTCATTGGCGACGTTCAATAGCCAAGGCTTGCCGTAGTGGCTGCCACGGGCATAGCCGGTATGGCCCTCGTGATAGGCAAGGTACTGGTTTCGGGTGTCACCGGGGTGAATGCCGTTCCGCTCATAGCTTTTGTTCATGTACCAGCCGATGAAATCTGACGCATCGCGGATACGGTCGCGCTTGGCCCGGCGCTTGCCGGTCTCGCGCTGGTATTGATCCCAGGTGCCATCCAGCGCCTGGCTGAACCCATAGGCGCTGCTTTGTCGGCCCATCGGGATTACACCCAGAACATATTTATGCGGTGTTCGCGCGTCATGGCGATAACGGCTTTCCTGATAGATCGTCGCCATTTGTACGTGAACAGGGACGCCCCATTTACGCTCGGTACTTTTGAAGGCCTTGATATAGTCAGGCCTTTCGCGCGCAATGCTGCACGCGTCATTTAGCTTGCTGGGTGGCTGTTTCGAACCACCCCCACAGGATGCCAAAAGCAGCACCCCAAGGAGTACAAAAAGAATTCTGCTCATGTGCCTCGTGCCTTTTTTCTTTATTCTAGCGCAGATTGAGCTTTGAGGAAATCACAATCGCTACAGAACAATAGCTAGAATTAGAGGCAACGCACCGACGGAAAGAATAGTTGAGATCATGACCATTCCAGCCACTGCGTCTGAATCTGCCTTGAAGCGTTCGGCCAATAAATAAGATGTAACGGCGACCGGTGTGCACATCTGCAGGACCATGATGCCAAACCCGACAGAATCCAGGCCGAACAAAACAGCCAGACCCCATCCAAGGACAAAGCACACGACGAGCTTGATCAGGGACAACCAGATGGCCTGGCCAATTTTCTGCGTTGTCAGGCGGGCGATGGCGACACCGACTGTGATCAGCATCATCGGCACGGCCATCTGGCCCAAAAGTTCCAGCGTATTGGTCAAAAAAAGCGGGGTCTGCCAGCCACGCCACAGGAACAACGCGCCCAGCAAAGTGGCCCAAACCATGGGTTCTCCGGCCGCTTTGCCAAATCCGCCTTTCCCTGCGACCAAATAGATGCCGTATGTGAAAGACAGCAGGGCAGTAACAGCCAGAAAGATGACTGCATAACCCAAACCGGCCTGACCAAAAGCAAAGATACACAAAGGCAATCCCAGATTGCCGGTATTCCCGAAAATCAAGGGTGACAGATAGGTTCTGCGATCCAAACCCCGCAGGCGCACAAAGACTTCAAAGACAATGGCAAGCCCGACATGCCCGGTGATCGCCGCCAGTGTAAAACGGGTCAAATCTCCGGCTGGGATATCAGTTTGCATCAATGCCACAAAGATCAGACTGGGCACTGCGAGGGTTACGCCAAGGCGGGTTACGAACTCCAACCGGTACTCGAATCCAAGCTTGACCCAGGCAAAACCGATCCCCGCCAAAATGAATACTGGGGCCACGATTTCGAACACTGTTAGCAATAGGTTCACAGACTGTTTCCCTTAATTTCAGATCAATGATTGGCAATTTGACGCGGAAAGAGGTAGTAAAAGCATTGGGGGCTGAGACAATGCTAAAGACACGCGCAAAGTACGGTCTGGGCCAAGTGGTCCGGCATAAAAAACATCCCTTCCGGGGGGTGATTTTCGATGTAGACCCCGAATTTTCAAACACGGAAGAGTGGTATCAGGCCATCCCCGAAGATAGCCGTCCAATAAAAGATCAGCCGTTTTACCATCTGCTGGCCGAGAACGACCAATCCTTCTATGTTGCTTATGTTTCAGAACAAAATCTGATTGAAGACCAATCGGGCGAGCCAGTTGAGCACCCTGATATCCCAGATATGTTCGGACCGTTCGAGAACGGCTCATACCCGCTTCATTTCCATCTAAACTAAGTGAAAAAGACCAGTCCTTACTGTTAGTATCCAATGGCGCAGCCGTCTTTTCGCGGGTCGCTTGCACCGATCATAACGCCATTATCAGAGATTCGGATCGCTTGCGCACCGCCTAGGGGAGTTTCCGGGGTCTCAACATTATGTCCTAAATCCTGTAATTGTTGCGCTACCTTAGGCGAAAAGCCGCGTTCCAGTTTCAAGACACCCTTGTCGGCAAAGGCGCGTGGCGCATCGATGCTGGCCTGCAAATCCAGCCCGTGATCAATCTGGTTTGATACGAACCGGGCGTGACCAGTGGGTTGATATGCGCCGCCCATCACCCCGAATGGCATCTGAATGCGGCCATTCTGCTTTAACATTCCGGGGATAATTGTGTGCATGGGCCGTTTGCGGCCACCCAACTCATTCGGATGACCGGCTTGCAAGGTAAAGCCCGCACCACGGTTTTGCAGCAGAATGCCATATTTTTCGGATGCGATCCCCGACCCGAAGCTGTGGAAGATCGAATAGATAAGCGAAACGGCCATTCGATCCCGATCCACTACTGTGATATAGACGGTATCTTTGTGAACGGATTCAGTCAGCGGGGCGGCGGCGAGCATCGCGCGTTGCGGGTCGATTAGGGCGGCCAGCTTGTCGGCCACAGCCTGATCCGTAAACCGCTCGGCATGTGTTGTGTGATCCGGATCGGCAATGAACCGGTTGCGGGCGTCATAGGCGAGCTTGGAGGCTTCTGCCTCGATATGGATGCGCTCGACCCCAAACGGGTCCATGTTTGCGAGGTCAAAATTCTTGAGGATGTTCAGTAGCAAAATGGCTGTGGCGCCCTGGCCGTTCGGCGGATGCTCGACCAGTTCCAACCCTTTGTAATCACCGCTGACGGGTTGTGTTTCCGTGTATCGGGTGGCCTCAAAGTCCTGGGCGGTGTGGACGCCGCCCAAGTCGGTAAGTGCGGCGATCATGTCGTCGGCGATGTCACCTGAATAAAACGCGTCGCGTCCGTTCCGGCCGATTTGGCGCAGAACCTCGGCTTGACCGGGAGAACGAAAAACCTGTCCGACCTCAGGTGCCTTATCATTGATCAGATAATGAGCCCGCGCCGCGCCTTGCAGGGTGGCGGCTCCGGATTTCCAGTCAAAGGCAACTCTGGATGCCACAGGCACGCCGGCGTCGGCGTAGTGAATGGCGGGCTGCAATATGGTGTCGAGCCCCAGCTTGCCCTCGGTCTCCGCCAGGTGGCAGAACGCGTCGACCGCGCCCGGAACGGTTACGGCGTCTGCCGTGTTCAATGGCACCGCAGTCAGTCCCCGCGCTCGTAGCATTTCCGCATTTGCTGCGGCTGGAGCGCGGCCCGATCCATTCAGGGCGCGGACCTGATCTTCGCCCGGCCGGTTGAACAGCACAAAACAGTCGCCGCCCAAACCGGTCATTTGAGGTTCGCAAATCCCCAGCAATACCGCTCCGGCGATGGCGGCGTCCATTGCGTTGCCACCTTGTGCAAGAATATCTACGGCCACTTTCGCAGCCAACGGATGAGACGTGGCGCACATTCCTTCGGTCGCCAAAACTTCGGACCGGCCCGGAGTGTGAAAATCCCGCATGGTGCAATTTCCCCATTAGAACGCGCCGAAGGTATCGCGCGGTCCGGAGTTGTCCAGTCAATTCAATGGGAAGTTCCTCGGCGTCGTTCACTGGGTGGGGGCTGTGACATGCGACGCCGAGGGAAGCTATCTGAGCTACAATACTAACTTTGCCCGAGGTTTGCGGCGCGACAATGGTTTGATCTGGGCCTTAATGTGGCGTTTCTTGTTTTCACGTGGTTTCTGGAAAATCAAAGCGCAGTGAAAGCCGGTTGCTTCCGCTGTCGCGCCTATAGCGGATATCGCTGGTCAGTTCGTGGATCAGAAACCAGCCAAATCCACCTTCGGGCAGGTCATCACGGGTTGCGCCCAGCGCAGCCGGAATGCCGTCTGGTACACGGAATCCGGGCAGCGGGTTGCCTGTGTCTGAAATCAGGATCTCAAGCCAGTTTTGATGCAGGCGGCATCTCACCTGAACCTGTGCTGGTGTGATGTCGGCATAGGCATGTTCGACCACGTTATTGATCGCTTCGGCCAGTGCGATTTTGACATCCCCTGCCTTATGTGCCGGAAGCCCCTGCGCTGCCAGACCCCGGCTGAGTTGCGCAATCCCCAAGCTGGCTTCCGCTTCGGTTGCGGCAAAGCTCAGGTCCAAATACTTGCCATTACTCATGGGCATCGCGCCTATTCAGATGATCAAGCGGGTCAATCTGAAGCCGGTGACAGGGCATCATCCAACGTCGGGTAGAGCTTGAATACAGTGTCCATGCGGGTCAGTCGAAATACCTTCTCGACAAAAGGGTGCAGGCCGGCCAAATCCAACCTGCGGTCATGTCCAAGTTGCTTCATCGAGGCGACGATCGCGCCAAGTCCGCTTGAGTCAATGAATTCGACGCTGGTTAAATCCAGGATCACTCTGGCGGAACCACCTTCTGCTTCGTTCCGCATGTCTTCTTTGAACTGAATGGCCATGGCCGCATCAATTCGGTCGGACTGCACCTTGATGACCTGGGTTGTGTCGGTCGTAATGCTGGTCAGAGCCATGCTTGACGGTCCTTTATTTGAATTTCACTGGTAGAAATACGCTAGACGGGAAATCTTACCATTCGGTATCCGTCGATAAGGGAGAATGGAGGAGTATAGCGATGAAGCAGGTGGTTATCGCAGGGGCGGCGCGCACACCCATGGGGGGATTCCAAGGAATGTTCGACGGCACCGCCGCGACTGAACTGGGCGGAGCGGCCATTCGCGCAGCGTTGCAGGGTGCTGGCACTGAAACAGTGGACGAGGTTTTAATGGGCTGTGTGTTGCCTGCCGGACAAGGTCAGGCCCCGGCTCGACAGGCTGGGTTTGCGGCTGGCTTGGGCGAAGACGTGCCTGCCACGACGCTGAATAAGATGTGCGGATCGGGGATGAAAGCGGCAATGATGGCCTTTGACCAGATCGCGCTGGGCCACGCGGACACGATGATCGCGGGCGGCATGGAGAGCATGACCAACGCGCCGTATCTGTTGCCCAAAATGCGCGGCGGTGCGCGGATCGGGCATGGCCAGGTGGTAGATCACATGTTTCTGGACGGCCTTGAGGACGCCTATGACAGAGGCCGCCTGATGGGAACCTTTGCCGAGGATTGCGCCGAAGCCTTCCAATTCACTCGTGAAGCTCAGGACGAATACGCGCTGCAATCCCTGTCTAACGCGTTGTCTGCGCAGGAAAACGGGGCCTTTGACACCGAAATTACACCGGTCGTGACCCGCACCCGCAAGGGTGAGGTTACCTTTACCCATGACGAACAGCCGAAATCGGCGCGTCCCGACAAAATCCCGACGCTGAAACCGGCCTTTCGCAAGGATGGGACGGTGACGGCGGCCAATTCCTCGTCCATCTCTGATGGTGCCGCTGCGTTGGTGCTCGCGTCCGTAGATGCGGCCGAGGCGCAGGGTCTGACAGTACGTGCCCGGATCGTCGGCCATGCCAGCCATGCGCAGGCGCCGGGTCTGTTCACGACGGCTCCGGTTCCAGCAGCCCAAAAATTGCTGTCAAACATCGGCTGGTCAAAAGACGACGTGGACTTGTGGGAAGTGAACGAGGCCTTCGCTGTCGTTCCAATGGCTTTCATGCATGAGATGGGGCTGCCGCGCGACGTGGTTAACGTGAATGGCGGTGCCTGCGCGCTGGGTCACCCCATCGGTGCATCGGGTGCGCGGATCATGGTCACCTTGCTCAACGCTCTGGAAAAGCGGAACCTGAAACGCGGCGTCGCAGCCATCTGCATCGGCGGCGGAGAAGGGACGGCCATCGCCATCGAACGCGTTTGACGCTTCGTCTTTTTCCAAATACTCCAGCGCATACCTCTACCAAAGAGCACGACCATGACTGCTGACTACAACACGCTAGCCAAAACCATTGCCGCCCTGACAGACGGTGAAACCGATCAGATCGCTTTGATGGCAACAATCGCTTGCGAGGTACACCACGCCGATGATCGATTCGACTGGACCGGGTTTTATCGCGTGACTGAGCCGGGGCTGATGAAGATCGGTCCCTATCAAGGTGGTCATGGCTGTCTGGTCATCCCTTTCGAGAGGGGCGTCTGCGGGGCTGCGGCGCGCACGGGTGAGGTGCAGTTGGTGCCCGACGTGGATGCCTTTCCGGGCCACATCGCCTGTGCGTCGTCCACCCGGTCCGAGTTGGTTTTGCCGGTGCGCGGCTCATCCGGTGAAGTAATTGCCGTGTTCGATATCGACAGCAACCAACGCGATGCCTTTACCCAAAGGGATGCTGAGGCTTTGCTGGGTATTTTGAATGATAGTTTTGCACGCGCGTGAGCTTGCATTACCCAGCCGCAGCTTAACCTGCGGCTGGATCAATTGAGGGACGGTTTTGCTGGGTACAGACGGACTTTTTGTCAATCGGGTATACGACCGCCCCATTCAGCGTTTTGCCGTGGTTGGTGAGCGGTCCTCTGGGACCAATATCAGCGAATTCATCATCAGGCGGGCTCTTGGTTTGAAGCCCAGCAATGAACTCGGATGGAAGCATGGATTTGTCCAAGGGGTGGGGATTTCCAAAGACGTTCTGGTCGTGGTCTGTGTGCGTGATCCCTATGATTGGCTCGCCAGTATGTATGACAAACCCTGGCACTGTGCCGCGTCGATGAGGAATTTGGGGTTCTCAGGCTTTATCCGGGCACCATGGGATTCAGAAATCGACCGACCCAAAGGCTATTTCAAGCTGCCGCCCAATCAGTACTCGAATATTCCGATACTTCAGGATCGTGATCCATTGACGGGCTTGCGCTTTGATAACCTGATCAGGATGCGCACCACCAAATTGCGGCACTGGACAGGTCTCGCCAACGGTCTGTGCAATCTGGTTGTCTGGCGGTTTGAGGCGTTCAAGGAAAACCCAGACGCATTTCTAGGCGTGGTTGCCCAAAATTTTGGCACCAGTCTAATACCGTTTGAATGGCCAGATCAGCCGATGGGCGTCATGCCGCCTAATATGAGGCAGGGCAAGGTCGGCCAGATTAGCTCGAAAGACGTGGACTTCATAAACTCACAGCTTGATGCCGATCTGGAGCAATCGCTCGGGTATTCATTTCGATCAGCCGAAGATTGATTGATCGTCGATTGAGTCGCGCGTCATCGTTTGCACTTTTATTTGTCTGAGCGCCGCTCATCGTCGGTCAATCTAACAGCCTGTAAGCGCTCGTGAAAAAAATCTTGGTTTTTTCATAGAATCGGGGCATCGTGAAATTACAGGGAGAAATTTCACGAACATCAAGGATTGATCGGTGAACACGCAAGCCACACACAGCGCGACACTCGGTGCGGATATCCGCGCCCTGCGCAAGGCGCGCGGGTTAACGCTGACCGAGATCTCCGTGCGTCTTAACCGTTCGGTCGGGTGGCTCAGTCAAGTTGAGCGAGACATGTCAGACCCCTCGATCTCGGACCTTCGCCAGATTGCGGAATGTTTGGACGTACCCATGTCCATGCTGTTCGCCCATTCCTCGGTGCCGGTCGATGAGCAGGGCTATGTCGTGCGCGCAGGAACGCGTCGGCCAATGGGGTCCGGTGAAGAGGGGCTGATCGAAGAATTACTCTCGCCCGATCTGACCGATGATTTCGAGATGGTGCATTCCACTTTCGAGCCCCGCTCCAAAATGCAAAAGCCCGCAGACCGGCCTACGCAGGAGGTCGGCTATGTGATTTCGGGCCGTCTGGACCTGACTATAGGTTCCCGGCAGTTCTCGGTCGGGCCGGGGGACAGTTTTCGAATCAAGCATGAACCCTATCAATGGGCAAACCCCTATGATGAGCCCGCCGTGGCCATCTGGGTGATCGCTCCGCCGGTGTATTGATGAGTTTTGAGGCCTGGACCATATTCGCGCTGTTTTGGGTGGTGTTCGTAACCACCCCAGGGCCGAATGCAGTCAATTGTATCTCAAACGGGATGAGCTTGCCGTTTCCCAAGGCGATGCTGGGGGTGTTGGCAATTCTGACGCAGGCCAGCTTGTTTCTGATCATGTCAGCGCTGGGTGTTACGGCATTGATCGCGGCGTCTCCGAATGGGTTTTTCGTGGCCAAGCTGGTGGGCGCGGGCTTCTTGATCTGGATTGGTATTCGCGGCTGGATAAACGCCACGCGGCCCGCCCCGGCGTCGGAAAGACCCGCCCGGCACATTTATCTGCATGCGCTGGCCGTGGCGACGATCAATCCCAAAAGCGTGGCCGGTTACCTTGCTGCCTTTTCGCAGTTTGTCCAACCCGATGTGCCGATCTGGCAGCAGATGGGGGTGATCATGCCCACCGCTCTGGTCATCACCACGCTCAGCTATACCGGGTTCACTCTATTGGGTGCACTGATGGGCAAGGCGGCGATAGGGGCGGTGTTCAACACTTGGGTTCGCCGCGTGATGGCAACCTGTTTCATCATTTACGGCGTGTTGCTGGGGGCCAGCACCACGCCCGCAGCAAGGGGGTAGGTACATGCACACTGGTTCATGCCTATGCGGCGCGGTCGCGTTCACAATTGACGGAGAGCTGTCGCCGCCGTCGGCCTGCCATTGCGGCCAGTGCCGCAAGCAATCAGGTCATGTCTGGGCCTCAACTTCTACTCATCAGGACAATCTCAGTTTCACTGCAAGCGATAGTCTCAGTTGGTTCCGCGCCTCGGATATTGCCCGACGCGGGTTCTGCAATGCTTGCGGCTCATTCCTCTTCTGGCAGCACAACCAAGAGGACACGATCTCAATTTCCATGGGGGCGCTTAGCGAACCCACGGGACTAAAGCTCGCCCGGCATATCTTTGTGGCCGACAAGGGCGATTACTACGACATCACAGACGATCTGCCTCAAGAGGCACAGTAACAGGGATCAAGATCAATGAGTGATTTTCCGACAAAAGCCCGCGTGGTTATCATCGGTGGCGGCGTGGTGGGGGCTTCCTCGCTGTATCATCTGGCCAAGAAGGGCTGGACCGACTGCGTTCTGCTGGAAAAGAACGAGCTGACTGCCGGTTCGACCTGGCACGCGGCGGGTAACGTGCCGACCTTTTCGACCTCATGGGCGATCATGAACATGCAGCGCTATTCAACCGAGCTGTATGCGCGTCTGGGTGAAGAAGTCGACTATCCGATGAACTACCATCAGTCTGGCTCGATCCGTCTGGCACACAGCAAGGAACGGATGCAGGAGTTCGAGCGCGCGATGTCGATGGGCCTGTATCAGGGCATCCCGATGGAAATGTGGACACCGGAAGAGGCCAAGGAACGCTATCCGTTCCTGGAAACCCACGATCTAGAGGGTGTTCTGTATGACCCGACCGATGGCGACATCGACCCGGCGCAGCTGACGCAGGCGCTGGCCAAGGGTGCCCGCGACATGGGTCAAAAGATCATCCGTTTCTGCCCGGCAACCGGCGTAACACAGCATGATGACGGCACCTGGACCGTACACACTGACAAGGGCGATATCGCCTGTGATTATGTGGTCAACGCAGCCGGGTATTACGCTCAGCGCGTGGGTGAGTGGTTCAAGCCTTTTGGCGGCCGCACCGTGCCTGCGATGGTCATGAGCCACCAGTACCTGCTGACCGACGAAATCCCTGAGGTCGAAGCGTGGTCCAAGGAAAACGGCGGTAAGAAACTGCCTCTGCTGCGCGACGTGGATATCTCGTACTACCTGCGGCAGGAGAAGCACGGCTTCAACCTTGGTCCCTATGAACCCAACTGCAAGGGCCACTGGATGACCGAGGATGACCCGATGCCCGAGGATTTCTCGTTCCAGTTGTGGAACGATGATCTGGACCGGATCGAGGATATCGTCACCGACGCGATGGAACGGGTGCCGTTGATGGCAACCTCGGGTGTCGGTCGCGTGATCAACGGCCCGATCCCCTATGCGCCGGATGGTCTGCCGCTGATCGGCCCGATGCCCGGCGTGAAAAATGCGTTCGAGGCACACACATTTACCTTCGGCATCGCGCAGGGCGGCGGCGCAGGCAAAGTGCTGGCCGAATGGATCGTGGATGGTCACACCGAATGGGATATGTGGGCCGTCGATCCGCGCCGCTACACCGATTACACCGATCAGGACTACTGCAACCAGAAAGGCATGGAGGTTTATGGCAACGAATACGCCATGCACTTCCCCCAACACGAATGGCCAGCAGCACGCGATAAAAAACTGTCGCCGGTGCATGACAAGGTCAAAGCGCTGGGCGGCGTGATGGGTGCCTATAACGGCTGGGAACGCGCCAACTGGTTCGCAAAGCCGGGCGATGACACATCGCTTGAGGCGACCCATACTTGGGGCCGCTCGGGCCCTTGGGAACAGCGGATCCAAGAAGAATGCGAGGCCGTGCGAGACCACTGTGGAGTGCTGGATCTGCCAGGCTTCTCGCGCTTCATGGTCAAGGGAGAGGGCGCCGCCGAGGCGCTGCGCGGCCTCGCAACCGGCGGGTTGCCCAAAGTCGGCCGGATGAACCTCATCTATATCTCCGATGACCGTGGCCGCATTCTGACCGAGATGTCCTGTATCCGCCTGGGTGAGGATGAGTTTGTCATGATCACCGCGGCAACAGCGCAGTGGCATGACCGCGACATCCTGATGAACGCGATGCCTGCCAGCGTTTCGATTGAGGACGTCACGACGACACGAGACACCCTGATCGTGACAGGCCCGAAATCGCGGGAAATTCTGTCAGGTCTGACAGATGCCGATCTGACCACAGGGTGGTTGACCCATCAGGCGGCCACAGTTGCAGGTCAGCCCGCATATTTGATCCGCGTTTCCTTTGCCGGTGAGTTGGGCTGGGAAGTACATGCTCTGAACGAACACATGCCCGCAATCTATGACGCGATCATTGATGCGGGGGCCAAGCCGTTCGGGATGTATGCCCTGAATTCGCTGCGGATTGAAAAGGGATATCGCGCTTGGAAAGGCGACCTGTCGACCGACTATTCGCTGCTGGAAGGCGGTTTGGAACGGTTCGTCAAGCTGGATAAGCCACAGGACTTCCCCGGCAAGGCCGCGATCCAGAATGAAAAACAGCAGGGCGTAAAGAAATCCTTTGTCACGCTGACTGTGGATGCCGGCGATTGTGACGCGCCTTACATGTCCTGTATCTGGTATGGCGATCAGATCGTGGGCGAAACCACCTCGGGCGCATGGGGATACCGTGTCGGCAAGTCCATTGCGCTGGGCATGATCAAGACCGAACTGGCCAATCCCGGCACCGAGCTTGAGGTGGAAATCTACGGCGAGAGGCGCCGCGCTGTGGTAGAAAAGGATCAGCCGCTCTGGGATCCTCAAAACGAACGGCTGCGTGCCTAACCCCCGACGGAGGAGCCATGAGCAAGCGATATTCCAAATTGGGGCCCGGTGAGGGCCCCAACTATGACTGGGAAAACGACCATACGTTCGTAAAGGTCTCGGCCCAAGATACGGATGGCGCCTATACGCTCATGGAAGACAACTTGAAGGCCAGCTTCGCGCTTGGTCTTCATCGCCACGACACCCATGCCGAGACCTTCTATTTTCTGGAAGGTGCGGTGGATTTCTACGTCGATGGAGACTGGCATCGGTGCGGGGCGGGTACCACGATGCACGTTCCGGCGGGGGTGCCGCATGCCTGCCGCGTGGCCGACACTGCGCCGGCGCGAATGCTGATGATTTTTCAGCCCGCGGGGTTTGATGGGTTCCTTGCGGAGCTTTCGACAATGACCGCAACCGATTTCGCAGATGAGGTAAAGATGGCTGAGCTGAACGCCCGTTATGACATCATTCCGATGGGGCCGGTCCCACCTCATCCCGACGATCCGGCATAAAGGTAACATCTGATGGCAATACCCCAAGTCATGTCCGGCGTTTACCTGACCCAACACGGCGGACCCGAGGCGTTGGAATGGCGCGATAACATACAGGTCCCTCAGACGGGTCCGGGGCAGGTGCTTGTTCGGGTGTTGGCCGCAGGGGTCAACAACACGGATATCAACACGAGGGTCGGCTGGTATTCCTCGGGTGTGACTGGTGCAACCGATGCCGTAGATCAGGACGTCGAGGCCGGAGGTTGGGGTGGTGCGCTGCAGTTCCCGCGCATTCAGGGTGGTGATCTGTGCGGTGTCGTCGAAGCGGTGGGTTCAGGGGTGACATTCCAACCGGGTCAGCGCGTGACGTGCCCCATCAACCTGCCCCGTCCCCGACCGGGCAACCCGACGGGGTTTATCGCGTTGGGTTCGGAAATGGATGGGGCCTTTGCGCAATACTGTCTGGTTGAGGCGGCAGACCTCTATGATGTCAGCGCTTCTCCACTGTCAGATGAAGAGATCGCTGCCATTCCATGCGCTTTTGGCACTGCCGAGAACCTGCTGACCCGTGCGCGTGTGACTTCGGGGCAAAAGGTGCTGGTTACCGGCGCTTCCGGCGGGGTGGGGCTGGCGGCCGTGCAACTGGCGGCGTTACGGGGGGCAACGGTTTGGGGCGTGACAAGTGCACCCAAGGCCGAGGTGGTCAAAAGCCAGGGCGCAGTGGGCACGTTCGACCGAGGCGCAGAACTGCCTGCCGATATGTTCGACGTGGTGATTGATGTGGTGGGTGGTCCGGCATGGGCGGGCCTGATCCTGGCGCTGAAGCCGGGCGGGCATTATGCGGTGTCCGGCGCAATTGCAGGCCCGATCGTGCAAGCCGACCTGCGTGATATCTATCTGCGCGACATCACCATTCACGGCTGCACCCATCAGGCGTTCGAGGTCTTTGGTCGGCTGGTCGAATTGATCAATGCCGGGCGGGTCAGGCCATTGATCTCAAAGACTTACCCATTAAGGGACATCGCAAAGGCGCAGGCGGATTTTCAATCCAAGGCGTTTCCGGGCAAACTCGTTCTAATTCCCTGAAAAGGCTGAGATATGGCGGATATCACTCTTCTGGACGGCTCTATTGGGCAGGAACTCGTCAAGCGCAGCGGCGACAGGGCGACGCCGCTATGGTCGACGCAGGTGATGATGGATCACCCGGATCTGGTGGGTGATGTCCATGCCGCGTATTTCCAATGCGGGGCAACTATTGCCACAACGAATACCTATGCGGTGCATCGGTCACGTCTTGTCAGAGTCGGGCTGGAGGATCAGATGCCCACCCTAATCGACGTCGCGCTGTCGCAGGCCGAACGCGCCAGAGCGGGCACCGGGGGGCGCATTGCTGGCGCGCTGGGACCGCTCTTGGCCTCGTACCGGCCAGACCTGAACCCTGACCCTACCGATGCGGCGGCTAAGTTTGCTGAGCTATGTGCTCTCATGGCGGATCGTGTCGATCTGTTCCTGATCGAAACCGTGTGCTCGGTGCAGGAAGCCGAGGGCGCCCTGCGCGGTGCGTCGCAGGCGGGCAAGCCGGTTTGGATTGCGCTGTCGGTGATGGATGATGACGGCACGCGGTTGCGCTCGGGCGAGCCATTATCCGATATCGCTCCAATGGTCGAACGTTTTGCGCCCGAGGCTGTGCTGATCAATTGTTCCCGTCCCGAAGCCATTCCTGCCGCGTTGAATATCATTGAGACATTGGGCCGGCCGTATGGTGCCTATGCCAATGGCTTCACCGCGATAACCGAAGGTTTTCTGCAAGACGCACCCACGGTAGATGCACTGGAACAGCGGCGGGACCTGGGACCCGACGCCTATGCCGATCACGCGATGGAGTGGGTTGGGCTAGGGGCGACCATCGTTGGCGGATGCTGCGAGGTTGGTCCGGATCATATCAAAACGCTGGCCGACCGCTTGCTCGCTGCCGGCCACCAGATTGTCTGAGGTCCAAACGATGCCAAAACCACCTGACACTTCAACACAAAGGCCACAGCATTTCGATATTCTCGTTGCACCCGGTTATGTGCTGCTGGAATTGGCGTCTCTGGTCGATGTGCTTCGGCTGGCTAACCGGGTATGCCCGACTCCCCCGTTCACCTACTCCTACCGGTCTCTGAAAGGCGGCCCGATATCCAGCAGCAGTGACGCGGTGGTTCAGACAGAAGCAGTTCCCGCGCAGCCCAATGCGGACTATCTGTTCGTAATCGGCAATTCTGACCCAGACCATCCTGCCCTGTCGCTAGGGCGTGTCGTGTCCGACTACACCTTTCGCGGTGCCAAGGTGTTTCTGCTGGCCGAAGCTGCAAGTCGCTATATTAACGAGCACGGCACCGACGATATGGCAACCCACTGGGAAAATGCCTCATTCCTGCGTGAACGCGGGGCTAGGTTTGAGGCCAAACTATCAATCGCAACCGAACAAGGCGCGGTGGTGACCTGCGCCGGGATGGAGGCGACAACTGACATCGCGCTTGCCGTGATTGGCCGCCATATCTCTGGCCCGGCGAAAATGACAGTGGCCGACATCATGCTGCACGAAAACATTCGCGATTTTTCGTCTATGCAGCCGTTTTCCGGGGCAAAGTTGACCTCGACAGGGGATGCCAAACTGGACCAGTGCATCAAGTTGATGCAGGCCAATATCGAGGATCCTCTGCCGATTCACCAGATCGTCGAATCCCTACACCTGTCGAATCGGTCGCTTGAGCGGAAGTTCAAAACATTCTTCGGCACCACGCCAAATGGATTCTACCGTGAAATGCGGTTGTCCAAGGCCAATAATCTGCTGTTGAACACCACGATGAGCGTCCGCGAAATCGGCCTTGCTTGCGGTTTTCCAAACGGATTTTCTTCGATTTACAAGAGCTTCTTCGGCGTTACACCGTTTGTCATAAGGCGGGAAAAGCGGGCGGCATCACAAAGGTGAAAATCAGCAACGCTGTGACGGTTTTCGTGCTTTTAATGTCGATCTTTCATGGCAATTTGACCCAAACCTGACATAGCGGAGATTTCAGGATGGTTGATCTTCCCAGCAAGGCCCGAGTGGTCATCATCGGCGGCGGCGTCATCGGATGCTCGGTCGCATATCATCTGACCAAGAAGGGCTGGAAGGATGTAGTTCTGCTTGAGCGTAAGCAACTGACCAGCGGAACAACATGGCATGCCGCCGGTCTGATTGCCCAGCTGCGGGCAACCGCAAATATGACCAAGTTGGCGAAATACAGTCAGGAGCTTTATGGCTCCTTGGAAGAAGAAACCGGTGTGGCCACCGGGTTCAAGCGTTGTGGGTCTATCACCGTGGCGCTAACCGAAGAGCGCAGGGAAGAGATCTATCGCCAGGCGGCCATGGCGCGGGCTTTTGGTGTCGAGGTCGAAGAGATTTCGAACGAGCGCGTGCAGGAGCTGTATCCGCATATCAATCTCGAGGGTGTCAAAGGTGCAGTGTACCTGCCGCTGGATGGGCAGGGCGATCCGGCGAATATCGCCCTTGCGCTGGCCAAGGGCGCGCGGCAACGCGGTGGCATCGTCAAGGAGCGAGTGAAAGTCGCCGAAATCGTCAAGCAGGGCCGCAAGGTCACGGGTGTCGACTGGGTTGCCGACGATGGCAGCGCATCTGGTCATATTGAATGCAAAATGGTGGTAAACTGCGCCGGTATGTGGGGCCACGAAGTTGGACGGATGGCGGGCGTGAACGTACCGCTACATGCGTGCGAACACTTCTACATCGTGACCGAGAACATCGAAGGCATGACCCAACTGCCTGTGCTGCGGGTTCCGGATGAATATGCCTATTACAAGGAAGACGCGGGTAAGATTCTGTTGGGTGCCTTTGAGCCGGAATCAAAGCCTTGGGCGATGGAAGGTATCCCCGAGTCGTTTGAGTTTGACCAGCTGCAGGAAGATTTCGACCATTTCGAGCCGATCCTCGAAAAAGCAGTCGAGCGTGTGCCTCTGCTGGCCGAAGCCGGAATTCATACTTTCTTCAACGGCCCGGAGTCTTTCACTCCGGACGACGCTTATCATCTGGGCCTGGCGCCCGAGATGGATAATGTCTGGGTTGCCGCAGGCTTTAACTCGATCGGTATTCAGTCTGCCGGTGGTGCAGGCATGGCATTGGCCGAATGGATGGACAGCGGAGAGAAGCCGTTTGATTTGGGAGATGTGGACATCAGCCGGATGCAGCCGTTTCAGGGTAATAAAAAATACCTGTTCGAGCGATCCAAGGAAACGCTGGGCCTGCTTTATGCGGATCACTTCCCCTATCGTCAGAAGGCCACGGCACGCGGCGTGCGCCGAACCCCGTTCCACCACCACCTGCTGGAACAGGGCGCTGTGATGGGTGAGCTGGCCGGCTGGGAACGCGCCAACTGGTTTGCCAATGAAGGGCAGGAGCGCGAGTATCAGTACAGCTGGAAGCGCCAGAACTGGTTTGAAAATTCCGCCGCCGAACACCGTGCCGTGCGCGAGAATGTAGGCATGTATGACATGTCCTCGTTCGGGAAAATCCGCGTTGAAGGCCCCGATGCCGAGAAATTCATGAATTATGTCGGTGGCGGTGACTACTCGGTGCCGAACGGCAAGATCGTCTATACTCAGTTCCTCAACCGCTCGGGCGGGATCGAGGCTGATGTGACTGTCACTCGCCTGTCTGAAACCGCCTATTTGGTTGTCACGCCCGCTGCGACCCGACTGGCCGACCAGACCTGGATGATGCGTCACGTGGGTGGTTTCAACGTGGTGATCACGGACGTGACCGCTGGCGAAGGCGTTCTGGCCGTGATGGGCCCGAATGCGCGGGCGCTGCTTGAAAAAGTCTCGCCTGCTGATTTCTCGAATGCGGCCAACCCGTTTGGTACTGCGCAAGAGGTCGAGCTTGGCTTGGGGCTGGCTCGCGTGCACCGCGTTACTTACGTAGGTGAGCTTGGTTGGGAGGTTTACGTCTCGTCGGACATGGCCGGGCATGTCTTTGAGACCTTGCACGAGGCCGGGCAGGACTTGGGCCTCAAACTCTGTGGGATGCACATGATGGATAGCTGTCGGATCGAAAAAGGGTTCCGCCATTTCGGCCACGATATCACCTGTGAAGATCACGTGGTTGATGCGGGCTTGGGCTTCGCCGTCAAGGTCGACAAGGGCAGCGATTTTATCGGGCGCGAGGCAGTGATTGCGCGCAAGGAAAGCGGGCCGAAAAACCGTCTGGTGCAATTTAAACTGACCGATCCAGAACCGCTTCTGTTCCATAATGAACCGATCGTTCGCGACGGCGAGTATGTCGGTTATCTGAGTTCTGGCAACTATGGCCACACGCTGGGTGGCGCTATCGGTCTGGGCTATGTTCCTTGTGAGGGGGAAAAGGCGGCGGATGTGCTGGCCTCGACCTATGAGATCGACGTTTGCGGTGTGAAGGTCAAGGCAGAGGCGTCGCTGAAACCGATGTACGACCCGAAATCCGAACGGGTTAAAGCCTGATTTGGTTCGAAAGGTTGGGGGCTCTGCCCCCGCCGCCCGTTCGGGCGGCTCCCGCGGGATATTTTTAGCCAGATGAACAGGGGATTCTTGGTCCATCTTGCCTAAGAAGTCTCTGGGAACGTGAAACGCCACTAGGCGCGACATATCAGAATTCTTGATGACCTGCTTCACAGTTTTAACAGTTCCCAACCAAGTCTGATTTGCCGTAGAGACGTAGGGTATCAGTCGGAGACCCCACCGTGGCAGACACCCCCGTACCGCCAAACACTATGGATACGCCCAAAGGGCTGGCGCTGGCCGTCACAGCTTATGTTTTGTGGGGTTTTCTGCCGCTGTATATGAAGGCCGTGGCTCATGTGGGTGCGTCCGAAGTTGTTGCGCATCGCGTCATCTGGTCTGTTCCCGTAGCTGGGTTGCTGTTGGTGATGTTAGGGCGGACGCGGGATCTGAAGGCGGCACTGGCAAACCCGAAAATGTTGGCGATGGCCTGTCTGACTGCTGCGCTCATATCCGTAAACTGGGCAATTTATGTCTGGGCAATTGCCAGTGGGAATGCGTTGGATGCGGCGCTGGGGTATTACATCAACCCGCTATTCAGCATCGCGCTGGGTGCGGTTTTACTGCGTGAACCGTTAACGAAAATCCAACTCGTGGCGGTGGCGATTGCAGCGCTGGGCGTTCTGGTTCTTATTGTCGAGGCTGGCAGCTTGCCTTGGGCTGCGCTTGGACTGATGGTCAGCTGGGGATTTTATGCCTTTTTCAAGCGGTCACTTCCTATCGGACCCAATCAGGGCTTTCTGCTTGAGGTTCTTATCCTGCTGATCCCGGCGCTGGCCTATGTTACGTGGCTGGGTGTGCAAGGCACCGGACATTTTGGCGTGGGCGTGACAGACACCATTCTGCTTGCCAGTGCGGGAGTAGTAACGGCTGTGCCTCTGCTGGTCTATGCCAATGGGGCCAAGCTGGTGCGGCTGTCCACGATGGGCATCCTTCAATATATTGCGCCAACCATGATTTTCATCACCGCCATCACCGTGTTTGGCGAACAGATTGACCGTGGACGTATGATTGCGTTTCCGCTGATCTGGACGGCTTTGATCGTCTATTCGATCCCGATGATCCGGCAAATGCGGGCTCAGGCCTGACGCAGAAGGCGGGCGGCTTCGGCGGCCCAGATGGCATAGGCTTTCGGGCTGGGATGATAGCCGTCTGGGGCCGCCAGGGTTGGGTCGTCGGGTAAATCCAATGCCAGATGCCGCGCCTGAGGAAAGTTGGCTGCAACCTGTTGCAGACCTCGATCCAGCCGTGCGGCCTGGCAGCCAAGAACCCAGGCCAGTGGTTGTGGTAAGGCGGGAAAGCGGTGCATCTGTGGTACGGCTGTAACGACCAGTCGCCGCACACCCAAAGTATCGGTTAATAATTGGAGAAGCTCGGTCTGTCGTTCGACAAAGCGCCTGCGGGTGGTTGCGCAGGTCACGTCATTTACACCCAACGCTGTGACGGCCATGTCGAACTGGCCGTTCAGCCCTTGCAGCCGTTCGATCGTATCCTGCGTGGTGTACCCGGTCGCGGCTTCCAATCGCCATTCCACCGCATAGTGTTTGGCCAGCGCGGCCACGAGATACCCGGACAGAGCCTGCGCCTGTGTTCCCGCGCCGACCCCGGCGGCTGAGCTGTCTCCGGCAATCAGAAGACGCAATCGGGGTCCTCGTCCTTCGCGCCCTTTGCGGGGGCCAATCGGCTCGGGCAGCAGTTGGGCTTTGCGTCGCACCGACAGGCCCTGGGCCGCCAGCACTGGCAGCAACGGCACGCGTAACAGTTGATCCGGGGCAACAGGCATGGTCAGCTTAGCGCCTTCTTGAATTCAAGGAACCGCGCGTCGGTCATTATGCGAGCCATCATTGCCTCGCGCAACGCGCCAATGGTTTTGTGGGGGCGCATGACAACCTCGATATCTTGGATCAGCCCGTCGTCGTTCAAGGTGATCAGGTCGACACCCACGGCGTCCAGATCCCCGACCTTGCATTGGAATTCCAGGGCCCAATCCTTGCCGTCGCCCATTACACGGCGATAGCGAAAGTCCGAGAACACCTGACCCACATGCCCCAGTACTGCCGCCACCGGTGCGCGGCCAGTCCAGGTGCTGTAGTAGGTCGGAGGGGAGAACCGCACTTCTTCGGCCAGCAACTCGTGGATCAGGCTCTCATCGCCCTTCGCGACGATCTCTTGCATGCGTTTGATCGTAGGGTGCATCGTCTCTCCTTCCGCCTCTGCGGTGAGAGTTGCCGAACCCGCCTGTTCCGGCAAGCGCGACGTTGCGGGAGGTCGCGCGCTGCGATAGGCAGGCGCGCATGAGCGAGACCTATGATCCCCCGAAAACCCCTCTGGACGTGCTGCATGAAGATGCGCAGCTGATTGTGGTGAATAAACCCTCGGGCCTATTGTCAGTGCCAGGGCGGGGCGAGCATCTGGCCGATTGCCTGCTGACACGGGTGCAGGCGGCGTTTCCGCAGGCGCTGTTGGTGCATCGGTTGGATCGGGACACGTCCGGTGTCATGGTCTTTGCCCATACGCCTCATGCGCAGCGACATCTGAGTATGCAGTTCGAGAGCCGCCAGACCCGAAAGACCTATGTGGCGCGAGTCTGGGGACGGGTTAAGGAAAAGACGGGCACTGTCGATCTGCCGCTGATCGTGGACTGGCCCAACCGTCCCCGCCAAATGGTGTGTCATGAGACAGGTAAGCAAGCCGTCACCGATTGGCGTGTGGTCAAGCATGAGGGTGAAACAACACGCCTGCGCCTTTTCCCCAAGACTGGCCGGTCGCACCAGCTGCGGGTGCACATGCAGGCGTTGGGCCACCCGATCTTGGGTGACCCTTTCTATGCCGAAGGTCCGGCACGCGAGTTCCCCCGCCTGATGCTGCATTCGGAGGAACTGCGTCTGAAGAACCCCGAAGGTGGGGTTTCCATGAAATTCCGCGCCAAGGCAGATTTCTGATCCTAGACCGTGCTGGTCCACAGCATTTTCAGATTGCCCAGAGAAAACCGTTTGGTCCGCTTACGTGGGGTGCAGGGCTGGCGGGCGGCCATGATCTCGCGTTCAATCTCAAAGGCACGCAGACTGTGATCCTGCGCCCAGCGATCCAGTTTCAGGGTCATCATCACGTGATTGTCGAGGCTCGGCATGGGATTTCTCCTTTTGTCTGATCCCATGTTTCGCCCATCACTCCTGACACCGCGTTGTCAGGGGGGTGTGCTAGAGTGTCAGCAGATCAACCGGAGACTTTCATGCGCCGATCAACTCGCCTGTTCGAAATCATCCAGATTCTGCGCGCGGCCAAAGCGCCCGTGACGGCCGAGGCGCTTGCCGAACAGCTCGAAGTGTCCGCACGCACGGTCTATCGTGATATTGCCGCATTGCAGGCCCAGCGCACCCCAATCGAAGGCGAGGCCGGAGTTGGTTACCTGATGCGCCGCGGCTATGATCTGCCGCCATTGAATTTCGATGCCGAAGAGGTCGAGGCGTTGTGGGTTGGGTTGTCGATGCTGACGCGGACCGGTGACAGCACTTTGCAACAGGCCGCCGAGCGGGTGTGCCGAAAGATTGAGGCACTGCGCGTTCCAACTGACTGGCTGCATGTGGCCCCTTGGGGTGCGCCCTTGGACGATCCGGAAAAAGGGTGCGTGCCCGTGGTGAATTATCGTGAAGCGATTCGTAACGAACGCAAAATCCGTATCACCTATGAGGATGCCGAAGGCGAGCGGACGGATCGGATCGTTCGCCCCGTGGCCCTGATCTATCATATTGAATGCACCATGCTGGCGGGCTGGTGCGAGTTGCGGAATGGATTCCGCCATTTCCGTACAGACCGTATTTGGGCTTGTGAACTGACCGCAGATCACTTTTGCGGGCAGGGGCAAGCGTTGCGCGAGATCTGGCAGGAACAGAACCGTTTGGATGCGCCAGCGCGGGTCTCCTAAGTGGCGGGTATTCGCCTATTTCACCGGATTGTTGCTTGAGCCCCTCTGCGGGCGCAGTGATATACTGCACCAAACAATATGCGCCCGGTGAACGGGTGCCGGAGCAGAAGGTAATATCATGATGATTTCCAAATATGTTTTGTCTGCGGGGCTGTGCTCGGGCTTGTTTCTGGCTGCTTGTACGGACCCGGCTACATTGAACCTGCCCGCGGACCCCAATCAAAACACCAAACAGGGCGCACTTCTGGGCGGTCTGGTCGGGGCCGGTGTGGGGGCAATTGCAAATGATTCCGACCCGCTTCTGGGTGCGTTGGCCGGTGGTGCCATCGGTGCGGCCGGGGGTGGCTTGATTGGCAACCAGTTGGACCAGCAGGCGGCAGAACTGCGTCAGCAATTGGCCAATGATGGTATTACCGTCACCAATGCGGGCGATCGCCTGATCGTCACTGTGCCAAACGATATCTCTTTTAACACCGACAGCGCGACTGTGCGCCCGGCTCTGCGGGCAGATTTGGTGCGCGTGGGTCAAAACCTGACGCGGTACCCCAACTCTAGCGTTCAGGTTATCGGTCACACCGATAGCGATGGTGAGGCGTCTTATAATCAGGCCCTGTCCGAGCGCCGCGCCCGGTCTGTTGCGGATATTCTGCAGGCTAATGGCGTAAATGGTGCCCGGATGTCGACGATTGGTCTGGGTGAGAACCGGCCTGCCGCCTCGAACCTGACGCCAGAGGGCAAGGCCCGGAACCGCCGGGTCGATATCGAGGTTATACCCAACAGTCGCACATAGTTTGTCGGGGGCGCCTTCGGGTGCCCCTTTTTCGCACAGTGACTGCGCGTCACTTGGCCTTTGGCACGCCTGCCGCTTGGGCTAGCTATTGGGAAACACCTTAGCGGAGTTACCCGATGTCCGAACCGATCTTGCTGAGCCTTTCAGGCTCTCTGCGCCAAAGCGCGACCAACCGCAAATTGTTGCGAGAGGCAGCGCGGCTGTTCAACCCCGGCACCCATATCGAGGCCGATCTGAATCTGCCGCTCTACGATGGTGATCTGGAGAATGGTGAGGGCATCCCCGCTTCCGTGCAGACTTTATCCGATCAGATCGCGCAGGCTCATGCGGTGATCATCTCGACGCCTGAATACAACAAAGGCCCGTCTGGTGTTCTGAAGAACGCTCTGGATTGGGTCAGCCGGACTGAAGGTCGCCCATGGGCTGACAAACCTGTGGCCGTGATGTCGGCAGCTGCAGGCCGTGCGGGGGGAGAACGCGCACAGATGGTATTGCGTAGCTATATGGTGCCGTTCCAACCGCGCATTCTGCAGGGGCCGGAAATTCACTTGGCCAACAGTTCGAACGAGTTCGACGAGCAGGGAAAACTGACCAGCGACCGCTATGAAAGCAGCTTGCGGACCCTAATGCAGAAATTGCGATCCGAGGCAGGCTTCTAGCGCTTATTCCTACAGGACTGGTTGTCGTGCCCACCATGGCAGAAGCAATTCAGACCGATGAAAGGGGCCCGGCGCGCTTCTGATGTATTTTGAAACGGCAATTCTGTGCCGGAACAGCCGCGTATGTTGGCAGATGCGGTCTTGCGATCAGAGTGACGCTTCGGGTCGGAAATCGTCGGGGATTGCGTCGCGCCCCTCCAGAACCAGATCAGCCATGACCTCGGCCACTTTGGGGGCCATACCAAAGCCGATCTTGAAACCTCCGTTGGCGATGAACTGCCCTTTGTGCAAAGGATGGCCCCCCAACATCGGGGCGCGGCTCTTGCTGCGGGGGCGTACACCGGCCCAACGCTCGATAACCTCGGCCCCATGCAGCAGCGGCACCGCCCTTGTGGCGCGGTCCAGCACATCGTCCAGCGCGGCGTCGGTGCTGGTTGGATCGTCATAGTCGCGTTCCGAAGTGGACCCGACCGCCAGCGTACCGTCCGCATGGGGCACGATGTGAACCGCATCCGCAAACAGCTGTGGCACCGCGCCCGCATCAAAGCGCAGCAACGCTGCCTGCCCTTTGACACCGTTGCCGACGGTTTTTCCGAATGCGGTGCTGAGTTCCTGTAGGCCGGCCAACCCCGTGGCGTGGACGACTTGCCCTTTGTCCGGCGCATTCGCCACCACTTCAACCCCCATCACCGCAAGCGCCGACACCAATGCAGCGCAGGCGCGGCGGGGGTGCATGCGGGCGCTCAGCGTATCATGGATCACGTAACCGGTGGGACTGGGGGGGCACCACGAACCAATCGCGCCGGTCTCGACCACCCGCCATTCGGCGCGGCCTTGCCACAGCTCTGCTGCAGTGATCGCGCGGGCATGGGCAAGCTCTAGCGTGCGGGCATCGGCGATAGGTTGCAACCGGCCCAACCGGGCGTATCCGGGGGACACACCGCCAGTGGCCTCGACCTGTGCCCAGAACGGTTCGGCCATGATCAGGCTGTCGAACTGAAAGGCCTTCTTTGCGTTCCAGTTCTCGGGCACATGCGGGGCCAGCGCGCCGACCAACCCACCGCTGGAGCCCGCACCAGGTCCGAAGGGATCGACCACCTGCACTTTTGCGCCGCGCCGGGCACAGGTCCATGCGATGGACAGGCCAAAAATGCCCGCGCCACGCACCGTTACATCGACCATTGCCATTCCTCTTTTCCTTGTTCAGTGTCGCGTCGCTTAGCTACAGGATTCCCCGATGGCAGACCAGCGCGCCGAATTGACATGGACCGAGGATCAGATCCCGGTCTCGGACCGTTTCGACGATCCCTATTACTCGTTGCAAAACGGGTTGGAGGAAACGCGCCACGTATTTCTTGCGGGCAATGATCTGCCCGCACGATTCGCGCCGGGGTTTCACATCGCCGAACTGGGCTTTGGCACCGGTCTGAACATGCTGACCGCCTGGTCCGAATGGGAAAAGGCAGGCCAGACCACGCCGTTGACCTTTACCAGTTTCGAGGCTTTCCCGATGGAACCCGGCGATATGGCCCGCGCGCTTGCAGCCTTCCCCGAGCTTGCGTCTTGGAGTGGTCGTTTCCTTGACCAGTGGCAGGGTGGCCGCTGCGATCTTGGCACCTTGCATCTTGAGGTGGTCGAGGGCGATGCGCGCCAGACTTTGCCTGTGTGGAAGGCTGAGGCTGATGCGTGGTTTCTGGACGGGTTTTCTCCGGCCAAGAACCCCGAGCTGTGGGGTGCGGATCTGATGCAGCAGGTGGCCGACCATACGGCCCACGGTGGCAGCGCGGCGACTTATACGGCTGCTGGGTTCGTACGCCGCGGGCTGGAAGACGCGGGCTTTACGGTGACGCGCACCCCCGGCTACGGTCGCAAGCGTCATATGACCCGGGCGGTCCGGAAATGACGCAGCAGAACAATTCACGCGCGGGTATCGCGCTGATGATCGCGGCGACGGTCGTGTTTGCCTTGCAGGACGGTATTTCGCGCCATCTGGCCGGGACCTATAACACCTACATGGTCGTGATGATCCGCTATTGGTTCTTTGCGGCCTTTGTCATCGCGTTAGCCGCGCGCGCGCCGGGCGGATTGAAGGCTGCAACACACACAAGCCAGCTGGGGTTGCAGGTGTTTCGCGGCGTCCTACTGGCGGCTGAGATCTGTGTCGCTGTCTTCGGCTTTACGGTTCTCGGCCTAATCGACAGTATGGCCGTCTTCATCTGCTATCCTTTGTTGGTCGCTGCGCTCAGCGGGCCAGTGTTGGGTGAAAAGGTCGGGTGGCGGCGTTGGGCAGCGATTGGCGTTGGCTGCATCGGGGTTCTGATTATCCTGCAACCGGGTGTGGGCGTGTTTAATCCGTGGGCGGTCATCCCACTGATTTCTGCGCTGATGTTCGCGGTCTACGGGTTGCTGACCCGGTATGTGGCACGCGAGGATAGCGCCGCTACCAGCTTCTTCTGGACCGGGATCGCCGGGGCGGTGGCGATGACGGTGGTGGGTATGTGGTTTTGGGAACCTATGGCGCAAGGCGATTGGTTGTGGATGGCACTGCTGTGTGTCAGTGGCGTGAGCGGCCATTGGCTGCTGATCAAATGCTATGAAATGGCCGAAGCAAGTGCTGTGCAGCCCTTTGCTTATTTCCACTTGGTCTGGGCCGCCATCCTCGGCATCACGGTCTTTGGCGAGGCACTGCGCCCCGAGGTCGTTCTGGGCGCAGCTTTGGTTGTCAGCGCAGGACTGTTCACCCTATGGCGCGAAAGACGCCAGGGTTGAGCCAACCAGTTCCTGCGAGAACGGAATCGGTAGCGCAGTCTGCCCTAGGCGTGCACGATAGACTGGCAGGCTTTCAGCAACCCGCATTACATAGTTGCGGGTCTCGCTGAAGGGGATCATCTCGATCCAGTCGACCACGTCAATCTCACCGGCGCGCGGGTCACCATAGCGTTCCATCCATGAAATTGGACGGCGGGGCCCGGCGTTATAGCCCGCTGCCATCATCACCACATTGCCGTTGAAATCAGCAGAAAGCCCAGACAGGTAATTCGCGCCCAGCTTGGCGTTATATTTCCAGTCCGACGTCAGATTGACTGTCTTGTGCCCACTGAGAATGCCAAGCTCTTTCGCCACCAGTTGCGCGGTGGCTGGCATCACCTGCATCAACCCGCGCGCGCCCGCGCCGCTGATGACCACCGGGTCAAACTCACTTTCGCGACGGGCGATGGCCAGCGTCATTTCCTTGGCCATCGGAAGGCCAATATCGGCCACAGGATGCACCGGGTAATAAGCAGCGGGCAAAACGATTCCGGTTTTGGCGGCCCGTTTGGCGATCATCACGGCCAGATGCGGCTCTTTCAGTTCGATCACCAAGTCGCCCAGTTGTGTGGCCTGAACCTGATCCAAGTCTTCAACCAGATGGGTCAGAAAGCGTTCGGACAGGTTGTCTTCCCCTGCACGCAGCAGCAACAAACCGGCCTCCAACACGCTGGAATCCGCAAATTCGGCCTGTTTCCAATGCGGCGCTCGACGGGGGTTGGCCAGTTCATTGTCAAAGGGTCTCCCGATTCGTTCGGCCGCCAGCAAACCATAGAACGAGGTCTGATGATCAGCACCCATCGCGTAAGCCGCATAGGCTTTGTCAGCGTCCCCCTGCGCCGCGTAAGCTCGACCCAGCCAATATCCGGCGCGACCTTTCGAGATCGGTGATTGCACTGCATCCGAGAAATTCTGGAAATGCCGAACCGCCGTTGTCGGGTCATTCAGTTTCCGTAAGGCGAGAAATCCGGCCAGCCACTCAAGATCCGCGTAGGCATAACCCATATCGGGCGTCATATAGTGGTTCGCCGCGATCTTATAAGCCCGGTTTGCACTACCATTGCGCATCTCAAGACGCGCCAGTCGACGGCGGCCCTCGGCCCATTTGTCGGGCTCACCCAAGGCGTCAGGACCGGTCGAGCGCGCCAGCATCAGGTCAATTGCGCTGTCGTCCAGTTCTTTCTTGTCGCGCCAGACAAATCGGTCAAAGGCCAGCCCCGGTGAGTCGGCTACCGATTTCGGAACCGCAGCGACTTTACTATCCACACCGGGTTGGCGTTTTTGCAAGGCGATCCGCGCCTCGGCCAGCTTGCGCTGATCCGAGCTGACCAGCGGCAGCATCTGCCCGGCGCTGACCAAGTGGTTGTCCCACAGCATCCGGTCCAGCCGGGCTGCGTGGTGCGGTTTCAGCAGCCTGCCGAAATTCTCAAGGTAGTCCTTTTGCAGGCCCTTCCCCATCGGCATGGTGCGCCAAGCGGCCACAATATCGGCTTCGGCATCGCCCTGGCGGCCTTTTGCCTTTAACGCAACGGCATAGTTCAAAGCGCCTTCTGCTGTTTGCGGAGGATTGTCGGCATAGAATTTCAGCACCCGGTCAGGATCGGCCCCGGTAAAGGCTGGCTCACTCTTGCGCCGCAGCCAGGCCAACCCTGGCCAATCCGGGCGGCGATCCAGAAACACCAGCACATCGCCCGAGCTGCCAAAGCCCTCGCGCAACCAGTGCCAGACGATGATATCGCGGGATGCTGATCCGCGTGCGCCCGACACCTGCAGGGCTGCATTCCAGTCACCCTTGCGCATCTCGTTCATCCCGGCGCGCAGATCACCGACCGAGTCGGCCCGTGCCTGCCCGATTGACCCAAGAATCATTGCTATCAAAAGCGTCAGAACGCGTGTCATGCCTTGCATTTCCCAACCAACCAAGGATAGAGCCATTTAGGATAAACCTTGCGCCCACGGTATCAACTCACAACGCCATGATTGTGACGATCCTTGGGCACAAAAAACACAAACTGCACTCTAAGGAGCGTGTCATGTTCAAAGGCTCAATGCCAGCCCTCGTCACCCCGTTCAGCAACGGCGAGTTGGACCTGAAGACGCTCAAACACTTGGTGGAATGGCAGATTCAGGAAGGCTCGACCGGGCTGGTTCCCGTCGGCACCACCGGCGAAAGCCCGACGCTCAGCCATGAAGAGCATGAAACCGTCGTGGAAGAGGTGGTCAAAGCAGCTGCCGGCCGTGTTCCGGTTATCGCCGGGGCGGGTTCGAACAACACGGTTGAGGCGATCCGCTTTGTGCGATTCGCAGAACGAATTGGCGCGGACGCGGCGCTGGTGGTGACACCTTACTACAACAAACCAACTCAAAAAGGTTTGATCACGCATTTTCGCGCCCTGCATGACTGCGCGGATATCCCGATTGTCATCTACAATATTCCTGGTCGTTCGGTTGTCGACATGACTCCCGAAACCATGGGTGAACTGGCGCAGTTGCCTCGCATCATTGGCGTCAAGGATGCCACTGGCGATTTGGCTCGCGTCAGCCAGCAACGTGCCTCTTGCGGGCCCGATTTTTGCCAACTGTCTGGTGAGGATGCCACCGCGCTGGGCTTTAATGCGCATGGTGGTGTTGGGTGTATCTCGGTTACTGCAAACGTGGCACCGAAGCTCTGCGCTGAATTCCAGCAGGCGACGCTGGCGGGTGACTATGCCAAAGCGTTGGAATATCAGGACCGCCTTATGCCCCTGCACGAAGCGATCTTCATCGAACCGGGATTGGTCGGTGCAAAATACGCGCTCAGCAAATTGGGTCTGTGCAGCGAAGAGGTACGTTCGCCCCTGACGCTGCTGGAAGACAGCACCAAGGCTGCCATCGACGCTGCAATGGTGCATGCTGGCCTGCTTTAACCCAATTTTGTTTTTGGCCGGATCCGCATTTCATCTGGCCAAAAATATCTCGGGGGAGGAATTGGTCTGAAAGGCCAAGGAGGGGGCTGGCCCCCTCTCTCAACGTTTGCCGTAATACAGTCCGACCACGTGTTCCGCCTGCGCGAAGAATAGCCAGCGTGAAACCACGACGCCGGTCAGATGCGAAAGCACGGCCAGCAGTGCAAAGATATGTTTGATCACAACCCCGGAAACCGGGATCAGGATCAGCAGCAAGGGCAGTACAAACGCCAGGCCAAATGAGATTACCCGCAATTTCTGCGCGTGCTTGCGACCAACGATATGGACGAATTCACGCAGCAGATAGTTGGTTCCTGTATGCGGCGGTTCAAAAGCGCGGACGGTGCCTCGTCCGCCCAGCCCGGTTGCGGTGCCGAGATTGGTGCCAGATCGGGCCAAAGCGCCGTCGCTTTTAGCCCAATAAGCAAGCTGAATCCCACCGGCGATAGCCAGCAGCCACGGGGCCAGAGCTTCGGCTCCGGACAAAAGCGCCCCACCTGCCAGGCTGAACGACAGGAACATTGCTGGTGTCAGGTTCATGTTCCAGCGCGGAATGGTCTTGAGCTGGGTGTAGATCATCGAGGTGGTGAACACTGTGGCAAGGCTAAGAAGAGCGCCCATCCACCCCAGGACCGTCCAATATGTGCCCAAAAACACGGTGCCAAGTGCATAAAGCCCCATGAGGACCAGCGCAGCGACGGCACAGACCCCTTCGCGGCTAAGCCAGCTGGATTTCCATTGGCTGAATGCTTTCCACGCACGTTCAGGGTGACCCAGGTGAAAGGTTGAGGCCAGCAGACCACCCACTGCCAGCGCAAAGGCGATGAGGTAGAAAACAAACGCGACGAATCCCGTTACCGCAGGTTGGCCGAGGCCAAGGAAAAACAACAACCCAAATCCCAGGCCAGAAAAGGTCGTGAAGATGATGACAGAAGGGGCGGGGTGCATCAGAGCTTCTCCAGAGTTTTGTCGAGCCAGCTGAGGAAACCTTTGGGCTCTTCGGCGACCGGGGCCAGCAGGGGGGCCAGAATGTCGATTTGGTCTTCGATTTGATCCTTGGGCCGCGGCGGCAGGTATTTGTTGACGGGTTTGGTGCCCATTTCGGGCATCAGGTCCATGCCTTCGCGTTCGGCGACCAGTCTACTGACATCGCTGTCGGGGTCGCCGAGGTCTCCGAAATGACGCGCACCGGCGGGACAGGTTCGTACGCAAGAAGGGACGCGATCAACCTCGGGCAGGTTTTCATTATAGATACGGTCGACGCAGAGGGTGCATTTTTTCATTGCGCCCTCGGCAGCATCCAGTTCCCGCGCGCCATAGGGGCAGGACCAGGCGCACAGGCCGCATCCGATGCAGTCGCTTTCGTTGACCAGAACAATCCCGTCCTCGGCCCGCTTGTAGCTAGCTCCGGTGGGGCAGACGGTAACGCAGGGCGCATCCTCGCAGTGCAGGCAGGATTTGGGAAAGTGGATCAGCTGGGCGTGCCCTTCGGCTGGTTGCACTTCGTAGGAATGAACGCGGTTCAGGAAAGTTCCCGAAGGGTTAGCACCATAGGCATCCTGATCGGACAGAGGCGCGCCGTAGTTTTCTGTGTTCCAGCCCTTGCAGGAAATCACGCAGGCGTGGCAGCCAACACAGGTATCGAGGTCTATAACCAGACCCATTTTGCGGTCGGTGGATTGGGGGAGCTGGGTCATAACTGCCTTGCCTCCGCGTTATTGGCGAGGATAGGCTGGGGCGCTGCCCCAGACCCCGGGATATTTTGGGCCAGATGAAGAATGGATCCGGTCATTTTCCAACCTTCCATGCGATGTCCGTGGGGCCGGTACCAACGGGTGACTTGATGGGTTTGAATTCAGGCTGGCTTTCCGCACCATTCGGGGCTTCGGTCTTCTCGATTTTCACTTTCAGGTCGAACCAGGCTGCCTGACCGGTAATGGGATCGGAATTGGCCCATCGCATTCCATCGCCTTTGGGCGGTAGCAGTTCGTGGATTAGGTGGTTCAGCAGGAAGCCCTTGGTTGCTTCCGGAGCATCCTCTTGCAACGCCCAGGCGCCTTTGCGTTTGCCGATGGCGTTCCAGGTCCAGACGGTGTTTTCGTTCAACGCGGCCATCTCCATGACCGGCACGGTGATCGACCCGTGTGGAGAGCTGACCTTGGCCCAGTCGCCGTCTTTCAGCCCATGTTCGCGCATTAACTTGGTTGGAACATAGAGCGGGTTGCGCCCGTGTAGTTGGCGTAGCCAGGCGTTCTGGGTGCCCCAACTGTGATACATCGCCATCGGTCGTTGGGTTAGGGCGTTGACGGTGAAGCCCTCGTTGCCCTGCTGGTCGGTTTCGTACCAGATCGGCAGCGGGTCCATCGTGTCTTTAATCCGCTGGCGCAAATGCTCGGGCGGTTGTCGGTCACCGTGGCCTTCGGCCGCCAGTTGGAATTTGCGCATCGGTTCCGAGTAGAGCTGGAACAGGTAGGGCTGCGGGCTGTCATAGATACCCATCGCCACGGCCCAGTCCTGATAAGCGGTATTCCACGGTTTGTAGTAGTCCGCTCCCTCGGGGATATGCGCCACGTAGAAGCCGCCATTTTCGATGTAGCGGTTGAGCTGGTCGGGGTTAACCTCTCCGCGACCTTCTTTTTCGCCATTTTCACCACGGAACCCGGCCAGCGGGCCGATACCCGGCTTGCGCTGGTGGTTGACGATGTAGTCGGCGTAATCCTTCCACTTGGGCGTGCCATCTTCATTGGTGAAGCCCGGCAGGCTCATGCGGTTGGCGAGTTCGATCAGCACTGACTGGAATCCGCGTACGTCGCGGTCGGGTTCGACCACCGGCCAACGGATGGCGTCGGCGGCGGCGTCGGCCTCACAGATCGGACGGTCGAGCAGCGAGATACAGTCGTGCCGTTCCAGATAAGTGGTGTCGGGCAGGATCAGGTCGGCATAGGCAACCATTTCTGAGGAATAAGCATCCGAGTAGATGATCTTGGGGATGACGTATTTGCCGTCGGCATTCTTGGCCGTCAGCATCTCCATCACGCCCTTGGTGTTCATGGATGAGTTCCACGACATATTCGCCATGTACATGAACAGCGTGTCGATCTTGTAGGGATCGCCCGCAGCGGCGTTCGAAATCACCATATGCATCAGCCCGTGGGATGACATCGGGTTTTCCCAGGTGAAGGCTTTGTCGATACGCTGCGCTGTGCCGCAATCATCCAGTAGCAGGTCTTCAGGTCCGCGTGGGAATCCCAGATGCGGGCCTTCCAGCGGGCGACCGGGGCGGCGGTCTCCATGCGGTGTAGGATGCGCTTCTACTGGTTTGGGGTAGGGTGGTTTGAAGCGGAAGCCGCCGGGAACCTCAACCGTGCCCAGTAGGATTTGCAGCACATGCAGCGCGCGGCAGGTCTGGAAACCGTTGGCATGGGCGGAAATCCCGCGCATGGCATGGAAGCTGACGGGGCGGCCGATCATCTTGGAGTGAGTCTCACCCCGGAAGTCGGTCCATTCGTGGTCCAACTCGATGGCCTCGTCAAAGGCGACGCGGGCGATCTCGGCGGCGATGGCGCGGATGCGTTTGGCAGGAATGCCACAGCGTTCGGCCACTGCCTCGGGGGCGTGCTCATCTGACAAGTATTTTTCCGCCATCAGGTGGAAAACGGGCCGGTGTGTAACGCCGTCTTTTTCGTAAGTGGCCGACAAGTCTGGGCGAACGTCGGGTTTGTCAAAGGCCGTGGGCTCGCCTGTAGCCCGGTCGATTACCAGCGGTTTGCCATCTGTATCGCGCAGGAACAGGCCCTTTTCCGGGCCTTCGGTGGCGTTCACCAGAACCGGCGCGTTAGTATAGCGGCTGAGGTAATCGAGGTCGATCTTGCCCGCCTTCATCAGCACATGAATCAGCGACAGGATGAACAGCCCATCGGTGCCGGGCGTGATCCCGACCCAGTCATCCGCGACAGCGTTATAGCCAGAGCGGATCGGGTTCACTCCAATCACCCGCGCACCGCGCTTTTTGATCTTGCCGATGCCCATCTTGATTGGATTGCTGTCGTGGTCCTCAGCGACGCCAAACAGCATGAACAGCTTGGTATGCTCCCAATCCGGCTGGCCGAACTCCCAGAACGCGCCGCCCATGGTATAGATGCCGCCTGCTGCCATGTTGACCGAGCAGAACCCGCCATGCGCCGCATAGTTTGGCGTACCGAAATTCTGCGCCCAGAACGAAGTGAAGCTCTGGCTCTGATCACGGCCGGTGAAAAAGGCCAGCTTCTGGGGGGCGGTTTCGTGCAGCTCGTTCAGCCAGCCAACGGCCGTGCTGATGGCCTCATCCCATTCGATCTCGCGGAACTCACCGGACCCGCGAGGACCCACACGGCGCAGCGGTTTGCGCAGCCGCGAGGGGGCGTTGACCTGCATGATACCGGCTGAGCCCTTGGCGCAAAGAACGCCCTTGTTCACAGGGTGATCTCGGTTGCCTTCGATATACGCAACCTTGCCGTCTTTCATATGGACGTTGATGCCACAGCGGCAGGCGCACATGTAGCAGGTGGTCTTGCGGATCTCGTCCGAGACTTTCGGTGACGTGTCGAGGATCGGCTGCTGATGGGTCATTGGCGGGTCCTGTCGGTTATCTACGGAGGACTTTGTCACTTTCCTCTTGATTTGAGAACATCGTTCTTGCGCCGATGCTTACTTTGAGTTTTACGTTCCGTTTGGTTGTAGCGCGGTCACGGCGATCATCTGTGTTACATCCTCGGCGCTGCAGCCACGGGACAGGTCATTGGCGGGTTGCGCCAGCCCTTGTAGGACAGGGCCGATGGCGGAATAACCGCCCAGCCGTTGCGTGATCTTGTAACCGATATTGCCCGCGTCGAGATTGGGGAAGATCATCACGTTGGCCTGTCCGGCCACCGAAGATCCGGGGGATTTGCGATCCCCGACCGACGGCACAAATGCGGCATCGAATTGCAGTTCGCCATCGACCTGCAGCTCAGGTGCGCCCTGACGCAACGCTTCAGTGGCCTCAATCACCTTGTCCACATCCGGGTGCTTGGCGCTGCCCTTGGTTGAAAAGCTGAGCATCGCAATTTTCGGATCGACTTGCAGCAGCGCTCGGGCCGACGCGGCCGAGGCGGTCGCGATCTTGCTCAACTCAGTTGCGGTGGGATTGATGATCAATCCGCAATCGGAATACAGCATCGCGCGTGCGCCGGGCTGGGCGTTTTCAGGCGGATACATCAGGAAAAAGGACGATACCATTCCCGCATCGGGAGCCATGCCGATCACCTGGATGGCAGCGCGGACAATGTCGCCGGTTGTGTAAACCGCGCCGCCAACTGTGCCGGTAGCACGTCCACTGCGAACAAGCATAGCCGCGTAGACAGGCGGGGTTTCAACGGCAGCTCGCGCTTTGTCTTGATCAACGCCCTTGTGCTGGCGCAGCTCGAAAAAGGTCTGGGCAAATTCCTCGGTCAGGTCCGAGGTTGCGGGGTCATGGACCGCAACGCCTTTGGATGGAGCCGCCCCGTGATTGCTCAGGGCGGCTTCAACATCGGCTTGAGGTCCGATCAGAATAATGTCGGCCAGATCGGCTTTGTGGGCGGCTAGCGCCCCCGCGACAACGCGGGGATCACTGCCTTCGCTTAGTGAAATTACAGGTCGGATGGCCGGGGCGCTTTTGCGCAACAGCTCAATCGGTGTCAGGGTCATACGCTCCGGCCTTATCCTGAGATCACACGGCCTGCGGTTTCATATCGTCTTCTGAGACGCCTGCGACGGCGACGGGTTTTTTCATTGCGTCGCGGCGGAAGGGCTCACCGAGTTCCTGGTTGATCAGGGCCTCAATCAGGGTGGTGATGCCGTTCTTCTGGTCCTCGATCGCCTGGTTCAGCGCCGCGGTCAGTTCGTCCTGGGTGCGGGCGACCACACCTTTTAGGCCACATGCGGTTGCGATACCGGCATACGACACTTTGGTGTCCAGCTCGGTGCCGACGAAGTTGTCGTCGAACCACAGGGTCGAGTTCCGCTTCTCCGCACCCCACTGGTAGTTGCGGAAGACGATCTGGGTCACAGCGGGCCATTCCTCGCGGCCGATCGCGGTCAGTTCGTTCACCGCGATACCGAAGGCACCGTCACCGGCAAAGCCGACAACCGGAACATCGGGCTGGCCGATCTTGGCGCCAACGATGGCGGGCAGACCGTAACCGCAGGGGCCGAACAGGCCGGGGGCCAGATACTTGCGGCCTTCTTCGAACGCCGGATAGGCGTTGCCGATGGCGCAGTTGTTGCCGATGTCGGAGGAGATGATCGCCTCTTTCGGCAGGGCGGCCTGAATGGCGCGCCACGCCATGCGCGGGCTCATCCAGTCAGGCTTGGCTGCACGGGCACGCTGGTTCCAGCTGGTGCCCGGATCGTCGTCCTCGTGGGTCATCGAGGTCAGTTCCTGCGCCCAGGCGGATTTCTTCTGGGCGATGCGCTCTTTACGCTCTTTTCGGCCCTCGTCACCGGCGGTGTCGCTCAGCTGGTTCAGGATGCCATTGGCCACTTTGGCCGCGTCGCCGACGATGCCGACCGAGACGGTTTTGGTCAGGCCGATGCGGTCGGGGTTGATGTCGACCTGAATGATTTTCGCATTCGCGGGCCAGTAGTTGATGCCATAGCCCGGCAGGGTCGAGAACGGGTTCAGGCGGGTGCCCAGGCACAGAACCACGTCGGCCTCGCTGATCAGCTCCATCCCGGCTTTCGAACCGTTATAGCCCAGCGGACCAGCAAACAGCGGGTGCGAGCCGGGGAAGGCGTCGTTGTGCTGATAGCCAACGCAGACCGGGGCATCCAGACGCTCGGCCAGTGCTTTCGAAGCGTCGATGCCGCCTTCGGCCAGAACCACACCGGCGCCGTTCAGGATGACCGGGTTCTTGGCGTTCGACAGCAGCTCGGCCGCCTGTGCCACGGCGCTTTCGCCGCCCGAGGGGCGTTCGAATTCAACAACCGCGGGCAGGTCGACATCGATCACCTGGGTCCACATATCGCGCGGGATGTTCAGCTGAGCCGGGGCGCTGGCGCGTTTGGCCTGCATGATCACGCGGTTCAGAACCTCGCAAACGCGGGACGGGTCGCGGACCTCTTCCTGATAGGCGACCATGTCCTCGAACAGTTTCATCTGCTCAACTTCCTGGAAACCGCCCTGACCGATGGTCTTGTTCGCCGCCTGCGGGGTGACCAGCAGCAGCGGGGTGTGGTTCCAGTAGGCGGTCTTAACGGCGGTCACGAAGTTGGTGATGCCGGGGCCGTTCTGCGCGATCATCATCGACATCTTGCCGGTGGCGCGGGTGTAGCCATCGGCCATCATGCCGGCGCTGCCCTCATGGGCACAGTCCCAGAACATGATGCCCGCCTTCGGGAACAGATCCGAAATCGGCATCATCGCAGACCCGATAATCCCAAACGCATGTTCGATACCATGCATCTGCAGAACCTTAACAAAAGCCTCTTCCGTCGTCATCTTCATTGGTGTGTTTCCTTACTTACAGGCAGCAAAACCGCTGCTGAGTGGTTTTTGATCTCATAGAAAGTGGCCGCCAATTTCCCAGCGGTCACAGGCTTGTGCTTTCAGCGGCGCCCAGAAAATTGGGACGCTCAGGTATCGTCCGGGTTTGGCACAATCAGCGTCGGTATTCTGGACCTGCGCAGAACGCGTTTGGCGACAGTTCCCAGAAATGTGTGCGAGAATCCGTGATCATGCGCCCCCAGGACGATCAGGTCACAGTTCAGTTCGACCGAGCGGCGCAGAATAACTTCGGCTGGGTGGCCGTCGGTAACCTCGACCGAAGTAACCTGCTCTCGGATCTTTGCATCATCTCCTTCGAAACGCGCCCAGAAGTTGGCCTGCCGTTCGGCCAGTACCTTACGCACCATCTCGTGACGGCGCGCGAAAGCGGTCTTGCGGGTTTCTTCGTTCAGGATGAACATCTCCATCGTGATTTTGGCATCATCCGATAAAGGTTCATTGACGTGGAGCACGTGAATTTGCGCCCCGGTGCCCTGCGCAATGCTGGCGGCATAGCGCAGAGCATGAGGTGAATTCGCTGACAAGTCTGTTGCAAACAGGATGTTGGTGACCAGTTGTTTCATGTCGTCATCCTTTCCAGATCAGTAGCCCAGCAGCCGTGGAAGCCACAGCGACAATTCAGGGAAAAAGGCGATGATGAATATCGCGATCGTGTTGGCAGCCGCAAAAGGCAGCGCGCGCAGCGAGATCTGTTCAATCGTGATGTTCGAAATCCCCGAAGCAATGAACAGGTTTTCACCCAATGGCGGCGTCTGGAAACCGATGCCCAGCGTACAGACCATCACCACGCCAAAGTGGATCGGGTCGATACCCACCGAATAAGCCACCGGCAGCATCACCGGAACCAGGATCAGGATGGTGGCCAACGTCTCCATGAACATGCCGACAAACAGCAGGAAGAAGATGATCAGTGCCCAGATCACATAGAGGTTGTCCGTAAAGCTGAGCATCGAGTCCGCGATGATCGCCGGGATTTGGTTTTCCACCAACAGGCGGCCAAACACGGTTGCGGTGAACAGGATCAACAACACCCGCCCGGTTAACCAAGTTGTGGCCTCTAGCGACTGAAACAGCGATTGCCATGTTAGTTCGCGATAGATCACGACGCCTACAACCAGCGTATAGAAGATGGCAACGATTGCAGCCTCGGTCGGGGTGAAGAAGCCAGTGTAGATACCACCCAGGATCACAAGTGGCGCCATCAGCGACCAGAACCCGCGATACATCTCGCAACCGACGTGACGGATCGACCAGCCTTCGGCAACGCCTTTGTAACCACGCTTTTTCGACATGAAAAAGTTCAGGATCAGCAAGCTGGTGGCAATCAGGAAGGCCGGTACAAATCCCGCGATGAACAGTTTCGAGATTGAAACCGACTGGAAGGTGCCGAACTTTTCGACGGCTTCCGGCGGAGGTGCCATACCGAGCGCGGCAATGCCGAAGATCACCATCGGGATCGAGGGAGGAATAATAATCCCGAGGCCGCCTGACGACGCAGTGATCGCCGAGGCATAGCCGCGCTCATATCCGCGGTCGATCATTGCGGGGATCATCAGCATCCCCACCGCCGCGGTTGTTGCCGGGCCCGAGCCCGAAATGGCTCCGAAGAACAGACAGGCCATGACCGTTGCCGCCGAGATGCCGCCAGTAAATGGCCCGGCGAGGCTTTCGGCAACATTGATCAGGCGTTTTGATATACCGGCTGCCTCCATCAAGGCACCGGCCAGGATAAAGGCGGGCAGCGCCATCAGTGGGAAGGCCCCGACCGAGGTAAAGGCGATCTGCACGAATTTGATGGGGTTTTCATCCAGGTACAAGAATGAAAACAGCGAAGCCACACCCAGCGCCACAGTGATCGGTGCGCCGATCAGCAGCAAAAGCAGGAATGAGCCAAACAGAATTGTGACGATTTCGGATTCCATGTTGTGTCCTCCCTGCCCTTAATCTTTCTTGGCCGCTTCGGTGGCGGCTTTGATTTCGTCGAGATCGATCTGATCGGGATCGTGGATATCCTCGCCCTTGATCAGGCGGCGATAGTTCACTTGGATGATGCGGAAGGTCATCAGTGCGAAGGCCAAAGGCAGCACCATGTAGATGTACTTCATCTCAACGCCCAAGGTCTGCGATTTCCAGAACTTGTTCATCTTGTTGAAAACGAAATCCGTGGCCAAATACAGGAAATAGACATTGAAGAAGAGCCAGAAGAGATCGGCGAAGGCTTCGATGTATTTGATGTAACCGCTGGGCAGAAACTTGAACTGGAACGTCACCCGATTATGGGCACCCTTTAAGGCCGCGTAGCTGGCACCAAAGTAAACGAACCAAACAAACATGTAGACCGAGAGTTCCTCGATCCAGCTGATCGAAAACCCAAAAACTTCGCGCGCGACGATCTGCACGAACAGCAGGCAAACGAAGCCCGATAACAATACTCGGCAGATGACACTTTCTATATTGTCCAGAAATTTCCAGAACATATGGTTTCCCTCCTCCCTGAGTTGGAAAGAGCGCCGTAGCGCTCTTTCCAGTATCGCTCTGCGGCGATTATTGTTGGACCGGCTCGCGACCGATGGCTTCGAGAACTGTGTTCAGTTTCTCGACGCCGCCGATGGATTCGTAGAACTGCGGCCATACTGCACCAGTTGCCAGTTCGATGAACTCGGCCTCATCGTTCTCAGGATCGATGATTTCCATGCCTTTAGCGGTCAGTTCTTCCTTGATCGCCGCTTCTGAGTCGCGCAGGAACTGCGCTGACGCCAGAGTTGCTTCCTGACCGGCTTCCAGAATCATCTGCTGTTCTTCTGCGGACAGGTCTTGGAACACAGCCTCGGAAATGATCAACGGTTCGATCGAGAAGATGTAACGCAGGTTGGTGACGTGGTCCTGAACCTCGTAGAACTTCATTGCGTTAATGGTCAGATATGGATTGTCCTGTCCGTCGACCACTTTGGTTTGCAGACCAGTAAAGGTTTCCGACCAAGCCATCGGAGTCGGGTTGATACCCCATGCCTTATAGGTTTCGATCATGATCTCGTTCTTGGGAACGCGAATGATCAAATCTTGCAGATCGGCAACCGAGCTGACCGGTTTCTTCGAGTTGGTCAGGCGACGGAACCCTGTATAGGTCCAGCCGATGATACGCACGCCAGCATCGCGAATGGTGTTTTCGACCAGCTCTTGTCCGATCGGGCCCTGTGTCAGCTTTTCAGCGTCTTCCAGGCTGAGGATAACGTAAGGCAGGGTGAATACCCCAACCGACGGCGAAAACGGCGTGATGTTGTTGATGGCCAGCAGCGACATGTCCAGCGTGCCAATGGCCGCTTCGTTCACGGTGTCCTGTTCCGAACCCAGCTGACCGTTCAGAAACAGAGTCGCTGTATGTTCACCGCCCGATTTTTCTTCGAGCGCTTTGACGAATGCGATGCCCAGGGCTTCTTGTGCGCTGCCGGCGCTGTCGCCTACCGCGATCTTAAAGTTCTTTGCATCTGCCGCGCCTGCGACCATCAGCGCTGCCACGGAAACGGCGGCGGTGAAGGTGCCAAGCTTGTTGATAAATGACATGGATGTCCTCCCAGTTGTCGGATTTTTCGAGGTGCGCGCCAGCTTGGGGAGAGAGTAAGCCAGTCCGATTCTGCCTCGGCGAGAAGAACCTAGCTTGCACAAAGTGTTTCTTCGTTGTTAAAGTTTGCGCGATAGGTTTCACATATATCGAACTTGTAAGATGAATCATAATTCGCTCGCCACACGAATAGGGGATACCGACATCCGCCTGCTGCGGATTTTCAAGTCAGTCGTCGAATGCGGTGGTCTTTCGGCTGCCGAGGCAGAATTGAATATCGGCAAGTCCACCATCTCGAAGCATTTATCAGACTTGGAACTGCGACTTGGCTTGAAGCTGTGCAATCGCGGGCCATCAGGGTTTTCCTTGACCGATGACGGCGACAAAGTTCTCCGCGCGGCCGAAGAACTGCTCATCTCGGTGTCGCAATTCAGAACCGAGGTGAACGAGATTAAAGAGCAGTTGGTTGGTACCGTTCGAGTAGCCCTGTTCGATCAATGCGCTTCAAACCCGGAATCCCACCTTGCCCGCGCTATCCACAATTTCAATGAAGCTGCTCCTGCCGTGCAGATCGAGCTGTCTCTGGAACCGCCAAATGTGATTGAAACCATGGTCATCGGGGGGCAGCTGGATATTGGGATCATTGCATTGCATCGCCCGTCAAGCAGCCTGCAATACTCGCCGCTTTATGGTGAGAATATGTACCTCTATTGCGGCAAAAACCACCCGTTGTTTAATGCTTCGGACACCGATTTAGGACCGGCGGATATTAACCAGTTCAGCTATGCAGGGCTAAATGTGAACTCTCCCAACCTAATCGTTGGGCAGCAACTAGGGTTCAGACGAGCAGCCAAGGTTCAGAATGAACAAGCCCTGGCGATCCTGATTTTATCTGGCCGTTACTTAGCCTTCCTGCCGGATCATTTGGCGCAGAAATTTGTCGAAAGGCAAACTATGAAGCGAATTCTGCCTAACCAAATCCGTTATCGAACCAGATTTGCTGCTGCCACGCGAAAACAACCGGGGATGTCGCGCGTCGCCAAATTGTTTCTGGATGTTCTGATCCAGGAACATGTCCAGAATGTTGAAGGCATACTTACCGAGGCCAGTATTTGAACATACTACCCTCCGCCCGTGCAGGGCAGAGGGGCAGGCATTCTATTTCCGGCCTTTTTTTCGGCTCTTCCAGAACGGCGGGACATCTCCGGCCATGATGCAGCCGTAAGGGTCGATGTAGTCCTCAATCTCGGCCAGATCATAGGACTTAATCTGCTCCACAACGCTGTCCGCACTCTTGTAGCTGGATGGCAGTTCAGACGCATCGACGCCACCCGCATGGAACCGGATATCGAGACCCTCGGTTGGTGTTGTCACGTTAACACCTGACTGAGACAACGGGTTGGCCCCGTAGGTTCCGTCACATCTCTGCCGAACTCTGTTTTTGAACTATGGATGTGGTATCCATACCGTGACCTTTTGGGTTGAAAATCACAATTATCGGGCTCAACAAAGATTAATTGATTTCGATTTAGGCAGAGGCAGCAATATGCAGAGCGTTCTCGTAACCGGATCGGCCGGTTTCATCGGCTTTCACTTAAGTAAACTGCTGTTACAGCATGGCTACCGCGTGGTGGGGCTGGACGCGCTAAACGACTATTATGATGTGACACTGAAAGAGACCCGCCATGATATGCTGGCGGGTCAACCCAATGGAGAGAATTTCACACCTGTGATCGGAAAGGTCGAGGCCCCCGATCTGGTGATGAACCTGTTTCGCGAGCACGAATTCGATTTTGTCGTGCACCTCGCGGCTCAGGCTGGTGTGCGCTACTCGATCGATAACCCGCGCTCGTATTTGGAAAGCAATCTGAACGGGACATTCGAAATTCTGGAAGCCGCCCGTGCGTATCCTCCGAAACACATGCTTCTGGCGTCTACATCTTCTGCCTTCGGGGCCAATACCGAGATGCCTTACAAGGAAACTCAGCGCGCTGATCACCAATTGTCCTTCTATGCGGCCACCAAAAAAGCGACTGAGAACATGGCGCATTCTTATGCACACCTTTTCGACTTGCCGGTCACCATGTTCCGCTTTTTCACTGTTTACGGCCCTTGGGGACGGCCGGATATGGCCCTGTTCAAATTCACCAAGGCCATCCTCGAAGGCAATCCGATCGACGTTTATAACCATGGCGATATGAAGCGCGATTTTACCTACGTCGAGGATTTGGTGGAGGCTATCCGCCTTTTGATGGATGCGATACCAGTTCGGCCTATGGACGGGCAAGTGCCCGAGGGTGACAGTCTGTCACCCGTTGCTCCTCATCGGGTGGTAAACATCGGCAACAATGACTCTGTGCATTTAACCGCGTTTATCGAGGCGATTGAAAGGGCCACTGGCATCAAGGCGGAAAAGAACATGATGCCAATGCAGGCCGGAGACGTGCCCGCAACCTGGGCCGATGCTTCATTGTTGAATGACCTGACCGGATATCAACCCAAGACCTCGGTTGAGGATGGGGTTGCCGAGTTTGTGAAGTGGTATCGTGGATTTTATCGCCCCAATGCCGCTGGAGTTGACGCAAGCAAAAACTAACGGGTGTCCCTTGCCGTGAAGATAGCGCACATCAAATGTGATTAATGGGAGGGAAGAGTGCGATAGGACAGACCATCAGTCTTGACCCCCTCTGCTGCTCGTCACGGTTTCCCAATCCAACCCAAATTTCTGCAGATATTTTCGCAACCGATCCGCATCGTTCTGAGTTTTGCGCTTTTGCCGAGACATTGCAAAAAGCTCACGGCCCGCCGCACTTAGATTGGGAGTGTTCTGACAGGTGTGTATAACCCGGGTCAACTGCACAATGTCAAATGGATCAATATCTAATGCAGCGTCACCAAGCACGTGGTGTACCGAGGTAAAGTCCGTATCTGACGTGGCAGCCGCCCAACTGGAACGCAGATTTGCAACTTCTTCCTCAACCATGGTCCGCGTGATCCGACCTCGGGGTGCGAGGGTGTACAGGCGTTTGATCGAGCCGCTGAAATCCCTGAAGTTGCCGGGCCACTGCGTGGCGGGATTGGTGGCAAACTTTAGATAAGCCTCATGTGCGTCTGCGTTGAAGCCCACTTGAGTGCCCAGTGCACGCTCAGATCGGGAAAGTTCGAACTTGAGGTTAGCCTCAATATCTTCCCTACGTGAACGCAACGCGGGCAGAGTAAAACGCCACATGTTTAAGCGTGCCAGTAGATCAGGACGGAACTGTCCGGCGGCGGCCAAGGTGTGCAGGTCACGGTTCGCCCCAGCGATGATCTGAAAGCGGCAGGTTATTTCGTGGTCGGACCCCAGGGGATAAAACCGGCCAGTTTCGATCGCATGCAACAGGACCGATTGTTCATTCCAGCCCAGTTCATCAATTTCATCCAGAAACAGCACACCACCATCGGCTTCACGCAGCAAACCAGTGCGCTCGGTCCCGGCCTGACCCAGATAACTGCGCCGCTGGCCAAACAATGTGGCCAGCGCATCCGGCCCATTAAGCGTGGCGCAGTTGACATGAACTAAACGCCCTTTGACCCGCCGTCGATCAAGTTTGAGCGTATAGATCCGCTCTGCCAATTGTGTCTTGCCGGTCCCGGATTCACCAAGCAGTAGGATTGGCTCGTCCGAGTTGCTAGCGATCAGCTCGATCCGGTCGATCAGTGCGTTATATTGAGGATTGCGCGTTTCGATTCCGTTTTTAAGCTGATCGCCATATTCATTCTCGCTACGGTTTTGTCATGTTCATAGCGCCCTGAAATTTGGGATTACTGCGGCGGGACAGAGCGGCCCAACCCACGAAAACTAAAACCCTGTCGCTCGCAAGTGAACGACAGGACAAGGCATCAATCATTCTATTCTAGGATGCTTTGGTTGGCATGCCCTCAGATCATTTTCATTCCAGAACCATTGCGTGTATCCCAGACGCCGTGGTGCCAGTGGAATGCACGCGAATGACGCCCACAGGTAGGATTGAAAAATCCGCCACCTGAACGGTTCGGGTCTCACCCTGCACTGTGGTCAAGACAACCGATCCGCCTGTTTCAACGTACAGACCGATTGCTGCATCCGCCATATCCATCGTGTCAGAAAGTATGGCAGGTACGATATCACGCGCTGGACCGGACAGGCTGGAAACGCGGTTGGTGAATGGGTTCGAATTCATGGAGCAGGTCTCGCTGTCAGTGTTAACCGGCAGCACGTTAGGTAAAACCGATTAACGACCTGAAATCTTAGCGAACGTTGCGGCCCCTGCATGTATCAGGATTTGGCGACCATCTGTTTTTTTTTGCTCAACAGTATGTCGACAGCGCCTTTTCAAACACGCGCTGATAATCCAATGCCTGACGACCTACAGCCAAGTTCACGCCGTTGGAACGCCCCCGCCAGACGCCATGTTTGCAGAGATTTCTGCAACTTCCTTGTCGATATAGTAGAGCGAGTGCGGCCCGTCACCTATGAGTTTTATCCGATCTATAATGCCTTGAAACGTCTTGATTTCCTCGCGCTGTTCCATCACGAACCACTGCAAAAACTCAAATGTGCTGTGGTCATCCAAGGCTTGCGCTTCTTTCACAGCCGCGTTGATCCCATCGGTCACTTTCTTTTCGTGATCAAGGATCATCTGGAACAATCCTTGGACCGTGTCAGTTTCGACCTTTGGCTCTGGCAGAGCCTGAAAACGGATCGGCCATTCGCAGTCCACAAGATAATTGAGCATCTTCTTCATGTGCGTCAGCTCTTCATCCGCATGAGTCAGCAGCAGTTCCGAGCAGCCATTCAGGTTGCGTTCCGCACACCACGCACCTGCCTGCCAATACAGATGTGCGGCCCTAAGCTCATGGTTCATCAGATCGTTCATAGTGGTTGCGGACGAAGGTTGCGACATAGCTTTGATCCTTGAATGGATTGGGTTAATTTTGGACGTTGGCTGGATAGTTCCAGATCAACCTGTACAAGTGGCATTTAAACTTTCTGAAATCCTTTGGGCTGTCAGCATAGCCTATTATAGAGGATTGGAACCATGCCTCCTTTCTTTGAGTTAATGCACTAAACAACCGTTAAACATCGTTTGATATCCGACCACCGTAAAACTTGTCGCTTGTGGACCTGTGTGTCGCAATCTCGCTAGCAGCGGCGTGTATTACCCCCCACAGTTTGAAAATGATGAAGACTTGCATTCCAAATCCGATGGAACGCCGCGCTACCGGCTGTGATCTGGTGCCTTCAGCCTGATTGCCGGGCATTTTGCCAATTGCTTGCTCTGCAACCACGGTAACTTCGGAAGATTTCATGACAATACAGACATTGCGCCTAGCCATAGATATAGGCGGCACTTTCACCGATACAGTATTGGTTTCCGATGAAGACACGATCCTTGCCTCGACCAAAACACTGACCACTCACGGAAACCCGGCCGAAGGCGCGATGGAAGGCGCCCGGCGGGTCATGCAGCAATCCGACCGAACACTGGCCGAGGTTACCGGCTTCATCCATGGAACGACACTGGCGACAAACGCGCTGATTGAACGACGCGGCGCGGTTGTGGCAACCATCTGCACCGAAGGATTTCGGGACATCCTCGAAATCGGGTATGAGCGGCGATATTCCCAATACGACATCAACCTGGAAAAACCAGATCTGCTGGTCCCGCGCGAACGATCCCTGACCATTAGCGAACGTATGTCCGCAGAAGGTGATGTGCTGATCCCGTTGGATGAAACCCAAATCGATGCACTTCTGGCTGATATCGACGCAAGCGGGGCCGAAGCGATAGCGATCTGTCTGATGCACGCCTATGCCAACCCGACCCACGAACAGCGGCTGCGCACAATTCTGACTGAACGTCGTCCCGATCTGACGGTTTCGATCTCATCTGATGTCAGCCCCGAAGCGCGCGAGTTCGACCGGCTCTGCACCACCGTTGCGAACGCTTATATTCAGCCGCTGATGGAACACTATCTGTCCCGGTTTGTCGACCAGTTCGAGGCCGCAGGTGTTACCTGTTCAATTCTGATGATGACCGCAGGTGGCGGTATGTGCACCGTGGAAACTGCCGCCCGGTTCCCGATCCGTCTGGTCGAATCCGGCCCTGCAGGCGGGGCAATTCTGGCGGCGCGCATCGCGGCACGCTCTGGGCTGGACAAGGTCCTTTCCTTTGACGTGGGTGGCACCACGGCCAAACTCTGCCTGATCGACAAGGCCCGCCCGCAAACCTCGCGTGCATTCGAAATCGCGCGCGCTGCCCGGTTTATCAAGGGTTCGGGCATGCCGGTTCGCATTCCGGTGATCGAGATGATCGAGATCGGCGCAGGCGGCGGCTCGATTGCGGGTGTGGACCGTCTGGGTCGCCTGACTGTCGGCCCAAAATCCGCCGGGTCCGAACCCGGACCGGTGGCGTTTATGCGCGGCGGAACTGATCCTACGGTGACCGACAGTGACATCACCTTGGGTTACATCGTGCCGGACACCTTTGCCGAAGGGCATATCAGGCTTGATCCCGAAGCGTCCAAGGCCGCCCTGACCCGCACGATAGGCGACAGGTTGAACTTGGACCCGATCGGCTCGGCCGATGGAGTCAGCCGCATCGTGGATGAAAGCATGGCAAGCGCCGGAAGGATGCATGCGGTAGAGAGCGGCAAGGATCTAGGCCCACGTACAATGATCGCTTTTGGCGGCAATGGCCCGCTTCACGCCAGCCGGGTGGCACGTTCAGCCGGGGTGTCCTGCATCGTGATCCCACCCAATCCGGGCGTTGGGTCCGCAATCGGATTTCTATTCGCTCCAATCTCTTTCGAAATTGTCCGTTCACGCTATTCACTGCTTGAAAGTCTGGGCTTGGACGGGGTGAACGACCTGTTCGACACAATGATAGCCGAGGCAAAAGAGGTCGTGGGCCAAGGTGCTGGCAACGCTCCGACGGAAACCCAGCGGACCGCTTTCATGCGATATAGCGGACAGGGGCACGAGATCGAGATTACCTTGCCGGATCGCCCCCTGACTGCCGAGGATATTACCCCCCTAACCGCCGCGTTCGAAAAGGAATACCGCAAGCAGTTCTCGCGTCCGGTGCCAGGGATGGAGATCGAAATCCTGAACTGGGCCGTGCGGGTGGCAACCCCGGACCCTGCCTTACTGCCGGTGCCAGAGACACCAGAATGCACCGCGTTCAATGTTACCGAAACGCGCCAGATCACCTGTGATGTGGATGGCTCAACCAAGGATGCCGCCTTTGTGGCCCGTGCCGACCTGAAGCCCGGCAACCACGTATCGGGCCCGGCACTTATCCATGAGCCGCAGACCACCACGCTCGTATCCGCGGATTTCTCTGCGCATGTGGATTCAATTGGCAACCTTGTCCTGATCCAACACCAGAAAGGAGGCGCATGATGACCGCTGAACTTTCCCCCGCCCGCCTGCAAGTGATGTGGAACCGTCTGCTGGCGGTGGTCGAGGAACAGGGTCAGACCCTGATCCGCGCAGCCTTTTCACCCATCGTAAGGGAATGCGGTGACATCTCGGCAGGCATCTTCGACGTGAATGGTCGGATGTTGGCCCAGGCGGTGACCGGCACTCCGGGTCATATCAACACCATGGCCGAGGCCGTGTTGCATCTGCGAGGGCGATTCTGCCTGCAGGACATGAAGCCCGGCGACATCTATATGACCAATGATCCTTGGCTGGCCTCGGGGCATTTGAATGACTTCCTGCTGATGATGCCCGCATTCAAGGATGGCAAGGTGGTGGGCTTTACGTCCTGCACCTCGCATCTGGTTGATCTGGGTGGTTTGGGCATGGGGCCAGAAGGCTCAGATATCTATGACGAAGGGCTTTTGATCCCGCCCTGCAAACTGGTCGAGGCCGGAACCCCCAACGCACTTCTGATGGACATCATCCGCGCCAATTCGCGCGAGCCGATCGCCAATGAAGGCGACATCTACGCACTGATCGCCTGTTGCGAGGCTGGGGTAAAACGTCTGATCTCGATGATGGACGAGTTCGGGATCGGCGACCTGGACACTCTAGGCAGCTACATCATCGACACCTCTCGCAAAGGCGCGCTGGAGGCTATCGCCGAAGTGCCCGAAGGCGTTTACAAAAACGTGCTGCGCATGGATGGCTATGAGAATGAGCTGGAACTGCACGCGACCCTGACCGTCGCCAAGGACGGGATGCATGTGGATTTCACCGGCACTGCGGGCTGCTCGAAAAAAGGCATCAACGTGCCGCTGAACTATGCGACGGCCTATACCGTTTTTGCCCTGCGCTGTATCGTCGGGCCTGACATTCCGAACAATGCCGGTTCGCTGGAACCGTTTACGGTGGATGGACCAAAGGGCTGTATCCTGAACGCGCAGCGCCCCGTGCCGGTGGCTATGCGCCACACGCTGGGTCAAGTGACTCCTGATCTGGTATTGGGTTGCCTGCATCAGGCACTGCCAGATCAGGTTCCCGCCGAGGGTGCCTCATGCATGTTCGATCTGCCCATGCGTCACGCACCCGAAGTCGCGGCGAATGGGGGACGTGAGTTTGCCATCGAACCCGTGCACAACGGAGGCACGGGCGCGCGACCCCATGCGGATGGGTTATCCGCCACGGCTTACCCGTCCGGCGTGTTCGGATCGCAAGTTGAGATCACCGAAAGTATGGCTCCAGTTATCATGTGGCGACGCGAGCTGCTGCCGGATTCCGGCGGTGCGGGCAAATATCGTGGCGGACTGGGGCAGAGGATCGAGATGACGTCATCCAACAACGCACCATTTATCGTGTTCCTATCAGTCGAGCGGCTGAAATTTCCGGCTTTGGGGCGCATGGGCGGTCAACCCGGTGCTCTGGGGCGTATCAGGTTCCGCGACGGAGACAGCGATATTCCGGGCAAAGGAGAACTGCGGGTCGAAGGAGATGACTACCTGATCTTCGACACCCCCGGCGGAGGCGGTTTTGGAAACCCGGCTGAACGGGACCCGGCGGCCCTGGCGTTGGATCTGAAACGCGGACTTGTCACGGAAGAAGGCGCGAAAGCCTACGGGGGTGTGTCATGATCCGGGCCGTAGACCCCATCCGGCAGATGGCCCCCTATGCGTTGGCCGATCTGGGCGGACCGGACACTGTTTCTCTGGCCCAGAACGAAAGCGCATTTCCGGCCAGCCCCGCCGCCGTGGCAGCGGGGCAAGCGGCGCTGGCTGACCTTACATTGTATCCCGATCCTGATTGGCCCGAGATGCGGGCCGCGATTGCTGATGTGCACGGGCTGGACCCGGCGCGGGTGCTGTGCGGGGCCGGGTCAATGGAGCTGATCGGTTGCCTGATCCGTGCCTTTGCAGGACCCGGCGATCAAGTGCTGGGCACGCAATACGGCTATGCATTTGTGGCTTCGGCCACCGCACAGGCGCAGGCCCAATACGTCGCTGCGCCCGAGGACGACCTAACCGTCTCAGTCGATGCGATTTTGGCCACTGTCACGCCAAAGACCCGCATCGTGTTCGTCTGCAATCCGGGCAATCCAACCGGTACACTGATCCCAAATGGCGAGATCTTGCGTCTGCGCGCAGCCCTGCCCGCCGATTTACTGCTGGTGGTCGATCAAGCCTATGCCGAGTTTGCCGACAATGACAATGATCCGGCTGAGATCTTTGCACTGGCAGACCGAGGGGATACGGTGATCACGCGCACCTTCTCAAAAGCATACGGATTGGCTGGCGCACGCGCCGGATGGGGCTATTTCCCCGCTGGTATCGCGGAAGAGCTGCGCAAACTGCTAAACCCTAACAATATCTCAACTGCCTCGCAGGCGGCGGCCACGGCGGCGATGCACGATCAGGAGCATATGCGCGACGTGGTTACCCGCACAGCGACCATTCGGGACCGGTTCGCCCAAGACTGCCGCGATCTTGGACTGAGCGTGCCCGAAAGCCACACCAATTTCGTGCTGGTCCGTTTTGCCGATGCTGAAATGGCGCGAAAAGCAGACGCCGCTTTGCGCGCCCACGACCTTATGATGCGCGGAATGGGGGGCTATAGCCTAAGCGAGTGCCTGCGCGCCACGGTCTGTGAAAAGACGGTGATGGACCGCTGCCTCGCAGTCTTAAAAGAGGTGACGTCATGACCCATGAGACTCGCACGCGGGCCAAGATCGGCGTGTTGGTGCCCTTCACAAACACCAATCTCGAAGCGGATATGATGTTGATGCGCTGCCGGGATACGACCCTGCACTTTCAGCGAATGGGGGGATATGACGTGGATGAAATCCCAGGATCGGATCAGATGGCCGGTCTTGGGGCTTCGGATATCAGCCATGACCTGAGGATGATCTCGGGCGTGCGGCCCGATGTGGTGCTCTATGGCTGCACGTCGGCTACACTGACCCATGGCCCATCCTTCGACAAGCAACTGGCGCTGGACATCAAGGCCGGGTCAGGTGCGCTGTCCATTACTGCCGCCGGGGCGTTAGTGAGCGCGATCAAGACATTGGGCGTTACCAAGGTCGGGTTCTCATCGCCCTATCTGGGCGAGATCAACAGACAGGCCGTGGACTTTCTGGCGCAAAACCAGATCACAACGGTCAAATGCGCCGGTATCGGCCGTAATCTAGGCAATTACGGACAGGGCGAATTGACCCCGGATGAGGTGTTCGATCTGGCCTGTCAGGCCGACCACCCCGATGCCGAAGCCATTGTGCTCAGTTGCACCGACATGCGTGCGGTCGAGGCTATAGACCGGATCGAAGCCGCCCTTGGTAAGCCTGTTGTGACTTCCAACCAAGCGTTAATGTTCGCGCTGATGCGTGCGCTTGGCTTGCCCCGTCAAGGGAATACCCCCGGCCAGCTATTCGATCTGCTTTGAGAGCACCCTGTATGCTGACGTAAGCTTTTTATGTCTCCACGAGAATCCTGTCTGACTGGCTTATTTAAGTGCTTGCCTGTCAAACGACCCCATCCAAGGCTGGTTTGACATCACGTAGACGATGCCCTTTTGGATCAAATGGGGCTTCTGCCAGAACTGTCGCCTTGTGTGGTTTGCCCAAGATATGGACCTTAACCGTATCCCCAGGCTGGGCCACCTTCGGGTCCAAGTAACCCAGAGCCAGAGATTTCCCGACCGAATAACCGTAAGCACCCGAGGTCACGCGACCTGCGGGTCTACCGTCGATGGCAAAGATGGGCTCCCCGCCTGTGGCATCGGCATTCTCGGTGACACCAACCTCGAAGATCGAAAGCACTTCGCGCGGCGCAGTATCCTTGATGGTCAGATAGGCTTCTTTGTGCAGGAAATCCTTGTCCAACTTAATCAGGTCCGCCAACCCGACCTCTTGCGGGTAATATTCCTGCGAATACTCGCGCCCCCACGAGCCGTAGCCCTTTTCAATCCGCAGCGACCCCAGCGCACGACCGCCCACCGGGCCGCCGTCGCAATCCTTAGCCGCCTCAAGCAGTGCAGAATAAAGCCTGATCTGATCCTCTTCGGCGCAGTGCAACTCCCACCCCAGATCACCAGTAAAGCTGACGCGGATCGCCAAGCAGGTCACACCCGCGACCTCGATCGTTGCCGAGCGCATAAAGCGGAAGGCCTCGTTCGACAGGTCCGCATTGGTTAGCCGCTGCAGCAGATCACGTGATTTGGGTCCCGCGACATTGAATCCCGCGATCCGGTTTGTCGCCACCTCGAAGGTGGTGCCTTCGGGCATGTCGATCATGTTGAAGAACCGCTGATGATAGCGTTCGGCCATGCCCGAGCCGATCATCATGTACTCGTCATCTGCCACCTTTGTAATGGTGAAGTCACCCGCCACCCCACCGCGGACCGAGATCAGCGGCGTCAGGCAGGAGCGCCCCACCTCGGTCGGCACCCGGTTGGCAACCAGCTTGTCCAGCCAGTCATTTGCACCCGGACCCTTGATAACGTAGTTGGCGAAGTTCGAGATGTCGATAACGCCCACATTTTCGCGTAGCATCTTCACCTCGCGGCCTACCGGTTCGAACCAGTTCTGGCGGGTAAAGCCGTTGGTCTCTTCGGTGCCCGGCTGGTCGGCGAACCACAGCGGATGTTCCCACCCACAGTTCAGGCCAAAGACGCAGCCCATGTCCCGTTGCATCTCATAGGCCGGACGTACACGGGCCGGACGGCCGGCGCTGCGTTCCTCGTTCGGGAAGTGGATGGCGAAACGGTGGGTATAGGCGTCTTCGACCCGTGCTTTGGTGAAGGCCTTGTCCGCCCATTCGCCAAAACGGGCCACGTCCCAGGCGAACATGTCGTATTTCGGCTCACCCTCGATCATCCATTGCGCGGCCAGCAAACCCAAGCCGCCCGATTGTGAGAAGCCCGGGATCAAGCCGCCACAGATGAAATAGTTCTTTAGTTCGGGCACTGGACCCCACAGCATGTTGGCATCGGGCGACCAGATCATCGGCCCGTTGATCACCCGTTTTACCCCGGCGGTGGCCGCAACCGGCACCCGTTCGGTGGCGCGGATTACGTTCTCCATGATCCGGTCCAGATCGTCGGGGAACAAGTCATGGGCAAAATCCAGCGGAGTACCTTCTTCGGCCCAGAACTTCATGTCCTTCTCATAGGCACCGATCAGCAGACCATTGCCTTCCTGACGGAAGTAATACTCACCATCCCGGTCCGCGATCGACGGCAGACGGCGGCCCAGATTGGCAACTTCGTCTATGGACTCGGTCACGAAATACTGATGCTCGGTTGGTTGCAGCGGCAGGGTCAGGCCCGCCAGCGCGGCAACTTCCCGCCCCCAAAGCCCGGCGGCATTGACCACCCACTGCGTGCGAATATCACCCTTGGGCGTGCGGACGATCCAACTGCCGTCAGCCTGTTGCTCGGTTCCCGTGACTGGACAAAACCGCTCAATCGTAGCTCCCATCGCCCGCGCACCCGCAGCGTAGGCATGCGGCACACCAGACGGGTCCACATTGCCGCCATCGGGTTCATACATGATGCAGCGGATGTCATCGAACTGCGCTAGCGGATGCAGTTCCTTGGCCTCTTCGCGACTGACTTCGTGGAAGTTCAGCCCATAGAACCGGGCCTTGGCTTCTTGCAGGCGCAATTGGTGTTCACGCTCTTCGGTTTGTGCCAGATACAGCGAGCCGGGCTGGAACACACCGCAACTTTGACCAGTTTCCTGCTCCAGTTCTTTATACAGATTCATCGTATAATGCTGGATGCGGGTGATGTTGTTGTTGTCATGCAGCCCGTGAATATTAGCTGCCGCATGCCAGGTTGAGCCACTGGTCAGCTCGTCCCGTTCCAACAGAATGACATCCGTCCAACCCAGCTTGGCCAAGTGATACAGGATTGAACATCCCGCCAGCCCGCCACCGATTACGACTGCTTGTGCATGAGTTTTCATAGGTTATCCATCCTGTAAAAATCGCTGGAGGAGTTTGTTTTCGTTGTGTCGCGCAGCCCACATTGCAAACCGCAGTGGACTTTAAGGCATCGATCGTGGCTTTGCTCGGAGTTTCGAGCGGCAGTTGCTGGCATCTGGAACCATCCAGGCAAGGGCATCATTCCGAAAAGATATATGAGGCAGTCGCCCAAAACTCTCACAAAAAAAACGGGGGCAAAGCCCACGTGCTATTTGAGCGAAGGAAGCCGGAGCGCTTCTGTCCATACACGGCTTTCAAGATAAACCGGTTGGGGTTGACCTAATCAAATCCAGACCACGCCGCATCAAGTTAGCTGCCTTCGAACAATAAATGATTTGTCTGAAAATTCGCGACTGGCGCCTGAACCACCGGACGTTCCTGACCCAACAAAGGCGCTGAGGGCTTCACTTTCTTTGATATTTTGCAGTCCGAAACAGCAGTATAAACACAAAAACAGATCCTATTGAGGTTGTAACGATCCCAACTGGAAGTTCTTGCGGGGCTAACAAAAGTCTACTGAGAATATCCGAACCGGTCAGCAGCGCTGCACCCACCAATGCAGCCGTTGGCAACAGGCGATTATGCAAAGGACCAGCAATCCCACGGGCGATATGGGGAACCATCAAACCGACAAAGCCAATAACACCTGCAACCGAAACGAAAACCGCAGTGGCCAATGCCGCCACAAAAAACATGCTGAACCGCAGACCCTGCACTGGCACACCCAATGTCGAAGCCGTCAAGTCCCCCGTCAGAAGGGCATCAAGCCAACGGCTGCGATACAGCGCATAGGTCAGGATCAGCAACAAACCTGCGCAGACAAGCGGAAAGGTTTCCCAACGTGCCAGCCCTAGCCCACCCAGCATCCAAAAGATGACTGAATGCGCGGCACGGCTGTCGCCTGCAAAGATCAGGTAATTTGTTATGGCCGAGAACAGGAACGACACCGCCAGACCCGCAAGGATCAGCTTTTCCGGTGCACTCGTACGTAATCCGCGGACCAGCGCCAGCACAATTCCTGACGCCACTAACCCACCGCAAAAGGCAGCCAGCGGCAGGGTCCAGAAACCCAGAAGATCCCCTGTAACCGTAATGACAAACACCGCTCCGGCAGCCGCCCCCGAGGACAAGCCAAACAGGAACGGATCGGCCAGATCATTGCGTGTCGTGGTTTGTAGAACAACGCCAACAATGCCCAATCCGGCACCAATCACCGCAGCAAACAGAGCACGCGGCAAGCGCAGATCAAAGACGATCCGATGCGCGGGGGCCATTTCTCCGTCGACCAGACCAGTGCCCAAAAGGACAGCGTCGAATGCATCCACGGCAGGAATTGGAGTTGTACCGTACACGGTTGAAATCAGCAAAAGGGCGGCCAGACCGACCGCCCCAAAAATAAGTAAGAGGCCAAATCGGCCCATATCAGTTGACGCCCGGATGCATGGCCTTAGCCATTTTCGAGATCGCTTCGATATTGGCCGGCCCCGGTGTCAGCTCTTCGTAGCGCAAACCGATCCAGCGCTCGTTCTTCACGGCGTCGGTCAGGGACATAACCGGGTGTTCCTGAAGGAACTTGAAGGTATCGGCCGCCCCATTGCCGGTCTGATAGTCCAAAAGCACCAGGAACTCCGGGTTCGATGCAGCCACGGATTCCCAGGACGTACGGCCCCAGCTGGTTTCCATGTCATGAGTTACGTTTTCACCGCCAGCCGCTGTAATCATCGCGTCGGGAATAGCGAACTTACCAGCGGTGAAGGGCGCATCTGCGGGACCATCCAGCAAGAAGACACGTGGTTTCGGCAATTCCGCGGTTTGGGCCTCAATGGCTGCCAGTTCGTCTTTCCAGCCGCTCACCAATTCCTCGGCCTTGTCTTCGACATGCATCACCTTGCCCAGACGCAGAACGTCATCGAACAGCAGGTCCATACTGGCCTCGGGGCGGTCCTTATCCAGATGCACGCAGCTTTCCGTCAGGATCATGGTTTTGATACCGAAGGGCTCCAGCGTGTCCGGGGTCACGTCACCACCCGGCTTCATGCCATAATACCAACCGGCGAAAAACAAGTCTGGCGCAACCGCGACAAGGTTTTCAACCGTCGGGTATTTTGGCGCAAGCTCGGGGATGTCACCGCGAAGCGTATCAAACTCTGGACTGGTCTTGTACCAACCTGTAATGCCGGTCAGACCGACAATCTTGTCCTGCAAGCCCAGAGCAAAAGCCATATCGGTCATGTTCATGTCATGCACAACCAGACGCTCGGGCTGGGTTTCGAACACCAGCGGCTCGCCGCAATTATCGACTGTTAATTCATGCGCAGATGCGCCGCCTGCAATGGCAGTGGCAAGTGCCACGGACCAGATGTGCTTCATTTTGAGGAGGTTCCTTTGTCTAGTTTGAAACAGTTGTTTTTCGGATATCCAGCGCCGGGATAACACGGCCTTCGTGGTGAAAGCTCAGGTAGTCGACACCGAATGTCTCACGTACATGTTCGGGCGTCAGAACCTCGTCCACAGGGCCAAAACTGGTAAGCCTCGATGACTTCATCAACGCCACATGAGTAGCGAATTCGGGGATCATGACCAAATCGTGGACGATCATCACCACGGTGATCCCCAACTCGGCAACCAGAGACAGCATCCGCCCCTTGGCATCCGGGTCCAGATGGTTGGTCGGTTCGTCCAAAAACAGCAATGAGGGGTTCTGCGCCAAGGCACGCGCAATATGCGCCCGCTGACGCTCACCCCCAGACAGGACAGCCATTTTTTTATCCGCAAGAGCGCCCAGACCAGTCAGCCGCAAAATTCTCGACAATTCCGTAGCATGTTCATCGGTCGAGCGATCGGATCGAATCGGAATTTGACCAAGAGCAACGTAGTCCCGCAATGCCAACCTTCCGTCCGGGTATTCCTGCTGGCTGACGACTGCGATTTTTCGTGCGCGTTCAACTGCCGACATCTGCCGAAGACTGCGCCCTTTGACCAGAACATCCCCCAGCGCCAAATCCACTGCGCCGCACAAAAGGTTCAAAAGCGTGGTCTTTCCAGCACCGTTTGGCCCGGCGATGGCCAGAATGGCCCCCTCATCTAACTCAAAAGATGCCTGCTGCAGCAAGGTGTCACCATTGAGTGCATGGTACGCAAGATCCCGGGCAACCAAGAAGGATGAGGAATTCATCGACACTCCCCTAACTCAAGCCGCGGCAGCCGAGACAACGTCTTTTCGAACAACTGAGGCGGCCTGTCTGTTGCGCTGGTCCACCCATCTTCGCTGAGGCGAAATTGCCCGGCGAATTCCACCAAAGCTTTGATGTCCTTTTCCGTTTCAATATCACCGAACAGATATTGCGCCTTTCCTGATGCCTGAAACCCAACCGTGGTCGGGTGTGCGCAACCCGCCATGCAAGCGATTTTGCGCAGTGCAAAACCCGAAGGCAGCTTCGCGGCCAGTGCCTGGCACAATGCGTCTGCGTTGTCTTCGCCTTTGCAGGTCGAACAAATCAGCAAGAAATGATCAGGTGTAACCAACGTTTCCCACTCCACTTGTTGCCAAGCGCAAGCAGAAGGTGCCAATCATGTAAACACGCATGATACGTGCCATCAAAGCCTCCTTCCAGGACGCCCCGCCCCGGGTTGGTTAAAACACTTGATGGCAGGTCTCCTGACTTGCGGGTCGATGCTTGGCCGTCCTTCCCGACCTACTGGGTCAGTGGGTATTTGGCGTCGCTCACCGCTTACAGTTGCGGGGGCAGTCACGGACTTGGCGCCAGTCGGCCAACCTCACCGTATTCCCTTTTCACCCCGCTTTAGCATCCGCGGGGACCATCTGGGGAACGAGTGCCCGAGAACTGGAGTTGGGTCAAATGGTTTTTCCGGGCTACAAACAGTTTCTGTGCCGGTTAAACGCAATGGTCGTTCTCACGTCCCACAATCATCAACACTATACATCCGGTTCTTCTCTCAGTATGGACAGCGCTTCGACGTTGATCCGTCTGTTGGACGCTCTGAGGGTGGCCGCAGCACCCAAAAGAGCCGAACCATGAAACAGACAATTTCAGATGCCCTTTCGCGCAAAGGGTATACCACACTGACTCCGGTCCAAGAGGCCGTATCCGCCCCAGAACTTAAGGGCCGGGACTTGCTGGTCTCGGCGCAGACCGGATCAGGCAAGACTATAGGTTTCGGCCTGGCCATCGCATCCACTATTTTGGGCGAGGCAGAAGTATTTGACACCAGCGGGGCGCCCTTGGCGCTGGTTATCGCCCCAACACGCGAGCTTGCTATGCAGGTCAAGCGAGAGCTTGGTTGGCTTTACGCAGATGCAGGTGCCTTCATTACTTCCTGTGTCGGCGGCATGGATATGCGCGATGAACGCCGTGCACTGGCCCGTGGTGCGCATATCGTTGTGGCGACACCGGGGCGCCTGCGCGATCACATCATGCGCGGCTCGATCGACCTGACAGTGGTGCGTGCGGTGGTGCTGGACGAGGCCGACGAAATGCTCGACCTTGGGTTCCGTGAGGATCTGGAGTTCATCCTCGACGAAACACCGACGGACCGGCAGACCCTGCTGTTTTCAGCCACAGTCCCACGCGCCATTGCAAATCTTGCCACCCGGTACCAGCAGAATGCTGAACGTGTCAGCACCGTCAGTGAACGGACCCAGCACGCCGACATCGAATACCGAGCGTTGAAAGTGGCCTCTCGTGATGGGGAAAACGCGATCATCAATGTCTTGCGGTATTACGAGGCGCCAAACGCCATCGTGTTTTGCAACACCCGCGCCATGGTGGGTCGCTTGACGGCCCGGTTGTCAAACCGTGGGTTTTCGGTTGTAGCCCTCTCAGGAGAGCTGACGCAGAGCGAGCGTTCGAATGCCCTGCAAGCGATGCGCGACGGGCGCGCCCGTGTCTGTGTCGCAACAGATGTCGCGGCGCGAGGGATTGATCTGCCGAATTTGGATCTTGTGATCCACGCCGAGTTGCCCAACAGCCATGAAACCCTTCTGCACCGATCTGGTCGAACCGGACGTGCCGGGCGCAAAGGTGTCAGCACTCTGATCGTTGCTCCGAGTTCGGTCAAAAAAGCCGAACGGCTTTTGAAATTCGCCAGACTTACCGCCCAATGGGGTGCGGCACCGTCGGCTGACGAAGTCAACGCACAGGATTTGGCGCGGATGTTCGGTTCTGATGACTGGGAGGCAGACATTGCCGACAGCGAGCGCGCGTCGGTGGATGAACTGGTGGCGAAGTTCACGCCAGAGCAACTTGCTACCGCATATGTCCGGCAATACAAAGGCCAGCATTCCGCGCCCGAAGAGTTGAGCGACGTGGCTACAGCTGCGCCAAGGCCACAAGCAGATTTTGGACCGAGCGTGTGGTTCTCATTGTCTGAGGGGCGCAATCAAAACGCGTCTCCACGTTACCTGCTACCCATGGTGTGTAAGGCCGGGAATATCACCAAGGCCGATATTGGTGCGATCCGCATTTCAGAGGATGTGACGTACATAGAAATTCGTGAAAGCAGCGTACCCGGTTTCTTGAAGGCCATCGGGCCAGATATGAAGGTCGAGCGCACGAAAGACATCGTGAGATTGGAGACAGCACCCGACCTGTCAAAATCTGGTAAGTCGAGCACGAAGCGCAGCACAAAAGGCAAAAGAAGCCCGGCAAAAGCCGAGGGCAAACCGCCTCGCCTTGTTGAGCCGCAACCTGCCAAACCGCGACAGAAGAAAGCTGTAGCGCGGCCCGAAAAAACGGAAAAAAATGCCAAGCCTAACCGTGACGACACCAATCACACTGGACAGGCCAAGAAACCAAATCGAAAAAACGCCAGCGACCGCCCAAAAGGTCCACCACCAAAAGGCAAGCCAAATAGCAAGAAAAATCGCGCTCGTGCGGCGATGTCGAAAAAAGGTGGCAATGCAGTGCCATTGCGCAAGAAGTAAGCTTAAATCTTTGAGAGCCCGGAGCCAGCGGGTTGGCTTCACTTCGACAGAATCGCTCTGTTAGTGTCGGGTTCATCTTGCCGGGATCGGACCCTTCAAGACACTTACTCAAAAGCAATTAGGGAAGACGCGCGTCTGACGCGCGTCAAACCTACTTCCTGACATCCGACTGCTTAAACCAAAGCAGCCGAACCGTTTCAGAGATCATCACCAGCCGCAATATATACTGGACCTGCCAAACCCCCAAAGCTTGGCGGAAATTTAGGTCAGGATCCTTCCGCATCTTCGTGAAGATCCGAAACGAAGGGATCAATTTCTGAATTGGAGGAACATAGTTTAATGCTCCGCGTCGGGCATTGCGGCGAATTCTTGCGCCCTCGATGCGGCGCACTTTTGTAGCAAATTCCCGCAGACTAGCCCGGGCAGGATGTCGAACAATCGCGTCGGCGGCGAAAACTATCGGCTCGCCAGCAGCTGTCGCGCGGTCATTCCATTCCATATCGCCACCGGATAACACTTCACCATTGAACAATCCAATCCGATCAAACATGTAACGACGTGCAATAAGATTGGCCGTGACTGCACGGCCACGTTCTACCCATTTCTTTTGCGCAAGGCCGAAATGATAGTCGTACAATTCAACCGATGTCCATTCGGGGCCATTGGGTACAAGTACGACATCGCCTCCAAAACGGCCGATATCTGGGTGATCCTGTGCGATGCGCAGGCCGCTTTCCACGTATTCCGGTACAGGAAGACAATCTGAATCTGTGAAAAACAACAACTCGGCCTGCGCCGCGGCGATCCCCCTATTTCGAGCGGCATAAGAGCCTGGCTTATCTTCTGTAAGTACCTGAGCGTTTGAAGGAAGTCGAAAGTCTTCAGGCGTGGGATCCAAGGGCGCATTGTTCACAACAATGATCTCAAAGCGCTCCGCCCCAACAGTTTGAGACGCGAGGCAGTCCAGACAGGACTGCAACTTGTCCCAGCTATAGTAGGTCGGAATAATAATTGATGCGTCCATATCCGTTCCTGCAATCAAGGGTCCGCAGAGGAGATCTTTTATTGTGACAAGATGGCGTCGCCGTCGATTGTGACTCTAAAGGCGGCTGCGCATTTTCTCGATCGAAAAGCGTTCACTCAGAATGAACCGCATTGGAATACTGGTGATCGTACAAGGCACGAAATGCACCGTCATTTTCAAGCAGTTCCTTGGCGCTTCCTTTTTCGACAACCTCTCCAGCCTCAATCACCACGATCTGGTCAGCATGGAGGATTGTGGATAGACGATGCGCAACAATAATCGTCGTCCGCCCGGCAGTCAGCCTCTGGAAGGCCTCTTGCACAAGGTGTTCAGACTTGGAATCAAGTGCGCTTGTCGGCTCGTCCAGCAACAAAATAGGACTGTCACGCAACAAAGCGCGGGCAATTGCCAGCCGTTGCTTTTGCCCACCAGACAAGAATGCTCCGTTTTCACCCACGAGCGTATCAAAACCGTTTTCCAGGTTTGTGATGAAATCATAAGCGTTGGCAGCTTTTGCCGCCTCGATGACTTCCTCTCGCGACGCCCCTTCTCTGCCGAGCCGAATGTTGTCGGCAATAGATGCTGAGAACAGAAACGTTTCCTGGCCAACAAACGACGTGTTCGCGCGCAAGCTTTTAAACGAAGCATACTTAACGTCCTGGCCGTCAATTGTAACCTGTCCGCTTTGCGGATCGTATAGCCGAAGCGCAAGGTTTAGAATGGTTGATTTCCCGCCCCCGGACAAACCAACTAACGCAGTTGTTTTCCCGGCTTCAAAAGTCAACGAGAGGTCTTTGATTATGGGCTCGCTGCTACGGTATCCAAAGGTGACATTGTCAAACTTAATCTCCCTCGGACCGGAAGGCAGACTTTGCGGATTTTCCCCTTCAGCCAAGGTTTCGGGGTGGTCCAGCAGCTTGAACAACATTTTAACGCGCCGCAAACCGATCTCAAGTTTGACGCGAACGCGTGACAGTCTTTTCGCAGGCTCATAAGCCATCATCAATGCGGTCACGAAGGACATCAATTCACCCGGCGTCGAGCCGCCGGATCCAAATATATTGGCCGCACTCAATCCAATGACTGACGCAATGGCAAAGCCCGCAAGAATATCCATCAATGGGCTGGTGGCGGCCTGAAGGCGTGCAAGCTTATTTCGGCGTTTCTCGACTTTCTTGACCGAGTCGTGCATGCGATTTGCCATCCGCTCTTCCAAGCCGAACGACTTGATGACCCGGATACCCCCAGAGGTTTCCTGAATCACTTGCATAATCCCCCCAAGGGATTGCATTTCCATGTCGGCAATCTCTCGCACTTTTCGCAACAGAGTCCTGACCCCCCAGATTGCAAGAGGACCAATAACCAAAGTGAAGAGTGACAACAAAGGCTGCTGGTAGAACATGACCGCCAGCAATCCGACCAAACTCAAAGTGTCGCGAACGGCCGTGGTCACAATAACTTCGATCACCTGGCGCGCTGCCTGAGCGGATTGTGTTACCCTCATGAGTAGGTTGGAGCTTTCTGTCAGATTGAAAAAAGACACACCCTGACGCAGCAATTTATCATAGAGCTTTATCTGTTGACTCGAAACAATTCGGTTACCAGCGCGCGTCAAAGCCACAACCTGAACATAGGTTGCAACCCCTTTGACTAGAAAGATCACAAATACCGCGATGGAAACGCTCATGACCTGGGACGCATTATCCGTTTCGAACAGTGAATCGACAACATCTCTCATGATCCAGGCGACTGCGGCGGTCGTACCTGCGACCAGTACCATTGCAATGGTAGCAACGATGTAGAGAGGCATCTGAGATCTTAGATTTTCCCTCAACAGCCGCCATAAGATCGAATTATTCAGCGTCGCCGCGATTTTCAGTTTTGTTTTTTGCAAAGCAAAATTCCAACCTGTCTGAAGTACTGTATACCTGATTGAATTCAGGCTGCGATGCAACCCGGTTTACTTTCGCATGCCCTTGGCCGGACGACGCACAAAGTTCCTTCTCATTATCTGTAACCTGATTTGGCTATTCAGGTGCTCACCGCAACTTTATCGGCCATGAGACTATCTGCCAGATCCGTGGCTATTTGGGGTTCGGATGTACAGTTTCAACAGCCGCACAGCTTTTTGCTAGTCGAAGGCGCCGAGCACGATAGATAAATCGGGTCAGATCCGCCCTTTCAGAACAGCTTGGGCAATATCTGATCACCCAACGCAGGCGCTGTTAAAGCAACAGGGCTAAGCCGAATGCGTCGTTTGGGGCCAAAGCTTTAAGAAGCGGTATTTCTCAAAAGCTTCTTCTACATTTGCGGAACTGATTACGCGACCTGAGTATCGGAGCAGCCTCAACCTACGGGATCTGTTTTACACGTCTTCAATTGTACCGGCACCAGATACTACGAACGCGCAAGTGACATTGGTCACATTTAGGGAATGGCATTGAATTATGCGCATTGCGATTGATGAAAATAATCCCGCTCAGAACACGTCGACCGTCAAACCTCGGCTTGCCATGGCTGTTTGGAAAGTAAGGCTGGAGACGCTCCATCCGTTCATCAGTCAGCCAGAATAGATTGCTAATGATACACCTCTGAAACTCAGGGGCTTGAATCATGCAACCGAGATAGCGGCGACAAAATTAACGGGTCCAGAACCTAGAATTCTTCTCAAACGCCGGTATTTTGGCGGATGCCACAAAACACCGGCGCAGCCGTTTCAAAACGAGAGGTTTTTAACAATCCCTATGGATCGTCGTTCATCTCATTTAAAGGTCACAGTCGCGGTCCTGACAAGGCAGCGTCCGGACATGCTGTCGAGCTTACTAAAAAGCTGGGGCGAAATGGTTCTTCCAGAGAACTGTTCCGTCCAATGCCTTGTTGTCGAAAATGACTCGGCACCGAATAGCGAAGCAGCGGTTCGTGCATATGGAGATACCCTGCCGAATGGCGCGCCTCTTTCCTATGCGCTGGAAACAGAACCCGGCATCCCATATGGCCGAAATTGTGCCGCCCGCATAGCGATCGCTCAAGAGTCTGATCTGCTCTGCTTTATCGATGATGACGAAACCGTGGCTTCGGATTGGCTGGACCGCTTGATAGCGGGATACAGGGCCAGTTCAGCTGTTCTTCTGGGCGCGCCATTGCGGGCCGCACCGCCTTCGGGAAAAGAAACTGCACTGCAGCGGTTGATGCTTAGCAACATCAATCATCGGTATCTGACAAAAGAGAAGGCAGCTTCCAAGCGGGCCACGCTGGAAGATACTGGTGGAGTGACAATCGTTACCAACAACTGGCTGGGGGAAACTCGGCTGTTCACCGATCACGACATCTGGTTCGACGAAACGATGCGGATGACAGGTGGAACTGATGCCAAGTTTTACGCCGAAACAGTCGCCGCAGGACTAGCGACCGGTTGGGTAAACGACGCGTTTGTTTATGAATATATACCAGCCGAACGACTGTCTTTCTGGTATCAGGCAGCGCGCGGCAGAGATCAGGCCAATACTCATATGCGCAGAAAGATGGAACAGCGACCGGTCAAGGCGTTGATACATATCGCCACTGCGCCATTACGAATAATCGTATTGGCAGCCTTGGTCATTTTGCTTCCCCTCCAGCCACAGAAAAGATTGATCGAGATCGCAAGAACCGCAGGATGGCTTGTCGGTGTCCTTGGCATCCCCTTCGGCTATAAGTCATCTCTCTACAAGAAAATAAGTGGCCACTGATAGGTTCCCAAGCAGCCGACTAACTTCAACCAGAGTTACAGTCAGTAGCGACGAGTACTTTTTGGGATTAAGGAATTAAACTTCAGGAGCCAAGGATTTTGAGTTTTCCCGACGTCTCTGAACAGCAGAGGTCATTTTACATTTAGGACTAGCCTCACAGTGCTAGAAATGCTGCGCGCAGTTCATCAGGCACATCTGTCTAACAAAGTTTCTACCAGAAGTAGATTTTCGATGCACCTTGCTAGGCTGCGTCGCAAACTTACTAACCTCCGACTACTGGTATCCTGAAATTTAGCTGGAGCACTTCGGTAGTGACGGTTCAAAGTTGCCAATGGTGTGTGTAAGTGAGTACTAAGACATGTTTTGAGAGCCAGTATTGAACAGCGCTCTTGCGTCGCGTCTCAACACTAAAGGCAAGTTTAGTCTATGACCATCAACCGACGAAAAGAAAAACCCATCAGGTCTTTTGAGGAGCGGATTCGACGCAAGAGACGTCGCAATCTCATACTAATCCTTCTTTCGCCAGTGTTGATCATTTTTTCTCCGGTGTTGCTGCCAATCTACTTTGTTCACCGCAAACGGAAGAAAAATAAATCGCGCTTACTAGGCTCAAGATCCCGTATGGGCGAAATCTCCGGGTCGCTTGGGACGGTCGCGTCGGCGGTGCGAAATGAACAAGAAGAAAAACGGATCGACTCGCTTCAGGACACATTTTCACTTTGCCGCATCATTGGCAACGATTTGGTCCCTCGCCACCGTGCGGGCCAGTCTTTGGAAAACCTTAAGTTCATTCTGGAGAACGAACCAGCGCTCGAAGACTGCACCAAGCTTTGGATACTCAATCGGATCTTTGATCCCGAGAACGAAGCCAAATTAATTGAGCTTCTGAAAAAGCACAATCAGGTTTATGAGAGAATCCCATTCGACGCCAAAGAGTTTCAGGCCACGGGGTTTGATTTTGAAACCTTCGAGGAGCCCCAATTTTTCTTCAATGGCACGTTGGACGCAGTAGAAGATTCCCTCCGGGACCAAATGACAACTCAGTCTTACCGAGCCAAAAATAACTATGTCATGAATAATAATGGTGCTCGCAATGCGGCACTCGAATTGTGCTTTCGAAATTCAAAATGGGCTCTGCCCTTCGATGGAAATTGTTACTTTACCCGAAAAGCATGGGATGCTTTCCGTAGCGGTGTTTTGGCCGAAAGGGACAAACGTTACTTCACCGTACCGATGGCTCGGATGCTGGATAACGCAGACCTTTTGCAAGAAGGCTTCGAAACCGAGGCAACAGAGGAACCGCAGATAGCATTCCGGTGCGATGCTCCCCTTCGGTTCGACGAGCGTAACCCTTATGGCCGCAGGCCAAAAGTCGAGCTTTTTGTTCACCTGGGCATTCAGGGCCCTTGGCAGGATTGGCCTGTCCAATTCTTTGATATGTCGCCCCGTAGAATCAGCCCGGAAGGTCACCGAGTTGGACAAGCCGGATGGGTTGCGCGGATGTTTTCCGGGCAAGCTTACTTGGAGAAGCAAGGTGCGAATGTGATCGTAAATCGCGGTTTGGCGAGAAGTGATGCAATCCGCGCGACTTTGGACATGTTGGAGACGCGAAAACCGGCTAAGAAACTGGATGAAGGTGGCCCGTTCTTCTATAATCCGGCCCGACTTGAGGCGTTAGCGGCCAACTCAGAAGACCCAGACTGCATCGTGCTTTGTTCAACAGCTGAAGAGGCCATGACACGTGGTCCTTTCTCGGTAACGGACAAGCCGGAATCAGCGCCAAGTGGCGATCCGAATGACTATTACCACCCTGCGCCCTATTGGTGGCCCAACCCAAAGGCGAAAGACGGCTTGCCGTATATTCGTCGGGACGGCAGGCGGGTGCCTGGCACCAAGATGTATGAAGCGGACAGTGACCGCTATGACAGAACACGCCTGCAACGGCTGTTCGATGACACAACAACGCTCGTGCTTGCAGCGCGAGTAACCGGTGAAAAAAGATATTCGGAAAAGGCCGAAAGCTTGATCCAGGCATGGTTCATCAATCCTGAAACACGAATGAATCCTAACCTGAATTATGCACAGGTACGTTGGGGACACAGCGACAACAAAGGATTGGCACACGGGCTGATTGAGACTAAGGACCTATACTACTTCCTTGATGCTGTACGGATACTAGGCAACGCATCTCTGAACGAAGGGATGAAAGATTGGTGTTCTAAGTTTTTGAACTGGCTGAACACCAGTAACCAAGGTGTGAGTGAATGCCGGGCGGCAAATAACCACGGCACCTGTTTTGACCTTCAAACAGCCTCCATTGCCATATTTTTGAATGACCTACAGAGCCTGCAGAAAATCAACCTGAGGGCCCAAGCCAGATTGCTTGGCACGATCACTCCTGAAGGCGAGCAACAGCATGAGTTGGAGCGCACGCTGACTCAGCACTATTGCGCATTCAATCTGCAAAGCTGGATAAACCTTTTCAATCTGCTCGAAAATGTCGGGTTTCGCCCTTGGGACAGTGCTGCAGGCGAGCGATTGCGCTCTGCAATGCTTCGTTTTCTGTCAGAATCCGAACAAGGGTGGCGGCACACACAGATTGAACCGTTTCATACTGAGCGCCTGATTCCAATTGGCTGTGCTTTACGCAAACAGACCGGGCAAGGCGAATGGAGAGCCGAAGACGCTCCGCCGTGCTTTTTTCCACATGATGGGGTGGCGCCTTTCTGGCGTTTGGCCATTGGAAACAGCGCCGCACCGTAGTTGAATACAAATATCCTTTGATGACCTTACATAAGTGCCTTGAAAACTGAGGTGACTATTGCCCGGACTCCCATCCGCTCAATCCTCCTCGTTAGTTTCAATCCACGAACGCCTTACTAGAATGGGCATAAAACATAACCCTTCCTCGAGAATGAAGATTGCTCACCGACTCAGAATTCCTAAGCCACCTCTGGCACCTAACTTTGCTTGCCTTCAGCCTCAGCAAAATTTTTAGCACGCGGATTGGCCTTCACGCCCTCCAGCATCTTCAACACTTCGGCCTTCCAGCCCGCCTTGATCTTCAGCGCCAACTGAGACGGCGGTCGGTGATCGGGTTCGAGAAGCGCATATTCATATCTGAGTGGTTCTTTGAAGGGTACAAACGCAACCTTTCCGTTGGACAGATTCATTTCGTGTTCGGTTGCCACAGTTAGAGGATCTACAATCGAACAGCACTGACCAGAGCTTACAAATGGAATAAGCGGGAGAAAGTACTGACAGGTTACCGTAGGGTTGTAGTCAGCGCATGCATCCTGAAACTCTCGCCGAATTTTTTTTTGGAATGGATGCGTTGCATGCAATCCCCCCATTGGCACCCCGTCCAAGTCGGAAATTGTCAAGCTTGTGCAAGAGGCAAGCGGGCTTTCGCGGTCCACAGCACAAAAACAGTCTGCCCGGATCAATTCGGCTGAATACTGCGGCTCTCTTCCTACCGAGTACTCAAAATCTGCAAAACCGAAATCGATATTCTGCGTCCCTGCAAGCTCCATGATTTGAGGTGAGCTGCGCGTGGACAGCGTAATGCGAATCTCGGGGTTTTCACCGACCGATTGGCTAATAAAACGTGGGAATAAAAAGGCGGACGGTCCGGGCATTGTTGCGATGTTAAGACTGCCGGAATGACCCTTGATCAACCCCTCCATCGTGTTGGAAATCGTCGAGAGACGATCCAGTATACCTGTGGTTTCGGCCAAAAGGTAATGCGCTTCGGGAACGGGGACCAGCCGGCGCCCTTTACGCTCGAAAAGCGTGAGGCCCAAAGACTTTTCCAGGTTTTTCAATGCCAAACTGATCGCCGGTTGCGTGCGGTTCAATTTCCTTGCTGTTTGAGAAATGGAGCCTGTCTCCATCACCTCGCGAAAAACGGTAAGTTGAGTAAGGTTCATGATCTCTACATAAACTATACTTTAGTTTAGTTAAATATAACAAATTTGTATTTATGCAAATTACCACTAGGCTTGCATGATCTAAATTCGGCCAAACCGAATCTGACGATCCAACAAGGGAGACGATGATGAATTTTGTGAAATGCTTGACTGGCCTGGCATTGGCAAGCGTGCTTGCAGCGCCTGCATTGGCGCAGGACCCGACCTTTTTCCGCATCGGAACAGGCGGCGCCGGCGGCACCTACTTCCCCATTGGCGGGACCATTGCAAACGGTATTTCCGCCCCTCCGGGCTCGCGCCCTTGTGAAGAAGGTGGCCAGTGCGGCGTTCCGGGTCTGATTGCGATTGCACAATCCACCACCGCATCGGTTTTCAACAACGCCGCTGTGCAAAACGGAGAGCTTGAGGCCGGACTGGCCGCTGCCGACGTTACCCGCTCGATGTATCTGGGCGAAGGCAAGTTTGAGGGTAAACCGCACCCGAAACTGCGTATCGTGGCAAACCTGTTCCCCGAAGACCTACACCTTGTTCTGCCTGCCGACGCTACGATCAATGATCTGGGTGATCTGGAAGGCAAGCGCGTAGGCATCGCGCAAGCGGGGTCGGGCACACAAGTTGCCGTGCTGCAAATGCTGGATGCCTGGGGCGTCAACCGTGACAACATGGACGAAGCCGAACTGAACAATAGCCAAAGCGCCGAGCGCCTGGCTGACGGTCAGTTGGATGCCTATTTCTATGCCGCAGGCTGGCCGGTTGCCGCGATGGTGCAGCTGTCCTCGACCAAGGGCATGAACTTGCATTCCTTCAGCGACGAAGATCTGGCCAAGATCAACGAGATCATTCCGGCGTATATCCCGTCGGTCATTCCGGGCGGTGTCTATGAAGGCATTGACGGCGAAACCAAGACACCTGCGGTCAGCGCGATGCTGGTTGTCTCTTCGGACCTGTCGGATGATCTGGTCTATCAGTTGACCAAAGCCCTGTGGAACGACAACACCCGCAAGCTGCTGGATAACGGCCACGCTAAAGGCAAGCAAATCACGGCCGACACGGCCCTGAACGGCGTCGAAGCGCTGGGTGTTCCGCTGCATCCGGGCGCCGAGAAGTTCTACAAAGAAGCTGGTCTTCTGCAGTAATCGTATCTCACCGTAACTTATCGTCCGGTGCCCCTATTGGGGCACCGCACACTTGAACTTTGCGAAATCAGGGGGCCATCATGTCCGAGACCCAGAAACTTGATGACCACGAACTGACGGCCGAAGAACTTGCGGCCATCGAAGAACAGTTCGACGAAGGTGCCGCTGTCCGGCAGGTCACACCAACCACCGGCAAGGTTCTGCGCGTTGTCGCCCTGATCTTTGCATTCTATGAGTTCTTTACTGCCGGATTTGGCCTGCCTGCCGACCACTGGCACATGGGCATCTACCTGGCCCTGCTGTTCATTCTGGTATACGCCACCATCCCTATCATAGGCTCCAAAAGCCTTTATGCTCTCAAGGTCAGCCGGTTCCGGATCGGCAATATCCCTCTCTACGATCTGGTGTTCATGGCGCTTGGCATCATTGCTGCCTTGTATGTCGGCGTCGCCTGGCGGGGCATCCCGTTTCTGGGGATTGAGGAACAAACGTTCCGCATGGGCAACCCCAATGGCTATGACGTCTTTCTAGGCGTGATCATCATCCTTCTGGTGCTGGACATCGCGCGCCGAACACTGGGCTGGGTGCTACCGCTGATCATCTGTGTGTTTATTTCCTATGCGCTGCTGGGGCCGTATTTCCCGGGCTTGCTGCAACATCCGGGCGTGAACTTCAAAACCTTCGTGTCGTCGATGTATTTCCCGCAGGAAGGCATCTATGGCGTCACGCTCTGGGTTGTTTCCACCATCGTCTTTCATTTCGTCCTGTTCGGCGTCATCGCGCAACGCACCGGACTGGGGCAACTGTTCATCGACAACGCAACGATTTTGGCGGGGCGCTATACTGGCGGTCCGGCAAAAGTGTCGGTGGTATCCTCGGCCTTCTTCGGCACGATCTCGGGCTCATCGGTTGCCAACACCGTATCGACCGGCGCGCTGACCATTCCCAACATGAAGCGCCTAGGATACCCCGGCCATTTTGCGGGCGGCGTCGAGGCCGCGTCTTCGGCTGGTGGCCAAATCACACCGCCTATCATGGGGGCAGCAGCCTTCATCATGGCAGAGTTCCTCGAGGTGCCCTACACCACCATCGTGATTGCGGCGATTTTCCCCGCAATCCTGCACTATGTCGGCGTCTTCGCCGTGGTGCACCTGATGGCGCGCAAGCTGAACCTGAAAGGTCTGGCGAAAGAGCAACTGCCGCAACTCAAGGCCGTTTGGGCCGAAGGCTGGGCCAATATCGTGCCGCTGATCGGGCTACTGGTAGTGCTTTTCACGGGCTACACCCCATTCATGTCAGCATTCTGCGGCATTTCTCTGGCGGTGATCGCGGGCATGTCGCGCATCAAGCAACCTCCGACCCTCATCTACGCGGGTGCATTTCTAGCTTTCGTGTTGTGGAAATTTTCGGATGGCGGGTTCGACCTGACAATGACAGCGATCCTGTGCGGTCTGTCGGTCATCGCTACACTTAACCCGCAGAAGCGGATCGAAGTGCCCGAGATGTTGCAAGCGGTCGAACTGGGTGTGAAATACTCGCTGGCCGTTGGTGCCGCAGCTGCTGCAGTGGGCATCGTTGTCGGCGTGATCAACACCACCGGCATCGGCTTCCGCATCGGATTCATGGTGACGCAGGGCGCAGGTAATCTGGCATCGGATCTTTACAACATGATCTCGTTCGGCAGCTTCCAGCTGTTTGCGATGGAAGATCTGCAGCTGTTCATCTCGCTGGTCTTCATTGCCATCGTCTGCATCCTGATGGGCGCGGGCATTCCGACAACCGCACTTTACATCATGCTGGTCTCAGTGGCGCAGCCCGCGCTGGCGCAACTGGGTGTTCCGCCGATCGCAAGCCACCTGTTCGTGCTCTACTATGGTGTGGTGTCCGAGATTACGCCACCAGTCTGTACCTCGGCCTATGCTGCGGCGGCGATTGCCAACTCGAACCCGTTCCGAACCGGATTGTCGGCCTTTACACTGGGCTTGGGCAAGGTGATCGCACCGATGGCCTTTGTCTATGCGCCGGTCCTGCTATTCGTGTCGTCCACCGGGTTCAATCTGTGGGAGTTCACATATACCGCAACCAGCTGCATCGCAGGGGTTATCGCACTATCCGCCGCAGTGGTCGGATATTGGCTGAAGCCACTGAACATTGTGTCCCGCATCCTGATGGCTGTCGCAGGCATAATCTTTGTGGCGCCAAGCCTGACGGCCGATCTGATCGCGCTGGCAGTGGCCTCACCGGTTATTGTAACCCAGTTGATCGCCCGCAATCGCAGCCACTCCCCGGCCTGACAGGATGACCGAGCAAGTTACCATCATCGGCGCAGGGATCGTCGGCATCTGTTGCGCGCTGTCCCTGCAAGAGCGAGGCATCCCGGTCCGACTAGTGGACCGGGGTGAGCCAGGGCAGGAAACATCGTTCGGGAATGCAGGGGTGGTGTCACCCTGGTCAATCATTCCGCAGGCGGTTCCAGGCATTTGGAAGAAACTTCCACAAATGTTATTGGACCCCAAAAGCGCGCTTTCTGTCCGGGCGTCATTCTGGCCCAAAATGATCCCTTGGGGGCTGCGATTTTTGGGCAAGTCCGGCGAAAAGACTGTTCGCGAAGTTTCAGATGCGATGGAACTTTTGTGTCGCCCATCCATCGACCTGTACCGTCGGCATCTGCAAGGTACTGAACACGAAAACCTGATAACTGACAGCTACTATATCCACGCGTTCCGCAATCCGGAACATGCCGATCTAGACGAGCTTGGTTATCTGATTCGTCGGGAAAAGGGCGGCGAGCTGGAGCGTATTGACAGCGCTGAGTTACGGCGTCTTGAGCCGGCACTGTCGAAAGACTTTAAGGCCGCGATTGTGATCAAAGGTCAGGCAAGGGCTACCTCACCGGGGCGATTGGGTGCCGTTCTGGCCGAAAAAGTACGCGTGCAAGGGGCCGAAGTCGTTCGGACTGAAGTCACCAAGCTGACCCGCGCTGAAGATGGTGGATGGCAGATTGGAACGTCGCAAGAGACGCTGCATGCGCACCATGTCGTGCTTGCCGCCGGGGTGTGGTCCGCTGACTTGCTTAAACCGCTTGGACTGCCCGTGCCGCTTGTGGCCGAGCGTGGTTATCATGTTGAATTCCCGACCCCCTCGGCCGTGCTGAACAACTCAATCATGGATGTGGACGCTAAGGTTGTTGCAAGTTCGATGCAGGGTGGCTTGAGGGTGGCTGGCACGGCAGAATTTGGTGGCATCGACGCGCCACCTGATCCGCGCAAGGAAAGGATGCTGACGGATCAAGCCAAATCGCTGGTGCCCGACCTTGATACAGACGGAGTTCAGTTCTGGATGGGAAGGCGCCCTTCATTTCCCGACAGTTTGCCCGCAATCGGACCAGTTAGTGGCCAAGACGGGCTTTTCACGGCTTTCGGGCATTCTCATTACGGGTTGATGATGGCTCCGAAAACTGGCGAGCTTGTCGCTGATATTGTGTCCGATCGCAGACCAAACATCGATCTGGCCCCGTTTTCACTGGCTCGGTTTTGAACCTCCAACCCGAAAGGACCTGACACAATGCCGGTTTACAATGGCGGCCAAAATATCTGCGGAGCTTCGATCGGGGTATTGTGCCTTGAAAGTTATTTCCCGAAACCTCCGGGGCACATCAAGAACCCGTCCAGCCTGCCGTTTCCGGTGCTTTACGAGATGATCGACGGCGTCACCATCCCTAAGCTTTTGAACAATCCCACGCCTGAATTGCTGGCCCCATTTATCAAAGGCGCGCAGCGGCTTGAGGCTGAGGGTGTGCGCGCCATTACCGGAAGCTGCGGTTTTCTAGCCCTGTTTCAAAAGGAATTGTCGGCGGCGGTTTCTGTCCCGGTCTTCGCATCCAGCCTGATCCAGGTTCCCCTCGCCTTCCATATGACTGGCGCCAATGCTCCGGTGGGTATCCTGACCGCTAATGCTTCGGCACTAACGCCAAAACATTTCGAAGGTGTCGGAGCGGCCGGTATACCCGTCGCGGTGCAAGGATTGGAGGACACCAGTGAGTTCGCTGAGGTAATCTTGCGAAACACTCGGACCCGCATGGACACCGATTTGATCGAAGCCGAAGTTCTGGAGGCCGCGCGCCAACTAAAACACAAGGCACCGGACATTCGCTCTCTGGTGCTGGAATGCACCGATTTGCCACCATATGCCGGGCGACTTCAGGAAGAATTGCAACTCCCAATCTTTGACCTGACGACGCTGGCGCAGATGGCGCATTCCGTTGCAACGCGTAAGGCTTATGACGGAATTATGCCCTGGGCCTAAAAAGGACAGAGCGGGACAAGTTATTCAGTGTCGAATTTGCATGGACGCCAACCTGAAACTCGAAATACTGATAACCTTGCAATAGGGAACTGCGGCCATGGGGGATAGAAGTGTCCGTTGACCTTTCCATCCTGATGGTTGCCATCGGCCTCGGCGCAACGCTGCAAGTCGGCGTTGGCATAGGGTTCAGTATTATCGCCGGGCCACCGATGATGATCCTGCTTGGCACCTCGACCGCAGTTCCCGTGTTGCTTTTGTTGAACACCCTTGTTTCAGCAGTCGCGACCGACCGGCAGGTATTGAAAACAGACAGTCAGACAATACGCACCGCGATCATTGGATGCCTTGTCGGCGTGATTGCGGGCCTCGCCGTCTATCCTTTGTTGAGCGAGGCGTTTGTCCTTATGCTGACGGCTAGCCTGCTGATGATCGGTGTGATTACGACCTTACTGCCTTTGCACCGCTCAATTGGAACGGTGGGGTTTTCAACTGTTTCGGGATTGTCCGGACTGGCAACCGTTTGGGCGGCGACACCCGGCCCCCTGATGGTATTTGGGCTGATTGCGAAGGGCCGCTCGGTCAAGGACGTGGCAAAACTGGTTCAACCCATTGCCCTGGTGGCCTACGGTATCGCATTTTTGTTGCACAGCCTGTCAGAGGCGCAGGCTTTCTCATATGGTCCGCAACTATGGGTCTTCGCCGCGCTCACACTGATTGGCAGCTTCTTCGGCCGCGCCATAGGCCCCTACCTGCCTCAGTCACTCGTCAAAACAGCCATCCGCGTGGTGTCTTTGATCGCCTGCTTCGTTCTCTTTCACCGCGCATTTACGATGGCATAACCTCGAAGGTCACAAGATGGCACGAAAAGACAATTTGGACAGATTTCCACGTGCCCAACTCATGTCGGGCCCAACTCCATTGGAGAGACTGGACAGGCTGTCTGCAGAGTTGGGTATAGATCTCTGGCTGAAACGCGACGATCTCACCGGGCTTGGGTTTGGTGGGAACAAAACACGGCAGCTTGAGTTCTACCTCGGGGACGCGCTTCAGCAGGGTGCAGACACCATACTGATCACTGGCGCAGTCCAGTCCAATTTTGTTCGTTCTGCCGCTGCCGCTGCGGCCAAACTGGGAATGCAATCCGTGTTGCAACTGGAAGAGCGCGTGCCGGATATGGGCGAGGCGTATTACAGTTCCGGCAACGTATTGTTGGCAAAAATCCTTGGCGCCGAGCACATGAGCTATCCCGAGGGCGAGGACGAAACCGGCGCAGATGCCGCGTTGCACGCGCGCGCCGAGGAACTGAAATCTCAAGGACGTACGCCCTACGTCATTCACCTGGGATTAGACCACCCCCCATTGGGTGCCTTGGGCTATGTCGTCGCCGGACAAGAACTGTGCCATCAAATGTCGGATTTCGATGCGGTCATCGTCCCTTCGGGTAGTGGCGCCACACATGGAGGGTTATTGACCGGGGTAGCACTGGAAGAAAGTGACTCGTCTGTTTTTGGAGTCTGTGTGCGCCGCGATCGTGAACAGCAAACGGCCCGCATGACCACCGTTCTGCAGAAACTGGCGGATTTACTGGGCATCGACGCTGAACCCTTGCTGAACAGGATCAACGTTTTGGACAAGGCACTGCCCCCCGGATATGGCAAACTCAGTGAAATGACCCGCGCTGCTTTGGAAAAGATGGCCCGCACCGAAGGAATATTCCTTGATCCCGTCTATTCCGCAAAAACGTTCGCGGGGTTGTTGCATCTGGTAAACACAGGAGAAATCCAACCTGGGCAAAAAGTTGTAATGCTGCATACAGGTGGGTTGCCTGCACTTTTCGGGTACCAAAACGAATTGGCAAGCGACCTACCATAAAACCACCCAAAACCACCGTAATATCTACTAACAGAAAAGACTCGAAACATGACTATCACCCGTATCGAAACTGGCCAACGCATGAGCCGGATCGTCAAGCACAACGGCGTTGCCTACCTCTGCGGTCAGACATCGGATGCACCTACAGTAGCAGAACAAACAAGCGATATCCTTGCCAAGGTAGAAGATCTGCTGACCAAAGCAGGAAGCGACAAGACACGTATTTTGAAATGTGAAATCTGGCTGGCCGATATGGCAGACTTTGCCGAGATGAACGCCGTTTGGGACGCCTGGGTGCCCGAAGGCCACGCACCTGCCCGCGCCTGCGGAGAATCCAAGCTCGCCCGTGACGTTTTGAAGGTCGAAATGATCGTGACGGCCGCCTACGACTAACCAACTCTGACCACAATTGGCGCAGCCCCTCGGCCTTCGCATTCTCTACTGTTTATAGTGATTTCCGAGGGGCAAGTACGTTAAATTCTTCTCATAACCTCTGCACGACAAGTGGTCAGCACAGGCAAATGATCACCTCCTTTTGGAAGTGGCTACCTGTGAACGACATTGTGCTAGTCCCTGGCGCTACGAAACCATTGCCTCGATTCTGGTGAGAGTAGCCGTACTCACAGCGACACCTTCTGTACGGGCTCTCACTCGCTTGGCGCGACGCCCGTCACCAGGCAAATGAGCGCCTTCCTGCGCTCGGATCGCATCTACCAGACCAGAGACCCCTGCCTCAAACGCATTGGGCGCGGTTGCACCGGGATCAATCGCGATAAAAAACTGGCCGGTTTTCGGCGGCCCCCCTGCAGTTCCGGAAAATGGCGAGGCATTGATACCCAACGTGGCACCGGTCAGGGCCGCGGCCAGAAGCTCGACCAACACCGCGACGCCGACACCCTTGTATCCGCCAGATGGCGCCATTGAGCCCTTAAGGCCAACCTCTGGATCAGTGGTTGGATTGCCGTCGGCATCCAGTGCCCAGCCAACAGGGATCGGTTTGCCTTCGCGCGCATGCTTCATAACTTCGCTTTTGGCGATGGTGCTGGCACTCTGGTCGATCAGCAGAGCAGGTTCACCATCAACGCCCGGAGCGGCGATCGAAAACGGGTTGGTGCCAACGACAGGTTTTGACCCCCCGGACGGCGCGATCGAGGCGGGCGCATTGGTAAATCCCAGACCAACCAATCCGGCCTGAGCCAGCCGGTAAGTATGATAACCCAGAACGCCGCAATTATAGCTGTTCCGGATCGCCAGAACCGCCACACCCTGTTCGCGGGCTGCGGGGATCAAGGCGTCGAAACCTTTATCAATGGCAGAATGCGCAAATCCGGTTGCCGCATCCACAGCAACAACGCCTGGTTTTGGACGTAACAGAATGGGCTCTGCCAGACCATCAACCTTGCCGCACTGCACGTGTTCACAATAGATCGGAATATAGGCGAGCCCGTGGCTGGCAACACCGTCTGCCTCGGTTGCCGCCGTAGCCTGAGCCAGCGGACGCGCGTTGGCTTCGGATGTGCCAGCCGCCACCAGCGCGCGGAAGGACAGATCTTCGATTTCAGCGAGGGTCAGGTTTCGTGTGTCAGTCACTTGAATGTCTCTCAGTCATTGTCGGAAAGCCCTGCCCCTGCACCCAGCAGGCGGGATTCCTCGGTTGCGGGGGCATAGGTGCGGTGGGCGAAATGGTTCAGCACATCCCAATCTTCAGGCGCGGGATACGCGCGCGTGTGCCGCATGCGCGACCCTTCCGGCGAGGCGCTTCGTGATACGACGACCCTTTGGGCTGTATCTGGCAAAGTGTCGGGGGCCATCAGGCGATCGCCATCCGTCACTACCTGTACGCCGTCGATTTCAACCGTCAGTGCCTCTTGCAATAAGCGCGCCGCATTGGACACAAACGGCAACAATAGCGCGGGCATTGTGACGTTCTGCATCTCGATCGGATTTGTCTTCAGTAAGTGAACGCTGTCGGACAACAACGATCCTGCGGACAAGGGGCACAAATCATCCTCGGCATTCCACGGACATTCGATTTGCGAGGGACGATGAGCGGCTAGGTTCAACGTCAAACCACGCTCTAATAAGCGAGCCAGAGTCCCGGCACCATCCAAGCCTTGCATACACAGCCAGCGCGTCGCTTTTGACGCCTCTTCGGCCTGCCCCCAGGAATAGCCCGCGCCGCGGGTGGCCCGCTTGGCGGTTGCTTCCATTTCATTCAGTGAAAAACTCATACCGGAACCTGCGGATAGACCCAGAAATCAGCATTTTCAGAGGTCAGTTCTTCGGGATAGGGCGCACCGGAATACATGCAGATCCGCACCCAGCGATCCGAACGCGGATCGAAATGGGTCGCGCCAAAGAAGGACAGCTTTGCCCGTAACATGTCGATCGGCAACACCGCAGACCCAATCGTGTTGTCACGGATTTCACCATAAGGCGCATTGCGGCTCATTTGCACGCGGCGGAGGGTGTGGCGATGTTCAGGACAAAGTAACAGGAATTCGGCCACGGTCTGGGACTCGTCCCACTCACCCATCAGGGTATAGGCTGCGATTGCATCCCGTGCGGGGGCCAAAGGCTGTTCATATTCAGCAATGGGTTCTTCGAACCGCTCACCCATTCGGGGTTCAAGCTTTTCCTCGGATACATACCAGGCCCGGGCGCAGTTTTCACGGGCCTCCCAGTCCAAGTCCAGTGCCCAACCATGTGTATCCCGGATCAGTTCACGCGCTTGTCCGATCGACATCGTCCCGTCGATCACAAATGCCTGCGCTTGGCTGTCCGCCATACATGTCGCCAACCCGTCGACGAGCTCTCCGTAGGGTTCCAGTATCAGTGAGGCCAGAAATTCCTGCCCCTCCGTGCTGAGTGCGGTTTCCGACCAGGTCATCAACCGGTTCCACGGAAAGGCATCAGTCAGGGCATGTGTGTCCAGGTAGTCTGAAAGCGTGTCCAAGTCAGCCGTCAGCGCCGCCAGTTTTTCGACCTGTATGGGATGTTGAGATCGCCACCATGAAATCGACAATTGGCTGCGTTGGAATAGCTCTCGGAACTGGTCAACCTCGGATTCGCTGGCGGATTCCAATGACCTGACACGCGCTATCGCTTTTTCCCGCGCCATAATCCAGTTGTTGAACAGAATGGGGTGGTTGACGATGAATGGCGCCATACCAAGACCTGTGGAATTGCCGATCCCAAGCCAGCGGGCAATATCAGGGTCCAGTTTCACGGCCCTGCTCCCGCCTTTGGCGTCGGCCATATGCTGAACCAAATCTCGCACAAAGGTTCGGGTCAGAAAGACCGACAGCATTTCAACCTGAAAAGGTGCATACACCTCCGGACGGTCCGCGACTTTCTCGCGATCTGCCGCGCCGAACTTGCCCGAGCCATAGACTGCCGTTGTGCGCATCAGGTAGCCGACTTGATAAATCTGCTCCAAATCCGGCTGCTGCCCCGCTGCCAGTGCATCCACGACATGAGACCAAAGCCGCACAGAGCGATTTGCGCGCGACAAAGACAGCTCGCTTTCGCTGACGCGCCCCGCCTCCTGCAGCGGCACATTTTTCGAAAGACGCTCGATATCGGCCTCAGACGGGATGCCATCGAACAAGGCGAAGGTGGCGTCCCATGCATCTGCGATCACCCGATCCGAACGCTTCTCCGGTGGCAAATCATGCGCAAAAGCCACAAGCGAATAGGCCCGTTCCGGCCCATGGGCTGTGTAGACCGCGCAACCGACTCCCTTGGCATCGATGTCAAACTTGGGACGTGAGAACGCCCAGTTTTCATGGGCCATCCGACGCGTCAACTGTCGCATGAAACTAAGCCGACACTGGTGCAATGACCCCAACCGAGAAAGCCGCATTACAGTGGCTGGGTCTCGCCTTTCGATCTGTGTCTGCGCCTTTAAGTCCATTTGGCTACCCTTGAGCAACGAAGTTTTCGTCAAAGAACCTGTACCAGTTTCCACCCATGATGCCGGCAACTTCGTCATCGCTGAGGCCGGTTGCACGTAATCCCGTTTCGATATTTCCAAAGTCCCGGTTGTCCCGAAACCAGGCTGGCATCGGGGGGAAGCCTGGGTTGCTGGCCGAACCCTCGCCATAGTCAATTTCCTTGGTCCAGCGTCCGACCCGCATCCATTCGACAACGCTGTCAGGCTGATCCTGGCACAAATCGGTGCCGATCCCGAGATGTTCCACGCCGTATTTCTCGGCCGCTCGGGCGATCATCTCGCAAAAGCTGGCCAGCGTGCAGTCCGACTTGTCCTTTAAGTGATGAGGATAGACCGAAAATCCCAGCATCCCACCGTTTTCAGTCACTGCCTGAATCACCGCTTCGCGCTTGTTACGCAAGGCAGGGGACCACTCGTGCGGGTTTGCGTGCGTGATTGCGATCGGGCGTTCGGACAATTCAGCCGCTTCGATGGTGGATCGGTCTGCCGAGTGGCTCATATCAACAACAAGCCCAACACGGTTCATCTCTTTGATCACTTGCCGACCCATACGAGTAATGCCGGTGTCTTCGGATTCATAGCAGCCCGTGGCCAGCAGGGACTGATTGTTGTAGGTCAGCTGCATGAACCGCGCACCCAGCGAGTGCACGATTTCGACCAACCCGATGTCGTCCTCGATAGGCGACGGGTTCTGAAAACCAAAGAACACCGCCGTGCGTCCGGTTTCCCGCGCCTTGTCGATGTCGCTGGCCCATTGGCCCTTCATGATCAGATCCGGGTATTGCTCGAACCACCTGTTCCACTTTTCAAAGTTCAGGACGGTTTCGCGGAAATTCTCATGATAGGAAATGGTGACATGGATTGCGTCCACGCCACCTTCCCGCAACTGCCGAAAGATCTTCTCGGACCAATTGGCGTATTGCAGCCCGTCGATCCGCATCAGATCGGCTTTCCTGCACTAATATAAGCGGTTTTCACTGTCGTGTAGAACTCGGCTGCAGCTTTGCCCTGTTCACGTGGACCGTAAGAGCTGTCACCACGACCTCCAAACGGGACATGATAATCTGTGCCAGCGGTGGGCAGGTTCACGGTCACAACCCCGGTGCGCGCGTTACGGCGGAAATGCGTGGCGCGGGCCAGGCATTGCGTGGCGATACCCGAAGTCAGGCCGAAATTGGTGTCGTTGACGACGGCCAAAGCCTCATCATAGCTGCCCACTTTGATGACCGAAGTCAGAGGCGCAAACATCTCTTCGCGGTTGATGCGCATGTCGTTGGTGGTGTTCAGGAACACGCCGGGGCTCATGTAATAGCCGTCTTGGGGCATATCCAAACGCTGTCCGCCGCAAGCCAGCTCTGCGCCCTCGGACTTGCCCAGATCCACATATGCAAGGTTCTCGGCCAGTTGCTGAGCGCTGACAACGGGGCCCATCTGAGTCCCCTCCCCCAGCGCATGGCCCACTTTCATCGCCTGCGCACCGGCCACCAGTTTTTCCACGAATGCATCATGAACAGCTTCATGAACCACGAGCCGGGAAGATGCGGTGCATTTCTGACCGGTACCTCCGAAGGCACCACCAAGTGCAAGTGAGACCGCAAGATCGAGATCGGCATCGTCCATAACAGCCAGAGCATTTTTCGATCCCATCTCCATCTGCACTTTTGTCAGGTTCTGAATAGCAGCAGCGGCGATACCCTTGCCAACCGGAACCGACCCAGTAAATGAGATGGCGTTGACCTTGGGGCTTTCCACCAATCGCTGTCCGATGGAACGGCCTGACCCCATGACAAGGCTGAATAAGCCCTTGGGAATGTCTTGACGGTTGATAATTTCTGTCAGGGCCACGGCCGAAGCCGGAGTGATATTGGCAGGCTTCCAAACCACCGCGTTGCCATAGCATAGCGCTGGGGCAATCTTCCAAGAGGCGGTGGCGGTCGGAAAATTCCACGGGCTGATCACGGCGACAACGCCAACAGCCTCACGCCGTACATCAATTTCAATATCTGGGCGTACCGAATCGGCGTTCTCACCGATCTGGCGGAGACACTCGGCGGCGTAATATGTGAAGAACTGTCCGGCGCGGAAGACCTCGCCTTTACCTTCCGCCAGCGGCTTGCCCTCTTCGCGGCTGAGCAAGGTACCCAGTTCCTCGGCGCGGGCCATCAGTTCATTGCCGATATTCATCAGCACCGCCTGCTTGCGCTCTAGCCCATACGCTGCCCATTCGGCCTGCGCCACACGTGCCTGATCCAGCGTCGCCTCAAGCTGGTCCGCACTGGCCTGCGCAAAGTTGCCGATCAGGTCGCTCAGATCTGAAGGATTGCGGTTTTCAATTTCGCTTTCGCCAGCCAGCCATTCGCCGGCGATCAGGTTCAGGTTGGTCACGATAAGCCCCAGTTCAAAGAAAGTTGGGGGCAGAATGGACTTTGCAACCAATATCAGTCAAACTCAAACAACTTAACTTTACTTCAGAAAAATTGAAATATGGCTATCAAGATCGAAATGCTGCGCTGCTTTTGCGCTGTTGCACAAACGGGAAATCTGTCTGAGGCGGCTGACCGTTTGGGACGCACTCAATCAGCGGTGTCAATGACCCTAAAACAGTTCGAGAGCCAATTGGGGAAAAAGCTGTTTGTAGGAGAACGCAAGAACCATCTGTCCGCCTTGGGAGAGCAAGTATTTGAAATGGCCTTGAAACAGGTGCGTCAGTTTGATCAGACTGTGCAATCCATCGAAACGGCTGCCGATGCTTCCAATGGCCAAATCCGAATTGCATCAGTTCCTTCAGTAGCTGCGTTGATTTTTCCTTCGGTTCTCGAGCACATGACCCAGCGATTTCCCGGGCTCAAGGTCGAGCTACGGGACACGGATTCCCAACAGGTGCTGGATGCCCTTGCCGAGGGAAAGGCCGACATTGGAATCGCCTCAGGGCTTCACCCGATGAAAGGCATCAATGCAATCCCATTGTTCGAAGATCGGTTCGGACTCGTATGCGCATCCGATCATCCGCTCATAACAAGTGCCGAGCCACCGACCGTAAAGGATGTGATCGCGTCCTCATTTGTCCGAAATGCACTTTGTGATCTAATCCAGACACCCAATTTCGTGCAAGCCGTTGAAGATGCCGATGTCACTATTCACAACACGCATTCTCTCGTGACCATGGTCAGAACCGGAAAGTGGGTTACAATCCTTCCCCAAACGGTCGCACGCTTCATCCCCGAAAGCACTGCGTTTCGAGAGCTGGCGGATCTGCCCGACAAACGCCAGGTTTTTTTGTACGTCAAAGACAGATCACGATTCAAAGACCTGACAGATGCGTGCAGCAACTTTATCTTGAATAGCAAGTTGGTCTGAATATCCGGGCATACAGTTACGGGCTTCCGCTTTATTGACCATCTCAGCGCGCCAAGATCCAACAACTCTGATGGTAAATCCGATCAGAGATGCGTCGTCATGCGATATCCCGGGGCAAAAAAAAGCTTGGCATATGTAACCGGCGCGCCGCGCAGCCATGTTATGCGTTCAGCGGTAAAAATCGGGTCCCCTAATGGAGCATCCAAAAACTCGGCAATTTCACCGTTCGCTTTGGTCGCCAAAAAACTCAGCTCCAGATTGGTAAAAGGCACTTTCTTGACCAACCAGTCATTGGGTCCCGATTGCTCGAAGGACTCATCCAAAACTTCTGGCACCACATCTGTGACGATCCATCTAACTTCGAACTGAAAAGGAGCGTTGTCTGCGTAATGCATACAGCGCAGGTGCAGAACGTCTTGACCTCGTTTCAAATCCAGACGGGCGGCAAGCCAGGAAGGCGCCGCGTGCACTTGTTTATCCACCAGGGAATATCGATAGGCTGCACCGGTCGCCGCAATCTCATCCCTGACCAAGGGGATTGAAAACTGAGCCTTTCTGATCGGCGATTTCAGTACTCTTGTTCCCGCCTTGCGCTTTCTTTCAAGGTAACCTTCCTCGGCAAGCTCCCTCAATGCTCTGTTGACGGTTGTGCGCGTGCTCGAGAACTCAGTCGCCAGATCTGTCTCACTTGGCAAAATCGAGTCCGGGGACCATACGCCGGTTTGAATTCTGTCCAGAACCACCTGCTTGATGTCCCGGTAGCTCATGTTTTCATGAGTTCTTCCCATGGCGTGTCCCGATGTATTAAATTGGAATTAACAAGCTTAAATATACACATAAACTTGCATCGGCGAAACCAACTACATCATCCCTGGCCTGCGCACCGAAAAAAATACGCGGTGCGCAACTGTTTCATCGGCGTACCGCAAAGCGTCACGCAGCCTCAAGCAGCTCTGAAATCGCTGATTTGTAGCGCGTCACAATTGCATCGTGGTCCTTATGGCGCCCGCCCTGCACTACATGGCGACCCGCCGACCACGTGTCAGTTACAACATCGTCCGGAGCGACAAAACACAGCCCATCAAGTAGTTGGGCATCCTTTAAAGCGCAAAGGGCGGGGTGGTTGCGATCAATGGCGACGAGATCGGCGAATTTGCCAACTTCAATTGTGCCCGCATCGCGACCAAGCGCCTGCGCCCCACCCAAGGCCGCACCAGCATAGAGCGTTTGCCCGGTAGAGCCCTCTCCCGCCACCAGAACATTGCGCCCCATGTCACGTAGACGCTGGGAATACTCCAAGGTGCGCAATTCTTCGGTCAGAGAGATACGGACATTCGAGTCCGATCCCAATCCAAAGGCTCCGTTATGTTTCAGATAGGTCGGCCCGTTGAATGGACCATCGCCCAGATTGGCTTCGGTGATCGGGCATAGCCCTGCGATTGCACCGCTTTTAGCCATGGCAATAGTTTCAGCCTCGGTCATGTGTGTCGCGTGGATCAGACACCAGCGCGAGTCTACGTCCACATTGTCCAACAACCAAGCCACTGGGCGCTGACCAAGCTTGGCTTCGACATCGGCCACTTCCTTGAGCTGCTCTGAGATGTGGATATGAACCGGCCCTTGTGGTGCTGCCTGCAACACCTGTGCCAAGTCATCCGGAGAGGTGCCACGCAGTGAATGCGGGGCTATACCGACCTGCGCATCGTCAGGCAGGTAAGGCAGATTGGTTTTACACGCCTCCATCAATGACAGGAAACGATCCACGTCATTGGAAAACCGAAGTTGGCCACCCATCAACGGCTCCTGATTCACGCCTCCATAGGTGTAAAGAACAGGCAGATGGGTCAGGCCGATGCCAGTTTGGCGCGCGGCTGCGAAAACACGATCGCTTAACTCGGACAGTTTGGCATAGGGGCTGCCGCCCGGTTGATGGTGGACATAGTGAAACTCGCCTACCGAGGCGTATCCGGCTTCCTGCATTTCCATGAAAACCATTGCGGCGATGGCTTCAAAATGCTCCGGCGTCAGGTGATCCAGAAACCGATACATCAGTTCGCGCCAGGTCCAGAAGCTTTCTTTTCCTGCCTTCCGAAATTCAGTCATTCCAGCCATGGCCCGCTGAAAACTATGGCTGTGCAGGTTTGCAAGGGACGGCAGCAGAACATCAACGGAATAGTCAGCCGAATCTTGGGTAACACCCTCTTCGATTTTGACAATCTTGCCATCGACAGACGTAACACGGCAATTTTTCAGCCAGGTTTGCCCCGAGAACGCGTGTTTAGCGTGAATTTTCATTTCCATCTCTTTATGTGTAGACTTTTCATCTTAAAGGGTATACTAGATTTCAAAAAATGCAACTTCGGAAAAGGACCTCATGACAGGGAAAACGATTCTTTGCGGCGCGAGGATTGCGACCCAGGCGGACGAACAAACACCTTATGGGTTGATTGATGATGGCACCCTTGTGATGTCAGGCGAGCGGATTGAATGGGTCGGGTCAAAGAACGACCTTCCCGACGAGTATTCGGCAATCGACGCAGAAGATCTGGACGGCCGCCTTGTGACACCGGGTTTGATCGACTGCCATACGCATGTCATTTTTGGCGGGGATCGGGCCCAGGAATTCGAAATGCGCCTGAATGGGGCAGGATATGAGGAAATTGCCCGCGCCGGAGGAGGCATCAATTCAACAGTCCGGGCCACGCGGGATGCCAGCCTGGAACAATTGATCGAAAGTGCCATGCCTCGTGTTGACGCACTAATAGCCGAGGGTTTGACGACAATCGAAATCAAATCCGGTTATGGGCTAGAGCGGGAAACCGAGCTGAACATGCTGCGCGCCGCACGAGAGATCGGCAAGCAGCGGCCGATTACAGTTCTCACCACCTATCTTGGTGCCCATGCAACGCCGCCGGAATACAAAGATCGCGATGACGCCTATATTGAAGAAGTGGTCATTCCGACCTTGCATGCCGCCCATTCCGAAGGCTTGGTGGATGCAGTCGACGGGTTTTGCGAGGGCATCGCCTTTCAATCCAAGCAGATCGCACGGGTCTTTGACGCCGCAAAGGCGCTGAACCTACCGGTAAAACTACATGCCGAGCAGCTCTCAAATCTGGGTGGCGCCAAGCTGGCAGCGTCCTACGATGCACTGTCTGCGGATCACATCGAATATCTTGACGAAGATGGCGTAGTCGCGATGGCTCTGGCTGGCACTACAGGCGTGATCCTGCCGGGCGCCTTCTACACATTACGCGAAACGCAACAACCGCCGGTGGATCTTTTGCGCAATCATCAGGTACCGATGGCGTTGGCGACCGATTGCAATCCGGGTTCGTCACCACTGACGTCTCTTCTTTTGACCATGAATATGGGCTGCACCCTATTTCGTATGACCCCCGAAGAAACGCTTGCGGGTGTCACCCGCAATGCCGCCCGCGCGCTTGGTCTGAAAGACCGTGGTGTCATCGCCGCGGGTCAGCGGGCTGATTTGGCAATCTGGGATGTCAAACATCCTGCTGAGCTTTCTTACCGGATCGGGTTCAACCCCCTTCACAAACGCATTTTTGGAGGTCAAGCGTGACCACTCTCACATTGGTTCCCGGGCAGACCACTCTGCCGCAGCTTGAAAATATCTACTGGAATGAAGCCTCAGCAAAGCTCGATGCGTCTTGCCGCCCAGCGGTTGAAATGGCGGCAGACCGTATTGCGGCTGCCGCTGCCGGTAACGTGCCTGTTTATGGTGTGAATACCGGGTTCGGCAAACTGGCCAGCCTGAAGATCGAGGCAGAAGATACTGCCACCCTGCAACGGAATCTGATCCTGAGCCATTGCTGTGGTGTCGGCGAAGCGATGCCGCGCCAGCTGGTCCGATTGATGATGTCCCTGAAGCTTCTGAGCTTTGGCCGTGGCGCGTCGGGCGTACGCTGGGAGCTTGTCGAGCTAATGCAGGGCATGCTGGAAAAAGGGGTCACTCCCGTTGTTCCCGCCCAAGGGTCGGTTGGCGCGTCAGGCGATCTGGCACCGTTGTCACATATGACTGCGGTCGTGATCGGCGAAGGCGAGGCAGAATACAAGGGCAAGATTTTACCGGGGTCCGAAGCGCTGTCTAAGGCGGGGCTGTTTCCAATCGAATTGGGTCCCAAAGAAGGATTGGCCTTTATAAACGGCACGCAGTTTTCGACGGCCTATGCGCTTGCTGGCTTGTTTGAGGTATGGCGTTCAGCGCAAAACGCGCTGGTGATCTCGGCATTGTCGACAGACGCCATCATGGGATCTACCGCTCCGTTGCAGCCCGAAATCCATACGCTGCGCGGACACCGCGGACAGATTGAGGCAGCAAATGCGATGCGCGCAATCCTGGCCCAATCCGAGATCCGCGAAAGTCACCGCGAAGGGGATACGCGCGTTCAGGATCCCTATTGTATCCGGTGCCAACCACAAGTGACCGGCGCGGCGATGGATGTGCTGCGTCAGGCCGCCGCAACGCTGCTGACCGAAGCCAACGCGGCCACGGACAATCCGCTGGTTCTGACCGAGACGGGCATGATTGTTTCTGGTGGCAACTTCCATGCAGAGCCAGTCGGCTTTGCCGCTGATATGATTGCTTTAGCACTGTCCGAAATTGGCGCTATCTCTCAGCGGCGTATCGCACTGATGGTCGACCCAACGCTCAGCTTCGACCTGCCTCCGTTCCTGACGCCCAATCCGGGTTTGAACTCCGGGCTGATGATCGCCGAGGTCACAACCGCCGCGCTGATGAGTGAAAACAAACATCTGGCCAACCCTTGCGTAACAGACAGCACACCCACTTCGGCCAATCAGGAAGACCACGTTTCGATGGCGGCCCATGGCGCGCGGCGCCTGACCCGTATGGTTGAGAACCTGAATAACATCCTTGGCGTTGAACTTCTCTGCTCGGCGCGCGGCGTTGAATTCAGGGCTCCGCTGAAAACCAGTCCGCTCCTGCAAAAGGCCATTGCGCGTCTTCGCGAGGATGTCTCAAGCCTGCAGGAAGACCGGTATATGGCTCCTGACCTGAAGGCCGCGAAAGAGCTGGTCGCATCGGGTGCTTTGCTGGAGGCGTTGAGCGCCTCACTGCCGGAACTCGCGTAATGCAAGTTTTTAGCGTTATACAAGGTGATAGCCCCATCGTTCTGGGCCAGCCGCATGGCGGAACCCATGTACCCGACGCCATTGCCGCACGGTTCAATGTTACGGGTGGCGGTCTGGCTGACACGGACTGGCATATCACCCGGCTTTATGATGGCCTGCTACCGGGTGCCACAGTAGTGGCGTCCAACGTGCATCGCTATGTGATTGATGCCAATCGCGATCCGGCTGGTGTGTCGTTGTACCCGGGTCAGAATACCACGACGCTGGTTCCCCTGACGGATTTCGATGGGCAGGCGATCTGGACCAAGGGGCAGGAACCTTCTGTAGACGAAATCGAGGCACGTCGCGTCGCATACCACGCGCCCTACCACAATGCGCTGCAGGCCGAGCTAGAGCGGGTTCGGGCCAAACATGGGGTGGCGATCCTGTTTGATTGCCACTCAATCCGGTCAAACATCCCGTTCCTGTTCGAAGGTGAACTGCCGATTTTCAACACCGGCACAAACCAGGGCACCACCTGCGCACCCGAAATTGAGACCGCAGTGGATACAATTGCACAGTCATCTGGCATGGGCGCTGTTCTAAACGGACGCTTCAAGGGGGGGTGGACAACGCGCCACTATGGCCAACCCGATTCCGGCATTCACGCCATCCAGATGGAAATCTCGCAACGGGCTTACATGCACGAAACGCCTCCGTGGGCGTGGGATGACGCCCGAGCCGCAGTATCCCGACCGCATCTGCAAAAGATGCTTGAGACCCTCAACAACCTCGCCCTCTCGGGCGTCATTTTTCCCGAAGGGAGTAAACAATGAGCGATCCTCGAAAGAATAGCCGCGACGTGTACCCGCCGACCGGGACGGAACTGAATGCTAAAAGCTGGTTAACCGAAGCTCCTATGCGGATGCTGATGAACAACCTGCATCCGGACGTGGCCGAGAACCCGCACGAGTTGGTGGTCTATGGCGGTATTGGCCGTGCGGCGCGGACCTGGAAGGACTTCGACCTGATCGTCGACAGCCTCAAGGAGCTGGAGGAGGACGAAACGCTGGTGGTACAATCGGGAAAGCCGGTTGCCATCGTTAAGACCCACAAGGATGCGCCTCGCGTTCTGATCGCCAACTCAAATTTGGTGCCGCACTGGGCCAACTGGGATCATTTCAACGAGTTGGATAAGAAAGGCCTGGCCATGTATGGCCAGATGACTGCCGGGTCTTGGATTTATATCGGCAGCCAGGGCATCGTTCAGGGCACGTATGAAACCTTCATGGAGGCCGGTCGCCAGCACTATGGCGGTAACCTGAAAGGGCGTTGGATTCTGACTGGCGGCCTGGGTGGCATGGGCGGTGCGCAGCCTCTGGCCGCCGTGATGGCTGGTGCTTGCTGTCTGGCCGTCGAGTGTGATGAGAAAAGCGCCGACTTCCGCCTGCGCACCCGTTATGTTGACGAGAAAACTCATAGCCTGGACGAAGCGCTAGAGATGATCGACCGCTGGACCAAAGCGGGCGAAGCCAAGTCCGTGGCACTAATCGGCAACGCCGCCGACATCTTCCCGGAAATATACAAGCGCGGCATTAAGCCAGATATCGTGACCGACCAGACCTCGGCCCACGACCCTGTTAACGGATATTTGCCGCAAGGCTGGACGGTAGCCGAGTGGCGTTCCAAGGCTGAAACCGCCCCGAAAGAAGTGGAACGCGCCGCGCGCGCTTCGATGAAAGTACAGGTCGAAGCAATGGTTGCATTCCACAATGATGGCGTGCCCACCGTCGACTATGGCAACAACATTCGCCAGATGGCGCTAGAAGAAGGTCTGGAAGACGCGTTTGCCTTTCCCGGATTTGTTCCAGCCTACATCCGCCCGCTGTTCTGCCGTGGTATCGGGCCGTTCCGCTGGGCAGCACTGTCAGGTGATCCGGAAGACATCTACAAGACAGACCAGAAGGTCAAAGAACTGCTGCCGGACAACAAACACCTGCACAATTGGCTGGACATGGCGCGCGAACGTATCGAATTCCAGGGGCTGCCCGCACGTATCTGCTGGGTCGGTTTGGGTGATCGTCATCGCCTGGGTCTTGCCTTCAACGAAATGGTCAAAAATGGTGAGTTGAACGCGCCTGTCGTAATTGGGCGGGACCATCTGGATTCAGGGTCTGTCGCCTCACCCAACCGCGAAACCGAAGCCATGATGGACGGTTCGGACGCCGTTTCCGACTGGCCCCTGTTGAATGCCTTGGTAAACACCGCCTCGGGTGCCACCTGGGTATCGCTGCACCACGGCGGCGGGGTCGGTATGGGATTCTCACAGCACGCAGGCGTGGTGATCTGCGCAGATGGCACTGACGATGCGGCCAAACGCCTGGAACGCGTTCTGTGGAACGACCCCGCTTCGGGCGTCTGGCGCCATGCCGATGCGGGTTACGAAAGCGCCAAGGACTGCGCCCGCGAGCATGGTCTACGCCTTCCTGGCATTCTCGGCTGATCAAGCCAAATCTGCAAAACTGCATCATTGAAGGCCGAGACCTCATTGAGCATCTAAAACACTGTGCTAAATAACTTCGGTTGTGGCGGGAATGACGCGGGGCAAACCCCGGTGGTTCAGGCTTCTGACGATGTTTTGGCCGACCACACATTTTAGGCGCGGAGGCAGGCTCTGCTTTTCTTTGGCTCAATTGTCGGTATGACGGTGTGGGATGAATCGTTGGGCGAATACCGGAACCACAAGGAAATCTGGCAATGTCGAATAATGAAACACTGACAATTCTCGCATGTCAGATTCAAATTCCGCAAACAAACTCGGCACAGGAACGGGACGAACATCTGTCGCAGTCCACGAAATGGGTAAGCGACGAACTTGTGGCCCGGCCTGCAGACCTTGTGGTGCTGCCAGAATTGTCGAGTATCGATTATTCCCGCGAGGCGTTTTCACGCCTGGACGAAATTGCCGAACCTCTGGACGGTGCGTCATTCCAGGCGTGGCGAAGTGTGGCACAAGAATTCCGCGTTTATGTATCGTACAGCTTTGCGCGTCGAGGAGCAGGCGGCAACTACATCTCTGTTGCCGTTGTAGGACCGGACGGCAATCTTGTCGGGCATTACGACAAGCTTCATCTAGCCCAATATGGCGCTTCGATGGAAAAAGAGTATTTTGAACGCGGAACGCATCTGCTGACATATGAAGTCCGCGGGTTCAAAATCGCCCCGATCATTTGCTATGATATCCGCATTCCCGAGCTTTGCCGTACTTTGGCTGTTGAAAAGGGTGTTGATCTCATCACTCATTGCGGCGCCTACTACCGAGACGAATCCTTCCACACGTGGCACTCATTCGCGACCACAAGAGCGCTTGAGAACCAAGTATTCCTGCTATCTCTCAACCGTGCCGGGGAACAGTATGGCAATTCCCTGTTCTGCTGGCCCTGGATGGACGAAAACAAAGGTCCCGTTACCTTTCCCCAGCATGAAGAAGCTTTTAAATACATTACGTTAGATCGTGATGACTTGAATCAAGCCCGCTCAAACTATTCCTTCCTAAAAGATCGGCTAGAAGACTATAATGGTCTTCCATTTCTGGCAGGGTCGCGCTCTCTGAGCGCAAGTTGACGAAAATTCCCGTTTAAGTGCTTATGGCTGGCACAACAACAATGAGCAGGCAATATCTCGTTGAAAGGCGCATGCTTCTCAATGGAAGCATCCTGTATGCCGTGTACTTTTTCTTCGGTACACGGTGTCATATAGTGACCTTAAAAAGCTGATGGCTGAACGCGGAGTATGAGTAAACCACGCCACGCTAAACAGGAGGGTTGTGACGTATTCGCCTCTGGCGGCGGCGCGTGCGCAGTCCAAGAAGCTAACGCTGAAATCCTGACGCATGAACAAGATATATTTGCTGGTGCGCGAGGTGGAAAAATCACTATCGAGAGGGCGACAACGCGGGGAACACCCTAGAATTCATAATGTCCAAGCAGAGAAATGGTCCAGACGCGACTAAATTCTTAGCCAAGGCGCTGTCTTAAAATGCGATCCTAGACAAAGTCGTTATCGGCAACAGCAGGGCCAATGCGACAGGTATTCACGGGATAAACAAGATTTTGAAACGGTTCGCTTGTCCGGCCAAAGTGCAGAAAATTGGGTCCAATTTGTTGAGTAACATCGTGGAACACGATCACAGGTTTATCAAACGGCGGGTCCGGCAAATGTGTGGTTTCAAATCATTCGGGTCAGCGCCAGCTACCTTGGACGGCATCGAGGTCGTCAATATGATCGATAAGGAGCAGTTTGCCAGCACAACAACATCGGCGTTTCGACTTTCTGCCGGCTTCGCAGGATATATGTATCTAAGCACAGGCTTTTCCTGACTCGTCCAAAAATTTGCGACACATTCATTGCGTGACCTCAAAACTGCTCTCGTAAATGGTTTTTGTAATAACTGAAGTGTTACTTTTCAGATTGGCTCCATTGCAATCGCTAAAACAGGTCACCGATCTCAAACGATTGCAACAGAACACCTGCCTACTCCGTCTACACCGCCCTGGAAGAAATTTGCAACAGAACCTAATTTTACTGATGTAGTCGTCCCCTACTCACTTTATACGCAATAATATCCTTTTTTGCGCACTACTATTCCAGCCGTGGGGTGCTACCGTTACATCTGATAAACTCCCTGTCTCGCGCCTTGTATGTTTTCAGAGAAAAGCGCTAGAACTCAGACCTCCATCCCTTACCTACCCCACTCGGAAAATCACCACTAGACAGGCCTTCCACCAGAAATAGACCCCTCCAGCCCGTTTGAGGCGTCGCTGGTGAAACAGACCAATGCCCGCCCTTAGTCATCGAAGACTGTTCCCGACCACCTGCGAAATATTTGAGGGACCGCTTGCCATCTGCGGGAACTTCCAGCCGCCTGCCCCAAGTCACCAGATCTGATGCGCTGAGTGTGTGCTGATCAAAGAATCTGGCAAGATTGGTCTTATCTAGAGCTCGCCTCTTGAGGTCAAAAGTACCACTTAGCCCCCTGCCCGCTTTCCTGAACTTTCTCGCAGCGCAGGCTTAGATTTGTTGGATCGAGGTCAGACAGACTAATATTTAGTCTTCTATGTCCAATCGCTCCAGTCGACCAGTTTCTGCCCCGCCTGCACTGATACCTTTCCGGAATTCAGGCAGAGAAAAGTCAAGGCGATGTGGATATATCCAAAAACCCTACCGTTGTTTTAGTGAGTTAAAACAAAAAACGTCGGGCCTACGACCCGACGTTCCGCCAAGAAAAACCCGACTTTAAAGTCTTACCCGTGGGTAAGATCGTCTTCCTCCTGCAATTCGTCGATCAGGGTTGCAATCGCTTGTTCAAGCTTGGCGCGATCAACCCGCGTGAAATCCAGATCGTAACGCAGCTCGATCCGACCGCTTGACGCAGAACACTTCGCAACCCCTGCCCTGCCGGAAACCTGGAACGTCGTTTTTGCACGGCGCGTTTTTCCTCCGCTTGCCAATACCGGTTTCTTTTGCGCCGGTGTTTCCGGCTCTGTAAAACTGCGAAGAATGGCCACCTCTCGCGGCCCATCGCGGTCCGGTTCACTCATTACGGCGTTGCTGACCTGACGCAAAAGTCCTGGGTTGGCATCCAGTTTCCGTTTTAGATCCACGCCAAGATTACGCGGAATTTCATTGGGGTGCAGCAGCACCTTGTCCAGCATCATCAGCAAACTGGCAAAGGCCCGGATGTAGCTTCGCTTGGTGTAGCTCGCAGATTTGAAAAGGATAGCAACCGCCTTGTCCACTTCCGGACAATCATTCGCCGGGTTTTCTGCGTAAGACCGAGCCAGCGCCCCCATCTCGGCGAATGAGATGTCTTTGCGGATCAGGTTTTCATCCACCATTCGGCGGTAGCTGTCATTCAGATCTGCGCCATCAGAAATCCCTGCCGGGATCTTGGCATAAAGATCATCGCCGGTTTCCTCATGGAGCGCACGGTATGCAGAAAGGCGACGCATGCCCTGGATCAGCTCGAACCGCCCGTCAGCCCTCCGTTCCAGCCGAATTGGGTTCGATAGACCGATGTCGCGGATCGACTCTTTCAATTCCTCCAGCTCGGGGTCGGGACCCGGCTTGCGGTCCCGAGTCAGTTTCTCGGTCACCACATCCGAAAGCGCCACACGTTCGGTCACCAAACCTTCGGAACGCAACCGCACCAACTCATGTGCCAGCCGGTCATTTTCAGCGCGGATCGTCTCTTCGGTTGACTGCTGATCGCGCAAGGCGTTGGCGTTTTCTGAGATCGCAGCGGCCATCGGGCCTCGCCGTTTTTCCAACACTTTGTCCGGTACCTTGCCGACCGGGATGTCATCCACGGCTGGCATGTCGATGTCGAACATTCTGCGTTTGCGGCTCATGCGTCATCCTCCAGCTTATCCCAGGCCGAAAGCATCACGCCCCGGAATTCCTCATACACGTTGTCAAAGGTTGAACGCGCGCGGCGCCAGGTCTCACGCGTCATCTCGCGATAGTCCATCTCGTACACCGAACTCAGAAACCGCCCGGACTGTTCGACCGCGCGCGTCATCTCAACCGGATGCTCTGCGACATGCTCGCCAAACACCTTTTTGAAGGCATCAAACATAGCGGTGTGTAACGCGTTACCCGGCTCATAACGTGTCAACAGAAAGCGCAATTCGCAGAAGGTTTTGGGCAACCCGATCTTACCCGTGGGTAAGGTCTTATCGAAACCATAGGCCAAATCTTCCAACGCCTCGGCCAGCTGCCCAATGAACGACGTGGTCGAATCATACTCCCAATAGCCGGGGCCTGAGGGGACATAGAGCATGTCCGCAGCAAAGACCGCATTCATCGACTGATATCCAATCGCAGGTGGGCAGTCGAAAAGGATCAGGTCATAGGCATCATCCGGGATTTGATCCAGATAGCGCGAAACCGCGGCAAAGAATGACCATTCCGGATTCAGATGCCGATACTGGGCCGAAGCAAACTCGACAAAGGCCGCATTGGCACAGGAAGGGATCACATCAATGGTCGACCAAGAACTCTGCTTGATGAAATCCGCAATGCGCAGATCGCCAAGACCCATGTCCGTGATCGAAGGCGGCAATTCGCGGCGGGGCAGGGCGGTCCCGGATTCCGCGGCGGCGGGCCGGTTATTCATCCGCTCGGTCTCTCGGATCAGGTCACGGGCCATGATACCCCACACCGTGAAATCCTCGGCGACATCCGTCAGGCCCATGGAATGGCTCAGCGTCGCCTGCGGATCGAAATCCACCACAAGGACGCGGTAACCATCCAGGGCAGCGGCGTGCGCCAAGTGCAGGGCGACAGTAGATTTCCCGGCCCCCCCCTTGAAGTTCGCCACCGCTGCGCGAATGGCCCGCTTTCCCGAAGGACGGGGCGGCATCAGGGATTTGCGGTTCACCTTAAGGCGGCGGCGCAGCTCATTTACCTCTTCAAGGCTGAACCAGCGCTGGCGGCCATCGGGCTCAACCTCGCCGCCTGGCAAGGACGGATCTGCCGCCAGCTTGCCCCGAAAGGTCGACTGATTTACGCGAAAGATTAGATCGGATACCTCCCAGCTTGAAAAGCGACGGAGGGTCTTCTCCATCTCTGGGCTGAAGGTTTGCTGGCGAATCCAGCCCTGCAATTTAAGGGACTGATTGCGCAATGCGTTCAGGTCTTCGTGCGTGTACATGCCTCAAGTCTCATAGTTTCGGACGCTATTTTATATAGTTTTTCTATTTACGCTTGATTTGCGCTTTACGCAAAAGAAATTATGATGAAAGTACAAACTTACCCACGGGTAAGAAAACAAAGGGTTTCGAAGCCAAGACCGATTCGGAGGGCCACTGATTCGAAAGCCCCGAAGAAACAACCTCCCACCTCAAGATTTAGGGGGACGGAAATTAACGAACAGCCCCATATAGGGGGACAAAACACGAGGTTAGGGGGACATTCTGCGTGTCCCCCATCACCAATACTTCACCTATTTTCTTTTTTGAAATTTGAATTGAGTTAGAGATCAAACCAGCCACAAGCCACTCTCTTCTTGACAGAATCGAAGGATTGGACGCTAATCAGGGCATCATGACAAAAAGCGTTGGCAAACAGCGCTGAACTGGCGGTATCATCCGTCCGAGGCAGACAGAGCGGTGAAGTCGGGAATGCAGATTGCAAAACCGGTCGGGCGAAATGCGCCCGCCATCAAATATGATATTCTCTCGGCGTTGACCGTGCACGCATTGTCACAAGACAAGCACCGGCAGCGTATTGTTCTTCGAGTCATTACCCTGATTACGACTCGGTACAATTGGCGCAGTAATGAACTGTCTATTGGTCGCGAGGAAATAGCCCGGCTATGGTCTGTGAATGAGCGCACCGTGAAACGCGAGATGGCCAAGTTACGGGCAATGGGTTGGGTCACGGTCAAACGACCGGCAGCACGCGGACGGGTTGCGGTTTATGAATTGGACCTGAAGCAGATAATGATCGATACGTCTGAAGTCTGGCCTGTCATCGGCTCTGATTTCCAGGCGCGCATGTCAGAAGGGCCCGCGCCTGATACCAATGTTGTACCTTTCAAGATCAAACCGCCATCCCCTGAGGATACTGACGACAATGTCTGGACACAGGTGCAATCCATCTTGCACGGTCGCGATCCAGAGCTTTGGGCCAGCTGGTTTCGGCATCTGACCGAGGCAGAAAGGGCAGGGGGGGTGGTTACTCTGATGGCGCCATCCCGGTTCATGGCGGACTATATCGCCCAGAAATGGACTGGGCGTTTGCTGGCTGCCTATGCTCGTGTTGATCCGGCAGTTCGCAGTCTACGTTTTGAGGCGGCGGATTAAATCGCTCAAATTGTGTGACCTTTTGCCCAGCGACTATGAGGACAGCTAAAGTTGTCGCCTGACGACTTCAGTGGGGCGTTGTCTTGAAGACAGGATATAGGGGTCTTGCTGGCGATCAGAGGTTTTATAGGACGCACCATTTTTAATCAGGATTCAGTCGAGCTTGGTCCAAAATCTATTCGAGTCTTTGGCCGTGGCCGCAATTCTAACGACCTCGGTCCTGATTAAACCGGGAGAATCGTCGGAGTACAAAAGTACAACTTACACAGTGATCGATGGGCTTAGATATGGTCTGATTGGCGTAAAGGTGCATTGGCTCTCATGATCCGATCGGATCTCAATTAGCTGTGCCTGCAGTAATAAATGTTTTCGGGCGCAGCTAAGTAATGCGCAAAAGAGGTCCTTTTTGCGGATCATAGTTTGATACGTGCTACGCTGCTTGGCATCGAAGGAAGACAAGACGAGTCGCAAAGCGTTCTGTTGCGAGGTTTCTTGCGGGCTGAAAAAACTGCGCGGTACTTTCGAATTAAGCAGCAAGTTCCGCAAATTGACGGAACGGACAGAGTCCGGGCGCGAATTGACCTTTGCGGATCACGTTGGCGACTTCGATTGCGTCCAGCGTCGCAGCTGCTTAAGCGAATGCTCTGAACCCCAGCATCGGTCGAATGCGCCGCTCTATGAAACGGTGATCTTGCTCGACGGTATTGTTCAAGTATTGGTGCTTCAACATTTTGTTGACAGCATTGATGCCAGCTGTGTTTGCATCGCTTTTGTTGATGACTATTTTCCTCGGTAATCCATGTTGTCTCCAACACCCTGGCGAAAACCTTGTAGCTGCCGTCTTATTTCGATGCCGCACTATTTCTGCGATTGCACCAGAATTTCGTGCCACCCATCGGTGCAGTGCAGTGTGGTCAACCGAAACGTCGCGTTCGCGCATGATCTCTTCAAGATCTCGGTAAGACACGCCGTACCGACCATAAAAGAACAATGCGAAAAGGATCACATCCTTCGGATATTGTGCGCCTCTAAAAGAGATCATGAGCAAGCTTTCAAAAGCTACTACCACTAGCCATGCACGCCCTAGCCGCGCGGACGCAATTGGTCATAACTTTGCAAAAGATCCTACCAGTCATTCACCTGGCAAGACGGTGCTGCCTAATGCCCGTGCGGCAAGTGCTGACGCGACATTCTTTTGCGCCAGCGCAACAATCGCTACAACGCGGTTGGAGTCCCCAGACCGGCCATGCAAAGCCAACTGGAGACACCCAATCCATGCTCCTTCTTGCTGAGACTAGATGAAACGATTGAGACGTGGGAAAAGATACCGTTCTTTTCGCCGGGGGCAATTAAGGCATGTAAGATCAATTTGAACGTTCAAATTGAGCGAAGAATTGAATCTACAACGGGATACAATCGCAGGTTTTGGGATTGCAAGTGGGTCAGCTCACTTACGGCTTGTAGCAAGGCATTATTAGGCGCATCTTGAAAGTTGCCTGCGACCGCTAGATGCTGGCCAATCCTGCGGTACTAAGATTTGGTATACTATTTCGTGTCGAGCTCGACTGCATGGTTGCAAAAAAGGTTATTGATATGACTTCAAACGATACTTCTGTGAATGTTCACTACAAAGTCGGCAAATGGCTACCGTCGGATCAGGCCGTTCTGGACGCTTGGTCCGCAAAGATTGCTGCGAAGGCCGAAAAAGATACCAGCCCGCTCCTGCCGGCCGTGCAAAGGCTCAAGACTTTGATCGAGACTGATGCCAAGGCTTATATGTTCTTTTCGCAGATGTTTCAGGAGGTTCCTGCCAGCAAAAAGACCTCACCCTCAGGTAAGCCACAGGTCAGAGACTATGACCACATGCTGCGGCTGTTCAACACGATCATGACCCATGCGCCCGAGTTCAATGAAAGCGGTCTGGTCGGGTTCCCGTTCAATGCAATCCTGGATTGGTCGATGGCGAATGTAGGCGGTTGGGCTGGGTTTCTGGATGACAAGATCGACGCGCATCTGCGGGGTATGTTGAATGAGTGGGCTGTTTTTCTGCAATCACCGGAGAGCACTTCGGTCCTGAATGACGACCCCAGAACCGGGTGGTTCGGTGCGGATGCGAAAAAGGCGATGCCGACATTTGTGGACGAGTTCATTTGTGATCCCACGCTGCCTCACTATGGGTTCAAATCCTGGGATGATTTTTTCACGCGCCGGTTTCGTGATGGCGCACGACCCATTGCGGCGCCACAGGACAATGCGGTTGTTGTGAACGCCTGTGAATCCGCACCCTATCGTGTCGCCCGGGATGTAAAGCTGCGTGACCAGTTCTGGATCAAAGCGCAGCCTTATGCGCTGCAGTTCATGCTGGACAACGATGCGTTTGCAGACCGGTTCGACGGGGCCACCGTCTATCAGGCATTTCTGAGCGCACTCAGTTATCACCGCTGGCACGCGCCTGTTTCAGGTCGGGTCGTCAAGACCCGGCGAGTTGAGGGAACATACTACTCAGAAATTCTGCCAGAAGGATTGGACCCGGCGGGACCCAATGCCTCACAAGGTTATATTGCCGAAGTTGCAACCCGGGCTTTGATCTTTATTGAAGCCGACAATCCGGACATCGGACTTATGTGCTTTGTGGCCATCGGGATGGCCGAGGTGTCGACCTGCGACGTCACGGTTTATGAAGGCCAGCACGTCAATAAGGGCGGCGAGATTGGCATGTTCCACTTTGGTGGTTCGACACATTGTTTGGTCTTTCAGCCGGATGTCAAAATAGACTTTGACTTGCACGGTCAGGAGCCAGGGCTAGACAGCACGAACATTCTGGTTAACCAACGGATCGCGACAGTTGGACCGCGCGGGTAACTCAACCCGAAAATACCTGAGGCAGGCGTCCGTCGATTAACATCCAGACCGCAACACCTGCCAGCATCAAAAGACCGGCCGCGACTAGACCCTCGATCCCGGAAAACGCAGAGCCTTTGTCCGATGCCGTCCGGCGCGCCCGGTAAAACACAGGCAATCCGGCGGCATAGATAATGGCGCCAGCCAGCATAAACTGGATGCCAGCCGCATAAACCAGCCACAGACCGAAACCTGTCGCAAGAAGGCTGGTGAGGAGAGCCTCGTTCCGACTAACCTTGGCAGTTTCGGGATAATTGCCCGACCAGATGACTTTCCAGAGAAAGACGGCGGACCCGATATAGGCTGGCAGTATCACGACGCCGGTGATGGACAACATCAGGTTCCACGCATTGTCGGCAAAAAAGACAAGCACGATGGCCGCTTGCATGATCACCGTCGAAATGATCAGCGAATTCGATGCAATACCTGCCTGATTGGTCTTGGCAAAGAATTTCGGAAAGGTTCCATCCTTCGCGCAAACCCACGGCAACTGCGCCACGAGCAACGTCCAGACCAGCCAGGAGCTGAGCAAAGCGATTATGACGCCGACATTGATAAAGACCTCTCCCCAATACCCGACGAGCGTCATCATTATGCCTGCTGTTGAGGGCGGTGCCAGTGTCGCAAGTTCTGCTTGGGACATGACGCCAAATGGCACGACCGAGATCAATACAAAGATGACCGTCACGATGAAGTAACCCAGAATCGTCGCCCGGCTGACTGTCTTGGCGTCAGACTGGTCAGACATGACCACGGCGCATTCGATGCCGATATACATCCACAGCGTCACCAGCATCGTGCTTTTGATCTGATCCAGAAGGCTGCCCAAATGCTTGTCCGGGTGCTGCTGGCCGGCGACGTTTCCCCAAACATCCGCGGTAAGAAGACCTTTGCCAAAGGAAAAATATACAACCACCGCCAGAAAAACCAACACAGGCAAGAATTTGGCCACAGTTCCGATGTTGTTCAGAAGCGAAGCACCCTTCACGCCACGCATCACAAGAAAACAGAGCCCCCATATGATAACGGACGACCCCAGCGTCGCCTGCCAAGTATTTCCGTCTTCGAAATAGGGGGGGAAGAAATAGTTCAGAGCGTCCATCAGCAGAACTGCATAACTCACGTTCCCGAATGCGACGGACAGCCAGTACCCCCAGGCAATCAGGAACCCGGCCAGCCTGCCAAACCCGGCGCGGGCGTACATGTAGATACCCGATGTCATTTCAGGATGGATATCCGCAAGAACCTGAAAACTGCGGGCGACAAAGAATATGCCCAGACCGCTGATCAGCCAGGCGATCAGAACCGCGCCAAGTGCTGCCTGTTCCGCCATGTTTTGAGGGATATTGAACACTCCGCCCCCGAACATGGCGCTCACGACCAGCAACGTCATCGCGAACAGCCCAAGTTTCTTGGGCGCCGATGTTTGCTGAATGTCGCTTGCCGACGTGGAGGAGCTTGTGACGGTATGTTTTGCCATGATTCAAAGTTTCTTGCTGGTTCAATGGGCTTGACCTAGCGCAGGTCAAACAATGGAAGAATAATGTTTGATTCAGTCTATGGCTTTTCGGTTAGCGGCGTAAACAATCGGATTTGAAGCCGAATTCAACACAAAAACTACAGTTCCGATGTACGATCCCGCAACTCCAGTGGCGGCAAGAAACTTGCAAAGCAACGAGCTCTTTTACGAAGTTTTTTGCGTACTCAAGGCAGGAGCAGTGACAGTTGCCGGGTTTGTAGGTGCTGCACGCGCCTTGTTTTCGGTCATCTGATAAGTCGCACGCATTCTTTGACTAGTAGAAGTAACGTCTATCGCTTTTTTGGATACAGGCTTTACCCAGCTTTTTTCAGAAACAACCGCATAGCCCCTGCATTGCCGAGTTTTGAGTTTCTGCTTTTTGGTGGAAATCCGGGTACATTTAGCATGCTCAACAGAACAACGTAGTGTGCACGTCAAGAGGGTTCGCACAGCTTGAACGCGTCGGAGCGGTAGGAGAGAGTGGAAATGCGATCGCGGAGGGGACGAAAGATCGCATTGATTTGGTCGTGGGCGAAGCGGATTCCTTGCGCTTGGCGCGGTGATTTGATCCGACCCACCATCTTTTCCCGCTTTCGCGTCGGCCGAAGAAACGCTTTGCGGCTTTGGCATTACGGCGAGGCTGGATCAGACTGTAGAGTACTTCTCCATTCCCATCGATTGCACGCCACAGCCAATGTTTCACGCCGTTGATCGTGACGACCACTTCGTCCATATGCTATTTGTCGTGCGGCCGGGGCTGGCCGCGTCGGATACAAACCGCAAACTGAGACTCGAAACGGTTCACCCAGAGACGAACCGCTTCACAAGCAGGTCTCTTGTCGAATCTAACAGTTGCGTGAGTTTTCAGCATTAAAGCGAAGTAAGCTTTGCTCTTCGAACTGTCGCAACTCAATACTAAAACACATGTCGCTACTTGCGGAGTTTTAATGCGAATTAGCGTAGGCATCGCTGTATCAATTCTGGTTGCCATATCCATCGGCGTGTCGACGGTTATTGTCCATTCCCTGTGGTGGAAGACTGCGCATGACAATAGCCGCATGCTCGCAGCCGAGATCAACAGTCAAATTGCAAACACCGTCCGCATAGAGGTGGGCGTTACGCTCAGGTCAGCCGAAGCCGCCTGGGCAGCCGTACGCACGATCTTTGTCCAGAACGTTATCGCGACGCGACAAGCCGACAAGAGAGAGTTTGTGTTTTTATCTCAACTACAAGCGCAACCGAATATTTCATGGATTTTCTTCGGTTGGCCGGATGGGAACTTTTTCGCGTCACATCGCTTAGGTGACCGCGGGCTTGAGATGATTGAAATCGACAAGGATATCCGTGACAGGATGTTGCGGAAGGACCGCTATATCTTCATTCCAGGAGACATCCAGTTCGAAGAGCGAACCTTTACCGAAACGTCCTACGATCCACGCGGACATGCCTGGTACGAAAACTTTATGGGTCTCGAGTCCACAGGGTGGATCGAAGCGCGTGACCTCCCGGGCGTTGACAAAACCGTCTACGCCTTTGCTGGCCCGATAGACGTTAACCGAACTCGGCAAGGTGTCCTGGCTGTGGCGATCGAAACGGATCGACTTTCGCGCTTTTTGGCAACCCTTGCACCCGGAGAATTTGGTGCGGCGTTTGTTCTGGATGCCGGTGGAAAAGTGATTGCGGTACCCGATGCAGGAGCGGATGAGGTTACCCCCGCGCGCATGGGTGAGGGGGAGCTTTATGAGGTCGCTAAGATCGCAGGGGAAGAGCTATTGGGTGACCCCACAACGAATGCCCCAGGCGCATTGACAAAACGCGTTGTCCTAGGAGGTGTGCCCTATGCTGTAGCTCTGACGCCTTTGGGGTTTTACGGCTGGCGCGTCGCCACGGTCATTCCTGAATCCGCCTTTCTTTCGGAAATAGACAAGACGTTGATAAACCTAATCTATATACTGATCGGTGTGGTTGTAATTGCCACCGGGTTGGCGATCTGGCTGGTTCGAAAAATAGTCGCGAACCCGTTGGCGTATATCGCCGAAGACCTGAGCAAAATAGAACGCTTTGACGTTGAAAGCATTTCGCGCAGGCCCTCCAGACTCTCTGAGCTTGCAAACCTCTCTGCTGCGACCGCCAGTATGGCTGCAGGTCTATCAGCATTCCGCAAGTACGTACCTACCGACTTGGTTCGCATGCTGGTTGCCGAGGGCATCAAGACTCAGCCAGGCGGAGACATAAAGCAGATTTCCGTGTTGTTTTGCGATGTCACGGGTTTCACAGGTCTGTCTGAGAAACTTGGCCCCAGAATCGTCCAAATGATGGAACCCTTCTTCAACGCGTCCTCTGCGGCCATCGCTCGTAATGGGGGAACCATCGACAAATTCATGGGTGATGCTGTGATGGCCTTCTGGGGCGCGCCGCGCAAGGATATTAATCACGCCGAAAACGCCTGCCGTGCAGCGCTGGATCTTGTTGCCGCTGTAGATGAAGCTGGAATTGAAGACGACGCTGGCAACCCGCTGCGCGTCAGGATCGGGCTAAACAGTGGCGAGGCTCTGGTCGGCAACATAGGGTCAGAGCAGCGTTTGAATTATACTGCAATTGGCGATGTGGTGAACGTTGCCAGCCGATTAGAGGGAGCCAACAAGGATTACGATACACTGATCCTGATTGGTCCAGAAACCCGACGCCAAGCGGCTGACAAAATCTTGGTGCGCGAACTGGACACGTTAACTGTATTTGGGCGCACAAAGGAGTTGGTGGTCCACGAACTGATTGCGATGGCAGATGAGATTGACGGATCGCTTGCGTGGATTGAGGCCTACGAACAAGGCCTCGCGTATTACCGAGCAGGGCAGTTTGAAAAAGCTGTTGCTGCCTTTAAGGCCGCTGATCAAGAACGAAACGGAGATCCCGCCTCGGTCGTCATGATGTCACGCGCCCAAGTTTTGTTGGAGAATCCGCCACCGGAAGATTGGAACGCAGTTACGAACACCAATAAGAAGCAGTAGTTTCCGGGACACGTAGACGCCAAATTGTCCGTTGAAGATTGGAACAGAGAGAGTTTTTGCAGCAACAAACAATTGCAAGGTACGCTTTGCTGCTGCGTCGCGTATGAGATCCGCAAAGAGCCCAAAGTGGACCATTCCAACTCATTTCGACCGGCTTCGGATTACCAGACCGCACCCGGTTTTGAGGTTTCAGTCTGGACAATCATTTATCTAATCCAGACCGGCTTCCCTCAGATTTCTGATTAATCTATCCAAACGGTGTTGCTCCTTATACGGTTGCTTCTGTGCGTATTCCCGCAATTTGAAATTCGGATGTAACCTACGCACTTTTTCAATGGCCCAAAGTGCATCTTCCTTGCACTTCAATGCACCGTTGCATGCAGCAAGCGCTAAATAAGGTTCAACGTTGCCACTGTCGAGGTTGATAGCGCTTTGGGCCGCTTCGATGGCCTCGTGATAACGTTCGCAACCATAGAGCGCATTTGCGAGGATCGCCGGGTACATGGGAGGGTGAACTGGGGTCAGTCGCAGCGCGAATTGAGCGAATTCTATAGATTCGTTGGAACGGCCCAGAAAGTTCAGAACAGCAGCTTTGAGGGAATAGGCAGCAGGGCAGCTTGGTCGGGCTAATACCGCTGAATTGGCATGCGTTTCTGCGTCATCGAATTCACGGTTGCTCAAATGAACTTGCGCTAGAACCAAGTGTGGATAACCAGTTACGTCATCGCGTCTAATGGCTTCCTGCGCTCGTGTGACTGCGAAGTCCAGTGTTTTCGACGGTGTTTCACATTGTCCAGACAAAGCCTCGAGCCAATAGGCTAAAGAGGCCGTGGCATATCCGGTGGCAGATTCAGGCTCAAGCTCAATGGACAATTCCAGTAGCCGTTGCGCCTCATTGAGTTCGGCATTGTTTTTCGAATCCCATAAGAGTGCTTCACCGTTGTAGTAACTCTGAAGGGCCATCGGATTTCGGAATGCGCCTCGCGCCAATCGGTCGGCTTCACCATGTATCAGCTGGATTTCCAAAGCCGTCACGATTTCTTCAATAATTGCATCCTGTATTTTGAACAGCCCAGAGATATCGCCAACCTCTCGGTCAAATTGTCCTGCCCATAAGTATCGACCATTTGACACTTCCACGAGTTCAGCATTCACGCGAAGCTGACCACCCAATTTTTGCAGATTTCCTTTGAGCACATACTGAACGCCAAAAGTCTGCCCAAACTCTTCAAGAGACATCTTTTTCGAACGTTGCATCGAAGGTGTCTCATCTCCGACAAGAATAAGATGTGGGACTCTGATCAACGCGACGATCAACCCACTACTGATACTGTCAGCGATACTGCCTTGATCCTCTTCGGCGCTGAGGTTTTCAAATGGCTTTACCGCCAGAAAGGGTTTTCCGTATCCCAACTCCTGGAAGAGGTCAGAGCGTTTTCTTACTGCGCCAGTTCCAGCACTTGGATGAGGCATATCGGTCAATCTGTAAACTTCCACCGGTTTCTCGATATTCTTGAGCCTTTGCTCACCGGTAAATTCGAACCGTTTGGGCAGCTTGTTTGCGATCGCCTGATGTACGGAACCCGAGATACATACGCTCCCTGGTTCTGCCAAAGTCTCCAATCTTGCTGCGATATTTACGCCGTCGCCAAAGATGTCATCTTCATCCAGAATGACGTCGTCCAGATTGATCCCAATTCTAAGTTCAAACCGCGTGTCCGAAGAGTTGTCGGCATTTCGAACTGCCATTTCATTTTGGATTTCAATGGAACATTGCACCGCGTCGACGGCACTGTTGAACTTCACCAGTATTCCATCGCCCATCATCTTGAAAATTCTGCCGTCGTGGCTGGTAATTCTTGGTTCAATCACTTCGGCAAGGCGCTCTTTCCATGCTGCGAGCGTACCCATTTCATTCGCGCCCATAAGCTGGCTGAAACCCACAACATCCGCTGCTAGTATCGCTGCCAGCCTTCGCTTTACGCTTTCCTCTGCCATTGTACGTTCCGATGAGACACGCGTCATAATTATATCGAAAAATCGAAAAGTTGCGACTCTCAAACCATTTCCGGCCCAACCTACAGCTATGCGCTGGATGCCTGTTTACCATAGTCGTCCATTTTGTCCGCAGAATGGACTAAGGCAAGAAGCAATACAGCGCAGGACTATCACAGATAGTGGTCAAGTTGCCGTGCTGCGCAGCGATGCCGCCCGGTTGCGACCAGTCGCCTTAAAGCAATTGTTTTGACATGTGCGACGTTCCGCAAATTTTAACCGTCGAAATTCCAGATGTCGCGCTGAACCTTCCAGCCGTTGTCACCTTTGCGGAAGTAGAGAATGTACTTCCCAGCGAGTTTTTGTCCGCCCATGAAACCAGTCAATGTTCCCATAGTAATGGCAAAGTCTCCGCTGACATGTGCCTCGGTAAGATTGGCAACAACGTCACTTAAGCCGCCATCAATTGCTGCCTGCCAATACGGTTCCGTTGCAAAGATTTGGGTAAATCAAATAGTAATACGATCACTTCAGGTTCAGATTGCCAACTCGGCGAATTGACGAAACGGAAAGATTCCAGGCGTCAATTTGCCATTGCGGATCATGTGTGCCACTTCGATTCCGTCGAGCGTTGCTGCCGCTGAAGCGAAGGCCTTGAACCCCAGCATTAGCCGAGAGCGCCTCTTAATGAAACGGTGATCCTGCTCAACAATGATATTTAGGTATTTCCGCCTGACCATTTCAATCGAGATCAGGCACCCAAAGCCCTTCAGCATTTTATTGATCACCTTGATACCAGCTGTGTTGGCACCGCTCTTGCCGATAACAATCTTCCGTAGCATACCATTGACCACAAGCATCCGAGCGAAGAAGTTCGTCGCGGCAGGCTTGTTTTGACGTGCTGATAGCATGAGATCAAGCGTCTTGCCGTATTTGTCGACGGCCCGATAGAGATATGCCCACGTACCCTTCACCTTGATGTAAGTCTCATCCATTCTCCAGGAGCGATCACATGGTTTTTTCCTGCGGCGCGCTACTTCAGCAATTGCGCCTGAGTATCGTGTCACCCAACGGTTCAATGTCGTATGATCAACCGATACATCGCGTTCTGCCATGATTTCTTCCAAATCACGGTACGACATGCCGTATCGAACATAGAATAACACTGCGAAAAGGATAACGCCCTTCGGATACTGCGCGCCTTTGAAAGAAATCATGAGCTGGCTTTCGACCTAATTCTATCGACAGCCATTCACTCGCTAACTCCCTAAGCGTCAATCGCAAAAGTTTGCAACAGATCCCCATCGGCATCTGAGCCGGATTGACCAAAAGGAGTTCGCGACTGATAGAAAACATGGAACGGAACAATTACGTCCCCAGAAACTGGCGGCCCAGACGTTCACTCAAGACCTTGCGGCCAATGAGATCAAGTTGCGTGCGTAACCCCAACAAGGCACGGCCTGCGTTTCGATCAACAGGCCGGATGCATATGGGCGACTGCCGAGAACATGCGAGAAAGCATTTGCGAACAGCAGCCGCTACATGCATTGGGGCCGTATTCGCTGAACCTTACAAACGACACAGCGTTTTTTATTGTTGCATTTGAGGCTAGCGCTGAGCCCTAACTATCTGTTTTCTACCGTGCACCTAAATTCCCGGTTCGCGCAAAAACCGACGCAGCTTTTCTGCTAAACTTCGTTGATCATGTAACCTCCTTTAGAAAAACAACAAATTACCTGCCTTCGCAAATTGGGAGAGTGTACGTTACTGCGGTGCCTTCAACACAAATGTCGCCCAGTGAATCCACTACACAGGTTTTCAACGTGCAAATCGGTTTGTCATCGCGTACTTCGATGACTTCGACCCGCGCCTCTATCGTTTCTCCCACGCGCACAGCCTTTTTGAACCGCCAGTTTGTTTCAAGGAACACCGTACCTGGGCCGGGAAGATTTTCTGCGACAACTGCATTGAGCAGCCCGGTGGTCACACCGCCCTGAACGACCAATCCACCAAGAACGGTCTTTGCAGCTATTTCGCTGTCATAGTGGATTGGGTTCTTGTCGCCGGTCACCTTAGTAAACGCTTCGACATCGCGCATAGAGGTTGTTCTTTCTCTGCTGGAACGTTGCCCCCGTTGGGGCTTACCATTCATGGTGCCTTTCCACCCGTTTTCCATGGTTTTCTCCTTAAGCTGCCTGAGCTGATGGTGTTAGAGAGCGTTGCACACAAGAAAACTCCGCTTTCATCTCGTCGTTCAAACGCATGTGCAGGCCCTTCAATTGCTCCAGCGTCCAGTCGAAGGACGCAATTTCCGAAGTAATCTGAAAAAGGTTAGCCGATAGTTGGTTGCGCGTGTGCTGGTAGTCGGACAGGTCGCCAAAACCTTTAGTCATGGCAGTTTCAACCAGGAAATGCGCATCCCGCAACGCATCGGTTATTCCGTGTGCGGTCAACGGGTCTTTGAAGTATCCAGCATCTCCGACCAGTGCCCAACCTGGGCCCGCGCAGTGCCGCATGTGTCCCGCCGCGCCCAGGTAGCGTTTGGGTTTCTCGACAAACGAACGGTGATCCAAATGTTCCGCCACTTCGGTGTCCCACCGCCGTAATTGGTCGCGAAGACCGGAGCAAACGTCAGAACCAAATCTGGTTTTGAAAGCTTGGGGAGGACAGGCAGCAAACAGGCAGTGCTGATCATTGGTTGTCGGGATCAATCCGGCGGCAGCATTCACGTCATAAAACCACCGGTAGCCGCAGTTGGGGATGCCATCCACATATGCATAGGCACAGGCTGAGTGGATATTCGAGCGGATGGTTTCCCTCGCCCTCACCAGTTTCGCGACGGTTGAGTTTCTGCCGTCGGCACCAACAATCAAGTCCGCATGGATCGGATGTCTGTTGCCGTCGCGGTCCATTAGAACGACACCGATCACACGATTATCAGGCCCCCGGAGAACGTCGCAGCAGACTGTGGCCGTCTTCAACTCCACACCCGCTTTTTGTGCCGCCTCGCCCAAAACCTTGTCCAGCAGCCAGCGACGGGGGGCGTAAAGCCCCTCGTATCCAGCATCCGATTTGAGCGAGATATCGAAGACGTCGTCGCCGTAGACGAATTGAGTTGCGTTGACCGCAGGGGTTGACACCTTGACTGCCTCCAACACACCCCAATGAGCAAGCAGATGGATCGCAGGACGCATCAATGCATGGGTTGAAAGCGTGTCTTGGATCTCGGTGTCCCGATCCACCAGCAGTACACGCGCTCCGCCCCGTGCCAGCAACATTGCAGTTGTGGCCCCTGCCACGCGGGCACCGACAACAATTGCATCATATTTCTGCGTTTGCATGACATCCTCCTCTCATGCGGCCAAAGGTTGATTGAGTTGAATGCAAATCTGTCGCGCCAGCGCCTTTGCGTCCCGTGTGGCGCCGTCGATATGTACGGAACGGCTGGTCCGCAGAAAGGGCAGCCCCATCACGTACAATCCGTGTTCGACGATGCCGCCTTGGTGTTGGATACGGCCCTTGTGATCAAAAACAGGAATCTGAACAAAGCGATGATCAGGGTTGAACCCGGTTGCCCAGATCACGGTGTCGATTTCGGTCAGATCGATGGCCAGCCTGGGATCAGCCGGCACAATGGTCGGTGCAAAACGCTGAGGTGGCGCGACCATATCGTCGAATCCCCGATCCGAAATCCAGGTATCAATCCTGTCTAAAAGGCGGTTCATTTTCAGTTCCGCGGAAGAGACGGAATTAAACAATCCACCGGAGAATTGCGCCTTGCTGTCTCGGATATCCATCATGCGCCCGACGAGTTCGACGCCCCGGGCCTGTAGGATATCCAGGTTCAGATCGTTGCGCTCCGGCGTTCCAATCAACGGCAGCGACGGTGTTCGCCGGACGCGTTCCAGATCGTCCACCTTGGTGAACGGCTCATCAAAAACACGAGCCAGATGCATCCACTGCAAAATATCCGCGTCGCGATAGGTGCGCGGTAAACGCCCGTGACTTCCGACGGCCAGAGTTACCTTGCGGCCGGACCACGCGAGTTCCTGCGCGATTTGAAGCCCAGATGCCGAGGCGCCAACCACCAAGACGCTGCCTGAACGCAACTCGAGCGGACTGCGATAGGTGATCGGCGAAAACTGTTCGATACGATGGGGGAGGGCGCTGGCAAAGGCAGGAACCTTGGCGCGCGCGCAGGCGCCGGTGGCAATAACCACAGACCGGCACCGAATTGCGCCCCGGTTGGTTTCGGCAATGTATCCCTCACCAAGTCTCGACAGCGAGTTCACCGAAGTATTCGTAAAAAGCGGCGGCGCATGTCGTGTGACCCAATTGTCAAATTCGGACGCGAACCGTCGGGCTGTGGCGAATCCGTCGGGGTCCTCGGGTCCGTGCGTTTGACCGGCCAGTGTATTCATCCAGTTGGGGGTCAAAAGGCGCAGCGAGTCCCAGCGACGGCTGTGCCAGCTTTCACCGGCGCGCCCAGCATCCAGAACAAGGTGGTCAATCGAGCGTTTGCTGAGTTCAAAGCTCATGGCAAGGCCGCACTGGCCCGCCCCGATGATCAGGGTGGTTGTCGAATACATTTGGGGCCTCACAATGAAGAGGGTTATGCGAACCCCAGGGCACAGGGTTCGCCTGCGTGGTTTACAGAGGGAAACGACCGCCGCGATGACTTAGCGCCTTTGTGGCCTCGCGCAGTTCGCGGAACTGTTGTTGCCCGATATCGTTCAGCATTCGGTCACACAGCACGTTTGCGGGGCTGTAGGCCATGGGCGAGCCGGACTGGGAGCCGCTGAAGGCAGCAAGGAAAGTTTTCAATGCGGCGATCATTTTCATTTTTAGGTTCCTTTTGAGTATGTGCGTGGACACATGTCAGGTCACAGAAACGCGCACGTTTCCTGGATTTGTGATGATGTCGAAAACGGCGGATCGCTTCTGGCTTTGAGCCACAACTGCAGCGATCTCATCCTTCGTTGCGTTTGCATCGATGTCGAAGGCCACGCGGATGCCCTTGAACCCGTTACGCACGTCAGGGTCTATGCCGAGAATGCCGTAAAGGCTCATGTCGCCTTCCACGTTCGCGACTACCGAGCGCAGCTGGATACCCCTGTTCTGGGCCACGGACGCCACACCCGCGCACAGGCAGCTTGCCAGGGCAGACAGGACGATTTCGACCGGGGTTGCGCCGTTGTCTTCGGCGGCAAAACAGGTCGGGTGGTCGGCGTCAAAGGTAAAGGTCTCGGCGTGTTCGTGTTCTTCACCAAGGCCAAAGAACCCTTTTACGGTCGAGCGGCTATGGACCCCGTGCAGCCATTCGCATTCGGCACGCCATGTGAACTCTGCCGCTGCGGGCATCTCTGTCAGCGCTTCGCGTGCGCTCATCAGTGCCTCGACGTTCACGCCGTTGTTGGCGGGGGGCATTTGTGTTGTCATGTTCATCTTGTTCTCCAATCTGGTTTGGGCCTCATCGCCCTGTAACCACAGGCTTACAGACGTGCCGGTTGCAAAGCTTGGGGGGGATCTTGGGATTTCTTGGGGATTTCTTGGAGAAACCGTCGAGGTAAAGGAAATGCGGGGTTTGACGGCCTGACAGACGCGGGTCTTCGCGGTACTGTGGCCCTATGAAACATGTGTTTGACCACTTCATCGCAGACACAGCGACACGGGAATTGTCCGCCGATGGCGAGGTAGTTCCGGTCGAGCCCAAGGTCTTTGACCTGCTGTCCTACCTGATTGCAAACAATGATCGGGTTGTTTCCAAAGACGAGTTGGTGGCCGAGATTTGGGACGGTCGGATTATCTCTGACGCAGCGGTGTCGAGCGCGCTTTCTGCGGCGCGTCGCGCGCTAGGAGACGACGGGCAGGAACAAAAATTCCTGAAAACCGTACGCGGGCACGGGTTTCGATTTGTCGCTCCTGTCACGCAGGTTCCGGGTGAGGCACGAGAACGCGAGGCTATACCGCCGCAAGAAATCAGGATGTGCCGCAGCAGCGATGGTACGCGCATTGCCTATGCCGAAGCCGGAGAAGGTTCGACATTGGTCAAAGCGTCGAATTGGTTGACGCATCTTGAGCACGATTGGGACAGCCCTGTCTGGCGCCATTTCTATACAGCTCTGACGCAGAACCGTCGTCTTGTTCGCTACGATTCCCGTGGCAATGGCTTGTCTGATCGCGATGTGGTTGACCATTCCTTCGACCGGCAGGTGGAAGACCTTGAGGCGGTCGCCGAAGCGGCAGGCGGCGATCGTTTCTCACTGATCGGGCTATGTCAGGGGTGCACATCTGCCGTAGCCTTTGCCGCCAAAAATCCGGACAAAGTGGATCGGCTGATCCTGATTGGCGGTTACGTCAAAGGTTGGCGCGCGCGTGGCGATACAGAAGGCTTTGTTCTGCGCAAGTCGGCACATGAGGCTCTGCCGCTATGGTGGGGCAAGGACACCACCGCCCTGAGGGACCTTTTCACGGGTATCTACATGCCCGACGCCCCGTGGGAGAGCCAACGGTGGTTTTCGGATCTTCAACGCAAAACCGCATCGGCGGAGAGTGCCGCCGCGATGATGTTTTCTGATTGTGACGACGATATCTCAGGCTTACTGGAACGGGTTAAGGCGCCGACTTTGGTTATCCACGCAATGGGCGATCTTGCCGCGCCATATGAGCAGGGTCAGGAACTGGCGGCCGGCATAACGGGAGCGCGATTTGTGTCTCTGGACACTGCCAATCATATCCTTCCTGAAACGGACAGTGAATGGCCGCGTGCGGCACAGCTTATTGATGACTTTCTGAGTAACCGAACCTGAGTGCCCCGATTCAAAATCTCGGACCAGATGACAAAAAAGACCGATGAAGCTAGGGTTTCTGCATGAACTACAGCTTCGGAGAATTCACGCTTGATACCGCCGGGCTTGAATTGCGGGTCCGCGGCACGCCGGTATCCATAGAGCCCAAGGTTCTGGAAATCCTAATCTATCTTGTTGAAAACCGTGATCGTGTTGTTACGCGGGATGAGCTTGTTGCCCAAGTCTGGAACGGGCGCATTGTGTCGGATGCAGCGATATCCAGCGGTATCAGTTCTGCGCGTCGGGCCCTGGGAGACAATGGCAACGAGCAACGGTTTATTCGCACCTTGCACGGGCGCGGTTTTCGTTTTGCCTATAACGAAGTGTGCGAAACTACCGGTGAGACGATCACTCGGAACGAACAATCCGGCACGTGGACAAGTCAAAAAATTCAATTTTGTCACAGTTCCGACGGTACACGCATCGCGTATGCTACAGCGGGATCCGGTCCACCGCTGATTAAGGCAGCCAACTGGCTGAGTCACCTGGAATTTGATTGGGATAGCCCAATCTGGCGACACTTGTTCCAGTTGCTATCACGCGGCAGTACATTTGTCAGATATGATGCGCGCGGCAATGGACTTTCTGATTGGAATGTAAGCGATCACTCGCTTGAGAGGCAATTGGAGGACTTCGAAGCCGTTGTCGATGCGGCAAAATTCGACAAGTTTTCGCTGATTGGCTTATCTCAGGGTTCCATTCGAAGCGTCGCCTATGCAGCACGATACCCTGATCGCGTGGATAAACTGATCCTGATTGGTGGATATACTCAAGGATGGAAACTACGCGACGATCCTGGCGGCCTCGCCTACAGGCATGCGGCACTTGAAATGATTAAACACTGGTGGGACAGGGAAAATATTGCAATCCGTCAGATGTTTACGAACATGTATATACCTGACGCCTCTCCGGATCTGCAGCAATTGTTCTCGGAAATGCAGCGACGAATTATTTCCAAGGAAAACGCTGAAATCATGATGAAAGCGATGGCGGATGAAGATATCCGCCCACTTCTTCCGAAAGTTACGGCACCCACTCTGGTAATTCATGCCCGCAATGACGCAGCCGCCCCCTACAGTCAGGGTTTGGAGCTGGCTGCCGGTATTAGAGGGGCAGAATTTGTTACTTTGGAAACCGCGAACCATCACCTATTGGCCAGTGACCCCGTTTGGAAAAGATGTGAAACTCTAATCAGGGATTTCCTCGATGCATGAATGGCTCGAGACCGGTTGGTGTGGCTCTAAAGTAAAGTTTTCAACGGGACGGTATTTTTCAGCGATTGCATCGTGCTTATGCCGCCAGTTCCGCGAATTGACGAAAGCGACTGAGTGCATCCATTGCATTCGGATGGCTTTGCTGAACGGTTTGAACAGTGCGGCGGCGTAAGTTGAAAGCGGTCCACACATCCTAGGCCAATCACGGCTTGCACTTTCTCAACCATTGCGCGACTTGAAGGCATGGAACATTTAAACTGTCCGAATTGCGGGACCGAGAACACGATTTTGCTAAAGCGGGTCAGGGTCGCAACCTGCCCATCTTGCGGTACCACTTTGGTGCTCAATGACGCACAGGTTCGATCGGCAGGAGTACAAGGCGAGATGCACGAAGCGCCGTTGTTGTTTGGAATTGGCGATCACGTTCGATTGGGTCGCACATCCACGCTGATCCTCGGCCACGCGCGCTATTCCTACGGGCGCGGATTCTGGGATGAGTTCTGTGGGGTCGACGATGATGGGGCATCGTGTTGGATTTCGGTCGACGAAGGGGACGTTGTTCGGCAATCAAGGCTGCAGGGTCAGGACGTGCCGAAATCCGAACCTCCCTTCAAACCGGGTGAAACCCTGGATTTCGAGGCGACGACGTTCACGGTCACTGAAGTTGAAACCGCTGAATGCGTTGCTCTGCGCGGCCAGTTCGATGAGTTGCTACAGGTGGGTGAGAAACACAGCTTCGCCAATGCGTCGGCCGGGGATGACGCGTTGCTGTCTTGCGAGTATTGGGAGGCGAAAAGGATGTGGTTTTACGGTCGCTGGTACGACCCGTTCGATGTAAGGGTTGATCGCCGGACATGACCAGAAATCCCAAACTGTTGTCGGTCAATTGTACCAGTTGTGGCGCCGGTCTGGATGTGCTGGGCGGGGGCAGGGTGGTCGTGCAGATTTGCCCATATTGCGGCACCGAACTGGACGCGCAGGACAATTACAGGATTTTGCGCCAGTTCAATGATATGAAACGGCCACAGACACCGTTTTCGATTGGCATGACCGGCACTCTGTTCGGGGTAGAATTCACCATCATCGGTCTGATCGAAAATTCCGAACGCTGGGGCGGGCGGCTCTATACATGGGTTGATCATCAACTGTTTTCCCCAACCCACGGAAACGCCTGGCTGACGCTGGATGCCGGGCATCTGACCTTCACCCGGCGTTATCGCGGACCGGGCTGGATGTCAGAGCGATGGGTCGAGACGGCGGAAACACCACCAACCGTGAACACCGAGCACGGGCGGTTTCGGTACTATGAGACCACTACCAGTTCGATCACCTATGTCGAAGGTGAATTCACCTGGCGCCCGAAGGTCGGTGAAAAGACGACGACGATTTCGGCAATGTCCGACACCGCGATGTTGGGCTTTTCGACCACGGGGTCTGAACGTGAAACCTATCGCTCAGTCTATGTTCTCAAAGAAGAGGCGGAAGCCGCTTTTGGAACTGCGCTGGATCTTAGATCTTATCGTGTGCATCCGTTGCAGCCTTTTATCGCCGGGCCGAACTATCACTTTATACGCAATGCTGCTCTTGTGTTCACGGTGATCTGCCTGCTGATGGCGATGTTCTTCCATACGCGCACAGGGCAGGTGGTGCTGCGCGATTTTTTGATCGACCGAAAGCAGCTACCGGTCGAAATCACGATGCCCTTGGAGGCTGATAACCAACTCACGCGGATTTCTTTGTCAGGGGATGTCAGGAACAGTTGGGCGTATCTGGACCTCGGATTGCTGGACCCGGAGGGAGAGCCCGTGTTCGAAGCCGGGCGTACAATTGAGTATTATACGGGGCGGGATTCGGATGGGTCATGGAGTGAAGGTTCACAATTCGCCAGCGTGACATTTCGTCCCGAGCATACCGGTGATTACACATTGGTGGTGGACGTACCCGATCAGGGGCTTTGGAACCATGTGACAGCAGATCGTGTGCCAAATCGACCGTTCTACAAGCTAAAGGTCAATGTCCGATCCGGTCTGCCCAGCGGTCTGTGGGCCTTTGCTCTGGCCGGGGTATTCGGGCTGTTGTTCCTGTTCCAGTTCGCGCGTAAACACCTGCACCAACGCGCAAGATGGTCCGGGACGGACTGGGTGGACGAGGACTGACATGACTGTCTTCAGGATCATTTTCATCACCCTTTCAACCACGGCAGTGGCGGCCACAGGCTATGTCGCCTGGCACGGATACGGCGCGGAAAGCCGGGATCTGGATACATCAGTTCGGGTCGGCAGTGGCGGCGGCGGGTACTATCGGTCAAATCGGATAAAATAACGAGGTATCAATGGATTATCTGGCAGCAATTCAAATTGCAGAGATCATCAGCACGATTTTTTATACGCTTCTGGGTGTTACGCTTATGTGGTGCGTGTGGAAAGTTATCGACTGGATGACACCATTCTCGGTCGTGCATGAGATCGAAAAGGATCAGAACATTGCGCTGGCCATCCTGATTGGGCTGTTGTTTGTGGCGGTGTCCATCATCATCGCGGCTGTCATCCTGTCATGAAAACACCCCGCGCGGTTAAGGCACGCGCCGCGTGGCTTCTGGTTGCGACGTTTCTGGTGGCCGTCGCTGGGTTGATCTATGAGCTGATCGCCGCCACGCTCTCCAGCTATCTGCTGGGGGACTCCGTGCGGCAGTTTTCGCTGGTGATCGGGGTTTTTCTGTCAGCGATGGGGGTAGGGGCCTGGCTATCGCGGTTCGTGACGGATGCTTTCTCGGGCTTTGTCTGGGCGCAGATATTGCTGGGTATCGTCGGCGGTTTCATGGCGCCGGGGCTGTTTCTGAACTACGCGTGGATGGGGCAAGTAGCCTTGCCGCTGTATGCTGCGCTGATTTCAATTGGCATTCTGTCAGGGATGGAGATCCCTCTGATCGCTCGCGTGCTGGAGCAGATCGGCGCATTGAAGTTCCGGTTCGAAAATGTGCTGAGTGTGGACTACATCGGTGCTCTGGTCGCCTCGTTGGCCTTTCCGCTGCTGGTGATCCCGCATCTGGGGCTGATGTCCGCCAGTCTGACCTTTGGCGCGTTAAACCTTGCCGTGGCGGGTCTGTCGCTGCTGGCGTTCCGCGATTGGGCCACGCGGGGGCAGGTGGCTGTATGGGTGCTGGCGTTCACTGCGACGTTGGGGGCGTTGTGGCAATCCGAAAGGCTGGTGTCGATCACCGAAGCCGAGCTGTTCGAAGACGACATCGTTCTATCCGAGGCCACGCCGTATCAGCAGATCACCGTGACCCGGTACCGCGACCGGGTGCGCCTGTTTTTAAATCATTCCATTCAGTTCGATTCGCTGGACGAGCACCGCTATCACGAACCGCTTGTGCATCCGGCCATGGCACTGGCTCCGCGCCGAGGTAACGTTCTGATCCTGGGGGGCGGGGACGGCATGGCCGCCCGCGAGGTGCTGCGCTACGGCGACGTCCAGGCCGTGACGCTGGTGGACCTTGACCCGCGCGTGACCGAGCTGTTCCGGGATCACCCTGAGCTTTCTAGTTTGAACGACACCGCTCTGCGCGATCCGCGTGTAACGATTGTCAACGACGACGCGTGGAAATTTCTGGAACGCGACACGCGACTTTACGATGTCATCATCATTGATCTGCCGGACCCAAAGTCGATAGCGCTGTCGCGGCTCTATACACGGCAATTCTATGGGCTGCTTGCCGAACGGCTGAGCGGGCAGGGCGTCTTTGCCACGCAGGCCGGATCACCGTTCTTTGCCCGGCAGGCCTTTTGGTCGGTGGTCGAAACGCTCGAGGCCAGCCGCAACCCACAACGGCCGGGACAGGGGATGTATGCGGTGCCATATCACAGCTACGTGCCCAGCTTTGGTGAATGGGGCTTCGTGCTGGCCGGGATCGAACCGTTCCGGGATCGGCGGATCACGATGCCTGAGGGGCTGAGTTACCTTGACGATGACGTCTGGCAAGCTGCGCAAGTGTTCGGCGCTGATACAGATCGGATCGAAGCGGAGCCAAACACGCTGCAATCGCACGCCTTGATCGGTTACTACCTAGACGGTTGGGACTACTGGTTCCGTTGATCCGCGCTGAATGCGGGTGATGGTAGACCGGGCAGGGCGCAGTTGGTCTTCAAGATACGCAACCGCTTTGTCCGGGCGCGCATCGCCGCACATGAAGATGTCGATGGCGGCATAGCCTTGTTCGGGCCAGGTGTGGATTGAGATATGTGACTCGGCCAACAGCATTACCCCGGTTACACCGCCATGCCCGCCGAATTTGTGAAAACTGCCGGACAAAACGGTGGCTCCGGCGGCTATTGCTGCACCGGTCAGGGCGCCCTCAATCCGGGCGGCGTCGGTAAGCGCTTGACCCCCATAATAGTCAACCAAAATATGAATGCCCGAGGTGGCGATCTTTAAAGTCATGCCCGGCGTTTACGCGGAAACCTAGCGGTTTGAAAGGCGGGTGTCACTGTGTCCTTAATTTTGGGCACATCTACATTCCCGGACGATATTGCCAAATTGTTCTCACCCTTTCTCTGCGATAGCCGGAAGCAATGACCACACCGACTTTTATGCCGCGCCTAAGAGGCTTCCGTTTCCCGCTTGAAATCATTGCCTATGCGGTGTGGGTATATCATCGGTTTGCTCTCAGCATGCCGGATATCGCGGATCTCCTGGCGGAACGTGCGTCATCGTCAGTCGGGATGCGGATTCGTCTCTGGGTGAACCGTTTCGGGTCCCAGTTTGCGGCTTGTATCCGACGCGGTCGGCCCTGGCCGCACGACAATTGGCATAAGGACGAAGTGGCCGTCCCGATAAACGGCGTGAAACATTGGCTGCGGCGGGCAATCGATGGCAATAGAGATGTACCCGACAGTCTGATCCAGCCTCGCCGTAATGCCAAAGCCGCAAAGCGTTTCTTCGGCCGACTGGTTGCTGCCAATGGCGAACGGCCTTTCGTGATCAAAGACAAGTTGCACAGCTATACCAAGCTGATCAAGCCCATCGCGCCGGGCGCCGACCATCGGCGCACAAGGGACTCAACAATCGGACTGAAGCGTCACATCGGTCGACGCGTTCAAGCTGTGGGAAGGTTATGCTGCCGAACTATCGGCCTGATTGCGCGGGTTCGCGCTTATTCCAATCCACGTCAGATAACTTGGCAATGCCATTTCATCCGGTCAAAGTGGGCTACTCTCGATCAATCACATGATGCGGTGACAATCATTTCGACCTTGAGCACATCACGGGCCAGTTTGGCTTCACCACAGGCGCGGGCCGGGGCGTGACCTTCTGGTACCCAAGCGTCCCAAACAGTGTTCATTTCGGCAAAGTCCGCCATGTCTGCCAGCCAGATCACACATTGCAGAATGCGGGTTTTGTCGCTGCCCGCCTTATCCAGCAGATCCTCGACCTTGGACAGGATTTCGCGGGTCTGCTCTGCAATTGTTGCGGCGCCCGAGGTTTGGCCGCACAGATACGCAACGCCATTATGCTTGACGATCTTGCTCATGCGTTGGCCAGTTTCGATACGGGTGATTGTCATCTCGGATATCTCCTTTACAGAACCTTGCGGTCAAATCGGTCGATGCGGAAGGGCGATAGATTGAACTGGCATTGCCCACCCATCACCAAATCCGCCAGAATCTGCCCCACGACAGGCCCCATCTGAAATCCATGCGCAGAGAAGCCAAACGCGTGGAAGGCACGTGGCGCGTTAACGGCAGTGCCGATGACGGGGAGGTTGTCGGGCAGGTACGCCTCCAGCCCGGCCCACATCCGATTGATGCTGGCCTTGCGCATGATCGGAAAAAACTCTGCCGTGGTGCGGCAGGCTGCGGCCAGCTTGGCATAATCCAGCCGTGTGCGATTGTTGGCGCGATCAGCAAATCCCTTGGCACCACCGCCGATCAACACCGTGCCATTCTCGAACTGCTTGAAACTCAATTGTCGGCTGATCGCACCAACGACCGGCTTGGCAAAATGCGGCATCCGGGCGGTGATCATCAACATCGGAGCGGCATGGCTGAGGGGAACGTTGTCACCGATCATTAGCGCGATTTTATCCGCCCAGGCCCCGGCGCAATTGACGACGGTTTCGGCCTCGTACCTGTGCCGGGCGCCCTGCGCCAACCACGCATCGCCCACGCGGCGGAGCCCCATAACCTCTTCGCCTTCGATCACCTGAGCGCCATAGTTTTCGGCCGCAAGGCGAAATGCAGACGTCGCCTTGAAAGGGATCGCGTACCCGTCTAGCTCCGAGATCATCCCACCAACGCAATTGGGATTCACATGAGGCAATCGTTCCCTGAGTTCGACCTGATCGATGATCCGTTCATGTGTAAATCCGGCGTCATGCATCTTGGCCTCGCGGGCCTGTACGGTCGCCAGGTCCATCTCATCCACTGCGATGTTGACCAGCGTCTGACGGCGAAACCCGGTGTCATGACCCAGTTCTTCATCCAGTGTCTGCCACATTGCCATCGATGCTTTTGACAAAGGAACCTCGGCCATGTCACGCCCCAACAGCCGAACCCCACCTGCGTTGACGCCCGAGGCATGCCGTCCGGAGTAGTCTTTTTCGACCACAATCACCGATGCGCCTTTGCGCGCCAGATGGTAAGCCGTTGCGCAGCCTTGAATGCCACCGCCAATGATCAGAACATCCGCTTTCATTCCGCTGCCTCCGCCTGAACCGTGTCGTACCGGCCCAACTCATCCAAGGTCAGCAGGCGCTGAGGGCTGCGCAGCCGGTAGTACCCGACCTCTTCAGGGCTTTCCGCACGCCACTGCGCCAACAACCCGGCCACGACATGGCCGCATTGCCGGCCCTGACATGGACCCATTCCACACCGTGTCAGGGATTTCAGGGCGTTCGGGTCTCGCGCGCCTTGCTCGAACCCCTTGCGCAAGTCGCCCAATGACTGCTCTTCGCAACGGCAAACCAGAGTTTCTGCATCACGCGGCAAACGCAACGCTTCGGTCGGGCGATACAGGCAGTCGATGAACCGGCGAAACGGTTTCAAGGCCGACAAGTCGTTCAGATCGGCGCGTACCCTTTGATCCCTGTCGGCCTGTGAAATCCGGCCAAGGCGAAACAGGATATTCTGCGCGGCCACACGCCCGGCCGCACGCGCGCCATCTGCACCAATAATTCCAGCGCCATCGCCGGCAACCGAAACATGCGGAACCGAGCTTTGGCCAAACGCATCAACCGAAACCTGCCAGCACATCTGTGCGCTGTTCCAATGATGCGCCAACCCCATCGCCCGGGACATGTTCAGGTTGGGCTGGACGCCATGATGTAGAAATACAGTATTGGCCGAAACCTCGTGCTGCCGGCCCGATGCCGCAAACCGAAGCCCCGCGGCCCTGTTATCACCTATCACCTTTAAGTTCTTGGCGTATCGGAAGGTGGGAATGCCTGAAGCGCGGATTTCCCGCAACAAAGACAAACCCTTGCGTAGATTCCCAACCTGCTGCAGGGCGCGCGGCATAAGGGGTGCTGCGTCGAGATAATGCTGACGCGGGGTCGTATCGACAAGCGCGGCAACCTGTACGCCCAATCGCAGGTATTGTGCCACTATCAGGTACAGCAATGGGCCGGACCCGGCAAAGACAGCTCCGTCCGCAACAACCGCGTCCGACTTGAGCATCACTTGCGCCGCACCAGCTGTCATGACGCCGGGCAAGGTCCAGCCAGGTATTGGCATGGGTCGCTCCATGGCGCCGAGGCACAACAGCATCTCACGGCAATGCAATTCTCGGGTTTCACTCTGATAAGAGAACAGAATGCGACCATCATCCCCCAGATGCCAAACATCTGCTCCGGCAAGATATGTCGCGCCCGATTGCTCGAAGCGAGTGATCAGATCAGCACCTGCCGTATAATCCGGTCCGAGGCTTGCTACATCCGGCAGAGCGCTGTCTGCCGCAGAGCGATAGATCTGCCCCCCTGCCCGATCGGCCCGGTCCAGAACAACAACATTCGTTCCAGCCTGTGCCAATTCAATGGCGGCCGACATACCAGCAGGGCCAGCCCCAATGATCGCGCAATCAAAGGCCTTCATCAATTTCCTCGGAGTCTTCGGTAATGTCCTGTGTCGCGACACTCATGCCATTCGCCACGCGGCGCAAACAGGCTTGTTGGTTGGGGAGGCCATCGATTTCGACCATGCATTCGAAACAGACGCCCATGGCGCAATAAGCGCTTCGCTCTTCACCCGACAAGGCTGCCTTGCGGGTCACGACCTGACCTGCCACGGCCATCGCAGACCAAACCGACTGGCCTTTGCGCGCATTGACCGGTCGACCATTAACGCTCAGCGTCACCAGGTCGTGGTCATCGTCTTGCAAGGATCTGAACATGGCTGATCTCCGTGGACTGGCGGGGGCAAGGCGCGGGGAGGAGCGCGCCTTGCCCATTCGTGGGGCCTGATCGATTAATTGCCGATCTTGTCGAGGATGGACTGGCCCCAATCCTGACCCACGTCCTCGAGGACCTGCGGCCAGACTTGAGCACGCACATGGGCAGCGGTGGCGGCAAGCTCTTCGTTCGTCAGTGACACAATGGTTGCACCATTTTCAGCCAGCTTTTGCTCGAACGCGCCCTGATCGGCCTCGGCGGTGTCCCAGCGCTTGGATTCGAACGCCAGTGCCGCGCTTTCCAACGCGGCGCGATCTTCATCGCTCAGCTCGGCCAGAGTGCCCGAGTTGATGATCATGTACCAAACTTCGAAATGCGTGTTCACGGGCACGTAAGACGTGGTCACATCCCGGAACGAGGCATAGTAGCCCTCGGCACCCGAGCCGACGACACCGTCAACAACACCAGTTTGTACGGCAGTGAACGCCTCGGAGAACGGAATGGGCGACGAGATGTACCCCAGAGCATCCGCGGTCAGCTGAAAGCTCTTGATGCCCGGTACGCGAACCTTGATACCTTTTGCGGTTGTCGGATCGCCCGGGTTCACCGCGTCGGTATTCAGGGCAACGCCGCCGAAATACACCGGATAGGCTGCCAGCATGGTGATATCCTGCTTGGCATAAAGATCCTTCATGGCCGTGTGGATCGCGCCACCGGGACCGTAGATCTTTTTCGCTTCGTCCCAGTTTGCCGCAACATAGGGGAATGCCGAGATTTGCATACGGCGATCAACCGCTGTGGCGGCGGGCTGCACAGCCATGTCGATGGCACCAACCGAAATCCGTTCTTGAACCGAAGTGTAGTCACCCAAGGCGGATGCCGGGAACAGGTTCAGCTCCAGCGAGCCGTTGGTGGCAGCCTTCAACTCATCAGCAAAAGCACTCAGTTCATTGTCGATGGTCGCACCCTGAGGGCGAATATGGCTGATCTTCAGCGTGTCGGCGGCGGCGATGCCCGCAGTTGCGACAACTGCTGCAGCCAGACAGGTGGATTTCAGAAAGTTCATCATGGATAAGTCTCCTCCGTGAATGATGAAAGGGGTGGCTTAGTAGCCAAAGAAACGGGGCAGCCACATCGACAGATCCGGCCAAAAGCTGGTCAGGAAGACGACAGGCAGATATCCCAGCAGGATCAGGGTCATGGCCGGGCGGATCACCTTGGTGACCGGCACCCGACCGATGCGCGCGCCCAGATACAGGATCGAAGCGTAAGGCGGGGTGACGCCGCCCATGGCAGTATTCACACCCATGATCGCGGCAAACTGGATCGGGCTGACCCCGATGGCCTGCATCAGCGGCAACAACAGCGGAGCGATCAAGATGATGGCGGTGACGTCATTCACAACCATTCCGACCAGAAAAAGCAGGATGTTGATCAGCACCAACAGCAGGGCTTTGTTTTCGGTTACAGAAAAGATGGCCTGCACGATGGCCTGCGGCACGCTTTCCAACACGAACATCTGGCTGAGGATCATCGAGAACAGGATCATCAGCATAATTGCACCGACCGACGTGGCGGCCTCTTTGCCCGCACCAAAGAAAGTTTTGATGTCCAATCCCTTATAGATCAGGAAACCCACCGGGATCGCATAGATCACAGCCACGGCGGCGGCCTCGGTCGGTGTCATGATACCACCATAGATACCGCCCAGAATGATCACCGGCATCAACAACGCGGGCGTCGCCTTGAAACCGCGCGAGGATGCCTCGGACACAAAAGCCTGCCCTTTCAGCGGCTCGTTCAATTGCAGGGGAAATTTTCGGGCCATGCGAATATTGACGGCCGAAAAACTTGCCATGATCAGCAGGCCGGGGCCCAGAGTGGCAAGGAAGCAGGCCAGAATGGACGTGTCAGTCACCCAACCATAGACGATCATCGTCACCGAAGGCGGGATCAGCAGACCCAGCAGCGAAGCGTTGGCAATCAGCGCCGTTGCGTATTCGCGAGGATAGCCCTGTTTCTCCATCTCGGGGATTAGCAAGGGACCAATCGCGGCAACGCCGGTTAGCCCTGAACCCGAGATGGCACCAATCAGCGCACAAGAGACGGTGGCGACCACACCCAGACCGCCCCGCAGGTGGCCGATGAAGATATTGACGAAGTTCAGCAGGCTCGCAGCGATGCCCGAGACGGACATGATCGTCCCGGCCAGAACAAACAGCGGAATGGCCAGCAGCACCGGATTGCCAAGCTGCTGAAAGCCCCACAGCATGTTGCCCTTCATGACAACGTCACCGGCGAAATACATCACCATCAGCCCGGCCCCGAAACAGTAGGGCAGCGGCACGCCCAACGTCAGAAGGATGACCAGAACCAGGACGGCGAACAGCGCGATCTCGATCATTGCGCGTCTCCTTCAAGGGTAATAGCGACCGGAGCGAACAGCGCTCGTAGATGCGTCAGCAGGTGCCAGGCGGTGAAGATCATCATCAGCACCATGCCGACAAACAACGCGACATCGACATAGAAGGTCGGAAGGTACAGGGTTGGACTCTCGCGCCAAACACGTATCGAGTATTTGGTGAAATCCCAGGCCCAGGTGGTCAGCCAGAGGCCGACGATCAGGCTGATAACCTCTCCGATTACCGCAAGCACCTGATGCTGCCGTTCGGTGGAGAGAAAGATCTCAAGCACGTTTGCACGGATATGAGTGTTCTCGCGCGAGGCATTGACGGCACCCATCATGTACAGCCACAGCGTGGGATAAAGCAGGCTTTCCTCCAGCCCCATAACGGGGATTTCAAGCACGTACCGCGTGATCACCTGCACGAATTGCCCAATGGCAACCAGGCAGATCAGGACTGTTAGCAGGACACTTGCAAAGCGTGTCATTTTCCCCTCCGTCGGACCGAATGCAGGTGGTGCATTCGTGGCGGGAAAAATTGCTAGCACAGCGCATTAAGTCAAAACGATTAAATTGATTATAAGATAAAGTTACTTTATGCTATGCCGAAAAACTTAAGGTTATCAAAGACAATGAATCTCAGCTTTCGCCAATTACAGGCCTTTCGTGAGGTCATGCGGACAGGTTCAGTGTCCGAGGCTGCCCGAATCCTAGGTCGCACCCAACCGGCCGTCAGCGCGCTGATCGCGAACCTCGAAGCAGAATTGGGGATCGCCCTGTTCCGTCGGCAGCGCAACAAAATGGCCCCTACCCCAGAGGCTCGGTACTTCGTCACTGAGGCTGAGGCGATTCTGGATCGTCTGTCGCTTTCAACCCGGACGATGCGCGAGATTGGTGCACTGACTAAAGGGCGCTTGAACATAGCGTGCATGCCAGCAGCCAGCAGCCTTTTGATGCCACAGCTTCTGGGTGAGTTTTTGTTGGATAAACCAGATGTAAAAGCTTCACTGATGATGCGCGCATCTCCAGTGATCGAAGAGTGGATTGCTTCCCAACAGTACGACATCGGATTGGGTGAAACTCCGAAACCCACCGCAGCAATTGATACCATAGACTTCGACATGAAATGCGTATGTGCGATCCCAGCGGGAGATCCACTGGCCGAACATGATACAGTCCAGGCGCATCACCTGTCGGGCCGTCCTATGGCAGGATTGCAGGAGGGGCACCCGAACCTGATTGCGACCCAGAGGGCATTCGCCAACCAAAAAGCCAGTTTTGCACAACGGTTCGAACTAAGGACCTTTCACCCAGCATTAACTTTGGTGGAAAAAGGACTTTGCTACTGTATCTGCGATCCGATTACCGCAGCCGGATACGCCAATATGCAACCCGAACCGAGACCTATCGTTTTTCGGGCGTTTCATCCCCAAGTCGTTTTAAAGGTCTCGATCATGCAACCTGCACATCGTCCTCCATCTGCGTTGGCAAATGAATTTGTTTTGCAATTGAAGGCAGCTCTCGAACAGATCAACAATCAGCTTTGAGAGCATTGCCAAGTTATCTGACATGGATTGGAATAAGCGTGAGCCCGCGCAATCAGGCCGATAGTTCGGCAGCATAACCTTCCCACAGCTTGAACGCGTCGGTCGATGTGACGCTTCAGTCCGATTGTTGAGTCCCTTGTGCGCCCGATGGTCGGCGCCCGGCGCGATGGCCTTGATCAGCTTGGTATAGCTGCGCAGCTTGTCTGTGATCACGACAGGCGGTTCGCCATTGACAGCAACCAGTCGGCCGAAGAAACGCGTTGCGGCTTTGGCATTACGGCGAGGCTGGATCAGACTGTCGAGTACATCTCCATTGCCATCGATTGCACGCCACAGCCAATGTTTTACGCCGTTGATCGGGGCGATCACTTAGTCCATATGCCATTTGTCGTGCGGCCGGGGCCGGCCGCGTCGGATACAAACCGCAAACTGAGACCCGAAACGGTTCACCCAGTGATAAACCGCATCCCGACTGACGATGACGCGATCAACTGGGCAATGCCGAAGCATCTTCTAATTTCTAGACCTAGCTAGGCTCAGGACCCATTGAATTCCGTAGAGTTTGCCCAGAGCGGCATTCGTTGGTGTAACAGTGAGTGACCCCGACACGCGATATTAAAAGGTCGCATGTCGGGAGACCAGAGCATCCTAGATGAAGAACGCTTTGGGAGGGAACCTATTTTTTGTTGTGGAAGATAAACCCGATGAAGTTCAGCAAAAGCTGCGCTGCAAGGATCTGTGTGCTTTCGGCGGGATCGTAGGCGGGGGCAACCTCGACCAGATCGATGCCAACAACGTCTCCACGTTTGCTTAGTCCCTGAAGAATCTCTAAGACATCATAGTACTGGAACCCGCCGTGGCTGGGTGTGCCGGTACCCGGCGCGATCGACGGACAGAAGGCGTCGATATCGATGGTGACGTAATAGCGGCTGCCCTCAGGAATGCGATCCAGAACGCCCTGCGTCCCAAGCTTGCGGACCTGTCGTACTGACAAGATGTCCGAACCGCGCGCACGAGCATCGTCATAACCTTCTTTCGCGGTCGAGGATACGTTGCGGATGCCCAACTGGGTCATGCCCGAAACATAGTCTTTCTCGATAGCCCGGCGCATCGGGTTTCCATGGCCTTCCGTCACACCGTGGCGTTCATCGACAAAATCAAGGTGAGCGTCGATCTGGATCACATGGATCGGGCCATTTTTAGCGCAATCCTCTTCGTAGGCTCGTATGCATGGGATGTTCACCGAATGATCGCCACCGATGGTGACCGGTATGGCGCCTGCATCCAGGATTTTCTTGACCCCGTATTCGATGTTGGCGTGGCTTTCCTCGGTCTTGGTGTGGATGATATCCGCATCACCCAGATCGACGATGCGCACGTCGCTGCCCAAGTAGGTGGCATCGTCTTCGTGATCATAAGCACCTGCGTGGCCAAAGCTGAACAATGTCGATGCCTCGCGCACCGCGCGCGGGCCAAACCGCGCTCCGGAACGGAACTGACATCCGAAATCGTACGGCGCACCAAGGATTGCCACATCGGCATCGATCTCGTCCCAGTTCTCCACGTAAGGTTTCTTGCCAAAGGTCGAGATGCCGACAAAAGGCAAGTTCAGACGACCAGCTTCATAACCATGTCCTGACATGATTTCTCCGTTTCATTATTGGTTAACGATAAGCCAGTTCCGGCAGGAACAGGGCGATTTGAGGGAAGGCGACCAGCAGCCCGGTCACAATTAGCAGTATGATCAGGAACGGCGGTACGCCGCGCACAACTTCGACAAAGGGTCGGCGGAAAACTGCGATTGCTGTGAACAAGTTGCAGCCGAACGGGGGTGTTGCCGCTCCGATGGCGACCTGCAGGGTGATCAGCACACCAACCAGCACCGAATCAAGCCCGGCTGCTTTGATCATGGGGGCAAAGATTGGCACCAGGATCAGGATGACCACGATCGAATCCACGAACATACAGCCAACAAAGAACGCAATGTTGACGGCCAGCAGGGTCATCAGTGGCCCAGCCTCGGACAGTCCCAGCGATGCAATGATCTGTTGCGGCACCTGGGCAAAGCTGAGCGTCCAGCTAAATGCCGCTCCGGCTGCGATCAGGATGAAGACAACAGAGGTGATCGCACCTGTAGACAGGGCGATATCCCATAGATCGGACAGTTTAACCGAACGGAAAATCACCAGTTCCAGCACCACAGCGTAGAGCACGCAAATTGCTGCCGCCTCGGTGGGTGAGAATATTCCGCCGTAAATACCGCCAACGATGATTGCGGGAAAGCCCATCGGCCACAAGGCCCGACGCATGGCAGTAAAGCGCTTTCCCCAGTCTTCACGGGGAAGGACTGGAATGTCGTAGCGATAGGCATAGACCATGCAATAGACCGAGAACAGCACCACGATCAGGAGGCCGGGAACGATGCCCGCTATGAACAGTTGCGAGATAGAAGTGCCCGAAACCACACCATAGATGATCATGCCGATGGATGGGGGGATCAGGTAGGCCAGATCGGCCGCATTCACGATCAGTCCGATGGAAAAGCTGTCGGAATAACCCGATTTCAGCATGCGCGGACGCATGGCGCCACCAATGGCAACAACGGTTGCCTGTGTCGATCCGCAGACCGCTCCGAACAGGGCGCAGGCCGACGTGACCGAAATTGCCAGCCCGCCCTTGATATGCCCCATAAAGCTCATGACCACGTCAATCAGGCGGTTGGCCGAATGGCCGCGGGTTATGATGTCAGCAGCCAGAATGAACATCGGGACCGCAATCAACGCTGCGGGTTTAACCCCGCCAATCATTTGTTGGATCAGGATTTGCATGTTCATGTCCGGGAAATATATCAAAAACCCAAGCACCGCCGCCGAGATCAGCGGCATTTTCATCGGAAACCCCGCCAGTAGAAGCAATACCATCACTGCCAACATCAACTCGGTCATAGCTTCGCCTCCTCTGAATTTTCTGATTCCTCATGTCGGCGAATTGCCGCGGCAGTCTCGGGGTCCTCGTAGCTGTCTATTTCCAGATACGAGACATAGACCTCTTCTTCTGCAAAGTTCAAATTTCGGATCGCGGTCAGAAGATATTGGAAGGATGTCAGGGCCAAGCCGATCACCACCCAGACATATGTCAGATAAAGCGGTAATTGCAGCGCGGGAGTGATGCGGCCGCGCGATGCGACTTTCTGAACATATTCAAGCGCGTACCAGGCCAGGACGGCCATCACCAGCGACGTGGTTGCCGCGATGATTACCATCAACCCCTTGCGCGCTTTGATTGGCAGAGCATCATAGATTGCCGACATCCGGATGTGGATACCTTTGCGGGTGGCATATCCGAGCCCCATGAAAGTCACGATCACAATCAGGAATTCGTTGAGTTCTTCAGAGAAATAGATGGACTGGTTGAACACGTAACGCCCAAAGACATTGGCGATCGTATTCGCGGCCATCAGGATTATCCCCCAGCTCAGGATCCAGACCTCGACCCGTCCGATGACGGCATCAATCTTACCCAAAAAGCCGAAAGGAGTGGCAGTACCGCTTTGCATGGTGTCCCTCCCTTTTGAAAATCCTCACGCGTCGTGCGCGTGAGGACGTTTTGTGAGTGGTATGGGATCAGTTGCCCAGTTCGGTCTGAAGCGCGTCCAGCAATTCCTGGCCGCGGGCACCTACGATTTCGACATAGGCAGCCGAGGTATCCGTGCTTTGGGCGCGGAAGACATCACGCTCTTCTTCGGTCAGAACAACCAGTCCGATATCGGGCTTGGCTTCCTTGATGATGTCGAGACGCTTTTGGTTGAAGTCGGATACAACACCATCGATGAAACCGGTCATGTCGGCCATGGTATTGCGCACAAGCTGCTGGCGGTCTGGGCTGAGCGTTTCAAACCAGTCAGACCCTGCCACGACTGTAGTGACCAGTTCCTGTTCACCGGCCCAGATCAGGTGGCTGGTGACTTCGTAGAACTTCATTTCTTCAATGGTCGGAATCGGATTTACCTGACCGTCGACAGCCCCCAGCTGCAGCGCTCCAAAAACCTCGCCGAATGGCAACGGGGTCGGGCTGGCCCCCATGTTTTTGTAGGTTTCCAGCAGGATCGGAGACACCATCACGCGCATCTTGAAGTTCTCAAAATCCTCAGGTGTACGGATTTCGCGGTTGGTGGTCCAAACCTGCGGGCCTTCCGAATACATTGTCAGAACTTCCAGGCCGCGCTGGCGGAAGTCTTCGTTCAAAGGCCCGTAGATGGTTTCCGAGCTGCTAAGGATATTCGATGTCGCAGCCGGGTCGGACGGCAACAAGTAAGGCAGCAGGAAGACCTGGCTTTCAGGTACGATGGTGCCAAGGTTGCCAATCGATACGTTGGTGAACTGGATGATGCCGTCGGCCGCCTGCTCAACAGTTTCGGTGGGTGTTCCCAGAGTGCCCATCGGGTAGACGGTTACGGTCACTTCGCCATCGGTCGCCGCTTCGATGCGCGATTTGAACTCCTGCGCATAGGCATCCATGATCGAGCCCGGGATTTCTTCGATGGCAAACTTCCAGTCTTCTGCGAGAGCGCAGATTGGTGCCAGGCTGAACAGTGCTGCCGCAACTGTCATTTTGGATTTGTTAAAAGAGAAACTCACGCGAATGTCCTCCCATTTCGCTTTGCTAACCAAGGATGGATGAGGACAAAAACAGCACGGTTTATTTCATGAAAAAATACTATCTTGATTATCTTTACATAAAAGATTCTCATGTAACTAAAGTCTGAACGGACATACAATTGAAACTGCTCAGAAATACACTTCTCGAAACTTTTGTTGCCGTCGTGGATTGTGGCGGTTTTACCGATGCTCAGTTCACTTTGGGCATCACGCAATCTGCCATCAGCATTCGAATACGCGATCTGGAAACGGCACTTGGTTACAGGGTGTGCGAACGTGGGCGCGGAGGATTCCGTCTTACAGAACGGGGTGAGATTGCCTATCAAAAGGCAAGAGATATCCTACGCAGTGCACGTGATTTCGATGCGGAGCTACTGGAACTACGGGATGTTACGACCGGTGATTTGAGGATCGGCGTCGTAGATGCTGTCAACACTCTCGCCGATTTGAACTTTGGAAAGTCGCTAAAACGATTCCTGGATCGACCAAACGATGTTCGCCTGGAAATCGTCGTCGCCTCGCCCACAGAACTTACACAACAGTTGATTACTGGTGAATTGCATGTTGCGATAGCACCTTTCCGTAATCAAGTTTCCGAACTTACCTATACCAAGCTATGCGAGGAAGAGCACAGGCTCTATTGCGGCCGCGACCACCCTTTGTTCGAATTGCCAAATGACCAGATCGATCTCAACGTCATCTCGGGCTATCAGATTTGTCAAAGGTCCTACAGCATGCTGGTATCTCCCGAGCTTCAATCCACTGACCCGAAGGCAATCGTGGCGAATATGGAGGCAATGGCGACACTCATTGAAACCGGACACTTCCTTGGGCCATTGCCTGTCCACTTTGTGGAAAGCAGAGCGCAGAACGTGATGCTCCGCGAACTGGCGCCGAACAGGCTGCATTGGACCTCTACCTTCTACTTGGCAACACGATCCACAAGCCTCCTCCGGCGGTCAGTCGAACTTTTCGTTGAAGATGTGGTTCAGTCTTGTGGGGGGAACACCTAGCTACAAAAATGTCGGAGTAAAATCTGACCAGCCGATGTCGCTTACCAAAGGCTGCTTTGAGGCGTCTATCAACCATTAGATGAGCCTGCAGAAACGGTCGAGTTGGGCTCAGAGCCACCATTGGATCAATCGCAACATCTATTCGACTGCCCTACCTCACTCAGGTTTGGAACGGCTTTTGGCTGCTATTGGTCGGCCAGTATGTTCTCAGCGGTGCACGCCTTTGGAAAAGACATTCGCTGCACGCGCGAAAACAGTTACTGGCGAATTCAAAGGCTGTGTGACTAAGCCACCGTATGGCAGCACAGCTTGGGCTGTTTCATACGACCTAAATGGGTATGAAATATTAAGCGAATGGAGACCGCATTCGCTTTGAAATGCCAACCAAAGCAGACTATATTCCTGCAGAAAAAAAATGAGACCACCCGATTTATTCTTGTGGGCAATGTTTTGTTTTTTTGTGAATCAATTTCGAATGCTTAATGACCAAATCAGTCAATTCTGGTCGGCATGACCCGCAGTTCGTTCCAGCCTGAAGGGTATCCCCGATTTCGTCCACACTCATCAAATGTTTGTCGTGAATAGCACGGATGATAGTTCTTAGTCCGACATCGAAACACGAACAGACGATTGGTCCGCAATCTTCCGAAGATGCGGATGAACGACCAGACAAAATTTGCTGGGGCGCAACCTCTGGCAAAGCTGCCAAGTAATCTCGCATCAGTGTGATAGGTTCGCGGGATACGAAGAGCACCGCTAAAATACGCTGCCCTTTAGACAGCGCAATTCTGAACGTGCCACGCTTTGCATCTTCTATAGAAGTGGCCACGGCATCGGGTAACCCAAACCAGTCCCGGGCAGTGCTTTCCCAATCTTTGATGATTTGTTTTCCTGCGATTTCCATCCTGTAGCCGCTGGTCGTTTTGGCGATTGCCCAATACTCTGCTTCAGGCGAGGCGGCATCGACTGAAACAGCAAAACCATACCAAGCAGCATTCATACGTCGTATAGAAACTACTGTTGCCTTACTCTCCGGTTGCCCGGAAACCGGATCGGTCACACTCGGAACAAGCGCATTTACGCGAGCAGCAGGGGCCGTTTCGCCCGTCCAGTGAATAGGCGCGAACACTTGACCGGGTGCGATAGCTTCCGTGACACGAAGCCGAAAGATACCGCTTCCAATGGAACTGCTAATTTCGACCAAATCGGCTGTACTGAGACCCAACCGACCAACGTCCTTCGGGTTAACTTCCACATATGGCTCGGCAAGATGGGCTGATAGACGAGGCGACAATCCAGAACGGGTCATAGTGTGCCACTGATCCCGATTTCGCCCTGTGTTCAATTTGTACGGGTATTGTTCTGACGTTTCCGCCTTGGGCGGCCTGTAGGTTACGGCTACGAAACGCGCTTTCTTATCAGGATGAAAAAACTGCCCGTCACCGAAAAACCGACCATCCGCAGGGTGCGATCTTGTCGGCCAACGTGTCGGGCTAAGCGCCTCATATTCCTCATCTTCAATGTTGGAAAGTTTTGCAACGTCGAGATCCTTGCCAAATGACACGGCAAGAGAAGTCATATCTGCATATTCACGAAAAATCTGCGCCGGAGACTCATAGCAGAAAGCTTTAGTCCACCCCATTCGGCGACCCACCTCAGCCAAGATCTCCCAATCGAAACGCGCTTGACCCGGAGGCTCTAAGACGGCGCGTTGTCTGCTGATCGTGCGGTCGGAATTAGTTACTGTACCGCTTTTTTCGCCCCAACCGGCCGCCGGCAGCAACACATCTGCGATACGCGCGGTGTCTGTTTCGGCAGTCAGGTCGCTTACAACCGTGAAGGGGCAATTTTCGATAGCTGCCCCCACTCTGTCTGCGTCTGGCATCGTGGCCGCTGGGTTGGTGTGGATGATCCAAAGCGCCTTGATCTGCCCGTCCTCGATAGACTGGAACAGATCGACCGCTTTCAATCCCTGCTTTTGGGGGACTTTTGGCGAATTCCAGAAATGTTGGACCGCCCGGCGATGGTCGTCATTTTCAATATCCAGATGGCAAGCGAGCATGTTGGCCAAACCACCCACCTCTCGACCACCCATCGCGTTGGGTTGGCCGGTGACAGAAAACGGACCCATACCTTCGCGTCCGATCCGGCCGGTGGCGAGATGGCAATTCAGAATGGCATTCACCTTATCCGTCCCACTGGAGGATTGGTTGACGCCTTGACTGAAAACAGTCACCACACGCTCTGTTTTGATCCAGAGATCGCAAAATGCCTTGATGTTGCGGGGGTCCAAACCCGTGACCGCCGGATCATCATTCAGGGCAGCATTTACGGCATCAGCAAACCCGACGGTTCGACTTAAAAACGGTGTATCAAACTTCCCGTCCGCGTGAATTCTGGTCAATAGATAATTGAACAGGGCCACATCGCTGCCGGATTTGAGCGCTAGGTGTAGGTCCGCTTGATCGCAACTTGCGGTGCGACGCGGGTCTATGACGACTATCTTTGTACCTCGTGACTGTCGCGCCACCAGAATTCGCTGATAAAGAACCGGGTGACACCACGCGAGATTGGACCCTACCAGAACAACAAGATCCGCCTGGTCCAAATCCTCGTAGGTGCCAGGTACCGTGTCCGTCCCAAACGCACGTTTGTGCCCTGCCACAGTCGATGCCATGCAAAGCCGAGAGTTGGTGTCAATGTTGGCCGAACCGATGAACCCCTTCATTAGCTTATTTGCGACGTAGTAGTCCTCTGTCAGCAATTGGCCAGAGACATAGAAGGCGACGCTATCGGGGCCGTAAGCTTCAATTGTTGAGGAGAAGCGATCTGCCACCAATTGCAGCGCTTCATCCCAAGAGGCGTCCTTCCCATAAGCACGCGGGGCGAGCAGGCGGTGATCCTGTCCGACGGTTTCACCCAACGCCATGCCTTTTGAACACAAACGACCATAATTCGCTGGGTGATCCGGATCGCCACGAACAGCCAACCCTCCAGCGCCGTCCGGGCGTAGAAGAACGCCGCATCCGACACCGCAATAAGCGCAGGTCGAACGAACCTCGGGAAAGCCACTGCCGTCCATCAGGCTGCACTCCTCCGGGTTACCGCACTATCATCCAACAAGATTCGACCGCCTTCGAGGCGCACCGGATAAGTGTCGATCCTGCCACTATCGGTCCCCTGAGCTTCTCCTGAATTCAAGTCGAAGACCCAGTTGTGCAGAGGGCAGGTGACCGATTGCCCATGCACGATGCCCTCGGACAGCGGCCCGCCCTTGTGAGGACAACTGTTGGTGGCGGCGAAGACCTCGGCCTCGGCGGTGCGAAAGACAGCAATGCAGCCAAAATGTGTTTTCACGAGCCGCGCTCCGCGCAGGGGAACCTCGTCGATATGTCCAATGTCGATCCAGCTCATTCGGCGGCCTCCAGTGTGAAATCTGCAATCGGCGCATAGCTCTGCGCTTTTTCATTAACGTGTTCAGCCCACGGGTCTTTGCGGTAGATGCTTTGCGACAGTTCAAACCGGGCGACCAACGCGGCGCGGTTTTCAAGGTTGTCTACGACCTGAGCCTTGGCCCAGTCTATGCCCACTTTGCCCAGCCATTTGTAAAGCCTATCCAGGTACTTGCCGCCTTCGCGATAGGCCTGCGTGACGGCCATTACGACCTCAATCGCTTCGTCTTCGGTGGGGACCTGGCACAGCAGTTCGGTCTCTTTTACGTCCATACCTGCGGCTCCGCCGATGCTGATCTGATAACCCGAGTCTACACAAACAACGCCGATGTCCTTGCACGTCGCCTCAGCGCAGTTTCGAGGGCAACCGGACACGGCAAGCTTCAACTTATGGGGCGTCCAAGATCCCCACAGGATTTTCTCGAGCTTGATACCAAGGCCGGTGCTGTCCTGCGTTCCAAACCGGCAATGATCTGTCCCGACACAGGTTTTGACCGTACGCAGACCTTTGGAATAAGCGTGACCCGAGACCAGACCCGCTTTGTTCAGATCCGACCAAATCGCTGGCAGGTCCTCACCCTTCACGCCCAGCAGGTCGATGCGCTGACCACCGGTGACTTTCACTGTGGGCACATCATACCTGTCTGCAGCATCCGCAATCGCGCGCAGTTCTTCAGGGGTGGTGATTCCGCCCCACATGCGCGGAACGACGCTGAAGGTGCCATCCTTCTGGATGTTGGCGTGTTTGCGTTCGTTGACGAACCGGCTTTGTGGATCGTCCTGATATTCCAGTGGCCAGTCCGCCAGTAGGTAGTAGTTGATCGCCGGGCGGCAGACATGGCAGCCGTTTGGTGTGGTCCAACCGAGTTCCTGCCAGACAGCGGCCTGACTTTTTAGCTCCTGCCCTTTGATCAGACGGCGTACATCTTCATGTGTTAGATCGGTGCAACCACAGATCGGTTGCGCCGCTGGCATCTGGAAGTCATCGCCCAGAGTGACTTGCAAGACTTGCTCAACCAGCCCCGTACAGGTCCCGCAGGAAGCGCTGGCCTTGGTGCATGCACGCACCGCGCCCAGATCGCTGGCCCCTGCATTGATCGCCTCAACAATCTCGCCTTTGCATACGCCGTTGCAGCCGCAAATCTCCGCCTCAGGCGGCAATGCTGCAACGGCTGAGAGAGGGTCCGCAGTGTCGCCTCCCTGATAGGCCGGGCCAAAAATCAGCGTCTCACGCATGTCTTCGATGCAGGTGCCATCCTTGATCAGGCCAAAGAACCAGCTGCCATCGGCGGTATCGCCATACATGACAGCACCCACCAGCCGATCCTCTTCGACCACAAGGCGTTTGTAGACGCCGCGCGAGGGGTCGCGGAATACGATATCCTCTCGTCCTGGCCGGTCCGCGAAATCCCCCGCGCTGAACAGATCGCAGCCGGTCACTTTCAGCTTGGTCGAGAGCGTTTTCTGTACGAACGCAGCCTCTTCCACAAGCAACGATTGCGCTGCGACCTTGGCTTGATCGTAAAGCGGCGCAACAAGACCGAAGATTTCTCCGTCATGCTCGACGCACTCACCCACTGCGTAGACGTCCGGGTCCGAAGTCAGCATCTGGTCGTCCACATGGATACCGCGCCCTGTGGCCAGACCAGCCTCTTGCGCCAGTGTGGTGTTGGGTCTGATACCCACTGCCATGACCAACAGGTCACAGGGCAGTTCGGTTCCGTCTTCCAGCAATAGCGCGCGGACCTTTCCATTCCGGCCGAGGATTTCTTTGGAGTTCGCCTGCAGGCAAATCTTGATGCCTTTGTCTTCCAGTGATTTCTTCAGCAGGTAGCCTGCGGCTTCGTCCAACTGGCGCTCCATGAGGTGGCCCATGATGTGCACCACGGTGACATCAACGCCATGTGCTGCCATACCGGCCGCGGCCTCAAGACCCAGTAACCCGCCGCCAATGACGACCACCTTATTGTCAGGGCCCATGCCCATCATCCGCTGGGTGTCTTCCAGATCGCGATAGGCGATCACTCCCTCCAGATCGTGGCCGGGCAGAGGGATGATGAACGGGTTCGACCCGGTCGCGATCACCAGTTTATCGTAGGGCACATGTCCGTTGACGCCCTCGACCACCTTCATCTCACGGTCGATCTTGGCCACCTGTTCGCCAAAGCGGCAGGAGATACCGCGCTCGGCATACCAGGCGTCGTCATGGGTGATGATCTCTTCAAAGGTTTTCTCACCCGACAGAACCGGGCTGAGCATGATGCGGTTGTAGTTGCCGCGTGGCTCTGCGTTGAAAAGGGTGATGTCGAACGCATCTGGTGCGGCGTCGGTCAGGTGTTCCAGCATCCGGCCTGATGCCATTCCGGCACCTATGACAACAAGTCTTTGTTTCATGGGTTCACTCCGCTGCAATCGCCTTGGGGGCGGGTGTTTTTGGCTTGGCGCCATTTTCATATTCTTCAAGGAAGTCGAGGACTTCCTGCCGGTAAGCATAGTAATCCGGGTGCTCCAGCAGGGCTTTGCGCGTGCGCGGACGCGGCAGGTCGACCTTGGTGATCTTGCCGATCGTTGCCTGCGGTCCGTTGGTCATCATCACGACGCGATCGGCCAGAAGGATCGCCTCATCCACGTCATGGGTCACACAGATCGCGGTGACTTTAGTGCGTGACCAGACCTCCATCAGGACTTCCTGCAATTCCCAGCGTGTGAGGCTGTCGAGCATCCCAAATGGCTCGTCCAGCAACAGCAGCTTGGGGGACAGAGCAAAGGCGCGGGCGATGCCGACGCGTTGCTTCATACCGTTCGAGAGATCCGAGGCAGATTTGTCCATCGCGTCAGCCAGGCCGACGCGTTCCAGATAGTATTCAACAACATCCTGCCGCTCGGCCATGCTGGCCTTGGGATAGACCTTGTCGACGCCAATCGCGACGTTCTCCTTGGCGGTCAGCCATGGGAACAGGTTCGGCGATTGGAACACTACAGCGCGCTCAGGATCGGCCCCTTCGACGTGACGGCCATCCAACTTGATCGCGCCTTTCGAGATGTCGTTCAGCCCTGCCGCCATGGTCAAAACCGTGGACTTGCCGCAGCCGGAATGGCCGATCAGCGAGATGAACTCACCCTTGTTGATCTTCAGGTCAAAATCCTCGACCACAGTCAACGGACCTTTGGGCGTCGGGTAAACCTTGTGCAGTTGCGAGAAGTCGAGGAAACGGCTCTCGATCATCCCCTTTTGCGCCTCGGCCACCGCCGTTGGAACCCCGTGTATTGGAGTGACATCCGGAAGAATACGAGAGCCTTCGACCTTGGCCTCGATCCCAACATCCATCAGGTACTTGGTGACGTCCGCGCGCAGGCTCTTGAAGGTCTCATCGTTGTTCATTGCGCCCCGATCACGGGGGCGGGGGATCGAAACGTGGAATTCTTGCCCCAACGTGCCATCGGGGTTCAGGGCGATGATGCGATCTGCCAGAATGATCGCCTCGTCCACGTCATTGGTGATCAGAACGCAGGTTTTCTTGTCGGCTTGCCAGATATGTTCGATTTCGTCGGCCAGATTGGCGCGGGTGAGGGCGTCAAGCGCCGACAGAGGCTCGTCCAGCAATAATACCTCAGGGTTCATAGCCAGTGCGCGCGCGACGTTGACCCGTTGACGCATCCCACCAGACAGCTCGGCTGGGCGGCGCGTGGCAGCATGGTTGAGACCTACCATTTTGACAAAATGCGCCACTTTTTCCGCTTTCTCGGCCTTGGTGTGGCCGGGAAAGACCGTATCCACTGCCAAGCCAACGTTGCCACTAACGGTCAACCATGGCATCAGCGAATAGTTCTGGAAGATCACGCCACGCTCAGGACCCGGTCCTTTGATCGGGGCGCCTTTGAACGTGACCTCCCCGCCGGTGGGCGTATCCAGCCCAGCCATCAAGTTGATCAGCGTGGTTTTGCCGGTACCCGAAAAGCCGAGGATCACCAGAAACTCACCCTCTTGCACGTCAAGGTCTATGCCTTTCAACACATCCGTGCGCGCGGTGCCTTCACCAAAGGATTTCGAGGCGTTCTTGAAGCTCAGAATGCTCATCTCGATCACCGATTATTCGTGAAGGTAAACAGGGATTGCAGCGCGTACATCACCCGGTCCAGTAGGAAGCCGATGATGCCGATTGTGAAAACCGCAACCATGATCTTGGCGAGCGAGCTGGACGAGCCGTTCTGGAACTCATCCCAGACAAACTTGCCCAGGCCGGGGTTCTGCGCCAGCATTTCAGCCGCGATCAAGACCATCCAGCCAACACCAAGCGACAGGCGCAGACCGGTAAAGATCAACGGCAGGGCCGAAGGCAGCACCAGCTTGGTGATCTTGGTATAGGTGGTCATTTTCAGGACCTTGGAGACGTTAACTAGGTCCTTGTCGATAGAGGCTACACCCAGTGAAGTGTTGATCAGCGTTGGCCACAGCGAGCACAGGGTCACGGTGATGGCCGAGATCAGGAAGGACTTGGCAAACCACCCGTCATTGGTGACATAAACTGCCGAGACGATCATGGTAACGATCGGCAGCCATGCCAGTGGAGACACGGGTTTGAATATCTGGATCAGCGGGTTCAGCGCAGCGTTTGCTGTTGGCGACAGACCCGCCGCAATGCCAAGCGGGACGGCCACCACCGTTGCGATCAGAAACCCGAAGAACACGGTTTTGATCGAGGTCCAGATCTGCAGGTAGTAGGATGGCGCGCCCGTGTAAGCGACCTGCTTGACCTCTTCCGCGCGGCCCGCGTCGATCAGCTTTTGGTTTCGCTTCTCGACCATCGCCTCGAACTTGGCGCGCTTGGCGGCCTTGGCCTGTGCGTCTTCGTTCAGGCTGACCATCTCGCTCCAGACTTGCGCAGGTCCGGGGACCGCACCAAGTGAAGTCTGCACCTTGGGGGCCAGTGTGGCCCAGAGAAGCAGGAAGGCACAGATCGACAGCAGGGGAACGATCAACAACCGCCAAATCTCGGTCATCTGGGCGCGTGGGTTGTCGCCAGCGGCGGCCTTCAGGACTGGCGTGGCCCAGCTGAGACCCAGAACCTGGAACCATTTGTCGGCGGCATTGATGCGGGTAAAAAGGCGGGCATGACGTTCCTCTCGGGCGGCGTCTGCGTTGAATTCGGGGTCGACCGTTGTCATCTCATGTATCCTTGCGCTGGCAGGGCACTGTTGGGGTCACGCCCGACTGTTGTCGGGCGTGAAGTTTGCTGGATTATCCTTGAACGTCTGAACCGACGATTTTCTGATCGCCCTTCAGTCCGATGGACAGGCTTTCGAGATAGGCATTGGGTGTGCGGCCGTCGTAGGCGATACCATCAATGATATCTTCGGCCGGGGTAGGTGCTTTGTAGCCGTCGCTGTCCCAAGGGAAGTCAGCCTCATTTGCCAGCCCTTCATCCACCAGCAGGCGCGCGGCTTCCAGGTAGATCTCGGGCTTGTAGACCGACTTGGCCACTTCGTCGTACCAGCTGTCCGGCTTCGCATCCGCGATCTGACCCCAGCGGCGCATCTGGGTCAGATACCAAATAGCGTCCGAGTAGAACGGATAGGTTGCATTGTAGCGGAAGAACACGTTGAAATCGGGAACGTCTCGCTTGTCGCCTTTCTCATATTCAAATGTGCCGGTCATAGAGTTGGCGATGACGTCATAATCAGCGCCCACATATTCCGGGCGGCTGAGGATTTCGACTGCCTCGGGACGGTTGGCATTGTCGTTCTCGTCCAGCCACATTGCGGCGCGGATCAGCGCCTTGGTCACGGCCAGGGTGGTGTTTGGGTATTCCTCGGCGAATTCGGCGTTGATGCCAAAGACCTTCTCGGGGTTGTTCTTCCACAGCTCATAATCAGTGATGACCGGAACACCAATGCCTTTGAACACGGCCTGCTGGTTCCAAGGCTCACCCACGCAATAGCCATAGATCGTACCGGCCTCGAGCGTCGCGGGCATCTGCGGCGGCGGGGTCACGGACAGGAACACGTCCGCACCAATCTGGCCGGTCACGTTGTCAGGGCTGTAGTAGCCGGGATGCAGGCCACCTGCCGCCAGCCAGTAGCGCAGTTCGTAATTATGGGTCGATACAGGGAAAACCATGCCCATGTTGAAGGGCTTGCCCTCGGATTTGTATTTCTCGACCACCGGGGCCAATGCTTCGGCGCTGATCGGGTGCTGCGGGCGGCCATCTTCCATGACCGGGATGTTCGGCTTCATCTCTTCCCAGATTTCGTTGGACACGGTGATACCGTTACCGTTCAGATCCATTGAAAACGGAGTTACGATATGCGCCTCTGTCCCATAGCCAATTGTCGCTGCCAAAGGTTGGCCAGCCAGCATGTGCGCACCGTCCAGCTGTCCGTCGATTACGCCATCCAGAAGAACCTTCCAGTTGGCCTGGGCCTCGAGCGTCACGAACAGACCTTCGTCCAGAAAATAACCCTGTTCATAGGCGACGGCCAAAGGTGCCATATCGGTCAGTTTGATAAAGCCAAAGGTCAGTTCGTCTTTTTCAAGCTCCAGCTCGGCAATGGCCGGAGACACAAGTGCTGTCGCTGCAGCCAAGCTCAGAAGTAGCTTTTTCATTTCGATCCCTTTCGGTTCAGCCCAACCCCTTGGGCAAACAAAAAAGCCGCCGACACAAACCGCCGGGAGGAGATGGCGGTTGGTCGAGCGGCTTTGCTCTTGTGAGTTGCCCTAGATTTTGGGCGAATTCTGTCGGTGAGCGTCGTTGCCTTCCGATGGGCTCATTAAGACAGTCACGCATCGAGGCGTCATCAGTTTTCGCGAGTTCAGCGCGGAAAATTCTGCGATGCAGCGCAAATCAATGCTGCAGTGCAAAAAAAATGTGCAGACTTATCCGACCGGCTCGAAAATGCGCCGGTCGAAAAACACGTTTCGTGGTAGAATCAGACTGCCATTGGTCGAAGCGACAGCGGTTGACTCGGGCAACGCACCTTCCAGTTTCTCTGATGCACCCGGTGTTTCGACCCCCAAACTGTGCAACTCACGACGATACAGATCGCTACGAAATACCTTTGCTGCCTGACGCTCTGCAGTACTAGCGTCCAGTCCGTTTCGAATCGCGAGTTGATGCGCAACCCATTTCGCCTGACTACGCCAGGGGAAAGTGGCGGCACCATCGAAGAACTCTACAAACCCTTCCACCTGACGCTGCTCTCCGCTCGGTAAAATCGTAAATTCTCCGGTAAGAGCTCTATCGATCAACTCGGGTGAGACATTCAGGTAAGCCTTGCGCGATAGCATCTCAGACGCGGTAGTCCGACTTTCTGGGTTGGAAAGCCAACGCGCCGCATGCCAAACGGCCCGCATGAGACTGCCCAATAGGCGGGGTTCGCTTTCGGCCCAATCGTTTCTAACCGCCAAAACTTTTTCCGGTGCGCAAGTCCAAATCGCATGACCCGGCAGTAGCAAAGCCCCAACATTGTCATCAACGGCGAAAGACCCCCAAGGCTCTCCTACGCAAAACGCATCGATTTCTCCGCTCGCAAGGGCCTGAGCCATCAAAGGCGGTGGGACTGTCCGAATTTCAACTTTTTTCGAGGCAAGCTCGGTTCCTGCAACCCAATAACGGACCAATTCAACATGCATGGAAAATGGGAAAGGTACCCCGAAGACAAGTATATTATCGGCAGCTTTGGCTAAGACTGCTGCCGCTAATTCGGCATTCATGAAATCGAAGTCATACCCCAGATCGGCTAGCCGTCTCGCCAATTTAGTACCAACGCCAATCACGTTGCCATTCAGGGACAGGACGGAAACGGCGGACAGCGGAGTCGAGATGCCACCCAAACCCAATGCCATCGCCACAGGGATCGCGGAAAGCAAATGCGCCGCATCGACGTGGCCAAAGGCTAGCATATCGCGCAGTGATGACCACGAGGGAGCCGGCTGCAGGTCTAATGAGATGCCTTCAGCATGATCAAACCCCATCTCACGCGCCACGATCAATGGCGCTGCATCGACCAAAGGCATATAGGCTACGGGCAAAGTTATTGTTCTCACGACAGCAACCCAGACGCGGTTACTAAGGCTTCGGCGACATCGGCTACGCGCCGGTTCTGGTTCATCGCGGTTTTGCGCAGCAGGGCATAGGCTTCATCCTCCTGGAGACCCTTTGCCCTCATGATCAATCCCTTGGCTCGATCGATCAACTTACGCTCTTCAAGTGCGCGTCGCGTTTCCTCCAATTCCACGCGCATCTGACGCAGCACCTGAAACCGTGCGATAGCGATATCCATGACGGGTTTAATTCGATCGGCTTGAAGGCCATCTACAACATATGCGGACATGCCAGCTTCAACTGCCGCCTTCGCCAATCCACCTGCCGCTCCGGACACAAACATTGCCACGGGGCGTTCCATTGGACCCGAAGCAACGGTCAACTCTTCCAGCATATCGCGTGATGGATTGTCTATATCGATCAGAACAATGTCCGGGCTATGCGTCGCAATTTGACGTGCCAGCCCTGAAACATTACCGATTACAAAGACATCTACATCCCCGGACTCTTTTAAGGCATCCACAATTGCGAATGCGCGTTCTTGGTTCTGCTCGACTACAACGACTGTAAGGTGTTGTTTCATGGAGACCCAATTGAACTGAAGCTTTTTTGACCACAATTCGAAAGCTACCAAAGTCTTTGGCAGACAGTTTGTTCGCCCAATATATCAGCGTTTTTAAACGTATGGTGGAGTGACTGCACAATTTTTCTGCGTGCCATTAAGTCAAATCCCCTTGAGCGCCGTCTTCGTGTATTGAGCCTAGACTATTGCTCTTATCGCAGGCCTTTACATCAAGCGGCGTACGTTCACTACCATTCGCATTGATGAGGCAGAATGTCGTTTCGCGTGATGTGCCTGCAGACGTTGCAGAGTTGAGCTACACAAGCCCTGGATTTGGTCAATTTTGTAAGTTAGCTCCGGCAACTCGACTTAAATATTCCCGCAATCGCGGCAAATGAGCGCTTTCCACCCCTCTGTGCAAAAGTCGCACTGTTTTGCCGCCTCCATATACAAGAAGATGACGTTCGCTGCATAATGTGGCTGTGTAATGCTCAACCTAGTAGTTCACCCAAAAAACTGTAGAGCGCCCACCAACCTTAGACCGCTTTAATGCGTCCAGATTTCCATTGAAAGCAAATCTCTGGACGCGGTTACCGGTGAGGTACCGCTAATCTTCCAGAATGCAATACAACTGATACCCAGATCAACACGCGCAGAGCTTTGTTCGAACTACGTGCGCAGAACATGTTCCTGCCACGCGCTAAGCTGCGACCTTAATCGCAGAAGGAACCAAATTGTGGAGCGCCCCTTAGAAGGTGACCAAATAGATTACACCTTGGCTGACATCATTCTTGTCGATCAATTCGAACGTAGACCTTTGGGGCGACCTTGGTTGACTCTCGCAATCGATTTCGCGACCCGCGTTGTTCTGGGCGTACATGTGATTTTTGACACGCCGTCCGCCTTGTCCATCGGTTTGTGTCAGCACCATTGCGTGCGAACGAAGTCGATCCGCGCGCCAGAGATACTGGATGAGTTGTATTGGCCCGCTGCTGGGATTCCGCAAACTGTTCATGTTGGCAACGGGCGGGGTTTCCGCAGCGACGCCTTCCAGTCGGCCTGCGCAGATTGGGGAATTTCAGTCGGGTACAGGCCACCGGATCGGGCGCATTATGGCCGCCATATCGAATGTCTTATAAGGTCAATCATGGGCGCAGTTCATGTGCTTCCGGGAACAACGCAATCATCCCCCAAGGACAGGGGGGATGCGGGGTCTCATGGTTTACGGCAGTTCAGGGATAGGAAAGACCAAGATCGCGAAGCGTATAGAAAGCCTGTACTCAACCCAATACGTGGCAGATATCGGCTTCGCCCGAACACCGATTATATTATTGCAGGCGTCTCCAGCGCCCGATGAGAGGCTTTTTTATCAGCACATTCTGGTGTCGATCGGCGCGCCTAACCAACTGCTCTTGCCCCCCGCTATCATCCTGGATTAACACAGTGAATCCCTCGACGCTTTCGTGCAATAAAGCCCTTCCCCGCTATAATAATACCAATTGTTTACGCGATTAACTGTCGAAGTTGAGTTTACCGCGCCGCGTCAAGGTCGAGAAGCCCCGGCACCACAAGGTCTATGCCCTTGAGCTTGATAGCCGATCGCACGAAGCTCTGAGTTTGCCTGAGCGCAAGTCGAAACACGACCCGCAGCGTGAGGCAGATCTCGATTGCCAAATCAGAGTACCGCGACTGACCACCGCGTGTTTTTCGGCTTGGTGACGCCCAGTTCTGCGCTAGGTCATCAGAAACCCAGATTGTCATGTCACCTCGACGAGCATCATTGAATTTATTTGGCAACTACCGGCGCTCATGTCAGAAGAGATGCCTAAAATACCGCGACACATCGGTTTATTCAACAAGGCTGGGATTTACCTTATTACAACCTAATTCGGTGCACTAAAGAGTCCACCTTGCAACAATTCACTGTCGGCCAAGTCGCCGCTGTACCAAAACTCCATTCCGATGGGATTATTGCGTCAGATGTTTATCGGGGCAAGTTTAACGGAAAAAGGTTCCGGATTCAGCATGTTGAACATCAACGAGCCCTGCGCCAAAATTAACGGCAGAAACTGTTCAACTTGTTTTGGAAAGAGCATGCCTTAAGCCCACACGCTCAATGCAATCTAGCGAACCGGCCTTGCTCAGGTTGTAGAGTTTGATGCCTCGCTCTTGCAAGATCTTGTTTGCTCGCTCAAAGCCCAAATACATTTTTTCGGCATTTTTCTTGCTCCTCGACTCAGAGTCGCTAATTTCTCTTCGGTTTGAAGCATAAAAATGCGGGTTCTTACCGCCAAAACTAAGATCAACGCCCGCGATATTTATCGATGTAAAACCCATGTATACGGCAATCTGAATTGCTACATGCATAACCGTATGAGAGGAAAAAACAGGTTGGGTCAGGTCGAACTGAAAGGCACCCTCATGCATCTTCGGTTGCTTGTACGAATCGAATATAAAGGCTTCCTTTAGATGCACCGGATTGGTGATGTTAGCTGTTGAGTTGATGAAAGTATGATCGATCCTTGATATGTCAATTTCATGATTATAGTCGCGGTAGAAAACCGGATCAGCCACGACATAGCCACAGATATTGTCCAACTGATTACCTAGTAGGTTGAGACCACCATTCACAGTGATAACCTTCTCTCCCCTGAGAGCGGCGAAATCCAACTTCGATAGCGAAGGTGCAGTACCCAAAAGAAAGCATCTTTGACCAGAAAACTTACCTTCAATCTCTTTGAATTTGTCGGGCGTCGATTTAATCATTCTCGGCGCTATTTCAGGAATCTTCCGATTCAGGTCGCTCTGTAATTTCTTGAGATTTTTTTCAATGTCGTCCAGTTTCGAGAGTTTAGCCTCAATGCTATTAAGAAGTCGTACATCCGCCCCAGGTAAATAGGTACTTGTTCGACCTTTCCCAAATAGGAGCCTAGCCAGTTTCGTGGAACTCGTATTTCTGCCTTGCTTCTCGCCCATCGCTTATCCCCTATACTAAATGCCGAATTTTATTGAACATCCGGTCCATGTCCTTTCTTCCTTGAAGGACATAATTTCGCGATTTGGCGATAAAATCAGTATGATCTTGCTTTGCGAACTCGTTCACGCGCTTTTCAGTAAGGTCCTCACTATTCACCAACAGATATGAAGAAAGATCGATTCCCAGATCAGAAAGCAACGCGCCTATCTTGTGTGTATTCGACTCGATGCATAGCATTGGTTTTCCAGCTGAGAGACCTAGACACAATGCATGAAAACGGCCTCCAACGATGGCATCAGCGTTTGTGATCCTGTCCAAAGTCAACGGGTTAGGGGTCCCATTTGCCATTGCGTATGACGGCAAATCCATGCCAGCAGAAAGCGTTTTTAGCTTTGCGCTCACATCGTGCAATACGCTGTCTGTGAATATTAGATTCCCCTTAGGGCTTTGAACGCTTTCAATGTGTTTGTAGAGGCTTAGATCGGGGACACATATGGCCTCTTTTGCACCATCGGCGGAGGCTAGCTTCATCGACGTGGATTCTCGGAACGCCGTGAGCTTAAAAAGCTGTAAATACTCCTTGGTTTTTGGGTTTGACTGCCAAACAGAATTGACCAAAACAACAGGTTTTCCGGCGTCAGCCGCAAGGGCGGCCTGTTCAAAAAGACCGATGCCTCGATCATGGTGCAGGCTCCCTTCACCGTTTAAGATAACGATGTCCGCACCACGAATACGCTTCTGGAATGTCGCCTTCTGCGGTTTTTTTTTGCTTTGTATCGTGCGAGATACATTGATCCCATGCCGGGTGCAAAGTTCGATTAGATTCCCCATTACGAAATGGCACCCCAAGTGATCACCATCGCGCCGAGTATCGTTTAGAATTACGGCTTTTGGCTTTCGAAACAGGTATTTCATCACAGAAGTCCGATCGCTTTGCTTTGTCTAGTTGGCATCCGTATCTAGAAACCAGTTCGAAGCCTAATCATGATGTCTGCACCGGTCGTTCATAACCCAGAAAGTCAAAATCGCTTTGGTAATAGTCTATGATTCGACACCAGGCGCGATCGGAGCTTTCAAGCAGATCTTGGAAACTCTCTCCTTTGGTATGACGGATTCGAGGGAAATCACCGGCCTCTTTTCCAACGGCCTCCAGAACCTTGTTGAGATCTTTCTCATAGTTTTCATATCGGCCAACAAAATCAGCCTCTTCCAAGCAGTTGTAAGGGTGAGTTTGAGGGATCGTATGGTGGCGCACGCTGATCTCAACATTGCCGCCTGCTCGGCCATAAGGGATATTTTCATCCAGAACGATATCAAGAAACTTGTGAAAGCCTCCGTCAAATCGCCGTATATCCCTGAAATCGCGATAGGCCGACGCAAGTCGCTCAAGAGGGTGGCGCACAAAGGCGAACTTGTAATGTCTTTTCCAGTCGGCCGGGATCTCGCCGAAGATCGGGCCAGTATATTTGCGTTCCCAGAGTCCGACGCGGATAGTTGATCCTCCGGTTTTGGGAATGTGAATAAAAACCGCATCAGGATCGGATAGCAAAAAATTAGACAAATCCTCAATTCTCCGTTTTCAGTTTTGATCGGATATAGCGGCCTGTTCCCAGTCGCAATTCAATTTCCAGCCCAGCCTCGCCGCTGTGTCACGAACATAGTTTTCCTCACCCTGGAAGTCATGCGGTCCGAAGTGTTGCTTGGCTGAGTAGTTGGTCAGCGTCCGTTTGAAATCAAACCCAAAGATCGAAACGTGTCGTGGATTTAAGCACGAAATCAAATCTACCGTCATCGCGCCCACGCTTGGTCTTGCGGTCAACCTTTGGTGCAAGTGCTCCCATCTTTCTAAGGGATAAAAGCTCATACCATCCAACTTGGTCTGAGCGCTTTGCTCGCGAAGTTTCGGCGACATCCATATCAAGCGACGGGCATCGAACTCAAGATAAACATCTTCGATAATCCGGGGCGTACTGAATGCCAGAATGTCAGTTCTCGTTCCCTGCGAAATAAAGGACTTGGGAACACCGCGATTCATCCTAACGACAATATCGCAACTATCGATGGCGTGCCCGTGCCGCATGGATAACAGTGAGGCCGCATTGCCCACGATGGCGACAGAGCGCAGGCTCCAGTCCGCGAATTGACTTAGGTCGGCAGTAATATCCAAGATTCGATTTCCTCACCTTCGATACTGTGACTGAGGTATGGAACTGTCGCTAAAGCTGGTTTCGTGACAAATGTCTAGGGGCTAATCGCGCACCGTTTGCAATCTAGCGGAGCAGATGGCCATCCAAGTATTCTGGGGTTTGTCCCAGTTTTCTACGACTTTCCAGCCTAGACAGGCTGCAGAATATTTGATTGGTAGGATGTGAAATGGTCGCAGAATGCCAGAAGTCACTGCTAACTACTTGAATAAAAAATGAAACTTGACCTTTTCCCATAATTTTCTTGCGGACCCCAGTTTCTGTGTCTCTGCCACCCATTCTTCTGGGAAACGCTTGCGACAACAGGCTTGTATATATGAGCGGACGGAATCGGCGGCGTATTTCTGAACCTCTGCACTCTGACTATCGGCAAAAAGTAGTGCGGCACCAGGGCGGCTTCCTTTGAGCAGACCATCAATCAATTCTCGCGGATCCTTGTCCTGCGCTGCATTTTGATGAGGAACCTCACCTGAAAAATCCAACCCTATAAAGCTCACGAGCTTGCTTCTGGCTTCTTGATCATTCCAGCAGATTTCAATGAAGTTTTCGGAACCTGAAAAATACTCTCGCACTTCCTCGATATGGCGCAGGTAAAACTCCTTTAACTCTGCCGCGTTCTGCGCTGGCAGATAGCCGTTAAGCGACATAAGTTGATTGTCTTTAGGGCCTTGCCGAAGATTGTGCGTATTTAAAGACTTCCACCAAGTATCAGGGTTTTCCCTCTTGGTCAGCACAAATTTGGCATCTGGATATTTTTCATGCATCACCCGATAAAGGAACGGCCACGGGTAATCATCAAAGCTATCGAACATCTCGGAAATCCTGAAAAGGGTTTCGAGGTCTTGAACCTTGAAAGCGGCAAGTCCTATGTGAACCGGGCCTTCCGAATGCTTGTAGCCACATTGACGCATGATTTCGCCAAACGTTGAAGTGCCCGTTTTGCCGAGACCTATACAAAACACCTTCGTCTTGGGCTCGCATCCCGGCTGGCTAATGGTTTGCATTCTCTTCTCATCTGTTCGCATCGGTGTTCGGTTAGTGTACACGTTAGACGCATCCCGGCTGGTGTACTAGTCCATCTCCTTCTTGCAGTCTATCCGGTTTTTACAAGACAATTGGGTTGGTCCTCGTACCTCTTTCTATGCTTAGGACTGTTTTGTTTGAGCTCTTGCAGTCCCTGCTTTCACGACCCCTAAGTATTTTGTGCTGCAGGTGGCGAGAAAGATGATCTTACATCCTGACTTGCGTGCATTTAGGGTCAATCGCCAATGATCCTTCCCGATTGAGATGCTGTTGTGGCTTTGGACTCCCACTCCGTCATGGCTACAAACATGAGGTACTGCATCGAGGGTCTTCTCGATGCCGGATCATATGGCCTTGCGTCCAACAAAAAGATTTTTTAGTAGCGCGAAGATGGAATTCTCGACCTTTGCCCTATCATACAAAGATGTTCTGGCATCCTCGAGCGCATATCGATAAAGCTACCAACAAAATTTAGTTAAAACTGCATCGATCAGAAAACACAAGATGAGCTCATTAAAGCTACCGGCGAACTACATTGCGCTTGACGACTTCGGGGGATTGCAAACCCTTTATGCTGGCTTTGCCGAAGCAGTCACCGCGAAGGGATATCAAGTTTTTACCGTCAACAGAGCGAATTCACTTCCGCTTCAGCATTTTTCTGCGACGCTGGAGCAAATTGGCGGGTCGGTGCAGTCGCCTCAAACTTATCGGGTCGCGAATGTGTTGCCGGGAACACGGCGCCTGGTGCAGCACACTCTTTTGAACTGGCGATTTGGCAGCTCGAATCTGGATCATGTGTTGTGCTGGAACGCCCCACCCGATTCGTACATGAAGTCAAAGCGGCGAAAATTCGCTTTCTATGATCATGGCTTCTCTTCAATCAGGAAAGTGAACAACTGGCGACAACAGCAACTGGCTCGGATGAATGGGATCATTAGCGTCTCCGAGTCCAATAAACGCTTACTTAAGGATTTATGGCATTATGAGGGCAAAGTTCATGTTGTTCGAAACCCGCTGCGTCAGGAAATCGCCAAGCAAAGTTTGAAAAAAAAGAGGAATCCGGAAGACAATTTTAGAATCTCTTGCGCGTCGCGTTTGGTTTCTTTCAAAGGAATTGTAAGTGTTATACACGCAACTGCTCTGCTTGTGCACCGAGGTTACCCGGTAACACTTACAATCGCTGGAGAAGGACCCGAGGCGCGCATTTTGGAAGATACCGCACGGCAACTTCTTCCAATCGACAAAGTGGCGTTTCCCGGTCTAGTAAAAGATATGTGCTCGTTTTTCGAAGAAACTGACATCTTCGTCGCACCATCGCTCCGTGAACCATTCGGGCTTTCTCCGCTGGAAGCACTGGCTTCAGGTGTCCCAACAGTTCTATCGAACATCGATGGTCATCCAGAAACTCTACCGTTCGTCGGAGCTGCGACACTAGTTGAGCCGGAATTGTCACTAACAGAGTACGCCCAATTGGGTTCAACAAACACAAAGCTGCCAGAATACGTTTACTTTCCTTCTCTGCAGATGATTGCCGAGCCAAAGGCGCTTGCGCCCGATACGCTAGCCGATGCCCTGTCTCAGGTAATCAATTCATACACTGAACACGCTAACACGGCCTTCGCCGCAGCGGAGCAGGTGCGCCGAAAATTTAGTATTGAAAAATACACTGATGAACTCCTGGAAGTTCTTGGAGAAGTTTTTTGAATCTCGTATCTAGACGCCGCAGCGTATATGTTAGGGCGATCAGTAAGCTTTGCAAAATGTCGCCAACCTGTCTCAAGTTCTTTCGAGATGTATTTTGGAATAAGCAGCGCGTTTTTGTCGTAGGTGGGCACGGGGGTACAGCCTTTGATGATAACGGCCGAGCTGTTGCTCTTCATCTTGCTCATGACAATGGGAACTTGGTTTACTGGATCTTCAAATCAGGCGAACTCGCAGGACTGGATCATGGCAATATCCGACCGCTCGAACGCGGAACTTTAAAAGCGCAGATTGCGCTCGAATTGTGTCATGCCTGTTTGTATTCACATGGATGGACAGACGTCACTAGTGATCGCCACCGATCAAGGTCGTGGCGAATTGACGTTTTTCTAAGCCATGGAGTCTATGGTTTAAAACGTGCGGCGCGTTACATCGATTGTCCGCCTAATACGCCATTCGATGTGACGATTTGCAGTTCGGACTGGGAACGTAAGGTTAGAGCGCGGCTGTTTGGTGTGGCTGAACACAAAGTCCTGCCTGTGGGCCTTCCGAAACATGATACCTACTTGGAAGCGCAGAAAAACGGTCGGGACACCATCACGCATCGGGTAGTTTATATGCCGACTTGGCGAGATTGGTTGCAGGCCAAACCGACCCAGCGAGCCACCGATAATCATATTGCCGGCCTTTCCGGCCTCATAACTTCTATGCCGAAGAAAGATTCTAGTGGTCGTGAATTCGCACTTACGCTTGTAATCCATAAAAACATAAAATCTTCCCTATCGAGCTTCGCTGCAGCATTCTCAGAGGATCGTGTCCGTGTTGTTCAAAGCGACGAAGTCGATTTGCAAGAGCTGCTGGTTTCTTCCGAAACGCTTATAACAGACTACTCATCAGTATTTTGGGATTTCTCACTTACCGGGCGAAAAGCAGCCAGATACATCTTCGATAAGGAAGTTTATGAATGGATTACCGGCGAATATCCGGAAGCTTCTGAGCTCACGGCGCCGATTACGTTCTTTGACCCATTGCAGATTTGGAACTTCCTACGAGACGATAACAATTCGGACCTGTCAAAACGTATGGCACAGGAATGGGCAATCTACTCGCGCGGAGACGCTTGCTCCCAGATTGAGATGTACCTGTTGGAAAACCTGGAGACATTTCGTTGATCCACGCCAGTTCTTATAGCCGCGCACGGCTTTGTTGCACAAATCGCGGCGTAAGCACACTTCCCCTATTTATCCTACAGGCTCGGTGACGGGTATGCCAAGAGCGGTGTAGCGGTTGAGAACAGCGATGCGAACCTAGAGCTCAGCGACCTGCCGTTCGAAGTCGCGGACCATGAGGCCTTGGCCAAGGAGTTAGACGCAGTTCATCTTTGCCTCTGCGCGTCTTACGCTTGATGCCCCTGACCAACTTGTTAGCGGCGTCATTCGACGTTCCGGATTTCTTGTTAATCTTCGTTCCATATAGGCTTCGATGAACCAGAAATCCTCCGCTGCTCATCAGACATTCGCGGCTGTGTTCGTTGAGGGTGATAAACGTGCGAAACACCTTTCCATCATCTGTGCGACAATGAACGAGGTCATAGCTTCAGACTGGTTACGTCGCTCGGGGCGCAACCGGACGCCTGACCCATCATTCAGCCAGAGCCGCCCCTTCTTCGGTTGCTTCATTGGCACTTTCAGCCCCTTACGACGCCACAGACGTTCCACAAGCTTGTCGTTGATTGGCCCGCCCGCATCTCTCAGCAATGCCGCGATCCGGCGGTAAACTTATCGGCCATACTGACGAGCCAGTTCGATCATGTCCGCGACTAATCCGCCTTTGTCAGCTCGGCCCCTCGATGGCTTGCGTTGCGTGGATCGATGCTGCCTCAGCACCCGACAAGCACCTCAACCTGCCGCAATGTCGGGACAATTTCTTCGGGTTTGCGTCGCTTGTTTCCTATCGTGAACCCTCGTTCTCCTAAACATAACGGCGGACCACTTTAGTGTGGGAGAATCAGGACCACGTTGTCTTTCAAAAGAATCGGAGGAAAGCTGCCTTTCGCTGCGACTGCAAAACACTTGTTTTGAATTGGAGCCAAATACCTTTAGATTTTATGCTTCTTTGCTATCAAAAGCGATAGAAGCGTTTTGATGTGCCATGGAACACGTCTTCTTGGTTTGAGCTCGGGATGAGTTTCTGGTGCCGGGAAACAACCTCGTTGTAAGTTGAAGTGAGGCTATCGACCGGGAAATTCGATCCGAACATGCAGCGATCGGCGCCAAACTGGGACAAGCAAGTCGAAACAACAGGCGCGACGCTATCAACGCTCCAGTTGTGGTCGAACATTCCGAGGCCGGAGAGTTTGCAATAAACTTGCGGCAGGCTCGACAATGCTGTCAGTTCATCCGCCCACCTTTGCAAACCTTGTGGTGACCTGTCGTGTGGTGAACCTGCGTGACACAGGGCAATCCGGGTTTCCGGGGATTGCGCAAGAACATCTGCAGCTTGATCCATTAGTTCGGGCAGGAGTTGAAGGTCAAAGGAAAGGCCGCGAGTGCCCAATTGCTTTAGACCAGCCAAAAACGCTGGGTCTTTAAGCAACGCGTTTGTGCCAGTTGACGCATCTTCACCCGGAGCACGTCCAATGATCTGACGAACGCCGCGCACAGAAGGCAGGGTTTGAAGACGGTCGAGTTGCTTGCTCAGATCATCAGCAGTCAGATCGCAGAAAGCCACTTGTACCAACGGCCAGTCAGAAAACTGGTCAGCAATGGTTTGCACCCATTGAGCTTCGGCCCAGTGGTCAGCCGCACCGACCTGAATGTGTACCGAAGCGCCGAAGCCCATGGCCTCGGCATCAGCGCGAAATTCCGGCAGCAAATAGTCCCGCTGAATTGAAGCCGGGTCGCCAAAAAAACGAACGATACCTTTCTCCATGAGCCATGGATAGGTCACTGCCGAGAGGTCCCATAGGTGGTGATGCGCATCGATCTTCATGGTGTTTCGATCCCTGTGGTGCGGGCCAGAATATCAACACCTTGCCCATTCCAGAAATGGAGAAGGTCGATAAAGATCCAGTTTTCGGCCAGTTTGTCACCAGCGCGGCGATAGATGTCGATCACCCTAAACTCTCCGGGTTTATCAGTGGCAGGCATACCCATAAACCCTCCCGTCGGAGTGGCCGTGAAGTTGGGCCAGCCAAAGAAGCCGCCATAATGCCCTTCGGCCAGTCGGCAGACATGTTTGGTTTTTGATCGATCTTTGAAACCTGCACGGAACGGTCCAGAGTGTTGCTTGGCATAGCGTTCTATCGTGTAAGTAGCGCCGATCCCCTCAGGGCCCCACCAGATCATGTCCTGGTGCCAGGTCCGGGCCAATTCATCCTCGAGCGACACTCCACTATCCCATTGGCCAAGATCCGTGATCATCGCATTGATGACCGCCAGCGTCTTCTCGCCTTCTTCAACGGGTTGTTCGTTCAACAGCAGGCCGTCATGGGGCATTGGTCCGGGTTGCACCAAATGTGCTGCCGTTTGTGGGGGAAACGGATTCTGTCCTGCTTGCACCATCAGGTGAGGTATGTCGAAGTACATTGCTGTTTCGACAATCCTGCCATTGGAAACTTTGTGGAACACGCAATATCGCAGGAATGCCAATTTACCAGTTGGGCGAATACCCAACCAAGGTCGGTCGAACAGGCCCATCAAGTGCCCCATGGACACGACCCAAACGTCAGCCTGGTCTCCCAGTGAGTTTTGCCCCGCGAACAATATATCCACACGGTTTTGCATGTGGGTAAGGCTGCTTTTCAGCGGCTTCCAGAATTGCCGGGCAACCTGCTCGGCACTGTTGATTTCGTGGAATGGATGAAAGCCGCGCCACTTCAGGTCCGGAGCGCAGAATTGGCTCATGACTGTGGGGGATTCGTGCTCTGTCGCGGACACCAGGGCGGTGTGAAACGCAGAGACCAGTTTTTTTTCTGTCTGAAAGTTCACAGTGTTTACCATTGTAATCAGGGTTTTACGAGAGGCACGAGGCCGGTGTGAGTCGGAAGTCAGCGGTAGTTTTGCATACGTATGCAAAAAAGTCTTGCCTGATTTGGTATATGCGAATTACAGTTTTGCAAACGTATGCAAAATGATTCCTTGCAGGGGGCACCATGGCGGAAATTCAATTGCGGAACGTCGGTAAACGATGGGGCTCATTCGTTGGGGTTCACAATTTCGACCTGACGATCGCGGATCGCGAGTTTCTGGTGCTGCTCGGGCCCTCGGGCTGCGGCAAGACCACAACGATGCGTATGATCGCTGGCCTTGAGGACGTGACCGAGGGCGAAATCCTAGTCGACGGCAAGGTGGTCAATGACCTTGAGCCCAAGGACCGCGACGTGGCGATGGTGTTCCAGAGCTACGCGCTTTATCCCAACATGAACGTCTATGAAAACATCCGTTTTCCGCTGAAGGTGCGCGGCATCGACGCCTCGACGCATGACGACAAGGTGCGCCGTGCCAGCGCGATGGTCGAGCTGGACGATTTCCTGCACCGGAAGCCTGCCGAGTTGTCGGGCGGTCAGCGACAGCGTGTGGCACTGGCCCGCGCCATTGTACGCGAGCCGAACGTGTTCCTGATGGATGAGCCACTATCAAACTTGGACGCTAAGCTTCGGGTTTCGACGCGGGCACAGATCAAGAACCTCAGCCACGAACTGGCGGTGACGACCATCTATGTGACCCATGACCAGATCGAAGCCATGACTCTGGCCGACCGTGTCGTAGTTATGAAGCAGGGTGTGGTGCAGCAGGTCGGCAGCCCGACCGAAATTTATGACCGCCCAGCGAATACTTTCGTAGCCAGCTTTATCGGCTCGCCCGCGATGAACCTGATGGATGGTAAGGTTTTGGACGGCGTTTTCCGTGCAGAGCACGTCGAAATTCCGGTCGATGCGCTGGACGGCCCGATGACGCTGGGCTTTAGGGCCGAGGATGCCAGCCTTGCCGAAGGAAAAGGCCAGATTACCGCGCCGATCTACACGCTGGAATTGCTAGGCGACGCGACCATGATCTCGGTCCGGGTCGGTGGGGCTCTGGTCTCGGTCAAAGCGGACAAAGCCTTCCGTGCCGAAATTGGCGAGCCGGTCTCATTCTCGGTGCCAACAGAAATCTGTCACCTCTTTGAAGCTGAAAGTGGTGCGCGGATCGGGGGTTAACCCCAAAAACTGCCCGCATGGGCATAACAACGGTCCGGACGTCGACGACGGACCGATCCTGACAGGGAGAAACGCATGAAACTCAAGACGATCCTTATGGCAGGTGCCATGTCCATCGCCTCCACCGGTGCGTGGGCTGATTGCGCCTTTGAAAATGATGTACCGCTGAAATCGCTCTCTGCTGGGTTCGAGGCCTGGAAAGCGGTAACCGATGCGATGGCGGAATGCGGCAATTTCAGCGCCTCGCTGGACCAGGAATTCCGCGAAAAGCAACCCGAAGCGTTTGCAGCCGATCCGGCGCTGTATCAGATTGGTGGTGTTTCAAATGCCACGTTGGTGCCGTTGCTAAATGCGGGCACGATCCGCCCGCTGGACGATCTGGTCGAGAAGTACGGTCAGGATTTGCTGCCTAACCAGTTGATCAAGGTGGATGGCAAGACCATGGCCATCGCGATGATGGTGAATGCTCAGCACTTGATGTATCGCGACGACGTTCTGGCCGAATTGGGCATCGAAGAACCAAAATCCTACGCCGACGTTCTGGCCGCAGCTGCTAAGATCAAAGAAGCCGGTGTCATGGATTATCCGATTGGCGGCACGTTTAAGACCGGTTGGAACCTCGGTCAGGAATTCGTCAATATGTATCTCGGTGAAGGGGGGACGTTCTTTGGCGACGGCAACATGCCCGCAATCAACAATGAGCAGGGCGTTGCCGCGCTGGAAACCCTGAAAGCCATGACCGAATACATGGATCCAGAATATTTGGTCTCTGACTCGACTTATGTTCAGCAGCAGTTCCAACAGGGCAAGATTGCCATGGCGAACCTATGGGCCAGCCGTGCAGCCGCCATGAACGACGAAGCCGAAAGCCAGGTTGTTGGCAAAGTGACTATGGCCGCAGCGCCGATGGGTTCGGCGGTGCCAGCGACTACCATCTGGTGGGACGGTATCGTTTTGGCCTCGAACATGAGCGACGAAGAGGCCGATGCTGCCTTCCGCGTCGCGCTTGAGGGGATGGACAGCGATATGGTCAGCGCGAACAACGATGTCGCTGTATGGTTGAGCCCGGCCTACTCAGCAGGTGAATTGGCCGCCGGTGCTGCAGCTTCCGCAGAAGGGGGCGCCAAGGCGTACCCGGCTTCGGGTCCGATGGGGATCATGCACACAGCCTTAGGTAATGGTCTGGCCGACTACCTGACCGGTGCCAAGGATGCGCAGACTACACTGGCCGATATCGAGGCAGATTACATCACCGCCGCGAAAGAAGCTGGCCTGATCAGCAACTGATCCTTCCTGCGGGAGGGCTGCGGCCCTCCCGTCCTTTACCTTGAGAACCATGAGAAAGGCAGAGCCATGAATTTCCGGACATTTGCCGCTTTTGTCGGCCCCTCTGTCTTTATGATGCTTCTCTTCATCGCGTTTCCGCTAGTCAGCGTGTTCAAGCAAAGCTTCTATGTCACCCAACCAATCTATGAGACGGTTGAAAAGGAAACCTGTACGCCCGGTTTCCTGACGCAGATTTGTGTGACCGAGCAAGTGTCGCAGCCTATGCTGGATGAGCATGGTGAGATTATCACGCAGACCCAATATGTCGGGCTGCAAAGCTATCGCAATGTGTTGGAGCCTGAGCGGGCATGGCGCGCCATAAGCGATGGCAGTTGGCATGTGCTGTCGACGATTAACTTCTGGAAAGCCCTGCGGTTTACGTTGACCTTCACGCTGATCACTTTGCCGCTGGTGGTCGGGTGCGGTCTTGGAATTGCAATCCTTATCAACAACGCCGCTCGATCAATCCGTGGACCGGTGATCTTTATCTCGTTGCTGCCGTTCATCATCACGCCGGTGATTGGTGTGCTTTCGATCAATTGGCTGTTCCGCGGCGACGGTATCCTGACCGCGATGATGGAATGGTGGCTGAACCGCGACATAGCTCTGTTCGCGCAGGCTTGGACCATCGAGGTTCTGATGATGCTCTACCGCGTCTGGCACGTCGCCCCCTTTGCAGCGATCATCTTCTATGCCGGTCTTCAAACGGTCAATCAGGACAGTTTGGAAAGCGCGGTGATTGACGGGGCAACCCGCTGGCAGCGTTTGAAATACATCGTCATCCCGCACCTGATGCCCTTGATCATCTTTGTTGCGATGATCCACCTGATGGACAGCTATCGTGTCTTCGAAGAAATCGTTGGTTTCTCGAGTCAGGGCTACGTCATCTCGCTTCAGTGGCTGACCTTCGACTACCTGACGCCTGATCAGGCGGGCAACCGGTCGATCAGCCGTGCCTCGGCGAACTCGATGCTGACCATGATCGGTGTCGTCATCTTGCTTATCCTGCCGCTGCGCCGCACCTGGCGCGATCATAAAGGAGGTCACTGATATGTCCTCACGCGCGCTTCGCCAACCTTTCAGCTTGCGGTTGACCTCGAACATCTTTTTGGCGCTTTGGTGTCTGATCGCAGCTTTCCCGATCTTCTGGATCGTAGTGATGAGCTTCAAGTCACCCGTCGATGCATTCGACAGCAACGCGCTTAACGTGATCTTTGGTCCAGCCACGCTAGGCGTCGGCAAAGGATTGTCACTGCTCGACATCATTCTGGGCATCGCGGTCATCTGGGGTACGATCCTCGCGGCTACCAAGACCCTACCTTCCATGGTGAAGTCCTACACCAAATCCGGGCAGGAGTGGTTTGGCTGGCTAGTCGGCGTGCTGGCTTTGTTGGTGGGCTTCCTGCTGGCCTTCTTCGTCATACTGCCTGCGATCCTGAACGTGTTGAACCCGCTCTTTGGCCCTCTCGGACGGGATGTACTTGGTCTGACGACGGAACACTACAAGACCGTTTGGATCGACCGGGGCTTTTCGAACAACTTCAAGAATTCGCTGATCGTGACGACTGGCGTGGTGACGGTATCGCTGACTGTGGGCACGTTGGCAGGGTACGGTCTGGCTCGGTCAGGTTCGACTTTGGCATTCTGGATTCTGATCGTCGCGCTGGTCTTTCGCGCCTTGCCGCACTCGGTGCTTGTCGCGGGCTATCTGCCAGTATTCATCAACTCGGCTGAGTGGCTTAGCCCAATACTGGGTGAAAATGCGCCGACCCTTTACGGTAAGCCTTTCGCGGTGATCGCTGTATTAGTTGCCATCAACCAGCCCTTCACCATCTGGATGCTGCGGTCGTTCTTTCAGAACATCCCGGCAGAGTTGGACGAGGCCGCCCGCGTTGACGGATGCAGCCATTTCCAGGCGTTCCGCCGTGTCATCATGCCGGTGATGTGGCCGGGGGTTATCACGACGGGCCTGTTCAGCTTCTTGCTGGCCTATAACGATTTTCTGGTCACAGCGTTGCTACTAGACGCGCAGAACCAGACCATGGTTCCCGCCATCGTCGGCATGTTCAATCGCGAAACGACCACAACCGACCAAGTCGTCGCCGTGGCCGCCGCCGTGTCGATCACCGCGCCACTAATCTTCCTTGTTCTGATCTTCCAGCGCCAGATCGTCAGCGGTCTGACAGCCGGGGCGGTGAAAGGCTGATGAGTAACCACGCCCGCCATAACGCCATGTCGCGCCACCCGGCGCTGAACAGGATGCCCAGGGATTTTCTGAGCTTTGGGGGCCTTTCCCCCAATCTCTTCCCTGCAATACCTGAAAGGACATGACACATGAAAGGTTCCCGCCCCGCACAAGCGGTTCTGACCCGCGACACGGATCTCAGCAAAACCGAAGACACACGCCGAGTGATTGAAACCATGGTGGATGGTCTGAATGACCATCGCATCGACGATATTGGCGAGTTTTTCGCCAGTGGCTTTCGCTGGATGGGCAATCAGGGCTGCGGTACCAAGACCGGCCTGAAAGAATTTCAAGACAACTGGCAGCGCCCGTTTCAGGCCGCGTTCTCGGACAAGACCTGTATCGACGAGGCGCGTCTTTATATGGGTGAATGGGCGGCTGCCTTTGGCCGTCAGGAAGCCACCCATTCGGGCGAGTTTCTGGGCATCGCCCCCACCGGCAAGCGCGTCGAGATTCGCTACATGGACTTCTGGAAAGTGGTCGACGGCAAGATCGTCGACAACTGGGTGAATGTCGATTTCGCCCATGTCGCCGCGCAGCTGGGCGTGGACCTGTTCAACGGCCAAGGCTGGGAAGCATTTGACCGGGGGGAAAAGGCTCCGCCCCGGCCCAAAAACTGAGGATTGAAAAATGGCAATCGAGTATCTCAAACGCGGTAAGTCTGACGCTGACCGGGCTGAAGACGACGCCAAAACCCGTGCCGTGGTCGAGGCGACGCTGAAAGACATCGAAACCCGCGGCGATGCCGCCGTGCGCGAGCTGAGCGAGAAGTTCGACAACTATTCGCCCGCGTCTTTCCGCCTGTCGCAGCAAGAGATTGACGACCTGATTGGTCAGCTGACCGAGCGTGAACTGGCGGACATCAAGTTTGCGCAGGAACAAGTGCGCAACTTCGCACAGGCGCAACGCGATTCCATGCTGGATATTGAGGTCGAAACCCTGCCGGGTGTGATCCTGGGTCACAAGAACATCCCCGTTCAGTCCGTGGGCTGTTATGTACCCGGCGGCAAGTTCCCGATGGTGGCCTCGGCACATATGTCCGTCGCCACCGCCTCGGTCGCCGGTGTTCCGCGTATCATCGCCTGTACGCCGCCGTTCAACGGCAAGCCGAATGGGGCTGTAATCGCAGCGATGCATCTGGGCGGCGCGCATGAGATCTATGTCATGGGCGGCATTCAGGCCATAGGCGCCATGGCGCTGGGAACCGAGACCATCGATCCGGTTCACATGCTGGTTGGCCCCGGCAACGCCTTTGTAGCCGAAGCCAAGCGCCAGTTGTTTGGGCGTGTCGGTATCGATCTTTTCGCTGGTCCGACCGAGACGATGGTCATCGCTGACGAGTCCGCCGCAGACGCAGAGCTTTGCGCCACTGACCTGCTGGGGCAGGCCGAGCACGGCTATAACAGCCCCTGCGTGCTGCTGACCAACTCGCGCAAACTGGCTGAGGACACCTTGGCCGAGGTGGACCGCCTGCTGGGCATCCTACCGACTGCAGGGACCGCGAAAGTGTCGTGGGAAGAATATGGCGAGGTGATCGTCTGTGACACCTATGACGAGATGCTGCAGGTTGCCGATGACATCGCCTCGGAGCACGTCCAGGTCATGACCGACCGTGACGACTGGTTCCTTGAGAACATGACCTGCTATGGCGCTTTGTTCCTTGGACCGCGCACCAATGTGTCGAATGGCGATAAGGTGATTGGGACCAACCATACGCTGCCAACGAAGAAAGCCGGGCGTTACACCGGTGGGCTATGGGTCGGTAAGTATCTGAAGACGCACAGCTATCAAAAAGTTCTGACTGATGAGGCGGCGACATTGATCGGCGAATATGGTTCACGCCTATGTATGTTGGAAGGTTTTGTCGGCCATGCGGAGCAATGCAACATCCGTGTGCGCCGCTATGGCGGCATCAACGTGCCCTATGGCGAACCGGCACCTTACCGGGACGCAGCCGAATGAGTGACAAGCATACCCAGCACAAGGCCCTGATCGCTCCGCTTAGGGCTGCAATGTATGATTTTTCCGAGGCCAGTGTGCGAAAGGCACTGGCCGAGGTCACGACTTCGGATGCCGTGTTCCATCTGTGCCACCCCTTTGGCGACAGCACTGGCAGTGACACGTACTACGATATCGCCTACAAAGACCTGCTGTCCGCCTGGCCCGATCTGGAACGCCGCGACTATATCGTCATGGCTGGCCCGGATGAGCATGGGGCCGATTGGGTCGGGTGCGGCGGCTACTATACCGGCACCTTTACCGGGCCATGGCTGGATATCCCGCCGACCGGCCATCAGGTGACCATGCGCTTCCACGAATTCTACCGTTTTCTAGACGGCAAAGTGGTCGAGATGCAGGCCCTGTGGGACATCCCCGAGGTGATGATGCAGGCAAATGCCTGGCCGATGGCCCCCAGTCTGGGCCGTGAATGGCATGTGCCCGGACCGGCCACGCAGGACGGCTTGGTGCCCGGCCCCTATGATGCGGCCAAGGGGCAGGCGGCCTGTCAGCATATCATCGACATGCTTGAACACCTCAAGAAGCACCCCTCGCAAGGCGGGCCGGAGGTGATGGAGCCCGACCGGTTCTGGCATCCCCGCATGAATTGGTACGGCCCGGCGGGCATCGGCACCGGGCGCGGGTTTTCCGGGTTTCGCAACTGGCACCAGATTCCGTTCCTCAACGGGATGCCGGATCGCGGGCAATATATCGACGACATCACCTATCACTTCTTCGGGGATGGCGATTATGCCGCCGTGACCGGCTGGCCCAACATGATCCAGACCGTAACCCATGATGGCTGGATGGGGATCGCGCCCTCGGGCAAACGGATCACCATGCGCAGTCTCGATTTCTGGCGGCTGGAAAACGGGCGAATCCGGGAAAACTGGGTATTGGTCGATTTGTTGGACGCCTACCGGCAGCTTGGCGTTGACGTCTTTGCCCGTCTGCGGGAATTCAACAAGGCCCGCAACATGGGCCGCATTGAAATACCGGATGGAATGACCTGATGACCGACTTGCCGCGCACACCTTCGTTTTCCCTGAACGGAAAAACCGCCCTTGTTACCGGAGCCTCCTCGGGGATCGGGCAGGGATGTGCGGTAGCTTTGGCCGAGGCAGGCGCGCATGTCGTCTGCGCGGCCCGCGGTGCGGATCGGTTGAACGACACAGTGGCTGCACTTAAGGCGCAGGGTTGGTCAGCCGAGGCTCTTATGCTGGATCAGAGCGATCTGGACGCGTTAAAACAACTTTTTGAAACGCGCGCCTTTGATATCGTGGTGAACTCGGCCGGGGTCGCTCGGCACAGTGCAGCAATTGAGACAACGCCAGAGGATTTCGATGCCGTCACCAGCGTCAATCTGCGCTCGGCTTATTTCCTCTCAAGCTATGCTGCCCGCGCTTTGATCGAAGCCGGCAAACCCGGCTCGATTATCCACATCTCCAGCCAGATGGGGCATGTCGGCGGGGTCGACCGGGCGCTTTACTGCGCCACCAAGCATGGGCTGGAGGGCATGGTCAAATCCATGGCCATCGAATGGGGCAAACAAGGCATACGGATCAATACCGTCTGCCCGACTTTCATCCGAACGCCTCTGACCCAATCTACCTTTGACAACCCCGAACGCGCCGCGTGGATCATGGAAAAGATCAAGCTGGACCGGGTGGGCGAGGTCGAGGACATCATGGGCGCGGTGCGCTACCTCGCCTCAGACGCTTCAGCGCTGGTCACCGGCACCTCGATGTTGATTGACGGAGGTTGGACGGCAGACTGATGGCTGAGAAAGTAACATCACTTCAGGTCGCCCAGCTTGCAGGGGTCAGCCAGTCAGCGGTTAGCCGAGTCTTTACGCCCGGAGCTTCGGTCAGCAAGAAGACTGAAGAGAAAGTGCGCAAGGCCGCAGCCGAACTGGGTTATCGCCCCAATGTGTTGGCGCGTGCAATGGTATCCGGAAAAAGCCGCATCATCGGTTTGGTGGTCGCCTATCTGGATAACTATTTCTATCCCGAAGCACTCGAGAAGTTGTCGAACGAGTTGCAGGAGCAGGGGTATCACGTCCTGATCTTCATGGCCTCCAGAACAGCGGGAAACATTGACGACGTGATGGAGGAAATCCTCGATTACCAGGTTGATGGCGTCATTCTGGCCTCGGTCGCGATGTCGTCTGATATCGCAACGCGCTGCCAACAGGCCGGTGTGCCAGTGGTGCTGTTCAACCGTAGTCAGGACATCGACGGGATCACGTCGGTCACTTCCGACAACTATGCGGGCGGTCGCAAAGTGGCCGAGTTCCTTATCGCAGCCGGTCACAGCCGCATCGCTTACATTGCCGGGTGGCAGGGCGCATCAACCCAGCGAGACCGCGAAGCTGGCTTCCGGGCAGCTCTGAGCGATGCGGGCCAGGACCTGTACGCTCATGAGATCGGAGAGTTTCACACCGAGAATGCGCGCTTAGCGGCACGTCGTATGTTCGATGTCGAACCGCAGAAACGGCCAGACGCGGTATTTGTTGCCAATGACCACATGGCTCTTGCCGTCATGGATGTCATCCGGTTCGAGTTGGGAATGCGTGTGCCCGAAGACGTTTCGGTCGTTGGATATGATGACGTCCCGCAGGCCGCATGGCTTGCCTATAACCTCACCACCATTCGTCAGCGCGCCAACCTGATGGTTGCCGAGACCGTTGACGCCCTTTTGGGCCATATTGAAAACCCGACAGCCGCTATGGCACGCAAGGTCGCAATTGATGGGCCTCTGATTGTGCGCACATCGGCACGGCTGCCCAAAGGCTGGACGCCGCAAAGGATGAAAACATGAAAGGTTTCGATCCCAAGTTTCGTGACTTCCCCGACTATATCATCGGTATCACCAAAGAGATTTGGGAAGACCGGGGTATCGCGACCCTGCACGACTATTACAGCGAGGATATCGTCGTGCGATCGCCCGGTTCGGTGGTTTTGGGCAATCAGAACGTAATCGGCGCGACCATGGCAACACTGGCCGAGTTTCCGGATCGGCAGCTGTTGGGCGAGGACGTGATCTGGTCTGGTACACCCGAAGACGGGATGCTGAGTTCGCATCGTATCATTTCAACGGCCACGCATTTGGCCGAGGGCGTTTACGGCAAGCCAACCGGAACCAAGCTGCGCTATCGGATACTGGCCGATTGCCACGCCATCGACAATCAGATCAACGACGAATGGCTTATCCGCGATCAGGGTGCCATCGTCCGCCAGATGGGATGGGACCCGAAGGAATACGCCGCCGATCTCATCGCCCGCGAAGGAGGCCCGGACAACTGTGTCAAACCCCTAACTCCCGAAATCGATCAGTCGGGGCCGTACAAGGGCCGTGGAAACGACAACGAGTGGGGTCAGCGCTACGCCGACATTTTGACCCGGATCATGAACGCAGATATGGGCGCGATCGAGTCCGAGTATGACCGGGCTGTTCAATCGGAATATGTGGGCGGCGTAACTGGACATGGTTGGGATGCGGTTGACCGTTTCTGGATGGGCCTACGGGCGAGTTTCCCGAATGCCAAATTTAGGATCGAGCACCAGATCGGGCGCGACGATCCGGATATGCCACCCCGCGCCGCGATCCGCTGGAGTCTGTGGGGCAAACATGACGGCTGGGGCGTGTTTGGCGCACCGACGGGTGCACAGGTGTATGTCCTCGGCATCAGCCACGCAGAGATCGGCGCGCTGATTGGCGGCCAGCCGCAGTTGCGCCGTGAATATACTCTGTTTGATGAAACCTCGGTCTGGAAGCAGATCCTGCTGCAGAGCGGAGAGGTTTGAGTGGCGCGCCCGGTCGCATATCGCATCCTTGTGGATGGCCTGAGTGAGACCGGGACTCTTCGGCGTTACCATATGCACCGTCAAAGCCTGCGTGCACGGCGTTTGAACCTGCGTCCGCCAGGGGAGTGAGAGAGTGTGCTGCAAACGCACGCAGACCACCATTCCTGCAAACGTCGTATCGGAACTTACAAAATGTCGAAATCAACCATCTCTTCCCGCATTGTTCGCTATGGTGAACTCCAGCCCTGCAAAACCGCTTTTATCGACGCCCATACCCCCGGCAGCGATCAGAAAGAGAACTTTACAATCATCGGCGGTGGTGTCTCGGAATCCCCGGATCAGCACGTGCACATCACTGACAAGATCGGCTTTAACATCGGCGCTGCGGGCCAGCCGCCGAAGTGCCGGAACTCTTTGCACAGCCACACGACGGCCGAGGTCTTCTTCGTCGCCAAAGGACGTTGGCGGTTTTTCTGGGGCCGCTATGGCACTGCAGGAGAGTTCATCGCCGAGGAGGGTGATATCTTCAACATCCCGACCGGCATTTTCCGTGGTTTCGAAAATGTCGGTCAGGATTATGGGATGATCATGTCGATCTTGGGCGGTGACGACGCGGGCGGCGGAGTGACGTGGGCACCTCAAGTTATCGAAGATGCGCAGGCACATGGATTGATGCTGGGCGACAATGGTGTGCTTTACGACTCCAAAAAGGGGCAGGAACTGCCTCACAACGTCCGACCAATGCCTTTGCTGACCGAAGAGCAGTTGAAAGGCTACCCCGAGGTTCCGGTTGAGGATGTCGTTGGTAAATACGTCGCGCGGTATTGGGACCTGATGGCGTTTTCGGCCAACAAGCCCGCGCAGGTGATTGGCGAAAACGGAATGATCAAGGATAAACCCGGTTTCGAGGTTGATTTCCTTGGGCGAGGGTCCGCTGTGACCGAGTCGATCGCGGCAGAAAAACCTGTGGTTCTTATGCCGGCCAGCGGCCACTGGCGTGTTTCGATCGACGATCATGAAACCACTTTGTCGACCGGCGACACGGCTTTAGTTTTGCCCGGTGAAGCCTATAGCGTACAACCTTCAATGACTGGTCAGGCGGGTTTGTACAGGATCACCGCAACCGATGACCCGGCAGGAGCGACCTGGACAGGATGAGCGTAGATCCAAACGACACCCATGCCGTTTATGAGCGGCAAGCGACGGAGTATGACAAGCTTCGCTCAAAGGCCCTGTTCGAAGCGCGCTGGCTGGCGCGCTTCACCGCCAGTCTCAAGCCGGGGGATCATGTGCTGGATCTGGGCTGCGGCACAGGCGATCCGATTGCGCGCTGGTTCATGGCCGAAGGGTTCGCAGTAACAGGCGTCGATTTCGCCGAGGCAATGCTGGCCATCGCCCGTGACCGCTGGCCTGACGGGGATTGGCGGCATGCTGATATGCGGGACTTTGAGTTAGACCAGCAATTCGACGGCATCATCGCCTGGAATAGCTTTTATCATCTGACGGCAGGTGAACAAAAAGACTGTATCGCGCGCATGTCGCATCATTTGCGCTCCGGTGGAATGCTTATGCTGACTGTTGGACCTCGGGCCGGAGAGGTTAGCGGAGCGGTGGGATCAGAGCTTGTCTATCACGCCTCGCTATCCCCAGCCGGTTACGCGACATGTCTTGAAGAAAACGGACTGCAAATGACCGGGTATCTGGCCGAAGACCCTGAGACCCAAAGCCACACGATCCTGATGGCACGCAAAGTTTAAGGAGGCGCTGATGACTATCAAAACCACACATGTTGGGTCTCTGCCCCGGACGCAAGACGTGGTGGATTTCATTTTCGCCCGTGAGAACGGTGAACCCTACAACGCGGCCGCGTTTGATGCCTGTATGACCGATGCGGTTTCTGAGACAGTGCGTAAACAGATCGAATCCGGTGTCGATGTTGTCAGCGATGGCGAAACCTCAAAGATTTCGTACGCCACCTATGTCAAGGATCGTTACACTGGCTTTTCCGGAGACAGTCCCCGAAATGCGCCTGCAGATTTGAAGATGTTCCCCAGTTTTCTGCAGCGACTGGCTGATGACGGTGGCACGCCAAAATACGCACGTCCGATGTGCACAGGCGAGGTGCGTTCAAAGGGGCAGGGCGAGTTGGAGAAGGACATTGCCAACCTCAAAGCCGCCATGGCCCAACATGGGAGCGAGCGCGGTTTCATGAATGCTGCGTCACCTGGTGTGATTTCGTTGTTTTTGCAGAATGAATTTTACCCAACACGAGAGGCCTATCTGGCAGCGCTGGCCGATGCCATGAAAGAAGAATACGAAACCATCGTGGCCGCTGGTTTGGACCTGCAACTGGATTGCCCCGATCTGGCCTTGTCGCGCCATATGCTGTTCACCGATCTTTCGGACGACGAGTTCGTCAAGATTGCCGACTTGCACGTTGAGGCCCTGAATCACGCGCTTCAAGACGTCCCACAGGATCGTGTGCGGGTGCATATCTGCTGGGGCAACTACGAAGGTCCGCATTGCTGTGACATCGCAATGGACAAGGTTTTCAGCACCCTGATGGCCACGAAATCTCGCTATGTTCTGTTTGAGACCTCGAACCCACGACACGCGCATGAGTGGACTGTGTTTCGCGATCGCAAGTCGGAGATACCAGATGACAAGATTCTGGTGCCTGGTGTGGTCGACACCACCACCAATTTCATCGAGCATCCCGAACTTGTGGCGCAGCGGATCGAGCGCTTTACGGGAATTGTCGGCGCGGACCGCGTAATAGCGGGCAGCGATTGCGGTTTTGGGACCTTTGCGGGATTTGGGGCGGTTGATCCTCAGATTGCCTACGCCAAATTGTCCGCGCTGTCTGCGGGGGCGAAGCTGGCTTCGGCATGACACCCGTGATTTTCTTGCCGGGTATGATGTGTAATGCCCGCCTCTTTGGCCCGCAGATCAATGCTCTGTCGGGCAACAGGCCCGTAATGACGTTCCCTTTGTCCCGGCATGACAGCGTGCAGGCCATGGCGTATGATATCCTGAAAAACGCGCCGCCCGATTTCGCACTGGCAGGTTTGTCGATGGGGGGGATCGTGGCGATGGAAGTATTGCGTCAAGCCCCTGAACGTGTCTCGCGACTGGCATTGCTCGACACAAATCCACTCGCTGAAAATCCAGAGGTAAAAGCCCGTCGTGGGCCCCAAATGGCGGCTGTTCGCGACGGCAAGCTGAGGTCGGTTATGCGGGACGAGATGAAACCCAATTATCTGGCCGACGGACCTAACCGGGGGGCTATCCTGGATCTTTGTATGGCGATGGCCACCGATCTGGGCCCAGACGTTTTCTTGCGCCAATCGCAGGCGCTGATGGACCGCCCAGACCAAAGCGCGACTCTGGGGGCTTTTACCGGAAAGGCCCTGGTCCTGTGTGGGCGAGAAGACAAATTGTGCCCAGTTGAGCGCCACCAGTTGATGCATGATCTGCTGCCACACAGCGCGCTGGAGATCATTGAAGGTGCAGGGCACCTCCCGACACTGGAACAACCACAAAAAACCACGGCGGCATTAATCCGCTGGTTGGAGGACACATGACCCCATCTCTTTTGTCCCTGCTGCGCAAGGTCGACACCCCCACCGTCTGCAATGCCATCGAAGTGGCGAAGGGCAAGCGCGGTTTCGACGATTTTACGCGCGGTACCATGCTGTGTTCAGCGCCTGAAGAACCCGCGATTGTCGGCTATGCGCGCACGGCCAAGATCGCGGCAGCCAACCCACCGACCGACCCGTCCGACGTCATCAAAGCCCGGCGCATGGCCTATTACAAATACATGGCCGAAGCGCCCAGCCCCTGTGTCGCTGTGATTGAGGACTTGGATTATCCGGAATGCATCGGAGCCTATTGGGGTGAGATCAATACCTCTGTCCACAAAGGGTTTGGCATTTTCGGTGTCGTAACCAACGGTGTCATGCGCGATCTCGGAGACTTACCCGAGGGGTTCCCAGTTGTTGCCGGTTCCATTGGGCCGAGCCACGGTTTCGTCCACATCCGCGAGATTGATACGCCGGTTTCAATTTTTGGCCTGACGGTCAATCCAGGCGAGTTGGTCCATGCCGACCGCCATGGTGCGCTGGTGGTTCCTGAGGATGTTCTCAATCAATTAGAAGCTGCAATACAAAAGCTGTTGTCGACGGAACGTATTGTCTTGGACGCAGCCCGTCATCCGGAGTTTAATTTTGAAGCATTCGAAACCGCTTGGGCCGCTTTTGAAAAGGCCAGAGTCTGAGTGTCGGTTAAGTGAACGAGAAACGATATACCTTAGGTACAACTGACTTTATTTGGTGCCGCAATGACAATCTCTGAAAATGGCAGGTCAAAAGAAGTTATATTGCGGAATCATACTCAACTTCGAAAGTCCGGATTGGTCCGAAGGCTTCCCACCGCGGGATGCGAACGCGAAAGGAAACTTCGCTGATGGCTGAGAACCTTTTTAACTGCAAAGCTTCGGAGAACCTGCGCTCCTGATTTTCCGGCCGTAGTACATGTGACGGATCCCGGCCCAGTAAGCCGCGGCTTCGCACATGGGACACGGCCTGGAAGATGAGTACATGACCGCGCTGTTCAAATCTCGGTCATTGAGGCGGCGCGCGGCGTCCCTGATCGCGGCCATTTCGGCGTGGGCCGTGGGGTCTTGATCCAAGATGACCCTGCTCCATGATTGGCCAATAATAACGTTGTCGCGCACCACAACTGCGCCATACCCCTGATCTCCATGGTCAATCGCATACTGACGCATCTCGAAAGCCCGCTCCATGAATGTGGCATCATTGGGATTACTTGGTTGAGGTATTGCGTCGTCCGCCCTTGTAGAAGTTTGGCCTACAGCGGAGCCACTCAATCCAATTGTCAGTGCGCCAAGGCCTGATGCGCCAAGAAAACCACGCCTCGCGAGAACGAGTGCGCTAGGACAGTCCTGTTCACTTTTTCTGATCTTGTCCATTGTGCCGTTACCCGTGAGATGTGTTTAACTCTGTCAGCGCTCCGCTACGAGAGGACCTTGATTTGAGGTTGGTCTCATCCAAGCTGCCATCGGTACCTGTGAGGTGGAACGCTCCGCTCCAGCATGCTGGATTGGCCTCAATCATCTTTTCTTAGCCGCTCTGCCATCTCAGTAAATCCGCGCAGTTCGGCGTGTTCGAGCGGCGTAGTGCCGTTTCGATCGGCAAGCGATCGGTCAGCACCTGCTGCCAACAATGCATCCAGAACTGCAAGATGATCCGGACCGCCGTCGCCAAGCACAACGGCTTCGATAACTGCAGTCCAGTGCAGATTGTTCACATGGTCCAGAGGCGCGCCAGCGGCGATCAGCCGTCTGACAATCTCAACATGACCGAGATGCGCGGCCGCGATCAAAGCCGTTCCTTCATAAGGGCTGGTCGTTAGGCCTGGATCATTGCCCAATGCGATTGCGAGCGTCATCAGTTCCGGATCGTTTGCCACGGCGGCGATCGTGACCACGTCGTAGGCCTGACCTTCAAGCGCATTCATATCAGCGCCTGCCTCAGCGAGTGCACGCAACGCTTCGTCCTTCGAAGCAAAGGCTGCCGCATGGGCTGGCGTGCGGCCTCGCGAGTCCCGCGCGTTGACATTTGCTCCCGCCGCAACGAGCTGCTGGATCATTTCTACGTTGCCAGTGTGAGCGGCTGCAAAAAGGCCATCGTATTCTGCGACCTCCGCAGCCGAAGGCGGCGTCTGCGCCATACCCATGTTGGCGGCAAGACCCGTCACGAACGTAAATAGCAAAAGACGAAACATGGCCAATCCTTATACTTAAAAACAGGTCAGGAGGGTGCGGTAGCAATAGCAGGTGTATTCGATGTCCTTTTCCATTCAAGCTCAGAATCTTTTCCTACTGTCCGTCCTCAGGGATTTTGGGACAGATGGTCGCCTGATCTAAGATAGGATCTGGCTCAACTGGTTGTTGTGATTATGCGGCGGATTTGCGGTGAAGCAAGCGCCTGGTTTCGATTGTTTTCCGTTTAATCCTTTCGCGTTGTTTCAGAATGGTCTGGCCCCGTCCGAAGTAGACGTCAGCCGTTGCTGATGCTTCGCCCCGGTGTATTTGCCATTTGAGGGTTGCGCGAAATACGCGGTGTTGCTTATCCAATCGAGCTATTTGCCCTCATCGAGTGAGACAGTTTCGAACCTTTGGACTATTAACGAAGAATTTTGCACTCATTTCACCAAACTATTTGGTGTTGGCTAACCAAACACCGATCATTCGATAGTCTCTTCCGGTGGCACTGGGTAACCAGCCATAGTCAAGCCCTCCATGACCCTGTGGATCAGCTCTTTAGGCATGCCGCGCGCGCGAAACGGGGCACGGGGATCTAATTGGTAGTCCGGAAACTGCTCTTTGATGTATTCTACTGTCTCTTCAGCCTTCTCCTGTTGTCCATTTAGCGCATAACAGGCAGCGAGGCTGGCTTGGTTCATTGGCAATCTGCCGCCCATCGCTAGCAGAATGTCAATGGCTTCGCCGTATTCACCTAGCATGATGGCGTTCAAGTGCGCTGCATAATTATAGCCCGGATGTAGTTTGGGATTAAGCGCTCGCGCTCGCTCGATCCATGCCAGCCCTGTTTCAAAGTCACCGGAATAGGCAAAAAAGATTCCAAGGTCGGCTAAAATCCAAGAGTCATTCGGGTTTAACGACACCGCGCGCTCAGCATGTTTACGGTAGACATCCATGCTCTCGCCGAGCAACCGGCTTCGTACCGCAAGAGCGTAATAGGCATCAGGATTATTTGGGTCTGCTTCAATGGCATGATGTGCTGCGTCAGAGCTTTTCTGGGCCCAGTTTGGATCCAGATCGTAAGAGTTCTTTTTTGAATCAAGATAGTTATACGCTAGGCGCGACCAGCCCAACGAATAGCCTGGCTCCTCCTCTACAGTCCGCAACAGGCAATCGCGCGCTCTGCGGTGCTCCGGCAGGGCAAAAGTTTGATAAAACCAATGTGCCGTCATGTAACACTCGTACGCGTCAAGGCTTTCGGGTGCCTTTTCGCGGATCGTCTGTATGACGTCGGCCTTGAATAGCGGCGCATCGCTCGACCCTATGAGCGAAGCAATCTTGCGAGCAACTTCCACCTGCACGTCCAGAATGCTTGCAAGGCTCACGTCGCCTTCAAACGGACCAGGTGCCTGAAGCTGCAGGCAGGTTTTTGCATCGGTGAACGTGGTAGTGACCCGCAGCTTGTCATCCGATCGTTGTACGGTGCCACCCAGAATGTAATCTGCACTAAGCTCATTACGGATCACCTCGCACTCTGGCTTGTCGCGTAATGCAGTGCCGGCCTCAGGCGCGAAGATAAAAAGATTGGTGAATTTGGCGAGCATGGCGTTGATGTCTCGGGTCAGTCCATCGCTGAAATAGTCGTCCTGTGGATCTCCGCCTACGTTCTCGAAGGGTAGGATCAACACCTTAGGCCCGGTCGGCAGCGTAAAGCTCTCTTCATTTGGGTAGACCAGATAGACCAGCCCGCCTAAGACAAGAGCAGTTGCTGCGGCTAACGATCCTAGTTTTTTGGGGTCGCGCTGTTTTGCCGACCTTACTGCTTTCTCGGGCGGCCAGGTCCAGAGATTTATTCTTTGCGTGATGTTCTTTAGCTTGTGGGCACCTGAATCCCCAAACGCGACATCCAGCTTGCCGTGTACCATTTCGGCAACCGGTTTCGAGATGATAATTCCACCGGGCGGCGCCAGTGACTCGAGCCGGGCGGCAATGTTGACGCCATCTCCCAGAAGGTTTTCACCCTGAACCATTACGTCGCCAAGATGAACGCCCATGCGAAACTGCAGCTGGCCACTCTTCCGGCTTTCGGCGTTAGCTTGGGCAATGCCATTTTGCGCAGCCAATGCTGCTTGTACAGCCTTCACTGGGCTTGCGAATTCCGCAATGACACTGTCCCCGGCGCTCCCGAAGATCCGACCGCCATGGCTTGATATTTGTGCGTCAATGAGTGCACGGCAGGCCGTCAAATCGGCCAATGCCGCTACTTCGTCCTCGCCCATTAGCTTTGAATATGCGACAGCATCTGCAGCGAGGATTGTGGCCAACCGTCGTTCCATCAAAACCTCTCGTTAACCGATTTTAGCCTAAAGGAGAAAAATTGCTAAGCGCATAGGCCAGTGCAATCGAATGCCAATGCCTTTTTGCGTAGACTGTGAGTTTATGTGGTCTTCGATTTCGTACCCGCAGCGTGGCATCACGACAGCATTTCTCGAAGTGAACTCAGACATCGCGGGTTGCCAAGGCTTTCATCCACCAGTGCAGCACCAGCAGTTGATCCGTGGCAGACATTTACAATCAGCCATTGCATTTCTCGAAATCGCAACGGGGCGGACTTTTGCCCGAGACTACACTCGATACCAGCTTTCAACGTCTCGGGCGGCTTCCCCGACTGTAAAAGCAGCCTCTACCTCTGCGATTGCACACTGTACTTCGTCCGGGCCTGCACTGAGTTCTGAGACGTTCGCACCCAGGTCATGGGCTGACCCGGCATCTGAATAAATCGTATCAACCCCAATTCCGATGGCGTTTCGGTGTTGCAGCAGGTGCTCAAAAAACCGCACATAAATCATCTCCTCGTACGGAGAATAAATTTCTTCTTCAGAGATCAAGCCCAATTCTGCAGCCTTGGCACACGTCAAGTGCCAAGCCAGCTCCATTGTCGATGGAGGCGCATCTCTGGCCTCATCAGGATGTTTTGGGTTCGCAAACGTAGATCTTCGGATGGCTTCGAGTTTGTCGCGCAAACTCTTTGTGGGAACCGGATAGATGAATTTGGTTCCATCGGATGCGAGTGCTGTTTCAACCTGATCCGGCTGTACCTGAATGAACTCGGAAAACCTGTTTCCGATGATAGGGACTTCACCGACAATCATGTCGGTGGGATCGGTATTCTCTGCCAGCCATCGCGCCAGGGCTCTCCGGCCCCACAATCCGGCTGCCTTTCGGATCAACGGATGAGTTCCATCCGAAACATCTGGATACCTTGCGAGTATGTCCTCGGTCTGAAACGCCGCGAGCCCCGTATCCCAACGCATGATATGCACACGACGCCCCAAGGATACCGAAATAGATATCTGCTTGCGCAACAGGAATGACTTTCCAGAAGCTGGTAATCCGGTGAAGAAAACCATGCGGCAACGGCGTGCAGCATCCGCAAGGTGTCTTCCAATCTCTGTGTCCGCAAAACTGTCGATAGAAATTGCGAATCTCCTAATTCGGTGTCGGCCACAGGCCGAAACGGCAATTGGACTTTGCTGCCCAAAAACCGTTTCCAGCACGCGACCTTTAAAGCCAACCAGACAATATCAGGTGCAATGCGGGTGACACGCGCACCAATGCTGCCTGATCAGTCGGTTGCGAAGCAATAAAACAGACCCGCCCCACCAGAACGTGGCAGATGTTCCTCCCCGCAACCGCGCGAGCCGTGCGATGAGTTCCAGGACAACATGTTGCGGGCATCGTTGAGACCGACACGGTCATGGTGTCCAACAATTGCAGACCCGTCTTCACTATTCGAAGTCCAGTTGCTGCATGTCGTGTCACCACCTGCCGTCGAGAAATATCCAGCGGAATCGGAGCCGGTCAGAATGTCATGTTTGTTCGGCTGACTGCCACGCCCATTGACAGGAATACCATTTTCGTCGAGCGCGGTTTGAAGATTAATATTCACGCCTTCACTGTGCAGCTCTTCAACATTATTGGCGATGAGCTCTCCATTGGCATTATACCATGGACCTGACCCGATCCGGTCGCGTGCAGAAATGCCATTGGTGATTGTCATCGGATCGGTGCTGCGATCAATGGACATTGAGGTGCTCAGATAGGCCGCAAAAGTTTTGGAAGAACCGGCCGCGGAAGCAAGCGCATTGCAATGAGCATCGGCACCTTCGAGGCCGCCTAGATTGGCACCATCCCCCTTGCCCACGCTAGTGATGAAAAATGACATCTCCTCGCCTGCCGATTGCGCCTGTGCGGTCGCCGCGAAACAGAAGGTTAGAAGTGCAGCAAACCCGTGAACAGTTGTTCTTTTGGTGAACTTCAACATATATGTCTCCCTTCGTGCTATGTGATCACTGATGCTAGTCGTATGCCCGGTATGGGTCCACGAAATAGCGATCACGATTTGTAGAATACAGCAGCGAAGCCTGCCAAACACGTGATGACTGAATATCGGCTGGCACAAACTTTGTGGCGGACTTTCGTCACCTCCGCAGCAACAAAAAAATTGGTTCGTCCGACAACTTCGCTGCTGGGGCCGCGAAAGCTCGGTCTGAGGAGTGCTCTTTCGCTGCGCCGTAACCGAACGCCTAAAACGCGGTTACCTCTGACTTATTGCACGTACGCGTCTAGGATACATCCATGGGCTCACCTTCAAAGCCAAAGAGCGGCCATGTTCGAGAAAGGGGCAACCGAAATGTTGTTTGCTGATGCGCTAGAGAAAGCTTCTTCGTACGCTGCTGCCTGGAGTTCCAACGATCCGGCGCAGGTGGCAGCACATTTCGCTGAAGATGGGGCGGCACGGCTCAATTCCGGCAAAGCAATTCGAGGTCGGGAAGCGATTGCTTCGGATTACGCAGCACCGTTCTTCCGTGATTTTCCAGGCTCTTCTGTGTTACTGCATGATTTTCGTTTATCAGGGAACCACGCTCTCTTTACCGGTATGCTCGTCGGTCCCGGAAAGCGTGAAAGTTCTCCTGTTCGCCTGTTGGGCTGGGAGGAGTGGACCCTCGACGATAATGGCTTGATACAATTGTCTTTGGTTTGGTTCGACCGCGACGACCATGCTAGACAGGGCGGTGACACTTTCTCATAGTGATATCGCCACGCAAAGCGGGTAATCTTGCATCTGAGAGGCGCGGTAAAGTTGAACCTCAGCAAACGAAAATTCGTGTCCGTATTCGGTCTAACTATGCGGAATGCACTCTCAGTAAATTGTGACAGAGGCAATTCTTCCTGCTCAATGTGAACTGAATTGAGATTTTCGTGCATTTGTTGGTGGGCATCAACGAATTCGTTACGAAGGTGGCCACAAGATTTTTCTCTTCTACTGCGGTAGGCGCAGGTGTTTGGGCATAAATTGCTCCTCGCAAATGACAGGTTTTCCGACTCTTTCAAAGCGATACCCGGTAGCGTGGAAGTATATGCGACCTCCGCAGCGGTCATTCAGTTCGATGGTCCAGACAAATTCGGAATATTCTTTTCCGTGGATTCGAACTGGTTCTCTGGACCTGGTGATCCGGTCAATTGGCAGGGGTGTTATGGTCGTTTTCGGAAACGAAAAGGAGACAGACAGATCGGAAACGCCCTCGAAACACAGATTGACTTGGGAAACGGAAAAACTGAAATGTCCGTAGTCCTGCCTGATCCACTCCTCAATGTGGTCGATATCGAGTTTTAGTTCACTCACCCAGTCATCGGTGTCTGGGTCAGGTGAAATCAAATTTAAGGCATAGATGGAATTGTCGTGGAATTCATGACTGATGTCCTGAAAGAGCCTCTGTCCTGTATCCATCGCAATCACTCGACTTCGAATTGTTGCTGATACACTCGATCTCAGGGTTTCAGCCAAGTTAATATGTCACCATGCCAAAGGTAACGACAACAACGGAAGCTCTTGCAACCCAGATCATTGCTGCATTTGACGGTCTTGATCCACCTGCTGATGATGAACTTCTTCACCCCGAATGTATGGATGACGTGGATATTCTTGAATTCTACGGCGGAGTCAAATGGCATGAGATGACCGATCAAATGATCTTATACAGTTACGCTGCCCCCACGGCTTTTAGCCCCAAAGCATTTCAATATTACTTGCCCGCGTTTCTGATTTGGACACTGCGAAATTCAGACAGTCCGGAATATGCCAGTGAAAGTATCCTTCTGGCACTCGACCCCGGCACATCGAAAGAAATGCTGCACGAGTTCAGGAAGTCCAAATTCAACCATTTGACGCATGCACAGAAGGAGGCTGTGTTGAGTTTTCTGTATTATTTCAGCGACCACCCTGATCTTGGTGAGTTTGCGGAAGCCGCATTGGTAAATTACTGGATTGAACAAGGCGTGCGGTGACCGGGTCTTTGATTTTTAGGTATTTAATGTGGTTCTTCGCTGCGCTTTTTGTCGCAACCGGTTTGCCGCTGTCACTGACTGAGGATGAACAATGGCAGCGATTGTGGGGTGGATCCAGTGCGCTGTCGCTTGGCCTTTTTGCGATATCGATGGCAGCAGATGGTTTGCTTAGAGGCCAGATAAGAATTCATTTTTCGATTATCCGCCGCTCCAGCCAGCCGCGTATGTTCTTCAGCGCAATCGCATTGGTGTTCGCCACTGGCACCGGTGTCATCATTGCCGCTATCTGGGCAATTTTCATTAAGGATCAGTAAAATTTACCCAGCACAGCGAGAGTTCAGAACTAATGCGCCAAATTAGACTGAGCGAATACGACCGTCGTTTAGACTGGTGCCTTCGGTGATGATCAACCCTGTGTTATGATTTTCTGTAGCCTGTGGACGGAGGTACAGTTTTGATGCGATCCGAAACGCGCAGTCGCATTTTGACGCTCGGTATTGCCGTTGTTCTCACTGCTGCGAAACCGAACGCTGCCCTCGCTTCTGATGGAGAGTGTGGCGCGCCAGATGCACCTTGCACACTGGAAGGCGGGGAGTACTACGTGGCCCTGCCAGAGGCTCCGAATGAACCGCCTGCTGTTATTTGGTTGCACGGTTATGGACGGTCTGGGAAGGGGATGATCCAGAACTCCGCCTATGTCGATCCTTTCATCCGGCGCGGCTACGCAGTGATTATGCCGAGCGGGCAACCCAGTATAAATGGCAAGGACCTCGATTGGGGTGTGGCTGACGGGTATGATCTGGCGCGCGATGATGTCGCCTTTATTGGCGCCGTGCGCGCCGACGCAGTGGAGCGCTTCGGTATTGACCCGTCGAGAATACTGATCGCAGGTTTCTCCCGCGGCGGCTCGATGGTTTGGGACCTTGCGTGTCAGGCGCCAGAGCTGGCGAAAAGCTTTGCTGCTGCGGCTGGGGCATTTTGGGAGCCCATGACCACTGAGTGTGATGCGCCAGTTCACCTATTTCACGTACATGGCTTTAAAGATCGAATGGTGCCGTTCGAAGGCCGGCAGCTTACATGGGAGGGTGTTGATTTTCACCAAGGTAACGTCATGAAGGGCGTGGATGTCTGGCGCCGCGAGAACGCCTGCTTGGGTAGTGCGGAAAACAGCTTTGGCGATGACGACTCGATGCAGAAGGACTGGATGGATTGTGAAGCAGGCTCGATCCGGCTGAAAGTCACCAAAGGCGGGCACGGTGTGCCAGAGGGCTGGCGGGATGCGGTGCTCGACTGGTTCGAAGCTCTTCCTTGAGCACTTGAGTGCCCCTCCGATCCTCCGGGTACTTTGATCAAATGTGTACTCGATAGCACTCAATATGCTTGGTGAAAGGGACTTAGAATGAAAGAGCAAGTTTCAGATCACTATGGTCGCAGCCATAAACTGATCGACCAGATCGTTGATAGCCTAAGGGACGCAGGCGTTGAGCCCACGAAACTGCGCGCCGCTGATTTTGAACCAATCGATGAGTTCCATTTTCGAGGCCGGCAAGCGACTTTGCAGCTTCTGGAGAAGCTGGAGTTGGCACCAGATGCGAATGTGCTTGATATTGGTAGTGGACTGGGTGGGGTCACCAGAACAATTGCCGAAGAAGCAAGCGCTAAAGTTACAGGCATAGATCTGACGCAAGAGTTTTGCGACGCAGCCAAAATCATTTCTGATTGGGTCAATCTTAGTGCACAAACCACGTTTATTCAGGGAGATGCGACAAAACTCCCATTTTCGGACAGCAGTTTTGATGGCGCGGTAACTGTCCACGTTGCAATGAACATCCCGGACAAGCTTGCGGTGTACAAAGAGGCCCACCGTGTCCTGAAGCCGGGAGCACGATTTGGAATTTATGACATTCTACAGGGCGAAGGTGGTGACGTCGTTTATCCGACACCATGGGCCATGGACGCCTCGATCAGTTATCTCGCAACCGCGAAAGAAATGGCCAGTTTGTTGCAAGATGCAGGTTTTACGATATTGGACGAAGAAGACTCGACAACTGAAAGCCATGAGTGGCTTAAGACGAGAATTTCGAAGCCCAAGTCTGATCGTACCATGCCGGTTACGACACAGATTCTCTTTGGGAACGTCGCCAGCGACATGGTTCAGAACCAACTTCTGGCTTTGGACGAACGCCGTTTGTTAACGTACCACTTCATTTGCGTGGCCTGACGATGGGGTTGCGCCGACGCTCGACCCGGTTTTTCTGCTGGACCTGTAAGCTCGGGCATGACCGAGGCTAACTTGCCTGAATAGCGTCGGCAGGCATCGGGCCCACGAAACGAAATTGCCGCGTTTCCCTGTTGAATAACCACCTTTGTTCAATTCAGGGCGTTCATTTTCTCCGAGTTCTCAGCCGCCTAGGCAAAACTCTTTTTGACGACGCGGCCAACTCTTCATTCGTTGGCCGGTCGAAGTATATATCGGGTACTTCCGCTACGTTGATGAAAAGGTCTTCACTGCCGTTTTTGTGCAAAAGAGTTTGTCCGCGTGTCATAAAGCAAAGTCTCAGCCTATTTTCACTTGATCACGACTTGTAGATCGCAGCGTAACGAGGTGCGAAGAACTTAACGAAAGCTCTGACTTCCGGCCGACGATAGGCTTCAGGCGAAATGAGCATTATGTGCGGTACCGCAAGTTCGGGGATTTCGTCGAAGCATCGGATAAAGGACACGTCTGTTTCAACCAGCTTGACATTGCTGATCCCAAGGCCTTGCCCTGACCTGATCGCCGCGTGCATTAGCTCCAGTTCGGTAAAAGACATGACGATCTGTTCCGGTGCCACGTGATCGGTAAGCCATTCGTGGAATACATTCGGTACATCGTCCCGCTGAAAGGTAACAAACCGATGCCCGGCCAGATCATTCGTTGACCCCGGTAAGCCAAATTTGTCCGCGTAATTTCTGCTGCCGAACAAAGACCAGCGCGCCGTGCTGATCTTCCTGCAGATAAGGTCAGGATCGGGATCGGTTCTGGCAAGGCGCAACGCAATGTCGGCCTCCCCAGCCATCAGGTCCAGTGCCCGAACGCTGGATAAAAACTCGAATGCGACATCCTGATTGTCGGCGGAAAACTCGTTTACGATTTCAATCATGCGTGCAGAGAAGTTTGCTGAATAAGCGGTGATACGGATGGGTTGTGTCGACGTCAATTCCTTCGCGCAATCGGCAAATTCGAGGACTGAAGCCTCGATTGCTTCGGCGAGTGGAACGAGGCGAAGGGCTTCTGGGGTTGGTTTGAAACCGTGCGTACCGCGCTCAAAAAGCGTCAAGCCTGTTTCTCTTTCGATAACATCAATGCGTCGGGCAACCGTTGGTTGGGAGACCTGCAGCTTTCTGGAGGCCGCAAGCGTCGATCCTTCTCTGAAGACAGAGAGGAACACACGAATATCCGACCAGTTTCGGAACCCGTTCTGCATTTTTGTAGAACAGCACAATTTTGCGCCGGATACCAGACGAACGGGTGAACAGTTACTGTTTTTGCGACAGCGCAAGTAACTCGGAAAGGACCACGAGATGGCTTCTCATACAATGTCACCCAGTATCTGGACCGTATTTGGTGGACTGTTCGGTTGGCCCAAGAGAGGCTTCCCCGAAACCCGGAAACCGCGGCCTACAGCCAACGATCTTCATTCGGAACGCGACTATATTAACGAGGTGATCTGGAGTAATCCGGACGCGTTTTCGAGTGAATTGGACGTGCAGAACATGATGAATCTGTATCCGGGAAGGTTCTGAAGACATTTGGTGACAATCGGCCGGATAAGGCGATTGTTTCACACCAAAGGCAGCTGCGAGCCCAACGCGGACTTACGCGGATTTACAATCCGCAAGATTGGCTTCGACCCAGCGTAAGTCTTCCGGTAAAAGCTTAGAGGCACAGTTTCCGAACGATACGGCAAACATGACTGAGACCATCGCTAAAACGGTTTTGACTGCTCTGGATGATCACAATCAAGTACCCCTCTTTTCAGAGGCACCTGCAGGCCTGAGCGTTTCCGACGCCTATCAGGTAACAGCTCAACTTCGCGCGGCTTTCGAAGCGCGTGGTGAAACGATAACGGGTCGCAAGATCGGGTTCACCAACCGTGGCATGTGGGACGCGCACGGTGTTCGTGCGCCCATTTGGGGGTACTGCACCGACACATCAACTTTCGAACTCGAAGACAACTTGGTGCAGAACGTGTCGAAATTCGTTGAGCCGCGGATCGAACCCGAGATCATCTTCGGCATTAGGGAAACACCGCACCCTTTGATGAATAAGGAGGAACTGCTGGATTGCATCGAATGGGTGTCGCTCGGATACGAAATTGTACAGTCAATCTTCGCCGGTTGGAAATTTTCTGCTTCTGATACAATAGCGGCAAATGCATTGCATGGCGCTCTACTCATAGGCAATCGGCACGAGGTTGTGTCGCGAAAGGCGGCATGGGAGCGAGAGCTTGCTTCGTTTCGTGCAGAACTTTTCTGTGACGGAGTATTGAGTCAAACTGGCGGAGGCGCATTTGTGCTGGGCAGTCCGCTTGTTGCACTTCAGCATCTCGTCAAATTGTTGGACAAGGACCCATATAACCCACCGCTCGGTGCGGGTGAGGTGGTCTCAACTGGGACCCTGACTCTCGCGATGCCGGTGGGCGTGGGGCAAAACTGGTCCACCAAAGTGCGTGGCATTCCTCTCGAAGAGATCAAATTGCGCTTTGAAAACTGAGTTTTCGGACCAAGCAGAGCCCACAAATACGATTGGTTTTTCCATGTTGTTGCGATCTTAGTACCGGGCGCGCCCGCCTGAAATGTCGAAGACAGCTCCGGTGTTAAAATTGCTCACTTCAGAACAAAGCCACGCGACAAGTCCAGCGACCTCTGCAGGATCGCCCAGCCGTCCCAGCGGGTTTGCAGCAATCATGTCATCCACGACTTCGTTGCCCAGGTCTCGGATCATCCGCGTATCGATGGGACCGGGAGCGACACAGTTGACCCGGATATTCGTGTCACTTACTTCGCGGGACAGGGCCTTCGTAAATGCGATGACACCGGCGCTTGCGGCAGAATACGCGGCCAGGTTCGGCAGGCCTTCTTTCCCGGCGAGAGAACCCAGGTTCACAATACGACCATAGGCGGCGCGGCGCATCGGCGGAAGTATTTGTCGGGTTACTTCCATCATGCCGATCAGATTGGTTTGAATAATGTTCTGGCACTCCGACGGGTCCATTGCCTCAAAAGACTGATAGGGGCCGAGATACCCGGCATCGTTGACCAGGATGTCGATCGGCGCATCGGCGATTAGCTCAATGGCGTTGGCTATCGTTTCACCAACAGTGATGTCGACTTGAACGGAGCGTGTGCCGGGTATTTCGACCGGGTCTTTGTCCCAATTCCAGACATCCGCGCCACTTTTTGCCAAAAGCTCCGAAATGGCCCGCCCGATGCCGCGCGATCCTCCAGTTACAACCGCTGTTCGTCCCTGAAACTCAAAAGATACCGGCATGGCACGATTCCCCTCATAGTTCGGCAGGCGGTCTCAATGTATCGACGACACCGATCTCGCGCCAAATGTATTCGATGAAGGAAGAGACAACGCCATTAGGCTACTCGCAGACGCTAAAGTGGTAGGCGGCGCACGGCTGGTGCAGAACGACCTGCCCTTCAAGAGTTTCTTTTACCCGAGAGAAGGTGTCCTCCATTTCGGCAGCGACTGCCTTGTAATCCTGAACCCGCTTGGGATCCGGCAGCACGATCTTCTCTAGGAAAATCTCGAACGTGGGATAATCACGAGTCAAGACGTACTCCCGCTTGTTCTCCAACTTGAACCCTTTTTCACCGTCTATCCGATTCAGTAATTGGTGAGACCTGGTGCGGACAAGCGTTTCATCTTCAACCATTCGAACCACGTCAAACATCGTTCCGTACGGATAGGGTTCCACGATGTGAAGGTGCCCACTGCCCTTAAGAACACGACGGAATTCAGCGAAGGCCGCGTATTGAACATCCTCTGGCACGTGATGAAGCGAGAAAAACAAACACACTAAGTCCTGTGACCCCGTTTCCAGCGGTATATCTTCAGCAGCTCCGAGTCTGACATCGACACTGTTTGGCAGGTTTTCTTGCGCCCTCGCAACTTTTTCGGCATCGATTTCGATTGCCGTGACCTTTGCGCCTGCAGCATCCAATTGGAGGGAATAAACGCCATCACCTGCACCAACATCGGCGACACGCAACCCTTCAAGCGGGCAGAGCGAAATCAGGTGTTCAAGATGAGTCACTCTCCACCTTCAATACATCGTTTGGATAATTCGGACAAAATAGCACATGAGCCGCCGCAAGTCTTTTCCAGGACAGGTATCGTTTGTTCTCCGCATCAAACGTGGTCGACCGTTTGGCGTTCAAAGCAATCGTCCCACAATTGTGAGGTCGACGAAGGCGACCCGTCACCGCCCCTGAGCAAACGGATGATGCCTCGAACCCGGTGGACATTGGTGACGCGTTGGCGCCAAATGAATTGGTGAGCACATCTCGATAGTTAGGATTGTACCATGCAAGATGGTGAACCAATCGTGGGCGGGTGTTTGTGTGAAGCGGTGCGCTTCGAACTTAGCGAGCCACTCTATGACTTGCATTATTGCCACTGCAGGACGTGCCAAAAGGTGAGTGGCGCGCCGGTTATTGCCGGTGGATTTGTTTCAAGGGATGCAATCAGGTTCACACGCGGCGGACCGAAAACCTACCAGTCATCACCTATCGTTGAGCGTGATTTCTGCGGGGACTGCGGAACTTATCTTCTTTATCGCCCGACTATTCCAGAGTAGTTGGATTGGGCTATCGTGACAATTGCCAGCCTGGACAATCCTGAACGGTATGCGCCTCAACACCACTATGGGGTAGAAAGCCGCATTCCCTGGTTCAACACCGACGATGAATTGCCGCGCGAGCCCTACGAAGACAATTTTGTAGACATCCTTGCAAGCGGCAGCCCAGAGGAGCGCATAGCCATTCTGGAGAGGTTTGGTTAAACATCTCTTGTGACAGATGCTCGAGGGAACCCCGCGACAGCATCAATACCGTTTCTGCAATGGTACAAGAGTATCGTCCGACTCAATGGTTCAGCGTAGTGTGATCGACCGATAGCCGCGTTCGGCCATGATTTCTTCAAGGTCTCGGTAGGAAACACCGTAGCGGGCATAACAGAAGACTGCGAAAAGGATCTCATCCTTCGGATACTGCGCACCCTAGAAAGAAATCATAACCCAACCTTTATCTGGATAACGCCGTTTGCCACTCAGGTACTAACGCGATGAAGGGAAAGGGTAAAAAATTTGCGACAGATCTTATTCGCCGTAGTATTGTGGCAGTGTCATCTGGCTTCAGTCACTTATTAGCTATGTGCTTCCTCCATTTTCTTAACGTAGCTGAATACCACCTCATTGGGGTGGGCGGACAATCAGTAGTTTCTGTGCCGGGGCGTACCTTCACGTTTTGTTGTTCTGAAGGCTGAGAATTTTTTCTGATGTGCCGGTGTTTAGGTCGTAATGACCCGCTCACTCAGACACCGGACAACTGATGACAATGCTCACTACAAACAAACTTTCGATGTCTTCGATCGTGCCGAAAGTAACTGACAGAGGCACTAATCTGATGACTAACAAGGATCGAAAAATCGAACAAACCTATTCTACATCGAGCGGTCTTGTTCGCCGACTGGCCAGCCTAAACGTCTCGTTTGCGTTCAGTTCATATCAGTCGAACACCTTGTATCTTGTGGGTCGCAACAAGAACAACGGGATCAACGTGCATCAGGCGATGGTGCAGCGTCCCATGGGTCTGCACGTCCAGAAATCTGGTGACCGAGTAGACATGGCGGGCGGCCTCACGGTGACGGCAGGCCATCAAGTCATCCGATTTGAAAATACCCTGCAACCCGGCCAGGAAATCAATCACACATTCGATGCCTGTCTTACCCCGCGCATGGTCCACTTCACCGGCAGCTTGGATGCCCATGATGTAGGCGTTGACGATCTGGATCGGCCGATATTCGTGAATACCCGGTTCAATTGTCTTGCCGAACCAGGGCATAAATATTCGTTTGAAAAAGTCTGGATGCCATCTTTCGTAAGTGCTCTGATCGATGAGGACAGGTGTCATCTGAATGGCCTGGCAATGCAGGATGGTAAGCCGAAATATGTGACTGCCGTCTCGCGATCGAACACGATTGACGGCTGGCGCGACCGCCGGAATGGCGGGGGTGTGATCATTGATGTCGACAGTGATCAGATTGTTTGCGATGGGTTGTCGATGCCTCATTCTCCGCGCGTTCACAATGGGCAGCTGTGGGTGTTGAATTCCGGCACGGGCGAGTTGGGGCGGGTGCCTCTTAAGGGCTCCGACAAAGGAAGGTTTATTCCTTTGGCTTTTTGCCCAGGTTTTCTGCGCGGTCTCAGTTTTCAGGGCGATCTGGCGTTCGTGGGCCTGTCCAAACCGCGATACAAACGGTTTGAGGGTCTGCCGCTGGATCAACGGCTGAAAGATGCGGATTCCGAACCATGGTGTGGCGTTCAGATAATCGATTTGAACACTGGGTCATGCGTGGATTGGTTCCGCATCGATGGTGATGTCGCCGAACTTTACGATGTCGAAGTTCTGCCGGGCACTGTTTGTCCTATGGCAATTTCACCAAGCTCGAATGAGTTGGAGACCCTCGTAACCTACGACGGAATGATGGCCGGTACCTGCGAAAGCTGACGGCCTCTTTCAGACATCCCCCTCAACAAAGCTGAAAAGAATAATCCTGACGGAAAGGATCCAGGTACTATGCGTGCGATAAACGGTAAGCTGGCAGGTCATAACCCCCAAAAAAGTAATCACTTTATCATGGCTGTCCGAGATAAGCTGTTGCGCGGAGGACGTATTGCAAAAGCCGCCGGCCAGGTGGTCAGCTATGCTCCATCGTTTTCAGGCACCTTGGTTTCTGTTTCGGTTTCGGCATCCGGCCGCATTACCGGCCTGGCGCTCGCCACGTCTTCGTTTGTGGCCCTTGGGTCTGCCGCGTTTGGGCAGTCATTGCCTGCGCAATGTACGGCGACCCCGGAACCGCTGGCCGCGGGTAGCACGGTCAATTGCGTTGCCGAAGCACCCGAGGTGATCGATGGCATCCGCATTGAGGAAGACGACATCACCCTGAACGTCGGGGATGCAGAAACCCCGACAGCTGTGAACAACATGTCGAGTGCAGGTGTTCTTCTGAGTGGCGCAGGCTCGCAGACAGTCAATATCGTCAATGCAGGATCATCCGTGACAGGATCATCCGTTACTGGATCAGGTGCAGGTGTTGATGTCACAGTTTCTTCTGGAGAAGGCGATCTGACCATCACAAGTGAGGGAGATATCACCGGTGAAACGGACGGAATTGACGCTGTAAATCGTGGTTCTGGCGCCTTGCGAATTACGGTTGGAGGCGACGTAACTGGGATCACTAACGAAGGGTTGGTGGCACTCAATGACTCTTCGAGCAGTACAGATTTGTCCGTTACTTCCAGCGGCGTCATATCCGGCGAGGATTTCGGCCTCTTCGCCACCAATTATGGTACCGGTGCACTTAGCATCGAAGTCCATGATGTGGTTGCTTTTACTCGGGACGCAATTAATACCTATAACACCACCAATTCTACCGATTTATCCATTACGACCACGGGTTCCCTTTACGGGGGTGAAGATGGTATTGACGCTCTAAACTACGGTAGTGGACAGTTGACGATTTCGGTAACGGGCGATGTTGTCGGGATCAACGGAGCTGGGATAATAGCAGACGGAGGTCTGGATGGCTCAGGTGTTTCCGTTTCCACCCTTGGTTTGGTGCAAGGTGGAGGTTCAGGAGTGAACGATCGAGATGGTATTCTAGCAATCCACGGAAGCAATGGATCCATAAGTATCTCGGCAACGGGCTCAGTCACTTCGACTAACGGAACGGGTATCAGTGCAGACAATGCCATGTTCGGCGATGGTATCGAAATCACCACCCAAGGCACGGTTTTAGGCCAGCTTGATGGCATCAGCGCAACGAATGAAGGTTCGGGCGCGATCAATATCAATATGCAAGGCATGGTCACCGGATCGACCGGTGCTGGGATCAGTGCACGAAACAGTTCAAACGGTATCGGCCTCGCGATTACGACGGATGGTAGCGTGTTCGGAGGCACATCCGGCATCGACGCGATCAATAACGGTTCCGGTGACCTTAACGTGAACTCAAGCGGCCTCGTAGAAGGTTTGGATTTTGGCATCTCAGCCGTTCAAAATGGCGAAGGAGCGCTGAACATCAACGCGAGCACGAGCAATGTCGTTGCTTTTGCCGGGGACGGTATTGCCATCAATGCCGAAAACACTTCGGCAAGCAGAGGTGACATCACCATTTCAGCAGGCGGGGCATACGGCGATACCGGGATCAGGGCTCGTCAACAGGGAACCGGTGCATTGAGCATCAACGTTGAGGATGCCCGTTCGCTGTACGGAAATGGCATTGATGCTGAAAACAGCGAGATAAGCACCGGAGATCTGACCATTACCAGCACGAGCAATGTTCAGGGCGGTCTAAATGATGATGGTATTGCTGCAATTCAGCGGGGCAGTGGCGACCTGATAATTAACACAGTGGATGTGTCAGGCGGTGATGGGATTGAGGCTGGTGCGTTCAGCACCAGTACAGGGAATGTAAGTATCACCAGTACAGGTATAGTGAGAGGTGAGGCGGTCGGCATTCGATCGTTCAATAATGGCTCTGGTGGTGTGTTTGTTGATGTTGTTGATGTCGTTGGCACCAATCAAGAGGGCATCCAGGCGGAAACCTCATCCACCAGCATTGGTGATATCACCGTTACAAGTACCGGAACGGTGTCTGGCAGAGATCAAGGGATCAGAGCCCGCCAATTGGGAACTGGCGCGCTGAGCTTGACCGTACGAGATGTTGTTGCTCAGGACGACGAAGGTATTGACGCCGAAAGCAGCGCGATCAGCGCCGGTGATTTGACCATTACCAGTACCGGTATGGTTCGCGGTGGCGATGAGGCAGGCATTCGTGCACGCCAGGCAGGGACGGGCGATCTAAATGTCGACGCGGTGGACGTGTTCGGTCGGAATGCGATTGATGTGGAGACCGACACCACCGCTACAGGGGACGTAAGCATAAGCAGCAGTGGAGTTGTCGAAGGTGCCAACATCGGTATCTGGGCGCTTAACGAAGGTACAGGTGCATTGTCGGTTGACGTCCAGGATGTCACCGGAACCAGTTATTCTGGCATTGTGGCGGCAAATCTTTCAGGGGCATCGGGTGACCTTACCGTTACGGGTCGAGGCACAATCACGGGCCGTGAAACTGGCGTTGTGGCAGCTAGTTATAGCGCAAACGCGGCTACAACCGTATCGCTGCATGACGTAACGAGCGAAACAGGCACTGCAATCGTTGCAGGTAGTTTCAGTGAAGGCGATCTCACCGTTACGACGACTGGCCGGATAGAAGGTCAGACCACAGGAATCTATGCTCGGCACCTTGGATCAGGTGCGCTGCGGATTACGGTTAGTGATGAGGTTTCCGGTGCAACAATCGCCGGGATCAACACCATTACCTTAGAAGATCAGTTGTCTGAGATTACACTGGAGTCTGGTGCCCGCGTAAGCTCGGAGACTGGGGATGCGATCGTTAATAACGAGGGGAATTCCAGAACAGAAGTGTTGGCCGGAGCATCTGTGGTCGGGTCGGTGAGCCTGGGCGCTGGAGCCGATGCATTTATCTTCGACGGTGCCGATTTCAGCGATCTGACCATTTTTGATGCCGGAGATGATGTCGACACGCTGACCTTTGTAAATACCAGCGGCGGGCTGGACGGATCCGACATCCTAAATGTCGAGAATTTCGTCATCGGCAATGGCGCGCAACTGTTTATTGATGACCAAAACCTGACCGCTGACAATGTCATTGTCGAAAGCGGCGGCATTCTGGACGCGATTGGCGGTCTGACTGTAAACGGGTCGTTGTTGGCCAGCAGCGGTCTGGTCCGGGCGCAAAATGACTCGGTCGGGGACATCGTCAGAGTGACCGAGGATTTTGTCGGCGGTGGCACCTTCTCCATTGATACCGATTTCGCGGCTGGAACCGGTGATACACTGATAGTCGAAGGTGACGTGCGCGGCGGTACAACCCGCCTGGACATTATCGATATTTCGGCCAGCGAAACGCTTACAAGCGATATTCTGGTTGTCGATGTCGCTGGTGCTGTGTCTGAGGGGGATTTCGTTCTTGCCGATGCTCCAGGATTGTTGGGCCTCTTCACATTGGGGCTGGATCAGCGGGACGGCCAGTTCTTCCTCAGCAATCTTGGCGTCAATTCAACTGGTGCCGTGTATGAGGCGACGCCCTCAGTTCTACTGGACGCGTTCTCGAACACCGGGACGCTGCGTCAAAGACAGCTTGGCCGGCAATGGCTGGGCGGGGACGCCAGTGCTCAGGGCGCAGAAGTCGGACGGTTGCGGACGTTCTTGCCGGGCGGTGTGCAGGGCGAACGGGAACCCCGCCAGGGTGCCTGGGTCCAGTTCCGCGGCGGTTTCCAGGAGGCGCAGCCTGAATCCAGCACCAGCGGTCTTGATTATGACAGCACCACGTTCGGGGCGCGGGCTGGTCTTGACTTTTTGGCACCGACTGGCGCGCGGGGACAGTGGGTTTTAGGTGCAACTGCCCAGTTTGGCACGTTGAACGCTGATGTGTCGAACGCCAATGGTTCTGGCGAGGTTGACGCAACAGGTTACGGGATTGGCGCAACGGCGACGTGGTATGGCAACAGTGGAACCTATTTCGACATTCAGGGCCAGATTAACCGGGTCGAGGCTGACATCCGTTCATCTTTGGCCGGTTCACTGATTTCGAATGAAACATTTACGGCCTACGCTCTGAGTGGTGAAGTTGGACATCGCATTCAGGTCAGCGACCGTGGGTCCTTGATCCCACAGGCGCAATTGACAGTAGCACGCCTGGCTGGGGATTCATTTACCGACGATGCAGGCAATCTTGTGGACCCTGGAACCAATACTGCAACATTTGGGCGGCTTGGTCTTGCATATGAATACGCATCCGCCAATACGACGGCCTATACGCTTTTTAACCTGCTTCACGATTTCTCGGGGACACGGAGCATACAGGTCGCAGACACAACCCTCAGTTCAAGAAATGACAGGACCTTCGCGGAAATTGGATTCGGCGGAACCGTCACGGTGGGGGACAATCTTTCGCTGTTCGCGGAAGGAACCTATGCGTCGTCGCTCAGCGGGGATGCCAGCAACAATCGGGGAGCATCTCTGACAGCGGGCGCAACACTTACGTGGTAGCGACCTTGGGCCTACCAGCCATTGAACTTGGCGGCGCACGTACCTTACAGTAAGGCGCCGTTTTGCGACTTGAGGTAAACAAGTTTCCAACGAAGCCAAGAAGTTTCAGGTTGCTAAAATGGTGATTGGCCGAAACGCACTGGCTTCGCCTTTGAATCGGCGCTCTGCATTTTTAATTCCATTCCGCTCTGCATGTGTCGATGCAACCGGCAAAGTGCCCAATTTCAGGCAGGTCTTACGTTTGATCAACCGGTGGGAGGAAACCCCGCCTGACCATCACGGGTCATCAAAAGCCGATAGGCGTCTTTTCGTTCTCATTATAATGACGGGAACGTTATCTTTATGCTTTTAAGCTTTCGATACAAAGCGCTCAGGTAGCAAAATTTCATTTTTCAATGACTTATATATTTCAATAAAGCTGTCTGTGCACAGGCTGACAATTTTGCAAGGCTTCTCTCCAAATATGAATGTGCCTTGTGAGGAGGGGTGGTGTTCGATCATCACAATGCAATTCCATCAGGCCGGATAAACTGTTCGCCAGTCGTTATTTCCTTCGCGAGTCTTACATGAGCGTGACTCAGCCGCTTGGAATGACGTCCTGCACCCAATCAATTGATCGCGAGATCAATCTTGATTGGCCCAGGAAAGCAGTTGGCAAAGGCGGGCGTTCAAATCAAACCAAGGAGAAAGATCATGAGCAAAAACAGCCACGTTGATGGGGTCGAGAACATCGCTTTCGCAGGGAACGCTGTTCGACTGTCGCTATTCGCATTTAAAGCGACGGCCAGTAAAGAAGGAAACGCACCCGCGCGTGAAGAATCGGCAAGTCTTGTTCTGTCGCCCGAGGCGTTCCTGAGAACACGTGCTGCATTCAACCAGCTGTTCGATGATTTGCTGAAGAAAGGCGTGTTTAAAGAGCGCCCCAACGGTGAGGCAGAAGAAGATAAGGCAGTTGAGACAGCCGCTGAAGACACAGTTGAAAGTGACGGCAAAAACGCCACGATTAACTGAGCGGCGCATTGTCTTCTAAGCATATGCGCTATCTGAGATTGCTGCTACATCCATTTACTCCAATGTTGGTTCGCCCGGCGAGTTGAGTGTACCTGACACAGTGGACGCGCGATTGGCATCTTTCAGGGTGTGGTTGAAAATTTGCGGATCAATCATGCATGCGTTGGAAGACGTTGTGTTGTTCTTTCTGGATGTACTGGCGCAGATCGATAAATTCGATCTGCGCCGCCTTTAACGCAGGTGCAGCAAATCCGACATCAATTTTAAGAAAAAGCATAGATCAGTAGCTACAGAAGCTTAGCGCCTCGGGCTGACTCTTTTGAAAGAAGGATACTATTGCATTCTAGCTAAGATCGATAAAGAAGCCGGAGAAGTTCTTTTGTTCGAACCAAAGTCTGGCAGGCCAAGAAAAGAAATTATCTAATTATTGTCGGAAAACACGATGGGCGAGTTGCTGTCGATCAAGTTTTCCGGAAGCAACAACAGCCTAAACCAGTTTACGATCAATTGGTTGGTCGATGCGTTTTGTAACTATAAACCGCTCTTGGCCGAAATTCTGTTGTCATCAGTATTTGTCAACCTCTTGGCCTTGATGATCCCGCTGTTTTTTTGGGTTAAAATCGACAAACTCATCTTACACCAAGCTACGATCACCCTAGGGTTAGGATTCATTACCAATAGATGACTGTAGCTGCGAGTGCGATTGCGGAGAGGAAGACTTTGGGACA
>NZ_WQCF01000006.1 GCF_013032455.1 Ruegeria atlantica
AACCCAATAGAACTCAACAAAGAAAACCTCAGCGAACTCTTTAAGAACGCGTTGTAAATCCGATGCGAGCCCCGGCTAAACTGGTTGGGGGCTCGCATGTTTGTTGCAGTTTCTTCGGTGCGAGGACTTGAACGCATACAGTCCTTTTAACGCTTCATAGCGCAATGGATTTTAATCTGATGACCGAATTTATTGGAAAATACCCAAAAGTTTTATGACAATCGGTAATTGTCACATTACTTTTACATTTTTTGTGGATTTTTAAGCGAAACTGTGCTGAGATTCAAAAATGGATGACGATAGCGATAACATCCCCCATCGAGGGCGCGAACTTCTTGATGTGCTTGCCAGGCTGGGGGGCTCGGCACGCAACACCCAAATCGCACAGGTCATGGACGTGTCGGAGGAAACCGTTCGTCGCCTGGTCAAGGGGCTGGCGAAGAAAAACATGGTTGAAAGAGTGCATGGCGGAACATTTCTGTCGCGTGCGCAGGATACGCCGATGTTTTCCGGGGCGTTGGAGCAAAACGCCGAGGAAAAGACGCTAATCGCCAAAAAAGTAAGTCAGATTGTCGAAGATGGCATGGTATTGTTCATCACGGTCGGATCGACAATGACGCATGTCGCCGAGCAATTGCGCGATCTGAAGAATTTGACCGTGGTTAGCAACTCGCTGTCGGTGGTTGCATCGCTGGCTGATCACAACGGGACACGCGCGATTCTGGCCGGAGGCGAAGTCATTCGATCTGAGCGTGGCAGTTTCGGTCGCGCCGCCGAACAGCTTGCCTGCCAGTACAGCTATGATGCCGTGATTTGCGGTGCGGATGCCGTGTCACTTACCGGCGGCATCTTGGCTTCGAACCCGCTGGAGGCTGAACTGACACGTGCGTTGCACAACAATACCCGACGCATGATCGTCGCAACGGATCACACAAAGTTCGGGGAAAAGGCCGCCAATGTGGCCTGCCGGTTCGATCAGATCACGGATCTGGTGACCGACATTGCGCCGTCCGAAACCTTTGCCACTGCATTGAAGGATGCAGGGGTCAAAATCCATGTCACCTCTCGCCGAAGTGGCAAAAAGAAAAAGAAAACCGACGTTGCTGCAGTCAACTAATCGGTTTCGCACTTACCAAGAAACGAAACTGACTTTCCTTAGGGAGGAAACATGAAAAAGCTTCTGATGTCAGGTGTGGCCCTTGTCACCCTTGGGGGAACCGCCTGGGCGAATTGTCCTGCTGTGACAGTCGCGGATATGCAGGGCGTATCCGCCGGCGCTTTCCCACAGCAATTTGACCTGGCAGAGTTTCAGTCGGCAGCGGGTTGCACGCTGAGCTTTGCAGAAAACCCGGCTATTGGGGACCTGAATGGCATGATCCGCGGCAATGGCGACTTGCCGGGATTGGCAGACCGTCTGCCAGCCGAACCCTTGGTCATCGTGCCTTATGACTCGATTGGTCAGTATGGTGGCGTTCTGGATGCGCTGTCCAATGCAACTGAAAGCGGAACGTCAGACTTTCTGTCCGTGCGCCATGTGAACCTGTTCCGCTATTCCGACGACCTTCAGACCCTGGTTCCCAATGTGGCAAAATCCTGGGAATGGAATGACGATTTCACTGAGCTGACCGTACACCTGCGCGCAGGTCACAAGTGGTCGGATGGCGCGCCCTTTACCGCAGCGGATGTCGTGTTCTGGTACGAAAACCTGATGATGGACACAAATGTCATCGCCGAGGCGAAGGATTACGCGTTGGCTGGCGGTGAGCCGATGAAGGTCGAGGCACTGGACGACACAACCGTCCGCTTCACGCTGGCCGCGCCCAAGCCCGGGCTAACTGAGACATTCTCGTTTACCTATGTGCAGCCGTACCAGCCCAAGCATTTCTTCGAAAAGTTCCATCCGGCCCTGGATGCCAACGCGGACGCTAATGCGCAGGCTCTTGGCTATGAAAACGGTTATGAACTGATCAAGGCGTATTATGGCAACTCCGACTGGATGGATACGCCGTCGCCGATGCTGACAGCCGGTGACAAGCTGGCGGGTCTGCCCAAGGACGCCATGCCAACGCTGGAAAGTCACATCCTGGTGAAAGAAAGCACCGAAGGGCGCCATTACGTGGCCAACCCCTATTTCTTCCAGGTTGATACTGCGGGCAACCAGTTGCCCTATATTTCGGAAATGGATGAAACCTATGTTCCGGATGAAGAGGTGCGCAATCTCAAGTTGCTTAACGGTGAGGTGGATTACAAATCTCAGGGCGTGAACCTGACATCCGCTCCGGTTCTTCTGGAAGGGCAGGAAAGCGGGAACTACACGTTAGAAGTGAAGCCGGCGATCGGCTATCCGGTGCTAACCTTCAACGTAACTGCCGAGGATGAAGGCAAAAGAGCAGTCTTCAACGACATCCGTTTTAGAACGGCAATGTCTGTTGCGATGGACCGCAATCAGTTGAACGAAGTTACTGCGTTCGGGCTGGGCGAACCGACACAGTATATCGGCTTCTCACCACGTCCGGACTTCATCGACGAAAAATGGTCAAACCACGAGGCTGGGTTTGATCAGGATCGCGCCAATGCGCTGTTGGATGAAGTTGGCCTCGTCGATCAGAACGGCGATGGGTTCCGCGATCTTCCGAACGGCGATCCGTTTGTGCTGGACTGGCAATTCTCGACGCAGTCTGCATCCGCGCAACTGGTAGAGCTTATTGCGCAGAACTGGAAAGACGTCGGCGTCAACACCGCGATCAAAGAGGTCACGTCGGATGAATTCCGTGCAGCGCAGTCGGCAAATACTCTGGACATGGGTATGTGGCTCAAGAGCCAACCTGCCGGTTCGGTTCTTGGCGACGGCGAAATCTGGGTGCCGCCATTCGACGGGTATTTCGATGTTCGTACCGGGATGCTCTGGGCTGAATACATCAGCTCGAACGGGGAAAACGGTGTAGAGCCGCCCGCATGGGTCGCTGATCTGAAAGACGCTCTGGACACATATCAATCCAGTGCACCTGGGTCGGAGGCATCTGTCGCAGCCGCTCAGAAAATGGTTGAGATCATGACCAGCGAACTGCTGTTCATTGGTACGGTTAATTCACCGGCGCCGATCTATCACTCGAACAACCTGCAGAACTTTACCGAGTTCAAGACGCAGTCCTACGAGTTCTATCGGACCTATCCGTACCGCCCCGCACAGTGGTGGCTGTCAGAGTGATCCAATCTTTGATCTGAGAGAATGGAATGGGGCGTCAGCGCCCCGTTCCAAATGTTAGCCGGGAACAACGAAATGCTCCAATTCGCTCGCTTTGCCGCCACGCGTGCGGTGATGGCTGTGGTCACTCTTGTTTTGGTATCCCTCATCGTATTTTCGCTGATGGAACTTGTGCCGGGCGATTGTGCCGAACGCTATCTCGCTTACAAAAACACCCAAGGATCGGCCATCACGCTTGCTGATATCGAGGCTGAACGGGCCCGGCTGGGGCTTGATCGCCCGTTCCTGACACGTTGGGCTAGCTGGTTGAGCGGTGCTTTCCGTGGTGACTTTGGCGAAAGCTGTATCCTGCGCGTGAATATCGCCCAGCTGTTGGGGGACAAGTTCTGGATCTCGCTGTGGATCTGCCTTGGTTCGCTGACGCTGGCCTATATGATCGCAATCCCAGTGGGTATTATTTCAGCGGCATCGCGGAATGCATTCCTGAACAATTCACTGCGTTTGGTCAGCTATTTGGGTCTGGCGATGCCCAACTTTTTGCTGGCGTTGATGGTGATGCTGTTTTCCACCATCTATTTCGGTGAAACCCTAACCGGCCTGTTCAGCCCCGAATACCGCGAGGCCCCATGGTCCTGGGCCAAGTTCGTTGACCTGCTGAAACATGCCTGGTTGCCTATTTTTATTCTGGGCTGGTCCGCGACGGCCTTTGCGTTGCAGACTGTACGCGCCTTGATGTCCGACGAGATCGGCAAGCTTTACGTAACCGCCGCCGCCGCGCGTGGCATCTATGGTCGCCGCCTGTTGTGGCGTTACCCCGCCCGCCATGCGCTGGGGCCAATCGTCAACTCTCTGGGGTTTGACCTGAACCGCATCTTCAATGAACTGCCCATTGTCGCCCTGATCCTGACCCTCACCGAAGCAGGATCGCTGTTGTTGGAGGCGCTGGCACGGTCTAATGACCAGCAACTGGCTGGTGCGATTATCTTCCTGCTGACAGCCGCCATCGTCACGCTGAACTTTGCCACGGACATCCTACTGGCCGTGATTGATCCGCGCGTGCGCAAGAGCATTCTGAGGTAAGATCCATGTCCGCAAAACCGTCCACGAAAGTCGATGATCAGAAGGCCAAGGAAGCCTATTTTACCGCATCGCAGCGGCAACTGATCTGGTCCCGGTTCAAGAAACAACGCGCGGCGATGATCGCGGCAACCGTGTTGGTGGTGTTGATCCTGTCTGGTCTGTTTGCGCCATTCCTGTCGCCCTATGATCCGACTGTTGCGGGCCGGGACAAGGATTACCTGAACGGCGCGCCGCAGATACCGAAATTCTGCGACAAGAACGGCTGTTCGATCCGCCCGTTCCTGCACACGGTTACCCGCGAACGGTCGCTGGCGACCAATTTCCGCTGGGTCGAAAAGATCAACGAAGATGAACGCCGCTACATGGAGTTTTTCGTGAAGGGTGACAGCTACAAGTTGTTCGGATTTATTCCAGGTAACGTCCATCTGTTCGGCATGGACCAAGGCTACGTCCATCTCTTCGGGACCGACAGTGCGGGTAAGGACATCTTCTCGCGCACGCTTCATGCTGTGTGGACGTCGCTGCAAGTGGGGACAATGGGGGTGGTGATCTCGTTCGTGTTGGCTCTCGCGATCGGTGGCATCGCCGGTTACTACGGTGGAATGATCGACAGTGTGATCCAAATGATCACCGATGCAGTGCGCACCATTCCATCCATTCCTCTGTTCATGGCAATCGCCGCATTCATTCCGCCGGAATGGTCTGCCGAAACACGGTTTTTTGTAATCACCATGATCCTTGGTTTGGTGGGTTGGCCTACGCTTGCCCGTCGGGTGCGCACCCATCTACTGACCGAGCGCAATCAGGAATATGTTCTGGCCGCGCAATTGTGTGGCGCGCCTGCAGGTCATGTGATCAGGCGGCACCTTCTTCCAAGTTTCACCAGCTACATTATCGTCGATCTGGTTATCACTTTTCCCTATGTGGTGCTGTCGGAAACCGCGCTTAGCTTTATTGGCTTGGGGCTGAAGGATCCGGTGAACTCATTAGGTGTGTTGCTTCAGAATGTGACCAAAGCCGACGTCCTGCTGAATTACCACTGGTACTTCATACCAGTCATCTTTTTCATTGCGCTGGTCATGGCCTTTGTCTTTGTCGGCGACGGGTTGCGTGATGCTGCCGACCCTTATTCGGAGACCCGTAAATGAGTCTGATTGACGTTGAAAACCTGACACTTCAATTCAAGACTGACGAAGGCTTGATTACGGCAGTTGACAACGTTTCATTCTCGTTGGCTCCGGGCGAGGTCATGGGCCTTGTGGGCGAAAGTGGTTCGGGCAAGTCCGTGACGGCGAAATCGCTGATGAAACTCAATCCGGGCAACGCTGTCTATTCGCGGGAAAGCAAAATAACTCTGCACCTCGATGATGGCCCGGTGGATGTAATGAGCCTCAATCGCCCTCGCGACATGGAAGTTGCGCGCGGCGGGGCAATTTCGATGATCTTTCAGGAACCAATGGCCAGTTTCGCACCAGCGATGACGATTGGCAGTCAGATGGTCGAGCAGCTTTTGATCCATACGGATATGTCAAAAAGTCAGGCCCGAGAGCTGTCAATCGAAATGCTGGACCGCGTCGGAATATCCGATGCGTCGACCCGGTTTGGGCAATACGCATTCGAAATGTCCGGAGGTATGCGCCAGCGGGCCATGATTGCCATGGCCTTGTCGACCAAACCGAAGCTACTGATCGCAGACGAACCCACCACCGCGCTTGATGTGACGATCCAGGCGCAGGTCATCGACCTGATGAAGGATTTGGTGGATGAGTTCGGCATGGGCATCATCTTTATCACCCACGATTTGGGCGTGGTTGCCCAGACTGCGGACAAAGTAGCGGTAATGTATCTGGGTAAAATGATCGAACAAGGCCCGGTGCGCGAGGTGATCCGTAATCCCTATCACCCGTATACTCAGGGGCTGATTGATGCACTGCCGCAGCTTGACGACCTGGACAAGCCGCTGATGCCGGTGCCGGGCGATATCCCATCGCCGCTGGAACGGCCCGAAGGCTGCGTTTTTCACACCCGTTGCGGTAAAATTATTGGTGATATCTGTCGCACGGCCGTCCCAAGCTGGGCCGATACGGGTGAAAACCACCGCACCGCCTGCCATCTCTGCCATGAGGGACGACACGCATGAATAGCGACACTCTGATCGAAACCAAGAACCTGTCGGTTGGGTTTCCAGTAGGTGGGAAACTCTTCAACAAGCGAGTTCTGAAGGCAGTAAACGAAGTTTCGCTGTCTATTCCGCGCGGCTCATTCTTCGGGGTGGTTGGTGAGAGTGGCTCGGGTAAAACGACATTTGGACGCGCTCTTCTGAACGCTGCTCCGATTACTGGCGGCACTGCACATTATGATGACGGAGAGGTCAATTATGACCTGGGTGAGTTAGCGGGCGCCGACCTTAAGGAGTACCGACGCCGCGCACAGTTGATCTTTCAGGATCCCTATGCTGCTTTGTCTCCGCGCATGACCGTGCGTGACATCATCGCTGAGCCGCTTGAAGTCATGGGGTTGTGTGACACGCGTGAAGAGGTCGATGAGCGTGTTCGCGAAATCGCCGGATTGTGTCGGTTGAACCTGGAACATTTGCGCCGATTTCCTCATGCCTTCTCCGGCGGTCAAAGGCAGCGCATCTCTATTGCCCGTGCGCTGGTTTCCAAACCCCGTTTCGTGGTGGCTGATGAAAGCGTGGCAGCATTGGATGTGTCGATACAGGCCGACATCCTGAACCTGTTGAAATCCCTTCAGGACGAGATGGGATTGACCTATCTGTTCATCAGCCACGATCTGTCGGTTGTGGCGCATACCTGTGATCATGTCGCCGTGATGTATCTGGGGCAAATCATGGAAAGCGCCCCTACACGCCAATTATTCAATTCGCCTCGGCACCCCTACACCAAGGCGTTGTTTTCAGCGATTCCTTCGCTGGACCCCGATGATCGCGGCAAGGCGCAAAAGCTGGAGGGAGAGATCCCGTCCCCGACTAACCGCCCCAGCGGCTGTCAGTTTCATACACGCTGCCCCTTTGCCACCGACTTGTGCAGGCGGGAAGAGCCACACCTGGAAACCTGTGAGGCCGGACATGCAGTGACCTGCCACCGTTGGCGCGAACTGCAATTGGCCGATTAGTCACGGTGAGTTTGTCATGTCGTCGGCATCCGGGTTCTGTTTGAAAAGGTGGCGGCCAGCGACCCTGATTTTCAAACTTTGATTCAATCGGGTGCTCGTAGATAAAACCTGCCTGTGCGACTTATCCAAGCCCTAGCTGTATTAATTAGATTTATTCAGTGCTGTATTGGTTTTGCGCTTGCGTATCGCCCTGAAAACTCTGCTAGGCTTTGAACTTAACGAAAATGCCTAAACGGTGACGGCATGATAGAAAGGCACATCGCGACGCTTTTGGCCCTGGAAGCCATTGACCGGAACGGCAGTTTCACTGCCGCAGCGCAAGAGTTGGGCGTGTCTCAATCCTCGGTAAGCATGAAGATCGTAAGGTTGGAACGCGATCTGAAAGTCCGTCTTGTCGAGCGCACGACCCGTTCAGTTGTTCTGTCACAAGAAGGCAAAATGTTGGTTGAAGCGTCCAGAAGTGCCATCGGTGAACTCGAGAACGCGTTAGTTGACGTCCAGAACCTGCAAAAAGAAGGAGTGCTGGTCGTAGAGGTGCTCAGTTCCCTTGCCTCGAAATGGTTGATACCGCGCTTAGGCAGCTTCCACAGCCAAAACTCGGACGTAACCATTAATGTGAAAGTTCAGGATGATCAGACTGAACCGCTGAGCGCAGATTCTGATTTATCCTTACGAATTGCGAGCTCTGCACCGCCCGGAATTCATTCAGAGTTTCTGACCTATGAAGCAGTGTTTCCTGTGTGTTCTCCAGAACTTGCGCGTGAGTTTCAGGGGATGTCACTGTCCGAAGCTGCTAAGCGCGTTCCTCTACTGGATGATCGTATGGCGCTGGAAGATGGTAGCGGGTGCAACTGGCAGGAACAATTTCCCAGTGTAGCTGTTCCAACAGAGGTCTCTGGCGGTCAGCGTTTGGTGTTTGATCGCTCTGATCTTGCACTTCAGGCGGCTGTCTCTGGTCAGGGTCTGGCCATCGGTCGGACCTTTCTTTGCCTGGATGAAATCGAAAGTGGTGCCCTTGTTGCCCCATTTGGTGTGACGTCCCGGCTGAAGTGGGGATATTATCTGGTCAGCCGCAAGTCACTCCACGATTGGCCCAAGTTTCTACGCTTCAGAGCGTGGCTAATGGACGAGTTACAAAAAATTCATGAACAAGCTAAGACATTGAAAATATGGTATGATTAGGAGCTAATTACTCCTAAACTGGATTAATCAATTTTTTGATAGCTTAATAATTTGCCGGGAGACGCCCTTTTCCTCACAATTTTGTCAACGGCGGCGAAATTGGAGTCGGTCATATGACCAAGGCACCCGATCTAAAGGAATTCGCGATATTCGCGGGGCATCTTGCCGACCTCAGCCGGTCGGTAGCGCAGCGGGAGTTTCAGAACATACCCGCGTTCCAAAACAAGCAGGACGGATCGCCGGTTACCGCTGCAGATGAGGCTGTTGAGGCCGAATTACTGCGTGCCATTCGCGCAAAATATCCCGATCATGGCATTCTGGGTGAAGAAAGCGGCAGTAGCAATCTCGACCGCGATTTTGTCTGGGTCGTGGACCCGATTGACGGGACCAAATCCTTTGCCACCGGGACATCGACCTTCGGAAGCCTGATCGCGCTTTGCTATCAACATAGACCTGTTGTGGGCGTAATCGAACTGCCGGTTTCCGGCTGGCGTTATGTCGGAGTCGAAGGTGAACCGACAACCTTCAACGATACCCCTGTAACCACCCGTAAGGATCTGACACTGGCGGATTGTGTTCTTTCAGCCAGCGGTGGCGAGTTTTTTCGCGGGCCTGCGCCTCGCTCTGGGTTCGAAGCGCTGCGGCAGCAATGTGACTGGACTGTTTATGGGGCGGGATGTTCCGCCTTTGGATCGCTGTCACGTGGCCTGATCGACATTTGTTTGGAAGGGGCAAATCTGGCCACGTTCGATTTCTGCGCGCTTGCGCCGGTCGTTGAAGGTGCCGGAGGACGGATCACCGATTGGCGCGGGCAGCCATTTTCGTTGGTTGCTGACATGAACCACCGTGCCGAAGGCGTCGTCGCCACGGGGGATGTCAAACTACACGACGAAGTACTTCGCATACTAAACGCCTGACGGTTCGCTGGATAGCCGGGGCACCCTACTGAAATTTAACGTCCAACGAGGAGAAACCTATGAACAGGATTTTTGGAATGGCACTGGCAGCGGGCATGGGCCTGGCTGCACTGGTGGCACCGGCAGCGCAGGCAGAAACCATCCGCGTTGGCACAACCTGCACCTACTTTCCTTTCAACTTCAAGGATTCTGACGGTAATCTGTCGGGCTATGACGTTGATGTGGCGAAGGAAGTGGTCAAGCGCATCGGCGCGGAAGTCGAGTTTGTCTGTCAGGCGTGGGATGGGTTGATCCCGGCCATCCTTTCCGAGAAGTTCGATCTGATCGTTGCCTCGATGTCGATAACGCCCGATCGAATGAAGAAACTCGATTTTAGCGTCCCCTACCGGATTTCGGAAGGACGTCTGATCGGTCGTGTCGATGCTGAACACAAGCTGTTTAACGAAGACGGCACCCCGATTGTCGAAGCGTTTGACGGGCTGCGTCTGGGCCTGCCGCGGTCTTCGGTCTATGATCGCTGGACTGATGCCTTCCTGCCCGAAGCCGAGATTCTGGGCTATGACAGCCCGGATTCAATGTATCTTGATCTTCAAAATGGCCGCGTTGATCTGATCTTTACCAACCCGATGAAAGCGCATCTGAGCTTCTTGTCTGCCGATGGTATCGAAGGGTTTGAGTTTGTAAGCCCCGCCATTAACGACCCGGAATATTTCGGAACAGGCGCAGGCATCGCATTGCGTAAGGGCAATGAAGATTTGCAGGCACGTCTGGACGCAGCACTGACCGAAATGCGCGAAGACGGTACACTGGACGAGTTCAGCCTGCGTTACTTCCCCTTTGCGATCTACCCAGAATCCTGAGGGTATTGTGACGCTTTGGCACGGCGCAGGGTTGCTGCGCCGAGCCATCACATAAGCAGGGTTCAATAAACGAGCCCTGCCGCGCTGCCCTTCCGCAATTGGGATACGATTGTCATGCAAGAAGTAATGAACTGGTCGGATGAGTTCCTTGCCGGCACGTTTGTGATCATCAAACTCTTTTTCATCTCTTTGGTGATGGTGATTACGTGGGGCCTGTTGGGCGCGACGGCGAAACTGTCGAACAGTCGTATTGCGCGGGGTATCGCAAACGGGTTCACGGTACTGTGCCGGGGAACCCCTGAATTTTTGCTGCTCTTGATCGTCTATTTCGGATCGGCCGTGACACTGACATCCATCGCGCGCGCCATAAACCCCGAAATCCGCTTTCTCGATATTCCTCCGTTTTGGGCAGGCGCGTTTGCGATCAGCCTGGTGATCGGGGCTTATGCCACCGAAACCTTTCGCGGCGCGTTTCTGGGCATCGACAAAGGGTATATCGAAGCGGCCAAGGCCCTGGGCATGACTCGGTTTCAGGTGTTCTGGAAGCTGCGTGTTCCGATGATGTGGCGTCTGGCGCTGCCCGGGTTCGGTAACCATCTGCTGTCGCTTCTGAAGGACACCGCGCTGGTGTCGGTGATCGGGGTCGAAGGGATACTCTTTACCGCGCAGCAAGCCTCGTCGGTCAATCACAAGCCGTTCACCATGTATCTGACGGTCGCGTTCATCTTTCTGGCGCTGTCGACGGTCATCGTCGTGACGATGAAATGCGTTGAAAAATACGCCTATCGCCATCTGGAGGCCGCACGATGACCTTCGAAAGCTCTCTAATCCTCGAAAGCCTGCCGCGCCTTATGGATGGGTTGTGGGTGACGCTGCGACTGTTTGTTTTGGCGCTGACATGCGGCACCGTTTTGGCCGTCGGAATGGTTTTGCTGCGAATCTCGTCACGCAAGTACCTGTCATGGCCGGTGATGGCCTATATCTACGTGTTTCGCGGCACGCCCATTCTGGTGCAGCTCTTTGTCATTTATTACGGGCTCCCGCAATTGGAATTCATCCGCACCGGGCCGTTGTGGCCTTTCTTTCGCGAACCCTTCTTTTGCGCCTGGTTCGCGCTGACCCTGAATATCGGCGCCTATACAACCGAGATATTCCGGGGCGGCATTCTGGGAGTGAACAAAGGCTTGTTAGAGGCGTCCAAGGCTTTGGGCATGACCTATGCGCAAACGTTCCGTAAAGTGACGGCACCGATTGCATTCAAACTTTGTCTTCCTGCCTATAGCAATGAGATGATCAGCGTTCTGAAGGCCACAGCCCTGGCCAGCACGGTTACGATTTTCGATGTGACCGGGGTAGCTCGTAAGATCGTGGCGGAAACTTTTGCGCCTTACGAAATCTTCCTGTCAGCGGCCATCATTTATCTGATCTTGGCCTGGATCATCCAGAACGGCGTGCGCCTGCTTGAGCGGCGGATCAGCCGCTATGCCAACTGAACATTGAAAGTGTAGCCATGCAAAACAATCCACCCATCATCTCGCTTAAGAATGTTCACAAGTACTTTGGCGACTTTCACGCGTTGAGAAACATCAATCTCGACGTGGAAGAAGGTCAGAAAATTGTCGTCTGCGGTCCGTCGGGGTCTGGCAAGTCCACCATGATCCGCTGCGTCAACGGGCTTGAGCAGCACGACGAAGGGACCATCATGGTCAACGGGCACACGATGAGCTCGGATGAAAAGATCGGCAACCTGATCCGTCAGGAGGTCGGCATGGTTTTCCAGTCCTTCAATCTGTTTCCGCATATGAAAGTGCTCGACAATCTGACGATGGCGCAACGTATGGTGCGCCAGAAAACGAAGGCCGAGGCGCGGGACACCGGGATGAAGCTGCTTGAACGGGTTGGCATCGCGGCACAGGCTGACAAGTTTCCCAGCCAATTGTCGGGTGGGCAGCAACAGCGTGTCGCGATCGCGCGTGCGCTGTGCATGAACCCCAAGGTCATGCTGTTTGACGAGCCAACATCGGCGCTGGATCCCGAAATGATCAGCGAAGTGCTTGACGTGATGACCGAGCTTGCCCGGGACGGCATGACGATGATCTGCGTCACCCATGAAATGGGGTTTGCCCGCTCGGTCGCTGACCGCATCGTCTTCATGGATCAGGGTGAAATTGTCGAAACCGGTGAGCCCGAGACCTTCTTTGCCAATCCAGCGCATGCGCGGACACGGGCATTTCTCGATCAGATCATTTCGCACTGAAACGGTTGACCTTAACGGAGGGCGAACATCATGCAAACCGAACAGGCAGCCCGCTTGGTTCACAACGCTCTGATGCAGAACACCACGTTTCCAGACAGCCTGTCGCGGCAGTTTACCTTGGAGCAGGCCTATGATGTTCAATTTGAACTGCTGAAACAGCGCGAGGCGGTCGCCGAAACCCATGCCGGATGGAAAGTGGGGCTGACTTCAAAGGCGATGCAGCAACAGCAAGGTGTTCCGGAACCATGCATGGGCCATTTGATGGTCGAAGGGCATCTGACCAGCCCATGCAGGCTTGAATTCGACACGCTGATGGCACCGGGATTTGAGAATGAGTTGTGTCTGCGCCTGGGGCAACCGCTTGTTGGGGAAGTCAGCTTTGACGAAGCCCTGAATGCTATCGAAGCCGTGGCACCGGCTATTGAAGTTATCGAAAAACGTGGCGTGTTTGCTGCGGATTTGCCGCTGGCCTTTGCCGGAAATTCCCAACAACGCGCCTTTGTGACAGGTGACTTTCACCCGATGAGCACCGGGACAGATCTGGCTGAGATTGAGGTTGAGGTATCGGTAAATGGCGTGTCGCAGGAGCGTGCCATGGGGGCTGAGGTTCTGGGCTCGCCGGTGAACTCGGTCGTCTGGCTGGCGGAGATGCTGGCCAGATATGGCCGTAATCTGAAACCCGGCGACCTGATCATGTCTGGATCATTCACCAAGCAATATCCCGTCGCCAAGGGTGATCGGGTGTGCGCCGAGTTTTCGCAGTTTGGGCGCGTGGAAATTGAATTCGGGTAGAACACAATGGATCTGGGACTGACAGGAAAACAAGCAATTATCTGTGGCGGTAGCCGCGGTTTGGGGCTGGCCTGCGCGCAAGCGTTGGCTGGCGAAGGGGTGCAGGTTCTGATCGTCGCGCGCAACCCGGATCGTTTGCGCACCGTTGCCGAGGATTTATCACGAAAAAACGGCGTCGAAACCCGGTGGCTCTCGGCAGATGTTACATCCGAGGCTGGTCAGGCTGAAATTTTTGCCGCGATGCCCGCACCGGATATTCTTGTCACCAACTGCGACGGCCCGCCTCCGGGCCAGTACACCGACTGGGACGAGGCGGACTGGCAAAAGGCCCTGCACGCCAACATGGTCAGCCCGATTTCACTGATCAAGCGGGCGTTGCCCGGGATGATTGATCAGGGGTTCGGTCGTATCGTCAACATCACCTCGTCGGCGGTCAAAGCACCGATCCTCGTACTGGGCCTGAGTAACGGTGCTCGTGCCGGTCTTACCGGCTTTGTTGCGGGGCTCGCTCGTGATGTGGCCAAACACAACGTCACCATCAATAACCTGCTGCCCGGCCCGTTCGAAACGGATCGTTTGACCTCGGTCCTGAAAGCGCAGGCGCAGATGCAAGGCCGCGCGCTTGAGGAGGTACGTCAGGAATGGCTGGACGCGATCCCGACACGTGCCTTTGGCCAGCCTGAGGAATTTGGCCGGACCTGCGCGTTTCTGTGCGCGTCAAACCACATCAACGGGCAAAATGTGCTGCTGGATGGCGGCGCGTATCCCGGTGTTTTCTGAAAGGAGCCGACTATGCTGCAGCGTTGCCTTCCGTCGTCCATTGTCGACACGCTGGAGGATTCTCCGATCATCGACGTTTTGCGGATTGGTCAGGAAGTTGAGGGTATCATTCCCCTCTGGCTTGGTGAGAGCTGTTTTCCAACCGACACGTTAATCACTGAGGCCGCTGTCACAGCCCTGAGGAATGGCAGGACATTCTATACACCCAACCGCGGCATCCCAGAGCTGCGCGAAAGCATCGCACGCTATTACCAGCGCATATATGACGTATCTCTGTCGGATAACCGGATCAGCGTTGCCAATTCAGGAATGCATGCAGTCACGATGATCTCGCGCGCCGTGCTTGAGGCCGGCGACAATGCGATCTTGATTACCCCTTGCTGGCCGAATGTCGATCGGGCGATCCGGTTGCTCGGAGGAGAAATACGAGAAGTTCCCTTGGATCTGCGCGAGGATCGCTTTGAACTGGATATGTCCAAGGTCGAAGCGCAGATCGACGGTCGAACCAAACTCATCTATCTGGCGTCCCCGTCAAACCCGACGGGCTGGACCATTGACGAGCAACAATCGAGGCAGCTTCTTGAACTGTCGCGCAAAACCGGAATCTCCGTTCTGTCCGATGAGGTTTATCAACGGCTCAGTTTCAACAATGAGATGGGATCGACCATGCTGTCCTGTGCCGAACCTGATGACGCGCTGTTTGTCGTCAACTCGTTCTCCAAGGCCTGGTCGATGACGGGCTGGAGATTGGGGTGGATGGTCTATCCGCAGGTCTTTCACGATTCATTCGAGAAACTCTCCCAATTCAGCATCTCCGGCTCGCCCGGATTTGTTCAGATGGGAGGGGTGCAGGCCTTGGATCAGGGCGACGATCTGGTGGGAAAATTGCGCCGCCACTGCATAGAGGCGAAAACCCATGTCGAACAGCGCCTTGCTGAACTTCCTGGGGTGTCTGTCATCCCCAGTATGGGCGGGTTCTACACCATGTTCAAAAGCCCCAAAACCACGGATAGCGTTTCATTTTGCAAGAATGCCGCGCGCATTGCCGGCGTTGGTTGCGCGCCGGGTGCAGCCTTTGGTGCGGGTGGGGAAGGGTTGATCAGGCTTTGCTATGCCCGTGACCTTGATACCCTGGATGTCGCGATCCAGAGATTGGCGACGGCGTTGTGAATCTACTTATTCTATCAACCTGAATGGCTTGCCTTTTTTGGGTGGTCTGGGTTGATATTCCCTAGAGTCACTCAACTACTTTCGCCCTGTGAGAATCTTGGCCAGATCGGGTTCAACCTTTTGAGATTGCTCAAGATCGAGGCTGTTTTTAATGTGAAGAAGGTGGTGTTGGATGTTGTCTTCGGCAGCTTGCGGATCACCACTCACGATTGCATCAATGATCGACGCGTGTTCGTCATCGGGGCAGGAGGAATCCTTGTTGGTCCCGAATAGCGCTACGATCAAAGATGATCGGATAACCAGTTCCCTAACGACGCGTGTGAGTACCGAATTGCTATGGCATTTGGCCAATTCGACATGAAATTCACCAGAGAGCCTGATGATTTCAGTTCGGTCATTCCTTGCCCGTGCTTCATCTTCTTTTTTGATGTGAGTTCGCAGCGCATTGACGCCCGTGCTGCTGATCTCGTGGGTCAGTTCACGCACGATGCCGGTTTCGATCATTAGACGGGCCTCAAATACCTCGCGGGCTTCGTCAGGGCTGGGGCAGGCGATAAAGGCGCCGCGATTGGAGCGCAGCTCGACGATACCTTGACTGCTTAATAACAACAAAGCACGGCGGACGCGCATTCGGCCGACACCAAATGTCTCGCATAAGGTTTGTTCGCTCAGCTTGGTTCTGGGCGCGAGCTTCTGTTCCATGACGGCGGAGTAAATCCGATCCACGATCATCTGTTCGTCAGGATCAGTGCGCAGAGTATCGAGTGTCTGGTCAGTCGCGTTCGTCATCTCGTTCCGCATCGGTGGAAATGCCTTGAAGATTTTTAATAGCCGCAAGGTCGTACTCTGACAATATATCGGCTGAATGTTAACAATATCAATAACAGATATGTCAAAAAATGTTGACAAAGATTGTTAACAATGCAGAACTTTACGACATCACCGGGATTCGACCTGTGACTTTTTAGTTGTTCAAACGCCCGGAAGAGGCGTCGAAACCTCAATAGGGAGGAAATAATGAAACGCAGAAATCTGATGAAATCATCGGCTGCTTTGGCTTTGGCCGTGTCCGTGTTGGGATCGACCGCCTGGGCGGAAAATCCGGTGCTTAAGATTGGCTTTGTCGGTGTGACCTCTGGTCCGGCAGCGGCCTGGGGGATCTCCAACCAACGCTCGATGGAAGCGCGGGCCGATTGGATCAACGAGGCCGGCGGCTACAAAATTGGTGATACGACCTATGACATCGAAATCGTGTCATTCGACGATCAGAAAGACCCCAAGCGCGCAATCGCCGGTATGGAAAAGATGGCGCAGGAAGGCATTCATTATGTGGTGGGACCCAACGTGGATGATGGCGCCGCGGCGGTTCGGCCTGTCGCTGAAGCGCAGGGTATCATGTATTTCCCTTATGCCTTCCCGAAAGAGCTTTATACCGCTCCGGCTTCCAATGCCGTTCTGGGCATGGTCGCAAATTATCAGTCCGGGCCTGCCATTTATAAACATCTGCGGGATGAAAAGGGCGTTAAGACCGTAGCATTTGTTGCTGCAAACGAATCCGACCCACTGAGTCAGCGGGACGGTGGTGTTGAAGCGGCCAAATCTCTGGGGCTTGACGTTGTGTCGGACAACGTAACCTATCAGGTGGACACCACCGATTTCACGCCGGTCCTGACACCAGTTATGCGCACGCAACCTGATCTGCTGGTTCTGTCGGGTGTCTCACCGGCCAATGCTCCTCAGTTGATCCGGTCCGCGCGTGAGCTTGGATTCCAGGGTATTATCTCAACCGAAACCGCACAGGATGCGACGGTTCTGCGCGAAGGTGCGGGCGATCTGGCCAACGGGTTTATCTCCGTCGGCGGTGCTTCGACGCCCGAGATTGCCTCGGATGACATGAAAGAATTCGTCAAACGCTACACTGATATGTTTGGTGAATATAACGACGAGTCCAATACCAAGGTGTACGCGCTGGAGTATATCCTTGCGACCTTGAACGCCAATCCGGCAGGCATCGACGATGTGAATGAATTCCAGACCACGATGGATACGTTCGAAGCACCCAACCCCTTCATGAAAGGCGACGCCAAGATGAGGTATGTTGGAACAACGTCGTTCGGGCAAAAGCGCCAGATCGCGGTTCCGCTTGTGGTGAACGTATACCAGGACGGAGCGTTTGAAACGCTCTTTGTCGCTGAAGTTGACTGAGGCCAACCTCCCAAACTAGGCGGAAGCCTGACAGGCCTCAAACCCACCCGGGCTGATGATCAGCCCGGGACACCCGAACCTTACGCGGGACTCTCATGGAACAGATATTAGCAAATGGCATCTATCTGGGGGCGCAATATGCGATGATCGCCCTGGGATTGACGCTGATCTTTGCCCTGATGAACGTACTGAATTTTGCTCATGGGCAGATGTATGTTCTTGGCGGCTTTGTCACCTATACCTTCTACGGACAACTTGGCTGGCCTTTCGTAATTGCGCTGTTGGCGTCCTGCATCACGCTGGCCGTGCTTGGTGCGTTAATCGAACGGTTTTTATTTGCACCGGTAATTCGACGATCATCCCGCGAGGAAAGCACAATGCTGTTGGCCGCCGGGTTGGCGTTTCTGTTCGATGCGGTCATCCTGCTGGTTTTCGGCGAAAAACAACGCGGTGTTCCCAAGATTGTCGATGGCGTCTTCAATTGGGACTTCAGGCTGATCATGCCCTATGACCGGATCCTGATCTGTGTGCTGGCCATTCTGTCCATCGTCACCTTCATCCTGTTCATGCAGTATTCCAAAACGGGACGTGCCTTGCGAGCCTTGGCTCAGGACAGGACGGCAGCGCAGTTGATGGGCGTGAATGTTGCCCGGTATTCCATGATCGGATTTGCCCTGGGCGCGATGCTTGCCGGACTGGTCGGCGGATTGCTGGTGACCATCACCGGGGTCAACCTTGGCATGGGCGGACCGACCTCGATCAAAGCCTTCATGATGGTGATGATTGGCGGCGCAGGTGTGATTTCCGGTGCGATTGCTGGCGGCATCATTCTGGGCTTTATGGAAGCCATCGGTCTGGCTGTCCTGTCGCAATACGGCGATATCACCTATCTGCTGATCTTCGTTTCACTGATGATTTTCCTGGCCATCCGCCCGCAGGGCCTGATGGGCAAACCGTGGGGATAATGCAGTGCCGAAACTTTCTATGATCCAATGGTCGGGTGTAGCGGTCTTTCTGCTGGCCACCTTTATCGCGGTTCCTGGTTTTATCGCTGCCACCGGCCGGTCTGACCTTTATTATACGCTAACGTCAGTGGCACTGCTGTCCATTGCCAGTGCCGGTGTCTGGCTGACCTTTTATATTGGCCGCATCAATATCGGTCAGGGCGCCTTTGCCCTGATCGGAGCTTATGTTTCGGCCATTCTGGTGACCAAAGCGGGCATCTCGTTCTGGCTGTCCCTGCCGTTGGCGGGACTCTTTGCAGCAGGGGTTGCCGTGTTGATTGGCCTGCCGATCCTGCGGCTGCGGGGTGTGTATTTTGCGATGATTTCGCTGGTGCTGACACAGGTCGTCACCCTAACCGCATTGGCCCTGCCTATCACCAACGGGGCCAAGGGGATCACCTCGATCCCGCTACCGGGCGGAGTGTCTATCCTGGGTATTCCGCTCATTCCGGATTTCGCAACGCTGGAGAACCCGCGATTGGCCTTCTACTACTCGGCCTGCGTGCTGATGGTGCTGACCTTTGCCGCCATGTACCGGCTGGTGAATTCTCGACTGGGTCACCTGTGCCGCTCGATGCAGCAGAACGAAGAACTGGCCAGCTCAATTGGTGTGAACATCTCGTATATCCGCGTCATCATCTTTGCCATCTCGTCCTTTCTGGGCGGCATTGGCGGGGCGATGTTCGGGTCGATTGCGCAATCGGTTTATCCGTCAAGTTTTCAGGTCGCCGACAGTGTCAACTTTATGCTGAACTGCTTCCTGGGCGGTCTGGGCTACGTGTTTGGCCCGATGCTGGGCACGCTGGTACTGTATTTCGGATGGGACCTGCTGTTCGAACTTGGCCGCTTCCAGCTGCTCGCCTATTCCAGCCTGCTCATTATCCTGATGCTGTTCCTGCCCAATGGGCTGCTTAGCCTGCGACTGCCGGGTAAGAAGGGAGGTGACAAATGAGCCATCTTCTGGAGGTTCGCCATGTTACCAAGAAATTTGGTGGCCTGACCGCGAACAGCGATATCTCGTTCAATGTGAATGAGAACGAAATCCTGTCGGTGATCGGGCCAAACGGGGCTGGCAAGAGCACGCTGTTCAAGATGATCTCATCTTTCCTGCCGACCACGGCGGGCGAGGTACTGTTCAAGGGTGAAAGGATTTCGAACCTGAAACCGCATGTGGTGGCCCGCAAGGGTGTTGTCCGTACGTTTCAGGAAACGACGATCTTCAAATCCATGACCGTGCGTGAAAGCATTATTGTCGCTCAGCACCTGCGCGCGCGCGCCTCGTTGGCGGGGTATTTCTGGGGCACGAAAACTGCGCATGAGGACGTCGACAGCTTTGGGCAATATGCTGACGACTTGATCGATTTCCTTGGTATGAGCGAGATCGCCAATGAACAGGCCTCGAACCTGCCGCAGGGCAACCTCAGGGCGCTTGGGATCGCGATAGGTCTGGCCACCGATCCCAAAGTCCTGCTGTTGGATGAGCCCTTTGCAGGCATGAACCACGACGAAACCATGAAAATGGTCAATCTGGTGCGCAAGGTTCGCGATGATCGGGGTGTCACCGTGTTGCTGGTGGAACATGACATGCCGGCGGTTATGAATATCTCTGACCGGATTGTCGTGCTGAATTTCGGCGAGATGATTGCCGAGGGCTCGCCCGAGGAAATCCAAAACAACGAAAAGGTCATCGAAGCCTATCTGGGCAGCGCTGATGACGAGATCGGGATCTGAGCCATGACAAAGATGTTGGATTTTAAGGATGTCGAACTCTATTACGACCACGTCTACGCCCTGAAGGGTGTCTCGATTGATCTTGAGCAGGGCGAAACTGTCGCTCTGATCGGTGCCAATGGTGCGGGCAAAAGCTCGATCCTGCGGGCCATCACCGGGCTGGCCAAAATCAAATCCGGCTCTGTCGCGTTTGAAGGAGAACAAATCGCCGGGGCAAATCCGGCCGAGATTGTCTCGAAAGGTATCGCCATGGTGCCCGAGGGACGGCGCGTCTTTCCTTATATGTCGGTCAAAGACAACTTGCTGATGGGGGCCTTTACCCGTTCAGACAAAGCGGATGTACAGCGCACTCTGGATTCGGTTCTGGAACGGTTCCCACGTTTGAAGGAGCGCTATTCGCAATCCGCTGGCACGCTGTCCGGCGGTGAACAACAGATGATGGTGATCGGTCGAGCCCTGATGGCCAAACCACGTTTGCTGTTGTTGGATGAGCCTTCGCTGGGCATTGCGCCCAAGTTGGTTCAGGACATAGCCCGCTCGATTGTGGCGATCAATCGCGACGAGGGTGTTTCGGTACTGTTAGTCGAACAGAACTCGCGCATGGCGCTGTCGATCTCGCATCGTGCTTATGCGCTGACCACGGGAAATGTGGTGATCTCGGGCAATTCAAAAGAGCTTTTGACCGACCCCCGTATCAAAGCCGCCTATCTGGGCGGGGAAGTGTGAGGACGTTGTGAAATTGCTTGTCGTCAACCCCAATACCACCAGTTCCATGACGCGAAAGATCGCGGCGGCGGCCCGTGCGGTTGCACATCCAGATACCGAGATTGTTGCGGTCAATTCACAAGACGGCCCTGCGAGTATTCAAGGATATCTGGACGTTTCAACCTGCGTGCCAGGCTTGCTGGACGTTGTTTCGCAATTTCCGGACGTGGATGCCATTGTGGTGGCCTGTTTCGATGACACGGGCGTCGATGCTGTACGTTGCATCACGACGGCGCCGGTCATTGGTGTAGGAGAGGCGGCATACCATGCGGCTTCCATGATCAGTCCAAAGTTCAGCGTCATCACGACATTGTCGCGCTCTCTTGCCGGGTTGGAGGCGAACCTGTTGCGCTATGGTCTGGATCGCCGTTGTGTTCGGGTGCGGGCATCCGATGTACCGGTTCTGAAGCTTGAGGAAAACGATCCCAAGACCGTCGATAAAATCCGGTCGGAAATTCGGGCGGCGATAGATGAAGACAGGGCTGAGGCCATTGTTCTGGGGTGTGCAGGGATGACAGACCTGATGTCGCATCTGTCGGAAGAATTCGGTTTGCCAGTCGTTGATGGCGTCGCCTGTGCGGTAACCTTTGCAGAAGCTTTGGTCAAAGCCAGGCTAACGACGTCCAAGCTTTGTTCCTATGCGTGATCAAACTACTTAGATGGTCAATGGCTGATGACCCCATGACACCGATCGCAGTCGCAGCGGCGGCCGTAATATATGCGATTTCGGTATATCACCTTCCTTTATCGGCCTCGGATTTTCGCCTCCTATAGCAAATACCCTTTTCTATTGCCGCCGGTCTCGGGGCAATCTTCTGCACGCCACGCTCGGTCACGGTTTTCGAGGTCTCGAGTGAACAATAAGTACCGTAGATAGAAGAATGCGGCACGGAATACGCTTCCGTTGGAACGGCGGCATTTTCAATTCGGGCATGCCGAAAAATAATAATAAAACCAGCGTCCTGGACTCTTACCTCCGTCATTCAAGAGCCAATGTTTGCGATGCAAACTTCCGGAACAATTGGCTTGCGGGAATAAAAATGTTGACGAACCAACAAAAAATAGTGAACTGTTAAATAATCAACAAATATGGGAGGTGACATGAATTACGCGTTTCGAAAAATGTTGTTCGCAGCCACAGTGGCGATCTCAAGCGCCCCAAATATCGCTAGTGCGGACGGTGTTTCCATTTCAATTGCGGTTGCCGAAAACCCGCAGCAACTCGATCCGATGCGTTCGGCAAATGCGCCTGATATTCTCTTACATGGTCAGTTATATGCGCGTTTGCTGCACCGAGACTCAACCGGCGCGCTTTCCCCGGGCTTGGCGGAATCCTGGACCATTTCTGAGGATGGCAAAACCTATGTTTTCACTCTGCGCGACGCAGTGTTTGCGGATGGGTCGCCCATTACGGCAGAGGACGTTGTCTTTAGTCTTGATCGCACGCTGAACCATCCCGAATCCGCCTATCCGGCCCCGTTGTCAGCGATTGAATCGTTGGAAGCGAAGGATGCAAAAACCGTTTCAATCGCTCTGAAGTCCCCCAATGCGCCGTTCCTGGGAAATTTGGAAGTATTCAATGCGTCAATCGTTTCAAAAACCGATGTCGAGGCTCGTGGCGAAGAAGAAGCATTTGCAAAACCGCTCTCGTCTGGGGCGTTCATGGTGGACAGCTGGGATCGCAATAGCAGCATCCAACTGGTAAAAAATCCCAAATACTATCGAGACGGCGCTCCAAACTTGGACTCGATTGAATATCGCATCGTTGAAGATGCCAATACACGGGTTTCTCTGCTGAAAGCTGGCGAAGTAAATGCCGTTGAGGGTGTGCCTTATGCCAACATTGCCGAGCTGCGGGATGCAGGTTTTGAGGTGCCTCTTGAGGCGTCGACCAAAACCCAAATCATTCTGATGAACCACGATAACCCGCCGTTTGACGATGTTCGCGTCCGACAGGCAGCCGTGATGGCTTTGGACCGGGTCGCCATTGCAAAAGCCGTGACGCAGGGTCTTGTAACAGAGGTTGCCAACTCGTCGCTTCCTGGTGCTTTGAATTTTCATTCACAGGATGACGCCGCGTTGCCGTATGATCCTGCACAGGCCAAGGCCCTGTTGGAAGATGCTGGTGCAGTCGGTGCCGAAGTGACAATTATCCAGGTCTCGGGCAGTCAGGTATCCCAGCAAATTGCATTGCTTACCCAGGCTCTTTGGAGCCAGGTTGGCCTCAATGCCAAAATCGAGCAGCTTGACTCAGCCGCATTTCGTACGCGCCGCAAGACGGAGCGCGATGATTGGCACGCCGCACCCGCTTGGTATTACAACGAAACACTTGATCCAGATTTGGCGGTTCGTTGGGCAGTTTGCGGAACGTGTGGCTCGAACGCTTTTCACACGGGTTATCGCAACGAAACAGTCGACACGCTGACGGAAGAGGCGCTTTCCGAGACAGATGTGGCAAAGCGGGCAGAGCTTTATGCGGAAATCCAGCAGATCTCGACCAACGAAGTTGTGCATATTCCGCTGTATTATCCGCCCTTTACGAACGCTTATGCCTCTGATGTTGAAGGTTTGTTTATGACCCCGGCGTTCCAGTGGACGCTCGAAGAGGCAAAACGCAAGTAACTGCCTGCGGGCCGGGAATTAAGCGCCCGGCCCCAAAACCCACGCCCGCGTTCAGCCGTGCGGCCCGACCACTCTGTCTGCTGTGGAAGCAATTCTTATGATTATCCAGCTTATTGTCGATCGACTGAAACAACTGATCCCGGCACTTCTGGGTGTGGCTTTGGTGACCTTCCTTTTGGTTCACTTGATACCCGGTGATCCGGTCGCGTTGCTCGCAGGCGATCGCGCTTCTCCAGAAACTATAGCCGCTGTCAAAACTCGATACGGTCTGGATCAACCGATCGTTGTCCAACTTTTCTACTACCTCAAAAACATCGCGATGGGGGATCTCGGGCAGTCACTGCGGTTTCGTATTCCTGTCACCGAACTGATCCTGCAGCATTTGTGGCCGACGGCTTTACTGATGATCATGACAATTCTCATCACTATTCCCTGTGCCATTATTCTCGCAGCTCTTGCCGCCAGCCATCAGGATCGACCTTTGGACCACGCAATTCGCGCGTTTTCCGTAGCAGGCATTGCAATACCAGTATTCTGGATTGGAATCGTGTTGGCGCGCATATTTTCGGTTCAATTGGGCTGGTTCCCGGTCGCGGGATTTGGCGAGGGCCTTTGGGACAACGTCTATCATCTAGTCCTGCCATCAATAACTCTGGCCATTGGCATCGTCCCCGTTCTGGCGCGCAATCTTCGGGCTTCGCTGCTGGAGATGATGGAGGCGGATTTCGTCACTGCCGCGCGCTCGAAAGGAGTGCCCGAGAGCTATATCTTCAAGCGTCACGTTTTCATGAATGCGCTGATCCCCAATCTGCAATTGTTCGGTGTCATCGTTGCCTTTCTGTTCGGCGGCACCATCGTTGTTGAGAAGGTATTTGCCATCCCCGGAATAGGTCAGTTGCTGATCTCATCCATCCTCGGGCGCGACTACTACGTCGTGCTGGGGCTCACCTTCTTTTTCGCTGTCTTCACAATGCTGGTCATGCTGATCGTAGATCTTGTCTCAATGCTGATCGATCCAAGGCTGAGGAGCTAAGTCATGAATGCATTAGCTATTCCAATGCGCGCTGTCCGCCAGTTGCCAGGTCTTTTCATCGTCGGGTTTGTGATCACTTTTGCCTGGATTGCAGTCGCCATTCTAGCTCCAGTGTTGGCCCCTTATGACCCAGACGCGATCGCGTTCGACGCTCTTCTGACCGCCCCTAGCCCGGATCATCTGATGGGCACTGATCAGCTGGGGCGAGATATCTTTTCGCGGGTACTTTACGGCGCGCGGGTCGACCTGTTCATGGGCGTGGTCGGCTTAATTGTACCGCTGGTGATCGGCGTGTTCTTGGGCCTGCTCTCGGGGTACTTCGTTGGCTGGACAGATACAATCATCATGCGTGCGCTGGATATTACCATCGCTTTTCCCTTTCTCGTACTGGTCCTGGCGATCGTCGCAGTTCTTGGTCCGGGATTAAGCAGTTATTTTGTGGCTCTGGCTCTTGTGGCGTGGGTGCCTTACGCGCGGTTGGTGCGAGGGCAAGTAAAATTGATCAAGCAGACTGATTTTATTGCGGCCACAACCTCGCTTGGGTTCGGATCAACCTACACGCTGATCCGACATGTGCTGCCAAACTGTATCGTTCCAGCACTGGTATTCGCGGTGACGGATTTTGTGCTGATCATCCTTTATGGCTCTTCTCTGGGATTTCTGGGTATGGGCGCACAGCCACCTACGGCGGAATGGGGCGTAATGATCGCCGACGGTCAGACCTATCTGTCCACTGCTTGGTGGATCTCCTTCTTCCCTGGTTTGGCGCTGCTTACCCTAGGTGTTGGTGCAGCTTTGCTGGGAGACGGTACTGCGAAACTGATGCGGGTAGAGAGATAACATGTCAGATGAACACAAAATCGCCATCCGAGTCCGCGACGTCTCGATCACCTTCCCGACAGAGGATGGCCCCGTCACCGCGGTCAAGAATGTAAGCTTTGACATCCGCGAAAACGAGTTTTTCGGGATCGTCGGCGAAAGCGGTTCGGGCAAATCCACGGTTTGCCGTGCTATCACACGCCTGCTGCCCGACAGGGCCGAAGTGACCGGTGAAATCACGGTGCATGCGCAAAAGATGCTTGAGATGGATCTGGACCGGCTGCGTGACATCCGCGGAAACGGCATCTCGATGATCTTCCAGAACCCTTCGTCACATTTGAACCCATTGATGACGATTGGCGATCAGATATCCGAGACCGCACGGTTTCACTATAAACGCAACAGGGAAGAACTGAATGAACTCGCGGTTTCAACCCTGAAAGACGTTCGGTTTTCCAACCCTGAAGGACAGGTAAATGCCTATCCTCATCAACTTTCGGGTGGGATGAAGCAACGCGCCATGATTGGGGCGGCGCTGGCTTGTGACAGCAAGATCATCATCGCGGATGAACCGACAACGGCGCTGGATGTAACAGTGCAAGCCGAGATTCTGGATTTGCTAATCAAGCTCCGCCAGGAACGAGGACTGACCATCATCATCATCTCTCATGATCTTGGTGTGATTTCGCAACTATGCGACCGGATTGCCGTGATGAAGGATGGTGAACTGATCGAGCAAGGCCGGACGGAAGAGGTGATCCTTTCACCGAAAGAGGATTACACCCGAACCCTGATCGCATCGCGTCCTGAGGCAATTAGACTGCACAATTCCGCCTGGAAAGGTGAGCCTACCGAATCTGGGAACCCTGTTCTCGCGGTTAACCGTGCCTCAATCTACTTTGGCGGTCAGGGGCGGAATGCGGTGGTCAAAGCGGTAGAGGACGTCAGTTTTGATGTTATGCGCGGGGATATCGTTGGTGTCGTCGGTGAAAGCGGATCCGGCAAAAGCACGATTGTGCGGGCCATGATTAATCTGAACACTTTGTCGTCCGGGGAAATTCTTTACGACGGTCGCGATGTTCGCAATTTCAAAGGCGCGGAAAGAGTGAATTTCCTGCGAAAGGTGCAAATGATCTTTCAGCACCCGCAAGAGTCTCTGGACCCGCGATTTAGTATCGAACAATGCATCATGGAGCCGTTGAAGTTACACAAGATTGTTCCAAAGGATCGGATCGCGTCACGGGTGCGCGAACTGATGGAGATGGTTGAGCTATCGCCCGACCTGTTGACACGCCGCCCTAGAGATATTTCCGGTGGCCAAGCACAGCGCGTTTGCATCGCACGTGCTCTGGCGATGGAACCCGAAGTAATTATTGCCGACGAAATCACCTCGGCGCTGGATGTAACCATTCAGGCGCAGATCTTGCGATTGCTAACGCGGCTGAAGGAACAGATGGGGCTTACGATAGTATTCGTGACCCATGATCTGGATGTGGTGCGTACCTTCTGCAATCGCGTCGTAGTCATGCAGATCGGGAAACTGATCGAGACTGGTACACCGCAGCAGATTTTCGAGACTTCATCACATGATTATACCCGCCGCCTAGTGGCGGCGATCCCTCATTTACCCCAAGGACTCAGCCAGAGCGAGACAGCATGAACTTCCAAGACTACGGATCGCAGGACGCGACGGGACTGGCGGAATTGATCCGCAAGAAACACATCAGCACAGATGAGTCCATTGAGGCTGCCCTTGAGGCTATCGAGCGCCTAAACCCCGAGCTTAATTGCGTTATCGAAACCGGTTTGACGCGTTCGGGCAGCAACAGCAGTGCGCCTTTTTATGGCGTTCCGATGCTGATTAAAGACTTCCCCATGATCAAAGGTGTTCGGGCTGAAATCGGCAGTCGACTTGCTCAAGGATATATCGCCAAGGCAGACAGTAAATTCTGGCAGCGCATGGCTGATGCAGGTTTCGTGAATCTGGGCCGAACAACAACTTCGGAATGGGGCATTAACGCAATTACCGAAAGTAGGTTGGTTGGTGTCACACGCAACCCTTGGGATGTTTCCAGGTCCGTCGCAGGTTCATCAGGTGGTGCCGCTGCAGCAGTGGCATCGGGCATGGTGCCGATCGCGCACGCATCGGATGGGGGTGGGTCGATCCGTAACCCGTCGGCTTTTTGTGGAGTTGTCGGCCTAAAGCCATCGCGAGGGCGCGTGTCGAATGCGCCAGGTTTGGTTTCGGGACTAGGTGGTGTCGCTTACAACTTTGTCATGACCAAATCCGTACGAGACTGCGCGTCTTTGTTGGACGTCCTTAGCGGGTCTAACCCAGGTGACTTTATTGAGGTAGCCGCGCCAGAAAATTCATTTGCATGTGCAATAAATGAGCCATCGCCGAAATCTCTGACTATTGGGATAGCCTGTGAAAGTTGGTCTCCTACACCTTTGTCCAGTTCAGTTGAAAAAGTTGTGCGACAGGTCGGCCGTTATTGCGAAGAATTGGGTCACTGCGTTGAGCCCATAGAGCCATTCTTTGACTACTCTGCTTTTTACGAGGCGCAAAAGGTTCTTTGGGCGGTCAATGTGCGTACTCATATCAATGATGTGGCACGCGGCATGGGTAGGATACCTTCGCTGGAAAATTTGCAATCCACAAGTTGGGCGCTGTATCAAGCCGGTGCAGCCATTGATGGGGAAAGTTATGCGATTGCGCTAATAACTCTCGGTGCAACTGCGCGTAAGATCGCCTCAGCGTTTTCCAAATACGATCTGATATTGACGCCCACCGCGCTTCACCCACCAGAGCCGATTGGGACCGTTGATTTCGATTTGCCCAATGCGTCTTTGGAAGATGTGTATCAACAGCTTGAACCCAAGGAAACATTCACGGCTCCGTTTAACATTAGCGGGCATCCTGCAATATCGCTGCCGCTTGGGTTAAGCCCAGATGGGACACCTATCGGAGTTCAGTTCGCGGCTGCATTTGGGCAAGAGGCATTGCTGTTGAAACTGTCCCGAATTTTCGAAGAAAGCGCGTTGTGGCTAAGGCAAAGACCAAGTGTACATTGCTGTAATCTTTCTAGTAAACAACCTGTATGACAGATGAACTGACGCAGAAGATAAAGAACGGTTATTCCGGCTTTACCAAGTCGGAAAAAATAGTTGCCGCATACTTTTTGGAGAACCTGCGCAGTCTGCCCTTTGAAAATTTGGGCAGCATAGCAGCCAGATGCGATGTCAGCGACATGACGGTTTCGCGTTTCATTCGCTCTCTTGGGTTTAAAAACATCAATGAGTTGAAGGCTGATCTAAGAGCCAGCGCAACCACTGCCAAAGACGAACTGGACGATATCAGCAAACGTAGGGTCGCGTATTTTAAAGATGAAAGTGGGTTGCGGACCAGTTTGGAAAAAGAGCTGAATAGCCTTTGCGATGTATATGCGCTGTGTGAACTGGATATCTGGCCCGAGATCGTCACGCTTCTGTCTCATAGAACAAACGTGTTGATCGTCGGGTTTCAAGCGGCAGCTGGTGTCGCACTCGATTTTTCGACAGCGCTAAAATACATCCGGCCTGGCACACGGTATCTGGATGATTGTAGCGGGGTATTCTTTGACCTGTTCGAGCAGGACCCGCGGCAGAGCTGCCTGGTCGTCGTTGACACAGCCCGATACTCGACCCTCGGACGAAAACTGATCAAGCGCGCGTCGTTAGCTGGGTTTCCGGTCGTGTTTATCTCTGACAAGTATGAGTCTTGGGGATTGGAACACACTCGTTACATTCTGCGCGCTTCTAGCGATGCCAGTACGTATTGGGATTCTCGGGTGGCGATTTCAGCAATCACAAATTTGCTGCAGCATTATGTGGCCAATGAACTTGGCACATTGCCAGAAAGTAGGGTTTCATTGTCCGCTGAATTGAGTGCCGACTTTGGGACGTTCTCCGATTGAACCTGACAGTGCTTCAAACCAGAAGCTTCGTGCCAGAATTGATAAGAACGATTGGTTCTATGTTTGCCTTGTATCTGTATTACGGTGGAAGACGGGATTGCAGACTTTGACCGTTCACAGTTTTGCAAGGCCGAAAACCTTTTTTTGGCCAGTTCAAAAGAACGGTGGGTGGCGGCGCATTACCCATACTGTTGCCGCCAGGATGCAGATGTGCATTGCGACCAATGTTGTTCCTGCAGCTAGTAATCCAAACGTACCCAACAAAAGACCAGTGGCGACCGTACTCGCTATCCCCGAGACAGCGACCCAAGCCGCAAGGAGGGAATGACGGTTTGTGGATACATATGGTGTTTGCAGCGTAAACCACACAATTTCGACGGCAATTGCGGTTGTCATCAGATAATGAAGAGTGTTCCAGCCGGTTACGGCTTCATGTGTCCACCAAGCCAGAAAATCTGGGCCAAGTGTGACCATGCAGACCCAGTAAAGGACTGATCCTACAACTCCCGACCACACCATCAACCGATAAATTCTTGCTCCTGTATCCAAATCTCGTTCGCCGCTAAGGCGCGCGAAGATCGGTTCGAGGGCATAGATGAAGATTGCCGCGAACATCCGGCCAATCCGCGTCAGAGTCCTGATTGCTGAAATTACCGTTACCTTGTCGGGTCCGAGCTGACTCGACACCAGTATGTTGACCCCTTGTATCGTAACAAGATTAGTAAAAGTGTAGAGCATGTACGAGAAGGATGGCGCCAACATGCTGCGGATTTGGGTCACCGAAACCAAGCTGAAATTTGGGCGGGTCCAGGGATGCCGGACCCAGAGAATGATTGCGGCAGTAGAAAACAAGGCAAGCTGAATGGCGACAATCGTAGTTGCCACGGCCAGATAACCGCCTCCGTTCAGGCCCCAAATGCCAAGCGAAAGCGCCACCCCAAGTTGGTAACTCGCATTGGTGACGACCATCAGCCAGTAAAGTCCGTTTGCTCTTAGTCCGGCGCCAACAGCTCCGAACAGGATTGAACCGGCAGCCACCATCGAAAGAAGGAAAAAAGCCAAGGGCACTTGATCAGAAAACCGAGAAATATTGAGAATATCGGCAATCGGCAGAAAGCTGGCAAATGCGCCGATGGCGAGCAATGCGAACCCCACGGCGATCAGCATCGCCCAAGTAGAGGCATTGATGATTTGGGCGCGTTCAGTATTCTTTGCGGCGGTTTGTAGCGTCATTTCATTTGCAGCGATCTGCGCTAGCCCCAAATCAGCGAGCGAGAAGATGGTGCGCAGTGAGTCAATCGCCAGCCAGCCGCCGTAAACCTCTAAACCCCAAGTTGAAATCATTATTGGTATAAGCAGCAACTGTGTGCCTATTGTGACCCCGCGGGCGTAGGTTTGTGCGCCACTGTTGGTAATGAATTCCCTTAGGATTTTTTGCATGAGTGCGTATAATTTTTTTGTTTTATTCCGAATACCTGTGGAATTACATTTTGCAGGTAAGAGAACCAGTCCAAAAATAGTGTACCCGGCCAAGAGGGCCGGGCTTTTCTTTGCCGGATATAGAGATGGCTCAACCTTTTGGCGATCTTCAAGGGATATTCCATCTGACGTCAGAGGTTACGTCAGGCTTTTGAACTTCGCCGCAAAAATGGACATGACTGATTTCAGCTCGGCGTTCGATAACTCATCGAAAACGGCAAAGGCTGAAATTTCGCCGGGAAAGGGGTCTGTTCCCGTAGAACTGCCAAACAAGCAAAACATCTCGGTTGTGTTCGACGGGGTTATAGATGGATTGTCCACTGATATGCGTGCCTGTTTGACCCCATTCACAAACACTTCGCCATCATCATAGGTGCCGTTCGCGGGTCTGCGCCAGGCGACCACTGCGTTTTTGTCGTCGCCTAGGATGGCAAAGCGGCCATCGCCGTCGTTGTGGGCCCAGGCTATCCCACCTGTCCCGGTGGTTCCGGACAGGGTTCCGGCTGTTCCGTCACCGATATGCCAAACCCGCTCAACTTCGGCGCTGGCGACGCCAGTATTGATGGCCGCAACGACAGTAAGACCTGGATTTTCGGCCAGGCCAAATCGGGTTGCAATTTGCAAAAGCGTGTTTCCCTTGTTTGCGACACGCCCTTTGGTACGGGAAACGGGCGCCGCGACAGGTACAGCGTGTGTGTCTGCAAGACGAGGCGCAAGGTACTCGGCAAGAGCCCTGTGTCCGGCATCGTCAGGATGAATAGAATCCGTCTTCGTATATGCGACGCCTTCCATGTCGACAAATGCAAAGCCAGGGCGCGACTGCGCGGCAGATCTGATATCGTCGCGGGTGCTCAGCCATGTTGCCGGGGGCGGGTTGGGTGCATAATGATCCCATGGCCCGACGACCCACACCGGCCCAGTGTATACGGTACGCAGAGCGTCGAATGTCGCATTCACCGCAGCTTGCACCCCGCTTTGACCGACATCGTTTAACCCCAACGCAATGACGACTTCGTCGGGTGCGCCAGAAATTCCAGAAATGCGGTTATAGTCATCCATTATCCTGCCCACGAGCGGTGCCTGTTCGCCGGATTGATCGTCGACATAGCCAGTGCCACCGCTTCCGCTTGCCACTGTGGAAAACTCTTCCAGCGGGCGAAGCTGGTTGACCCACCCGTCCCATTGTGCGGCGACACCAGACGCGGTTGTAAAACTGTCTCCGAAAACAATGGTTTTCCAACGGGCAGGGCTTGCAGTCACAACGGCTCCTGGCAACGTTTTGAAGCCGAACCAACGCACATCGCCATAGCCTTCAACGACCACTCGATTGGCTTTCAGAGGCAGTTTGAAAGACCACCAGCGCCGCCCCGGACCTATATTCGATTGGTTGAGAGGGTGATGTCTGACGCCGTTGATTGTGACGCGGTAGCGGCCAAGCAGGCTGTCACTTCCGTCGATGCGGATTGCAAAGTCTCGATCAACTACGAATGAGGCTTGCCAGGAAACCCCATGCCCGCCCGAGGCCGGGATGTTTCCGCTGCTCTGTGTTGCCGAAGGAAACTGCCGGCCCAAAAGACCGAAGTAATCTGAGTCATGGTGCCAGCCGCCCCGTAAATCGGCGTCCTCAAACCCGTCCTGTATCAGATGGCTTTGTGTGATCCCATCGAATGGAGCGGATGGCGCAGATGATGTCCCAACAGAAATCGCATTGGGGTAGCCGGTCAGAAAGCGTCCGCGGCTAGTTTCGCTGACTGCTGACAAATGATTGCCGTTTGCGGATTTATCCTTCACCAAGCCCACGTTCTGTCCAGAGGTTGTTACGGGGACAAATCCAGCCAAATCCTGCGAAAGCGCCGAGGTATCTGTCAGGTCGAAAAGGACCAGCGGTTTAAACGCATTGAGGCTCAATTTTTCTTTGCGAATTGCCAGCGATGTGATGGAAATGTCAGAACCAATCATATCAGATCACCGACCCATCACGCCCGTGCGGGCTTGGCTCTAGCGTTACAATTTCGGACATTTCGGCCCGGACAAAAGGAATGGGTTGGGGCATCTCCATGGAACTCCAAATTGTTGAAAACTAAGGGGAAGTTACAGGTCACCCCCGAGCCTTTTCGAAGCAAGCCTAGACGTTTAGGGGTTCCCTGAAACAACCGTACCGTGCTGCCCCAAGACGTATCCTTCCCGTCCTGAAGGCTTTGATTTCGTCGGCCACAAACATTCCGTGGAGTTGTTTATTTTCGTTTAGCCATCAGTTCGGTGATATGTGCACAATGCCGATCACGCTGCGATTGGTTTACTTGTCTGCCAAAACAGACCGATCAAATCTGCTCCGAGCACGAATATAACGCGCCGGGTTGCCCGCATATACTTTCCACGGGTCCAGGGACTTCATTGTGACTCCGCGGGCGCCGATAACGGCACCTTCGCCTATTTCAACACCGGGCCCTACAAAAGCACCCGCCGCGACCCAAGCCTGTCTGCCAATATGGATTGGTTGTGTGCAAAGCTGATCGTGCACATCATCGATGTCATGGCTTCCGCCGCAAAGTTCCGCATCCTGAGAGATGGTCGCAAATTCTTCGATCACGATCTTGTCCAAGCAGTAGCAGTTCGACCGTGGCCCCAAGACTGCGTATCTTTCCATCGTCAGGTTTGGCGGGTACCAAACATTGGCGGACCCATAAACACGAGCGCTTGAATGGATCTTGGCCCCAAATAGCCGCAAAGACCAAACCCTCCAGAAATGCAATGGCGGCGGCGTCCAGCGGCATAGCAATAGCCACCAAATCCCCCAGAACAACCTCAGCACGCGGTGAGAGGTTTTGAAACTGGCCCCACCTGTTACGGGTGATGAGTGTTGGGCGTTCAGCGGTTCGGTCATCGCAAAGTGTCTTTGGCCTCCTGCAATACCGCCATCAAATCCTGGGCTGCTGCGCGGATGGTAAAGCGCTTCTCATACCCTGCACGGGCGGCGCGGCGCATCTCGGCCAATTTATCTTCAGTCAGTGCGAGAAATGTCGCAATAGCCTGACCCGCGCTTGCACTCGTATCGTCGCAGATTATGGCTGCCCCGGTTTTCGAAAGCTCAATGTGAATATTCGTGCGTCTGGTTGCAATGACCGGTGTGCCAGCGGCCAGAGCTTCTGCCAGAACCACGCCGAAATTCTCTTGATGTGTGATCAGGGTGAATGCTTCGGCCCCTTCGAAGGCGGCCCATTTTTCTTCTCCGGCCAAGGGTCCTACGAAGTGTACGCGTCCTGTAAGGCCAGCTGTCTGTGCCAATCTGCGTAGTTCGGGGATCATGTCGTCAGGGTCCGGTCCGGCGATGACCAAGTGCAAACCGAAGTCCGCTGCAGCCGAGCGACGGAATGCCTCGATCAACACGTCCACGCCTTTCTTTGGGTGTATTCTGCTTAGAAACAGAAAGTAGCGCTGATCTGCCGTTAGTTTCAGTTTTGCCTGAAATGAAGCAATTCGTGCCGAAGGATCAGATTTAGGAGGGGTGCTTGCACCATAGGCCACGACCGCTTCGCGATATTTCGGCCCGATGAACCCGCCACGCGCAGCCTCTGCCTCTTGCTGCGCGGTGAAAAGCACGCGATGAGCATGTTGCAGCACGGGGCCTTGTGTGCCCCAGAATGCTTGTTTGATCCAGTGCTTGAAAGGTTTGATTTGCCGAAAATACGGGTCAAGCATCCCATGCGTGTAAAGGACGTACGGCAATCCCGACCGGCGGCAGCCTCGCCCCCCGCCAACCGAAGCCCAGTGCCAGACGCCATGAACTACGGCAGCGTCGAACCGATGCGCGTTGTCCGATATCCACTGACCCAGTCTTGAGGTGTACCCGACCGAACCGCGGCCGGGGCCGACGCCTGTTGCGGGAACCGGGTTCTGTGCCAACCACTGTGAATTCGGAGGGTCCAGCGTTACGACCTCATTCTCCCATCCGCTGCGGGCCATTTCCTCGGAAATGGCGTTCATGCTGTGAAGGGGCCCACCGTATGCCGGATCGACTGTTGGAATTATACGTAAAACTCTCATGCTTTTACGCTATCTAGAATGCTCTTAAGTTGGTTTTCGAAGTGAGGCATAAGATATTGCGCCTCAACTTTGCTCCGGCCTCTTGCACCTATCTCACGGGCTGTTTCTGTTTGTGCCAAAAGTTTTCCAAGCTGGCTGGCGAATTCTTCGATATTCGACGGGTCGACAATATACCCATCAACACCGTCCGAAACGATTTCCTGGGCGGCATCTCGATCTCCGCAGATGACCGGTAGTCCCCGCAGCCAGGCTTCAAGGTAAACGATGCCGAAACCTTCTTTTTCCGAAGGCAGACAGAACACGCTTGCGCTGGCATATGCCGCTGCAAGCGACTTATCTGACACACGGCCGGTAAATCGCACGTGTTCTGAAATGCCAAGTTCCAGCGATAGTTTTTCCAATCCGTGTCTTAAGACGCCATCACCAACGATTGTCAGTGTTGCTTCCAAATTCTGTGTTTTTAACACTGCGAATGCCCGCAGCAGCTTGTCGACATTCTTGCCATGATCATGCTCGGCCAACCGCGTCACGCATAGGATATTCGGCTGTTTTGGCTGGGTTTGATCGGGCGACGGAATCTCATCCACTGCATTGCGAAAGATGCTGAACATTTCGGGCGATAGTCCGAACGCTTTTGCCATCCGGTTGGCTGTGAATTGGGACACTGATACGACGCGGTCGAGGCGCCGCATCATTGGCGCGTCAAACGGCTTGCGCTCGCGATAGACTGGGTCGCCCCAAACTTCATCACCATGCACAACCAGTATCCTGGGGGCTCGAGGCGCTATAACCGAACATGCGGTCAGGACCGGTAGCAGGTTGACATGGCCAGCAACCAGAATGTCTGCCCCTCGTGCTGCGCCCATTGCCTCGTGAAACATCCGTAGGACGGATGTGCCACAAGGGCGGAAATCGGCATCCACATCAGTTGGCATGTCTGATGTCTGGTCGCGCCGTAAAACGATCTGCGGTCTTATACCATTGCTCTTGGCAGCACGGCTGGCCAGTGCCTTGATGAAGCGACGGTTGAATTGCTGCAGCCCACCCATCAGGCCATATGTTTCAAGGCCGATGAATACAATTTTCTCCGGTTTGCTCATATGCGCGCATCCATGGCCCGGTCTATGATTTCAGCCATTAAATTTTCGTTAAAAAATCCATTTGCCTGCGCGCGCGCCTGTCCGGCCTGCGCGAGGGCTGCCAGGCTCCGCGGGTCCGCAAGCAAGGCTTTGCAGCGATCAACGCAGTCCTCTGCGGTGTCAAAGAAAACGGCTTCTTGGTCTTCTGTATACAATGCTTCATGAGTGCGCGTCCGAGCTGCGCACATTGCTGTGCCAATCGCAGGAATTTCGATGCTGCGTTTTGTGTAAGTGTCAAAATTTTTCTCGTTCAATAAAACCAGCGCTATCTTCGCACCAGCGATGGCGGCAGTGTAGTCGCGCCCTTCAAGATAGTTGCCTCGTAAATACGGTTTCAGCTTGGCGTGGTTCACGGCCTTGGTCCAGCGCGGACCGTAGATCGAAAGTTCTATCCCTGCATCAATCAGAGTTTCCAGGAAGAATTCTCGGCCCGGCATCCATGTTCCGACAAAGGCAACTTCTGAGAGCCAGTGCTGTTCGAGAATTGTATCAAAAGGGCGGTGAACAACTTCATCAGCGCATGGTGCCACTGAGAAGGGATTGCGTGCGCCCTTATTACGCATGTTCTGATCTGAACCGTCGCGATGGGTTGATGCGGTCAGATCATATTGATCAAGCACCTGAAGAAACAAATTCCATCGTTTTCTTTCTGTTGTTGGCAAGGCGTATGGGTTGTCCGAAGTGTAGTGACTTAATACTGGCGCGGTTCTGCCCAGTACTGCCACGCTTTTACGCCCAATCACTTCGCCACTGTTGACATGTGCAAGATCAAATTCCCTGTTTCCGATTTCGCGTTTCAAAACGCGTGATACGAGATGATCAATGCCAAACCCGCCCTGACGGTTGAGCCAAAGGGGCCAGCGATTTGGAAGGAATTCTTCGGGTGAGATATGTAGAACGTCATGCCCCAGGCGCCTGGTAGCTTCGGCACGTTGCAGGGACGTTCCGGATTTTGCTCCGATGTAGAGAATTTTCATTCCAAATGCCTTGCAACAGGTTTCGGCATATTCATGGAATGGCGTGTTTTAAGGACTTGGAGCACGAGGCTGATCAGCACACAAAGCAGCAAAACCTGCAGCGGTGATCGCAACATTGCAAGGGTTTGACCCAGAATGGTTGTGGTCAGAATGCCGTAGACAATCAGCAAGGCGTTGAAGGCCTGAACCACGGTCCGCAAGCCGAAATATCGCAGCATAAGACGATAGTTGAGCGCCCAACATGCAAAGACAAAGATGGATATAACCAGCACACCCCAATAGCCGCCAAGCGCCCATGCCTCGGCTTGGGACGTGATCATTGGCCGCCCGACGGTTTCTCGGGAACGCAGCGCCAGTTCCCAGACCAGCTCATCTCCGAGCATCGTAATTTTCTGCTGACCGAAATTGGGCAGGGCGCTTGGGATTGTGGTCTGCCAGAGTTTGGCAAAATCAATATGGGTTGTCAGCAGCAAGCGACCGGTCACAATATCCATTTGCGGTAATAATGTGAGACGGTCAAAGATTGAGGTGTCACCGCCGCCATAAAAATAAGACCTAAACAAGCTGTATCCTGTTTGGCGCTGCGCATAAACATAAGACGCGCTGTGCGTGTGAAGCGGATTGAACAGGGCATATAGGGTTTCGAACGAAAACAACCTGCTGAGTGCTTCTTTGACCATCAGATCCGGTGTGTCCCGAAGTGGACGTACCGCAATTGAAACAGCAGAGAACACTGCCAGAAACCGCACGAGAAAATAGCCCAACACCACTCGCTGCCAGGTCACAAAACGTTTTCCGAAGATCATTAGTAGTACCAAACCCATCAGCACAAAAGACAAGAGGTCTGTCCGGCTATTGTCGATCACGGCCAATGCACTGTACCCCCCGAACAAGCCCAGGAAATAGGGGTCCATTGCCCGCGCGCCCCGACGCAGGAAGTTTGTCGCGATCAAGATCGGAAGAAGGTAGAAGAAACTTTTGGCAACGATCGGAGATATGCCTCCGGTAAATCGCAATACAAGCACACAGATGGAACTTGCCAGAAAGGCGAACATCAAGCTGTTTGTCCGCTCGACCGCAGCAAAGGATGCCTGTCGCGGGCGGTCTGGCACAAGCGCGTCGATTAATCCGACCACCGAGATTCCGAACTGGGAAACCAACACGATTGAAGCTGCCCGATCCGGATCAAGAATGTTGTAGTCAATCGACACTCCGCGCGCGGACGCGTTCACAAACAGCATGAAACTGAATGTCCAATAGGGCGAAGAATAGAAAAAAGCACGCCAGCCATCTTTGTGTAATACAACCATCGCGGTCGCAAGAAGCATGCATGCTGTATGGACTAAAAGGCTGATTTCCGGCGCGATTGCGAACTGAAACAAGCACAGTGGTAGACTAAGAAACAAGCCAATCCTAAGCGCAATATGCATTCTATGGTCAAAGCGTGCCGATGCCTCGAAATCCATAGCGATCATTTCAGCAGCAGTGCCCATTCGCTTTTCTACCAAAGGTTGAAAAATTCAGATGCTTGCTTTGAAACACATTTTTTTAGATCGGGCTAGTCCTGCCCCTCAAAAATAACTCGCCATTGCGCCATCAACCCTCGTTCACAGCAGATGTCAGCGGTTCATTTCCAGAAAGGCGGTGCAAAATACTTATGTAACTGTCCAGAATTGTCTCGCGATCCATGTTCTGCTGCACAAAGGTCCGGCCAGCTTGCCCCATTCGCTGTTGTTGAGCAGGGTTTGAAAGAAGATCCAGAACCTCTCGGCAAAGGCGTGCTTCATCTCCAGGTTGCACACAGATACCTGCCTCGGACTCCTGCGTCAGTGTCTCCAGAGGACTGCCCGGCTCGGCGATGCAAACATAAGGCCGACCCGCCGACATGATTGAAATAAGCTTGGAGGGCATAGCATAATTCGCCACATTCAGCGCTTGAGGGACCAGATGAATGTTGGCGCTTTGCAGAGAGGTCATAAACTCGTCGGCAGGAGCCAGATCTAGAAAGCGGGCATTTCCGATTTCGCGCTTTACAACCTCTTCTTCAATTCGTGCGCGTTCTGACCCAGCACCCCGCATTACAATCTCCACGTCAGGGGCTTTTTCCGACAAGTAAGACAGCAAGGGAAGAAGTTGGTCGAGGTTCTGTTTTTTTCCGAAGTTTCCAGAATACATTACCCGTATCGGACCGGCAGGATCGATCGGAATATCTGCCGCGACCTGGGACCAGATCGGTAAAACTTCAATTGGTTGTCTGCAGCCGATATCCTCAAGTTCGCGCTTCATTCCTTCGGTCAGGACAATGACCTGATCAGCAAAGTTTAGACCGAAGCGCTCTACCAAACGCATAAGCTTAAGCAGCATTGGGTTGGATGTAATGCCCAGCGATCCAGCGAGACCGCTTTCGATATCATGGACCACAGCAACAATCGGCGCGCCATTCCTCAGTTTTAGGGCAGCAGCGCCAAACAAAGTAAGAACGCTGGGTACATATGTGATGATGATCTCGGCGTCGCGATATGTGCCGCGAACAGCGTGAGAGATTGCTCGACCGAGATAACGCAGGTCGTTAAAAATGCGCTCTTTGAAGCCGCCCGAGCCACGTGGACTTACAGGCACGCGTTCAATTGCGATGGTGTCAAAAGTTTCCCGGTCACGCGTACCATGCATCCAGTCAGCAAACGGTTCGACACTGGGGTAATGCGGCCGGAAGGCGAGTGTTGAAACAACATAACCCTTGTTGGACAAATGTTGTGCCAATTCACGACTGTATGGAGCAGATCCAATCTCTTCTGGCCAAAAGTAGGGGGACAAATAAAGGACCGAAGTTTTGGACGATGCCATATTGCAGTTGCTTTCAAAATTTTTGGCCGCGCTTGTATGTTTTAGTAATCCGCGATGTCAACTTTCCACCTATAGTGGGATTATTTGCGAAGGCCAAAGCCAGTGCACGACCTCTTTGGCCGATTGCTATTTTGCGACAGATCTGCCCCCACCGTTCTTGCGCATTGTCAGGCCAATGCGTTTACGCGACACATCCACCTCAACGACTGCAACCTTCACGACCTGTCCGGTTTTGACCACCTCATGCGGATCCTTGACGAACCGATCAGCCAGTTGACTGATATGGACCAGCCCATCCTGATGCACGCCGATATCCACAAATGCACCGAAGGCAGCAACATTGGTAACGGTGCCTTCAAGAACCATTCCTGGTTTCAGGTCGGTGATATTTTCGACGCCATCCGTAAATGAGGCGGTGACAAAACTGGGACGCGGATCACGACCCGGTTTTTCCAACTCGGCGAAAATATCCTGAACGGTTGGCAGACCAAAAGTTTCGTCTACGAATTGCTCGGCCCTTAACCCTTTCAACGCGCCGTCATGGCCCATGATCTGTCGAATATCCCGGCCACATGCCGAAACAACCCGACGGGCAACGTCATAAGCTTCGGGGTGAACCGAAGACGCATCCAGCGGTTCTGCGCCGTCGCGTATGCGCAGAAAGCCAGCGCATTGTTCATATGCGCGTGGGCCAAGGCGGGCGACCTTAAGAAGCTCTTTGCGCGATTGAAATGCGCCATTCAGATCGCGGTGCATCACAATTGCTTCGGCAAGGACAGGCCCCAAACCTGACACATGAGAGAGCAGGGGAGCTGAAGCCGTGTTAAGGTCGACACCCACTGCATTAACGACATCCTCGATTACCGAAGCCAGGGATTGCGACAGGCGGTGCTGGTCCACGTCATGTTGATATTGACCGACTCCAATGGACTTTGGCTCGATTTTCACCAGCTCGGCCAGCGGGTCCTGCAACCGGCGTGCGATCGACACTGCTCCGCGTAGAGAAACGTCAAGATCGGGAAACTCACGCGCGGCCAGTTCCGAGGCGGAATAGACCGAGGCTCCGGCTTCAGACACAATAACTTTAGTAGGCGCAGCTACGGTCTTGGGCAGCAGTTTCAGTGCGTCGCCCACCAATTTCTCGGTTTCACGGCTGGCTGTGCCGTTGCCGATGGCGATCAGTTCGATTTTGTGTGAGGCGATCAGATTCAAAAGAGTCGTTTGCGCTCCGCGCAGATCGTTTTTGGGCTGAAAGGGATAGAGTGTATCCGTTGCAACCACCTTGCCCGTGGCATCAACTACGGCTGCTTTGACGCCGGTGCGGATGCCCGGGTCCAGACCCAGCGTTGCTCGTGCACCAGCGGGGGCAGCGAACAACAAGTCTTTGAGGTTTCGGGAAAAGACCTGAATGGCCTCTTCTTGCGCACGTCCACGCAGGTCGGCCATCAGCTCGACCATCATTGACAGGGACAGCTTCACCCGCCAAGTCCACCCGGCCACCTTGCGTAGCCATTTATCGGCAGGCCCATCGCCGCGTGTGCGTAGATGGGCGGCGACTATCGCTTCGGCCCGCGCGGCACCTGTTTCGGGCTCGGGCGCGATGTCCAGCGTCACGATCCCCTCTTTCGAGGCGCGTAGCATCGCCAATGCACGATGCGATGGGGTCTTGGCCCACAGCTCGGAGTGGTTGAAATAATCGCTGAACTTCACGCCTTCTTGTTCCTTGCCGTCAATCACCTTTGAGGTCAGCACGGCCTCGCGCTGCATGAAATTGCGTAATTCGCCCAACAGAGCGGCGTTTTCAGTTAACCGTTCCGTGATGATGTCCCGTGCACCGTTCAGCGCGTCCTTGAGAGTTGGCACCGCTTCAGTGACGTAATCCTGTGCCAGAGCCTCGGGATCGGCAGAACGGTCTATCAAAATGGCGTTGGCCAGCGGTTCCAACCCGTTTTCCCGCGCGATCATCGCCTTGGTGCGACGCTTGGGTTTGTAGGGCAGGTAGATATCTTCTAGCTGGGCCTTGGTGTCGGCTTGTGTGATGGATTTGGCCAGTTCGTCAGTCAGCTTCCCCTGATCCTTGATCGACCCAAGAATGGTTTCGCGTCGTGCCTCCAACTCACGCAGATAGGTCAGGCGGTCGGACAGTGTGCGCAGTTGACCATCATCCAGTCCACCGGTTACTTCCTTACGGTAACGCGCGACGAAGGGGACGGTGGCCCCTTCGTCCAGCAGTTTCACTGCAGCGCCGACCTGTTCGGGGCGAGCGTTAATTTCGGTGGCAATGGTGCGGGCGATGCGGTCCAAGGAGGCCTCCTGAAAAAGTCTGGAGGGACTTCTTAGCCAGCCACATCCCTAAGGGGAAGGGGCTTTACGTCGCTTGTACCTGTCCGGCCAAAGACAGAAGGTCCTCGTGTAGTGTTTTGGCGATTTCGACATATCCGCGCTCGGTGTTGCGCGCCCGGGCGGCAAAGCGCCGTTGCGAGGGCAGACGTGCGCCCTGATACAGGATATCGGCAAACAGGCGCTCGGCGCGGGCGTCGTTTTCGGTCACACGGCGGCCACTGAACTGGGCGGGGTCAAAAGCCAGTATGATCTCGCCATGGTAGGGAGCGCCACCTGCACCTTCGGCAAACTCCATGCTTTCCAGGCTGGTCAAGTCGTCGATCAACGGACCGGCCAGAAGCTCGATCACAATAGAAAGGGCCGAGCCTTTGTAACTGCCGAAGGTCAACATCGCGCCGTCCATTGCAGCCTGCGGATCGGCGGTTGGGTTGCCGTCTTTGTCAATGGCGACCCCTTCGGGCAGAGGTTTGCCCGCACGGCGATACAGCTCGATCTCACCGTAGGCAAAAGCGCTGGTGGCAAAATCGAAAGTGTGGGGTCCTTGCCATGCCTCGGCCAGCTGAAGGCCAGGGGATTGGTGCCGAGGCTACCGCGTGTGCCGCCTGCCGGGGTCATCCAGGAATGGCTGGGTGCCATCGCTATTGCGGCCAGACCTTCGGCGGACAGCCGTTCCACTTCGGGCCAGAGGGCCGAAAAGTGGAAGCATCGGTTAATCGCCATCGCGGCCATACGCGGCCATACCATGGGTGCGGGTCTTTTCGATCAGTACTGGCAGCGCTTTTTCAAAAGCCAGCCGAGACATGCCGCCCTGCGCACCGACCCTAACGATTGCGTTGTCCGAGGGCGCAACGACGGGCTCTGCATGTCCGTCGATTTTTCCGGCTTTCATCGTATCGGTGCAGTTGAACAGGCGGAATAGCTCGTGCGACTGGCAGTCGTCTATCTGACAGGTGGCCAACATGTTGGTGATTGCTGCGGCATGCTCCGCCCCGAAGCCGGATGCGGTCAGAATGGACAGGCTTAGGTTTCGGATCTCATCCAGTGTCAGTCTGACTGTTTCGCTAATGCCCCGCGTCTCCCTCTTCTGCGATGAGACAAGGGGAAGCGGGACAAGACTGGCAAAGGGAACCCGGTTTCCGTCGGGCTCGGTCTTAACCCGGTGTTTCTGCTTGTAGATATGCGATCAGGTTGGAGACGTCTTTTTCATTCCTTAGGCCCGGAAACTGCATTCTATTGCCGGGGATGGTGCCTCGGGGATCGGACAGGAATGTGGTCAGGGTCTCGGCATTCCAAACGATACCCGACTCTTTCAAAGGTGAGGAATAGCGGAACCCGGCGGCCTGTCCAGCCGTGGCGCCGAAAATGCCGTGCAGCGACGGGCCGACCGAGTGACGATTTTCAGCCAGTTTGTGGCAGGCGCTGCATTTGCGGAAGACTTTCTTGCCGGCTTTGGTATCACCCGCGACTGCGGCAACGGCAATCGGGGCTGCACTGGTCACTGCGGCCTGTTCGCCGTCCATGTTGAAAATCAGACGCGCGGTAACAGGTACGGTCCGGGTTATGCTGGGGAGGTTGGCAAGCTCCATCAGCTTGTCCACTCCGGTGTTCACGGCAGCATCCTCGGTGCTGATGAACACCATGTCGTTGGTCGACACCGTCACCGAAGTATCTGAAAGGCGTGCCACAAACATTTCGGCGTCAAAAGCCACTTCCGCCCCGGCCAAAGATAACATGGCATCGGCATCGACGAGGGCTGTTTCGCCGACGCTTAAGCTTGAGACCTCGGCCATATCAAACTTGGCCTTAAGTGAAGCCGTGCCCGCTTTGCGAAACACATGTTCGATCATCCGTTCATTGCGTATGTCGATATTGGTCTCGACTGAGGACAGGTCAATTTGGATTTCGACCTGACCATCTGGGGTTACATGACCGCTGAGACCGGTGAAGGAATTCACCTCACCCACAGTGTCTTTCTTGATGGTGCCATAGGCAAGATGAGAGCTTTCGGGTGCCAGGGTCCACGTCTCGGCCAGCGCCTGGGTTGCAACAATTGCCGACGCAATCGTGACTGCCTTCAACAGAAGTTTCATTTCATTCCTCCACGGTATTGTGTCAGTCCTGACCTCGCGGGCCTAGCCCGTAGAAGGCAAACACAAACAGGTCGCGATTTATTCGATGGGTGGTGAAATTAGTTCAGAACAAGCTGTGCGGGGCGCGATCCAGGCGCATTCGAAACGCGTTTGGCGGTTCGGGTTGGCGTTGTCCGGAGCATCCGATGTAGCCGACGATCTGCTGCAATCCACGTGTTTGCGCGCGCTGGAACGGCACCACCATGTCACCTCGCACGATCGGTTGGACAGCTGGCTGATGACGATCTGCCGTTCAATCTGGCTGAATGAAGTGCGCGCGCGCTCGGTTCGCAAGGCGCAGGCCCTGACCTCTACTCCTGAGGCGGAACTAATTTCGCACCAACCGGATTCTGAAACGAATATTTTCGCCGCTGAAGTGTTTATACAGGTGATGCAACTGCCAGAAGCGCAGCGGGAAACAGTTATGCTCGTATTTGTCGAAGGCTACAGCTACCGCGAGGCTGCTGCGTTGCTGGAGGTTCCGATTGGAACTATTATGAGCCGGCTGTCGAACGCACGGCGGAAACTGAAAACGGTGATGCAGCATGAGGCGGCAGATGCTGTTCAACGGAGTGGCAAATGAAGTTCTCCGATGAGACGCTACTGGAATATCTGGAAGGCAAGCTGGATGAATCCGGGGCCAACGCAATTGAAAGTGCGGTTGAAACGGACCCTGATTTAGAATTGCGCCTGATGGCGCTGGACCCGTATGCACCAGCGGTTCAGGCGGTATTTGATCGTTTGTCTGCAGAAACGCCACAGATTGATTTGCCTGAGTCGGTGGCCCCGGCACAGCCTGTCTTTGGCGGATTGCGGTTGCTGGCCGTGGCGGCCTCAGTTGCGATAATCGCCGTTTCCGCAACGTTTTGGACCACACGTCCAGAGCCACTGGGTTGGGCTGAACAGGCGGCGATTTACCAGTCGCTTTATGTCCCCAAGACAATTGCGTCGTTGGACAATTCACCCGAATTATTAGATGCGCAATTCTCGTTGGCCGAGGAACAATTGGGCCACGCGCTCAACCGTGATGCGCTTGCGGCGCTGCCCGGGATGGAATTGAAACGCGCGCAGGTTTTGTCGTTCGAAGGTAAGCCTCTCATACAGGTCGTGTTTGCTGATGCGCAGGGTCGGCCTTTTGCCTTCTGTATCATCCGACAGGGGGGCGATGCGCCGAATATGGATGTCGAGCAGGAGATTCTGAGCGGTTTGGCTACGGCCACATGGTCCCAGGACGGTTTTGGATACATGCTGATTGGCAGCAGCGACCAGATTGATCTGAGCAGGCAACTTGAATTTCTAACTGCGAGTTTCGCAAGTTAAGCACGTAATGCGCAAAAAACGCCTTGTGAACTGACATAATTCCCAGAAATATACGGGGCATGACACCAAAGCCCGTCATTCCTGATCCGGACGAGGACGCCGACGCGGTAGGCCCTCAAAGTATCTATGACGTGGACCCGCCCGAAGATGACGATCTGTGGTTTTTGCCCCCGGAAGATGAAGAGCCGGTCGATGATTTCCTGATCCCCGGCCCGAAAACTGATCAGCGGTTACTGTTCGATCCACGGGATTGGCGCGCGGCTCAGGCCGAACTTTCTTATGAATTGGCAGATCTGGCAGCTATCTTTGGCGCTTTGGACGAACGTTTGCGGGCGGGGCCGGATGGATGGAGTCATCGTCTGGCACTGATGGATGTGTCGGATCTGGGGTGGTGGACCGGGGATCGGATCAGTGTTGACAGGCTCGCCCTGTGGACTGGTCTGCGAATTGGGGCGACGGGAGATGACGTGCAAGCCCTGTTCCGGGCGGGTTGGGCGGTGCGACGGCTGACCTCGGGGCCGGGCCCGTCCGACGGCGGCTGGGAGACCGGCCTGACTGCATTCTTGGATCGTATGGCGCAGGGGATTGAAGAGATTCCCGAGGCAGTGGCCGATCTGGCAGAAGTCATGAGAAACTCTGAAGGTCTGCACCCGGTGACGCAGGCCGCAATTGGATTTCATGCCTGGCGTGCGTTCTCTCCGGGGATCGGGCAGGATACCGAGGCTGCGATCATCGCAGCTCGCCATGCGGCTACGATGGGGCGGGGCGGCGCGATGTTCATGCCTCTCGCTCTGTCCGGACCAGGGGCATTGCGCGGAGCTGGGGAGGTGGACGAAAAACTCTCTGCATGGGTTCGCGGGGCAGGGCAGGCTGCCTTGGCGGCGCTGATGCATCTGGATCGGGTCAGTGCCTGGGAACAGCGCGCGCGTGAGGCAACTAGCGGGCTAAGCGGACGAACGCCACCTTTGTTGATCGATGTCCTGACCGCTTGGCCGATGGTCTCGGCACCGTTGGCCGAAGAACTGACGAAGGCCTCACGCGCAGCCGTGCAGCGCAATATCGATCGGTTTACCCGGCGCGGTCTAATTCGCGAAGTAACAGGGCAGGGGCGTTATCGGGTCTGGACGGCCGCATTGTGATCCAACAACCAGTCGCGAAAGGCACGCGCCGGTGGGCGCAAGGCTTTTCGGGAAGGGTAGGCAAGATGATAGGCTTCTTGACCGTCAATCTGAAAACCCGGCAGGCATGGGACAAGACCCGAAAGTTCCATAATCCGGTTTGACGCAGGCGCACGGGCTAGCGCGATGCCGCCTCCGCTAGCCGATAACTCGGCCGCCATCAAAGAGTTGTCGGCAAAGAAATACCGCGCTTGGCCGGTGGGTAGTCGCAAGGTTTCAAACAGAAGCGGCCAACTCGCGCGATGGGTTGAGACCTCGATCAATGGGAATTGAAACAGATCCGGAGGATGGTTGATTTGCTCAGCAATTTCTGGTGGGGCTACGGGATAGAGGTGTTCACGCATCAATAGATCGCCCTCGGCATTGAAGAGGGCGGGGTTGCCGAACACGATCTGCAGATCGGTGAACTGATTGGCAAAGTCCGAAACAAGATTACCGGTCATCAGAGAAAGGCTGATCTGAGGGTTTGCTACCTGAAAACCTGGCAACCCGCTGGCTAGAACCCCATGAGCGTAAAGTAGAACAGATTGCACAAATAGGCGTTGTTCACGAGTTTCGCCGAACAGGCCGGTTGTTGCGGTCTCCAACATCAGTAGGGATTGCTGGACCGACGGCAGATAGGCGCGGCCGGCCTCGGTCAATGTCACCGCATGGGCATGGCGGTGAAACAAAGGGGTTCCCAGCCGGGCTTCCAGCGCCTTTACCTGTTGACTAACGGCTGCTGCCGACATGTTCAGTTGCACGGCTGCGCGCGCGAAACTTTCGGTTCGGGCGGCAGCTTCGAAAACACGCAGCCAATTGAGTGAAGGGATGCGGGATGACATGAAGGCAGGCTAAGCTTAACTTACCCTTACGGGCAAGAGGTTACACGCTGAGCAGCCTTGAAACCGGCTTATCATGAGGTTGCAACCAGCCAGTGAGAAACGCCATGCCACAAGCTTCAACCACTCTGACCGACGCGCAAGCGGAACAATACTGGAAAGACGGATTCCTTTTCCCGCTGACGGTTTTTTCTCAAGACGAAGCTGCAGATATTCGTTCGGAACTAGAACAGCTTGAACGGGATTGGCTTACAGCGGACCTGCCTCTGCCGCTCAATACCTACAAGCGTGTGAACGCCCATTTGGTAATCCCGCTGGCCGCAAAAATTGCACTGGATCCGCGGGTGCTGGATTTGGTCGAAGGTGTGCTTGGCCCGGACATCATGATCTGGTCAGCCGAGTTTTTCATCAAAGAAGCCCACACCAAACATACGGTGGGGATGCATCAGGACCTGACCTATTGGGGCATGGGCGAAACGCCCGATCAGGTTACCGCGTGGATAGCGCTATCTCCGGCTACGGAAAAAAGCGGATGTATGGATTTTGTGCGCGCCAGCCACAAGAACCCGATCCTGCCACATAAGGACACCTATTCCGACACCAACCTGCTGTCGCGGGGTCAAGAGATTGCGGTCGAGGTCGCGGACGAAGACAAAACCCATATTGAGTTGGCACCAGGGCAAATGTCATTACATCACGGTCTGACAATTCATGGGTCCGGTCCAAATCGATCGGATGACCGCAGGATCGGCCTGGCAATCCGCTATCTCAACCCCAATGCAAGACAACTGGTCGCGGATCGAGATTATGCGCTGATGGCTCGTGGGCAGGACGGGCATTCAAATTTCGTGCACGTAGAACCTCCAAGCCAGCTTTTTTCTGATCAAGCGCTGGCTCTCTATGAACAAGTGCGCCGCGATCAGAGCAAAGCTTTGGCAGAAGGAGCCCAGGTTGCGGTACCGCTGTATGGATCGACTTGATCGCATCGCCTAACCAGGAAATGAATTAGCTGCCAATCTCACCGCGGTCTTTTGCCTTGGGTTGCATTCCGCATCGCCTTAAGGTTTTGAGGTGACCACGATGCGCACAGTATTCCCTGGGAAGAAATAATGACGAAAAAAGCATTGATTACCGGCATTACAGGGCAGGACGGCTCCTATCTGGCGGAGTTCTTGTTGGAAAAGGGCTATGAGGTTCATGGGATCAAGCGCAGGGCGTCGTCGTTCAACACACAGCGTATCGATCATATCTACCAGGACCCGCATGATCCCAGTCCCAATTTGTACCTGCACTATGGTGATTTGAGCGATACGTCGAACCTAACGCGCGTCATTCAGGAAGTGCAGCCAGACGAGGTTTATAACCTCGGTGCCCAATCTCACGTAGCGGTCAGCTTTGAGGCTCCTGAATATACGGCTGATGTAGACGCCATTGGCACCTTGCGGTTGTTGGAAGCAATCCGCTTTCTGGGGCTGGAAAAGAAAACACGTTTCTATCAGGCGTCCACGTCCGAGTTGTACGGACTGGTTCAGGAAACCCCACAACGTGAGGCGACTCCGTTTCATCCACGCTCGCCCTATGCGGTGGCTAAGCTGTATTCCTATTGGATCACAGTAAACTATCGCGAAGCCTACGGCATGTATGCCTGCAACGGCATATTGTTTAATCACGAAAGCCCGCGCCGCGGCGAAACCTTTGTGACCCGCAAGATTACGCGAGGGCTGGCGAATATCGCGCAAGGGCTAGAGCAGTGTCTTTATATGGGCAATATAGATAGCTTACGGGATTGGGGGCATGCGAAGGATTACGTGCGGATGCAATGGCTGATGCTGCAGCAGGACAACCCAGAAGATTTCGTGATTGCCACAGGCAAACAGTATTCGGTGCGGCAATTCATAGAATGGTCTGCAGCTGAGCTGGGTATTTCGCTAGAGTTCACTGGCGAAGGCATTGAAGAAATTGCGACTGTCGCGTCAATTGAAGGTGACAAGGCGCCTGCTCTCAAACCTGGTGACGTGGTATTGCGCATTGACCCGAAGTACTTCCGCCCGGCTGAGGTCGAATCGCTGTTGGGTGATCCCTCGAAAGCTAAGACCAAACTGGGGTGGGAACCTAAGCTGACCGTGCAGGACATGTGCGCCGAGATGGTTCAAGAAGACCTGAATACCGCCAAACAGCATGCGCTGTTGAAAGAGCATGGTTATGAATTGCCTGTGAGCATGGAAAATGGCTGAGGAGCAGCGCCATGCGTAAAGTCTATGTAGCAGGCCACCGCGGTATGGTTGGCGCTGCCATTCTGCGCCATATACAAAGCCGCCAGGCAGCGGGCGAAACGCTTGAACTGATCACACGCCCCCGCTCCGAACTGGATCTGACCAATCAGGTTGCTGTCCGAGATTTTATGCAGGCCGAGCGTCCGGATGTCGTCATTCTGGCCGCGGCCAAAGTGGGTGGTATCCACGCCAATAACACCTACCCAGCAGATTTTATTTACGACAACCTGATGATTGAATGTAACGTGATCCATCAGGCTTTCGCTGCTGGGGTAAAGCGCCTGCTACAACTGGGTAGCTCTTGCATCTACCCGCGTGCAGCCCCACAGCCGATGCGAGAAGATGCTTTATTGACGGGCGTGTTAGAACCGACAAATGAGCCCTACGCCGTGGCCAAAATCGCAGGGATCAAGCTGTGCGAAAGCTATAACCGGCAGCATGGTGTTGATTACCGTTCGGTCATGCCTACTAATCTGTATGGGCCGGGCGACAATTTTCACCCGGAAAACAGTCATGTGTTGCCTGCGCTGATCCGCCGGTTTCATGAGGCAAAGCGCGACGGGCTGGACGAGGTGAAAGTTTGGGGCACCGGCAAACCTCGTCGTGAGTTTCTGCATGTGGACGACATGGCCGAGGCGTCTCTTTATGTGCTCGACCTGCCGCGCGATGTGTATGAGGCAAATACCCAGCCGATGCTGAGCCACATCAATGTGGGTTGCGGCGAGGATATATCAATTGCGGACTTGGCAATATTGGTTGCCAAAACAATCGGCTTCACCGGGAAAATTACTCAGGATGACAGCAAGCCCGATGGTACTATGCAGAAGCTAATGGATGTATCGCGGCTTTCCTCTATGGGGTGGCGCGCGCGCGTCCGACTGGAAGACGGTATCCGTGAAACCTATGCTTGGTTTCTGGATCAGGCGGCTTCGGATATTCGCGCCAAGTAACCGCCCGGGGGTTAAGCCCGGGCAGTTTTTCGGTTCAGAACCAGCGGCCAATCGCCACTGCTGTTGGGGGCAGTGGTGTCGCATCGCTTGTCGTCGACAGTACCTTGAATGCCACTTGAGTTTCGGTCGGTGCTTCAAAGCCGATGAACCGCGCGCTGGCACCACCGCCGCCACTGACGGCAACAGTTGAGCCGGTGGCAAACGCCATCGGGAAATCCCAGACTGCCGCGTCGCTCGCAAATAACGCGCCTTCACTTGTGGTGCAGCCTATCGCGGGCAGTGTGACGGTACAGATCTGCGTACCATCCGCGAAACGAATGTAATCGCCATTGGGTGTTGCACCGCGCTCCAACACAGCCCCAGTCGGTATCCCAATATTTTCCGAGACAGTTCCAAGCAGATTGCCCGGACCATAGCCGTAGTCTGCCCGCATCAGGCGGCCGGGTGTGGTGTCGTCGGCGCTGGTTTGGACCGCCGCACCGCTCGCGGTGCCGCTCGCAGGGTCAATGCTCAGCGCGTTGGTCCATGTGCCGCCGTCCGGCGACACTTTGATGGTGAATCCGGTATTGCCAGTCAGACCCATTTCGGCATGTCCCGTCCAATTGGATTGGAACAGCAAGGATGCGGTGTCGCTTGCGTCGGCTTTGTTGATTTTTACCTGATGCCCGCCACCATCATGGCTGAGTAATGTGGCGGGAGATCGTACCGATAGCCGGTTGGTGCTGTCATACCCCGTGGCGATTCCCACGCCATCCAGGTTTTCTGTCGCGACAGGGGGGGGCATCCAGCTATTGCCGTCCCAGACCAGTAATTTCTCCTCACTTTCATCCCATGCGCGCCAACCAATTCGAGGGGGTACAAAATGCCAGGCATTATCCAGCCAGACGGCCAGCGAACCGGCGTGGCCGGCCCAATCCCCTGTTGGGGTGTTGCCCAAGGCGTGAACCTCTCCTTGATCCGGTGCGACAGGTGGGATCGTAGCATTGATCTTAGCGACACAGAGTTGAGTAATAATATCAAGCTGCCGTAGGGCTTCATTGTGGGTGACGTGCTTTTGGGCCTGTGACGGTTGCAAATAGGGCAGGTTCAAACGGGGAGAATTTTGTGGCACGGGCGTCCTCCTGTGGCTGTCGGTCTGACAATTGATTTGCGCGCCACATTGCCGTCCAGAGGATGAACCGCTGCTAACCGGGCCGAACGCCCCATAAAGCCCTTGCTAACGCTTCAGACGTTCACAACGAATTTCGGCCGAGGCGAAATTCGCTTCGGCCGAACAAAAAACGTCAAATACTTTGGGCGGTTCGTTATTGCGCCGCCTGACCAGTTGCCACGATGTCGTGTAGGTACTGGCTCAGATCCTCACGCAGGTCGTCGCGGGCCAGCGCGAAGGCGACCGTGGCCTGCAAAAATCCAGCTTTTGAGCCACAATCGAAACGTTGGCCGTCAAACTTGTAGCCAAACACCGGCACGCCGTTGCCAATATCTTCGGCGATTGCATCGGTTAGCTGAATCTCGCCACCGCTGCCCTTTTTCTTTTGATTCAGATTATAAAGTACCGACGGACCCAGCACGTAGCGTCCGATCACGGCCAGATTTGAAGGCGCCTCATCGGGTTTTGGCTTCTCAACCATGCCGCGTGCGCGTACCACCGTCCCAATGTTGTCACCCACGTCCAGCACACCATACGAGCTGGTTTTGTCGGCAGGAACCTCCATGGCTGCAACCATGTTACCGCCGGTTTCTTCATAAGCTTCTATCATTTGCTGAAGGCAGGGTTTGTCGGCTGCAATTACGTCATCGGGCAGCATAACTGCAAATGGTTCATCGCCGATCAGGCGACGAGCGCACCAGACAGCGTGACCCAGACCCAGCGCTTTGTGCTGGCGGATATAGGCGATTGCGCCGCTTTCCATGTTGGTCGAGTTCAGCGTTTCCAGAAGCTTGTCTTTGCCTTTGGCCTTAAGCTCCTGTTCCAGAACAAGATTGTGGTCGAAGTAATCTTCAAGTGCCGATTTGCCGCGCGATGTGACAAAAATGAATTCAGTGATACCCGCAGCGCGCGCTTCGTCGATGGCGTATTGCACCAATGGACGGTCAACCAGGGTCATTATCTCTTTCGGGACCGATTTCGTTGCTGGCAAAAAACGGGTGCCGAGCCCCGCAACGGGGAAGATCGCCTTTGTGACCTTACGTACCATTTGACCTCTCAAGTATCTAAAACAATTTTCGACAGTCTGTGTAGGACGCGGACCTCTTAGGCTCAGCAGCCCGAACAATCAACGCGAACACAGCCCTACAACATATATTTGAAGATCGTGACATCCGTGATGGAAGAAGTCAAAATGATCGGGAGATTTCTGCCGACACATCGCGGGTTTTTGCCTTGCTATGCCGCACAATCAAGCACCGCTGCGGATATCGTTATTTTTCTGTTCTGTTTCGAATATACTTTTTTCTTCAGCGATAGCCCCGGAGCCTGATTATGGCTCCGGGGCACATACATCAGGTGCTGGCCATAATTGCATCCAACGGGTCATGTTCGGCCACAAAATGATCGGGTTTTACCTCATTCAATTTTGGAACATACTCGTTTTCGCCAGCGGCTAACCGACTGGGAAGAAACCGAAGTGCGGCTTTGGGGTCCATAGGCGATGGCAATTCTCCGGGCAGTTTCAATCGCTGTCGGCTGCGCTCAATATCCGGGTCTGGGATTGGCACGGCCGAGATCAGGGATTTGGTGTAGGGGTGGACCGGATCCGAGCAGATAACCTGCCCATCCCCCAGCTCGACGATGCGACCCAGATACAGCACCATGATCCGGTTCGACACAGCGCGCACCACCGAAAGGTCATGGCTGATGAAGATCATGGATAGCCCGAACTCTTGTTGCAATTCTCGCAACAATTCGACGATTTGAGCCTGAATAGACACGTCTAGGGCCGAAACGGCCTCATCACAGATAATAAGTTTGGGCTTATTGATCATTGCTCGCGCAATTCCGACTCGCTGGTTCTGCCCGCCGGATAGTTCATGCGGATAGCGGTTGATCATGTTGGCATTCAGACCAACCCTTTCCATCATTTCAGCAACCAGACCTTTTCGTTCGCGCTCGGTCAGATCAGGGCGATAGGTCTTCAGCGGCTCGGCGATAGAGGCCGAGATCGTCATTCTTGGATCAAGGCTGGCCAATGGGTCCTGGAACACGATCTGAAGGTCTTTGCGGTATTTATTGAGTTCGGCGCGTCTGAGCCCGACAATCGGGTGACCCAGCCAACTGACATTGCCACCGCTGGGTTCTATCAGTTGCAGAACGGCTCGGGCCAGAGTGGACTTGCCGCATCCAGATTCACCCACGACGCCCAATGTCTCACCCTTGCGGATGTCAAAGCTGACGCCGTCGACCGCCTTCAATGGCACCTTGCGTCCGAACAGACCACCCGAAACATGGATCGGGAAGTGCACTTTCACGTCATCGACTTTAAGTAGGGGCTCATCAACCTTGTCCAAAGCTTTAGGCGCGTCGCCGGCATCAATGCGTGGCATCGCCTCAAGCAGAGTTCGCGTATATTCGTGTTGTGGCGCGCGGAAGATTTCGCGAGTTTCACCGGCTTCGACAAATTGTCCCAAGCGCATGACCTGAATGCGGTCGCACATTCGGGCAACGACGCCCATATCATGGGTGATCAGGGCAATAGCTGTGCCCTCATCCTTCTGCAGGCGCACCATCAGGTCCAGAATGTCGGCCTGAACGGTCACGTCCAGCGCAGTGGTGGGTTCGTCCGCAATCAGCAGCTTGGGATTACACAACATCGACATTGCGATCATGACCCGCTGGCGCATTCCGCCGGACAGCTCATGCGGATACTGATCCAGACGACGCTTTGCTTCTGGGATACGCACACGCTCCAACCATTCCAGGCAGCGGGCACGCGCGGCGGAACCTTGCAAGCCTTCATGCACCTGCAGGACCTCGCGCATTTGCTGACCGATCCGCAAATGGGGCGTCAGAGCAGTCAGCGGATCCTGAAAGATCATGCCTACATCCGATCCGCGGATTTTGTTTAGTTTGCCCACAGGCAGGTTCAGGATTTCCTTGCCGTTCAACGTGGCTGATCCCAATGCCCGGCCAGCGGGCGGCAACAGCCCCATCGCGGCCATGAAGGTCTGGCTTTTGCCCGACCCGCTTTCGCCGACGATGCCAAGGCACTCGCCTGGGTTGATGTCGAAACTGATGCCTTTGACGGCTTCGACCACGCCATCGGGAGTGTCGAACTGGACGCTCAGGTCTTTTACGGAAAACAAGCTCATATCAGCGATCCTTCGGGTCCAGAGCGTCACGCAGACCATCTCCGATGAAGAACATCGTGATGATGATGGCGACATAGAAAGTCAGAGGGAACAGCAACTGCCACAGCGTCCCGTAGCCCATCGTACCCGCTCCTTCAGCGATCAGACGCCCCAGCGAGGTATAAGGTTCCGAAATCCCCAACCCTAGGAATGAGATGAAGCTTTCAGTCAGGATCATTTCGGGCACCAGGAGCGAGGCATACACGATCACCACGCCCAGAAGATTGGGCAAGATGTGGCGATACATAATGGTGAACTCGCTGACACCGGCGGCGCGCGCGGCTTCGATAAACTCTCGGTTTTTCAGGGTCAGGGTCTGGCCCCGGACAATCCGCGCCATTGTAAGCCAACCCACAGCACCAAGGGCTATGAAAAGCATGAAGAATGACCGCCCGGCCACAACAAGCAACAGGATAATGACCAGCGTTGCTGGGATTGCCAGCAGGATATCGACAAAGCGCATCATCACGCTATCGGTGCGACCGCCGATATAGCCAGCGGCGATGCCATAGCAGGTTCCGACTATAAGGGCGGTTGCCGCCCCGATTAGGCCGACCAATAACGATGTTGTTGTCGCCTGAATGACCCGGCTATAGAGATCACGGCCCAGATCATCGACACCGAAAAAGTGCCCGGTTTCGACCGAGGGCATCCCCATGCCGCGCACGTCGCCCATGACGTTCCAATCGATCTCTTCGTTGCTCCACTCGGCGAAATATGGACCGATGATGGTAAACAGAACGATCAGACCAAGTATGAAGACACTGGCCATCGCGGCTTTGTTGCGGACGAACCGCATCCGTGCGTCTTGCCAGAGTGAGCGCCCCTGAATGACCGTGTAATCGGTGACATCTTCAGCCAGTTGGGCGGCTTTTTGTGATTTTCCAAGCATTGCCAGCCCCTTAGTAGCGGATTTTTGGATCGAACCAGGCATAGGCCAGGTCAGTCAGCAAGTTCACAACGACGGTCAGCGCGCCATATAGGATCGTGACTCCCAACAGCACGGCATAGTCCCGAGACAGAGCTGAACCCACATAGGCCTGCCCCAATCCCCCGGTCGAGAAATAGATGTCGACAAAAACCGAACCGGTTAGAACGTAGACAAAAACAGGCCCCAGATAGGACACTACGGGCAGAAGGGTTGGCTTCAGCGCATGACGCCAAATCACGGTTCTGGTTGGCAGACCCTTTGCGCGGGCGGTGCGGATGAAGTTCGAGTTCAGAACCTCAAGCATCGATGACCGTGTGATCCGCGCAATCGACCCCATATACGAAGTCGCCAGCGCGATCACGGGCATGATCAGATAGGGCCATTGCCCTCCATTCCAACCGCCGCCGGGCAGCCAGCCAAGCCAAAGTGTGAAGGTCAGGATCAGGATCGGGCCCATGATGAAGTTGGGCAGTGCCTGCGCCGCGATCCCCAAACCTACGGCGAAATAATCGATCCAGCTGTTGTGCTTGATCGCGGCGGCGATACCCAGGCCAACACCGACAGTAGTCGCAAGCAGGAATGACAGCGAGCCATATGTCAGCGAAATCGGGAAGCCCTGCGCGATGATGTCATTTACATCTCGATCCTTGAACTTGAAGGACGGGCCGAAATCGAAATGCACCACGATATTGTAGAGATAATCCCACAATTGCTTCCACAACGGCTGATCCAGCCCATAGCGGGCCTCGATATTGGCCAGAACCGCAGGCGGCAGAGGGCGTTCGGACGTGAACGGCCCGCCGGGTGCAAAGTGCATCAGAAAGAAACTGGCGACGATCAGTAACAGGATCGTCGGAACGGCCGCCAGCAGGCGCCGGATGATATAGGCAAGCATTTCATGCCCCCGTTATTGGTTCTGCCCCGAAGAGAACTCCGGGGCAGAACGTGGTCTAAAGATGATTATTCGGCACGTTTGTAGAGGTTTTTGGAATACCAGTTCTGCTCTACGTTATTGACCGGCCAGTTCCCGACGTCGCTGTCCATCATGTAGACGCCAGCATAGTGATAGATCGGAATAACGGGGGTCTCTTGCGCGATAATCCGTTCCACCTCGGTATATAGTGGCGCTGCGTCATCTGCAGTTTTGGCTTCCGCAAGCAGCTCATCAACCCGAGCGTTGTTGTACTTGCCGTCGTTATAGCCGGAATCCGACTGCAGCAGGTCCAGGAAGGTTGAGGCTTCGTTATAGTCGCCACACCACGCGCCACGTGCCAGATCAAAGTTCTGATTGCCGCGCTCTTCCAGGAAGATCTTCCATTCCATGTTTGCCAACTGGGCGTCAACGCCGAGCTTTTGTTTCCACATCTGGCTGAGTGCCACGGCGACCTTCTTATGTGCCTCAGAGGTGTTGTAAACCATCTCAAAGCTCAGCGGGTTGTCCGGACCATAGCCTGCAGCGGCCAGCAGTTCCTTGGCCAGTTCGTCCCGCTCTTGCTGGGACATCGAGGCCATCTCGACTTCCGGCACGGTAAACCCGGCAGTGGCTTCTGGCGCGAACGTGTACGCTTGCGGTTGACCGCCAGCCATAATGTTTTCCGTGATGATCTTACGATCTACGGCCAGCGATAGAGCCTGGCGCACGTTCGGATCCTTGAATGCCTCGGGGCCGCCATCGGACAGGTTGAATGTGTAATAATAGTTGCACAGGCGCGGGAAGCTGATGGCTTCTTCCGGGTGTTCTTTCTGCAGACGTGGGAACTGACCTGCAGGGACTTCTGTACGGTCCAGCTCACCGGCCAGATATCGGGTCAGCGCGACGTTTTCGTCGTTGATGACAAGTGCCACAACTTTTTCGATGATAGTGTTGTCGTTGTCCCAGTACATCTCGTTGCGCTCACGGACCGAACGTTCTTGCGGCAGGTGCTCGGTCAGGACGTAGGCACCGTTCGAGACGATGTTTTCAGGCTTGGTCCATGCATCGCCAAACTCTTCGATAACTTTCTGTGGGGCAGGGAACGTGGTCGAATGCGTGGTCATCTGCGCGAAATACGGCAGTGGCGCACTCAGTTTAACCTCAAGGGTCTTGTCGTCGATGGCGGTCACGCCCAGCTCATCTACCGGCTTATCGCCTGCAATGATTTCGGATGCGTTCTCGATCGACATCAGTTCCATGAACCACGCGTAGGGCGAGGACAGGGCGGGATCGACAGCGCGTTTCCAAGCGAAAACAAAGTCACCTGCGGTCACTGGATCACCGTTCGACCATTTCGCATCGTCGCGCAATGTAAAGGTGTAAACGTCTTTGGTGTCGTTGGTGGTATAACCCGTGGCTACACCGGGAACCAGATTACCGTCTTCGTCTTGGTTCATCAGACCTTCGAACAGGTCGCGGACGATTTCGGCGCCGGTTACATCTTCAACGACCTGCGGGTCAACCGAACTATGCTCGTCCAGAATACGGTAAATGAAGGTCTGGTCATCTGCCAATGCTTCACCGGTTTCCGGATGAGTCCCCGCGGCAAAGGCAGCGCCTGTGATCATGGTCGAGGTCAACAGCCCCGCCAAGGATGTTCGAATGTATTTGTTCATGTTGTTCTACTCCCATTTTAGGGCGCGGCACGCGCACCCCATCAGGATGGCCGTTGACCATCATGTTTGTCCGACCTTGAGCAAGACCAGGACTGGTTCGATTTTTGCTTTTTCAGATCGCAATGAACACCGCGTCGCAGTCTTTTGGTATGCAGTCGGGAACGTATTTGCGAAAGTCGCCTTCCACTGGCGAAGAAGGTGGCACTATTTCCAAAAAGGATAAAGAGCAGCCTTAATTTTAGGCAACCACAGGTGGATTCTGAAATTTGCCCTTAGGTCACTCGAAATTTTATGATGAAACTTGAGGTGTTCTTGACATATTCGTGAAAGGTGTCACCAAAATTAACCTTTGGCCCCACCAACCGAAGTGGTGAATTTAGGCGAATCGCTACCTAGCCAGTTCAGCCTTCATGCTGGCCTCAGGGAAGCAGGTGGGGGGTCTTCCTGTCTGCTGTTGCCAACGTCCGATTGACCGGCGTGTTTTGAAGCCAGGCAGCCCGTCTGCCCCGCCGACATCGTGACCTTGCTGCTCCAATGCCCGTTGCATGGTGGCGATGTCTGAACGGTAAAGGTTCCCCACTTTGCCCCAGCTTCCTTTGAAGTCTCCCACACCGTATTGAATACGATCCCCTACATGGCCGACGAAAAGGGCATATAGATCGCTCTTGTTGTAATCCTTGAGGACGTAGAAATTCGGCGTGACAATGAATGCAGGGCCGTTGCGCCCTGCGGGCATCATCAGATAGCCTTCGCCTTGCAATTCATGCTCAGGGAAGGGTCGGCCTGAGACGCGCATAATCCCCACCGCTGCCCAGTCCTGGATGAGCTTGCCTTGGTCCGGGCCTTCCAATGCGCAAGAAACTTGGGCTGGAACGGTCACTTCGAACCCCCAATCGCGCCCCGTGACCCAGCCGTGTTCCTTAAGGAAGTTCCCAATCGATGCGATGGTATCCTCTGGCGAATTCCATATATCTGCGCGCCCGTCATCGTTGCCATCTGTGGCGTAGTTCAAAAAGTTTGAGGGCATGAATTGGGGTTGGCCCAAGGCGCCGGCCCAACTGCTTTTTAAAGCGCCGGGCGTTGCGTGTCCGGCTTCTGCAATTTGCAACGCGGCAATCAGCTCATTCGTGAAATAGTCAGCACGGTTGCTCATGAACCCTTTCGTAGCCAGTACCTGAAAAGCATTGTGGCGAATAGGTACCTGCCCATATCCACTTTCGCGCCCCCAAATGGCCAGAATGATACGTCCGGGCACCCCCGTTTCAGTTTCGACACGCGCCAGAGTCTCCGCATGGCGGCGCGACATTTGTCGACCTGTAGCCGTCGCACCTTGAACAGAGCCTGCGTTAAAGTAGCGTCCGGGTGATCCGAACTCTGCCTGTTTCTGCTGTTTGGGAACATTCGGAGGGCTGCCCGGGGGCACTAGGTCCGGCAGCTTCCAGTTGAGTGTAACCCCTTCAAAGGCCCGGCGCATTGTGCGGCGCGAAACTCCCTTGGCATTGGCCTGCGGCCAGACTGTATCCTCCAGCCAAGATTGAAATTGCCGCTCAACCGCGGCGCGATCTTGAGCGAATGAGGCTGTCGAAAAACAGCAAAGGCTGAAGGCAAAAACGATCCAACGCATCACAAAAAATGTCTCGCGCGCTGTAGAAGTTAAGTCAACCTTGGCATTGGCTGTGAGTTGCGTAATCTTGCTGTTCTGATTGTCCGGGGAATATGTAGGGCAATTGCTGGTTTCGGAAAAACCTTGAGAAAATTCATGACTCTGCCGATAGTTGACCGAAAGCCTACGCGCACAAGGACGATTTTAGGTGATTTCTTCCAAACCCTTCTCCGTGTCACATGCTATACCCATGGCGGCTGCGATTGCGCTCGTTTCGACACAAACGGCGGTTGCAAGTGACAGTTTTATGGACCCACAGGGTCCAATCGCGGCGGTCCAAAAAACCCATTTACTGCGGGCAACCGTTCTTATCCTGATTGCAGTGATACCGGTGCTGGTACTGGTGCCGTTAATTGCGTTTCGATACCGCCGCCGAAAAGAGGGCGGCGCTGCTTACCGCCCCAAATGGGACTTCTCCGCCCGGCTGGAATTTGTCATGTGGGGTGTGCCGGTTGTAATTGTGGCGTTGCTGTCCTTCTACCTGTGGAAAGCCACGCATCGGCTGGATCCCTATGCGTCGACCTTCGGGGAAACGCCTGCGTTGAACGTGCAGGTCGTTGGGTTGGATTGGAAGTGGTTGTTCATTTACCCCGATCTTGGCATCGCCAGCGTCGGAGAGCTGGGTATTCCTGTCAAACAACAGGTCGCCATGACATTGACGACCGACACGGTCATGCAGTCTTTCATGATCCCGGCCTTAGCGGGGCAGATATACGCGATGCCGGGCATGACCACTCAATTGCATCTGGTCGCGGATAAGCCCGAGACGATGCAAGGTGAGAACACGCAATATAACGGTCGGGGTTTTACCAAGCAAAAATTCCAAACGCTTGCCATGCAGCCCCAAGATTTCAGCGCCTGGACCGAGGAAGTGAGAACGAATGGTATTCCACTGAACGCTGACACCTACCGGACGCTCGCAATGCGTAGTGATCGGGACGAAGTTCAGGCCGCATTGGGGACAGCTCAGATGCCCGAAAACGCGTTGTATTTCACTTTGGAGGAAGGCGACCTGTTTCAGTCCATTCTACATCGTTATCACGGCGGGCAACCCCTATTGGCTGATCAGCAACCCGGCACTGCTGAATTCGGTCAGGAGGGTGGGCAATGACCGACACTGGTTTCTTTGGCCGCCTGAGTTGGGACTCCTTCCCAATTGCGGGTCTGATCGAAAACCCCAATGCAAATGAAATCGTGGCCAACGCTGCAGCGGGCATCGTTATTGTGGGTGTAATTGCAGTGGTCGGGCTGCTTACTTGGTTCCGCCTTTGGGCGCCGCTGTGGCGCAACTGGCTCACCAGCGCAGACCACAAGAAGATAGGCATCATGTATATCGTCTTTGCCATCGTCATGTTGGCTCGCGGTGTGCTGGAAGGTGTCGTCATGCGGGCCCAACAAGCAGCAGGGCCGGGCGATGGCTTTCTTGAGGCCGAACATTTCGCGGAACTGTTCAGCACCCATGGCACGATAATGGTCTTTTTCGTGGCCGTTCCGTTTGTCTTGGGGATTGCGAACTATCTAATCCCCTTGATGATCGGCGCACGGGACGTGGCCTTTCCCGTGATGAATCAGATCAGCCTTGGCCTGACTGTATCGGCGGGGATGATGTTGATGGTGTCGTTGGTGGTGGGTCATTTCTCAACCGGCGGCTGGACCGCATACCCGCCTTACACTGGCGCGGCGTTCAACCCGGGGGTGGGGCCGGACTACTGGATCTGGGCAATTGTCGTCTCGGGCATCGGTACGACGCTGACCGGTATCAATTTTGCGGTAACTATTTACAAGCTGCGCGCGCCGGGCATGAAGTTCATGCGGTTGCCGATGTATTGCTGGACGATTATCAGCAGCTCGATCCTGATCGTCTTTGCCATGCCGCCGCTAGGGGTGGCCGCGCTGATGCTGGCGGCCGATAGATATCTGGACTTCCACTTCTTTACGAACGATCTGGGCGGCAACATGATGAACTATGCCAACTTGTTTTGGTTGTTCGGCCACCCCGAGGTCTACCTGTTGGTCTTGCCCGCCTACGGCATCTATTCCGAGATTTTTGCCACATTCTCGGCCAAGCGTCTCTATGGCTACAACTCACTGGTGATTGCTACGATGTGCATCGCGGTGCTGTCCTTCACCGTCTGGCTGCATCATTTCTTCACCATGGGCCAAAGCGCGCTGATAAATGCGGTGTTCGGTATTGCGACTATGATGATCGCGATACCTACCGGAGTGAAGGTCTATGATTGGATGGCCACTTTGTACCGTGGTCGCATCCGATTTTCCGTGCCGATGTTGTACGGCTTGGCCTTCTTGATGCTGTTTGTAATCGGTGGTCTGTCAGGTGTGATCCTCGCCAATCCTACGGTTGACTATCAGGTGCATAACACCCTGTTTCTAGTGGCGCATTTTCACAACGTCCTATTGCCCGGAGTGCTATTCGGTCTGCTGGCCGGGTATAATTACTGGTTTCCCAAAGCTTTCGGCTTCCGCCTGAACGAATACTGGGGTCGCGTCACAGTTTTGCTGTGGACAGTCGGGTTCATGCTGACTTTCCTGCCGCTTTATTTTGTTGGTCTCATGGGGATGCCGCGTCGATCGTTCAGTTGGGAAGACCCCAGTTTTCACCCATATATGATTGTTGCGGCTGTGGGCGCGCTGGTGATCCTATTGGCTCTGCTTTCTGTCGTCGCTCAATTGTGGATCAGTATCCGTGACCGGGAAAAAACCCAAGTTCCGGTTGGTGATCCCTGGGATGCGCGCACGCTGGAATGGTCGATTCCGGCACCGCCGCCTGCCTATAATTTCGCCGTTATTCCGCAGGTCACTGACCGGGATGACTTTGCCGCCGCGAAAGAACGGGGCGATGCGTATCCAAGACCAGAAAAATATGAAGACATCGTGATGCCGCGCAATACCGCCATTGGGTTCGTCCTTTGTGTACTCAGCGGTGTATGGATGTTTGCGCTTGTTTGGTGGATCTGGTGGCTGGCGGCGTTGACGACAGTGCTGATGTTGCTGGCCTTCATTCGCTGGACTTTCAGACTGGACACCGAAGAAACAATCCCAGCCGAGGAGGTTCGAAAGCAGCACGAGGCTTGGTTGGACTTGGTGCAAGACTCTACGCCTGTCGACCGTGACCACGAAATTGCTCCGGATAACCGCGGCCTTGCCGGTCCAGATCTGGAGGCGATGACATGAAACGCGCGCCGACACATAGCTATCCGGGACTAAACCTCGGTCGAAGACACGCCGGTGCGGACAAAGCTAGCGAAGTCGTCACTTTCGGCTTCTGGGTCTTTTTGATGAGCGATCTGGTCTATTTCGGCCTGATGTTTGCCATTTACATCACCATGATTGACGCGCAGGCAGGCGGGCCTGGACCGCATCAATTGTTCGATCTCACAAGCATCTTCACCCAGACTATGATTCTGCTCACCAGCAGCCTGACCGTGGGGTTGGCGATGCTGGCGCTGAAATACAACCTGCCGCGGTGGCGGATCGTTTTCTGGTTCTGCATGACGCTGGTGTTGGGCATCTGCTTTCTGGTGCTGGAGATGCGGGATTTCATGGCAATGGTCGAAAAGGGTGGCATTCCCCAGCGCAGTGGCTTTCTGTCGGCGTTCTACGGATTAGTACCGCTGCACGGATTGCATGTCGCGGCAGGGTGCCTATGGCTGATCGTGCTGGGCATTCAGCTGCGGGTTTTTGGCCTGACCGATCTGCTAATGTCACGCATGGTTCGGCTGGCGTTGTTCTGGCACTTCCTTGACCTGATCTGGATTGGCATCATCACAATCGTATATTTCGGAGGCCTAGCCTATGGATAAGCGCAGCGAGATGCACCGGCGCGAGCGCCGGCGGTATATCATTGGCTATGGTGGCTCATTGCTGCTGACAATCGCCGTATTCACGATTGCTTATAAATTCGGCATTGAAACCAAAGGGGTTTACCTTTCGATCGCATTGCTGGGGTTGGCGCAGTTGATCGTACAACTGGTTTACTTTCTCCATATCGACCGTCGTCGCAGCAGCCGCGAGGATCTGGATCTGGTTCTTTTTTCAACTCTTGTCTTGTTGATTATCATTCTCGGAACCGTTTGGATCATGGGAAATCTGGCGGTGCGGATGCACACCTATCCCATGTAGTGAATTGCATGAATGGCGTTATCCCCAAACCAAGAATGCCTGTGTTGAGGCGAGGGCGACTAGTCAAGTGGTCTGCGCCAAAGCGCTGTTCGCCGACTAACGTATCAGGAATAGACCCAGCCAAAGAGCGAACCAGCACAAGACCAGGCTCAGCAAGATATTTCCGGCGGCCAGGGCAATCGTACGCTCGCGCCGCAATTCTAGCGATTGATAGGCAAAACTGGAAAAGGTGGTGAAACCGCCGCAAAATCCGAAGACCAGCCTTCTTTCTTCTTCGCCCATTTCGACAGGTCCGCCCAGGTAACCGATCCAAAGGCCCAACAGCAGGCTGCCTAGAACATTCACAATCAGGGTCGCAAAGGGAAGGTCATGCCGAACCCGCAAAGTGATCCAGTGACGCAACACGGCCCCAAGACCACCACCAAGCCCAAACATGGCGTGCAGGTGTAGCTCGCTCATCCCGACAATCCCCGCCCGTGAAACCGCCGCCCGATGACCTCTCCCAAAATAGCGGCGGCGATTCCGACGGCAATTTCCAGAGTTGCTGCCGAGATTGCGCTCCAGATATTCGACATTGCCATGCGCTCTAACTCGGCCACAAACGAAGAAAATGTTGACAACCCACCGCAGAACCCGACCGCCCCAAGATGTAGAACATGAGCATGGACACGGTGCCTGACCGCATAGAGCCAGCCGAGAATGAAGCAAGCGATGATATTGATGCCAAACGTTGCCGTCAAAATTGGAGCGCCGGAAATTTGGACCGCGAACGCCTCTCGCAACAACGACCCAGCAGCGCCACCCACAAAAACGGCGATAAACATGAGGGCAGCGGGTCGGGTCTGTGTCACGGCCAATCTTTCTGCCCAATTCCATCTGTATTTTGGCATACATTTTGCTGACCGAAGGTTCAACTGCACCTCGGTTCAAGGCCGATTTCACAAATCATAATTGTCCTGTGATGTGTTGAGATAATTGCTTGCAACCCAACGGCTAACTGATCAACGGTTACCATAAGCCCGGTTCGGCGACACTTTAGGAGAGCACGAAATGATTGTACGCAGACTCTATTACTTCCTCAGTTATGTGTGTTTGCCGCTGACCGTGCTGTTGGGCTTTTTCTGGCCTCCGGCCCATTGGCTTCTGGTTATCCTGATCCCTTACGCGGTGATAGGATTATACGATATGCTGACCACCAAGCATAACGTGCTAAACAATTACCCGGTTCTGGGTCATTTTCGGTACATGCTGGAATTCGTCAGCCCGGAAATCCGCCAGTATTTCGTCGAAACCAACGAAAGTGGACGTCCCTATAACCGCATCATTCGCAGTCTGGTCTATTCTCGCGCCAAGGGGCAAGTGGACACCCAAGCCTTTGGTACACAATACGACATTCAGACAGTTGGCTACCACAGAGCCAATCACTCGCTTGCGCCCAAACACGTAGAGGAAAGTGAGGAGCGCGTGGTGCTGGGCGGTCCGCAATGCACCAAGCCTTACAATGCCTCGCGTCTGAACGTTTCGGCTATGAGTTTTGGTGCCTTGAGCGCCAATGCGATCCGGGCGTTAAACGGTGGTGCCAAGGATGGTGATTTTGCCCATAACACAGGCGAGGGCGGTCTCTCTCCGCATCATTTGGCAGAGGGTGGAGATATCATTTGGCAGATCGGCACCGGGTATTTTGGCTGCCGCACACCCGAGGGTGAGTTTGACAAGGATTTGTTCGCCGAAAAGGCGCAAAAGGACGTTGTCAAGGCAATCGAAATAAAACTCTCGCAGGGTGCGAAACCATCCCATGGTGGGGTTTTGCCTGCGGCCAAGGTGGATGAGGAAATCGCTGAAATCCGCGGTGTGCCAGAGCATCAGGATGTCATCTCGCCGCCTGTCCATTCGGCCTTTGATGGTCCGACCGGGCTCATGCATTTCGTCCAGCACTTGCGTGAGATGTCTGGCGGCAAGCCTATCGGTTTCAAACTATGTATCGGGCGGCCCTCCGAATTCATGGCAATCTGCAAAGCCATGTTGGAAACCGGCATTTTGCCCGATTTCATCACCATTGACGGTGCCGAAGGGGGTACCGGAGCGGCTCCGGTAGAATTCACCAACCGATTGGGTATGCCACTGAACGAGGCGCTGATCTTCGTCAACAACTGCCTTCGCGGAGTCGGCCTACGCGACGATATCCGGATTATTTGCTCGGGCAAAGTGGCGACAGGTTATGACATGGTCGAGAAGTTCGCCCTCGGTGCGGATATGTGCAATGCAGCGCGGGCGATGATGTTTGCGGTAGGTTGCATACAGGCACTGCATTGTAACACGAACCGCTGCCCGTCGGGTGTTGCAACGCAGGATCCGATCCGGGGGCGCGCTGTAAACGTGCCACAAAAGCGCAAGAGGGTGCATCGCTACCACGATGCCACTTTGGAAAGTTTTCGTGAACTTTTAGGTGCTATGGGCAAGGATAAGGTATCAGAGCTGAATCCGGGCGATATTCGTCGCCGCCTTGCGGATGAGCGGGAGCGGTCATATGCGGACCTCTACACTTTTCTCGGCGAAGGTGTTTTGCTGACAGACCAGATACCAGATGAGTTCGCAACGGACTGGAAATTGGCGTCGGCGGATCATTTTTAAATTTTTGCCAATAACCGCCAAGGATTGACCTTTTCGATCCGTCATACTCATCGTGATGCGTATGACAACATCGGATGAGGATCTGGCCAAAGCCGCCGCGAAAGGGGACGCAGATGCGTTCGCGTCCCTATTGGCACGGCACTACGATCGGATTTTTCGTCTCGCCTTTCGCTTGTCAGGACGGGCAGATCAGGCTGAAGATCTCACGCAGGATATCTGTGCTGCGTTGCCTGCCAAAATTGCTGGTTTCCGGGCGCAGGCCAAGTTCACAACATGGCTTTACCGGGTTGTTGTGAACGCGGCTGAGGATGCACGTCGTCGCCAGGCGAGCCACAGCCGTGCAGCATTGGGGTGGGGAGACGTGGAGCAAATGCGCAGGGCTGAGGCTGCGGAAACTGCCGAAGCCGTCGATTGGTTGCAAAGAGCCATGCGATCTTTGCCGCAAGAACTGCAAGATACGCTGGCCCTGACGTTGGAGGATGAGATGACCCATGCTCAGGCAGCGGAGGTTCTGGGTTTGTCTGAAGGCACTGTGTCATGGCGCATGTCTGATATCCGCAAACGCTTGCGAGCCTTGCGGGAGGAGGAGCTGAAACAATGACAGATGACCTCAAAACTCTGATGGATGCAGCGACGCCTGCCCCGAATGCACAGCGTCGGGCGGAAAATATGGAACAAGCGCAAAAAATTTTCCTGCGCGCCCAAGGAACGCGGTTTGGCAAGCGTCCGACTGACAAGCGTGGCCCGATGGCCCGCCTGACAGAAGGAGCAAAATCCATGTTGAACGTCCTCTCCCATCGCGGCGCTCTGACCGTGACAACCGCAATCGCAGCCGTGGCTTTGGTGGCGATCTTGCCGCAGGCTTGGAACCAAACTCAAAACCCGACCTTCCTGCCTAGTGAAAAGCGTGTTGAATCGCAGAACCTAACGACCGCGTCAGATCGGGAAAGTGAACTTTCACACGCAATTCCCCAAGGTGGTCTTGCCAAACCGGTCATTGAAGCGCCCGTGATAGTGGAAGAAAGCATTTCTGAACAATCAGCAGCGCCAGCTCTTAAAAAACGCGCTGTCAGTTCGGAAGCCGATGGCAGCTCCGGATTGGGTATAGCCGCTGGTGCGTTGTTTGATGAGGCCCGATCAATTGCCCCGGCTCCGGTTCCATCGGATCTGAGCATTGCGCCGGAAGCGAATACCGAAGCTTTTGCCAACGCTGACACCAACCCCCTGAAAGTCACGGTAGAAGACCCGGTATCGACCTTTTCGATTGATGTAGATACGGCATCTTATTCGATTATCCGGTCCTCACTGATGCGTGGGCATTTGCCAGCCAAGGACGCAGTGCGGGTTGAAGAGATGGTGAACTACTTTCCCTACAAATATCCCGCGCCCGAGGGCGATAGACCGTTCCGCCCGACAATAGCAGTAACACCGACGCCGTGGAACGATGGCACACAACTGGTCCATATCGGAATTCAGGGCGCGTTGCCCGAGATCGAAGGCCGCCCGCCGCTGAATCTTGTCTTTCTGATCGACACGTCCGGATCAATGCAGAATGCGGACAAGCTGCCGCTGCTCAAGCAGTCCTTCCGCCTTTTGTTGTCAGAGCTGCGACCGGAAGATCAGGTCTCAATTGTCACTTACGCAGGTAGTGCCGGGCAGGTTCTGGAACCGACTGCAGCGTCAGAGCGAAGCAAGATCCTGACAGCGTTAGATCGGTTGGAGGCCGGTGGCTCCACAGCTGGACAGGCCGGGTTGCAGCAAGCTTATCAAGTGGCGGAAAGCATGGCCTTAGAGGGTGAAGCCAATCGTGTGATCCTTGCCACCGATGGCGATTTCAACGTTGGTCTTTCGGACCCCGAGGCCCTTAAGGACTTCATTGCCGGGAAACGCGACAGCGGCACGTTCCTTAGCGTTCTGGGCTTTGGTCGGGGCAATCTGGACGATGCAACCATGCAAGCGCTGGCGCAGAATGGAAACGGGCAGGCGGCCTATATCGATACATTGGGTGAGGCGCGCAAAGTGCTGGTTGATCAGCTGACCGGCGCGCTGTTTCCTATTGCCAACGACGTCAAGATACAGGTGGAATTCAATCCGGCCCAGATCGCTGAATATCGCCTGATCGGGTATGAAACCCGTGCCCTGCGGCGCGAGGATTTTTCGAATGACAAGGTGGATGCAGGCGATATCGGCGCGGGTCATTCGGTGACAGCAATCTACGAAGTTACCCCGGTTGGATCGGACGCTATCCGCAATGGTCCGCTGAGATATGCGGAGCAAGCGGTATCAGAAGGCGAAGATGAGATAGGATATTTCAAACTACGCTACAAATTACCCGGCACAACAGAAAGCCAACTAATTGAAGAACCGATCCGTCAGGGGCAAGGACAGATGACTACGGATGTGCAGTTCTCTTACGCGATTGCCGGGTTCGGACAGTTGCTGCGCGGCGGGGATTATTTGGGGTCTTGGTCCTATGAGGACGCCATTGCGCTGGCCAATTCAGCAAAAGGAGAGGACCCGTTTGGATATCGTGCCGAAGCTGTCACACTAATGCGGCTGGCCGAAACGCTTGCTGAATAAAGCGGGGGCGCCGTTATGTGATAGCGCCCTTACCCATGTCAAAACTGTCTGGGGTTATTTGCGGCATGGGTATTTATTTTCCGCACACTCCATTCCACCGCATCTCGCATGGTTTTCCCCAAGGCATCGTCGAACGCCTTGACCAGGTCCGGGGTTTGATCACTGGCAGCGATCATGTACTCGCGAAAAGAATCCGAAGCGATGATCTTGTCCTCGAACTCGTCGATGATTTTGATGTTCATGCGCACTTCGACCCGGATAGTTTGCGATCCATCAGGGTTGGTGATCACCAGACCCTGAAATTCGCGCAGGTCTGGAACGATGACATAGTCCGCCCGCAAACCCACGGTCGAGCGGCCAACGGCTGCGACTTTGCCGCTGTTCTCATAGCTTTCAACCAACAGGGCTTGAACGATCAACGGCGCTCGGTCCACCCACCGGGCACGGGGCAGGTACTGGACCTGCAGCGGCGTAGGTTGGACTGCAATCTGGTCGGTGTTGACCGCCGCAGTGGCTGTGGGTTCCTGCACCACGATTTGTTTTTGAATACGCGGCAACGAAGTTGAAAACGTGCTTTTTGGTGTCAGCAAGTAGAGGTCATTCGGCTGCGAGGCTTGCCGCAACGTCCCCAGACCCGTGCAGCCACCAAGCGAAACGAGTGTAAGCGCCAAAAGGAAAGGCCTGATCATTGGCGAAACTCCGATGCTTGGGTTCCAAGTAGGAAACGTGCGGGGTCGCGCTCAACCTTGTCCACCAACCGATCTAGGCTGATCACCAGACGTTGCGACTCTTCTATGAAACGTGTGAATTGCGGTAGGCCGACCCGCAGGAAGTTTGACAGTTGGCGCCGGTTGTCCTGAACGATCCCGTCGATGGTGCCGAGAAGATCCGAGGCGGATTGCGACGCGCTGAGGATATCGGCCGAGATATCATCCAGTCGTTCGGTAACATTTTTCACCGTGCTCGCCACCTCGTTCGCGGCGGTGCTGATGTCTTCCATTACCGCGCCGACATCGTCGTTAATAACCTTATTGGCTGAGTCAAAAGCACGTTCCGCTGAGGCAAGTGTGCCCTGCGCTGTTTCCATCGCACCGTTGATCGAACCGAGTGTTTCATTGGCATTCACGAAGGTTTCGGAAATCGTCGCCAGTGAGATTTCGGCCTCATCTGTCAGGCCGTTCAGGTTTTCGGCCAGGGTCGAGGCCCGGTCGATGAAGGGTTTCACATCGTCTTGAATCACGCGATCAGCGTTCTCGATGGCCGTTTTGGCGCTGTCCAAGGTGGCGGTGGCAGATTCAGATGCCGTCTTCACGCTCTTCAACGTGTCCGTGCCTGTGTTCAGCGTCGTTTCGGCAGAAGCGACCAGCGTATCCAGTCCGTCCGTGAAGTCTCCAATTTTCTTGGCTGCTCCACCAAGATCCGCAGACAGGTTTTCGAAATCAGACAATGTCTTGTCCAACCGGCCCGATGCCGAAGCTAGGTTTTCCAGAATGTCGCTGACTGATTTACGGTTCTTGTCATCGACCACTGCATTGAGGTTTTCCAGCAGCGTGACCGCCTCATCCAGTACCTTCGGCGCCCCTTCAAAAAGCGATTGTATTGCACTGCGCTTGCTTTTGATCACGCTGTTTTGCGGCAACCTTTGGCCGCTGGCGGATCCACCAGTCAATTCAACGTAGCTCACTCCCGTCACGCCAAGGGACTGTAACTGCGCAATCGTATCCTCAGTTACAGGGATTTCTGCATCTACCTCTAGTTTCACGCGCACCTTGGACGGGTCGTTATCGTCTAGCGTCAATGAAATAACCTGCCCGACCGGCAGACCGTTAAAACTGACACCACCGGCGGCAGACAGCCCCGAGACATTGTCGAAAAGCACGTCGTAATAGGCGTATTGCCGCGATATCTCGAACTTCGCCAGCCACAGGAAAAAGCCGAACGCCCCAAGGATGCCCGCAAGGGTAAACGCGCCAATCAGGATATAGTTCGCTCGGGTTTCCATGGCCTCTACCTGTCCTGCCCCTTCTCTTGCGCCGCTCGCGCCCGGGGGCCGGTGAAATATTCCTGAACCCAAGGATGGTCCACTTTGGTCATTTCTTCAATCGGTCCTTCGACTAGCACACGTTTTTCTGCAAGTACTGCGATGCGGTCGCAAATGGCGTATAGGCTGTCCAGATCGTGGGTCACCATGAAAACGGTCAATCCCAGCGCGTGTTGTAATTCGCCGATCAATTCGTCATAAGCAGCAGCCCCGATCGGATCCAACCCGGCGGTTGGCTCATCCAGAAACACGATCTCGGGGTCCAGCGCCAGGGCGCGGGCTAGAGCGGCCCTTTTGCGCATGCCGCCAGACAGTTCGGACGGGAACTTGCCGCAGCTTAGTTGCGGCAGGCCTACAAGGCTGATTTTCAAACTTCCGAGCGCCCGCATTAGGTTCTCGCTGATGCCTGTATGCTCGCGCAGTGGGGCGATGACATTCTGCAAAACGGTCAGCGAGGAGAACAGTGCGCCGTCCTGAAACGCGACACCCCAATGTTTTTCAATGCGGCGGCGTTCCTGCTCGGGCCCGTTTAAAACGTCAACGCCCAGAACCTCGATACTTCCTGCTGCAGGCTTGTTCAGCCCCACAATCGTGCGCAGCAGCACCGACTTACCCGTACCTGAACCGCCCACGATGCCCAGCACCTCACCCCGCCAGACATCCAGATTTAGGTCATCGTGTACCACTTGCGGCCCGAACCGGTTGGTCAGGTTGCGCACACGGATCACAGCCTCACGCTGCACGCCGGTATCCGAGGTCTGTTCCAGCACGGTCCCGTCCATATCAGATCTCCAACACCGAGAAGAAGATCGAGAACAGAGCGTCCAGCGCGATCACCATGAATATCGACTGCACTACTGAGGCTGTTGTCCTTTGGCCGACGCTTTGGGCAGATCCCTTGACTTGCATTGCCTGCCAGCAGGCGATGACGCCGATGACCAGAGCGAAAAATGGCGCTTTGATCATGCCGATGGCGAATTGCCAGATGCCGGTGTTTTCTTTCAGCCGGGTGGCGAACATGCCGGGGCTGACGCCAAGGTCGATCCAACTCATCAATCCGCCACCAATCAGGGCGGCGATATCCGCGATAAATCCGAGGATCGGCAACATGATCAGCAAGGCCACTACGCGTGGGATTACCAGCACCTCTATCGGGTCCAAACCCAGTGTGCGCATGGCGTCGATCTCTTCCTGTACTTTCATCGAACCGATTGACGCGGTAAAAGCCGAACCGGACCGGCCGGCGACGATGATGGCCGTTAGCAATATCCCCAACTCGCGCAAAACTGAGATCGAAATCAGTTCGACCACGAAAATCTCTGCGCCGAATTGTTTAAGTTGAGTTGCGCCCTGAAAGGCCAGCACCACGCCAATAAGAAAACCCATCAAGGCAACGATTGGGATGGCCTTGAAGCCGACTTCCTCCATCTGGGAAACCAAAGCCGCCTTGCGCAGCCGCCACGGCATCACGATGGTACGGGCAAGGCGATGCAGCGTTAACCCCAGAAATCCCAGCATGGACAGAGTATCGTTCCATGCACCAACGGTCCGTGCGCCGACGCGAGCGACCCAATCTGCAAAGCTGCGGCGTTCAGATACCGCGACGGGTTCGTCCGGTATACTCTGTGCTACCGTTTTAAGTAACGCAGAATATGCTGGGCTAAGCCCTTCATACGAAATCTGGGCGCCCGCCGCGCGAGCCCTTTGGGCCAGATCGGCAATCAGCCAAGCGCCTCCGGTATCCAGTGCTTCGACCCCAGATAGGTCAAGCGTGACATTGCCGCCTTGCGGTTTGACCTGGGTAAAGGCCTGTTCCACGGCTTCCAGAGATTGAGTCAGCAACGCCCCCGAAATCCGCAGGCAGACGCCGTTGGCGTCATGGTCCGAATGTATATTGGGCCGCGTCATGTCCGTATGTGAAGTGAAACCGCATTGACCTGCAACGGATTTTTACCAGCGCACGGCATTTGCAGCCAAACCATAGCAAGGGAGCGACAACTTGAGGGCGGCAATCCATTGATATGCTCATGCATGTTTACCAAGAACATTTGTTGTTCTGATTTCCTCATTATGCCTGAATAAAAATTCAGTGCGAAGAACCGCTTGCCGAGATCAAAGAACCACTACAGAGTTCGCTTCTGAAACGCCTCGGGGGAATCGGGATAAGTAAATGAAGCGCGCCGGAAATATTTTGTTCATCATCATTGACCAATTGCGGGCAGATTGTCTGAACGGTGCCCTAGCGGCACATGTCGATCTACCGAACCTGCGAGCTTTCGGGAACGAAGCAGTCAGCTTTGACCGGCATTTTTCGGTCACCAATCCATGTGGCCCTTCGCGCGCTTCGATCCTGACGGGGCAATATGCGATGAACCACAGGTCGGTGCGCAATGGCACGCCTTTGCGGCACGACGTTCCGAATATTGCGACCGAGATGCGCAAGGCCGGGTATCTTCCCATGTTGTTCGGATATACTGATACTGCTGCCGATCCGCGCGTGCATGATCCGGGTGATCCGCTTCTGAAATCCTATGAAAACCCAATGGCCGGGTTTCACGAAGTTGTCGAGATGCGGTTAGAGGAGTCATATCCATGGCGCGCGCATCTGATGGATCAGGGCTATGCCTTTGACGACTATTGGGATCTGTACAAACCGGTTTCGCCAACTGGTGATGCTCCGCGCCTGAACGATCCCGCCGTGTATCGTGCCGAACACAGCGACACCGCATTTTTGACCGATACTTTTCTGTCCAATATTGCGCCATTCAAAGGTCAGAATTGGTTTGCCCATCTGACATATATCCGGCCGCATCCGCCTTTGGTGGCTCCGGCGCCGTACAACAACATGTATGATCCGGCGGCGTTGCCTATGCCCGTTGGTTTGCCCGAGGTGGAGGCGGAGCGAGCCCTTCATCCGTTTTTTGGCTCTACGATAGAAAACCAGACAGCAGCGGATTTCGTCGAGGGCTTTGACTCGGTTGAGCCAACGCCTGAGAACATAAAGACTATGCGCTCGGTATATTTGGGGCTTGCGACCGAGGTGGATCATCACATTGGCCGCATCATCCAGTTCCTTAAGGACAGCAATCAGTATGACGACACCCTACTGGTTGTCACCGCCGACCACGGAGAGATGCTGGGTGATCGCCATAGCTGGGGGAAAATGTCGGTTTATGACGCTGCCTATCACACGCCCCTGATGATCCGTCTGCCGGGCAACCAAGCTCGGGGGGGTACAGTGGTGTCTGCGCCAACCGAGTCCATTGATATCACACCGACGATCTTGGATTGGGTCGGTCAATCGATTCCAAATGCGATGGATGGTCGGTCACTGATGCCCCTGCTGCAAGGACAAGAGCCTGAGGATTGGCGTAGCTATTCCTTTAGCGAACTGGATTTTTCAGAGCCCGAAAATTCAACGCTTTGGCAACGGCAACTGGGCACGGGTAATAGCGACTCGTGTCTGGGTATTTTGCGGGACGAGCGTTTTACGCTGGTTGAGTTTGCTGCGGACTTGCCACCGATCCTTTTCGATCATCACGGCCGAGGAGAGTTGGAGAACGTTGCCTCGGACCCTGAATATGCGGCGGATTTGGCGCGTTTGGGGCGAATGATGTTGCGGCACCGAATGCGCAATATGGATCACACGTTATCTTTGTGTTCGCTTACGCCTGAGGGTGCAAAATCCAAACCTCGCTACTAGGTTCATTCTGTGGCGTTCATGCCCTCTACACCTGTAACGTATCCGATGCTACGCATGGATCATGGGGAGGGTGAATTTGGACATTACTGAACAGCAGATCAAGACAATGACCACTGCGGGCCTAAACCTGATTGGTCAGGCTTTGTCGATCTATGATAGTCAGCTTAGGCTGGTGGTCAGCAATCGCCGTTTTCAGGATATGTTCGACCTGCCGGAAGAATTGGTGCAGCCCGGCGCATTGTTCAGCGACACAATCCGTTACCTTGCCAGTCACGGCGAATACGGCGCAGAAGTTGATGTCGACGAGGCCGTCAACCAGAGGGTTCAACAGGCACTGACATTCGAGCCCCACTACATGGAGCGCGTGCGCGCCAACGGACGTGTTATTTCGGTCGAAGGTGCGCCATTGCCCAGAGGTGGCTGGGTGTCCGTCTATACCGACATCACTGACACTAAACAGGCCGAGGCCTTACTACGGGCTCGGTCCGAAGAACTTTCCGGTCAATTGCTGGATCGGGCTGAGGAGTTGTCTGCTACCAATCGCAAACTTGCCGCGACGAACGCTGCCTTGGAAGAGGCCAAGCGCCAGTTGACGGAAATAGAAGCCCGCACGCGCATGACCACCGAGATGATGCCGGCTCATATCGCTCATCTGGATCAAAATAAAAGGTACGATTATTCGAACCGAAGGCTCAGTTCCGTCATGCCTGGTCGCCCATCCGAAATTTTGGGAATGCATATTTCCGAAGCTCTGGGTGCGGCGGCTTTTACGCGCGTCGAGCCTCATTTACAGAAAGCGTATGGCGGCGAAACTTCGGTTTTCGAATTTACCGAAGACCAAGATTCCCGCCGTATTCGCGTCTCATTTTCTCCGGACGGGGAGGGCGGTGTTTATGTGATGTCGGTGGATATTACCGAGGAAACCCAGGCGCGCGTTGCGCTGCAACAAACCAGGCGCCGTGAGATGGCTGCCCAGATGACCAGCGGGCTGGCACATGATTTTTCGAACCTGCTGACGATCATTCTAGGAATGCAATCTCGGTTGGAGAAAATGGACCTGCCCCAGGAAGCACGTGAGCTTGTGTCGGCCACCCAGCAAACTTCGCGCCGGGGTGGGCAATTGTTAAACCGGATCGCGGATATGACAGGCAACCGGACGCTTCAGCCGAAGGCAACTGATATGCACGGATTGCTAGAGGATTTGCGTATACTGGCATCACCATCTCTGCCGCGTGGCGTTGGCCTTTCCGTTGTAAATACGCTGCCTGGCGACGCTCTGATGCTGGATCCGGGTATGATACAGGATGCTTTGTTGAACCTAGTCCTAAATGCGCGCGATGCCTGCGGTGAGTTTGGACAGATTACCATCAGCGCGCATAAAATCGGTGATATTTGGGTTGAGATGGCTGTCTCAGACACTGGCCCGGGATTTTCCAAGGAAGTTCTGAAAAAAGCGCTGAACCCGTTCTTTACAACCAAAGGCAGTAGAGGGTCCGGGCTGGGCCTGCCGATGGTCTATGACACCGTGAAGCTAGCTGGTGGCGATCTGAACCTGCGAAATTCGCCTTCAGGCGCGACGGTCGCCATGCGGCTGCCCTATCGCCCCACACCGCCCGCGCAAAATGGGCTGGTGTTACTGGTTGAAGACAATGACGAACTACGTCGGCAATTTCGTGACATGCTCGTGGAGCTCGGGTTCTCGGTGATCGAGGCGACATCGGTCGATGAAGCCTTGGCGCTGACGGCAGATATCGACGAAATCGCGTTTGTGCTGTCGGATATTCGCCTTGAAGGTCAAGGCACGGGGCTTGATCTTTTGGCAAAGCTCAAGTCGGGGTTGCCCTGCTTGCTGATGACCTCTCTGCCTTATTCTGATCCGCTGCACCGGCAGGCGCTGACCCTTGCACCGGTGCTGAGTAAACCGTTCACGAAGGCGCAACTGTCTGCCCTAATCCGAAGTGAGGCCGCCTAATGACTCAACCTCTGGTCACAATTGTCGACGATGAGCCCGAAATCCGACGAGTACTGACCGATGCGCTAGAAGAAGCAGGTTTTCGCACTCAGAGTTTTGCGCGTGCGCGGGAATTCGAAGCAGCGTTGAAAAAAGTAACACCAGACGTGTGTCTGGTTGACTTGTCTTTGCCGGATACCGATGGGTTGGCTCTTGTCCACCGGTTGGCGCTTGAGCAGGGCGCGGCGGTGATCATCATTTCCGGTCGCGCGCAGGTTCAAGACCGCGTTACTGGGCTGGAACTTGGAGCGGATGATTACATCACCAAGCCGTTTGATCCGGCTGAAGTCGTGGCCCGCATTCGTGCCAGGTTGCGGTCTCCGCGAACGCAGGCCGCGCAATCAGAAGTGGCGCGCTTTAACGGGTGGACGGCGTATTTTGACCGATATGTTTTGGTGGATGCCAGCGGCACTGAATTTCCATTCAGCCACGCTGAGGGAGAGGTTTTGCGCCTGTTTCTTGAAAGCCCGAAACGCTTGATCAGCCGCGCACAGATGCAAGAAACCTTGGGTGGGGCTGCCGGTGAAAGTTTTGATCGGGCGATGGACGTACGTATTTCTCGCTTGCGAACGAAACTTGGTGAAGACCCTAAGAACCCAAGACTGATAAAGACAATTTACGGTGCAGGATACATTTTCTTGGGTGATGTGGAATGGCACTAAGAGACGATCAAATTCCCAATGGACAATAGCTTTTTTCTAAAGAAAGCCATTTGAATAGCGCGAATAGCTCCGCGGCCAAGCCTCTTTGCAAAACACGGTTTTTTTGCTGAATAAAACCGAGCGCCGGAACCTCGTTCTTTTGTGGCGCTGCAAAGTCAATAGCATCTCGAAGAAAAGCCCGCCCTCTGAGTTTTACAGAAAATCAATTTTGTTGGTTGTTTCGGTGATAGCAATATCGACAATCTTCGGCCTGACCAGCCGGTTTAGAAACCCTGAAAATGGAGCGGTCGAAGGCTAGACTTAAGGTTTCCGAAATGAACTTTGACACGTTCAACTAGGAAATTACTACACCAGCCAGGATGGTCCTTCTGATGCTCCAAGGCGGGCAGATTTTAAAGATGGTGCTGCACATGTTGGCCAATGTAAAGCCACGGAGTGATCGCGAAAGTCAAAGCTATTGTGTTGGCCTAAGTACCACTTGTACCAAGCCTTATTCGCGCAAGGCCCTTTCTTTAATCTTGACCACAGGCTGCAATAGATACTCTAAGACAGTTTTTCGACCCGATAGAATATCGATTTCTGCTATCATGCCGGGAATGATTTCAACCGCGATGCCGTCGGCATCCAACATTGAGTTGCTGGTTTCGATTTTAATAACGAAGACCTCTTCATCATTTCGTTCGGATCGTGTGATTGTGTCTGCACCAATCCGCATAATCTGCCCGTCTAATGCGCCGTAACGCGAGAAATCATAAGCCGTGATCTTGACCTTGACGGCTTGGCCGGCATGAAGGAATGCAATGTCTTCTGGCCTTACATAAGCTTCGACAAGCAATGAGTCATTCAGAGGCACAATCTCGATTAATTCCTCGCCGCCACGCGCCAACCCCCCGATCGTACTGCGATGCACCCGGTTTACGATGCCGCGTACCGGTGACCTGACTTGTGCCCGTTCAGCACGGTCACGAAGCGCAGGCAATATTGGCTGGAGCGCGGCCAGCTCAGTTGTTGCCAGGGCCAGATCATTTAGCGCGGCGGTGCGAAAGCGGCTGTGAGTCGCGCTAATTCTGTCGTCAATTTCGTCCAACCCGGTTTTCAATCGATTGGTTGCGGCGATCGCTCGGGTGCGATGGCCTTCCCATTCGGCCTCACCACGGCGAAGCGTCAAAAGTGTTGTGGCTGGTTCCATCTGTTTTTCCACCAAGGGTTCCATCATGGCGCGCTCTTCGGCCAGCAACCTGAGTGTTTGATCCGCTGTGACACGGTTGACCAATCCCTCTTCATATTCTTGCTGTTTTTGCTGTCGCTGTCGTTCAAGGATAGCGATTTCTGCCTGCAATTCGGATTGGCGCCCGTGGTACAATGCGGTCTCTGACCGAACAACTTCTGGCGCTCCAGCGATCAGTTCCGGCGAAAAAATTAGAGGAGTGCCGTCAATCTCCGCCTGCAAACGCGCGGCGCGCGCTGTCAGACCAAAGGCTCTCTGTTGTTCCTGACTGAATTGGCTGTCAATCTGTGTGGTTTCAAATTCCATCAGCAGTGCGCCTTTTTCAACCACTTGCCCTTCGCGGACTTGTAGGGACAGGACGACCCCGGGTTCGGTGGCTTCAATCACCTGAATGTCGGCTGAAGGCACGATCCGCCCGTCAACGCGAGTTACATCGTCCAACTCGGCTAAATGAGCCCACAGTCCCAAAGCGATCAGGCATGAGGCAATCGCGAGCAAAAGCAAGGACCCTCGGATTGGTGACCGTCCGCGCATTTCCCGCGCGAGGGTGGAGAGATCAGGATGCCGCGACATTCAGATGCCTCCTTGATTTGCGCTTATGTTGGGCCAGTATGCTCTTGGGCCCGTCTGCTACTACGCGCCCATTCTCAATGACGATAATCCGGTCCACCAACTCCAACAGGCTGGTGCGATGTGTGACAATAACCATCGTGGTATTCTGCGTGGATTGTTTGAGACGATGAATAACTTCGGACTCGGTTTTCACATCCATCGCGCTGGTTGGTTCGTCTAAAAGCAGAACCGGAGGCCGTCCGATCAATGCACGTGCCAAAGCTATTGCCTGCCGCTGCCCGCCGGATAACCCTTCGCCCCTCTCGGCCAGTTTTAGGTCATACCCGTTGGGTGTTTGGGCAATAAAATCTTCCACGCCGGCCACTTTTCCTGCAGCGATCAGATCCTGATCACGCGGCCTGGCAGCGCCACTGAATATGTTTTCGCGCACCGTGCCCGAGAATAGCCAGATATCTTGCAATACAGAGCCGACATTCCGTCGTAAATCGCCCGGATCGATTTGGCGGATATCGACGCCATCCATTGTTACGGAACCAGATCGCGGTTGATAAAGCCCAAGCAACAAGCGGGTAATTGTGCTTTTCCCGGACCCAATTGGGCCCAAAATAGCTACTTTTTCACCAGGCTCGATTGTGAATGATACCCCAGCCAACGTGTCCTCGGTCTGGTCCGGGTAGGCAAAACGCACGTCGTTGAAACTGATGCGGCCCGCGAATTCGCGCCGGCTGATCCAGCTATGACCTAGCGGCCTTTCGCTTTCGGCTTGCATCAAGGCATTCAGATTTCGAAAGGCACTGCGCGCTTGATTAACTCGTGCCAGAGTCTGGGCAAGTTGGCCCAAAGGCGCCAGCGCTCGTCCGGTCAGCATCACAGACGCAATCAAAGCGCCCATGCTGGCCTGACCATCACTAAGCAAGAAGACACCGTAGAATACGATAAGAACTTGCGCAGCTTGCTGTGTAAAGCCCGTAAGGTTCAAGGCAAACTGTGTTATGGCCCGACTGCGCGCGCCATGTGAAGATTGTCGTTCAATTGCGGCTTCCCAGCGAGAACGCATTTGTTTGGCGGCGGCCGTGGTTTTTATGGTTTCAAGTCCGGAAACTGTTTCGACCAGAACAGACTGTTTGGACTGGCCATCTGCAAAACTTTGTTCTGCTAGACGTGACAGCACCGGTTGAACGGCAACACCCGCCAAAAGAACTATTGGAACGGCAAGGGCTGGCACCAGCGCCAATGGCCCGCCGACCAGATGGATGGCAAAAACGAAAAGGGCAATGAACGGCAGATCCACCAATGCGACCAAGGTTGCGGAGGTAAAAAACTCGCGCAGGGTCTCAAACTCACGGATTGTGCTTGCCATCGCACCAGTTGAGCCGGTGCGCGCCTTCATGCGAATGTTAAGCACTTGATCGAAGACGCGGCGCCCCATGAGCATGTCGGCTTTCTGGCCTGCACGATCAATAAACCCCGCGCGTAACAGCTTTAAAATGAAATCAAATCCTAGAGCGATGCTCACCCCGGCTGTTAAGGCTATCAGGGATTCGGTGGCCTCGTTGGGTAGGACCCGGTCATAGACGACCATAATGAAGATAGAGGTCGACAGCCCCAGTAGATTGGCGAGAGCCGCAGCTAGGATCACTTGAATATATGACCACCTGTTTGCGGCCATTGCCGACCAGAACCAGTGCTCGGAAATAGGTGTTTGACCTGCTGAAACTTCTTCTTGATGGCTGCGGCGAAACAAAATTGCATATCCGCTGTAAACCTGGCGCAGCTTGTCTTTCGCGACCTCACCGATACCGTCCCCGAGGTCCGGGTCAAAAATCAGAAGCTGCCCATCGCGCGTTTGGCCATGATAAACAACGGCCTTATCATTCTCTAACAGCAATAGAGCGGGTGCTAGATTTACGTCGAAGTTTTGCAGTTTGTGTTTGCCGTACCCCGCCTGTAGCCCGGCCTTATGTGCTGCCTCAAGCGTATCCCCAACAGTTAAGCCGCCTGTTGTGCTTGATTGCGAAGCATACAAAGCCGCAACCGTCATCGGGCGGTTTAGTTGAGCTGCAACATGCAATAGACAGGCCTCAAGAGGTGAAAGCGCGTTAGCCCGCATTTTTGGAGGTAGTTCGGTCATAGGCCGTTCTCCCAATCGGCCGTCGAAACCCCTAGCAGGTCTAGAATGTCCCCTGTAAGGCTCAGCGCGGCGTAGTTCGTTAAAAAGAAATTTCGTTGCGCCAGAATTAGTCTTTCCTGTGCATTAACGTAGTCTCGTTGTGAATCCAGAATCTCGATCAGGCTACGCCGGCCTATTGTAAATTGCTCTCGGGCTGCTGCGACGCTGTCTGCATTAGCCTCAACTGCGGACTGGGCCGCTTTCAGTCTAATTGCTCCGGCTTGCTGGTCTGATCGGACAAACTCCAGTTCTCGACGAATATCTCGGATTACAGAGTCGCGTGAGAATTCCGCCTCTTTGACCTGCGCTTCGGCCGCCGCGATAGCGGCGCGGCGTTGGCCTGTGCTGTCGATTTCGTAGTTTAGCGAAAGATCAATCCCATAATTGGCATCGTTGCCGTCGTCGCGATTTGCAAAGGCCGCAACTTGAACACCGGGTTGTCGCCTTGCTACGGCCGCAGCGTATTCGGCTTTTGCAGCCAGCAAGAAGGCGTCAGAGCGTCTTACCTGAGGACTATCCATTACGATCTGAACGTCGGTTTGGGAAAGTTCTGGGGCTTCGATGGGGGAGGGCAGGGCCCCGGGTGCCGTGCCAAAATATTCTCGGAATTGAGCGTTGGCGCGATCCAGTTGTGATTTCGCATCGGCCAACCGTGTTCGCGCGTCGGCCATACGCGAGCGTGCGGTCAGGACGTCTGCGTTTGATCCAACGCCTTGATCAGTGCGCTCAGTGATCTGTTGCAGCAATTGATCATGAACGCTGACGTTCCGTGCCGCTATTTCCAGAAACTCCCGTCTGTCCAGAACCACGACATAGGCTTCGATTGCTGATAGAGCGACAGCGGCCGCAGTTTGAAGTTGGTCGCCCCGGCTTTGCAGCACGCGGGCTTTTGTTGCCGCCAAAACATTGGAAGCGGCACCGCCGTCATAGACGAGCTGCGAAATGCGAAGATATGGTGTGACATCGGCAATATTCGATTCCACACGTTCGGACCGAGCATTTGCGCCGACCGTGAGCTGCGGTAAAAATGCACCCTTGGCAGCGTCTTCGTTGGCTACGGACATCTCAAGCCGTGTTGTGCTTTGCGCAAGATCCGGGCTGGCTTCGACCGCGCCCCGAATTCGCTGGCCAAACGCGCTTTGTGCAAGTCGAGGCAAAGGTTCACTTGCACCAGCACCAATCGAACCACGGGACAGAGACCTTTCAACCCCTGTCAGATCGGGCGGGGTTGTACAGCCTGAGGATATCACAGCAATACAGAAAAAGGATGCAATTCTAAGTCTGATGGTGCGAGTTGGCATAGGTGTTTCACACCTCACTAATTCCAGGAAATTCGTCATTCTGCACATTGGCCATTGCACAGAGGAAATCTGAAACATCTGAATTTTTGGTGTATTTTTCCGCGAACTTGGGTTGCGAGATCTGCCGCTGTGCTCGCTCCAGCCATTCGCAATGCGAAAGCGAAATCTGGTGTGCGTGCAGCAACAAATGTCCATCAGAATCAAGTAAGTTTAGCTTTTCGGCCCGTGTCAGACTTTCGAGCCGATGGGCGGAAACTCCGAATGATCCATTTGGCAAAGCAACCCCTCGATGGGAATTTATCTGTTCAAAAAGGTCCATAGCTGCGATTTTTTGACAAAGTTCCAGTGTCGTCTTTTTGGTCGCCTCGCGGGCTTGCAAAAAGGTTTTCACACCGTTCAGCGCTGATGAAACCACGCGATCAGTGTCAAAGAACGCTTCGTCACTTGGATTGGTCGTCACCAGTCCGGATGCTTCATCTACATTCAGGCGAAAGGTGGGGGTGTGGCCACTTGTAGCTCCGCTGATGGGTTCAGCCTGAAACGGATAACATCGAAAATCCGAGGGCACATATGAGGCCAACCATTGACCGCTTTGCGAGACGAAAGGCGTGGTCGAACCCTCCGATAGGGACAAAATCACCCTTGGCTCAATGCCCAGCTTGGTTTTCTTGAAAATGATGGGAAATGCTGCGGCTGCTTGTGCGACTTCTTGCAGAACGATTGCGCAGTCAGGGCGATCAGCAGCAAATTTGTAAGAGGTGAATCGTTTCCAGTATTTCCGTCCGTGACGAGCGACGGTAACTGGAACCAGGCCATTTTCTTCCATTTTCTGCCCCATCCATTGAATGTGGCTGCCGAGTCCTAAAATCAGCAGCCAATTTTCTAATCAGGCCGATGCCCCCGTAGGATCGGTGTGCAAGATGTTGTCGGTGGTCAGATTGCTCAGGTCATCCAACCCGTTAAACTGCGCGACCGTTTCCACGACAGCAGAGTTCGGGGCAGAATAATCGACTTTGACCAAAGCGGTATCTGATCCATCCGTGGCCATCACATAAAGTTCGTCACCGGATTGAAGCCCGGTGAAACTTTCGACGGCGGTTTCGATCGTGCTTTCGGACAGATCGCCTAAAACCGTTGTCAGCCCGACGACACCAGTATCCGCTCCAATCGCATCGCCAACCGCCAGGGTTTCTACGTCCGTTCCCTCGCCACGAAGAGTTGCAAAGCTCAGACCAGCGAACATCACAGCATCCGCGACATCCTCCGAAGAGCCGAGAGTAAAGCCTGTCACCGTATCTACGCCATTCTCAGCTGGGTCCGCCTCAAAAACGATGACGTCGCGCCCAACATCCGAGACATCAATCATGTCATCGCCGTCCTGACCGCGGATAACATTGTCCACTTCTGTCGCCACAAGTGTATCGTCGCCGTTTGTTCCGATTTGGAAGACCGAAGGCCCACCATCAGAAGTCGTAATCGACAGCTCGATGGGTTTGCTTGGGTCAATGATGGTCATTTCAAAGGTCAGCAAAGGTTGGCTTGGATCAGAGAAAGTCAATCCAAATCCCGAAAAGCGGATCTCTGATGCGGTGATAGGGTTGGAAAGCAGAGATAGGAAATCACTGTGGGCGACATCCGACCCTGTGTTGAAGGACGCCACGGACGGGTCAAAACCCAGATCCATTTGCAGGGAAAGCCCCCCCGAAAAATCTCGATCCGTGTCTGCGTAGACTTCGAATGTTGCGGTGTTACCGCTGATGCCTGCCTGTGAGATGACATAGGTCGCGGGTTCGTGTGCCGTGTTTTCGTCAACTGCGTCAAGGGGATTCAGCCCGCCGGAAACTGTCGCACCAGCCGAGAAATTCAGATCATCCCCGGCATCGAAACCCGAAAACTCCGAAGCTGGAACTGTGAGGGACCAGGAGCCATCCGCCCCGACCGATGCCGAACCAACGGACACAGCATTCAAGGTAACATCTATCGACTGCCCCGCACTTAGCCCGACAGATGTTCCCGAAACAGTCACTCCGGAGTTTTGCGCGTCGGTCAGCGAAACTGCGCCGTTTGAGCCAGCCGGATTTATTGTCAGAATTGGCCGCAAATCCGTGGTCAAAGTAGTTGTCGCCGGGGGCGCGGCATTGCCCGCCAGGTCCATTACGCTGGCAATTATCGGATATTCCGTGCTGTCCGTCAGGGCGGCTAAGTCGGCTGCGGAAACTGTTGTGGACCAGGTGCCGCCAGATGCGATGCTGATGTAAGTTTGGCCGTTCAGTGTTACGGACACAGTCTGGCCGTCCTCGGCGCTGGTCGTGCCCGAAATAGCAAGATCATTGCTCTGTTCCGAGACGTCCAACTCGGGCCCTACCGGCAAGGGGTTAAGTGACACGGTTGGTGCAGTGAAATCTGTGTCAAAGCTAGAGGAAACATTTGAGGTGTTACCGGCTGCATCGGCAACCGATGCGCCCACTTCATATGAAATGCCATCTTGAAAAGAACCCAATTCTGCGGCTGGGGCCGTATAGCTCCAGATGCCACTATTCACTGTAGCAGTTCCACTGACATCGATCGTCCCATCGGGCCGGGCGATTTCGATTGTGACAATTGCGCCGTCGGCAGCATCAGTGGTGCCGGTGATCGTCAAATCTGTGCCTTGTTCAGCGGCGTTCAAGACCGCACCATCTGATAGGCCAGTAATGCTTAGCGTCGGCGCAGTAAAATCTGTAGCAAAACTCGCGCTCGCCTGAATTGCCGGATTACCGGCAACATCGTGAACATCAGCGGTGACCGACACGGTTGAACCGTCGGACAAAGCCGCGAGATCTGCCGCTGGAACAGTTGCAGACCAGGTGCCACCAGAGGCCACGCCGGTATACGCCTGCCCATTCATTGAGACATTTACGATCTGCCCATTTTCGGCTGTGGTTGATCCTGAAATTGTCAGGTCTGTTCCGCGTTCAGTTGCGTTCAGGATGGCGCCATCCGAGAATGCATCGATCGACAAGGTTGGCGCAGTTACGTCCTTGGTCAAAGCGACGCTGGCTTGTGGCGCGACCAACCCATTGAAATCTGTAACATCTGCAGTGACCGAAAAACTTCCGCCATCGGCAAGGGTTGTCAAATCGGCGGCTGGTACAGTGACGCTCCATGCTCCGACCGAAACCGTGTCCGTATAGGTTTGCCCGTTCAAGGATACTGTGACTTGCTGACCGTCCTCGACATTGCTGGTCGTACCTGAGATCGTCAGATCCGATCCAGCTTCGGCGGAATTCAGTACGGCACCGACAGACAGCGGAGAGATGGCAACGGAGGGGCCGGTCAGGTCCACGGGAACAGACGCCGCAGCAGGCACTGAGACGTTGCCTGCCTCATCAATGACTGTGGCGCTGACGGCGACAGGGTCACCCGTCGACAATCCACCAAGGTCGGCCAGGGGAACGGTTACGCTCCAGGTCCCGCCAGATGCTGTAGCCGCATAGGTTTGACCGGCGAATGTAACTGTAATCGGCTGACCATCCGTTGCCGAAGTTGTCCCGGTCAGGATCAGGTCGGTTGTCACATCAATCAATTCAATTGAGCCGCCTGCGACCGGGTCCAATGAGATTGTCGGAACGGTGAAATCCGTCTCAAAGCTCGAAGCTGCTTGTACTGCCGGGTTGCCTGCCTGGTCGGTGACATCCGCGGTGACGATGATCGATGTACTATCCGGCAAGGTCGCGAGGTCTACGGCAGGAACTGAGACGCTCCATTGCCCGCCAGTTACAGTCCCCGTATAGGTTTGTCCGTTTACCTCTACAGAGACGGTTTGCCCATTTTCTGCATCGGTCGTTCCGGTAACAGTCAAATCCGTGGCCTGTTCGGACACATTCAATATCGCGCCGTCCGAGAACCCGGAAATCGCTAAAGTGGGGGGGATGGTGTCCACATCGAATGTGATGGTTTCAGTCGACAACTCCGCACCATCAAGATCGAGATTTCGGAAGGTCACTCTGGGAATCCCCTGCGGCAAAGCGGCGGCCTCGGAAGGAGAAAGCGAAACAACCCAGGTTCCGTCAGCTTCGGGGGTAACGGTTTTGGTGAGCGAGCCAATTGTGACTTCGACGGTATTTGTCCCGTCGGGTGTGCTCAGGTTCAGACGAGTGCTGCTAAGCGCGTCGGATTGCACGCCTGCCAGATTGAGCCCTGGGTGGCTGGGTGTGGGTGAAGGAGCAGCCTCATCATCGTCTCCTCCTCCGCCGCCACCTGCTGCAGCGGCAACGCCGGCCAACCCAAGCCCCCCCAGAGCGGCCGTGGCCCCGCTGATGCCGCCTGCTGCTGCGGCACCACCCGCTTCGACCAAGGTGAACTGGGCGATTTCGGAAACCACTCCTTCGGCGATCATGATGGCGCCGCTATCCAGCACCTGGACGTTTTCAGCCGCTACAATCACCTTGCGGCCATCGGCCAGTTTCAAAAGAACATCGCCATTGTCCAACAGCTTTACAGAGCGAACGCCGGGAATCGTTTCGGCAAATTGAAACGCATAGAGCTCTTCGATCGTGGCTTGCGCCAATGCTGGCAAGGCGAGAATCGTTGACCTGAGCCCACCGGCGATGCCTCGCCCGGTCCAGCGGCGCATTTTACCGTCGATCCATTTGCGGATGTTTTTCTTGCGTTCGAAATCAGGCTGGACGTCAACCGGATTGTCTTTGGATTCGGAGTCTTTTGTCATCTTGCCCTCACATGTGGTTTCCGCATTCGACCGAAGGGTCCAGATTTTCTTCATCTGTATTTTCCATCGGTGGCTCATGCGGCCGGACCAGAAAAAATTGAGTTAAACTGAAGCCGAACTCCTCGTTTTCTCCACATTCCCGCTTTGGTTTCGGACTGGGCATCAGATCATCCTTTAGACAGTGCCAGATGTGGCGTGGGGTAATTCGATATGGTGCTTCAGTTCGAAGGCGTGGTTGCAACGGGGAGCGCGACGCTCGATTCAGGTATCGGTGATACGGCTTTAAAAACGTTTAATGGCGTCACATACCTGTACAGCGTGACTGGTCCTGCAGGTGGTATTGCGGTTTGGGAACTGGTCGAAGGCGCGCTGCCACAATTGGTGGATACGGAGTTTTTCGGCGAATCGATCACATATCAGGTCGGTCGCAGTGTTACGCCGGTCACGTTGGCCGGAGAAGAGATTTTAGCCCTAGACGTGCGATCAGCAACCGGGTTGGTCGGGTACGAATTGAACCCGAGCGGGACCATTGGCGCCCTGCAGGAAACCGATACTCTGATAGGTGGCGGCGATATCTCAGCCCTTGCTCAAGTCAGCGATGTTCTGATCGCCGCACATGAAACGACAGGGCAAATCACCAGTTACACAGTAAATGCGGACGGAACAATGAATGCCTCAGCCTCTGTCACGGCAGAGGCTGATTCAATGAAGGTGCTGCAAGTTGGTGACCATAATTACGCAGTCGCATGTGATGCCGTCAGTGGAATGATAAACACCTACAATCTCGATGACAGTACCGGTGCGCTGAGTGTCGTAGACAACTCTGAAACTTTGCCAACGCTCGGGATCGCGACGCCCACTGCAGTCGAAGTGGTACAGACCTACAATCAATCATGGATCATTGTAGCGGGGGCAGGCAGCAATTCGCTAAGCGTGATGGAACTGGCGATCAATGGGCGCTTGGTGCCGACGGATCATGTGTTGGATACTCTGCATACCCGATTTGGCTCGGTGCAGGATCTTGCTGTTGTCGAAGTTGAAGGGCATGTGTTTGTCGTAGCCGGTGGCGGGGATGATGGCGTGACCCTGTTCAAGCTAACGCCAGGTGGCCAGCTTGTGCATCTGGACAGCGTCGAAGATACCTTGCAAAGCGGGTTGCAAAATATCGAAGCCCTAAGCGTGGCGCGTGTCGCGAATGAGCTGCAGATTTTGGTCGCATCGCAACAGGACCCAGGGCTGACGCAGCTGACCTTTTCGATCGAAAACTTGGGCGTTGTGCAAGACGGGTTCGGAACTATCAACGGAACAACACAGGATGACATGCTCAGCGGCAGTGTCCTCGACACCACTCTCATTGGCGGCGCAGGTGATGACATTCTGATCGCAGGTGTTGGAGCAACTACGATGTACGGGGGGGCTGGGGCGGACATCTTTGTCATGAAATACGGCAGTGATACGACGACAATAAACGACTTCGCCGCCGGGACAGACAGGCTCGATCTATTCGACTATCCACTGTTGCGTTCACCGGAGCAGCTGACATTCACAGCAACGTCGCAAGGCGCGCGAATAGAATATCGTGACGAAGTGGTTGTAATTAATTCCGAAACCGGTGGACCTTTGACCAATGATGAGGTGTTCGGATCGGGGTTTGAGAGTCCAGATCATGTCACGGTCGATTTTAAGGATTTCGGAGTTCTGGACCCGGCCAGTTCAGAAGGCATTCAAGGTCATATCAACCTGAATTCAGAGACCGCAAACCCGGGATTATCCGACGCCGAGATTCATTTCACTCCGAACGGTGGCGGGACCATCAGCGTACGCGCGGACGACGAAGGACGGTTTGATCTAGGGCTCCCATCAGGGTCGTTCCCCGGCGAATTGGAGATATTCAAAACGTATTCGACAGCAAGTTCGGAAATCACTGCGCTTGATGCATTGCAAGTTCTGCGAATCTCGGTTGGTTTGGATCCAGTTTGGGGGCCAGCGTCACCCGAAAACCTGATTGCAGCGGATATCACGCAGGACGGAACGGTTACATCATTGGACGCGCTGATTATTCTTCAGGTGGCTGTGGGGCTGCCTTCGGCGCATGACGCAGAATGGGTGTTCCTTGACACGGATGCTGACCTGTCTGGGATCACCAGCTCAGATGTCAATCATGAGACAGGTATAGAAGTCACGATTGTGGACAATGTCGTCACCGCTGACATGACTTCGATCCTACTGGGCAATTTGGAGCCCGCCTGAGACATATCCTCTGGCTATTCGCGGAAGGCTCGGTTGAAGTAATCGCTCAGCGGTTTGACCAAATAAGACAACGGGGTTCTTTCGTCTGTCTTGATCATGGTTTCCACCGGCATACCAGGCAATAGAGGCTGCCCGTTCAGTCGCTCGAGCTGGTCGTCTTCAGGTATGACCTCAGCGCGATAGAAAGTTTGTCCAGTGGCCTCGTCGCTGAAAGTATCTGCCGAGACCGTGATAACCCGACCGTCAATCTCGGGTGTTTCCCGTTGGTTGAAGGCGGGAAAGCGAAGGGAAACCGGCTGACCGACATGCAACTGGTCGACATGAATTGCATCTACGCGAGCGGCCACAAGCAGAGGTGTGTCCTGAGGTACGATATACATCATCGGTTCGGCTGGCTGGATCACCGATTGCAGCGCAAAGACCTGACTTCCGTATACGGTTCCGGAGACAGGGGCACGTATATCCAGTCGTGACAAGCGCACATCCAGCGACAGGCGACGTTCAGCCAGTTCCGAAATCTGTGCCTGCACATCCCGCAACTCAGTGATTGCCTGCTCGCGCCGCGTGGCGGTTAGTTCGACAATTCTGATTTCGGTGGCAGATATCTGGCCCCTAAGGCGCGCGACAGTTGATTCCAAGCGCCCAATCTGGCCTATCAGGTTAGCCTCTTCCCGTTGCAGGGCAGATACGCGGCTGGCCGGAGTGAGACCGCGGTCAAATAGGCTTTGCTGATCTTTCAGCTCATCCTGAATTAGATCGACCTGGCGGCGTAATGATACCAGTTGGGCTTCGGTGCCCTTGATTTCACTCTCGATCTGGTTTCGCTGTTTGCCCAGTTGTTCGGTTTGCTGCAGCAAGGTGTCCAAACGCGCCTCGAACAGGCGTTGTTGGCCAGCGACCAATTCGGGGTCGATGTTCTCTTGCTGTTGAAGTTTGGCCAACTGAGGCGCCAGGGCTTCCACGTCGGTTCCGTCGCGCTCGGCCTCCAGCCGGGTCTTCCGCGCCATCAATTCAAAAAGTTGAGTTTCGACGATGGTTTTTTCTGACGATAAAAATGTGTCGTCCAGGCGCACCAGCAAATCGCCATCAGACACAACATCACCATCACGAACGAATATCTCACCAACAACGCCGCCATCGGGGTGTTCAACCACTTGCCGGTTGCTTTGGACCTCGATGCTGCCTTGTGAGATAATGGCCCCTGCGAGGTGCGTCTGGACCGACCAGACGCCAATCCCGCCGACAAGAATGGCCAGCGCAAGAAAGCCGACGATGGCCGGTATAGTGATGTGCCACACTGGGCGCGAATTTTGAGCCGTTTTATCCTGCATCTTTTTTCACCTGGCTCAGGCCACGTTTAATTGCACTGGCATTATGCACCATTACGCCCAATACCTCGTCTCGGCTGCCGGACTTCACGACCTGGCCTTTTTCGACCACCGCCAGATCGTCACATTCCGAGATCGCTTGCGGGCGATGAGTCATGATGATGGCTGACTTGCCAGCCGCCTTCAGGCCACGCACAGCGGCGTTCAACGCTTCGGTTCCTTCGGCGTCCAATGCCGAGTTAGGCTCATCCAAGACAAGCAGAACCGGGTCGCCGTACAGTGCACGCGCAAGTGCAATACGTTGCTTCTGGCCGCCGGACAATTGGCTGTCATTCCCTTCCAGGAACGTGTCGTACCCCTTGCTGAGTGATAAGATCAACTCATGAGCCTTGGCCTGTTTTGCTGCCGCGACAACGGCTTCGGGGTCAGGGTTCTCAGACATTCGGGCAATGTTTTCAGCCACCGTCCCGTTGAAAAGGGTGACCTCTTGCGGCAAGTAGCCGATATGCTGGCCCAAATCGGTTGAATCATATTGATCCAACGTTGCACCGCCCAGCCGGATTTCTCCGGCTGCGGGTTGCCATAGACCCAATAGCGCCTTGGCAAGTGTGGATTTTCCTGATCCACTTTTGCCGATAACACCAAGTGCCTTGCCCGGCTCAAGCTGCAACGTGACATTGCGAAGGGTCGGTTTATCTGCTCCGGGTGGGATAACGGTCAACCCCTTTGCGGTTAGCTGGCCTTTTGGCACGGGCAATTTGGTGCGTGGATTTTCGGGCGGTGTTGCGTCCAGAAACTGGTTTAGTGAGGTCCAGGCAGATCGTGCTCGTTGGACCAACCCCCATTGACCGACTGCCTGTTCAACTGGCGCAAGCGCCCGGCCCAACAGGATTGACCCAGCAATCATAGCACCTGGGGTTAGTTCGTTGCGAAGCACCAACCATGCACCAAGAGCCAGCATCGCCGATTGCAAAAACAGCCGCAGTGACTTGGTTAAGGACGTAAAGCTGCCGGTCCAATCACTGGCTGCAATTGTCTGGCTCAAAGCGTTGGTTCGTTGCTTTTGCCAGCGGTGGGTGATGTCCTCTTGCATCCCTTGGGAGCGTACGACTTCGGCGGCTTGCCGCGCGTGTTCCGAAAAGGCATTGGCCTGCGCAGATGCCCGTTGTGCTGAGGCAACCTTGCGGTGAGTCAAGTTTTGGTTAAGGACGGCGATCAAAATCAGCAGGACACTGCCAGCTACGGCCAGCCAACCCAATAGCGGATGGAACAGAAAGATTGCGGCCAAAAACACCGGTGTCCAAGGGATGTCCATGACCGCCAACAAAACAGGCGAGGAACACAGGTTTTGAATCGCTTCCAGATCGCGCAAACCGGTAGCTGGAGCCGACCGAATTTGTGGGAATAAGGACCGGCGCAATGTCGCGTCAAACACACGCTCATCCAATTCTGACTGAAAACGGGCACCAAACCGGGCCACGATGCGACCGCGGGCAAAATCCAGCATTGCCATCAGGCCATAGAGGAGCGTCACCAGTAAAAACAGCGCGGTTAACGTTTCAACAGCGCGCGAACTCAGCACCCGATCATAGACCTGCAACATGAACAAAGGCCCTGTCAGCATTAACAAATTGACGAAAATGCTGAACAGGAACGCAAGGGCCAGAAACGTCATCCCTTGATTGCGCACATTACGCAGTTCATGGCGGGGTGGCATCATGCGATTTACAGTGTTCACGAAACTGGGCCTTTAGTAACTGTTAATAGCGGGCTTATTGCACTCATTACGGGCTGATATTCAGTGTATGCCGCAATGCCACAAAAAGCGAGAACTGGTGGATTATTGAAAAGTAGCGGGCCGTCAATCACCGATCATATTGATGAAGGCTATGCGCCGATTCATGCCGAAGTTTGACCAGAGTCCGCCGAGTGATCCAAAATTGAATGCGTGGTCCTGCCAGTGGGCCGGTCGCGCAGACAAGACAGTTTTCATCCGGAATTTTAGTTCCAGTATTTGAGTCACATTGCTGACAATATTCCCACGTCTACTTTGTGTTGGTAGGTTCGAACAATTCGGGCGCGTTTGAATGCGTACTTAAGTATACTTGCAATGTGGCGAGAGTCCTTTTTGAATGACCGGAGTTAACCACAGTTACCGATATGCCAGACGGTCATCGTTGACTGGGCAAAGTGACAAGAGTTCGTTGTTTCTGGCGGTTGATCAAGCCGCTACGAATGTGTCACCTGCCTACTTGACCGCGGTCTTAAAGGAACCTGAAGTCACCGCCAAATCTTTGCGGGCTGTGTCAGAAATTGTTGGCTCACGGTTTTACGTACCACCCTCGATGCTGGCGCGAATTATGCGCGAAGCGGACCCTGTTGTGACCGTGGGAAGAGACACCCTGCGGTTTGAAGGGTTCTCGGGCTGTTGCAGCGCCTATATCCGGTTGGACATTGATGACGATGCGCTTGAAGTCGAACACCGTGGCAAAGGCACGACGAATGTAGATTTCGGTCCGGAACTGCGCGCCCTTCTTACGCGCACCAGCCCGGATAGCCGCATGGAAATAACTATTGGATCAGATACCGTTGGATTGTCTCATGAACTGGGCACAGTCACCGAGCGAAAGGTGCCATTACCCGTTCGGTGGATCAAAGGTTTGGCTGAAGTGCAGGGGCATCTTTCTTGCATGGAAAAAGCGTTTTCGCTGTCAACCGTGCAGGCGCAGCGGTTCTTGCGCGGCTTGCCGCGCTCGAAATCAGATCATCGGATTTGGGTAAAGGGTAACAGCACTGGCGTTCGGACGACAACGCGTCCTGTCCCCGGTGGCGTGCCGTTGCGAGGGGGCCATCGGCTGCGTGTTTTGGAATCTTTAGTGAGCAAGGCCAGCGCCTTGCATGTCTATTTTAGTGAGGTGTTGGAAAGCTCAGCCTGGGTGCTGGACTTTGGGACCCAGAGAGTATGTTTGGTCTTGAACGTCGAGCCGTGGCGGGGGTTTCCGGGGGACGGTCGTCTTTTATCCGACTTGGCACATATAGAAGTTGAAAGTGCCGCATTGCGCGCGCAGTTGAATTGGCAGGACGAACTGGATCTGCAATCCCTCGCGCGGGGCGGAAACCTGTCTCTCGATCAGGTGAAGACAGCTATGTCACATCTGGCAGCTTCCGGTCTTGTTGGGTTTGATCTGTCACGCTCTGCGTGGTTCCACCGGGTTTTGCCCTTTGACATGGATAGGGTGGCGGCGATGAACCCTCGTCTCTTGGCGGCCCAGCAACTTGTAGAAGACAAAGCCATCAAAATTCTGCCCAATGGCGCAGACGTGACCAGCGAGGCCGTGACGCATCGTGTTCGGCTCGAAGGTGACAGTCCAAGTTGCACGTGCCCTTGGTACTCAAGGAACAAGTCGGCGCGGGGGCCTTGCAAGCACATTCTGGCCGTAGAAATAGCGCTGGAGCAATCGGCGTGACAGAAGCAGAATTTTTGAAACTGATAACAACCAAACGGGCGCCTGAGGTTCTTAAAGTATTGGCCGCAATTCCCGAAGCCAACCGCCGTGCCTTTGCGCCGGTCGCGTTGAAAACACACAAGGCCCACGAAAAGGCCTATTGGGAGAGGCAGTTCAACAGCAAGAAACAGCCCCCGGAAATAGCAAAAGATGCGGAGTCATTGGGGATCGCTGTTTTGGCGACTGCGCGCCCTTCGGAATACAAATGCGGAGATTGGCAGGTTCTGCCGCGTTCGCTTGCATTGCCAGAAGTGTTTCGTGTGCTCAGACTTAGCTGGGTGGATGCGTGGGCTGAGGCTGCGGTCGAGGACAACCCCCGCCTGATCCAGACCATACATGCGCTGTTTCACGAAGGGCTGTGCAGAATCCCGCGGAACGAGGCGTATATTCTGGGTTACTACGCTCACCAGGCGGCCGTACCGGCCAACGCGCGATCGCAATTTTTGAAGCAAGACGTCTGGCGATTTTTCGAGGTGGAAGGTGGAGGTGATCTCAGCCTGGCCGCGCATGACAAATATTGCGGGCCGGGGATGTCTTGGGCGGACGCACTGATTGGGCTTTGCCAAGATGGTACCCTGGATAGAACCCGGTTGTTGGATGCCTCATTGGATGCCCTTGAGCGGGATTTCGGGCAGTTTCGAGCAGGGTGGTATTCGCGGTTTCATGCCGGACTTTGTCCGACGGGTCCGGAAATGCAAGATAGAGTGGCACGATATCTGGATTTGCTTCGCAGTACGATTCCGCCAACCGTTGCATTTGCGCTCAAGGTGTTGAAACAAATTGACAAAACTTCCGGTATCGACGCTGATGCGTTACTGTCATCTCTCGAGCCTGCGTTGCAAAGCCGCCAAAAGACCAGTGCCGTCATGGCGTTGCAGTTGCTGAAGAACTGCGCCAAGCGAAATCCTGAACGGGCGGCTGGCATAGCTCTACTGGCCAGTTCAGCCTTGATTTCCGAGGCTCCGGATGTTCAGGCCCGTGCATTGGACCTCATCGAAGCCCTCGATCAACAAAACGCGCCAGAAGTTCAAGCCAAACTAACCGATTATGTGGACGTGACCGCGCCTACGGTGAAAACGCGGCTGCGGAGCGTTTTGAATACTGAACCAGATGTGTTGACCCTGCAACCGGACTTTCTGGTCGCGAAATTGGAGGTCATTGAGCCGGTCACATCGGCAGAGGATGCGGTAGCAGCTTTTCTTGAGCTTTTGGAAAACCGCCATGACCCCTTTTTGATCGAGTGCGCATTTGACGGATTGGCCAGATACGGGGTTAAAGCACAGCCTTTGCTGTCGCCGCTGGCAAAGCGGGCGTCGCAGATGCAGAAACGCGCGTTACAAGAGACATTCAACACCGGCAAGACATTTGAAAAACCCATCTTGGCGACGGCTCTGGCTTGGGCAAATAGAACGGATTTCGACACCGAAATGTTAACTTTTCAAGTGCCACGTTATCATGGTCATGTCCCGCTTGAGATCGAGCAGGACAGTTTCGAGGGGATGTTTGCAGCACGAGCCAAGGAATTGCTGGGCTTCGTGCGTAACGGCCTTTCAGTTCCCATGTTGTCAGCCCCCAACGACAATCGCGGATTTCTTGCGGCGGCTGAATTACTTGATCGGCTGGATCGCTATCGAAATCTGGGTGTGCAACCTGGTGAGGCTGATTTTAAACTTGCGCTGATGCGCCTCGCACCCGAAGGGCGTAAAAGTGCCTTGGAGCGATTCCGACCGCAATCCGAGGCCGAACGCGCCTCGGCCTATGCGCTCGGCGCAGACATCGCGCCTGAATCAGACAGACAGTTGTGGGCAATTGCCTGGTCCTCGACCGTGCCGCTGCGCGTGGATTCAGCTATTGAACGGTTGGTCGGCGGATCGGTTCCCGGTTTGGGTGTGCCAGCCAGCTATGGCTTTCATGCGGATATAAAGCGGATAGAACCCTGCGTCTGGCCTCGACCCAAGTTACGGGTTTTGCCGCCCATTCCCAAAAGCGTGGACGCCGCCTTGGGTTTCGCGCTGCCTGCAAAGTTTGAACACACCTATGGAGCTGAACAGGGCGCCAGTTGGATGACACATCCAAATCCTTGGGTTGGTTTGATCCGCCCGGCGCATTCCGAGTTGTTTTTTTCAACTGGGATATTTGAGTTGGAATTGGACCAAAAGCTTACAAACCATCACTGCTTGATGTTTTTGGAACCGCTTTTCCGTCCCGACCCCAATCCCGGCGTTATGGCTCACGCCATGCTTGCCTGGTATTTGGCCAGCGCGGATGAAGGTATCGGATCCACCACTATAGACGCGATAACCACATTGGTTGCACAGGAGCGGTTTGATCCTTTGGTCTTTAGTTCCGCGGCGCATTCCCTTGTCTTTGACGCAGGAATTCCACTACGTCGCTGGACAAAAAGAATGGCCGAAGTTGCCAGAACGTCTGACTTACACGCGCAGTCTATCAAGACTGCGCTGGGGGCGATGATGATTGACCTGCCAACCGAACTACCGCGCGATTTGGGTGGAATTCTGGAATTGCTGTACGAACTTTGTGTCGCCTCCAGTGACGGGATTGGATCGGCGTCGTCTTTAGCAGCATTGGAGAATGTAAAAGCTGGTGGCAAAACAGGAAAATTTGCGCGTCAGATAGTTGCATTCCAGAAGAACACTTCCTGACGCGCAGGCCCTTTCCAGTGATGGAGAGGGCGTCAGGCAGGCAGAATATTATGATTGATCCGGAATAGGTTGTCCGGGTCGTATTTTCGCTTTATCTCGGCAAGCCTGCTTCCATTGGCTCCATAGGCGCCATCCAGCGCGTCACTTTGATCAGCGGGCATGAAGTTGACATAGGCGCTTCCGGTGGCGTGCGGGGTCATCCGATCATAGAGAGCACGCGCCCAGTTGATGCAGGCCTCATCCTTGGTCGGGTCCTCCCAACGGCTATGGACGTTCATAATAAAATGCGCGGATCTTTCCGGATATGCTGTAGCATCGGTCGGAACACGGGCCATGGCGCCGCCCACATGGGCAACAAAAACTTCCGAGGCCGGGTCCGGCAATTTGGCGATCCCCTCTAGCAGACCGGAAATCGCGTCGGGCGTCAGGGTGCTGAAATCATGACTTTTCCAATAGTTGCGCGCGCCTGAAGCCAGTAACGGGTCAAACGCGGATTGCCAGTCCACAAAGGCGTGAGGCGATATGACGTCCACAATTGGATTACCCAGCCCGCGCAACTCGGCCATGGCTGCTTCGCCGTCGTTCATCGCACCGGCGTAACAGGCGGCAAAGATCAGAACCTCGCGCCCATGCCATTCTTCGGGCAGGAAGGGTAGGGGAGGAGCCATTCGCATCACGGCCCAAACCGTCAGCTCATCTGGTGCTGTATCGGCAATTTTGACATACTGTGCCAGTAGGTCTGGCGCTGCTTCGATTGGATGAACCACCAAACCTGACAGGACCTCGGGGCCTAGGGGGTGTAACTGAAATTCGAATGACGTCACTACGCCGAAATTTCCTCCTCCACCACGAATGGCCCAGAACAGATCGGGATGCGAGGTGGCCGAGGTATGGACGATGGAACCATCTGCTGTGACGACTTCGGCTGAGATCAGATTGTCAATTGTCATGCCAAATTTGCGGGTTGTCCAACCGAATCCTCCGCCCAACGTTAGGCCTGCAATTCCAGTGGTGCCATTTATGCCCACCGGAACTGTCAGCCCGTGCGCCTGAGTTTCGCGATCGACATCACCCAGAACCGCACCCGGAGCCACCCGAGCGGTTCTGGCCTGAGGATCAACGTGCACTGAACGCATCTGTGACAGGTCTAACATAACCGCGTCGTCCGCAACGGCGTGCCCGGCAATCTGGTGGCCGCCGGAACGTACCGACATGACTAATCCGGCATTGCGTACGAAATTCACTGCTTTTTGCACGTCGCTGGCGCCAAGGGCGCGGATAACAAAGCCAGGCCGACGGTCAACGACGCTGTTCCAGGTTGTGCGTGCCTCATCATAACCGGGGCTGCCGGGCAGATGGACGGCCCCTCTCAGTGATGCGTCCAATGCGTCCAGCGCGGCCTGATCTATCGAGGCCGATTGGCCATCAAGTGCTTTCAAATCAAACATGACTTTAAACCTTCCTTGCGTTGGTAAGGTTTCTTGTCTGACTGCCTCAATGGGAATGCGTTGGGTTTGTACTTAACTACGACCGGTGTTCCGGCGCGGCGGGCAGTTGAACCGGGTCAGGCAAAAATACCGGGATCGATCCGATCCACAGGTGTAATGACATCTGCCGGAATATTCAGCCGTTCAGCTGCTTTTCTCAGGCTCTCCTCATCGGGTGCTTCGTAAAGGCAATAGGTTTTGCGTTTGTCAGCGCTGAGGAACGAGAAAATCCATTCGATTCCGGTTTCGTCGTTTATCTCTTTGATATGAGCTTTGTCATCGTCGCTGATGCTGAGCTGTTCAGCAAAATTACGTTCGATAATATACCTTGGCATATGCACCCCCCAGAGCATGTAATCAGGCTTTAACTGACAGGTCCTTCCAGTTTTGACCTAAGGGAAACCATACTCAATTTCTGGGCTGTTGCCAACGCGTCGGCCTCCAGATGCAAAGCCAGATCATGATCCTGCTTTGAGCCGCGACCTCGTAATGCCTGGGCGAACGCCGCTTTGCTATGGGCGATCCACGGGGGGCAGGCCATTTTGGTGTCGATTTCGATGGCCTTTGTGAACATCTTTTCGGCGGTCGGCCAATCGCCAAGCAATGCGGCCAAGCTCCCCAACCGTCGTGCGGCTGATCCGGTGCAAACTGTCGTGGCCCCGGCAGTGATGGTCAGATCTTCGAACGGAGCCAACAAATCATACAGTGTTTGGGCGTGATCCCTGCTTTGTACAATGACGCAGATATCCGCCAGATAGGACAGAGTGGTCGAATACATCGCATCCGGGGGTAGGGCGAACCCGCCTTCCGCCAGCTCATTCAAGATGCGTTCTGCAGCTTCGGTATAGCCCAGTTCGGCAGCGATCAATCCGAACCCGGGCTTCCAGGTTTGGTCCTCGGGGTTTTCGGACATGAGATGTTTGATGACTGGTGCGACTTCATGCAAGCGGTTCTGTTCGCGGCGTATGGTGAACATTTGAACCCCAAATACGCCTTCAACGTGCTTGCCGTGTGTTTGCCGCCCGATCCGGACAGCCTCATTGGCGTATTGTTCGGCATCCTCAAACTGCCCATCCATAATGGCCACCATCGCCCGAGCATGCGTTTGCACCCAATAAAGCTGTAAGTGGTTGTCCTTTTGCGATACTTCCGTCAGCAAGTTCAGAGAGTGATCCATCAATTGCCGGTCCGCCATTTCAGCTCCAACAAAAAGGCTGAGCGTCCTGTCGCGGCCCTGATCGATTGTTCCTAGGTTTTCAGCAACCGTGTGCATCGCTTCAAGGTTTTCGCGCCAATTGCGCATCTCATTTTCCCGCCGCGCAATAAACGGTGCCCCATACCTCATCATCATGACCGAAAACTGGGATTTGTAATCCCCCAAGCGGGCTGCCAATTCCATGGATTGCTGGCCGTACCGAGCACCTTCCTTGTGTTGGCCGATAAACATGTAGGCCCGTGCCAACTGGCTTTGCAGCCCGCATTGGCGAACGTCGTCGCTGTCCGGCAGATTGGTAAGTGCGTCCAGACAAACTTCAATCGCTTCATCGTGTCGTTCACTGGACATCATGCAGGAATCTGCGAAGTAGCCTGCGATATCGGCGGCCAATTCCGCGTTTTCTAACTCGCGGGCTGCATCTGATGCTTCCTTGAGCAGTCGAACACCCTCAGACAATCGCCCGACGCTGTCTAGGCTTCGGCCCCGCAAAACCAGCCCCAGGATTCTTTCGACCTTATTGTCCGGGCCTAGGTTTTGCGCTGCATTGAGAGCCTCTTTGGCGCTGGCCATAGCCTCTTGGCTTGCAGAACGGGCTAGCGCCATTTCGGTAGCCGATTTCCAACGTGAAAAAGCGGCAGACCAGTCCTCAGCCTGGGTCAGATGGTGGGCAACCAATTCGGGGCGGCGCGCGGTCTCGGCCGCCCGCAATTCGATCAGGGCTTTGGCAACATTTGCGTGCTGCGCTCTGCGGGTTGCACTGAGCATGGATTGGTAGGCTGTGTCGCGGATGAGGGCATGGCGAAAGACAAAGTGATCCTTGTTGTGGCCGCTTTCAAATATCAAGCCTGATTTGCACAGTTCCTCCAACCCGGTTTGCACCATCGCGGCGTCTGCTCCCATGGCCTGACGCAGAAGCGTGGGCTCGAATTCACGACCAATCACCGAGCCGGTTAGGGCCACTTGTTTGGCATCGGGGGATACGGCGTCAAGCCGTGCCATGAGGGCGCCTTTCAGTGATGAAGGTACGCCGATTTGTCCCTGGGTGCCCGAGGCCATCATGGTGCGCGTCATCTCTTCGACAAACAGGGGAACCCCATCGGTTTTTTCAGCGATCAAAGCCACCAGATTGTCATCCGGTTCCTTCCCCGAAACATTGCGGATCAGGTTAGCCACATGACTGCTGTCGAAGCGTCGAAGTTGCAGCGTATGCACGTGGGTATCGCCTTCGTCCCTATCTAGATCCCAACCCGGACGATGCGTTATCAGGATCATCAAGGGCAAGTCGGTGCAGATGGATTTGAGGCGGCCCAGCAGTGCTTGGGTCGAAGGGTCGATCCAATGGGCATCCTCAACACATAGGACAACCGGGCGAACCGCTGAGCGTGCCTTTACCGTGCTGATCAAGGTTTGAATGGTCAGGTCACGCTGCTCCTGCGGAGAGAGGTTGAGCACTTGCTTGGCCAGGCCGCTGCGAGGGGCAACGAGTGCAGCAAATACTGGCAGCACCTGATCAAGTTCGATCCCTGGTCGAGTTTCCAACATGGCGCGAACATGGCCCACGACCTTGTCATCTTCGTAGTCCGGGCCGACCCCAGCATCCTGGGCAATGCGTTCCGTTACTGGGTAAAACGGGCTGGTGTTAAGATAGGGCGAACAGTTCAGCCGCAGTATGTCCGCGGTATTGGCAATGTCTTTGTTGCTCAGAAAATCTTCGGTAAGCCGCGACTTTCCAATGCCAGCCTCACCAGCCAAGAGAACAACTTCGCCCTCGCCACCTTGGACGCGTTTCCATGCCTGATGTAGAATGTCTTTTTCGAAATCTCGCCCGATCAAAGTGCTACTGGCGTCTTCCCCGTGGACAGCGCGGAACCGGCTTTCAGCACTGCGCTCTGCGACCACCTGCAACAGCGTGCGCGGGTCTTTGAACCCTTTCAAAGAGACCGAGCCCTGCGAAGAAAATTCGAAAATCCTATGTAAGGTGCTTTCGGTTTCTTCCTTGGGCAGAACAATGGTATTCGGCGCGGCCTTTTCCTGAATGCGTGCGGCAAGGTTGAGGATAGGCCCGGTCATCGCCCCTTCTTCATAGGTGTTCTCCCCAATTGTGTCGCCAACAACGACGTCCCCGCTAGCTATGCCTACGCGGGCAGATAGGGGTTCACCATCCAGGGTTTTCAAGGTTTTTACGCGCTCGACCGCATCCAACGCAGCTTTAACCGCGCGAATAGCGTGATCCTCAAAAGCGTGCGGCCAGCCAAAGAAAACCAACAGCCCGTCGCCCAGATACTTGGCAACATAACCACCGTACCGCGTAACGGCCCCGGCCACGGCGTCTTGGTAATTTTGCAGCAACACACGCATGTCCTCGGCGTCCAGGCGATTGGTAAGCTCTGTCGAGCCAACCAAATCAGCAAAAAAAACCGTCAAGTGGCGCCGCTCGGCCGCTGGCGAGGTCTGTGCCTGAGTGCGGTCTGGTGCAAAGCTCGGTGAGACGACGTTGTCCTGCTGTGTTTCGCGCAAACCCTGTAGAGCAGCGAGCAGGATTTTTCTGTGTCCCAAAGACACGCCTATTTCGCGCAAATCGTCGTTGGTCAGCAGGGGCAATACACGCGTGTCGATATCATTGTGGGCAAATGCGTCAACATATTGCTCCAGCCCAAGTGTCTTAAGCCATTCAGCGACCTCTAAGCCCATAAGGAGATCATGCGTAGGAATTAATGCCTGATCAAGATCGCGCTTGTTTTCCCTATCCTAAACCTATCGATGGCCTTCGATAGATGAACTATTCTGGACATTTTGGCGTCGAAACTTTTGTGAAGAAGATAAGAGACGTTTCGGAACTGTCGGAATTGCGAAACTTCGGAAATTGAGACACTTAAAAATTGGTCGGAGTGAGAGGATTCGAACCTCCGACCCCTGCCTCCCGAAGACAGTGCTCTACCAGGCTGAGCTACACTCCGACCGTGGCGGGTGATCTATACCCGAGGATATGGATGTGCAAGAGGGATTTTCTGGCGGTGATCAGGAATTCATCAGCCTCTTCGTCCACATTCCCTTCAAGGTAGAGGGTTGGTTCGATAAAGCCGAATCTTAGTGCCGCCGTGGTCCACAACTGGTCCTGCGGGCAGCAAAGGCAGGCGCGTTGCGCGGGCGAGTGATTGATTGCTGGTTACGATGCCGACGCGCCAACCGGAAAATCGTGATGTTAGGGTCTTACCTAGGCTGCCATACAGCGAGCGGAGGCGTTTTTCGTCTCCGATTCTTGCACCATATGGGGGATTGACAATTACCAAGCCCGCTGAGCCTGTCGGGGGTTTTACGTCGCTGACCGATCGGCACAGAAATTGGGTATGCGCGGCAACATCGGCGCGATGGGCATTTGTACTGGCCGCATCGACGGCCCCGGCATTCCGGTCGGACCCAATGAACACTGTGTCAGTTTCCACTTTTGATCTGTCCTGGCGCATTGCGGACCATGCGTTTGAATCGAAACCAGGCATATCTTCGAAAGCGAAACTGCGAGAGCGTCCGGGGTTTAACCCTAGTGCGATCTCGGCGGCTTCGATGACAAAGGTGCCTGACCCACACATTGGGTCCACAACTGGTTCGGTCCCGTCAAAACCGCACTCACGTAGGAACATTGCCGCCATGGTTTCGCGCATGGGTGCCTTAGCTACTGCTGACTTGTGGCCGCGCTTGTGCAGCGGGTCACCGGAGGTGTCGATCGAGAAAGTACAAATGTCCTTTTCGATGCGTAGCAAAACGCGCAGGCCCGCATCGGGCGAGATCGGCGCACCGAGTGTTTCTGTGATCGCTCGTTCGACCCTTTGCCGAGCTGCTCCTGCATGGTAAATGCGGGATTTACGGCTTGTAGCCTCAACCTTGATCGGAATGTCCGAGCGCAGGAACTCGGCCCAAGGGAACTTGCGTGCGCGTTTGTCAAGCTGCGCCAAATGGACAGCCGGGAAACTGCCTATCCGGGCAAGAACTTTATTGGCTCCGCGCAGGCATAGGTTTGCACGCCAGACTTCAGGCCAGGCACCGTGGACGTTTACCCCGCCAGCCACGATTTTAGCGTCTGCGAATCCCTTTTCCAAAGCTTCGGCATGTAGCGGAGCCTCAAGCCCGGGTGTGGCGACCAAAAAAATTTCAAATTCGGTGTTTTGTTCCATTGGCAGTACCTACACCGGAAGCATTCCGGGTGCGACCGGCAAATTTTCCTGCGACAAATCGTAAATTTACAACGGAAAGCGGCGATCACGGCCAATTTGCGCGTCAACGGGTTTGCTTTTGACGTCATCCCCGCGTAAACGGTGCCAAATCTGAATTCCGCCCGCGGACTTTTAACGCATTCTGACGCTTTTGCGGCGACGCCAAAGAAATCACGCGTTATTGTCTGGACCGGATATGGGGTAGATATATTAAGGCGCAGGGAATGAGGCTTGGAAGACCGTACCGACATGCAAACGTTCAAACTTAAAAAGGGGTTGGAGCTGCCGGTGCTGGGTGCGCCGGATCAGATTATCCAGCCAGGACCTGAATTTAGGACCGTTGGGGTATTGGGCGGGGATTACCTGGGCCTAAAACCACGCATGCTGGTTCAGGAAGGTGATACGGTTCAGCGTGGAACGCCGCTGTTCTGTCATAAGGACGCGCCAGAGGCGATGATGGTTGCCCCGCTCAGCGGCAAGATTGTGGCCGTCAATCGCGGCGCCCGCCGTGTGTTGCAGAGTGTGGTGATCGAGGTGTCCGACCCCAACGATACGGGGCTGGATTTCTCGGGCGTTGGTAATTCGGACGACGCTGAAGGTGTGACCGAAAAGCTGTGCGCGGCTGGTCTTTGGACGGCGTTCCGCACGCGGCCCTATTCGAAAATGCCAGTGCCGGGCACCAAGCCTGAGGCTATTTTCGTTACCGCCATGGATAGTGAGCCACTTGCAGCTGACGCGGCCGTGATCATTGCCGATGCTGGTGAGGCGTTTGCAGCAGGCCTGGGCGCGATTGCCAAGCTTACAGAGGGCAAAACCTATCTGTGCCAAAAAGATGGCGATTCTATTCCGGGCGCGGATGTGCCTGGGGTTGAGGCCGCGGCATTCTCAGGGCCGCATCCAGCGGGTCTGGCTGGTACACACATCCATTTCCTCGAGCCGCTGGCAGGGAATAAGCAGGTCTGGACCATCGGTTATCAAGATGTGATTGCCATAGGCCGTCTGATGCAGACCGGTCATTTGGACCCGAATGTCGTGATCGCAATAAGCGGCCCGGGCGCGCGTCAACCGCGCCTGATCCGTACTGTGATGGGTGCTTCGACCGACGACCTGACCCGTGATGAGATCGCTGTAGATGGTACGCCGCGGGTCATCTCGGGCTCGATCCTGTCCGGAACCCATGCGGAAGGCCCCACTGCATATCTGGGTCGTTTCGCGCGCCAGATTTCTATCATCCGCGAAGATCACGACCAGATTCCAATGGGTTGGATTCGTCCAATGCCATCGAAATACTCGGTACAGCCGGTGTTGGGGTCGGCACTTTCGAACAAATTGTTCAACCTGACCAGCAACCTGAATGGGGGCCGTCGTGCGATGGTGCCGACAGGTGTGTTTGAACGGCTGATGCCACAGGATTACCTGCCGACGCAGTTGTTGCGCGCGCTTCTGGTAATGGATACCGACAGCGCTCAGGCATTGGGTGCGCTCGAGTTGGACGAAGAGGATCTGGGCCTTGTCGGCTTTGCCTGTCCGGCGAAATATGAATACGGGCTGGCGCTGCGCGACTGCCTGACCAAAATCGAAAAGGAGGGCTGATCCAAATGGGTTTGCGCAACTTCTTTGATCGGATCGAGCCGAACTTTACCAAGGGCGGCAAGTACGAGAAGTATTTCCCCATCTACGAGATGGTGGAGAGCTTCATTTACACTCCGAAAACTGTCACTTCCGTCGCTCCCCATGCGCGGTCCTTTGTGGATATGAAGCGGATCATGACTTATGTCGTGATTGCGACGATCCCCTGCATCCTGTTCGGGATGTGGAATACCGGCTATCAGGCGAACACGGCCATTGCCGCATTGGGACCGGACGCCGCTACCGGCTGGCGCATCGCTTTGCTGCAGATGTTTGGCATCTCGCTGGACCCGTCCAGCCTGTTTGCTAATGTTATGCACGGGATGTTGTATTTCTTGCCCATCTACATCGTCACTCTTGTGGCGGGGGGCATTTTCGAGGTTATCTTCGCTACTGTGCGCGGCCATGAGGTGAACGAAGGTTTCCTTGTGACCTCAATGCTTTACACGCTGATCATGCCGGCGACCACGCCATTGTGGCAGGTGGCTCTGGGCATTATTTTCGGTGTGGTCATCGGTAAAGAGGTCTTTGGCGGCACCGGCAAAAACTTCCTCAACCCTGCGCTGGTCGGTCGTGCATTCCTGTATTTTGCCTATCCGGCGAACATGTCGGGTGACACGGTCTGGACACCGGTTGACGGCTTTTCGGGCGCAACTGCACTGTCGGTTTCTGCGTCCGAAGGCTATCAGGCGCTGGCAGCCGAAGGTCTGACCTGGTGGAATGCCTTCTTGGGCTTCATGCAGGGTAGCTTTGGCGAAACCTCGACACTGGCCTGTCTGATAGGTCTGTGCTTCCTGCTGGCGACGCGCATAGCGAACTATCGCCTGATCGTTGGCTGTTTGGGGGGTATGATCGTCTTTTCCCTGCTGCTGAACCTGATCGGCTCGGAAACCAACCCGATGTTTGCAATGCCGTGGTACTGGCACCTTGTCGTTGGTGGCTACGCCTTTGGCCTTGTCTTCATGGTCACCGAACCGGTTTCGGCCAGTCACACCAATCTGGGCCGCTATATCTACGGCGCGCTGATAGGTTTCATGGTTGTGATGATCCGTGTCGTTAACCCGGCTTTCCCCGAAGGCATGATGCTGGCTATCCTGTTCGGCAACGTCTTCGCACCGCTGATCGATTATTTCGTCGTTCAGGCCAACATTAAACGGAGGGCGCGTCGCCATGTCTGATACGCAATCCCCAGACAATAACGAGGCACCCAAGGGCGCGATTGCCAAGTTTCTGGCGGCCTCGCCAGATTCGGTTGGCAAAACGATCTTTATCGCTGTCGCCGTATGTCTTGTTGCTTCGATGGTCGTGTCGTCGGCTGCTGTCAGCCTGCGCCCCGTGCAAGAGGCGAACAAGCTGAAAGACAAGCAGGTTAACGTCCTGCAGGTGGCGGGCGTCTATGAACCCGGCGTCGACGTGACCGAAGCATTCGCCGCATTCGAGCCGCATGTGCTGGAACTGTCTAGTGGCGAATTCGTTGACGATCAGTTCGATCCGGCCACTTTCGACGATATCGCTGCCGCAAGCGATCCGGAATTGAGCGTCGCTCTGGACGATGATCCAGCCGGGATTGGCCGCAAATCCCAGTATCGCGTGATCTATCTGCTGCGCGATGATGCAGGCGATTTGGACAAGGTAATCCTGCCGCTGCACGGCTATGGGCTGTGGTCCACGCTCTATGGCTTTATCGCGCTTGAGAACAACGGCAACGATATCTTCGGCCTACAGTTCTATCAGCATGGTGAGACCCCGGGCCTCGGCGCCGAGGTGGACAACCCGCGTTGGAAAGCCTTGTGGAACGGTAAGAGGTTGCGGGACGACAACGGTGATCTGCAAATCACCGTCGCCAAATCACAACCAGCGGCTGGCCCTGACTTTTATGTCGACGCGCTGGCTGGTGCCACGCTGACTTCGGTTGGTGTTGATAACCTGGTGAAATTCTGGATGGGTGATGCGGGCTACGGTCCCTTCCTGGCCAAACTGCAAGCAGGAGAGTTCTGATGTCCCAGACCAAGAAAGAGATGCTGGTCGACCCGCTTGTCGACAACAACCCGATCACCCTGCAGGTGCTGGGTATCTGTTCGGCACTGGCGGTAACTTCATCGCTGCAGGTGTCCTTCGTTATGGCGCTGGCGGTGACTTTTGTGACCTCGTTCTCGTCCTTCTTTATCTCGTGCTTGCGCAACCAGATCCCGGGCTCGATCCGGATCATCGTGCAGATGGTGATCATCGCCTCGCTGGTGATCCTGGTGGATCAGGTGCTGAAAGCATATGCGTTCGAAATCTCGAAAACCCTGTCGGTCTTCGTCGGTCTGATCATCACCAACTGTATCGTGATGGGCCGCGCCGAGGCGTTTGCGATGAAAAACCCGCCGGTCGCATCATTCATCGACGGTCTGGGCAACGGGATGGGCTATGGCCTGATCCTGCTGCTGGTCGGTTTCATTCGTGAATTGTTCGGCGCTGGTTCGCTGTTCGGTATCACCATTCTGGAGACCGTCAACAATGGTGGGTGGTACGTGCCAAACGGCATGCTGCTGCTGCCGCCGTCGGCGTTCTTCATCATCGGTCTGATCATCTGGGCCTTCCGCACGTGGAAGCCAAACCAGGTGGAAGAACGTGAATACAAAATTCAGCAGGTAGAGGCCCACTGATGGAAGGTCTGATCTCACTGGCCGTAAAGGCCATCTTTGTCGAAAACCTTGCGCTTAGCTTCTTCCTGGGGATGTGTACTTTCATCGCCGTTTCCAAGAAGATTTCTACCGCGCTTGGTCTGGGTATTTCGGTGATGCTGGTGCAGGCAATTACCGTGCCAACCAACAACCTGCTGCTGAGCTATCTTTTGAAACCGGGTGCGTTGGCCTGGGCTGGGTTCCCGGATGTGGACCTGACCTTCCTTGGCCTGATCTCGTATATCGGCGTTATTGCGGCGATGGTGCAAATCCTTGAGATGATCTTGGATAAGTACTTCCCACCGCTTTACAACGCGCTGGGGATTTTCCTGCCGCTGATCACGGTGAACTGCGCCATTCTGGGTGGTTCGCTGTTCATGGTGGAACGCGATTACAACTTTGCCGAGGCAACAACTTACGGTCTGTCTTCCGGCTTTGGCTGGGCACTGGCGATCACCGCGATGGCGGGTGTGCGCGAAAAGTTGAAATACTCGGATATTCCCGACGGCCTGCAGGGTCTGGGGATCACCTTCATCACCGCTGGACTGATGGCCTTGGCCTTTATGTCCTTCTCGGGCGTGAAACTGTAAGGAGGGCGCAATGGAAACTTTTAGCTTAGGCGTCATCCTTTTTACACTGATCGTTCTGGCACTGGTCGCCATCATCATGGCCGCGCGCTCGCGTCTGGTCTCGACCGGTAACGTCAACATCACAATCAATGGTGAGAAAACCATCTCGGTGCCCGCAGGCGGCAAACTGCTGCAAACGCTGGCGGCTGAGAAACTGTTTGTCCCGTCTGCGTGTGGCGGTGGCGGTACATGCGCACAATGCCGAGTGAAGGTGCATTCAGGCGGTGGGTCGATCCTGCCGACCGAGGAAAGCCATATCACCAAACGAGAAGCCTCATGCGGTGACCGTCTGTCCTGTCAGGTTGCGGTCAAGCAGGACATGGATATTGAGGTTCCCGAAGAGGTCTTCGGCGTCAAGAAATGGGAATGCACCGTGCGTTCGAATGAGAACGTGGCGACATTCATCAAAGCGCTAACTCTAGACCTGCCTGAAGGTGAGGATGTGAACTTCCGCGCTGGTGGTTACATCCAGATCGAAGCTCCTGCGCACCAGTTGAAATACACCGATTTCGACGTGGAAGAGGAATATCGCGAGGATTGGGATCGCTTCAATCTGTGGCAGTATGAATCTGTGGTGAATGAGCCGATCGAGCGCGCCTATTCGATGGCGAACTATCCCGATGAAAAAGGCATGATCATGCTGAACGTTCGGGTTGCCTCGCCGCCTCCGGGCTCCGAGGGTATCCCTCCGGGTCAGATGTCGTCGTATATCTTCAACCTGAAACCGGGCGACAAGGTTACGATCTCAGGTCCGTTTGGTGAGTTCTTTGCGCGCGAGACAGATAAAGAGATGGTGTTTATCGGCGGTGGTGCTGGCATGGCACCAATGCGGAGCCACATCTTTGATCAGCTCAAGCGCCTTGAGAACCGTAACCGCAAGATCAGCTTCTGGTACGGCGCGCGGTCAAAGAAAGAGATGTTCTTTGTCGAGGATTTCGACACGCTGGCCAAGGAATTTGACAATTTCGAATGGCACGTGGCCCTGTCCGACGCGCAGCCTGAGGATGACTGGAAAGGCTATACCGGCTTCATCCACAACGTGTTGTTCGAAGAATACCTCAAGAACCACCCAGCGCCTGAAGATTGCGAGTTCTATATGTGTGGGCCGCCAATCATGAACCAGTCGGTCATCAACATGCTGCTGGATTTGGGCGTGGACCGCGAAGACATCATGCTCGACGATTTCGGCGGGTAAGAGACGAAGAAACCGGCGCGAAATGCGTCGGTTTTTTTACAGCCGCAGGTCGCTTGCGTCTTTGGGTAAACAGGATTTCACGTCGTAGAGCACGGACTGCTCTTTGCCATAAGAGCGAATTTGTTCGGGGTCGAGCGCGCGAAACTCCTCATGAGCCACCGCAAGAACTATGCCGTCGTAGATGCCGTCCTCGGGCTCTTTGATCATTGAAATCCCGTATTCCGCATGCGCTGCCTGATTGTCGACGTGGGGGTCGTAGACATCGACTGCGATCCCGTAATCCTGTAGCTCATCGATGATATCGACCACCCGAGTATTGCGCAGATCGGGACAGTTTTCCTTGAACGTCAACCCCATGACCAGCACGCGTGCGCGGGCCACGTTAATACCGTCTCGCATCATCCGTTTGACCAGTTGTGACACGACGTAGCCGCCCATGGCGTCGTTCAGCCGCCTCCCGGCCAGAATGATCTGAGGGTGGTGGCCAACTGCTTCGGCTTTGTGGGTCAGGTAATAGGGGTCGACGCCAATGCAATGTCCGCCGACTAGGCCAGGGCGGAAAGGCAGGAAGTTCCATTTGGTACCAGCAGCCCGTAAAACTGCCTCGGTGTCGATGCCCATCCGTCCGAAGATCATCGCCAACTCGTTGACCAGCGCGATATTCAAGTCGCGCTGCGTATTTTCGATAACTTTCGCCGCCTCAGCCACCCGGATGCTCTCCGCTTTGTGGGTGCCGGCACTGATAATCCGCGCATAAAGCGCATCAACCAAATCGGCGACTTCGGGAGTAGACCCCGAAGTCACCTTGCAGATATCGGAAATCCTGTGCGTTTTGTCGCCAGGGTTGATCCTTTCCGGGCTGTAGCCTGCGAAGAAATCCGCATTGAATGCCAGCCCCGACATGCGCTCGAGAACCGGCACGCAGTCTTCCTCGGTCGCGCCGGGGTAAACTGTGGATTCGTAAATCACCAGATCTCCGGGTTTCAACAACCCACCAACCATTTCAGACGCGTTGATTAACGGAGAAAGATCTGGCTGCTTTCCCGCCGTGATAGGCGTTGGCACAGTCACGATATAGGTATCGCACGCGGCCAGATCGGCCAGATCGGTTGTGAAAACCAATTCTGAGGCCGCGGCCAGATCATCGGGCTCGACCTCTTGCGTCGCGTCATGCCCTGAACGTAGGTCGGCAATACGGGATGCGTTAATATCGAAGCCTACGACCGGGCCGATCTTGCCGAAGGCCACTGCCAATGGCAGGCCGACATAACCCAGCCCAATTACTGCGATCCGACGAGAGTTTGGGTTGGTTTCAAACATCAGAAAACCTCGGGCCGGGGGCAAGGCCGCGCTCCCAATTGGAGAGCAGGAGTTTTTTCAGATGGAAACCAATCAGTCTCGCAGTGCCTGTCACCAGATCACGTATCATTCATCCCTCGACCTTGAAGCAGTCTTTGACGCATCAGGGATACTGTCACCGGGCCAAGGTCAAGGGGATTTTCCGAGATTCCGTTCAGCCGACGATCATCTGCTTCATGCGCAGTGCTTCGTATTCCAGCTCTTTCAAACGGAAATGCACGACGTCACCGATGGTAATCACGCCGCACAGGTTGCCATCCCGCAGGACCGGCATGTGGCGAAAGCGGCCTTCGGTCATGCTTTTCAATACATCATTCAGCAGATCGTCTGGCGAGCAAGTCTTCACCTCGCGTGTCATCAGATCCTCGACCGATTGCGGCAGGGTTTGACCGGGTGTATCCGCCATACGCCGCACGATGTCGCGTTCGGACAGAATACCCTGCAAGCTGCCATTTTGATCAGTCACGAGAACCGCACCAATCCGCTTTTCCTTAAGCGTATTGACGACCGAATGAATAGTTTCGTTCGGACGTACCGAAAAAACCGCATCCCCTTTGCCCTCAAGCAATTTTGACACGGTGGTCTGCGAATGGGACAGGTTCGACTCTGTCGATTGGCTATACGTGGTCTTTTCAGCCTTATCGCCGCGCGTTGGGGACTGGTAAGAGGTTGGGGCCATGGGCAATCTCCTTCCTGGTTATTGCTAAGTCTTTCCCTTTCACCTTAGCGCAGCTAAACGACGTGTATAGGGTACAATTGCGCTGAAAGGCAAAATCACCCGCAATAATGGAAGCTTAAGCCTTTGACCGACCTGTATCTTACCCCGCCTGTCGCTGTCTTGATATTCTTTGTGGTGGTAGTGTGTGGCCATAATTTTCGTATGGCCTGGAAACAGCAGCCAAAGGGGTGGCAGAAACGGGCGTGGCTTTTCGGGGTGCCAGCGGTGATTGGCCTTTTAGTCTTGGGCTTTATGCCACTCAAACTCTGATGTCGGTTTGACTCTGGCTGGGGTGGCTGGCATATGCCGGGCACCAAGTTTCCAGGAGACCCCAATGCGTCTTGTGCCTGTACTGGCTTTTGCCACACTTCTATCCGGCTGCCTGTTCGACAAGGAACCCGAGGTGGTCCGCCTGTCGGGCGAGACGATGGGAACAACGTTCAATATCACGGCTATCGGTGAGGATTTGGACGAAAACGCCCTGGCCACTGCGGTCGAAGCAACGCTGGCTGACGTCAACTCCAAGATGTCCAACTGGGACCCGAATTCCGAGGTCTCGACATTTTCTGCTGCAACCAGCACCGATGCCATGCCGGTCTCCGCAGAATTCGTGCATGTGATGCAAGCCGCCAATGAAGTGCACGAAAAGACTGGTGGTACGTTCGACGTGACCCTTGGGCCTTTGATCGAGCTGTGGGGATTTGGTCCGCGCACACCGGAAGACCCGGTGCCCTCGGATGAGGACATTCAATCTGCACTGGAAAGTGTGGGTCAGAACAGATTGCTGAAATTGGATGCCGAGGCCGGCACGCTGAGCAAATCCGATGCCAGCGTTGGGATCAACCTGTCGGCTATTGCCAAGGGCTATGGCATTGATGCGGTTGCGGAAACTCTGCGCGATGCCGGCATCGAGAACTATCTGGTCGAGATTGGTGGCGATCTCGTCACCAAAGGCGAGAACGACAAGGGCGAAGTCTGGCGGATCGGCATCGAAAAACCGCAGGCAGGCGCGCAGTCACCGCAATTGATCGTGTCTGTGGGTGATCTTGGTATGGCCAGTTCGGGCGATTACAAGAATTTCTTCGAGCAGGACGGCGTACGATATTCGCATATCATCGACCCGACAACCGGGCGCCCTATCACACACCGGACTACATCGGTCACTGTTCTGGCCGAAAACGCCATGATGGCGGATGCTTGGGCCACTGCGATGTTAGCTCTGGGTCAGGAAAAGGGTCTGGAACTGGCCGAAAAGCATAAACTTGCCGTGTATTTCATCTCGCGGGATGTGACAGGTAGTGAAGATGCCTATATCACGGTACACAGCACGGCGTTCAAAGACGCTTTGAGCTCTAACTGACGGAAGAACCTGAGATGAGCACTTTTATTCTGGCCTTCATTTTGTTGCTGATCATCGTTGTTGGTATGTCCCTGGGTGTCATGCTGATGGGCAAGAAAATCAAGGGCAGTTGTGGCGGTCTGAATGCGATTTCAGGAGCGGATAAATGCGTGGTCTGCAAAAAGGATGTGGACCCCAACAGCCCCCTGCGCGATCAGTTACAATGCAAGCGTGCGAAGAAGATGCTGGACCAGATGGAACAGCAGGCCGAAGCATAGTTTACGCTTCGCTGCAGGCCAGGAATTGGCTAACTAGGTCCCTGACCATAGGGGGACACTAAGTTGGCCAAAGCCAAAAACATCCTGTTCATAATGTTTGACCAGCTGCGCTGGGATTATCTGAGCTGTTACGGCCATCCGCATTTGCATACTCCGAACATTGACCGCCTTGCCGCGCGCGGTGTGCGGTTCAACCGCGCCTATATCCAATCCCCGATTTGTGGCAGCTCGCGCATGTCCACCTATACTGGGCGCTATGTGCATTCGCACGGTGCCTCGTGGAACGGTATTCCGCTAAAGGTGGGCGAAATGACGATGGGCGACCATCTGCGCAAAGCTGGGATGGACTGCTGGCTGGTCGGCAAAACCCATATGCGCGCGGATGCCGAAGGGATGGCGCGACTGGGGCTCGAGCCTGACAGCCTGATTGGCGCTCGCGTGGGCGAGTGCGGATTTGATGTGTTTGAGCGCGACGATGGCATGCGCCCCGAGGGACCGGATGGGTTTTACGACCCGGACGGTGCCAAGGCCTATAACACCTACCTGACGGAAAAAGGATACGAGAGCGATAACCCCTGGCACGACTTTGCCAATTCCGGGTTAGATGCAGATGGCAATGTACTATCTGGTTGGTTCCTGAAGAATTCTTCTGAGGCGGCAAATATTGCAGAAAAAGACAGTGAGACCCCATATCTGACAAAGCGGGGTATTGAGTTCATGGAGTCGCATGATGGACCGTGGTGCTGTCACCTGAGTTTCATCAAACCGCACTGGCCTTATATCGTGCCGGAACCCTATGCCTCGTTATATGGCCCCGAGCACGTGCTGCCAGTGGTCCGGTCCGAGGCCGAACGGGAGAACGCCCACCCGGTTCTGCGCGCCTTCATGAACACTAAAATCGGTCAGACATTCTCGCGTCGGGATGTGCGCGAGGCGGTGATCCCCGCCTATATGGGCCTGATCAAACAGGCCGATGACCAGATGGGTCGCCTGTTCGGCTGGATGGAAAAAACCGGCCGGATGGAGGACACGATGATCGTGATAACTTCGGACCACGGCGATTTTCTGGGCGATCACTGGATGGGAGAGAAGACTTTCTTCCACGATGCTTCGACCAAGATTCCGCTTATCATTTATGACCCGTCGCCCGAGGCCAACTCAACGCGCGGCACAGTGAGCGATGCACTGGTCGAATCCATTGATCTCGCCCCGACCTTCGTAGAGGTGGCAGGAGGTGAGGTGGCCTCGCATATTCTTGAAGGGTGCTCGCTGTTGCCGATATTGCATGGGCAGCAAGAGGAGATGCCACGCGACGTGGTAATCTGCGAATATGACTATTCCGCGTCGCCGATTGCGGATGCTCTGAAAGCCTCGGTTCGGGATGCGGTGATGTTCATGGTCGCGAACAAAAAATGGAAACTGATCCATTGCGAGGGCGGTCATCGGCCCATTCTGTTTGATCTGGAAAACGATCCGAGCGAACTGAACGATTTGGGCGGCAGCGACGCCCACAAAGATGTCATCGCCAAAATGTATGATCACCTGTTTGCCTGGACCCGACGCCCCTCACAACGCACGACTCGGTCGGAACAGCAACTGATCGAGATGCGGACCAAAAGCCGGGGCAGGGGGGTTGTTGTTGGGGTTTATGATGAAAACGACGCGCCGCTGAACCTGACAGTCAAATACAGGGGGCGCAAAGCACGGCCATTTGCTGAATTTGTCGGCAAGGATAAGTCGCCTCACCATTAATTCTGAGCGGCCTAACCCAAAAGACGGTTCACCCGCCGATGGTCAGACGATAAAAGACGGGCCAAGAGCAGAAATCCGGAGAGCTTCAAATGACCGCCCCCAAACCCGTTGTCTTGTGCATTCTCGATGGTTGGGGCCTGTCCGAGGCCACCGAAGCCAACGCACCCTATCTGGCCAATACGCCAACCTTCGATGCGATCATGGCCAATGGCCCACACGCCACGCTGATTACCCATGGCCCGGATGTGGGCTTGCCCACCGGTCAGATGGGCAATTCCGAGGTTGGCCACACCAATATCGGCGCGGGCCGGGTTGTGGCCATGGATTTAGGTCAGATTGATCTGGCGATTGAGGATGGCTCATTCTTTGACAACAAAGCTTTGCAGGACTTCATTACCAAGGTGAAAGATGCGGGCGGCACCGCGCATCTGATGGGACTAGTGTCGGATGGTGGTGTGCATGGGCACCTGAACCATATCGCCGCCGCCGCCAAGGCGATCACCGACGCGGGAGTGCCTGTCGCACTGCACGCAATCACCGATGGCCGCGACGTGGCTCCGAAATCCGCCTTTACCTATATCGCCGAATTGGAAGACCGCCTGCCCGAAGGCGCGCGCATTGTCACCGTCAGCGGGCGCTATTTCGCGATGGACCGTGACAATCGCTGGGAGCGCGTCAGCGAAGCCTATGAGGCAATGATCAACGGACAGGGTCGAACCTCGGCATCAGCTCATGGCGCAGTTGACCACGCCTACAACCAATCTGAAACCGATGAATTCATCGTACCGACAGTTCTAGATGGCTTTGACGGCGTCAAGGATGGTGACGGGTTTTTCTGCCTCAACTTCCGTGCCGATCGCGCGCGAGAGATCCTGCGAGCGATTGGCGAACCAGATTTTGCTGATTTTGACACTGGCCTGCGCCCGCAATTGGCCGCTCTGCTGGGTATGGTTGAATACTCGGACGCCCACAATGCCTATATGACCACCGTTTATCCAAAGCGCGAAATCGTCAATACGCTGGGCGAATGGGTGGCCAAACAGGGGATGCGTCAGTTTCGTCTGGCCGAAACCGAGAAGTACCCGCATGTTACGTTCTTTCTGAACGGCGGCAAAGAAACGCCGGAAGACGGAGAAGACCGCTATATGCCGAAATCCCCAAAAGTGGCGACTTATGACCTGCAGCCAGAGATGTCCTCGGCCGAAGTAACCGCCAAGTTCGTCGAGGCGATTGAGGCAGGCTTTGACCTGATCGTCACCAACTATGCCAATCCGGATATGGTTGGCCATTCAGGCGATTTGAAAGCAGCAATCAAGGCGTGCGAAGCCGTGGATCAGGGGTTGGAACAGGTGGTTGCTGCGCTCGAAAAGGCCGGTGGCGCGATGATCGTCACCGCCGACCACGGCAACTGTGAGATGATGGTCGATCCCGAAACCGGGGGCCCGCATACCGCACACACACTGAACCCAGTGCCCGTAGCACTGGTGGGCGGCCCAGAGGGTGCCAAATTGCGCGACGGACGCCTGTCCGACTTGGCGCCGACGCTCTTGCAACTTATGGGTCTGGAGCAACCACCGGAAATGACTGGCCAGAGCTTGTTGTCATGACCCTTCGTGCGCTTTTTTTGGCACTGCTGACTACGACACCGGTCCACGCCCAGACCGATCCGTCAACCGCAGCGTTGAATGCAGCGCAAATGCTAGAACAGGCGTCTATCGCACTGGCCGAGGCCGACAGCGCTCGCGACCGTGTGCGTGCGTTGACCGAAACGATACAGGCTTATGAGGCTGGCTTGACAGCTATGCGCGACGGGTTGCGCCGCGCCGCCACGCGTGAAGCGCAACTGACCGCAGAACTACACACGCGTGAGAAAGAGATTGCGCAAATACTGGGCGTATTACAGACCATAGAAACCACCTCTCCGCCCGTTCTGATGCTGCATCCATCCGGTCCGCTGGGTTCAGCGCGCGCGGGTATGATGCTTTCCGAAGTCACGCCAAGCCTGAATGCCCGCGCACTGGCTTTGGCCCGTGATCTGCAGGAGGTGCAAACCCTCCGGCAATTGCAGCAAAGCGCGGCGGACACACTGACCGAGGGCTTGACCGGCGTTCAAACCGCCCGCACCGAGCTAAGCACGGCCATCGCCGACCGTACAGACTTACCGCAGCGTTTTGTCGAAGATCCGATCCGAACGGCGATTCTGATCTCTTCAACCGAGACGCTAGAGGGTTTTGCCAGCGGACTGTCTGAAATTTCGGAAGGCGAGATTGTCGCGACCAATGCTGATATTTCAGACCTGCAAGGGCAAATCCCATTACCTGTGCAGGGCGTCATGTTACACCGTGCCGGTGAGACCGACGCCGCCGGAGTAAAGCGCCCCGGAGTGGTTCTGGCCACGCAACCCCGCTCGATTGTGAAATCCCCTACCGCAGCGACAATCCGGTACAGTGGACCACTTTTGGATTTGGGGAATCTGGTAATCCTTGAGCCTCAACCCGGTCTTTTATTCGTATTTTCGGGCCTGCAAGAGGTCTACGGCAAACCCGGTCAAGTCATCCCAAAGGGTACTCCAGTGGGTTTGATGCCCGGTGAAACGCCCGGAATCGGCGCTATTTTGTCAACAAGCAGTGATGGCACTGGAACTGACCGGTCAGAAACGCTCTATATAGAGGTAAGACAGGATAACAGCCCCGTGGACCCGGAATCGTGGTTTCGGATCAGCAAGGATGGATAAAACCGTATGAAGAAATTTGTGATGGCCGGTCTGGCCGGAACCGTGGCAGGTATAATTGCAACCACTCAGATCGCTGGCCCGTTGCTGGCGCAAGAGGCCGAGAGGAAGGCGGATGTCTATCAGCAGCTGGACCTGTTCGGGGATATTTTTGAACGCATTCGCGCGCAATACGTAGAAGAGGTAGAGCCGGAAGAACTGATCGAGGCGGCGATTGATGGTATGCTGACTTCACTGGACCCGCATTCCAGCTATCTGTCGCCCGATGATGCCGAACAGATGCGTGTCCAGACACGCGGAGAATTTGGCGGCCTTGGCATCGAAGTCACGCAGGAAGAAGGCTTTGTGAAAGTTGTTTCACCGATTGATGGAACCCCAGCCGATGAGGCGGGGATCGAAGCCGGAGATTTCATCACCCATGTCGATGGAGAGAGCATTCTTGGTCTGACGTTGGACAAAGCGGTCGATCTGATGCGTGGCCCTGTCGGGTCCGAGATCGTTATCACCGTCGTGCGCGAGGGCGAGCAGGAACCTTTTGATGTGACCATCATCCGCGACACGATCAAACTGACCGCCGTGCGCGCTCGCACCGAAGGCACCAGTGTGGTTCTGCGCGTGACTACCTTCAACGATCAGACATTCCCCAACCTTCAGGAAGGTTTGAACGAGCAGATCGAAGAGGTTGGCGGCATCGACAAGGTCAACGGTTTTGTTCTGGACCTGCGCAACAACCCAGGCGGCTTGCTGACGCAGGCGATCAAAGTATCCGACGCATTCCTGAACGAAGGCGAAATCGTATCGACCCGTGGGCGCGATCCAAGTGAAGGTGAACGTTTCAACGCAACCCCAGGCGATCTGGCAGAGGGCAAGCCAATTGTTGTTCTGATCAACGGCGGTTCTGCTTCGGCGTCTGAGATTGTAGCAGGTGCGCTTCAGGATCACCGCCGTGCAATCGTGGTTGGCACCAAGAGCTTTGGCAAAGGTTCAGTGCAGACGGTCATGCCGCTGCGTGGCGACGGCGCGATGCGCCTGACCACTTCGCGTTATTACACGCCGTCGGGCCGTTCGATCCAAGCGCTTGGCGTCAGCCCAGACATCATTGTCGAACAACCGCGTGTAACGCCGGACGCGGAAGAGGAAGACACGAACCGCCCAACCCGGTCCGAGGCAGACCTGCGCGGCAGTTTGAACAATGACAGCCTCAGTGAAGATGAGATTCGTCAGATCGAGGAGGACCGCGCAAGGGCTGAAGCCACTGCTGAATTGCGGGAAGAGGACTATCAGCTGGCCTACGCCATCGACATCCTCAAAGGTTTGTCGGCCTTCAACCCGAACGGGCCATCACAGTAACAAAGAAGGGGCCGCCAAAAAGGGCGGCCCTTTTTCTTTGGGGGAATAGCTTCGCAAGCCACCGAAGGATGCTCTAGTGTTCGCTATTGGGGAGTTTGAGCCGCCAGCGGGGTCACCTACTTTCGTTCTGTGACCGACGGAACGCTCGTTTTAGCATGTCGAGCTCGGCACGTAATAGCCCGACCTCGGCCCGCATATCATCTGTCGCAGGCGTACCCGCGATAATGGTAAAATCACCAAGCTTATCCGCCGAAGCCGCGTCAACGATCACAAAGGAATGCACACCGTCGGATAAGGCTGCAACCGGAACAGAGACGCTGATTAACCATCCGTCCTCCGCAGGTGCCACGCGCACATCTTTCAGCGCTGCCCCCAAATATTGCACTTTGACAGCCGGTTCAGATTCCGCTTGCAAATGCCCCTGCCAAAGGCCGTTTTCAAAGCGGATGGGTGTCAATGTCGGTTGCGTCATGGCCAGAACTCTCACAAATCAGCGCGGTGGTGGCGGCAGAAGGTCAGATCGCGCATCTTGACGCGGTTCATTCTTGGGTTTTCAAAGATCAGGTCCAGCCAGATCTTTTCAAGACGAGCCTCATTCAAAGGCAAATGCGCCAGATCGAAATCTATCGAGCAGGATTGGCTTGAAAGGTCCAGCTTCCGCAGAACTTGCTCGGTGTTCGGCCCGTTTTGAATGTTTAGGCGAGCAAAGACCTCAAGAGGCAGCTCAGACTCAATGAGAGTATCCACACGCACTAGGTGCTGTCTGGTAAAGCCCTGCGAAGCCTCTGGCGGCAACTCCACGGACAACGATAGAAAAGAGCCGGAAAAGCCGAAAACCTCGACTTGCAGGCCATAAGGGGCCAGGTCTGTGTCGCGTGTGTTTCGGGTTTGTCGAATCCCGATTTCAGCCAGAGCGCAATCATGGAACAGCGTTACCTGTCGGTCCATCTGGGCTTTGCGCGGGGCAGAGGCCACACCGGGGCGTGACAGCGGCATGCGCCACAAATCTGGGCGCCAGATCCAATCGGTGCCCAGAGGTTTGGGAATTTGCGTCGACCCGGTTCGCGGGTGGGTCAGGCGATTGTCAGCTTCTTGGATCAACATATCCAGAAGGGTGCGAAGTTTGCGCGCATCGTCACGTTGCAGACGCAACTGCTGTTCTGGAGTTGCGTCTGCTTTACGCAGAGCCTTGCGCCAGCGATCTACGACCCGTCGGTGATTATAGCGATCCAGCAGTTTGCCCATGGCCCTATCGTTCAAAAGTGCGCCCCTTTTAGTCAAAGACAAGATCGAGGTTAAAGGCGTATTACCAAATTGTGAGATCAAAACTCTCAAATTCGTGATGGCGGCAGAGTATGGGCTTAGCAATCCTAAACTGTTAGGTCTGGCCATTCTTGCAATCATCCGGGTCAGTGCGTACCGTCTGACATCTGACTGCAGGGAACCACCCAAAAACTACCAAACGTTTTGAGGCAAAACCGGGGTATGGAACCTACTCTATTCGCATTCATCTGGAAACACTCAAAAAAACAACAGCTTGTGCTGTTGTTCCTGACGGTTCTGTCATTTCCGTTCCTCTATGCTTCGCTTGAACTGCCAAAACAGATCATCAACGGCGCCATTGGGGCACCAAGTAGCACGGTGGCGGTTTTGGGTTTCACCGTGACGCAGGTTCAGTACTTGATGATTCTCTGCTTTGCCTTTCTGGCCACCGTGATTGCCAGCGGGCTGATGAAGATGCGGATTAATACGATGAAGGGTGTTCTAGCCGAACGTATGCTGCGTCGACTGCGGTTCACCCTTATCAACCGCACAATGCGGTTTCCAAAGTCCTACTTTGCCACCACCAGCCAGGGTGAGCTGGTATCGATGATCACCTCCGAAGCCGAACCGATGGGAGGGTTAATGGGAGACGCCATTGCCCAGCCCGTGTTCCAGTTCGGCCAGATGATGACTATCGTCACTTTCCTGTTCATGCAGAGCGTCTGGTTCGGCCTGGCCAGCATCGCGTTGATCCCTTTGCAGGCGTGGTTGATCCCGAAGCTGCAGCGTCAGATCAACCTACTGAACAAGGAACGTATCCAGGAGGTTCGGAACCTGAGTTCCGAAATCGGGGAAAGTGCGGCGGGTATCAGCGACCTGCGCACGAATGGTGGATGGCGCTATCGGCTGGCGCAATTCAGCCATCGGTTGGGGCTCTTGTTTGAGATCAGGTTTAAGATCTACAACAAGAAATTCTTCATGAAGTTCCTAAACAACCTGATCACGCAGATGACGCCGTTCCTGTTCTATTCGGTCGGCGGCTACTTGGCGATCAAGGGTGAGGTGACCGTGGGTGCGCTGGTCGCTGCCCTTGGGGCCTATAAGGACCTGAGTGGCCCGTGGAAGGACCTGCTGACCTATTACAACCAGGTGCAGGATATGTCCCTGCGGTGGGAAGTTGTGACCGAACGGTTTGCGCCTTCCAACATGATCCCCGAAGAACTGTTCATGGGCGAGCCCGAAGTGATCCCGCGTTTGAACGGCGCAATTGAACTCCGAAACGTGACCGTACGCGATGATGACGGCAAGACCATTCTGGAAGACATCGATCTGACCATCCCTAAAGGCGCACGGGTTGCGATCCAATCCAACCATGCATCGGAACGCAATGCTTTAGCGCAGGTTCTGACCCGTGAAGTGCTGCCGGTGCAAGGAGATGTGATCATGGCAGGGCAAAATCTGAAAGACCTGCATCAATCGGTGATCGCCGCTCGGATCGGTTATGCCTATTCGCGGCCCTACCTTTTCAACGGAACGCTGGGTGACAACCTTTTAATGCCGTTGAGACCGCACCCTCAACGCTCAGCAGAGACCGAAACCGCGCCAAGCCGCTGGCAGATCGAGGCAGAGCGATCGGGCAATCCGACGGATTCCCTGGATGACGAGTGGATCGACCCCGAGCTGGCGGGGCTGGACGATATTGATGATATTCGAGCCTGGTGGTTTCAACTGGTTGAGGCGATGGGCATTGACGAGTTCATGTTGCGGCGCAATTTACGCACGCGGTTTGACCCAAACATTCATCCCTCACTGGCGGAAGATGTTGTCAAACTGCGTGATGTTGTTGCCGAAAAGTTAAAAGAAAAGGGCCTTGATCGGCATGTCCACCGTTTCGACCCCGAGCGTTTTAACCCGACCGTCCCGCTTGGGGGCAACCTGCTTTTTGCCACTCCCTCGCGGGACATAACGCCGGAATCTCTGGCCAGTGATGCGCGCTTCAAAAAACTGTTTGGAATGCATGATCTGGCCAATGACGCCATGTCGATGGCCAGCACCGTGCTCGAGACGTTGGATCAAGCTTTTGGTCGCGACGGGGCTGATCACCCGCTGTTCCTGCGCCTGGGAATGTCGAAGGAGATGTACCACAAACTGCTCGACATCAAAGACCGCCGAAAATCCAAAGGTGAGAGCGGTATCGACGACTCGGAGCGGTTCTTGTTGTTGACACTTCCTTTTCTGCTGACTGCGGAACAGATTGGCCCGGATTTTCCCGAGGAATATAAGGATAAGATCCTGTCCATCCGTAAAGATCAGGCTGAACGTCTACGTGAGGCGCTAGAGGGCATGTTTGTCCCGTTGTCCCCGGACAGCTACATACCCCGGCTGACCGTGATGGAAAACGCGCTGTATGGTCGGATTTCTGTGACGGCCGGCGCGCATGCCGAAGAAATTGAGGACGTGGTTGCTCAGGCCATGAACGAGGCCGGGTTGCGGCGACGAGCAGCATCCACCTTGTTCGATCTGCCGACCGGGCTGGGCGGGAACAACCTGCCGACGGTGTTTCAAGAGCGCGCGTCGTTTTCCCGTGCGGGGATTAAACGACCTGACATTCTCATTCTGGACAAAGCCCTTGCAAGCCACGATTCCGAAAGCCGCCTGCGTACTCGACTGCGCCTGCGTGAGCTGCTGCCCAACTCGATCATGATCTTTATGGAAGATCATTTTGCCCATCCCGAGGCGTATGATTTGTTCATCGAAATCAAGGATGGCCGTATCGACGGCGTCTCGCGGACACAAGCTCGTCAGGAAGGCGCGGCTTCGGATGATCTGAGCACAAAGCTGGAAATTATTTCTTCGACTGAACTGTTCTCGGGCATCGATGCACGAAACCAGCGTCTGCTGGCGTTCTCTGCACAATGGTATGAAGTGGCCGAAGGCCAAATGATCTTTTCTCAAGGTCAGGCACCTGATGCCGCCTATCTGTGTATCAAAGGTCAGGCAAAGCTGGATTGGCCTGCCGAAGAGGGTGGCAAACGCACGATTTCGATCATCGAGCCTGGCCGCCTGATCGGTGATCTGTCAATTATTACCGGAGAGCTTCGCCAACTGGATCTCACTGCGATAACAGACTGCACTTTCTTGCGTATTGGCGCAGAAGAATTGCGTGCAGTGATCGAAAGCGATGCCTCGGTGGCCGTTCAATTGCTTCAAACCGTCGCCGGGTATCTGACAACTTTGTCCAACAGGCTCAACACGGCACAAAATCCTTCTGACGTCTTCACGGACGCTCCTCAATCAATCGAAGGTAAAATCACTGATAATGCGTGATCCAGCCGCCTATTCCGCCCATGAGCGGTTGTTGCGCGAAGCCCGCGCCCGCCCAGAATTGTGGCGGCTTGTTCTTGGGTTGGTCATCATTCTCACGCTCTATATTGCGCTAAACTCCGTGCTTTTTGCCGTTGTGGGCAGGTTGCTTGCGTCGCATCGGGATCAGGGTCTGTTGCAGGCTACTTCCGCGTTTACCACATTGGTATTGCTGATTAGTTTCGGGTTTCTGACCTTGGGTGTTGCCGTTGCCGCCAGGCAATTGCAGCATCGTTCTCTAGCCTCGATACTTGGCCCGTTTAGCCTATTCCTGCGTCAATTCTGGCAGGTGTTCCGAGCCCTTGTGATATTGGGGCTGGTGATGATGGTTCTTCCACCTTACGGCATGGGTGAGCCTCTGACCCAAAACCTTGCCCTGTCTACGTGGCTGTTGCTGTTCCCACTGTCCGCGATTGCAGTGCTGATTCAGACCAGCGCCGAAGAGGTGTTGTTTCGCGGGTATATCCAGCAGTCATTGGCCGCCAGATTCCGGTCTCCGGTAATCTGGATAGGGTTGCCTTCCGTTCTGTTCGCCGCGGGGCATTATGCGCCGGGCATCACGGGTGAAAACGCATTGCTGGTAGCTGTCTGGTCATGTGTCTTTGGCCTATTGGCTGCCGATCTGACCGCACGGGCGGGTACGCTGGGGCCAGCTATCGCTATGCATTTCATGAACAATACCATAGCTTTGCTGTTTATCTCACTACCCGAAACCCTAAGCGGCCTTGCACTGTACCTGCTACCTTTCGGCATGTCCGAGAGTGGTCTGCTGCGGCAATGGCTGTTTGTGGATTTTGCCGCGATGATCGTCAGCTGGCTAACTGCGCGTCTTGCGCTCAGGCGCTGATTGCATTTCCTTCCGTTGCGTCTTATTTGACATCAACGCCGCATAACAAGGTTCCGCCATGAACTGGATCACAAACTATGTCCGCCCCCGGATCAACTCGATCTTCTCTCGCCGGGAAGTGCCGGAAAACCTATGGCACAAGTGCGATGAATGCGGCACGATGCTGTTTCACCGAGAACTGGCAGAAAATCAAAACGTCTGTACACAATGTGATCATCATATGGCGATCACTCCACGTGAACGTTTCTCGCATCTGTTTGACGGTGGCATATTCGCCGAGGTCGACGTTCCCGCCCCAACTGCCGACCCTTTGCATTTTCGGGATCAAAAGAAATACCCGGACCGAATGAAAGCAGCCCAGAAAAAGACTGGGGAGAAAGAGGCGATGCTGGTCGCTACGGGCGAGATTGGGCGCACTCCGATAGTGGCCGCCGCTCAAGACTTCTCTTTCATGGGTGGCTCTATGGGCATGTATGTGGGCAACGCCATCATCGCTGCCGCGCAAGAAGCGGTCAAACTCAAACGCCCGCTTATTCTGTTCTCGGCTGCTGGCGGCGCGCGGATGCAAGAAGGTATCCTGAGCTTGATGCAGATGCCGCGCACCACCGTGGCCGTCGAAATGCTCAAAGAGGCAAATCTGCCCTATATCGTCGTGCTGACCCACCCAACGACCGGTGGCGTGACGGCGTCATACGCGATGCTGGGTGACGTGCATATTTCCGAACCCAACGCGTTGATCTGCTTTGCAGGGCCTCGGGTGATCGAACAGACCATTCGTGAAAAATTGCCCGAGGGTTTCCAACGTGCCGAATATCTGCTGGACCACGGCATGCTTGACCGCGTGACCAGGCGTACAGAAATGCGCGACGAACTGATCACGATCACGCGCATGCTCATGAATCAGCCTCCGGCGGTCAAAGGTGATCTGCCGGCACCGAAACCGGAAGAGACCGTGGCCGAAGAAGCACCCGAGGACGCGGGCGAGAAATGACCGGCCAGTCATCCGACCTCATCCTTGATCGGATGATGGCACTGCATCCCAAGATCATTGACTTGACCTTGGATCGCGTGTGGCGATTGCTCGAAGCTCTCGACAACCCGCAAAATAACCTGCCACCGGTGATCCACATCGCGGGAACTAATGGCAAGGGTTCGACTCAGGCGATGATCCGAGCTGGGCTGGAAGGGGCCGGGCTGTCTGCCCATGCCTATACCTCGCCGCATCTTGCGCGGTTCCACGAACGCATCCGGCTGGCTGGTGAGTTGATCTCGGAACCTGCGCTGACGGCTGTTCTTGACGAATGTTATGCCGCCAACAGTGGTGAGAACATTACCTATTTCGAGATCACCACCTGCGCTGCTCTGCTGGCTTTCGCGCGCACACAGGCAAATTTCACATTGCTTGAGGTTGGGCTTGGAGGCCGCCTGGACGCCACCAATGTCATTCATGAACCTTCGGTAACGGTGATCACCCCGGTTTCCATTGACCATGAGCAATTCCTTGGCAACACGCTGGGAAAGATTGCCGCTGAAAAGGCGGGCATCATCAAGCCGGGCGTCCCTTGCATCGTTGGTCCGCAACAGAATGAAGCGTTGGAGGTCATCGAATATACTGCCGCACGGCTTGGGGCTCCGTTGCTAATCCACGGTCAGCACTGGCACGTGCATGAGGAAAACGGACGTCTGGTTTATCAGGACGAAACCGGCCTGCGTGATCTGCCGATGCCAAATCTGCTGGGGGCGCATCAGATATTGAACGCGGGGGCCGCATTGGCCGTTCTGCGGCACTTAAATCTGGGCGATAACGCCTATGAGGCTGCTGTGACCAAAGCCGAATGGCCCGCCCGCATGCAACGCCTGAAAACCGGGCCGCTGGTTGAGGCCGCCCCGCAAGCTGAATTGTGGCTCGACGGCGGCCACAACGCAGCTGCCGGTGCCGCATTGGCCGATGTCCTCGCCAAACTACCGCAACGCCCAACCCATATGATTTGTGGCATGCTCAACACCAAAGATGTCACAGGCTATCTGGCCCCGCTAGCCGCACAGGCCCACAGCCTGACCGCGGTTTCAATCCCGGATGAGGCCGCCACGCTCAGTGCCGATGACACCGCCGCCGCAGCTGCGAAAGTTGATCTGCCAGCCACAACAGCTGAAAGTGTGGCCGACGCTTTGGTTGCAATCGTTGCTCAAAACCCACAGGCCCGCATCCTGATCTGCGGCTCGCTTTACCTTGCGGGCAACATCCTTCGAGAAAACGGTTAACCCATCCGCCTATAAGGCTTCATCTGGCCTAAAATATCCCGGGGGAGCCGCCGATGGCGGCGGGGGCAGAGCCCCTTATTCCCCCCAGCTCTGATCCTGCATCTCACGCAAGCGCGAGGCGGTGCGTTCAAATTCAAACGTCCCTTCGCCCTCGACATACAGCATCTCAGGCTCCGCCGCAGCCGAACAGATTAGCCGCACCTTTGCCTCGTACAAAGCGTCAATCAGAGTCACAAAGCGCTTAGCCTCGTTGAAGTTGTTTCGGGACAGGCGGGGGATATCCTCCAGCACAAGGACCTTCAGTTCCTCGGCAATTGCCAGATAATCCGCGGGCCCCAACATACGCCCGCACAGATCGTAAAACGAAGCCCGCGCAACGCCGTTCCGAAAGGCCGGTAATTCCACTGAACGGCCCTTGACCTGCAATATCAGAGGCTCTGCAGCGCCCCCTGACAGATCATGCCAGACACTGCGAATACTGTTCCGCGCCTCTGGCCCGATAGGCGTGAAATATACAGGTGCGCCCTCCAACCGATTTTGTCGATAGTCGGTTGGTGAAACCAGCTCCCAGATTTGCAGCTGTTCTTTGATATGGGCGATGAAAGGTAGGAATAACTGACGGTTCAGCCCGTCCTTATACAAATCATCCGGGTGCCGGTTTGATGTTGTCACAACCACCACACCACCTTCGTAGAGCAGGTCGAACAGCCGGCCGACGATCATAGCATCCGTGATATCGGTGATCTGCATCTCATCAAAGGCGAGTAGCTTAACCGAGTTCACAACGCCTTGCGCCACTGGGGCCAAGGCATCCTCGACACCATCCTGACGCGCCTTATGCATACCCGCGTGGATTTCCTGCATGAAAGCGTGGAAATGTACGCGTCGCGCGGGAATGCCCTCAAGCGCATCCACGAACATATCCATCAGCATGGATTTGCCACGCCCGACACCGCCCCACAGATATAGCCCTTTGGGCGGAGGGGGGGCTTTTCGAAAAAGCCCGCGTTTGACCGGAGTAGCCAGCGCTGCGCGGATACGCTCGAAATGCGGTAAAACTGCCTCCTGCGCATCATCCCGGGTCAAGGTGCCCTCGGCAATGCGGGCGTCATAAATCGAAATTAAATCCGTCATGGACCCGAGCCATAGCGTCCGTGTTGCGCCTTGAAAAGCAACCATTTCCCAAGACACATCAAATTTCCTTATCCGTGACCGCAAATCTGCTGATTTGACCGATTGTTCAATTTCGCTAACGTCCATCGAACCAACACCCCCGAGGTTCCCATGCCGCACTCTGTTCGCCTGCTAAACCCAATCTTGATCGTAGGATGCGTCATCATAACGGTCAGCTTTGCCGTGCGCGCCTCGTTCGGGGTCTTCCAGATTCCCATTGCGAGCGAATTTGGCTGGCTGCGGACCGATTTCTCGCTGGCAATTGCAATCCAGAATCTGGCTTGGGGGATCGGGCAGCCGATCTTTGCCGCAATGGCCGAAAAGATTGGCGACAGGAAAGCAATCATTCTGGGCGCGCTGACCTATGCTGCCGGTATGGTGCTGTCGGCTTGGTCGATCACGCCGTTTGGTCATCAGATGTATGCGTGGCTGGTGGGGTTTGGCATCGCGGGCACCGGCTTTGGCGTCGTACTGGCCGTGGTTGGACGCGCGTCTTCCGACAAAAACCGCTCGATGTCTCTGGCCATCGTTACGGCCGCAGGCAGCTTTGGTCAGGTTATCGGGGCGCCAACGGCAGAATGGTTGCTGAGCTTTCTGCCATGGCAACAGGTTTTCCTTGTCTTCGCCGTTGCGATCCTTGGCCTGTGCTGACGCTGCCCTTCATGCGCGCGCCACAACCGGTATCCAAAACCGAGCTGGAAGAAAGCATGGGTGAGATTCTAGGCCGCGCTTTCCGCGATCCCTCTTATGCGATGATCTTTCTGGGGTTCTTCAGCTGCGGCTACCAATTGGCTTTCATCACCGCCCATTTCCCCGCCTTCGTGACGGAAATGTGTGGTCCGATCCAACCCGGCGGCGTCCTGCATTCGTTGGGCATCACGACCACCTCGGCCTTGGGTGCCGTGGCAATCTCATTGGTGGGGCTGGCCAACATCTGCGGCACGTTGCTGGCCGGCTGGGCAGGCAATCACTTCCCCAAGAAATACCTGCTGGCAGTAATCTATACCGGCCGCACCTTGGCGGCAGCAATCTTTATCCTCATGCCCATAACACCAATGTCAGTCATCGTATTTTCGATCGTCATGGGTTCGCTTTGGCTGGCCACAGTGCCGCTGACCTCAGGACTGGTCGCGCATCTGTACGGCCTACGCTACATGGGCACTCTGTACGGTATTATTTTCCTCAGCCATCAGATTGGCGGTTTCCTGGGCGTTTGGCTGGGCGGGCGCATGTACGACGTTTATGGCGACTATACGATGGTCTGGTGGATTGGCGTGGCCGTTGGCGCCTTTAGCGCCGTTGTCCACCTGCCGATCCGCGAAAACCGCAGCGCGACGCCGGTTCCAGCCTGATCTAATTGGCCTCTTCCGGGGTCAGCAAACCTTCGGCTACCAACCGGTCCGCCCACCCCTGAGGCTCAGTAAAGTGATGCGTCTGCCAGCCGCGCGCGCGCGCCGTTTCAATGTTATCGATCCGGTCATCGGCAAACAGCAAACTGCTGGGCGGCAGGCCACAATCGGCCTCAACCATCTCATAAATCGGGGCGTGCGGCTTTACCGTTTTCATCCGGCCCGAGACATATTGCCGGTCAAATTCATTTAGAAACGGATAAATCGTGGTGGCATAATCGAAATTTTGCACACCAAAATTAGTCAGCGCAAAAACCGGAACTTTCTTTGCTCGCAAAGCGCGCTGCAACCGAACGGAATGCGGAATTTCCGGCGTGGCCAATTCGATCCACTTGTCATGCCACATACGAATTTCGTCGCGCCATTCAGGGTATTTTTCGGCCCAGTCATAGATCGTGTCGGTAAAGTGATGACCCTGATCGACCAGATCGTTCATTCCGTGCAGGTCGACCTGGGCGAACATGGCGCGACGCCGGTCTTCACCGATGACCTTGTCGTAATAGCGCTCTGGCTGCCATTCGATCAGAACGTTTCCAATGTCGAAAATAACGGCTTTGATCGGCATGGGGGCCTCTATCATATCAAAATCAGCTTGGGCTGACTGAACCAACCCAGCCCGTGATTTACAAGGAGGAACCGCAGCGCGAAACGCCGCTTGGCCCAACCGGAGAAGGCGCATCTGTGATGCGCTTTTGTCGTGCGCGAGCCTTACCCTCGTAGAGCAACCCGCACCTCGCGTTCCAACACATCCAGAAATCGTGACCTGTCCGCTTTGCCAAAGGGTTTGCCACCACCACCAGCTCCTAAAGGATTGGCTGCGCGTAGATCAGCCATCAGGTCGCGCATCGCCAGTTGTTGCCCGATATTGGCGGCGGTGAACACTTCTCCGTTTGGGCGCAATACCCGTGCTCCTGCCTCAACGCATTTGGCCGCCAGTGGGATGTCCGATGTCACAACCACATCGCCGGGACCACAGCGTTCGGCGATCCACTTATCTGCCTCATCCGCGCCCTCGGCCACAATGACAACCTGCACCAGCGGGTTCGCCGATGGCCGCAGCCCGCCATTCGAGACCAGCGCCATCGGCACTTTGTGCCGTGTGGCAACTCGCTCGGCCTCAGCCTTCACAGGGCAGGCATCGCCATCGACATACAGCGTTGTCACGTTTTTTGGGCCTCTCGCTTGGCGGGCTCAGCAGGCTTTTTATTAACCTTGAACTCCTTTGGGATCGGCATCCGATTGAATGCGTCCAGACCGGCGATCTTGTAGGCCTCGGCCAACGTTGGATAATTGAACGTATTCTGCACGAAATAGTCCACTGTACCTTTTAGATTCAGAACCGCCTGCGCGATATGGATCAGTTCCGTCGCGCCTTCACCAACGATCTGCACGCCCAGCACCCGGCGGGTCTTTAGCGAGAACAGCATCTTCAACATGCCATGTTCCAACCCCATGATGTGCCCGCGTGAGGTTTCGCGGAACCGGGCTACGCCAACCTCATATGGGATACCGCGCTCCTGTAATTCTTCCTCGGACATGCCGCAGGTCGAGATTTCAGGCACCGAATAGATACCATAGGGATACCATGGGCTTTCGGGCAGGGTGGGGGTTTCCAGCGCATGGCAGGCCGCCACGCGGCCCTGTTGCAGCGAGGTCGATGCCAACGAGGGATGTCCGATCACGTCGCCGGTCGCATAGATATGCGGCACGGCTGTCTGATAGGTTTTGCGATCCACCTTGATCCGGTTCCGATGGTCGGTCTCAAGACCAACAGCGTCCAGGTTCAGCGCTGAAGTTGCGCCCATTCGACCAGCTGCGAACAGCAGCATCTCGGCCCGCACATGGCGGCCATTATCAAGGGTTATTTCGACGTGTTCGCCGGCATCTTCGATCTTTTCGACCGCCGATCCCAACCGCAAATCAACGCCGTTCTCGCGAATCTGATGGGTGAAATCATGGATCAGACGCTTGTCGATGAAATCAAGAAAGGTCTCGCGTGGTTCGATCAGGGTTACGCGCACATCCAGAGCAGAGAACATGGTGGCATATTCAACGCCAATCACCCCGGCACCAATCACCACCAACGAACGCGGAATCTCTGCCATTTCTAGGAAATCGTCACCGTCGACCACAGTCTTGCCATTAAAGGGCACATAGTCGGGTCGATAGGTCTTGGTTCCGGTGGCAATCAGGAATTTGGCCGCGGTCAGGCGCGTGGTTTCTCCGGCATCGGTAGCGACCTCGACCTCATGCGGCCCAACGAATTTGGCCAGACCGTTCAATGTTTCCACGTGGTTACGGTTGAATTGGTGTTCCAGTACATCGACCTCGTGGTCGAGTGTCATATGCAGACGGGCCTTGAGATCCTCGGCGCGGATCTGATCCTTGACCCGGTAGGACCGGCCATAAAAACTGCGCTCGCGCCAGCCGGACAGATTCAGCACCGTTTCCCGCAGGGTCTTCGACGGGATAGTGCCGGTGTGCACCGAGACACCTCCAAACCGATCCTTGCGGTCGATCACCAGAACGCGCCTCTTGAGTTTGCCCGCCTGTATCGCTGCTGCGCGTCCGGATGGTCCTGACCCGATGATGATCAGATCATAGTCGTATGTGCCCATCCCTTAATCTCCGTACAAAGCTTCGGCGTGGAAGGAAATGTGATCTTCCATGAAGGTCGATACAAAGAAATACGAATGATCATACCCCGGCTGCAGGCGATAGGTTGCTTGCTGGCGGCGCTCTGCAATGGCCTGCGCCAGCGTTTCAGGGCGCAGCAGGTCGATGAATTGGTCGCTGGCGCCGGTGTCAATCAGGATCGGGCCGTCAAAGCCAACGTCTTTCATCAAAACAGAGGCATCGTGTTTTGACCAAGCTGCCTCATCGTCACCCAGATAGGCGCTTAGCTGTTTGCGGCCCCAATCCGCGCCGGTCGGGTTCGAAATTGGCGCAAAGGCCGAAACCGAGCGAAACCGCCCCGGCAGGTTCATCGCCAATGTCAGCGCACCGTGGCCGCCCATCGAATGGCCAGTGATCGCCTGACGCTCCATGTCGATGGCGAAGTTTTCCGCCAGTAGGGCAGGCAGTTCCTCTGCCACATAATCCCACATGTTGAAATGCGGCGCCCAAGGCGTTTGCGTGGCATTTACAAAGAACCCGGCACCCTGACCCAGATCATAATCTTCATGATCGGCTACGCCTTCGCCACGGGGCGAAGTGTCGGGGAACACGACCGCTATGCCCTGTTCCGCCGCCCAAGCTTGTGCACCTGCCTTGGTCATGGCGTTTTCGTGGGTGCAGGTCAGGCCCGACAAGTACCACAGCACCGGAACCGGGCCGTCCTTCGCCTCGGCAGGCAAAAACAGGCCAAAGGTCATGTCGCACTGGCAGGCCGAGGAGGCATGGCTATACACGCCCTGCACGCCACCGAAACAGGCGTTTTCCGAGAGGGTTTCCATCTGGCAAAGTCCTTCAATTGGGTCGAGATATGGCTAACGACCCAAGGGCGCGGCGTAAAGGCCAGGCGCATTGAGAGCACACATTTTTTGACTAAGGATATTCAGAGTGCCGAAAGCCAGGCGATAACAATCGGAAAAGTCAGAATGCTGGCTACCGTCGATAGCAGGATTGCTGCCGAGGCCCGGTGCGGAGCTACACCGTAATGAGCTGCAAGCATATAGGCATTCCCAGCCACTGGAAGCGCAGCGGCAGCAATCGCAACTGTCGCGGGAAAGCTTTCAATTGGGATCAGCCATAGTAGAACTATGGCTACACATGCGGGATGAATGACCAGCTTGCAAAAGCTCAGCCAAGCGGCGACCTGAACGCGTTCGGCCGATTTTGAGGCCAGCGAGGCTCCGATTGCGAACAATGCGCCTGGAGTTGCGGCGCCACCAAGAATGGTCAGAAAATCGTTCAGCGGGGCAGGGACAGGTATCTGCAAAGTCGACCACAACAGCCCCGCAGATATCGACACGATCATCGGGTTTTTCACCAAGCCCCTTCCAATCAGGCGAAACGTGGATAGGGTCAATCGCCCGTCGTGCCCAGCGTGTATCAGGATCACGATCAGCGAAGAAAAAACCACCAGATCGACGGCCAGTACCAACATGACAGGCCCAATGGCAGCTTCGGTCAGCAACAGGGCCAACATTGGCAGGCCCAGAAAGCCGACATTTCCGATGGCGGCGCATTGGGCCTCGACTGCCGCAGTAGGAACATCGAGGCCGCGCAACCACGCCACCAGTGTTGCCAGCAGGTAAACGGCCATCGTGCCCAGCAGATAGCCAGCGACCAGCCGCGCATTGAAAATCTCGGCAAAGGGCAGTGTGGCGGCAAAGCGGAATAACATTGCCGACAGCGCGAAATAGAAGACGAATTTTGTCAGGTAGGCCGTCGCCTCTTCGGTAAAAAAGCGGCTGCGCCCGGCCCAGTATCCCAGGCCGATGATCACAAAGAACGGGAGGGTACGCAGAAAGATCTCGACCATGGTCAGTGTGTTAGCACTGTTTGGCAGCAGGGCAAATCATCAGCATAGATCAAGGCCTGACGTGAAAATGACCGAAGTTCATTGCTGAGGAGGGAAGATAGGCACGAAAATCGTTGTATCTGAACTGATCGGTTTATAGTTTGGTAGGATTAGCAATCCAAAGAGAGCCTATGACCCAGACAGCAGCCATCCTTCGCACCGGCCGTAAATTCGATCAAGTTTTGCGGGGCGCCCGAGAAGTATTCATGGCAGACGGGTTCGAAGGCGCAAGCGTCGACGACATTGCGCGCGCGGCGGGTGTGTCCAAGGCAACGCTGTACAGTTACTTCCCGGACAAGCGGCTGTTGTTCATGGAGGTTGCTCAGACCGAATGCAAGCGGTTGGCCGAAAACGTCATATCGATGATCGACGACTCAAAACCGGCGCGCGAAGTATTAACGATTGCGGCGACACAGCTGACCGCGTTTCTTGTGTCTGATTTCGCGCAACAGGTGTTTCGCATATGCGTGGCCGAGCGCGACCGGTTCCCTGAACTGGGAATGGCGTTTTATGAGGCTGGTCCGAAAAACGGACAACGCCACATGGCAGAATACCTGGAAAAGGCCGTAAAAAAGGGTGAACTGGCCATTGAGGATATTCAGATTGCGGCTGAACAATTCTCGGAGCTGTGCAAAGTGCGCATCTGGTCCAAGGCAGCTCTGGGCATCCAGAACCGATTCAGCCAATCAGAAATTGATGCGATCGCTATCCAGGCGGTGGACATGTTCATGGCCCGCTACGGGACCTGACCATATCGACGGTCCAAGACAGGCCCTCAGAATAGTATCAGTCTCTTTCTCAACTAATAGCCATCTGCCGGGTTAACCCATACTTTTTGGATGGGTCATTTTCTTTGCGACTATTGCACGCAAAGACCCAAACGCTTTGAACCAATGGTGTCAGGTGTCGTCATTCTGTCCTTGCCAGAACGGCCCAAAGTGCAGAACACTGATAGTGTATCCGCTCCACCTGCCAATTATCTGCGGCAGCCTTTCAAGCCAGTTGACAATGGATTTTGTATTTTGGATACATTGGGCAGAGATATCGCTATGACACGAGTCGTCAAAAAGCTCTGGCCAAAAAGAGCAACGCGAATGTCTACTAAAATCATTTCTGGGAGACCCACATGAAACTGAAATTAATGGCCGCAACTGCTGCGATTGCCTTGTCGGCTGCCGCAGCACAGGCAAATACACTGGTTTATTGTTCGGAAGGATCACCGGAAGGGTTCGATCCGGCCCTGTTTACTGCCGGGACCACCTTTGATGCGTCCTCGCACCCGATCTATAACCGCCTGCTCGAGTTTGAAACCGGCACGACCAATGTCATTCCTGGTCTGGCTGAAAGCGTCGAGGCCAGCGATGATGGTCTGGAATACACTTTCAAGCTGCGTCAGGGCGTCAAGTTTCATTCCAACGACGAATTCACACCGACCCGTGACTTTAATGCTGATGACGTGATCTTCTCGTTCATGCGTCAGAAGGATGAAGGCCACCCCTACAACCAGGTATCAGGCGGTACATGGGAATACTTCCAGGGTATGGGCATGCCGGATCTGGTCGAGTCCATCGAGAAAATCGACGACTATACTGTGAAGTTTACTCTGTCCAAGCCTGAGGCTCCTTTTGTCGCCAACATGGCGATGGACTTCGCCTCGATCCTGTCCGCCGAATACGCGGATGCGATGATGGCAGCGGGTACACCTGAAAAGCTGAACACCGCACCGATCGGCACCGGCCCGTTCTCGTTCGTGGCCTATCAGAAAGACGCAGTGATCCGCTATGCGCAGAATGCCGACTACTGGAAAGACCCGGCAGCAGTTGAAAACCTGATCTTTGCAATCACTCCGGATGCCTCGGTTCGCTACCAAAAACTGAAGGCTGGTGAATGCCACATCATGCCCTATCCGAACCCCGCCGACATTCAGGCGATGAAAGATGACGCAGACATCAACATGATGGAGCAGGAAGGCCTGAACGTGGGATATCTGGCCTACAACACCACCATGGCACCATTCGACAACCCGAATGTCCGTAAGGCACTGAACATGGCCATCGACAAGAATGCGATCATCGACGTGGTTTTCCAAGGCTCCGGCCAAGTTGCCAAGAACCCGATCCCGCCGACCATGTGGGGTTATAACGACGCCATCACCGATGATGCATATGACCCCGAAGCAGCCAAGGCGATGCTTGAAGCCGAAGGTGTGTCGGATCTGTCGATGAAGATCTGGGCAATGCCGGTGCAGCGCCCTTACAACCCGAACGCACGGCGTATGGCTGAACTGATCCAAGAGGATTTTGCCAAGGTCGGTGTGGGCGTTGAAATCGTGTCCTACGAATGGGGCGAATACCTGTCTCGCTCGAAAGAATTGAACCGCGATGGTGCCGTTCTGCTGGGCTGGACCGGTGACAACGGCGACCCAGACAACTTCCTGGCCGTACTGCTTGGCTGTGACGGTCGTGAAGCCTCGAACCGTGCACAATGGTGCCACCAGCCGTTCGAAGATCTGATCCTGAAAGCCAAGCAGAGCACAGATCAGGCCGAACGGACCAAGCTGTATGAAGAGGCTCAGGTCGTCTTCAAAGAGCAGGCACCATGGGCCACAATCGCGCATTCGGTTGTTTACATGCCGATGAGCAACAAGGTGCAAGGCTATAAAGTGCACCCGCTGGGCGGCCACATCTTCTATGGTGTGAGCGTCGAATAAACCACCACTCACGTACCGGAGCTGCCAACAGGCGGCTCCGGTTTTCCTTTTGGGAGGTCGGCCTGAATGCCGGATTTATCCGAGTACCGTCAGCTGGCAAAGGACATGTCAGTAGATGCCGTGGCGCTGGTGCCCGGTCCGAATTTCACCCGCGCTTTGGGAAAACCCTTCATGAGCCATGAGCGGCCCTTTGTGGTCGTGATCCCGGCCGAAGGCGCTCCGGCGGCGATTGTGCCAAATCTGGAGCTGGGTTCTTGGGCGCTGGTTGGATTTAAAGGCGCTGTTTTCGATTGGCGCGATCAGACAGGTTATGATGATGCCTTTGCGGCGCTGGCCGCGCATATGCCCCTTTCGTCACTGGCTGTGGAAGGGCAGGTGATGCGGGTCTTTGTCTCCAAAGCTCTGACCCGCGCGATGCCGGGCCTGCGCATCGTGGACGGTGAGCGTGAGATTTCCGGCTTGCGCATCATCAAGACTGACGAAGACATTGCGGCATTGCAGGCGGCGATAGATGTCTCGGAACGTGCGTTGACGCGCGTCATCGAAGATGTGCATGTCGGCCAGACCGAAAAGCAAATTGAGCAATCTTTGATCCAGGCGCTTTTCGCCGAAGGCGCGGAATCGCTGGCGTTTACTCCTATTGTAGCGGCAGGGGATAACTCGGCCCAACCGCATGGCAAGGCAAGGGCGGATTACCAGCTCAAACCGGGCGATGCGCTGCTGTTCGACTTTGGTGCCCGCAAACATGGGTTTGTCGCCGATATCACCCGCACCTTCTTTATCGAAGAGGTCTCGAATGAGGGTAGGGCGGTCTACGACACCGTTCTACGCGCCAATCTCGCCGGGTTCGAGGCCTGCCGCGCCGGAGTCACCGCACACGATATCGACGATGCGGTGATCAGCGTGCTCGAAGCCTCGCCCTATGCCGACCGTATCCGGACCAAGACCGGACACGGTTTGGGCCGCGACGTTCACGAAGCGCCGTATATCATGCGTGGAAATGACCAGAAAATCCTACCGGGCATGGTGTGGACCAATGAGCCGGGCCTTTATGATCTGGACAATTTCGGTGTGCGCATCGAAGATGATGTGCTTGTAACCCAGGATGGCTGCCGGTCTCTGACACGCTTTCCCAAAGATCTCACAATCATAGGTCGCTGATGTTTGGCTACTTACTCACACGCCTCGGCATGTTCATCCCGACCTTTCTGGGTGTGACGCTGATTTCCTTCATGTTCATCCGGGTTCTGCCGGGCGATCCCATCATCGTCATGGCTGGTGAACGCGGCATGACCGAGGAACGCTATCAGGAAATGGTTGAAAAACTGGGCTTCGACAAGCCGGTCCTGCAGCAGTATTGGGACTACCTAACCGGCGTTCTGCAAGGTGATCTGGGCGAAAGCTTTGTCACCAAAAAGCCGGTCTGGGACGAGTTCTTTTCCCTGTTTCCAGCCACACTGGAACTGTCTATCTGCGCGATGATCTTTGCTGTGGCGCTGGGGCTTCCTGCGGGCGTAATTGCAGCGGTGAACCGGGGCAAATTTTTCGACCGCGCGCTGATGTCATCGGCACTGGTAGGTTACTCGATGCCGATCTTCTGGTGGGCATTGCTGCTGATCATCGTGTTTTCCGGAAATCTGGGCTGGACGCCAGTCTCGGGCCGGATCGACTTGCTGTATTACTTTCCCAGCGTCACTGGTTTCATGCTGATTGACAGCTTGTTGTCGGGGCAGGAAGGGGCCTTCGGATCGGCCGTACGGCACCTTATCCTGCCGACTATCGTTCTGGGCACCATCCCGCTGGCAGTGATCGCGCGCCAGACACGTTCGGCGATGCTTGAGGTACTGGGTGAAGACTATATCCGCACCGCCCGCGCCAAGGGTCTTGCGCCCGCGCGGATCAACGGTTTGCACGCGCTGCGTAATGCTTTGATCCCGGTTATTACGGTGATCGGCTTGTCGGTCGGTACTCTGCTGGCAGGCGCAATCCTCACCGAGACGATCTTTAGCTGGCCCGGCATCGGCAAGTGGATGGTCGACAGCATTTTCCGCCGCGATTACCCAGTGGTGCAGGGCGGCCTGCTGATGATCGCAGTGATCGTGATGCTGGTAAACCTACTGGTCGATGTCCTTTATGGCATCATCAACCCCAAAATCCGGAGGCGGTGATGGCTGAACTGTCTGCTAACACTCCCAAGACCGAGGACCGCCCCAGCGCATTGCGCGAGTTCTGGTATTACTTCAGCGAAAACCGCGGTGCCGTGATGGGCCTGTGGGTCTTCACGGCCTTTGTCATCTGCGCAGCATTTGCGCCTCTACTGGCCCCTTACGATCCGACCGAGCAGTTCCGGGATCACATTCTGCAACCTCCGGCGTGGCAAGAGGGCGGTAGCTGGGCATTCCCGCTGGGCACCGACCCGCTGGGTAGGGATATGCTGTCACGGTTGATCATGGGATCACGATATTCCTTTTTCGTTGGCATCGTTGTGGTCTGCGTGGCCGTGACGGGCGGGGTAGTCATTGGCCTGCTGTCCGGCTTCGCACCCAAATGGGTCGACACGCTGATCATGCGGGTGATGGATATCATCCTGTCATTCCCATCATTGTTGCTGGCGCTGGTTCTGGTGGCAATCCTTGGCCCGTCACTGACCAACGCGATGATCGCCATCGCCATCGTGTTCCAGCCGCATTACGTGCGGCTGACCCGTGCCTCGGTGTTGTCGGAACGGCAAAAAGATTACGTTACATCCGCGCGCGTGGCGGGTGCGGGTAAAGCACGCCTGATGTTCAAAACGGTACTGCCCAATTGTCTTGCGCCAATCATCGTGCAGGCGGCGCTGTCGTTCTCGACCGCCATTCTGGACGCCGCAGCCCTTGGTTTTCTGGGCATGGGCGCGCAACCGCCCACACCGGAATGGGGCACCATGCTGGCAGAAGCACGCGAGTTCATCCTGCGTGCTTGGTGGGTGGTGACTTTCCCTGGCCTCGCCATCCTGATCACGGTGCTCGCCATCAACCTTATGGGCGACGGTCTACGCGATGCGCTGGACCCGAAACTGAAGCGGAGCTGACGACATGAGCCTGTTGGATATCCGAAACCTCACTGTCGAATTCGCCACCGCTTCGGGCAAGTTCCGCGCCGTGGATGGTGTCGACCTATCGGTCGACAAAGGCGAGTTGATGGCCATCGTCGGCGAAAGCGGCTCGGGTAAATCCGTTTCGATGCTGGCGCTGATGGGTCTGCTGCCCTGGACCGCCACGATCACCGCCGATGAGATGAAATTCGAGGGCATCGACCTCACCAAAATCTCGGCCCGCGACCGGCGCAAGATCATTGGCAAGGACATCGCCATGATCTTTCAGGAGCCGATGTCCTCGCTGAACCCATGTTTCACGGTTGGTTTTCAGATCAAAGAAGCCCTGCGCATCCACCTTGGGCTGAACCGCAAAGATCGCCACCAGCGCGCGATTGAGCTGTTTGACCAAGTCGGCATCCCGGCACCGGAAAGCCGCCTGAACACATTCCCGCACCAGATGTCGGGCGGGATGAACCAGCGGGTGATGATCGCCATGGCCATTGCCTGTAATCCCAAGCTGTTGATTGCGGACGAGCCTACAACGGCACTGGACGTCACCATTCAGGCGCAAATTCTGGACCTGCTGATGCGGCTGCGTGATGAACAGGGAATGGGTCTTGTGCTTATCACCCATGACATGGGTGTCGTCGCCGAAACGGCTGAGCGTGTGCAGGTGCAATATGCTGGTCAAAAAGTCGAGGAACAGCCTGTCAAAGATCTGTTTCGCACGCCGCGCCATCCCTATACATCTGCATTGCTGAGCGCATTGCCGGAGCGGGCAACCTCGAAACTGTTGCCGACAATTCCGGGGGTGGTGCCCGGTCAGTTTGACCGACCCAAAGGCTGCCTGTTCAGCCCTAGATGCAAGTATGCGGACGATATTTGTCGGTCCCTGCCTCCGACCCCGCACAGTGCCGAATTCGGCAAAGCCCGCTGCCACCATGTTGAAAGAATAACCGCCGGAGAACTGGCATGACCGCCCCTATCGTTCAGGCCAACGCATTGGCCAGGTTCTACACCGTTAAAGGTGGCTTGTTGTCGAAACCGGCCACGGTCAAGGCTCTTTCCGGCGTGGATTTTGACCTGCGACCCGGCAAGACGCTGGCCATTGTTGGTGAATCTGGCTGCGGAAAGTCAACGCTGGCGCGGGTTGTGACGATGATCGAGGAGCCGACCTCCGGTAGCCTGACCATCGACGGAGTCGAGATCACCCCGTCAAAATGGGCACAGATGCGCGAGACGGTGCAGATCGTGTTTCAGGATCCTTACGGCTCGCTCAATCCGCGCCAGCGGATCGGGCAGATTCTGCAGGAACCGCTGATCATCAATCGCCCGGATATGTCCGCTGCAGATCGTGAGGCTCGGGCACGGGAAATGATCGACCTAGTGGGCCTGCGTCCCGAACATTACGACCGCTATCCGCATATGTTCTCGGGCGGACAGCGCCAGCGCATCGCTATTGCCCGCGCGCTTATGCTAAGTCCGAAGGTTCTGGTTTTGGACGAGCCGGTCTCAGCATTGGACGTTTCGATCCAATCGCAAATCCTGAATCTGCTGGTCGAGCTGCAGGAACGTCTGAACCTGGCCTATCTGTTCATTTCGCACGATCTGTCAGTGGTGAAACATTTCGCCGATGATGTGATCGTCATGTACTTGGGTCGGGCTGTTGAAAAAGCTCCCAAGGAACAGCTTTTTGCCGCCCCCCGCCATCCCTATTCCAAGGCGCTGCTTTCAACCACGCCGCGCGCTGATCCCGAAGCACGCAAGGAACGGATCAAGCTGGAAGGCGAGTTGCCGTCTCCGATGAACATCCCCAAAGGCTGCGCTTTTGCGCAGCGATGCTGGCTGGCGACCGAGGAATGCCGCGCCGCGCCGCCCGATCTGAGCGGAACTACACACAAGGTCGCGTGCCTGCATCCACTAGATTAAGTGGCTATTTTTCTTTGCGCGTCGCGATGATCATCTCGAGCAGTTGTTCTTTCGTGCGACGGATGTGACGGGTCAACAGGGCACACGCGTCCTCAACTCGACCGGCGCGGGCCAGGGACAATAACTCACGATGATCTTTCTTCGCGGGTTCGCGTTGCTCCATGACACTCAGGTGCATGCGGACATATCGGTCGGATTGAACATTGACGCGTTGCAGGATTTCATTGCTCAATCCGCGCCCGGCCGCAGCATAAAGAGCCATGTGGTAGGCGTTGTTCAGACTACCCCAGCGGCCCACGTTATAGGCCTCATAGGACTTTTCCATCTCGTCCAGCAACCGGTCACATTCAAAGAAATCTGCGTCTGTCATCTGTGGGATGGCGCGTTGGAACAGATCCACTTCCAGCAGGATGCGCAGGTCAAAGATTTCACCGATCTCTGATAGAGAGTGCGAGGTGACCGAAGCACCCCGGTTGTTGGTCAGCTGCACCAAGCCCTCGGCATCTAATCGTTTCAATGCCTCACGGATCGGCATACGAGAGACATCATAATCCTCGGCCAGAGCTTCTTGCCGAATTGTTTCTCCCTCGACCATTTCACCACTCAGAATCCGCTCGCGCAGATCATTGGTAATGACTTCTGGCAGGCTTTGTCGGGGGATCGCGCGGGTTCTGGGCATCAGGATCGTCTCGGGCACTGAAAACTTGTATCCAAAATACAAAATGATAGGGAAATTTCCAAGCCCTTAGCCAACCGATAACGGTTACGTGTCGGTCAGCGTAACGGATTTTTTGTGCAGGTCGAAGAAAAGAGCCTAAAAATTTGGGAACTCGACTCGGAACCGAACTATACAATGGATCGAAGTTTGAATTTACAGCACATTGCCGACACTTCTTCTTGGTCTACAAGGCACGCCATGCGGACATATTTGAACCCGGTCACAGCATCGATGTTACATCCAATTTGATTTACGTTCGGAACCGAATGGATGAGTGTCGGGGCAATGCACCTGATCTATGGGACCCTGACGCGTTTATCTCCGTCATCATAGCATTGGCTTAGTAGAATGGGCGATATCATGAACACATCCAACACCCGCATTGAAGGCATGCGAATAGGGGGGAAGGTTGTTTTTACCGAGGCCACGATCCCTGTGCGCTATGCTTTTACCAACGAGGTTATTGGAACCGTCCCTGCAGGCACCGCCGAACACGTGCGAAAAGCTTTTGACGTCGCCGCTAACTACAGTGCCAAACTGACACGATACGAACGCAGCCAGATCCTGCGACGCGCTGGTGAACTAATTGGTCAAAAGCGGGAATACCTAGCGAAGTGGCTGACGCTGGAACTCGGCATCTGCCACCAGCATTCGATATACGAGACAAAGCGCGCGCAGGATGTCTTTCAGTTCGCCGCCGCCGAGGCGCTGAAAGATGACGGAGAGATTTTCTCGTGCGATCTGACGCCTAACGGCAAAGAGCGAAAGATTTTCACCAAACGCGAGCCAGTCAAAGCGATTAGTGCGATCACCCCTTTTAATCATCCGCTAAACATGGTCAGCCACAAGGTCGCTCCGTCGATTGCAACCAACAACTGTATGGTCTGCAAACCAACCGAACTGACCCCACTGACGGCTCTGAGTTTGGCCGATATTCTCTATGAAGCGGGTCTACCTCCCGAGATGTTCCAGGTTGTCACTGGCTGGCCACAGGACATTGGGGATGAGATGATCACCAATGAAAACATTGACATAATCACGTTCACCGGCGGCGTGCCGGTCGGTAAGATGATCGCCGCAAAAGCGGGTTATAAACGTCAGGCATTGGAACTGGGTGGCAACGATCCCCTGATTGTTCTTAACGACTTGAGCGATGCCGATTTGGAGAAAGCAGCGGCGATTGCCGTAGCTGGGGCCACTGGTAACTCTGGTCAGCGCTGTACCGCAATCAAACGCATTTTGGTGCAGGACAGTGTGGCCGACAAGTTTGTGCCCTTTGTGTTAGAGAAAGCCAAGGCGATCAAATTCGGCGATCCACAGGACCCCGAGACGCAACTGGGCTGTGTGATCAATGCTGAAGCGGCAGCGCTATTCGAAAAACGAGTATTCTTGGCTGAGGAAGAGGGCGCGGAAATCCTCTATCACCCCGGTCGTCAGGGCGCTCTGCTACCGCCGGTTGTGGTCGACAAAGTACCGTATGACAGTGAGTTGGTGATGGAGGAAACTTTTGGCCCCATCGTACCCATCGTACGCGTACCCGATGACGACGCCATGGTCATGGAAATTTCGAACAGTACCGAGTTCGGATTGTCCTCGGGCGTGTGTACCAATGATCTGAACCGCGCGATTGCCTATATAAACGGTCTGAATGTAGGAACTTGCAACATCTGGGAACAACCCGGCTTTCGGATTGAGATGTCGCCTTTCGGTGGCATCAAAAACAGCGGAAATGGCGTTAAGGAAGGCGTCATTGAAGCGATGAAATTCTTCACCAATGTCAAAACATATTCATTGCCCTGGCCGGGATAGCGGCGCGACTACCCCGGACGAAATCGATCAGGGTTTTTCATTTTAATATTTGGGCTTTACCCTTGCACAACTTCCTGTCGTTGCACGCCCAACCCCGCGATGCCCAGCTCAATCTTGTCCCCGGTTTTCAAATAGGTTTGCGGTTTCTGTCCCATACCCACACCCGGCGGCGTTCCGGTCGCAATTACATCACCCGGTTGAAGCGACATAAACTGGGACAGATGAGAGATCACGGTCGCCACACCAAAATGCATCGTTTCGGTCGACCCGTCCTGATAGCGGTGGCCGTTCACTTCTAGGTACATCGACAGCTTCTGTGGATCGGGAACCTCATCCCGCGTTACCAGCCAAGGGCCAATCGGGCCGAACGTGTCGGCAGATTTGCCTTTGACCCACTGGCCCGACCGGTGCATTTGAAAATCTCGTTCTGACAGATCATTGACTACGCAGTAACCAGCCACATGGTTCAAAGCCTCGGCCTCGGTCACGTATTTGGTTTGCTTGCCAATGACGACGCCCAGTTCGACCTCCCAATCGGTCTTGACCGAGCCACGCGGAATTTCAACGGTGTCATTCGGCCCCATGATGGCCGAGGTCGCTTTGAAAAAGACGATGGGTTCAGCAGGTAGCTCCAACCCACTTTCGGCAGCATGATCAGCGTAGTTCAAGCCGATGCAAACGAACTTTCCAACATGGCCGACACATGCCCCAAGGCGCGGTTCACCTTGGACAACCGGCAGCGAGGAAAGGTCGAGGCCGCGCAACTTTTCCAACCCTTCGTCGCTGAGTACTGCGCCCGAGATATCGTCGACGACTCCCGATAGATCGCGGATGTTGCCATCATCATCCAATACACCGGGCTTTTCCGCACCGACCGGTCCATATCGCAACAGCTTCATGTCCTGTTCCTTTGCAACTCGGATGGCACCGATTGGATCAATTCAATCTTGTCAACCAGTCAGCGCAAGGGACGAACCCCTTTGTTTCTTACATTTGTTCCGGCAGCAGATAAGCGGGCAGGTCTTGGTAGCAGACCGGGCGCAAGAACCGTCGGATCGATAGGGTCCCTACCGACGTTGCACCGAAGTTGGTTGAAGCCGGGTAGGGGCCGCCATGGACCATGCTGTCACAGACCTCAACTCCGGTCGGGAAGCCGTTGGCCAACAGCCGACCAGCCTTGCGTTCCAAAACAGGCACCAGTTTGCGCGCGATTTCAGCGTCGCCTGCGTCCATATGCAATGTGCATGTCAGTTGCCCTTCGATTGTACGGGCAATGTCGATCATCTGATTGGTGTCGCGTGCACGCACGAGGATCCCCGTAGGACCGAATACCTCATGATGCAGGCTGCCGTCACTTAACCAATCATCACCTGAGACAACAAACAGGTTTGGGGCCGCGTGGCGTGGCGCACTTTCGTTCTGCACGACTTGCTGAACTCCTGTTCCAGCAGCAAATTGTGCAACCCCGTCACGATATGCGTCCGAGATGCCGCATGTCAGCATTGTTTGCGCGGGAGTTGCAGCCAAAGCGGCCTGCGTTGCCGCCTGCAGCGCATCGGCGTTTTCACCGTCCACCACAATTGCGATGCCAGGGTTAGTGCAGAACTGACCGGCACCCATGGTCAAAGAGCCCGCCCAACCGCTTCCGATCTCCGCGCCTCGGACGGCTGCAGCTTCTGGCAAGACAAACATCGGATTGACCGAGCCCAGTTCTCCAAAGAATGGAATGGGGTCCGGGCGCTGAGCGCACAGATCGAACAGCGCCCGACCGGCGCGCAACGATCCAGTAAAGCCCACAGCACGGATCAATGGGTGTTGGGCAAGGGCGGTTCCAACATCTATTCCGTCGCTTTGAATCAAGGAAAACGTACCTGCCGGACTGTCAGTTGCTTTGATCGCGGCGTCTATGGCCTGTGCAACAATCTCACCTGTGCCGGGATGGGCGGGGTGGCCTTTGACAACCACGGGGCAGCCCGCCGCCAAAGCCGCGGCCGTGTCCCCACCCGCAACCGAGAACGCCAGCGGGAAGTTGGACGCTCCGAACACTGCGACCGGCCCCAAGGGACGTTGGATCATCCGCAAATCTGAGCGCGGCAGAGGCGCCCGTTCCGGCAGTGCAGGATCGTGTCGCAGGTCCAGGTAATCTCCAGCCTCGATATGATCCGCGAACAGGCGCAGTTGACCTACGGTACGACCGCGTTCCCCCTGCAGACGCGCTTCGGGCAAACCGGTTTCCTGACAGCCGATTTCCGTTATCGCATCGCCACGGGCATCAATCTCATCCGCAATCTTGCGCAGCAAAGCCGCGCGTTCAGAACGGGTGGACCAGCCAAATGTTGCAAAGGCCTCTTCAGCGGCGTGAACGGCACGATCAACGTGAGCAGGCGTACCGACTGAAAAGTCGTGACTGGGCCCATGTGCTGGGTCCGAGGGGAACGTCACCTCCGTTCCAATCCATTCTCCGGCAATAAGGTGCTTTCCAGTCAACATGTTAAAATCTTTCTTATTTTCAGGCCGCGTTTGGCGATGTTTCGCATCAGGTGAAGGGCATCAAAGATCCAGTCACGAATATCACCATGCTGGGTCGGGGTGAACAGGTCTCAGCGGAAAATATAGCCAATCCTTGCTTCAAAAACTCGGCTTATTGGTGTGGATTACAAAACCAGATTGGGCGCCGTTTCACACGGTTGTCTTATGCCGGGTCAAGAACGCATTTTCTCATTTCATAAGTTTCGCATATATGTGTTAGGCTTCAAGCAATGCATTTGTCACATTCTTTAAAGGTAGTTGATCCATTGCCAGAAAAACCCAACAGCGTATTTAAGCTGCGTCCACTGGAAAAGGCCGATTTAGAGGTAATTACGCCTTGGTTTCAGGACATCGAAGATCTCGCCCGGTTTGATCGCACGTCGCGCACGCCCTGGAATCTTTCGCAAACTGAAGAAGTGTGGAGCGATGCCTTCAACACTTCAAGCGGTAATGGAAAGTGCTGGTTTGTCGTCGAATCCGACAAGGGAAAGATTTTGGGATTGATTGGCCTCGACGCCATCTCGCCGATTAACCGGGACGCAGTTGTCGCTATGTTTGTTGACAAGTCTGCCAGGCGGCTTGGCATTGCGATCCGTGCTGTTGCTCTGGTTGTCGATTTTGCGTTTCGTCAACTGGGCGTGAACCGGGTGACCTCATACTATCGGAATGATAACCATATCAGTCGTGACCTTGTGGCCAGATTGGGGTGCCAGGTCGAAGGAACCATGCGGCAAGCCTGGTTTGCTGACGGGAAGTTTCACGACATGATCGTGGTTGGTCTTCTTCAAAAGGACTGGATGGAAAGACGCGCGGTCTTGGCAAAAGAACTCTGCCCCGAAACGATTGTATCTTTCGGATCAGAGGGTTCCACGAACTGGTCATGGCCGCCTCAGCTTGATAAGGGTGGCTAACGGGGTGTTTATTTGCTCTCAGACTGAAAATGTACTTTTTGATATAAAGTGACCATTGGGTTCCAATCCGGGCCCTGAGGCGAGTAATGAATGTGAATACCACGAGTCCAAACCCTTCCATTACGCAAAAACTGGGTGCAGTCCTGTTTGCCGACGTGGTCGGGTATTCCCGCTTGATGAGCGAGAATGAGATGGACACGTATAACGCACTGAAATCACTGCTTTATCAACTTGAGGAAACCTGTGCACGCTTTCAAGGGCGGGTGGTCGAAGTGCGCGGTGATGGCATCTTGGCCCTGTTTGAAACCGCGACAAGCGCGGTGGAGTTCGGGGTGGAGTTGCACCGTATCGCCAGTCAACACAATCAGGAGCGCGCTGATGACCAGCGAATCAAATTCCGCGCTGGCGTTCATCTGGGCGAGATTCTCATCGATGATCGCGGCATTCATGGTGACAACGTCAACATAGCAGCCCGGCTTCAGGAAATTGCTGAACCCGAAAGGGTTTACGTGAGCTCTGCAGTTTATGATCAGGTCTGCAACCGATTGCGTTATGGGTATGAATTTCTCGGCCCCAAACACCTAAAGAATATCCTTTCGCCTGTCTCAACCTATTGCGTCCGTAGCGAAGTCGCGGGCGCAACGATGGCCGGCACAATGCGGCCCGAGATTTTCGGGGATGTTTTGGAACGCCCTGACTCACCTTCGGTCGCAGTCCTACCTTTTAGCAGTCAGGGCGGAGATGAATCAGACAGTTGGATCGCCGAAGGGCTGACCGACGACATCATTATGAACCTGTCCAAGTTTCGCAATTTGTTTGTCATTGCGCGAAACTCATCCTTCTTTTTCAAAACTCAGTCGATGCCACCGAAGGAGGCCGCGCAAAAGCTGAACGTTCGCTACGTTGCAAGGGGTAGTGTGCGACGGTCTGCCAGCCGCATCCGGATAACGGCGGAATTGATTGATGCCACCACCGAGCGCACCATCTGGGGTGAAAGGTTCGACCGCAAGATCGACGATATTTTTGATATCCTGGACGAAGTGACAGAATGCATCGTTGCCGCCACCGCGGTTATGATCGAGTCACACGAAAAGCAGCGGATGATTCAGGCAGTTCCGTCTGATCTCGAGGCATATGGGTCGGTTCTTCAGGGCCAATATCATATCTTCAAATACACCCGGAACGACAACAGGAAAGCGCAAAGGTTCTACCAATCGGCACTTGATCGAGACGAAGGATATGCGCGTGCTGCGGCCGCCCTGTCCCGGACGCTGAACATCGACTGGCGATACTCTTGGGTAGACGATACTGCAGGCGCGCTTGACCAAGCCCTGACCTTTGCGCAACGATCAATCGAACTGGACCCAACGGATGCACGTGGTTTTGGCGAATTGGGTTATGTGCATCTGTATCGCAAGGAACATGACGCCGCTCTGCAATCCTATCAGCGCGCATTGGCCCTGAACCCAAATGACGCGGATATGCATTCGGATTTTGCTGACGCGCTGGCGCATTGTGGTGATAATGAAACGGCAATCACTCATATCCAACAGGCGATGCGGTTAAATCCATACTTCCCGGACCAATATCTGTGGCATCTTGGTGGGGCGTATTACAACCTCAGGCGCTATCAAGACGCCATTGACGCCGTCAACAAGATGAACAATCCCACCGAAGGGCAACGCCTGTTGGCGGCCAGCTATGCGCAGCTTGGCCAAACCGATCTTGCTCGTCAGATCGCGGATAAACATCGCGCCGCGCACCCGAATTTCTCATTGGCTCGTTGGGGAACCGTGCAGCCGGATAAGCTGGAAGACGACACGCAACATTTTGTTGAGGGCCTTAAAAAGGCTGGGTTTTGAATGATGAAAGGCCCTGCATAGCAAGGGCCTTTCGCGAAGGTATCCCGATTGATGCTTTATGACGCTTCCGCGCGTCAGTCTTCCGAACCTCGCGCTCGCGCGCCACTCACGCGGGCACCGCTCACGCGCGCGCCACTCACACGGGCACCGCTCACGCGAGCGCCACTAACACGGGCACCGCTCACGCGGGCACCGCTGATTGCCGGACTGTCGTAGCCGAAATAGATATCCAACAGAACCTGTTCGAACTGACCGGTCATTACATCCATGCGAATGGTGAAATCAGCCTTATCATAATTCCAAACCATCACATCGGCAGAAACCTGATAATCAGCCGCCGCAACGCCGCTTACCGAGGGGTCCAGAGGCGAACGAGCGTCAGCACCACCATTGCCGCTTGGAGCCGCTGCTTTTTCGCCTTCGCCATGTACCAAGAACACCGTCGGCTCAGGCAGCTCATAATACGTACCTTCATAGGCAAAGCCGTAAATACGGGCCAGGCGGGCATCGCCGCCAAATTGATCACCGATGAAATTGTTTGCGCCTTTGCCTCTTTGACGCTTTTCCACAAACAACTGGTTAGTCGTCGAGTCTTGCTTTTGGACCCAGAATGTACGCTTAAATTCCCGGCCGCGTTTTACATATACACTGGCCTCGTAATCGACCGTCTTTCTATCGACTAGATTGAAGGTGTCATCGGCCTGTTTCTCGGCCTTATAGATACCGGATACAATGTTGTCCGTGTCACCTTTCTGTATCAGAACCCGGTCGCCATCACGCAGTTTGACCCCATCAATACGGGTAATGCCGGACGGCAGGCTGTCTGCCTCACCAATCTCGTCCGCCAATCGCACTTTAATTTGTTTGATTTGAAGGTCTTTGACCTCACGCCCATATAACAGCACTTCGGAAAAACTGAGCAAGGACTCAGACATATCGTTTTCTCCCAGCTACGGGATCGACAGAGTCAGGACCCTAATCTCCCCCTTAAAACAAACCCGATCAAAAAATTCCGGGTAAATGAATTCCAATAATCACCCCCACCTTGCATGCCATAAAACTGCTTCAAAATAAAGGATTTTAGTGTCAATCCGGCACCTGCGTACGAACCGAGTTCGAGTGGCTGTCTTCTTCCGGATCGGGCAGGCGAGGCCCCGCAGTTATCAGGCCGATATCGCGCATTCTGAAATTGCCCTCGATAATGCGGCGGAATGCGCCGCCAGTAATTTCCTGATCAACCGCCAGCAAAGCCTTTTCCACCCCGAAATAACTAAGCAAATCCGCATCCAGCCGCTCCCAGGTGTCCGCCAGGTAGGTGCCCAGATAGTCGCGCGCCTCAAGCAGAGCGATGCGGAACCCTTCGGGGTTTTCGGCATAGCGCTTGTCGAAAATGCCCTGCATCACCTCGCTGTAATTCGGTGAGCCCTCCAATTTGTCCGACAAGTCTTCGTCTTCGGGCGAGATCAGGTCGTGGACCAAAAGGCGCTCGTGATAGATATCGACAAAAATATCGAACATCGCTCCGGTCAGGGGTTCCGATAACGCGTGTTCGCTTGACCATCCGGCGGCAAATTCCGAAAGCGACCGGTCGTTTGCTGCCATTCGGATCTGCGCGTTGTTCGACAGTTCGGCAAATCGGCTGAGGCGGTTGAACGTATAGAGGTTTCCCCGCGTGTTCTCGAGCAGTTTGTCTATGACAGACCCAAAGTGCAGTGAAGCCAACAGGGCGACCAAATCAGCTGCGGATTCGTGAAACCCATAATATTCACCCCCGGCGTCCCCATCCGAGGGCAACCCGATCACGCTGTATATGATAGCGTGGCCGATCTCATGCGCGACCACATCGAAATTCAGGCTATAGGGGCGGTATTCATCCCCGTGCTCGTGGGTTCCGCCGGTTTCCAAAAAACCCCAGCCAATGTGAGCGTTATCTAGACTGGGTAACAGTGACAGTTCCAGCCGTTCGAAATCTCGGCCGAAATGCCACGGGATCGGACGATCGAAATACCCCTGCCACACATCCATGGTGAAATGGGCCGACCCGAACAAATGGGCGGCCTCAAAGGCGGGATCGGACGGGTCGATATGGATGAAGTTGCCAAATTCATCGGGCATGGCGGGTGGCTGGATGTATCCATCCCACGGCGGCAGATACATGCCCGGCCCATTCGGACCTGGTACGATCGCACCATATGGAGTTGTTTTCCCCACCGGGTTGACGGTGTACATGCGCGGCCCTGACGGCCCCGGACCGATGCTGCCTTGTGGTGCCGAAACCTCGACCAGTTCCAGTTCGGCATTCGGCTCCAGAAATGGAGATTGTGGGAAAAGCAGAAACCGCGTCCCGGGCTCTTCCTCTTCGATCTGTTCGGGGTAGTTCACTTAACGTCCTCCCGTGTCGTGCCCGGACAAATCCAGCGGCCTTTCTTCTATTCGGCGGCCCCCGCATCGGTGCCAAAATGGCAATACAAATATTCAGCTTCAATCATTTCATAAAATGCATCACGCCCGGCCAGACCAAGCGACTGTGCATAAGAGTCAAGATCATCTGGCACCTCTTGGTCAAGACGAGATTCAAAATACCAAATCAGCACACGCAGACGATCTATCCCAACCGCACCTGTAGGGATGGAGCACCGGGCTTTGTCGACGGCCCGATCACGCAATTCTGTATACTGATCCAACCGGCGCAATTCGGACAGCAAATGCGCATCCAATCGGCCCGGGCGCGAAGTGACAGCCGCGTCAATCCGCGCGCCATCGGCCAGCATTGCTTCGTAGCTTTCAGCGTTCAGATCATTGGCCTCGATCCACTGCATCAGATCAGACCGGCGGGACAACCCCGCACTGGCCCTGTGATCGTCCATTTGCCTGACCAATTCGGAACGCTCGGGGTTCAGGTCCTGACGGGTCGCGTCCTCGTAAGACAGCAGGGCCAAGGCTGCGCGATCCCGTAAGCGCGTAAAGAGTTTGGGGTCCAGGCGCAGTTCGTCCAATACGGCGCTGTCGAAAACTTGTGGACTCGCATCCACCCGTGATCGCAGGGCCTTCCACATCAGGGTGCGTTCAGTTCGGGCAGGTTCCAGAGCGGGCAGGGTACCATCGGCCAAATAATCGGAGATACGCTCAAGCATGGCGCACGCGTCCCGGGCCTTGGCGTCGATGCGACCTGTTGGCAGCCATTCCGTGAACGCGGTCATTCCGGGCAATGCGGCTAACGCTCCAAGGATGTCTGGCCAAGCACGTTGGCGGTAGTGCAACGCCTTTGCATAGCGCAATATCTCAGCAGCGGAATCTGGCGGTAAGATCTTGTCGTTCTGAGCTTTTGATACTGTCGCACGGATTGACACCATCGGTTCACTTAATGGCCGAAACGCCAGTTCGGCTGGACTGTGCAGAACCGCGACCTCATCATCATCCTGCAATACGCCGCTGAGGAAGTCTTCAAATATACCACCAACGCCGATCATTCCGAAATCGGCCAGTTCGGCGGCGCGCAATGCCCCCATGCTGGCGCTGCCAAAGACTGGAATTCCCTGTTCAATCGCCCACAGGATTTCCTTGTGCCAGACCGCCGGAACACCCTCGAAAAACCCGTCAATGATGCCGATCGCATCCGGCTTATCGCGCGCAACTCGGTATACGTCGCCCTGCCGGACAGGGGGGAGAATTTCAGCATCCAGACAGTCTGACACCGCCTCGGGTGAAAGCGTCGGGCCTACAAAAACTACGGCCGTCATGTCAGACCCTCTGAAATGCGAAGTGCCCGAGGGCCGGGGACATAGTCAGGATCATCATGAGGTGCCTCAAGCCCAGGGATAACCGCGCGAACCACCGCGATGTCGAATTCCGGGCGTGACAAATCCAACATAACCACCTGCGAGATTCCCACACTAGCAAGCCGCTGCAAAAGTAGCTCCAGATCTTCTTCGAAAGACCCTGTCACATGGGATGGGCAGGTGGCGAAGCATTGACTTGCATCAGCACCTTCAATCAAACCGCGCGCATAGCGGTCGCGTTCGAATTTTGCCTGATCTGTGAATTCTTCCGGGTCCAGATCATCCCGCGCACCGGAAATATAAGTCAGCCGCGTTTGTGCGGCCTCGGTCAGCGCCCTGAGCAAAGCAATCGCGCGGTCCGGATGGCAGCCATCACCAATACCGATATGGCCCGGTTGCCCACCTCCTTCGCAGATAACGCAGCGAAAACTCGCAATCTCGATATCCGAGGTTGTATTCCACAGTCCAATCTCTAACCCGGCCGCTGTAATCATCTCTATGGCCTGACGACAACGTGGATCATCAACGCTATCCACATTCAGTCGCGGAGGTGCTGTATTTTGAAACCACAACGCCGTCGCGTCCCGTTCAATCAGTTCGCAGATCGCGTGACAGCTGGCCTCGGCCACGCTGTTTCCCGAAGCCAATCCGTTGGTTGATCGGGGAAAGGCCTTCTGACCTCCGACCGGGGCTGCCGTATAGTCTGTGTCAACCATCTCAAGCGGCACCCAACACGGAACATCTGCACCTACATCCTGCCCCAAAACCCAAAGAATGTTCGCGTGGGGATCAAAGCGCCCGCCGCTTACACGCGGCAATCCGGCGACATCCACAACATTCGTTTCCAGTGAAAGATCGGCATATCTGGCAAGGCGCTGGGGAAGCTGAATCCTCTCAGCGTGCCAGGACTCAATCGCCTCCATCACACCGGATGCTTCGGCGGCACGCAATGAAAGACCTTTGCCCAGAGACACCGCAACCGACCGTGAGTTTGGTCGCGCAACCATTACTGTCGGCAACCCGACCCGGTCCAGCCCAGTCAAGTTCGCAATCCGGGTGATCCCTATGTCCTTCAAAAACGGTTTCACGATCTCAAGTGTTTGCTCTGGATCGCGCAACCGATGCGTGTCCAGCATATATTGCTTTTGCGATCCGTCGGGCATTTAGCGGGCCTTGTTAAAATATTTGACCGTAACGTGAAAATAATTGCGCCGGTCCAGACTATTACAACGTAGGATGATGGATCACATCCATTCGGTCAACCGCCACAACTCGCCAATTGGCTGCGGGTGAGTCGGGAAAGGCAACGGAATTTTCGCCGGTTTTCAATGCCACACTCGGATAAGAAGACCCAAGCCGTGCATCCGGCCAATACGGAGGCCTAGCACCATCCTGGGAAAGTATCGCCGGGATTCCCAGACAAAGCTTCCGGCATCAAATAGTTTTTCGAGCGTCCAAATAGGTCTGCAAGGTCGACTTCGAAAGCTTCGCCGTCCATCTTTTCGCCATCTCTCAGCCGGATTGTGCCAGTCCAAGGTCAAGGGGTGCTCAGTGCCACTCGGCTGAAGGTTCCAGAGGGTCACACGCGGATGGCACAGTATCGCGATTAATCCAGGATTTGAGAATGTAGTCATCTCCAGCAAGTGCGTGCAGACCTGCCGCAATCCGGTTTCTGGACACTACGCGGTTACAAACAGCTTTATCGCGATTTCTTTGGTGTGATACCCCAATCTAATTAACATAATCCATATTATCTCAAATCCTTCATGGCTCGCAACGTGACTGGTCAAACCGGACCGTCATGCCTGCCGGATTTGGCGTCAACACCATGACAAAACCTTACGCCGTCGGCTGCTCAACCCCTAAACGCCCGGGTGAAATAGTCGGTGAGCGGTTTGGCGATGTAAGATAGCGGTGTGCGCTCGTCGGTTTTGATCATCGCCTCAACTGGCATGCCAGGCAGCAGCGTCCGACTTCCTAGCCTTTCAATCTGTCCTTCAGTGGGAATGATCTCGGCGCGGTAATAATTCTGACCCGTTACTTCATCGACAAAAACATCCGCTGAGACCGTCACAACCTTACCTTCAATCTCGGGCGTCTGGCGGTCATTAAAGGCGGAAAAACGCAAAGTAGCGGGTTGGCCAGTGTAAAGTTGATCAATGTGAATGGAGTCTACTTTTGCGGAAACGACCAGTGGCCTACCCTGCGGCACGACATACATCATCGGCTCTGCCGGCTGCATCACTGCATTTACAGCGAAGACCATACTACCATAGACCGTTCCTGTCACAGGAGCACGAATGTCGAGCCTTGACAGTCGTTCCAACAACACCAAACGGCGCTCCACCAGCTCAATCTCGCGGACCCCTAATTCCCGCAGTGTTGTCATTGCCTCTTCCTGGCGACTTGTTCGAAGGCGGAGGATTTCGATCTCGATCGTGGCAATTTGACCTTTCAAGCGCGCGATCTCGGAATTCAGCCGTCCAATCTGACCTTGTAAATTTGCTTCTTCTCGCTGCAGGGCCAGGACACGGCTGACGGGTGTCAAACCCTGTTCCAAAAGGTGTTCCATATCTTCCAGTTCGCGGGCAATGAGAGAAAGTTGGCGGTTCAGCGCCACAAGCTGTGCTTCGGTGCCTGCAATCTGGTTTTTGATCTGTTCAATACGCTCGCGCAGCTGCGTTGTCTCTCGAATGGTTCCCAGAATACGCGTGAGAAACAGCCGTTTTTGGCTCTGCAGTACGTCCTGAACATCTTCATTCTCAGAGGCCAATGCCGCGAGCTTGTCTGACACTACGAACTCATCTAGCCCGTCTCGCTCTGCTTCCAACCGCGCTTTTCCGGCCCAAAGCTCGTGCAGTTGGCGTTCAACAACAGTAAGCTCCGACGTCAGAAAAGTACCATCGAGGCGCAACAGCAATTCGCCGGCGTTAACAACATCTCCATCGCGCACCAGAATGTCGCCTACCACGCCGCCATCGGGATGCTGCACAACCTGACGATGGGATTGCACTTCAACCACACCGGAAGAAACCACCGCCCCGGCCATTTTGGTTTGCACGCTCCAGTACCCGACGCCGCCAATCAAGACCACCAGAGAAAGAAATCCAATCAGGAACGGCAAATGCATCTTCCAGGATTTGGCTAGATCAGGTGTTGTTTCTTTCGTTTCTGTCATGGATCAACTCGCCTGCCCGAAGCTACGTTGGATCGCCTGTGCATTTTGGACCATACTTGTCAGCACTTCTTCTCGGCTTCCAAATTTTGCGACCAAACCACGTTCCAAAACGAGCAGTCGGTCGCATTCCGATAGGGCCATAGGTCGATGCGTCATAATGAGAACCGATTTACCCTGTGCTTTGAAGTCACGCACGGCTGTATTGAGTGCTTCTGTCCCGTCATTATCAAGTGCTGAATTCGGTTCGTCGAGAACCAGAACAACCGGGTCGCCGTAAAGAGCACGCGCCAGGCCGATACGTTGTTTCTGACCACCCGAGAGTTGGCCGTCATTGCCGTCAAGCACTGTGTCGTACCCGTCCGGCATATCCAGGATCATCTCATGGGCGTTGGCTTTCTTGGCCGCTTCAATCACGGATTCCGGATCTGGCCGCAACGTCATGCGCGAGATATTCTCGGCCACAGTCCCGGTAAACAGCGATACTTGCTGTGGCAGGTATCCAATGTGTTTGCCCAATGCGATGGGATCATATTGCGCCAATGCGGCTCCGCCCAGGCGTACTTCGCCAGCCAATGGTTGCCATAAACCCAGCAGCGCCTTTGCAAGCGACGTCTTGCCCGATCCGCTTTTGCCGATCACGCCGATGGCCTCGCCAGGCTCCAAATCAAAACTGACATTACGCAAAAAAGCTGCGCGGGTTCCTGGGGGGGCAACCGAAATAGCCTGCACAGAGAGGCGGGAATTGGGTTTCGGCAGCGCGATCCGATCTTTTTCCGGTGGCATTGCATCCAGAAACTGGCTCAGGGATTTCCAGCTGTGGCGCGCCCGCTGTATCATAGGCCACTGCCCGATGGATTGCTCGATCGGCGCCAAGGCGCGACCCAAGAGAATGGACCCCGCAATCATGGCCCCGGCAGTTAACTCACCGTGCAGCACGTAATAGGCCCCAACCGCCAACATTGCGGATTGCAAAAAAAGCCGAAGGGCTTTTGTAATGGCGGTAAAGCTCCCCGTCCAGTCACTGGCTGCGATGGTCTGTTTCAATGCATCCATCCGCATTTTCATCCATCGCTTTGAAGTATCCGCGTGCATACCTTGCGAGCGTACCACTTCAGCCTCTCGCCTGGTTTGTTCTGAAAACCCATGTGCCTGCGATGAGGCAATTTGGGCATTTAGCACTTTGCGATGTGTGAGGAACTGGTTCAGCAGCGCCAAGACAATCAACGTGCCACCGCCAGCTACAGCCAACCACCCCAGCATCGGGTGCAGGATAAAGATGGCCGCGATAAAGAGTGGCGTCCACGGAACATCCATCAACGCCAACAAAACCGGCGAGGCGCAAAGCGTTTGAATCGCATCCATGTCCCGTGAAGCTGTTGCAGGTGCAGAGCGCGCTTGCGGCAGGATCGCCTGTCGCATGATGGCGTCATAGACCCGTTCGTCCAAACGCAATTGGAACCGCGCCCCAAATCGCGCCACGATCCGTCCGCGGGCATAATCGAGAAAGGCCATCAGAGAATAGAGAAGCGCCACCAACAGAAAGAGCGCGGCCAGGGTCTCTTCAGATCGGGAGGCTAAAACCCGATCATAAACCTGAAGCATGAAAAGCGGGCCGGTCAGCATCAGTAGATTTACGAAGATACTGAACAGGAACGCTGCCAGAAGATACCACAGTCCGGCGTTGCGGGCGCTCTGAACTTCGCGCCGTGCTTCCTGTGGTGAGGTTATAGTAGCATTCACTGTTTAGTTTCCCCAAATTTATCGATGATCACAGACGAGACAGCAGCGTTGTCGACCTTTCGCGCCCCATTTGTCATTCACGCGGCAAGCTACAACTGAGCAAAAAGCTTCACTGTACCTTGCCGTTTGATAGAGCATGACCGCCCTCACTCACGCTACAAACGAGTAGTCAGAGCTATCAAAGTCATCCGCCTGGAAATCCTTGAGCAGGATCGTACCTTCCGTGCCAACAATGATGAGCGTATCTGCCCCGGACTGCGAAGATGTAATCGTTGGGTTGGTCGTGTCGCTCAGGTCGAACACAAGTTGATCCGTACCATCCTTGAACCCAGTGATGACATCGTTTCCAAAATTGTCATTGAAGACAATTTTATCCACGTCATCAGGAATGTGCACAGAGCTCTCTGAGGTTAAGGTAATGTGATCGTTCCCCTGACCACCATTTATTGTATTGTTGTAGAGACTATCGCTGATAGTGTCGTCGAATATCGACCCGATCACGTACTCAACACTGTACAGGGTTCCGTTTGTAACACTACCGCTATTCTCCGCGTAGGAGTACGAACCTCCTATAAACAATCCCCCATCCCACAAGGAAACGGTCACACTATGCTGAAGGTTGGCAAACGAGACTGTGTCGTTGTCCTCGCCGCCGCTCACAGTGTCGGCGCCTCCAATGAGATAGAATATATCGTCGCCACCATTTCCTCGGTAGTAGTTGTCGGCGAGGGTGTCGGAAACAAATTCGGCTTTTTGCGATCCCACAACGTTTTCAATGCTATGCAGGACAGTCAGGCCATGAGTTACGCCATCCTGGTCGATTGCAGCGGCTGCTCCACCGGCTAGGTTGACAGAAACATAGGCTGTATTTCCATCCACTGTGCCGATGTCCAAGGTATCAGTTCCGAAACCTCCATTGAACGAAACAGCGCGCGCTCCATCGTGAAAAACGGTCGAGTACGTATCATCGTCGGATGTGCCAATTACACCTTCAATGTCACTGAAGGTATCCTCAAGCTCCCAATACCCCCAACCATTACCGTTCCATCCTTCATTCCAGCGGTGGATTTCACCATTGAGTGTCACATCGACACGGATACCCTCCTGTGCATCCGCTTCATCCAAGGTATAATCGATGTAATCATACCCTCGACCGCCATAAATCTGGTCTTGCCCGTCGCCGCCAGAGAATACATCGTCTCCGTCGCCGCCATGCAGTTCATCTGCACCTGCTTCGCCAACCAGAATGTCATTGCCATTATTGCCATATAGACGGTCCGCTCCGTTGCCGCCAAAGAGTTTGTCGACGTCGTCTCCTCCGACTAATGTATCTTCTCCATCAAGGCCCAAGATTACACTTTCGCCAAAAACATTGGCGATGTAGTTATTTTGATCGTTACCCGTAATTTCAAACGACAAGTCCGAAGCACTGAACGCGCCGGTAGTGTTGATCTCGAGGCTGTAATTTTGTGGCAAAGTCAGGGTATAGCGCCCAGCCTGATTTTCAGTGAAGCTGTATTCATAATGTGAATACTCCGACAGCTCCGCGCGAATAGTAATGGAGGCTGAACCTCCATGATTGTTCAGTGTATCGGCGTCCCCCGCATTGGCCGTAAAGATATAGGAGTCATCACCGGTCCCAAAGCCCGTTACGGTGTCGCTTCCTTCGCCATCGACAATTATGGTGCGCCCACCCTTGCTTTCGATCGTATCATCACCACCGCGTCCGTCGAGCACATTGTCTTTGTCATCACCAGTGATGAGATCCGCGCCCTCTGTGCCATAGACATTTTCGATACTGATCAGCGTATCTTCCAATCCGTCTGCGTGGGTACGACGCCCAGCCCTGCCGGTGCTCAAGTTGACCTCAAACCCAAGGCCGGAAAGTTCGCTCAGTTCTTGGATGTCCAGACCGTAATCTACGGTGTCAGTGCCTTCCCCACCATCCAGCGTGTCAACGCCAAGTCCGCCGATAAGAGTGTCGTCGCCAATCCCACCGGAAAGCGTATCGTCGCCTTCGCCGCCATTAAGGAAGTCATTCCCGCCTAGCCCGGTAAGTTGGTCATTACCGGAACCGCCATCCAGTCGATCTTCGCCTGCGGTTCCCTCAATCGTATCATTCCCGCCTTCAGCATTGATGATGACAGACCCAAAACCACTATTTGTCAGCGTGTCGTCGCCGCTGGTGCCCGTGGCCCGATAGACAATGTCCTGCAGGAGGATGCCATCGCTGGTCGGATTAGCGTAATCGATGACCGCTGCGTAATTATTATCTGGATCAGCGTCGTGCCTGTTCGCATATATCCACGTTGCGTCGGTTAAACCCGAACTAAGGTATGTCTCCACCGAATAAGACGACAGGCTGCCCGTTTCTTCAATGATAATGTCGGGCGTGTCATTGCCGCTCAGGTACAGTTCGTCCTGCTCACCAGCTCTCGCATTAAAGGTTACAATTGAGTCACCGCTTGCCGCAAGATAGATCCAGTCATTACCCGCGCCACCCGACAAAGCGTCATTGCCTCCGTTGCCGTGGATAATGTCGTCACCGCCTCCGCCTACCAGCAAATCGTCGCCGGTTGAGCCGAAAATCACATCGTTCTGTTCGGTAGCAATCAATCCTTCAATCGACGTCAGAACGTCGTTCTGTCCCTCGACTGTATGGCTGTAGATCCAGTCCAGATTTGAGTTTAAAGTGTAGGTCGAATAGGTATCGCCATCCCTCAATTTCAAGGTCGGTCTAAGCTCCACACCTCCGAATGAATGTCCCAGGATTGGATACTTTGCCGTGATATAATTGTTCCAGCTTGAACCAGTGTTTGGTGTAGTGGTGAACAATGCGCCAAGCACCGGGTCGGCTGCTACCGCTTCGACCAAAAGCCCAGGCCACCGCCAGTTTTCCCCGCTATATTCGTCTACTGTAATCGATACCGAACGACCCGCGAATGTGAAGGTCAGCCTGTCACCTGCATCGAGCGTCAATCCGTTCGAACTAATCTGGACGCGACTGAAGGAGTCTTCGATGCCTTGTAGTCTCTCGACAACAACCCCATCCGCCAAATTGGCGACAATGCCAACATCCATTACATCGGAATACGAGGCGATATCCGTCCCATCGCCCCCATCCAAGACATCGCTGCCTTCACCGCCAATCAGAATATCATCGCCACCACGGCCATAGATCGTATCATGAGCCCCAGCCCCGGCCAGAATGTTTGCGTTATCGTCACCTTTGATCAGATCGTTAAAAGACCCACCTGTCGCATTTTCGAAATCGTAGATGTTGTCCTCAACGCTTAACCGGGTGTGACCAACACTGATATTGTAGGTTTGGTTCTCCTGAAGATCGATCTCGAAACCGGTGTTACGCGTATCGCCTATGTTGTAGGCGACAGTGTCAGTGCCGTCGCCACCATACAAATCATCTGTCCCGGCGCCGCCGGACAGAACATCGTCACCGGCATTGCCATAGATTACGTCGGCGCCATCCAAACCAACGAGGACGTTACCTTCATCGGTCCCATAGATATTGTCTGTACCGTGGCTGCCAAATGCATTTTCGATCCCGGTCAGTTCGTCCACGGCACCGATGCCGTCAGAGCTGTCGACCTGAGTGACATGCGTGCCGCTCATATCGACGCCATTGACAGACAGGGACACCTCGACATTTTCGAACGCGTAATTCGCAGTGATGAAATTGTTCCAGTTTGACCCTGTTGGATCAGTCACATCAAACAGATTACCAAGAACCGATGCGTCTTTGAGCTTTTGGAGCAATTGTCCCGGCCAACGGTGGCTGGCTGCGTTGTAAGCGTCAACAGTGTACGACACAGAATAACCCGCGATCGTCAGTGTAAGCACGTCGCCTGCAGAAAGGGCCAAACCGTTGGAATTCACCTGTATTTTTTGGGTGGTCGCACCAGTATTCTCATGCGCGATCCGCTCAAAAGCAAATCCTGCATCCAGGCGGATATTCACGCCATAGGCATCCGTAAGGGTGCTGTACCCGACAGCATCCACACCAGCACCGCCGTCTAGCTTATTGTATCCCTTGCCGCCGACAAGAAAATCGCGGCCTTCGCCACCAAAGATGTCGTCGTTTCCATCTGCGCCATTCAGGAAATTATCTTCTTTATCGCCCCAAATCAGATCGTCATAGTTTGACCCGATCACATTCTCGATGGAATCATAATATGAGTTGGCATTCGGGCCTTGAGCTTCGAGACCATCGCGCCAGAACATTTGAAACGATCTTCCCTCATCGAGATTGACCCAATAACCAAGGTTATCCGTGATCGGATCTACTACTTGCCATTGGAATGTGACCGTATCACTGCCTTCGCCACCGAAAAGACGAGCGCCCCCGCTACCTGCAAGAATATCGTCCCCAGCGTATCCATAAATACGATCTCCAGCTGATCCTCCATTAAAGGTCGCATTGCCACTTATCTCATCATCGCCAGAGCTGCCGTGGATTATGTCAATGCCGTTGGATCCGAAAACGCGCTCGATGCCATAAAATACTGTTGTTTCCGTTGTCGAACTGTCGATGTAACGTTCAACTCTACCCGAACCGTCCCCATTCAGATAAACGGTATGCGAACCCCATTCAATTTCTTCGAAGCTACTATGAATTCGAAGGCTAAGAGTATCAAATCCCTCTCCTCCCGAAACCATATCCGAGCCATACCCAGGTGAAATGACATCGTCGCCACCGTAGCCGTAAATGTGATCGTCGCCCCTTCCGCCAGCAAGATAGTTGGCGCCTTGGCTACCGCGAATGACATCGTCTTTGTTGGTCCCAAACGCGTTTTCGATGCTGTTTAGTTCATCCTTGACACCAACGCCAAAGCCGCCAAAGGCTTCTTTCGAATAGTTTGTTGTTGAAGACAGGATGCCAATCGTATCTTCGAATACAACAGACACTGTCAGGTTATAGTCATGACCTGTTAGAGTGTCGCCCCCGCGGACATACGATTTGCCATTATGCAAATCGATGTAAAGACCACGTCCACCTGTTCCATGTGCAATGGCTCTGTCGACCAGTTCTGAAGGCGACACGCCATCGGCGGTTTCTGCGTCGATGAGATAATTCACAGTATCGGTATCGCCGTCACCGTTTACTTCATCGCGTCCGGTTCCCGGAATAATCAGATCGTCGCCATTTCCGGCGAAGATATCGTCATTGCCGCCACCGGCATAAATGACGTCATCTCCGTCGTATCCGTAAATGATGTCTACCCCGTCACGCCCATACAACACGTCGTCCCCATCGGTTCCGTGGACCTCGCGGGGGATGTAGGACTCAATCCATTCCGCCAAAGCCTGACTGGCATCAATGAGTAGGTTAACCGCAGACAAGACTGAACCGACAAGAATACCAACCGGGCCACCAACGGCAAAAGCGACTGTCGCGACGACGCCAAGAACAAGCTGAACACCGTCGACAATAGTGTTTGCAATTGCAAAGCCCTGATCAATCGGTGCCAGATCGTCATATTCCCTGAACGTCAGAGCAGTGGAGACCGCGAATGAGGCTACGCTGATGGCAATGCCAGCCGCCGCAAATGCACCACCAACGACAGAAGCGCCACTGCTCCCAAGCTCCGCAGCTTTTCCGGCAAGGCTGATACCCCCTACGGCGCTGTTGGCCGCTGAAAGCGCAGTACTCGTAGCGCCGGATGTAAGTAGCGATGCAGTCCCCAATATCAAGCGCACGCTTTGTTGGACACCGGTTAGCACCGATCCAGTGATGCTCAACGAACTGTTGGCAACGGCCAGATCGTCCCCGGCCTCCACGGCTTCCTGCAACGCTTTGCTGCTGAAACCCAATGACACTGCGCTTGCAGCTACGCCAAAGGCATGCGCGGCTATTGCACCAGTAGGAACCTTAACTTCATGACCGTGGATGCTGACCTTAATCGGGGTGACAAACGGATCGGTTTTGCCATCAATGCCTCTAAAATGATAGTCATAAGAAGCGCCCGCCAGCCACAGGCTGTCGAACGTGCCACGCCTCAGAAAACCTGTGGCCGTAAGCGCATCATCAATTGCGCCTTCTGTAACTGATCCCGATGTAAATCCGTTGGCCGATTGGATATCAGGCAGGTTAGCGAACAGGTCTCTGAATTCAGCATTTTGCATCAACGTATCGTAGAATGCATATGACTCTGCCAAGCCTTCAATCTCAGACAGCTTTTCGAAAACATGCCCCAGCAGATCGCTCGCCGACATTGCCGTTTCCGCCTCTAACGCATCCACAAATGACGAGACGATACTCTCAGCGGCTAGATCAATCTCTGGGTTATCCTCTAAGTGCTGAAGTAGCTCATCAGAGATTTCGATATCGTGCAGTGCGTCGGCAGTTGTCATTTTGTGAGTGGTCCCCGTTGTAGGTTATTTTTAGCCTTTTTTATTTTTGTTTAGGCCGGTTCCTTTTTTGCGCATTCAGTTCGTTCTATTTTCTCGTGACCCTTATCCAGGTGGCGATTACAAATGGCTAATCGTCTTTTCTTCCATCGGCTTCACGTCGACTTTGGCCCGAATTGCCGCGGCAATCGAATTGGGTTGATTAGTCACGATAGGTCGGAGATTTTCGACCGCCTTCAAAGGCGATGGTGCGTCTAAATCCCCGCATTCTGTATTCGCCCCCTCCCATTCAACCGGATGATCCGATCATTTAAAGTTGAGCTCGATTTGAACTGAATCATATTCAGATTGATGCACCGCTAGGCAACTGATTTGTTCACATCTTCAAATAATTGAAAATTAACAAATAATTATATATTTGCTTTCGATCGAAAGCAGGAAATCATCAATTCAATTTTCCGTGATCATTTGTGAAGACTTTCTGGGCTGTTTGATTCCCTTTTTGAAATGTCAAGATGAAATTATGCATTATAGATTTGAATTAAATTGGGTGGTCGAATTTCACGAGTCAGATTTGTTATGCCGAGCAGTTTTTGACTGGTCGGGTTTGATTTCTAGCGTGATGATGGTTTCCAAGGCTGCCAGTCATCACGGACTCCTCTTTGCGATGATCAGCAGGTAAACCCATCAGAAACGCGGCAATGATGTCTAATCGCTCCACCGCTTCTAACGGATTTAAACGACGTGCGCGAAAACATCTCGTGACCAAATGTCAAAGGGTTCGAGCCTAAGGCTACAAAATTAATAGGTACCTTCTAATCCACCTGATGTGCTTCATAACTTGCTTCAAGTTCGCTCTTCAAAAACGATCCGAAGTTCATCGGCTCAAATTTCGCGGGACCAGTACCAGGTAGAGGGGCAATATTCGCCCAAACATGCGGATCGAAGAAGAACGGCACAGAAAACCGCTCTCGTCCGGACGCATTTATTACACGGTGCGGAGTTGATAGAAGCTTACCATTGGACAACCGGTGCAGCATGTCCCCGACATTAACCACAAATGCGTCTTCCATTGGCGGTGCGTCCACCCAATGACCCGCCGGAGTTTGGACCTGCAAACCTCCGGCGTCGTCCTGCGCCAATAAGGTCAGACAGCCAAAGTCCTTATGAGGGGCCGATCCAAACAAATCATCTGGCGCTTGCGGTGATTGCGGCGGGTAATGGAGAAGACGCAACCAGATCGTAGGAGTTTGGAAGGCAGTGAGGATTGAGCGATCCGTTGCGCCAATCGCATCCAATGCCAGGCCCATCAATTTTTGCCCGAGTTCCGTCATAGCCTGTGAATAGGCCTCGCACACCTCCCGAAACCCGTCGAGGTTCGGCCATTGGTTTGGCCCGGATAGATAGACCGCAGGGTCCACCTCGGCATCTTCGCGCATCATCATGAAAGAGGCAGATTGGTTGGGCTTTGTCACCTCGGCCAAATCAGAGTTCACATCAGTTGATGTGTTGATTGCAATATAGCCGCGGTGGCGCTGGTTTAAAGCAATCTTCTGTTTGTCACGTTCCGGCAAAGCGTGAAACTTTTTCGAGGCATCAAACACGGCGGCGCGCAACAATGGGTCGACACCGTGGTTGATAACATATCCAAAGCCGGTCTCACCATAAGCTTTGGCGAATTCCAAAGCGAGGTTGGATGTGTCAAGGCCATCAACAAGCGGCGCAAGATCAAGTACGGGGATATCCGTAAATTCTGTCATCTGATTTCTCCATTTTCAATTCGCTAAGAAACGTACAAATGGAGGCGCTATCCGGCGAAACGCTTGCGGCGATGAGCGCTGTGACGCTCCAGGATGACAAGATGCATGAACTTTGACATGAGTGGACGCTATAACGGAGTAAACCGTGGATCAACGGCTGTTCTGAATTCTAGTCGGAAAGCGGTCCCCTAAAGCGCATGTTGGCGATAATCGTCCGTAAAGAATTCCATTCCGGATCGCTGCCACACCCAAAGCATATTGAATCCTTCGGGAGTGTCCCGCATGGAACGCTAATCACTTTTTCTTTCATACAGATATCATTGCAAATCCTGCCCCCTTGCCCGATCCAATTATTGGGCGCACAATATAGGCTCATACACCAAATTGCGCCCTGGGTGCGCACCGTGACACGCTTCGCGTCCGGGACGCCTTCTGTGAAATGGAGGGCACGATGACTATTGCATCTCGTCTGAAGCACCATCTGGACAGCCAAGGGATTCCTTTTGACACTGTTCCGCATCCATATGCCGCTACAGCAAGCGAGTGCGCAGAAGCGGCACATGTACCCGGCGATCACCTTGCAAAATCCGTTGTAATACACATGGAGGAAGGCCCGCTGCTTGCGGTTCTACCCAGCAATCATCAGGTCGACCTCTCCGCTCTACAATCGATGATGGACCGCCGCCTTGGGCTGGCCCCGGAAACCGAAATGCGTGAATTGTTTGATGATTGCGCCCTTGGCGCGATACCACCTGTGGGCGACGCATATGATCTGCCGACTGTGGTGGATAACAGCCTCACCGGGCTCGACAGGATTTGGTTCGAAGCAGGAGACCACAAAACTCTGATTGAGATGCGCGGTAAGGATTTCGACATGATGATGAAGGATGTAAAACACGGTGCCTTCTGCTGCATGCACTAGGCTCCGAGGAATTTCTTCACGGATTAACCCCGCCCTGGCGGGGTTTTTCTTTGCACGTGCTATATGGCTCGTTCGATGTGAGAAACGGCAATTTATCCCCTTGCGAATAAGTACGGGCTGACGTTGGGCGACCCTCGGGGGAAACAAGTTCTACAAGATGGTGAAGGCGAATCTCATCAAACTTCACTGAGAATATGAAGAGGCTCTACCAGACTTTTCAGTGGCAGAAACCGAAACCCTTTTTTCAACCCTTCGGCGCGTGAAAGAGTGAGGGGTAAAATGATAGAAAGGTATATTATACTTCAAAATCAAGGTATTAGTTTGGTGCGGGTGGAGGGACTTGAACCCCCACGCCTTGCGGCGCCAGAACCTAAATCTGGTGCGTCTACCAATTTCGCCACACCCGCTGAACCGGCCTTGTTTGCCGGAATGCCGTGGTCAATAACAAAGCCTGTAGCGGAGTGCGAGAGGGAAATTCGCGTGCCTCTAAAAAAATTTGTGCGCGGCCTGACGCCATCTTATTGGAGGCGAATGTCGCAACAAAAACCGCTCAGGTTGATGCCAATTCGATTTCAAGGTTCATTTCGCAATCCCCAGACGCAGTAGTTTGGCTTTGTTTTCAGACAACACCATTCGAAAAATTTGATAAACATACTGCTGCTAATCAGCCGGTGGCCGACGTAGCGGCTCATACGTCTATTCTGTAGAAGACTATTTGTTTTCTGATAGTTAAGACCATTCGACAGGGCGCTTCTTATTTGCGCCACATTTCAAACGCCAAAAAATCTTATTCGCGTCAAAATAACACCGCCTTGCCAGTAATTGATGAAGCCCAGGAGTTACTGAGTCTTTTTGCCTGCGGGTAACGTGCCAGTTTTTGCTTAACTCAAACACAAGGGTCTTAGCCGTGATCAATACGATGAATGCCGCTGCTGCCGAGCAAGATGCCGTTGGTCTTGCACGCGAAAGTTTCCTTGGGGAATTGAAATGCCTGAACCAAAATCACCCTAACACAGGTTTTGGTGTTTCGTTGCGCACCCATTCCGGGCGTCATTACCTTCTTGCCAATTCCCGCATGCCTCTGCCCAAGACCAAATCCGAAGGTTTCCCGACCGGTCGCCGCTTGGCCATGCTGGAGAACAGTGAACAATTCAGTTCGATCGAAGTGCTGGCCGACTCTCAGGCCTACGATGAGATATCGCCGGGTGCCGAGGCAGAAATCCTGGGCAATGCTCTGAACCTGATCGCACGCATCGATATCCTGACCAGCACCCCGGACTGTCAGGATCAACATCACATCGCCGCTACCGGAACCGGAGGCTAACTATGGCGCGTAACGACCATCTTCTGTCCGTAGGCAACGAGGCGCTGACGCCGATGACTTCGGCCATGGCTTCGCTGTCGACACAGATAGACCAATTGACAGAGGTGGCCGACGCACGGTCTTCGGCCCGTCTGGCGACATTGAAGACCCGGATGGAAAACTTCACTGCCAGTGTAACATTGGTCGGGCAGGTCAAGGCTGGCAAATCTTCGATCGTGAACATACTGGCGGGGCGCCCTGCCCTGCTACCTTCGGATGTGAACCCGTGGACCTCGGTGGTCACGACGCTGAACATCAATACGCGCACCGAAGGCGACAAGAAGGCCAAGTTTACTTTCTTCGAGCAAGAAGAATGGGACAACCTTATGGTTGGCGGCGGTCGTCTGGGCGAACTGGCCAATCGTGCCGGTGCCGACGACGAGATGGAAGATATCCGCCGCCAAATCGGTGAGATGAAAGCGAAATCCGAGTCTCGTCTTGGCCAGCATTTCGACCTGATCCTGGGGCAAAGCCACCAGTATGACTATTTCGACGAAGAGCTGATCCAGCGTTATGTATGCCTGGGCGATGAGGATGACCCGGATATCAATCCTAAAACCGGCCGCTTTGCTGATGTCACCAAATCGGCGGAACTGTTCATGGACATTCCGCAGTACCCGATCTCGCTGAAACTCTGCGACACGCCGGGCGTGAACGATACTTTCATGGTGCGCGAACAGATCACGCTGCGCAGCCTGCGCGGGTCCGAGGTCTGCGTGGTTGTTTTGGCTGCAAGCCAGGCGCTGACCACGATGGATATGGCGCTGATGCGGATCATCGCGCAGTTCGAAAACCGGCAGATCATCCTGTTCGTGAACCGGATTGACGAATTGGCGGACCCGGTCAACCAGGTGCCGGAAATCCGCGATCGCATTCAAGACACGCTAAAACAGAACAATATCGATACCAACACCAGCGTTGTTTTCGGCAGCGCGCTTTGGGCCGAGGCTGCTCTGACCGGCAATCCCGACATTCTGAACGAGGACTCTCGTGAGGCTCTGAATACCTTCTATCTGGCCGCCGGATTTGGCGATCAGGCACCTTCACTTGACAAGATTTGGGCGTTGTCCGGCCTGCCTGATTTGCTGTTGACTATGAACGAACGAATTGCCGAAGGCGCAGGCAATCGCCTGCTGGACCGCGTGCGTCATCGGGCGCGCAACATCGCCAGCCAGATCCGCGCGACAGCGGTCGCAAAGAAGCTGTCTGATGGTCAGGGCGTTGTGCGCGATCTTGATGGCGTGTCCCCAGAGGAGGCCATCGCCAAAGTAACCGAAGAGTATGAAAAAAAGGCCGCCGCCTTGACCACGTCCTTGCGTGACAAAGTGTTGGAACGGTTGAAATCGGCCGAAGACAACTTCGTCAAGCGGGCCACGGATTCTCTGATCGCGCATCTGGAAAAGAATGGCGAGCAAGGCACCTGGCAATATGCCCCGGCCGGTTTGCGAACCTTGCAAAAAGCGGCTTATTTCAGCTTTGCCCGATCGATGCGGAAAGAAGCCGGTGCGCTTTACAATACGGCAGCTTCTGACGTTGAAGCTCTGTATCAAAAACTGTTGGGCAACCATCTTGGAGAGTTCAGCATCGAGGCGCCGATCGTCCCTCGCGTTCCACCTCCACTTGGTATCGGACGCACGATTGCTTTGGACTTGCAAAGCACGTGGTGGCGCCGTTGGTGGCAGCGTCGCAAAGGGTTCGAGGCTTACGCCGCCGACTACACTCGCCTAATCGCATCTGAGGCAAACTCGATCACCAAAGATATCGAGGAAAATCAGATTGCTGCGGTTCTGGAGAATGTCCGGGCAGGCTTGTCCGACTTTCTGCGCGAGCAAAAAGAGACTCTGCTCAATATTTCGGCCTCAGCCGAAAAGGGTCCGAACCACGCGGCTCTGACAGCAGACGCTACGCCCAAAAAATCGCGCGACGATATCTTGGGCGATATCCTGAAAGATCTAAGTAACGAGGCAGCATAAGTAGCGATATGGCAAAAGATTCACAAACCCGCTTCGTTTCTCCTAAGGCATGGAACCGCATCGAGCAGTGGTCCCGGCGCAAACCAATCTTTGCGCTGATGGGAGAATTCAGTGCCGGAAAATCAACGCTGATGAACTTCTTGCTGCGTTCACACGCGCTGCCGACACAGGTGACAGCAACGCAGCTCCCGCCAGTTTGGTTCAGCTGGGGCAAGGAATCTGCCTATGTTCAGCGCTCGGATGGCAACCGTGAAAACATTACGGTTGACCAATTGGATACTGTTGGTGTGAACGATGCCCAGTTCGTTCGCATTTTCCTGGAATCCGATATTCTAGAAGCCGTGGACCTGATTGACACGCCCGGCATTTCCGACCCGAAGATTTCCAGCGATGTCTGGCGCCGTGCGGTCGGCCACGCAAATGGTGTTCTGTGGTGCACCCATGCCACTCAGGCTTGGCGCGAAACCGAGCGGGCAACTTGGGTGTCATTGCCCGAACGCCTGCAACATAACTCTCTGCTTTTGGTTACGCGCGCAGACGTGTTGGGTCTGAAAGACCGTCAAAAGGTGCTGCGGCGGGTTAATCGCGAGGCAGGCCATCTGTTCAACCGCTCGATCCTGTTCTCGGCTCGTGATGCAATCACTGCGCGCGATAAAAGCGGCGATGCCGAACTTTGGGGCCGCAGTGGTGGCGGCAAGATGGTCGACAGCTTCCTCGAGATCACTGAACAGATCATGGACAACCGAGCTGAGTTGCTGGCACGCTATCAGATTGACAAGAGCCTGTCAGAGACCCCCCGCGCTTATCCCGTTCGTCCGAAACGGAATGTGGTACAGGACGATGAACCGACACCGTTGAAATTGGTTAATCCCGTTTCCGAGTCGATTTCAGAAAACGAAGTCGTCACCAACTTTCCTGTACGTCCAGCCCGTGTTGAACGCAGGACCGAAGACACAGATCGCGAAGAACGCATTGACGCTGCCGAAGCCGAACGCCTGCGCGCCGAGATGACAACCGAAACACCGACCGCGGAACCCATTCAAGAGTCCAATGAGGAAGAACTGCGGGCTTTCTTTCGGGATACACCCAATAGCAGCCTGAATCTGTCGGAATATGCGGGTTCAGCAAGTGAGGAAGACTCGTTCGATTTGTTGGACGAAGATGAGTTGGAAGACGAGGATACTCTTCTATCCGAAGCAGAACCGACAGACGAAACGCAGGTTTCCACTCCGGACAAGTTCATGTCGTCGCTGGAAGGCAAACTTTCTGAAACACCTGAGCAAACCCAAGAAACGCCGGAGGAGCCCGAGGAACCGCGCGCAGAGATGTCCGTTTCCTCCATTACCGCTCTGATGGCAGAGCAGGCGAAAGATGGCGAAGATGAGTATGAGCCGGAACCCGAAACCAACGGCCTGATGGATACGCAGGTTGTGCCCTTGTCCAATGGCAAGACTTCGGAAGAGGCTATCTCGTGCGAAGATGAAGGTGAAAAACTTGAAGATTTGCTGAATGTTCCGGCGGGCACACCAATCAGTGCTTCGTCCATGTGGCGCGAAGTTACTCAAGACGAAGAACTACCGGACAATGTAGAAGGCATGAAGAAAGTCTTCAAATCGTTTCTGGAAGAATACGACCAAATTGCAGCCGAGCATTTTGCGCGTCAGGCCAAAGAAACGAAGTTTCCCAGCCGGAACAGTCCGAAAAACGGCAGCGCAGAATACCATGTGTTGTGACCAAAGGCACAGGTGAAATGCGATGACCATCGAAACCGCAATGGCGACCGCAATGACGACCATACCCGACTGCATCGCAGCCGGGTATGTCGATATGGAAACTGGCATGTTGCTGGGGGCCAACACTTCGGACCCTGACAGCGCGGCCGTTCTGGATAGTGTTGCGATTGCCGTGGCTAACCTGTTTCAAGGACGGGGAATAAAAGCCTTCGAAGAATTGTTACGCAACGCCGGTTCCGAGGAGTCGGACGACCCTGGATTTGGGGAAATTGCGGTGTTTTCGAACGACAGGCTGAACATTTTTTTGCGGACCCGGGAGTACCCCGATCATGTGGTCTGCTACATCTGCCGAAGCAGTGCCAATGTTGGTTTGGCGCTGACGAAATCACATCTGAGCCTGGGGCCCGTCGCGGCCGCAGTCTAAACCGGATCAGAGGGGGTCACGGGATGATGGATACGGACATACTGGAAATGCTCGACGATATCGGGCGTTCTTCTGTCGCGCGCCTAACCCCAGCGGTACAGGTTCCAGGTGAAACCGCGCTGGTACGACGCGAAAAAGTATTGCGAACTATTCGCGGCACCATTTTACCGCGCCGTCTAGAATTCACAGCGGCCAACGGCGATTGTCTTGCCATCGAGGTCAACAGCTCTCGTGTGACGGATATATTCCGCGTGCTGTCAGGTATCGCTCCGGATTTCGAAACTGAACCGCGTGAAGAATTGGCAAGCAAACTGGCCCAACTGGTCAGTGATATAGCCTGCGCGCCCGCGCCTCTGGAATTGATTTCCCTGCAACCGGATACCGCGCTTGAGGCGGACGACGTCGGCATTACGATCAGCGAGATTGAAGTCGCCTGTGAGGGCATTGAGCTGCCCGCAGATCCGGTCATTTCCATTGTTGCTGGTGACCCGGCGCCACAGGATACGGCGGTAGAACAAGATGGGCCTGACAGGTTGGCTCAGCTTTTTTACGAAGGGTGCGAACGATTTGCGCAAGGCCGTGTACTGGTTGATGGAGCCGACGGAGTGGCGCTGCGCGTGGATGGCGCATGCCAAGCAAATGAACCTCTGCATCCGAGCGATGATCTGTTGTCCCGTTTCGCACAGGATCTAGCGGGCTGGGATGAAGACGTAAACACCGCGATGGACCATCCGCAACTGATCGTGATGCGGCCTTCTGGTGGTAAAGGAGCCGGGCTGGCTGTTCTTAACGATGGTGAAAAAATCGCTGTGGCTGTGCATGAGGCACGCAAATTGGGCGCTGTCGTCAACCTTTGGACCTCTTTGACGAGGCCAGAGGAATGATTGGCCCGGATTGTTCAAATTTTCTGTGTATTCGATCCGTGATTACAAGTTGCCAGGGTAAGGTAAATGAGTGAAAACAACCGTCTCGAGTTAATCCGAATTGCCGAGGATATGAACGGGACCTCTAACGAGGAAACCCGTCACTTTATCTCGCGCATTGTCGACGATCTAACAAATCTGAAACCCTCAATTGCCTTTGTCGGACAGATCAAGGCGGGCAAGTCCCGTCTGATAAACGGGTTCACCGGGCAGGCCGAATATCTGCCTTCGGACGTGAACCCGTGGACTACCGTGATCACAGATATGCATTTCGGTCACCCCTCGGGTCGCACCACTGGGGCGGAGTTCCACTTTTTCGACAACCGTCAATGGCAAGCACTGATTGCCGAGGGCGAAGAGTTGCGCAACATGTTCCCGGATGACGAGGACAGCTATAAGCGCGAGATGATTGAAGAGCAGGTCGAGGCGATGAAAATCCGCGCCCAACTGCGATTGGGCGAAAGTTACAAGCATCTGCTGGGCCAGCATCACGACCTGGACGAACTGACCTCGGACGATCTGGCGCGCTATGTTTGCGCCGGGGATGATCCGACTGAGGAAGGTGAGCACGATCCAGGGTCGGATCGCGGTCTATATAGTGACATCACCCGCAAGGCCGAGGTCTATTTCGACATCGGCCATTTCCCGTTCCCGTTGACGGTGACGGATACGCCGGGCGTTAATGACCCGCTTTTGATCCGTGAGGAAATTTCACGCCAATACCTCAGGGAATCTGATTTCTTCGTGGTGGTTCTGTCTGCACATCAAGCCTTGTCGCGGGCAGACCTGAAACTGTTCCGGCTGATGCAAGCGTTGGAGCTGGGACAGATCGTGGTCTTCATCAACCGTGTCGATGAATTGGGCGGCGGTGCGGAAGATGCCGAAAAGGTCCGGGCCGACGTCATGGACGGTTTGGAACAGGCATTGGGGAATTCAGACATCGACGTTCTGATGGGCAGCGCGCAATGGGCGCATTATGCACTGACAGGAGATGACACAGGCGTCAACCACGATGAGGTTCTGGCCTGGCTGCGCACGCATCCCGAACAGATGAGGCAATATCTGGACGGAGTGCAAGAGATCAAACAGGGCTCGGGTCCGATCAGCCGCGAAGGTGTTTTGCGCTTTGCTGCGATGATCGCGTCAGGCTTGCCGGACCTGCGTCGCCATGTGACCAGCGCCCTGACCGAAGGCCCGCGCAACGAACAACTTCAAATGGCGTGGCAGCATCTCAACAGCTTCGCACAAGGTGAACTTGAACGCTCCAAAGCCCATCTGCGCGCGATCGCAGATGACAGCCGCCTAACAGCGGAAAGCGGTGGTGAAAACAATAAGACCCTGTCTGATTTACGGGTACTTGTGACCCAGAAAACCGCAGAGATTGTCAATGACATGGATGACGTTTTGGCCAACTTGCGCGGCGTGATGGACGACACAGTGGCCGAATCCGTTTCGGTTGTAGTGCGCGGCCCCAACGGCGACTCGCCGCTTATGGCCAAGGGCGGTGAAACTGAATTGAACTTTGGTCCGCTACGCGACCGGATGCGCGAACTTGTTCAGGGTGCCACGCAGGTGGTGCGGCAACGCATGCTCAGCGAGTTGTACTCGATCGACATGCAAAGCAATGCAGCTTTGCGCACCCTGCCCGGCTGGCAAGATCCGGCTGACAACCGCATGAACACCAGCGCCGTGCGGTGGTTCCGACCGGACACCACTGCCCTTACCCGTGGCATTACGGTCGAACTGCGGATCACCTGGCTGTCGCGCCTGATTTCACGCAAGAGTGTTATCGCGCGCGCCGAGCGCATGATTGTGCAGGAATTCGAAATGATCGGTGACGATCTGGTCGACACAGCGCGTGGTGATTTGATGGAACGCTTGAATACAGTTCTTGATCACTATCTTGCTTTGCTGGCAGGACATCTTGAACATCGGGCCGGAAGCGGCGAAACAAATGAACGAGCCGAAGCTCAGGCGTCATTTGATCAGGCACAGCGCATCACAGAGGAACTGGGTGCGATATTTGGCGCAGATGACGTAGAAAAAAGACTAGCAGAGGCTGCCGAATGATCGAATTTCCCGGAACCGAACAGGAAGTGAGGCAACTTGAACGCTTTCTGACCGCGACCGAAAACCAGCCAGCAGAGGTTGCGCTGGATGAAATGCGCAAGCGTGCTCTGGCCCATGCCGAGCGGCTGTCCAATGCTGTGAACATCGGGTTCGCCGGAGAGTTTGGGGCCGGCAAATCCAGCCTCGCCAATATGCTCGCTGGTGCAGATATTCTTCCTACCGGACCACAGCATTTAAAACTGCCTCTGGTTATCGTGGCTTATTCTGAAATACCCGAAACTACAGTCGGCTGGTGGGATCGAGAGCCCAAAGTCTATTCCGGTATCGCGCTGGAAAAAGCGGCAGCAGATGAGCCCGACTTCATTTCAGTGGGTCTGAACACCCCTGCCCTGCAGGAAATTTCTCTATTCGATCTGCCCGGAACGGGTGCTTTGGATGATACTTACAAGGCGACACTGGATCTTCTGAAGTTTGTCGATTGCGCGATCTGGTGCACCAATGGCACCAATGCCTGGCGCGAAACCGAGCGCCACCTTTGGGCGCAAGTCCCTCAAGAACTGCGGGCAAACAGCCTGCTGGCCGTCACTCATGCCGACCTACCCCCGGTTCGGGACGCCTTGGATCGAGTGGTGGCGAGACTGAACAAGGAAAAAGGCGAATTGTTCCGTTCGGTCGTGCCAATTGGCACCCCGATTGCTGTGCGTGCGATGGCGCAGGAACCCGAACCCGATTTTGGCCTTTGGGAAACCTGTGGCGGTCAAAATCTGGCGGAACAGGTGCTACAAATTGCTTCGGACCGGCGTCTTGCGGACATTGAGGCCGCTCGCACGGATCTAGGACAGGATTTTCTGCCCTATTTGGAAACTCTGGGTGCGACTGACTTTGAGCCGGAACAGTCCGACACCGTATCTATTCACGCCACTCTGGAAGCTGTGCTGCCGCCACTTGAAAATCCGATCCTTGAAGATTGGCTGGCGGCTATTGCCAGTATCTACGAAGATCTGCGCGAGTCCTCCGACATTGAACCCGCGGCCTTCTTGCATTCCTGTCAAGAAATCGTCGAAGACTTTGCCGAACGGCTGGAACATGGTGGCGAGATCGACCCGGCCGCCGATTGGATTCCTGGTGAGTTCGAAAAGGCCACCGACTTGCTTTTGCTGCTTCAATTCGAAAGCGGCGACGCGCCCCTGAAAGATGCGATCAGTATCTTGGCGCAGCTCAGTGATAACCTGGCCTGGGCTGGCAGCCGGGCAGAGTCGGTTCAGTCCAAGACCGGCACCTAACAATTTCCCGTTAAAATTTAGCCGCAACGCGGCGATTCGAGAGGCTCGGAATCGGGCCTCTCACACAGCGAGTCCGTTGACCAAGCGGAGACAAACAGGTGATTACCCAGCATTTTGTACAGAGCTAAAATCTATATATAGTATTTGAAAACTATCTATAACCTATATGTTGATTTTCACCGAAAACGATCCTTAGTGAAGCCATCAGGCGGCCCCAATAAAGTCAAATTTGAAACGTCTAACCGTATGCAGTGTCTTGCGGTTGTTTTTGGTTGTGAGTGTTGGGGCGATTTAGCCCAGTTGAACTACCGCAAAATGTTTAGAACGGGCGGGAAGAAATGAGCCACAACCAGGCTGTCGGTGCATCGCACGACGAACCGAAAATCGAAGGACTTGAACCTGGCGCCAAGCTGTTGCGTGGGCAGTATGAAATTCTGCGCTTCCTCAGCAATGGCGGGTTCGGCATTACCTATCTGGCGCGTGACAGCTTAGAGCGCGACGTAGTAATCAAAGAGTGCTATCCAGGTGCTCTTTGTGTGCGCAACGGCGACAAGGTCGAGGCTGCGGATCCAAACCACAAGGATGATCTGCGCGCTATCATCGACCTGTTTATTCTGGAAGCGCGCAACCACGCTCGCTTGGTGCATCCCAACATTGTCAACGTCCATCAGGTGTTTGAAGACAACAACACCGCATATATCGCGATGGATTTTATCAAGGGTTGCGACCTTCTGGACTATGTCGAAAATGAAGACAATAAGTCTGGCCCCGATTTCATCATTCAAGTCACCGAAAAGATGCTGTCGGCTGTTTCGTTCATTCACCAAAGCGGCATGCTTCACCGGGATATTTCACCGGACAATATCCTGATCAACGAAAACGACGATCCGGTTCTGATCGACTTTGGTGCCGCGCGCGAACAAGCTGCAAATCAGTCTGCAGCCTTGTTGACCTTGCGGGTAATCAAAGATGGCTACTCGCCGCACGAGTTCTACGTGCGCGGTGCCGATCAAGGCCCCAGCAGTGACCTGTATGTACTGGCGGCCACCTTGTATCATGCCATCAGCGGTGAACGTCCGATTGACGGGCAAACCCGATTGAATGCTTTTAACAACAGTCAGGAAGATCCCTACACCCCGCTGGCCGGACGATTCAAAGGGTATCCCGAAGGTTTCCTTGAAGCGATCGACAAGGCAATGGAAGTGCACGCCACCGACCGCCTGCAAACCGCTTTAGACTGGCTTCGCATGTTCCGTGGCACGGACGTCATGTTCGATACATTCGACTATCGCCCGGTCTCGGTCATTGTTGCGATGGACCGCAATGACGACGAAGCTGAAAAAGCCAGAATCAAAGCTGAAAGCGAAAATGCCGAAGCTGTGGTCACCGCCCTTTTGGCCGGAAACGCAGATCTGGTGTTGGGCAACGAAGAAAAGAATGAAGAAGAGCTAGCCAAGTTCACCCCCAAAGAGGAAACGGCCGTCGCCGTGGACACCGTGGTTAAAAGTGGTTCTGGTGGCAGTGGTAAGCTAATTGCGGGCCTTGCTATTGTCGTGGCCGGTCTGGCCGCTGGCGGTTTCTTCATATTGTCCGGTGAAAACGACACACCTGAGGCAGAGGTTTCCGCTGTCGCGGAAGACTCGCAAGAAACAATCGCATCGCCCACGCAAGAAGCTGAAATTCAACTCCAGCCGGAACAGGATGATCTGGCACAAGAACAGCCAGAACCCATTCTAGCCCCGAAACAAGCAGAACCCACTCCGGCACCTGTCGAGCAGGCGCAGGCTGAGACGGCTGTCATAGAAGAGGCTGAAGCCCAGACAGCCGTATCTGCCCCAATCACATTGCCCCCGCCCGCAGAAGCGCAGGTTGGCTTCTCGCATTGGGATGTCGAGATCCCGTTCCAGACCTCACAGAGACGGACATCAACCGGCAACATCATCGCTGTTACCGGCGTTGATCCGAACCAAGATATGTCGGTGATCGGGGAATGGGTGAAACGTGGCGTGGCGATCTACACGTTTAACGGCGAACCGGTTCGCGAAAACACCAGTTTCGCCGCTCAGGTTTTGGATGAGCTGTCTGTTGATCCTGACGGATACATCCGTGTGACTGCGCGCTATCGCCCACTTGGTAAGACGCTGGCCCAAAACGGGTTGTTGGCCCTTCCGGCCATCCGGATGGTCGGATTGGAAAACGGATACGGGTTCACAGTGCGCAATGAAAACGGTCAGGGATGGTCAACCGTTGTGACCTCAATCCCTGCTGATGCGGCAAGCACCCTGCAGAAGGGCGATGTCTTACTCAGAGAGACGCAAACAGGGTCCGCAATCGAAAACCAGAAAAGTCTGGACGAAATGCTGGAGGCATTGGTCGCGGAAAAACAATCTCAGGCGCATTTGACCGTATTGCGCAACGGCGCCGAAACAACCGCCACGATGCAGTTGGCACAGGAGTAATCTGACCGGATCGCAAGTGATCTGCCGCTATGTGAAAACTGAGGGTGGTGCTTGGAAGTCCACCACCCTGACGGGGACCGGCCCGTCGCGGCAGAAAAGTTAGTTTGATTTCCGAAATCTAGTGCCGTTGTGCCGATGCGCGCAGAGGCGAATAGCAGCCCCGCAGGACGACAAGCCCTGTGTCAGTAAGCAAAGGTGTCGACACCATGTTCAAATATAAAAGCCCTCTTAGCCGGCTTCTGGAAGGTGCCGGCAAACCCAAAGACGCTGAAACCGAAGAAGTCGCTGAAGCAGTCGAAGTATCCGAAGCCGAAAAACCTCAGCCAATTGCGGATTTCAACGCGCTGCGAAACGCTTTGGCAGGCGGCAACTTGACGTCGGAAACCTATGAGGACACCGACGAGCTAATTCCTGAAGAAAAGATGCCCAAGTTTTCCGAGGCCACGGAAGAAGCGGAAGCACAAGACGAGACGGTAATGACAGAGGTCGTCACCGAAACTCAGGACAATATCTTTGAGGCAACTGAAGCACAGCCTGAATCCGAAGAACCGGTTGTAACCCTGCATGTGGCCACCCAGGAGGAACCCGTCTCGGTTGAAGTTCTGGAAGATGACACCTCTGCAGCAGACCCAATTGTTGAGGTCGTTGTAGAAGCCGAGGAGCCCGTTCAACCCGAACCCGTCGCAGAAGCTGAGCCGACAACTGAAATTAAGCCGGAACTTCAGATTTCGGAACCCGAACCAGCGCCTGCTCAAACGGATCGTCGCGGACGTGTCAAGACCACATTCCTTGGCTTCGAGCGCGCGGACACACACGTTCAGGAGTTGATCGAAAGCTCGGAGCCCGTCGCAAAAACCGAAACTGCGCAAGAGACTTTTCCCGTTGGTTGGCTGGTCGTGACCGCTGGGCCAGGTCGCGGTTCTTGCATCACACTGACCGAAGGTCTGATGCAGATCGGGCGCAACGATGATCAGGCCATTCAGTTGGATTTCGGCGATACCGGTATCTCGCGCAGCAACCACGCTGTGATCGCCTACGACCCCGAAGACAGAAAATGTTATCTCGGTCATGGCGGCAAGGCCAATCTGGTCCGCCTGAACGGCAAGCCGGTGCTGAGCACTGTTGCGCTGAACAGTGGTGACCTGATCCGGATCAGCGAAACTTCGATCCGATTTGCCGCCTTCTGTGACGACGGCTTTGACTGGCGGGACGCCTAATAGATGCTGGCTCAACCGGCATATGATATTGCGCTGATCCTGGATAAGGGTCAGCGAGAAACGCAAGAAGACGCGGTTGCTGCCCGCATGTTTGATTTTTCCAATTCAGCCTATGTTGTTGTCGCAGACGGCATGGGTGGACACGCAGCCGGCGAGGTTGCTTCGGAGCTGGTTGTCAAAGCCTGGCGCGGAGCTTTGGATGCCGAATTGGAAGGCACTGCTCTGACCGAGGCCGCTCTGCTCGATGCTTTGCCCTTGGCAGCGATGCAGGCCAACGCACTAATTTCCAATCATTGCGAGGAACAAGGTAGTGGCTACAACATGGGGTCGACCCTGTTGGGAGTCCTGTTACTGAACAACCGTGTATATTGGATCTCGATCGGTGACAGCCCGTTGTACCTGTTCCGAGATGGGGTGCTGAGACAGATTAACGAAGACCACTCAATGGCACCGATGATCGATGCGCAGGTTGCCCAAGGCACTCTGAGTGAAGCCGAAGCGCAGGTTCATCCCGACCGCAATCAGCTGACATCTGTGATCATGGGACGTGCGATCCCCAAGGTCGACTGCCCAGAGAACCCACTGACCTTGACCGCCTCAGACACTCTGATCCTAGGCAGTGACGGGCTTCAATATATCAGTGACGAGAAGATCCAGACCATTTTGCAAGAGAACGCGGCAGCTTGGGCACAAGACATCGCAGATGCACTCTGGCAGGCCCTTCGGGCCAAGGGTGATCCGGATCAGGACAACGTCTCAATCGGCGTTGTGAAATTCACAAGAAACTAACCAAGGCAAAGATACAGGACCATGAGAACCCATCTGTTCATATCCAGCCTGGCACTTGCTGCCGCGGCCGGAGCAGCTTCGGCGAAAGAGGCTTGCTCGACCTATGAAATCCAGCGCGGCGACAGCCTTCGTGATCTGGCAATCGAAGTGTATTCGACCGAGGATTTTCGGATCATCTTTGACGCCAACCGCGATGTTATAGGCAACAATCCGAACATCATCCGTGTAGGCGATGTTCTGACCCTACCATGCTTGGAGGATATCGGACACGCACCGGCGGCTCCGGAAACAGAAGCCGAGGCCATGGCCGCCGAGATGGCCGCAGAATTGGTTAAAGCCGCCGAAAAGCGCGCTGAAAAGGCTATTGCAGAAGCCGAAGCCAGAGTCGCCGAAGCGGAAGCTGAAGCGAAAAAGGCCAGCGAAGAAGCCGTTAACGCGGCCAAGGTCGCCGCCCAACAAGAAATCGAAGCTGCGCGTGCCGAAGGGGCCGCGCTGATCCGCGAGGCTGATGCCGGAGAACGCCCGGAAATCCGGGATCGACAACTATTGCTGATCACCGGTGGCAACTACGCTCCATTTACAGATGAGGCCCTGCCTCATCGTGGTCTCTATACTAACCTCGTAGAGACAGCCATGCTGCGGGCCGCACCCGAGCAGGCTTACAAGATTCAATTTGTAAATGACTGGTCCTCGCATCTGGACCTGCTGATGCCGACATTGGCCTTCGACGCGACTTTCCCCTGGTCACGCCCGAACTGCGAAGAAGCCCAGACACTATCGGAAAAAGACCGCGACAGATGTGAGACATATCACTTCTCGGACCCATTCTATGAAGTTGTGGACACATTCTTTGCTCTTGAAGGCTCAGGCTACGAGCAGACACTGACCTATGCGGATTTTGCGGGAACCACGATCTGCCGCCCCGAAGGGTGGTCAACATCACATATGGATGCTGTAGGTCTGTATGAGCCCGCGATCACGGTTCTGAGCCCGGTGTCCCCGGACGACTGCTTTCACGCTGTGATGGAAGGCAAGGCCGACATCATCGCGATCGAAGCACATCTGGCGGGCGAGGCAATCGCGCGTCTCGGTTACGAGCACCGCATCATCGAAAACCCCAACCTAGCAGCGATCAAGTCGCTTAACGTCATGACCCACAAAGATAATCCGGATGGGGAAGCGATCCTTGCGACGCTCAACCAGGGTCTGGCGATCATGCAGCAATCCGGAGAGTGGCGCGACATCGTGTCAACCGCTCTGCGTCATCAAATGGAAAATGGCTAAGGCCCGAGCAGGCCTGGTAACTACAAGTCTGGAGGAAGTGGACATGTTAAAGAATAAACTGAAATCTGCAGTGCTGTCGGCATCAACTCTTACGGTTCTCAGCGCTGGCGCAGTGGCTGCGCAAGAAGCCTGTACCAACTATTCTGTATCGGACGGTGATACTCTTGCGACGATCTCGATCGCAGCTTATGGCACGTCCAACTATCAGCCGATATTTAACGCTAACCGCGACAACATCACGAATCCGAACAATCTAAAACCAGGGTTGATCCTGGCACTACCTTGTAACGATGGCAGCCTACCAAACGGGCAATCGGCCCGGGAAGTGATCGCAAACGAAGAAGCGAGAAACGCCGATAATCAATCCACAAATATCTACGAAGCTCCGATCCGTATGGTGCTCGGGGATGATTGGGCACCTTTTGCTGATGAATCTATGAACGGTGGTGGCATGATGGCTCGCCTCGCCTCCACAGCCTTGCGTCGCGGCGGTAACAACCGTGAACATTCGATTAGTTTTGTGGACGATTGGGCGTCTCATCTCAGCACATTGCTGCCTTTGGGAGCGTTTGATGTATCCCTTGGCTGGTACATGCCTGATTGTAGCAACAAGTCGTATGAGTGGGGCGAAAACACCACGATGCGCTGCACCGAATTCGATGTTACAGTCCCGGTTTATGACTCGGTAATCGGCTTTTTCACGCTGGCGGAAAGTGAGTATGCCAACGCACAGAGTTTCGAAGATTTCCACGGTGCCACCATTTGCCGGACCGAAGGTTGGTTCACCTTTGATCTGGAGCAAGTTGGCCTCGTTTCCCCCAACATTTCCATGATGCAGCCAAGAACGTCGGTGGAATGTATGGATGCTGTGCTGAATGGAACTGCCGATGTCGTCAGTTTCGAAGTTGAGCTTGCAGCGGATATTCTTGCTCAAATGGGTGTGGCATCAGGTGAGATTGTTGAGAACGCCTATCTGAACAACATCCTGAGCCTGCACTTCTTTGCTCATAAATCCAACCCGCACGCACGCAAATACGTTGCATTGTTGAACCGTGGTTTGATCGAAATGCGCGAAAGTGGTGAATGGTACGCGATTGTTTCGGACACTCTACGCGAGGCAAATAAAAGAACAATTTCGAACTAAGCGCGTAAGTAAAGAGAACCAAAGGGGCTGCCCGAAACCAGCCCTTTTCAATGCACCTTATATTCGCAAGTACGATGCATGTCAGAATCGGGGTCCAATTAACCAAGAACCAGTGTGATGTCTTTTGAAGCGTGGAGATCGGAGTTGTACAGTCAACGCTCTCAAAGGTTACGGGAAACCCCTAATATCCCAATAATTTGAATTTGGTATCTTGAAATCAACTAAACCGGTAAGGGCTCGCCCTTGCCACTCACTCAGAAAGGGACCGACTTTGGGGGTCGGTCCCTTTTATTTTTACGACGCATTACCACGCCCGGCGTGGCTTGCAGCAATCAGTCAATAATCGCATTCAGGGTAGCGCTTGGACGCATCACCGCTGACGCTTTGACCGGGTCGGTGTGATAGTATCCGCCCAGGTCGGCAGCGCCACCCTGTGCCGCAGCCAACTCACTCAGGATTTGCTCTTCTTTGGCGGCCAGTTCGGCAGCTACTGGTGCAAACTCGGCTGCCAATTCAGCGTCATCTGACTGAGAGGCCAGAGCCTCGGCCCAATAACGCGCGAACCAATAGTGGCTGTCACGGTTGTCGGGCTGACCAACCTTACGGCTGGGCGAGCGGTTGTTATCCAGAATGCCCTGGGTTGCAGCCTCGGCCGCGGCTCCAAGTACACCTGCCTTCGCGTTGCCCTTGCTATCCGCCAGAAAGTTCAAGGATTCACCCAGCGCACAGAACTCACCCATCGAGTCCCAGCGCAGATGGTTTTCCTCAACCAGTTGCTGCACGTGTTTCGGCGCCGAACCGCCCGCACCGGTTTCAAACAGGCCGCCACCATTCATCAGTTTGACGATGGACAGCATTTTGGCCGAGGTACCCAGTTCGAGGATTGGGAACAAGTCGGTCAGGTAATCCCGTAACACGTTGCCAGTGATGGCGATGCTGTCCTTGCCCGCGGTGATTGTCTCCAGAGACTGACGGGTCGCTTCGCGCGGAGCCATAATCAGGAACTTATCGGATACGCCCGCGGCGTGAAGTGCTGGTGTTACGTAGTTGATCAGTTCCGCATCATGGGCGCGGTTTGAGTCCAGCCAAAAGATCGCTTCGGATCCGGTCAGACGCTGCCGATCCAGAGCCAACTGAATCCAGTTCTCGATCGGAGCTTTCTTGACGGTGCATGCACGCCAAATGTCCCCAGACTCGACCTCATGCGACAGCAGCACTTCGCCACTTGCGGCAACAATGCGGATGGTACCGTCTGCAGGCGCCTCAAAAGTGGTCGGATGCGAGCCGTACTCCTCGGCCTTCTGCGCCATCAGGCCGACATTGGCGACGGCTCCGGCGGTGGCCGGGTTCAGCGCGCCGTTGGCTTTGAAGAAATTGATGGTTTCGTCATACACACCGGCATAGCAGCGATCCGGGATTACACAATTGGTGTCGCCTTTGGCACCAGACTCGTCCCAGCCTTTACCACCGGCACGGATTACGGCAGGCATCGAGGCGTCAATGATCACGTCCGACGGTACGTGCAGGTTGGTAATGCCTTTATCGCTGTCGACCATATACATCGACGGGCGGTCGCCTTTAAGAGCATCGATGGCCGCCACGATCTCGGCACTATCCTTGACGCGTTCCAGCAGATCACCCAGACCCGAGTTCGGGTTCACACCCAACGCGTCCAGTTCAGCACTGAACTTTTCGAACACCGGGGCCAGCCAGGCTTTGACCGCATAGCCAAAGATGATCGGGTCCGACACTTTCATCATGGTCGCTTTCATGTGAAGCGAGAACATGGTGCCGTCTTTCTTGGTGTCTTCGATGGCTTCGGCCAAGAAGGCAGACAGCGCTTTGACCGACATGAAAGTTGAGTCGGCCACAGTGCCTTCGGCGAGCGGCCAGCCGTCTTTCAGCACAGTAACACCGCCGTCTTTACCAACAAATTCAATCTTTGCGTCGCCAGACTGAGCGGCCGATATAGTGGTCGATTTTTCATTGGCGTAGAAATCGTTGCCCGACATCGACGAGACCTTGGTCTTGCTGTCGGCAACCCATTCACCCATGGAATGCGGGTTCTTCTGGGCATAGTTCTTGACTGCCTTTGCGGCACGACGGTCGCTGTTTCCTTCCCGCAGAACCGGGTTCACAGCCGAGCCCTTGATGCCGTCATAACGTGAACGGATCGCTTTTTCTTGGTCGTTAGACGGTTCTTCAGGGTAGTTCGGGATATCGTAACCCTGCGCCTGCAACTCTTCGATGGCAGCCACCAGCTGCGGGACCGAGGCCGAGATGTTCGGCAGCTTGATCACATTGGCTTCGCGCGTTTTCACCAATTCTCCTAATGCGGCCAGATCGTCGGTGATGTGCTGCTCGTCTGTCAGGTTCTCGGGAAAGGTTGCAAGTATGCGGCCAGCCAGAGAAATATCCTTGGTGCCTACGCTGACACCCGCCGCCGAGGCGAACTTGCGAATGATGGGCAGGAACGAGGCGCTAGCCAACTCAGGCGCTTCGTCTACAATGGTATACAATATATCGAAGTTCGATTTTTCTGCCATATTCTTTAACCTTTTTTAAGCCTTTCGGGGCGTGCGATCCAAGAGTGTGCCACTTATGCGTGGCGCGATAAGGGGCGCGGGTATCCTACCGCCCCAATGGTGACTCTGATTTGACAGGGCTTCCCTTAAATCAGGTTGGCCTTGGGATCAATCGTCTAGTGGGGGCGCAAATTGACACGGCTTGGGAAAAACGGGGAAATTGCTCGAAACTTATGCGAAAGTCGCAGTCAAACACCCCATGTGTCACTTAATTTGTACCCACCCGGCCATGGGTCGTCCGGGTCAAGCATGTGTTGATGGGTGCCGGTGATCCAGCCGCGACCGCTGATCTCGGGGGTTATGGCAGCGCGCTCGCCGACATTTGTCTGCTCGACAATCCGGCCAGTAAAGCGCGACCCGATGATCGAGATCGCCTCGAACGTATCCCCGACCGTCATCTGCGCCTTCGCCGCCATCAGCGCCATGCGCGCGGATACCGCGGTTCCGGTGGGGGACCGATCGACCTTGCCCGGTTGGATGGCAACAGCAGATTTGCCGGTCAAGCCTGTATCGGTTTTCTCCAGCGGTCCGCAAAAAGCACAAAACGAGATATGGTTCCAGTCGGGGTTCTGGGGATGCGTAAAGCCAAGTTGCTCATTGGCCGCGTTTGTGATCGCAACGCCTATGCGCGCAATATCTCTGGCTTCATCTTCCTCGATCCCAAACCCCAGCGCGGCGGCGTCGACCACAACAAAACTGTCCCCCCCATAAGCGGTGTCCACAGTCAGGGTTCCGAAATTCGGAACCTCAAGCGGGACCGAGATCTTATCGGCAAAGCTGGGTAGGTTCCGCACGAAGATACGTTCAGCCTTGCCATTTCTGCATTCGGCACGGACACGTACCAGGCCGCCCGGGGCCTCGAGTGTCATTCGGGTTTCCGGTTCCTGCATCGGGATAATCCCGCCATCCAACAACACCGTAGAGACACAGATCGAGTTAGAGCCAGACATGGGTGGCGTGTCTTCGGGCTCCATGATGATAAAAGCCGCATCCGCTTCGGGGTGTTTGGGTGGGACCAGCAGGTTGACGTGGCGAAACACTCCACCACGCGGTTCATTCAGGACAAAGTTGCGCAAAGTCTGGTCCTGGGCGATGAATGCGCGCTGATCCCAGATCGTATCTCCGGGCGGCGGTTGTACTCCGCCAACGATTACATCGCCCACCTCGCCTTCTGCATGGGCGGAAATGACGTGGATGGTTTTGGTGCTGCGCATATCGTGTCCTTAGAACCGGGAAGCAGAGAACGGGGTCAAAGAAATTTGAGTGGGTTGCCCATCAACCAAGGCACCGACCAGTTCGGCTGTTCCCGCCGCTTGGGTCAGGCCGAGATGCCCATGACCAAAAGCATAAATCACGTCCGGCGCGCTTGGCGAGGGCCCAATGACCGGCAGACTGTCGGGTAGCGACGGACGGAATCCCATCCATTGCGTGCCGCCTTCGGTCTTAAGCCCGGGCATGAATTTTGCGGCTTTGTTCAGCAAGGTGTCGGCCCGTTTGAAATTTGGCGGCAGATCCAGCCCGCCGAGTTCGACCGCTCCGCCAATCCGCACACCGCCATTGATCCGGGTCGCGACAAACCCATGGCCAGAGAATGTAAGGTGCATACGCAAGTCAAACGCGCCTTCGGGCAAGGTCGTGTTATAGCCGCGCTCAGTTTCAAGCGGGATAAGGTCTCCAATTGTACGGGCAAGATGATGAGACCATGCACCCGCACACACCACAACCTTGTCCGCGTCGATTTCACCATCTGCCAAGGTGATCCGCACGGCTCCGTTCACAGGGAACAGCGCGCGGGTTTCCTGAATTTCGATGCGCCCACCGCGCGTAAGGAAGGCTTGCGCCAAATGCTCAACCCAGTTTTTGGGGTCGACGGTGTTAATCCAATTGGGGGTGAAACCGGCATGGGTAAAACGAGGGCTGAGGCCGGGTTGTCTTTCGGCAATGCCCTCGCGAGTTTCCAGCAGTTCGAATTCAATTCCGTGCTGGCGGCGCAGCTCCCACGTAGGCAGGCTGGCGCGATACTCCGCCTCGCCTTCATAGAGCTGCATTTGACCATCGCGCTGCATCATGTGTTCACCATCAATATCGGTGATCAGGCGGGTCAAGGCGGCTGCAGACTGCTCCATCAGGCTGGCCTGCGCGCGCAAGCTGTCTTTATAGGACCCGAGGCGGCTCGCCTTCCAAAATCGAAACATCCATGGGGCAATCTTCAGCGCGTAAGAAGGCGGCACGGACAAAGGGCCTAACGGATCCAGCAACCATTTCGGAGCTTTCCGCATAATGCCGGGTGTGGCCAGCGGCTCTACTTCGGAAAAGGCGAAAGCCCCTGCATTCCCGGCCGAAGCCTGCGCAGCAATTCCTTCACGGTCCAGAACCAAAACTGAATAGCCCCGGCGCTGCAATTCCAGCGCCGTTGTGAGGCCGACCACACCGGCTCCGATCACAACGACTTTGGCCATCATGCCTCTATGCCCGTTTTGAAAGGGTCATTTGCGTCAAAGATCAGCGTCGCCTCGGCCATTATATGGGCCTGCCCGGTGATCGAGGGGATGACTCCTCCGTTAGGACCCGGCTGATAGGACAGGCGATAGGCGCTGCCAATAACGCTGTGCTGCACAATCTCGTCACCAGGTGCCAAACGCCCATCGGCCGCAAGGCAGGCCAGCCGCGCCGAACTGCCCGTTCCACAGGGAGAGCGGTCATAATTGTCGTCAGGACACAAGACAAAGTTACGGCTGTGAACCCCAGGATCGGGTGAAGTGTCCTGAAAAATCACGTGGTCGATCGGCTCACCCTGCTCTCCGCCGCTGCCTTGCGCGATCGAGGCCTCGCGGATAGCGACCGTCATATCCGTAAGTTGCCGGATATTGGCAGCCTCAACCGGAATCGGGCTGGGCTCGACGATGAAGAACCAATTCCCACCGTAAGCAACGTCACCCGAGACGGTGCCATAGCCCGGGACATCCAGCGCCACATCACGATGGACCCGGCGGCTTTCGATATTTGTGACAGTCACAGTATTGGCGTCGTGCAACTCGACTGTCACGATCCCTGCGGGCGTTTCGATCTTGTGACGCCCAACGCCAATTCGCCCCAGATGCGCCAGCGTGACAGTCAAGCCGATGGTCCCATGCCCGCACATGCCCAGCACGGCATCCACGTCAAAATAGATCACGCCTGTCACGCAAGAAGGATCTACTGGCTCGACCAAAAGCGCGCCGACCATGGCAGGTTGCCCGCGCGGTTCCAGCATAATCGAGCGGTAGAATCCTTCATGTTCCGTCGCCAACCTATGGGCGCGATCAGCCAGCGGGCCATTGCCTAAATCCGGCGCACCGTCGAGGATGACCCGCGTCGGTTCACCCCCGGTATGGCTGTCGATCACATGCATTCAGCGATTACTCCGCCCTGTTTGGACCAATCGGCGAACCATGTGCGGAACAGGTCGTATTGCTGTTCACAATAGTTGCGCTGCGCGTCGGTCAGTTCATCCGTTTCGTTGAAGTGCAGGCGATATTCCTGTTCTCCATTCAGCACCAGAAGATGCTTGTAATACAGCACCAGATCCGGGCCTTCGTCAAAGCTGGACAGAACATGGAAGGCATCCGTCAGTTCCTGTGCTCGCTGTCGCGCTTCGGCGTGACCCTGTGCCGCCTTTTTGGACAGAGCTGCCAACATCAGCGCTTCACGCGGGAGCGCGGTACCAATTCCTGTGATTGAGCCGGTCGCACCGCAGTTGACTAAGCCGTGGTAAACCTCGGTATCGACGCCAACCATCAGCGTTACCTGATCGTCCTGGCTTGTGATGTTTTCTGCGGCATAACGCAGGTCGTCCTTGCCTCCAAATTCCTTGAATCCGATTAGATTGGGATGTTCGGCGCGCAAAGCAAAGAAAAGATCAGCACGGGTTGCAAAACCGTAGTACGGGCTGTTGTAGATGATCGCGGGCACATCCGGCGCCGCCGAAAGGATCGCTTTGAAGTGATTCTTTTGCGCGGCAGGAGAGCTGCCGCGTGACAGGACGCGCGGGATCACCATCAGGCCAACTGCCCCCACCTTTTGGGCGTGTGCAGCGTGGGCGACGGCGGATTTGGAGTTGATCGCTCCGGTTCCGACCACGACAGGCAGCCCGGCTTCGACCAACCTTTCGACCCCTTCCATACGCTGTTCGTCGGTCAGCAATGGCCAGTCGCCCATCGAGCCGCAATAAACAACTGCCGACATACCCGCGTCGATCATCTGTTTACCCTTGCGTTCCAGCGCGTCAAAATCCGGGCTACGATCGTCCTTACAGGGGGTCATAAGTGCTGGCATGGTGCCGGTGAAAACATTGGTCGACATCAGGGCTATCCTTCCAAAATGAGCAGCGAAACCGGGCGGGATGCGCCCTTTCGACTCGCCATAACGGATATTGGATACAAAATCCATAAAAATCTCTCGGACAAAAAACGCGCCGGATCAGTGGATCGGCGCGTTTAACGTGGGTCACAGCATTGTCTCTATCTCAAACGTTGCCCGCTATTGGGGTCAAACAGCATGGCACGGTCGCTCCGGACACTAATGCCAATTCGTTCCCCTTGTTTGCTGCGCTGATCTTCACGCTCTTCAACGATCAGCTTATCACCATTCGGCGTCAGCAAATACGAGTAGCTTACTCCGCCAAGTGCCTCGGTCAGATCAACAGAGCATGCCTCCCCGGTGCGGTCCACCTCAATATGCTCAGGACGGATACCCAACGTAACTTTGTTCATACCCGCAGGGACATTCGCCGACACCACCAAAGGCGCACTGAGCGCGGGGTGCGAAACCGTGCCGTCCGCAAAATCGCACTCTAGGAAATTCATCGCAGGGGAGCCAATGAACCCCGCCACAAAGCGGTTGTCCGGGTCGCGATAAAGATCCATAGGGGCGCCGACCTGTTCGATCCGACCATCCCGCAAAACCACGATCTTGTCGGCCATGGTCATTGCTTCGACCTGATCATGGGTCACATAAATCATCGTCGCGCCTATCTCATTGTGTAGGCGTGCGATTTCCACCCGCATCTCGACACGCAGTTCGGCATCGAGATTGGACAGGGGTTCATCGAACAAAAACACCTCCGGCCCCCGCACGATGGCACGACCGATAGCCACCCGCTGACGCTGCCCTCCAGACAGTGCCTTAGGTTTTCGCTTGAGGTACGGGTCCAGTTTCAGGATATTCGACGCCTGCTGCACTTTCTGGTCGATCTCGGATTTGGCGACCCCGTTCATGCGCAGTCCAAAACCCATATTCTCGGCCACAGTCATATGCGGATACAGAGCGTAGGTCTGAAACACCATCGCCACGCCACGCTTGGCCGGGTCCATATGGGTCACGTCACGCGTCCCAATTTGAATTTGCCCCTCGGTGGTCTCTTCCAATCCCGCGATCATTCGCAATAGGGTGGATTTACCACAACCCGATGGGCCAACGAACACGCAGAATTCTCCATCCTCAATCTCAAGATCAATCCCATGAATTACTTGCGTCTCGCCGTATCGCTTGATCGCTTGGTTCAGAGTCACACCTGTCATGTCGCTTGCATCCTGTCTTTGTCAGCATTCACGCGGGTTTCGGGGAACCGCCAAGCCTGCGCTTCGGCTCCGATCTGTTCGGCCACATGGCGAACTCGGGGAATCCAATGCTTCAGCTGTTCGAAATTCATTCGCTCGGTCGACCCAGTGACCGAAATCGCCCCCAGCATCCGACCGCCAGAGGTCAAGATCGGGCAGGCAACACAGATGATGCCGGGCTCGTGCTCTTCATCGTCAACGGCATAGCCTCGGCTGCGGATCAGGTCGAGATCAGCCCGCAGCGCGGCCTCGGACGTTAGCGTTTTTTCCGTGAACCGGTGATAGCTTTGCTGTGACACAGCCCGATCCAGCGCGGCCTCATCCAGATGTGCCATCATCGCTTTGCCAACGCCGGTGCAATAGGCCGGACCAACCTTGCCAGCTTGCGAATACATCTCGACCGGTTGGGCAGCGTTGCGTTTATCGACATAAAGCACTTGGCTGGCATCCAACTGCGCCAGATGCACCGTCTCTCCGGTTTCTTGGCTAAGCGCATCCAGAAAGGGCCGCGCTATAGGTGCCAGCGAGCTTTGCGTCCAAGCCGCATGCGCCAATCGGACCAACCGCAAACCGGGCGTATAGGTCTGTCGATCAGGATCATACGACAGCATCCCCTGATTGGTCAGTGTTTGCAAAAACCGATAGAGCGTCGCTTTGGGGAAATCGCTGCTTTCCAACAGCTCTGCGAATCTCACCGGGCGCTGAAACGCCGCCACCTGATCCAACACATCACATGCTTTTCCTATTGTACCGTCACCTGCCACGGATGCTTGGTCTCCTCTCATCGATCCATCGCCGTCTTCACGAGGGTCTTGACAAGACTAACCGAGTCGATGTGTAGTTTTCAATATATAAAACACTGTTTCATTATTTGGAACCTATAGTGGAAGCTAAGGGAGGAAACCATGCATTCCATGTTCAAGCGCTCAGCGGCGGCGTTGGCAGCCAGTGTGGCACTTGCCGCGCCTGTCGCGGCCGAACTGTCCGGCGAGCTTCGAATCTTCCTCGACACATCGAACCCGGCGCCGCGCGCGACGATGGAAGCGATGATAGAGCGGTTTGCAGCTCAGCACCCGGGGCTGGAAATCGAGACCACCGTTATAGACCGTGAGGCTTATAAAACTCAGATCCGCAACTTCCTGACTGCGGACACACCGGACGTGGCCACATGGTATGCCGCCAACCGCATGAAGCCTTATGTAGAAGCCGGCTTGTTCGAGGATGTTTCAGACCTGTGGGCCGAGCCCGAAATCGCCGAAAACCTTGCCTCGACCAAGGGCGCGATGACTATCGACGGCAAGCAATGGGGCGTGCCCTATACCTACTACCAATGGGGTGTTTACTACCGCAAAGACATCTTTGATGAACTGGGCCTGTCCGAGCCGACCACTTGGGAGGAAGAGCTTGTCAATTGCCAGAAGATCGTCGATTCCGGTCGCGCTTGCTATACTATCGGCACCAAGTTCCTGTGGACCGCTGGTGGCTGGTTCGACTACCTGAACATGCGCACCAACGGGTTTGACTTCCACAACCAACTCGCCAATGGCGAAATCAGCTGGGAGGACGACCGGGTCAAACAGACCTTCGCCAACTGGAAGCAGCTAATCGACATGGGCGCGTTCATCGACAACCACCAGACCTATAGCTGGCAAGAAGCCCTACCATTCATGGTCAACGGCGAAGCCGCGGCCTATCTGATGGGCAACTTCGCCGTCGCACCGCTGCGCGAGGCTGGCCTGACTGACGATCAACTGGACTTCTACCAGTTTGTCGCGATCAACCCAGATGTGGAGCTGGCCGAAGACGCGCCGACCGACACGTTCCATATCCCGACCAATGCCTCGAACAAGGAAGCCGCACGTGAATTCCTACGCTTCGTTGTTTCGGCGGATGAACAAACCGAAATCAACAACGGCGCCAACCTCGGTCAGTTGCCTGTGAATGCTCAGTCGTCCGTGGATGACGACAAGTTCCTGCAACAGGGATTTACGATGCTGTCGTCCAACAGCCCCGGCGGCGTTGCTCAGTTCTGGGACCGCGACGCACCGGCGGAAATGGCCAAAGTGTCGATGGAGGGCTTCCAGGAGTTTATGGTCAAGCCGGACAATGCCGACCGTATTCTGGCAAAGCTGGAACGCGCACGTCAGCGCATCTACGATCAGTAACCGACGGTTTGGGCCGGGCAAAAGACCCGGCCCTATCCGATCTTGACAAATAGGTAGGCTCTGGTCCGCCAGTCTCTCAACCGGAACAACATCATGACCCCTGCATCAGATATGGAACTGGAAAGCTGGTTCCACAGAAACCAACAGCGCATTGCGCCCTGGCTGTTTCTGGCCCCCGGTCTATTGTTCTTTATGGTCTATGTGATCATCCCGGTATTCCAGTCCTTTAACCTGTCACTGTACGAATGGGATGGTCTGGGTGCAGCTGAATATGTTGGGTTTCGCAACTACGAAGACCTCTATTGGGAATGGGTGGATCGCGACGCATTCTACACGTCACTTAGAAACAATCTGATCTGGCTGATCCTGTATTTGGCCGCCATCCCGGCGGGTCTGTTCATTGCACTGTTCCTAAACCAGACAGTCTGGGGCATTCGCCTGTACAAATCACTATTTTTCTTCCCCTTCGTTATTTCTCAGGTCGTCGTGGGCCTCGTATTCACTTGGTTCTACGACCCGACTTTTGGCCTTTTAAACGAATTCCTCGGCTTGTTCGGCATGGGCCCGCTGAATGTGCTCGGCGACGAACGCTTTGTCACATACGGCATCATCTTCGCCGGGTTGTGGCCACAGACCGCATACTGCATGATCCTCTATCTCACCGGCCTGAACGCCGTAGACCCCGAACAAATCGAAGCCGGTCGTCTGGACGGTGCAAAAAGCTGGCGGATGCTGTGGCACATCATCCTGCCGCAACTGCGCCCCGCGACCTTCATCGCCTTTGTGGTCACCATCATCGGCGCGTTGCGCAGTTTCGACCTGATCTCGATCATGACCCAGGGCGGCCCGTTCGGCTCATCCCGCGTGCTGGCCTATTACATGTTCGAGGTCGCGCTATCCGAATACGGTTTCCGCATGGGATATGGCGCGGCAATCGCCGTGGTCCTGTTCCTGATCATGCTCTGCTTCATCGCCTACTTCCTGTGGTCGATGTACCGCGAAGAAAGGGGGCACTGAGATGTTTCCCAAACCCATCGAAAAACAATCCCGCGCGGCACAGATCAGCTATCAGGCCATGCTGCCGCTGGCCTTGCTATTGTGGCTGGGGCCGCTGCTGGCCGTCGCGCTGTTTTCAGTCAAACCTGCTGCAGATTTCACCAACGCCAATTATTGGGGAATGCCTTCCAGCTTTGAAGGAGCGTTCAACTACGGGCAAGTCTTCTTCAACTCGGACATGCCGCGTTACCTGCTGAATTCGTTCCTAATCACCATCCCCACGGTGATCGGATGCGTCGCGCTCAGCTGCATGACCGGCTTCGCACTGGGCATCTACAAATTCCGCTCGAACCTTTGGATCTTTTTCCTGTTCGTCGCGGGCAACTTCGTGCCGTTCCAGATCCTTATGGTCCCGGTTCGTGACCTGACGTTGCAACTGGGCCTCTACAATACCAAAACCGGTCTCGTCCTGTTCCATATCGCCTTCCAGACCGGCTTCTGCACACTCTTCATGCGCAACTTCATCCGCGCGCTGCCCTTTGAGTTGATCGAGGCCGCCCGCGTCGAAGGCATCAGCGAATGGCGCATCTTTTGGTATGTTGTCCTGCCGCTGATGAAGCCAGCCATCGCCGCGCTCAGCGTGCTGATCTTCACCTTCATCTGGAACGACTATTTCTGGGCCGTGGTTCTGACCCAAGGCGCTGAAAGCCAACCTGTCACAGCAGGGATCACCAGTTTCAACGCCCAGTTCCGGGCCGCCTATCAATTGATGAGCGCAGGCTCAATCGTTGCGGCCCTGCCGCCAGTGGCCATGTTCTTCCTGATGCAGAAACACTTCATTGCGGGTCTGACTCTCGGAGCTGTAAAATGACCAAAATCGCTTTTATTGGAGCGGGTTCCACGATCTTCATGCAGAATATTGTTGGTGATGCGCTGTTGACCCCTGCCCTGGCCGACAGCCATTTCGCGTTGATGGATATCGACCCCAAGCGGCTGGCCGAAAGTGAGGCTGTGGCTCGCTCGATGATCCGCTCGGTCGGAACGGGCGCAACCTTGTCCACGCATACCGACCGGCTCGCAGCGCTGGAGGGGGCTGATTTTGTGATTACTGCCTTTCAGGTTGGTGGTTACGAGCCCTGCACGGTGACTGATTTTGAAATCCCCAAACAGTATGGCCTGCGCCAGACCATCGCGGACACCCTTGGGATCGGAGGGATCATGCGCGGTCTGCGCACGGTTCCGGTTTTGTGGGACGTGGCGCGCGACATGATGCAGTTGTGCCCGAATGCGACCCTGCTGCAATACGTCAACCCGATGGCAATCAACACCTGGGCACTGGCCGAACAATTTCCCGCACTGAAGCATGTGGGCCTCTGCCACTCGGTCCAAAACACAGTCGAGGAATTGGCGCATGACCTTGATCTGCCAAAGGGCGACATCCGCTACAAGGTCGCGGGGATCAATCACGTCGCCTTCTTCCTGAAACTCGAACATCGGGAGCGCGATCTCTACCCGGCGCTGCGGCAAGGCTATGCCAGCGGCCAGTTCCCAAAGGCCCCGTTGCTGATGCCGCGCTGCCCCAACAAGGTGCGATACGAGGTGATGGACCACCTCGGCTATTTCTGCACCGAAAGCTCTGAGCATCTTGCCGAATACGTCCCGTGGTTCATCAAGGACGGGCGGCAGGATTTGATAGAACAGTTTTCCATCCCTCTGGACGAATACCCTACTCGCTGCATCGAACAGGTCGCCACTTGGAAGGAACAGGCCAAGACCCTGACCGACGGGCGCGATATCGAGGTGACCCGCAGCCACGAATTTGCTGCTGACCTGATGAACGCCATCGTCACCAACACGCCCTATACGGCCTATGGCAACCTGCCGAACACGGGCCAGATCCCGCAATTACCGTTGAGAGCGGCGGTAGAAACACCTTGCTTGGTGGACAGTAACGGTGTGCAGCCGTCGGTTGTCACGGAAATTCCACCGCAGTTGATCGCGTTGATGCGCAGCCAGATCAATGTGCAGGAACTGACCGTTCGGGCACTGGTCGATCAGAGCCCTGAATACATCTATCACGCTGCCATGATGGACCCGCATACCGCCGCAGAACTGGACCTGCGCCAGATCCGCAACCTTGTAACCGATCTGTTGAACGCCCATGCTGACTGGCTGCCAGACTGGTGCCGCCCGGCCCGCGCCGCCTGATCTTCATCTTTTCACAAATACTCAATTCCAACCGCAGCCAAGAAAAACATCGCCAAAATGACAAAACGCCGCTCTCAGCACTGGTACGGAAAACTCGATAAGGACGGTTTCATCCACCGCTCATGGATGAAGAACCAAGGCTTTCCCGATCACGCTTTTGACGGGCGCCCCATAATTGGTATCTGCAACACGTGGTCGGAACTAACCCCCTGCAACTCGGGTCTGCGCGATTTGGCCGAGGGTGTCAAACGCGGTGTGTGGGAGGCCGGAGGCTTCCCGGTCGAATTCCCCGTCATGTCACTGGGTGAAACCCAGATGAAACCCACCGCCATGCTGTTCCGCAACCTGCTGGCAATGGATGTCGAGGAATCTATTCGCGCTTACGGCATCGACGGCGTTGTGTTGTTGGGCGGCTGTGACAAGACCACGCCAGGGCAACTGATGGGCGCGGCCTCAGTCGATCTGCCGTCGATCGTGGTCAGCTCAGGCCCGATGCTGAACGGCAAGTACCGCGGGCAGGATATCGGCTCGGGCACGGATGTGTGGAAATTCTCCGAGGCCGTGCGGGCCGGAGAAATGACCCTGCAGGACTTCATGAACGCCGAATCTGGTATGTCCCGCAGCGCCGGTGTTTGTATGACCATGGGCACGGCCTCGACCATGGCCTCGCTGGTTGAGGCGATGGGCATGTCCCTGCCCACCAACGCCGCCCTGCCCGCCGTCGATGCCCGGCGCATGGCGCTGGCGCATTTGACCGGCAAACGGATTGTCGAGATGGTGGACGAGGAACTGAAACCCTCAGACATTTTGACCAAAGAAGCGTTCGAGAACGCCATTCTCGCCAATGCCGCCGTAGGCGGATCGACAAACGCAGTGGTTCACCTTTTAGCGCTCGCGGGTCGCGTTGGCGTGGACCTGACGTTGAAAGACTTTGAAATCGGGTCGGAAATCCCGCTTCTGGTGAACTGCATGCCCTCGGGCAAATATCTGATGGAGGATTTCTGTTACGCGGGCGGAGTGCCTGTGGTTCTGAACGAACTCAAACCCTTCCTGCGGTCGGCCAAAACGGTGCTGAACAAGGATATCTCGGCCCATTATGAAGGGGCCGAATGCTTCAACACCGACGTCATACGTCCTTTCGGCGATCCGGTAAAACCTGCCGCCGGCCTGCGTGTCCTGCGCGGCAACCTCGCACCCAAAGGAGCCATTGTGAAACCCTCGGCGGCCACAGACGCTCTGCTAGAAACCGAAGCCAAAGCGTACGTCTTCGAGAATATCGAAGACCTGAAAGCCAACATTGACCGGGATGATCTGCCGGTAACACCCGAGACCGTTCTGGTACTCAAAGGCTGCGGCCCCAAGGGCTATCCCGGCATGCCCGAGGTCGGCAATATGCCGATCCCGGCCAAGTTGGTGAAGGACGGCGTGCGCGACATGATCCGTATCTCGGACGCGCGCATGTCGGGCACGGCATTCGGCACCGTTATCCTGCATGTCAGCCCCGAGGCGCAGGCGGGCGGGACACTGGCACTGGTCAAAACTGGCGACCGCATCCGCGTCTCGGCCGGAAAGGGAGAGCTGGAGTTGCTGGTCGATGAAAAGGAACTGGACGCCCGCCGTGCCGCGTGGCAACCGGACGAACCGCATTACACCCGCGGATATGCGAAACTCTATATCGACCACGTACTGCAAGCCGATCAGGGCGCGGACCTAGATTTCCTTGTCGGCAAAGACACCCGCCTTGTGACCAGAGAGAGCCATTGATGGATCAACCCGCCACATTCCACGATCTCAACGGGGCATCCGTCTATATCACCGGCGGGGGCTCCGGCGTTGGCGCCGCGCTGACCGACGGGTTTTTGAATCAAGGCGCCAATGTAGCCTTCATCGGACGTTCGGACGCCAGCGGCTTTGTCGAAGAAATGCGCGACAAACATGGTCGCGCGCCTCTGTTCATGCAAGGCGACATGACGGATACCGAGCTGCTGCATGCCACCATGCAAAAGGCCGCCGAAGCGCATGGCCCTCTGAACGTGTTGATCAACAATGCCGCAAACGACAAACGCCACTCATTACACGAAACCACCGGCGAGTTCTGGGACTGGATGATCGAAGTCAACCTCAAGGCTTATTACTTTGCCTGTCAGGAGGCCGCGCGCCAGATGCAGGGAAAGGGTGGAGCGATCGTCAACTTCAGCTCAATCAGCTACATGATGGGCAATGCGGGCTATCCGATCTATACGACCTCGAACGCCGGGATCACCGGTATGACGCGATCTTTGGCCCGCGAATTGGGGCCGCAGAACATCCGAGTAAACGCGCTGGCCCCCGGTTGGGTTCTGACGCAAAAGCAAATGGATATGTGGGCCACACCCGGTGATCTGGCTGCCCATATGGACCGCCAATGCCTAAAAGAACATTTAACGCCCGAAGACATAATCGCACCGACTTTGTTTCTTGCCTCAAACGCCAGCCGAGCCATGACCGGGCAATGCATGGCCGTCGACGGCGGCGTCGTCGTAACGGGGTGAAACCATGAAACCAGAATGGATTGCTGTTGACTGGGGAACGTCTCATCTGCGGGCATGGGCCATGCAGGGCGACAAGGTGCTGGATCAGGCACAGTCAGACAAAGGGATGGCGAAGGTGGAACCAGACGGGTTCCAGCCCGCATTATTCGAACTGATCGAAGGCTGGCTGGACGAAGCTCCGATTGACGTCATTGCTTGCGGCATGGTGGGCGCACGGCAGGGCTGGGTCGAGGCCCCCTACTCGGCAGCCCCTTGCGTGCCCACCCCGGTCGTTCCTGTCCGCGTTCCGGGTACGGACCCGCGCATCCGGGCATTCGTTGTGCCCGGAGTAAAACAGACGGCACCACCAGATGTAATGCGCGGCGAGGAAACTCAGATCGCGGGCTTTCTGGCAAGCCATCAAAACTGGGATGGCGTAATTTGTCTGCCCGGAACCCACACCAAATGGGTGCAGGTCAGTGCAGGAGAGATTGTAAGCTTCCGCACTTTCATGACCGGAGAGATTTTTGACCTTCTACGCGGACAATCCGTATTGAAACACTCGGTAAGCGATGGCTGGGACGATGTTGCTTTTGCCGACGCAGCTGCAGACGCGCTGTCAAAACCTGAACAATTGGCTGCGCGCTTGTTTGGCCTGCGCGCCGCCGACCTTTTGCAGGGGCAAGATAAAGGTATCGCACGGGCACAGCTGTCGGGCTATCTGATCGGCGCGGAACTGGCTGCCACTCGCCCTTATTGGCTGGGTCAGCAACTGGCGATCATCGGAGCTGAAGGTCTTTCCGATATCTACGCCAAAGCCCTAAAGCAACAGGGCGCATTTTTAGAAACCGCCAACGGCACGCAATGTACACTGGCGGGCTTGCAACAAGCCCGAAACCTGACGAGGCAAACCGCATGAGCCGCCCCATCATTGCAATTTTACGCGGCCTGAATCCAACTGACGCAGTGGCCATCGGGCGAGCCTTGCTCGACGCCGGGATCGACAAGATTGAGGTGCCGTTGAATTCGCCCGACCCATTGGTGTCGATCGGCATTATGGCCAAGGAAATAGGGACCAAAGCACTTATCGGTGCTGGAACTGTTCTAACCGTGGAACAGGTTGACGCGGTCGCCGGAGTTGGTGGGAAATTGATCGTGTCGCCGAATTGCGACCCAGAGGTTATCTCGCATACTCGCCATAAGGGCCTTGAAAGCTGGCCCGGAGTCTTCACACCAACCGAGGCGTTTGCGGCACTTAAAGCCGGAGCAACTGGGCTGAAACTGTTCCCCGGCGCTCTGGCTGGCCCGACCGGACTTGCAGCGATGCGTGCTGTATTGCCTAAGGGAGCCCAGGTCTATGCGGTTGGCGGTGCGGGACCCGAAAATTTCGACCAATGGATCAAGGCCAGCGCGGATGGGTTTGGCATCGGTTCTGCGCTTTTCAAACCCGGTATGGCAGTGTCCGAGGTGGCGGACCGGGCTAAACAAATCGTGGCGGCCTATGATGAGGCCGTCGGATGAGCACCGTCTTTGACGACCGCCCATGCGAGTTGGGCGAAGGGCCGCTTTGGCACCCCGAACGACGTCAGCTGTTTTGGTTCGACATCGTGGGCAAACGTCTGATGACGCGGGAAAATGGGTCTCCCAAATGCTGGCAATTCGATGAGCATGTCTCGGCGGCGGGCTGGGTCGACTTGGAGACGCTGCTGATTGCTTCTGAAACTGGGTTGTGGCGCTTTGGTCTGAAGAGCGGCCAAAAAGACCTGATCACTCTGCTGGAAGCCGACAATCCGGTCACGCGCTCAAATGACGGCCGCGCTGACCCTTGGGGTGGATTTTGGATCGGGACGATGGGCAAGAACGCTGAACCCGGCGCTGGTGCCATTTATCGCTATTGGCAGGGCGAGTTGCGACAGCTGCTGCAGAACGTCACGATCTCGAACGCGATTTGTTTCGCGCCAGACCGATCTTGCGCCTATTACACGGATACAGTGACAAAACTGATCATGCGGTGGCCTTTGAACGCCCAAACTGGTTGGCCCGAGGGCGATGGCACTGTGTTTCTGGACTTGAACGCAGATGGCCTGAACCCGGACGGTGCGGTCGTTGACGCATATGGCAATATCTGGGTTGCACAATGGGGTGCGCGCCGCGTGGCAGCCTATACTCCTGAAGGCCAATTTCTGAAGGCTGTTTCATTCAAGGCCGCGCACACCTCCTGCCCCGCGTTCGGAGGCGATGACCTAACCACGCTGTTCTGCACCACGGCCCGCGAGGGACTTGACGCCGAAACACTGATCTCTCAACCCACGAATGGAATGACCTTTGCCGCCTTCGGAGTAGGCAAGGGGCAGGCCGAACACAGAGTTCTGCCATGAAGCCTGAACTTGGCGTTTGCTACTATCCCGAACACTGGCCCGAAGATATGTGGGCCGAGGACGCCGCCCGCATGGTGGAAACCGGCCTGACATGGGTGCGGATCGGCGAATTTGCCTGGAGCCGGATGGAGCCAAGCCCCGGCGATTTGCAGTTCGAATGGCTGGATCGCGCGATTGATGTGCTGGGGGCTGCGGGGCTCAAGGTGGTGCTGGGTACGCCCACGGCGACGCCTCCTCGTTGGATGTTGGACAAACACCCTGACATGCTGGCCGTGGATGCTCAGGGGCAACCGCGCAAATTCGGGTCGCGCAGGCATTATTGCTTTAGCCATCAGGACTTTATCGAGGAGTGCACCCGCATCGCGCGGATCATGGGGGAACGCTACGGACGCAACCCGCATGTGGCTGCGTGGCAGATCGACAACGAATATGGCTGCCACGAAACGACGGTCAGCTACAGCCAACCGGCCTTGCAGGCGTTTCGGCTGTGGCTGGCGGATCAGTATGGCACGGTTGAAGTTCTGAACACGGCATGGGGCAATGTGTTCTGGGCGATGGAATACGACAGCTTTGATCAGATCGACCTGCCCAACCTGACAGTGACCGAGCCGAACCCCGCCCACGTTCTGGCCTTTCGCCGCTTCAGCTCGGATCAGGTGGCGGTGTTCAACAAGGCGCAAGTCGATGTGTTGCGGCCGCTGACCGACGCGCCGCTGCTGCACAACTATATGGGGCGGATACTGGATTTCGACCATTTCAAGGTCGGTGAGGATCTGGATATCGCCACATGGGACAGTTACCCGATCGGCTTCCTGTCCGATCGGCTTGAGGCCGACGAGGCGCACAAAATCACGTTCCTGCAGCAGGGCGACCCGGACTTGCAGGCCTTTCACCACGACCTTTACCGCGCTGTTGGGCGTGGCCGCTGGTGGGTGATGGAGCAACAGCCCGGCCCAGTGAACTGGGCGCCTTATAATCCCGCCCCCCTGCCCGGCATGGTGCGCCTATGGTCGCTTGAGGCCGTGGCGCATGGGGCCGAGGTGGTCAGCTATTTCCGCTGGCGCCAGGCCCCGTTCGGACAGGAACAAATGCACGCAGGGCTACTGACCCCGAACAACGCCCCCGCCCCGGCTTTGGCCGAGGCCCGTCAGACCGCAGATGATCTGGCACAGCTGGGCGCGGTCACCCAGACACAGGCAGACGTAGCCATTCTGTTCGACTACGCCTCGGACTGGGCGTGGACCACACAGCCGCAAGGGGCCGGGTTCAACTATTTCCGGCTGGTCTTCTCGGCCTATCGGGCGCTGCGACGGGCTGGGTTGTCGGTGGATCTCCTCTCGGCGTCCGAAACGCCCAAGGCTGGGTACAAACTGCTCTTTGCCCACGGGCTGGCCACTTTGGACGATAAGGCAGAACAACATCAGAGCCAGCTGACAGTCTATGGCCCCCGCAGCGGAGCCATCACGCGCGACTTCCAGATTCCGAAAGCGCGCCCCGGCCTGTCTGAACTGGATTGCGAGGTCGACCTCGTCGAAACCTTGCCCCCGAACGTGCGCCGTGAGGTGGTTGGCGGCGGAGCGGCCCAGCACTGGGTCGATCGCCTGTCCGGCAGCGCCCCAGACCTGCTGACCTATGCCGACGGGACTCCCGCCCTGAAGGGGGAAAACGGGGTTTGGTATCTGTCCGGCTTCCCGGATGAGGCCCTTTGGGATCGGGTGATCTCAATGGCTGCGCAAGAGGTTGGGCTGACCCTGCATCCGCTGCCCGCAGGATTGCGGCGGCGTGAGACCGAACAGCACGTTTTCCTGATCAACTACACCTCTGCTCCCGTGTCATGGAACGGGCGTGAGATTGCGGCCTGCGACGTGCTGATCCTGAAAAAACACGCGCCCGAAGGGGGGTAACTCTCCGGGCGCGTGGGTTTCTGTCAGGCGTGATACCTAGTCATCGCTTTGCAGGCTGTTGGGATCGAAAGCCCCACCGAAGCCGCCATTGCCGGCAGGCGGCGTTTCGGGTTCCGCTTCGCCCTCATCGCTGTCACCGCCCAAGGCATTCGGTGCAAACACGTTGCCGAAACCAGAGTTATTGGTGCCGGTATCTGGCTCTGCTTCTTCCTCGGTTGATCCAGGTTGTAGATCACCGGGCTCAAACACGCCTTCGAAGCGCTGTTTGCGTTCCTCCTCGCGTCGTAAGCGCTGTTCTTCCCGTTGCTTACGCAACTCTTGAATGCGCTGCTCCGCCTCAAGCTGCTTTTGCTCTTTGACGTTGGCGATGCATTGACCCGGATCATAGGCGGTCGCTGTACCAACAACGGTGATAGTGGCGACGGCAAAAACGACCAGCAGAACTGCGGCCATGTTACCTGCGAAAAAGCTGGGCAGCTTGATCTTGCCAGCCAACTCCTCAACGGTTGCTTGTTTGCGCGCAGCAGCCACCAATTCCTGACGTTTCAGCTTGGCCTCATTCAACAGCGCAAAGAATACGGTCAGCGCCACGATGATGAAGGCCAGCGCCGAAATCGACGGCGTGATGCCATAACGCACCTTCTGCGCCAGTTCGATGGTTAGCGTTGGGTATCCCCCGAAAGTAAAGGTGGTGGTGTTGTAGTTCTCGAACGAGGCGAGAAACGCCAGCACCGCCGCCGAAGCAATCGCCGGGCGCATGAACGGCAACAGGATTTTGCGGAACGCCTGCGCGTGGGAGGCACCCAGATCCAGCGCCGCCTCGGTCAAGGCAATGTCATAGCGCTGCAGCCGTGCCACCAACACCAGCATGCAATAGCTGGCGATAAAGGTGGACTGGCCGATCACCGTCAGGAAAATCCCGTTTGACAGCACACTATCCGCGCCCAGCCCCAGCATACGATTGATCCGATCCCAGAACACCAGCGTCGAGATACCCAAAACCACGCCGGGGATCAGGATCGGAGCGATGATGATCGTGTAGTAGGTCGCGCGCAGTTTGGGCCAAATCTGCGTCAGCATCAGCGCGCCCGCCAGACCCATCGCGACCGACAGAACAACCGTTCCGGCCCCGATGATCAGTGAGTTCTTGATGCCGTTCAGGATACGTTGATCCTGAAACAACTCGCCAAACCACTGGAAGGTCAGGCATTCCCACGGCGTCATCCTCGGGAAAGCCGAAGAGTTGAACGCAGTGACCGACATGATCACTAGCGGGCCCAGCAGGTACAGGAAGAAGATGACCAGATAGACCCAGATGCTTACACGAAGGAAGGAATTGTTCATTTCCCGATATCCCCCATGTTCACCTTGAACACGCGCATCATTGCCAGCACGAACAGGATACAGGTCACCAGTAGCACGATGGCGTAGGCGGCGCCCTGCGGCCAGTCGTTATTGTCGTTGAACTGTTGATAGATCAGTTGCGTGAACCAAAGCGACGACGGCCCGCCCAGAATCTGGGGTGCGGCCAGCGCACCGGCGGACAGCATGAACACCATTGTACAACCAGAGCTGATACCCGGCTTTGCGTAAGGAATGACCACACGCCAATGAATCCGCCACCAGGGCGCACCCAGATCACGCGCGGCCTCAATCTGGTTTTTGTCGAGACTTTCGATCACGTTGTACATCGGGAAGATCATCAGCAAAATGTAGGCATATCCCAGACCCGCATAGAGCGCGATGTCGTTGCGGATGAAGTCAAACGGCGTATCCCATATGCCCAGACCCATGAACAGGGTGTTCAGCACTCCGGTCTCACCAAAGATGATCCGCAGAGCAAACGCCCGCAGGATCTCGTTGATCCAGTAGGGAATGATCAACATGATCGCGAAGATGCGGATATGATTGCCCTTCGATTGCCCCAAATAATAGGCAATCGGATAACAGAGAATCAGGTTAAAGATCGTGACGCAGACCGCCGCCAGCAATGTCCGGAAAAAGACGCGTAGATCGACGGCATTATAATCCTGACTGCCGCCTTCAGGTCCGTAGATCAGGTATTTGTAGTTCTCAAGCGTATACACGTCCTTTGGCCCGCCGATCTCTGGCGGCGGCAGGTTCGGACGGAACGAGAAATCAAGCATCGACAGCTGCGGCAGGATGATCAGGCCGATCGTCCAGAACAGAACCAGGCCAAGGATTGCCAACCCCATGCCGGTGCCGTTGCGGTTTAGGAATTCTTTCAGAAACTTGGGCATGTGTCAGACCCTCTTATTCCGCTGCCAGCTCACCCGCAGGAACCAGAACCGCGTTATGGGTTTCGTATTCCAGCGTGATGTTCTGCCCGGTATGATCCTGAAAGGACTGACCGTGGTTCGGGATCGACACTTTGATTTCCTTACCGCCTTCTCCTTCCGTGAAGATGTTGAAGACGTTGCCTTCGAATTCTTCGTGGTTCACGCGCGCGGTGACGAAATGGTCACCCGTCGCGCCATCGGGGGCGATGGCAAAGGCTTCGGGGCGGATGAACATCATGGCGTCATCGCCCTCTTTCATTTTGCCCTGATTGGCAGTCGAAATGCGCGCCACCAGATCGCCCGAACGGTTCGTTGCAATCATCGCCTCATTGCCCATGACCTGCTTGACTTTGCCACGGAACACGTTGTTTTCGCCTACGAACGAGGCCGCGAAGGCGGTATTGGGGTCATTATAGATCGTCTTGCCGTCGGCTATCTGGTCGATCACCCCGGCCCGCATGACGGCAATGTTGTCCGACATCGTCAGCGCTTCGCCCTGATCGTGAGTGATGTAGATGAATGTAATGCCAACGCGCTGCTGTATTTCACGCAGCTCGGTCCGCATGTGCTGGCGCAGTTTTAGGTCCAGCGCTGACAGCGGTTCGTCCAGCAAAAGCACATCCGGTTCCGCACAGAGGGCACGGGCAATCGCCACCCGCTGACGTTGACCGCCCGACAATTCGCTGGGCAGTTTGTCGCCCTGCCCCGGTAATGCGATCATATCCAGCAGTTCATCAGCGCGTTTACGGCGCTGTGCGGCGCTGGCCCCTTTGATTTCCATCGAGAACGTGATGTTTTCCCACACTTTCATCAGCGGGAACAAAGCAAGGTTCTGGAAAATCAGTGCTGTCGGGCGCTTGTTCGGGCCGATACCCTGCATATCGTTGCCGCCGATCAGAACCCGGCCTTCACTGGGGTCAAGAAAGCCCGACACGGCACGCAGGATCGTTGTCTTGCCGCAACCCGAGGGCCCAAGGAACGAAAAGAAATCGCCTCCGTTGATGTTCACATTTGCGTCTCGCACGGCGACAAAATCGCCGAAGCGGATCCACAGGTTTTCCAGATCTACACCGACCCCTGCACTCATCTTTGGTATCTCCGTATGGCGCGGTGGCTGGCCGCACCGAAATAACATCTGTCACGCCTGAGTGGCGTGCAGGTGGAAAGCCCCCCGCACAATGGCGGAGGGCGTCGAGTAAAAGCGATCAGGCGCTTTTGAACTTGTTGACGAACTCTGTCCGGGTTTCCGCATACCACGGAGCTTCGGCTGGCCATGGATTGAGGTTGGCCAGCGAGTCACCCGGATAGGCCTCGGCAAAGTTCTTTTTGTAGGTGTCGCCAGAATACTGATCGGCCCCCAGAACAGGCGAGTTATAGCCGTGGCTGTCGATCGCGACACCGGCCGGTTTCGCCTGATAGGCGAAGTCGATGAAGGCATAAATCTGATCGATGTTGGCTGCGCCCGAGGGAATGGACATACCGTCCACCCATGCCATCGCACCTTCGATCGGAGCCTGATAGTGTACAGGCTCACCTGCGGATTTCAGCGCCAGCGGCGGGCCATCCCAAGTCTGACCAACTACCACACCTTCGTTCAGCAGGCCGTTCTTCTGGGTATCCGCGTCATTCCAGATCAACTTGATCCGGCTTTTGCGTTCGATGCACCAGTCGGTAATCTGACCCCAGACCTTGCGCATAGTCTCTTCGTCGCCATAAGCAGCCCAGACAGAGCCAGGCTCCATCTCACCCGCGCGCTCCATATAAAGACCCGCGCCCAGCATCATGGAATGCGCGCGCCCCATGGTTTTGCCCGCGTTTTCTTCGGACCAGACGTCGCCATAAGATGGTGCGTCACCTTCCGGCAGCCACAGGTCAGTGCGGTATGCAATACCTTCGGTGCCCCAGATATGTGGCAGCCAGTGCACGCCGGAACCGCCAAAGTTCCAAGCATCGGTACCAATCGCCGCCATGGCAGGGTTCACCAGATCAATCGGAACCTTGTTCATGTCGAACGGTTGCAGCAGTTCCAGCGGCTCCCACTGCAAAGAGCGGTTGTTGGTCGGCGAAACGATGTCAAAGCCCTGACCTTTGGTCGCCTTCATCTTGTTGATGATTTCTTCGTTCGAGCCGATACCGGTGTAATTTACCTTGATCCCGGTCAGGGTCTCGAATTCCTCAATGAAGCTGGGCGGCAGGTAATCCGACCACATCAGAATGTTGATCTCACCCGAAGAGGCCAGAGCGCTTTTGCTGTAAAGCGGCGCCGCCAGAGCAGCAGCCCCCGCACCTTTTAGCACCGTGCGTCTGGAAAGAGTCTTCCGTTCAACCATAATCGATTCTCCCATTATTGGCCTAAGTTGCTTTTTTTGTTTGATGTCACGCTAGAGCTTTGTGGCGCGCCTGTCAGTCCAAAAATGACCACACCCTTCCCTAAGTTGCTTTATCAATCCTCCACTTAACCAGCAGGAGGATCAGCAAATCTGCCTTGGCCGAACCCTGGATGCCATCCACAGCATCTCGATCAGTAGGGAATTCGTTATTTCGAGTTATGTCAGATTTTCTTCGAGCACATTTCAGTCAAAATGCTCAAAAAATCGCTTGAAATGGCCAATGATACCGCTAACACCTAGTATGCAGACGGACGAACTGATAGTTGGCCGTTCAATCGGCCCAAACAGGTTTTGACCATGAAATACACCCGCTCTGATTTTCCCAGAGACTTTCTCTTTGGCGTCGCAGCCTCGACCAAACAGAATCTCGACATGATGCGTGAGGCGGGAGTTGATTGTTTTAAATTTCCGATCAGCTGGGGGAAGGTATTACCCGAAGGACGTGGCGAGGTGAGCCAGTCGGGCTTGGACGCTTACGATAGGCTGGTTGATGCGCTGCTAGCACGTGGCATCCGCCCTTGTGCGACTCTGTCTAACGGAGAACTGCCACCGACACTGGGTGACTTAGGTGGTTGGCGAAATCGGGATATTGCGGGTTGGTTCGCTGATTTCACCGAGATCGTCATGAGCCGAATTGGCGACCGGATGTTTAGTGCGGCACCGATCAGCCTGCCAACACAGGTAAACCGGTTGAATCTTGGTGACTGCCGCCGCACCACCGCCCGTGCGATGCACCACTTGTTGTTGGCCCATGGACGAGGCATTGACGCAATGCGTAACCTCGGCATGTCCAACCTGGGTGTAGAACTCGATCTTGATTGGTTAGATCCCGCCAATGACACCTCTGAGGACAATTCACTCCTCACCCTGGTCGACAACCGTCACGCTCGGCTGTTCCTGAGCGGTGTATTCAACAACACCTACCCCATAAATGAACTTGCCGATCTGGAATCGCACCTTCCGACTGGCTGGCAGGAAGATTTTGGCAACATCGGACAGCCCGTCGACTGGTGTGGCCTCACCTGTTTCAGCCGCGCTCAAACCGACCTCTCGGCACGGGTTCCTTTCCTAACTCAGATGTGGCAGGAGTTCAGCCGTGAACTGCCTATCTTCGTGACTGTAAATGAAATAATCGGTTCCAACCATGAAAAGGTTGATCGCCTTAACCACCACCTAGCGGCAACAAAAAGTGCGTTGGAACAAGGAGCGCCGGTTAAAGGTTACTTTGTCGGGCACCTCTCCGGAAATGTAGACGGTGCCGGATGTGGCAAAGATAGATTTGCTCCGGAAGGTTTGGAATCTGACCTGCCAAACCCGGAACTAACAGCCACATTTGACACTCTGAAAACGGCTTTGTCGGGCGGCTCAGTCTCCTTGCCTTTGGCACAGCCGGTTGGAGCGTTGCAAAAACACTGGGATCTGGTTGCGGATATTGGCGGCACAAACACCCGGTTGGGCGTGATCACAGACGGAACGTTAAACGAATTGCGCAAATATCCGACCGGCAGCTTGCCTGAGCTTTTGGACGCATTTCATACCTTACGCGACGAAATTGGCACCAACCCGCGCGCTGTCGTGGCGGCCGGCGCGGGCCCGGTGAACAACGGAACAATCCGGCTTACGAATGCTCAGCTCGATCTCTCAGAAGACGATATTGCTAAGGCCACAGGCGCACAGCATACATTTGTAATCAATGACTTCACGGCTGCAGCGTGGTCAGTGGCCGAGATCACCAGCGATGATGTCGAGGTTTTGCAGGGCGCCAAGGCACCGCCTTCGGGAACACGGCTTGTTGTGGGTCCCGGCACTGGTCTGGGTGTCGGGGCACTGTTGTATTCCGAAGGTCGCTATCACACCGCATCCGGCGAAGGGGGACATATCGGGCTTTCGCCACGCCATGTCGACGAGGTCGAGATTTTCAAGGCGGCCCGTCATATCGCCCCGGAATGCTTCTTTGATGACACCTTGGTCCTTGAGGCTGAAATGTTCCTGAGCGGCACAGGCCTGCCGATCCTCTATCAGGCTGCCGGGATGGCTGCGGGTCAGTCTAATGTGCCCGTCCGCAGCGCGAGAGACATACTTGAGGACGCTCGCGCACAGGCCGATCCAATTGCAGAAAAAGCCGCGCATATGTTCACCACCCATCTTGGGGCAGTCATGGGAGACCTATCTGTGGTCCTCATGCCGGTGGGAGGCGTGTTCCTTGTTGGCGGCGTGGCCGAGAAAAACCGCTGGCTGTTCAAGGATGCTTTCCGTGATGCCTTCAACGCTGGTGGACGGTTCAGTGATTTACGGCGGTCGATGAACCTTTATGTGTCCGAACAGCATGAATTTGGTATTGTTGGCGCTAACAATTTCTGCAAAAGTGCGCTCGCGCGGTAAACTGACCGCCTGATCCCTAGAAACAGAAAGGACCACGGCATGATCCTATGCTGCGGTGAAGCCCTGATCGACATGATCGCTGCCCCAACGGTTTCGGGCGGGGAAGGCTTTGTGCCCCATTCCGGTGGGGCCATCTTCAACACGGCCATTGCGCTTGGGCGGCTGGGGGCTCCGGTCGGACTGCTGGCGGGTCTGTCGTCGGACATGTTTGGTGAACAACTGGAAGACAGCTTGAAGACCAGCCACGTGGATGCCAGTCATGTGATCCGCTCGGACCGTCCCACGACATTGGCGTTTGTTAAACTAAAGGACGGGCACGCAACCTACAGCTTCATGGATCAGAATTCGGCAGGCCGGATGCTGATGCCCGAGGACATGCCAGGGCATTTGCCCGCTGTTTCCGCGCTCTATTTTGGCGGGATCAGCTTGGCCTGCGAGCCCTGCGCAGATGCCTTTGCCGCATTGCTGGATCGCCACGGAGGCGACCGCGCCGTGATGATCGACCCGAATATCCGACCAGATTTTATCAAACATCAAACCCGATATCGCACCCGGCTGAACCGGATGATCGCTCAGGCCGACATCGTGAAAGTCTCGGACGAGGACTTGGATTGGATCGTTCCCGGCCCGAAAACCATCGCCGAAAAAGTACCCCTGCTGCTGCAATCCGGCCCAGCCTTAGTCATTGTGACCCGAGGCAGCGACGGGGCGTCGGGCTATCTAGCCGACGGGTCAGAAACCGCAATCCCGGTTCAGCGGGTCCAGGTGGTCGATACTGTCGGTGCTGGTGACACCTTCAACGCTGGTGTTCTGGCGGAACTCGAGCGCGCTGGCCATCTGACCAAATCCAACCTGCGGGCCTTAAGCACTGAAAATCTGCGTACGGCCCTTGCCAAAGGCGCAGAGGTCGCCGCCATCACTGTATCCCGCGCCGGGGCCAACCCACCTTGGGCGCACGAGCTTTGAACCCATAGGGGACAGCATGAAACGTTCTGACATCAACACTATCAAGATCGAGGCCGAAGCCTTTATCCAATCCTTCGGTGCAGTCCTGCCGCCTTTTGCCAACTGGTCCCCAGACCAGATGCGTGATGAAAAGGCCGCTGGAATCCGAGAGCGCGGGCTGGGTTGGGACATTACCGACTACGGGCAGGGCCGTTTCGACGAACTTGGCCTGTTCCTATTCACTTTGCGCAATGGCGACGTGAGTGATCTGAACAACGGTCGGGGGATGCTCTATGCAGAAAAGCTGTTGGTATCGCGAGACAAACAGCTGTCGCCAATGCACCGCCATATCGTCAAGGCCGAGGACATCATCAACCGGGGCGGTGGCGATCTGGTGATGGAGATCTATGCCTCGGACGCCGAAGGCGGCATCGACCGAGACAATCGGGTTGTTGTACCCAGCGACGGCTGCCAGGTCACGATCCAACCCGGCGAATTGTTGCGCCTGAAACCTGGTCAGAGCGTCACTCTGATGCCCGGCATCTGGCATGCCTTCTGGGCAGAAAAGGGCGATTGCCTAATCGGCGAGGTCTCAACTGTCAACGATGACCGCACCGATAATGTGTTCGAGGACCCAATCCCGCGCTTTGCCACTATCGAAGAAGACGTCGCGCCTGATTTCTTGCTGGTTTCGGATTACGATACCTGAAAAAGATAAGCCCCTTTTCTAAAACCGAAAAATCGAATTAACATGGCCCTCGAAACAGGGGTTGAGGTCGCTGCCCTCGCCCCACAGGCAGAAAACTTGTGAGAGGACCGGACCAATGGTTACGAAAGCCGAGCTTGAAGCCGAAGTCGCCGACCTGCGCCGCCAACTTGCCGAGCAAACCGAAGCCAGGGAAAAGGCTTCGGCGCCTTCGCCACACGATACTATGGCTGACAAGATTGCCGAGAACATCGACGGCTGGTCCAGTCAACTCGAAGAAGCGCTGACCGAACTGGAAGACCTGCCCCACAAACGGCCAATCTTGTTTGCGCTTGGTATATTTACGCTTGGCTATCTGCTGGGCCGGTCACGGTAGGAGCCTGATCATGAGCCGCATATCCCGCAATATTTCCATCGTCCTCCGTGCTGAGCGGCTGATTGCCCAACGCCATGTCGCTGTCGCCGCGCGTCGTACAGGATTCTACGCTGCTGCAGGGTTGGCGGTCGGCTTGGCCGTTATCATGCTGAATGTGGCCGGTTTTTTCTGGCTGTCAGCATCCCTCTCCAAGCCGTTTGCTGCCGTGATCGTGGCAGGGGTCAACCTGTTATTGGCCCTGGTCCTGGCACTGCTTGCCAACTCACAGAACGCGCAGGCCGACACGACGGCGGCGGTCGAGCTGCGCGATATGGCGCTGCAAGATATCGAGACAGAAATCAAGGATACCTTGTCTGAGGCGCGCAACACCGTGACCGGCATCCGGCGAGATCCGCTTGGCGCGCTGACGCCAGATGCCATCAGCGCCATTCTGGGCATCTTGATAAAATACGCCAAGCGTCGGAAGGACAAACCCGAGCAATAGCGCCTATTGCACGAGCCGCGCCGCTGCGCGTGCGATCACCATCTCTTCGTGCGTGGGAATTGCCAGAATGCGTACCCGGCTGAAATCGGTCGACAGAACCGTACCATTGTCAGCATTTCTGTTGGGGTCCATTTCTATCCCGATCCAGCGCATCCCCTCGCAAACTCTTTGACGGATCTGTGCAGAGTTTTCACCGATCCCACCCGTGAATACCAGCGCGTCTAGCCCTTCCAACGCGGCAGATAGTGCGCCCAATTCCCGGCGGATGCGGAAAACGTAATAATCGATGGCCTTGCGTGCCTCGGGCGTTTCGGCGGCCAACAAAGTGCGCATGTCCGACGACATCCCCGACAGACCAAGCAAACCCGATTTGCGATAGAGCATTTCCGCGATCTCGTCCGCGCTCATGCCTTCCTGCTGCATCATGTAAAGCACGACACCCGGATCCAATTGACCGCTGCGCGTGCCCATCGGCAAACCATCCAACGCCGAAAACCCCATGGTCGAAGCCACAGCCCGTCCACCAGAAACGGCGCACATGGAAGCACCGTTGCCCAGGTGAGCGATGACAACACGGCCATCATAGAGGCTAGGGGCAATTTCTTTGAGTTTTTCCGTGATGTAGTCATAACTCAGACCATGGAAACCATAGCGACGCACCCCCTTGTCGAAATAGCTTTGCGGCAGGGCGAAAGTATCGTTTACCCACGGATGGGTTCGGTGGAAGGCGGTGTCAAAACAAGCCACTTGCTCGGTCTCTGGGAATGCATCACTCGCAGCGCGGATACCGGCAAGGCTGTAGGGTTGATGCAACGGTGCGAATGGGATGAATCCCGACAGAGTTTCCAGAACCTTGTCGTTGATCCGCACGGGTTCGGAATAGACTGTACCGCCATGTACAACTCGATGACCAATAGCGCGAATTCGAATGTCCGGAAGGTATTCACGGGTCATATCGAGAAAGGCATGTATTGCCTCGCCATGCCCGTGGGCGTTGGTCAAGGGTTGGTTGACTGACCGCCCGCCAGCAGACTCCGCCAACAAACGCGGCGCGTCCCCCAAGCGTTCGATTTGCCCGTGCCAACGCATTCTGGGGCGGTTGTTTTCGACCAGTTCATACAGCCCAAATTTTAGCGAAGAAGACCCGGCATTCAGTGCCAACACATGGTCAACCATGGATTTTCCTTTTGTTCTCGTGCGCATGCAGGCGCGCCGTAAAGCATCGTCATCCGCCCGAAATGTCAATGTGATTGGCGCCCGCGAACCCCGTCATCTTTGCGTATTAGATATAGTAAAGCTGTTCTGCCAAAATTTTACCTGCCGCAATATTCGGAACTGATGCCTTTTTTGCGCGCGGCCATCAGATCGACCGCAGTGCCCATTGCCAGAGACCATTGACGAGCCCGCCAGTAGTCTCCCCACCTTCAGTCATTCTGGGCTGCGAAAAATCAGCCCGGACGCTCCGGTTTCTGGAAGTTAGCTGAAGTAGAAACCGGATCATCTGCAGCAAAAAATGCGCCGAAATATCACGTTGATATTTCTGTGTATTTCAACTTTCATTCTAAACAAAAACTATTAATCTCGAATAATGATCTGGATCAAAAAGCATTCCCTCTAAACGCGCTACTGAGAAGCCGTGAACAGGGAATCAAGCGCGAACCGTTTAGAAAAATGAGCCAGATGACCAGCCGCAGGGCGTTTCTGAGCGCCAAAGCTTTTCGGGAGGACAGCAGTATTGTCCGTCCCCCCGGCTCGGTTGTGCCGGGGTTTGTCGACCAGTGCACCAAATGCGGCGATTGCATCGAGGCATGTGAAGAGGCCGTCATTTCGCTCGACCCTCAAGGATTTCCGGTCTTTCAGCCCGGCGACGACCCCTGCACTTTCTGTGGCGATTGTGCTAAGGCTTGCCCCACGGATGCTCTGCAAATCGAACGAGTTGTCGACTGGCCGTGGCGGGCCGAAATTCAGGACGGCACGTGCCTCTCCATGAACGGCGTAAGCTGCCGCGTGTGTCAGGACAATTGCGAACAGAACGCCATTCGTTTCGAGTTGCAGCGCGGCGGGCGGGCGACGCCTTTGTTGGAAGTTGACGCCTGCAACGGATGCGGTGCCTGTGTCGCCCTCTGCCCTGTCAATGCCGTGGCGCTCCAGCGCCAACCCACACTTCAAACGGAAGCGTTACAATGAATATATGCGGTTGCCTTATACATGTCGCCCCTGATCAGGCCGAGGCCGCCGCGCAATCGATGCGCGGCACACCGGGCGTCGAAGTACATGCCCAGGCCGAAGACGGTCGTTTCGTCGTTGTTGTCGAAGACACGTCCGATCGCCTTGCGTCCGAGATCATCATGGATCTGCACCAGATCCCCGGAGTGATCTCACTGACATTGACCTATCACCATTTCGAGGATCTCGCGGAAAGCACTCCGCATCCCGATGCCCTAAGCCAAACCACCAGCCGGAGGCTCACGCTATGACTACATCAGAATCACGCCGGACTTTTCTCAAGGCCTCCGCGGCCGCTGCCACTGCGTCGGCCGCAGGCATCCCACTGGCCACCGGTCAGGCCAATGCACAGACCGGCACCCCCGATATCCGCTGGGACAAGGCAGCCTGCCGGTTCTGCGGCACCGGCTGTTCGGTGCTGGTCGGCACCAAGGAAGGCCGCGTCGTCGCCACTCAGGGCGATCCGGACGCGCCGGTGAACCGCGGTCTGAACTGCATCAAAGGCTACTTCCTCTCCAAAATCATGTACGGCAAGGACCGCCTAACCACACCTCTGCTGCGCAAAACGAACGGCGTCTATGACAAAAATGGCGAGTTCGAACCGGTCAGCTGGGACGAAGCCTTCGACGTTATGGCCGAAAAGTGGAAGGAAGCGCTGGCCAAGAAAGGGCCAACCAGTGTCGGTATGTTCGGCTCGGGTCAGTGGACAGTCTGGGAAGGTTATGCCGCATCCAAACTGATGAAGGCCGGCTTCCGGTCGAACAACATCGACCCCAACGCGCGGCACTGCATGGCCTCTGCCGTTGTGGGCTTTATCCGCACCTTCGGCATCGACGAGCCGATGGGCTGCTATGACGACCTTGAGCACGCGGACACCTTCGTGCTGTGGGGCTCGAACATGGCCGAGATGCACCCGATCCTGTGGTCACGTCTGACTGATACCCGCCTGACCAAACCAGGCTGCGAAGTGCACGTATTGTCGACCTTCGAGCACCGCTCGTTCGAGTTGGCCGACAATGGCATGGTCTTTGCACCACAGACCGATCTGGCGATCCTGAACTATATCGCCAATTACATCATCCAGAATGGCGCGGTGAACGAAGAGTTCGTCAAGAAACACGTCAACATCACCAAGACGGCAACCGATATCGGCTATGGCCTGCGCGACACTCATGAGTTGCAGCAAGAGGCTGAGAACCCGAACTCGGGCAAGATGGAGCCGATCAGCTTCGAAGAATACGCCGAAGCCGTCGCGCCCTATACCCTGGAATACACAGCCGAACTGTCGGGCGTCCCTGCAGACAAGCTGGAAAAACTAGCCAAGCAATATGCCGACCCGAACCGCAAGGTGATGAGCTTGTGGACCATGGGCTTTAACCAGCATACCCGCGGCTCGTGGGTGAACTCGCTGATGTATAACGTCCACCTGCTGGTTGGTAAGATCTCCGAGCCGGGCAACTCACCCTTCTCGCTGACTGGTCAGCCTTCGGCCTGTGGTACGGCACGTGAGGTTGGTACCTTTGCCCACCGCCTGCCCGCCGACATGGTGGTCGCGAATGACAAACACCGCGAGATTTGTGAAACCGCGTGGAACGTCCCCGCAGGCACCATTCCTCCGAAACCCGGCTTCCACGCCGTATTGCAGCACCGCAAGCTGAAGGATGGTGATCTGAACGCCTATTGGGTGCAGTGCAACAACAACATGCAGGCCGCGCCGAATATCAACGAAGAAGGTTATCCCGGCTATCGTAACCCCGAGAACTTCATCACTGTTTCGGATCCCTATCCGACGGTCACGGCAGTCTCTGCCGACCTGATCCTGCCCACAGCCATGTGGGTCGAGAAGGAAGGCGCCTACGGCAACGCCGAACGCCGCACTCAGTTCTGGCGTCAGCAGGTGAAAGCACCGGGTGAGGCAAAATCGGACCTGTGGCAGCTGATGGAATTCTCGAAACGCTTCACCGTGGAAGAGGTCTGGGGCGAAGAACTGCTGGCCAAGATGCCCGAGCATCGCGGCAAGACCATGTATGACGTTCTCTATGCCAACGGCAAGATCGACCAGTTCCCACTGTCCGAGACTGCAGAAGGCTTTGACAATGACGATGCCGAGCATTTTGGTTACTACGTCCAAAAAGGCCTGTTCGAAGAATACGCCGAGTTTGGACGCGGCCATGCGCACGATCTGGCACCGTTCGAGATGTACCACGAGGCACGCGGCATGCGCTGGCCCGTCGTGGACGGCAAGGAAACGCTCTATCGCTTCCGCGAAGGGTACGACCCCTATGTGTCAGAGGGTGCGGGCGTGGAATTCTACGGCAAGCCCGATGGCAAAGCGAATATCATCTTTGCCCCATACGAGCCTGCCGCCGAAGAGCCGGATGAAGAATATGATCTGTGGCTGTCCACCGGTCGTGTTCTGGAACACTGGCACTCGGGCTCGATGACCCGCCGTGTGCCGGAACTGCACCGCGCCTATCCGAACGCCGTCGTCTACATGCACCCGCAGGACGCCAAAGATCGAGGTCTGCGTCGCGGGCAGGAGATCATCCTCTCCACCCGCCGCGGCGAGGTCACCAGCCGGGTCGAAACCCGTGGGCGCAACAAAGTGCCGCGCGGTCTGGTCTTCATGCCCTGGTTCGACGAGCATCAGCTGACCAACAAGCTGACGCTGGACGCAACCTGCCCGCTGTCAAAAGAGACCGACTTCAAGAAGTGCGCGTGTAAGGTCGAGCGCGCGTAACCGGGAAGGATCGCAAAGGTAGTCCCCATGTCCCTGACCGGTACTCCTCTCTCGCCGCAACGGCGCCGATTCCTGCAGGATTCGGCGCGCGCGGCAGGCGGCTGCGTGGTCGCCGGGTCAACGCTGGCCTGGTTCGCCCGCGATGCCCGAGCGCTGCCGGCCGAGGCATTGCGCCCGCCCGGCGCGTTGCCAGAGAAAGAGTTCCTGTCGGCCTGTATCCGCTGCGGGCTCTGCGTGCGGGACTGCCCTTACGACACCTTGAAACTGGCTGAACTTGGGGTCGATGCCGTCGCCACCGGCACCCCCTATTTCACGGCGCGCGATGTGCCCTGTGAGATGTGTGACGACATTCCCTGCGTTGCCGCCTGCCCCACCGGAGCGCTGGATCCGGGGCTGGACAATATCGACGATGCGAAAATGGGCGTTGCGGTTCTGGTCGATCAGGAAAACTGCCTGAACTTCCTCGGCCTGCGTTGCGACGTCTGTTACCGTGTCTGCCCCGTCATCGACGAGGCGATCACGCTGGAAACCGCACATAACGACCGCTCCGGTCACCATGCGATGTTCATTCCGACCGTGCATGCCGATCGTTGCACCGGTTGCGGCATGTGCGAGAAAAGCTGTGTTCTGCCCGAAGCCGCTATCAAGGTCCTGCCAGCCCGTCTAGCTCGCGGCAGCAGCGCAGATCATTACCGCAAAGGCTGGGAAGAGAAAGATGCCCATGGCGGTCCCCTTGTGGACGGCTTGATAGATCTGCCCGACCGTTTACCCGGACCGGGTACGGATAATCTGGCCACGCCTGGCGGCTTCGCTCCGTCTTATGACTTGCCAGGAGTGGGACAATGAGTGCCCGCACGCATCTCCCCATCGGTCACGAGGCGATTGAGGCCAAAGGCTGGATCGGGGCGCATCGCTTTCTGCTGTTGCGCCGCACGAGCCAGTTATTCTTTTTGGCCTTGTTCCTGTTGGGTCCGTGGTTCGGCGTCTGGATCGTACAGGGTACGCTAGCCGGGTCGCTAACCCTCGGCGTGCTGCCCCTGACCGACCCTTTGGTCCTGCTGCAAAGCATCGTCGCCGGGCATTGGCCTGAACTGACCGCACTAATCGGCGGGCTGATCGTTCTGGTCGCCTATGCCCTGATCGGAGGGCGGGTCTATTGTTCTTGGGTCTGCCCGATCAACCCGGTGACCGACGCCGCCAACTGGCTGCATCGCAAGCTGGACATGCAAAAGGGCTGGCAGCCAAAGCGCGGAACCCGCCTTTGGATACTGGCAACCGTACTGATTGTGTCGGGGCTGACCGGCGTGATTGCATGGGAATTGGTGAACCCGATCACCATGCTGCACCGGGGGCTTATCTTCGGCGCGGGCTTCGTCTGGGCCATGGTCATTGCGATCTTCATCTTCGACCTGTTTGTCTCGCGCCACGGCTGGTGCGGTCACCTGTGCCCGGTGGGTGCGTTCTATGGCCTGATCGGCAGCAAAAGCCTGTTGCGCGTCAGCGCGGCAAACCGAGCCGCTTGTGACGATTGCATGGATTGTTATGCCGTATGCCCCGAAAACCAGATCATTTCCCCAGCTCTGAAAGGGAAACCGGGAACAACACCACTGATCCTGTCCCCGGATTGCACCAATTGCGGCCGCTGCATCGATGTCTGCGCGGTCGACGTCTTCAACTTTACTCACCGGTTCGACGACCATGTCGCCGCACCTTCCGATCCAGTTCCCGCGCCAGAAGCGCGCGCAGCCAGACCTATCTAAGGGAGTGCCATGATGAAAAAATCAATCCTGACAGGCGGAATTGCCTTGATCCCCGTTTTGCTCCTGAGCGGGTTCGCCCTTGCCCAGTCAGCCCAAGTGGAAACCCTACGCGGGGCGGATGTGGACGAGCCCATCCCCCTGCATCAGATCCACAAGGATATCGAAGGCCGGATCGTGCGCAACTATCGCCAGCAACCGCCACTGATACCGCATTCGATCGAGCAATACCAAATCGACACGCGCACCAATCAGTGTCTGGCCTGCCATGACTGGACCAAAGCCGGTGAACGCAACGCACCAACCCTGTCGATGACCCACTATCTGGACCGCGAAGGCCGTGAATTGGATCACATCGCAGGTACCCGGTATTTCTGCAACCAGTGCCACGTGCCTCAGGCGGATGCACCAGCGTTGGTCGACAACGTGTTTGAACCCTCGTCCGGCAACTAATCCAACGCATATCTGAAAGGAGCACCGAGATGGCAGACTCCCCCGAAAAACGCGGTTGGATTGGCCGCATCTGGAACGTGATCTGGACACCGACTGTCCTGTTCAGCTCTGGCTTTCTGGTTCTGGCCGGGTTTCTGGCTGGCATCCTGTTCTGGGGTGGGTTCCACTGGACCCTGGAACTGACCAACACCGAGGAATTCTGTACCTCGTGCCACACGATGGAAACCAACCTAGGCGAATATCGCGAGACTATTCACTACAACAACCACTCGGGTGTGCGTGCAATCTGTTCCGATTGTCACGTGCCGCATGAGTGGAACCACAAAATTAAGGCCAAGATCATGGCCGTGAAGGACGTCTATCACGAGTTGGCCGGTACCATCAGCACCCCTGAAAAATACGAAGCCCACCGTCTGAGCATGGCCTCGGCCGTTTGGAAGAAGATGAAGGCGTCTGACAGCCGCGAGTGCCGCAACTGCCACAACTTCGACTATATGGACTTTACTATTCAGGAAACCCGCGCCGCCTCAGAACACCAGCGTGCGATCGACGAAGGCCTGACCTGCATTGACTGTCACCAGGGCATCGCGCACCGCCTGCCGTCGGATTACCTTGAGACCTATCAAGAAATTACAGACGAGCTGGCCGGTGAACCCTCGGGCAAGCTTTATCAGCAGGTCGCCGATGGCAGCGAAGAAATCCGGTCATTCCTGACCAACAGTGCGGATCAATGAGGGGCGAGATATGCTGGAACTTCTAGGAACAATCGGCGCCAACATCATCAGCCTGCCGGGTATTCTTGGCCTTGCACTGGGAATGATGACTCGCCGCCTGTGGCTAGGCGGTCTGATGGGCGCCGTGGTCGGCATGCTGGAGACGGTGATCTTTGCTCATTGGAACTTTGCCAATGTCGGTTCGGTTGAGCTTTTGATCGCGGTCGTCATCGGCCTGTGCGCGGGCACATTAGGCTCGGTGATCCGCAATAAGGGCGCAACTGTCTGATCCAAGGACGGTCTGCTCCTTGGGCAGTGCAATATAAACTAATTCGGGGCCCCGCTGCGAAAAGCAGTCGGGGTCCTTCCAAATTCAGCCTTGAACGCCCGTGTCATCGCACTGGCGTTTTCATAGCCACAGCGACTGGCAATTTCTGCAATGGACTGTTCCGTCTCTTCCGTCAGTTTCCGTGCCAGATTCAACCGCAATCGCCGATATAAAGCTTGCGGAGTGGTGCGCAGTTCAGCCTGAACCCGCATCTCGATCCGTTTCTGCGAGCAGCCGATTTTGCGCGCGACGTCCCTGACCGACAGCGGTGTTTCAAGATTTCCCTGCATCACAGCCAGCGCGCGATTGACCAACGTGTCTTCAGATTTCAACGGCAAGGCGTATGGGTCCGCAACGCCACGACTCATCAGGAGGTGGCCAACTTCGATCGACAAAAGCGGCCCGTGGTCCCTGCGAATAAGGGCCGAAGCCAGATCAAACGCAGCCATTGCCCCTGAACAGGTCAATCTGTTGCCATCGATGACAAAACGTTCCTGTACCGCTTCAACTGATGGAAAGGTCTCTTCAAAACGCGACAGCTCATCCCAGTGAATCGTCGCGCGGTATTCGTCCAGCAAACCGGCGCGTGCCAGCAACCAGCTTCCAGTGTCCAGCCCAGCCAACTGAGCGTGATGCCGAGCGGCCGACAGCAATGCGCGGATGGTCTCGCGGGTGTCCAGTGCCAGGTATCCATAGGACGGCATGACAACCAAAATCTCCCCGCATTGATCTTGCAACGCGCCATGCGGAGTGACGATCAAACCGCTGGAGCTTTGGACCGCTTTTCCGTCCAGCGAATAGAATCGCCATTCGTAAAGAAGCTGCCGCGAAAGCGTATTGGCTGCCCGCAATGGCTCGACCATGTTGGCAAGGCAGTGGTTCGAGAACCCATTAAATAGAAGGATACTGTAGCGGCAGGTCATAATTTTACCATTTCTGCACGATAATTGACTAACACTGCATGCCGTTAATCTGACCTTTGACGTTTCATTCGTCAACCACCAGCTAGGGAACACGCGCCATGCAGTTTGGTTTGTCAGAAGAACAGGAAATGATCGTTTCGACGGTCCGCAGCTTTGTCGAAAACGAAATCTACCCGCACGAAGCTGAAGTTGAACGCAGCGGAACCGTACCAGCGGAACTGGGTGAAGAGATCAAACAAAAGTGCATCGATCTGGGCTTCTATGCCTGCAACTTCCCCGAAGAAGTAGGTGGAGCAGGTCTGTCGCATCTCGATTTCACTTTGGTCGAACGTGAACTGGGACGTGGCTCCATGGCGCTCACCCATTTCTTTGGGCGTCCGCAAAATATCCTGATGGCCTGCAATGACGAGCAACGCGAACGCTATCTGTTGCCCGCCGTGCGGGGCGAAAAGATGGACGCATTGGCGATGACTGAACCGGATGCGGGATCAGATGTGCGAGGCATGAAATGTCAGGCCGTGCGCGATGGTGGGGACTGGGTCGTCAACGGATCGAAACATTTCATCTCGGGCGCGGAACACGCGGATTTCTTCATCGTCTTCATCGCAACCGGTGTGGATGAGACACCGAAAGGGCCCAAAAAACGGATCACCACCTTTCTGGTGGATCGTGGCACGCCTGGGTTTGAGGTGCGTGAGGGTTATAATTCGGTCAGCCACAAGGGCTACAAAAACTACATCCTCTATTTCGACAATTGCCGCCTGCCTGATGCGCAGGTTTTGGGCGAGGTCGATGGCGGCTTTGCGGTGATGAACGAATGGCTCTACGCGACCCGGCTGACGGTTGCTGCCTTTTCGGTCGGTCGCGCGCGCCGATGCTTTGACTATGCGCTGAACTATGCGGCCGAGCGCAAACAGTTCGGTCAACCTATCGGAAAGTTCCAGGGTGTTAGCTTCCAGATCGCCGATATGATCACCGAAATCGACGCTGCCGACTGGCTGACACTCGCGGCCGCCTGGCGACTGGACCAGAACTTGCCGTCGAACCGTGAGATCGCCTCGGCCAAGCTTTACGCCTCAGAGGCCTTGGCACGGGTTACGGATAGTACGCTGCAAATCTTTGGCGGCATGGGGCTGATGGATGACTTCCCAATCGAACGGTTTTGGCGCGATGCAAGGGTCGAACGCATCTGGGACGGCACCAGCGAGATTCAGCGCCACATCATCAGCCGCGATCTTCTGCGTCCCTTGGGCGCCTGATGATGAGCAAAGATCTGAACCGGCTGCTGCGTCCGAAGTCCATTGCCGTCATTGGCGGCGGTGCATGGTGTCAGCAGGTCATCCTGCAATCAGAACGCATGGGCTATGCCGGTCACATCTGGCCGGTACATCCCAAGGCACAAGACATCGCGGGGCATTCGGTTTTTGCGCGCCTCGAAGACTTGCCACAAGCCCCGGACGCTGTATTCATCGGCATCAACCGCCACGCCACGATTGAGGCGGTGCAGGCGCTGTCCGCCATGGGCGCGGGCGGGGCGGTGTGCTTTGCCTCGGGCTTTTCCGAAGCGGTGGCCGAAGACGACACCGGCGGCGACCTGCAGGACCATCTGGTCACTGCAACAGGCGACATGCCCATTCTGGGCCCGAATTGCTATGGCTTCATCAACGCACTGGACGGAGCGCTGTTATGGCCGGATCAACACGGCGCGACACCTGTCGACAAAGGCGTTGCGATCCTGACGCAAAGCTCGAACATCTCGATCAATCTGACCATGCAGAAACGCGCGCTGCCGATTGCCTATATGGTGACGTGCGGGAATATGGCCCAGACCAGTCAGGCCGAGATTGCATCAGCGCTGATCGACGATCCACGCGTAACCGCCATTGGCCTGCATATCGAGGGTTTCAAGGATATACGCCAATGGGAGGCGCTGGCTGCCACGGCGCATGCAAAAGGTATTCCCCTGATTGCGCTCAAGGTCGGCGCATCAGAACAGGCGCAGGCCGCAACTGTTTCACATACTGCGTCTTTAGCGGGTAGTGACGCGGGGGCACAGGCACTGCTGGATAGGTTAGGAATTCCACGTCTGTCTGCCCTGCCCGACTTTCTGGAAACGCTGAAACTGTTGCATTGTTACGGCCCTTTGCCGGGCGGCAACATCGCCTCAATCAGTTGTTCGGGGGGTGAGGCCAGCCTGATCGCTGATATGGCCCACGACACCGGGCTGACATTCCCGCATTTGGCGGAGGAACAGAAAGCCAATCTGCGCGATGCGCTTGGCCCAATGGTCGCCCTGAATAACCCGCTGGACTACCACACCTATATCTGGCGCGACGAGGATGCGATGGCGCGGGCGTGGTCTGGAATGACAGGCGACGGCATCGACCTGACCGTTTCCATTGTCGACTACCCGACCACCGACCCAACGGATTGGGCTTGCGCATCTCGTGCTGCGCTAAAAGTACGCGCCGAAACCCGCGCACGATTTGCGGTTGCAGCAACTTTACCCGAACTCTTGCCCGAAGAAGTAGCTCGGGAACTGATTGCAGGTGGCGTTGTCCCCTTGATGGGCTTGCGCGAAGCCCTGTCAGCCATTCGCGCAGCTGGTCAGATTTCAGCACCTGCCGACACCCCTGTTCACCGTCCTGGCACAGCCAAAACCACGCACATGTTGACCGAGGCTGAGGCGAAAAAGGCACTGGCTGAATTCGGATTGCACATCCCACAGAGCCGGACAGTACGCGGCGCAGAAAATGCAGCGAATGCCGCGCAGGCAATGGTCCCGCCTTTTGCCGTTAAGAGCATCGGGCTTGCGCATAAATCCGAATGCGGGGCAGTCCGATTGGGAATTCAAGCCGAAGACGTGGCGCATGTGGCCGCTGATATTGGAACGGATGAGGTCCTGATCGAAGAAATGATAACCGGCACCGTGGCTGAATTGTTAATCGGCGTCGTGCGCGACCCGGCGCACGGGTTCGTTTTGACCCTTGGCGCAGGTGGTGTGCTAACTGAGCTGTTGCGCGACACAGTTTCTCTGTTGGTGCCCAGTTCACCTGACGCAATCCGCACCGCGCTTTCTCAGTTGAAGATCGCTCCATTGCTGGCGGGCTACCGCGGTCAGCCCCCGGCTGATATGGATGCAATCATCAACGCCGTTCAGGCCGTTCAGGCCTATGTCATGCAAAATGCCGACACGCTTGGCGAGGTCGAGATTAACCCGCTTCTCTGCACTCCCGACACGGCGGTCGCAGTGGATGCCCTGATTAGAAAGGCTTGAGACATGGACCCGATCAAAACCAGACGCGACGGCGCGATCCTTGAGGTGACACTGGACCGGCCCAAAGCCAACGCCATTGATCTGGCAACAAGCCGCATCATGGGTGAAGTCTTTGCCGAGTTTCGTGATGACCCCGAATTGCGCGTCGCCATCCTGACTGGCGCAGGCAAAAAATTCTTTTGCCCCGGCTGGGATTTGAAAGCCGCTGCCGAAGGCGATGCGGTTGATGGTGATTATGGCGTCGGCGGGTTCGGCGGCCTTCAGGAGCTGCGCGACTTGAACAAGCCTGTGATTGCGGCGGTGAACGGGATCGCCTGTGGCGGCGGCCTGGAACTGGCGTTGTCGGCCGACATGATCCTGGCAGCCGAGCATGCCACATTCGCTTTGCCCGAAATCCGCTCGGGCACCGTTGCGGATGCTGCCAGCGTCAAGTTGCCCAAGCGCATCCCCTACCATATCGCGATGGAACTGTTACTGACCGGGCGCTGGTTCGATGCCGAAGAAGCCAACCGCTGGGGTCTGGTGAACGAGATCATCTCTGCCGATCAGTTGATAGACCGCGCATGGGAACTGGCACGCCTGCTGGCCTCGGGGCCGCCATTGGTTTACGCCGCAATCAAAGAGGTCGTGCGCGATGCCGAGGACAGCAAGTTTCAGGATGCCATGAACCGCATTACCAATCGTCAGCTGCGAACGGTGGACGCACTGTACGCCAGCGAGGACCAGCTGGAAGGCGCGCGCGCATTTGCGGAAAAACGCGATCCGGTCTGGAAGGGAAAATAAGCGATCAACGCTTTGGCGGTGTCAGCCATTGCGCCGACATGCCGTTGTTTGTGTTCTTAAGCTCTTGCTTGGCGATGGCCTGTAGGTGCACCTCGTCCGGGCCATCCGCATAGCGCAACGCCCGCGCCCAGGTGTAACTGTCGGCAAGTGGCGTATCGGGCGTCATACCCATGGCGCCGAATACCTGCATCGCGCGGTCGGTCACTGCCGCGTGTACATTCGGTGCCACAACCTTGATCAGTGAGATTTCACGCCGCGCCGCTTTGGGCCCCACCTGATCAATTTTCCACGCAGCCTGCAGGGTCAGCAAGCGCGCCTGTTCGATTTCAAGCCGTGACTTCGCGATCCACTCACGGATCACACCCTGTTCCGAGAGTTGCTTGCCAAACGCCGTCCTCTCCTGCGCGCGCTCCACCATCAGCGACAGCGCCATTTCCGCAGCTCCGATCGAGCGCATGCAATGGTGAATTCGGCCCGGCCCCAACCGAGCCTGCGCCAAGGCGAAGCCGCTCCCCTCTTCACCCAAAAGATTGCTTACGGGTACTCGTACATCTTTAAATATCAGTTCTGCGTGACCCTCCGGATCATGCATATTCAGGATCGTTGGGTTTCGAACAATCTCAAGACCGGGCGTGTCCTTGGGCACGATCACCATGCTCTGCTGCTTATGCCGGTCCGCACTGGGATCGGTTTTACCCATGACAACGAACATCTTGGTGTTCGGATGACAGGCATTGGTGATGAACCACTTGCGCCCATTGATAATGTATTCATTCCCGTCGCGGCGGATCGATGTGGTAATATTGGTCGCGTCCGAGCTGGCCACATCCGGCTCAGTCATCGCAAAGGCGGACCGTATTTCGCCATTCAGCAACGGCACCAGCCATTCTTCGCGCTGTTGCGGCGTGGCGAACATATGCAACAGCTCCATGTTACCTGTATCCGGTGCGCTGCAGTTGAACACTTCTGAAGACCAGCTGACCTGCCCCATCAATTCAGCCAGCGGCGCGTATTCCAAGTTGGTCAGCCGCGTGCCGGGCTCATCTTCGCGCAAGGCGGGCAGGAACAGGTTCCACAGCCCTTCGGCCCGGGCCTGCGCCTTTAATTCTTCAATGAAGGAAACTGGGAAATTGCCTGCCTCAAGCTCCTCCTTGTGGTCGCGGATGCGCGGATAGATATGCGCTTCCATAAAGCGCTTCAGCTGGTCGCGGAATTCCACGGCGCGCGGCGATGGGGCAAAATCCATGGCGGTCCCTTTTTAGGCTGTTGAGGCATTCCTTGTAGCCTAGCCCCGCCTTTCGCGTTTGTGAAACCTGCTTGAACGCCGCTGCGCTGTGACTACATCGTTTGGTTGCTCAAACTGCAGCTTGACGATAAGCGTCTGAACCAAAGGGGAACGTGTCAGAGTGACGGAGGCCAAGTGTCCGAGCAGCAAATGAAGAAATCGGATGACATTGCGCACAAACTCTCGGCGCGCATTGTTAGCGGTGCCTTGAAGCCAGACGAAAAGCTGCGGCAAGACCTGATTGCGCGTGAATTCGGCGTCAGTCAGGTCACTGTGCGCGAGGCTCTGCTGCACCTTGCCTCAAAGGGACTGGTGGTCGGCCTGCCTCGTCGCGGAATGTGCGTGGCCCCCATGGATCAGAACGCAATTCAGGAACTTCGGGTCATGCGCCGGGCGCTTGAGCCGGTGGCATTGCTGCATTCGGTGCCAAACCTGACCGCTCGTCAGATCGCGCAGATCGAACAGGTCCACGAAGAATGCGACAAGGCGCAGACGGCGGATGATTGGGAGGATGCCAATCAATGTTTTCACATGGCTGTCATAGCGGCCTGCAATATGCCGCGTATGATCGCTGAAATCCAAAATTTGCAACTGCTGTATGCGTGGCATTTCAACAATCTGCACACAGGGAAATGGCGACAGCGCGCCGATCCGGATCATGCCGCCATTCTGGCCGCCATCAAGGATCGCGACGCGGCAAAAGCGCATGCAGTGATGCAGCGCCACCTGACCCGGCTACCCTAAACTGTGTCTGGTTTTCGCGCTATGATCCAGGTCGGATGATAGGTCAGTGAAACCCCACCCGCATCGCCAAACCGCTGGCAATAGTCATTGCTGAACGCAAGCAGGCTGGATTTTGTCCAAGGTTTCTGCGCGCGGCCATTCACGCCGGTTTTACGCAGATGATCCAATACTTTTCTGGGTGTCGAGAACTGCATCTGCCGCTCGTCTTCACCATAAGAGATGACATCCACAAGGCCATCAACCGCACCGACCAGCTTTTCCACTCTGCACAATCCAGGTGCCTTGGCTGCCGAGCCAACATGCACCAGTTCGCGATATTGCCCAGGGCCAAAACCCGAAACCGCGAGCCAGCCACCTGGCGCCATTGCAATAGCCGCGCGTCGCAGGAATGCTGCGGGATCGTGAAGCCATTGAATCATCGAAGCCGAGGCAATCAGATCCGGGCGCTTGGGCCAAGCGACAGTCTCGGCGTCACCGCACAGGAAATCGGCACCAAAACCATCGGCTGTTTCCCGGGCTTCGGGTGACAGATCATTGATCGTCAGCTTCTCAAAGGTGAAGTCAGCGCAGAGTTTTTGTGTCAGAAACCCGGTCCCACAACCAAACTCCAATGCCGAGGTAAAATGCTGCGGTGCACCGCTCTTGCGCAAGTCCTGGGCCAGGCGCTCTGCAATCCGGGCCTGCTGACAGGCCGCATCATGATATGTGCGAAAGCTGCGGCTGAAACTGCGCTGAACACGGTCGGTCATCTGGGTGTTCATACGAGCCACTCCTCCCAGCTTTGCCCACTTTGGAAGGGGACATGCGCACCGGAAATACGTCGGACCGCCTCTTGTTGAGTGATCCAGGCAGCATGTTGTGCCTGACTTGGGATAATGCGGTCGCGTTCTGGAATCCAAATCCGATCGAAACGGGTGTCGGGGGCCGTACCGCGGTCGATCACCGCATAAAGCTCGGCCCGAGCAGCGTCGATGTCGATTTCAGGCGCAGGCCCGTCCAAACCAGCCCGGCGGCAGAATTTGGTAAAATTGGCGGGGCTTAGATGCTCGGCAGTCGCGCGGATCAAGTCCGGCGCAATACCGCATTCGGGGTCCGCGGGGGACAGTGTACCGCTTATTGCAGTCAGTTTATCCGGTCGAAATCCCGTTTGCGCCAACCAGTGCGCCGCCGATGCTACGCCGAAGGAAAAGGCAAGCAAATTGACCCGGTCAAACGACACAAGATCAGTCAGTGGGTCATCCAGTCGAATGTAATCCTCAACCAGTAGAACGTCCATGTCGCCCGCCACACTTTCGAAAGGCGCAGCTCCAAGGGCCCAACCCCCAAAGATCACAAGCACCTCTTTGGTGCCCACGCGGGACAACCAACGCTGTTTCATGACATTCCTCGTGCCAGCGAAACCATGGCAGTTGTCACGCGGCTCAGCTCATCCGGGGCCATGATATAGGGCGGCATGCAATAGATATTGCGCGCAAAGGGGCGCAGCCACACACCGGTTTCAAGAGCTAACCCATGCGCGACTGACGGATCGACCCAACCTTCCATTTCAATGACGCCGATTGCCCCCAGTACGCGCACATCGGCAACACCCGGCAGATCTCGGGCTGGGGCCAGTTCGTGCGTCATCTGATCGGCAATGGCGCTTACTTCGCCGCGCCAATCCCGCACCGCCAACTGATCAAGGCTGGCCACAGCCGCCGCACAGGCTAAAGGGTTGGCCATATAGGTCGGGCCGTGCATCATCACACCCGCTTCGCTTTCGCCGATCCGGCGGGCAACAGTTTCGGTTGTGACTGTCGCGGCCAGTGTAATATGCCCACCCGTCAGCGCTTTGCCGACGCAGAGGATATCCGGAACCACATCGGCATGGTGCAGCGCGAACAACTCTCCGGTACGGCCAAAACCGGTGGCAATCTCATCGAAGATAACCAGCACGTCATGCGCCTTGCACATCTCATAGGCCCGTTGCAGCCAGGTCGGATGATAGAAATACATCCCCCCCGCCCCTTGCACGACAGGTTCCAGGATCAGGCCCGCGATCTGATCGGCCTTAGCTTCCAACAGGTGTTCCAGCGCGTTCAGGCCGTTTGTCCCGCCGTCTTCTGACCATTCCTGACCAAATGCAATCTGCGGGCGCGGCAGGAAATGCTGGACCGACAAGGCCCCCGCAAACAAACCATGCATTCCGTTGACCGGGTCACAGACGCTCATCGCCTTCCAAGTGTCGCCGTGATAGCCGCCTCGGATGGTGGCAAATTGCGTGCGCTGTTTGCGGCCCTGCGCCATCTGGTATTGCACTGCCATCTTCAGCGCCACTTCAATGGCGACCGAACCACTGTCGCTGTAGAAAATGCGGTCCAGCCCGTCGGGCAGCATTTCGATCAGCCTGCGGCCCAGCTCAATCGCAGGCGAATGGGTCAGCCCGCCGAACATCACATGCGGCATCTGATCCAACTGCGCCTGCATCGCGCCGATAATGGCGGGGTGACGATGCCCATGCACCGCACACCACCACGACGACATCGCGTCGATCATCTGTGTTCCATCCTCGGTGGTCAGCCAGACGCCATCCGCACTGGTGATCAGGTGCATCGGGCCGGGCTGCAACACGTTGGTGTATGGATGCCACAGATGGCGTGCGTCAAACTCCAACGGGGTCATAGGGCGCTCCGGATTGTGTCGACGTCGATTGCAGAGAAAGCACTGGCCAGTGTGTCGCGGGACAATGGATCAACGAATGGTAAGCGACCCAGATGCCGTGTGTTGCCCATCTCGGCGATGGTTTGTTCGACATCCGGTTCTGCATCGCCGACGAATGCCACCCCAAGCACCTCACAGCCAGCATTGCGCAGAGCCATCAGGGATAGGGTTGTGTGGTTGATCGTTCCTAAAGCCGTGCGTGCCACAAGCACCACCGGCGCCTGCCACTGGGCGATTACATCAAGGAAAAACACCTGACGGTTCAGCGGCACCATCAACCCGCCCGCCCCTTCGACCACCAAGGGTCCATCAAACTGCGGCAAAGCCAGGCGGACAGGATCAATCTCAATCCCCATATCTTCGGCAGACAAATGCGGCGACGCTGGTTTGTTCAGGCGATAAGCCTCGGGCAGGATCTCGGCATCGGACAAAGCCTTTACAATTTCCGAGTCGGTCGTCTCTTCCAACCCTGATTGCACCGGCTTCCAATACCTTGCGCCAAGGGCGGCGGTAAGACCCGCCGCAAATATCGTTTTGCCAATGCCGGTGTCTGTCCCGGTGACGATGACGGTGCTCATGCGGCCTCACTTTGATGAGGCGCCAACGCTTCAAACAGGGCAGAGATATTGGACATCGTGACATTACCAGTGACGGACACACGCAAACGCGATGTGCCGCGCGGAACCGTAGGCGGGCGAATACCTCGAACGTCGAAACCTTGTTCCAGCAAAGTAGAAGCCATCGCCATCGTCCGTTCGTCATCCCCTGTAATGACCGGGATAATTTGGCTATTCAACGCATTTTGGGGCAAACCACAGCGCGCAGCTTCGACATGAGCGTGGCGCATACGGGCGACTGCCGCCTCGGTCAGCGAAGGATCTTCTTGTAGGGTCTTTAGCACCGCCCTCACGAGGGCCGCGTTGAAGGGCGACGGTGCGGTCGCAAAAATGAACGGTCGTGCGCGATTGATCAGCGTATCGATCATGACCCGAGGACCACAGATCAAACCGCCCGAAACGCCCAAACCTTTGCCGCAGGTATGCAATGTCAGAACCTCGGCCGTCAAACCATGTGCCATGCCCCTGCCGTTCGGGCCAAAGATGCCGGTGGCATGCGCTTCATCGACGACAAGCACCGCGCCATGCTCAACGGCCAGATCCGATAACCCGTTCAGAGGTGCAATATCACCCTCCATCGAATAGATGCTTTCAACAGCTATCCAGATTTGACCAGAGCCACCGGCGGCCAGCCATTCCGCAATCGCGCGGCGGGCATCCGTCACATCATTATGGGCAAAAGAGCGTGTGTCAGCACGACCGATACGCATGCCTTCATGGGCGCTGGCGTGAACCAATTCATCATGCAAGATCAAGTCGCCTGCGGCGGGCAGGGTCGAGAAAATCGCTTGGTTGGCCTGAAAACCGCCACCCATGAATAAGGCGGCCTCGGCCCCGAAAAAAGCGGCAGCTTCCTGTTCCAACGCTTCGTGTTCGCGATGGTTCCCACGCAGCAAACGCGATCCGCCCGAACCAAGCGGCACACCGCGTTGCAAAGCATTCTGTGCCGCGCGCTGAAGCAGTGGGGATTTTGCCAGCCCCAGATAATCATTCGAAGCGAAATCCAGGCCGCGCCTCGGGGCCAGCACCCGGCGGCGATGCCGGGCGCTTAGGGTTTCAAGCATCGAGTTCAGGCGACCCAATGCTTTCATTCAGCCGCTTCCGCACAACTTTGCCCCGCCACGGTTTCGGCTTCCAACCCCAGCTTGGCAAACAGGATTGCATCCGTGTCCTCTTCGGGGTTTTCTGCGGTCAGCAGCGTTTCCCCGACAAAGATCGAGTTCGCACCGGCCAGAAAACACATGGCCTGATGCTCATCGCTCATGTCGCTGCGGCCAGCCGACAGACGCACATAGGATTTCGGCATCATGATCCGAGCGGTGGCAATAACGCGCACAAATTCGATCGGGTCGATTGGTTTGGCATCAGCCAGTGGCGTGTCTTCCTGAGGCATCAGCATGTTGATTGGCACCGATTCAGGTGCAGGCCCCATATTGGCCAGCGTCACCAACATATCCATGCGGTCCTGAATTTCCTCACCCATACCAAGGATGCCGCCTGAGCATACCTTGATTCCGGCATCCTGCACCCGGCTCAGCGTATCAAGCCGGTCAGAGAATGTGCGGGTGGTGATGACCTCGGGGTAGTAACGCTCGGACGTGTCGATGTTATGGTTGTAGTAATCCAGCCCGGCATCGCGCAGGCGGAAAACCTGATCTTCGTCCAGCATGCCCAGCGTCATGCAGGTTTCCATTCCCATGTCGCGAACACCTTCGACCATGGCAACAAGCGCGTCCATGTCGCGGTCTTTCGGCTCACGCCAAGCAGCCCCCATACAGAACCGGGTTGCACCACCATCTTTTGCCTTGCGGGCCTCGGTCAGCACGCGTTGAACCTCAATCAGTTTAGAGGCCGACAATTGCGAGCCATTGCGGGCTGACTGTGAGCAATAGGAACAATCCTCGGCGCAACCGCCTGTCTTAATCGACAGCAGTTTGGATGTCTGAATTTTGTTTGGATCAAAATTCTCGCGGTGCACGGTTTGCGCGCGGAACAGCAAATCCATCAGAGGAAGGTCATATACGGCCTGCGCCGCCTCGCGGGTCCAAGTGGGGGAGGTGTTTTCCATTTTATCGATAATCTATCCGAAACTCCATGCCTAAGCTTTTTAATATCGATAGATACACAAACTACAACTGAAAACTGGTCAACCAATACGCACCGCGCGGCTATGCCGCGCACAAACGGGCTGCTGTGCTTGTGGGTCTGATCCTGCAGATGATCTTTAACCCCACGTCCTGATCGACATTTGGCCGTGTCGGCATACCGAGGGTTTCGTTTCTGCTTGACCTTCGGTTGGAGATTACCAATGCGGGACGCAGGCTAACGGATTTTTAATCCAATTAGGCCCAACACCTTGAAAGCATGCATTGTGATGAGGCTCAGACAACTGGCTGCGGACCAAACAGAATTTGCACATAAATCGCGATGAAAAATAGCGCGCTGCCCGCCAGAACGAAAACGTGCCAAATCGTGTTATGAAAGGGCAGCTGTTCGCAAAGGTAAAACAGAACGCCGACGGTATAGACACTGCCGCCCGCAATAATCAGCCAAACAACCGTCGGGGTAAGCGCTGACAGCATGGACTGCCCAGCCCAGACAACAGCCCAGCCCATCATCAGATACAACGCCAACCCAAACCATCGAAAACGACCAGGATCGATAAGCTTGAGCACAGACCCCAGCGTGGCAGATGACCAAAGACCGATCAAAAGTCCCGGCGCCTGAACGCCCGGCAGCAACAGAAACGGTGTGTAGGTACCTGCTATTTTCACATAAATGCCTGTGTGGTCGAGCCGACGCAGCAAGTCTGCCCACCTTTCACTTTCAATCATGTTATACAGCGCCGAAAATGTGAGCATCAGCACCAGCGCAACACCATAGACAAAAACGCCCAGGACAGCCTCGGGTTCGGATCGGTTTTGGGCAGTGACCGTTATCAGGACCGGAACCGCAACTAGGGCTGAGGTCACCCCTAAAATATGCACGATTCCATCGCTGACACGCTCGGCCCGGCTGTAATCCGGACGTATATCTGCGAAGGACCACATAGTTCAAACGTAGGCGTCAGTCGGCAATCGAGCAAGTCTGCGGCCCTCAAGCCCAATCAAAACCCCAAGCAATACAGCTTTCAGTCGGGCTTATCGCCTGACTTAGGGTCTTTGTACCGGTTCAGATCAAAGAGTCCCGCCTGGACGGGTTCCCGGTTCAGGAACTCCTCATTGACCTGATCGCTTAGCGCCCAAAAACTCGGACTTGTCCGGCGCACCCCAAACTCGGCCACCACGGCCATATAGTCGTCTTGCGATTGAACGGATTTCAGCGCGACTATGAACGAGGGCAGCTGATCCTGACGAAGGTGAAAAAAGAAATTGGGATAGCTGCCGATCAGGCCGGGAAGAATTGTTAAAACGTCTTCTTTAAAATCCCGTCTGGCCTTTTCATGAAACAGGAACGCGACGTTGTAATGCGCCTTGTCATGGACAAGGGTGAAAGGCTCAATCGGCCCGCCTTCCTGCTCGACTAAAAGAACAGACAGATCCGGCAGATAATTCACCCAATCACCGGGTTGATTTGCCAGATCGCGCAGCGCCTCGCTCAACTGATCCACAGGGCACTCACCGTCGGCGCATCTGTTGATCGAGTCCGTGACGGGCCACAGCCCGTTGCCGCGTTCAAGCAGGTTCAGTAGGAACTCGCGCTTGGGCGTGGCGGTTTCATAGGTAATACCGGCGGGGAAACTGTCGTCGACTCGGCGGCGGTGCCAATAGGTATGTAATTCGGCCAGCGCACCCTGATACCAGTTTTTATGCATCTGAGGCCGGACGCCCCTTGGCATGAAAAACAGAAACGTATCCTCGCTCTCCATCCTCAGCTCATCCATGTACAACCGGGTGGCTAATTGATGCTCGACCCGACCGAATACATCGTAGCCGGCGACAAGGTCATAGTAGATGCGCTCAAAAATCGGGAAATCGATGACCCACGCGGTTTCCGGAATATCACCGTGAAAACCGGTCATGGCCGAGGCATTATCGAAATGGCGAAACACCGTAATCAGCGCGTTGGGATTGGTGCCATCACCATCCCAAATCGCACTATAGTCAAACCCGGTCTCGTAAACGGGAGCGTTTCTATATCGCGCATCCCTAAATTCGAGGTACCGCACCTGGTTTTTGTGCGAGAACCCTTGTAACGAGCCCAGCACACTTGCGTCAGCTTCTGAGACGGGCAGTTCAAGGTAGCTGGCACCTTCCTGCAGATAACTCGGGTCCGTGACCGACAAATCTGCATCGGGATCCAGGAAACTGACCCAAAACCGATCTTCGATCACATCTACCGCAGTCTCTCCGTGGCACACGGGTCCGCGAATAAAGCTGCGGACGAAAAACAGCGCATCGTCCAATAGGAACTGATAGCGGCTTTTTGCTGGTATCTGCATGAAGGTCGTGAACGGGTTGCCGCCCTCAGCGTCTCCGTAAGGGGGCAGCGCGCCCAACGCCCAATCCGTGTCAAGGAACAACTGCCGATAGCGCGCCATGCGATCCGGCCCAAGTAGGTAGACCAAGTGTTCCTTGTGCACGATCGTTTCGTTGACCTGCTCCAACCGGTAATAGAACGGCTTCGCACCGGGATCGTCAAACGGCCGCCGCGTGGAAATGATATCAATGACTTCACCCGGTTTTGTGGTGGAGCGCACGAGTTGGAAGAAACGTCTGGGATCGTCACCCTGAAAATGAAGCCGAGCCAGAAAGAGGTGTTCATAAAGATACCGGCTCATCAACCGGGACCTTGGATCATCTGAGTTCAGGAATGCCTCCCACTCTGCTATCTGGTCCTGAATTTTACGGGGGATGTCGGATGCAGCGGCTGGTAACGACACACCGCTGCGAACCCAAGCCACAAGGGCCTGATACTCTTCATCCGCAAGCGGAGCTGTACCATAGGGCATGCCCGCCAGCGAATGATCGCGACTGAAGGTTTCAAATTCGCCGGACGTCGGACAAACCAAAGGACGGTCCAGCGCCAAGCCCAGTTGATCGGGTAAAGGCGCATTGACCGGCAGCGGGTTGTGGCGGCCCAACTCGAGATACCGTTCCAGCAGGCTCGGGCCAGCACCCTGCCCCGGATCACGGGTAACTGAATGAAACCCCAACGTGCGCCATTGCGGCACGGTTTGCGCATCAACGCCAAGTCGTGTGGGCTGCGCATCGGTAAGGCGTTCGGTATGATAAACGGCTTGTTTACTAGCCCCACGTTGCACCCCCGCAAAAGAGGTGAGTTTCAACTGACACGGCGCGTCATAGCAGCTGTGGCAGACGACACAGCGGCGATCCATGATCTTCTTTACCTCGGCCAGAGTCGGGCTCTGCGTGCTAGACACCGTGTCCTGAGCCCGACCCTCTGGTGTGAAGCCAATCGCAACGGCCAAAACGACTGCAACTGTCAGCGACCACAGACCATTTCGCATACGCACCCCCCGTAACCTCCAAATATCATTGCAGATACGGGGGAAATTAAGCAACCGTCAGCTAATTTGATACCCCGGCGTTGAACGTGAGATTGATGCCTCTTCTTCTGTCATGTCCACGGGGAAATCATCGAACAGAGGCGTGCTGAGATACCGCTCACCCGTGTCAGGCAACATGCACAGAACCGACGCGCCGCGTTCAGCTTGTTCGGCGATCTGCATCGCCACAGCAAACGTCGCGCCACCGGAAATGCCAGTCAAAATTCCTTCCTGGCTTGCCAGCTTTTGCGCCCATTTTACCCCGTCAGGACCAGCAACGGGGATCAATTGGTCGAAATAGTTGTTGTCGATGGTCTCCTGCAAAACCGCAGGGATGAAATCGGGTGTCCAGCCTTGTATCACATGCGGCTCAAACGCCGGATGGCTTGCGACGGGATCATTGTCCTCACCTCGCTCGGTGGCGAGTCCACTGCCCACAAGCTGCGCGTTGGCGGGCTCGGTAAGAATGATTTTAGTGTCGGGGCGCTCAGTACGCAAAACCCGCGAAACACCCGTAACCGTGCCGCCGGTACCATAGCCCGTCACAAAATAATCCAGCCGCTCGCCGTTGAAGTCGCCCAGAATTTCCTGCGCAGTTGTTGCGGCGTGAATTTCTGCATTGGCTTGCGTCTCGAACTGACGCGCCAGAAACCAGCCATGTTCTTCGGCCAACTCGGCGGCTTTACGATACATGCCAAAGCCTTTTTCTGCCTTTGGCGTCAGAACAACCTTGGCCCCCAGCATACGCATCAACCGGCGGCGTTCGGTCGAGAAGCTCTCGGCCATGGTCACCACCAACGGATAACCTTTCTGCGCACAAACCATGGCCAGACCAATGCCGGTGTTGCCGCTGGTGGCCTCGACAACCGTTTGACCCGGTTTCAGCGCTCCACTGCGCTCGGCCGCCTCGATAATGTTGACGGCCAGCCGATCCTTGACCGACCCTGCAGGATTGAACGCCTCGAATTTCACGAACAGATTGATACCTTCTGGCCCCAAATTGTTGATCCGGATCGTCGGTGTATTCCCGATCGTGTCGAGCACACTGTCAAAGGTACGACCATTGCCCGAAGTGGTTCTGAGTTTGGAGACGGTCATTGGGTTTCCTCACGTTTTTGGCCGCGCGTTCAAACCTTTCTACCCGGCGCACATGGCAATGTCCCGTCCCCTTTCATTTAATTACCGACCAAACACGTTTGGTCTGAATGTCACGCAACGCTCTTTAAAGGTCGAGCACCACCTCATCCGAACCTTCGGCAGGTACGGCACAACAGATCAGCACCTCATCTTCGGAATGATCTGCCTCTGGCTTGGTGCGATACGCAACTTGGCCTTTGGTCTTGCGGGTCAGACAACTGCCGCACGACCCGCTTCGGCACGAGAATGATGGCGACAATCCCAGCGCTTCGGCAGTTTCCAGCAATGTCGGGTCGTTGCGCTTCCACTGCACGTCTTTCCCGCTGGCTGCAAAGGTGACCAAAGCCGTTTGGGCCTCGGGCTCGGGTTGAAACGAAGCAGACGTGCCGTCAGAACGCCGCTTTAGCGCTGCAGGCCCAAAGCTTTCGGCAAATATCCGGTCGTCACGGGCTCCAAGGTCACACAGCATATTGTAAACGGCCTGCATAAAGGGCGGCGGTCCACAGAGGTAGAAGTCATAGTCATCCAATGGAAGCGTTTCTTGGATCAATTCTGGCGTGATGTGGCCCTTGGCATCAAAATCCTTACCTTCACGGACGTCATGCTCGGGCCGGGAAATGACCGAGACATGACGGACCTTGCCACCGCTTTTGGCTTCGGCCCGGCGTAGATCAGCGTGAAACGCCCGCTGTGAGACAGTTTGAGCAGCTTGGAAAATGGTAAGCTGGCGTGTGTGTCCCGTCCGCTGTCCTTCGTTAAGGACATGGCGGGTCATTGACATGATCGGTGTGATCCCGACCCCGCCCGCGAATAACACGGCAGGACGGGTCTCATCAGCGTTCAGATAAAACTGACCCCGAGGGGCTTTGACCTCAACGAGATCTCCGACGGAGATCACATCGTGAAGATATTTCGACACGATGCCATCGGGTTCGCGTTTCACAGAAATACGGTTTCCGGGGTCACCCGGCGCAGAGGAAACCGTATAGGTCCGCGTCATCGGTTTTTCGCTGTCAGGGCTGACGCGGATCGTCAGGAACTGGCCTGCTTCAAATGACGGCAAGGGCAATCCATCCGCTGGCTCAAGGTTGAATGAACGGATCGTCTTGCTTTCGTCGCACACCGAGACCACGCGCATCCAGCGCCATTGTCGCCGCAGCACTTCGGCCTTTTGCCGATCTTCGACCGCCTGCCAACTGTCCGCCATCAGGCTGTTGGGCGAAAACTCCTGCAATTCGGCCCGGAATGGCAGCGCGTCATAAATGCGCAAACCTTGGTACAGATGAAACCGCCAACCTCGACTTGCACCTTGGAAACCTGCGATTTCAGGGTGGTCCTCCTGCAGAACTTCGACCGTCCCGGTTAACATCAGCACATCGCCGGTCTGATAATCTGGGAATAACAAACCCGCACGCGGATTCACCAGAAAATTGCCCAGCGTGTTGAAGAAATTATTGCCCGCAAAATCCGGCACCAGAAGACTATTGCCTTCGACCTTGACGAACCCGGACCGCCCGCCCCGGTGCGAGACATCCACGCCCGTGTGGTCCGGAGTATTTGCCGAACTAGCGACATAAAAAGAATAGGCCGAACTGATCATCGCGCTGGCTTGGGTGTCCAGTTCAAAGAAGCGGTCGCTACGCCGCCGTTCGATATTGGCGTCCGGCTCCCGCACAAACGAAACTTCGTGGGTCTGGATATATTGCGGGCAATTACCAAAGGACTGCACCACATCCAGCGAGAAACCATCGCCTTCGACCAGACCGACCGTGGCATTCATGCGGTTACGGCGGCGGGTGGACAACTCCACCCCGACGAGGCCAATGGGCGCGCCAGTTTCCAGAGCGCCGCCAAGAGGGTCATCCACCAGAGGTCGGGCATCGATATCAAGTCGCGCGTTGTGCGGCGAGTTCATGAACCCCGGCCGCCCCGAGAGCATTGACGCCCAGGGCCACCCATCGGGATTGACGCTGCCAATGACGATGAAGGGTAGTTTGCCAAAGAATTCCCGATGTTGGTCAGGCATGAACGGGCGAATGAAGTTGCGGCCCAGATCCTCGATCTTTTCACGTTTGCCAACGCGGGATTGCATATCCTGTTCGCCTGTATGAAACGGCGACTTTTGTGCTGTGACCGGAGCATTCATGGCAAACCTCATAGGTGTAGGGGTGAGTGGCCAGTTGCATCTGCACGCAACTGACCGGGAGTGCGTTCGGATCAGGCCGCGTTTAGGCCAACAGCCGTACTGGGCATCGGCACAAAACCGTTCAGCGCCTCAATATTGCTTAGCAAGCGGCGCACGTTCGCATATGGTTTCAACGAAACACCGCCTTCGGGCGCATGCGCGGTGTAGCTGTAGATCGCCACATCAGCGATGGTGGGCGCATCACCCACCAGCCAATCGCGCCCTTCCAGATGTGCATCCAGCTTTTTAAGAACTCTTGCAGCGATCATATGCGTGAACTCCGTATCATAGGGCGCGTTGAATACGGTGATCAGCCTTGCAGCTGCCGGACCAAAAGCGATCTCACCAGCGGCGAGTGTCAGGAACTTCTGCACTTCTGCCTCAAGCACCGGATCTGACGGGAGGTAGGACGGGGCGTATTTCCGGGCCAGATAGACCAGAATTGCGTTGCTGTCGGTAACAACCACGTCGCCATCTTCTAGTACGGGTACCTGACCCACCGAATTCAGCGATAGAAACGGCTCTCGTTTATGCTCTCCGGCGGCGAGATCGACGTCAATCACGTCGTGCTTGATGCCAGCGAGCCTGGCAAACAAAACTGCCCGATGGGCGTGGCCGGACAGCGGGAAACTGTGGATTCGGATCGTATTGGGCATCTGATAGCTCTTTCTCTGATTTGGAATTCGGCTGAGGACCAGCATCTGAGCACCAGACTTAGTTTGATTGTCCTTGGGCGATAATATACTAATTTTGGGATTAACTATGAACGTGGTGTAGATATTGGATACGATTCAAGGTATGCGCGCATTCGCGGCCGTGGCCGCGCATTCCTCGTTCACCGAAGGCGCACGACAAGTTGGCATCAGCACCAAGCTGGCCAGCAAATATGTGGGACAGTTAGAGGACCGGCTGAACGCGCAGCTGTTCAACCGAACGACCCGCAGCGTAACCCTGACCGATACCGGACGGTCCTACTATGAACGCTGCCTGCCGCTCTTGGAGCAGTTTGATGAACTGGAAGGTCTGGTCCAGCAACGGCAGTCTGAACTGGCCGGACGCATTCGGGTTACAGCGCCAACAGGCTATGGTTCGGCCGAGTTAATCCATCTACTAAAGCCGTTTCAGGCCCAGCACCCAAAGGTTTCGATCGATCTTCACCTATCGGATCATCACGTCTCAATGGTTGAGGAAGGTTATGATCTGGCTATTCGATTTGGGGCGCTGAAGGATTCAAGCCTTGTGGCACGCAAACTCATGGACATGCGGATCGTGTGCTGCGTGTCGCCTGACTATTTGGCGCTTTGTGGAACGCCAAGTGAACCTGCAGCGCTTGCCAACCACAACTGCCTTTTGCAGACCGTTGGGAACAACACGGACCACTGGTCATTTAAAGGGCCAGACGGTGAATACTCGGTTGCCGTGACAGGCAATTTTCGCGCGAATTCGCCACGCGCCGTGGCCAATATGGCATCTGATGGATTGGGGATCGGGCGTATCCCCATGTACACAGCGCAACCGTTTTTGAACTCAGGTCAGCTGCAATTGTTGTTTGAGGCGCAGGAGGCGGTCTCGTTGGGTCTTTATGCTGTTTATCCGCAAAACCGCCATCTTACTGCGCGGATACGCGCGCTCATCGAGCATCTGGCCGGTCAATTGCGCAGATCATGAAACCTAGGACCGTCACAACTCCTTGAACCCGTAAATCACAACGGATCTGACATTGCAAAATCATCTACCTATCACTAGGTAGGTAATGCGAGCGCAATCCTCTGATGAGTGATGCCATTGAAATCCCGCTGTCAAAAGGAACCATACCCTCATGGAACTTAACTCGGACTTCTCTTCCCGCGTCGTTGTTCATTCGGATCAACTTGAATGGCAAGCCTCGCCGATGAAAGGCGTGGACCGGCGCATGTTGGACCGCATCGGTGGCGAAGTCGCCCGCGCAACCACTATCGTACGCTATGCACCGGGCAGCCATTTTTCGGCCCACACTCATACAGGCGGAGAGGAATTCATCGTGCTTGAGGGTGTCTTTCAGGACGAACACGGCGACTATCCCGCCGGTACCTATGTGCGCAATCCGCCCACGACATCGCACACGCCAGGGTCTGAATCTGGCTGCACCATTTTCGTCAAACTTTGGCAGTTCGACATGCAGGACCGCAACCAGTTCCGCAAAAACATGACGGACGAGCTGCCCGCCCCGGAGAACGGTTTGGCGACGGCGGTCCTACACAGAGACGCGAGGGAGGTCGTCACCTACGGCCACCTTGAGCCGGACACAACCTTTGCCTCAGACGCCGCGGGCGGCACCGAGCTTCTGGTCATAGACGGTACGATCACAGTCGGAAAAGATGTTTTGCACGCGACCGGCTGGCTGCGTTTGCCCGAGGGCGAAAAACTGTCAGGCACTGCTGGCCCTGAAGGCGCAAAGGTTTGGGTGAAATCCGGTCATTTGCCTTTTGCCAAAGCACCAGAAGTATAACTTTGACTGGGCCAAAAAGTGGAAACACAGATATTAATCATCGGCGCCGGGCTCTCAGGCCTTAACCTTGCTACGCAGTTGTCAGAGCGCGGCCATGATATCCTGTTGGTGGAAGCGAGGGATCGCCCCGGCGGTCGTGTTCTGACCGAGCTGCGCGAGGGCGGCTATTTTGACCTCGGTCCGGCGTGGTTTTGGCCGGGGCAGCCACGCATCGCCGCTTTGATTGATCAATTGGGTCTAACGTGGTTCGAGCAATTTTCGGACGGCGCGCTCAGGTTTGAAGATGCCCTCGGACACGTCGAGACGGGCCGCGGATTTGCCTCGATGCAAGGGTCCTACCGTGTTCATGGTGGGATGGCTGCGTTGACTGATGCACTGGCCGCCAAACTTTCCGCGACTCGGCTTAAATTATCAACGCCAATCATCGCACTGAACCGAAATATCGATGGTATTACCGCCATCTCGGATAACGGCTTGACGATTCAGGCGCAAAAGGTGGTTCTGGCTTTGCCACCCCGGCTCGCCAGTCAGATTGCATTCTCACCCGCCCCGCCTCTGACCGCGCTGGATGCCATGAACGGGATTGCAACTTGGATGGCCGGGCACGCCAAGGCCATCGCAACCTACGATACCCCTTTCTGGCGTGACGCCGGACTGTCTGGCGATGCTATCAGCCGCCGTGGCCCAATGGTGGAGCTGCACGATGCGTCGCCTGCCAAAGGTGGCCCCTTTGCCCTGTTCGGTTTCATTGGGATTCCGCCACAGGCCCGACAAGATGAAAAACCTTTGCGGCAGGCGCTGTTGGAGCAGTTGATCCGGCTTTTCGGACCAGAAGCTGCCGCTCCCACCTCTTTACGGATCATGGATTGGGCGTTTGACCCCTACACCGCTACGCCACTTGATCACCAACCCGTTTTTACGCATCCGCAATATGGCTTGCCACGTGCTCTGGATCGCATGTGGGAAGCCCGCCTGATCTTTTCCGGCACCGAGGTTGCAGCGCAGTTTGGCGGGTATCTGGAAGGGGCACTTGAGGCTGCGGAAAACGCATTTGAACAGATCGAAACAGAAAAGGTTTAAGAGTATGGTACGCGATACCAAAACCGCTTTGCTGGACGTGGCCGAACATGCGGCCCGCGCACGTGGGTTCGACGGGTTCAGCTATGCCGATCTGGCCGAAGCCGTCGGGATTCGGAAGGCATCCGTCCATTACCATTTCCCCACCAAAGCAGCCCTGTCTGCCACGTTGATGGACCGGTACCACGCTGTACTTGAGAACGAATGCCAGAAAATCGAAACCACCTATGACATTGGATCCGACCAGCTTCTGGCCCTGATCCAACTATATCGCAACGCCCTGAACAACGGCAAAACACTGTGCTTGTGTGTCGCGTTGATAAGCAGCCGCGAAAGCCTGTCTGCGGACGTTATTGATAAACTTAAAACATTTCACACTATGATGACCAAGAGGATCGAGGCGATTTTCATACTGGGGATGCAGGATAAGACTATTGCGCATGTAAGTGCACCAAGGGCAGAGGCCCACGCTGCTCTGGCCCTGCTGGAAGGCGCGCACCTGACGGCCCGTGCAGCTGAAGAGATACAGCCTTTTGACGAAGCAATGTCTCTTTTGAAAATCCGGTGTCATGGCGCTGCTCAAGATCAGCAGTAAAATCACTCACAAGAACCAAATGCGGACCTCAAATTTCAAGAGGTTTAATGACAACGCCTGTTTGTTTCAAAAACCCGATTGTTGTCACCTGTGCGTGAAAGCTCTTTCAATGCGTTGAATTCAGCCTCTGGTTCCCGATTTAAGGGCGGAAAACAACGTTAGCGGAATGAAAGGCTACCCATGACGATGTCAGACAGTTCGAAAGCTTCCACGGGACTATTCCCAAGGTTCGACATCCCGCTTTTGGGAATGATGTTTATTTCCGGTTTCTTTGCCTCAAACGCGTTTGACCTGTGGGGGCAGCTGATTAGCCCAGCGTTGGGTTTTGCCAACCTGTCACCGCATGGTCTGGCACGCAGCCTGCTAGGAACATTGGGCCTGCCCAACGGCGATTTTGCCGGCTATTTCGTCCATTTTTATCTTGTAGGTCTGATAGGCTATCCGATCGGCTGGCTGTACATCTTTAACCCAATCTGGACGTCGATCTTCAAAGGCCGCCACATATTTTTGGGCTCGGCGATCTATGGGTTCGGGCTTTGGGTCTTTGCCATCGGCGGCATCACGGCCATTGCTGGCCTGCCATTCTTTCTGAACTTCACAGGCATCACTTGGGTCGCGCTGGCTGGGCATGTGCTCTATGGCATCGTCCTGGTCTGGGTCATCCGCCTGATTGAGCGCTGGTCGTAAACCGTTTATCTGGCCGGATGTGCAACCGTCCGGCCAGTTCAAACAACAGCATTTAGGTCAAGTTCTCTCGGCCATAGTTCCGTGCTTTGGACATCTTGCCGATCCCGGGGTTGAACGAGTTGGTCGGATCGCAACATTTGTAATGCGCCGCCAGATCGGGTTTCGCCTTGTAGAGATGGCCAACATTGTGTTCTGCCGGATACTCTGCACCGCGCTTATCGAACAGCTCAAGCATCGCCGCTTTCAGCGCCTTGGGATCAGCGCCCTTTTTAACCACGTAATCCTGATGCATCACGTGGCACATGAAATGACCGTAATAGAGCTTGTGAACCAAGTGGTCGTCGATCTCAGGCGGCAGCTTTTCAAGCCAATCCTGATCGTTTCGACGAAGCGCGACATCCAGTGCAATGATGTCCTCAACCTCATTTGCGTGGATTGCCATATAGCGTACGGCGGCACCAGCGGCGGCAAAGCGGTGCAAGCCCGCGATCTTGGCTTCACGAACGGAGCATTCAAAAAAATCTGCGTCGCGGTCTTTCAGGAATGATGGCAACCAATTCGCGGCTTCAGCAATCCCCTCGTCTTTCATTTTCAGGATCAAATGGTGCTCATAGCGATCCCGGAACGCCACCATCCGTTTCGGCAGGACCCGAGGCCAAAGTGACACTGCCATCTGCATGAAGCGATCGGTGAAGTTGCGTAGAAACGGGATACGTCGAAGCCGCGCATCGACCGCGCCCTTCATGGCAAAGAACATCGGCAGTCGATCGGTGCCCAGCTTGTCGATCATCACCACCGTATCTTTGCCGTATTTCGCAGTAATGTCGAAAACTTCGCGCTGCATGTACTCGGCGGAAACTGGTAGGGATTTGAACTCGGACAGAATGTGCCGACGCAAGGCCGCCAGATCGCCGGGAGCATTGGTGCCTATGTAAAAGACCTTTTCGGCCTCATTCTTCGGGAACGTATCAAGGCGCACCGCGAAGACTGCCAGTTTACCAGCGGAACCTGCAGATTCGAATAATTTGGCCTTGTCCGCGTTGAAACGGGCAGGCGTTTGGGCATCGACGTCTCGCACGATCTGCGCATAGTCACTGGCCGACGCGCGCTTGTTCGTGGCCCCCGGGTTCCGGTCAAACGTGCCTGCGTCGAGACTGGCAAGGATCGCCTCGGGTGTGTCGCCTAGGTCAATACCCAAGTGGTTGACCAGTTCCAGTTCGCCGCGCTCGTTGATCTGTGCATAGAGGGACAGCTCGGTATAGACAGGTCCCCGCTCTACCAGCGACCCGCCGGAGTTGTTGCAAACCCCGCCCACGATCGACGCCCCGATGCAGGATGAACCGATCACCGAATGTGGTTCGCGCCCCAGCGGGGCCAGCAGTTTTTCCAACGCAAATAGCGTGGCACCAGGAAAGCTGACAATCTGTTCGCCATTGTTCAACGACACCAGAGTATCCATCCTGCGCGTGTTGATCAGCACCACGTCCCGGTCATAGCTGCCCGACGGGGTTGAGCCCTCGGTCAGGCCGGTGTTGGCGGCTTGCATGATGACGATTTTGTCCGCCGCGACGCAAGCTTGCAGCACCTTCCACTGCTCAAGCAGGCTGCCGGGCTGGATGACACATAGGGCCTCACCCTCACCCGAACGGAAACCGCGCCGAAACCTTTCTGTTGCACGCTCGCCCGTTAAAACGTGGCGCGAACCGACGATTGAGCGAAAATGTCTAATCAATTCGTCGTTGGTCATAGCAGCCCTCGTCTTGGGTTCAAACGTTGCGGAAACGGATATTTTCGCGGCTCAGTTGGTCGACGCAGGTAACGCCCATCAGTTTCATATCGCGTTCGATCTCGGCCCGCATCAGACCTAAGGCACGCTCGACACCCGCCTGCCCTGCCGCGGCCAGCGGATACAAGTAGTGCCGCCCGACCCCAACCGCCTTAGCGCCTATCGACAATGCCTTGAGTACATGGGTTCCCCGCTGGATACCGCTGTCCATCATCACGTCCAGCTTGTCTCCGACAGCATCCACGATCTCGGACAATTGATCGAAGGGCGTGCGCGAACCGTCCAGCTGGCGGCCACCGTGGTTCGACAGAATGATGCCAGTACAACCGATCTCAGCCGCGCGCTTGGCGTCTTCGACGGTCATGATGCCCTTGAGGCAGAATTGACCATCCCAGTCACGCACCATTTGCGCCACGTCATCCCAGTTCATCGACGGATCCAGCATGTCAGTAAAGTACCCACCGATCGAGCTTGCTCCACCACCCATATCCACGTGTTCTTCCAACTGTGGCAGGCGGAATTTTTCGTGGGTGACATAGTTGATCCCCCACATCGGCTTAATCGCGAATTGGATCATACCGCTAAGTGTCAGGCGGAATGGGATCGAGAAACCAGTTCGCAGGTCACGCTCCCGATTGCCACCAGTGATGCTGTCGACGGTCAGCATCATCACCTCGACACCCGCTTCCTTGGCGCGCTTCATCATTGCGGTGTTCAGGCCGCGATCCTTGTGGAAATAGAATTGGTAAACTTGGGGGTTCTTGTGCTTTTGCCGCAGTTCTTCCAGCGAAACAGTGCCCAGCGATGAGACCCCAAACATGGTTCCGTATTTCTCGGCGGCTGCCGCAACTGCGCGTTCACCCTGATGGTGAAACAGGCGCTGCAATGCTGTCGGCGAGCAATAGACCGGCATATCCAGCTTTTGCCCCATCACCGTGACAGACATGTCCACCTCGGACACCCCGCGCAGGACCGAAGGCAGCAAATCGCAGCGGTCAAACGCATTGGTGTTTTCCCGATACGTCACCTCATCATCGGCACCGCCATCAATATAGTTGAAGATCGGTCCCGGCAGCCTCTGTTTGGCCAGCCGCCGGAAATCGTGGAAGTTATGACATTGGTTTAGACGCATCACGAGATCTCCTTAGTAGGCGACCGAAGGCAGCCAGGTGGCAAGTGTCGGCCACAGGAAGACAAGCGCCAGACCGGTCAATTGCAGTAGGACAAAGGGGATAATGCCCTTATAGATATGCGTCAGTTTAATCTCTGGCGGGCAAACGCCTTTGAGATAGAACAAGGCAAAGCCTACTGGAGGTGTCAGGAAGCTGGTTTGCAGCGTCACCGCGACAAGGATCACGAACCACACCAGTGCGGGCTCATCCAGAACGCCAAAGCCGGGGATGTCGATGCCAAGGCCGTTCACGATTGGGCGCATCAGGGGCAGCACAATCAGCGTAATCTCGATCCAGTCCAACACGAAACCCAGCAGGAAGACGATGAACAGGATGAACAGGATCGTCCCGTTGGCACCAAAGCCGGTGGACTGCACCACATGTTCGATCAGTTCATCGCCACCCAATTCCCGCAGTACATACGAGAATACGGTCGCGCCAAGGAAGATCGCGAAGATATAAGCGGTGGTGTTGAAGGTCGAGACCAGCACGTTCCACAGCTTGGCGAAGGTCAGTTTACGATACCCCAGAGCCAGCAGTGTCGCACCCAGCGCACCGATGCCCGAGGCTTCGGTAGGAGTGGTCAGACCGGCAAAAATGGAACCAAGCACGGCAAGGATCAACATCAGCGTCGGGATTACGGCGATCAGCACATCCTTCACCGCGGCCCAATCAGGGGCCGTGGCACCTTCGGGCACGGGGGCCGCGTCGCGCTTCACCAGTGCGAGGATGAAGATATATGTCAGGTACAGGCCACCGATGATCACACCGGGGAAGACCGCTGCCATAAACAGATCACCGACCGAAAGAGCCATCTGGTCGGCCATGATCACCAGCATGATCGACGGCGGGATCAGAATGCCCAGCGTACCGGAAGCTGAGACCACGCCAGCCGCCAGCGTCGGTTGGTATTTCTGCTGTATCATCGACGGCAGCGACAGCACACCCAGCAGGACGACAGACGCACCGATGATGCCGGTCGAAGCCGCCAGAATGATCCCGATCAGGGTCACCGTGATTGCCAACCCACCACGCACCGTACCGAAGAGACGCTGCATCGAAGACATCAAACGCTCGGCCACACCGGATTCGTCCAGCATCAGGCCCATGAAGATGAACATCGGCAGGGCAACCAGAACCGCGTTAGACATGGTCGCATAGACGCGGTTCACCACGGCACCGAGGGTCAGGTAGTCGAGCCCGGTGAAGGTGCTCTCTAACCCGGTCCACAGCATCAGATCATTGTCGAACAGATAGGCCAGACCGCAATAAGCCACGCCTACACCGGCCAGAACCCAAGCCACCGGGTAACCGGTGAACAGCAGCGCGATGAAGGTCAGGAACATCGCGATGACCAGCTTTTCCTCGGTCGTTTCAACCAAGAAGGTCAGGCCGACGCAGACGGCGGCAAACACGGCCAGCACCAGCAGTATCCGGCGCAGCGGCGCGCCTTCACGTTCGGACTCCGGTCCGTACAGCAACGCGTGCCCGTCGTGGATCAATCGCGCAAGTGCCGCCAGCGCCAGCAGAATGAAACTGATCGGAATGACCGCCTTGAAGGCCCAACGTGCAGGCAGTCCGGTGGGGCTGTCCGAGCGCTCGTTAACGCGGAAACTTTCGTAGAAATAGTCATATCCCTGATCCACTATCAGATAGATGAACGGGGTTAGTAGGGTCAGGATGCCGATCACTTCAATCACTCGCTGCGCGCGACGTGAAAGCTGCATGTGCAACACGTCGACCCGCACATGGCTATCGGTGATCAAGGCATAGGAAATGCCGATCATCGTGACGATGCCGTAGAAGTGCCACTGGATCTCATCCAACTTGGGATAGTTTTGGCTGAACAGATAGCGCAGCGAGACCTGAGCGAAAATCGCCCCCATCAGCAACACGTTTGCCCACATGACCACATGGCCGATTGCTTTTACGCTCGAGTCGATCGCGACAGCTATCTTCTGACGGTCAGTCTCGGGGTGTTCCAGGATGCCCTCATAGGCTTCGACCGGATCGTTGAGGTTCTTTTGATTGGCCATGGTCATTCCTCGCTCAGCAGCCCGGCGCGCGGGCAGTGAAAGGTTAGAAATTCCGAAGTTCAGGAAAAAAGAACCGGAGCGACGGGCACCGCCGCCCCGGTTTCGTCAGCGTGGGAGGTTACTGACGCGGGAGGAAAGCGTTGGTTTTCCACAGGTCGTAGCCGTCACGGAATTCTTTCATGTCGGCCAGGACTTTCGCAAAATAGGCGTCGTTTGCTGCTTCTTCTGCGGCAACTTCTTCCCAAGTCGCACGGAAGGTATCCAGCATCTCGGGCGACCATTGCTTGATGGTGACACCGTTGTTTTCAACATTGTCGATCAGAGCCGCGTGCTGGATGGCTTCACCTTCGGCAAAGCTGTCAGCCATCGAAGCCTTACAGGCGCTTTCGATGATCGCCTTGTGCTGGTCGCTGGTTTCATTCCAGACGTCCTTGTTGATCAGCAGTTCGAACACGGTCGCTTGCTGGTGCCAGCCGGGGAAGTAGTTGAACTTCACCAGCTTGTGGAAGCCCAGACGCGCGTCAATGGCTGGCATCGAGAACTCGGTCGCGTCGATGGCGCCTTTTTCCAGCGCGGGGAATATCTCACCACCCGGCAGCAGCGAGGTCGCCACGCCCAGTTTCTGCATCACCTTACCGCCCAGACCGAAGAAACGCATCTTCAGTCCGTTCAGGTCTTCAGGCGCGTTGATCTCGGATGCGAACCAGCCCGAAGTTTCAGGCGCAATGATCGCGCAAGGCAGAACGTGGACGTTATAGCCAGCCTGATCATACATCTCTTGATACAGCGTCAAACCGTTGCCGTAGTACAGCCACGCCATGTATTCGCCCGCCTCAGGACCGAAGGGAACCGCAGAAAACAGCGGTGCAGCCGGGATTTTACCCGCCCAGTACCCAGCCGTGGTGTAGCCCGAGTTGATCTTGCCTGTGGACACAGCGTCCAGAATTTCGAACGGCGGAACCAGTTTGCCCGGCTCATACACTTTCATCTTCAGCGTGCCGCCAGACATCACGTTCAGCTGTTCGGCCACACGCGGGATCGGCGACCCGAGGCCCGGCAGCTCAGTCGAAAAAGCAATCGGTGTTTTCAGCAGCAGCTTGTCAGCGGCAACCGCAGGTGCGGCCAGTAGGCTGGCTGCCACGGCGAGGCTCGTCAGGGTCTTTTTCATAAAATCTCCTCCAGGGTTGGTCGGGGTATCTACCCCAATCAATGGCGCAGGCTCTTCCAGCGCCGCTCCGGTGGTAAACTAACTTTACCATTACAAACCAGTCAACAATTTTATTTACCACTGGCATTCTTCCATTATTAAACGCACGACTTCGAGAAGAAGTTTGTCACTGAGTTTAAAAAAGCAGTTAGAAAATAATTCTCACTGTTTCTTCAGTGAAATCATAATACTGCCGCATTCAGTGCGAGCCTCCTGTGTCGCTTGAATATTCGTCCAATATGGTTATATTTATTTACCAGTAACCTTTGAGCTGGCAGCTATTTAAGGCAAACCGTCATGAGCCCCTCAGCAATATTTGAACCTGTTGGACACGAATCGCTGGCCGACGCCGTGGTGGCGCAGATCGAGGACTTGATTGCCTCGGGCATTCTGAAACAGGGGCGCAAACTGCCATCTGAAAGGGATCTGGCCGAGATGTTGCGCGTGTCCCGCCCAAAGTTGCGCGAGGCTCTGGCCATTCTGGAAGAACGCGGTCTAGTTACAACTCAGCATGGGGAAGGCACCTTTGTCGCCGCCCTGACCGGCCAAGCGATGATGCCCGCACTTCTGGCGCTGTACGAACGGCATGAGCCCGCCTTTTTCGACTATCTAGAATACCGGCGCGAGCAAGAGAGTTTTGCGGCCCGCTTGGCAGCACGGCGGGCAACCAAAGCGGACAAAGAGCGGATCGAAGAAATTCTGACCGAAAATGAGCGTGCCTGGCGGGACAACGATACTAAAGCCGCACAGGAAGCTGACTTTGCTCTGCATTCGGCAATCGTGGACGCCAGTCAAAATGCGACCCTGATCCATATCATGGCTTCGATCTATGAACTCACCCGAAGAGGTGTATTCTACAACCGCGACTTTCTGAAAACGATTGACGGTACAGGGCGCCAACTTTTGGCGCAGCACTTGGAACTGGGTCGGGCAGTAATCGACGGAGATGAAGAACGCGCCGCCAAAGCTGCCACCGATCATATCGATTTTGTCGAAGAGTCCTTCAGATTGGGTATCGAACGCAGCCGCCGCGAAGCCATGGCCGAAAAGCGCCGATTGTTATCTGAACGGTAACTTTCGAAACCGCGCAAATCGCCATGAAGTGGTGAACGGCCGACGCCAAAGCATTATGGACGATCAACCGCCACTGTAAGCGTGATCTCGACAGTGGCATTTGACGGTAGGGATGAAACCCCAATCGCCGCACGGCTGCCAATACTGGCCGCGCCCAATTCTTCCGCCAGATACTCCGAAGCAAAATTCGCCACCTGAGGATGCGCGGCAAAGCCCGGCTCACAATTCAGAAAGACCTGGAGTTGCAGGATCACTCCCAGCTTCTCACCTTTGGTCAGGCCTGAGCGTGCTGCCATCAGCGCATTCTGCGCCGCCAAGCGAACGGCTTCACGGTGCTGATCCGGTGTATCGTTTACCTTGATTGCACCGGAAAACAACAACTTGCCGTCCTGACGCGGTGTCATCCCCGAGGTAAAGACAATATCCCCGTACCGTGCGACCGGATTGTAAAATCCTTGGGGCGGTGGAACCTTGAGCGTCATTGCTTGTACCTTTCAACCATAGTCACGATCCGCTTAGCCGCCGCAACGGCCTTTGCGTGGTCTTGCGAAAAGTTCAGGCGAACGCTGTTGGCGGTCCAGGGTGCAAACTCAGAACCTGGGGTGACAATAACGCCTGCCTGCAGACGAAGTAGCCGCACAAAATCAACCGGCGATACAGTCAGTTCCGGTAGCCGCGGAAACAGGTAACTTCCCGCCTGAGGTATTGTTGTCGGCAGACCTGCCGAGTTGAAAATCTGTAGCAGATCGTCGCGAATGGCCTGATGTTGCGCGACCCGATCCGCCATCCAGCCTTCGGGCTCATTAAACCAAGTCTCTAGCACGCGTTGATTGTACCCCGCCGCCCGCAGCGACACGACGGCCTGCAATTTCTCCATCCGGTCGACGATCGCAGCTGTTCCGAATGCCACACCTAGTCGAAAACCGCTGAGTGACTCGGTTTTGGATGGGCCCATGATTGTGATGACATTCTTGGGGCAAGTGTCGCAGGCGCGAAAATGGGTGAACTGCGCGTCAGAATATAGCAGGCGGGAATACAGTTGGTCGGCAACTACGGTGACACTGTATTGCGCCGCAAGTTTGGCCATCGCCTGAATCTCGTGCTGAGAATATACGAAACCGGTCGGGTTGTTCGGGTTCGAAAAAACCAAAACCTCTGCCCCACCCTGAAATGCCTGCTCAAGCGCCTCAAGATCAAGCCCGGTCTCATCATCTGCCCCCTGATAGCGCAGGCCAACAGGTAAAATGGTGCCTCCAAAAAAGGTAACCAGTTTACGATTGGCAAAATAATCAGGCTCGATAATGGCTACCTTAGTGCCCGTATCGACCGTAGCCCCAAGCGCCAGAAACAAAGCGCCCTGAGTGCCCGGGGTGATGATCAGCTCATGTACCGGATCAACCGGCGCACCCGTGAATGCAGCAAGCCGCCGGGCGACACCATCGCGGATTTCAGCCAGACCCCGATATTCGGTATAGGCCTGACAACCACCCGCGTCGTATCCTTCGTTCCAAATCTCGCGGGCGCCGGGCGTCGGCGCATGCGCATCTACATCACCGTGTGAAAAATCCACCGGCTCACCGGGCAAAACGTCGCCCACCATAATGGTATGTAGATGCCCGTCGTCGTGCCGCGCTTCCTGTCCGGGGGCATTCTCGGTCGCCATTTTCGCAAATTTCTCAAGAATATTCGGCATCAATTCCACCTATTTTCAGATGTTATCACTCTGGGGTCACGTCGCCTCGAAATGGGTACAAGGCGGAAAATCTCGGTTCGTTTGCGAATACGACACGGGTCGGGAAACTGACGCCCGCTATGGCTGTGTAGCGTATTAGAAGCCATGGAAAAGCTCTTCGCAAAAGCTTGGTAAAACGATCCAGACAACTGGGATAGAAGGGTGATCAGGCCTTGGACCATAAAGAACGCCCCATCTCGGATCATCGGATCACAGCATCCGTTTCGGTCGCCATCTGCAAAAGCCAATCCTGAAAAAGACGAACAGCAGGGGTTACCGATTTCTCTTGCAATTTGGCGTAGTAGGCCCAAGGGCTGTCCAGATCAATTTCCAGCGGCTCGACCAGCAGCCCCCGATCCACATAGGACCGTACCAGTGATTTCGGCAACGCGACACATCCCAGAGATTTCGCCGCCAGCTCTAACGCGAGGTTGGACACATTGGTTCGCTGCCCCTCTTTGAGGTTCAGATCTTCAAGACCGAACGCGGCAGCGATTTTTTCCCAATAGGCGGGGCGGCCAAGGATATGTATCAGCGGCGCGTCGTCCAGTTGTTCGGGATGGGTCAAAGGATCCCCATTGACCGTAAATCCGGGGGCGCAAACCACGGTCAGCTTGTCCACCCACAAGCGCGTCAGCCCATCCGCCACATCATCCACATGGTTGATCGTGATAGATACATCCGACACGTTTGGCTCTACATCCGTCCAGATCGTGCCGTGAACAGTCAGGGCAATATCCGGGTGCTCCTGTGAAAACCCCTGAATGACGTTCGGCAACCAATTCTCTGCCAGGCTGATCGGGCACGAGACGACTACGGTGCGGGTATGCGAGCGCAGCACAATCGATTGTGTGGCCGCGTCGATCTCTTGCAGCGCGTGGCGCACGGACGGCAGGTAGGCCCTGCCGACATCGGTCAGGGACAAGGAACGCGGGTGGCGAACGAAAAGGGGCCGTTTGATGAACTCTTCCAGCGACCGCACGTGATTGCTGACAGCGGACTGGGTGCAGTTCAGCTCTTCCGCCGCGCTTGTGAAGCTCAGATGCCGAGCGGCCGCCTCAAAGGAACGGAGAAAGGACAGGTGAGGCAGGTTCATCATATTTGGCGTATTCCGAGGCTGATACTACATTGATTAAGCCGGTCAGAACGGACCCTCTAGTTCATTTGCGACTTTAGAATTGTCTTGTTCGCGGCACAACGAAACTGACAACCACAATAAATCCAGCGCCATAGCCCAAGGATTGTTTTCGTGCCGCTTGGTTCAATTTCACCTAGATTGGATTGCAAGCATATTGTCCCAAACTCCAAGACAAGCAGGCTGGCTGTGGTGGAAACATTTCAAAAGGTTGCAGACTTCGCACTCGGCAGCACAGCTGGGGATATTCCGGATACGACGCTGAATGCGGCGGCGCTGATGCTGTTGGATACATTAGGCATTACAATCGGGTCGGGTCCGATGACAGCGGGCACAATTGCACGGGAAGCGGCACTGGCGCTTTACGGCGCGGGTGAGGATACACTTGGCGCACGAATGTTGTTTGACGGTCGCCGGGTCAGCGTGGCCGGGGCGGCCTATGCCGCAGCCACCCAAACCGACAATCTAGACGGGCATGATGGGTACAACCCCACAAAAGGCCATATCGGTGTCGTTGTTATTCCTGCCCTTGCTGCTTTGGCTGAAACGGTTCCGGATTTCTCAGGGCCAGAAGCATTGGCAGCCGTGACCATCGGGTACGAGGTCGCCGGGCGTGCGGGCATCTCGCTGCACAATACCGCCAGCGATTACCACACCTCGGGCGCATGGAACGCTTTGGGGGTTGTTGCCGTCGCCGCACGTATGCGCGGACTTAGCCCGGAACAGATGCGAGAGGCGATGGGCATCGCCGAATATCACGGCCCCCGCAGCCAGATGATGCGCGAGATTGCCAACCCCACCATGCTGCATGACGGCTCGGGCTGCGGCGCACTGGTAGGAATCTCGGCGGCAATATTGGCCGAGAAAGGCTTTACCGGAGCACCCGCCATCACCGTCGAGGCAGAGGAGGCCGCCCCGCACTGGCAAGACCTAGGCCAGTTCTGGCAGATGGAGCATCAATATGTGAAGCCCTACCCGATCTGCCGATGGGCGCACGCTGCCATCGACGCCACTCGTTCGCTGATCAAAGAACATCATCTGAGCCATTCGGACATCGCCTCGGTTCAGGTCAACACGTTCCACGAAAGCGCCTGTCTATTCCAGGGTATGCCTGACGATACCTCAAAGGCGCAATATTCCCTGCCTTTTGCCGTCGCCACGATGATGGCTTATGGGCGGATCGGTGTTGAACATATCACCGGGGCGGGACTGTCCGATCCTATGGTGGCGTCGATTATCGAACGCATTTCCGTGGCTGAAGACGCGCGCCATTCGAAACGTTTCCCCACAAGCCGCGTTGCCGATGTTAGCATGACGCTAAACAATGGGCGCGTGTTGAACTCGGGGGATGTCCACGCGCGCGGTGGCCCCGAAGCCCCAATGGATCAATCCGAAATCGTCGACAAATTCATGGAATTCGCCACGCCGTCCTTGGGCAAGGGCCGGGCCGCGGCCATTCGAGATGTAGCGCTAAGTTTAACTGATCCAACCTTAAAGTTTTCGGACCTAGGTGCACTGATCTATGACGCGCCCAAGTTCGGTTAGCGAACTCCCAGGTGAAGCAAGCGGTCAGTCATCGCTTTTGTAATACCCGATCACATCGTTATCGGTTGTGGCGCCGAGCCCGTTGAGCAACCGGTTCGAGTAGTTGAAATAGGCGCAGACCTGATTGACCTCGAGGATTTCGCCATCCGAACACCCTTCGATTTTGAGCGCCTCAAAATCGGATTTTACCATTTTTCCCACATCGGTCGTAAGCTTGGCCGCATAACGCAAAAGCGCAAGTTCTTTACCCTCGAATTCATTCTCGGGCCGCTGCGCCTTGAGGGCTACAAAAATGCGGTCGCTGCGGGGCTGATCCTTTAGCAAGTTGCGCACATTCATGAAATGATGGGTCAGAGAATAGGTGCAGTCATTCAGGATCGAGGTATAGCTGGCCACCACCTCAAGAAACCAAAAGGGCAGCACATTGTCTTTGGAATGCAGGACGGAACGATAAAGCGTCACGTGCCCGTTCATCGTCTCGGGCCGAAGTGAGTGAACGCGCATCACAGTGTCCACGGTCCCATGAGGGGTCCGAGCCTTATCCAACAGCTCTTTCAGGCGGCCCTCGGCCTGTTCGTCCGAGACCATTTCGATCCAAGCGCTCATTTCGGCGTCTCCTGTCTGTGATGGGATCATCATATGAACAACGGAACGCGGAGTGTCAGTAAAAAATTTTCCTGTGGCGACATTTTAGTGGATCACAGGAATGTGATCAGTGTAAATTCTGACCGAACACTGTTGAAAGCCACGATCATGAGAAACCCGGATTTGCGCACCGGAGCAGAAAACCTGTTGCTTGAATGTGGTGGCCTAAAGGCGGGTGACCGGTTGCTGGTACTCTGTGAAGATCCCAGCCTGGGGTATTACTATGCCGATCTCTGTCAGGCGGTTGTGGATTGCGCCCGGCAACACGGAATAGAAACATCTGTTCAGACCATTCCGTTTGACCCAATGGGCGGGGCGTTGCCAGATGGTCTGATCGCGTCAATGAAATCTGCCGATCGTACGTTGTTCTTGTCACGCACCGGGGATCAGATCCGCTTTGACGCCGGGATGAGCGACATTCGCCCTATCATGTCCTACGTGGTGGATGCGGGAATGCTGGCGTCAGGGTTTGGGCGGGCCGATTATTTTGGTTTTGTGGCGCTAAAGGATGCCGTGAATGCGCTAATGGCTACCGCGACACGGATTCAGGTCACATGCCCGTTGGGTACGGATTTCTCCGGCCCCGGGGCAGCCTATCCAAAGGCGGGAGCAGCAGATGTCAGCGTAGCGCGGTTTCCAATGTCGGTATTTGCCCCGGTTCCGGCGCAAGGGTTTTCCGGCACTTTGATACAGGACGGATTTCTCGTGGGTACCGGGTCGAAGTTCTATGAACCCTACGGCTGCACATTGCGCGAACCACTTGCGGTACATTTCAAAGACAACACACTTACCGGGTTTTCGGGCCACCAGATGGACGTGCATTGTGCCACAATGCACTATGAAGCCGTCGGCAAAATGTTCGATCTGGACCCGATGACAATGCACTCATGGCATGCGGGAATACACCCTGGATGTGCTTATCCCACCCCTGCGTATGAAAATTATGAACGCTGGAGCGGTTCGGCCTTCGGAAATCCCCGGCTGCTGCATTTCCACACCTGCGGAGATTACGCGCCGGGCGAAATTTCTCTGAATGTCCTGGACCCGACGATCCGGGTGGATGGTGTTGCCGTGTGGGACAAGGGCGTATTGCGACCGGAAACCATACCCGGAGGCGACGAAATTCTGGATCGGCACCCTTCGATTAAAGCAGTGTTTGACGCCCCTGAACGGCAAGTTGGCCAAAGCTCTGACGGGCGCCTGTCGGCCAAGTAAGTCAGGGCGCAGCTTCTTCAGTGATCCGTTTGGCAACGCGTGACCGAAAGCGCATTGCGCCCACATCCAGCCCCAGGTTGATATACCCGGTTTTGCGTCGCGCCATGCCGGTCTGAACATATTCCAGCACGTCCTTGTCTTCGTTGAACGCCATTATTGCACCGTCAAACATCCGCTGGGACATGGCCACGTCGTCCGCATGCATGTTGCGGTGCTGGAACCAGAAATAACGCGAGTTCTGTTCATCGACCGGCGTGATGAAATTATACGATATGTTTACAAAAGCATTCGGTGACAGCTCGCGATCTGCCCCACCCTCACCTGTCGGGGTATAGACCGACATGTTAATCGCGGTCGAGGGTAGACGGCATTCATAATGCTGCTTGCGGTCGCAGCTTGGACCAAAAGGCAGGATCGGAGCGTAGTAGGGCGGCGCAGGCTCATCAGCGATCCAGCGGGACACGATCACGCCCTCGTCGGTTTCTTCCAGATCCAACGGTCGACTATCGGTTCCAGCCCCCGCAAATGAGGTCAGATGCACCCAGGCGACATGGCTTGGGTCCAGCAGGTTGTCGATGATGTAAAGGTAATGGCACGCCATCTCCATCGCACCAGTCTGCGTCTTGCCCCAGGACGGGCTTTCGAAGTTCGGGATGTCGATGATATCATTGCGATCGGCCTGCACCGGGTCACCCATCCACAGCCACAAAAACCCCCAGCGATCCTCGGCCGGATATGAATGCACAGCCGCCCGGCGTGGAGGATTGTCCAACTGGGTCGGAGCGCTCACGCACTCCCCGCTGCAGCCAAAAGTAAGCCCGTGATAACCGCAGACCACATGATCGCCTTCAATCGTGCCGCGCGACAGGGGCAGCTTGCGATGCGGGCAGGCATCCTCCAACGCGATGGCCATGCCTTTGGTGTCGCGATAGATAACAATCTCTTCATCCAGCATCCGCACCGCGCTGAGGGTGCGGCCGAAATCCTCGCTACGGCCAGCCACGTACCAGCAATTGCGGATAAAGCCTTCGGCTCCGGCCAGGTCTGGGCGCATCTGTCTACTCCGAAAATACATCAAACGCCTTGAGCGCCTTGGCGCTGTAGGCAAACGAGGGTCCACCGCCCATATAGGTTGCCATGGCCAGTGCCTCGCATAGTTCCTCGCGGGTGGCACCCAGACGCACCAGCGATTTCACATGAAATCCGATGCAACTGTCACAGCGTGTCGCCACGGCAATGCCAAGGGCCATGAACTCTTTGGTTTTCTCGCTGAGCGCTCCGTCAGTTTTGGCCGCTTTACCCATGATGCCAAAGCCACGGACAGTATCAGGCACCTCTTTTGAAAAGCTACCGATATTGGCCTCGGTCTCAGCAATGAAGTCTTTCCAGTCCATAAGGCCCTCCTTATCCGCGCTCATCCGCGCCCATGCGGCGTTCCAACCAGCGCACACCGGCACTGATGATCAGAACCAGGATCAGATATTCAAAGATCAGCAATGTGTAGATTTCCAGCGGGCGGTATTCGGTGACCACCAGCTCATTCGCCCGACGGGTGAGTTCCTGCATGCCGATGACACTGGCAAAGGCGCTCATCTTGACGATGTAGATGAACTGGTTGGCCAGGGGCGGCAGGATACGCCGGATCGCCTGCGGCAGTATCACGTAACGCATCGTCTGCACGTAATTTAGCCCGATTGTCCGCGCGGCTTCGCTTTGGCCCTTTGCAATGGATTGAATGCCTGCCCGGTAAATTTCAGCAGTGAAAGCGCTGTCAGAGATTGCCAGAGTGATGATCGCACCCCAGAACGGGTCGATCGGAATATTCATGCCCATCGACTGGAACACGATCGGCAGCCCGTAAAACACCCAAAACAGCATCGGCAGCAGTGGAATCGAGCGGACAAATTCCACATAAACACGGTTGATCAACCGCCAGCCACGCTTTTCCGACAAGCCGGGCAGCGCCACCAACAACCCGATGCCAATCGACAGCACAGCTGCGATCAGCGAAATCTGAATCGTCGCGCCCATGCCCGAGATCAGGAATTTCACATTGGTCCAACCCGATTGCGTGGTCGGGTCGATCACATACCAACCCCAAGTCTGAGATGAAGAACAACCCGTCAGCAACAGCAGGGGCAAGATCAACAGGATTTTTTTCATCGGTCTCACCTAGTGCTGCAGAATCTGGCTGAGGAACTTCCGGCACCGTTCGGATTCGGGGTTGGTGAAGAAATGTTCAGGCTTGCCCTGTTCCACGATTTCACCAGCATCCATGAAGATCATCTTGTCAGCGACTTTTCGGGCAAAACCCATCTCGTGGGTGACAACCACCATGGTCATGCCCTCTTGTGCCAGTTCGACCATTACATCCAGAACCTCGGAAATCATCTCGGGGTCCAGCGCCGAGGTGGGTTCATCGAACAACAGAACCCGCGGCTCCATGCACAGGGATCGGGCAATGGCCACGCGCTGCTGCTGGCCACCGGACAGTTGGAGCGGACGTTTGTCGGCCTGGTCGGGGATATGTACGCGCTCCAGGTAATGGCGGGCCTTCTCTTCGGCATCCTTGCGGCTGAGCCCGCGTGCCTTAATCGGGCCAAGGGTCAGATTCTCAAGTACGGTCAGATGGGGGAACAAGTTGAATTGCTGAAATACCATCCCAACCTCGGATCGGATCGCAGCCGCTGACTTCGGATCATCCGTCAGTTCGACTCCATCAACGCGGATGGTGCCTTTCTGGTGCTTTTCCAGTTGGTTGATACAGCGAACCACGGTTGATTTGCCTGACCCGGACGGGCCACAGATGACCACTTTCTCACCGCTGTCGATTGTCAGGTTGATGTCTTTGAGAACGTGAAATGTGTCATACCACTTGTTTACGTTCACAAGCTCGATCACGGCGTCTGGCATCGGCTGAACTGCCCTTATTTTATTCACAGTGGAATATTTTCTTGAGGTTATCTTTGTCTTTGCGCTTAAATCAAGGAACAATATGGCAGCAAGGCCTAACCGCCACCAACGGGAGACAAAGATGAAAACATTTTGGAAAGCCGCAGCTGTTGCTGCGCTTGGCGTGGTATTGTCGGGGGCCGCTCAGGCGCAATCGGCGTTGAACGAAGTACTGGATTCAGGGGTCTTGAAGGTCGGCACCACAGGGGACTGGAATCCCATGTCCCTACGTGATCCCGCGACAAACAGCTATAAAGGCTATGATATTGACATCATGAACGAGCTGGCCACCGATCTTGGGGTTGAAGTTGAATACGTGCCGACCGACTGGAAAACGCTGGTAAATGGTGTGGTCGCGGGCAAATATCACCTCACCGGCTCAGCCTCCATTTCTCCGCCACGCATGAAGGTTGCCGGGTTCTCGGACAGTTACATCTCGGTTGAACTGTTTCCCTACACAACCAAGGACAAGGCCGATAAGTTCGATGGTTACGACTCGATCAACCAACCGGACGTAAAGGTTGCCACAACCTTGGGCACCACTTTTGAAAAGCGCGTGCGCGAGTGGTTCCCCAATGCTGACATCAAAGTGGTCGAGGCCCCCGCACGCGGGTTCCAAGAGGTCATTGCCGGCCGTGCAGATGTGTTCATCACATCAAATATCGAAGGCGCGACCCTGGAAGAGAAATTCCCGGTTGAGCGGGTAAAAAATGCGGGGCCGCGCTCACCATCTCCGATTGCAATGATCCTGCCGCAGGGCGATCAGGTCTGGATCAACTATGTGAACAATTGGATCGAAGTCAAAAAAGCCCAAGGCTTCTTTGAACAAAACAGAGAGAAATGGGGTCTGTAATTCAGATCAAGGAAAACGCCCGGCTATAATAGTCGGGCGTTTTAGTTTTCGCCGGTAATAGCCTTGGCAACTACGGTCACAAAACTGACTTTCTCCGTTTTCAGCTCGGTCGGGCCATGCGCAGCGTTTGAATCAAAGCTCAGACTATCTCCCGGACGCATGTGATAGGTGGCATCGCCGCAGCCATAGACCATCTCTCCATCCGTGACATGAATGAACTCAACGCCTTGATGCTGGTAGAGCGGGCGGGCGTCCAGCGGCGCCTCGAGGGTCACGCTGAAGCTTTCGAAACTCACATGTTTTGCTTCGGCCCGACCTATCAGCTTGTAGCTATGACCATACCCGCTGCCCACGCGCCGAACCGTAACCCCCTCACCCGCCGCCACAAAGGACGCATCTGAACGGTCGACAGTTGCAGCAAAAAAGTTGATCAAAGGCACGCCGATACCTTGTGCCAACGCTTCCAGAGAGTTCAAAGATGCAGACACCTGACCGCGCTCGATTTTCGAGATCATGGCCGTGGACACACCAGACCGCGCCGACAATTCCGTCAGCGTCAGACCGGCCAGCACCCGATGGGATTTCACAGCGGTTCCGATCAGCTGGTCCAGAGGTGGTTTCCGGGTCTCGATCACAGGTGAATCTTCCATTGGCTCAGCCTAGTGCCGTCGTGCAAAAAGGAAAAGCGATACTCAGGGTCAAAGGCAGAGAGGGTGCGAATGAAACTTGAAAACATGACGTGGTACGAGGTGGAAACCCGTATCAAAGAAGGCGCCGCCATCCTACTGCCGGTCGGGTCCACCGAACAACACGGGCCAATGGGTCGGATCGGCACGGATACGATCTGCGCCAACGCCGTTGCGCTGGCTGCGGCAGAAAAGGTCGGTGCAATTGTCGCACCTCCACTGGCCTATACACCCGCGCCATTTAACACCGCTTTCCCGGGTACGATTTCCGTATCTGAAGAGGCATTCCAAAATCTGGCGCACGAGGTCATCTCGGGATGCTTGGCGCAGGGTTTTTTGGGTATTTTTATAGTGAACGGTCACGGCGCCAATCTGGAACCGCTCCGAAGGATCGTTGAACAGCTGACGGTGGACAGATGCATGATACGCAGTTGGTGGGAACCCGCAGCAGTCAATGCACTTCGGTCAGATCTTTACGGCGAATGGGAAGGCATGCACGCGACGCCTTCGGAAATTGCAATCACGCAAGCCCTGCTGGGTTCGCTTCCACCCAACGAAGCCTCTGATCCTCCGCAACGCCTGAGCGCCGAGTATCTGCGTGAGCATTCAGGGGATCGGCATGGGCCGCCTGATGCACATCGTGCGCAGTTCCCAGATGGCCGCGTCGGATCACACTCGGCTTTGGCAACCCCGGAAGACGGGCACAAGTTGTTAGCGGCAAGTGCTTCTGGCGTCGCGAAGGAATTCGAAGAATTTCAGGCCAGGCTTAGGTTGCCTTGAATTTCTCTGTGCAGCTTGCCGAAGAAAATTTTGGTGGTGGAAGCGCCTGCACCGAACCAGTTCGACACCTACCCCAAATAATCGCGCAGGCTGGGTGGCGGGTTGTCCAACAGAGCCTTTGTCGATGCTGGCGGATGTGCGCGTTCATCCGCCACCAGAACAGTATGGCTGGTAATGCGGCGCGCGTCTTGTGGATCATGGCTGACCATAAACAGGGTCGTGCCAGTTTCGGCTACCAATCCGGCAACGAGGTCAAGCATTTCGGCCTTCAGTGCTGGTCCCAGTGCTGCAAAGGGTTCGTCCAATAACAAGAGTTTGCGACGTTGCACAAGGACGCGAGCCAACGCAATCCGGCTTTGTTGTCCACCGGACAGTTCGGCGGGCTTGCGACCGCCCAGACCAAAGAGGGACACGCGGGTCAGCGCATTTTGGACTTCCGCTTGCTCGTCACCGGACAAACGACCGTTAGGACGCAGCCCGAGGGCGACATTCTGTTCGACTGTCAGGTGAGGAAACAGATTGCCATCTTGGAACAAGATCGCCAATGGACGCTGCCCGGGGGAGAGATCAGATATTCGACCTCGGTTCCAGAGAATCTGCCCGCGTTTCAAATCGCGAAACCCGGCAATCGATTCAAGTAGCGTCGATTTTCCTGCCCCGGAGGGGCCGATAATAGCCACGCTGGAGCCGGTCTCGACGGTGAAATCGGCTTGCAGCGAAAAGCTTCCGTTCTCGATGAGGCAACCGTCAAGTTTCAGCATGCAAACGCCCTCCTCGATCCAGCAACCAGAATGCCCCCATCGACAGGAGCAGCAGCAGCAACGCCGCACCGGCTGCGGCCTGCATCTGGTACGCGCCCATCAAACGGTAGATCTGTAATGGGAGTGTTGCGATATGCGGATCGGCGAACAGGGCAATAACGCCCAGATCACCCATCGACAAGGCAGCCGACAGGCCAGCGGCAAAGCGTATTTGCGGTTGCATGCGGGGCAGCAGAACGCGAGTAAAAAATGTCTTCTTGTCCATATCCAGTGACAGGGCCAGCCGTCCATGCCGGGTGACCACGTCCTGCGCAGCGGGTACCAGAATGCGTAGGGCAAACGGCAGCGCCATGACCGCGTTCACAAGCGCCGTCACCGGCAGTGCCAGCGTTGTCGGGTTGGCTACCGGGCGAATTAGGATGAACAACCCCGTCCCGATCACCAAAGGCGAAGCCGCCAGCCCCAAAATACCGCAAAGCTCCACGATCCCATAGCGCCCGGTTGCGACGGCCGTGGCCATTGGCAACGCAAGTAGCAACAAAACGGCTGTACTGGCTGCGGCGACCAGAACCGAGATCAACGCGGCACGAAATACCAAGGCGGGCATCTCAAACAACCCGACCAATCCAGATATGACAACTGCGGCCAATGGCAGTAGCAGGAACGCCGCAGCGGTGCCAATCCAAAATACATCGAACAAGGGCGACCCACCGTCCCAACGGCGGATGGCGCGGTCCAGCCCTGCACCGAACCCATCACCCTGTGAAAACCTCAGCGCAGCCAGTGCAGCGACCACGGTCAGGGCCAGTTGCAATGCGGACAGCAGCGCCGCCCGGCCGAGATCGAAGTCATAGGTGAAGGCCTGATAGATCGCGAGTTCGATTGTTGTTGCTCGCGGCCCTCCTCCGAGGGTCAACGCGACAGCAAAGCTTGTCAGGCAGATTGCGAAGATTACAGCCAAAACGCCCGGCAGTATGCGCCTCAGCATGGGCAGTTCGATCAGCCGAAACATCGCTGTACCATTACAGCCCAATTGTGCAGCGAGTCGAAAGCGTTCAGCCGGGATTTCCTGCCATGCCTGCAGGATCAGGCGCGTTGCCAGAGGCAGGTTGAAAAACACATGAGCCAAGACCACGCCGTGCAGCCCGTAAATGCGCAGAGGCGACAGGCCGAACAACCCCAAAACCTCCGATATCCAACCTGCCCTTCCAAAGACCTGCAACAATCCAAGGATCGCCACGATGACCGGCAAGATGAAAGGCGCTCCTAACAATGCGATCAAAGCGCGTCTGCCCGGAAATCGACGCCGGGCAAGTGCGCGCGCGACCGGAATGGCCAAGGCCACGCTGAACACCGCAGACAACACCGCCTGCACCAGCGTAAACCTCAACGCAGCCCAGTCAGCCGGGCCGAACCCGGCTGATGTTTCTGCACGCAAGGCCACAGCGGCCAAAGTGCCCAAGATCAGCGCCGCGACCAAAGCCGCCGCGCCAGCACCCGGCCATGGGCTTACTGGCTGAGCGCGCCCAGCCATTTCGCAAGCGCCTGATCCCGCACTGCTGCGGCTTCTTCGGGACTGAACAGCAGAGATTTTTCCGGAGTGATCAGTGTGTCAAACCCGTCGGGCAGACCCGAAGCCGGGGTCACTGCCGGATACATCCAGTTTGTCGTCGGAATAATCTGCTGGAAAGTGTCAGAAACCATGAACTCCAGAAACTGATCCGCCAGTTCTGGTTGATCGGTTCCGGCCAGTTTTGCCGCAACCTCAACCTGCATATAGTGACCTTCGTCAAAAGCTGCTGCTGCCTTGCTGGCGTCTTCTTCAGCAATCAGGTGATAGGCCGGCGAGGTGGTGTAGCTCAGGACCATATCCGCTTCGCCGTCCAGAAACAGGCCATAAGCCTCGGACCAGCCTTTGGTGACGGTTACGATATTGTCGGCTAACCCTGCCCAGACTTCGGGTGCGTCGTCACCATAGGCGGCTTCGACCCACAACAGCAGCCCCAGACCGGGCGTCGATGAGCGTGGATCCTGAATAATGATCTTGGTATCACCTTCGGCCAGCTCTCGGAAATTGGCGGGTGCCGGGGTGTCCGCGTTGTGGACAAAAGCGAAATAGCCCCAGTCGTAGGGCGCGAAGACGTCATCCGACCATTCAATCGGAAGCGCGTACTCGGCGCTGACCGAACTGGGTGCAAACAAGCCGGTTTCCTTGGCTGCGGTGATTAGGTTTGTATCCAGACCAAGCACCACATCCGCGTCCGAGTTTTCACCCTCAAGACGGATGCGGGACAGCAGCGCCGCGCCATCCTCGACGCCGACAAGGTTCAATTCGCAGTCGCACACAGCCTCAAAAGCTTCTTTGACCTGCGGCCCCGGACCCCAGTCCGAGACAAAGCTGTCATAGGTGTAAACGGTCAACTGAGGTTTATCGGCCGCCATGGCCGAAGTTGCGCTCAGTAATCCCGCAGCAATCATCAGATGTTTCATGTCATCCTCCATTGCGGCGAGAGGGCAAGGATGGATGAAACCGTTACCTTTCCCTCCGCCGGTTCTAGCCGGTTCAGGTTCAACGGGTTCGCCAATGGCATCTCAGCGCGGCAGGCCACGCACCCCGAGGTGAAGTTGTGAGTAGGTCGGAACAGACCAAATTACAACCAGATTAGTATTTGTCTGGCCTGATAGTTTCAGGCCAGATCGTCAGTAGTGCACGAGGTAGACGCCCACCAGAACAAGCACTGCGATAAAGACTGTCTCGGCCACGATCAAAGCGATGGCCTGACCGCCTACATCCAGAATTCGCTTGAGCGACGTTTTCATTCCCACCGCGGCAATCGATATCAACAGCGCCCAACGGCTGAGGCTGGCCATGGCCGTTGAAATAAACTCGGGGATTAGACCCATCGAATTCATAACCGCGAAGATCAGAAAACCGACGACGAACATCGGCAGGATGGGCGGGCGCTTGCCATCTTCCTCGCTGAACTCTGCGTGGCGGCGCACCAGGAACGAGACGACCAGAACTACCGGGGCCAACATAGCAACGCGGATCAGTTTAACCAGTGTGGCAACCTCACCCGTTTGCTCAGACACCGAGAATCCCGCGCCTACCACCTGCGCCACGTCGTGGATGGTGCCGCCCAGGAACACCCCTGATATGTCATCGTCAAAATTGAAGGCTTCGGTCAGGATCGGGTAAGCTATCATGGCGATGGTCGACAGCACCGTTACTGACAGCACAGTGAAGATCAGGTTGCGCTCGGAATGCTCATTCTTGGGCAGAATGGCCGACAGGGCCATCGCTGCGGACGCGCCGCAGATCGCAACCGAACCGCCTGTCAACACCCCGAACCGCCAGCCACGTCCAAGCAGCCGCGCGCCCAGAAGGCCAAACAGGATCGTCAGAATAACCCCAGCGATTACAACCACGATCAGATCGGCTCCCAGGTTCATCATCAGTTCGATCGAGATACGCGCGCCCAAAAGAGCGACCCCAAACCGCAACACCGTTCGAGCCGTAAATTCAATGCCAGCACGACACCCGCCCGCATCGTCCTCGGACAGAAAATGAAATGCGATACCCAGCAACAGCGCCATCAGCATCGCCGGGGCGCCGTAGTGCTCAGACAAAAATTTGGCGGCAACCGCCACAACCACGGATACAAGGATACCGTGACCGTTTGTCTGCACGAAAGACCGCGCCCAGCTCCAGGGCGACTTGGATGCATTCAACGCCTGCATCTTGTTTCCTTTGTCACAATCGGATGGTCAATTGGCCACATCCACAACCGCCCGAGTCACATTTGACCCGGACAGTTGCTGGTTGGATTACGCCTCTGCCTGCGGTGTCATGTCTGTGGCATCGATGCCTGCGACGGCGACGGGTTTTTTCATTGCGTCGCGGCGGAAGGGCTCACCGAGT
>NZ_WQCF01000007.1 GCF_013032455.1 Ruegeria atlantica
CTTAGTCCTCCGTTTCCTGAACATAACGGTGGACCCGTTCAGTTGGGGAGGCTCACGTCGCGGATGCGTACAAATTGGCTCCACTTCGAGAGGCAGTAAGCTTTGGATCGGCCACGCTGCACCGCGTTTTCCAATGCTCTCAGTTTTTTGTGTAGCAACGGGAGGCCTGGTTCGATCAACTTTATGCCTCCTGTGCGGTCCTATGTCCCCAAGCATCGGGGCGTCAAACTGATCAAAACTAGACAACATGAATGCTTTAGGCCGTCTCAACATGATTATGCATCTATGCAAATGACCCTTGCGAGTTCCTTGTAACACTGAAACCTTATTGCAGCTAACACTTTGCCCTCAAGCGGTTAGCGTCTAGCCCTAGGAATTTGAAATCAGTAAACTTGCGGTTTGGGTCTGCGACTGATGGGTTCGGCTATCTGGCACCAGATTGAATAGTCATGGGCAATGGCAGCAATGCGGGCTGCGTTTGCAGCATCTATGTGGGTGTTCGAAGTCCGCTTTGGGCCGTACTGGGCTAACTGCGGACGTTCTCTGCGTTGAGCCTGAACGAGTCTATGAGCCCAAAGCTACCACTTCGAAATTGGTCGTCGGCTCCCATCGTGGCTCTGCAATTTCTCGGGAAAATCAAAGACTGTCTAACTGGTCAGCAGAGAGTCGGACCGCGCTCAATTCCTGCTTGCGGCCTTGATTCTGCGGCGCCAGAAGTGGCGCCGCAGGGTTTTCTGGGATCAGAATGACCACTGAAGACCGATACGTGCAAACGGACCTTGGGCGTTGCCTCCGATCTCTTGTTCTACGCTGACTTCCAACAGCATATTCTGGACGACGTCTTTCTCATAACCAACTGCCAGACTTCCACCAGTGAAATCATTTGAAGCAAAAATCAGAGTCTCGGTCGTCGAGAAGACGGTTACGTCGGTGTCGGAGTCACCTACATCACGACGTACAACGCCGCTTACCTGTCCGGTCAAAAAACCACCGTCGGCAAGCTCTGCCACGGCTTCGACGCCCAAGCGGGCTTCGATCACCTCGGTAGTGACATCTCCAACGGTCGCATTCGCGCTTGAGCCGGTCTCGGTGTAGCCGTCGTCCTTTTGGTTGGTGTATCGGGCATCTGCAAAACCGAGCAGCCCGAAATCGCCGCTGACATCGAATGCGCGTTTGACCGCGACATTGGCCGTAAGAAGTCGGCTGTCGTATTCGGCTTTGGCATCCGAGCTGCCTGCGATCTGACGTGTTCGGTCAGTCGAAAGCCAACCGTAACCAAGCCCGCCTTCAATCGTGTAAGCACCGAACTGCCGACCAAAGGCGGCGTCGAGGTAGAAACCGGTGGTGTCGAAGTCGGTTGTGTCACTGTTACCATCGGATGAGAACACACCCATGCTCAGAGCCATCGCAATGCCGTTGTCCAATTGCCCTGCGAAACCGGCGCTGCCTCCGTACAGTGTCACGTCAGTGTTGACACCAGCATTGGTTTCGAAATCCCTGCGCTGCAGATCGACCGCCGCATAAGGCCGCAAGCCGGCGATAACCCCGCCCTGTGCCACCTGCGGTGCCTGATTGTAGTTCAGCGCGTTGCCACTGCTGCCTACGACACTGCCATAGAACGCCACGACATCGGCTGAAACCGCAATGTCGGCCCCGTCAACAGCAGCATATATCGGCGCCGCGCCACCCGCGTCCTGAACGAACCAGGCAGAACCTTCATCGGAAACCGTAGTGGTAAAGGCGCCTGTACCCGGTGCGGCATCCTCGAAACGGAACACTGCACTGCCACCTCTGGCATCAAGGTTCACATTGTGTTCGTTGACCCGGATCAAACCGGCAACGTCGTCTTCGGTGCTGGCGTTCAATGTCCCGGAACCGTTGCCCAGGTACACGGCGTAGACCTCGTCATTTCCCGATACCTGGATGGTGCCCAGACCATTGATCGTGCCATCGAAATTGTCGAATTGGATACCAGCCGCGCGCGTGCCTGAGCTGCCCGTTGCATGAGCAGAAATCAGGCCAGTGTTCGAGAAGGTCCCTTGCATATCGTAGGCATACACACCGATTGCCTTTGACTGGTCTGGAGACGGGCCACCCGTATCCATTCCACCTTGGGCGGAAACAGTGATGCTGCCGGAGTTTGTGATATCGCCTGTAACCACCTCATCCACATACACACCAAAGGCTTCGGCCTCGGTGTCTCGCGAAATTGCATTGGCGGTCACCATACCAGAGTTTGTGATACTGCCACTCAGATTATCAGTCAGGTAGAACCCGGACGCGGTCGCAGAATCCTCGGCAGCTTCTGCTCGGAGTGTCATGGTGCCGGTGTTGGTGACTGTGCCCGAAACGTCATCACCAATGTAGATGCCCGTGGCCGTTGCTTCATCAGCTGTGTTAAGCGAAAGCGCGGTACCTGTGATTGTACCCGAGTTCACAACTGTTCCGCCGACCAAATCCTCCAGATAAAACCCACCCGCATTGGCTTCGTCATCAGTATCGGCGCTAGCAAATGCGGTTATTGTACCGCTGTTGGACACTGTCGCGCCTGCCAAAACGTCATCATCAATGTAAACGCCGTAAGCAGAGGCGTCGGACTCAACCCCTATTGCGGTCACATTGATCGTACCGCTGTTAATGACCTGTCCTGACAGATCGCGGTCGACTAAGACGCCATAGGCGATCGCTTCATAAGTCGATGGCGCGGACGCAAATGCATCGATTGTGCCCGTATTGCGGATCACACCGGCTGCATTGCCGTCCACTTCGATCCCGATAGCCGACGCTGTACTGTCACTGGTGGTGATAGCCAATGTTTTGATAGAGCCTGAGTTCACAATCTGACCGGTTTCTTCCAGATCGTCTTCGACATATATGCCCCATGCATAGGCATAGTCGTCGGCGAATGATCGCGACTGGACGTCAATAGTGCCAGAGTTTCTGATCACACCCGCGACGTCCCCATCTACTGCAATGCCATAGAGCGATGCGGTGCTGCCATAGGTGATCAGCCCGTCGAGCTTGATAGTGCCCGTGTTAATGATTGCGCCTGTCTCGGAAACATTTCCGTCGACGAAAATACCCCAAGCCTCGATATCGCCATCAGTGGACAACACGTCAACTTCAATGGTGCCGTTGTTTCGGATCACCCCGTCGACGTCACCATTAACCCGGAGAGCGTAAATATCCTGCGGATCAGAACCCGTGATATCCAGGGAAATGGTACCGCTATTCACCAACTGACCTGCTTCGAGCAACGACCCGTCCAACAGAAGACCAGTCGCTGTATCGGTGTCTGTCGCCGTGACCGAGATTGTCCCGTTATTGGTGGCTGTGCTTGAGTAGTCCGTAGAAATTGTAAGCGCAGGGGCGCTTGTGGATGTGATCACAATCGCGCCGGTTGACGTAATTTCGTGATCCTCATCCGCTGAGGTTACTTGCGGAGTGGTCAAAACCGTTGAGATGCTATCCGCCTGTGCTACTCCGGTGGCCAGCGCAATCATTGACACTTGCGCAAGCAATGCGGCTGGCGCGGCGCTTACGATTTTCCCTTTCCACTTGAAAAGTCGCCCACCACGAAGCCTGGGGGCAACAACCCCCACTTTACTATTTGACATGTACCGTCCCATCAAAAACTAACATTTTCCCCGAAGCTCGTCGCTTTGCCACGTACGGCTCGGTTAACGTTTGGTTAATCACCCCGGAATCGAAGTGCAATTGGTCAGTTGCACATTGCATCGGAAGACTTATAGCTGTTGGAAGTTCGTAGGAAATCTGCAACACAATGTGGCAATTTCACGGCCGTCCAGACCGGAAACAGTCACCTGCAAAACCGGAGATATTTGAATGTCAGCGAACCAGACGCTTTCCATCGGAGAAGCTTACAGCCAGGGCGCCAAGGCCTTCGAAGCGGGACAGTTAGAGCGCGCGGTTAACATTCTGAATCAAATACTTAAGGCCGCTCCTAAATTTGCACCCGCCCACCAGCTTCTTGGCGTCATTGCGTTCCAAACCGGCCAAGCTGGTCCTGCCGAAAACGCAATGCGCGAGGCCATCCGTTTGCATCCAGATAATGCCGGGTTCCTTGCAAACTTCACCGAGGTTTTGCGTGCAAACGGCAAGGTTGACGAGGCGTTAAAGGCAGGTAAACGCGCAGTTCAACTGGCACCAGGAAATGCCAGTGCGCATTCCAATCTCGGGCTGGCCTATTATGACTCCGGAGACTTGATAGAAGCTGAGGCTTCTCAAAAAAGGGCGTTGGCACTTGCCCCCGAATTAGTCGCCGCGTTGAACAACCTTGGGTCGATTGCGCGGGACAATGAAGATCTGGTAATAGCCATTTCCTTCTATCGGCAAGCAGTAAGTGTTAGGCCCGATTACATGGAATCCGTCAACAACCTCATATCTGTGCTGATCGAAACCGAGGCCTTTGACGAGGCTCGGACCCTTGCGGACGATTACCTTGGAAAGCCCTATGTTTCAGCCGAGTTGCGTCGCAACCGGGGCCGGCTGCATGCCTTGTACTGCGAATGGGATGAGGCCGAACGACAGTTCCGCAATTCCATCGCCACCGATGAGAAAAAACCCGAAGCCTATGTTGGGCTAGCGCAGGTTCTGACAGAGAAGAACTTGCACGAACTGGCGCTGCTGGAAGCCGAGAAAGCGCAGCGGTTGGACCCCGAACATGCCCCCGCCTATCATTATATAGCCCTGTGTAAATCGCATCTTGGGGATATTGAGGCAGGCTTTGCGAATTACCAGAAAGCACTGGAGCTCAAACCAGACTTCACGGCGGTTATTATGGCGTTGGGTTATCTGGAAATGGAAAAGGGTAATTTCGACGCGGCCCGGAACTGGTTCAAAAAAGCGGCCGAGAAAGACTCAGCGCGCCTGAACGCCCAAATTGCTCTGGTTAAGCTGGATAAGGTGACAGAAGACAGTGCCGAATTTCAGGGCCTGGTCGCAGCTTTGCCCGACGCTCAGACTATGCTGCCGGAACAATCGGTTTCGTACCACTATGCGTTGGGCAAGTGTTTTGAAGACCTCAAGCACTATGACGACGCATTCGAGCATTTCGCAAAAGGTGCTGCGATCAAGCGCAGTATCATTGATTTCGACGCGAACGAGATCGAAGAAACAGCGAACGACCTTATCGCTCGCTTTACACCAAGCCTAATCAACAAGCTGCGTAAAAGCGCCGTGGACAGCCGCCAACCCATCTTTGTGGTCGGGATGCCTCGCTCAGGAACAACCTTGACCGAAGCGATCCTTGCTAGCCACCCAGATGTTTTTGGCGCCGGTGAATTAAGTTATTTGCACAAGCTCTTTGCGGACCAGTTGCGCGGCGGGGACAAGAAAACGGGCAGCCTGATCGCGGACCTGTCGGGCCAAGAGCTTACCAAACGCGCCCAGCGATATGTTCAGCTGTTAGATGCACATGCACCCGGCTCGCCGCATATCGTCGACAAGATGCCCGCCAACTTCCTGATGGTTGGCCTCATTCATGCCGTCATGCCCAACGCCCGGATCGTTCATATCGCGCGCAATCCATTGGACACCTGCCTGTCCTGTTTTACGCGTGTGTTTCAGCGCAGCCAACTTCACAGCTATGACCAGGTTGAATTGGGGCGCTATTTCAACGCCTATGTGCGAGTGATGGAGCATTGGAAGAACGTGCTACCCGAGGGCAGTTTTCACACTGTTCACTACGAAAACCTGGTCGATGACATTGAGTTCGAAGCCCGGCAATTGATAGCGTATTGCGGTCTTGAGTGGGATGAAAATTGCCTTGCCTTTTACAAAGGAAAGCGCCGAGTTAGGACCGCAAGTGTTCAGCAAGTGCGCCAACCATTGTATGCCTCGTCAAAAGAGAAATGGCGCAAATACGAACGACATTTGGCACCGCTCATCGAAACTATTGGTGAGTCCGCAATTGATCGGTAGATGACCAGCCTGGGGTTCGCAGAGTTTTCGTTGGCTGGACTTGTTGCCGACAAGAAAGCTCATCCGCGGTTCAGGCCTATAGCAAGTGTTGTTCGGGAAGAACGCTTCTTTAAAATAGAAAGAGCCTAGTCGAAATCACTCCACGCGCCGAGTAATGCGAGTTCTTCGGATCGAGAAGGGTGATCGCTGCGCAAGGGAATTGCGGGAATTATTGCACTTAAGGTCAGTTCAACCGATCCCAGAATTTGTGCGCGCCGCGTTTGGCCATTTCGGCAGGCTACACCACAGCAACGAGATCATGTGGAAAACGGTGGATACAGGCCTTTTTGGTGTTTTCGACGCCGTGGCCTCGGCGGGCAGCTTTGTCCGCACAACCGACCATGGGAAGCGCTTTGGTCTCGCCGGCGCAGCGAATGGCGGCTTCGGTGAAGCTGCGACGCAGCGATGGTTTTCATGACCAACGTCCGGAAAAGGCCGTTTCATACATCCCAACAAGCTGACTTATCGGCAGCTTTGTCCACACACCCGTCGTTGGTGCCCATTCGTTCGAACGTCCGCTTTGGCGACCGACTCGCGCCAAAACAAATTGAGTAGACCGAACGCTGGCTCCGGCAGGCGAAGTGCAAAACATCACAGGTGGACAGATGGGTGGACAGATTTCCGATAGGAATACCTAAATCTATGATTTTTAAATATCTATCATGATTTAGTGGTGCCCCCACACGGACTCGAACCGCGGACCTACTGATTACAAATCAGTTGCTCTACCAGCTGAGCTATAGGGGCACTTGGTGTCGATTACTTTCTCTTGCTGTGGACTGCAAGCCTATATTTTCATCTGAACTTAGGGATTTTCAGTTTTCTCTACTGCGCGCGCCACCTAACCAAACGGGCAGCACGGATTTGACTGTTCAAGCCCCAAGCTGTAACCCGGCACCCAAGGTAAAAAGCAAGGACAAGTACCGAAGATGCAGGTTGCTATCCACGCAGGCGTAGCTTTTACCGACGAAGGCCGTGTGCTGAACTCGTTGAAGAAAAACTCCGACATTCTTGCGGCAAACGGGGCTTCATTCTTCGGCCCACGCCGCTTTAAGACTTCGTTTAAACCTGTTCTAGACGAGTTGAAGTCGGAGGATGCTGAAACGGCCGCACGCCAATATCTTAGGGATATCTTACCGACAGGCCCAAGGGCGCGGCGCACGATATTCACAAGCCAGGATTTTGCAGCTGAGCCTGCATTCGCACTGCAGGAAGGGCAGCTATATCCCCTTGCCGGCCGTCGAATGGCTATGTTGGAGCGAATCTACCACGAACATGAAATCGAACTGTTCATAGGACTGCGTAGCCCAGGCAGCTTTATTCCCAAGCTCTTAATGGCATTGCCGGAACAGGCGCGCACTGAGATTATGCAAACCACGGATCTAAGTTGCCTGAGCTGGATTGGGATGGTCGAAGACATTCGAGAACTTGCCCCAGGTATTCAGATTACATTGTGGAGCAATGAAGATACTCCATTTATTTGGGGCGATATTATTCGCGCGTTGGCCGGTTTGGAGAAAAGTACCGCCTTGGTGGACGAGCACGAGCTTTTGCTTTCTCTGCTGGACGACGCAGGCCAAAATAAAGTGTTGGAAAGGACGAATCCAAACACGCCGCAGGCCAAAGCACGTCTGGGGGAAGATATGGCGCGCATTTTCGAAGACCACGTGCAGCCGGAGAAAATCGAGGAAGAACTCGATCTACCGGGATGGAACGCAGAGATCGTGGATGCATTTTCTGAACTGTACGAGCAGGATCTTGACCGGCTCGGCGAAATCCCAGGGGTCCGAGTACTAACACCTTGACCCCTTAAATTGAACTCAGCCATGTGTAAGTCCGCATCTGCCAAGCAGTCGCTACTGGCTGTTGGTCAATCTTAGCGGAAAGCTGAATTTCGCCCGCGGACAACAAATGTCAGACGGGCTGAAAACCGAGTTAGCTCATACCCAGGGCTTCTTTGTACATCTCCAGAACCGCTTCTTCCTCGGCGATATCGTCCTTGTCGCGCTTACGCAGTGCGATCACCTTACGCATGACTTTAGTGTCATAACCGCGGGCTTTGGCCTCGGCCATCACCTCTTTTTGCTGTTCTGCCAAGTCTTTCTTTTCAGCATCCAAGCGTTCAAACCGCTCAATGAACTGGCGCAATTCACCCGCAGTAACGCGGTAGTTCGCAGCGGCCTGATCTTCGGTTATGTCATCCATTTACGTCTCTCCCCGAGGTAGATTTCTGATGCTGTGTCAGCGGGCACAACGCCGGATACATTGCCGCCGCTCAGGCCGCAAGCACCCTTTCCACTTGGGCTTGTACCACCCTTGGTGATCCGCTAAGCGCAGTTAATCGTGACAAGCAAATGTGGGGAACCATGTTCGAACTCATCACCTGGGGCGGAGCCGCCCTATCGCTGGCCGGGCTGTTGGGCCTTGTGTGGTGCATTATGCGTGTGATGAAAGCGCGCAAGTCCGGGTTGACGGATGATGAACTGCGCGCCGTCGTTCAAGGCGTATTGCCGTGGAACCTAGCCTCGCTTTTCTTGTCGGTGCTCGGCCTGATGGTGGTGATCGTTGGGATTTCCTTCAGCTAAACAAAGACCTTAGACTGGAAGGTTGTCGAAACGCGCCTCCATAGCGTCTTCGCACAAGGCCGCATCCAACTGGCGCAGGCCCAACGGGACGTGCATCCCCTCCTTGCGCATCCGCTCGATCACTTTGGTTACACTGGGCTGAAGGGCAAGACGCGTGTTCAGGCACGCACCTTTCAGCTTTTCCTGTAGTTGTTCGGCTTCTGAGTATAAATTGATTGATGACATTTCCATCCTCCCAAATGTCTCCATGTTTGCTGATATATGTAACCGTTTTAAGACCCGCTTAGATTGACCAATAATCGCGCGGAAAACCGCCTGTTCGTCAGACTATTTCGGCGGCGAAAGGACGATTTGATTAAATACTAGCCACATTACGGTTAACCTGCCTTGACCAGCATCAAATCACATACGGTTGAATATATTATATTCCATAATTAGTATATGAAAAATCGACGTCGGCGGAGGGGCACATGACTCCAATAGTAAAAGCGTTTTTCGATCCCGAAACCTTTACGGTTTCTTATCTGGCACAGGAACCAGAAGGTCTTGCCTGCGCAATCATCGATAGTGTTTTGGATTTCGACCACGCCTCGGGGCGAACAGACACACATTCAGCCGATCAAATTATCGACTATGTGCAAGCAAAGGGTTTGCGGGTCGAATGGATTTTGGAAAGCCACGTTCACGCTGACCACCTGTCCGCTGCTCCCTACCTGCAACAGAAACTGGGTGGTAAAATCGGGATCGGTGATCAGATCGTCACCATTCAGGAAACCTTTGGCAAAATCTTCAACGAAGGGACCGAATTTCAACGAGATGGCAGTCAATTCGACGCCTTATTCCGCGAGGGCGACAGCTTTCACGTAGGCCAAATGCGTGGGGATGTGTTGCACACGCCTGGGCATACTCCGGCTTGCCTAACCTATGTGATCGGCGACGCGGCCTTTGTCGGAGATACTCTATTTATGCCCGATTTTGGAACCGCACGTTGCGATTTCCCCGGCGGATCATCCGAGAAGCTATACGCTTCGATCCAAAAAATCCTGTCACTGCCGGATCAGACGCGTGTCTTTGTAGGTCATGATTACAAGGCCCCCGGTCGCGACGAATTTGCCTGGGAAACAACGATCGGCGAACAGAAGGCTTTGAACGTTCATATAGGTCAGGGTCGGTCGATTGAAGAATTCGTCGATATGCGCGACGCGCGCGATGCCACGTTGCCCATGCCACGCCTGATCCTGCCCTCGCTGCAGGTCAACATGCGCGCGGGTCAGATGCCCCCATCGGATGAAAATGGCGATGTATTTCTGAAGCTTCCGCTCAACAAACTCTGAAATCCCTGCGGTCGGACAAAGGACGCAACATGCAAATCGAATGGCTTTGGGGTCTTGGCGGCGGCCTGCTTATAGGGCTGGGCGCTGCTGTCTATTTACTGGGCAACGGGCGCATCATGGGGGCCAGCGGCATTCTGGGCGGGATGGTCGACAGCAGCGACCGCTCGTTGGAACGACTGAGTTTTCTGGCAGGGGTGATTGGGATGCCTATTTTGTTGCGGCCCTTTTTTTCACCAGCGCCTGAGACTCACCTAACTAGCAATATTGTGATAGTGATCCTCGCTGGGCTGTTGGTCGGGGTGGGAACACGCATTGCCAATGGCTGCACGTCAGGTCATGGCGTCTGCGGGATTTCGCGTTTTTCCCTGCGCGGGATCGTGGCCACTATTTTTTACATCGCCGCCGGAGCGGTGACGCTTGCTTTGCTACGCCACATCTGGGGAGTGATCTAGTGCGAGCGCTTATTTCTCTATTGGCGGGATCACTGTTCGGAGCTGGCTTGCTGATCTCAGGCATGACAGACACCACCAAAGTGCAGGGCTGGTTGGATATTTTCGGGCAATGGGATCCGACGCTGGCCTTTGTAATGGGGGGTGCGATCCTTCCAATGCTATTTGCATGGCAATTGACAAATAGTCGAAAGCCTTTGACCGGCGGGCAATTTCCGTCAAAAGCCACTACCGAATTGGACCGCCGCCTGATCCTGGGCTCCATCTTGTTTGGCATGGGTTGGGGGCTTGCTGGACTTTGCCCCGGGCCTGCGCTGGCCTCACTAAGTTATGGTGGGGTTGGAGGCATCCTTTTCCTTATCTCGATGATTTTAGGAATGTACGCAGCTCCGACCTTGGGTGCGCAACTGGACAGAACCGCCAACGCGGCATAAGCAATTGCCATGGAGATTCGCCCGATTACCCCCCGCTACGCTGTCTCGCCGCAAATCACGGTCGAGGACGTTCCAGCCATTGTCGAAGCAGGCTTCGTCAAGGTCATCTGCAACCGACCGAATGTTGAAGTTCCACAGAACATGCAGTCTGATGCAATCGGAGAAGCGGTGCGCGCAGCGGGTCTGGAATACGAAGTGCTGGAATTGACGCACCAGACCATGACACCCGAAAACGTGGCCCTGCAACGAGAGCTGGCTGAAAGCTGCAGCGGGCCTGTTCTGGCCTATTGCGCCTCGGGCACGCGGTGTTCGGTAGTTTGGGCATTGGGTCAGTGCGACCGGATGAGCACCGACGACATTTTGGACGCAACCCACAAGGCTGGCTACGCGTTGGACAATCTGCGCCCAGTTCTTGATCAGACCCGCAGCAGCGCAGAGTGATCTAACCAAGGCTGTCCGGCTCGTGCCCCGGATACGCCAATCCTGCAAGCTCCGAAATCTCGGCGGCTATCTGATTTGAATCGGCGAAATTCAGGTTCAACGCTGCGTCGCTGGATGCAACTGATTCCAAGCTATCTGGAGCTTGCGGTATGTCCGTTTGCAAGGGCATGTCCAACCCACGCTGCAGCGGCTTTGTCGTACGTGCCTCTCGAAAATCCTCCGCACCGGGCTGTGTGAGTGCAGACAGAGGCGCGTACTCGTTCAGGCGCACCGCGCGCATTCCACCGCACTGGCCCAGACGCCCAATTGCCGCGCGCCTGCGGTCGATTGTCAGAACCTCGGTGCGATCTAGTCTAGATCCAGTCAAGGGTAAGATATCACCTACTCCAAGGTCAGACAGCGACGCCAGTGGCAATGTCATTCGGCAAATCACAGTATCCAGCTCGGCCCGTAACACGCCGGAGGCTTTCTCAAGAACTGGCCCGGTGCTTTCATCCGTTGTCGCGTCTTCCTCCGCATTGGGTAGCTCGGGCAAAAAGACGGAAATACGCCCCTGCCGCAGCCCTCCGCCCAACTCTACCGTCAGCTCAAATACCCGATACATGTCCTCCACCAATGCCAACGACATCGCGCGGAGATCGTCCAATCGAAACGAGTATTCGTAGCCTGACAAGCTGGATTGATCCGCTGGCGTATCCACCAACTCGACCGCGCGCATCAAGGCGTCTTCGACCAGAGGCGCGATCATCGCCCCGTCTGTGTGCGTATACGGGCGAGAGGCAGGGGTGTCAGACAACACCTCTCCGATCGTCTGTACCTGCACAATGGCGGAAGCAGCACCCATGTCCATGCACGCGGCGGCGACCACACCATTGCCGTTCACAAACTGCAATATCAGCCAGTCATCTCCAATCCGGTCTATCAGCGCCTCGGTCGCGCGAACCGATTGTTTTGCGCCGATCACAGTTAGAGGAAGTTGCAACTTGTCCCCGGCTGCCCGCGCAAAGGCGAGGCGAAGCGCCCGCAGGGCCGAACGTGACCTGTCATCTCTTTCTTCCTGACCGACCGAAAGCTTGCGCGCCAAAGCCGTACTGCCCGATTGCGTCATGCTGGAAACCGTTGTGAGTTGCTGTAACTGACCTCTGGTCTAACCCGCTGTGGGTTACAAATGTCTTTACATCCGCCCTATTGGGCTGCCTGCCGATACGCCATCGGAAGCCGGACGCGGAACGCCGCACCGCCCTGCCCTGGCAAGTAACTGATCTCACCACCCAGACGCTGCATGATCTCGCGGCAGATCGCCAACCCAAGCCCTGCGCCACCCGCTTTATCCACGCCGACACGTGCAAATTTCTCAAACACCATCGACCGGGCCTCGGGCGGGATGCCGCTTCCATTATCTGCGAAATCGATAATTACTTGGCCACCGACATCGTGTGCCGAAATCGTCAAGACTGGCTCTTCGGCATCACAGTATTTTTGGGCATTTGAAATCAGGTTGATGAATACCTGCCCTAACCTGTCCAGATCGGTTTGCAATGGGATGCGCTCGGATGCTTTGGTGCGCTGCACGGTCAGCGTCTGCCCGGCCCCTGCCAGCGCGCTGGACACTGCCCGATCCAGCACGGAACGCAGCGTGTCACCGCCCACATTCAGGTTAACCCGGCCGCTTTCCAACACGCTCAGATCCAAAAGATCATCCAGCAACCGTGTCAGGCGCAAGGCTTCGTCATGAATGATCGCGGCATAGCGTTTCTGTTCCTCGTGGCTTAGCCCGTCAGAGTCCCGCATGATTTCGGAAAAGGCTCGGATCGAGGTCATTGGAGTGCGCAGCTCATGGCTGACCTGACTGAGGAAACTGTCTTTCTGCTCCGATATCTGCGTCAGCTTTGTATTCGCCTCACGCAATTTCCGAGCGGTAAGGGTAAGCTCAGCGGATTTTGCCTCAAGCTGGCTGGAATACTCCAGCAACTGTGCGGATTCATCGGCCACGGCCAGCAGATCTTCGACAGACACCGATGACCCGCCGACGATCTGGCCAATCATCGCGTGGGCCGTTGCCGCACCGACAGAACCACTCAGTTCACGTTCCAAGCGCTCCAAAAAAGAGGGGGTGGGCTCAGGCAGGCTGGTCCTTCCCCCCTGTCTTTCGGCCTCGGCCTGAAAGAACTCTTGCGCCGGAACGGTACCCAGAATGCGTTGGGTCATGATCATTAGGTCTTCACTTTGCGCGACCGAACCGGTCCAGCCACGCGGTGCGACCGAGTGGTCAAAGACATTGACGAACTGCGCCCCCTGCAAACGCTCAAGCGGGCTTGGGAAACTCAGCAGCGATGCGACGCAGAACGCCACGGTGTTCAGGGACAGCGACCACATTACGGTGTGCACCATCGGGTCCATCCCCTCGATCCCGAACAGAGCTTGCGGGCGCAGCCAGCTCCAACCAAAGGGGCCATTTTGCAGGACCGTCTCGGGCATCAAAGCGCCTCCCATCCCCGGCAGCAAAAGCGTATAAATCCATAACAGGAAACCAACGGTCAGCCCCACCAAAGCCCCGGTTCGCGTCGCCCCCCGCCAGAACATTCCACCAACCAGAGCCGGCAGAAGTTGGGAGAAACCAGCAAAGGCCACCAGACCGATTGACGCCAGAGCCGCCCCGCCTCCGGACAGGCGATAGTAGAAAAAGCCCAGCGCCATGATCACGGCGATCGACACACGCCGCGCCATCAGCACGACGTTCCGTACGTCGCCCGACACCGAACCCGAGCCCTCTTGCGTGCTTAGCCAGATCGGCATGACCACATGGTTCGACACCATCGTGGAAAGAGCCATCGCAGTTACAATGACCATGGACGTTGCCGAGGAGAATCCTCCGATAAAAGAGAACATCGCCAACCAGTCGTTGCCCTGCGACAAAGGCACCGTCAAAACAAATAGATCGGGGTTCGATCCCGCAGGCAGCAAGTCCAGCCCCACCACGGCAATCGGCACCACAAATAGGCTCATCAACAGCAGGTACAGCGGAAAGGCCCAGGCGGCGGTGCGCAAATGCCCCTCATCCGCGTTTTCCACCACCATTACTTGAAACATCCGTGGCAGACACACAAAGGCAGCAGCAGACAGGAAGATTAATGTGGTCCAGCGCCCGGCATCTACATTCCAATGACCGATTTCTGACGCGTCAATTCGGTCCATCATGGGGCTTATGCCCCCCGCAACGCCCCAGACGACAAATGCGCCAACGGCAAGCAGTGCGAACAGCTTGACCACCGCTTCCAATGCGATGGCAGTCACAACCCCGTGGTGTCGCTCATTAGCATCCAGATTTCGCGTACCGAATAGGATAGCAAAGACCGCTAAGCCAGTCGCAACCCAGAAGACGCTGGAACCTTCGCGATAAAGCCCCGACGGGTCCGCTTCGGCAAAGATTGAGAACGACAGTGTTATAGATTGCAACTGCAACGCAATGTAGGGGGTCCCCCCCAGTACGGCCAAAATCGTCACGCAAATCGCCAATGTGTTGGACTTGCCGTAGCGCGATGAAATCAAATCGGCAATTGATGTTACCCGCTGACTGCGCCCGACCCTTACCAACTTTCGCAGGCCCCACCACCAGCTGACCATCACCAGCGTCGGACCGAGATAGATCGTCACGAATTCAAGACCTGACCGCGCGGCGTTGCCTACCGCGCCGTAAAAGGTCCAGGCTGTGCAATAGATCGACAGCGACAGCGTGTAGATCAACGGAGATCGCAGCCATGCCCCTCGCCCCGCAGCGGCCATCCTGTCCGCTGCGAAGGCCACACCGAACAACAGCACGACATAACCGAGGCAAACCAGAATCAAGACGTTCAGCGTTGCCATCTGTCCGTCTCTGGCTCCGTGTCTTCAGCTGCACCCAGTCGTTTGGCAGCGAACCCAAACAACAGACTTGCGATGATCAGGGCAGCCCAACAGGTAAAGATATAAAAGATCGCCGATGAAAGTGGCACATCCTCTGAGCCACTCTGGTCGCCAGGCCACAGCAACGGGATGGCCAGCAGCGCCGCGCCTAAAAAGGGCAACAGCCGTGCGGCATCCGACAACCTGCGACGACGATAACTCTGCCGCTCTAGAAACAGCGAAGGCCGGGGGCCCGAAGGCGGTCGGACTTCGCGCGAATTCATGACTGCGTCGCCTGTGCGTGAAGATCGCGCACTGCAGTCAACATTTCGGTATTAGAGAATGGCTTGGTCATGAAACGACTGACACCTGCGTTCTCGGCCATCTCGCGATCGCGGGACTGGCCGCGTGCGGTCAGCATCAGAACCGGCAGGCTCTGCATGTCGTCCAACTCGCGTAAATCCCGCAGAATCTCCATCCCGCTTTTGCCCGGCAGCATCACGTCCAGAATGACCAGATCCGGGCTCGCCCCTTGAATTACCTGTAACGCATCCGCGCCTTCAGCATGGGTTTCCACATGCCAACCCTCACGCGTCAGCAAGAAACGAATGGCCTCGGCGATGTTGGGCTCATCCTCAATTAACAGAACCTTACGGCTCATGATTATCTGTCCTCCCCGTGACAGGCCACAAACTGCAGACCTGTCGCCGCCAGCTTACGCGCAGTGTCACGAAACTGTCAAAAACCTTCGCTCAGAATCGACGGCTCACGGCGCGACCTGCAGTCGCTGTGCGGGCAGACCCTGCAACTAGGGCCAACGCGGGCAACGGCCTGCTCATCTTGGGCTACGTCCTCAACCGAACGCACCAGCATAACCGAGCGATAAACTGGCCCCTGATCATAACTCAGGACAGATTGTGGCCACGCGTAGGCGTAGCAGTCGAATACCGCTGCCGTTCGACCAAGTTGCACCACCCGTTGGTGGATGGGCACCAGCGGGCGGTTCAGTGCCTGAAACAATGGCCATAAAGGACAAGCCTCGCCAAAGCGCGGCATGGCGAACCCCGGCACAGATTTACTGAACAGAATACTGCCGGACGCGTCGCACACCACCAACCCGGTCGGCCGTCCCAGATAGCCATCTGGTAGAGCGGCAAGCCTGCGCAGCACCGTCGCCAAATCTACCGAGAACCGCGAGGCCAATTGCAGAGGATCCAGCGAAGCCTCGGCCAACGCAGCCTGAAGCTTGTCCAGAGGTATTGCCCTGGCATCAGCTGCATAGACGTTCAGAAAATCCTGGGTCAGAGATCTTGCCGCTGCTGAATCCAGTTCGCTCAGATCCAGTTTTGCATCCCCCCCACTTTCTTCGATCGATGGGAAGTGGTGTCCGTTTGCGTCAAAAAAAGCTTCGACATCTTCCAGTGGCACCCCCCGATGGTCCCCGGCAGAATCGCTTTCGTCCAGATACGCCACCAGCGACTTCGAACTTTCAGCCAGTCGCTCTGCGTCCTGATGAAGGTTGCTATGGAACCGGTCCTGCCACTCGGGCTCGATCTCTTGCGTGTCGGCAAGAATCGCGGCGGTTGAACGAATCGCGGCGGCAGTCGACAGGACCTCGTGCATAGAGGCGGCCAAATGCGGGTCATGAGTCAGCCGGTCGGACAGGGTTTCTACCGTGCGTTCCAAGGAAACAACCCGGCGGTGCATCTGTGCCAATACGCCAGCCCAACCTGGGAAACGGCCTGCGAACTCTTCCAGACTTTCCAGTTCGGCCTGCTGACCAACGGCATCTGCAGCCGCTTCGCGCAGGGCCGAAATCAACGTGGCCTCGATCCCCTGTGTCAGCACTGATGGTTCCACCGCCAGAGCCCCAGCGATATCAACCAATAACTTGCCGCCGATCCTGCGACGGTTGTGTTCAATCAGATTCAGATAAGAAGCAGAAATTCCAACCTGACGCGCAAGATCTGCCTGCCGCAGACCCGCAATCTGACGCCTTTCCCGAATACGGCTTCCCGTCAGCGTATCGCGCACGCCCTTGCCCTTCCCTATTCGATACCTCTCTATGGAAGCTAGAGATTTTCATAACTCTTAATGTATTTCTATAGGTTAAACACGAATTTTCAAATAGCATTTACAACGTTAACATAGCTGATAAGTACAAAGCCCCACGGCGGAAACCAATTTCTGCATGCGGCCCCTTCTATTTTCCCAGTTTTCCCGGCACGATAGAAAAATGAGTGACCCTGCATTTGAATATGCACCAATCGGCCTTGTCGAATTGGAGAACCGGATCATCCGGCGCTGCAACTTGCAGTTCGCCCGCACGTTTGGTGGCGAAGAGGAACAGTACCGCAACATGCCGCTTTTGCATCTATACCCATCCGTGGCGGATTGGGAAAGGATCGGCGCACGCGGATTGGAAGTCATGCGAGCGACCGGGTATTACACCGATGAACGGGTTATGCGCCGTCGCAACGGTGACCTTTTCTGGTGCCGGGCGCGCGGCCGGTCCCTGACACCGGACGACCCGTTTCGCCACGGCATCTGGAGCTTCTCTGACATTTCGGAGGAGCGCCCGCTGGTCGAACTAACAAAGCGGGAACGTGAGGTTGCCATCATGTCTTGTCGCGGACTGTCCGCCAAGGAAATCGGGGTTGAACTGAACCTCAGCTATCGCACGATCGAAGCCTATCGCGCGCGCTTGTTAGAGAAATTCGGTGCCCGCAAATTACCCGAATTGGTGGCGAAACTTTCGGGAATGCCCCTCTGACCCTTTCCCGTCTTCGAAAACTTGGACAAACCCCTACCTGACAGGCCCAGACTGCGCTTTTCATGACGCTGCGCATGGCTTATAACGCTGCCTAATCAGACCAAAGCCCGCAGCAACAGACGGGCCAAAGGGGAACCGTCGAGGACACTCATGACAGACACCAAACACGAAGCGGACGTGGCATTCATCAAGGCACTGGCCGAATTGCTGCGCGACAATGACCTGACTGAATTGCAGGTGAAACGCGAATATGGTGAAGAAGACAGCCTGAATGTGCGCGTCAGCCGCATGAACCAGGTCGCAGCCGCTCCGGTTCAGGTCGCTGTTCCAGCCGTAGCACCTGCTGCTGCCCCTGCCACCTCTCCGGCCCCTGCCGCCGCCGAGGCACCCGTTGCCCAGGAAGACCCAGCCAGCCATCCCGGTGCAGTGACCTCACCCATGGTCGGCACGGTTTATATGCAGGCTGAACCCGGCGCACCCGCATTTATCTCGGTAGGTGCGTCGGTGTCCGAAGGCGATACACTGCTGATCGTCGAAGCGATGAAAACCATGAACCACATTCACGCGCCCAAGTCGGGCACCATCAAGCGGATACTGGTTGGCGATGGCGACGCTGTGGAATTCGGCACCCCTCTGGTCATTGTTGAGTAAGGCGGGCCCATGTTCGACAAGATCCTGATTGCCAACCGAGGCGAGATCGCCCTGCGCGTCATCCGCGCTGCGCGCGAGATGGGGATTAAGACGGTCGCCGTACATTCGACAGCCGACAGCGACGCGATGCATGTGCGCATGGCGGACGAATCGGTGTGCATCGGCCCTCCGCCCAGTCCGCAAAGCTATCTGTCTGTGCCTGCCATCATCTCGGCCTGCGAGATCACGGGCGCACAGGCGATCCACCCCGGCTATGGCTTCCTGTCAGAAAACGCCGAGTTTGTGCAGATCGTCGAAGACCACGGCATCACCTTCATTGGCCCCACAGCCGAGCACATCCGCGTCATGGGTGACAAGATCACCGCCAAGGACACGATGAAAGCGCTAGGCGTGCCTTGCGTTCCCGGATCTGACGGTGGCGTTCCCACGCTGGAAGACGCCAAGCGCATCGGTGAAGAATTCGGCTATCCTGTCATCATCAAAGCCACCGCTGGCGGTGGTGGTCGCGGCATGAAAGTCGCGATGAGTGCCGATGAGATGGAAAGCGCCTTTATGACCGCACGCGCCGAAGGCAAAGCCGCATTTGGTAACGATGAGGTCTATATCGAAAAGTACCTGACCACGCCGCGCCATATCGAGATTCAGGTCTTTGGCGACGGCAAGGGCAAGGCAGTGCATCTGGGTGAACGCGACTGCTCGCTGCAGCGCCGCCACCAGAAGGTATTTGAAGAGGCCCCTGGCCCCTGCATCACCCCCGAAGAACGCGCCAAGATCGGTAAGATCTGTGCTGATGCGGTTGCCAAGATCAACTATATCGGCGCGGGCACCATCGAATTCCTCTATGAGAACGGCGAATTCTACTTCATCGAAATGAACACCCGTCTGCAGGTGGAACACCCGGTGACCGAGGGCATCTTCGGTGTCGATCTGGTGCGAGAACAAATCCTCGTCGCCGCTGGTGAGGACATGTCGTTCGGCCAAGACGATCTGGAAATCAACGGCCACGCCATCGAGGTTCGGATCAACGCCGAGAAGCTGCCGAACTTCTCGCCCTGCCCCGGAAAGATCACCGCGTATCACGCGCCGGGTGGGCTGGGCGTGCGGATGGATTCGGCGCTCTATGATGGCTACTCGATCCCGCCCTATTATGACTCGCTGATTGCCAAGCTGATCGTGCAGGGCCGCGACCGGGCCGAAGCTCTGGCGCGTTTGGAGCGCGCGTTGGGTGAACTGATCGTCGACGGCATCGATACCACTGTGCCTCTGTTCCACGCTCTGCTTCAAGAGTCAGACATCCACAGCGGAGACTACAACATCCACTGGCTCGAACACTGGCTTGCAGCAAACATGGCCGACTAATATACTGAGGGCGAAGGATTTATCACCTTCGCCCTTTGAGCATTTTACATGAGCCTTACCCCGGAATTATTACTTCACGGTTACTCCATCGGCATCTTCCCGATGGCAGAACACCGCGACGCGTCCGAATTATTCTGGGTCGACCCCAAGCATCGCGGCGTCTTCCCCTTAGATGGGTTCCACATATCGCGTAGCTTGGCGCGGCGTCTTCGTAGATGCGGGTTCTCGGTGACGATCAATCAGGACTTCGCAGGGGTTGTCAGCGGTTGCGCAGATCGCGCCGACACCTGGATCAACGCCGAACTGCGCGACTTGTACCACCAGATCCACCAAACCGGTCACGCGCATTCGCTTGAGGTTTGGGACGAAGACCAACTGGTTGGCGGTGTTTATGGCGTCACACTGGGGGCTGCGTTTTTTGGCGAAAGCATGTTCTCGCGCCGCAAGGATGCGTCGAAAATCGCACTGGCCTATCTTGTGGATCGTCTACGCCAGACTGGGTTCCAACTGTTCGATACTCAGTTTCTGACCGCGCACCTCGCCTCATTGGGCGCGCTTGGGATACCGCGCTCGCAATACCGGCTGGAATTGGAAGAGGCACTTAACTCTAGTGCGGATTTCACCGCACCGTTGATTCAATTGCCCGAAGGCGTGATACAGCGGATCACCCAGACGTCGTAACGGGAGTGATCCAGCGCGTTCAACGCTGGCGAGGTTGCGATCATCCACCCGTCAAACAACTGATCCGACTTGCCCTTTTCCCATATCGTCAAATAGGCAAATGCATCACCGGTCGGGTTATCAACCGGATAGCGGCAATCTCCCAAAGCGACGTCCAGCCCGAATATCTCTCCGGACTGACCATTCTGCATTTCCACATCAACGGTCTGGCCGCTGACCTTATCAAGGCCCCGCAAGATCGCACCAGGACCGGATTGAACCTTTTGCTGTGCTACAGCTCCGGTTGCGGCCAACAGCGCTGCGATCAGGGCAAAACGCCTCATTCGCTGCCATCCCCGGCCACGAATTTGACCAGCAACGAAATCAGACTGACAGCCCCCTGCGTGTCTTCGACTTGGTCGCCCGGTTCAAAATAAAACGGTGAACCACCCGGCATCACTTCGACGAAATTACCGCCCAAAAGCCCTTCGGAAGAGATCACAATTGCGCTGTCATCCGGCACCAAAATCCCATCGCGGATCGTAAACGTGGTGTCCGCGCGATAGGTATCGGGGTTCAAGTCAACGCCTGTCACGGTGCCGATCTTGACTCCGGCCAAGCGTACATCCGTACCTACGCCCACACCTTCAAGCGAGCGAAATGAGGCCCCAAGCTGATAACCGTCACCGCCTTGCGACAGGCCGGTGGACTGGCTTGCATAAACGCCAAAGGCAACAGCGCAGGCCAAAACAGCCCCGCCGACAAGAACTTCGGTCACGTTGTAAGTTGACATTGCTCGCCTCGTCTTATTCCGGGCTCCAGGCCTCGTAATCTGTGCGCTCCACTGGGTCTTGGCGGCGCAGAGACCCTGCTGGCGTATATGCCAACGCGGTGCCTGTGAGATTTTCCTGATGCGGTTTTTCCCACGACTTGTGTTCCAGCGGTTTATCAGTCGGAGGCTCATCCCACGTACGATGCAGCCACCCATGCCAGTCGGGATCGACCCGGCTGGCCTCGGCTTCACCATTGAAAATTACCCAGCGCTTGCTGTCGTCGGCGTTGCGGTAAAAGGTGTTACCCTCGTTATCCTCACCGACTTTGACGCCCTTACGCGCGGTGTAGAACTGCGTGTTCAGAGTAGCTCCGTTCCACCAGGTTACGGCTCGCAAAAGACTGTTCAAAATACCCATCGGTCGCCTCCGACATTTCTATCCCCGCAGATATGGACCAAAGGCACGCCAAGGTCCAGTGTCACAAGGACCGCACCCCCTATTCCGGCAAATAAGCCGTGACTTCGATTTCGATCCGGTATTTCGGATCGATCAGGCCGCATTCGATCATGGAGGTTACCGGGGGGTTTTCGCCGAAGTATTCCCGCAGGATCGGCCAGCAGGGTTCGAATTCAGCACGGTCCGGCAGCATGTAAGTAACGCGAACAACGTCCGCAAAGCTGGCCCCGGCCTCGGCTAGGGCTTTTTCGATCGTCCCCAGCGCCGAGCGGCATTGCTGGGTCACATCATCGCCCTGCCCGACCGTTCCGGCGACATGAACCCAGCCTCCGGCCACTACCGCGCGGCAATAGCCTATCTTGGCCTCAAACTCTCCGCCCGAAGAGATGCGTTTGATTGTCATGATACCCCCAACAAGAAAACGGCGCGGTCCATGCCGCGCCGTATTTGGTGAATCTCTTTGAGTTTAACCAGCCGAGGCCGATTCCGCTGCATCCGCGTAGATGATCAACGGCTGCTTATCGGACGACACCGCCTCTTCGTTGACCACAACCTCGGTCACGTTTTTCATGCCCGGCAGCTCGAACATCGTGTCCAACAGGATATCTTCGAGGATCGAGCGCAGACCACGTGCACCGGTTTTCCGTTCGATGGCCTTCTTGGCAATCGCCTTCAGCGCATCATCGGTAAAGGCCAGCTCAGCATCTTCCAACTCGAACAAACGCTGGTATTGCTTGACCAAAGCGTTCTTGGGCTTTGTCAGGATCGTTACCAGAGCATCCTCATCCAAATCTTCCAAAGTCGCCAGAACCGGCAGACGGCCAACGAATTCCGGGATCAGGCCGAATTTCAGCAGGTCCTCAGGCTCCAGATCCTTAAAGATCTCACCCACGCCGCGCTCATCATTGTCACGCACATCGGCGCCAAAACCCATGGCCGAGCCTTTGCCACGCTGCGCGATGATCTTATCCAGACCGGCAAACGCACCGCCACAGATGAACAGGATATTCGTAGTGTCCACCTGCAGGAATTCCTGTTGCGGATGTTTACGGCCACCTTGCGGCGGAACCGATGCAACGGTGCCTTCCATCAGTTTCAGCAGCGCCTGCTGAACACCCTCGCCCGAGACGTCGCGGGTGATCGAGGGATTCTCGGACTTGCGCGTAATCTTGTCGACCTCGTCGATATAGACGATACCACGCTGCGCGCGTTCAACGTTGTACTCGCTGGCCTGCAACAGTTTCAGGATGATGTTCTCAACGTCCTCACCCACATAACCGGCTTCGGTCAGGGTGGTTGCATCCGCCATAGTGAACGGCACATCCAGAATCCGCGCCAGCGTTTGGGCCAGCAGGGTTTTACCGCAACCTGTCGGGCCGATCAGCAAGATATTGGATTTCGCCAGCTCAATATCGCTGCCCGCTTTCTGAGCATGATTCAGGCGCTTGTAGTGGTTATGGACTGCCACCGACAGAACCCGTTTTGCCGTTGCCTGACCGATCACATAATCGTCCAGAACCTCGCAAATGTCTTTCGGCGTCGGCACACCATCCGAAGATTTCAGCCCGCTGGCCTTAGTCTCTTCCCGGATGATGTCCATGCACAGTTCGACGCATTCATCGCAGATAAATACTGTCGGGCCAGCAATCAGCTTGCGCACCTCATGCTGGCTCTTGCCGCAGAAGCTACAGTAGAGCGTATTTTTGCCGTCGCCGCCTGAATTCGTCGCCATGTTCTACCTTTCGGGCTCCATCCCTGCGATCCTTTTCGGACCGCTTGCCGTCTATTGATGCAGCTTAGGGCAGCACCGAAGCGGCTACAATCTCAAAATGCGCCCCGCGCAATCGGCGCGGGGGCTTAACTTCAGGCGTCGTCGCCGTCCATTTTAGCGCGGTTTTCAACGATTTCGTCGATGTGGCCCCAATCCTTGGCCTCTTCCGGGCTCATGAAATTGTCGCGATCAAGCGCCTTTTCAACCGCCTTTTTGGTCTGCCCGGTATGACGTACATAGATGTCATACAAGCGATCTTTCAGTTTTTGCGTCTCGGCTGCGTGAATCATGATGTCGCTGGCCTGACCCTGATAGCCACCGCTGGGCTGGTGCACCATGATGCGGCTGTTAGGCAATGAGAAACGCATTCCCTTCTCGCCACCGGCCAGCAACACCGACCCCATCGAGGCCGCCTGACCGATCACCAAGGTCGAACATTTCGGCTTGATATACTGCATTGTGTCGTAAATCGACAAACCGCTGGTCACAACGCCACCAGGTGAATTGATGTAGATCGAGATCTCTTTGCTGGGATTTTCCGCCTCGAGGTGCAGCAGTTGGGCGACGACCAGATGGCTCATCCCGTCGTGGATCGGGCCATTGATGAAAATGATCCGCTCTTTCAGAAGGCGCGAAAAAATATCGTAGGCCCGTTCGCCGCGGCTGGTCTGTTCGACCACCATCGGGACGAGCGTATTCATATAGGTATCAACTGGATCGAACATTCTGAACCTGCCTGCTTTGCTATGGATCGGGACACTACCCGCAGAAACGTTACCCGAGTCTTAGTGTCGGCACAGGGGGGCTGCAAGGGGGGCCGAAGACTTCACTCAATGTCACAGTGATTTGACTCCCTCCTCTGTTCTTTCCAGATTTGCTGACAGAGCGACGATCAACTTTAATGGCTCTTGCATCACGTCAGCTTGATAGGTGCATCATGCGTGTGGAATTTCACATTCAAAATATATATCGAATAAGCGCGTGCCTAAGACACACCCCCAAAGCACCGCACGCACGTATAACGAGCAGACCCAATGTAACGAGCAAACAAGGATAAAAACGATGGCCCTTCCTCAGCTCTCGCAAGATATGTCCCCTGATTCATTTGAAAGAATGGTAGAAAACGCGACGCATGCATCAAATTTCCTGAAAGCGATAAGTCACGAAGGCCGTTTGATGATCCTATGCCATCTTGTGTCAGGGGAAAAATCTGTGACCGAGCTGGAGGAACTTCTTTCTGCCCGGCAAGCCGCTGTATCCCAACAATTGTCCCGGTTGCGCCTGGAAGGGCTGGTAACACCTCGCCGCGAGGGTAAGGCGATCTATTATCGCCTGGCAGATGAACGCCCACGGCGAATGCTGGAACTGGTCTACGACATGTTCTGCGGTAAGGATAAAGACTGATCCGTTAAGTTTTCCGGGCCCTCATTCGCCAGCTTGATATCTATCAATCTTGGCTCATACCGTAGCGCGAAATTGGTCAATACCCTGTTCAGCAGTTGTGCAGAGCGCGCTCAACCGTCAGAAGCCTCTCAACTTCCCCCAATCATGCGCAGAGTAAACCTGCTGATGCAACGCGTTTCCATCGTTCCCGTTGCCCTAAAAAAGACGGCGTAGCAATCGCAGCAGCTACTTTGAGCTGTGTTGCGACCGTCCTTTTCGGCCAGCAAATCCGCAAGCATAAAATGCGGCCCAAGGCTCTGGTTCCGTTCAGGTAGAACTGCTACGCAACGAATGACTAATTCTAATGGAGAAACTGATGATCCGTGCAATTCTGGTTGGGCTCGCCCTGTTCACCCTCACTGCCTGCGAAACTGCGAAAGGCGCTGGAAGAGACATTGAGAAAGCGGGTGATGCAATTCAGAGTGCAGCCTCGGACGTTCAAGAGAAGCTATAAACCGTTACTGGTGCTGCCGTCCTTCATAATTCGCGCCTGATTGAGGGGCGAGACCGCAAAGGCCAAGGGGATTCCGCGCCCTTACAAAAGCCCGCCTCAAACTTAAGTTTTGGCAAAAGGAAAAGGCGTCAGGCGCTTAGACATAGTCCATGCACGTATCCATTCGGATACTCCTGACGCCTTGCAGGGTCGACACGTCAGAGAGACGTCCCGAGCCGGTTGCCCTGATCCCGAAAGGGACCAAAGCTGCCGCGTCGCGCCAACAGGCACCACACAGCGCGCTCCAACCTTCTGAGAGGGTAGCCCCTGACCCGAATGCAAGATCCAGCCCAGTCAACCATCCACCGGTAAGCCTATTTGGTGTATGACACATCCTAAAATCTGCCATCACCGCCTGGCCCCCTGGCCTTTGCGCCCCGCTCAAGTTCCTAAGAACCGTTGCGATGACTAAACTGTCGCACTTGGGATGTTTTCCGACAAGAAAATAGCACTGCAGCATGAAAATTAGACGGGGATAACGTGTTGATATCCACTGGGAAAGTTGTGTGGATAACTCTGGAAACCGTGAAGCGGCGCTGGTTTGGAGCGGGAAAAGCCAAATCCGTTGCAAAGAAGGAGATTTTGCCGTGTTTCTGCGGGCGCAAACACTATTACGCAATAATCTTGGCTGAAATTGCCGGCCTCTTACTGGATGGAGGCCATGTTTTGATTCGCATCTGCCTTTAGCGATGTGAGCATCAGCCGGTCGAAACGGCTTGAGGGGCGGAAAATAGGTCGGGCAAGTCTTTTTGCTGCTTGCAACACCGCGCTGAAGGTCCGCGAAGTCCAGAGGCACCGCCCGGGGATCGCCGCTATCCGGTACGGCGCGCTTTGAACCTTGTCGCAGGCAACGAAAGACCGCCCGACCCGTCCCCTCCCATCGGAGACGCTGGTTCCGCTATTGAGAAGCACTCTGGCCCGCCCAGGATTACCAACTACGCGCTGCATAAAATTGCAGCCAGTACCCCCTACAGCCCAACCAGGCCAGAGACGCTTCAGTTCACCTGACGTTCCAGAACAGTGCTGTAGGTCGTTCCGTTACGCAGGCTACGGAAATCCGCATAGATTTTTCCATCTTCATACCGGGCGTCGATCAACGCATTCGCGCCAATGACCATCGGTGACGTTTCAGTAATACCGATCCTTCCGGAGCCATCGAGACTGATGGTGCCGGTGGCTTCATTTTCATTCCAGCCGGTATCGCCATCACGTCGCCATTTACTAGGCCCCCAGAAGACATTGTCTTCCTGAATCTGGATATCCAGCATCCACTCGGCCTGATTGAACCGAGGTTCATTGCCGCGTTGGTAATGTGTGGGCTGTACGGCTGTATAAGTCCCCACCCATGTCCCGCGCAGGTCCGGTGCGGGATCGGCCAGTGCGGCCGCCCCAAGGGTGAAGGTCGTGGCCAAAGCGGCGGCCCCGGCAGTCAAAAATCTGGTCATGGCTCTCTCCTCCAATGTTCATGGCCACCCTTGGCCTGCTGAACAGATTGGAACGGAGAAAGCTGACTACAACTTACCTAAGGGAAACTTCATAAATGTTTAAGGTAGACGTTAAGCAAAGCCCCTGATCAGGCCCAAGCCAGCGCGGTGCCCAAAATGACCAGCCCAATTCCAATAACTTCCCTCTGCGAGAAGCTTTCACCAAACAGAAAGAACGAGGCGATTGCAATCAGCACCACCTCGGCCCCCAGAATACCGGTATAAATGATACCCAGACGCTCCTCGCGCAGGGCGGCCAATTCCAGCGTCGCGGCAGCCAGCAAAGTAACGATGATCAGAAGGCCAAGGCCAGCACCGGGGAGTTTCCACCAGTATTTCATCGAGATCATGGCAACGGAATAGAGTCCTGCTGATCCGAGGGCGATTATTGGGATCATGGACATTTTCGGCCTCGCGCTGAACTTTCCGTTAGGTAAAGTATAACGGGCGGGCAAAGTCTGGGCTGTGAGGTTGATCACAGATCGGTCAGAACACAATCCCGAGGAAATCGCGGGCTGCGGCTGCAATGGCCAGCACGAACTAAGCACGCGACACCTCGTCCGGCATCGCGCGCGCCGTCCTTAACATAGGACCTTAGTCAGTCGATCGTGATACTGCCGGTAATCGTGTTAACGAATGTTCTGCTGTCCGGGTCAGTCAGAGATGAGAAGGTGCCTCCGCCTGTCGCGCTCGCCCAGTTGCCCGAGCCTCCAGACACGGTCCAATCCCCGGTTAAGGCTCCATCTGCGCCCCGGCCCGTGGCAATCCACGTCATCACCGCCTTGTCCCCGGACGCCGTGTCAAACACGCAATTCCCTGTGCCCGAGACCCCGGCCCCGTTGACCAGAATGGAACCGAAACACATGCCCGAGGCCCCTTCCAATGGATGCCCGGCGGCAACCTCGAAGCTTTCATAATTGGTCTGGGATTTCACCACCGCCTGACCGTCCGAGATGCCAAAGACCTCGTTCGCTTCCGTCCCCATGCCTTTGCCTGCGGCGTCATGGGTCTCGGCACTGGCCAAGCCTGCCGTCAGCCCGATGGTCAGGGCTGTGGCTGCGGTGATCGTCAAGAACTTGTGCATAATAACCTCTCATTTCTGAGGGTTTGGCGTTGCAAGCATATAAAGAAAAAACCGCCTGAACGCGGTCCCCCGCGCGGAGGATAACACATTCCGATCTTTGCGTCTAAAGCGGGCGCTCAGCCTTCCAGCTTGCGGGCCACCAGAACCGAGACCGGGAAAGCCGCGATAAACCCAACGACCGCAGCAAGCAGCATGGCCACCCATGATGCATGCCCCATGACCAGAACCGCAATCACAGCGGACCCGGCAAGGGTGGAACCAAGGAAGATGTGAAGGATCAGCGTCAGGGGTGACATAGGGGCCTCGTTATTATCAGTCTGTTTTCGCGGACCGTAGAACTGAGGCTGAGAGTGGTCCTTGATCTGGGTCAGACTGCGCGGTGATCCGAGGTGCAATTTCGACGGTTGATGAGCAAAACTGAGGTCAGCGCCAACCCAAGGGGAGGCGCAAACGCACAGCCCGTTTACCAAACCGAAACCGGCATTATGGTGTCAGTTCAGGCCAAGCAGTTCCTTGGCTTGGGCTAGAGTTGCAACCGACGCGTCATGATCACCTGCATCGTGCAGCGCGGCACCTTCGTCGCGCCATGTTTCGACCTGTACAATCTGTTCGTCAGACAGGTCAGGACCCGCAGCCAGTGCGGCATCAATGGCGGCAATGTCGGCAGGGCATTGCCCGGCAAAGGCGGGCGCGGCGTACAGGCAGACGGCAGCGACCAGAGACAGATGTTTCATTGATTCATCCTCCCGTTGTTTGGGGTGTGATGAGAATACCATGAAACGGGTCAGGCCCGGAGGGCGTCGGCATCCGATGCATCGGATCGGCGAGGGATGGCTGACGGTGGGACAGTTTCGCTTTCGGACTAGTAGGGGGCCGGAGCACAAACTCGCTTGAAACGGTTAATCAGCAGAACTGAGGGCAGCGCCGACACGAGGCGTGGCGCAAACGCGCCGCCCGTTTTGCCGGAGGCAAACCTTCGGTTTGACGGGGGCGGGTCGGCGCGGCCCGGCGGTGCCGCCGGGTGGGCAAGACAGGCCAAAACATAAAGCTAAGCAATGGGGAGTTTCCAACGAAAATCCCTAGTTGCTTCGGAAGAAACCAGAAAAGTCGTTAAGAAGGATCGAACAATCGGTTCTAACTAAATCAAACCCTGGTTCATATGCACTTCCATTCCTGATCCAGCTAGCCAATTCTTTTCTCGCAATTCTGGAGTTGAAATCAGACATACCTCTCAAAGTACCGAACACCTTTAAATACGTTTGATCTGCGGGTTTTAGAAACTTCATGTTCAGGTCAAGAAACGAAAATCCTAGAAACCAAATTGAGCCAGCTTCGAGAATTGCCTGTCTTACCAATTGGCGTGTTTGGCGCTCGCCACCTTCTGTAAAAACTTTGATATTGTTCACAGAGGACAGTAGCGCTTGATGATGGTTATTTTCACCAAATCCAGACTCTCTGTTTCTTGGTTGCAACCGACCGAGAGAGCCATAGGGATGCAAGACCTTTAGATGTTTTTCGCAGAACTTGGACGCTTCTTCTTCGCTCAAATCAAAAACCGCCTGAACAGCCAGAAAAAAGAACCTGAAAATCACTCTGTCATAGTTGAATGATACGAAGGTTATTCGTTCCAACCAGCTCTCTAGCTGCTCAATTTTACCTGCGGTAACGATCGCTCTAAACAACGCCGCGAGCCATGTATCAGCGACATTTGCAAAGTTGAAGGTTTCATGGGTTTTTGGGGGATTGAAGTAGAGTGATGATCGTCGTTCAGCTTTGATCAGGGCATCGGCTATCAACAATTTGCCTAGCTTTACTCTAACTTCGTTGTGCGAGTGCGCATGTAAGTAGTTGTCAATAGACGGCATCAACCGAACGCCGGATGATATCCTTCTTAGTTCCTCTATAAAGTCTGCATCGCCGCTTTCAGAACCAATCAGCTTGGCAGCGGAAAACAAATGCGGATCAATGTTTTGCTTGTGAGCTTCACCGTAGATTTGAATTGTGTTCGCAGAGTCCGACACTTGATCTGCCAGTTGCGATCCAATCGGCAATTTAAACTCTGCACTTGCGCCAGCTCCAACTACGATGACAAGCTTGTCAGCCATCCATCTTCAACGCCGAAATAAAGGCCTCTTGCGGGATATCCACCTTCCCGAACTGGCGCATCTTCTTCTTACCCGCCTTCTGCTTGTCCAGCAGTTTGCGTTTCCGCGTGGCGTCGCCGCCGTAGCATTTCGCCGTCACGTCCTTGCGCAACGCCGAGAGGGTCTCGCGCGCGATGACCTTGCCTCCAATGGCGGCCTGGATCGGGATTTTGAACATGTGGCGCGGGATCAGGTCCTTGAGCTTTTCACACATCGCCCGGCCCCGCATCTCGGCCCGGTCGCGGTGAACCATGGTCGACAGCGCGTCGACGGGCTCGTCATTCACCAGCACCGACATCTTGACCAGATTGTCCTCGGTGTAGCCGGTCATCTGGTAGTCGAACGAGGCATAGCCCTTGGTCACCGATTTCAGGCGGTCGTAGAAATCGAAGACGACCTCGTTCAGCGGCAGGTCATAGACGACCATGGCGCGGCTGCCCGCATAGGTCAGGTCCAACTGGATGCCGCGGCGGTCCTGGCACAGTTTCAGCACATCGCCGAGGTATTCGTCGGGCACAAGGATGGTCGCCTTGATGCGCGGTTCCTCGATATGGTCGACCTTCGACGGGTCGGGCATGTCGGCGGGGTTGTGCAGTTCGATCATCTCGCCGTCTTTCATGTAGACGTGATAGATCACCGAGGGCGCGGTGGTGATGAGCTCGATATCGTATTCGCGTTCGATACGGTCGCGGATGACCTCAAGGTGCAGAAGGCCCAGGAAGCCGCAGCGGAAGCCAAAACCCAGCGCGGCCGAGGTTTCCATTTCAAAGCTGAAGCTGGCGTCGTTCAGCGCCAGTTTGTCGATCGCGTCGCGCAGGTCTTCGAATTCGGAACTGTCGACGGGGAACAGGCCACAGAACACCACCGGCTGCGCGGGTTTGAAGCCTGTCAGAGCCTCTTCGGTGCCGTTGCGGTCATTGGTGATGGTGTCACCCACGCGGGTGTCGCGGACCTGTTTGATTGACGCGGTGAGAAAGCCGATCTCACCGGGGCCAAGCGAGTCCACCATCTCCATCTCAGGCCGGAAGACGCCGACGCGGTCCACATGGTGCAGGGTGCCGTTCGACATGAACTTGACCCGCATGCCCTTTTTCAGCGTGCCGTCCATGATGCGGACCAGAACGATGACGCCGAGATAGGCGTCGTACCAGGAATCCACCAGCATCGCCTTGAGCGGCGCGTCCACGGTGCCCTGCGGTGCGGGCAGTTGCAGCACGATGGCTTCCAGCGTCTCGTGGATGCCCTGCCCTGTCTTGGCGCTGACCTGAATGGCGTCGGTCGCGTCAATGCCGATCACATCCTCGATCTGCTCGGCCACGCGGTCACAGTCGGACGCTGGCAGGTCGATCTTGTTGAGCACCGGCACGATCTCATGATCGGCGTCGATGGCTTGGTACACGTTCGCCAGCGTTTGCGCCTCGACCCCTTGGGTGGAGTCGACGACCAACAGCGAGCCTTCAACCGCGCGCATGGACCGGCTGACCTCATAGGCAAAGTCCACGTGGCCGGGGGTGTCGATCAGGTTCAGCACGTATTGCTCGCCATTGTCGGCGGTATAATCGATGCGGACTGTGTTGGCCTTGATGGTGATGCCGCGTTCCCGCTCGATATCCATGCTGTCGAGCAGCTGTTCCTTCATGTCGCGATCCTTGACGGTTCCGGTCTCCTGGATGAGCCGGTCAGCAAGGGTGGATTTGCCATGGTCGATATGCGCGACGATGGAGAAATTGCGGATATGAGCGAGGTCTGTCATGGGTTGGGGATATGCGTCGGAAATGGGCTGTGGTCAAGGTGGGACGAGACCCTAGCGAAACCCTTTGAATGCGAGGCCTCCAACCGATCAGACCAACCTATTTTTAACCAGCTCCGCGTTCATCCAATGCGTCTCGCTCTGGACGTGGCCCTCACGTACGTATTTCGCGAGATGAGTGGGCATGTCTTCCTCGTTAAACGCAGCCGTTGTGCGAACGACAAACCCCTCCTGAGTATCCAGATTTAAGTCTGCGATCACATCCGCCACAACCTTAGCAGAGAACCGACCGCGATAGAGTTCGGGAACAGCGGTGATCCCAAGCTCGACAAAGCGTGAAAGCGTCGCGTCCCACGATTGCACGCGATCTGCCTTGATCCATGCGAAGCCCAGGAAGTAAGTCGGCAACGCTGAATATTCGATGGAATGACGCGCGAACAGATACTCGCCGACAATACGCTCATCATCGGCGAGCTGAGGTGCAATGCCCGCTGCAAATGCCTTCATCCAATCTCGCGATGGGTGATATCTCGCGTCGATGCTGCGAGGGTGACAACCGTGACTGTGGATGGTTGTATTCTCACCGTCCATCTTTTCGGTGAAAACCACCTCATCAGCTGATGCCAATTCATCAACGCTGGACATGATCTTGTCATCGCTCGTGGCACCGGGAGATTGCGGCAAGTGGAAAGTGCGCCCGTATTTCTTAAGCATATTGGTCTCACGAAAGAGTTCTAAACAAAGTCGGGCCAGAAAACGCGACATTCCCAACCTGCGCAATCACTTTTTCGAACCGCCCAATTGATCCCGAATCCAGTTTGATTCATACTCCCGCACAGACCGAGAGGGGCATCAGATCCGTCCGGGCAGGCAAAAAACGAGGCTCGAGTATGAAACAGTTCCTCCTTATCGCATTTTGTGCGGCATCGCTGACAACGGTGGCCCATGTCGCGGATGCGGCGCAGATCAAGCGCGCCTGTCTGGCGTCGGACCGGTCGGCAGCAACGCGGGATCGGTGCAATTGCATTCAGCGGGTGGCCAATCAAGCGCTGACCCGCAGCGATCAGAAAACCGTGGCAAAGTGGTTCACCGACCCCCATCAGGCGCAAGAGCTGAAGATGTCGCAGACCGCGCGCGATGATGCGCTGTGGGATCGGTATCAGAACTTCGGCCAAATGGCGCAGGCGATCTGCAGCTAAGCCATCTCATGCCTTGACCTGACCCACGCTGCACCCCAGAAAAGGCGCAGCGAAAGGTGTATTGCATGGTGATGAAAGGGCTGACCCTGCGCGGGCTCGAAGTGTTCGAGGCTTTGGCGCGGACGGGATCGGTGGCACAAGCCGCCGAGATCACCGGGCTCAGCCAGCCGTCAGTGTCACAGCAGCTGCGCAATCTGGAAAACGCCCTGGGAACCGAGCTGGTCGATCACGGACGCCGCCCCATGCGGTTGACGCAGGCCGGGCGCAGCTTTCTTGCCCGGACCGAGACGGTTCTGGCTGAGTTGCAGATGGCCCAAAGCGAGCTGACGGTGATGGACCTGGGGCACCTGACCACCCTGTCCATCGGGCTGATCGACGATTTCGACAATGACCTGACTCCCCGACTGGCGACCTTGCTGGCTGACAGCCTGACCCGGTCAAAGTTCAAACTGATCACCCTGCCCAGCTTGGACCTGTTCGCCGAGCTTGAGGCGCAGCGTCTCCGCTTGGTGGTGTCGGCGCATTCCGGTGAAGTGCTGGAAGGCGTGGTCGAGTACCCTCTGGTCCAGGATCCGTTCATTATGGTGACACCCAAGGGCGCAGATAACGCAGTAGAGGAGCTGCCGTTTCTGCGTTACGCCCGCGAGCAGCTCATCAGCCGCCAGATCGAAGCGCATCTGGCGCGACAACATTTGACTTATGAAGAACGGTTCGAGATCGGTTCGCATCTGGCATTGATGGCAATGGCGGCACGTGGGCTGGGCTGGGCGATCACCACGCCGCTGGGTTATATGCGGGCAACACGGTTCCATGATGCGCTGGATGTGCACCCCGCCCCGTTCGGAGAGCTTTCGCGCACCATCTCGCTGTTCACACGTACTGACTGGTCCGATCAGGTGCCGCAAGAAGTAGCGGGCATGATGCGTCGCCTGATGCGGAATCAGATTGTCGATCCGGCCTTGGCGCAATTGCCTTGGTTGACTGATCGACTCAAAGTGATGGCTTAAGCGCGCAGATGCGCCTCTAACCCCTCAACAGCTGCTTCGATCAAATCCAGCGCCCCGTCGAAATCACGGGTGTAGTATGGGTCGGGCACATGATCCGCGCCTATATGGGGGGCAAAATCGGTCAACAGGCGAACCGGGATTGTACTGTCCGCTGGCCGCAATGCTTCGATATTTGCGATGTTCTCTGCGTCCATGCCGATGATAATATCGAACCGGTGGAAATCTTCGGCTACGAACTGGCGGGCCCTCAGATCGCTCAGATCAATTTCCCGCGCTCGTGCCGCTGCCTGCATCGGCCCATAGGGCGGATCACCAACATGCCAGCCCGACGTTCCGGCGCTGTCGGTGGAATGATGCGGAGCGCGGGCGCGAAACACGCCCTCGGCAGCGGGGGATCGGCAGATATTGCCCAAACAGACAAAGAGGATACGGTGTGTCATGGGCAATGGTTTAACGCGAAGGGCAAAGATGGAAAAGATCGTCATTCTGACAGGGGCCGGGATTTCCGCCGAAAGTGGGCTGGGCACCTTCCGGGACGAAGGCGGCTTGTGGGCACAACACCGGATCGAGGATGTCGCCACACCCGAAGGGTTTGCCCGCGACCCCGCTCTCGTCCACGGGTTTTACAATGCGCGCCGGGTCCAAGCCGCCAAGGCCCAACCTAACGCCGCTCATGAGGCCTTGGCCCGCCTGCAGCAGGATTGGCCCGATGAGGTTGTAATCATCACCCAGAATGTCGACAGCTTGCACGAGGCTGGTGGCGCCCGGAACGTGATTCACATGCACGGCACGCTGGCCGGTGCGCTTTGCGCGGTTTGTGAGCACCGCTGGGTGTCTCCGCCCGAAATGGCCGTCGGCGAACCCTGCCCGGCCTGCGCCGCCCCCGCTGCGCGCCCCGATGTGGTCTGGTTTGGTGAAATGCCCTACCACATGGACGCCATCTATGACCATATCGCCGAGGCTTGGATATTTGCCGCCATCGGTACGTCTGGTCAGGTTTATCCCGCCGCCGCCTTCGTCCACGAAGCTAGCCTCTCGGGCGCTCGAACGGTCGAGTTTAACCTCACCCCCTCAGACGGTGCCTCAAGTTTTGACGAGGTCATCCTTGGCCCAGCTACGGATACAGTGCCGCGCTGGGTAGATAAGCTGCTGAGCCAGAGATGATCGCAGACACCAGCCGAATTATCCGTTTATAGTGAAGGCCTAACAAGCCGGGAGAATAAAATGCCAGACCCCCACCCTCCTCGCGAAGAAATCCTGGAAGACGGTAATCTCGACGGCCGCGATGCCCTCGGAGACCAACTTGCAGGACTATGGTGGACATTCCTGCTTCGCGGCATCCTAGCTGGGGCATTAGGAGCCGCGGCCTTGTTCTGGCCAACGGGAAGCATTACACTACTGTTGCGATTGGTCGGGCTGCTTTTGATCGTGGATGGCGGCCTGACCCTTTTGGGGTTTGGGCGGCGCGGATTGATCGGAGGCGTTGGTGTCGGAGCCCTTTTAATCGGACTAGTACTCCTGATCTGGCCCGAGGGCGTGGCGCGACTGACGTTCTTCCTACTGGGCGCATGGGCGCTGATCATCGGAGTGGGCTCACTGCTGGCCTGGCGACAGATGTCGGACCAACATCCAGACGCATCTTCGGTGCGGAACTCGGGAATTATTGCGCTGGTGATCGGACTGGTGCTGATCTTCTGGCCGGGCAGCGGCATGGTGGCTTTGGGCTGGGCAATTGCCTTCGGCGCTCTGGCCTTTTCTGCCGTGATGTTCTGGCTGACTGCACGGTTCAAACGCGCCCATGACCGCGTCGCGATGCGCGTGGTCAACCGCTAAGCATCGACCACGAAGTGAACAGGCCGGGGCATAACCCGGCCTGATGCGTGGATGAAGGCCGCAGCGCGGCCCGAAGACAGGCGTTGCCTCAGTTCGAATGCGTTCCGTGGCCGCCCTTGTCCTGACGTTCAAGATCTACCGGGACCTCGATCTCAACCTCGCCTGCGTGTTCGAATATCAACGTCACAGGAACTGTCGCGCCATGCTCGAAAGGTGCCGTCAGGCCCATGAACATCACATGATCGCCGCCACGCTTCAGCATGTGGGTTTCGCCAGCCGGAATAGTAATTCCTTCCTCTACATGGACCATCTTAGCCACGCCGGCATCGTCAATTTCATGGGTGTGCAATTCAACGCGCGCAGCAACATCTGATTTCGCGCCAATTAACCGATCATCGGATTCTCCGGCATTCTGAATCATCATAAAGGCCGCACCGGCCTTGGCAGTTTTACCCGACGACCGGGCATAAGCGTCATCAACGGCAATCGTATCCTGAGCAAAGGCGGTCGTGGCCAGAGTTACAGCAGCCATAGTGGCAAAGAGTTTGGATTTGAGGGACATTGCGCCTCTCCTTTTTCAGAGAATAGTTGGAAAACAGGTTCAAACCAGACGCGGAGGCGCACGCGCTGGATTGTACGGAACCGGAAGGGCAATCAGGTTTTCCGCCTTGCGCAACGGTGCTGGCAGGGCTCTGTTCGGCGCCGGCGGCAAAGCTGGCTCCGACAAAGCAATCGCACCCAACAGGCTCAACGCATAGTCAGGGCAATAGTGCGGGGGCTTCGTCGGCTGGCCTTCGGCATCCATATAGACCACAACCGGTCCAGTGCCCGTGCACAAAACCATTTGCCCGACTGCACTGTCGATTCCACGCGAAGACGCCACCCCCTGCCCTGTCAAAACGACGAGCAGCGACAGCACCAACGGTAGAATTTTATTCAGAACGGGTTTCATCCTGCGCCAGATATAGTCAGGAAGAAAAGCGGGCTTCAAGCGCTATCAGGTGCGCCAGAAGCCCGCAGCCTTGTGCTATCGTCAGCCGTCCAAACCGGGACGATTGACCGACCCCTTGGTCAGGCTGGTATGCAACCTGTTCACCTGTCGCTGCATCCGAGTACATGTCCCAAATGTCTTGCCAAAAAAGGCCGCCAACAGGGAGAGGAAATCAGAGAATTTGAATGACATGGGGGTAAACTCCGCCAGATGATATGACTAAACATAAAGCGGATTGAGATCAGCGTATGTGAACAAGATCACCGTGGGCGCAATTTTTTTCCAACTCAGGAACACAACGCGAAACAAAAAACCCTGCACCTTGTGGCACAGGGTTGAATTCTTAGCAGGAAAAAGGAGCTTAGGCCGAAGCTTGTGCCTTGGCGATTTCCTTTTTCACTTTCAGCGCGTTTGCCGACAGCTCTTCGTCCTTGGCTTTGGCCAGGAACGCATCCAGACCACCGCGGTGGTCAACCGAACGCAGAGCAGCCGCCGAGATGCGCAGCTTGACGCCACGGCCCAGGGTTTCGGACTGCAGGGTAACGTCGTTCAGGTTCGGCAGGAAACGACGACGAGTTCTGTTTTTGGCGTGGCTGACATTGTTGCCAGTCATCGGGCCTTTTCCGGTCAGTTCGCAACGGCGCGACATGGTTTCTTCCTTTGTTTCTGGAGGCCGGGCATGATGCCTGCGGCCAAATCACAAGGGGCGCAACCCGAAGTCGCGCCCGAAAACTGGTTGGATGCGTGTAGTGGGAATCGCAGGAAGGGTCAAGACAGATCGCGCGGATTCTTTGCAGTAACATCATCACCCAAGTGAACTTGCCCCTGCAGCAATGGCTTGTTGTTCTTAAGATGCCGCTGCAAAAGGTGCCTTTGCTGCTGCCCTCGAGGAAAATAGCGTGCCGGTCGCGGTGTCAATCGTTTTTCTTTCAGCTCTGGAAATATCTCAAAAATCTCTCGGACAGCATCCGAACCAAGGGATTTCAGCGCCTCACCCCCAAGAAACAAGCTTTCAGTTGGCGCGTTTTCGGCGAATATCACCTGGTGCCGATCAAAGAGCAGATGAAAATATTCGATCTGTTCCACACTTTCATCGACGTAAACTCCGGGCAATACAGTCAATTTGATTGCAGGGACCAGCACTTGCGAGGTGCCAAACATTCGTTCGGCTATCTTGGATTGAACCAGCATCCGGTGTTGGCGTGAGACAAGTAAATCTCTCTGCGGCATCTCGTTACCCAATACTCCCGCCAAAATGCGTACTGGAAGCAGTCGAGGGTTGTCCAACAAGCTCGCACGCTCAAAGCTACGATGACCGATCCAACGGATACGTTGGACGCCATGCTCCATTGTAGGGACCAGATCTCCGACTTTAAGGTTTTGAATCGGACGCTCCCCCACCTCGGATAAAATTCGGGTATCACGTGTAAAACACGGAACCCCTGAACCATTTTCAAAGGCTGAATACGTCACCACAATGCCTGAGGGCAGGGTAAATGTGCCGCTGGACACGGAATAACCGATTCCATCTTCGACGGTGAAGGTGCCGAACACGCTGTCTGCAACGACAGTCCCGGCAGGTAGGTTCAAGGTATCTGTACCACTGCCGCCGCGTATGTCATCACTGACCGAAGTACTGCTGAAATTTAGAGTGTCGTTCCCAGCCCCCAACCGAATACTGCCCACAGTCGAGCCGCTGATGTCGACAACATCGGCGTCAGCGCCTGAAGCAACGCGTCCACCCACAGAACTGTTGGTAACAGTTATGGTATCGCTTCCGGCATTTCCAACAACGTTCTCGGCAATAGTGCTGCTAGAGACATCAATGTCATCGTCACCTCCGCGCCCTCGAACATTGTCAATCGGAGAGCCTTGCGGATCCCCGTTCAGAGTCCCGCTATTGCCTGTGACGTCTATATCGTCGTCGTTGTTTGTCCCTACTATTCGCGGCATCGGGGAAGATCCTATGCAACAGGACCACCAGAATATCATCTTTGCATGCCTGCGTCAGCATCAAACACAACCTAAAGACGATTCTTATTGCTGGGATAGGACTAACCCGTCTAAGGGTTCATCAGAGAAGCCAGCATGCTCTCGGCAGCTGCCGAAGGGCTAAGCCCACCCGCGCGCACCTGCGTCCCCAGCCGCTCCATTTCAACCCGCGCCTGTGTAGTTGACAGTTTCGCAAGAAGGGCCGCCCGGACCTCCTGTTCGAACCAGTACTGCGCCTGTTCTGACCGGTTTGCGTCCCAATGACCGCTCTCTCGGCGGGATTGCGATAGCGACTGCATCTCAGTCCATGCGTTCTCCAAACCATGCTCCTCAACCGCCGAGACGGTCATGGCTTTTGGGAATCCCTCGGGGTCTTGCGGTCGTTTGCGCAACAGACGCAGAGCACCGGCGTAATCCGCACACGTTCGGGTGGCGGTAGTTTTCAGGTCTCCGTCCGCCTTGTTGATCAGAATAATATCGGCCATTTCCATGATGCCGCGTTTGACACCCTGCAATTCGTCTCCGCCTGCAGGGGCTAGCAGCAACAGGAACAGATCGGACATCTCGGATACCACGGTTTCCGACTGACCCACACCCACCGTTTCAATCAGCACCACATCAAACGCGGCGGCCTCGCACAGCGCAATTGCCTCGCGCGTCCGTCGGGCGACACCCCCCAGATGGGATTGGCTGGGTGACGGTCGAATAAAGGCATTTTTTTCGCGACTCAGACGCTCCATCCGGGTCTTATCCCCTAGAATTGAGCCACCCGAACGGGCCGAGCTGGGGTCAACAGCAAGAACCGCTACGCGCAGCCCCTGCTCGATCAACATCATGCCAAAGCTCTCGATAAAGGTGGACTTGCCCACTCCGGGCGTGCCCGACAGGCCGATGCGCAGGGATTGACGCCCCGCCTTGGCCACGTGCGCCAACAGCTCGGTCGCCTGCATCCGGTGATCCTCGCGGCCACTTTCAACCAGAGTGATCGCACGGGCCAGCGCGCGGCGCTCACCATTCAAAATCCTGTCACCCAGCTCAGCAGTCGTCATGCGAGGCCCCTTACTCGATTTTCGCCTAAATGACCGAGCAACTCAGGGTTTGTCCAGTGCCTTGCACCGCTGAACGTGATGCCACGTGCCAGAACTGGACCTTGCCCTGCGCTTGGCGGATAAAGCCAGCATGACACGCCTGCCGATTGATGACGCCATCCCTGACTTGCTTGCGGCCTTGAAGGCCAAGGGCCGCGCTGTGCTGCAGGCCCCTCCGGGTGCGGGCAAAACTACGCGTGTGCCTCTGGCGATGCTTGAGGCAGGCTTGTGTAACGGCAAGATTGTAATGCTTGAGCCGCGACGACTGGCCGCGCGCGCCGCTGCCGAACGGATGGCCGAAACCTTGGGCCAACGCGCCGGAGAGACCGTCGGTTACCGGGTGCGCGGTGACGCAAAGGTTTCGAAAGCAACCCGGATCGAAGTCGTCACCGAAGGTATTCTTACCCGGATGCTGCAATCCGACCCCGATCTGCCGGGCGTTGGCGCGGTGATCTTCGACGAATTTCACGAACGGTCCCTGAACGCCGACCTTGGCTTAGCATTGTGTCTGGAAGTCACAGGTGCGCTGCGGGATGACCTGATCCTGGTCGCCATGTCAGCTACATTGGATGCGGAACCAGTTGGCCGACTGATGGACGCGCCTCTGGTCACGTCCGAAGGGCGCAGCTATCCGGTCGAGACCCGTTGGTTGGATCGCCCCTTGGGTACCCAGGCGCGACGTTTGGATGCTCTGGTCGATCTGGTGATTCAGGCTGAACGCGACACACGCGCAACCGGCGGAGGTGTTTTGGTGTTTTTGCCCGGTGAAGGCGAAATTCGTCGAGCCGAAGCGGCCTTGGTCAGACGTTTGCCCGGTAACTGCGCAGTACGTCCCTTGTTCGGCGCAATGCCCTTTGCCGCCCAGCGCGCCGCGATTGCGCCGATTGAGGCCGGGCGCAAAGTGGTGCTGGCCACATCAATTGCCGAAACCTCGCTGACCATCCCGGACATCCGCGTGGTCGTCGATATGGGCCAAGCGCGTCGTGCGCGGTTCGATCCTGGCTCGGGCATGTCGCGGCTGGTCACCGAACGCGTGACACGGGCCGAGGCCATCCAGCGCGCAGGCCGCGCCGGGCGTGTGGCCGAGGGGGTATGCTATCGCCTGTGGTCCAAGGGCGAGGAAGGCGCGCTGGCTGCCTATCCACCGGCCGAGATCGAGGCGGCTGACCTGACAGGTCTGGCGCTTGAGTTGGCGCTGTGGGGGGCAGAGCCGGACGATCTGGCTTTCCTGACACCCCCACCCGACAGCACGATGGCCGAGGCAAAGGCCCTGCTGAGGATGCTTGGCGCGTTGGATACCAATGGGCGTATCACCTATCACGGCAAGGCGTTGTCGGCACTGCCCCTGCACCCGCGCCTCGGGCATATGTTGGAACGCGCTGGGCCAGACGCTGCCCCTTTGGCCGCGCTGATGGCCGAGCGTGATCCGCTGAAAGGTGCGCCTGCGGACATGCTGTTGCGCTTGGAAGCCTTGCGCGACACCCGCGCGTTTCAGCGCAACCGAGTCTGGCAGGTGAATGTGGGCGCTGCGGACCGGATCAAGGCCGAGACCAAACGGCTGAGGACCAAAGGTACCTCCAGCGGACTGTGTCCAGCCGCAATGGCGGCTCTGGCCTATCCCGACCGGATCGGGCAACGCCGTAAAGGCGACGTACCACGCTATGTTCTGTCTGGTGGAAAAGGTGTGGTGTTAGAGAATGACGACACGCTGGCCGCCGCACCCTATCTTGTGGTCACGGATACGGACGGCAACCCGCGTGAGGCGCGCGTTCGCATGGCAGCTCAGATCGCTGAGCGCGAAATTCGCGATCTGTTTTCCGATCAGATAACCTGGGTTGATAGCTGTGAATGGTCCAAACGCGAGCGCCGGGTCGTGTCACGCAAGCAAGAAAGGCTGGGCGCCATTACTCTGAGCGATCGCATCTGGAAGACCGTACCAGACGAAGACGTGGCACAAGCCATGCTGGACGGCGTGCGTGACTTGGGGCTGCGGCTGGACGGAGCTGCAGCGCGATTGGCCTCTCGGGTCGAGCTGGTGCGAGCCGAAGGCGCTGATTTGCCGGACTTCACCCTTCAAGGGCTGACAGACACCCTTGAAGACTGGTTGCTGCCCATGCTTTCGGGCGTGCGCAATGCCGAGGACTGGAAACGCTTCGATCTATTGCCCGCAATGCGCGCGCGGCTGGACTGGAACCAGACGCAAGAGCTGGACCGCCGAGCACCAGGGGCGTTCGAAACCCCGCTGGGCCGCAAGGTACCAATTGACTACGGCGGCGCGGTGCCGGAAATTTCAGTTCGCCTGCAGGAACTTTTTGGCGTCACACGGCATCCAGTAGTGGGTGGCGAAGCGCTTAAAATAACTCTGTTATCCCCGGCGCAACGCCCGATTCAGATCACGCGTGACCTGCCCGGATTTTGGGCCGGATCCTATGCAGATGTTCGCAAGGACATGCGCGCGCAATACCCCAAACACCCCTGGCCCGAAGACCCAACACAGGCTGATCCGACCCTGCGCGCCAAAAGGCGGAGGTAACTCCGCCTTTCGCAACAAAGTTGCATCTATTTTAAGCATTATTGAAACCACCGAGCTTCACTGCTATGTCACGGCAGTTTCAGACACGAAAAGTAAAGAACCAATCGACGATGTCGGCATGGCTGCGAAAAATCTGGGAAGAGGTCGCACGACCCATTTTCCTGCGCCCTCGGCGGGTGCAGTTCGCAGCGCTGTGCACGCGTGCCACCCTAGAGGGACCAGAGGTCCTGCTGATCACCAGCCGCGACACGGGCCGTTGGATCATTCCCAAAGGCTGGCCGATTGAAGGTAAGGACGGGGCAGAAACCGCGTTGCAGGAAGCCTGGGAAGAGGCGGGCGTACGCGCGCCTAGCCCCGCCAAGGAACCGGTCGGACATTTCACCTACGATAAAATCATGAAAGACGGCTCGGCCCAACCGGTGCTGACCAGTGTTTATCGAGTCGAAGTTCGAGAGCTTGCGGACGATTTCCCAGAAGCGGGTAAACGCAAACGGGTCTGGGTATCTCCCGCAACCGCGGCGGAGCGTGTCAACGAGCCGGAACTGAGCGATTTGCTGCTGCAAATGTAACAAATTCGCAAAAAATTGATGTCATTGCGGTTGTCCAGAAGGACGAAACCGTCTAGCGCCCTGCGTCAATCCCAAAGCCTCTTGAGCAAACCATGCCGAACATGACCACAAAGAACCGCTGGCAGGCGCTGGACAGCGATCTGAAACGCATCTCGCGCGTTGAAAATGCCAATGCCCACGTTGCACGTCCGATGCTGGCCCCCGGTATCGCGCTGGCCTTTATTGCGCTGGCTGGATTGTCATCAGCTTTGTTCTTTGGGCAAGCAGATGGTGGCCTGATCGTCGTCGCTGCGGCGGTTTTCGGGGCCTATATGGCCATCAATATCGGTGCCAATGACGTAGCGAACAACATGGGACCCGCCGTGGGCGCCAACGCGTTGACCATGGGCGGTGCCATTGTGATCGCCGCCATAGCCGAAAGCGCCGGGGCTTTGCTGGCCGGTGGGGATGTCGTTTCCACAATTTCCAAAGGGATCATCGACCCTGCCTCGGTTCAGGACAACAACGTCTTCATCTGGGCGATGATGGCTGCTCTGATCTCATCGGCGATGTGGGTCAATCTTGCAACCTGGGTGGGTGCCCCGGTATCCACCACACATTCCGTGGTAGGCGGTGTGATGGGTGCGGGCATTGCAGCAGCGGGTCTGAGTGCCGTTAGTTGGGGCACCATGAGTGCGATTGCCGCCAGCTGGGTGATCTCGCCGGTTCTGGGTGGTCTGATTGCCGCCGGTTTTCTGGCGCTGATAAAAAACAAAATTCAGTATCAGGACGACAAAATCGCAGCTGCCCGTCGCTGGGTTCCGATCCTCGTTGCTGTGATGATGGCGGCTTTTGCCACCTATCTGTCCGTCAAAGGCCTGAAACGGATCGTGAAGATCGAACTTGAAACGGCGCTTTTGATCGGTTTTGCCTCGGGTCTTCTGGTCTGGTCCGTGACGGTGCCTTGGGTACGGCGCAAGTCGGAAGGAATGGAAAACCGCACGAAATCCGTGAAAGCCCTGTTCGGTCTGCCGCTTGTCATCTCGGCCACCTTCCTCAGCTTCGCACACGGTGCCAATGACGTCGCGAACGCCGTGGGTCCTCTGGCCGCGATCGTACACGCAGCAGAGTTCGGCGATTTTGCTGCGAAGGTGTCGATCCCAAGCTGGGTCATGGTGATCGGAGCTTTTGGCATTTCCTTCGGCCTGTTCCTGTTTGGCCCAAAACTGATCCGTATGGTCGGCAGCCAGATTACCAAGCTGAACCCAATACGCGCCTTTTGCGTCGCTTTGTCGGCAGCCATCACTGTCATCGTAGCCAGCTGGCTGGGCTTGCCGGTCAGTTCGACGCATATCGCCGTGGGGGCCGTATTCGGGGTTGGGTTCTATCGGGAATGGCACTCTGACCGCCGCTGGAAAAAATCGAACCGGCAGCGCCCGGTTGAACAACGACTCGCCCGCGAAGAGCATCAGCGCCGCAAGTTGGTACGTCGCTCGCATTTCATGACCATCGTGGCGGCGTGGATTGTCACCGTTCCCGCAGCTGCGGTCATGTCGGCAACGATTTTCATTTTCCTGACAGCCTTCGTCTGAGAAGGCATTAGGGCATGATCTGCCCGGGCAGCAGCTTATCTGCTGGTGCCAGCTTGATCAGAGTTCGCACTTGACCGCAAATCGGGGTTGGCACACCGGTTTGCGCGCCAAGGCGGATAATCTCTCCCTGAAGATCGTCTATTTCCGTTGGACGACCCGCCATCAGATCATAAGCCATCGAGGTTCGCGCGCTGGGGTCGATGGTCAACATACGTGCAGCGATGCGAATAAAAATCGGTGTCGGGAGGCGCAAGGTATACGGCGTCATCCACGCAGGCAACGGCGTGGTCGATGCCACCGGATGACCCGCTGCCTTGAGAACAGCCAACGCCTCGGCCATCTGATCAGCCATCAGGCAACGCCACTGACGATCCAGAAGTTGCTCTTTCAACGTCAGACCTGACAAGGCGTTCAAGGCGTTGTTGAGATTGATCACCAGCTTACCCCACTGCACAGCATCGATATCGCCGCTTTCGATGACTGGCAGAAGAGGACAACTGAGCTTTTCGCCCAAAGAGCCGGGTCCATTTTGAATGACGATCTCACCCGACGTGGCCCTATGAAAGCTGGCCGGTTCGGTGGGAACAACATTGAACGGCACCATTCCGGCACGCACGTCATAGCCCGACAGAACCGAACGCAAAATCCGCGCATTGCCCATGCCGTTCTGCCGCGACAGAACCGGGGTTGAGGCTGGTGTGAATTGCGCAGTTTCAGAGGCTATCTCTGCAGTTGCCCCAGCCTTGACTGTCACGATCACTATCTCGGCGCCACTCAGACACTTTGCATCCTCGGTCAGGGTCAAATCCCGCGCCTCGACGCGGCGTCGCATGCCCGAATAATCAGTGACTGTCAGGCCCTTATCTCGGATTGGTTCCAGTATGCGTGCGCGGCCCAACAGCGTGACGTCATGCCCTGCATCAGCCAGCAAACTGCCGCAATAACACCCAATACTACCTGCGCCCGCAATCACGATCTTCATTGTACGCCACTCCGACACAAAGGATCGCCGGGATCAGGAACGCGGGCAAGGCCCCCTTACGCGTGGTCAGCGCGCAAGTCGTGGTTTGGTACGCTCGAACTCCTCCGAGATCGGGATGAATTCCTGATCGTCCCCAGGTGGAAGGTGAAATGCGCCATTTGCCCAGTCAGCGGTTTTCCATTCACGCGTTGCGGTCTCGATCTTTTCTTTTGACGAGGAAACAAAGTTCCACCAGATATACCGATCCTCATTCAGCGTCGCGCCACCCAACAGCATCAACCGCGCACCAAGTGGCCCAGCCTTGACCGACAAGTGATCGCCGGGGCGGAACACCATCATCCGACCTTCTTCGAACGTATCGCCCGCCACCTCAACAGAGCCCTGAGTGACGTAGACGCCCCGGTCCTCATGATCATCCGGTAATGGAAAGGACGCGCCGGGATCCAGTTGCACATCAAGATAGAAGGTTTCCGACAACATCGTGACCGGGCTGGTCTCGCCATAAGCGGTGCCGAGGATCAGGCGAGCACTGACACCGTGATCCTGAATATGCGGCAACGCACCCTGCTTGTGATGCTCGAAATTCGGCGCCATATCCTCATGCGCTTCGGGCAGCGCGATCCAGGTCTGGATGCCGAACAAGCTGTGTTTCTTGCCGCGCGTCTCGTCGCTGGTGCGCTCAGAGTGGGTGACACCTCGGCCGGCGACCATCCAGTTAATCTCGCCGGGATAAATCATCTGGTGGGTGCCCAGACTGTCGCGATGTTCAAATTCTCCCTGATAAAGATAGGTCACAGTTCCAAGGCCGATATGCGGATGAGGGCGAACATCAATGCCGCCGTCGGTGATGAACTCGGCCGGACCCATCTGATCAAAGAAGATGAACGGCCCGACCAGTTGACGTTTTACCGAGGGCAATGCCCGCCGCACCTCAAACCCGCCCAAATCGCGTGCACGGGGGATAATCAATGTCTCCAAAGACGCATTCTCGGACAGACATTCGGGGCTGTGGGTCGGATTCCAACTCATTGCTGCGCTCCTGCGATCAAGGCGATTAGGTTCACCAATGCAGGATATAGGGCGTTTTACACCATTGGTATGCGCAATTTCACACAGATAAAGTGCGGATCAACGTAGATGTCACGCTCTACACGTTGCCTTATCGCGGCCAGAGTTGAGGGAAGAACGGCCCATCGATCCGGTCTCCTTCGCGGTAACCGGCCGCCTCGAACTGCGCGCGTTCGTCCTTTGCCCAATCGCCGCGATAGCGGATGACGCCGTCCGGGGCCGTCATCCGTAGCGTGAACCGACGCACCGTTTCTGACGGCGTGACCGAGGACAGGCCTCCGTGCAACGTTCGCATGTCGAAAAAGATGCAGTCCCCAAGCTCCATATCCCATTGCAACAGGTCATAAGCACCGGGGTCGGCATTGATATCAGGGGGTGGGTGATAGGTTAGCCCCGCAACCTCGGTCGGTTCATAGCTGGGGTGCCCGTCGGCAAACCGGACTCGCATGAACAGCTTGTCCCAAAGGTGCGAACCTTTAACGAAAGCGATACCGCTTTCCTTGGTCACGGGCTCCAACGGCAGCCATAGAACGCACATCGTTCCCTCGAAATCAAAATAGGACAGGTCCTGATGAAACGGCGGGCGCGAGGTCGAACCCGCCTCTCGTAAGAACCAATTGTCCATGACAAGGTTGATCGAGGGTGCATCCAGAAGCTGCGCGGCAAGGGACGCACACGGGGAATTGTGGACGAATTCCCTGAACTGAGGAATCTTGTTCCAGGCCCAATAGTCCTCAAAATAGGCGGGCGCCCGCAAATCCTTGGTATGGCGGGTAAAATTGGCAGTCGGCTTCGCAAGGTCGGCGTCGATACCCGCCCGTAACAACTCGAGCCAATAGTTCGAAAACTTTGACCTCAGTACAACCGCGCCGTCACGCCGGAACGCTTCGATTTCGTCTGGCGTAATGCTGTCGGTCGGCGTCATATAACTGGCCTTTCACTCAAGTGCATCCTGCGATCAGGATTACAGCCGGCGGCCTTATGGTCAAAGGAATTCACATTTCGCAACGGCCCCTCGGAATGAAAGGCAATCGTGCTATTCTTCTAGAACAGTTGAAATCTTACGAGGTTTGCATGACTGGTTCATCGTTTACTCGCCGTTCACTTATCGCTGGCGGAGGCGCAGTTATCGTCACTGGCCTGCTGCTGCCTGCACGTGCAGCCGGGGTGGCGCCAACCCCTTCCATGCGCGGCGGATCTAACAATTACCGCCCCGGCGCGCCTATCGTTGAACAGATTGGCGGCGGTGGGTTCTGGATGACCGGCACGGTAAGGCGCGCGGGCGATGGCGCGCCCCTTCCCGGTCAGCGCATACAGATTTGGGCGCACACCACCGAAGGTCACGAACGCGACCCCCAGAGCCACGGCGCGACTCTAACCGATGCGAACGGTGAATTTCGACTGGAGATGCCTCAGATCGTGCCCGCCTTCGGCCAACCCCATGGCCATCTGGCCTATGACAGCGGGGAATTCGAAACTGTCTTCCTGCGACCGATCATGGCGAGTTCCAAGGACAAGACCCTCGCTGCGCATTTCGTTTTGCAGCCCGTCTAAAGTTCGTGAACCGAACCCAGATAATCTGGATGGCCCTAATCGCCATACTGGCTGTGCCTCTGATTGCCGCAGCGAACAGCCCCCTTTTGGCATGGCGCGACCCGGTGTACATCCTCGCCGGGTTCGCCGGCGTCATGAGCATGGGACTTTTGTTGCTGCAACCATTGCTGGCGGGCCGCGTCTTGCCCGGTCTGTCGCCAATGATCAGCCGGCGATGGCATCGCTGGGTTGGTGTCACTTTGGTTGCGGCCGTTCTGATCCACGTAGGCGGGTTGTGGGTCACCAGCCCTCCTGATGTGGTGGATGCTCTGTTTTTTGTTTCACCCACCCCGTTTTCTGCCTGGGGCGTTGTTGCGATGTGGGCTGCCTTTGCGGCCGCCTTGCTGGGAGTGTTCAGGCAGCGATTTACCCTGCGCTACCGGGTTTGGAGGCTGGGACATACAGGGCTGGCCACTGTGACTATCATCGGCAGCGTTGTGCACGCCATGCTGATCGAAGGCACGATGGAGATTATGACCAAAACCGCTTTGTGCGTACTGGTTTTGTCGGCGAGCGCCCGGACGCTCGCCAGATTGCGCGTATGGGATACCCGACGCCGCAGTTAGACGCCCAGGCACCACCGCATCACTGCCTTTTGGGCATGCAGCCGGTTTTCAGCCTCGTCAAAAATCACCGAGTTCGGACCATCCATCACTTCGGATGTCGCCTCTTCCTCGCGATGCGCAGGCAGGCAGTGCATGAACAGAGTGTCCGCTTTGGCATGAGACATCAGCTCGGCATTCACCTGATAAGGCCGCAGCAGGTTGTGGCGACGTTCCTTTGCGGATTGGGAATCGTGCATTGAAACCCAGGTGTCAGCGACCACGAGATCGGCACCTTCAACCGCTTTGAAGGGATCACGCTCAACCACGATCTTCGAGCCCTTCTGGCGGGCAAAGCCCATAAACTCTTCCTCGGGATCGAATTGGGCTGGTCCAGTGAAGGTCAGGTCGAACCCGAACTGGCCCGCCGCATGCAGGAAAGACGCGCACACGTTGTTGCCGTCGCCAGTCCAGACAACCTTTTTACCTTTGATCGGCCCGCGATGTTCTTCGAAGGTCAGGACATCGGCCATGATCTGGCAGGGATGGGTGCGGTCGGTCAGGCCGTTGATCACCGGCACGTCGGAATATTCGGCCATCTCGGTCAGGATGGTTTCGTCGAAGGTCCGGATCATGATCATGTCGACATAGCGCGACAGCACACGGGCGGTGTCGGCAATGGTTTCGCCGTGACCCAGTTGCATATCCTTGCCCGACAGCACCATGGTCTGGCCACCCATCTGACGCACGCCTACATCAAAAGACACACGCGTCCGGGTCGATGGCTTTTCAAAGATCAATGCCACCATTCGGTCTTTGAGTGGTTGGTCATCATCCAGAGCGGCCTTGGGACGTCCAAGACGGGCCTGTTTCATCGCACCGGCCTGGTCGATCATGGTCCGCAGGTCATCTGCGTCGGTTTTGTGAATATCAAGGAAATGGTTCATATCGTTTCGCTTTTGGCTGTCGGTCGCCGGGGGCGCTGCCCCCGGACCCCGGGAGTATTTGGGAAAAGATGAAGATTAAGCGGATTCGAGGCTGGCCTCGACCTGTCCTGCGGCCTTGTCGAGGCGGATCATGGCCTGGGCAATGTCATCCTCGGTCAATGTCAGGGGCGGCAGCAGGCGGATGACGTTATCTGCTGCGGGGACGGTGATGACCTCGTTGTCATAGCCCGCGTTGACCACATCGGTATTGGTCGCCTTGCATTTCAGGCCCAGCATCAGGCCTGTGCCGCGCACTTCTTCGAACACCTCAGGATGATCGGCAATCAGGCCCTCGAGCTTTTGGCGCAACAACCCTGCCTTGCGGTTGACACCCTCGAGGAATGCAGGCGTGGCAACCTGATCAATCACGGCACATCCTACTGCGCAACCCAGTGGGTTGCCTCCGTATGTCGACCCATGCGTGCCAGCGGTCATGCCAGAGGCCGCGTCTTCGGTGGCCAGCACCGCACCCAATGGGAAACCTCCGCCGATGCCTTTTGCGACCATCATGATATCGGGCGCGATACCCGCCCATTCATGGGCAAACAGTTTGCCTGTCCGACCGACTCCGCATTGCACTTCGTCTAGGATCAACAACAAGCCATGTTCGTCGCAGATTTGACGCAATGCCTTCATTTCAGCGTCCGGCACGGGGCGGATCCCCCCCTCGCCCTGCACAGGCTCGATCAGGATTGCAGCGGTTTTATCAGTAATGGCGTTGGTGACACCGTCGAGATCACCGAAGGTGACGTGCACGAAACCAGGCAGCAAAGGGCCGAATCCCTTGGTCATCTTTTCGGATCCCGCTGCGGCTATACCGGCAGAGGACCGTCCGTGGAATGAACCATCAAAGGTGATGATTTCAACCCGCTCGGGCTGCTCTTTGTCATAGAAATACTTGCGGGCCATTTTAACGGCCAGCTCGCAGGATTCCGTGCCGGAGTTTGTAAAAAACACGGTGTCGGCAAAGGTGTGTTCCACCAGCTTGTCAGCCAGCGCCTGCTGCTGTGGGATGTGGTACAGGTTCGAAACATGCCACAGCGCGTGGGCCTGCTCGGTCAGCGCATTGACCAGCGCAGGGTGTGCATGGCCCAGTGCATTCACCGCGATGCCGGCACCGAGGTCCAGAAAACGTCGGCCATCCGCCTCGGTCAGCCAGGCGCCTTCACCCTTCACGAATGTAAGGGGCGCGCGATTATAGGTCGGCAGAACGGACGGGATCATCGGATCATCCTTTTCAGATAAGTTAAGCCCTGTGAGTGATACACATGGCCCATGTTCGTCAACAGATTTGGTGGAGTTTGCGCGGATTTACAGCGCGCAATAGATCAAACGGGCCGGTTACGCGGTAAACCGTCGACGTCGGAGGCGCAGGATATGTGCGTGTTTGATCATGCGAGGGCGTATAGCGACACGCGTCGCCTCTGAAAACCCTGAAATTTACATATTGAGTTTACCGCTCTGAAAAGCAACATCTACCGCCAACCCTTTACAGTGTACTGACACATAGCTTGTGCCATGACGCCCATACGCTAATTCTCCACCCTTGCCGGTCATCCTGACAAGCATGTTCTTTCTTGTCAGACACCAGCGTCAGGCTTTAAGCCGATATCCCGTCCGCAACATCTGCCAAGTCACCGCACCCACGACCAGCGTTGCCCCCGCGCAGACCGCCATGCCCAACCACGGCGAACTGTCCGACACGCCAATCATACCAAAGCGCAGCCCGTCGATCAGATAGAACACCGGGTTTACATGGCTGAGGCGGTTGAGAATAGGTGGAAGCGATTCGACCGAGTAGAAGGTACCCGAAAGGAAGGCCAGCGGTGTGACAATAAAATTGGTGATCGCCGCCATTTGGTCGAATTTGTTTGCGAAGATCCCGGCCAACAGACCCAATACTCCCATGAAAGCGCCACCCAGAACGATGAAAATCAGCGCAATCAAGGGGTTCTGAGGCACCAGCCCCAACACCAACACCAGGGCAATGGCAACAACACAGGCAATCATGGCGCCACGTATGATGCCCCCAGCCAAATAACCCAGCAGGATCTCTAACGGCGATAGCGGCGGCATCAGCGTATCGACGATGTTGCCCTGCACCTTCGCGATCACCATCGAGGATGACGTGTTGGCAAAGGCATTCTGGATTACGGTCATCATCATGATTCCCGGCGCCAGGAAAGTCAGGAACGGCACCCCCATCACGTCTGACCGGCTTGGCCCGATAGCGATATTGAAGATCAGCAGAAACAGCCCGGCTGTGACCAGCGGTGCCAATAATGTCTGGGTCCAAACCGCCAGAAAGCGCAGGGTTTCACGCTGTGCCAGCGTGTAAAGGCCCATCCAGTTTACCGCTCCGAAACGGTGTTCGTTCTGCTCAAGGGGAATCTGCATCGTCTGACCTCAACCTGATTCGAAGATAGCTTGTAACTCGGGGCGCAGTGATTAGAATAGGGGGCTGAGACGAATTCCCAAGGCGGCCCGAATCCGGGGCCGCTTTCCGCTTTTGAAAGGCAAATGATGTCCTGGACTGACGAGCGCGTAGAACTGCTGAAGAAAATGTGGGGCGAGGGCCAGTCGGCCAGCCAGATCGCCAAGGAACTGGGCGGCGTGACCCGCAATGCTGTGATCGGCAAAGTACACCGTCTGGGCCTGTCGAACCGCGCAACTGGCGGTACTACGGCCAAAACCGAACCGAAAGAAAAGCCGGCCCCAGCGCCCAAGGCCGAGACCAAGCCGAAACCCGCACCCAAGACGGAACCGGCCCGTCCGGCCCCAGCCCCTGCGGCCGAGGCGAAACCTGCCGTACCAGCCCGCCGCCAGATCATCCCGGCCGGTCAACCACTGCCGCCACAGCCGTCGGCCAATGAGATCAGCCCCGAGGCGTTGGCCAAGGTCAACGAGGTTGAAAAGAAAGCCAAGAAGCTGACGCTGATGGAACTGACCGAGAAAACCTGCAAATGGCCCGTGGGCGACCCCGCAACCGAGGATTTCTGGTTCTGCGGGCTGCCTGTTGAAGCCGGTAAACCTTATTGCGAGGCCCATGTTGGCGTGGCATTCCAGCCGATGAGCTCGCGCCGCGACCGGCGGCGGTAAAACTTTACGCCAGGATCCGACCGCGATGGAGGATACCTGGTTAACCACGGCAAAACGCCTGTTAGTGCTGGCAGAAACTGGCCAGCACTTCACCAAAGACACCTTTGATTGCTAACGCTAGTAAGAGATATCCGGGTAGCTCATGCGATGTTGGCTGATCTGGGTCATGTGCCCTTGTCACGGATTGGGAGAGACTTCGGATCACGCACGCGGGTATGCCACGCCTACATCCCTATCCGGTGGACACGCGAGATTTCTCTAAACTTTTCCTTCTGCGCGACAACGTTGGCACCCACTCCTCACAACCGGGTACCGAGACCAATAGAACTGCTGTTTCAAGCCTAATGCGCTGCCCGATCCGTCCGCAACACAAAATTAACAGACAGAAACTTCAAGCGCATTTCGCGCCCATTCCGACCGTCTGCCTCAGACACTGATTGATAAACCTATTCTGCCGGGTGTGAAGGCAAATCCGGCATAGGCACCCAGCCTGGCAAATCATCGACAGAAACAGAAGCGTGCAGATGTTCGGACTGGTCCCCTCCGACCTTTCGATGCTTGCGCAACAGGAAAATCTTGCCCCATCCACGCCAAGTTCCAACCGAAGGCGCAGTGGTTGAGGTGGGGAAACGATCGCGCCAGCCTTCGGGCAGCGGCAAGCCGTGCAGTTCGGCCTTATCTAGCATCCAGATCAGAGAGATATTGCTCAGTGGGCGGGCCTCTTCGAAACCGTTCAACTGCCCACCGACATCCCCGTGGGTGCCGCGAAACCAGACCTGTTGGACGTGGCCTTTAAACTCGGGTGAACACGTCCACAAAACCGGTTCATACACTTCGCGGGTCTCATCCAACGCCATGGCGTGATAACCGTGGCGCGTCACAGGACCAAGCTGGTGGTTGTGGAAGGCGTGCTTATCCTCGGCCCAGCGCCACAGCAGGGGTAGTCGCAGACCCAGAGCTTTGACTGTATCCCAGACGCCGATCATCTCGATGGCGATCTCTTCATGGCAAAACTGACGACGAAAGTCATGGGCCGCCGAGCCGTTGGGATTGCACTCGTAGTGACGATAGGCCTGTTTGATATTTCGCTCGGTGGCGTGTTCAGCCTTGAGTAAACCGATCATGTCGATCACCCCGGCAAGGCTGCGCACTCCGTAAGCGCCGCGAGAATAGCCGACGAAGAAGATTTGGTCGCCGGGTTTGTAGCGCGACGCAAGATAGCCATAAGCGCGACGGATTTGCCGGTTGATCCCCCGGCCCATCATCACATCCAGAGAGGATTTCCAACTTTCCCATTGCACCCCGGCCTCGTAAAAAACCGAAACATTGCCGCCCATCTCTCGGCACAGGCGATAGGTCTGGCCCGCATGGGTTTCATAGCCCGGTTCCAACGTCGACATGGTGCCGTCAAGGATAATGACATGGCTGACGGGCTCGCGGTGCAGCGTCTCGGCCGAGTGCTCGGACCGCAAAGGCCGTCCGAGCCATCCCAGTACCTTTCTAGTCAGCCGCGACAGAACCATGTGTCAGCAACTCCCATACTCTGTGGGGTGTGAAAGGCATATCCGCCTGCCGCACCCCGTGATCCCAAAGCGCGTCCTGAACCGCGTTCGCCACAGCGGCCAGCGCGCCGACGGTACCGGCCTCTCCGCAGCCCTTCATTCCCAAAGGGTTAGTGGTTGACGGAACCGGCGCCGAGGTAAACTTAATCATGGGTATCTCAACCGCCCGAGGCAAGGCATAGTCCATCAACGAAGCTGTGAGCAGTTGCCCCTGCGCATCATGTACAACGTGTTCGCTCAACGCTTGACCGATACCTTGTGCGACACCGCCATGTACCTGTCCCGCGGCCAGCATCGGATTGATAAGATTACCGAAATCATCCACCACCGTATAACGGTCGACCCAAGTTTCGCCGGTGTAAGAATCGATAACGATTTCGGCAACATGCGCGCCATTGGGGAAGCTACGTGCCTCGAGCGTGATGTGTGCCTCGTGCTGCAAAAGATCTGTTCGACCGTCGGCACGGGCCATCTCAGCCGCCTCGATCAAAGTTGGTGTCAGATTCGATCCGGGCGCACGGAATGTTTCGTGATCAAAACTCACGTCAGCTTCCTCCACCCCCATTTTACCGGCCAGATAAGGCGTGAATGCGGCGATCATGACGTCGATTGTGGCCAATGTGGCCGTGCCTTGCAGCGTGACCGACCGCGAACCGCCGGTCCCACCTCCACTTGGTAGCTGATCGCTGTCACCCTGAATAACGGTAATCTGATCCATTGGAACGCCGATCTGACCCGACAGGAACTGGGTATAGGCTGTCTCATGCCCCTGCCCGTTTGATTGGGTCCCCACATAGAGGTTCACAGTGCCATCTTCACGGAGTTCAATCTTTGCGTTTTCGGAAGGGTCGCCCAGAATACTTTCAATATAGTAACAAAGTCCCTGCCCGCGGATCAGACCGCGCTTGGCGTCTGCGGCCTTACGATCAGCAAAGCCCTGCACCTGCTCGCCTGCACGGGTTAGGACCATGTCGAATTCGCCGGCGTCATAGGTTTCGCCAGTCGCGGTTTTATAGGGAAAAGCCTCGGGCTGGATGAAGTTCTTGCGCCGCAGCTCCCACGGGTCGACGCCCAGTTCACGCGCTGCCCTGTCCAAGATGCGTTCAAGCACATAAATCGCCTCGGGCCGCCCCGCTCCGCGATAGGCGTCAACTTGAGTGGTGTTGGTATAGACACCCTCGACGCGCAGATATGTGGTCTGCACGTCATAAGCGCCCATCAACACCTTACTGAACAGATCAGTTTGGATGGCCTGCCCGAAATGGCTGTTGTAGGCGCCTAGGTTGACCTTGCTATGCACACGATACGCGGTGATCCTGTGATCGGCGTCAAAAGCCATTTCCGCGAACGAGGTCAGATCGCGGCCGTGATGGTCGGACAACATCGCCTCGGACCGGTCCGACATCCAGTGGACGGGTTGACCCAGCCTCATCGCGGCCACGGCGACACAGAAATACTCGGGGTACGGCATCACCTTCATTCCAAAACCACCGCCCACGTCCGGAGTGGTGACACGGATGGCTTCTGCCTCCATCTTTAACTTTTGCGCCAACTGCCCGCGCATGGCCCAGACACCCTGCCCGCTATACGCAACGTGCAAGCGCCCGTCGGACCAACTGGCCCGACAACCCCGGGGTTCGATCGACGCAATAATCGCCCGGTTGTCGGCGACGTTCAGCTCGACCGTATGCACAGCATCCTGAAATGCGGCCTCGGTCGCGGTCTCGTCGCCCATGCCCCAGTCAAATGCTCGGTTATCAGGGGCTTCTTCATGCAGCGTTTCACCGCCTGCGTCCAAGTCCAGCTTGGCGGGCAGGTCATTGGTTTCCATCCAGATCAATTCAACGGCATCACGCGCCTGAGCCTGTGTTTCAGCGACCACGACAGCCACAGGTTCGCCAACAAAACGCACTCGGTCCTTGGCCAGCATATGTCGATCAGGCGCGGCAGCTTTCGAACCATCACGGTTCGTAACAATCGCCGCATTCAATACAGTGTCGATACCTGACGCGCTCAGATCATCTAACGCCATGACCAGCCGCACCCCATCAGCCTCGCGCGCGGCGTCCAGATCCAGCGTAGCAATCTTTCCGTGCGCCACCGGGCTTCGGAAAAACGCCGCAAACAGGGCATCACCGGGCACGTCATCGTCAATGTACTGCCCCTGCCCGGTCAGGAACCGCTGATCCTCAATCCGTTTGACAGGCTGGCTTTTGCCGAACTTATCCATGGGCTGATCCTTTGGACTGTGTCAGGGCCGAGCTTAGGCTGTACAGGTTCCATGTCCAGTGCGCGCAGACCCTTCCCCTTCCTGCACGCATTCGCTATTGCAGGCGCTGACCCGAGATTGATGACGCAGGACGCACCCATGGCGATGGAAAAGACATTCAACGCGGCCGAAGCCGAGGCCCGCATTTATGAGGCCTGGGAACAGGCCGGAGCCTTCAAGGCAGGCGCAAACAAATCGCGCGACGAAAGCTTTACCATCATGATCCCGCCGCCCAACGTGACGGGCGCGCTGCACGTGGGCCACGCGTTCAACAATACCCTTCAGGATATTCTGATCCGCTGGCACCGCATGCGTGGTTTCGACACGCTGTGGCAGCCCGGTCAGGACCACGCGGGTATCGCAACGCAGATGCAGGTGGAAAAAATGCTGGCCACCACCCAGCAGCCCGGTCGGCGCGAGCTGGGGCGTGAGGCGTTTCTGGACAAGGTCTGGGAATGGAAAGGCGAATACGGCGGCACGATCATCGAGCAGCTGAAACGTCTAGGTTCCTCCTGCGACTGGTCACGCAATGCCTTCACCATGGCGGGCGCACCGCGCGATCCGCGCACGGGGCATGAGAACTCGGCCAATTTCCACGACGCGGTGATCAAGGTTTTCGTCGACATGTACGAAAAGGGCCTGATCTATCGCGGTAAGCGTCTGGTCAACTGGGATCCGCATTTCGAGACCGCGATTTCCGATCTTGAGGTCGAGAATATCGAAGTCGCGGGCCACATGTGGCATTTCAAGTACCCGTTGGCGGGCGGTGAGACATATGAGTATTTGGAAAAAGATGAAGATGGTAATGTGATCTTCCATGAGGAGCGGGATTACATTTCAATCGCCACCACGCGACCTGAAACCATGCTGGGTGACGGCGCGGTCGCGGTTCATCCATCAGATGAGCGGTACGCGCCAATTGTTGGGAAACTTTGCGAAATCCCGGTTGGCCCGAAGGAGCATCGGCGACAGATTCCGATTATTGTGGACGATTACCCTGATCCCGACTTCGGCTCGGGTGCGGTGAAGATCACTGGCGCGCATGACTTCAACGACAACATGGTCGCCAAGCGCGGCGGCATTCCGATGTACCGCTTGATGGACACCAAAGGCGCGATGCGGGCCGATGGCGCGCCCTATGCCGACGAGGCAAGCAAAGCGCAGGAATATGCACGTGGGCGCGCATTCACTGAGAACGAGATCGACGCGATCAATCTGGTACCCGATCACTTACGCGGGCTCGACCGGTTCGAGGCGCGCGCGAAAGTGGTGGAAGAGATCACTGCTGACGGTCTGGCCGTTATGACACGCGCCGACAATCCGGTTCTGGGCACCAAACTGGGCGAAGATGACGACCCGGCAGCGCTGGTGCCGCTAGTCGAAAGCAAACCGATCATGCAGCCCTTCGGCGACCGCTCGAAAGTTGTCATCGAGCCGATGTTCACCGATCAGTGGTTCGTCGACGCCGCCAAGGTCGTCGGACCCGCGCTGGATGCGGTCAAGGACGGCACGGTCAAGATCATCCCCGAGTCGGGCGAGAAGACCTATTACCACTGGCTGGAAAACATCGAGCCCTGGTGCATCTCGCGCCAATTGTGGTGGGGGCATCAGATTCCAGTTTGGTATGGCCTGGACTTGTCCGCCGAGGACTTTATCGACGATGAGAATGACGGCGACCTCGACCTGGTCGAACTGGGCCGCTTGCTGAATGAAGGCGGTATGCTGCACCGTGGCAACGTCATGGAATGCGCTTCGAGCCTTGAGGCTGTTACCGAAAAATTCCTCGACGATAATGCAAACATTCCCAGCCCGCTGAGCCATGCAACCGTAATTGAAGTTGCCGACAAGCAGGAAGCGATCCATCAGTTCGCTGAAAGCCTTGCCCAGTATGCGCTTAATCAAGACCCAACCAAGCTGGTTTATCCAGTCTGGCGCGACCCCGACGTCCTTGACACCTGGTTCTCGTCTGGTCTCTGGCCTATCGGCACGCTGGGCTGGCCCGACAAGACCGAGGAGCTGGAGCGCTACTTCCCCACGGACGTTCTGATCACCGGCTTCGACATCCTGTTCTTCTGGGTCGCACGGATGATGATGATGCAACTGGCTGTGGTCGATCAGATTCCATTCCACACCGTCTATCTGCACCAGCTCGTCCGCGACGAGAAGGGCAAGAAGATGTCCAAGACCACCGGCAACGTCATCGACCCGCTGGACATTGTGGATGAATTCGGCGCCGACGCGCTGCGCTTTACCAACGCCTCGATGGCAGCGATTGGCGGTGTGCTGAAACTGTCCAAGGAACGCATCACCGGCTATCGAAACTTCGGCACCAAGTTGTGGAACGCTGTCCGTTTTGCCGAGATGAACGAGGTCTTCACCGACGCCGTCCCACAACTGGACGTGGCCGATCTGAAACCCAAAGCTGCCGTCAACCGCTGGATCATCGGCGAGACTGCCCGCGTGCGGGAAGAGGTCGACGCGGCGCTGGAAAGCTATCGTTTCAACGACGCGGCCAACGGGCTCTACACCTTTGTCTGGGGCAAGGTCTGCGACTGGTACGTGGAACTGTCAAAACCGCTGCTGCAGGGCGATGACACCGAAGCGCAGGCTGAAACCCGCGCGACCATGCGCTGGGTTCTGGATCAGTGCATGGTCCTGCTGCACCCGATCATGCCTTTCGTCACTGAGGAACTCTGGGGCCTGACTGGCGACCGCGCAAAGATGATCGTCCACGCTGACTGGCCGAGCTACTCCGCCGCTGATCTGGTGGATGCCGATGCCGATCGTGAGATGAACTGGGTGATCTCCGTGATCGAAAACACCCGCTCAGCCCGCGCGCAGATGCGCGTCCCGGCAGGCCTCTACGTGCCGATGCTGGTGACCGAGATCGACGCCAACGGCCAAGCCGCATGGGACCGCAACGAGGCGCTGATCAAACGTCTGGCGCGGATCGACAGCCTGACCAAATCGGATGAGCTGCCCAAAGGCACCATCTCGATCGCCGCTCCCGGCGCGTCCTTTGGTCTGCCGCTGGCCGACATCATCGACATCGGCGCTGAAAAGGAACGGTTGGAAAAGGCCAAAAGCAAACTTGCCAAAGAACTGGGCGGCCTGCGCGGGCGCCTGAACAACCCCAAATTCGTGGCCTCGGCCCCCGAAGAAGTTGTCGAAGAGGCCAAGGCCAATCTCGCAGCCCGCGAAGAAGAAGAAGCAAAACTCAACGAGGCGCTTGCTCGGTTGGACGAGATCGCCTGATCTTCATCTTTTCCCAAATACTCAAAATCCTAACCCCGCCGCGCATCCAACGGCGGGGTTTTCTTTTGCGCCCAAAACACTTGTCCATTCATGCAAACCCTTGTTAGCAAGTGCGGGTGGTAAGCCTCGAGGTCCAAATGGCGCGCGCATTCCCCCCGATACAAACTATCTCGACCGGGCTGGTTGTGGCCATTGTCGGGTTCTTCAGTTCTTTCCCCATTGTCTTGCAAGGGCTGGCGGCCATGGGCGCATCGCCAGCCGAATCTGCCTCGGGCCTGATGTCGGCAGCAATTGCCATGGGGATCACGGCCATCGGCCTAAGCCTTTGGTATCGCCAACCGATCAGCGTTGCCTGGTCCACACCAGGCGTCGCCCTCTTGGCCGCCTCTGCAATGCCCGCGGCAGGCTTTGCCGAGGCAACAGGCGCATTCCTGTGTGCGGGTGCTCTGACTGTTCTGGCCGGGCTTTGGCGCCCGTTGGGAAGGCTGGCTGCGGCCATCCCGACAACCTTGGCGCAGGCGATGTTAGGAGGGGTTCTGCTGCCCTTGTGCATTGTCCCGTTTAGGGCCGCAGTTGACCTGCCATGGCAAGCCTTGCCTGTCATCCTGACATGGTTCATCGCGGGGCGGATCAATCGCCTGTTCGCTGTTCCCACAGCCGTCGTCGCGGCAGCCATTGTCGTCGTGCTGAATTCCGGCGAGGCATCGGTTACACCATCCCATCTGGTCGCCGCGCCAGTTTGGATGATGCCAAGCTTTTCACTTGCGTCCATCATCGGGATCAGCATCCCGTTGTTCATTGTCACCATGGCCACGCAAAACATTCCTGGCATCGCTGTAATGCGCAGCTTTGGATATACACCTGCCCCCGGCAGGATGTTTTCCTGGGTCGGGGCAGCCAGCATTTTGTCAGCCCCATTCGGTGCACCTGCCACCTGTCTCGCAGCGATCACCGCCGCAATGTGTTCCAACGAGGACAGCCACCCGGATCCGGCCCAACGATGTTGGTCAGCCGCGATGGCCGGAGTGTTCTATTGTCTGTTCGGCGTTTTCGCTGTGGCCATCACCGGGTTTGCCGTACATGCCGACCCGCTGTTGATGGGCACACTCACCGGGATCGCACTGATTGGAGTGTTGGCCAACGCCACCCATGCCGCGCTAGAGGTGCCCGCCGAACGGGAAGCCGCTATTCTGACCTTTGCCGTAACGGCCTCTGGCATCTCGGTTTTTGGCCTGGGTGCCGCGGTTTGGGGCTTGCTCGCCGGAGGCGTGGCCTATCTTGTGACAAACCGATCCCGCCTGTGACTTTAAACAACTGGTGGGGTGAGATATCATATCAACCATGTTTGGATCGCTTGGAAAACTGATTGAACGTCAGATCAAAAAGGCTCAGGCCGAGGGCCAATTGCAGGGTTTGGAGGGCGAAGGCCGCCCCCTATCCGACCGTTCCGGCGAAGCACAGTGCGATCCCGCCATCACAGCCGGCCATCGGATCATGGCGCAGGCAGGCGTACTTCCTGAAGAGTTCGAAATCAAAAAAGCACTTGATGCAGCCCGAAGTACCTACGCAGGATTAACCGATCCTGATGAACGCAAGGCCGTCATGGCCAAAATCGCCGATCTTGAGATGCGGTATAACATGGCACGTGATGCACGCCGGGCCTTCATGCGATGATTATTTGAACTCTGGTTTGCGGCCCTGCATCTGCGCCATGACAACCTCCATCTGATCCGGCTTGCCGATCAGATCGACCTGTTCGGCAGATTCAGCAAGCAAAACCTCGGCGCGGGTTTTGGTCTCGGCCACTTCGATCAGGCGTTTTGCCGCGCGGATGGCCGAGGGGCTTTTGCCCGCGATATCTTCGGCCAGCGCCAATGCCTCGGTCAGTGGATCATCCGAGATTTTCGTGACCAGCCCCCATTCGGCGGCTTGTTGGGCACCAATGGGACGGGCCGTGTAAGTCAACAGGCGCAGAACGTCCGAACGCACCAATTGCGGCAATAGCACCATACCGCCCATGTCGGGAACGATGCCCCATTTCATCTCCATCACGGCAAGCTTTGCCTCGGGATGGGCGATGCGAATATCCGCGCCCAGCGCGATCTGCAGCCCGCCGCCATAGGCCACGCCTTGAATGGCACAGATCACCGGAACAGGCACGCGCCGCCAGATCAGCGCGAGTTCCTGCATTTCGTTGGCGTCTTCATTGCTGCGCGTCATAAGCCATTCGGTCGGGTCAATATGGGCCATCTTGGCAAAGCTCGCCATATCAAGCCCGGCGCAAAAGCTTTTGCCTTCACCCGATAGGACTACGGCGCGTACATCCGAGGCGGCCACCTCTTGCCCAGCGGAGAGCAGCGCGTTGATCATCGCGTCATCCAGCGCGTTCATCTTGTCACCGCGCGTCAGCGTAACATGGGCGATGTGATCTTTGTATTCGACGGATACGCGTGTCATGCGGGCCTCCCGGTTTCGGTTGGTCCAACCATGCCCGGAAGGGCCATCAAGTTCCACCTCAACGTCGGGGCAGGCGTGGCCGATCCTGCACCACATGGTTGCCTGATGCGCATTCATGGGTTTATCTCGCTGCATGACTGACCCACGTTATACTCCGCTTGCGCTGTCGCTCCCCGCAACCGTCCCCTTTGTTGGTCCGGAAACACAGGAACGTCAGCGCGGCGCGCCATTTGTCGCCCGATTGGGTGCAAATGAGAGCATCTTTGGCCCTTCTCCCCGTGCCATTCAGGCCATGGCCGCAACGGATATCTGGATGTATGGCGACCCCGAGAACCACGACCTGCGACATGCGCTGGCTGAGCATCACGGGGTGAGGCCGGAAAACATCGTGGTCGGCGAAGGCATTGACGGCCTGCTGGGGTATCTCGTCCGACTTTTGGTTGGGTCTGGCGATGCAGTCGTGACCTCGGACGGGGCCTATCCGACGTTCAACTACCACGTGGCTGGGTTCGGTGGTGCGTTACACAAGGTGCCCTACCGAGAGGACCGTGAGGACCCGGATGCATTATTTGCAAAGGCCGCCGAGGTTGATGCCAAGCTTGTCTATCTTGCCAACCCTGACAACCCGATGGGCAGTTGGCACAGAGGTGCAGACATCGTGGCGGCACTGGAGGCTTTGCCCGCAGGATGTTTACTGGTGCTGGATGAAGCTTATGTGGAATGCGCCCCCAAAGAAACGGCGGCTCCAATCGCAGCAGATGACCCACGCGTGATCCGGATGCGCACGTTCTCGAAAGTGTACGGAATGGCCGGAGCCCGCGTAGGCTATGCGATTGGAGCGCCGGGGCTGATCGCTGCCTTCAACAAAGTACGCAACCATTTCGGCATGAACCGGGCGGCACAGGCAGGCGCGTTGGCAGCGTTGCAAGATGGCGAATGGCTTTCGCAAGTTCAGGCCAAGATTGGTGCGGCCCGTGAGCGGATCGGTCAGATCGCGCAGGAAAATGGGCTTGAGCCGTTGCCCTCGGCAGCCAATTTCGTGGCGATTGATTGCGGGCGGGATGGCACCTTTGCCAAGGCGGTTCTGGATGCACTGGTGGCGCAGGGCATCTTTGTCCGTATGCCGTTTGCCGCGCCTCAGAACCGATGCATCCGTGTTAGTTGTGGCACGGCGGCTGATCTGGATGCCTTTGCTACCGCGCTGCCGAAAGCGCTGGCGGCAGCCGAGGGTTCAGCCTGATCCAGGAGCAAAGGCTGCTGGTGGCGTGGCGTCAGTTAGCCGGCCAAAGCAGCCGCTGCTGCCTCGAGTGCACCGCTACCGCGCGGGATGTTCAAAGCGGCCATAGCGGTTTCCACGCCTCCTAACATCGCCATTATCATGTGGCCGTTCACGTGGCCCATATGACCGAGGCGAAAGCAAGCATCCCAGTCCTCCATCCCCAACCCGATTCCAAGGGTGAGACCCAAACGAGATTCGGTGAACTGACGGAGTCGTGTTCCCTGCCCGTCCTTCAACCGCAAGGCAGTCACCGCATTGCTACGATGGATCCGCTCAGCAACGTTCAGATGCAGTGAACCACCCTCAGCCCAAGTTTCGCAGGCGGCCCAGATCGCACTGGCGAGGCGTTCATGACGGGACCAAACCTGCTCGATCCCCTCAGCGTGGATCAAATCGAGCGCGGCGCGCAGACCATAAAGGTGATGTGTCGGCGCGGTACCGTTGAAATACTGGTAGAACAGATCAGGGTTGGTACGCGGTTGCCAGTCCCAGTATTGCGAGACTCGGGGCATCTCGGCGCGTTTAGCCTGCGCTTTATCGTTGAAGAACACGAAACCCACGCCCGCCGGGGTCATCAGCCCCTTCTGACAGGCAGTGACCATAACGTCCACGCCCCAGTTATCCATTTCGAACTGATCGCACCCCAACGAGGCTATACAGTCGGCCATCAGTAGCGCCGGGTGGTTTAGGTCGTCCAGCAGAGCCCGCAAGGCTGGGATATCGTTACGGATCGAGGTTGAGGTATCCACATGAACCGCCAGAACGGCCCTTATTTCATGGTCCTTGTCAGCACGTAGGGCTTCGGCAATGCGATCCATGTCCCAGGGCGCAGACATACCGAAATCAATCAGATCGACCTTGGCCCCAATCCCCTCAGCCATTTCGGCCCACCCGTGAGTAAACATGCCCGAGGCCGGAGCTAACACCCTTTCCCCCGGTGCGATCACATTGGACAGAGCCGCCTCCCACGCGCCGTGGCCATTGGAGATGTAGATGGCCACATTGTGGTCCGTGCGCGCCACGCGTTTCAGGTCGCTCGTTAGGGCGGGCATCATCTCGATCAGCTCGCCGTCATAAATATTGGGCGACGGGCGGTGCATGGCCTGCAACACCGCGTCGGGCATAACTGAAGGGCCGGGAATGGCCAGATACTCGCGCCCATGCACGAGAGAGATTGGCTTTGTCATGGGATCAACCTGTAAGAATCGAACCTACCCTAGCGCCACGCGAATAGGCGTCAATCCTTCAGCTTTGCAGCATCGCGCGCCAGCGCCTCGACCCCTGCCCAATCACCATCAACAACCATCTGCTTGGGCGCAACCCAGCTGCCACCGGCACAGACCACGTTCGAAAGGCTGAGGTAATCGCGCGCATTTGAAGGTGACACACCGCCAGTCGGGCAAAAGGTAATTTGTGGCAAAGGCGCACCAATCGCCTTGAGCGCAGGAGCGCCGCCAGAAGCTTCAGCCGGGAAGAATTTCAGCATGTCATAGCCCTTCTCCAGCAAAGTCATTGCCTCGCTGGCCGTTGCGGCACCGGGCAGCAGAGGCAGCCCCTCGGCTTCGCAGGCAGCGATCAATGCGTCTGTCGCACCGGGCGATACACCAAACTGCGCACCCGCGTCTTTAGCCGCGCGGACATCATCCGGTGTAACCAGCGTACCCGCCCCGACCACACCTCCGGGTATTTCAGCCATGGCGCGGATCACGTCCAGCGCTGCCGGGGTGCGCAGGGTGACCTCTAGTGCGGGCAGGCCACCGGCCACCAGCGCTTCGGCCAAAGGTCGGGCGTGCGCTGCGTCGTCGACAACCAAAACCGGGACAATAGGAGCCAGGCCGCAGATTTCACGGGTACGTTGAGTTTTGGGCATGAATTACGCTCCGAAAATGCTGGCGCCAGCGTCAGCGGATCCGACATTGGCGCGGAAGGCGCCGAACAGATCCCGCCCGACCCCGTGTTGGTTGGCCGAGAGGTCGGCAGTGATAGGCGCCCGATCCAAGACGCCTTCAGTGAGAATTTCCAGCTCACCTTTCACCGCATCCACGCGCAGCAGGTCTCCGTCCTGCAGATACGCAATGGCCCCGCCATCCAGCGCCTCGGGGCAGACATGGATCGCAGCAGGAACCTTGCCCGAGGCACCGGACATACGACCATCGGTAACCAGTGCCACCTTTTGGCCACGTCCCTGCAAGATCGACAGGATCGGGGTTAACGAGTGAAGCTCGGGCATGCCATTGGCTTTGGGTCCTTGGAAACGAACAACGACGATAACATCATCGGTGAACTCGCCAGCCTTGAAGGCGGCTTTAACCTCGTCCTGATCGTGGAACACGCGAACGGGCGCCTCAACCACCTGATGCTCGGGAGCCACGGCTGACACCTTCATGACGGCAGTACCCAAATTGCCTGTCAGGCGCGACAAGCCGCCAGTGGGTTGGAACGGGTCTTTGGCCGGGCGCACGATCTTTTCGTTCAGGCTGTGGCCTGCACCTTCTTCCCAGACCAACTCGCCATTTTTCAGCTTGGGTTCTTTGGTGTAGTTGTGCAGGCCCTGCCCCGCGACGGTCAGTGTATCGGGGTGCAAAAGACCGTCCTCGAGCAGGGTGCTGATGCAGTAGCCAAGACCACCTGCAGCGTGGAAATGGTTTACATCGGCCAGACCGTTGGGGTAAACCCGCGCGACCAAGGGAACAACGGAAGAGATGTCGGAGAAATCCTGCCAATCCAACACGATACCACCCGCCCGCGCCATGGCAATCAGGTGGATCAGCAGGTTGGTCGAGCCACCCGTGGCCATCAGGCCAACAATTCCGTTCACAAAGGCACGCTCGTCCAGCACCTGATAAACCGGCGTGTAGCTGTTGCCCAGCGCACTGAGCGACAGAGCACGCCGCGCGCCTTCTTCGGTTAGGGCATCCCGCAACGGGGTGTTCGGGTTTACAAAACTGGAGCCCGGCAGATGCAAGCCCATGAACTCCATCAGCATCTGGTTGGTATTTGCCGTGCCATAGAATGTACAGGTTCCGGGGCCGTGATACGCGGCCATCTCAGCCGCCATGAGTTCTTCCCGGCCAACCTCGCCAGCGGCAAATCTTTGACGGACCTTGGCCTTTTCGTCGTTAGGTAAACCGCTGGTCATTGGTCCGGCGGGCAGAAACACCGCAGGCAAATGCCCGAAGGCCTGCGCACCGATCACAAGGCCCGGTACGATCTTGTCACAGACGCCCAGAAAAACAGCTGCATCATAGGTGTTGTGGCTCAGCGCCACGCCAGTCGCCAGAGCGATTACATCGCGCGAGAACAGGGAAAGCTCCATTCCGGCCTCACCCTGCGTGACGCCATCACACATGGCTGGCACGCCGCCCGCAACCTGCGCAGTGCCGCCAGCGGCGCGGATCGCTTGACGGATCAGTTCCGGATAGCGTTCGAACGGCTGATGAGCCGAGAGCATATCGTTATAGGCCGTTACGATACCGAGGTTCCCAGCGGTACCAGTAACCATCGCTTGCTGATCCGTGCCCGCACCGGCATAGGCATGAGCCTGACCACTGCAGGACAAATGCGCACGGGCTGGTCCCTTGGAACGTGCATATTCCATCCGCTCCAGATGCGGGCCGCGCAGGTCGGCGCTGCGATCAATGATCCGCTTTGTGACGTCGGTGATGACAGAGTGAACCATGATTAACCTCCGATCTGACGCCAACGACGGCCGTCGCGATGCATCAGCATCAATGCTTCTTCTGGGCCTGAACTGCCCTGATCATAGCGTGCAGGGCGGTCGCCGCGATCTTCCCAGCCCTGAATAATGGGATCGACCCAGGCCCATGCGGCCTCGGCTTCGTCCCCGCGCATGAACAGGGTCTGGTCACCGCGAATGACGTCCATCACCAATCGTTCATAGGCGTCCGGCGCGCTGGCTTCAGCGCCCAGCGCATCAGCAAAGCTCATGTCCAGCGCCACATCGGACAAGCGGAACCCGCCCGGACCGGGGTCCTTGATGGTGGTACGCAATGTAATGCCTTCATCGGGTTGCAGACGGATCACCAGCACGTTGCCATGCAGCGGTCCAACGTTAGGGAAAATCGTATGCGGAGGATCTCGGAAATAGACGGCGATCTCAGATTCCCGTGCCCGCAGGCGTTTGCCGGTACGCAGATAGAACGGCACCCCAGCCCAGCGCCAGTTGCCCAAATGGACCTTGAGGGCAATGAAGCTCTCGGTTCGGCTGGCCGGGTTACCGACATGATCAACGTAACCGCCCGCGCCATCTACGGCGCGATATTGTCCCCGCGCGATGTCTTTCGGGTCCACCGACTCCAATGCTTCTATAACCTTGACCTTTTCGTCGCGGACCGCGTTCGGAGAGAATTTTGAGGGCGGCTCCATCGCCGTCAAGCACAACAGCTGCACAAGATGGTTCTGCACCATGTCCCGCATCGCACCGGACTGGTCGTAATACGCGCCCCGCCCCTCAACCCCAACAGTTTCGGCAACTGTAATCTGCACGTGGTCGACATGCGTGGAATTCCACAGCGGTTCGAACAGAGAATTGGCAAAACGCAGGGCCATCAGGTTTTGCACCGTCTCTTTGCCAAGGTAGTGGTCGATCCGGTAAATCTGATGTTCTTCGAAACACGCGCGCAGTCCTTCGTTCAGCGCTTTGGCCGACGCCAGATCGTGACCAAAGGGCTTTTCCACAACGATACGGCTGTCTGGTGTGGCGATACCATAGTCATGCAACCGTTGTGCGATACCAGAAAACAGGCTGGGGCCAACCGATAGGTAGAAGGCGCGCACCACATCCGGGCGCAGGGATTTGGCCAAATCAGTCCAACCCGCCTCGCCCAACGCGTCAACAGAGACATATTCAACTTGGCTTAAGAACTTATCCAGCACGTCCTTTTTGAATTTCGGTGCAAATTCCTTCATCGAAGCACGGATCTGATTACGAAACGCGTCGCTATCCATGTCCGAGCGGGCCGACCCGATGATCCGGGCGCCTTCGGGCATCTGCCCCACTTCGAACCGGTGATAGAGCCCCGGCAGAATCTTACGCTGCGCCAGGTCGCCAGTCGCACCGAACAGCACCAAGTCAAACGGGTTAACCGGTATTACGCGTGAAACCATTCGTGGCTCCTCCAGTTCTCACCTGAGCCAACATAGCACCACAATTCCGCAGTGCCTGTGGTACAGGCCATGTTATCGCTAACATTTGCCGATTGAATAGGCAATGCAGATGCAGAAAGCAAGCCCGGATTTGGGATATCACCCTTGATTGCGCAGCCATTCCATAACGGCGGGTCGCACAGACTGCTCTCCGCGGTGCCGCGCGTCGGCGATAATCTTGCGCAATGATTTCAGATCAGCCCGCAACAGAACACTTTTAACTGGCCCGATCGACGCAGGGCGCATCGATAGGGTTCGAATACCCATCGCAGCCAGGCATAGCGCCTCGACCGGGCGACCCGCATCCTCACCGCAGAAGGAAAGCGGCGTATTCGATATGTTGCAGCGTTCGACGATCCGTTCGATGAAGCTCAGGAAGCTGACATTCAGCGTGTCATAGCGGCGTCGGACCAGTTCATTCTCGCGGTCGGCGGCAAAGAAGAACTGTTTCAGGTCGTTTCCACCAATCGAGACGAAATCGACCTCGTCAAAGAATTTCTGCGGCGCAAAGGCCAGCGACGGGGTTTCCAACATCGCACCGACCTCAAGGGTTTCGGGCAGGATGTGTCCCAGACGTTTTTCACGTTCGATGGTCTTGTTGACCTCCCACCGGGCCTCGCGGAATTCATCTGCCTGAGCCACGAAGGGGAACATGATGGTCAATGGGCGGCCATCGGCAGCGCGCAACAAAGCCTGCAATTGCATCCGCATTACACCGCGTTTGTCCAATCCCACGCGAATCGCGCGCCAGCCCAATGCCGGGTTCGGCTCGGCCACGTGCTTCATGTAGGGCAGAACCTTGTCTGAACCGATATCCAGCGTACGGAACACCACACGCTTGTCTCCAGCCGCATCCAGAACGCGCTGATACTGAGTTACCAGTTCCGATCGTTTTGGCATCTGGTTTCGCACCAGGAACTGCAGCTCAGTCCGAAACAGGCCAACGCCCTCAGCGCCTGAATTCTCCAGCGAGGGAAGATCGGCCATCAGACCTGCGTTCATCACCAAATTGATCCGCTCGCCATCCCGCGTGACCGTTGGGGTTTCACGGATCGAGGCATAGCGCTCTTGCGCCTTGGCCTGCATCGCGATCTTATCTCGGAAGGCGTTGACCACAGTGTCTTCGGGGCGCAGATGCACCACACCCTGATCGCCATCAAGCAGAATATGGTCTCCGTTCAGCGCCTCGGTTGTAATGCGGCCCACATGCACGATCAGCGGAATGGCCAGTGCACGCGCAACGATAGTGGCATGGCTACCGACCGAGCCTTCCTCGAGCACAATGCCTTTCAGCGACCGGCCATATTCCAACAGATCTCCGGGGCCGATGTTTCGGGCGATCAGGATCGGATCGGGTGGCAAGTCAGTGCCATTGGCGTTGCCCTGCCCTGTTAGAATACGCAGCAGCCGGTTCGAGAGATCGTCCAGATCGGCCAGCCGTTCACGCAGATAGGGGTCTGTTACCTGCCCCATTCGGGCGCGGGCCTGAGATTGCTCTTTCTCGACTGCCGCCTCGGCACTGAGGCCCAGACCAATATCTTCCTCCATCCGCCGCATCCATCCTTTGGAGTTGGCGAACATACGGTAGGCCTCTAGAACCTGTAGTTGTTCTTTGTCGCCGCCCTGCGAGATTTCCAGCATCTTATCGACGCCGACACGCAATTCGTCGACAGCTTCGGTCAGCCGTTCCAGTTCTCGATGCGGGTCTTCGGCGATGGGGTTGGTCACGACAACACGCGGTTCATGGAGCCAGACATGGCCCTCAGCCGCGCCTTCCTGCGCCGGACCGCCCCGCATCAGGACCGATTGCTGGTGCAGCGGCGAAAGGGCCGCGCCCTCGCCCACAAAAGCGCCCAGCTCAGCCATTTCGGCCAAAACCATGGCTACCACTTCCAGCGCATACACCTCGTCTGCAGAAAACTCCCGCGCCTCACGGGACTGTACGACCAATACGCCCAGCTTTTCACCGAGGCGCTGGATGGGAACACCCAAGAAGGACGAGAACCGCTCCTCCCCGGTTTCCGGCATATATCGGAAACCCTTGGCCGACGGGGCATTCGCCGTGTTCACAACCTTGCCGGATTGAGCTACCCGGCCCACCAGCCCCTCGCCCATCCGCATTCGGGTCTTGTGCACCGCTTCTGGTGCCAATCCTTCGGTGGCGCAAAGCTCCAGAGTATCTTCGTCGCGGAACAGATAGATCGAGCAGACCTCGGCCCTGATGCTGTCCGCAATCAGATGCGTGATCCGGTCAAGACGTTCCTGACCGGCGGCCTCGCTCGCCATCTCTTCGCGCAGCCGCCCCAGCAGCTTGCGGGATTCTGTTTCGGTGCCGTCCACCATGGCCCAACCAAATTAGTGTGTCAGGCGAAATCCTTGGCTGAAATGCTCAGGCCGCCTTGTCCAATTCAAACGCATCATGCAGCGCCTGAACAGCAAGTTCCATGTATTTCCTATCAACAAGGACGGAAATTTTAATCTCAGAGGTTGTAATGACCTTGATGTTGATCCCCTCATCCGAGAGCACCTTAAACATTTTGGCCGCAACACCCGACTGCGAGCGCATGCCGATCCCCACGACCGAGACCTTGCAGACATCGTTATCCGCAACCAGTTCGGCGTAATTCAGCTCACCCGCGTCCTTGATCGCAAGCAGCGCTTTTTCCGCGCGGGTCACCTGATCGGTCGGGCACGAGAAGGTCATGTCAGTGCGCCCCTCGTCCGAGATGTTCTGGACGATCATGTCCACATTCACGCCCTCATCGCTGAGCGCGGTAAAGATGATCGACGCGATGCCCGGGCGGTCGGCCACGGAAACGACGGTCATCTTGGCCTCGTCGCGGGAATAGGCCACACCGGCCACAACATTGGATTCCATGATATCCTCCTCATCGCAGACCAGCGTACCGGCCTCGTCGGATTGTTCTTCGAAACTTGAGAGCACGCGCAGCTTTACCTTATACCGCATCGCCAGCTCGACCGAACGGGTTTGCAGCACCTTGGCCCCAAGCGAGGCCAGTTCAAGCATTTCTTCGAACGAAATGCGGTCCAGCTTGCGGGCTTTTTCGCAGATGCGCGGGTCAGTGGTATAGACGCCATCAACATCAGTATAGATGTCGCAACGTTCTGCATCGAACGCGGCCGCAAAGGCCACGGCAGTGGTGTCCGAACCACCCCGGCCCAACGTGGTGATGCGGCCTTCAGGGCTGATGCCCTGGAAGCCTGCGACAACAGCCACCTTCATGCCCTCGTCGAATTTCTGACCGATGTTCTCGGTCGGAATCTCCTCGATCCGGGCCTGGCTGTGTGCGCTGGTAGTCATCAGCGGCACCTGCCAACCTTGCCAACTGCGGGCCGGAATATCCATTTCCTGCAAGGTCAGCGCCATCAGACCAGCGGTCACATTCTCACCCGAGGATACCACTGCGTCATACTCACGCGCATCATACAGCGGAGATGTCTCGTCGACCCAACCCACCAATTCATTTGTCTTTCCGGACATGGCCGAAACGATGACAATTACGTCGTAACCCTTGGCCACTTCAACGCCGATACGTTTGGCCGCGCGGCGGATGCGGTCAAGGTTGGCAACCGATGTGCCACCGAATTTCATTACGAGTACGGGCATGGGGGTGGTCTCTCCGCGCCTTGGAATTCAGATCTCGTGCGTCTTATGCGAGGGGGGCCGTAAGGGCAAGTGTTCAAAACCCTCCCAATTGCGTTATGGGGCCGCTTTACTTCCGTAGGTCAGAGTGTCAGCCTTAGGTGACGCATTTTCCAAGAGGTATTCCATGCTCCGCCTTGCAATCGCAGCTATCCTGCTATCCACCCCTGCCGTCGCGCAGGTCTCCACTCTGGCCGCGACCGATGGCAAAAACGCTCTGGGCACTGTCCCTTGCGCCACGGGTGGTGCGCCTCTGTCCAGCTGTCACGCTGAACTGCGTCACCACGACGATGGTACCACCACTCTGGCCGTGGGTTTGGGCGGCGGTGAGGTGCGCAGCATCTACTTTGCCGACGGAGTCCCCACATCCAGCAGCTCGCCCGCCAAGATCAGCCACGAAACGCGCGGTGATCTGACGGTGATTTTCATAGACCCTGATGAAGTTTACGAAATCCCCACAGCGGCACTGAAGCGTCAGTAGGCGTGGGGAAGACCATCCCAGGTTTCGAAACAACCTGTCGTTTCAAGTGACAACGCATCAAACCGTTCTATCAGGCCCTCGACGGCCTGATCCGTGGTGATTTCGGCCGTGGGTCCGCCCATCTCCGTCAACACCCAGCCGGGGTGATAGATTCCCACCGCAATACCTTCATCGCGCAGATCGGTGGCCAAATTGCGCCCCAGATTCAAAGCCGCAGCCTTTGAGGCACGATAGATATAGCTCCCCCCTGGCGCGCGCGTATGCGACGCCATTTGCGAAGAAAGGATCGCGATCTTGCCTTGCGCAGCGCGCAGATTGGGCAACAAGGCCTGAATAGACAGGAACACACCAGTCACGTTCACGGCAAAACTTTGCGCCCACATGTCAGCGGGATACCCATCGATGTCCTGCTCTTTGTCCAGATAAACTCCGGCGTTACAGATCAGCAGATCGACCGGCTGGTCGCCTAGCTGCACTGCCATATCCGCATGTTGGGCTGGATCGGTGACGTCCAGAACCAGCTCCGCGGTGCCGTCCCGCGCTGTACCAGTCAGAGAATCTCCGCGGGCGCGATAGGCGTCCGCCAATGTCCGGCCAATCCCACGATTGACCCCCGTAATCACAATATGCACGATTTAGTTTGTCTTTCTGCTTAATTTGTCTTTTTGCGTGGAACAAAAGGCAAAGGCGCAACTGGCACCCCATCATCAATCAGGGCTTTTGCCTCTTCCGGCTTTGCCTCGCCATAGATCGCACGCTCAGGCGCATCGCCTAGGTGAATCTTGCGGGCCTCACGAGCGAAATCCTTACCGACATAGTCCGAATTCTCTTCAACATTACGGCGCAATTCCGCAAGGGCCTTTTCAAAGTCTGGAGTCGGCGTGGCTACATCAATTGTTTCGGCTTCCTGCAACTTCGGCTCTACGTGTGGATCGTCTTTGCGGTCGGGGCGTATACGCGGTGCCATGATTGCCTTTTCAACATCCACACCCCCACATACCGCGCATGTCACCATGCCCGAAGATGCCAGTTTGTCGTAAGCCGCGGCCGACTGAAACCAGCTGTCAAATGTATGGCCGTTGCTGCATTTCAATGAGTATTGAATCATGGTCCGTCCAGATGTCGGTTGCCGATTAGTTCCTAAGGGGCATGGCAAGATCAAGCCCCTTGAAAGGCGTCCCAGTGCCTAGCAGGCTCGAGCTTTCGTAACAATAGCGCCAATTCCGGAGAATTGACCAACTGCGTTGCTTTTTTCGGCGTTACCCACTTTCTCTTCCGTTGCCCGCATTCGGGAAAGCGCGACAAAAACGAGGTTGCCAAAAGTGGGAACACGTCCACGACGCATAGCACCGAGCCATCTTTCCGATGCCGCTTTTGGTATTGAAAACGCCCCATGGGCCGTGCGTCGCATTTACCGCGAATACCCGCCTCTTCCCATGCTTCCTGCTGCGCGGTCTCAGAGGGTGTCAAACCTTCGATCAGCCATCCTTTCGGGAAAATCCAACGTCCCGATTTGCGTGTGGTGACCAACAATACCTCGGATCGCCCGTGGTCGAAGCGATAGCACAACGCAGCTGCTTGCTGCCGCACTGGCAGCTGCCGGGCTTTTTTCGAAACATGGGGCGATAGCCGTGCATCGATCATGCAGAGCCGCCTTTCAAATGGAAACCGCGCCTGTTGTTCCGCATTATTTTCGTTTATTTTGCGGAACTTCAGATCATGGATACCATATAAAGCGTCCATCTCCAAGCCTGAGCAGAGATATCACATGCGGGCAATCAATTTACGCACCAGCTCATCGTGGGGAATATCGGCATCAACCGCCAGACGCCGCAGGCCAAAATGTACGCGAGCGATTTGTTGATAATACCGAGTGTAGACGTAGTTCGTACCGCCCCCGGCGATCGCACCCAATACGGGCACGGACTGGGCCGCCAGCTTCTGCCCCAGCACGACGGACAAACGCGGCGCAACTGCAGCAATCAGCCGCTGCATGGCCGGGCCTGTCAACGTCAGGCGCACTGAAAAGAAACCCAGATCGGCGCCGTCATCGTTGGCCAAAGGACCGGCAGCGGACAGAACCCGCACGCAATCGAATTTCACCCCCTCTTCGGACGGATCGAACCCTTCGCGCGCTGCGGCACCCTGTATTGCGCGCAAAAGCATCGCGGTGGTCGCTGGCAACTCCATCAAGGCTGTCGACATACCGCCCAGCCCCCCGGCCGCGCCCATAGCCGTAGCAACGGCTGTGTTCACCCAAGGATGCTGATCCGGAACCGCTCGGCGTGATCCTTCCGCTGCGTGCATTGCAAACCATAGGGCATGCTCCGTCGCGCCTGTCAGGCCCTGCCTGATCGGCTCGGGCAATTGGTCCAGTAAGGATTCCGCGGAACCACCCAAGCTATTGAGCAATTTAACACCCGGCCCTCCGGCAGACCGATAATACGCGGCCAATCGGTCCAATTCGGCCTCGGAATCCAGTTTTTCAACAAGAACCACGTCCTGCATAAATACCCTCCTGCCCATAAGACATCGGAACTTTTGGCCAGTCTTTCAATAGGTCAGCAGGTCCAGCGGGTGACAAGCCCACTCACTCCGTTCCAGACGCCGGGGGACAACTCCAGCCCCAGAACCCGGTCCGGGTTTGTCGGAGGCGGCATTTCGACCCCACTCAGACGGGAAAATCCATACCTCTCATAGTAAGGGGAATCGCCCACCAACATGACCCGTTCCCAGCCACGCGCGCGCCCGGCCTCCAGCCCTTCGTGTATCAGAAATCCACCCAAGCCTTCACCCTGATGGGTGGGGTGCACGGCCACAGGGCCCAGCAGCAGCGCATCGTGGTTTCCCACATGCACTGGCCAAAACCGGATCGCACCGGCCAGAATGCCCTGCCCGTCGCGCGCGACCAGAGAAAGCCCATCAACAGGCGGCACATCATCACGCAAACGATAAGAGGACAGCGCTTCGCGCCCGGGCGCAAAGCACAGATCATAGAGGGCTTCGACCTCCCACCAATCATCCGGCTCTTCCGGCCTGATCCCGAACTGCTGCACTCCGTCCCTCATTTCCTTACTGGCATTCGCCCTAGCACTTCGATACGCCTTGGGCAAACGCTTGGAGATGTGAATGTTCTATCGCCCCGAAGACGGCCACGGCCTGCCGCATAACCCGTTCAATGCCATCATCACCCCGCGTCCAATCGGTTGGATTTCGACCCGTAGTGCAGACGGCATCAATAACCTGGCCCCTTATTCGTTCTTCAACGGCGTGTCTTATTCACCCCCACAGGTAATGTTTGCATCAACCGGTGCCAAACCGGACCAAAGTGGCACAAAGGACAGCGCTGCCAATGTTGAAGCAACCGGAGTGTTTTGCGTTAACGTTGTGGAATACGCCAGCCGCCACGCTATGAATGCAAGTTCTCAGGGGCTGGAAAGTGGCACGGACGAATTTGCCCATGCGGGGCTGACACCGGTCGAATGTGAAACCATCCCCTGTGCGCGGATCGACGGTGCACCTGCCGCGCTGGAATGCAAACTGACCAAAATTGTCACTTTACCGGGAGAGGCGAACCGTGTCGTCTTTGGCGAGGTAACAGGCATTCACTTGCGCGACAATTGCCTCCGCGATGGCATTTTTGATGTGACGACATTCCAACCGCTCGCGCGTCTTGGGTACAGAGATTACCTGACTGTGACCGATTTGTTTTCACTCAGCCGTCCGGACGATTAGTGACGGGTCAGGAGGCGCTGCCCCCGTCGCCCTTTGGGCGCCTCCCCCGGGATATTTTCAGCCAGATGAAGCAAGGGATCCTAAATTCATCTGGCCCAAAATATCTCGGAGCGCGAGGCAGAGCCTCGCAAACTGCTTAGTGGCCGCCCAGAATACCGGTGCGGACCGAATAATCCACGGCCAATTCGTAATCCGGGTCATCGTCGCTGTCGACCATCAGATGCCCGGCCTTGTTCAACAAGGTGTGGCAATCTCGGCTGAGGTGGCGCAGCATGACACGCTTGCCCGCAGCCTCATATTTCGCCGCTATGTTCTCGATGGCCTGAAGCGCGGATTGGTCTACAACACGGCTTTCGGCAAAGTCCACAATCACTGTTTCAGGGTCGTTCGGCACATCGAACAGTTCAACAAATCCTTCAGAAGATCCAAAGAACAGCGGGCCCTGGATCTCATAAACTTTGGCGCCTTTTTCGGTCTCTGACTCGCGTGTAACCGCATGGATGCGCTTAGCGTTGTTCCAGGCATACGCCAGGGCCGAGACGATGACGCCGACCACAACAGCGACCGCAAGGTCCTCCATCACCGTTACAACCGTCACCAACACGATGACGAAAGCGTCCATCAGCGGCACTTTCCGCATGATCCTGAACGAATTCCAGGCGAAGGTGCCGATCACCACCATGAACATCACGCCAACCAGAGCGGCCAGCGGGATTTGCTCGATCAGCGGTGACGCGAACAGGATAAAGGCCAGCAGAAACAGCGCCGCCGCGATGCCTGCAATCCGCGTGCGCCCCCCGGATTTCACATTGATCATCGACTGACCGATCATGGCACAGCCGCCCATACCACCGAAGAAACCGGTGGCCACATTGGCAACGCCCTGCGCGATACATTCTTGCGAGGCCCCGCCACGTTTGCCGGTGATTTCGCCGACAAGGTTCAGCGTGAGCAGGGATTCTATCAGGCCAATTGCAGCCAGAATGACTGCGTAAGGCAGGATGATTTCGAAGGTTTCCCAGTTCAGTGGCACCATCGGGATGTGGAACGGTGGCAGGCCACCCTGGATGGAGGCCAGATCGCCGACGCGTGGCACATCCAACCCAAATCCAATCACCAATGCTGCTACGACCAGAATACCGGCTAGCGGCGCAGGAATGATGCGCGTGATGCGCGGCATGACCCAGATAACCGCCATCGTCAGCGCAACCAGACCCAGCATGGTGTAGAGCTGCAATCCCGAAAGCCACTCACCACCACCAACGCCGTGGCCAGTGTTTTCCATGGTGCCCGGAACCTTGAACTGGCCCAGTTGCGCAAGGAAAATCACGATAGCCAAGCCATTCACAAAACCCAACATTACCGGATGCGGCACCAGACGGATGAACCGCCCCCAATGCATAGCGCCAGCAATCACCTGCAATATTCCCATCAGAACAACTGTCGCGAACAGGTATTCAACCCCGTGCTCAGCCACCAGTGCCACCATCACCACAGCCAGCGCCCCGGTTGCGCCCGAAATCATGCCCGGACGGCCACCGATCAGCGCGGTGATCAAGCCGACCATGAAGGCAGCATAGAGACCGACCAGCGGATGCACACCAGCCACGAAGGCAAAGGCCACAGCTTCGGGCACCAACGCCAGCGCCACGGTCAGACCGGACAGCAGTTCGATCCGCAGGCGAGAGACGGTCAGCCCCTCATCAGGAACCCAACGCAGATCGGGTTTGACGATACGATTGGCAAAGCTTGCCAGCATGGCTCGGGGCATGGGACGGTCCTGTTGGTTTTTTTTGTTCGCGCGAAAGGGGCCTTTTAGCGATCATAGACCGTCTAAGATACCGCGTCAGGTGGGACCCTGCCATGCACCAAGTGCATACCTGCCTGAGAGCCAACACAAACCGTTGAACCCACTTGCCAAATCCTCTGCCGCCCCGCAGACATTGCGCAACGGATTTTCTAACGGAGCGCAGCCATGACCCAAACCAAGATTGCCATCATCGGCGGATCAGGCATTTATGACATTGACGGCCTGCAGAATGCGGAATGGGTCAGCGTAGAAACCCCTTGGGGCGAGCCGTCGGACCAAATTTTGACTGGATCTCTGGGCGGCGTGGGCATGGCGTTCCTGCCACGCCACGGACGCGGCCATGTACATTCGCCGACCGAGGTGCCCTATCGTGCCAATATCGACGCATTGAAACGGCTGGGGGTAACGGATGTGATCTCGGTCTCTGCCTGCGGGTCATTCCGTGAACATATGGCACCGGGAGATTTTGTTATTGTCGATCAGTTCATCGACCGGACTTTCGCACGCGAGAAAAGCTTTTTCGGCACCGGTTGTGTTGCCCATGTTAGCGTTGCCCATCCCACATGCCCCCGCTTGTCGGATGCCTGTGAGACCGCAGGCAAGGCCGCAGGCATAACCATGCACCGCGGCGGCACCTATCTGGCGATGGAGGGGCCTCAGTTCTCTTCCCTGGCTGAATCCAAGATGTACCGCGAACAATGGGGCTGTGACGTGATTGGGATGACCAACATGCCCGAGGCGAAACTCGCCCGCGAGGCCGAGCTTTGTTATGCCTCGATCGCCATGGTCACCGATTACGACAGCTGGCATCCGGACCACGGAGAGGTCGACGTGACCGCCATCATCGCCACCCTGACCGGCAACGCAGAAAAAGGCCGCGCGCTTGTCAAAGGCCTGCCCGACCTGTTGGGGGCCGAGCGTGCTCCTTGTCCTCATGGCTGTGACCGGGCGCTTGAATACGCCATCCTCACTGCGCCCGAAAAACGCGACCCGGCCCTGTTGGCCAAGCTGGATGCAGTCGCTGGTCGGGTTCTTTAATCCGCGCTATTGCGCAAGGGTGTTCTGAACTTCGCCCCACAATCCATGCGACCACAGGTCGTTATGGCCCCCATTTGGGATAACGTGAAGCTGGGCATTGTCTCCTGCCAGTGCGGCCAGTGCCTGACCATGATGCAGCGGAACCGTTTCATCTTCGGCACCGTGAAAGATCAGGATCGGCACCGTGATCTGGTTGATCAGTTCGCGGGTGGCGAACTGGTCTTTCATAAGCGCCGAAACTGGCAGCAACGGATATCGTTCGGCCGCAACATCAACGGTTGCCGTGAACGGAGCCTCAAGAACCAGCAGCTGCGCATCCGGTCGTTGCTCGGCCACGGCCGCAGCAACACCCGTGCCTAGGCTCTGCCCGTGCAGGACAATATCCGCGCCTTCGACATCCAGCCCATCGAAGATCTCAAGCCCATCCGAAATCAGCGCGATTTCTGAGGGTTCACCCCCGCTTCCGGGAAATCCCCGATAACTGGGAGCAAGCAAGCCGAAACCACTGTTAAGGATTTCTCGCAACCGGTCAGCCCGGTCGCCCAGATTGCCGCTTTGACCGTGAAAGAACAGGACCGTCGGAGCGCCTTCAATGGCCGAAGATGCGGACCATGCGGTCAACATAACCCCGTCGGCCATCGGCAACGAGATGACATCGACATCGGCCAGTCCGATCGTTTTCGGATCAGGCAGCGCGCCGGAAGGCTTGTAAAGCAGCGTATCCTGCTTTGCGTACATATACCCAACGATTGCTGCATAAAGCACGACAGCAACAAGAACCAAAAGGACCAGCGCCCTGTTTAGCCGTTCGAGTTTCGACCGTTGGTGCCGGCCTGATGACACCTTGTGTTCCAACGAATGCGCGCGCGTCATTATCCCCTCCGGTCCTGCGGGCTTCACACCGAAGTCGGGGAAGTCGCGCGTACTTTCAAGGCTGAAACACACGCTTTAATGCAAACTTAAATTTCTACAGGCATGGCAATGTCATTGAATCTGGCCCGCCTCCCGTTCTTTCTCGAGGGACGTAAAAGTCTTGACCTCGATGCAGGGCCGGGGCTTGGTAGGGGAAATACACTAACAGGAACCCCCATGCCCATAGACCTTTGGCTGGCCTTCGTGGCCGCTTCAACCGCCTTGCTGCTGATCCCCGGACCGACCGTACTGCTGGTGCTTAGCTATGCCCTGTCGAAAGGGCGCAGCGTGGCCGTCGCGTCGGCCACTGGGGTTGCGGTGGGGGATCTGTTGGCCATGACGGCGTCTCTGTTGGGACTGGGTGCGCTGGTTCTGGCCTCGGCCACGCTGTTTTCGATTCTGAAATGGATTGGCGCGGCCTATTTGGTATGGCTGGGCATCAAATTGTTGCGCAGTGCGCCTTCGGGCGGGCTGGAAACACCGGACACTTTACGGGAAGTTACCACGCACAGCGTTTTTGGTCACGCTGCAGCCGTCACTGCACTGAACCCTAAATCCATCGCATTCTTCATTGCATTCGTGCCGCAATTCCTGCGCCCCGATGGCGCTCTGGGTCCACAATTTTCCATCCTGATCGCAACATTCGTCGGCCTCGCCTGGCTGAACGCATTGGCCTATGCACTGCTCGCGGACCGCCTGCGCCAAATGATCGGACGGTCCGGCGTTGTTACCGCAATGACCCGGTTCGGAGGGCTGACCCTGATCGGAATGGGGGTTGCGACCGCCGCGCTGCGCCGCCCGGCCTGAGGATCAATCCTCGGCGTGTTCCTTCATGAAACCACGGATGAAGCGCCGGATTTCCCGCGCGGCTGAGGTATCCAGTTCCTTGCAAAGTTCGACAAATGCGTCGCGCTCGTCCTTGTCCAGACGCAAAACCAACTGACTGTTTTTCTTGGTAGAACCTTTACCATCTTTCTTTGCCACGTTCTTTTCCCCGTCGAACACTTGATTCTTTTAGCGATGCAATGTATATACACCGCATAGAAATTGTAGTTATCGAGCACCTAACAATAAAAAAGGAATATGGCAATGAACCTTCATGCTGCTCAGGCATTTCTTTTGCGAGACCAGCGCAACTGGCGCAAACCGCATCTGTCGTGGCTGCCTGCCGCGCTCTTTCGGTACAAAAGCCTGCCGAACTCTGTTTCGCAACGTCGCAAGTAAGGCGACGGCAATCTTTCCTTGCAAGGCTGACCCCAATGGGCCAAACACGCCCGCGTGTTTTGACGCCAAAGGGGTTGGCCATGTCCAGAAACAAGTCGGTCAAGGATTACATCCGAACCATCGTTGATTTCCCGCATGAAGGGATCATGTTCCGGGACGTCACCACCCTGTTCGCCGATCCGCGCGGGTTCCGTATGGCGATCGACCAGATGCTGCACCCCTATGCAGGTGAACGGATCGACAAGGTCGTCGGCCTTGAGGCGCGCGGTTTCATCCTCGGCGGCGCGATTGCCCACCAGTTGAGCGTCGGTTTTGTCCCGATCCGCAAAAAGGGCAAGCTACCGGGAACCACGATCAGCCAAGACTACAAACTAGAATATGGCGAGGCCATCGTTGAGATCCACGATGACGCCATCCAACCGGGCGAGAAAATCCTGGTCGTCGATGACCTGTTGGCCACCGGAGGCACCGCCGCCGCCGGGATCAAGCTGATCGAGCGGCTGGGCGGTGAGAATGTCTCGTGTTCCTTCATCATCGACCTGCCGGAACTGGGCGGTCGCAAGGTGCTGGAAGAGATGGGCATGGACGTACATATTCTGTGCGAATTCGAAGGGCTTTAAGCACCCTGTGTTCACAAAATCGTGAGTGGAAACTCAAAGCCAAGCGGGCTTAGCGCGGCACGACGCAATATCAACCCAATCCCACAGACACATTCAGTGATCTTATCGCGAGGGTCTCCCGTATCCGTGATGATGCCGCTTGAGGCATTTCAACAAGGGATTTGTATCATGTTTCGCAAACTTGCTTACGCCGGCGTGGCCAGCCTGTTCGTCGGCACGTCCGCTTTCGCTGATGGGCATTCGAAGGACATCGTCGACACCGCCGTCGGTGCCGGCAGCTTTGAAACCCTGGTCGCCGCCGTTCAGGCCGCTGGTCTGGTGGACACGCTGAAGGGTGAAGGCCCGTTCACTGTGTTCGCCCCCACGGATGAGGCTTTTGCCGCCCTGCCAGAAGGCACTGTGGAAACACTCCTCTTGCCCGAGAACAAGGATCAACTGGTCGCGGTCCTGACCTATCATGTGGTGTCGGGCAAAGTGATGTCGGGTGATCTGTCCGACGACATGACTGCAGCCACGGTTCAAGGTGGAGACATCACCATTGATCTGGACAATGGAGTGATGGTGAATGATGCCAAAGTGGTTCAGGCCGATATCGAAACCTCGAACGGCGTGATCCACGTCATCGACAAGGTTATCCTGCCGGGCTCGTAATCGCCCCAACGCGGCCCGACACATCCAAGGGCCGCGTCTTTACCTCAAAACCGCGCCTGGGTTCATGATCCCCAATGGGTCCAGCGCGGTTTTGATGGCGCGCATCGCCGCCAGCTTTGTCGAGTCCCCGTATCTCTCAAGGTCACCGGATTTAAGGCGACCCACCCCGTGCTCGGCACTGACAGACCCGTCAAACGCGTGGACTAGGTCATGCACGGCGTGTTTCACAGCCTGCCTTTGCCCATCGAAATCGGACCGGTTACGACCCAGCGGCGGGAACACGTTGTAGTGCAGATTGCCGTCCCCCAGATGTCCAAAGCAGTTTATGCGGAACGGGCCAAGCGCCGACACCACCTCGGCGCCACGAACAATAAACTCGGGAATCCGCGAGATCGGAATCGAGATATCGTGGCTCGACACCGAACCGATCAGGCGGTTCGCCTCCGGGATGCGTTCACGAACGGCCCAGAGGTCCATGCGCTGCGCCTCGCTCTGCGCGATGACCGCATCGCCAACAAGGCCAGCCTCCTCCGCTGCGGCGTAAATCGTTTCCAGCGCCTCTGACGGTGATTGCCCGGCAAACAGACCCAACTCGATCAGCACGCACCATTCGGGTTGCGTTGCAAAGGGCTGCCGCACTTCAGGCAGCACCTCGGTCAGGAATTGCAGCCCTTGCCGGTGGATCAGTTCAAATGTAGAAATTCCATCCCCCAACTGACCCCGCGCCAGTGCCAGCAACTCGATGGCCGCCTCGGGCGAGGCAACCTGCAGCATCGCAGTCCCCACCGCTTCGGGTCGCGGAAACAGATGCAGCGAGGCCGCCGTGATGACCCCCAACGTGCCCTCGGAGCCGACCAGCAGGTCACGCAAATCGTACCCGGTGTTGTCCTTGCGCAGCCGGCTGAGCCCATGCCAAATCTCTCCGTTCGGCAAAACCGCCTCTAGCCCCAGACACAGATCGCGTGCATTGCCATATCGCAGCACGTTCACTCCACCCGCATTGGTGGCAAGGTTCCCACCGATCCGGCACGACCCCTGCGCCGCCAACGCCAGCGGGAACAGCCGATTGGCCCCCTCAGCAGCGGCCTGCACATCGGCCAGAATCGCGCCGGCCTCGGCGATCAGAATGTTCTCGGTTGGGTAAACCGCGCGGATCGCCGTCATCCGCTCCAGCGAAATCAACAAAGGCGCAGGCCCATCAGGCACAACCTGCCCGCCCACCAGCCCGGTGCCACCGCCATAGGGCACCACCGGCACCCGCGCGTCCGAGGCCAGCCGCACCAGCGCCGACACGTCCTCAACCGTTCGCGGTAGGGCCAGCAACCCTGCGCGCCCGGCAAATCGGCGGCGCGGTTCTTCCAGATAGCGTTCGCTGACAGGTCGCAGGATATCGTCACCAAGATTGGCGCGGATCAGCTTGGCAAGGGTCTCATCGGCAGGATTCAGTGTCATACCTATTCCTTGCCCAAGCGACCCTGTCCCCACAAGCCCTATTCCAATTCAATCAGATAGCGCGGCTCAAGCACCACCACCGTGGGCCGGTCTGGCAGGGTCTTCAAAGAAACAACCAATTCCGACACCCCGTTTCGCTCAACCGGAAAGTCATTGCGTATATCGATCAGGAACCGGTCCAGCGAAAAGCCTGAAAACCAGTGCATCGGTATAATGACCGAGCTCTTCAACCGCTTCAGAACCGCGATCATGTCAGGCAGAGGCATGGTCGTGCCCCCATCCACTGCAGCCATCACCACATCCAGCCGCCCCAGCGCCGCAAACTGCTCATCCGAAGGCACATGATGTAGGTGGCCGAGATGACCAATGCACAGCCCTTCGATCTCGAACACAAAGATCGAATTGCCGCGCTCCTCAACCCCGCCGTAGGCGGATCGAATGTCGGTCGAGACATTGCGCACCAGCATTTCACCCAGATCAAGGTGATGTTCGATCCCCTTCCCAAACTCGCCCCATCCTGGCAGAACATACGGAATGGCCGGATCTGGATGCGCGGTCCAATGGGTGCTGTGAGCGTGGTTCATGGTGACTACATCGGGGATCAGATCGGCGCTGCCAATGAATCCGGTGAAATCCGTCACTGCGTTCAAGCCGCCGCGCGTTTGGATCAGGAACGAGGCATGGGCGATATAACTGATTCGCACCGAAAATTCCGGGATCGGATCTGTCCAGGCCGCCTTGTGAATATACTCGATCCCCGGTGCCGCATCCGCGATGGCAATGCAATGGCTCGGCCGCCGCTCCTGCGCTACGGCCCCGCTCGAAATCACCACCAATACCACAACTATCCAACGCATGCGGGAAGTGTAGCGCAGAACGCACCCAAGTCATGCCCCTAGTTCATCTGGCCAAAAATATCTCGGGGGAGTCGCGGCTTGCCGCGGCGGGGGCAGAGCCCCCTACCCTGCGTCTGTCTTGCCTCGTCGATCCGAACGTAGACTGGCGTACAAAACATGTGTCCGCCAACGCCCGTTGATCTGCAGATAAGACTGCGCCACACCCTCGTATTTGAAACCCGAGCTTTCCAGCAATCCCCGAGAGGGGGTGTTTTCTGGCAAGCAGGCAGCCTCGATCCGGCTCAGGTCCAAACGGGTGAATGCGTAATGAACCACCGCACCAATGGCCTCCCGCATATAGCCGTTGCGCGCAAAGGCCTGACCGGTCCAATACCCCAGCGTACCCGCCTGCGCCGGGCCGCGGCGGATGTTATCCAGCGTGATCGCCCCGACCAAAAGATCATCTGAGCGCCGAAACAGGAACAAGGGGATCGCGGTGCCGCTAGCCACGGACCGCTGCGCCCAGTAGACACGGTTGGTAAAAGATTTTCTAGTCAGGTGATCCTTGGCCCAGACCGGCTCCCACGGGGTCAGATATTCCTTGGATGCACGTCGCAGTGCTGTCCAGTCGTTGAAGTCAGAATGCACCGGCGGGCGCAGGCTGAGGCGCTCGGTTTCGAGTTTCAGCTTGCGTCGGCCCAAAAGCATCACGCGGCGCGCCTCTCCTGCAAATCTGCCAATGATGGCGCCCCTGAAACCGGTCCATATAGCGCCAGCGCCGCCGGAGCCCGAACCGCCATGTTTTCGGCGAAGGCGCGCACGTCTTCGGTGCTGACCGCATCAATCTTGGCAACCGTATCCTCAAGAGACGGCACCCGGCCCCAAATCTGCACCAGACGCGCCAGACGTTCCGCCCGGTTCGACGGGCTTTCCAACCCCATAAGCATTCCCGCTTTCATCTGCGCACGGGCACGCGCGACCTCCTCCGGGCTCATGTCCTCGGCGGCGCGCTTCATCTCGTCGATGGTGATCGTTGCCAATTCACCTACTTGATCAGCCGAAGTCCCGGCGTAGATCGTCGTCGTGCCAGTATCCGCATAAGCCCCGGTTTGCGCAAAGATCGTGTAACAAAGCCCACGCGATTCACGAACCTCCTGGAACAGTCGCGAAGACATCCCCCCGCCCAATGCGGTCGAATAAATCTGCGCGGTATAGATCGCATCATCGCGATAGCCGGGGCTTTCCAACGCCAGCGCGAAATGTGCCTGCTCCAGCTCTTTCTCCTGCCGCGCTTCGCCACCGGTGAATTGCGCCGCTTCGGGGATCAGACCTTTGCGCGGCTGTAGATGGCCAAACATCTCTTCGGCCATTTTCATCAGCGCGTCGTGATCCACAGCGCCTGCGGCCGACAAGATCATCTGTTCCGGCCCGTAATGCTCGGCCACGAAGCCCGACAGGTCCTCGCGCGAGAAAGCACTCACCCGCTCGGTCGGGCCAAGAATGGTGCGGCCCAGCGGCTGGTCGTGATAGCTTTGCTCCTGCAACCAGTCAAAGATCACGTCGTCGGGCGTGTCATAGGCCTGACCGATCTCTTGCAGGATCACGCCGCGTTCAACTTCGATCTCACGCGGATCGAAAATGGGGTTCATGACGATGTCCCCGATCACATCCATCGCCAACGCCACGTCGTCTTTCAAGACGCGTGCATAATAGGCCGTCACCTCGCGCGAAGTGTAGGCATTGATATAGCCGCCTACGTCCTCGATCGCTTCGGCGATTTGCAGGGCGGAACGCCGCTCGGTTCCCTTGAAAGCCATATGCTCAAGGAAATGCGCGATGCCGTTCTGCTCGATCCGTTCATGCCGACCACCGGCGGTCACCCAGATGCCGATGGCCGCAGATTGCAGCCCCGGCATATGTTCACTGACGATACGGAACCCGTTCTTCAGTTGGTCTTGTCTGACAGTCACTCAGCAATATGCCTTTTGATATGATCCTCGATGGCGCCCAGATCATTGGCGATGCGGGTCACCCGTTCCGGACGTTCATACAGATCAGACATGCGGGATGGAAGAGGCGGATGTACGTCGCTCGCCTTCTCGACCGCCGCCGGGAATTTCGCCGGATGCGCAGTGGCCAGCGTGATCATTGGCACATCCGTCGCACGATGATCTTCGGCTACTTTGATGCCCACAGCAGTGTGCGGGCAAACCAGCTCGGCACTATGTGCCAGCGTATGCTCGATCGTTGCCAGCGTTTCGTCTTCAGACACACGGCCCGAGTCGAAATTCTCACGCAGCGCCTCCATTGCCCCTTGGCTGACGTTGAAGCCGCCGGTTTTGAGTTCATCCATCAACTGCGCGACTGCTGCGCCATCCTCGCCATAGGCATAGTACAGCGCGCGTTCAAAGTTCGAGCTGACCTGAATATCCATCGACGGGCTGATCGAAGGGATGGTGTCGCCCTTGAAATACCCCTCACCCGAGAGGCAACGATGCAGGATGTCGTTCTGGTTCGTTGCTACGACCAAACGGTCAATGGGCAGCCCCATACGCTTGGCGATATAACCCGCAAAGATGTCACCGAAGTTGCCGGTGGGAACGGTAAAGCTTACCTTGCGATGCGGTGCGCCCAGGTTGGTCGCCGCCGAGAAATAGTAGACCACCTGCGCCAGAACACGGGCAAAGTTGATCGAGTTCACACCGGCCAGCTTCACCCCATCGCGGAAGTCGAAATCGTTGAACATGTCTTTCACAGCAGCCTGACAATCATCAAAATCGCCATCCACGGCCAGCGCGTGCACGTTGCTGTCAGCTGGCGTCGTCATCTGACGGCGCTGCACCTCGGACACACGACCATGGGGAAACAGGATGAACACGTCCACGGCGTCAAGCCCCCGGAAGGCCTCAATCGCGGCCGAGCCTGTGTCTCCGCTGGTCGCGCCCACGATGGTCACACGTTCACCGCGTCGCTTCAAGGCAACCTGAAACAACTGGCCAATCAGTTGCATAGCAAAGTCTTTGAACGCCAGCGTTGGACCGTGGAACAACTCCAGCAGGAAATGGTTTTCGTTCAGCTGTTTCAGCGGCGCGCGGGCGTCGTGGCCGAAACCTTCATAGGCGCGGGCGATGATCTGTTTGAACTCATCCTCGGCAAACGAGCCGCTAACATAAGGCCACATTACGCGGAATGCGATTTCCTCATAAGGCAAACCAGCCAGCGCCGCGATCTCGTCCTGCGACATCACCGGAATCTCGGCGGGCAGGTACAGGCCGCCGTCACGGGCCAGCCCGGTCAGCATCGCCTCTTCAAATGTCAGTTCGGGCGCTTGCCCGCGGGTCGAGATATATTTCATGTCGCGTCACTCTCAGAATTGGCACGGCTGCGCCACAGGAAGTACCCGGTCATCGCGGCCCAGACCAGAGCCAGACCAAACCAGGTGATTGCATATTGCAGGTGATCGTTTGGAATACCCGCCGTATCTACCGGCAAGGGCGTTATGTTCGGGTCAGTTTGGGAACGGGCGATAAGCAGCACCGGCTCGGCCCCCAAAGCTGCGGCCAGATTGGGCACATCGCGGGCAAACCAGATGTTATCGTCGATATCAGCTTCTGGCGTGTAGCTGTCAATCTCATCAGGCCAGTGCAGATTGCCGGTCACCTCCATCGGTCCGGTCAAACGCCCGGTCGCTTTGGCTGTTGTCGGAACAAAGCCCCGGTCCACCAGGATAGTTCGATTCCCGGTGCTAAACGACTGGACAATCCGATACCCCGCCCCGACCTGTTTGACCGAGACCAGAACGTGAATTTCTCCCGGCTCCATCTCACCCGAGATTGTGACGGGAAGGTATTTATGCGCGCCTTCGGAAACCTGAGGCGGCAAGGTGACGGGTTCGGCTGAGATACGGGCGTCGATCTCGGCCAACACGTCTTGCTTCCACCCCAACCGCTGCACCTGCCAAATGCCTAACGACAGCAGCACGCTCAAACCGGCGAGACCGAAAATCAGCAGGAATAGAATGCGGCGCATGTCAGGGTCGAACCTCGTTGCGGGAACCGGCGTCTTGTTAAGGGGCGTGTGGGCCGAATTGCAACCACACAATTGTATGGGGCGCAATCTTGCGCCCCGAATAGAGAAAAAGCCGCCCCCAAGGGCGGCTTTTGCAATTGAATCACCTGAACGATGTTACATCAGCGGTGCCTGACCCCAGATGTAGACTGCGAAGAACAGGAACAGCCACACAACGTCAACGAAGTGCCAGTACCAAGCAGCAGCCTCGAACCCGACGTGTTTCTCTGGTGTAAAATCACCGCGCAACGCTCGGATCAGACAGACGGTCAGGAAGATCGTTCCGATAATCACATGCGCGCCGTGGAAGCCGGTTGCCATGAAGAAGTTCGAATAGAACTGATCGCCACCGAATTTCCAACCCTCATGGGCCAACAGTTCGTAGTACTCAAAGCCCTGCAACGCGGTGAACGCAATGCCCAGAACGATGCCAATCGCCAGCCCCTGGATCAGCGCTTTGCGGTCATTGTCGTGAACCAGCGCGTGGTGGGCCCAAGTGATCGCACAGCCAGACAGCAGCAGAACCAGCGTGTTGATCAGCGGCAGGTGGAACGGGTCAACCGCGTGAATATCCGGTTGGATGTACTCGGTGCCAGCATAGTCGTACATCGGGTACATGCGATGCTTGAAGAACGACCAGAACCAGGCAAAGAAGAACATCACCTCGGACATCACGAACAGGATGAAACCATAACGCAGGCCGATGCGAACAACTGGCGTGTGATCGCCCGCGCGGCTTTCCGCCACCACTTCGGACCACCAGGCGAACATGGTGTACAAAACGGCCACCAGACCAGCCCAGAACATGAACGGCGTGATACCGTGCATCCATAGGACGGCTCCGAACAGCATCACAAAGCCACCGATCGCACCGATCAGCGGCCAGATCGACGGGGCCAGAATGTGATAATCATGGTTTTTTGCGTGTGCCATCAGCGTCCCTCACCTACAGGCGTTAGTTCGTGTTTGTATCTGCCTGCGTTTCAAGGGCGGCATAGCCCTCGGGCAGGTCAATTTCGTAGAATGTATACGACAGAGTAATCGTATGAACATACTTTGCTTCCAGATCGTCGACCATTTCCGGGTCGACAAAGAAAGTTACCGGCATCTGAACCCGTTCGCCGGGTTGCAACACCTGTTCTTCAAAGCAGAAACAGGCGATTTTCTGGAAATATCCGCCAGCCGAATAAGGCGCGACGTTGTAAGATGCCTGCCCCGCAATTGGTCGGTCGGTCGGGTTGTAAGCTTCATAGAAAGCCAACCCGGTCTCACCAATACGAACCTCCATCTCGCGCTCGACCGGCTTGAATTCCCAAGCCATGTCCTTGGCCTTTGACGCGTCAAAGCGGACTGTCACCTTTTGGTCAAGGATGTCCTCGGGTGCTACTTCGGCCACGCCCGTGGTACCGCCAAAACCAGTGACCCGGCAGAACCAGTCGTAGAACGGCACCGCCGCCCATGCCAAGCTGCCCATTAAGACAACCACGCCAACCGTCTGTGCCACTGTTTTCTGCGGACCGGACAATGCCATCAGTTCTGCACCTCCTGCGTCGGCAGACCCAGGCTAGTACCCGAAACCTTGACGATGGTCAGACCAAAGATGATGACGATGAAGGCTGCCAGCGTCAGGCCAACCCCCAGGTTGCGGCTGAACCGGCGTTGATGCAATTCATGGCTTTTGCGCAGGCTCATGACCAACCTCCCAGCCCATAGGGTTTCAGCAGCGCCTCGGCCAAAATCGCGCCGAAGTGCAGGAACAGGTAGAGCAACGAGAGCTTGAAGAAAGAGCGCTCGACCTTGAAATTATCCGCTTCCGAGTCGTCCTCGGTCCGGCGTGAAATCTGCCAAGCGCCACGCAGGAACAGAGCGTTCATCACCACGGCAACTGTCAGATAGATCGGTCCACCAATACCCGAAAACGCAGTGCCAACTGCCAGCAGTGCCAGCAATCCGGTATAAAACAGTATATGCCAGCGGGTCGCGCGACGACCGTGAGTCACTGTCAGCATTGGCACACCCGCATCGTCGTAGTCCGAGCGCATGAACAGCGCCAGCGCCCAGAAATGCGGCGGGGTCCACATAAAGGTCAGGGCGAACATCAGCCACGGCTCAAGCGTCATCGAGCCTGTGGCAGCCACCCAACCGATCACCGGCGGGAAAGCTCCTGCCGCACCGCCAATCACGATGTTCTGCGGTGTCGAACGCTTCAGCCACATCGTGTAAACAACAACATAGAAAAAGATGGTGAATCCCAGGAAGGCCCCTGCGAACCAGTTGGTCGCCAGCCCCAGCATGATCACCGACAGGCCGGACAGGGCCAGGCCGATGGCCATAGCCTCGCCCTCTTCGACCTTACCGGACGGAATCGGACGCCCCTTGGTGCGTTTCATCACCTTGTCGATATCAGCGTCCCACCACATGTTCAGAGCACCCGACGCTCCGCCACCGATGGCAATGAACAGAATGGCGCAAAAGCCGACAAAGGGATGAACGGGGACCGGCGCGGCCAGCAGACCGACCAGAGCGGTAAAAACGACCAGCGACATCACCCGCGGCTTCAGCAGGGCGAAGTAGTCGCCAAAGCTGGCCTCGTCCGCGCGGGTCTGCGCGGTTACGGTGCTGGCATTGAAGCTTGCGTCGCTCATTTCGGGTCCTTCTGGGGCGAAAGCTGCGCGTTTATCGCGCAGCCTGCATCATGTTTCCGATCGGCCAAAGCCCAGATCAGTTCGAGGCAACCTGATAGGAAGCGGGCAGACCTGCGTATTCGTCGATCGCGCCCTTCAGCCATTCATCATATGCCTCCTCGCTGACCACTTTGACGGTGATCGGCATGTAAGCATGGTCCTTACCGCACAGTTCCGAACACTGACCAAAGTAGATGCCTTCCTTGTCGGCCTGGAACCACAGCTCGGCCAGACGTCCAGGTACACCATCCTGCTTCACGCCAAAGGACGGAATGGTCCACGAGTGGATCACGTCCGAAGCGGTGACCTGCATGACGATAACCTTGCCGACGGGCACGACAACGGCAGTGTCGGTCGCCAGCAGCCACTCGTCTTCGCCGTAACCGGCATCGACCAGCTTGGCGCGCATCGCGTCATCCAGAACGAACGGCGTTACGTCCGCGTCCGCTGGGCGGGCACCCTCGTCCAAGGTCGCTGGGTGACCCAGCAGGTAGCTGTCGAACGCAAAATCATGATCGACATATTCGTAGGTCCAGTACCACTGGTTGCCGACTACCTTGATGACCACGTCACCTTCGGGAATTTCCTGCTGCTTGAACAGAACCGGCAGCGAAAAGGCACCGATAAAGACCAGAATCAGGATCGGACCCAAGGTCCATGCAATCTCAACCGGGGTGTAGTGCGAGAATCGCGCAGGGGTTGGGTTCACACGCTGGTTGTAGCGGACGATGCAGTAAACCAGCAGCGCCGCGACGAACAGGCAGATTACGGTAATGATCACCAGAATCATTCCGTCCAGCCGGTGAATCCCGTCGGCCAGGCTGGTGGCTGCGGGCTGGAATCCTATACCGCCGTCAACCGGTTTACCGATAATCTCAAGCTCCTGAGCCATAGCGGGAAGGCTGGAGAGGGCTGTTGCAAGCCCCGAAAGCATCAAAGCATTCTTCATATTCTGTCCTGATCGTTTGATCTTTGCGTCCCTGGCGAAAAGGTGTGAATCAGTCGCACCTCTCCCGTTGTCTTTGGCCGCGTTAAAAACCATATTCCGGCGGGTAGATAAAGCAAAATGCTTGCGTCAAACAGACGCTATTTTTGATCTGGATCAAACTCGAAAGGTCCCAAGTGATGCCCAACGACCCGTTTCGCCCTTTTGAAAGCGCTCTTCCGCAGGACGAAGCGCTTGAGGTTTTGCAGTCTGCCACCGCTGGGGCCGAAGACGGAGAACTGTTCGTCGAGCGCCGAAAATCCGAGTCTCTGGTCTTTGATGATGGGCGTTTGAAGACTGCGTCCTATGACGCATCCGAGGGGTTTGGCCTGCGCGCTGTACAAGGAGAAGTCGCCGGATACTCTCATTCCACCGATGTCTCGATTCACGCTTTAAAACGGGCAGCCGAAACCGCCAGGCTAGCCGTAGGTGATGGCGGCGGCACGTTGGCCGAGGCGCCCCGCGCCACCAACACGCGGCTATATACGGACGAAGACCCGATCGAATCCGCCAGTTTCCCGGTGAAAATCGAAACTCTACGCGAGATCGACGCCTTCGCTCGCGATTTGGACCCGCGTGTTGTGCAAGTCAGCGCATCGCTCATGGCTGCCGTGCAAGAGGTCGAGATTTTGCGCCCTGATGGCGTTCACGTACGTGATGTCCGGCCTATGACACGCCTGAACATCTCGGTCATCGCGGAACAGAACGGCCGTCGCGAAAGCGGCTCGGCCGGAGGTGGTGGCCGCGTGGGGCTGGATGGGCTGATCGACCCTGCCGACTGGCAGGACAAAGCGCGCGAGGCGCTGCGGATTGCGCTGGTCAATCTGGACGCCATCCCTGCACCTGCTGGGGTTATGGAAGTCGCGCTCGGCCCAGGTTGGCCCGGCATCTTACTGCACGAAGCCATCGGGCACGGGCTGGAAGGTGATTTCAACCGCAAGGGCAGCTCGGCCTTTGCTGGCCTTATGGGGCAGCAGATCGCCTCGAAAGGCGTGACAGTTGTGGATGACGGCACGATTGCCGACCGTCGCGGTTCGATCACCGTGGATGATGAAGGCACACCCAGCTCGCGGACGGTGCTAATCGAGGATGGTATCCTGACCGGATATATGCAGGATCGCCAGAATGCGCGCCTGATGGGTGTTGCCCCCACCGGCAACGGAAGGCGGCAGAGTTATGCTCACAAACCGATGCCACGCATGACCAACACGGTGATGCTGGGCGGAGACGCCGACCCGGCTTCGCTTGTGGCGGATATTAAAGACGGTATCTGGGCCGTCGGCTTTGGCGGCGGACAGGTGGACATCACCAACGGCAAGTTCGTGTTTTCATGCACCGAGGCCTACCGCGTCGAAAACGGCAAGATCGGCGCTCCGGTCAAAGGGGCGACTCTGATCGGGGATGGGCCATCCGCGCTGAACCGTATTCGCGGCTTGGGCAATGACATGGCGCTTGATCCGGGCATGGGGACGTGCGGCAAAGATGGCCAGTGGGTGCCCGTGGGCGTAGGTCAGCCGACAGTTCTGATGGATGGTCTGACCGTTGGCGGATCAGCGGCCTGACGCAGAATCATTGATGGGTAAGGTTAACCCCCTTCCTTGATGAATAGCATTTGTCAGTAGCCCCTCAAGGTTGTCCCCTGAGGGGTTGGGTATATTTTATTGATTTAAATCTAGCAGTTACGAAAGCCCTAGGGCGAGTTCAGGAAAATTATCCGAATAATTTGAATGGATTCACAAGCTGTTAACTCCTGCAGCCGTAAACCAGTTAGGCAATCAGGCGGAGCATCGGATGACCGAAGAGCAGCTTTCTTCCAATCACCCCACACTCCCACCCACCACGGAAGAGGACCGGTTTTCCTGGCTTCGTCTGTTGCGTTCGCGCAAGGTCGGTCCGGCCACGTTTCGCCGACTGCTGCGGGAACATGGCTCGGCGCAGAACGCGTTGGCCGCGCTGCCTGAAATGGCACGCGCTGCCGGAATTGAAGGGTATGAAATTTGCCCGCCCGGCGTGATTGAAGCGGAACTCAAGGCCGCAAAAGCTGCGAATGCGCGGCTTTTGTGTCTTGGGTCCGCTGATTTTCCTGACGCTTTGAATGACCTATCTGACGCCCCGCCATTGCTGTGGGCCATCGGTGACATCTCGGTTCTGCGCAAACCCAGCATTGCCATGGTCGGGGCGCGCAATTGCTCATCATTGGGGGCACGCATGGCACGTGGGCTGACCGCCGATTTGGGCAAACAAGGGTATGTCGTTGTGTCCGGCCTTGCCCGCGGCATCGACACATCGGCGCATATGGCTGCGCTGGGTACCGGCACAGTGGCCGTCATGGCCGGAGGCGTTGACGTTATCTACCCGGCCGAGAACACTGATCTGGCGTGCGACATCATAAAATCGGGCCTGCGCCTTTCGGAACAGCCCATGGGAGTGACCCCGCAGGCGCGTCACTTTCCGCGCCGCAACCGGATCATCTCGGGCCTCGCGCAGGCAGTGGTGGTGGTGGAAGCCGCTGCCAAATCCGGCAGCCTGATCACTGCGCGCGATGCACTGGATCAAGGGCGTGAGGTTTTGGCCGTTCCCGGCCACCCGTTCGATGCTCGCGCGGCAGGCTGCAATCTGTTGATCCGTGACGGTGCCACTTTGGTGCGATCCGCAGAAGACGTGATCGAAGCACTGCCACAGCCGCAAGCAGATCTGTGCGAAGCCTCCTTTCCCGGCGTTGCACCAGAACCTTCACCATCTTGCGCACACCTACATCGCGAAATTCTAGCTCGGCTTGGCCCTTCTCCAATCGCAGAAGATCAACTGATCCGCGACATTGCCGCCACGGCTGGCGAGATTGGTCCAGCACTGGTTGATCTGGAACTGGATGGGCGCATACAACGCCAGCCTGGCGGGTTACTTTCGCTGACAGCGTGACAAAGATTTCGCGGCACGCGCATAAAATTTCTTCGCCTACTGCACTGAATTCACCGCCAAATTCGCGTTTTTAAAGGAACGCATTGACAATTCGCTCTTGCCCTACACATTTTGCACAATCATAGAAGGCGCCCAATTTGTCGAGCGAGGTTTTTCCCTAAATGCCTGTAGTTGTTGTAGAATCCCCTGCCAAGGCCAAGACAATCAATAAATACCTTGGCGCCGACTACACGGTTCTGGCGTCATACGGCCATGTCCGCGATCTGCCCCCCAAGGACGGATCCGTCGACCCCGAGCATGAATTCGAAATGAAATGGGAGGTTGGCAACGATAGCCGCAAGCATGTCAAAGCCATCGCCGACGCTCTGAAAGAAGACAACGCCCTGATCCTCGCTACTGACCCCGATCGCGAAGGCGAGGCGATCAGCTGGCATCTGCAAGAGGCGCTGACCAAGCGCCGCTCGATCAAGAAGGACACGCCTGTCAGCCGCGTGACCTTCAACGCCATCACTAAGGACGCGGTGACCGAGGCGATGCAAAACCCGCGAGAGGTCGATATGCCGCTGGTCGAGGCGTATCTGGCTCGCCGCGCTCTGGATTATCTGGTGGGATTCAACCTGTCGCCCGTTCTGTGGCGCAAACTGCCGGGCGCAAAGTCAGCCGGGCGCGTGCAATCGGTCTGCCTGCGCCTGATCGTTGAACGCGAGATGGAGATCGAGGCCTTTAAACCGGTCGAATATTGGTCGGTCCGTGCGCTGTTCGAAACCCCGCGCGGTCAGACCTATGAGGCGCGTCTGGTCACTCTGGCAGGCAAAAAGCTGGACAAGCACGATCTGTCCAATGTCACGCAAGCCGAACTGGCGGTACAGGCCATCACCAGCCGCGCGCTGAGTGTCACCTCGGTCGAGGCGAAGCCTGCTGCGCGCAACCCCAGCGCGCCGTTCATGACTTCGACCCTGCAGCAGGAAGCCAGCCGCAAGTTCGGCATGGGCGCGCGCCACGCGATGCAGGTGGCGCAGCGGCTATATGAGGCTGGGTACATTACCTATATGCGGACCGACGGCATTGATATGGCACCCGAGGCTGTGGCCGCTACGCGCGATGCAATCGCGGATCGCTATGGCGCTGAATACGTGCCGGACAGCCCGCGTATCTATAAGAACAAGGCCAAGAACGCACAGGAAGCGCACGAATGTATCCGCCCCACGGACATGTCGCGCGATGCCAAGGCGCTGAAGGTGACGGACGAGGATCAGCGCAAGCTGTACGACCTGATCTGGAAACGCACTATCGCCTGCCAGATGGCCGCCGCGCGGCTGGAGCGGACGACGGTCGAGATTGGCAGCGATGATGGCCAGGTTGGTCTGCGCGCTACAGGTCAGGTGGTACTGTTTGATGGCTTCATGCGCGTTTATGAAGAAGGCCGTGATGATGTGGCCGATGATGACGAAAAGCGCCTGCCTCAGATCATGCAGGGCGATCCGGCGCGTTTTGCCAAGACCTCGCTGCGTGAGCAATTTGTCAAAGCAACCGGCGAGTCGGACAAGGCCGCGGTCCTGTCCGACAACGAATCTGTTCTTGCCTTGCAGCACCACACCCAACCGCCCCCGCGTTATACCGAGGCCACTTTGGTCAAGCGGATGGAGGAATTGGGGATCGGTCGCCCGTCGACCTACGCATCTATCGTGACGACGATTCAAGACCGGGAATATGTGCGCAAGGACAAGAACCGGCTGATCCCCGAGGAAAAAGGTCGGATCGTCACCATCTTTCTGCTGAATTTCTTCCGCCAATATGTGGGCTATGAGTTCACCGCCAATCTGGAAGAAGAACTGGATAACGTCAGCGCTGGTGACCGCGACTACAAAGACTTGCTGGGCAAGTTCTGGCGTGATTTCTCCGCGGCGATTGGCGAGACATCTGAACTGCGTATTTCCGAGGTTTTGGACAAACTTGACGAGGCGTTGGCACCCCAGCTTTATCCTCCGCGCGAAGATGGTTCAGACCCACGTATTTGCCCCAAATGCGGAACGGGTCAGCTGCATCTGAAAACCTCGCGCACCGGGGGGTTCGTGGGGTGCGGCAACTATCCTGAATGCACCTATACCCGCCCCATCGCGGGCGAAGGGGCTGAGGGCGACGAACGCCTGCTGGGCGAAGATGCGGGTGATGAGATCTGGCTGAAATCCGGTCGCTTTGGTCCTTATGTCCAGCGTGGAGAGCCCACGCCTGAGAACAAGAAGCCCCCCCGTGCCTCACTGCCCCGTGGCTGGAGCAAGGACGACATGGACCTGGACAAGGCCCTGACATTGCTGTCCCTGCCGCGTCAGATCGGGGAGCATCCCGAAGGCGGCATGATCAGCACTAATTTCGGGCGGTTCGGGCCGTATATCATGCATCAGCTGCCCGAAGAGGCAAAGCCGGTTTATGCCAACCTCAAAGATCCGAATGACGTTTTCGAGATCGGCATGAACCGCGCGGTCGAAATGCTGGCGGAAAAACGCGCCAATCCGGGGCGGCGTGGTCGGGCCGCAGCCAAAGCGCTGAAGGAACTGGGCGAGCATCCCGATGGCGGTGCCATGCAGGTTCTGGACGGGCGTTATGGGCCCTATGTGAAATGGGAAAAAGTCAACGCGACTATTCCCAAAGACATCAAACCCGAGGACGTGACGCAGGAAATGGCCATCGAACTGGTCAATGAACGCGCCGCCAAGAAGGGTACGAAGAAGAAGGCAGCGCCCAAGAAAAAAGCCGCTGCCAAGAAAACCACCAAGAAGGCGGCCACTTAGGTAGAAATACCAACACCTCCTTGGATTCGTTGACTTCCCCGTGACGCGGCGGCACAACCTGCCCATCACCATGTCATTGGGGGAGTTTTCCATGAAGAAAATCTATGCCAATGCCACCGAAGCGCTTGATGGGGTGCTGACGGATGGCATGCTTATTGCCGCGGGCGGTTTCGGCCTGTGCGGCATTCCTGAACTGCTGTTGGATGCGATCAAGGAGTCGGGTGCTCAGGATTTAACCTTTGCTTCGAACAACGCAGGCGTTGATGATTTCGGAATCGGCATCCTGTTGCAAACCAAGCAGGTCAAAAAGATGATCAGCTCATACGTTGGTGAAAACGCAGAGTTTATGCGTCAATACCTGAGCGGTGAGCTTGAGCTGGAATTCAACCCGCAGGGCACTCTGGCCGAGCGTATGCGCGCCGGTGGCGCTGGCATCCCCGGCTTTTACACCAAAACCGGTGTTGGCACCGTGATCGCTGAGGGCAAAGAGCACAAAGAGTTCAAAGGCGAGACCTATATCATGGAAGAAGGCATTTTTGCCGACCTCGCCATCGTGAAAGCGTGGAAAGCCGACGACACCGGCAACCTGATCTTCCGCAAGACCGCCCGCAACTTCAACGTGCCTGCAGCGACCTGCGGTAAGATTTGTGTGGCCGAGGTTGAAGAGATCGTCCCGCGCGGCTCGCTGGACCCGGACGCAATCCATCTGCCGGGAATCTACGTGAATCGCATCATTCAGGGCGATCACGAAAAGCGCATCGAACAGCGCACCACCCGCAAGAAGGAGGACGCATAATGCCCTGGGACCGCAATCAGATGGCCGCGCGCGCGGCGGAAGAGCTGGAAGACGGCATGTATGTGAACCTCGGCATCGGTATTCCGACGCTGGTGGCGAACTATGTGGGCGACAAAGACATCACCTTGCAATCCGAAAACGGCATGCTGGGCATGGGCCCCTTTCCTTTTGAGGGTGAAGAAGACCCCGACTTGATCAACGCTGGCAAGCAAACGATCACCGAACTGTCCCGCACCTCGTATTTCGACAGCGCGACTTCGTTTGCCATGATCCGTGGCGGCAAGATTGCCGCAGCGATTCTGGGCGCGATGGAAGTGGACGAGAAGGGCGATCTGGCCAACTGGATGATTCCCGGCAAGTTGGTCAAAGGCATGGGCGGCGCCATGGATCTGGTTGCAGGCGTGGGCCGCGTGATCGTGGTGATGGATCACACCAACAAACACGGCGACAGCAAAGTGCTGACGGAATGCACTCTGCCTCTGACCGGCAAGGGTGTTGTTGATCGCATCATCACCAACCTTGGGGTGCTGGACGTGGTCGAAGGCGGTCTGAAGATCGTAGAACTGGCCGACGGCGTCAGCGAGGACGAGATGCGGGTTGCGACTCAGGCCAAGATCGTCGACTGATCTGAAGCTGAGAAATAGAAAAGGTCCGCCAGATCTGGCGGGCCTTTTTCAATTCAGGGTCTGGAACACACACCCGTCCGAAATCAACTCGGGCGGCGTTGAGCACAAGGCTTTGGCAATCTGAAAGGCCGCGAGAACTTTGGGCACATAGTCCCGCGTTTCAGCATATGGTGGCACGCCTTCGTGTTTACGCACCGCCCCCTCGCCCGCGTTATACCCGGCTAATACCAAAATCGGGTCATTACCGAACTCTTCCATCAGCCAGTTCAGATATTTCACCCCGCCAGAGATATTCTGAGAGGGTTGGAAACTGTCCTTAACGCCAAAACGACGGGCTGTGGCGGGCATCAATTGCATCAACCCTTGCGCTCCGGCCGAACTGACCGCATCCGCGCGACCAGCGGATTCAACCGAAATCACCGCCAGTACCAGCGCGGGTGAAACATTTGTACCCACCGTCGATCGAAGAATTTCGATCCCCTGCTTTTGCGCAATGTTCTGGAGCGTCTGCAATCGCGGCGATGCTACATTGGTCGCGGCCAATGCGTTCAAAGCAGAGCGCAATCGACCTGCGCCACCATCGGCCAGCGCTGGCGACACCTTGTCCCAAAAGTCCTTGTAAGATCCAACCGGTTTTTTCTGTGGCCCCGAACCGGGAACCCCCGGAGGTGTGACCTTGGTGCGTGCAACGATTTCGGGGATGACGATTTCAGCTCCGGTACTGGGTGCAAAAGGTGCCGCCGCGTGTTCTTCGGGTGAAATCTGGACTGTAACTTTCGGTCTCGATCCCGGCTTGGGGGGTTTCACTCTTTTATATACACCCCTGGGCTCAACCTCATTCGCGACGGCAGGCAATGCCCCTGACATCGACAACGCGACCATAGCTGCGCAGGTCATCGCGACCCGGAATTTCATTTTGCCTGCCTCATGCTTTTTCTTTTGTACGATTTGAAACGTAAAAACTCTCACAAAGCCAGAAAAACACGACTAATTGGGGCAATTTCGCCTCATTTGGCGCAATATTACACCGACAATAGTAGGAGATTTCATCCCTCAAATATTTTTATCTTTATGTTTTCAATACCTTAGATGAATTCTTAGTAAAAAGTTAAGCGAAAACGGAAAAAAACTGTGTTTGGCCCAAATCCTGCCACGCCTGACGGGCAATCATAGTGCCATACCGAGACGGTCGGGAGCGAACTGAGAGAGAAAGCTCTGTAGCACGCCGAGGTTTAATTAACATTTGATCCTTTAGGAGGGACGTAACATGATCAAGTTCATCAAGAACTTCCGCAAAGACGAAGACGGCGCCGTAACAGTTGACTGGGTTGTTCTGACCGCAGCTATCGTTGGCCTGGCCGCAGTTGCATACACATCGATCGGCACCGGCACCTCGGCCGTGTCCACCGAAGTTGGCGCTGCTCTGACTGGCGTTTCGACCGCCACTCAAGACCCGGACGTAAACTTCAGCGAATAATTACTTCATTCCAGAATTTCCTTGGTGGGGCCATGCTTCTTTCGGCTTGGCCCCTCCTTTTTTTCCAATACTCTAACTTTGGCACTCCCATGTTGAAAAGAATCGCAAAATTCTCAGAACAGGAAGATGGGGCTGTAACAGTTGATTGGGTCGTCCTGACCGCGGCGATTGTAGGTATGGGTGTTTTTATCGGCCTTTACATCGCGCAACCAGTCAGAGACGTGGATGCCAGTAATGGCCGGGCACTGACCAGCGTCGCAACCCAAACAAGCGTTCAAGAAATCACAGTTAATTTCAGCGCCCCTGATTCCTGAGGCGCTAGATGAATACTTGTCCGAAAAGCACGGACGTGAATAAAATCAAACATTGTCCCCTTTTTCGACACAGTTTACGTTTAGCTAAAAACGATCTTCGTCGCAGCGACGTGACGAACTAACGAAAAAATTAAACGAGGGGACGCGAATGCGTGCAGTATTTGGACTTGTCCTGATAGTTGGGGTGGCTTTGGCCGGTGGCGCCGTCTACTTGGCGCGCGACTACATCTCACAGCACCAGGATCAACTCGCCCGAGAACGCCAGGCAACACAGGATGCGCTGGCTAATGTTCAATCAGTTCCGACTGTTGAAGTCATTGTTTCCAACCGGGCTCTAAAATACGGAGAGCCCCTGACCGCTGAGGACGTTCGGATTGTGAACTGGCCACAGGATGCAATTCCCGATGGCACGTTTGTAGGGATGGCAGATCTGTTCCCCGAAAACGTCATCGGAGATCGATTCGTCCTGAGAGCTATGGAAAAGGACGAAGCGATATTGGCGGTAAAGGTTACAAATCCTGGGGAACCGGCGGGCCTGATTTCACGTATCGAAAAAGGTAAACGCGCATTTGCATTCAGGGTTGATGTCGCCTCCGGTGTTTCCGGCTTTCTGCGGCCCGGCGACCATGTGGACGTCTACTGGACAGGATCGGTCAGCGGTAATTACGAAGGTGGCGGCGGTGAAATCACGCGCCTTATTCAAACCAGTGTCGAACTTATCGCTGTTGACCAGACGGCAGGATCTGACCTTACAGGTGCAACAATTGCGCGCACCGTAACCGTCGCAGCGACGCCCGAGCAAATCGCCGCTTTGGCGCAGGCTCAAAACACAGGGCGCATGTCGCTTGCCCTGGTTGGTGTGCAGGACGATACCGTGGCCAGCGCGATAGAAGTAAACCAGCAAAAACTGCTTGGCCTCAAAGAAGCGGCGCCCGCACCAGAAGTCGTTCAGAAGAAAGTCTGCACGGTCAATACGCGGCGCGGAGGGGAAATCGTTAAGACCGAGATTCCCTGCACAAACTGACGCCAAATCAGCGTCTTACCCAAACAAGCCGTGCCCAGTGCGCGGCTTGTTTCATTTTGCATGTTGCGCAATCCCCACATAAGGAAACTTCCGGAAACCATTGATTATTGCAATAAATTCGTAATTCGCGCAGGGTTATTTGGCATAAAGCATTGAAGCTAAAACGAGGCGTGATCGGAGAGGCAGGTCACATGACAATACGTTCTTGGATCAGCGCAACCCTGCTTGGGTTGGCGCTTGTAGTTAGTCCGCTCGGCCAAACGGCCTGGGCGGAAACTTTGCGCGTGGTGAAGAATGGCACAGCGGAAACGCTGGACGTTCCCATGAACCGCGCGATTGTAGTTGAAAGCGAAGAGCCATTTGCAGAACTCAGTATCGCAAACGCGGGCATCGCTGACATTTCGTCACTTTCGGACCGCACGATTTATGTGCTGGGTAAAGCACCAGGTACGACCACGCTGACGTTGTTTGACGGCGCTGGCAACTTGCTGGCCAACGTTCGCGTTCGCGTATCGCCGGATGTTTCCGAATTTAAAGAGCGTTTGCGGCAGATTCTGCCGACAGAGCCGATTGAAGTACGTACCGCCAATGACGGCATCGTGCTTTCGGGTACTGTCTCAAGCAGCGCGAGGCTAGCCCGGGCTCTGGAACTGGCCGAACGTTACGCGCCCGAGCGGGTTTCGAACCTGATGTCGGTTGGCGGTGTACAGCAAGTGATGCTGAAAGTCCGCTTTGCCGAAATGAACCGGTCGGTTGCCAAAAGCCTGACCGCTTCGCTGGGCTTTGGAGGCAGTGACGTTACCGGCGGCTTCAACACGCTGAACACTGCTGGCGCGCTTGCTAACGCTTTGAATAATAACATTCCTTTGCAGCAAACAAATACAGGTGCAATCCTGTTTGGGTTTGGTGCTGGCTCCACTCAGGTTCGTCTGCTGTTGGAGGCACTGGAAGCCAAAGGTCTTGCACGCAGCCTTGCAGAACCCAACCTGTCCGCTCTATCTGGCCAAGAAGCGGAATTCCTTGCAGGTGGCCAAGTTCCAATCCCGGTTCCTGCGGATGATGGTAACATCGCCATTGAATACCGGAATTTCGGTGTGCAGGTTCTGTTTACACCGCGTGTGGTGGACGGAGACCTTATCAATCTTGAGCTGGGTACATCCGTCTCTGCCATTGACCCTAACTCTAACTTCTCAATCGCGGGTAACAACGTGCCGACCTTTATCGCTCGGCAGACCAAAACGACAGTTGAACTGCGCGATGGAGAGAGCTTTGCAATCGCGGGCCTGATTCAGGACGACTTTGCTGATCTGAACAGCCAAATCCCTTGGATTGGGGATGTGCCGGTCCTGGGCGCATTGTTCCGCAGCGCGGAATACCAGCGCCAGCAAAGCGAACTGGTTATCATCGTCACTGCGCATCTCGTATCGCCGTCTCGCGGTGAGGCGCTTGCGTTGCCGACCGACCGGGTCAAACCGCCCAGCGAATTTGACCTGTTCGTAAACGGAAGAACTGCACGCACTGTGCGCGCGGGTTCCGGCGGAGCATCCGAAGTGGCCAAACAGGACTTTGGTAGCTCATACGGCTACGTTCTGGATTGATAGGAGGATTGGACCAATGCAGAAGTGGATCATAACACTGGGTCTTTCGCTCGCTGTCGCCGCGTGTACGCGAGAGGCCGGCTATGAAGTCGACCAAGGTGCCTTCGGGAATGCTACCCTAAACAACACTCAGGTCATGAATGGTGAACTGACCTATGCTCAGATTCTGGGTCAGCGTTTCGCGGCCGAAGTTCCGACGCAGATCAACTTTGCTTTCGATAGTGCAAAGCTGGATGCGGCGGCACAGCGGATTTTGTTGCGGCAAGCCGATTGGATCAAACAGTTCCCTGAGGCACGCTTCCGTGTATACGGACACACTGACGCCGTTGGATCTACGGGTTATAACCAGAGCTTGGGGCAACGGCGCGCCAACGCGGCTGTCAATTTCCTCACACAGCAGGGAATTTCCAGATCCAGACTTGAGGCTGTCGTATCCTTCGGTAAATCACGCCCACTGATCGACACCCCTGACAGGGACCGACGCAACCGCCGGACAGTAACAGAAGTTTCAGGATTTGTGGATCGTGCACCGCAATTGCTGGACGGTAAGTACGCGGAAGTGATCTATCGCGAATATGTTGAGAGCGCGACACGCGAGAGCTACATCGAGCGTGAAGACACCACCACTGGCGGTGAAGAATAATCCCTAGGAAATGGGCGGCATCGTCGCCCATTTCCCTACAATTGGTTCTTTTGCGCCCTAATGTTGCCTAAGTTCCAAGCCAATTTTTTTACAATTAGATGACCTACGGCCCAAATCGGCCGCAAACGGGGCAATAGCGAATCAGATTGAGTCGTTAGACTCATTTGGTTTGCCAGCTGTCACGACAAGGATTGTGTTAATGACGAGCACTACGCCACAAAACGAAAATGCCATCCTGGCCTGCACTGTAAGCCGCGATGTCCAGAATTTCGATCTGTTGATCGAAGATATGGAAGCGGTCCTGGGAGAGAACTGGGGCGATCTCGGGTTTGCCGAAGCTCTGACGTTTTTCAGCCAACCCGATGCAGATTCTCTGGAATTTGTCGCATTGGCGATTGATGGCGAAGATGAAGACGACCTGTCGCTGATGGGTGAGGTCATCACCCGCGCAAAGGAAAAGAACATTAAAGTTGTTCTGATTGCCGAAGATGTCACTCCGGCCTCCTTACATCAGCTACTGCGCAAAGGTGCGGATGAGTTTGTCCCCTACCCTCTGCCCGAAGGTGAACTTCAGGAAGCCATCAGTCGGATGAAGCAACCTGCCCCGGTTGCAGTACAACAGGCCGCTGCGCCCATGGCGCAGGGTGAAACCAAAGAAGGAGCCTTGTTTGTTGTGCACGGATTGGCTGGCGGTGTCGGTTCGACCACCTTGGCGGTCAATCTGGCTTGGGAACTGGCCACCGTGTCTGACAAAGATGCACCATCCGTTTGTCTTCTGGACCTTGATCTGCAATTCGGCACGGTCTCGACATATCTGGACCTGCCACGCCGAGAAACCGTCTTTGAAATGCTGTCGGATACATCCTCTATGGATGACGACGTATTCTCGCAAGCGCTACAAAGCTACGAGGACAAACTGCAAGTTTTGACCGCGCCGTCCGACATGGTGCCGTTGGACCTGATCACCCCCGAAGACATCGACCGTGTCATAGAAACAGCGCGGCGACACTTTGACTATGTCATTGTAGATATGCCATCGACGCTGGTTCAGTGGTCAGAAACTGTTCTTCAGACGGCCCATATTTATTTTGCCATTATTGAGCTGGATATGCGTTCGGCCCAGAATGCACTGCGCCTGAAGCGTGCTTTGCAGGCCGAGGAGCTGCCGTTCAACAAGTTGCGCTTTGCCCTGAACCGGGCACCGAAATTCACTGATTTGAATGGTAAGAGCCGAGTCAAACGGATGGGCGAAAGCTTAGGAATTTCCATTGATCTTCAGTTGCCCGACGGAGGTAAACCCGTCATGCAAAGCGGCGATCACGGACAGCCCTTGGCCAATGCAGCCAGCAAAAACCCGCTGCGCCGGGAAATCGCAAAACTTGCGAAATCCCTTCACAGCCTAGGCAACAGCGACGCCGAAGCCGCCTAATGGGAACCTAAGGGAGAGAGCCGCCGTGTTTTCTAGATACAAAAAACAATCCGCAGCACAGCCGGTTCAAGCCCCGGCTGCAAATCCGGTCCCTGTTGCCGAAAAGGCGCCTGCGGCCACAGCGGTTGCTCGGCGCCCATTGCAAAAAAAGGCGGCTGAGCCAGTCGGCTCTGACCGTGAACGCAAGCGCAAAGAGCGCCTGGGCGAAATCAAAATCGAATTGCATCGGGAGTTGCTGGAAAACCTGAACCTTGCGGCACTTGAAAATGCAGGCGAGGCAGAACTGCGCGCAGAGATCAGCGCAATCGCCACTGAGGTACTGGAAGCCCGAAATATCGTTCTGAACCGCGAGGATCGCTCGCAACTGAACAAAGAGCTTTACGATGAAGTCACCGGCCTGGGTCCTCTTGAAACCCTGCTGCGGGATGATTCAGTCAACGATATTCTGGTCAACGGTCCGCAACAGATCTTTGTGGAACGTGACGGTAAGCTAGAAATCAGCGATATTACCTTCAAAGACGAAAAGCACCTGATGCGGATCATCGACAAGATCGTATCCGCTGTGGGCCGCCGTGTCGACGAGTCTAACCCCTATGTTGACGCCCGTCTTGCCGATGGTTCGCGTTTCAATGCCATGGTTCCACCGATTGCAGTGGATGGCTCGTTGGTTTCCATTCGTAAGTTTAAGAAAGACAAGCTTGGCATCGACGATCTGGTCAATTTCGGTGCCTTTACCGAAGAAATGGCCGCTTTTCTTCAAGCTGCTGTGTCCACTCGTCTGAATATCATCGTTTCGGGCGGTACGGGTTCGGGTAAAACAACCACGTTGAACGCGCTGTCTAGCTTTATCGACGATGCTGAACGCATCCTGACAATCGAGGATACAGCGGAACTTCAGTTGCAACAGACCCATGTGGGCCGGATGGAGAGCCGCCCGCCCAACGTGGAAGGCAAAGGCGAGGTCAGCCCGCGCGACTGTCTGAAAAACGCCCTGCGTATGCGACCTGACCGCATCATCGTGGGTGAGACACGTGGCGCCGAGGTGATCGACATGCTGCAGGCCATGAACACGGGGCACGACGGGTCGATGACAACGATCCACGCCAACTCGGCCCGCGACGGGATTTCGCGTCTGGAAAACATGATCGCTATGGCCGGGATCGAGATGCCGATTAAAGCGGTTCGTAGCCAAATCTCGAGCGCTGTGAACCTGATTGTACAAGCCAGCCGTTTGCAGGATGGCTCGCGTAGAATGACCTCTATCACCGAGATTACCGGCATGGAAGGCGACGTGATTTCGATGCAAGAAATCTTTAAATTCCAACGTGTTGGACTGACACCAGAAAACAAAATCATCGGTCATTTCACCGCAACCGGCGTGCGCAGCCACTATTCTGAGCGCTTCCGCCTGTGGGGCTTTGACTTGCCCGCTTCGATCTATGACCCAACAACTATGTAGGAGATCTGAATATGCAACTGCCTGTTGAGGCGATCATATATGTCGTGATCTTCGCCGCGGTATTCGCTTTGGTCGAAGGTATCTACCTGGTGGCATTCGGCAAATCCATCAGCCTGAACAGCCGCGTGAATCGGCGTCTCGATATGCTGGACAAAGGCGCCGGCCGAGAACAAGTTCTGGAACAGCTGCGCAAAGAAATGCAGCAGCACATGAAATCCCAGAGCATTCCGCTCTATTCATTGCTGGCCGACAAGGCGCAAAAGGCGGCCATCGCCTTCTCTCCTCGACAGCTGATTATGGTCATGGTTTTGTTGTCGTGCTTTGCCTTTGTCGGGCTGAGCGTTGGCACCGCCACGGAAATGGTACTACGTGTGGCGCTCTCAGTTTTGATCGGAGTTGGCGGCGTTTACACTTGGGTGAACCGCAAGGCCAGTAAACGCATGAGCATGATGGAAGAGCAGCTTCCCGATGCGGTTGAGCTGATGGTCCGCTCTCTTCGTGTGGGTAACCCGTTCGTGTCTTCTGTTCAGATTGTCGCCAGTGAAGTGCAAGACCCTCTTGGCACCGAATTCGGGATCATTGCGGACGAATGCGCCTATGGGCGTGATGTAGGCGAAGCACTAACAGACCTGGCCCAGAGGCTGGATATGCAGGATCTTCGCTTTTTGGCTGTTGCTGTAGGCATCCAACAGCAATCAGGCGGTAACCTTGCCGAGATTCTGGCTGGCCTGGCGAAAGTCATCCGTGCTCGTTTCCGCCTGTTCCGCCGTGTCAAAGCAATTACCGCCGAAGCGCAATGGTCCGGCAAGTTTCTGTCTGGCTTTCCACTGTTTTGTCTGGTTTTCATTCTGGTAACGGATCCCGGATATTATGACGACGTGCTTGATCACCCCTACTTTATCCCGGCCTGTTTCTTTGTCGGCATCATGCTGACACTGAACCTGATCGTGATGCGCGTTCTTACCAACATCAAGGTCTGAGGTTACAAAATGGAATTTCTGAACCCAATCAACGACCTGATCAAACAGCAACTAGGCGAGTTCGGTCCGCTTATCGTCCTTGGCATTCTTGGACTATTCCTGATCCTGATTGCCGTTTCCTTGATGCTAAACCAGCCGGAAGATCCCCTGAAAAAGTTGCAGAGGTCGAACACAGCTCCCAAAGCCGACAAGAAGACCAAAAAGGACAAGCTGCGCACCGCCGGCAGAAACGAACAGCTCGAGAAGTTTGCCACCTTCCTTGAACCCAAGAACGAGGAAGAACTGTCGGCGATCCAGCTCAAGCTGCGGCAGGCCGGCTATCATTCGAAAGATGCCGTGCGGTTCTTTCACTTTGCGCAGTTTGCACTGGGTATCGTTGGCATCCTAATCGGCGTCATGCTGGTTACAGTACTGTCAGGCGACCAGGAGTTTACGTCATCGCAGATGGCCATTCGTGTTCTGATCCCGGTGGTCGTCGGGTACTTCCTGCCACGCTACTGGATTACACGGCGCGTTGATGAACGGCACGAAGCAATCACCTCTGGATTCCCCGATACGCTCGACCTTATGCTGGTCTGTGTTGAAGCCGGTCAATCTCTGGATCAGGCGATCGTTCGTGTGGCCAAGGAAATGAGGGCTTCTTACCCCGAGATCGCGCAAGAGTTCGAAATTGTCGCCTATGAGCTGAAAGCTGGTAAGGACAGGGATACAGTTTTGCGCGATTTCGGAACGCGCTGCGGCGTACAGGACGTGAGTGCATTTGTGACTGTTATGATCCAGTCAGCCACCTTCGGCACCTCGATCGCCGAGGCGTTGCGCGTCTACGCAGGCGAAATGCGCGACAAACGCGTTATGCGCGCCGAAGAGGCCGCGAACAAGTTGCCAACCAAGATGACACTTGCCACAATGATCCTGACGGTGCCCCCTTTGCTGGTCATTCTGGTCGGGCCTTCGGCAAAAGGAATCGCAGATTTTGCAAACCAAGGCGCTGGCTGACACGCTTAAACAATCCAGGCAACGGCGCATCCCATTTCGGATGCGCCTCTCTCTAAAGGCCGCCATAGTGATTGCTATGGTGGCTTCATGCACTGAAACAGGCTCCTTGGGCGATCTGGATCCACCCGGGATTGATCCAAATGGTGAAAGCGTGGACGAAATCACCGTCGGAAACCGCCTTATGTCATCTGGTGAGTATGATCTGGCGCTGGACGCATTTGCGCGCGCGGCGTTGGATCAGGGGATGACAACACAAATCCTGACGTCCATGGGTACGGCCAATCTGGGGCTTGGGCGTTTGGGGCAAGCCGAAACACTGCTGCGCCGAGCGGTTCAGGACAACCCTGACTGGCCCGTCCCCTGGAACAACCTTGGTGTCGTGCTGGTCGAACAGGGCGAGTATCCCGAAGCAGCGCAAGTTTTCAAACGCGCCTATGCGCTGGACAATGGCGAAAGTGACGCAATCCGGGACAATCTGCGCTTAGCACTCGCAAAAATGGAAAATCCTGTTAATACTACGGCAGAAGAACAAGAATTTACGCTGGAGCAGCAAGGCGACGGTCAATTCAAGCTGCGCAAGCTCCCGTAACACAGGCAAGAGCAGTAAGGGACGCAAAAATGCGCCAACATTTCTTGATTGCGCCATTGGTCATGTGTGGGCTGGTATTATCGGCCTGCGAAAAAGAAACCGAAGAAGAAAAAGTCGAACGCACCTATCAGGAGGTCAATGTCATTGACGAGACCAACCTGAACGAGGTGTTGTTGACCGCTGCTGACCCAAATGAAGCGGTCACCTATTTTCAAGGCGCAGCCGCCAAGAATCCCGGACGCATAGATTTGCAGCGTGGGTTGGCGATTTCACTGACCCGGGCCAAGCGAACGACCGAAGCCGTCACCGCTTGGAAGAAGGTGACAACGATGAAGGGGGCTTCGAATATCGACAAGGTCGAATATGCCGATGCCCTCGTGCGCGCGGGAAACTGGGGACAAGCCCGTTCCGTATTGAACTCCATTCCGCCGACATATGAAACTTTCAAACGCTATCGGCTTGAAGCTGTGGTTGCCGACTCCACGAAGGATTGGAAGCGGGCTGACCATTTCTATGAAACTGCAGTTGGGCTGACGACGCGTCCGGGCGGCGTAATGAACAACTGGGGTTATTCCAAACTGACCCGAGGTCAGTACTCCGAGGCTGAACGCCTGTTTACCGAAGCAATCCGTCAGGACCAGACCCTCTTCACAGCTAAAAACAATCTGGTTCTGGCCCGTGCAGCTCAGGGGAATTACAGCATGCCAGTTGTGCCCATGTCACAGATTGAACGCGCTATGTTGTTGAACACAATGGGAATATCCGCTGTTAAACAAGGTAATGTCACGACAGCAAAAAACCTGTTCCGCGAAGCCATCGCCACTCATCCACAGCATTATGACGAGGCTGTCCGTTCTCTTCGCGCTCTTGATGGTGCCTGATTGATGGACATTCCCGCGCAAGCCGCGCTTTGGTTCATACCGTTTGTCTTGCCTATCTGCTTTTACGTCGCGTTCACAGACCTGCGCGACATGCTGATCAAGAATCACGCGGTTGTCGCCCTGACGTTTGTTTTTCTCTTGGTCGGCTTATTCGTATTGCCCCCGTGGTCGACTGACTGGACGGCTGCGAACATCGGACCATTGTCGCTCTCGTTGCCACCCTATGTCTGGCATGTAATTCATATCGTGGTCATTCTGATCTTTGGTATCCTGCTTAACGCGGCTGGCGTAATGGGTGCCGGAGACGCCAAATTTTTGGCAGCTGCCTCTCCCTTCGTGTGGGTAGGCGATGTCAAGCTGATCATGTTCATTCTGGCGGCCACCACGCTTGCTGCTTATGTCACGCACCGGTTGGTCAAAAGAACTCCGTTGCGCAACATAGCGCCAGATTGGGAAAGTTGGAGTAGAACCAAACACTTCCCGATGGGTTTCCCGCTAGGCGGAACCTTGGCGATCTATTTGATCTTAGGCACTGTTTACGGTTCGTAAACTATCACTAACCCGCCTTGTCCCCGCCTTGGTACTGCCACAAAAGCTCGCCAAATTTTTGTCAGTGCCCCCTTGGGGCTATTGGCGTGAATACTGGATAAACGGGCGACGCTCATGAATATGCAGACCACCTCGGTTATGGCCCCCCCTGCCCCCAAGGGTTTGGGTGAAATGAAACTGCCCATCGTCATGATGCGCGACATCATGCTGAAAACGATCTTTCGCAAAAATGTGGATACCGTTTCCGAGATCGCTCAAGCGATTTGCCTGCCAGGTTCCGTCACACAGGAACTGATCGACATGGCCCGCGAGCAAAAGTTGCTTGAGGCCACAGGCACGTTGAATGCCAACAGCGGCAACGAGATGGGTTATCAGCTGACCGATGCCGGCAAGGCTCGCGCGCTGGACGCGCTGAGCCAGTCGGAATATTTTGGGGCCATGCCCGTGCCGTTGGATGTTTACCGCGAACAGGTAAAACGTCAGTCGATCCGCAACATTCAGGTGACCCGCGATCAGCTGGTTGGTGCAATGGGACATCTAGTTCTGCCTGACAGTCTTCTGGATCATCTGGGTCCTGCGGTCAGCGCCGGTCGTTCGATCCTGATGTATGGCCCTCCGGGCAACGGTAAATCCTCGATCTCGAACGGGATCAGGGATGCTTTGGGTGACAATGTCTATGTGCCATTTGCCATCGAGTATGCGGGTCAGGTGATCACAGTCTACGATCCGATCGTGCACACCGCGATCGAGCAGGAACCTGATGATCCCAACAGCCTGCGTCGCCGTAAACGGTTCGATTCGCGTTATGTCCAATGCGAACGCCCTACTGTTGTAACGGGCGGTGAACTGTCGCTCAGCATGCTGGATCTGGTTTATAACCCCACTGCGCGGACCTATCAGGCGCCATTGCAGTTGAAATCGACTGGCGGCATCTTCATCGTGGACGACCTTGGCCGTCAGCAGGAACCGCCGCAGGCCCTGATCAACCGCTGGATTGTTCCACTGGAAGAAAGCAAGGATATCCTTGGCCTGCAATCGGGGGAAAAGTTCGAAGTCCCCTTCGACACGCTGGTCATCTTCTCGACCAACTTCCACCCGAATGAAATCTTTGACCAAGCGGCCCTGCGCCGGATCTTCTTCAAGATCAAGATCGACGGACCGAACCAAGAGAATTTCCTGAAAATCTTTGCCATGGTCGCCCGTAAACGCGGCATGCCTCTGGACGAAGAAGCACTGGTGCATCTGTTGAAGGTCAAATACCCCACCATCAACAACATCTACGCGAACTATCAGCCCATCTTCCTGATCGACCAGATGATATCGATCTGCGAATTCGAAGGTATCCCCTACCAGATGAGCCCGGATTTGATCGACCGCGCATGGTCCAACATGTTCGTTAAGGACGAGAAAATCGTCAAATAACGCCGTGCCAATTTCCTGACGGGACGGGTAACCTGCGTTCATGACGCAGATTCCCGCTCGGATCACAGATTGGTTTGCCGCCAAGGGTTGGTCCGTCCACCCACATCAGCAGGACATGTTCGACCGGGCCGAAGACCCGGCCACGTTGCTGATTGCCCCTACGGGCGGCGGCAAGACCATGGCCGGGTTTCTACCCACCTTGGCGGACTTGGCCCAAAGGGATCACGCGGGCCTGCATACGATCTATGTATCGCCGCTTAAAGCTCTGGCCGCTGATATTCGTCGAAACCTTCGGGGCCCCGCAGATGAGATCGGCCTGCCGATCCGGATCGAGGACCGCACCGGCGATACCTCAGCCACTCAAAAGAAACGTCAACGGGTGGACCCTCCGCACATTCTGCTGACCACACCGGAAAGCCTCGCCCTGCTGACATCCTATGAGGACGCGCCGCGTATGTTTGCAGGTGTCCAAAGGGTAATCGTCGACGAAATTCACGCTTTGGCGGAAAGCAAACGCGGGGACCAACTGACGCTGGCCCTGGCAAGGTTACAGTCCCTTCGTCCCGATCTACGCCGGGTCGGCTTGTCTGCCACTGTCGAGGACCCTCAGGCAATCGCAGGCTTTCTGGCCCGGCATCCCGACCCCTGCCATATTATCCTGGCCGATCCCGGCCCCGATCCTGATATTCGAATGCTGGAGACAAAAGAACCGCCCCCTTGGTCGGGCGGTGGTGCCGCCTATTCGGTCCCGGCAGTTATGGAGCAGATCAAACAGCACAAGACCACACTGATTTTTCACAACACCCGTGCGCAGGCCGAGATTTTCTTTCACAACCTCTGGCTGGCAAATGAAGACGGCCTGCCGATCGGCATCCACCACGGCAGTCTGGACAGGCAGCAACGCGAACGGGTCGAAGCAGCAATGGTGCGAGGGGAGCTGCGTGCAATCGTCTGCACCGGCAGTTTGGATCTGGGCATCGATTGGGGCGATGTCGATTTAGTCATCCAGATTGGCGCACCTAAAAACGTCAAACGGCTGGTGCAGCGCATCGGGCGGGCCAATCACCGCTACAACGCGCCCTCCAAAGCCCTGCTGGTGCCCGCAAACCGGTTTGAGGTGGTCGAGTGTGTCGCGGCGCTTGAGGCCGCTAAAGCGCATGATTTGGATGGTGAGCCACGCGGTGCCGGTCCACGCGATGTCCTTTGCCAACACATCCTGATCGCTGCGGCGGCGGGCCCGTTCAAAGCGGATACACTGTTCGCAGAAACGACGACGGCCGGTCCCTATTTCCAACTGACCCGTACCGAATTCGACGCCTGTTTAGATTTCTGCGCAACGGGAGGCTATGCCCTGCGTGCCTATGACCGCTGGCAGCGACTGCAACAGCGTCCTGATGGCCGTTGGCAGCTACGCGACCCACGTGCAGCGCAGCGTATCCGCATGAACCTCGGCACCATTCAGGATACAGACACACTGAAGGTGCGCTTGAAACGCAATCGCGGTGGCAAACCGCTGGGCGAAGTAGAAGAGGCCTTTGCGGCATCGCTCACCCAAGGTGACACGTTTCTGATCGGCGGTCAGATCGTGCGCTATGAGGGGCTGCGCGAAATGGTGGTCGAGGTCAGCCGGCGCGCTGATCGAAAACCCAAGGTGGCCGTATTCTCAGGTACAAAATTCGCTACATCGACGCAGCTGAGCGATCGCATCCTGAGAATGTTCGCCCAATCCGATTGGCCACAACTACCGGCGCACACAGCCGACTGGCTGGCCCTTCAGCGCGATATATCCCGCCTGCCCCAACGCGACCGCCTACTGATCGAGAGCTTTCCCAACGACGGGCGCGAGAATCTGTGCGTCTATGGATTTGCCGGTCGCAACGCGCAGCAGACACTAGGCTTGCTCCTGACCAAACGAATGGAGGAAACCGGGCTGGCTCCGCTGGGATTTGTGGCAACCGATTATGCAACGCTGATCTGGGGGTTGGACGCGGTGACGGACCCGCGCCCGCTGTTCCAACTGGACGCCCTGCGCGACGGGCTTGAGACGTGGCTGTCGGGAAACGCGGTAATGAAGCGAACCTTTCGCGCCTCGGCCACGATTGCGGGGCTGATCGAACGCAACACCGGAGGGCAGCGCAAAAGCGGGCGTCAGGCAACGTTTTCTTCGGATATCCTTTACGACACGTTGCTGAAATACGACCCCGATCACCTGCTGATGCAGATCACCCGCGAAGAAGCGATGCGCGGGCTGGTGGATTTTGGTCGGATCGAGGCCATGATAGCCCGCATCGGTGATCGGATTGACCTGTTGCGTTTGGACCGGGTTTCCCCCCTCGCTGCGCCGCTATTTCTTGAAGTTGGGAAGGTCCCGGTCAAAGGCGCGGCCGAAGAACGCCTACTGGCCGAAGAAAGCGCCCGACTGTTGCAGGCCGCAGGGCTGGAACCCGGTTGATGCCGCTTGCGTCACCCATCAAAACGCGCGAAGAACGGATCATGAACGAAGTGACGTTTTCATTTGTAGGGCAAACCTTGCATGCGTTGGGTTCTGGGGCATTGTGGTGGCCAGATCAAAACCTGCTCTGCGTGTCTGACCTGCATCTGGGTAAGTCCGAGCGTATCGCGCGACGGGGCGGCCCAACCCTGCCCCCTTATGACAGTAAAGAAACCCTGACCCGTCTGAGCGCTGATATTGCCAGAACCAACCCCAGCACTGTGATCTGCCTTGGCGACAGTTTTGACGATCTTGATGCCTCGATGGCGATAAACGCGGCGGAAAAGCGTGATATCACCGCCTTGCAAGCAGGGCGGCGGTGGATCTGGATCGAAGGCAACCATGACCCTGGCCCTATTGAATTGGGGGGTACGCACCTGTTCGAATGCACGATCGGTTCTCTGACATTTCGGCATATCGCGCAGGCGGAGGCACCGGCTGAAATCTCGGGCCACTATCACCCTAAGGCTCGTCTCAAGACACGCGGCCGTTCGATTACCCGGCCAGCATTCCTGGTGGACCAGGCACGGATGATCCTTCCGGCCTATGGCACTTATACCGGCGGGATGCGCAGTTCGGATCAGATACTTTGCAAGCTTATGGACGACCGCGCCCTTGCGATTCTGACAGGCCCCGCGCCGCAGGTCATCCCAATGCCAAGGTGAAGGGCCTTAAAGCAAGCCGTCCTGTTCCAACATGGGTTTGTATTTTCGGCTGACTGGAACCAGATCGTTGTTCTTCAGTCGCACAAAAGTTTTCCCGGCCTGCCTCTCTGCACCGACGATAGCATCGTCCGCAACCCAGTGGGATCGGTGCGTACAATGGCCGGGAACAGGTTCCATTTCGGCTATCGCATCTGTGAATCGTGACCGGATGGTAAACGTTCCTTCTGACGTCACTACGTCTACAGAATGGTCCCGTACGGTCAGTCGAAAAATCTGACCAGAAAATGAATCAGGCAGACGTTTGACCAGACGTGGAAGCGGGCGCACCGTGCTTTCCTGCTGCGGCTCAGCCTGGCTATAGCCGCGGGCCAGCACCAGCCCAGTGGCGAAAAGCGCGCCGTAAGGTGTTACCGACAAGATGCCCGGAGCTTGATGCCCCCCAACAGTGATCAACAGATAGGACATGAGCCAAAGAGGCGGGACAAACAGTGCTAGGATCACCGCAACCAATGCCATGTCGCGCCAGGAAAACCGAGTATCGGCTAAAAACCTCTGCGCCAAGCCTCTGACCACCCATGCCGTGCTCAGTGCCAGCGTCATCACCCCGACCCAGAAAACAAGACGCTGAACATAGGATAGATATAGATCGGGGAAGGGTTGAAAAGCACATGCCAGTAATGGCGGGAATGCAAGCCCTGCAATCGCTCGACGCAGGGTCAGTGCGGGCAGGATTGAACTTGGTAAGACGATCATACTCACTCAACGAAAGGTCGGCACTGCCCAGCCTCACTAAGCGCGACCCAAAACAAAACTTCGTAACTGGCTGGAATTATGTGTTTATCACCGATAGCCAGATACTTCAAACCCCGTCAATTCAAACTTGGTGCGATCTGAACAAGAAAGGCCGAAGAGTGCATCCACTCTTCGGCCCCGACTATCAGAAGTGCTGTGTATTGATTAGGCCGTCAGGCCTTCGGGCTCTGGCAGGCCATTTGCTCGGCAGCAGGCGGTCAGCGTGTTTGCCAGCAGGCAGGCGATGGTCATCGGACCGACGCCACCCGGAACCGGAGTGATGGCGCCTGCGCGCTCAGCGGCGCTGGCATAATCGACGTCACCGACCAACTTGTTTTTGCCGTCACGCTCGATGCGGTTAATGCCCACGTCGATCACGGTGGCGCCTTCCTTGATCCAGTCGCCCGGCACCATTTCGGGGCGGCCAACGGCGGCGACAACGATGTCAGCGCGGCGGACGACGTCCGGCAGGTTCTTGGTGCGCGAATGTGCGATGGTCACGGTGCAGCTGTCACCCAGCAGAAGTTGTGCCATCGGCTTGCCCACGATGTTCGAGCGGCCGATCACAACCGCATCCATACCCGACAGCGAGCCATGGTAGTCGCGCAGCATCATCAGACAGCCCAGCGGGGTGCAGGGCACCATCGACTTCTGCCCGGTACCCAGCAGGCCCACATTCGAGATGTGGAAACCATCAACGTCCTTGGCCGGATCGATCGAATTGATCACCAGATCTTCGTTCAGATGCTTGGGCAACGGCAGCTGCACCAGAATTCCGTGCACGGCCGGGTCGTTGTTCAGCTTGTCGATCAGCGCCAGAAGGTCCTCTTCCGAGGTCTCAGCATCCAGCTTGTGCTCGTACGAGTTCATGCCGACCTCGACGGTCATCTTGCCTTTCGAGCGGACATAAACCTGACTAGCCGGGTCTTCGCCGACCAGAACCACCGCAAGGCCGGGGGTGATTCCGTTCTCTTCTTTCAGTTTCGCAACCTGATCGGCCACCTGGGCGCGAACCTTGGCTGCAAAGGCCTTACCGTCGATAACCTGCGCTACCATCCTTTGATCCCTTCATTCAAAAAACGGATCGGGCGCATACAGCGCCCGGGTCTTCAGTCGGGGCCGAGCACGCGTTCTTCGCGGGCAATCGACCAATCAATCAGTATACGCCAGAGCTTCTCAGCAAGATCGGGGTCCATGCCCAACTCGTCAGAGCTCTTGCGCACGCGTTGCACCACGTCTTCGACACGATCCGGAATGCGGGCTGGCAGGCCCTCGCCGGGCTTCAGCTCTGACGCGCGGTCGATGTAACTTGCGCGCGTTACCAACAATTCAATCAGTTGGCGGTCCAGCTTGTCGATCTGAGGCCGCAATTGCTGCATCGAGTGACAGTCTTGCGGCGGTATCAGAGTGGGCATTTTATTCTCCTCACGGCCCGGGGAATTCCCCGGACCACGAGATGTATCATTCGGGCGCTTAGAACAAGCCCTCGATCTCACCTGCGTCATTGAGGCAGATGGATTCCGCAGCCGGTTTGCGGGGCAGACCGGGCATGGTCATGATCTCACCGCAGACAACCACAATGAAACCAGCGCCAGCCGACAGGCGAACCTCACGCACCGGAACTGAGTGGCCAGTGGGTGCACCGCGCAGTGACGGGTCGGTCGAGAACGAATACTGGGTTTTCGCCATGCAGACAGGCAGGTTGCCATATCCTGCGGCTTCCCACTCGCGCAGCTGGCTGCGAATCTTGTTGTCGGCCAGAACTTCGTCAGCGCGGTAGATGCGCTTGGCGATGGTTTCGATCTTCTCGAACAGCGGCATGTCATCAGGGTAGATCGGCGCGAAGTTTGCCGAACCACCTTCAACGATTTCGACAACTTTTTCGGCCAGCGGAGCAGAGCCTTCCGAGCCCAGCTCCCAGTGGCGCGACAGAACCGCCTCGACACCATGGTTGGAGCAGTAGTCTTTGACCGCCTGAACTTCGGCGTCGGTATCGGTGACAAAGTGGTTGATGGCGACAACGACCGGCACACCGAAGGATTTCACGTTTTCGATGTGGCGGCCCAGGTTGGCGCAACCAGATTGAACCGCGTCGACGTTTTCCGCGCCCAGATCGGCCTTGGCAACGCCGCCGTTCATCTTCATTGCGCGCACGGTGGCGACCAGAACAACAGCCGACGGAGCAATGCCCGCCTTGCGGCACTTGATGTTCATGAACTTCTCGGCACCCAGGTCAGCACCAAAGCCCGCTTCAGTAACGACATAGTCAGCCACTTTCAGAGCGGTCTTGGTGGCGATGACCGAGTTACAGCCGTGTGCGATGTTGGCGAAAGGACCGCCGTGGACGAATGCCGGGTTGTTTTCCAGCGTCTGCACCAAGTTCGGCTGCATTGCGTCCTTTAACAGTACGGTCATTGCGCCTTCGGCCTTGATGTCGCGGCAATAGACCGGGGTCTTGTCGCGGCGATAGGCAACGATGATGTCGCCCAGACGCTTTTCCAGATCCTTCAGGTCATTGGCAAGGCACAGGATCGCCATGACCTCGGACGCGACGGTGATGTCAAAGCCGGTTTCACGCGGGAAGCCGTTCGACACACCACCCAGCGAGGCGGTGATCTGACGCAGCGCACGGTCATTCATGTCGACAACGCGACGCCAGGCGACACGACGGGTGTCGATCTCGGCTTCGTTGCCCCAGTAAATGTGGTTGTCAATCATCGCCGACAGCAGCGAGTGTGCCGAGGTGATGGCATGGAAGTCGCCGGTGAAGTGCAGGTTCATCTCTTCCATCGGAACAACCTGCGCGTAACCGCCACCTGCAGCGCCGCCCTTCATACCGAAGTTCGGGCCAAGCGAGGCTTCGCGGATACAGATCATCGCGTTTTTACCGATGCGGTTCAGACCGTCACCCAGACCAACGGTGGTGGTGGTCTTACCTTCACCCGCCGGGGTCGGGTTGATCGCGGTGACGAGGATCAGCTTACCGTCTTCGCGGTCCTGAACCGAGTTGATGAAGTCCTGGCTGACTTTTGCCTTATCATGGCCGTAAGGCAGCAGGTCTGCGGACTCGATGCCGATCTTGGCGCCGATTTCCTGAATCGGTTTCTTGTTCGCTTCGCGAGCGATTTCGATGTCGGATTTGTAGCTCATTGGCCAGGGTCCTTGATTGAATACCGTGCAAAACCGACGCGGTGCGTCGGCGCTGTGTAACCCATACCGTTGTGTACAATGTCGATGGCTATAGATTCCGACATATTCAGGCCGCGAAACGGCGTTGGGACAAATCCACCGTTTCTAATTGGAAACGGGTTGACCCAATGGTGCCCAATTCCGCTGATCCGGCACAAACAGCGTCATGGTATCACCAATCTTCAGTTCGCCGGGTCGTTCTACCCATGCGGTGACACCGCGCCGCCCCTGAGCCGCCGGTTTGAACGCCGCACCGTGCCCTGGCAGATCGGACTCGATTTCGCGCCCCGGAATCACGCAGGGGCGGTTTTCCATATCAACCGTGATGGTAACGCCCCCCGCAACTTGCAGCCGCGAAGATGGTGGGATGTGGGTAAAATCCGGAATACCGCGCAGTACGATGCTGGCCCCTAAAAAGGACGGGTCCAGTCGATCCAGCCCCATTTGTTGCGCTGTTGCGTCAATCTCTTCGGCGGACAAAACTGACAATTGCCGGACATTACGGATCTCAGTGCCCTGCGGGTACAGATTATTCACCCGCACGCACGAGGCGCGGGTCTCGCCCTCGTGCCGGGCGCCGCGATCGCCAAAGAACCCAAGATCGAGAGCTTCTACAGCGTTCGCGCGAATGGATTTACCCGCGGGAACATGACCCAGCCAGACAACCTTACCCTTGTACTCGGTCTCACGCATGACGGGCATAATCGCTCCCCTTCAACATAGTTCCGCTGTCGCAATAGAAGACAGCTAGCCCCGATTGAAAAGGCGAAAAAAGACCCGGGACAATGCCCGGGTCTGTTGTTCTTATGCCGAAGGCTCGGGCTCCATCCCGCCGTCGGGCGGAGACTTCTTGACCTTGGTTTTCGGAATCGCTGTCACGCTGGGCGCACTGCCCTCATCAGGTTTGTCGCCTTCATCATCGCCTTCGTTCGGCGATTCACCGTTCATGACGCGCTTGATCTCGTCCCCGGTCAGGGTTTCGTATTCCAGCAAGCCCTGCGCCAGACGCTCCCATTCCTCGTTTTTCTCGGTCAGGATGCTGTGCGCACGCTCATAGCCTTGTTGGATCAGGCGCTTTACCTCTTCTTCGATCAGCTCTTTGGTATGGGCCGATACCGAGAAACCAGCCGTGTTGCCCGAATAGCCCTCGTGCGCCTCGGCATAGTCGATGTTACCGACCTTATCCGACATACCCCAGCGCATCACCATGGCGCGCGCCAACTGGCTGGCCTGCATAATGTCACCGGCCGGGCCGTTCGAAACATGGTCCTCACCGTATTTGATGACCTCGGCGGCCTTACCGGCCATGGTCATGGCCAGTTTCTGCTCACACTCATCGCGGTGATAGTTCAACTGGTCCATCTCAGGCAGGCTGACAACCATACCCAGCGCACCACCGCGCGGAATGATTGTTGCTTTGTAGACCGGGTCACAAAGGGGCAGTGTCATACCAACCACCGCATGACCGGATTCGTGATACGCCGTCTTTTCCTTTTGATCCTGCGTCAGCACCATCGAGCGGCGCTCGGCACCCATCATCACCTTGTCCTTGGCATTCTCGAAGTCTTCCATGGTGACAAAGCGACGGCCCACACGCGCGGCCATTAGCGCGGCCTCGTTCACGAGGTTTGCCAAATCCGCACCGGAGAAGCCCGGCGTACCGCGCGCAATGATACGCAGATCGACATCGGGGCCCAGAGGTGTCTTGCGAGCATGCACGCCCAGAATCTTCTCACGGCCTTTGATGTCGGGGTTGCCGACGGTCACGTTCCGGTCAAAACGACCCGGACGCAGCAGAGCCGGGTCCAGAACGTCTTTACGGTTGGTAGCCGCCAGAATGATCACGCCTTCATTGGCTTCGAACCCGTCCATCTCGACCAGCAGCTGGTTGAGCGTCTGTTCGCGTTCGTCATTACCGCCGCCATAACCGGCACCACGATGGCGACCCACGGCGTCGATCTCGTCGATGAACACGATACAGGGCGCGTTCTTCTTGGCCTGTTCGAACATGTCACGCACACGGCTTGCGCCGACACCCACGAACATCTCAACAAAGTCTGAACCCGAGATGGTGAAGAACGGCACGCCTGCTTCACCCGCAATCGCACGGGCCAGCAGCGTCTTACCAGTACCCGGAGGGCCAACCAGCAGAGCACCCTTCGGAATCTTGCCACCCAAACGGCTGAATTTCTGCGGGTTACGCAGGAATTCGACGATTTCTTCCAACTCTTCCTTGGCTTCATCGATGCCCGCAACGTCATCAAAGGTCACGCGGCCATGCTTTTCGGTCAGCATCTTGGCCTTGGATTTGCCAAAGCCCATGGCTCCGCCTTTGCCGCCGCCCTGCATACGGTTCATGAAATAGATCCACACACCGATCAGCAGCAGAAATGGCAGCAGCGTCAGAATGAAGGACTGGAAACCAGATTGCTGCTGTTTCACCGCCTGAACGGGGATGTTCTCATCTATCAGCAATTTGGTGACTTCGGCGTCACCGGGTTTGATTGTGACATAGTTTGCGCCGCTTTGAGTGGAATAGCGAATCTGCTCACCATCCAGCGTCACACTCTTGACCTCGCCGCCTTCTACGGCGCTGACAAAGTCGGAATAGGTTCTTTCATTGCTCTGAAGCGTTCCGCCTTGCCCGCTGAAGAAATTGAACAGTGCAAGGATCAGCAGAAACAGAACGACCCAGAAGGCGATGTTACGAGCGTTGCCCAAGGAATATCTCCCAAAAGATTTCGGCAAATGAGGGTCTGCCGGGTTGCTCTATAAAATAGAGATGATTCAAGCAGGTTCAATGCGATAAAAGCGAAGAGTAGAACTCGGGCCAATGCGGAGCAAACTTGGCCCTCCATCCGTTCGAATAGTCAACCAACGGTGCCGCAATCAGGCTTTCACCTTTCCAAACTGCAGGAGAAGACAAAAGCGCCTGACGCGGTTTGCCCAAAGCACGCCAGTTTTGCACCTCTGGCAAACCGGCCTCTCCCAATGCGCGCACCTCGACACCCGAAGCTTCGGGGCCCGACAGGACCCAGCGGTTATCCCAAACCTCGGTTGGTGCCGCAGTTCGTGTCGTCACCGCGTTTAGCTCCCTGCAAAACCACGTTTTATCGCCCTGCGGGATCACTAGACAGCCCGACAGAGTCATGGTTTGGCCTTCCCCCACGGCAGCCACCATCTGATCCACAGCCGCACTGCGTGGCGGATACCCATTTCCGGCAATCCATGCGATGATTCCAATAATAAGCCGCCTTTGAATCTCGGACGGGAGCAGTTCAAAACCACTACGGTCGATACAGACATCCCCGCCATCCACCACCGCAACCTTGCGCGCGGATTCCTGCGTATAGCGGTCCAATGCCTCACGCGCTTGTGCAAGATTTTCAGCCACACGAGCCAAAGATTGTGCCGAAATGCCAAGAGGTGCCAACCCAGACAGCGCTTCTCGGGCCTTGATCCGATCGAATTTGCTGTCGTGATTCGATGGGTCTTCGATCCAGTCCACATTGCCTGCCGACAGAAAACCCCGCAGAGATTTACGGGTGATCCCCAGCATCGGACGCAGCAAAGTGATCCCGTCACGCTCGCGCATGTAAGGCATACCCGACAGGCCGGTCACGCCTGCAGTTCGGCCAAGCCGCATCAGAACTGTTTCGGCCTGATCGTCCGCCGTATGGCCCAGCGCGATCGCCGTCATCTCGTTGCGCTTTGCCCAATCCGTCAACAACCTATACCGCGCCTGACGAGCCTGATCCTGCAAGTTTCCGGCACCATCCCAGCCCCGCCAAATGAGCGTTTCATGTGGGATTCCCAAAATAGCCGCCTGTTCGGCGACCCATGCAGCCTCGGCTTCGGCTTCAGGGCGCAAGCCGTGATTCACCGTTGCACTGAATAGGGCAACTTGCTCGGACTGCGCGATGTCCTGCAACAAGTGCATCAACGCCACCGAATCTCCGCCCCCGGACACGGCAACCCCTAATCGTTGCGGCAACCGTTCAGGTAACCGCGCACGGATTTCTCTTCGCAGAGTTTCACACTGATCGGTCAAGAACAGCCCAACGACGCCATTTCTTGTGTGGCGGCGGATACAACGGTCGAGGACGGGAAACGCACGCCAACCTCGGACAATGTAATACAGGCCTGATCGGTTTGGCCCAAGCGACCTAAAGCAGCGCCCAGTTCAAACAGAGCTTCTGGGGCAAATGCGCCTTCGGAATCACCCGTAAAGCTGGCCAGAAATGCCCGAGCAGCCTCTCGCGTGTCGCCCAGACCTTCCAGAGCTTGCCCGCGTTTCAGGTGGGCCTCGGGCGCCAGTGGGCTGCCGGGGTACGACGAATCAAATTGTGCGAACTGATCCGCAGCCACCTGAAAATTCCCCTCGGCCAAAGCTTGCGAAGCGGTATCGAAATCGGCGCGTTCACCAATCGCCAGCTCCCCCTGCTCCGAGACGTTCGGCGTGGTTGGGGTCGCAGGTGCGGCAGCCGTAATTTCGGTATTGCCGCCCAAAGTCGACGTCTCGCCCAGCGTACTCAGATCGCCACCTTCCAGTTCGACCAGTCGGAATTCCAAATCCCCGATCCGGTTGGTGCCGTCTGTCACGACATTCTGCACGCGCTGGTTCAGCTGTTCAGTCTGACGCGTCAAGCGCTGCAATTCGGCCTCAATCGCATCCACACGCTCCAGAATAGAGCTGCCAGACAGGTTCGGGGCCGGAGAACCGGTTGTCGAAAACTCACGCTTGAGGCGCTGAATTTCCACATGCAGAACCGTCAGCTCCTGCCGGATATCCGCCAGAGTCTGCTGATCCTGTGCTTGTGCCATACCGGCGGTCGAAATCACTGCGGCCAGAACCCATCCTGCAATTCTCATCGTCTTACCCCAAGGTTGAACCGGTCAGCACCGTCACCGCGCGACGGTTTTTGGAATAGCAATCCTCGGTGCTGCAAATCTCGATCGGGCGTTCTTTACCATAGCTTACGGTCGTCAGACGGTTGCCCGCCACGCCGCGCGAAATCAGGTATTCGCGGGCCGCATTTGCCCGGCGCGCACCCAGAGCGAGGTTGTATTCACGTGTGCCCTGCTCATCCGCGTGACCTTCGATGGTGGCCACGTAATCCGGGTTAGCCAGCAGCCAATCGGCCTGTCCTTGCAGGACTGTCTGTGCTTGCGGTGTCAGGGTCGACTGATCCACCGAAAACAGCACCCTGTCGCCAATGGTTTGCTGGAAATATGCTGGCGAGCGCGGGTCACTGGGCGAGCCCAGAGCTATGGATCCGTTCGCCCCGTTGCCAAAACCGCCGCCAAGCGCCGACGGATCGTTATTAGTACAGGCGGCGATGACACTTAGCGCGCCCAAAGCGATGACTTTGCTCAATACGTTCATTTCAGGTGCCTCGTTGTTTTATCGATTTATTGCCGCCTCTCTATCACAGTGCAGGATTTTTGTGAACTTTTCCAAGCCCCTGCCCCGATCAATTCTGCAATGGTCCCCAAGAAGGATCGCTTCCGCCATCCGGAGTGCGCACCGGGCGCAAGTTCCGACCCGAGATATCCACCGAATACAGCGTAGCCCGCCCGCTTGCACCCTGCGTTTCGCGGGTAAACATGATGACCCGGCCATTGGGTGACCAAGTCGGCCCTTCATCCAGGAAAGATGAGGTCAGCAGCCGTTCCTCGCTGCCATCAACGCGCATGACGCCGATATGGAACCGTCCTTTGTTTTGCTTGGTGAACGCAACCAGATCGCCACGCGGCGACCAGACCGGAGTGCCATAGCGACCTTGGCCGAAGCTGATACGGGTCGCCTCTCCACCGTTGGCAGGCATGATATACAGTTGCGGCGTACCCGAGCGGTCGCTTTCAAAAACGATTTGCGAGCCGTCCGGCGAATAACTGGGGGCTGTTTCAATCGCGGGGGTGTTGGTCAGGCGTACGCTCTGACCCGAGGCCAGATCCATCTTCCAAAGATCGGTATTACCGCCCTGAATCAACGAGTACACGATCGAACGGCCATCCGGTGAGAAGCGCGGCGAAAAGCTCATCGTGCCGCCTTGTGTGTTCAACTCAGTCCGTTTGACGCGATCAATATCCAGAACATAAATACGCGGCTGACCACTTTCGTAACTGGTATAAAGCAACCGGTCACCCGTCGATGAAAAGCGCGGTGCCAGAACGATGGCCGAACTGTCGGTCAGGTACTGCACGTTGGCACCGTCGTAATCCATAATCGCCAAACGTTTCTGACGCTGATCCTTGGGGCCGCTTTCCGATACAAACGCGACGCGGCTGTCGAAATATGCACCCTCACCCGTGATCCGGCTATAGACCTGATCAGCCACCTTATGCGCCATGCGCCGCCAACCATCGGTCGTACCCGCAAATTGCAGACCATTGCCCAGTTCCTGGCCTGAGAACACATCCCACACCCTGAACCGCACAGTCAGGCGGTTGCCCGAGACGTTGACGGCCCCGGTTACCAGCGCATCGGCATTGATGGCTTTCCAGTCTGCGAATTGTATCGGAGCATCGAAACTACTGACCCGACTGATGAACGCGTCCGAAGAAATTTCGCGGAACAGGCCGGTTCCGGTCAGATCCGCCGCTACAACACGAGAGATGTCATTTGCGTATTGTGCTGCCGCCGCTCCGTCAGGCACGAAATTCGGCACCGCAAAGGGCAAGGGCTCGATGATCCCCTGATCCAGTTCCAGACGCAGCGGTCCGCTCTGGGCGTATACCGGCGCTGCCATGATCGTCAGGCCAAGCAACAGACTGGTCAGAAATCTCATCATTTGATCCGCATCCTCTCGGGATTGAATGTAATCTCAATATCCTGCCACTGATCGTATTTGTCAGCAGGCAGGTCATATCCTTTGGCCCCACAGCGCAAAATTGCCCGTCGTGCAGCCTCATACGCTTGTTTTGCAGACGCAGCCGTGCCGCCAGAGCTGTCAATCATGCGTAAACTGCCCCCGACCACCTTGCCGTCAGGGCTCAGCGAAAAGCCCACGACAACGACCGTTTGCAGCGCATCCGTGGACAGGGAGCCGACGTTCCAGCACTGCGAAACCGCCAGACGCATCGCGTCTTTTTCGCCGCTGGTCAGCGGAGGACCAGAGGGTTCGCTTCCCTGCCCCAATGCTTCGGCCAACGCATCGTCAATGGAAGTATCCGCAGGCGCAGGTTCCGACGGGGTGGGCTCGTCAGCTTCGGCAACCTCGGGCTGCGCTGGGGGCGCCGGACGGTTTGGGCGCACCCGTGGCCGCGGAGAGGTTCGCGGGGCATTCTCCTTGGTCTCTTCGGCCTCGGTCACGATCTCGTCCGTGGCCTCTTCTGGTGCGGTCTGGTCCTGCTGCTCCTGTTGGGTCTCGGCACCTTCATCCAGAGACACTGCTGGTGTCTCAATATCATCCGGTTGCGCCTCTGGCGGTGGCGGGGCTACGGGCTCGGGCGCAACCTTGTCAGCCGCGCGCGGTTGCGCCTCGGGGCCTGGTGGCACGGGCAATATCTCGGTCACCGGTTCCGGTTGATCCAGGATTGGTGGCTCCTCGACCACTTCCGGTTCGGGGGGGGGCTCGATCGGTTCCGGTACGGGATCGGGTTCGGGTTCCGGCGGCGCAGCAACTTCGGGAGGGGTCAGTTCTTCATCTACTGTCTCGGGCGGGGCCACCTGTTCTTCAGGCGTTTCAGGCGGTTGCAACGCGGTGGGGGTCAGCACCTCGGGCGCATCGCGCTGTGCGGTCATTGCGGCAAACTGCTCAACCGAAACCACCGACACCTCCTGTACTGCCATAGGCAAGGGTTCCGACCGGAATGTACCGCCGAAAAAAGCCCATCCGATCAAAGTGACATGGGCAATCGCCGAGATCTTGGTGCCGGTATCCACCGCGCGGCCTCACTCTCCACCTTCGTCCAGGGTCGGCCCGCCGGTATCGGTCACAAGGCCCACATTGGAAAACCCACCCGCATTCAACGCACCCATGACCTGCATCACCTGCGCATAAGGAATTGCACCATCGGCTCGCAGGAACACACGGTCACTGCTGCGTTCTGATGCGATGGCTCGCAGTTTTCCAATCAACTCTTCGCGCTGAACGTCCGTAGTCTGAATCTGGACAAGCCCATCTGCAGTCAGCGTAACGGTCAAAGGCTCTTCGTTATCACCGGGCAGCGCACTGGCGGCTGTCTTGGGCAGGTCCACCGGCACACCGACTGTCAGCAACGGCGCCGCCACCATGAAAATGATCAGTAGCACCAACATGACATCCACAAACGGGGTCACGTTAATCTCAGCCATCGGCTGAGCACGCCCACGACGTCGCCCGCGTCTACGTCCGTTTCCGTTCGAGGATTGCTGAACCGCCGCGCCCATATCAGCTATCCAACTGCCGTGACAGGATGGTGGCAAATTCGTCGGCAAATGCTTCGTAGCCACCAACGATCCGGTCACTGTCCGCGCTAAGCTTGTTGTAGAAAATCACGGCCGGGATCGCGGCCAGCAGGCCCAGACCCGTGGCCAACAGTGCCTCGGCAATACCCGGTGCAACAACAGCCAGATTAGTATTCTGTTGCTCGGCAATCTCGATGAAAGCATTCATGATGCCCCAAACGGTGCCAAACAGGCCGATAAAGGGTGCGGTCGAACCTACCGTAGCCAGAATGGGCAGACCCTTCTGCAACGTCTCGGCTTCTTTGGCGATGGCCACATCCATCGAGCGATCAATCCGCGCCGTCGCACCTGCGATCAATCCGCCATCGGTGCGGTGTGAGCGGCGCCATTCGATCATACCCGCCGCAAAAATCTTCTCCGAACTGCCATCAGGCTGCGTTCCGATCTGCTCGAACAACTCATCCAAAGGGTTGCCAGACCAGAAACTTTCATCAAATACCTGCGCCTCACTTCGTGCAGCGCGGTAGTTGATCAGCTTTTGAATGATAATCGCCCAGGACCATATCGATGCGCCGACCAGCATCAGCATCACCAGTTTGACGATAAATGTCGCGCGGGCATACAGCCCCCACATGGAGAAATCGATCTCCTGCGCCAGCGCCAGCGTTTCAGCTTCCATGAACCTGCTCTTTGTTATTGCCTGACAGCCATTTGGCCTTGTTTTGCCAAACGCTAACGCAGTTGGTGATGAAATGCCAACAGAACCACCCTGGCTGAGCGATTTGTTACATCAATGCGCGAATCTCTGCCGGAAGCCGGATCGGTTTGCCGTCTTTGTTGATACATACGGCGGTCACGGTGGCGCGGAAAACCTCGGTCTCACCCCGCCGGACAAGCTGCAACATGGTCAGGCGCACACCCGAAATCGAGACCATCTCGGTTTCAACAATCAACTCATCATCGAATTTGGCAGGCGACAGGTAATCCGCTTCAATCCGGCGCACAACCCAGACGATCCCCTGCTCGCGCATCGCGTTCTGATCATTGCCGATATTGCGCACCCAGTCCGATCGCGCCCGTTCGATAAAGCGCAGGTAGTTGGCGTGATAAACCACACCGCCCATATCGGTGTCTTCGTAATAGACGCGAATGGGAAAGACATGCTTCATTGCGGCTGCTCCAGACGGGCAAACAAGCGCAACGCATGAGACGAATCCTGCGCCACCCCCGGCAGAACCGGGTCATAGGCGGCGCGGATCAGCCCGGCAATGTCAGGGCGCAGAATTGTCGTCTCAGCGGCCACGGCCAGCGGCGATTGCGTGCGAAAGGCCGCGTCGGACCACAGCAGGATAGTCTGCACCACCTGCCCCAGCGCCAATGTTTCAGCGGGAATTTTTGACAGCTCTTTATCCATCTTAAGAAATACGAAAGCCGCGCGGATGGCTCCGTCCTCCTCGAATCGGAAAATGCGATATTGATTGGCCCCGCCTTTTTCCAGACGTTCGACCAACGGAGCCAGATCGGGGATCAGCCGGTCGAGGTCGGGAACCTCCAGCAGCTCTTGCCAGTCCCGAAAGAAAAACACCATGCAGTTTGCACCCAGTTCTGGGTCCGTCTCGGCCATCTTGTGCCCGGCCAGAGCCACAACCGCCTCGAACGCGCCTTTGACAGTGGCCAGAGTTTCATCCTCAACGCCAAAGACGATGGGAACGATGGGCCGCCCCCAGCGCGCAAACAGAAACTCTCCGCTTTCCCGCGTAAAAAGTGCTTCGATTTCGTTCGGAGTCACGCGCAGCCCTTCATCTTTTCCAAAATACTCTTGCCGAAGGCATAGATTTTCTGTCGCGCCGCTTCAACCGAACAGATCGTTTTGCCCCCGAGGTGCGGCCATTCCCAAGTGCGCCCACGCCTTCTGGGCCAGCATACGTCCGCGCGGGGTGCGCTGGATCAAACCTTGCTGCAACAGATAAGGCTCAATCACCTCTTCCAACGAGTCGCGGCTTTCCGACAGGGCCGCCGACAGGGTCTCGATCCCCACCGGCCCGCCAGCATAGTTTTCGGCAATCAACTTCAGATATCGCCGATCCGCGCCGTCCAGCCCCAGGTTGTCCACGCCCAGCCGGGTCAGCGCGCCATCAGCCAGTTCACGGGTGATCCGCCCGTCGCCTTCAACAATGGCAAAATCCACCACCCGGCGCAGCAACCGCCCCGCGATCCGAGGCGTCCCGCGAGAACGGCGCGCGATCTCTCGCGCGCCCTCGTCATCAGCCGGTGCGCCCAGCTTGCGCGCGTTGCGGGTGACGATTTCATGCAGCTCATCTACCGTGTAGAACTGCAGCCGTGTAGGAATACCAAACCGGTCACGCAACGGAGTCGTCAACAGCCCCATCCGGGTGGTCGCGCCCACCAGCGTAAAGGGCTGCAGTTCGATCCGAACAGTACGTGCGGCTGGGCCTTCGCCAATCACCAAATCCAGTTCGAAATCTTCCATCGCCGGGTAAAGCACCTCTTCAACTGCCGGGTTCAGACGGTGAATTTCGTCGATGAACAGAACATCGCGCGATTCCAGATTTGTCAGGATCGCCGCCAGATCACCTGCTTTGGCCAACACCGGGCCAGAGGTCATGCGGAAATTCACCCCCAACTCACGCGCCATGATCTGCGCCAACGTGGTCTTACCCAAACCCGGAGGGCCGTGGAACAGCGTGTGGTCCATCGCCTCGCCCCGCTGGCGGGCGGATTGGATAAAAATACGCAGGTTCGCGCGGGCCTCGGCCTGACCGATGAATTCGTCCAGCCCCTGCGGGCGCAGGGCGCGATCATTGTCCTCGGGCATCGGCTCGGGGCGTAGGGTGGGGTCGGCGTCTACCATTCATTCACCCCTTCGGAGCAAGCAATTTCAAAGCGGCACGGATCAGTTCGGCCTCGCCCGCGTCAGGCATGTTGGCTGCTGCTTCGGCCACGGCCGAGGCCGCCTCGGACGGGCCATAGCCCAGATTGCCAAGCGCCGACAATGCGCCAGCCGACGCAGCTGCCGCGCCGGATGCCGGTTTAACCGCCCGCGTGGGCGCTGGTATCGGCTGAGCCAGTTCCACGACCTCAAGCTCAGGGCCGTCCATCGCCTCGGTCACGGTGCCGCCCATGGCCATCACGCCCGGTGCCTTGTCCTTGAGGTCCAGCACAATGCGCTGAGCCGTCTTCGGCCCAACTCCCTTGGCCGCCTTGACCGCACCCCAATCGCCCAGAGCAATGGCCCTGCTGACCCCATCCGGCCCCAGCGCAGATAGAATAGCCAGCGAAACTTTGGCCCCAACCCCCTGAACCGAGCACAATAGGCGATGCCATTCCTTCTCGACCAACGACAGGAAACCATAGAGCTGCATAAGGTCCTCACGGACGACCATGTCGGTATAGATAGAGACCGCCTCGCCCACACCGGGCAGCGCCGCCATCGTCCGGTCCGAGCAATAGACGATGTAACCCACGCCGCGTACGTCGATCAGCACGTGATCCGCCGCGCGATAATCCAGCCGCCCTGTCAGCTTACCAATCATGCCCGCACCTCTTTCATCCGCGCCTGTGGCGCTGCGCCGTAATACGAGTGGCAGATGGCAATAGCCAGCGCATCCGCCGCATCGGCCCCTTTGGGCTGGCAACCCGGTAATTGCAGCTTGACCATGTGCAGGACCTGCTCTTTCTCGGCGTGGCCTACGCCCACCACAGTTTTTTTAACCCGGTTGGGCGCATACTCCCCCACCGGCAACCCGGCCTGTGCAAGTGTCAGCAGCGCCACGCCCCTCGCCTGACCCAGCTTCAATGTCCCCGCCCCATCCTTGTTGACAAACGTCTGTTCGATGGCGGCCTGATCAGGCTGATGTTCGGCAATGACCTCGACGATCTGGTTATGCAACGACAACAACCGCTCACCAAGATCGTCCCCGTCTGACTTGCACAACCCGTTGGCAACGTGGCTCAAACGGCTGCCATGCGATTCGATGACGCCCCATCCCAGGGTTCTAAGCCCCGGATCAATGCCCAAAATACGCATGTTGTGCCTCGGCCTGCTCGGGTTTTTGTGTTCTTTTTACGGATTAGCACGAAGCGTGAACATTTTCCAAGCGAATTGACCCGGAGCCCAAAAACGACACTCCTAGCCCAGAGGCGACATCTTGGCCTGATTACGACAGTGAAAAGCCTGAATTCGACACGTTTCCTGAACGCCAGATTGCCAGTAAATTAAGGGATTTTAATGAAAATAAAGCATTGCAAGAATTGCATAGGAAACATGCAATTTCGGCACTTGCGCCGCCAAATCGACATCACTAGATGCCGCTCAGATCAAACGATCGAAACGGTAATTTTAACCAGAAGGAAACAGGATATGGCTGCACTGGACACCACCCGCATCACCACTGGCTCGTTCGGCCTCGTTGGCCGTATCGGCGCAACTTTCACATCGGTCGCAAATGCGGCTATCGAATGGAGCGACGCCCGCGCGACCCGCAACGCTCTGAACAGCCTGTCGGATCGCGAGCTGGAAGACATCGGCCTGTGCCGTGGCGATATTGACGCCGTGGCAGAAGGCCGCCGGTAAGAATCAACCACCACTCACTCGCCCCCATTCCCCTTGGGGAAAAAAGAACGCCGCACATCTAATGTGCGGCATTTCTTCTTTAAACTTTATGAAACTAGTGGAAATATCCATTTATCTGAGTTGCAACATACTCTGACAAAGGATCGATCTGCATCACCCAGGCACCAGCCTTTTCCACTGCTGTGCCCTCTGCGAGGCTATCAACGCGATACTGGTAAGCGGAAGCCCCAAGGCTGCTCAGCAGAAAAGTTTTGAACGCAAACAGCCCGGCAAGGCCAATTAGAAGCATCTTTGCCGGAATCGCAGACCTAACCCGCTGCGGTCTCATTACGACAAGGCCATCCTTGCGCATCGTCGCGCGATAGCCCCGGCTGAGCTTTGCGTGTTTCTTAGTCAGGCGATGAACGCGTTGATCAAATTCCAGCTGTTTTCCCGTCATGGCAGCCTCCAAAACCGCCCCCGTAACCACATTTCGACATTAGTTGCAGATTGCGACAAAAAAGAGGCAAGAATCCACGAAACTCCTGCAAATGGCCTGATTTTAGCCCTGTTTACTTAATACTAGTGTCGTCCATTCACCAATCTCATCCCTTTTGGTCAGATTGAACCCATTGTGTAAATAAACTGAAATCACATCTTCGGCTTGTTCATTGAGGATTCCCGACAGAATTGCGTATCCTCCGGCGCGCAGATTCGCTCCGATTTCAGGGGACAATGCGACCAGCGGGCCTTTTAGGATATTTGCAAAAATCAGATCGTAGGGAGCGTGTGATTTTAGATCGGGGTGATCAAAACCGGCGGCTTCGACGCAGCGAACCTGGCCTGCCATATCATTGGCCTTCAGGTTGGCCTCAGCCACATCTACTGCCACCTGATCAATATCGCTGGCGATGATGTCACCGTCCCAGACCCGCGCGGCGGCCATCGCCAGAACCGCGGTACCACAGCCGATATCAGCCACTTTGGTCGCCTCGAAGCCATCGCTTAAAAGATAGTCCAGCGCCTTGAGGCAACCCAGCGTGGTACCGTGATGACCTGTCCCAAAGGCCATCGCGGCTTCGATCAGCAGCGGAATGCGGCCCTCGGGCAGCTTGTCGGCGTCGTGGCTGCCATACACAAAGAAACGCCCTGCCTCTACCGGGGCAAGCTCTCGCCGCACATGCGCGACCCAGTCGGTTTCGGGCAGTTCCGAAACGACAAACGGCTTCGCCTCGAACGCAGCGGCTAGAACAGCCAGTGCGGTTTCGTCGGGTGCTTCGGTGAAATAACCGCCGACCTCCCACAGGCCCGAGCCGTCCTCGACCTCGAACACGCCAACGCCTGTGGGTTCCGGGTCAAGTCGTTCCATCGCTTCGCCCAGACCTTCGGCGGCTTTCTTGCCGGTCAGAGTGGTAAGCGCGGTAAATGTGGGCATGGGGGTCTCCGTGTATCAGTTGATACAGCGCCTAGGGCGCAGGCCCGCCAAGGTCAAGCTCTGGTGCTTATTCGGCCGGTGCCTGGGCGTATTTGGCCAGGATCGTCTCGTTGCCGGGTTCAGGGTGGCGCGGGATCAGCATCGAAAGCGCCAACGAGACCAGAGCCATTGCAGCCGCCAGGCCAAACACCGCGCCGGGAGACACCACCCACAACAGGCCCAGAAGCGCGGGCAGGAACACCGCCGCAATATGGTTGATCGTGAATGCGACTGCTGCCGTAGGAGCGATATCTGCCGGGTCGGCGATCTTCTGGAAGTAAGTCTTCAGAGCCAGCGCCAGTGCAAACAGCACGTGGTCGATCACATAAAGGATTGCAGCTAGCAGAACGCCCCAACCGAACCAGTAAATTCCGCCATAGGCCGCGAACACGATCGCCAGCCCGGTGTATTCAAAAATCAGCGTGCGGCGCTCGCCAAATTTACCGACGGCTTTGCCCAGCAAGGGGGCCGCAGCCATATTGATCATCAGGTTGATCAGGTAGAGGCTGGTCAGCTCGTGCACTTCAAAGCCGAACTTTTCGACCATCATAAAGCCCGCGAAAACGACAAATATCTGTCGCCGCGCACCTGCCATGAATTGCAACGCATAATAGAGCCAATAGCGTTTACGCAGGATCAGTTTTTTGGTCTGCGGCGTGGGCGCGTCGAATTGTGGGTATGCGAACAGGCAGAACATTGCCAGCAGGGCCGTCACCCCGCCTGCAGCCATGAAAACGAAGTTATAGGACAGATCAAACCGGTCCCAGGTCAGAACGATCAGGCCATAGACCACCGCCGTGGCCGCCGAACCCATGGCCACCAGCCAGCCCAGCACTTGCGGTGCGCGGTCCTTGGGCAACCATTGCAGCTGCAACGACTGGTTCACCGTTTCGTAATAGTGAAAGCCAATCGAGCTAAACAATGTCACGAATAGCAAACCGCCCAAGCTTGGGAACCACGCGGTCACCGCCGTCGCCAGGCCCAGCATCATCAGCGAGATCATCGCCAGCACCTGCTCGCGGATAAAGATGATCACCGCAATCACGCCGATGGCCAGAAAGCCCGGAATCTCACGCACAGTATGCAGCAGCCCGATATCGGCGCCGTCGAAATTCGCCACCTCGATAACGAAGTTATTCAACAGCGCGCTCCACGCGTTGAAGGCGATGGGCATCGTCAGCGCCATCACGAACAAGAGCGTGATGGGACGGCGCCAGAACGGCAGGCTCTGCGCCTCGGAAAGCGGCATGGGTTTCAGCATGGGACTCCCTCTACGCCTATTTTCGCGGTTTGGCGAGGGCCAAGGACGCCGTGCACATTAACCCTGCGCTGACGCAGAGTTAGTAAAAGTTTTGCGGGTCGATATCGACGGTCAGGCGGATATCCCCTTTCAGGCGCAGCGGAGCGATCCAGCGGGCGATAGCGTCCTGAATGGGTGCGCCCTTGGGGGCCTTGACCAGCAGGCGCACACGATGACGCCCCCGGATACGGGCAATCGGCGCAGGGGCCGGTCCGAAAACCTGTGCGCCGATATCACGCAGCGGTACATCGTTTCGGGCCATGGCATTGCCGATGTCGAAAACCGGACCAACCTCTGGCCCAGACAGAACGATCCCCGCCATACGACCATAGGGCGGCACCCCAGCGACTTGCCGTCCGGCGGCCTCGGCTTTCCAGAAGCCTTCTTCGTCACCCGACAGAATGGCGCGGATCACGGGATGCTCAGGCTGGAACGTCTGCAACAGCGCCTGACCGGGCTTGTCCGCCCGCCCGGCACGCCCCGCAACCTGCCGCATCAATTGGAACGTCCGTTCGGCGGCACGCAGGTCGGCACCATGCAGGCTTAGATCGGCGTCAATTACTCCCACCAAAGTCAACTTGGGAAAGTTATGTCCTTTGGCAACCAGCTGAGTTCCAATGACGATATCCGCATCACCCTCAGCAATCTCTTCGATCTTGGCCTTTAAGGCGCGCGCCGAGCCGAATAGATCGGAACTTAACATCGCTATTTTAGCCTCGGGGAAAGTCGCTTCGGCCTCTTCCGCCAGCCGTTCAATACCCGGCCCGACCGGAGCCAGCTTGCCCTCAACCTTGCAAGAAGGGCAGGCCTCGGGCATCGGTTTGGTTTCACCGCATTGGTGACACATCAGGCGTTTCAGAAACCGGTGTTCGACCATCCGCGCGTCGCAATAGTCACAGGCGATCTGCTCGCCACAGGCTCGGCACAAGGTCACCGGCGCATAGCCGCGGCGGTTGATGAACAGCAATGACTGTTCATCCTTTTCAATCCGCTGATGCACCGCTTGGCGCAGCGACGGAGATATCCACGTCCCCGGCTGCATCTGCTCGGCCCGCATATCTATGGGCTTCATCTCGGGCAGCACCGCAGCGCCAAACCGAGCCGTCAGGTCAAGCCGGTCATACTTGCCCGCCTCTGCATTGGCCCAGCTCTCCAATGATGGCGTGGCACTGGCTAGAATCACCCGTGCCCCGCAAATGGCCGCGCGCAGCACCGCCATGTCACGGGCACTATAATGAACGCCGTCTTCTTGTTTATAGGACGTGTCGTGTTCTTCATCGACAACAACCAGACCAAGATCGCGGAACGGTAGGAACAGCGCCGACCGGGCACCCACAACCAGTTGCGCATCCCCCTGTCCGACCATGCGCCAGACCCGGCGGCGTTCGGTCATTGTGGCCCCCGAATGCCACTCGGCCGGGCGTGCACCGAACCGCGCCTCAACCCGCGTCAGGAATTCGGCGGTCAGGGCAATCTCAGGCAAAAGGACCAGAGCCTGCCGCCCCATCCGTAGCGCTTCGGCCACCGCTTCCAGGTAAACTTCGGTCTTGCCCGATCCGGTCACGCCTTTCAGCAGCGTGGTTCCATAGTCGCCGGTGCGCTGTCCGGCCTGCAATCTGGCAACCGCAGCCGCTTGATCCTCGGTCAGTTTTTTACCCGGCAGGTCCGGGTCCAGATACGGATAGGGCAGATCGCGCGGACTGTCCTCTTCCCGCACCGCACCCTGTTTCACCAGCCCTTTCACGACAGAAGACGTCACACCCGCCTGTTCTGCCAGCTCCTTCAGTGTAAACGCCAGCCCGCCATAATCCCGCAAAACCTCAAGAACACGGGTTCGCGCGTCGGTCATCCGATCCGGCTCGCCACTTCCTAGACGGTATATCTTACGCATCGACGGCGGGTCACCCAGCCCCGGTGCGCGTGTCGCCAGCCGCAGCATCGCGGGCATAGGCGTCAGCGTGTAATCCGCCACGCGACCCAGAAACACTCGCATCTCCTCGCGCATCGGCGAGACCTCAAGCACCCGGATCACGGATCGCGCCTTGGCCAGATCGAAACCGCCCTGCCCCGCCCCCCAAACCACGCCCAACACCTTACGCGGGCCTAGTGGCACCTCGACAAACGCACCTAGAAAGCACCCACCCTCAGGCGCTTTGTAATCCAGCGTCCGGTCCAGAGGCTGTGTGGTCAGAACCGCCACCAGCTCACCTTGGTCGAAATACTCCTGAGCGCTCAACGCATATCCTCTGCAGGGGGTTTCAGCATGGGTCTCTTTGAGGTAAAGGCATCCGCGACCAAGGCCAACCCATCAAAGGACTGCCCTCATGAAATTCTTCGTAGATACAGCCGAGATCGAAGCCATTGCCGAACTGAACGATCTGGGCATGGTGGACGGCGTAACCACCAACCCTTCGCTGATCCTGAAATCAGGCCGCGATATTCTGGAAGTGACCAAGGAAATCTGTGACCTCGTCGATGGACCGGTATCCGCCGAAGTGGTTGCCACCAAAGCCGAAGACATGATCGCCGAAGGCCGCAAGCTGGCCAAGATTGCACCCAATATCGCGGTCAAAGTACCGCTGACCTGGGATGGCTTGAAAACCTGCAAAACGCTCAGCGACGAAGGCCAGATGGTCAACGTGACCCTGTGCTTCTCGACCAATCAGGCGATTCTCGCCGCCAAGGCGGGTGCGACTTTCATTTCACCCTTCATCGGTCGCCTGGACGACATCAACCTCGACGGTATGGACCTGATCGCGGATATCCGTCAGGTCTATGACAATTATGGGTTTGAAACCGAAATCCTCGCCGCTTCGATCCGCACCGTGAACCACGTCACCGACAGTGCCCGTATCGGGGCCGACGTGATCACCGCGCCGCCCGCCGTGATCAAGAAACTGGCTGATCACCCGCTGACTGACAAAGGCCTGGAAACTTTCCTGGCTGACTGGGCCAAGACCGGTCAGAAAATCCTGTAAATTTCGCGAACCCGCGCGGCGCCTTTGGGCGCCGCGCCTGGCCCAACTGCAAAACTGATCATCCGATCAGGATGTTTCAGGCGGGAGCCTTTCTGACACATCCCCAAACGAATTCTACTTTTGCCTGTATTTTTCCCAAGGCAAATCCGGCATGCCGTGTTATAAGCCGCTCAACAAAAAAAGACCGGACGGGACATGAGCAGCAACACTAAACTCAAGGATACTCTCCGCGCCGCGATTCTGGCTGAACCGGACGCCGTGCTGGACGACAAGGATCTAATGCAGGCGTTGGTTTCTGCAAACGAACAGGCACGCGGTGACAACGTCGTCGATCTGCGTGGCATCGCGATGCAACGGCTCGAGGCACGGCTGGATCGCCTCGAAGACACCCACCGCTCGGTTATTGCGGCAGCTTATGAAAATCTGGCAGGCACCAATCAGGTGCACCGTGCCATTCTGCGCCTGTTGGAACCCGTCGATTTCGAAGATTTTCTGAACACACTCGGCAATGAAGTGGCCGATATCCTCCGCGTCGATCACATTACGCTGGTTCTGGAAACAACGAACACGCAGGAAGACCCCGCCATCGAGAAGCTGGGCGGCGTTCTAACCGTGGTCGAACCCGGCGCAATCGACGCCTATCTCAGCCAGGACCGCGGCGGCCCCGCGCGCGAGGTCGTACTGCGCCAGATGCCAAACCCAAGCCCCCGGATATTTGGCGCTGCGGCTAGCCAATTCCGCTCTGAGGCGTGCCTGAGGCTTAATTTCGGTGAAGGCCGCCTGCCGGGCATGATTGTAATGGGGGCCAGGGACCCAAACCATTTTTCTCCACAACTTGGCACCGATCTGCTTTCTTTCTTTGCCGGCGTATTCGAACGCTCGATGCGCCACTGGCTATCGTGAGCCTGATTTCCCCGGCTTGTCGCGATGCGCTGCAGCATTGGCTGGACAGTTTGGGGGCTTTGGCGGGACGATCTGAGAATACTCAGACTGCCTATCGCGGAGATGTCACTGAATTCCTTTCTTTCATGACCCTGCATCATAGCGAACGGCAAGGACTGGCAGCACTGGCCCGGATCACCGTCTCTGACATGCGTGCCTGGATGGCCGAACAGCGCGCATCAGGTGTTGGCGCCCGGTCACTGGCGCGCAAACTCTCGGCTGTCAAAAGCTTTTATCGCTGGCTCTCTGAACGCGAAGATTTCGAACCAACCGCCGTCTTGTCGACCCGCGCGCCCAAATTCACCAAGAAACTCCCACGCCCATTAGCCGAAGACGCCGCCCGCGCCATGATTGAAACGGTCGAGCTGCAATCGACCAGCGATTGGGTTTCGGCCCGCGATGTGGCTGTTGTCACGCTGCTTTACGGCTGCGGCCTACGCATATCCGAGGCGCTATCCTTGACCGGTGCCGACGCGCCCTTACCCGGAACTTTGCGCATCCTTGGCAAGGGCGACAAAGAACGGATCGTCCCAGTCCTGCCAGCCGCCCGCGCAGCCGTGGATCGCTATCTTCAGCTCTGCCCTCACCCGCAGACCAAAGACAAGGCGCTATTCCGCGGCGTGCGCGGCGGTGCGTTGAACCCACGTGCTATTCAGGGCGTAATGGCCAAGGCGCGGATGCAGCTTGGTTTGCCCGCAACGGCCACACCACACGCTCTGCGCCACAGCTTTGCCACGCATCTTCTGTCTGCTGGCGGCGATTTGCGCGCGATTCAGGAACTGCTGGGGCATGCCTCACTGTCCACAACCCAGACCTATACGGCGGTGGACACAACGCGACTGATGGAAGTCTACAACCGCACACACCCCAAAGCGTGACCCCTCCCCTGTCGTAACGTTTGGTTTTTACCTCAATCCGGGTTTTGGTTTGCATCTGCTTGACGCATCGTCCATGACACCTGCATGACACTTAGATTCAAAGCACTTTCAGTCCATCTGTTCACAGCCACCGGAGCCGTCTTCGCTATGCTTGCCATGCTGGCAGCGGTCGAGGAAAAATGGAGCCTGATGTATCTGTGGCTGGTGGTCTCGTTCATTGTGGACGGCATCGACGGCCCGCTGGCGCGTCACTACCACGTGAAAAAGAACGCACCCGAGTTTGACGGGGTGCTGCTGGATCTGATCATCGACTATCTTACCTATGTGTTCATCCCGGCCTTTGCGCTCTTCAAATCCGGCTTGATGGACGGCTGGACAGGCTGGTTCGCGATCATTGTCATCACCTTTGCCAGCGCGATGTATTTCGCAGATACCCGAATGAAAACAAAAGATAATTCATTTTCCGGGTTTCCGGGCTGCTGGAATATGTTCGTGATCGTCGTCTTCGCGCTCGAACCCAGCTTTTGGGTTATTCTGCTGTTGGTGTCGCTGCTGTCGTTGGCGATGTTCCTGCCGCTGAAATTCATTCACCCCGTCCGGACCGAGCGTTGGCGCTCGATTTCGCTGCCAATGGCGCTGGCCTGGACTTTCTTTGCTGGCTGGGCTGCGTGGGTCGATTTCCATCCCGAAAGCTGGGCCCATTGGGGTCTGGTGATCACCAGCTTGTATCTGGTGTTCGCAGGGATTGCGCAGCAGGTGATCCCACAGCGCAAAAGCGCGGATTACAAGATTTCCTGAACCTCGAATTCAGTACCGTTATGGGTGAACATGTCGCCTTCCTGTAGGCCGACCATGGCCAGGTAGATCGGGCTTTGCGTTGAGATGCCCATATAGGTCTTGCCGTCCACCTCAAACCGCGTGGTCGAGACGCAGACGACAAACCGCCGATCATTGAACTTGACCACCGCGCCGGGCTGCACGGTGTCTGTGACACTGAAATCAGTGTTCTCGATCACGTCGATCTTGGCGTGATGCGCATGTACAGGGGCGTCAAATGCAGCCGCCAGATCAGCATTCTCGCGCGAGGCGGCTATGTCATCCTTGTCATGACCTTCCCGGTCATCCAGTTGAGAATCCTTCAGGAATGCGTCGTAATGTGCCTGCGCAGTCGCCAATTCCTGTTCTTCCAGTGACATCAGCCGGTCGATAATGGCCTTTTTGCGGGCAGCAGGGTCGATTTGAGCTGTCATGCAATGCGATCCTTTGAATTCTCTGTTTGATACAAGTTGGGCCTCAACCAGCGGGATTGCAACTGAAATTCTTCTCTCAGATCAGCAGGCCCGCTGCCCGTTCGTGCCGGAGCAGAGCAACTTTGGTCTCGATCCCGCCGTCACCGGAAAAGCCACCCAAGCCATTCGCCGCCAGTACCCGGTGGCAAGGGATGATCACAGGGATCGGGTTCGCCCCACAGGCTTGCCCCACTGGTTGAGGCGGCTGACCCAGCTCTTTTGCGATATCTCCATAAGTGCGGGTTTCGCCCAGCGGGATAGCAAACATCAGATCGCAGACCTGTCGTTGAAACTCGGACCCAGCAACATGATACGGCAGGTCGAACTGTTCCAGCTCGCCCTGATCATAGGCTCTTAACTGCGCGGCAGCCTCTTGCAGCAAGGATGTTTCTGGGCTGTCATCCCGACCGTTCCAGACAAGTCGCGTGATAGCCCCGTCGGTTTCTTCGACCCCAAGGCGGCCAAACTGGGTTTCAACGGCAATCATCGGCATAAGCGCAGCGTTTCAGATCGCCAAAGCCCGTGCAACCCGCAAAAGAAAAACCCCCGGTCGTTTAACCGGGGGTCTGATCCTAGCTCAGCGCCTCGTCGCAGCGTCCGCAGACGCTTTCGTGGGCGTGGCGCCCAACGTCGGGCAGGATTTTCCAGCACCGCTGACATTTCTCGCCGTCGGCTTTTTCGAACACGACCGCGACGCCTTCGATTTCCGGCGCGCGGAACGCCTCGGCCGGAGCCGGGTCGCCGGTAACGGTCAATCCCGAGGTGATGCACATATCGTCCACGTCAAACGTCGCAAGCAGGTCACGAGTGTCGCCATCTTCAACATACACAATCGGAGCGGCCTCAAGGCTGGAGCCAATCACCTTGTCCTGACGCTGGATTTCCAGCGCAGCGGTTACGGCACGGCGGACGCGGCGGACCTTGGCCATGTTGGCTTCCAGTTCGGCATCGCGCCAATCGGCGGGCGTGTCCGGGAAATCCACCAGATGGACCGAGCTGTCGTCGCCGGGGAACCGCTCCAGCCAGACCTCTTCCATGGTGAAGACCAGAACCGGGGCCAGCCATGTGGTCAGGCGGTGGAACAGGATGTCCAGCACAGTACGCGCAGCGCGGCGGCGCAGGCTGTCGCCGTCGCAATAGAGCGCGTCCTTGCGGACGTCGAAGTAGAAGGACGACAGATCAACAGTCGCAAAGGTGAACACGGCACTGAACACGCCTTGGAAATCGAAAGAGGCGTAACCGTTGCGGACCTGCTCATCCAAATCGGCCAAACGGCTGAGCACCCAGCGTTCCAGACGCGGCATATCCTCGGGCGCGACGCGGTCGGCCTCGGAGAAGTCGGCCAGCGAGCCCAGCATGAACCGCATGGTGTTACGCAGGCGGCGATAGCTGTCGGCGGTGCCTTTCAGGATCTCCGGTCCGATCCGCTGGTCGGCGGTATAGTCGGTCTGCGCCACCCACAGGCGCAGGATATCAGCGCCGTATTGCTTGACGACCTCTTCCGGCACGATGGTGTTGCCCAGCGACTTGGACATCTTGTTGCCTTTGGCATCCAGTGTGAAGCCATGGGTCACAACGTTGCGGTACGGTGCGCGGCCCTTGGTGCCGCAGGCCTGCAGCATCGACGAATGGAACCATCCGCGGTGCTGGTCGGTGCCTTCCATATAAACGTCGGCGATGCCGTCTTCCGTGCCATCCTCACGATCACGCAGAACGAAGGCGTGAGTCGAGCCGGAGTCGAACCACACGTCCAGCACGTCGAAAACCTGATCGTAGTCGTCCGGGTTGGCGATGCCTTCGAGGATCTTCTCTTTGAAGCCATCGGTGTACCAGATATCCGCGCCTTCTTTCTCAAACGCTGCCTTGATGCGAGCGTTCAGGTCCGCATTGCGCAGCAGGTAATCCGCGTCGGTCGGCAGAGCCCCCTTCTTGGTGAAGCAGGTCAGCGGAACGCCCCACGCACGTTGGCGCGACAGAACCCAATCCGGGCGCGCCTCGATCATGGAATACAGACGGTTGCGGCCAGTCTGAGGTGTCCATTTCACCAATTCGTCAATCGAGCGCAGGGCGCGTTCGCGGATAGTATCGCCCATCTCACCCATGCCATCGTCCAGCTTGCGGTCTACGGATGCAAACCACTGCGGCGTATTGCGATAGATGATCGGAGCCTTTGAGCGCCACGAATGGGGATAGCTGTGCTTGATCTTGCCACGCGCCAGCAGGCCGCCAACCTCGACCAGCTTGTCGATGACCGCTTTGTTGGCGTCACCCTCACCGCCCTTGCGGGACAGGATGAACTTGCCACCAAAAAACGGCAGATCGGCGCGAAACGAGCCATCGTCCATCACGTTGTAGGTGATGACCTGCTCGAGCATGCCCAGATCGCGGTAAAGCTCGAATTCCTCCATCCCGTGCGAGGGCGCACAGTGGACGAAACCAGTTCCTTCGGTATCGGTCACAAACTCAGCGGCGCGGAAATCGCGGATGTCGTCCCATTCGCCATTGCCGCCCTCGGCCCCGGCCAGCGGGTGCTTCAAGCCGATGCCTGTCAGTTCGTCGGTGGTCACATCGCGGACACGAGTCCACTGATCGTCATTCAGACGAGCACGACCCAGAACGTCAGCGGCTAGATTGTCGGCTAGAAGGAATTTGTCGCCCACAGCAGCCCAGCATTCGTCCGGCGCGCCAGTGACTTCGTACAAGCCGTAGGAGATATCCTTGCCATACACGACAGCTTTGTTCGAAGGCATGGTCCATGGAGTCGTCGTCCAGATCACCACATAGGCGTCTTTCAACTGGCTAATGTTGTAAGCAAGGTCTGTCAGTTTTTCGGCTTCATCACCCGGCTTTACGTACGCAGCGACAGCACGAGGCACGACCTTGAACTTCACCCAGATGGTGAAGCTTTCCTTGTCGTGATACTCGACCTCGGCCTCGGCCAGAGCAGTCTTCTCAATGGGCGACCACATGACGGGTTTTGAGCCCTGATAAAGCGTGCCGTTCATCAGGAACTTCATGAACTCGTCGGCGATCACGGCCTCGGCATGGTAATCCATGGTGATGTAGGGATCGGCCCAATTGCCGGTAATGCCAAGGCGCTTGAACTCTTCGCGCTGAATGTCGATCCAGCCTTCGGCGAACTTGCGGCATTCCTGACGGAAGTCGACGACGTTCACCTCGTCCTTGTTCTTGCCTTTCTTGCGATACTGTTCCTCGATCTTCCATTCGATCGGCAGACCGTGGCAGTCCCAGCCAGGTACATAGCGCGCGTCATGACCCATCATCTGATGGGAGCGCACGATCATGTCCTTGATGGTTTTGTTTAGCGCGTGGCCGATATGCAGGTGGCCGTTCGCGTAGGGCGGGCCGTCGTGCAGCGTAAAGGGCGCGCGACCCTCTTTTTCACGCAGGCGGTCATAGACGCCGATGGTCTCCCACCTCTCCAGCCATGCGGGTTCGCGCTTGGGCAGGCCAGCGCGCATGGGGAATTCGGTTTTGGGCAGATTCAGCGTGTCTTTGTAATCAGGTGTCTGGATCGTGTCGGCGCACATTGGGGGCGTCCTTTGGATGATCTGGTCGTACTAGGATCGAAGCGGTCGGTGCGAAGTCTCAAACACCTTTGCCCGGCGTCTCAGAGGGTCAGAGCGCCGGGGATATAATTCGAATAATGATGGCCAAATGGGCATGCATGGCCGCGCTTATAGGACGCCCGCGCCTATTGGTCCAGAGGTTCCGGATCCTGCGGCGAATGGCGCAGTGCGGCCCAGCGGTTCAGCCATGCAAGACCCGCCAGAGCAAGACCCAATGCCAGCAGCGAGAACACCCGGATCAGCCCGCCCAGCCCGGCAATGTCAATCAGGAAAACCTTGGCCACCGCCAGCCCGATCACCGCCAGCCCTGCCTTGCGCATCACGTCAGACCGGAGCGCCAGTGACTGATAGAACAGCACCGCGCCGATCACCAGCAGGGCCATGGTATAGGTATAAAGCTCGGGCTGGGTCACACCGTTGCCCTCATACATACCGCTTGCACCTTGCCAGATGTGGCGGATCATCAATCCCAACCAGACAGCAGCCAACACACCGCTCAGCCCGTAGCTGGCACGCTTTAGCCACAGCGGGGACGCGTGGATGCGCCAGACCGAGAACCCGATGACCAGTGCAGGCAGCAGGTAGGCAACCGCTAATGTGTTCAGCACCGGAGGACCCAAAACCGGCGGCGCGACTATATTGAGCAGCGGATTTGCATCGCTCAACGCTTGTGCCAGACGCAAAAGCCCGTGCCCGGCAAAGAACGCGGCCAAAACGTAGCGCGCGTAGTTCAGCTTGCCGCCCAATTCGAACCGTTGAATCTGCGCGAAGGCCAGCAACAGCCAGATGATCGCCAGCAAACCCAGCCCCCAATGACTGTTGGTGGCGTTGCCTTCGCCAAAACTCTGCAGCCAGCGTTCCAGCAACAGAGACAGCAATATCCCCCCTGTCGCCCAGGCCGCGCTCTCCAGCAACAATGTTGCCACAGGCCGATCCAATGGCCTGACCAGCAGCCACCCCGCCAAAAACCCGACGGTAGCCGCCGCGTAAACCAGCGTCATTTCAACCACCGGAGCCGTGCTGGCCCAGTCCAGACCCGGGTCCAGAACCAGCCGCACCGTGACTGTGAACACCCCAGCCCAGATAAACCAGCTCATTGGAGGCAGGGTGAATTTGCGATCCAGTGCAGCAGCCACAACAATCATCACGACCAGAGCAATGGTCAATGCCGCCGAACTCAGAACGATCACGCAGGCAAAGGTCAGGCAGGACAGCGCAGACAGCGTAGCCAAAGCCGGGCGCATCCGGTTGTCGCCATCGACGCGTGCAAACCGTTCGGCAAAGACGACCATCAGCACGCCCAGCGCAATGGCGTGCAGGCCCCAAGGATACGCGCCGATGACCTTTGAAGGCATCCAACTGACCTCAAGTGCAATAGCCAACACGGGCGCGAAAACCGCCGCCGCCGCGGCCCAGACCGCAGCATAGGATTGCGCGCGCATTGATCGCCAGGCCGCCGTAATCGAAACCACCGCCCCCAGAACAGTCAGGATAGTAATGACCCACGGGTAATCTGCCTCGGGCGTCTCGGCATAGGTTTCAGCAAACTGACGCAGGACGGTGCCATTGTCCCAGCCATGCATCAGAACAAACCAGATCAACCCAAGGGCTGGCAATGCAACCGCATCCTGCAACGCCTCGGCGCGCTGCCCCCAGACCATTAACCCAAGCGTCAGACCAGACAGCAGTATGACGCCCAACCAGAACTCGCCCGAACTGTCTGCCCAATGAACCGACACTATCGCTGAACTGGCAGCCACTGCGCCAAAAGCAAGGCGTGTCGGGAATTCCGGCCAGTCCCCCCCCTTTTTGCGCCAGATGACTGAAGAAATCATGGGTCCACCATGATCAGGCCAGATACGCCGAACCGGAATGGCAATAGCGACCACGGCCAACGCGGTAACGCAGACCAAATACGCCGCCTCGGTCAAGGGTGAGGACAGTACCAGCAGCAAGCAGGCAGAATAGGAGCCAATCAAACTCAGGACCGAAATCCATGCCCAACGCCGCACCGTGTCGACCCCAAGCCCCAGAACGGCAATCACAAAGAAATAAGCAAAAAGCCAGCTGGGGTTTTCCGAGGTTCCACCGACCACAAAGGGAGCGGAAAACGCCCCGATAAGCCCGATTGCCGCCAGTAGCGGGCCATGGAACCACCCCAGCACCAACCCTATCAGTGCAATAAAGATCATTGCCATCAGCGCGAATTCGGGGCCGATCAGATCATAGAGCTGCCGAGCGGCCAGAATACCCCCGAACAGTGTGACCAGACCTGCCCCTGAGAACACCGACGGTAAATAGGCCGTGCTTGATGCTTCATCGTCACCAAATTTTCGCCGGATGACCTCTCCGGCACAGATCAGCGCGGCACCGAACAACAAAGCTGCGATCACACGCGCAGATGGAGGCAACAGGCCATTCTCCACGCCATATTGCACCAAAAAAATCCCGGCCAGAGCGAGGGACAGGGCCGAAACGGCGTAGAACCAGTTCTCACGCAGCCAAGCGGTCAAAGTAGTCAAGCGATCTGCTCGAAAGACTACAGCGGCTGGCGGTTTCTCTTCAGAAGGTTCCTTGGGCGCACCCTTGCTGACAACCCAAGGGTTCGCCTTTTCGGGCTTTTCCATAGGCTTGCGGGCCTCTGGCTTGGGCGGTTCTGCGCGAGGCTCTGGAACGGCTTCACCCAGCGAGAGAAGGTGCCGTTCTAGTTGTTCTACCCTGCGACGTAGGCGGACCTGTCCGACCATAAGCACAACGATAGCCACCGGAATGGCCAATACGATCAATCCAACGAGAACAAGCAGGGATTCCAAGTGGGCCTCCGGGTGATTTCGGTGTCAGGCTACCCGAGGTACACAGTCTGTAACAGCCAGAATTCTCAATGGTTTTAGCGTCACGTCCCCAAAGGCTAAATCCAGACAATCGACGGGCGTGCGATCATCAGCCAAAGGATTACCAACACTGCCGCAAAAGCAGGAAACCCGCAGGCAAACCAGATACGGAACAATCGGTGATACTCAAGCGACAGCGGTTCAGCATTGTCAGCAGCCTTTTGCGCCAGTTCACGCATTTGGACCTGCAACCAGACAACCGGCAACCAGAACAGCCCGGCCATCGCATAGAGTGCCAGCGAGGCCAAAAGCCACCCTTCGGTAAATGGCCAGCCCAACCGCCACGCCAGAAGTCCCCCTGTAACGGGTTGAGCAACGACGGCCGTAGCTGTGAATACGAGATCGGCCAGAACAACTATGCCGGCGGTCTGCGCAATAAACCGGGCATCACCTGTACGATGTGCCACCAGCATGAAAAAAGCTATCCCGGCTCCGGTCCCCAGCAGGACGCAAGCTCCGATAACGTGCAACCATCGCAGGATAAGGTCCGGGTCCATCATCGTTTCTGCAGCATGGGCCAGGCAACAAGCGACAGCATCATCACCGGCAGGATTTTGGTGAGAGGGCCAAGAGGGTCCAGCCACAGGGCTGGAACGGCAAGGCTTGCCCCTATCAGATAGAATACCGCGACACAAAATTGAGCTATGCAAACACGCGCTGCCCACGGACGCCAGAGAATGGCAAGCCCCAGCAAGATATCCATTGCGGACCAGAACAGGACGCTCATCTTCGCAAGGTTTGCGTCCCACCCGACATCTGTCAAAACCGCTGTAGCCTGAGGCAGGTCAAATAGCCCAAATAGCCCGGAAAGCATCCAAAACAGGCTAAGAGCTGCGACAACCAGTGGCATCAAAAGGGACATGCGTGCGCTTAACCTGTGTTCGCGAGAGCTGTTCAGGCTTGCGTAGACTTGGCGCAAGGGTGCAATAGATCGGCCAGTGGCTGCGCGATAGGGCTCGGGGTTTCCAACAACGCCCTTGGCCATGATAACCATCGCGTTGCTTCGCAATGGCGAGCGCCAGCCCAAACGGCCTAGCGCATCCGCGCAGCGCGAGATCAGGTGCGTTCCCCAGACTGGCACGCCCAACGTCAACCGCGCGCTCGGAAACCCCAGCCAGCGGCGTGTTTCCGATAAAACCTCGGACAATAGTGCAGGTTTGTCTTCGACCAGATCATAGGCTCCTTGCGGCAAGTCCCCTGCCATGGCCCTGATCACAGCCTCGCACACATCGGGCATACCCACACATTGTACCGGTACTTGTGAATAAGCGATGGGCTGCACAAAAGGCACCGCCGCCAGCATTCGCAGCAATGCCGTACCGCCATAGTCGGTCTGTCCGATGACCAACCCGGGCTTGAGAATCCAAAGCGGCGCACCACAGCCCCGCAACGCTTCATCCCCCGCTGCCTTTGTGCGCATAAAATCCGTCTCGGCACCAGGATCGGCGCCAATGGCTGAAATCTGCACCACTGCGATTCCCAATTTTGCGCAGGCCTGCCCCAAGGCGGCGATCGCCGTGTGATGTACGGCTTCAAGATCATCAGCAGGTCCATCCTGCAATGCCCCTGCGCAGTTCACGACACAGTCGATACCTGTCAGAGGGCCACTCCAATCCTCAGGCCGCAAGCAAGCGCGCAAGTCGCCTTGGATGTGCGCTGCATCCAGCAGAACCTGAGCCGCAGTTTCCTTGTTCCGCACAAAAGCCGATACCTGCGCACCTTCGGCCCCAAGCGATCGGGCGACGGCAGAACCAATAAAGCCATAAGCCCCTAAAACAAGGATATTTTTATTCGCTAACCGCAACTGTCGAGCAATCATTTCAAGCTGTTTTCGTCAGCGTACCTCACCACTGAACCGAAACCAGCTTTTTGTAGAGCACTGCGACAATCTCGGCCCCTATGGGTGAAAGAGAGATCCCACAAGATACGCAATCAGAGCAGCAGCACCGCCGATCACCAATGTCTCGCCGCCAGATCGCCACCACGGAGCCAGGGACCAGCGGCTTTTGAAGGCGCCTATGGCAAAGAAAACGCCCATGGTCATCCAGGCCGAAACTGCAAAAGCCTGATCAAGGGACAGCAAGAACGGCAGCAGCGGCACCATTCCTGCAATGAGAAAAGCCAAAAACGTTGCGGTTGCGGCCTTGATCGGGTGGGGATCGACACTGCCCAGACCGTACTCACCTTCGATCATCAGGTTGATCCAGTTGTCATGATTTGCGGTGATGGCATCGGTGGCCTCTTCAAGAACGCGGCCTGACAGTCCTTTCTGAGCCAATATCTCACGTACTTCGCTGCGCTCACCGTCCGGAAATTGGTGGATATGGCGTTCCTCGATGGCGCGGATGCGGCGGATATTGTCCAGTTCGGCCTTGGTGCCCGAGTAATTCCCCGCCGCCATGGAAAACCCATCAGCCAGCACATTGGCCAGCCCCAGCGCCACGATGATGAAAGGGGACAATCCCGCCCCGGCTACCCCGGCTACAATGGCAAAGGTGGTGACTGACCCGTCGATGCCACCATACACAATATCCCGCAAAACCCCGCGTCCCGGCGGTTCATTGATCCGCGCGACGATTTCCTGCTGGCTGTGTCCGTGATCGGTCATGGCTGGCTCCGCCCTTGTTATGAAGGCCCTCAGACAAGACGGCTTTGCGTTAGGTCAAGTTTTTGAAAACAACCCACTGAGCGCGCGTTTGATCATCTTGCGGGTCGAGGGCTTATGCCGGTCGGAAAATGGCAGCGGACGGCAAACCTCCATCGCGGCCACACCTACCCGCGCGCTGAGCGCGCCGTTCACCAGCCCCTCACCAAACCGCCGGGACAGCTTGCTGAGGACCGAACCGCCCAGAACAGGTTCCAGCAAATCATCACCCACAGCTACCGCACCTGTCGCAACCAAATGAACAAAAACCGCGCGTGTCAGGCGCCAACTGCCCAGAAAACCAGCCCTGCCGCCATAAATCTCGGCCACCCGGCGGATCATCCGTAATGAGGATGCAAGAGCCGTCGCCACGTCTGCCAGCGCCAAAGGCACCAGCGCGGTCACGGTCGCCACCTGACGAGCCGCTGCCTCGACTTCTCGGCTGGCCGCAGCATCCAGAGGTGCCAACAGCTCATCCTCGGCCAAAGTCAGCAGGGTAGAGGCATCAAACTGTTCGTCCATCCGTTCAACCAGACGGTCGCGACCCCATTGGGTTTCATTCCGTCCATTGTAAAAGGCAATCAGGCGTTTGATCACCGTGCGGGCCTGCTCCAGGTCACTCTCTGCCAAAGCAACGTCAGCAGCGCGGCGCATTCCGTCCACGCGGGACAGCCGCCCGATGGCTGCCAATTCCCGCACCGCGATGATCAGAGCAACGAGCACCAGTGCGCCCATAAGGCCTGTCACGACCCAGCCCAAAACAGGTGCGCGCAAAAGCAGCGAAGTGACAAAATCCCACGCTGCGATTGACACCACGGCACCAATCACAGCCAGCGCCAGCCCCCAGAACCACCGCGACAGGGCCGATGGCTTTCGGGCCGCCAGCCGAACCGCCGCCTGCATTGCCTGCCCATGCGGCTGCTCAAGATCGGGCACCGGCGGGGCCTGTGCCACGTCTGCGGCGGGCTCCTCTGCGTCGAGATCAATCAGTACCGGACCTTTAGCCATCATCAGCCCTTTCCCGCAGCCAGACATATTTGATGTCAGGCAGATTTTCATCATTGTCAGCGCCATTACTGCGGGCATCTTCAACAAAGCCGTTGCGCTCATAAAACCGGCGCGCACCGTGGTTGGCCTGAAAGGCAAACAGGGTCAGTTCCACCCGATCAGATTTGGCGTGCTCCAACAGTCGTTGCCCGATCCCCTGCCCGCGTGATCCCAGCTTAAGATACAGAGAGTGGATTTCAGCTTCGTTCAAGGCCAAAAACCCGACTACATTTCCCTGAGCCTCGGCAACTGTGACCCAGCCCAGATCAATCATCCAACCACAAAAAGCGATGGTCTGAGCGCGGGAATGCAATTCGGGCATCCATTCGTTTTCACGAGCGAAACCATGCAAAATCTCTCCAGTTGCACCCGCATCCGTGGTGCGAGCGGGGCGAAGGGTTACGATCACAGGCGGTCTCCGATCAGGAACTGAGCGGCTCGGTCCAGCCGAATATGGGGCGGGCCATCACCAGGACGCAGGGTCAGGTGGGCGGGAGAGAAAGCCATGAAACCGAAATCTTCACCCAGCCAGCTATTGGCGCCATCGCGCGCCGGGCCCAGCAGATGGGCTGGGTCATCCGGCAAATCACCGGGGTAGAACGCGGCCTGCTTGCCGTCCAGTAATGTGCCACGCACACATGGCAGGTCCGACCCGTCATGCGTCCGGACTTCCTCGGTCGTTGCGCGTAACGCCGCCAGCGACAATGCCGCCGTCTCGGCCCCGGCGAAACTGGCCCGGTCGCGGGCATCGCGGGTCAGGGCCTCCATGATATGGGTCAGACGAGGGTGTTGAGAGTGGTGCAAATGATCGGCTTTCGTTGCGGCGAACAGGATGCGCTCGACCCGTTTGCCCAGTAGCAACTGGCTCAGCCACGCGTTGCGTCCAGGACGGAAGGCCGAGAGGATATCGGCCATCGCACGGCGCATATCCTCAACCGCCTGTGGCCCTTTGTGGATCGCGCCCAGCGCATCGACCAGAACCACTTGCCGGTCGATCCGGGCAAAATGGTTCCGAAAGAAAGGTTTGACTACTTGCGACTTGTACGCCTCGTACCGACGCGCCATTTCCCGGTGCAGACTGCGCCGGGGCGCATGACCTTCCACCGGCAGAGGTGCAAAGGTCAGAACCGGAGACCCCGCCAGATCGCCCGGCAGCAAGAACCGGCCCGGTGTGCAATCATAGAACCCTGCGTCGCGCGCGTCGTTCAGATAATTGGCAAACGTTTTGGCCAGTGCCTGCGCGGTGGGTTCGTCGTGAGCCCCGGCAGGGTCGGCCGCATTGGTTTGTTCAAGAAACGCCGCAGCCTCGGTGCGTTTGGCGATACGATCGAGCGTCTCAGCTGACCAGACCTCATAGGTCTTGTCCGGTAAGGCCAGATCCAGCAGCCATTCACCCGGATAGTCCACAATATCCAGATGGATGGTGCGCGGCCCCTGTAAGCCTGACAATAAACCCGACGGGCGCGCTTTGAAGGACAGGCGCAATTCCGACACCGCCCGGGTACTGTCAGGCCAATGCGGTTGTGGCCCGGTCAGCGCGGCCAGATGGTTTTCATAGTCAAACCGGGGCACAGTATCGTCGGGCTGCGGTTGCAGATAGACGGTGTTAATCCGCCCCTCTTGCTGAGCGACCAAACTAGGCATCCGCCCGCGATCCAGAAGGTTCGCAACCAAGGAGGTAATGAATACCGTCTTGCCCGACCGCGCCAGCCCGGTAACACCCAGACGTATGACTGGCTCGAACAAGGTCTCGGATACGCGATCGCCCACGGTTTCCACGCCGCGCACCAGACTGTCTGCCAGAGATGAGATGACCAAACCGTCGCCTCGCTTTTTTCGTTTTGCTCAAGATAGGTAGAGGTAACCGCACTTGCCAGAGCTTTCCCGCTCTTGCCCCCTTTCGCGTGGCGCGTTACCAGCAGCCCATGCCTAGATACGCGTTGAAAGTCGAATACCAGGGGGAACCATTTGCCGGGTGGCAGCGGCAGAAGGAATTGCCGTCCGTGCAGGGTGCGATCGAACAGGCCCTGTCGCGCATTCAACCGGGCGACCATACCATCGCCGCTGCGGGACGGACCGATGCAGGCGTACATGCGTTGGGTCAGGTGGCGCATTGCGATCTGGTCAAGGACTGGGACCCGTTCCGCCTGTCCGAAGCGCTGAATTATCACCTCAAACCGCAGCCAGTGGCCATCGTAAAAGCAGCGCAGGTGGACGACGACTGGCACGCCCGGTTTTCCGCGTTAGAACGGCAGTATCTGTTCCGCATCCTGATGCGCCGGGCGCCAGCAACACATGACGCCGGTCAGGTCTGGCAGATCAATCATCAGCTGGACATCGACGCCATGCAGGCTGGAGCAAATATGCTGATAGGGCGGCATGATTTCACCACCTTCCGGTCTTCGATATGTCAGGCGGCGAGCCCGCTCAAAACTCTGGATGAGCTGCGCGTTGAACAGGTTCAGGGCTTTTCCGGCCCAGAGGTGCATTTCCACGTTCGTGCCCGTTCTTTCCTGCACAATCAGGTGCGCAGTTTCGTTGGAACACTAGAACGCGTGGGGGCCGGTGCATGGACACCCGAAGACGTGCGCGATGCGCTGGAAGCCACCGATCGCGCCGCCTGTGGGCCGGTTTGCCCACCACAGGGGCTGTATCTGGCGCGGGTTGGGTATCCTGAGCCGGTCTTCGACTAGATCGCACGCATCAACAAGCCACTTGCGATTACCGCGATCATCAGGCCCGCCACCAACTCGATGGTCGGGGCCAGCACCGATGCAAACCGCGTGGCTGACGCCGACGCCAGCAATCCGCCGCGCAGCCCGAACGAGGTCCATCCGACCAGAGTTGTGACCGTTGCTGTGCCCAGCGCCATGGCAAAAGCTCCGGCAATGCCTACCATCGCGATGCCCATCTGCCATGTGAGGATCAGAACGAACAGCGCCCCTGTGCAGGGTCGGACGGCGATGCCAGCAATCAAAAGCATTGCCTCGCGCAGGCTGCCAACCTGCGCCACTTCCTCGGCTGTGGGACCATGGCGGTGGCCACAATCGGCGCAGACCTCGTGATCATGATGATGGTGATGATCATTGTCGTGGTGGTGATGCCCGGCTTTGCTGCGGTGCCGTTTAGCAAAGCTGCGCAACGCCCGGATCACCAGCCACAAACCGATCGCAGCAATGGCGCCGTAACTGATAGGAGCCATGACCTGTTCGGTCGTGCCGACCAGGGTTTCCCGCGACATCTGAAACACCAGAACCCCGGCATAGACCAGAACAACGGCCGTGACCGCCTGCCCCAGGCTGGATAGCACACTGATCGCGGATAGCCGCCAGAACGCAACCTTTCGACCCAAACCGTAACCACCGATCAGCACTTTGCCGTGACCCGGGCCAACGGCGTGGAAAAAACCGTAGGCAAAACAGACCGTCAGCAGGGTGGCAACGGCCTGCGGCTGTTCGGCCCGCGCCGCACGCAAGGCACGCGCGATCTGGTTCTGGAAATCACGCTGCTCACCCGCAGCCCAAGCTGCCAAACTGTCAAATCCGCCACTACCCCAGAACCACAGCAGCAGAGCGAAGGCGACAGTGACCGGAACAATCAGGTATTTGGACATGAAACGAAAATCTCGGTCGCAAAGCTTTCTCCGACCAGCGGGATATCATTTTCCTCTAGGTCGTAATCGGCGTCCAATGTCAGCAGAAATGCCTGCATTTGCGCCAGTTGCCCATCGATATCCGGGTCAATTCGGGTAATCTGGCAAGACGCCGGGCCCGTTACCGTCACCGGGCGGGTCACCTCATAAGCCGTATAAAAGGTTTCGTCATAGGCTTTAGCGGTTAAAGCAGTAGCAGAAACCGGATCACCTTCGACGGCGCGCAAATGAGATGACACGATACGCCCGTCCTCGGTGGTGACTGCGGGCTCTAACGGACCAGACAAGGCTACTGGTGTATTATCCGAAAACACGACCAGATCGCCGTCATACCCCTCGACCCATTGCGCGTCGAAGCCGGACAGGAACTGCTTTTCGCTTTCGGTCAGATTGCCATCCGCATCCTGATCCAATTTCATGTCTTCAAGCACTAACAGCGAGTAAAACTCATCATAGGCCCAGGTGACACGAACATGGGTCAACTGCCCGGTCTCATCGACGATGAATTCCAACCCCGTGTCGATGAAGACATGCGGGTGCGTCATCGCCGGGATCGGCAAACAGCAAGTCACAAGGGTAAATATCCAACGCATACGCGAAAGATAGGGCCTCTCCCCGCACGCGGCAATGCGTTTTGAAGGTGTCGTGCTGAAAAGCGCCAGAGATTAGGTTGGCGGAAACAGGATCAGCGTTTGTAGGGCCGTGCCAACCGGGCCTTCGGTGTCATACAGCACGGACTGAGACATCCCGATCCCCGAAGGTTGCCAATGGCATACCGACTCCGAAGCCAGCCAATCCGAAACAGGCTCTCGGTGGATTTGAACGGTCAGGTCGGTGTTCATGAACCCCATCTCGGTCGTCGGCGCGTTCCACGAGATGCCATTGCCGCAATCAGCCAGCGGGCAAAGCGCCTGTATCGGGGATTGATTTTCACCATCCAGCAGCTTTGGCGTACGCATCCAAACCGTCTTTGGACCGGCGCCCTGATTGCCCCCTTTGGGGTACAGCACTTCGGAATGATTTGCGAACCCAGGCAAATCGTGGCGCACCTCGCCAATTGGGAACGGCCCGGTCACCGCGTCTTTAAGACTGGGTGGAGCCATCGTCACATTCGGAACCGGGCCGAGATCACGGCGTGCCAGATGCATAGTCGTGGCCGTGGCGCAGAGCGTATCGTCAAGATCGTGCACCGTGACCCGCGTGGTCGCCAGCGTTTTGGTGTGCCTCGTCGTCTCGGCTGCCACGCGCAAACCCGCCAGAGGTTGGGGCCGCAGCAAATCGACCGTCAGCCGGGTCAGCATCTTTTCGGGCCCGACCTCGGTTTCGGCTGCGCGTACGATCAAGCCACTAACCGGCCCCGCATGGCAGTGATCAGCCGACCATGGTCCGCGTGCGGGATCGTTACCAATAAAGGCGCCATCGTCGCGCAGATGAAAATAGGCCTGCTGGCTCAGGTCTTGTGTCCCGTTCATGGTCTGCCTCGTATGCGTTTTTGGCACGTGGCCCGACGTCCGGGCTTTACCTTGTGCCAAAGAATGACTTAGCTGCGGGGAAAATGTCCAGTTCAGTGACGGGACGTCTTGCACACGAATTAAAGCACAAGGGGCGCGATATGGCCTTGTTGATCGAAACCGGGATGTCCGACTGGATAAGCGACAGCGATATCGCCCGCGACATTCAGCGACTTCATCCCGGCGCGGATATTCGGACGCCGGATACATTGGGCAACCCCGACGATATCACGATGCTTGCGGTTGTCGGATTGAAAGACGAGAACCTGAGACGCCTGCCCAATCTGAAACTGGTGCAAAAGCTGGGCGCCGGGGTCGAGACCATCGTCAGCAATCCCAACCTGCCCGATCACGTGCGCATCGCGCGGTTGAAGCCGGATGCGCCCGCGCAGGGTATCGCCGAGTGGTTCGTCGCATATGTCCTGCGCCATCAACGCCACATGGCATTTCACGAGGCGGCCCAGAGCCGCGCGGAATGGGCTCCAAAGGCGCCGATCTATTCGCCTGACACTGTGGTTGGAGTGTTGGGGCTGGGCCATATCGGTACAAGAAGTGCTAAAATGTTGCGCGCAGTGGGCTTTCAGGTCATGGGTTGGAGCCGCTCACCCAAGCAGATTGAGGGTGTTACCTGTCTGCACGGCGACGCCGCGCTGCCCGAATTGCTGGGCCAATGCGACCATGTTTGTGCAATCCTGCCATCAACCCCGCAAACCGTCGGGATGTTTGATGCGCGGATACTGGCGGCCATGAAACCCGGCAGCCAGTTGCTGAACGCCGGTCGAGGCGATCTGATCGACGAGACCGCCCTGATTGCCGCACTCAACAACGGTACGCCCGGCCACGCAGTTTTGGACGTGACCTCGACCGAGCCGCTGCCATCCGAAAGCCCGCTCTGGACACATCCGGGCGTGACGATCACGCCACATGTGTCTGGATGGCATCTGGGCGAAGCGCTGGCAGATGTTGGTGAAAACTTTCGAAGGTTGACCGCAGCAGAGCCCCTGCTGCACGAGGTCGACCGAACGCGCGGCTACTAGGTCAGGGCGTCAAGATCCAGTTGCCGCCTGAATCACGGCAGCGGCGAGTTCTGACCTCTCGGCTCTGTTCCGCTCCCTTGGGCTGAATAAAGTGCTGCAGGTGCACGCAATTGTCGCGCACATCGCGAACACGGATTGTGCCCTTTGATCCGGTTTCATCGTTCACCCAGACGCTTTCTTCTCCAACGCGGGGAACGGACCCCGCCAGCATCGCGTCCGAGGCCGCGCTCAGCACATTGAAATCCGCCGGTGACAGCCCCATTTCCGCGATGATTCGCGAAAGCGATTTGGCCTGAACTGCCGTAGCCGACCCCAAAACAACAATCGCCACCAATGTAGAAGAAATCCAGGCTTTCATGACCGCCTCGCCTTGCTGAAATAGATTTGACTTCAAGATTATACCGGCATCGAAGGCGGGCCAAGCCCTGTTCGGCAACAATCAATTTGCATCGCAACTCGGGCTCTAGGACTGGCGGGCCGGGACGATTTCGTTATTTGCTTTGCAAGGGCGTGAACCGCCGTATGCCCCTGTCATTGGCTAAACGCTGACGATGATTCGCGTTTTCCGGCGCGGGGCTTCACAGAAGCGCTTGAATCTGGTGAAATAACACCGGTTTTTAGCACTGGAGATTGTTCAATGTTACTTCGTGGATCAATGCTGGCACTTGCAGCGGTAGTGGGCCTGATAGCCCTTGAGGCAACCCCGGTTGCCGCCAAAGAGGAAACCAAATCGGTCTTTGTCATGAGCCGCACCTGGGCTGTTACACAGGTCTCGGACTCTCCGGTGGTATATCGCGCAACCCGCGACAACAACAATCTGAACCCGTTTGGCCCGCCGCCGCGCCTGCGCACCACTCAGGCCATAGCAGCCATTCAGGCGGCCACCGGGTGCAAGCCGATCAGGGCCAGCATGTATCAGAACATGTCAGGCCAGTTCTTCTCGCAGGTCAGTTGCAACTGACCCAGCGGCGAAACAGGCATTGAGGTCACCGCGACCCGCTGCCATAGCTTGCGCATGAAACTCGCGATTAACGGATTCGGCCGCATCGGCCGCACAATTCTGCGGCAACTGCTGGCGTTGCCGTGGGGCAAGGATATTGAGCTGGTGTTGATCAATGATATCGCACCGTTGGAAACCTGCGCCTATCTATTCAAATACGACAGCACTTTTGGCCCCTACACTGGCGAAGTCGAGACCGGCGACAGGGCTCTGATCGTTGACGGCCATTCCATTCCGATGACACATAGCCCGGATCTTTCCCGTGTCGATCTGACTGGCGTTGACGTTCTGATGGACTGCACCGGCGTTGCGCGTACCTCGGACGTGGCCAGTCAGGGGCTCACGGCCGGGGCGGGCAAAGTGCTGATTTCTGGCCCCTCGCCCGCGACCGAAGTCACCATCGTACTGGGTGCCAATGAGGATCAGCTGGGCAACGCACGGATCGTGTCAAACGCCTCGTGCACCACCAATGGCCTGGCCCCTCTGGTCAAGGTGCTGGACCGTATTGCGGGCATCACTTCGGCCCACATGACAACCATCCATTGCTACACGAACAGCCAGCCCATGGTTGACGCGCCGCGCGGCGATCTGGCCCGGTCCCGCGCCGGGGCGCTGTCCATGGTCCCGACGACATCCAGCGCCACGCACCTGATTGACGAGGTCATGCCCCATCTCGCAGGCCGCATCTCGGGGGCGGCTGTACGTGTCCCCACCGCCAGCGTATCCGCGATTGACTTGGTCGCGACCCTTGATCGCGGAATATCGGCAACCGGGTTCGAGGCTGATTTTCGCGAAGCTGTCACCCAATCCCCCGTTTTGGGCTGGACCGATCACCCGCTGGTGTCATCGGATCTGCGCACCCGGCCCGAATCCCTTGTGATCGCTGGCCCCGAGCTTCGGGTCACAGGCAGCAATCAGGTCCGCATATTCGGCTGGTATGACAATGAATGGGGCTTTTCTGCTCGGATGCTGGATGTTGCCCGTTTGATGACGCAGCCCTGATCGAGAGAGAGGAGCTACGCGGGCACACTAGCCTTATTTTTGGCATCGCATTCGAAAATCTCTTTCCCTGCGAGGGAACGGATGCTCTAACGTCAATAAATCAGCCGTCATTTTTATAAGACGGCGAAATTGATTTCGACTTGGGGCAGTTGGAGCCATTCGATGCGGGGAAGCAGGCCGCGGGCCTTTTTATTGAAGTTTTGCCTTCTCGGCACGATTGCTGCCGGTCCAACCTCTGTGGCGGCGCTGGAAACAACGTTGAACGCCCCAGGTGCCCCAAAAGACCTGGTCGAGCGTATCGAGGAAACCTCGTCAGTTGCAACGGCCGAAGACAGGGGTTTGGACACACCGCTGGAGATTCTGTCCGCCGCCCTTTCGGATTACCGCACGATTGTTCAGATTCTGTACGATGAGGGATATTTCAGTCCCGTCGTCAGTATCAAGCTAGACGGACAAGAAGCGGCTGACATGAGTTCGCTCACCGTTCCCAACGCGATCAACCGCGCGGTTATCACGGTTAACACCGGGCCGACCTTCAAGTTTGGCACAGCAGTCGTCGCCCCTCTTGCGCCGGACACAGCCTTGCCTGAGGAGTTCGCTCCGGGCAAGCTGGCCACAACGGGTGCCATCCAACAGGCAGCGTCGGCCGGGGTTCAGGGCTGGCGCGACGCTGGCCACGCCAAGGCTGCGGTCGAAGATCAACGGGTCATCGCACGGCACGCCCAGAACCGGTTGGACGCGCAGATCGACCTGGAACCGGGAAGGCGCCTGACCTTTGGCAAGATGGTCATCAAAGGCGACACCGATGTGCGCCATCGCTCAATCGAAAAGATCGCAGGCTTCCCATCAGGAGAGGTGTATTCCCCAGCCGAAATCCAAAAGGTTGGAACCCGGCTGCGCCGCACCGGTACATTCAGTGTCGTCTCTATCGAAGAACGTGAAACGCCTAACCCTGACGGCACGCTCGATTTCGATGCCACCTTCGAAGACATGCCCAAGCGACGTCTTACGCTCGGGGGCGAGATTGCCTCGAATGCCGGATTGGATCTGACCGCAACCTGGACACATCGCAACGTTTTCCGTCGCGCCGAACGGCTCAGGTTCGAAGCCGCGCTGCGTAATATCGGTGGCACCGAAGATTTGGACGGTCGCATTGGTCTGCGACTGGATCAGCCTGACAGGTTGGGGCCGGATGACAACACCTTCTGGAGTGCGTTGCTGGAACGGCGCAATACCGAGAACTACAACGTGTCAGTCGCTTCGCTGGCATATGGTGCGCGGCGCACATTTTCCGAACGGCTTTATGCCGAAGCTTCGGCCGGTTTTCAGTGGTCCGATGCGGATGATGCCTATGGCACGGGGCGCAAGTTCCGATATTTTATCATCCCTACTCGATCAGAATGGGATCAACGGGACAGCAAGGTCAGCGCGACCCGCGGGTTTTATCTGGACGCGCAAGCCATGCCTTTCGTTGGGTTTTCGGGGACAGATAACGGCATACGGCTGTTTTTTGACAGTCGCGGCTATACCAGCCTGAACACGGGCGGACGGATCGTTCTGGCGGGCCGCGCGCAGTTGGGGTCTGTGATCGGGCCTTCGGCAAGTGACGTGACGCCCGATTTCTTATTCTTCTCGGGCGGCGCGGGCACTGTGCGCGGGCAACCCTTCGAAAGCCTCGGTATCCCGGTCAACGGCGGAATTGCAGGGGGAAAATCCTTTGTCGGGCTGTCGGGTGAGGTTCGCGGAAAGATTACAGACACGATATCTCTTGTCGGGTTTTATGACTTCGGTACGGTGGATACGTCGTCTTTCATTGGCAGTGGCGCGGAGTATCATTCCGGCGCGGGCCTTGGGGTGCGGTATGATCTTGGGGGCTTTGGTCCCTTGCGACTTGACCTTGCTTTGCCGGTTCAGGGCGACACGGGCGACGGTTTGCAATTCTACATCGGGATCGGACAGGCGTTTTGATACGGCAATATTCATATCCGATTGTAACCACGGTGCTTATCCTGACCGCACCGCCCGCCTTCGCGCAAGAGGATGATGGCGGCGGCAGTATGCTGGAGCGGTTCCTACAGGACACGCTGTCGGGTGATGATCAGAACGTCACCGTCACTGGCCTGCAAGGGGCGCTGAGTGCACGCGCCACTATTGAAGAGATCACGGTAGCAGATGATGAAGGCGTCTGGCTGACCATCAAGGATGCCGTTCTGGATTGGAACCGGCTGGCCCTTATCCGCGGGCGGTTTTCCGTCAATGCCCTGACCGCGCAAGAGATCGACATCGCTCGCGCGCCGGGTACAACCACCACGGATATCCCACCGCCGTCAGCTGAAACACAACCCTTTCAACTGCCCGAGCTGCCCGTCTCGATCGAGATTGGCGAAATCCAGATAGATGAGCTTTCGCTAGGCGAGCCTCTGATCGGTGTTGCGGCTGATCTTTCGGTGACAGGTAACCTGTCGCTGGCCGATGGTACGTTGGACACCAATCTGGATGTTACCCGGTTGGATCGCACAGGTGACGAGATCACGCTGACCGCCGGTTTCCAGAATAACTCGCGCGAGATCAATCTGGATCTACAGGTCACCGAAGCTGCGGGCGGCCTGATTTCAACGGCGCTGAACATCCCTGACAGCCCTCCGATCGGGTTCACAGCCAAGGGTGCGGGGCCGCTGACCGATTTCACCGCTGATATCGCACTGAGCAGCGATAACCAGCAGCGGGTCGCCGGACAGGTTCAGCTACGCGCCGCCGAAACCGGCGCGACAGACGGCATCGCTTTCACTGCTGATCTGGGTGGCGACCTGACCCCCTTTATGGCCGAAGATCTGGACCCGTTCTTTGGCCCGAATACGCGCCTGTTCGTCGATGGCCAGACCAAGCCCGCAGGGGCGCTGGACATCCCCAAACTTGAGCTGACCACGCAAGCCCTGAACCTGAAAGGTGAGCTTCAATTGGCCGAGGGCGGCAGCCTGCAATTGGCGGCCCTGCAAGGTCGTATTACGCCGCCAGACGGACAGACGGTTGTACTTCCTGTAGCAGGCGGAGACAAATCGATCGAAGCCGCACAGATTTCTGCTCTGTTCAATCAAGATCACGGCAACCTATGGCTTCTGAGTCTGACTGCCGATGCCTTTAAATCTCCGCAAGCGAATCTGGACACGGCTCGGATCACTGCGCAGGGTATTCTGGATCAAGGCGACAGTGTCACCGTGCAGGGCGACCTGCAGGTTATTGTCGACGGCCTGGACTTGAATGATGAAGGGCTGAACTCGGCTCTGGGCGACCGTATCACTCTGGATGGACAGTTCGACTACGGTAATGATCAATCCCTAAACCTATCCGGGTTCGAGCTACGAGGATCCGATTATTCGCTGGCTCTGGACGCCTTGATTGATGGGCTGACCAGTGGACTGACGGTCGAAGGGTCAACCATACTTGAGGCATCAGACCTAGCCCGTTTCTCAGAGGTCGCCAAGCTGGATCTGGGTGGGTCAGCTTTGGCACGGGTTGAAGGCAAAGGCTCTCCGCTGGAAGGCAGTTTTGACGGAAAGCTGGTTATCGAAGGCCGCGATCTCGTCACCGGTCGCGACGACATCGACCCCGTTATCAAGGGCGAAACCACGATCACCTTTGATGGCAGCCGCGGCAGTGAAGGTATCACTATTCGTGAATTCGACCTGAACAGCGATGTCGCGCAGGCACAGGCCAGCGGCGAAGTCACCACACCCGATGGCAACCTGACGATCGACGGGCAGGCAAATTTGACAGCACCCAATCTGGCAGTTTTTTCCGGATTGGCAAAGCGCGAACTTGGTGGCGCTGTTCAAGCTGAGGTGCGCGGCAAAGGAACGGTGCAGACGTTGGAATTTGACGGCACCGCAAGCATCACCGGCCAAGATATCAAGACCGGGATGCCCGACATTGATCCCCTGCTAACCGGCAAGACCTTGGTCCAATGGGACGGTGCGCGCACCGCAAGCCGGATCGAGATTCGTCAGGCAACGGTGGACAGCACTGCCGTAAACGCGCAGGTCGCCGCAACGGTGGACGATCCAACCGGCGATCTGGCCATTGACGGCAACGCCCGCGTGAACGCCCCTGATCTGTCGCTGTTCTCGGGCCTCGCCAAACGCGACCTAAGCGGTTCGGTCAACGCAACCGTTCAGGGCAATGGAAACCTTGCCAGCCGGATATTTGACATTCAGGGCAACCTGAGCGCCGATGACATTCAGACCGGCATCGAAATGGTCGACAAATTGATCCAAGGCCGGACGACCTTGCGGGTCGATGCGGCGAAGGGGGAAGACCTTGTAGATGTTCGAACCTTCCGATTGCGGGGCACAGCCTTGTCTGCCACCGCGTCGGGCAAACTGGATCGTGAAGCCGGAGGGCTGAACTTCACCGCTCAGCTTGACGACCTGTCTCGCGTCATGGCCTCAATGTCCGGGCCTCTCACGCTGGATGGCAACGTGGCACCGACCGGCTCGGGGCTGGACGGGACGCTCAAGCTTAGCGGACCAGACAGTTCTTACGCGGCTCTGACCGGCGAGGTCACAACCGACGGCACGGCAGATTTGGATTTCGATGCAAAACTGAACAAGATCGAGCGTTTCGCACCTGAGTTCCCTGGCACCGTCGCTGTCACTGGCAACGCAAAACGCAGCAAGGGGGTCTGGACCATCGACGGTTCAGCCAATGGCCCGGCTGAGATCAGCAGTACGATCGCGGGAACATTTGATGAAACCACAAGTGAAGCCGACCTGCAGGCACAGGGCGGGATCAACCTTGGCATTGCCAACATCTTTATCTCACCCAACAAGATCGAGGGAACGGCCCGACACAATCTGCGGCTCAAAGGGAAACCGGAACTCGGGTCGCTGAGTGGCAGCATTACCACTTCGGGTACATCTCTTGCCATCCCAGGGATCGGGCAGACCGTCACTGGCATCAGCGGGTCGGTAGAACTTGCTCAGAGCCGAGCCACAATTTCGCTGAATGGCGGCATGCGTGCAGGAGGGACATTTACCGTTTCCGGCCCCTTGGATCTGACACCTCCTCTCAACGCAAATATCGTCACGCGGCTTAATCAACTCGTGCTCACTGACAAACTGCTATACGAGACCACGCTGAACGGCGAAATTGCACTGACAGGCGCTTTGGCCGGAAACAGCGCCGTAGCTGGGCAGATCACGTTCGAAGAGACCAATATCAATCTGGCTGCCGCCGCCGGTGCTGTGGGCGCGGCACCCATCCCCGAAATTGAGCATGTTAACGAAACTGCGGCTGGGTTCCAAACCCGCGAACGCGCGCGGCTGGTCGTTGAAGAGGACGCCGCCAAAAGCGATTCCCGCATCGCGTTGGATGTCAGTCTGCTGGCACCCAAAGCGGTCTTTGTACGAGGGCGCGGTGTAAATGCCGAGCTGGGTGGACGTTTGTCTATTGGCGGCACAACAGCTTCGGTCGTTCCTTCCGGCCAGATCGAGCTGATCCGAGGTCATATCGACATTCTAGGTCGCAGACTGGCCCTGACCAAAGGCCTTGTTACGCTGCAGGGTGACCTAAAGCCATATATTGAGTTTGCTTCGTCAGCCAGCACATCCGATGGCACAGCCACGATCGAAATCGCCGGTCCGTTGGATGCACCCGCGGTAGACGTCTATTCCGACCCCGAGCGCCCCGCCGAAGAAGCACTAGCCATACTATTGTTCGGTAACCGTTTTTCGGAAATTTCACCCTTCATGATCGCCCAAATGGCAGCGTCTTTGGCACAACTCAGCGGCGCCGGTGGCGACGCCACAAAAGGCATACGCGAGGCAACCGGCCTGGATACGATCGACGTCGGATCCGCTGAAGGTGGAGGTGGTGCGTTGGGCGCTGGTGCCTATCTCAGCGACAACCTTTACACCGATTTCACCGTAAACACCGAGGGTGATACCGAAGTGAACCTGAATCTGGACGTGACTGACAGCTTCACCGTCCGTGGCACCGTCGACGGGCGCGGAGAAACCGGAGTTGGAGTATTCTTCGAACGCGATTACTGACCGCTACGGCGGATGCCAATAGGTTGCCCGACCTGCGGAGCGGGCTCTAGCGTCTTGTGGTCATCGACCATACGGGCAAGCCGCGCTGCTGCCCAGTCAGAATAGGCCACGGACCGCCCTGTTTCGTGACTGACATTCATGAACAGCGCTTCTTGCGTGGCGCAAACAGCATTGTCTTTTTCAGACAGCATCTGTGCAAAGTAATGACCACGTTTCAGGTCTGAATCCAGCATCCGAAAACGGAAATAGAACGGCTCGTCCGGTTGGACCTCACGCAGAAAATTCATGTGGGATTGCAGGACATACGGCCCCTGCTCCAGCGCCTTGACCTGCACCTCACCCAGCCCGAGGTGATCTACCATCAGCTTTTCCAGCGCCATGTCGAAGGCGACGCCGTAAAAGCCGACATTCATGTGGCCGTTATAGTCGACCCATTCCGGCAAGACCGAGAAGCCTCGGATTTCAACCGGTGCGTCATAAGGGCCGTCATGCCCGCTCAGGGGTTTATTCATTACTGTCTTCCTCAAAGATCGCGACAGCCCGCACAAAGCCTGCTGAGGCGCCTTTTATCTTGTACGGAAAACACGAGATTTCGAAGCCGGTTGGCGGCAGATCTTCGAGATTGGTCAACTTTTCGATATGGCAATAGCCGATCTCCATCGAGGCGCGATGGCCTTCCCAGATGATCGACGCATCCTTCGTTTCGGCATATTCCTGAGCGGTCAGGGGAAAGGGTGCATCCCAGCTCCAGGCGTCTGTGCCGGTTACCCGCACACCGCGATTAGTCAGGTACAAGGTCGCCTCGCGCCCTATGCCGCAGCCCTTCATCAGATAATCAGGCTGCCCGTATTGCGTCCCTGCCGAGGTGTTCACGACCACAATGTCAAGCGGTTGCAGATTGTGGCCGATGCGCTTTAGCTCGGCCTCAACATCTGCAGCAGAGACCACATAGCCATCGTCGAAGTGGCGGAAATCCAATTTGACCCCGGGGTTCATGCACCATTCCAACGGCACCTCGTCGATGGTGATCGCCCGCTCGCCGTTATTCATCGTCGAATGATGATGGTAGGGCGCATCCAGATGGGTGCCGTTATGTGTGGCGATCTGCAGCCGTTCTATTGCCCAACCCTCACCGCCGGGCAGGTCCTCTTTTTGCAAGCCCGGAAAGAACGACATGACCTGTTCGGCAGTCTGATCGTGGGTCATGTACTCAATCTCGGGCAGCATGATCGGTGGGTCCGACACGATGCCCATTTCCAAAGGAACAGACAAATCCACAAATCGTCGGGGCATCGGTAACTCCATCATGAACAACGGTGATAGGGTTGGCCGTGCATAAGCCGCTGTCAAGACGCGAAAAAGGCGACCTTTTACAGGTCGCCTTACCCAATGCTCTTTGCTGGTTTGGCTATTCCGCCGCGACGGCGTCTTCGATCTTTTCGACCCGGATCGCCGAGAACTTGAACTCGGGAATCTTGCCGTAGGGGTCGATGGCCGAGTTGGTCAGAATGTTCGCCGCCGCCTCGACATATGCAAACGGGATGAACACCATGTCTTCGGCAATCGCCCGGTCAGCCCGCGCCATGATCTCGATCGAGCCGCGACGGGTGGTCAGACGGATCATCTCACCCGGTTCGATCCCCATCAGCTTAAGCGTACGCGGGTTCAGCGAGCAGTTCGCTTCCGGCTCAACAGCGTCCAGAACGTTGGACCGGCGGGTCATCGACCCGGTGTGCCAATGCTCCAACTGACGGCCGGTGGTGGCGATCATCGGGTATTCGTCATCCGGGGCCTCATCCGGCGGGATGACGCTGGCCGGAGTGAATCGGGCCCGACCGTCCGCACGCGGGAAGCCGTCACCGAACACGATCGCCTGCCCCGGGTCTGTCTCGGACAGCGACGGATAGGTGATAGTCTCGGTCTCCAGACGCTCCCATGTGATGTTGTTGAGCGAGTTCATCGTCAACTTCATCTCGGCAAAGACCTGAGACACATCGGTGTAATCCCAGTTCAGACCGATCCGCTGCGCCAGTTCGACCGTGATTTTCCAATCCTCGCGCGCCTCACCCGGAGGGGTCACCGCGGGGCGCACACGCTGGACCTGACGGTTGGTGTTCGACACGGTGCCGTTCTTTTCATAGAGCGCCGAGGCCGGCAGGATGATGTCGGCATAGTTCGCCGTCTCGGTCAGGAAGATGTCCTGCACGATCATCAGATCCAGCTTGGCCAGTGCGTCGCGCGCGTGGTTCACATCAGGGTCGGACATAGCCGGGTTTTCACCCATGATGTACATACCTTTGATGTTGCCCGCATAGGCCTGATCGATGATCTCAGTCACGGTCAGACCCTTCTCGTTCGAGAAGTCGTCCGAGTTCCAAACGTTGTTGAACTTGGCGCGAATGCCATCATCCGTTACGGTCTGGTAGTCCGGCAGAAACATCGGGATCAGACCGGCGTCCGAGGCCCCCTGCACGTTGTTCTGACCCCGCAGAGGGTGCAAACCCGCGCCGGGTTTACCAACGTTGCCGGTCATCAGAGCCAGCGAAATCAGGCAGCGCGAGTTGTCGGTTCCGTGGATGTGCTGGCTGACGCCCATCCCCCAGAAGATCAGACCGGCTTTAGCCTGCGCAAACGTGCGCGCGACGCGACGCAGCTGATCCGGCTCAATACCACAGATCGGCGACATCGCCTCGGGTGTGAACTGGCGCAGATGCTCTTTCTCGGCCTCCCAGTTTTCGGTCCAGCGGTGGATGTATTGGCTGTCGTACAGCTCTTCCTCGACGATCACGTTCATGATCGCGTTGAGCATCGAGACATCCGCGCCCGGACGGAACTGCAGCATTTCGTCGGCGAACTTGCGCATGCCGACGCCACGCGGATCCATCACGATCAACTTGCCGCCGCGCTTGGCGAACTGCTTGAAGTAGGTCGCCGCGACGGGGTGGTTCTCGATCGGGTTCGAGCCGATGATGATCGCCACATCCGCGTTTTCAATCTCGTTGAACGTCGCGGTCACAGCGCCCGAGCCCACGTTCTCGATCAGAGCGGCCACCGACGACGCGTGGCACAGACGGGTGCAGTGATCGACGTTGTTGTGCTTGAAGCCCTGACGGATGAACTTCTGGAACAGGTAGGCTTCTTCGTTGGTGCACTTGGCCGAACCAAAGCCTGCAACGCTGCGCGGGTCTTCTTCGCGCAGGGTTTTCAGCTTGGTGGCGGCCAGATCCATCGCCTCTTCCCAACTCGCTTCGCGGAAATGGGTCGACAGGTTGCCCGGATCGACGTTCAGACCCTTGGCAGGCGCATCTTCCCGACGGATCAGCGGCTTGGTCAGACGGTGCGGGTGGTGAATGTAGTCAAAGCCAAAGCGGCCTTTGACACACAGACGCCCTTCGTTTGCGGGGCCGTTGATGCCCTCGACATATTTGACCTTACCGTCTTTCACCTTCAGCGAGACCTTGCAGCCCACACCGCAGAACGGGCAGACACTTTCGGTTTCGGAATCGTAGTCCTTGCTGTCACCCTGCTGCTGGTCATCCAGCACAGTGGCCGGCATCAGGGCACCGGTCGGGCAGGCCTGAACGCATTCGCCACAGGCCACACAGGTTGAATCGCCCATCGGGTCATTTTGATCGAACACCACCTGCGCCGTGTGACCACGACCAGCCATGCCGATCACATCATTCACCTGCACTTCACGGCAGGCGCGGACGCAGAGGTTGCAGTTGATGCAAGCGTCCAGATTGACGCGCATCGCAACGTGGCTGTCATCTAGCAGTGGGATCTTCTCGGCCTCTTTCGCGGGGAAACGGCTGTCGCTGACATCGTTCAGCTTGGCCATGTCCCAGAAATGGCTCGAGGCATCATGCGGCTGCTCGGGCTGGTCAGCAACCAGAAGCTCCATGACCATGGCGCGTGACTTCTCGGCACGGTCGCTGTCGGTCTTTACCACCATACCGTCCGCTGCGGGGCGGATGCACGAAGCGACCAGAGTACGCTCGCCTTCCACCTCAACCATACAGGCGCGGCAGTTGCCGTCGGGGCGATAACCCGGCTGCGGCTTATGGCACAGGTGCGGGATGGTGAACCCCTGCCCTTTGGCGGCTTCCCAGATGGTCCAGCCTTCGGGCACGGTGACGTCTTCGCCGTTCAGGTTGAAGGTGACGGTCTTGTTTGGGCTTTCATCAAGCATGGCTATTACCTTTCACCCGCCTGCATCATTTCGATTGCTAGAACAAAATCACTAATTTGAGTTTCGACTTCAGTGATTAGGGCTTCGTTGTCGGAAATCTCTTCATGATTGCTCACTAGAATTTTACTTAGTTGCACCTTCGCTGAGGCATCGCAGAAGTTATTCCAGGCTTCTTCGGGTACAGCTTCTCGATCAGAAACACCAAATTCAAATAGCAGGTCGTCTACAGGCTCGTGTGTAAGAAACGCTTCAATATCACTACCAATGCCACTGGTGGGAGAGCAGCCATGAATATCGCCATAGTAGCGCCTGATCGCCGCATAATCTGCTTCGAACTCTCCTCCGCAAACGCGCTTCGCCACGGCTGGCATCATCAACCACTCGAAATGATGGAAAGGCGAGATTTTTCCATCTTCAGAATGCAGCACACTAATGCATTTAGCTGGTTCAGCACTAACAGACTGTGCCGCTATAAGGGCTAGTACAGATAGAGGAAGACGCATCAGATCTCCTCCGGAAAATGTTTCATGACAAGGCGGATGGGATTCGGAGCGGCCTGCCCCAGACCACAAATCGATGCGTCGCCCATGACCTGACACAGATCCTCCAGCAGATCGGTGTCCCATTTGTCGGCTTGCATCAGCTTGACCGCCTTTTCACAGCCCGCCCGGCAGGGCGTACATTGGCCGCAGCTTTCGTCTTCAAAGAAGCGCAGCATATTCAGCGCAGCATCGCGGGCGGTGTCCTGATCGGACAGAACCACCACGGCGGCCGAACCGATAAAGGTGCCATGCGGTTGCAACGTGTCGAAATCCAGCGGGATATTATCCATCGAAGCTGGCAGCAGGCCCGAGGATGGGCCGCCCGGCTGGTATGCTTTGAAGGTCTGGCCTTCGGCCATCCCTCCGGCAGCTTCGATCACATCCAGAATGGTCGAGCCCGCGGGCAGCAGATAAACGCCTGGCTTGGCCACCCGGCCCGAGACCGAATAGCTACGCAAACCCTTGCGACCATTCTTTTCGGTGCTGTTGAGGCACTCGGGCCCCTCGCGGCAGACTTTGGTGACCCAATAGAGCGTCTCGACATTGTGCACCAAGGTCGGGCGGTTAAAGACCCCAACCTGCGCCACGAACGGAGGACGGTGACGCGGCAAGCCCTTCTTGCCTTCAATCGACTCGATCATCGCGGATTCTTCACCGCAGATATAGGCACCAGCACCGCGGCGTAGGTCGATGTAACCCGGCTCAACAATCCCGGCGTTTTCCAGCGCGGCGATCTCACGGCGGAGGATTTCCAGAACCGCCGGGTATTCGTCGCGCATATAGATGAAGCAGGTTTCCGCCTCGACCGCCCATGCAGCGATCAGCATCCCTTCGAGGAAGACATGCGGCGTGCGCTCCAGATAGTAACGGTCCTTGAACGTGCCCGGTTCGCCCTCGTCCCCGTTCACAGCCAGATAGCGCGGGCCTTCGTTCATACGAACAAAGCCCCACTTCTTGCCCGACGGGAAGCCAGCGCCGCCCAGACCACGCAGGCCCGAGGACAGGACGTCTTCCTGCACCTTTTCCCAATCGCCGCCGTCGCGCAGCTCTTTCAGCTTGGCGTAACCGCCATTTGCTTCATAGACCGCAAAGGCTTCGTAGTCGGGCAGATGCGCGTGCGTACCACCCGCCGCAATCGCCGCCTGCACCTTTTCGGGGGTCGCGTGGTCGATATGGTTGTGGCCGATCTCAAGCACCGGAGCGGTGTCGCAGCGGCCCATGCAGGGCGCGCGGACAACGCGCACCTCGGTGGGGTCCAGCCCATCTTCCAGCGCCTTTTGCAATTGCTGAGCACCGGCCATTTCACAGGACAGGGAATCACAAACCCGGATGGTCAACGCCGGAGGAGGCGTCTCGCCCTCTTTCACCACATCGAAATGAGCATAGAAGGTAGCGGTCTCATAGATCTCGGCCTGACCGATGCGCATCTCAACCGCCAACGCGGCAATGTGGTCGGCGCTGATATGGCCGTGTGTGTCCTGAATCAAATGCAGGAATTCGATCAGCAGATCGCGGCGGCGCGGACGGTCGCCCAACAGGCGTGCGATTTCAGCCTGTGCCTCATCCGTGAACTGACGGCCTTTGGGCGTGTGCCGCCCTTTGCCTTTACCTGACTTCCAGACGCCTTTGGGTGCGCCTGATGGCTTGGTGTCTAATGGTGCCATGATGCCCTCCGATTAAGGCTCCGTGTCTCATCAGACTAGCATATCGTCAAATCTCTTGTCGCAATCGTACGATAACGACAGCTTATCACCGCAAAGACGTCACCACAGCGCGCAAAGCCTCAACCGTCGGTAGTTCCGGGTCGCGGCTCAGGGTCGCCAGACAAATCGGTTTACTGACAACGGGATCGACCAGGGGCAGCACCTTTGTTCCCTTCAGATCGCCCAGCGCACGGACCAGAACTCGAGGCACCACGGTAGCCGCCAACCCCTCGCGCGCCATGACCATCGAGGCGGTAAAGCCGCTGGTTTCGGCCACAACATCCGGGTGCAGGCCTTGTTCGGCGAAAATCCGGTCAAGGATACGACGGTTCTGCATCTGCGGCTCCAAAAGGCTGAGCGGAAATTCGGCCACCCGCGCCCACGGAATCGGACCGGTCTCATCCGTCATATGCGACGGCACCAGCAGAACATAGGTTTCCTCATACAGAGGCTGCACCTGACGCAGATCGGTGCCGATACTGTCGCCATAGGTGATGCCCGCATCCAGACTACCCTCATCCAGCCGGTGCTGAATGGCCGTCGCCGACATGGTTTCGATCCGCGTGATGATGCGGGGATGTGCATCGCGCAATCGCTTGATCAGGCGACCGGTGAAGGCAATCGCGGTCGGGATCACGCCCAGAATCAACGTCCCGGTAATCTCGCCCTTAGCGGCCAGAACCTGCTGCTCTAGCGCCTTGGTGTCATCGAGGATACGCCGCGCCCGCTGGACGATCATCTCACCCTCTTCCGTCAGGCCTTGAAACCGGTTGGCGCGGCGGACGATGGAAACACCAAGCCGGTCTTCGAGGTTACGAATTCGCATCGAGAAAGCAGGCTGCGAAATCCCGCATTCCTCGGCCGCTTTGGCAAAGTGGCGATGTCGCGCCAAGGCGCTGAGCAATTGCAGGTCGCGGATTTCGATCATACTTCAGAATTCCAAATTCTGGTCAGAAACTCAGATTAACCGCTTTCTTAGTTAGGGAAAGCAAGCAGTTTTCTGGGATAGCCAATACATGCAATCAGAACCGGGTTTAAAAACCCAGAAATCAATACATGAACAATATTGTAAAACCATTGGCACAACTAATTCGGGCTCGAATATGTTAAGAAGGCCCGAAGTCTGCCCCCCCTCCCAATCCTCCCGGACCGATGGTGCCGCCATTCTGTAGACGCTTCGCATCTGTTGTTTGCGCTGAAGGAGAATGCGGCTTATGCGTTTGATTTCCTGTGCGTTTCGGAGGGCGTCGAGCTTTTCTTCTAAAATCGATAATAATGGCCATAACGGCCAAACAAAAAAGTACGAAAAGCACAGAATAAACAATGATATCCATGCTCAATAGGTATCATTAATCCCATGCCTTGACAATTCACACCTGGAATCCGATCACTTCCCAGCACTCGGAAATCGTTTCAGAATTTGAGCAGCAATGGAATTGGGTGTGATCAAGTATTAAACAAAAAATGCATCACATCGCCGTCCTTGACGATATATCCCTTACCTTCGGCCCGCATTTTGCCCGCTTCTTTGGCACCCTGCTCACCATCAGCGGCGATGTAGTCGTCATAGGCGATGGTTTCGGCGCGGATGAAGCCTTTTTCGAAATCACCGTGGATGACGCCAGCGGCCTGCGGCGCGGCGGTGCCGGTGCGGATGGTCCAGGCGCGGGCCTCTTTCGGGCCGACGGTGAAGTAGGTTTCCAGTTTCAGCAGGTCATAACCAGCACGGATCAGGCGATCGAGGCCAGGCTCTTCCAGACCCATCTCCTCCAGGAACATCTGCGCCTCTTCATCTTCCAGCAGGCTGATCTCTTCTTCGATCTTGGCGCTGATGATGACATGCGCGTTGCCTTGCGCCGCTGCCATTTCCGCAACCTTCGCAGAGTACTCGTTGCCCTCGGCGGCTTCTTCTTCCGATACGTTGCAGACATAGAGCACCGGCTTGGTGGTCAGCAGCTGCAGCATCTTCCAGGCCTTGGCGTCTTCGGCAGTGACCTCGACCAGACGCGCGGGTTTGCCGCTTTCCAGCATAGCCTGCGCCTCGGCTAGCAGACGGTCTTGCTGTTGCGCCTCTTTGTCGTTGCCTTTCAGCTTGCGCACCAGATTGGCGCGGCGCTTTTCGATGCTTTCCAGATCGGCCAGCATCAGCTCGGTCTCGATCGTGTCGGCATCGGCGACCGGATCGACGCGACCGTCCACATGAGTCACGTCGCCGTCTTCGAAACAGCGCAGCACATGGGCAATGGCATCGGTCTCACGAATGTTGGCCAGAAACTGGTTGCCCAGCCCCTCGCCTTTTGAGGCACCCTTTACCAGACCTGCGATATCCACAAAGGTCATCCGCGTTGGAATGATCTGTTTCGAGCTTGCAATCGCCGCCAGCTTGTCCAACCGATCATCAGGTACAGCAACATCACCCACATTGGGTTCAATGGTGCAAAACGGGAAATTCGCCGCCTGCGCGGCCGCGGTTTTGGTCAACGCATTAAAGAGGGTCGACTTGCCCACATTCGGCAGACCCACGATTCCCATTTTAAAGCCCATGCTGGCCTCCTGAAGCGATACGACGGCGTCTTCTAGGCAGGTCCGGGAGAATGCGCAAGTCGGACGACAAAACGGCATGGAAAGTCCGAATTGCAACATCACGGAAAAGTTCACAACGTGTGAACTTGCCTGAATTGAAAACAGCCCCCTAAACTCACCACGTAGAATGTAGCGATCAAATAAATAGTGAAGACTTGAAATGAAATACGTTACTGCAGCCTTGGCGCTGCTTTGTGCCGCACAGGCCGCGCAGGCCCAGTCCGTAATCCTTGGCGCTGGATATTCAGATTTTTCCGACAGTTCTGCCAAAGACGAAGCCGTTTTTGCGCTTGAATACCATCACCGCCCGTTTCACGAGGCCACTCGCTTTTCCGCCACTTGGGGCAGTGCCTTGTCAGTCGACACGGCAGGCAATGTCCACGTCGGTATCGGCCTCGTCGGATATTACACGTTTGCCGACCGCTGGTTCGTCGAAGGCAGTGTCATGCCAGGGTATTTCTCGGAAAGTGATGACTTGAACGATCTGGGCGGCGAATTCCAGATTCGCAGTTTGCTGGGCGTCGGTTACACGCTGGACAATGGCAACAGGATCTCAGTGGCACTCACTCACAAATCCAACGCCAGTACGCAGGATGACAATCCGGGTGTCAATTCAGCACTTCTAAGGTATCACTTCGCGTTCTGATGCCTTTGCAGCAGGACCGGGATTGATTTTCGGGCAAAGTTTCTGCACATCAGGTCGAAACCTGAATGCAAGGACCGCAGATGACCCGTATCGACGCCAAGTTCGCCGCCCTTAAAGCCGAAGGGAAAAAGGCCTTTGTCGCTTATATCATGGCAGGCGACCCAGATTTCGACACCTCGCTTGAGGTCGTAAAGGGCCTGCCCGGTGCCGGAGTCGATGTTATCGAACTGGGTTTGCCCTTCACCGACCCGATGGCAGATGGTCCGACCATTCAGGCCGCTGGTCAGCGCGCTCTTGATGGGGGGATGACCCTGCAAAGGACGTTGGACCTGGCCCGCGCCTTCCGCGAAACCGATGATACCACCCCCATTGTGTTGATGGGCTACTACAACCCGATCTACAGCCGTGGCGTTGATACCTTCTTGACCGACGCCAAAGAGGCCGGCATCGACGGCCTGATCGTAGTTGATCTGCCGCCGGAAGAAGATGAAGAGCTTTGCCTGCCAGCCCAAGCCGCAGGTCTGAACTTTATCCGACTGGCCACACCGACCACTGATGACAAACGCCTGCCCCGTGTCCTGCAAAACACTTCGGGCTTTGTATATTACGTCTCGATCACGGGCATCACCGGCTCGGCCGAAGCACAGGCCACGAATGTCGGCCCTGAAGTGGCACGGATCAAAGCCGCAACCGACCTGCCCGTCATCGTCGGCTTTGGAATTAGCACGCCCGAAAAATCTCAAGCGATTGCAAGTGTTGCGGACGGTGCCGTAGTCGGTTCGGCCATCGTCAGCCAGATCGCCCAAGGCAAACCCGTGGCCGAGGTTCTGGATTTCGTGAAATCACTGGCCGACGGCGCGCATTCAGCCTGATCTTTCAGCCCTTCCTTAAGAAGCCACAGCAAGCCACCTGCCTGCTGTGGCTTTTTCATGCCTGCCCCCGATTGCTCCCTTGAAAATGCGCCTGTACAAATTCTTAACCACTTAAGAAAAGGCGTTGGCGCATGCCCGTGATCACCACTATCGAAGACCTGCGACGCATCTACGAACGCCGCGTGCCCCGGATGTTTTATGACTACGCCGAAAGCGGCAGCTGGACCGAGCAGACCTTTCGCGAAAACAGCTCGGATTTCTCGGATATCCGTCTGCGCCAAAGGGTTGCCGTGGACATGGCCGGGCGATCGACAGCCTCGCAAATGATCGGTGAAGATGTCGCAATGCCCGTCGCCCTGGCTCCGGTCGGACTGACAGGCATGCAACATGCGGATGGCGAGATGAAGGCCGCCAAAGCCGCTGAAGAGTTTGGTGTGCCCTTTACCCTGTCCACCATGTCGATCAATTCAATCGAAGATGTGGCCGAGCACACGACGAAACCTTTCTGGTTTCAGCTCTATACGATGAAGGATCAAGATTATGTCAGCCGCCTGATCCAACGCGCCAAGGATGCCAAATGTTCGGCACTGGTAATCACACTGGACCTCCAGATCTTAGGCCAGCGACACAAAGACCTTAAAAATGGCCTGTCAGCTCCGCCGAAGCTGACGGCCAAAACCATCGCGAATCTGATGACCAAGTGGTCCTGGGGGATCGAGATGCTGGGTGCCAAACGGCGCGAGTTCGGAAATATCGTGGGGCATGTCGAAGGTATCTCAGACGCTTCGTCCCTTGGCGCATGGACGGCTGAGCAATTCGACCCCAGCCTTGACTGGGTCAATGTCGAAAAACTGATGGAACAATGGGGCGGCAAGGTCATCCTCAAAGGCATTCTGGACGCCGAAGACGCCAAAATGGCTGCAAAACTGGGCGCTGATGCCATTATCGTATCCAACCATGGCGGGCGGCAACTGGATGGGGCCCTCAGTTCCATTCGAATGCTACCTCAGATCATGGATGCCGTCGGCGACGACATAGAAGTCCACTTGGACAGTGGTATCCGCTCGGGTCAAGATGTTCTGAAGGCCCTCGCCTTAGGAGCCAACGGCACATATATCGGCCGTGCGTTTGTCTATGGGCTGGGCGCGATGGGTCAGAAAGGTGTGACCACTGCGCTAGAGGTGATCCGGAAAGAGCTCGACACGACCATCGCGCTTTGCGGTGAACGGAACATTGGCGATCTGGGGCGGCATAACCTGCTGGTTCCCGAAGATTTCTGCGGGCGATGGCAAAGCTGAACCGCCGGAATTGGGGCTCTGCCCCCGCCGCCCTGCGGACGGCTCCCCCAAGATATTTCTGGCCAGATGAAGTTGCGGATCCTCTATTCATCTGGCTAAAAATATCGCGGAGCGCGAGGCAGAGCCTCGCAAAAAGACAAACCGTCAAAAACCCCTTTCCAAACACAATGAATCGAGATAAGGACGCGGCTTCACGCGGGCATACAGCCTTGGAGGATGCCCGCCCTAACATTGGAGAATTTATCATGGCTGGAGAGATTCCTGATCTCGTAGCTCTGGAACGGACGGGGACAGGCAAGGGCGCCGCTCGTCAGGCACGCCGCGACGGCATGGTTCCGGGCATTGTTTTTGGTGGCGATAAAGAGCCGCTGCCGATCCAGATCCCGTTCAACGTCCTGTTCAAGCGCCTGAAAGCAGGCCGGTTCAAGTCGACCCTGTGGAACCTGAAGGTTGAAGGCCACGAAGACGTCCGCGTCATCTGCCGCGACGTTCAGCGTGACGTTGTCAAAGACCTGCCGACCCACCTGGACCTGATGCGCTTGCGTCGGACCACCAAGATCGCGCTGTTCATCCCCGTTGAGTTCATCAACGAGGACGAAGCACCCGGCATCAAAAAGGGCGGTGTTCTGACTGTTGTCCGTCCGGAAGTTGAACTGATGTGCACCGCCGGTGACATTCCTGAAAAGATCGTCGTTGACGTGACCGGAATGAACATTAACGACGTTGTCACCATTTCTTCGGTTGACCTGCCCGCAGGCACCAAGCCGACCATCGACCGCGACTTCGTGATCGCGAACGTTTCGGCACCGACCGGTCTGTCGACCAGCGACGACGAAGAAGGTGAAGAAGTGGCCGCAGACGAAGTTGAAGTCGTCGGTCAGGAAGAAGCAGAAGAATAAATCCGGATCCAAATATTCGGATTTTGAAACGGGGCTCACTTTGAGCCCCGTTTTCTTTTTGCGTAGCGGGCTGGAAAGTGAATGGCATTCCGTGCCATCAACCCCCTGCGCTGCACAAGGACGATACTATGAAACTGTTTGTCGGGTTGGGTAACCCTGGGTCGAAATACGCCCACAACCGGCACAATATCGGCTTCATGGCCGTGGACCGGATTGCCGAAGACCACAGTTTTGGCCCATGGAAATCCAAGTTTCAGGCCGAGATCGCCGAAGGGCGTCTGGGCAGCGAAAAGGTGCTGCTGGTCAAGCCGCAAACCTTCATGAACCGCTCGGGTCAATCCGTGGGCGAGGCGATGCGCTTCTACAAGCTCGATTCGACCGACGTAACCGTCTTTCACGATGAATTGGACCTTGCCCCCGGTAAGGTCCGCGTCAAGGCGGGCGGAGGGCATGCCGGGCACAACGGACTGCGATCGATTCACGAACATATCAGCCCGGCCTATGATCGGGTGCGTTTGGGTATTGGCCATCCGGGCCGGAAGGAGATGGTCTCACCTTATGTTCTGGGGGACTTTGCCAAGGCTGATGCCGATTGGCTGAAAGATGTGCTGCGAGGCGTAGCTGACGGTGCGGGGTATCTGGCCAATGGGGAAAGCGGCAAGTTCATGAACGCGGTCGCCCTGCACACCGCCCCGCCGCGATCGTCAAAATCACCTGCCAAGGAACCAAAGACGGCATCCAAGCCCGCCCCTGAACCCGAGGTGGACGAACGCTCGGCCATGCAAAAGCTGCTGGACAAGTTCAAGTAAGGCTAATCACCTTGCCGCTACGTCCCGATTGCAGATTGGCGTTCGGCGCGCTCCAATGTGGCAGGAAAAGGGAGGCAAACTATGAGAGCTGTGTTGAAATGGATGCTGCGCATCCTTTTGATGCTGGCGCTGGCCGCAGTTGTTGTTGGGTTCTGGAAACGCGAAGAGATTCAGCGCCTGATGGCCGTGAACTCATTGTTTTCCGAAGAAAAGATCGTTCATAACTTCTCTAACATGGACAAAGCTTTCTTGACGGTCAGCTTACCACGCGGGAATGGGCCAACTTGGGAATTGCCATACGGTCCCGGTTTTGAGCTGCCCGAGGGTACTGACAATTGGATCGAGGACCGCGCCGTGACCTCCCTGCTGGTCATGCAGGACGGGCAGATCCGGTTCGAAGAATACTATCTAGGCACCGGCCCCGATGATCGCCGAATTTCGTGGTCGGTCGCCAAAAGCTATCTCTCGGCCCTGTTCGGCATTCTGCTGACAGAAGGTGCGATCCAATCGTTGGACGACCCTGTGGTGAAATACGCGCCTGAATTGCAGGGTACGGCCTATCATGGCGCCTCGATCCGTAACGTTCTGAATATGGCAAGCGGTGTCATCTTCGACGAGGATTACTTCGACCCCAAATCTGACATCAACCGGATGGGCCGCGTCATTGCCTTGGGTGGCGAGCTGGATGACTTCACGGCCTCGCTGCAGGATAGCTTCGCAACACCGGGCGAAACTTGGCAATACGTGTCAATCGATACCCATGTGATCGGCATGGTGATACGCGGCGCCACCGGGCGCAGCGTGACAGAGTTGTTGACTGAGAAGATCATCCAGCCCTTGGGGCTTGAGTATGATGGCTATTATGTAACCGACGGTGCCGGGGTTGCCTTTGTGCTTGGTGGGCTGAACTTTACCACCCGCGACTTTGCCCGATTTGGTCAGATGATCCTGCAGAACGGCAGACACAATGGCGAACAGTTGGTGCCAGCGGACTGGATTGCCGAATCTGTTCTGCCCAGTGCCCCGACCGCGCCAGGTGAGATTGGCTATGGCTACCAGTGGTGGATACCCTTGGGCGCGCATGAAGGCGAATTTCTGGCCCGTGGCGTTTACGGCCAATACCTCTATTTCGATCAGCCGCGCGGCGTTTTGATCGTGACGACCGGAGCAGATCGCAAGTTCCGCGATCCGGGTATCAACGAGGCAAACATAGAAATGTTCCGCAAGATCGCTCAAAGCCTGTAAGGTGGGCTCATGCAAAAACAAGACAGTATCAATGTGTTGGGCGGAGTACTCGCCCCCTGTTCAAGTGACCCGCTGACCGGATTCTTTCGGGACGGGGCCTGTAACACATGCCCCGAAGATCAGGGAAGTCACACGGTCTGCGCAGTCATGACTGCCGAGTTTCTGGCCTTTTCGAAATATGTCGGAAACGACCTCAGCACGCCGCGCCCCGAGTTCGACTTTCAGGGCCTGAAACCCGGTGACAGTTGGTGCTTGTGCGCCGGTCGGTTCTTGCAGGCCCATGACGAGGGCTGCGCGCCCAAGGTGCATCTTGAGGCCACTCATCAGCGGGCGCTGGATGTGGTGCCGTTGGACATTCTCACACAATACGCCGCCAACCAGGCCTGATCACCCAAATCAACCGGCTGGTTAAACCAATACGCCCCCCATCTGTCTCCAGATGAGGGCCGCCAAATTGTCTAAAATGATGGTTTATTAGTCCGCCGAGCGGCCTTCGGTATCCGACATGTCAAAGTTCAGATATTTGGCCACGGTCTGAACGTCCTTGTCGCCCCGCCCGCACATGTTCATGCAGATCAGGTGATCCTTGGGCAGATCAGGCGCTATCTTCATTACGTGTGCCAGCGCGTGACTGGGCTCCAGCGCGGGGATGATGCCCTCGGTTGCGCAGCACAGTTGGAAGGCCTCCAGCGCTTCTTTGTCGGTGATCGAGACATAGTTCGCCCGACCAATATCGTTCAGCCAGGAATGTTCAGGACCGATACCGGGATAATCCAGACCGGCCGAGATCGAGTACCCTTCCAGAATCTGCCCATCATCATCCTGTAGCAGATAGGTCCGGTTTCCATGCAGAACGCCCGGACGGCCGCCGGTAAGCGAGGCGCAATGCTCCATCTTTTCGTTCACGCCCTTGCCGCCGGCCTCGACACCGATGATGTTGACCGACTTATCGTCGAGAAACGGGTAGAACAGGCCCATCGCATTCGAACCACCGCCAATGGCGGCAATGATGGTGTCGGGCAGACGGCCTTCGGCCTTCTGCATCTGTTCCTTGGCTTCCTTGCCAATGATCGACTGGAAATCGCGGACCATCGCCGGGTACGGATGCGGACCGGCCACGGTGCCGATGCAGTAGAACGTGTCGCGCACATTGGTCACCCAATCGCGCAACGCGTCGTTCATGGCGTCTTTCAACGTACCACGACCCGAGGTTACCGGAATAACTTCGGCCCCCAGCAGACGCATGCGGAACACGTTGGGTGCCTGACGCTGCACGTCATGCGCGCCCATATAGACCACACATTTCAGACCGAACTTGGCACAGACAGTCGCGGTTGCCACGCCGTGCTGCCCTGCCCCGGTTTCCGCAATGATCCGGGTCTTGCCCATGCGCCGCGCCAGAATGATCTGACCCAACACGTTGTTGATCTTATGCGCGCCGGTGTGGTTCAGCTCGTCACGTTTCAGATAAATCTTCGCACCGCCCAGGTGCTCGGTCAGGCGTTCGGCAAAATACAACGGCGAGGGTCGGCCTACGTAGTTCGCCCACAGATCATCCATCTCAGCCCAGAAGGTTTGATCGTCTTTGGCCTTCTCGTATTCCTCTTCCAAAGACAAGATCAGGGGCATCAGCGTTTCGCTGACGAACCGTCCGCCAAAAATACCAAAGCGGCCCTGCTCGTCGGGGCCGGACATGAAGGAATTGAAAAGATCGTTGGCCATGGGTGTCTCCATCGTCGTACCCGTTGTTCATAGGAGGTGGCGACGGGATTTGCCATGGCAAAACGCACTAACCCGCTGCTTGATAATTCAGTTCCCAGACCTGCAGAGCCTGATCCCTGCTTGGTACGCCCAGACAGGGGAAATGATAGAAACCGTTCAGATCGGCCAGACGCTCTGCAGCCTGCATGAGCTGTCGATGCGGGCCGGAATAGGCAAAGGTCAGCATCGCCTCGGCGTCGTGCCAGACGCTCAGCGAGAAATACATTTCCTGATGCGAAAACACCCCCGCGTGAAGGCACAAAGGATCACCGCGCGCCTGATTGAGTGCTTTGTGCGCCCGCCAGTGAAATTCCGGTGCGTAATACCAACGTTTCAAAGAAACCCCGCCAATCGCTGCCAGCATGACTGCATCCTCCCCTACCGGGGATACGCAGCCACCGCACGATCAGATCACCGCGTTGCGTTGATAAAGGCTTGGATCAGATCGACGTCCTTGACCCCAGGGGCGCTTTCCACGCCCGACGACACATCAACCTGCCGAGCACCGGTCATGCGCATGGCCTCAGCCACGTTGTCAGGCGTCAACCCTCCGGCCAACATCCACGGACGCCGCCAGTATTTACGCCCTGCCAGAAGGCGCCAGTCAAAAGCCAACCCGTTGCCGCCCGGCAGTTCCGAATTGCGTGGTGGCTTGGCATCTATCAGCAATTGGTCAGCAACTTCGGAATACAGATCAATCGCGGCAAGATCTTCGGCCTCGGCAACACCTACCGCTTTCATCACCGGCAGGCCGAACCGGTCGCGAACGTCAGCCACGCGTTCGGGGCTTTCCTTTCCGTGCAACTGCAACATGTCCAGCGGCACAGCGGCGGTGATACGGTCAAGATCTTCGTCTGACGCATTCACGGTCAGCGCGACTTTGGCGACCCCGGCAGGCACCAAATGAGACAGATCAGCTGCGGTTTGTATTTCCAGATGACGCGGTGACTTGGGAAAGAAAACGAACCCAACATAGCGCGCCCCGGCATCAACTGCCGCGCGTACGTGTTCCGGGGCGGTCAGGCCGCAGATTTTCACGCTGATTTTAGTAGACATGCCGCTTAGCTGGCCTCGTCCAGCAGGGCCAGAACCTCGTCCTGACCTTCGTTCTGCTTTTTCTTGAGCTTTTTGACCTCACGCTCAAGCTTGCGAACTTCGCTTGTCTTCGCCGAGGCATCCCGCCGGTGCTTGTGCTCGCGCAGCCATTCCCACAGAAAGCCAATGATCAGACCCGCGATAACACCACCCAGCACCACGACGAACAGCGGCAGTGATGTGCTCAGGTTAAAGCCCAAAAGCTCGGCAAAAGGTTCCGGCATCAGCGTCAACTGAACCGACTCACGATTGGCCAACGAGACGGAAATAAGCACGATCCCGAGGGTCGCCAGAAAAGCATATCGAATGTAGCGCATCATGCCCTAGGCTTTACCGTTCAAACGGTCCCTAAGCAACTTGCCAGTTTTGAAAAATGGCACACATTTCTCTTCAACCTGAACAGTTTCGCCGGTTCGAGGGTTACGACCGATGCGTGCATCGCGTTGTTTAACTGAAAATGCACCAAATCCGCGCAGTTCCACCCGGTCACCGCGCGCCATGGCATCGGTCACCTCTTCGAACACAGTATTCACAATACGCTCGACGTCACGCTGATAAAGATGCGGGTTCTCGTCGGCGATTTTCTGAATCAGTTCTGAACGGATCATGAGCGTTACCCTCCCAGGTGACCGGTTAGTCATCTCTATTTATTTGGACAGTATAGAAAAAAACGAGGTTCGGGGGAACGTCAACTCTGTGTGCAAAGCCCTAATTTTCCAACCATGTCACGCGATTTTTTGCTTGTGAGCACAGATTTGAAGCCAAATGCATGAACGAGAGGTGAATAAAGCCCAAAAATCGGAACATATTGATTCGCAACAAAAACGGCCCCGCGTATCAACGCGGGGCCGTAAATTCGGTTTAGGCTTGGGCCTGAGCTTAGTCGCCGGACTTCAGCGCTGCACCTAGGATGTCGCCCAGCGATGCACCCGAGTCCGAAGAACCGTACTGTTCCACGGCCTCTTTCTCTTCGGCGATCTCGCGTGCCTTGATTGACAGGCCCAGACGGCGGGTCTTGCTATCGACGTTGGTGACGCGGACGTCGACCTTGTCACCGACCGAGAAACGCTCGGGGCGCTGCTCAGCACGGTCACGCGACAGGTCCGAACGACGGATGAACGATTTCATGCCTTCGTATTCGACCTCGATGCCGCCATCTTCGATTGCGGTGACCTCAACGGTGATGACCGAGCCACGCTTCACGCCGCCCACGGCTTCGGCGAACTTGTCACCGCCCAGGGCTTTGATCGACAGCGAGATACGCTCTTTTTCGACGTCAACTTCCGAGACAACGGCCGAAACCATGTCGCCTTTGCGGTAGTTCTGGATCGCATCCTCGCCACGCTCGTCCCACGACAGGTCGGACAGGTGAACCATGCCGTCGATGTCGCCTTCGAGGCCAATGAACAGACCGAATTCGGTGATGTTCTTGACTTCGCCCTCGACCTCGGTGCCCTCGGGGTGTGTTTCTGCAAACACTTCCCACGGGTTGCGCTGAGTCTGCTTCAGGCCCAGAGACACGCGACGCTTGGCGCCGTCGATTTCCAGAACCATGACGTCGACTTCCTGGCTGGTCGAAACGATTTTGCCGGGGTGGACGTTTTTCTTTGTCCAGGACATTTCGGACACGTGCACCAGACCTTCGACACCGGCTTCCAGCTCGACGAACGCGCCGTAGTCGGTGATGTTGGTGACGCGACCCTGATGGACCGAGCCCAGCGGGTACTTGGCAGCAACCAGATCCCACGGATCTTCCTGCAGCTGCTTCATGCCCAGGCTGATGCGGTGGGTCTCTTTGTTGATCTTGATGACCTGAACCTTGATGGTTTCGCCGATCGTCAGGATCTCGGACGGGTGGTTCACACGACGCCATGCCATGTCAGTGACGTGCAGCAGGCCGTCAACGCCGCCCAGGTCAACAAATGCACCGTATTCGGTGATGTTCTTGACGACACCCTCGACGGTCTGACCTTCGGACAGGTTGCCGATAACTTCGGCACGCTGTTCGGCACGCGATTCTTCCAGGATTGCGCGACGCGAAACAACGATGTTGCCACGACGACGGTCCATTTTCAGAATCTGGAACGGCTGCTTCAGACCCATCAGCGGGCCAGCGTCACGCACGGGGCGAACATCAACCTGCGAACCGGGTAGGAACGCAACTGCGCCACCCAGATCGACGGTGAAGCCACCTTTGACGCGACCGAAAATTGCACCTTCGACACGCTGGTCGTCGGCATATGCTTTTTCCAGACGGTCCCATGCCTCTTCACGGCGGGCCATCTCGCGTGAGATGACGGCTTCGCCACGGGCGTTTTCTGCGGCGCGCAGGTAAACTTCGACCTCGTCGCCTACAGCGATTTCAGGGGCTTCGCCGGGATTTGCGAATTCTTTCAGATCAACGCGGCCTTCCATTTTGTAGCCGACGTCGATGATGGCTTGGCCGGCTTCGATCGCCAGAACCTTGCCTTTGACAACAGAACCCTCTTCGGGTGTGTCCATTTCGAAGCTTTCATTTAGGAGGGCTTCGAATTCCTCCATGGATGCGTTAGCCATGTGGCGTTGTTTTCCTTTACATACGTTTTTGCTGGCCGAGCGGTTGTCTCCGCCGGTCTTGTTCAATGCCTTCACCGGGCGTGATCCGGGGCGCATCCGATTACACAAACACAAAGGGCCGAGGTAACCCGGCCCTGCTCAGATACGTCATCCGGACGTTAACCGCCCTTGTTCAGACAGCGCGCGTATAGGCGGATTCTGCGGCGTGTGCAAGGGTAAAGCCCATATTTCCAAGGCTTGATCGAATATTGTCGGCGCGATCACGTCACCTGTTCCCGCCCCACACACCGGCGTCCCGACGCAACATAGCCTGTTCCACCGAATCCAGACGAACAATCGCAGCCGATGGATCGTTCCCACCGCCCGCGTTATTCCATATCTTCAAGGCCGAGGTCGGGCTCCACGGCAAACAGGCTTGTGCCAACCATTTTCTTAATTGCGGGGGCAACGCGTCATAAGCCTGCATTGGCGGATTTTGCCGCTTACGACGCTTAAGATTGCTTTGCAGGTTACGACCGGACTTGCCTGCCGGATGCGGTCGTCGCTGGGCTCTGCCCGAAGTCATTCTTTTTGCGCTCCATTTTAAGCAATGTTATTACATGTTAAAAATCTGAGCGCAATTCGAACTGAGATACAAGAACCGAGCCAAGACCGCCGATCTCACATTCCGTTGAAAAAAATGCCTGTTGGTTGCGCGTTTTGAATCAACACGGCACCAGTGGATTCACACATGCGAACCGGAGATGTCAGTTCATGGAAGAGTTCAACCTCATCGTTGCACAGCAGCCCCAGTGGATTCAGATATGGATGAAAATTCTGAGCTTTTGCGCCTTCGTGTTGCCGGTCTCTCTACTGATCTGGAAGAAAACACGTCTGACGGCAATCATCACGTTGCTGGGCAGCATACTGGCCGCAGCCGGGGTTCTGCTGATCTTCAACCAGCTTGGATATGTCCGACTGATGGGGCTGGGCCATGCCGTATTCTGGACGCCGCTTGCCTATTACTTGTGGAGGCAGCAGGGCCGCGAAGACGTGCCTACGGCTCCTAAATGGATCATTCGGGTGGTGCTGCTGATCATCGCGATTTCACTGGCTTTCGACTATGCAGATACGATCCGATATCTGCTGGGTGACCGGACGCCAGTACCCGCTCCAGCGTAAAACCCAATCACCGTTTCAGATTTCTTCGCCCTTCTTCAGCAATTCTTCGATCAGTTCACGCTGAAGATTTCCGCTGTCGCCCCCACCAAATTGCTGCGCTCCACCGGAATAGAGTGAGCCATAGGTCTTGGCGATATTCACCGTTTGCGCCAAGCCCGAAATCAACTGATCCTTCTCCAGCGGCGATAACGGATGAATGAAGGCCGCCCACAGCATCCCGTTGGCAATCGCATAGCGCGCATCCAAGGCGCTGTCGAAATTGGCTTGCATCATGCGCTGCATGTCTTCTGCGGTCAGGCCCTCGGCGCTGCGGATCGGAACCATGGCACGCATCCGGTCAGCATTGGTGTCGGTGATGACCAGCATCGGCACATCCGATACGGTCAGCTGAAAGCCGGGGCCGCTGGGCTGCGCCTCAGGGTCGAGCGCAAATATGATCTTGCCCAAGCGCTCATAGTCCATCGGAGGTTCAGCTTCTGGCGCTTCCTGCGCAGCCAGACTTCCGGCCAGAAAAATCAGCATTAGGGCTAGTCGGATCATGGCATCTCTCCTGAAGGCTACAAGCTAACCATAGGAAGCCGATCGCGCTCTGGCCAAACAAAGCTTAGTGAAGAGCATTTCCCGTATCGCCGCAACTTTGAACGATCTGCAAAGTTTGCCGAGCTAACTGCGATAGCTCGTTCAAAAACACCCACCTAAATATGTTTCAGCGGTTGGCAGCCCCGTCAGCCCATTCCTGAACATGAAAGGAAAACGCAATGAAATCTGTGATCCTGAGCGCTTTGATCGCTACCTTACCCCTAGTCGCTGCACCTGTATTTGCGGCGGATGAGATTAACGTCTCGAACGGTATCTCGGCCGCAGGTGCGCCGCTGGCCGCACATGGCGTCGATCTTGTGGCGCTGGTCGATGACGGCAATCCGGTCGAAGGCTTTGCCACCCACTCTGCCACCTATGACGGTGCGTCATACTACTTTACCAGCGTGGCGAACCGCGAGGCTTTTGAGGCCAACCCTGCTGCCTACCTGCCACAGCACGGCGGGTTCTGCTCGTTTGGCGTTTCGGTCGGAAAAAAGTTCGACGGTGACCCGGATCAGTATCTGGTTGCGGATGGCAAACTTTATCTGTTCCTGAATGCCGAAACACGCGCGGCGTTCCTGGAAGATGTGGCGACAACCGCAAAAACCGCCGACGATCAGTGGGCGAGCATCAAAAGCATCGCGGTCGGCGAGCTGTAACCCCCCTGCCCCGCGGTCTTAAAACGCTGCGGGGCGTTTCCGTTCGATAAGCGCCACGGCCTGAGCCAAGGCGTCTTGGATGCTCAGATCGGATGTATCCAGCAAAACAGCATCATCTGCGGGCTTCATTGGCGCCGTGCTACGTTCGGCATCCCGTGCATCGCGTTCGCGCACATCTGCCAGAACCTGATCACGTGTGAGGTCGGTGCCTTTTGCGCTCAACTCAAGATAACGACGTTCGGCGCGCACCTCGGCACTCGCGGTGACAAATATCTTCACCTCGGCCTCAGGGCAGATCACCGTCCCAATATCGCGCCCATCCAGAACCGCGCCGCCGGAGCGGCGAGCAAACGCGCGCTGAAAATCGACCAGAGCTGCGCGCACCTCGGGGATCACCGCAACCTTCGAGGCCGCCTGCGCGATGTCAGCAGTGCGCAGATCGCCCTGTTCCAACTCCTCGGCGCTCAACGCTTCGGCAGCGGCAATAGGGTCGGTTCCGTCCAAAGTCCGGCGTCCAACAGCGCGGTACAACAGACCCGTGTCCAGATGCGCAAAGCCAAAATGCGCCGCGACCCCTTTCGAAATCGTGCCTTTGCCTGCGGCTGCAGGACCGTCGATGGCAACGGTGAAACTCATGTGCGTTCGACCTTTGCACCCAGCGCCGCCATCAGCGGTTCGAATATCGGGAAAGAGGTCGCAATCGGTCCGCCATCATCCACCGAAACCGGAGTTTTCGCACCCATGCCCATAACCATGAACGACATGGCAATGCGGTGATCCAAAAAGCTCTCACATGTTCCGCCGCCAGGGACGTTACCGATGCCCAGCCCGTCGACCGACCACCAGTCTTCACCTTCGTCGACGGTCACACCATTGGCTCGCAGCCCGCGCGCCATGGCATCGATCCGGTCACTTTCCTTGACGCGCAGCTCTTTCACGCCGCCCATCATCGTCGTGCCGGTCGCATTCGCCGCAATCACGGAAAGAACCGGGTATTCGTCAATCATCGAGGCCGCGCGTTCCGGCGGCACATTTATGCCCTTCATGTTCGGCGAGTATTTCGCGCGCAAATCAGCGACTGGTTCGCCGCCTTCTTCGCGTTCGTTCTCATAGGTCAGATCGGCCCCCATCTCGCGCAGAGTGGTGAACAGTCCCGCGCGCGTCGGGTTCAGGCCAATGCCCGGCACTAGTACATCCGAGCCGGGCGTGATCAGTGCCGCACAAACAGGGAATGCCGCGCTGGACGGATCGCGCGGAACAGAGATGACCTGAGGTTTCAATTCGGGGCGACCGGTCAGAGTTATCACGCGGCCCTCATCAGTATCCTCGACGGTGATTTCCGCCCCAAAGCCCGCGAGCATCCGTTCGGAGTGATCGCGTGTGGCCTCTTTCTCAATCACTACAGTCTTGCCCGGCGCGTTCAGACCGGCCAGTAGCACTGCGGATTTCACCTGTGCCGACGGCACGGGAACCTCGTAGCGGACCGGCACCGGCTCAGCGGCGCCTACGATGGTCATCGGTAGCCGCCCGCCCGCGCGCCCGACAGATTGCGTACCAAACAGCGCCAGTGGATCGGTCACACGCGCCATCGGGCGTTTGTTCAGGCTGGCATCGCCGGTGAATGTCGCGGTGATCGGGCAGGTCGCCATCGCGCCCATGATTAGCCGCACACCGGTGCCCGAGTTACCACAGTCGATCACTTGGTCGGGCTCGGCGAAACCACCAACGCCTACACCATGCACAGTCCATTCGCCATCACCATGATCTGTGACCTCGGCACCAAAAGCGCGCATGGCCTTGGCCGTGTCCAGAACGTCTTCGCCCTCTAACAGGCCCGAGATCTTGGTTTCACCCACGGCCATAGCGCCCAAGATCAGCGACCGGTGCGAGATCGACTTGTCACCGGGCACCTCTGCCGTGCCGGTCAGCGGGCCGCAGGGATGCGAGGTCATCGGGATGGGCGTGCCGTGTCCGGACATGGGGGCTCCTGTTTTCGCTATCAGTTCAAGGCGGATTAGCGAATTGGGGCCGGTTGGTCCAGCGGCAATCAGTCTTTACGGCGGAAGGTCAGGTAATGCGGCACCCGCCCTTCGCGCAGGGCTTTCTGTTCATAGCGCGTGGAAATCCAATCATCCCATGGCTCGCGCCAATCCGCCGGGCGCTCGGCCAGCCATTCAAAGCCTGCGCGCGGCACCTCTTCCAAGGTCTGGCGAACATAATCGGGAATGTCGGTCGCGACACGGAAGATTGCCCCAGGCTTGAGCGCACGGGCCAGTGGCTCAAGATGTTCCTGCGTCACAAAGCGGCGGCGATGGTGCCGCGTTTTGGGCCACGGGTCAGGGTACAGCAAAAAGGCGCGTGAAATGCTGGCTTCCGGCAGCACATCAAACAGGTCGCGCGCATCACCGGGATGCACCGCCAGATTCTCGACCCCGGCCTTTCGGATCTTACCCAACAGCATGGCAACGCCGTTGATGTACGGCTCGGCTCCGATAATTCCGATATCGGGGTTGCTGGCGGCTTGGTGCACCAGATGTTCCCCCCCGCCAAAGCCGACCTCAAGCCAGATATCTTTGCCACCGAACAGCGCAGTAAGGTCCAGCGGATGACGTTCGGGGTTGGTCTCCCAATCCACGGCACCCGGCGACAGGGCGTCGAGATCTTCGTTCAGATACGTCTTCTGACTCTGCTTCAGGGCCTTGCCCTTAAAGCGGCCATAGAAGTTTCTGCGGGGGCGTTGTGGTGTCTGGGTGCTCATGGCGGAGCCCTTACTGCGCGGGTGGCAGTGTTGCAACCCCGGCGCGGCAACGAAAAAGCGCGCCGGTCTCGGCGCGCTTCGGGATGTTTCGGATCAGACTGCCGATTTCAATGCATCGGCCAAATCAGTGCGTTCCCAGCTAAAACCGCCGTCCGCATCCGGCTCGCGCCCAAAATGGCCATAGGCTGCAGTACGCTGATAGATCGGCTTGTTCAGCTGCAGATGCTCGCGAATCCCCCGCGGGGTCAGATCCATCACCTTGCCAACTGCGTTTTCGATTGCGGCATCCGCAACCTGACCAGTGCCGTGGGTATCAGCATAGATCGACAGTGGCTTGGACACGCCAATCGCATAACTCAATTGAATGGTGCAACGCTCGGCCATACCAGCCGCGACAACGTTCTTAGCCAGATAGCGCGCAGCATAAGCCGCAGAACGGTCTACCTTGGTCGGGTCTTTGCCGGAGAATGCACCGCCACCATGCGGGGCGGCACCGCCATAGGTATCCACGATGATTTTACGTCCAGTCAGGCCCGCATCGCCGTCAGGGCCACCAATCACGAACTTTCCGGTCGGGTTGACGTGCCATTCGGTTTCAGCCGACAGCCATCCTTCGGGCAGGGTTTCCGCAATATAGGGCTCAACGATCCGGCGGATATCATCCGAGGTCAGCGCCTCATCCAGATGCTGAGTTGACAACACGATTGAACTGACGCCAACCGGCTTTCCATCGCGATAGATCACCGACAATTGCGATTTGGCATCAGGGCCCAGCACGGGTTCGGCGCCATTCTTACGCACCTCGGCCAGGCGACGTAGGATTGCATGCGAATACTGGATCGGGGCTGGCATCAGCGCAGGCGTCTCGGTCGTCGCGTAACCGAACATGATGCCTTGGTCACCGGCGCCTTCGTCCTTGCTGCCAGAAGCATCAACACCTTGTGCAATATGAGCGGATTGCTCGTGCAGCAGGTTTGTCACCTCAACGGTTTCGTGGTGGAACTTATCCTGCTCATAGCCGATGTCCTTGATACAGGCGCGCGCAATCTCGTCGATGCGGCCCATATAGTCATGCAGTTTTTCCTGATCAGACAGACCTACTTCGCCACCGATCACCACACGGTCGGTCGTGGCAAAGGTTTCGCACGCCACGCGCGCTTCGGGTTCTTCATTCAAAAAAACGTCAAGGACGGCATCGGAAATCCGGTCACAAACCTTATCCGGGTGCCCTTCGGATACGGATTCCGAAGTGAAAGTATAGTTCTGTCGGGACATGAAAGTGCTCCATTAAGATTTCCCCATCACGCCAGGAAGCCGTTGTGACAGGCATTCGGGGGATACGCCGACCGAAACGCAGGGTCAATCGGTAATTAAGCGTTCTCTGGTCGGGTAAGACGCCAAAGCAGCCCAAACAGAACAGATAAAAAGACAAAAAAAGGAAGATCACCGACCTTGGAGTACACAGTCGGGGCCAGCGGCGCAGGCAGCTTGGCGTCGATGAACCCGGCCTGCCCGAGGGGCAATGACTTGGCAATCCGTCCCAGCGGGTCGATCATCGCCGACACCCCTGTGTTGGCCGAGCGCATCATCGGCAGCCCCTGCTCAATTGCGCGCATTTGCGCCTGAACCAGATGTTGATATGGCCCTGACCTGGTTCCGAACCATGCATCGTTAGTGATCTGCAAAAGGAAGTCCGCGCGCCCGGGCGCAGACAAAACATCCTGAGTAAACACGGCTTCGTAGCAGATCAGCGGCAGCGCTTGGCCCAGCTCGCCCGCGTCCATCAGCGCAGCCCCCGGCCCCGCGCTAAACCCATGGCCTGCCGTGGTGGCCATGCCGTGAATACCGAATTTTGCCATCAGATTTCCGAACGGCACATATTCTCCGAACGGCGCAAGGTGATGCTTGTCATACAGCCCTTCTTGCTGACCTTGCTGATCCAGATAGATCATAGAGTTGTAGATTTGCGGGCCGTCTCCCCGTTGAATACCAAGGAAAACCGGCGTGCCCTGCGCTGCATCCGCGATTACGTCCAGATAGGACTGTGCGCTTCCCAACCATTCAGGGACCGACGTTTCGGGCCACACGATCAGGTCTGGTCGTGGCTGTGCTGCAGTGAATTCAACCTGCCGGGCAAAAAACAGTGGCGCATAGTTGCGATCCCATTTTTGATGTTGGGGCGCGTTGGGCTGGATTAGCCGAACCACATGGTCGGTCTTCGTTACGGCAGGGCGTGTCGTTGCATAACCCGCTGCCAGAATGGCGGTACCAGCCGTCAAGCCAAGCGGAAACGCAAATCCACCGCGCTGCGTCAGGGCTACGCCCAGAGGCAATGTTGCCAAAAGCGTCAGCGCGCCCAGCCCATACGGACCAATTAAGGACAAAAGCTGCGAAACTGGCGTGTCGATCCAAACCTGCGCAATACCCGCCCAGGGAAACCCTGTCAGGACATAACCGCGAGCGATTTCCGCCAAAGATACAGTCACAGCCAGGAAAACCGCCTGCGCAACGACACTGCCGCCCGGTCGCCTTGCCAGCCAAAAGGCCAGCGCCCAGAACAAGGCTAACCCGCCCGCCATGAACACCAGCGCAAAAGGCGCCATCCACGCGTGACGCGCGGCGTCGACAAAAAACGGCTCGATGATCCAGCTAAGGCCATGCGCGAAATACCCGGTGGCAAAAGCCCAGCCAACCCAAGCTGCCCGACCCCGCGTTTCAGTCGACAGAAACAGTGGCGCCAACAGAACCAAGGCAACCAGGGTTGCGCCCCATAGACCAAACGGTGCCAGCCCAAATGCCGCCAGCGCACCCAGAAGGGCTGCCAGCACCAACCGTAGCCCAAAAGGCCAACCCTGTGCAGGATTCATCCAACAAGATCCGGAAGCATGACACGCAATCGCTTGATTCTGCGCGGGTCCGCATCAATCACCTCGAACTCGGGGCCCTCTGGATGCAAAACAACCTCGCCCCGAGCAGGCACCCGGCCCGACAACATGAAGACCAGGCCGCCCAGTGTGTCGATCTCTTCCTCGTCCACATCCTCGTGGCTGGTCAAAGAACGACCGATCTCGGCTTCGAACTCTTCCAGCGGAACGCGAGCCTGCACGATGTAACAGCCGGATTTTTCCTGAACCCACAGCTGATCTTCATCCGCATCGTGTTCATCAGCAATTTCTCCGACGACCTGTTCGATCAAATCCTCAATTGTCACCAAGCCGTCGACACCGCCATACTCGTCAATCACCAGCGCCATGTGACGGCGTTCGGTCTGCATCTTGGTCATCAGAACACCAATCGGCATCGAAGGTGGCACGAAAAGCAAAGTCCGCAGCATCGAGACAAGGTCAAACTCGGTGGACCCACCATTGAACCCATGGGTCAGGGCGAAATCCTTGAGGTGAACAAACCCCAGCGGCGTATCCAGAGTACCTTCGTAAACCGGTATGCGCGACAGCCCGCTGTCGCGGAACACCTGCGCCAGTTCGTCTTTCGTAATTGTCGAAGGGACAGAAATGATCTCAGCGGTCGGAATCGCCACATCCTCAACGCGCATCCGTCGCAGGTTGATCATGCCACGAGGTTGCACCTTGTCGACCTCAAGCCCATTGGCCTCGTGAACCTCATCCTCGCTGGGTGGCGAGAACGCATCCACTATTCGAGAGAAAAATCCGGCTTTCTCATTTTCACCGCCGTTCTTCGGTTGCGCGCCTTGCGCCGCCCTAGAACTGCCGTCTGTATCGCCCATAGTCCTGTTCCAAATAATCGGCCGAAATGGCCCGTCTACACATTATATGGGTCATCAATACCCATTTTGCCAAGTATAGCGACCTCAGCCGCCTCCATCAAAGTGGCGTCGGGGTCACGAATGTGATCGTATCCCAGCAAATGCAACGTTCCGTGAATGATCAAATGCGTGACATGATCATCCATGGATTTCCCAGCTTCTTCCGCCTCACGGGCGCAGGTGTCGTAAGCAATTGCAATATCACCCAGCGTGATTTCGCCGGTAAAGTCGGGTTCGGGCTCAACCGGAACCACCCCCGGCTGGTCGGCAGCCAGATCTTCGGCTGGCCAGCTGAGCACGTTGGTCGGCGTGGATTTTTCCCGAAATTCGGCATTCAGCTCGGCGATTCGCGCATCATCGCAGGCCAGCAGGCTGATCTCACACAGGTCAGCGTCCAGATCGCAATGATCCAGAACCGCCTGAATAGCCCGCTTAGCCAAAGGCTCAAGCCCCTGCCAGCGCGCATCTTCGATTGTCAGTTCAAGGTTCATGTCACCACGCCCAAAGCCTGCGGCCCCGGACGTTCACCCCGTCTCGCGACCCGAGTCGGCCTCATACGCTTCGATAATGGCGGCGACAAGCGGATGTCGCACCACATCCTTTGAAGTGAAATAATTGAAGCTGATATTCGGGATCGTCTTCAAAAGGCGTTCTGCATCCGCCAGACCCGATTGCACGCCGCGCGGCAGGTCGACCTGCGACCGGTCACCGGTGATCACCATGCGGCTTCCCTCGCCCAGACGGGTCAGGAACATCTTCATCTGCATTGTCGTGGCGTTCTGCGCCTCATCCAGCACCACAAACGCATTGGCCAACGTCCGCCCGCGCATGAAGGCCAACGGTGCAATTTCGATTCGCTTTTCCTCGATCAGCTTGGCAAGCTGTTTGCCGGGCAAAAAGTCGTTCAGCGCATCATAGAGCGGCTGCATATACGGATCGACCTTGTCTTTCATGTCGCCGGGCAGATAACCCAGCTTTTCCCCGGCCTCGACCGCCGGGCGGCTGAGGATGATCCTGTCTACATGCCCACCGATAAACATCGACACGCCTACGGCTACGGCGAGATAGGTCTTACCCGTGCCTGCCGGTCCGATTCCAAAAGCCAGTTCATTATTGAACAATGACTGAACATACGCCTTTTGCGCGTCGGTGCGCGGCTCAACCAGCTTTTTACGGGTTTTGATCTCGACCGTGCCGCCCTTGAACATCTCAAGCTGGTCACCATCACGACTGCCGGTTCCCTGTTCCGATCCGCCCATCCGCAATTCGCGGTCCACGTCGGCCGCTTCGACGTCGCGGCCACCTTCCAAACGAGCATAGAGGGCCTCTAACACCTCCATCGCCTGTTTTTGAGCGTCTTCATCGCCCATGACGACCAACTGGTTGCCACGTCGAACAATCTGGACGGACAACTTTTGTTCGATATCGGTCAGGTTGCGGTCATACTCGCCGCACAGATCAATCAACAACCGGTTGTCAGGGAATTCAACAAACGCCTCGCGTTGGGGCATGTCATCTTGCGGTGGGGTAAGGGCACCGATGGCCAATCCGTTCTCCTGTCTTGGCGTTTCACCCCGAGCGTAGACAACAAATCTTGGTGGGCGCAAGCCACAGATTCAAAATTTCATCAATGGATGGTAAAACCGCCGACGCAGGACACGCCCCCGCAGAAATCCGCGCCATCAAAATGTATAGTTCAATCCGAATCTCAGGCTGCGGTAACGAGGTGTGGATTTCGTCGAGAACCCATTGTCGAACTCGACTGTGCGCGAGTTGAATTGCACGTATTCATACTCACCCGTGATCGACCAATCCTCATTCAAGCGGTGCTCCACACCGATACTGGCCGAATAACCGCCCCGTGTGTCATTTTCTTCAAAGGGTTGCACTGCAGTTCCCAAAGCCAGGCTGCTTGTCGTTTTGACATCGCCTTGCACATAGCCGAGGGAAATAAAATACAGGGTTGAACCACTTTTGTTGGTTAGGCCATTGCGAAACCGTATCGAAAGAACGTCCGAAACCTCGGACCCACCAGTCACCGTGACACCGCCGATAACGGTCGAGACGTCATCATCAATCGTACCAGTGTCATAGCCCAATTCAATTCCGTAAACATAATCTCGCCCACCCACGGCAGGCAAAACACCGCGCCAGCCGCCCCGAATGCCGACGTAGCCCCCTTTTAGGTCCAGTTCACCAATTTCAAACAAATCCGCCGGGGTCCGAAGCCCGAATCGGTCCGAGCCGCCCGAGGCATGCCCCCCGCTAAGACCCAGATAAAATGCGCTTACGTCACTGCCAAACCGTTTTGGGCTGATGACCGGGGGTTCGGTCACGCTCTGTTCCAGATTGCCTGCAACCGTTGCGCTGGAACAAAAGGAAAGTACCAGAGCCGCCGCAAAAGCAAGTTGACTGTTCAATCCAATGTAACGCGCCAGTAACTGCACTCGTAACCTCCATCGTGCCAGGCCGGAAATACGGTCAGCACACCCCTGAACCTTAAGGAACGTACAATTCCTGCACCCGAAAAACCTGAGCTTTGTCGGACCATATTTACCGATGATAAATCAAGGATTAATAATGGGGAAAATGCAGCCTAGGTTCTCAAAACAGCACGTGCCGGCAGGATCAGATCAATGCCCCAGCCAACGAGTTCGCCCCTGAATCCGTGATTAATACCTCTCGCAAGTCACCCACTTCGACATTGGCATCGGATACGTGAACCGAATGTAAATACTCGGATTTTCCGACCATCTGACCCGGCAAACGACCGGCTTTTTCGAACAGAACGCGGACCTTGCGGCCAACCATCGAATCCTGAATTTCCCTTTGATGCTGCGTGATTAACGCCTGCAGACGCTGAAGACGTTCGTCCGCTGCCGCAGGATCAACCTGCGGGCGTTCTGCCGCCGGGGTTCCCGGACGTGTCGAGTATTTAAAGGAATAGGCGTACCCGTATTTGACCTGTTCAACCAAATCCAGCGTGGCTTGAAAGTCCTCCTCGGTTTCTTCAGGAAAACCAACGATGAAGTCGCCAGACATCACGATATCGTGACGCGCAGCGCGGATACGCTCGATCAGCCGCAGATAGCTTTCGGCGGTGTGGCTGCGGTTCATCCGCTTGAGGATACGGTCAGATCCGGACTGCACCGGCAGGTGCAGGTAAGGCATCAGCTTTTCGCAGGTTCCGTGCGCCTCGATCAAATCGTCGGCCATGTCATTGGGGTGCGAAGTGGTAAAGCGGATACGCTCCAGCCCGTCGACCTTGTTCAACTCCCAGATCAGACCGGCCAGCGTCATATCTCCGTTCGCGCCTGCGCCGTGATAGGCGTTGACGTTCTGCCCCAGCAGAGTGATCTCGCGCACGCCGCGTTCAACCAGATCATGGGCTTCGCGGATAATGCGATCCGCCGGGCGACTGACTTCGGCACCACGGGTATAGGGCACCACGCAGAAGGCACAGAATTTGTCGCAGCCTTCCTGCACTGTCAGAAACGCTGTCGGGCCGCGCTTGGCCTTAGGGCGATTCTTTAACTTTTCGAACTTGTCTTCCTCGGGGAAATCCGTGTCCAGCGCCTTGGCGCCGGTGCGTGTCTTTGCCTCCATCTCGGGGAGGCGGTGATAGCTTTGCGGCCCGACCACCAGATCGACCAGAGGCTGGCGGCGCATGATCTCTTCGCCCTCGGCCTGTGCCACGCAGCCTGCCACGCCAATCTTCAGATCGGGTTTTTCTGCCTTAAGGCCCTTGAAGCGGCCAAGCTCGGAATAGACCTTTTCGGCAGCCTTTTCCCGGATATGGCAGGTGTTGAGCAAAATCATATCCGCGTCATCAGGGCTTTTGGTTTCAACATAGCCCTGCCCACCCAGCGTCTCGGACATACGTTCGCTGTCATAGACGTTCATCTGGCAACCATAGGTTTTGATGTACAGCTTTTTGGGTTCTGACATGGGTATGGCCTTTGCATTCGCGGGATCGGCGTCATCTATACTCTACGAACGCCGCTTGCAATGCCGAGGCGGATACCCGATTTTGACCGCAGATTCCAGCCAAGTGGAACCGGACAGGCAATGCAATACGACTCTCTCGACGATTTCCTGAGTTCAGGTAAATCCGCCCTGGCCAAAGGCCCGGTCGCACTGATCTTTGCCGAGGACACGGTCGAAATCGATAGCACCATCCGGCACCACCTTCATCTGGGGTTCAAATCCGTGATCGCATTCATGCCGCAGGAATTCGCGCTGGACCTCGAGTTGTCCGAACGCATCCATCGCGTCACCCTGACCTGCGTGCCCAGCAAAGTGGTTTTCGACACCATCAACAAGATCATAAAGGCTGCTCCGGGTCTCTGGATGTATTACTGTTACAACGCAGAGTACCTGTTCTTCCCGTTTTGCGAGACACGCTCCGTGGGCGAATTGCTGGCCTTCCACACCGAAGAGCGGCGTGACGCAATGCTGAGCCACGTGGTCGACCTGTATGCGGACGACCTGAACACCTATCCGAATGGCGTCGCCCCCGATCGCGCCATGCTGGACAGCACGGGATACTACGCCCACACCCGTCACGACGCCGAAGGTCATCCGATCGAGCGGCAGTTGGACATGTCCGGTGGTTTGCGCTGGCGGTTCGAGGATCACATCCCATACGAGCGCCGCCGCATTGACCGGATCGCCCTGTTCAAGTCCGGAAAGGGCCTGGAACTGCGGCCCGATCACACCTTTGATGAGCCGGAATACAACACCTATTCCTGCCCCTGGCATCACAACATGACCGCCGCCATATGTTCATTCCGGGCAGCCAAGGCGTTGAAAAGCAACGCCGGATCCACATTCGACATCCCGACATTCTGCTGGAGCAACTCGGTGCCGTTTCAATGGACGTCCAGCCAATTGCTCGATCTGGGGCTGATCGAACCGGGCCAGTGGTTCTGATTCGATCCTAGCGCTGCAGCAACACAGGGAACCAGTCTTCGCGCAAACGCTGACCGGACGTCATGTCATGGCCGGGGAACGGGGGGGACGTGCGGCCCGGACGCTCGACATAGCGCGCATCGTCCCCCACTAAACGCAATGAAAACGCCCGGCGACGGCTGTCGGACTGGTTGCCTCGCGCGCCGTGCAGGGTGCGATAGTTGAACGCCACTGCATCGCCCGGCTCCATTTCAAATTCCACAACTCTCATGCCTTCGGCATCCGGGTCCGGAACGGGGATGTATTGACCTTCATCGGGGAAGAACCCCTCTTCCGAGACCCAGCGGGTCGGCAATACCTCTTTTTCCCATCGGTGCGATCCGGCCACACACCGCAACGTTGCCTGCTTGACCGGGTCCAGCGGCGACCAAAAGCTAATCGTCTGATCTCCTTCGACAAAATAATATGGCCCGTCTTGATGCCACGGGGTTGCCATCGACGTGCCCGGTTCCTTGACCAGAACGTGGTCGTGGAACATCTGCACGGTTTTTGACTGCATGAGGTCCGCTGCGACCTCGGCCGCCGGAGAGTTTTCGATCACATCCCGAAACTGGTCAATTCGCGACCAGTTGCAGTAATCGTCAAAGAACAGGCCAGTCTCACCCTGTTTCCTGTTTTCCGAGGCGTACGGTCCAGGCTCGGCCATATTCGCGGCCACTCCGTCACGCAGGGTTTCAACGTGATCGGCGAACAATCCCTTGATCAGGACAACGCCATCCTGCTGATAGGTTTCGATCATCTCATGCGTGACCAAAGGATGGGTCATAATTACCTCCGCGCCATGTGTTTGGGTGATCTGCACATGGGAAATCCCCTTGTTCAAGTCATAACTTTAAAAGATACACTTAACTTCATGTTATATATCTCCCTCCGTCAGTATGAATATGTCTGCGCCATCGGGCGATACGGCAGCCTGTCCTCTGCTGCGCAGCACCTGAATGTTTCACAACCAGCCCTTTCAAACGCGCTGACGCGAGTCGAAGAACAACTGGGCCATCCCCTGTTTGCCCGCAGGCGTGGTGCCGCGATGGCGCTTACCCCGCAGGGGCGCAGCTTTATCGAAGAAGCCGAAACGCTACTGGCCAAGGCTGCCCGTTTGGAAAATGCCGCTGAAACAGGCGCGGGCAAAGCAAGGTTGCGGCTGGGCTGCTTTGTCGATCTGGCCCCGTTTATGCTCGCGCGCTCCCTTCGGCTTTTGCGCGCTGAACTGCCGGATGTGGCAGTGTCCTACAGGGTCGACAATTTCGAAGGATTGATCTCTGGCCTGATCGATGGCCGGATAGATATGGCGCTGACTTATGGGATGAGCATGGATGCGAGTTTTTCCAAGCAAACACTGTTCAGCAGTTCCCCGCATGCCCTTGTGTCACCAGAGCACCCTTTGGCCAAGAAACCGCAGGTTTCGTTGCGGGATCTCGCGGCCCACCCGCTTATCCTGTCAGAAGAGGGGCTATCAGCCCAGCATGTGCTGGGCTTGTTCCGTCGGATCGGGGAAAGCCCGACAGTCGCGCACCGGGCAGCCTCGTTGGAAATTCAGCGCAGCCTTGCGGCGCATGGTGAAGGGATCGCGATCAGTTATGCCAACCCTCCCGCGAAAATCAGCTATGACGGAATACCTTTGGTAAGCCTGCCAGTATCCGACTCGTTTGCCGCTGAACCCGTGGTCTTGGCACGACATGGTACGGGGCCGACGGATGCACAAATTGCAGTCGCGGAAAACGCATTACTCAGTTTCAGGACTTGAAGTTACTTCTTCCGAAGGCGGATCACGACGTCAACCGACGCAATCTCGACCCCTTCGGGTGCGTCCGGCAGTCGTTGAATCACCAACTGGTCCGAAGGCGCGTCGCTTAGACGGCTCTCATCTTCCCAGAAGAAATGGGGATGATCATGCGTGTTGGTATCGAAATAGCTTTTCGAGCCGTCCACGGTGATTTCCTGAAGAACACCTGCTTCGCAGAATGCGCGCAAAGTATTGTAAACAGTCGCTAAAGAAACGGCATCACCGTTGTTCTTAGCCGATTCAAACAGGCTTTCGGCGGTCACATGCCGATGGCGGCCATCACCGACCAACAGCTCAGCCAAAGCCAGGCGTTGACGCGTCGGACGCAATCCTGCGTCGACCAACCAATTTGTGGCTATGCTATGGCTCTGAGGCGTCATGGAACCGATACCCGTTCGTTACTGACCTATATATAAGTGCCATGGCGGGGTAATTTCAAATGAAATTCATTCGCAAAGAATGCACTGAACACAACATGATGTGGGCGAGCGCTCTTGCAGGACCTTGCATACGGGTGCTAGGTGAGGCCAGATAAGACGAACGAACACTTGGCAGGAGAGGCGGCAGAATGGCCCAATTCCCGAGCAGCTTTGACAAGGACGATCTGCTGAAATGCGCCCGCGGCGAGTTATTCGGCCCCGGCAACGCGCAGCTACCTGCTCCGCCGATGCTGATGATGGATCGCATCACCGAGATTTCGGAAGATGGCGGCGCGCACGGCAAAGGCCATGTTCTTGCCGAATTCGACATCACCCCGGACCTGTGGTTCTTTGACTGCCATTTCCCCGGCAACCCGATCATGCCGGGCTGTCTGGGGCTGGACGGCTTGTGGCAGTTGACCGGTTTCAATTTGGGCTGGCGCGGCTGGCAAGGGCGCGGCATGGCTGTAGGCGTAGGTGAGGTCAAGCTGACCGGCATGGTGCGCCCGGACCGCAAGATGCTGACTTACAAAATTGATTTCAAAAAGGCGATTCAAACCCGCCGCCTGACCATGGGTGTGGCGGACGGAATCGTCGAAGCGGACGGCGAAATGATTTACGATGTCAAAGACATGAAAGTCGTTCTGTCCGAAGCCTGAGCCTGACTGGCCCGAAATAAGGAGCACGCACATGCGTCGAGTAGTTGTCACCGGTTTGGGGGTTGTCTCCTCCATCGGGAACAATGCCGAAGAGGTTCTGGCCTCTCTCAAGGCTGGCAAGTCCGGCATCGAAGCCAACGAACAGATGGTTGAACATGGATTTCGCAGCCAGATCGCCGGATCGCTGAAGATTGACGTATCCGAGCATGTGGACAAGCGCACCCTGCGGTTTATGGGTCCCGGCGCGGCCTATGCCCATATCGCCATGGCGCAGGCTATTGCCGATTCCGGCCTGACCGAAGATCAGGTTGTCAATCCACGCACCGGCCTGGTTGCCGGATCAGGGGGGCCGTCGACCAGCGCCATGCTGACGGCGCATCAGACTGTGTTGAAGAATGGTGCGACCAAGCGGATCGGTCCTTTTGCAGTGCCAAAATGCATGTGTTCGACGATATCTGCCAACCTTGCAACTGCGTTCAAGATTAAGGGCATCAACTATTCGATCACCTCGGCCTGCTCGACTTCGCTGCATTGCATCGGCAACGCGGCAGAGCAGATCATGATGGGTAAGCAGGACGTGATGTTCGCCGGCGGTGGCGAGGAACTGGACTGGACCCTGTCCTGCCTGTTCGACGCGATGGGCGCGATGTCCTCGAAATACAATGACACGCCCGAGAAAGCCTCGCGCGCGTTTGATCAGGACCGCGACGGCTTCGTGATCTCGGGCGGCGGCGGTATCGTCGTGCTTGAGGATCTGGAGCACGCGCTGGCCCGTGGTGCCAAGATTTATGCCGAAGTAACCGGCTTTGCCGCCACCTCTGACGGGCATGATATGGTTGCACCTTCCGGCGAAGGTGGCGAGCGCGCGATGCGTCTGGCCTTGGCAACATTGCCCGAGGGCCGCAAGGTCGATTACATCAACGCCCACGGCACCTCGACCCCGGTCGGTGATGTGGGTGAGGTCGAAGCCGTCCGCCGCATCTTTGGCGAGGGCAACGTGCCGCCAATTTCCTCGACCAAGTCGATGACAGGGCACGCTCAGGGCGCGGCTGGCGCGTTGGAAGCGATCTTCTGCCTGCTGATGCTGGACAATGACTTTATTACTCCGTCGATCAACGTCGACACACTCTCCGAAGGCATCATGCCCGGTGAAATTGCTACTCAAGTAGTTGAAAACGCAGGTCTGGACAGTGTCATGACCAACAGCTTCGGCTTTGGCGGCACCAACGGCTCCATGATTCTGTCAAAGTATAACGGGTGAAAATGATGTCGGATCTTCTTAAGGGCAAACGCGGCCTGATCATGGGCGTGGCGAATGACCGGTCGATTGCATGGGGCATTTCCAAGGCTATGCATGAGGCTGGCGCAGAACTGGCCTTTACCTATCAAGGTGAGGCATTCGGCAAACGGCTTGAGCCTTTGGCCCAGAGCCTAGGCAGCGATTTCATGGTGGACGCAGATGTTACCGACGACGCCTCGCTGGACCGCGCGTTCAACGAACTGGGCGAACGCTGGCCGAGCATCGACTTCGTTGTTCACGCGATTGCCTATTCGGACAAGTCCGAATTGACAGGCCGGTTCCTGAATACCACCCGCGCCAATTTCAAGCATTCCATGGATGTCTCGGCCTATTCCTTTATCGAGGTCGCGCGCCGCGCTTATCCGTTGATGAAAGACAATGGCGGCTCACTGATCACGCTAACCTATCAGGGTTCAAACCGCGTCGTACCGAACTACAACGTGATGGGCGTTGCCAAGGCCGCGTTGGAATCAGCTACGCGCTATTTGGCCAACGATCTGGGCCCTGACGGTATCCGCGTGAACGCAATTTCTCCCGGCCCGATGAAAACACTCGCCGGGGCAGCCATCGGTGGTGCGCGCAAAACATACAAATTCTGCGATCAGAACGCCCCGATGCGTTCGAACGCGACGCTGGAAGCGGTCGGTGGCACTGCTGTTTACCTGACTTCGGACGCCGGAGCCTGCACCACGGGCGAAATTATCAAGGTGGACGGCGGATTCCACGTCCTTGGGATGCCTCAACCCGATCACATGTGACCTGATCTTTCCCTGCCCGTGCCAAGATTTGACCATCTTTCACGGGCACGGATAGCTGCATGAGCAAAGCAGAACAAATCATTGCCAACAACACGCGGGTTTCACGAAGCAAGCAGGGCTTTCTGGGTCAACGAGGCCGAATAGCCCTATTGGCCCTGATCGCGCTGCTCATGCTGTTTGTGTACTTCACTCAGCCAGATGTACGTGCAACATTTGCTTCTTGGACCAGCCTGCTTTCAGGCTGATCCTACATTCTGTTACAGAGCGGTCAGTTGATTGAGACAACTTCAATGTCGAAAATCAAATCCTGCCCCGCCAGCGGGTGGTTGGCGTCCAGAGTCACTGTGGCCTCATCCACCTCGACCACTGTCACGGGCAAAGCTTGCCCGTCGGGCGTCTGCATCTGTAGCTGCGTACCAAGATCAAGCGGGATGTCATCTGGGATACCCTCGCGCGGAATTTGTTGTCGCATTGCAGGGTTGATGGGGCCATAGGCGTCGACGCAAGCGATCTCAACGCGTTTTTTCTCACCCACCGTCAGGCCCGGCATCGCTGTATCGAGGCCAGGGATGATGTGACCTGACCCAACCTCGAATTCCAGCGGATCGCGCCCTTCGGAGCTGTCGAACACGTTGCCATCCAACAGCGTTCCTTTGTAGTGGATGCGAACCGTGTCGCCTTGTTTGATCTCGGTCATGGGTGGCCTCCGGCCGTTAGGAAATTGAGCGCCCAAACCTAGGGGCTAACACGGTATTGTAAACCCTTCCCCCCTTTTGCGGCTGCAACTCTTGTGCCAACCTGCGCCCGACTAAGGGAGACGACGTGATGCCAATCACCACCTGCGTATTCGACGCCTATGGCACGCTGTTCGATGTGGCCGCTGCCGCGCGGCAGGCCGCAGCCGAACCCGGTTTCGAGAAGTTACAGCAGAAATGGCCGGAACTGGCCAATCACTGGCGGCTGAAGCAGCTGCAATACACCTGGTTGCGCGCAATCACCGATGCCCATGCTGATTTCTGGGATGTGACTCAGGACGGGTTGGACTGGGCGCTTGAGGCATCGGAGCTTGAAGGAAACCCGCAACTGCGCCAGCGCCTACTGGATCTGTATTGGGAGCTTCAGGCCTACCCGGAGGTCCCTCAAATGCTGGTTGACCTGAAGGCCGGAGGACTGAAGACCGCAATTCTATCCAACGGATCGCGTCCGATGCTGGATGGCGCTGTGCAATCGGCAGGAATTGGCGACGTGCTGGACGACGTGCTGTCGGTCGAAAGCGTTGGCGTCTTCAAACCGCATTCCAGCGTTTACGATCTGGTGCAACAGCGTTTCGGTGGCAATCGAGACGAGGTACTGTTTGTCAGTTCCAACGGATGGGATGCAGCGGGCGCCAGCGGGTACGGCTTTGTAACCGCGTGGGTTAATCGGGCTGGCGAGCCCATGGACCGCTTGCCATGGAAGCCCGCGCATGTTCTGTCCGACCTGACGACGATCCCTCAACTGGCCGGACTTGAATGACTTTTTTCACCACCTCCGATGATAAGCGCATTTATTACACAGACACAGGGTCCGGGATTCCTCTGCTGTGCCTTGCGGGGCTGACCCGTTGCAGCCAGGATTTCTCGCACCTCGCGCCGCATGTCACCGATCTACGGATGATCACGATGGATTACCGGGGGCGTGGAAAATCGGATCATGACCCTGACTACATGAACTACAACGTCCTTCGCGAATCCCACGACGTGATCGAATTGCTGGATCATCTCGGGCTGGACCGCGTGGTAGTTCTGGGCACTTCGCGCGGTGGTCTGATCGTTATGGCGCTGGCCGCCAGCCACCCTGATCGGTTGGCTGGCGTAATCCTGAATGATGTTGGCCCGGTGATCGAACCTGCGGGTATCGCCAAGATCATGGACTATGTCGGCAAACCTCCAATGTCGGCCACGTATGATGACGCAGCTCTGGCTATGCAAAACACAATGCAGCATCAGTTCCCCGACGTGTCGTTAGAGCGGTGGCGGCAGCAGGTGGAAATCCAGTACGAGCAAACCGATGAAGGTCTGGCGCTTCGTTATGATCCGGCCCTGCGCACGGCGCTGTTGGATCAGGCTGCGGCAGGCGCGACGCCGGATCTATGGATGTTCTTCGAAGTCCTGCGGGACATTCCCACCGGCGTTATTCGCGGTGCGAACTCAGACGTTCTCGGCAAGGACACGCTGATCGAAATGCACAAACGCCACCCCGGCCTTATATCGGCAGAAATACCGGATCGCGGCCATGTGCCATTTCTGGACGAGCCGCAGTCATTGGACCTGATCCGCAAAGTATTGGACACCGCATGAGCACACTGGGCATGATCGAAGCCGCCGCCGAACGGCTGCGGGGCCACGTTCGGGAAACGCCGCTTCTGACCTCTCCATTTTTGGATGAGTTGGCAGGGCGGCGCGTGCTGGTGAAACCGGAATGCCTGCAACACACCGGCAGCTTCAAATTCCGAGGCGCGTGGTCTGCGATTTCCGCCCTTAACGAGGCAGACCGAAAACATGGCGTGATCGCGTTTTCCTCAGGCAATCACGCACAAGGCGTGGCCTATGCCGCCGCGCAGCACGGGATTTCGTCGGTAATCGTGATGCCTTCGGACGCGCCCCAGTTGAAGATCAACAACACCCGCGCGCTGGGGGCCGAGGTCGTACTGTATGACCGCGCCAATGAAAGCCGGGAAGAGATCGGCGAGGCGCTGGCAACTGAGCGTGGTCTGACCCTGATCCGCCCCTATGATGAGCCGCAGGTGATTGCCGGTCAGGGTACGACTGGGCTGGAGATCGCCCGGCAGGCCACTGCTTTGGCAGTGGAAAAGGCGGATGTTCTGGTCTGCTGCGGCGGCGGCGGGCTGACCTCGGGGATTGCATTGGCGCTTGAGGACCACGCGCCCGGCCTGCGTGCGCGCCCATGTGAGCCCGAAGGCTTCGATGACGTCAAACGATCCCTGGCCACGGGCGAAATACAGAACAACAACGCCGCCTCGGGCAATATTTGCGACGCGATCCTGACACCGCAACCGGGGCAAATCACGTTTCCAATCCTGAAACGCCTATGTGGTCCGGGCTTGTCTGTTACCGAAGAAGAAGCGATGCGTGCTATGGCACTAGCGTTTCTGCGTCTGAAAATCGTGTTGGAGCCGGGCGGAGCAGTGTCTCTGGCCTCAGCCCTATTCCGAAAAGATGAAATTGAAGGTGACGCGGTAATCGTTGTGGCGTCGGGGGGGAATGCAGATCCCGAAGTCTTTGGAAAAGCACTGGAATTCCTGACCTGACATAAATCAAGAGTTGGGCCATTTTGACACCGTAACGTATGACCACAGGGGATTGAGTCATGCAGATTGCAGATTTTGGAGACGTGCAGCTACACTATCGTGTTGATGGTGACCCAAACGGCGCGCCGATTGTGTTTGCCAACTCACTTGGCACCGATCTGCGCTTATGGGATGCGATGCTGACCCATCTTCCCTCGGGCCTTCGGATTATCCGCTATGACAAGCGCGGGCATGGCCTTTCGTCGCAACCTCCTGCGCCCTATTCCATGGGTGCCCTGGTTCGCGATGCCGAGGCTCTGCTGGACCACCTGGAAGTACGAGATTGCGTCTTTGTCGGCCTGTCTATTGGCGGGTTGATTGCGCAGGGGCTGGCGGTAAAGCGAATGGATCAGGTCCGCGCGCTGGTCCTGTCCAATACTGCCGCCAAGATTGGCATCCCCTCAATCTGGCAAGATCGGATGGACGCGGTACGGCGGGGCGGTATCGAAGCGCTGGCCGACGCGACAATGGAGCGTTGGTTCTCGAAAAAGTTCCAAGCTTCACTGGATCATCTTCTGTGGCGCAACATGATGGTGCGGCAGCCTGTTGACGGATATCTGGGCTGCTGCGCCGCCATCTCGGGCACGGATTTCTACACCCCGACCAGCGGTCTGCGCCTGCCCACACTGGGTATTGCAGGCAGCGAGGACGGCTCGACCCCGCCCGATCTGGTGCGTGAAACGATCGAACTGATCCCCGGTTCCAAATTCGAACTGATGCGCAGGGCCGGTCATTTACCGTGTGTCGAACAACCGGCGGAATACGCAGCCCTGCTGCGCGGTTTTTTGACCGAAATCGGACATATTTGAAGGAGCGGACCCGTGGCAGATTTTCTGTTGATTCATGGTTCCTGTCACGGTGCCTGGTGTTGGCGAGATTTGATCCCTGCGCTTCAGGCGTTGGGTCACTCGGCGCGCGCTGTAGATTTGCCCAGCCACGGTGCAGACCCGACACCCATAGCAAATGTCACTTTGGATGGCTGCCGCGATGCGGTTTTGTCGGCCTGCACACCTGAAACCATAGTGGTCGGTCATTCCTGGGGCGGCTACCCAATCAGCGCTGCCGCCGAGGCCGCTCCGAGCGCGATGCGCGCCCTGATCTATCTATGCGCCTATGTTCCGCAAGACGGATTATCGATGGTTGAAATGCGCAAGCGCGCACCCCGCCAATTGATCGTCGATGCGGTCGAAAAATCGACAGACGGCCTGTCGTATACGGTCAAACCCGATATGGTGCAGGACCTGTTTTACCACGACTGCCCCCCTGAAACCGTGCCTTACGCCTTTGCGCGACTCTGCCCCCAGGCCATCGCTCCGCAGGACACTCCTCTGCCCCTGTCCGACAAATTCGCCCGTGTTCCCAAAGCCTATATCCGCGCGACAGATGACCATACGATCCCAACGGAATACGAAGAACAGATGAGCCATGTTGCCCCCGAAGATTTGCGGGCGACGATCAACAGCTCTCATTCCCCGTTCTTCGCCCAGCCCCGCCTTCTGGCTGAAATTCTCGACGACTTGGAACAAAAATTACCGAAGACATAACCCGACGCAACAGACGCTTCACACGTGAACCAAGCGTGATAGGGTCCGGGTGAAACTCACGAACGGTTCCCATGCGCCTACCCTTTCTCTTTGTTCTCGGAACAGTCATGATCGACGCGATGGGCATCGGTCTGGTTCTGCCCATCATGCCGGAATTGATTGTCGAGGTTCAGGGCGGCACGCTAGCCGACGCGGCAATCTGGGGCGGTGTTCTGAGCACCGCCTTTGCGGCTATGCAGTTCGTCTTTGGCCCGATCTTGGGCAATCTCTCAGATGCCTATGGAAGGCGCGCGGTTCTGCTGGTGTCACTGTTCGTCATGTCATTGGATTACGTGGTAATGGCAATTGCAGGCAGCATTTGGTTGCTGCTGGCCGGGCGCATTGTGGGCGGCATCACCGCTGCCACGCATGCCACGGCGGCGGCGTTTATGGCGGATGTCTCCAAACCCCACGAAAAAGCCGCAAATTTCGGCCTGCTTGGGGCGGCCTTTGGTGTGGGTTTCGTGCTGGGTCCGGTCATTGGAGGATTGCTAAGCGAATACGGCACCCGCGCACCATTCTGGGCAGCGGCCGGCCTGTCGGCCTTGACCTGTCTGGCTGGCTTACTGGTGATGCCTGAAACTGTTACCGACAAAAACCGCAGGGCCTTCAGCCTGCGTCGCGCCAATCCAGTGAACTCACTGCGCGCCATTGCATCCCTTCCGGGCATCCGCCCGATGCTGTGGGTCTATTTCCTGTATTCGGTGTCGATCTACGTCTACCCCGCGATCTGGGCTTATTTCACCACCGAGCGTTTCGGCTGGTCTCCGCAAATGATCGGTTTGTCACTGGGTGTCTACGGGATTGGCATGGCCGCAGTACAAGGCGGCCTGATCCGCCCCGCGACCCGTTTTCTGGGTGAACGGGTTACGATAATTTACGGCATGGGCTTTGAGGTCGCCAGCTTTTTACTACTGGCCTTTTTGACCAACGGGTTCATCGCACTGATGCTGATCCCGATCACCGCGCTTGGGGCGGTTGTCACCCCTGCCCTTCAGGCTTTGACCTCACGCGCAACTCCGGATTCGCAACAAGGAGAGTTGCAGGGCGTTCTCACCTCACTCCACGCGCTTTCGATGGTGATCTCTCCGCTGGTGATGACCAGCGTGTTCGCTCAATTCATAAAACCCGATGCTGCTGTATACTTGCCGGGGGCACCTTTCCTGCTTGCCTTGGTCTTGATGTGCATCGGATTTGCCCTGTTTTTGCGATCGCGCCCTGTCGTGGCGTAACTACGACACCCTGATGACGGTTTCCGTCTTGCGACATGCGTTTTCCCGCGCCACCGTGAACGAAAGGGAGTGAGGGACATATGCAAACCATCAGAGCCGCCGTTTGCCGGGCGTTCAATGAACCTCTGGTCATCGAAGATGTATTGCTTGCGCCGCCGGGCACGGGCGAGGTCGAGGTCACACTGGACGCGGTGGCGATCTGCCATTCCGACATTACCTTCGCCAGCGGTGCCTGGGGCGGGCACTTGCCAGCCGTCTACGGGCATGAAGCCGCAGGTGTAATCACCGCAACCGGTGATGCTGTCGGGAATTTCAATGTCGGCGACCCAGTCGTCGTCACATTGATCCGCGCCTGCGGGTCTTGCCCATCCTGCGCGGGCGGGAAACCCACGATCTGCGAAACGCCTTACGACACTGTTAAGGGTCCCTTACAAACAGCGGATGGCGGACCACTGGAGCAGGCGATGGCCTGCGGCGCCTTCGCGGAAAAGGTTGTCGTCAGCCATCGGCAGATCGTGAAAATTCCGGAAACTATGCCGAAAGACGTGGCCAGCCTGTTGTCCTGCGGTGTTATCACCGGGGTCGGTGCTGCTGTGAATGCCGCCAAGTTGCGGCCCGGTCAGGATGTGGTGGTGATCGGTGCCGGGGGTGTCGGGCTGAACGCCATTCAGGGTGCTCGCCTTGCTGGCGCACGCCGGATCGTGGCAGTCGACATGACCGAAGAGAAACTGGAAATCGCCAAGGAGTTCGGTGCAACGCATGGCGTGTTGGCCAGCCTCGACCGACCTTGGAAGGCCGCGTTCAAGGCGCTTGGTGGGCGTGGCGCAGACGCCGTTCTGATCACCGTCGGCGCAATCCCGGCCTATGATCAAGCTCCACGCTATCTGGGGCGGGGCGGCAAAGCGATTATGATCGGCATGCCGCATTCGGGTGATATGTCCAGGTACGAGCCGGTTGTATTGGCCGCACTGGGGCAAGGCGTAGTCGGCTCAAAAATGGGGGATGTGGTCATTCAACGCGATATTCCGTGGATGATCGACCTCTATGAACAGGGGCGGTTGAAACTGGATGAGCTGATCTCGGGCCGTTGGTCTCTGGATCAGATAAACGAGGCAATCGCGGACACCAAAACGGGATCTGCCAAACGCAACGTGATCCTGTTCAACAGAGACTGACGCCATCCAAAGCGGAGGACACCGGATGAAACTACAGGACCTCGACATCATCGTTACCGCCCCGCCCGCGCCAGGCTGGGGAGGACGCTATTGGATATTGGTTAAAGTCACCACAGACACCGGGGTCACCGGCTGGGGTGAATGCTATGCGTCGTCCGTCGGTCCTAAAGCGATGCGTCATGTCATCCGGGATGTGTTCGAACGGCATATGCTGGGCGAAAACCCCGAGAATATCGAACTGATGTTTCGCCGCGCCTATTCCAGTGGGTTCACCCAACGCCCCGACCTGACCGTGATGGGCGCGTTTTCGGGGTTAGAGATCGCCTGCTGGGACATTCTGGGCAAGGATCGCGACCGGCCGGTCTATGCCCTGTTGGGCGGGCTGATGAACGAACGTATTCGGGCCTATACCTATCTTTATCCCCTGCCTCACCATAAACTGGCTGACTTCTGGACCTCACCCGAACAGGCCGGGGAATGCGCGGCAGAAATGGTGCGGCGTGGGTTCACGGCCGTGAAGTTCGACCCCGCAGGTCCCTACACCATCCGCGGCGGGCATATGCCCGCGATGTCGGATATCTCGATGTCCGTAGCTTTCTGCAAAGCGATCCGCGAGGCTGTTGGCGACAAGGCCGATCTGCTGTTCGGCACACACGGTCAATTCAATACTGCAGGCGCGATCCGGCTGGGTCAGGCGCTGGAACCATACTCTCCGCTGTGGTTCGAGGAACCCACCCCGCCTGACATGATCGAGGACATGGCCCGCGTCGCTCGAAACGTGCGTATCCCCGTCGCAACCGGAGAGCGCATGACAACCAAGGCCGAATTTGGGGCCGTCTTGCGGGCAGGTGCCGCCGAGATACTACAACCCGCATTGGGCCGCGCCGGTGGTATTTGGGAGATGAAGAAAGTCGCCGCCGTGGCCGAGGTATTCAACGCGCAGATGGCCCCACACCTATATGCCGGGCCGATAGAATGGGCGGCCAATATCCATCTGGCAGCTTCGATTCCGAACCTGCTGTTGCTGGAAACCATCGAGACCCCCTTCCACGACCAACTGATCAAGGGATCGCTGCGTGTGGAGGAAGGCTTTGTACCCTCCCCGACCGCCCCCGGCCTGGGGATCGAGGTAGACGAAGACTTGGCCCGCGCGCACCCCTACACAGGGGATGGTCTGCACCTGCAAATGCAGGAGGAGCCTTGTGACTATGTGAATGGAAACGCCTTTCAGGGCGGGGCGCCAGCCACCGAGGGGTGACAAGCAATCCCAATTCGGGGCATATTGGGTCAACCTCATTTCGAAACAGGCCGCGCGTGAGTACTACTGATACAGATACCAAGGGCGCACATCCTGAAAACCCCGCGGACATGAAGGAAAGCGCCGCGCGGGCCGCCGCATTTTTGAAAACGCTGGCACATGAAGGGCGCCTGATGATCCTCTGCCATCTGGGCGAAGGTGAGAAATCGGTCGGTCAGTTGGAGGAATTGCTGCAAATCCGTCAGGCTGCCGTGAGCCAGATGCTGGCCCGATTGCGGCAAGAACGGTTGGTCTCAACCCGTAGGGATGGCAAAACGATCTATTACTCACTGCAAGACGGCAATGTCGCGCAGGTCATTGGGCTGCTGTACGATTTGTTCTGCAAGCCCGAAACCTAGTTCGAGACGTAGCCTGCAATCACCTGCATCAGCTTGAACGCAGTCGCTGCGTCGTTCTCGACCACGGCCAGGAATTCTTCCTCGCCGATCCGCAGACAGGACAGCTCTGTCTCGGCAATCATACTCAGCGCACGAGGCTCCTTGCGGATCAGCCCCAATTCACCCACCAATGCACCGGGCCCGACCGTTGTGATCAGCTGATCCGGGCCTTCCATTTGCGGAAGATACAAACCCGCCTCACCTTCCAGCACCACATAAGCACCGTCAGTGGGCTGGTCGTCTTTCAGAAATACCACCTCGCCCGGTTTGGCGTCGAACCAGCGCGCACCAAAAGCCAGCAGGCGCAGCTGTCTGCGGTCGAGACCGGAAAACAGCGGTGTCTGCTCCAATGCGCGCAGCTTGCGCGCCAGATCTGCCGAGGCGGCGCTGTCCTCTTCCACAGTGGCTTGCCCTTCATCCGAAACCACCCGACCTTGCCGGATTTCAACAAAATTGTCGAATACATCCGGGTTGTCGAACTGGTCGTTCAGATAAATGACTGTCGTTTCCGGTAGAAGCTCACGCAGGTTTTTGTAAACCGCGATCTTGGTCGCCATATCGTAGCTGGCCAAGGCATTTTCCAGAATCAGAATATCCGGTTTCTTGATGGTTGCACGAGTAAAGGCCAGCGGTTCGGCAAAGATCGCAGGCAGGTTCTGCCCCCCAATCGCAACCGGAACGTCATAGATCAGTTCCACCACTAACGGACGCGCGCCGTGTTCGCCCAACACGTCGACTATCAACTTGCGTGCCTCATCCGATCGGCCGCCACCAATCTGACTTACCTTGCCAAACAGCGCATTCTCTAAGACAGTCAGGCCCGGCGCGAATTCCTCTTTATGCAGCGGAACAAAGACATCATGCAGCCGCTCCATCAACTTCTCGGAATGACTGTGACGCAGTTCAAGGATGCGGTTCTTAAGCTCATCAGTGAAGGCCGGACCGATCTGCTCGGCCGAAATGACGAAGGGTACCGCCAGCAGATTGGCAAGCTGTTCGTCATCCAACCCCGAAACGCCCTCATTCCTTGTACGCTCGACCAGTTCCAGCGCAGCTTCATAGGTCTGCGCCTCCAACCCAAGCTTGCGGAACAGCGGGTGATCTGTCCCGTCGAGACCGAAGATTTGGCGCAGCATCTCAATCACGTCTCGGGTCAGTGAGACCAACGTCTCATCCAGTCCCAACTCGCGCAACTGCACAAGGAAGATGGTTTGACGCGCCAAAAGCTCTTGTGTGACTGGCACCCGAGGCGTGGCGAACAACAGGTTTTCCACGACGGGCAAAGCCGAGTTGTAGGCACACCAGTCGAAGACAAGCGCCTGTTGTTCCAACCCGGCTTTTTTCACAGCTTGCTGTACCAGAGGGCGCAGTTCGATCAGTTTGCGCGCAAGATCAGGGTGATCGGCGGCGTTAAAAACCTGTTCGGCCCCGCGCTGGAACAAAGCCGCGCCCGACCCCATTCCGTCGATTAGATGCAGCCACCAGTCTCGCAGCTCTTTCGGGCTGTTCAACCCGGCCAGCGACGGGTCCAGCCAATCACCTTCAAATGGATCAGCGCTATTGCCAGCACGTTGGGTTTCAGCAAAATCGGGATCGTCTGTCTGCGTCGTCAACGGTTTCTGACGCATCGGCATCATGACGTTGTCACCCAACGTACCCTTGAACATGACCGGGCGCGACGAGGCATAGCCGATGCGTGCGGCCACTACGCTCTGATGCAGAGCCGCCATGCTTTCACCCCCAACCTCAAGCCGGCCTGCACTGGGCAGGATGTCGCGAGTCAGCAATTCGGCCACGGCGCGACGGTCTTCTTCGCTGGGGGCCGCAATCCCGATGGTCTGCCCGCCTGAAAAGGTGAGGTTCAGGTCATCCAATACCTGATTGCCATCCATATCCCGAACCGAGACCCTATCCAGCACGATATCGCCATTCAGACGGGGGTTCGATTCAGGTTCGCCCTCGAACAGCTTTTCATCCGTCATTCCGGGCGGCGCAAAGCGTTCGATCACCACATCCCAGCGCAGCGACATATCCTGCGTTTGGTTGTAGTAGGTCAGCAGCTCTTTCCATGGCGAGCTCAGGTCTTTGTAGGCAGCCAAAGCCGCAACCAACGCACCCAGAGAGACCGAGCCCTGCAGCACCAGCAGACCACCGACCAGATAGAACATGAAGGGCGTCAGTTGAGAGATGAAGTTATTGATAAACTTCATAAAGAACTTTTTCTGGTAAATCTCGAACCGAATACCAAACAGCCGCCCCAGCTGTTCCGAAATCATTGCGCGGCGATAACGCCAGCCACCGTTGGCCCGAAGGGTCGAGGCACCAGCAGCGTTCTCGCCGATCTGAGCCGCCAGCACCCGCACTTCCTGAATGCGCTTTTTGTTCAGCAAGTTGATCTGACGTTGCAGTTTAGGGATCAGCCAGGCCTGCAACGGGATCAGCGCCACGGCGGCTAGACCGAACCACACGCTTTGCAGGAACAGAAAGGACAGGATGGTGATCATCTGCCCGGCCTGCAGTACCGGTTGGCTGATCGCATCGCCCATCAACCCGCCCATCGGTTCGCTTTCGGCGGTGATCATCGACACCATCTCGCCCTGGCTGACCCTCTCGAAATAGGGTTGCGGGAAACGCAGGGCGCGATTGATCAGCTGATAACGAAAGCGGCGCAGCATTCGTTCGCTCAGCACACCTTTCATGGTGTTGATACGCATCTTCATCAGACCATGCGCCAGAACCGCCAGCAGAAATGCGCAGCAAAGAAGGATCAGAAATGTGGTCTGAGACATTTCATACCCAAGGACATCCACGACGGGGTTGGCCGCACCGATTGCGTCGTTGATGATACGCTTGGGCAATTCCAGCGTAAGATACAGAAGCGGGAAAAGAGTGGACGTCACGGCCAGCAGGATCAGCTGATCGCGTTTTGAGTATTTCCAAATGAACCGGAAAATTGAACGTTCTATAGAGTCTGCCCCCACTTTGGATCACCGATCCCATCTTGAAGAAAGTGTCGCACATCCAACACCCTAAAGTTACCGTAATCGTGGCTGATCACGCAAATGGTTTCCAATTTGAACATTATTCCGCCCTGTGTGAACTAGTTCATTTGCGCCACAACGGTTTAGCGCCTAAACTTTGATCGGACGATATCGGGAGGAACACTTTGACTGCCAATATAGGCGCGGTGTTTGTGATGCTCTGCTTATTGCAGATCAAACATATGTTTGCGGACTATTACCTTCAGACTCCCAAAATGCTGTCCGGTCGCGGTGAGTACCTCCACTGGGGCCGGACTCAGCACGCGGGCGTACACGCTATTGGTTCAGTTATCGTCTTCTTGCTGTTTGGCACGCCATGGGCATTCATACTGATCATTGCTGTGCTGGAATGGATCGTCCATTTCAACATTGATTACTTCAAAGCCAGCTACTCCGACAAAAAGCAACTGGTGCCGTCGCAGGCGGCATTCTGGCGCGCAGCGGGGCTGGATCAGTGCATGCACAACCTGACCTATATCGCAATGGTTTGGGCTTGGGTTAAGTTCGCCACCTGAACCGCCGTCACCTCAGGCGACATGTTTAAGAAAAAATGGCCGATATGCAGCCAGCCATTGCCGATCCAGTGCATCAATTTCGGTTGCATCGAATCTGTCTGCAACTTCCCAATAGCGGCCTGAAGGAACACGGTAGCCCAGCTCTTTCTCCACCTGTAACAGCGTCGGCATGCTATCTGTGGCTGGTAGTTCACATGTTTCCAAATCATCGAGCGTGACGGATGGAAACAGCAACCTGCTTTCCCCTTGGGACAGCCGGACCACCCGACTGCCTTGCATCGCCCCAAACAGGGCAAGGCGCGCGGATTTGGCCTCAAGCGATCGCAGAGAGATGTCACCTCTCAAGGGATCTGCCACTCCGGTCCCGTAGAAATGCGTTCTCCCAGTACGGGGATAGATCATATCGCACCCGAAAAAAGCCAATACTGCGGGGTTCAAAGCAGAAAGCGCCCAGTAGCCTGCAGTAAAGGCCATCGTACCCCCAGCATAAACAAATCCGCCAAATTTGTTTTGTGCCGGAACGTAGTCCTGCGCGGTAACGATCCGCTGTTGTGGGCCGATACTGTCAGGATGGTTTTCAGCCGGGAAATCCTCGGGATGGATCAAAACATCCCAATCCGGTCTGATGCGCCAGGCGTTATTGATGGCACGATGTGTGAAAAGCGGCCGCGCGCCCAATCTTGCGCAGCAACCGCATCTGGGGCGCTGCCCAGTATCAGAACTCGATTCGTTGGCTCGGCCATCCTCGGCCCCGCATTTGGTTCCCAGGAGATTTAGAGCGATTTGGCCCGTAGGCTACCCCAGAACGGAGAAACTGCTTTCTTCATTGATCGGGCGTTTGCGGGAATAGAACCCGACATCAATCATGCGCTTGATGTACGGCAATTCGAACTGCAATGGCTGCGCGTCGTGATCGGCACCGCCTTCGCAATAGTCTATCAGGGCGGTCATCATCTTACCTGCGATCGGAGCGTTCTTATACTGGTTCCCGCTAGTACCGCAGGCCATATAGAACCCGGGCAAGCTGGATTTGTCATAGATCGGAATCCAGTCGGTCGAGGCGTCATATAAATCCACAACTCCGCGCGTTTTTGACGGGATGCCAAGGCTGGGCACCCGCTGCGCATAGCGCATCGCTTGCGTAGTCCACTGATCAGTGAAGTCGCGGTTATAATGCACGTCGTCCTCGCACCACTGATGCGGATCGCATTCCGGGTCCTCGGAGCCGACAAGGATGTGGTTGCCATGCTCGGGGCGGCAATAGCAGGCGATATCGCTGTCTGATACGATGGTGCCGTCGTTTTCAAAGTCGAACCCTTCGGGCGCGGGGACGTGTACCACTTCCTGCCGCAGGGGGCGGGTTTCGATGGTCATGTCATCCAGTACGCCCGCCATCTTGTTGATGATCGCCGAGCCCGGCCCGGCCACGTTCACCACCACCTTGGCGCGGATTTCCTCACCCGAGGCCAGCTTGACCCCGGCTACGCGACCGCCCTTTGTCAGGATCTCGACCACTTCGGCCCCGGCCCGAACCTCGGCCCCATGCTGTTTGGCGGCATCCAACAGGTTCTGCGCCGAAAGCGCCGGGTCGGTGACATAGCCTGCTTGTGGCCAGAACACACCGCCTTGCATTTTGCGGCCATTGGGCTGGCCAAACTCGGGGTCATCCATGCGTTTCGGCGGTGTAAAGCTGTCCAGCGAATAGACTGGCAGGCGTTCGGTGATCTTCTCGGGTGACCACTCCTCGAACGGGCAGTCCAGATCGGCGCTGTTTTTCATGTGCTTCTCAAGCATCCCGTTGGCGTCTGTCTTCATCACCAGACACCCTGTTTCACGGAACTGCGCCAGATTGGCATCTGCAGGCAGGCTCAGATATTCGGCCCAATCGCGCCAGTAGTGATACCCCTCCCATGCAAAAGCAGTGCCATCGAAGGTCGAGTAATGCATCCGGATGATCGCGCAAGACCCCGCGGTCGAGCCATGGCCAGCCTGAGAATTACGGTCCAGCGACAGGGTCTTCCACCCGGCCTTGGCCATCTCGAACGCGATGGCGGCGCCGATGACACCGGTGCCGATGATGATTGCGTCTGGTTGGCTCATTCTGTGTCTCCTTCCCAATAGCGCTTTGAATAAGCGTAGAATTCTTCGATTTCCTCAGGCCTCGGCTCGACGCCTGTAAAGACATAAAGGTAGTGCGGTGCCATCGACAACCGCACTTCCTTTGGCTCGTTCAGCTGGGCTAGATCATATCCGATCTGCATGTAGTACAGGACGCGGGCACGGGTTTCCGCTTCAACTTCGGCATAGCCATATCGTGCGAACATTGCGTGCAACGCCTCAAGGCGCCGGGCGTCCGACTGATCCAGTGCACGCCGCACCTTGCCCGACTTGCGCGCCCAGTCCCGCACGGCAAAATCCAGCGCCGTATCGAACAGGTCTGCGTTCACCACGCAGCGATGGACATTGCAGACCGCCGCTGTGATAGTGTCTGCCGGGGCCTCAGCCTGGGCGATCAATCCGGCTGTATTGGTGGCCTGCCAGCGGGAAAGCAAAGCGTCCAGCAGCTCCTGCCGAGACTTGAAGTACCAATAGAACGAGGATCTCGACACGGCCATCCGCTCGGCGAGGCTCAGCACCTTGATCTGGTCCACCCCGTCCGAGATCAGCACATCCATCGCCACGTTCAGCCAATCGTCGCGCGTGACCTTGACGTTGCCGACCAACGGTTCCGCCTTGGGATCGTCTCGGTGCAGGATCGGTTTGGTGTTCATTCAACTCTCCGGTGGCGCGCCGCCTTCGGCGGTACGACGCGCAATGAAATCCTGCAAGGCTCCCAGCCGGTCACCATCGCTGGCAGGTGGTTTGAAGTCGTTCAGAATACCCTTCCAGACGCCCGTTGCGCGGTGGTTGGCATCGACCGAGCCGCGCTCGGTCCAGGTACCGAAATTGGCATAGTCGTGGACATGCGGCTGGTAGAACTCGGTGTTGTACCTCTCCATGGTCTGGCTGGTGGCAAAGAAATGTCCGCTGGGCTCGACCTCACTGAGTGCTGTGTCGAAACCGATCTCGGCGGCCCCCGCCTGCGCGCCAGCACAAAGCTCGGCGATCATGTTCAGCACCTCAGCGTCGCAGACCAGCTTTTCGAAGGACACGGTCAGCCCACCTTCGAGCCAACCGGCCGAGTGGATGATCACGGTCGCCCCGGCCATCAAACAGCCCCAGAGACCGAACTGGTTTTCATTGGCCGCTTGCACATCGTTGATGTTCGAAGCTGACCCGGCGGCGGATCGCCAGGGTAGACCCAGATGCCGCGCCAACTGCCCGGCCGCCAGCGACGCCTGAAAATGCGAGGGTGTCCCGAAGGCAGGTGCGCCTGACTTCATGTCTACATTGCTGGTGAACGTACCATAGCAAACCGGCGCGCCGGGGTTGGTCAGTTGTGTCAGGGTCAGCGCCGCCAATGCCTCGGCATGAGACAGCGTGATTGCGCCCGCCACAGTGATCGGCGCCATCGCCCCCATCAGGGTAAAGGGCGTGATAATCGACATCTGACCGTGGCGGGCAAAATCGATCAGGCCCTGCGCCATGGGTATGTCCAGCGTGCGCGGGCTGTTGGTGTTGATGATCGTGTAGCAATGCGCGTTACTGCGGAATTCGTCATCCGACAGGCCCCGCGCGGTCGACAGCATCTCAAAGCAATCCATCACCTGCGGCGTCCCGCGCGAGAAGAAGAACGGGAACTTGTCCGTCAGCTCCATCTGCGCCTGCGTCGTGAAGTAGTGGCGCAGATGGGTCGGCACGTCCTGCGGCTCGACCTGCGGTGAGATCATCTGAAACACGTCGAAATGATGCGTGAGTTTCAGGAAATCCAGATAGTCCTGCCCGGTCGCGGGCCGACGGCCACGCTCCAGATCGGTCGCATTTGGAGCCCCGGCCCCCGGCTGAAACACCAAACTTCCTAGTTCCAGAGTGAAATCCCGATGACGCGCGCCCGCACGGCAAGCGATCGACTTTGGGGCGGATGCAACAGCCGCGTCGACCATGTCGCGCCCGATGAAAACCATCTCGGTGTCTTCATCCACGCGCGCGCCACCTGCAGCAAAAATCCGGCGGGCTTCGGGCAGCAGGACCTTCACCCCCAATTCCTCAAGCGTCCGCATGGATGTATCATGCATGTCCGCGATCTGATCCGCCGAGAACACCTCCATCTGCGGGAACGGATTCTTCAGGTGGCGGTAGTTCACATCGCGACTGGGCGGAGGAACAGCGTCGGCCGCGCCCCCGCGTCGTCGCCGACCGCGCTCTGATGTTTGTGTGATTACCATCAGCCCCTCATCGCCTTGCCCTGCGGGTCGTAAGGGGACGGTGCAATCACCCGCGCGGGACGTTCAACCCCAACCACATGCACGGTAAGTTCCGTGCCCGGTTCGGCCTTATCCCGATTGACCAGAGCCATTGCCAGCGACTTACCCGTGTAGTGCCCGTAACCGCCCGAAGTGACAAAACCCACGCGCTCACCATCGGCCCAGATCGGCTCATACCCGCTGGCGTCCGCATCCAGCGCGTCCACCTCAAGCGTCACCTGAACTTGCGCGGGGCCGTTGCCCTCTCGTTCGGCCAAGGCGGCGTCCTTGCCGACGAAATTCTTGTCCCAGTCGATCCAGCGATCCATCCCGGTCATGCCCGGAGTATAAAGCTGTGTGAATTCCGCAGACCAGATGCCGAAGCTTTTCTCCAACCGGGTCGAGAGCATCGCGTTGAAGCCGCATTCGCGAATGCCGTCTTCGGCCCCCGCCTCAAGCAACATCCGCCGCAGCTTGATGTGATCGCCATAGCGGCAATTGATCTCATAGCCCTTTTCGCCAGTCACCGACATGCGCTCCAAGCGGGCGCGGACAAGACCGATATCGAAATCTCCACAGCCCATGAATTTGAGGTCCGAGATGTCCTGTTCCGACAGCTTCTCGACCACCGCCTGCGATTTCGGGCCGACCACGGCGAAGCCGCAATATTCCTCGCCCAAATCACGGATATTAACGCCGTCGATCATGTGGTCGTCGAACCACCGCATATGCCAGGCACGTAGGTAGTAGCTGCCCATGATCCACCACGTGCCATCGCCCCAGTTGAGCACAGTCAGATCGCCCTTGAGCCGCCCGTTCTCACCCAGCATCGGGGCCAGCTTGGCGCGGCCCGGCGCGGGTAATTTAGAGGCCATGACCTTGTCCAGCCAAACCTCCGCGTTCGGACCGGTGACTTCGAACCGCGAAAAGCCGGAGATATCCAACAGGCCCACGCCTTCGCGGATCACCTTGCATTCCTCGGCCACGATTTCGTGGGCGTTCGAGCGCTTGAGTGTCGGGGTTTCCTCAAACCCTTTCGGCGCGAAATAGAGCGGTACCTCCAAATCCCAGCTAACGCCCCATTTACACCCGGCTTCGGTCATTGCGTCATGGGCTGGAGCCATTTTCAATGGACGCCCTGCGGGCAGTTGCTCGTTCGGATAGGTCATCACAAAACGGCGGGAATAGAACTGCCCTGTCGTCTCGCGGATGTACCTCTTGTTCTGCGCGAAATCCCCATACCGCGCCACGTCCATCGGCCAGGCATCCGCCTCGGGCTCGCCATGGATCATCCACTCGGCCAGTGTCTTACCGACACCACCGCCCTGCAGGAAGCCCGCCATCACTGCACAAGCCGACCAGTACCCACGCTTGCCCGGCACCGGGCCGACCAGAGGGTTGCCATCGGGTGAAAAGGTGAACGCGCCGTTGACCCACGTCTTGATGCCCACATTCTGGATCGAAGGATACCGCTCGAAGCCGAGCGTCAGTTCATTCTCAATCCGATCTAGCTGTTCCTGAAACAGCTCTTCGCCATAGTTCCACGGCGCGCCGTCCATAGCCCAGTGTTCGTGATCGACCTCGTAGATACCAACCAGAACGCCCTTCTGATCCTGCCGCATGTAGGTGAACCCTTCGAGGTCCACGGTCATCGGCATCTCGAAATCGGCCTCGGCCACTTCGGGCACCGTGTCGGTAATCAGATAGTGGTGTTTCAGCGGAGAGACCGGCAGTTCAACGCCCGCCATGCGACCCACCTGCTTGGCCCAAAGACCCGCCGCGTTGACCACATGTTCGCAAGTGATCGTGCCGCGATCGGTCACCACCTGCCAGCCGTCCGCTGTCTGGATCAGTTCCTCGACCTTAGTTTCCTCGTAATATTCTGCACCGCGTTTCTTGGCGGCCGTCGCATAAGCCTGCACAGTACCGGTCGTGTCGATATAGCCTTCGCGGTCTGCCCACATCGCACCCAGAACGCCGTCGGTGGACATGATCGGGCAGCGCGTCTGCGCCTCTTCCGGAGACAGCAATTCACAATCGTCGATGCCGATAGACTGGAAAATACGATAGTTGGCCTGCAGCCATTCCCACCGTTCGGGCGTACCGGCCAGCGTCAAGCCACCGGTCATATGCAGACCGATATTCTGCCCCGATTCCTTCTCGATCTCGCTGAGCAGGTCGATGGTGTAGGCCTGAAGCGAAGCCATGTTCGGGTCGGCGTTCAGCGCATGGATACCTCCGGCCGCATGCCAGGACGAACCGGACGCCAGCCGCCGCCGTTCGAGCATCACAACATCCGACCAGCCGAACTTGGCCAGGTGATACAGAACCGAGGCACCAACAACGCCACCTCCAATGACCACAACGCGATACTGAGATTTCATCCTGCCCTCCCTACTTGGCTTGGGCAGGACGCTAGCCCCACTGTTCACTTCTGTCTAGACATTTATGTACAGTTCTTCTTGCAGGCGCCCAGCGACCGAAACATTCGATTTAAAGCTGAGCGCTGGGCCGTGCTCCGATCTTTTCGAACCACGCAAGCGTGGCGGAATTTCGCTGTGGAATCCGCGCCTTGATCACACGGGCAAAATCGACAAAGACATAAGCCGTAATATCGGCCAGCGTGAATTCTGCACAAGCGATGTAGGGGCTTTCCGCCAACCGAGTTTCCAGCAGATCAAAGAAATGCTCTACCCGCGCCGCGCCGCGCTGACCCAATTCGGGAATCTGAGCGTAATTGACCGGACCAGGAATCGCCCTTTCGGCAAAGGCGGGATGTGTGTTGCGCAATGTCTCGGCGATGGGCAATCCACCTTGCTGCTCGACAATACTGTTCCACATCAGGACCAGCCCCTTCTCATCCGGGGTGCGCCCCATCAAGGGTGGTTCGGGAAAGCGAGCCTCAAGATACGCTGCAATGCCCAGATTTTCGGTCAAAGCCACGCCCTCATCAGTGACCAACACCGGAAGCGTCGCGTTTGGGTTGACGGCCTTAAATGCATTGCCTGATTGCTCGCCTTTGGCGATCGAAATCTCACGTGTCTCGATCTGCAGCCCTTTTTCCGCAATATACATGCGGGCGCGACGCGGGTTCGGGGCCGTAGAGCAATCGTAGAACAACATCGTTAGGTCAACTTATCGGCGATAGACAAAACAGCGCCCCTCAACGGCGCCGGGTGGGAGCGGCAGTTCGATCAACCCTTCAAAATACATCCTGTCGCTGGAAACCATCAGCCCGCCCTCTGCCAGAAGCGGCTCGATTAGGGGCGAAACGAACCTGGCAAACGCGTCGTTCTTTTCGCGGTTATGCCCCCCCAGATCTGCGTGGATCAGACTGGCGGTCGCACCGAATCGATCCAAAGCGGCGGGCAGCGTCTCGCGCACGTCGCCCAGAATCACTCGATCTTCGGGCGGGGTCGAATCCGGGTGCGAGGCCACGGCGCGTTCGAATACGTAGACCAGGCGGTTTTTAACGTATTGCACCATATGGTGGTAAGTACGTCCGTTCCCCAGCCCCAATTCAAACACTGGCCCCAGCATTCCTTGTGTCTGGGCAATAGCGTAATCCAAACAGGCCCGCTGTGACACCATGCGGTCAATGAACAGATCCAGTCGGCTTTGGTCGTCGGGCACGGGGAAATCTCTCCTTGATATCAATCGGCTTATATAGTGGGGCCGACAGGGTCTTTGATGGCAAATCTTCAAGACTTTGTGTAGATAAAATGGAGACAGTTTCACGTTTCCGAGACATTTCGGACTAAGAACGGGTTTGACTAGCCTGCACCTACCGCGCGAAACTGCGCCAAAAAACACGGGGGGTTGATTTAGCCAATGCCGCACCACGGCCTTACAGGTGGGACGCCTGCATGACAGCGTTGTTGTCTGTCCGGGACCTGAGCATCGGTTTTGGTGCAGGAGAGTCCGTTGTCAAAGGCGTCAATTTCGACGTCGAAGCCGGCCAGACACTGGCGCTGGTGGGTGAGTCTGGCTCGGGCAAGACCATATCGTGCCGGGCGGCCTTGCGGATTCTACCGCGCACGGCACAGATTCGCAGCGGCACGATTATTCTGAATGATTCCAAGGGCACCGAGAAACTGACAGAGATCAGCGAGCGGCAAATGCGCGACATTCGCGGCAACCGTATCTCGATGATCTTTCAAGAGCCGATGCGGTCCCTGTCGCCCCTGCACAAAATCGGCAATCAGGTCAGTGAAGTTCTTTGGTTGCACCGAGGCGCATCCGAGGCGCAGGCCCGCAAAGAGGTTCTGACCCAGTTTGAACGCGTGGGCTTTCCTGATCCTCAGCGCGCCTATGATTCCTACCCGTTTGAGTTGTCCGGCGGCATGCGCCAGCGTGCAATGATCGCGATGGCGATGGTGTCCAAGCCGGATTTGCTGATTGCAGATGAACCCACAACCGCACTTGACGTTACGACACAGGCGCAGGTGCTGGGGCTGATCAAAGAGTTGCAGCGCGAAACCGGTATGGCGCTCATCCTTGTAACGCACGATCTGGGCGTGGTCGCCAATATGGCCGAGCAAGTCGTCGTCATGCACAAGGGCCGCGTCATGGAAGCTGGCGCCGCTGCCCCGATCCTGACCGCTCCTGCGCACCCCTACACCCAGCAACTGTTCGACGCCGCACCTGAGATCCCCGACAAGGAAGCGGTTGGGATTCCCATGCCCGGCGAAGACCTGATTCTACAGATGAAGGGTGTGTCCAAAACTTACACTATGCGCTCCAGCAAGGGTTGGCAGGGTGAGCGTCTGATCCATGCCTGCCGTGGCGTGGACTTAAATCTTGCCCGCGGCAAGACGTTGGCCGTCGTCGGTGAAAGCGGCTCGGGCAAGACCACAGCCGCGCGCATTGCGCTGGGGGCCGAGCCACCCGACCCCGGCGGTGAAGTGTTGTTCCGGACCTCGGCGGCCGAAGATCCGATTACCGTGCATCGCATGACCCGCGCCCAGCGCACCGCGTTTCAGCGCAAGGCGCAGATGGTATTTCAAGATCCCTACAGCTCGCTCAGCCCCCGAATGCGCATTCAGGACGCCATGACCGAGCCGTTGGAGATTCACAATATCGGCAAGATGGCGGAACAACGGGACAAGGCAGCCGAGATGCTGCAGCGGGTCGGCCTGAATGCGGACATGCTGAAACGATATCCGCATGCCTTTTCAGGCGGTCAGCGACAGCGCCTGTCGATCGCGCGGGCAATGATGCTGGACCCTCAGCTAATCGTTTGTGACGAGCCGACCTCGGCCTTGGATGTCTCTGTTCAAGAACAGATTCTGACGCTGCTGGAAAACCTGCAGGACAGCCTCAACCTGTCCTATTTCTTTATCTCTCACGACCTTGCTGTTGTGGCGCGCATCGCCGACGAAGTAGCGGTGATGCGCCGCGGTCTGGTCGTTGAACAAGCCCCACCCGAAACCCTTTTCTACAATCCCCGCCACCCCTACACTAAGGCGCTAATTGCCGCTCAGCCAGAACCTGACATCAACCGACCCATCGACCTGAAATTGGTTGCTTTGGGCGCAGGTTCGCCAGACAGTTGGGATGACGCCTTCCGATTTACCGACTCCGTGATACCTTCACTGGTAGAAATGGAGCCCGGCCATAAGGTACGATGCCATGTTTAAGACCACTCGCCCCCTGTTTCTGGCCGCCACACTGGCTGCTGCATGGATGCTGCCCGCCGCAGCAAATACGCCTACCCCTCAGGAAGGTGAATTCTGGTCTACCGAAGTGAATGCGGGCAACCTCCCCCCCATCGAAGAACGCCTCCCGACCGAGCCTTTGGTCGTCGATCTTGCCGCCAAAGGGCGTGAATTCGGCACCCCCGGCGGAACGTTGCGTACTATGGTAACGCGGTCCAAGGACATTCGTCAGATGGTTGTCTATGGATATGCGCGACTGGTTGGTTTCAATGAAAACTATGAAATCGTGCCGGACCTGTTGGAATCGTACGAAAGCGAAGGCAACCGTAAATACACACTGAACCTGCGCGAAGGCCACAAATGGTCGGATGGCTCGCCGTTCACTTCGGAAGACTTCCGCTATTGGTGGGAGGATGTGGCGAATAACGAACTGCTCAGCCCCTCGGGTCCACCGGATTTCCTGATCGTCGATGGGAAGTTGCCGACAGTCTCCTTCCCCGACGAGACCACAGTCATCTTTGAGTGGGAAGACCCTAACCCCGACTTTCTACAGTCGTTGGCGCAGGCCCGCCCTCCCTTCATCTACCGCCCTGCGGCATTTCTAAAGCAATACCATGACAAATATGCTGACGCCGAGGAGCTCGCCTTTCTTGTCGAAGATGCCCGCGTCAAAAGCTGGGCGGCACTTCATAACAAGTTGGACAACCTGTACAAATACGACAACCACGAGCTACCCACGCTGCAGCCTTGGCTGAACGCCAGTTCGGGTAAGAAGATCCGGCACAATTTTGTGCGAAACCCCTATTACCACCGCATCGACAGCAAAGGCGTGCAACTACCTTATATCGACGTGGTCGAAATGGAGATCGTCGCCCCCGGCCTTGTTGCCGCCAAGGCCAATGCCGGTGAGACCGACCTGCAAGGGCGCGGGCTGGCATTCCGCGATGCCTCAATTCTGAAAAAGGGTGAAGAGGTTGGGAACTATAAAACGCGGCTATGGAAAACCGGTGTCGCGTCGCAGATTGCGATATACCCGAATTTGAATTTTGCCGATGAAGGATGGCGCGAGGTTCTACGCGATGTGCGTGTGCGCCGCGCCCTGTCGCTGGCCATTGATCGCCAGACAATCAATCAGGCGCTGTATTTCAAGCTTGCTCAACCGGGCGCGATGTCGGTTCTGCCTGCGTCCCCGTTCTATAGCGAAGAAAATGCGCAAGCGTGGGCGCAGTACGACGTCGACGCGGCCAATGCGTTGCTGGATGAAGCAGGCCTGACCGAACGTGATAAGAACGGCGTACGACTGCTGCCTGACGGCCGCCCGATGGAATTAATTATCGAAACCGCCGGGGAACGGCAAGAGGTCGAGAACGCCCTCCAGATCGTTACCGACAACTGGCGGGATATCGGTGTAAATCTGGTAATGCGCCCCTTGGACCGGGACATCCTGCGCAACCGTGTTTTTGCTGGCAACACAATGGCCTCTGTCTGGTTTGGGTGGGATGACGGCATTCCGCAGGCTCACACTTCGCCAGCCTATCTGGCACCGACCGATCAGGTTTTTCTCGCCTGGCCCAAATGGGGTCAGTATTACCAGACCGGCGGAGATGTGGGCGAAGCCCCCGACATGCCCGAAGCCGAGCGCCTGATGCAATTAGCCTATGATTGGGAGGTCGCAACCAATGATGACGAGCGCAAGGCGATCTGGACCGAGATGCTGAACATCCATGCGGATCAACTGTACGCTATCGGCATCCTGAACGGCGCACCGCAGCCCGTTGTGGTTTCGAACCGCCTGCGCAACGTACCCGAACAAGCCATGTGGGCATGGGAGCCCGGCGCACATTTCGGCATTCACCGGCCGGACGAATTTTTCTTCGCCGACTGATCAGGAGCAGCTAAATGGTTATGCTGCGCTATGCAGTCTATCGCTTTTTCACGATGCTGCTGACGCTGTTGGTGGTGTCGGTACTGATCTTTGTGATCATCAACCTTCCGCCCGGCGACTATCTCAGCAACCAGATTGCAGAACTACAGGCATCGGGCCAGTCTGCCGGTGTGGCCAAGGCCGAGTTCCTGCGCACGGAATACGCACTGGACCGACCGATCTGGGAACAATACCTGATTTGGATGGGCTTCTGGCCCGGCCCGCACGGGTTCGAGGGCCTGCTACAAGGTAACTACGGCTGGTCCTTCGAATTCGACCGCCCCGTGGCCGAGATTGTGGGCGATACGCTCTGGCTGACCGTTGTGGTCAATCTGGCGGCAATCCTGTTCGTCTACGCCGTTGCCCTGCCCCTCGGCGTCATCGCTGCGGCAAAGTCGCGGACGTGGATCGACTATACCTCGGCCTTCGTCGGCTACCTCGGACTGGCCACCCCGAACTTTTTGCTGGCACTGATCCTGTTCTATTACGGCCACCGCTATTTCAACCTGCCTATCGGCGGCCTCATGGACCCCAGGTTCGAAGGTCTACCGATGAGCTGGGACAAGATGAAATCCATCCTCGTTCACCTGATCGTCCCGACCTTTGTCATAGGCACATCCGGTGCCTCTGCCATGATGCAGCGTCTGCGCGCCAATATGCTGGATGAGCTTGGCAAGCCCTACGTCGAAACCGCCATCGCGAAGGGAATGGCGCCGTCCCGGATGCTGACCAAGTACCCGCTCCGCGTGGCCTTTAACCCGTTTGTTGCAGATATCGGCAACCTGCTGCCATCGATGGTGTCCGGCTCGGTTCTGGTTTCGGTCGTTCTGGGCCTGCAGACTATCGGCCCGACCTTGCTAACGGCGCTAAAGACGCAGGACCAGTTTCTATCCGCATTCATCTTGATGTTCGTGGCCCTGTTGACCCTGATCGGCACCATGATCTCTGACATTCTGCTGGTCATGCTCGACCCGCGTATCCGGTATGAGGGGCGTGAAGCATGACCCAACACCCCGACGGTCGCTTTGTCGACGACGCCCCCTTCGACCCGGACGCCGCGCTGCAACAGCTAGAGCGCGCCGATCTGGATGCGCCCAACTGGGTGCTGGTCTGGCGCAAGTTCAGAACCCATAAGCTGGGCCTGATCTCGGGTATCTTCCTGCTGCTGTGCTATCTAATGCTGCCCTTCGCAGGCTTCATCGCACCCTACGGCCCCAATGAACGGAACGGAGAGCACCTCTACGCGCCACCACAAAGCGTGAATTGGTTCTATGAGGGGAAATTCATCGGCCCACATGTTTTCCCCATCATTGCAGAGGCCGATCTTGAGACCTTCCAATGGAAGTTCGTCCCCGACCTGGAAGACCCGCGCCCGATCAAGTTCTTTTGCGAAGGCTCCGAATACAAACTGGCGGGTCTGATCAAATCCGACACCCATTTGTTCTGCGCCCCAAAGGGGGCCACTCTGTTCCTGTGGGGGTCGGATCGTCTGGGCCGCGATGTGTTCAGCCGCATCCTCTACGGCGCGCAATTGTCTCTGACGGTGGGTCTGATCGGCATTTCAGTATCCTTCTTCCTTGGCATTATATTTGGTTCGATGGCCGGGTATTTCGGCGGCAAGATCGACTGGGTCATCAACCGGGTGATCGAAATCCTCCGATCATTACCGGAACTGCCGCTCTGGCTGGCGCTTTCCGCTGCGGTGCCATCGAACTGGAGCCCCGTCGCGGTGTTCTTCATCATCTCGATCATCCTCGGCATCCTCGATTGGCCGGGTCTGGCCCGTTCCGTGCGCGCTAAGTTCCTGTCGCTGCGTGAAGAGGAATATGTGCGTGCAGCCGAAATGATGGGCGCAAGTTCCGGCAGGGTGATCCGCAAACACCTGTTGCCCAACTTCATGTCGCACCTGATCGCATCGGCCACCCTGTCGATCCCGGCTATGATCCTTGGGGAAACGGCGCTCAGCTTCCTTGGCCTTGGCCTACGGGCCCCAGCGGTAAGTTGGGGCGTGATGCTGAACGATGCGCAGAACCTCGCTTCGATCGAGATTTATCCGTGGACGGCAATTCCGATGCTCCCGATCATCGTCGTGGTGCTGGCCTTCAACTTCCTGGGTGATGGACTGCGCGACAGCCTCGATCCGTATCAGCAATGACCCTGATTTCCGCCCTTCCCGCCTCGGACAGCTATAAATCCAGCGGCAAGGGTTCACGGCCCAGCGCCTTTGCCGTGTCAGAACTGGCGACAGCCAGCTTTGGCGCGGTGGGTCAGGAATTGGCCCGTCTGGTGGCCGCGTTGAATCTGGCCCCCAAACTACCAGAGGTATCGGTCGATCACCGATTGGCCTCGCTCTGGTACGGATATTCTTTCAAACCAAAAGGGTGGCAGATACCCAGCCTTTGGGATGCCATCGCCGGCGACTATCAGGCGTCCGACGGCTGGATCAGGTTACATACCAACCTGCCACACCACAGAGCGGCGGCGCTGACGGTTCTGGGTGCCAAGGCCGACCGGGACGCCGTCGCTCAGGCCCTCAAAACGTGGTCCATCGCCGACCTGGAAACCGCCATCGTGGCCGAGGGCGGTGTTGCCGCAGCAATGCGCAGCCGCTCGGAATGGCTCGACCATCCTCAGGGGCGGGCCGTGTCGCGCGAACCTCTGATCGGCTGGCACAGCCCAAGGCGCGTCACCTTGCGGAACCGCCCCGAGGCGACGGCGCAGCGCCCATTGGCCGGTTTGCGCGTTCTCGATCTCACCCGCATTCTGGCCGGGCCGGTTTCAACCCGGACGCTGGCCGGATTCGGGGCCGAGGTTCTGCGAATTGACCCCCTCGGGTGGGATGAGCCGGGCGTCATCCCCGACATCTCATTGGGCAAGCATTGTGCCTATCTGAACTTGAAATCCCCGGGCGGCCTGATGACATTGCAAGCGCTTCTGTCGCAGGCTGATGTCTTCGTCCACGGCTACCGCCCCGGCACTCTGGATGCGCTTGGCCTGACCAAGCTCAAACGGGATGAGCTGGCGCCAAACCGGGTTGAGGTCACCCTGAACGCATATGGCTGGCAAGGGCCGTGGTCCACCAGACGCGGCTTTGACAGCCTCGTTCAGATGAGTGCTGGTATCGCGGATGCCGGTCGTGCATGGGCCAAGGCTGACACACCCACGCCACTTCCTGTACAGGCACTGGATCACGCAACAGGCTATCTGATGGCCGCCGCCGTATTGTCAGCTATGGCCGAGGCAGCGTCTGGAAACTCCATCATGCTTGCCCAGTTGTCGCTGGCCCGTACCGCGGAACTGCTGGCCGCCTTGGCCAAATCAGAGACGGACCAAAAGATTACCGACGCAACCACTGCCGACTATACGCAACAGATAGAAACGTCAGGTTGGGGAGAAGGCCACCGCCTAAAACCGGCCCTGACGGTCGGCTCTGCCAAAATGTCCTGGTCCTTGCCTGCCGCGAAACTGGGCACGGCTCAACCGGCCTGGCCATCGCTGTCCAACTGAACCAACCACCGCACGGACCGCGCGGCCTGGCCCAACGCTTTGGGTCGCGTCTCGCCAGAGACGCAACCCAAATGGGGCGGGAGCAGCCTCTATCGGTCGTCGCCCCCGCCGGGGCCAATATCGTCCAGGTAATCCTCGTCAATCGCTGCCTGAACTGCGCCGGTCACTGCTTCGCGCTGCTTTGGCGTCAGTTCCTCGGGTTCTTTGCCCTCGGCCAACCGCACGGTCACTTCGCGGTGGGCGAACTTGATACCTTCTCGCGCGAATAGCTCACGGATTTCCTGATAGACCTTCTTGCGCACCAGCCACTGATCCCCCGGTTTGGTCATGAACTTAACCCGAATGATCATCGCAGAATCCTGCATTTCGATCACGCCCTGCGATTTCAGCGGTTGGATAAAGTTCTCACCGATCACCGGATCGCTCAGCAATTGCTGGCCGAGTTTCTTGATCAGTCTCCGCACCTTCTCGACATCGGTGTCATAGGTCACCCGCAAAGGCAGTTTCATGATCACCCAATCGCGGGAATAGTTGGTCAGCACTTTAATCTCGCCAAAGGGAATTGTGTTCAGCGCCCCAAGATGGTGCCGCAATTGGAAGGAACGGACCGAAATCTTTTCGACAGTCCCCTTCACATCACCGATGTCAATGTATTCCCCTTTGCGGAAAGCGTCGTCCATCAGGAAGAACGCCCCGGAAAAGATGTCGCGCACCAGTGTCTGCGAGCCGAAGCCAACGGCAAGACCTACGACACCAGCGCCAGCGAACAGCGGGCTGACGTTGATACCCAACTCCATCAACACGATCAGTACAATGGTTACAACAACAACAGCCAGGATCGCCCCGCGGAACAAGGGAAGCAACGTAGCCAGACGGCTTTGTCCGGCTTCACCGCCCTCATCACCCAATTCGGCCTCTTCGCCGTCATCTACTTCCTCGGCAATTTTCGAGTCGATCCAAATGCGGAAGAAATTGAATAGGATATACCCGATAAACAGGATGATCATCACATCCAGCGCCCGATCAATTGGCAGGTCTTCGCTCCAACTGGTTTCGGGGTTCCAGATCACCACCAGCGCATATAGACCAACGACAAAGGCCAGAATACCCGCAACGCGACGGGCCAGATCCTCGTATGTCAGGATCGAATGTTGGCGCATTTCTGCCTCGGGTGTCTCGGTGGGCTCTTCGGTTTCTTCTGCAGTCGTCGCGTTCAGATCCTCCATCTGGCGGTTGCGGTCGAAATACCGCTCCAACAGATAGTTCATCGCCCCATAAGCCACGACGACAGACATGAAAATCGCATAGCTGCTGGCGACGATCGGCAGCGAGTTCTCATTCTCCAGCACCAGATCAACGGCCAGTTTGAACCAGCTAAAGACGATATACACGATCAGCACGGGCGCCCAGGCGAATGAGATAAAACGCGAGATCCAAGAAACCTGATCCGGTGCCCGCCCCCCGCGGATGGCATTGGAAATGGCGCGCGCGTTGAACAGGATCATCATCACATTCGCCAGCGCTCCTAACATGGTCAGGCTGCCATAGACCATCGCATAGACGTTGTAGTTCAATCCGAAATCGGCAACCCAGGTCGAGAACAGCGCAACCGAGATGTCATAGGTCGCGATTGCCGAAGCCCAGAAATACAGCCGCTTTGCGTCCCGGTCCGAGAATGGCGGCAGGCGGTATTGGCTCAGATAGGGCGACAACACCATGCGCCACAGGTCGGATACTGTTCGCGAAAGGAAAAAGGCGGTAAAAATTGCCGTCACGGTGAATTGGATCGAGATGTCTTCCGCCTCACCAAAGAATAGGTATCCAACGATAAGGGCCATGAGCATCGCAAAGATTGTTGCTCCGATCCCCATAAAAAACCGGAACACCAGAAACGGCATCTTTTCCCGATAGCCCTGAGGGTTTTCCTTGGACCGCGCTACGACAAGCTTTTTGGCCATGCGCTTGCCGTATATCTCGGTCGACAACCAGCGCCCCAACAAAAGGAACAGGATGTTCCAGAACAGCACCTCGACATAGGTCTGGATTCGGCCGTCGGGGCTGGTCTGGCGCAATATGTACTGAACTTCGAATATCGAATAGGGCAAAGCCTGCAGGCGTGACTGCATAGAGGCGCGGAAATCCGAAAACTTCTCTTGCGCCTTCATGAGCTGCGAACCGTCCGCCATTGGATCGTGCGGTCCTGCGTCCGCAACACCGGTCTGGCTACCCGAGGACACAACCTGTCCGGTGCTGTCGATGACGATCACGCTGGCCCCCGCTTCGGTCGCAGCCTTGATCGCGGCGGCTAGATCTCCCTCCTGGGCAGAATCAGCCTCAGTATCGGAACCCGTGCTGTATCCGGGGATAAAAGGCGTCTGCGCCGCTGCCGCGGTGACGAAGGCCGCTGCGAAAGCCCACAAAACCAGGGCAATTCCAGCAAAGAGTTTGAGTTTCATCGAACAGTCTATCCAATTCGCGTGTTGCACAGCAGGTTACAGAAGCGCCTGAGTATATTCAAATATTCAGCCTTTCGCGCCCCATGATCGTGTCATTTCGTGTTCACGCTGCAATGGGTGCGACAAGACTGTTTCCAACCTCGAAAAAACTGAATATGACCGATGCTGTAATATGGGTGGAATAGTAAGATCAACGTAAGGCACAGTGGGTGACGCCCCCCGGGCGCACCAGATGTTGCCATTTCGCCATGTTTGACGAATTTGCACAATCTTGACACCCCCTTTGGCAAGCGGCACCAAAGATTATACGGTAACGGGATAAACGCGCGGATTTGGACACAGAAACACGACAGGCGAAGGCATGAGCCTAGGAATACAAAATACCATAACCGGCCGCGCGCCGCGCATTCTGTTCTACAGCCACGATACATTCGGATTGGGGCATCTGCGCCGGTCGCGGGCCTTGGCTGCGGCCATTACGCAGGCCAACCCAGAAGCCTCTGCCTTGATCCTGACCGGATCGCCCGTGGCTGGCCGGTTTACCTTTCCACGCCGGGTCGATCACGTGCGCCTGCCAGGCGTAACCAAACGCGCCGATGGCTCTTACGCGGCGCGGACCATCGGCATGGGAATCGAAGAGGTGACCGAACTGCGTGCCGGTCTGATCCAGACCGCCGTTCAGCAATTCGATCCCGATATGCTGGTCGTCGACAAAGAACCCACCGGCTTTCGCGGAGAGCTTTTGCCGACGTTGGAGCATCTTCTGCATTCGCAACGCACCAAACTGGTTCTGGGCTTGCGCGATGTGCTGGACGAGCCCGAAGTTCTGGCCGCTGAATGGGAGCGCAAGGACGCGCTGACAGCAACCGAACGGTTCTACCACGAAATCTGGGTCTACGGTCTACGCTCGATCTACGATCCGACCAAGGGCCTGCCGCTCAGCCACGCAGCACAATCGCGTATTCACTGGACCGGATATCTGCGCCGCGATCTGGGTCCAGTGGGCGAGCCTCCGGAACAACCTTATATCCTGATTACTCCTGGCGGTGGCGGCGACGGCAAGGCGATGGTGAACCTTGTCCTGTCGGCCTATGAAAAAGATCCGACACTGTCGCCCCGCGCGTTGCTGGTCTATGGACCCTTCCTTTCCGGGGAGTTGAGAGATGAGTTTGAGGCCCGCGTCGCCGCGCTAAATGGCCGCGTCACGGCTGTTGGATTTGAATCCCAAATCGAAACCTTGTTTGCCGGGGCTGCCGGCGTCGTCTGCATGGGCGGTTACAATACCTTTTGCGAGGTGCTCTCATTCGATAAACGCGCCGTCATAGTACCGCGCACGACACCGCGGCTGGAGCAGTGGATCCGCGCCTCGCAGGCCGAGGATCTGGGGCTTGTCCGAATGCTGGACGAAAATCGTGACGGCCTGACACCGGATGCAATGATTGAGGCGATCCGCAACCTACCGCAGCAGCCGTTGCCATCGCAGGCCATTCAAGACGGGCTTTTGGACGGGTTGGACTACGTTACCGATCGCGTGGACGCATTACTGAACCGGGAACAGGAACGGGCCACCGGATGACGACAGCTCAGCCGAAACTGGCGGTGCTGGTCAAAGGATGGCCGCGCCTGTCCGAGACGTTTATCGCCCAAGAACTCGTTGCACTGCAGGAGGCAGGTCATCGTTTTGACATCTGGTCTCTGCGCCATCCAACAGATGAAAAGCGCCACCCACTGCACGACCGCTTTCAGGGTCAGGTGCATTACCTGCCCGAATATCTGTATCAGGAACCGCAACGCGTCTGGGCCGCACGGCATGCAGCGCAGGCGTTGCCGGGTTATGCCGAAGCTTACCGGATCTGGCGCGCCGACTTGCGCCGTGATCCGACCCATAACCGCATCCGCCGGTTCGGTCAGGCTTGCGTTCTGGCCGCAGAACTTCCCGACGTGACGCAGGTGATGTACGCGCATTTCATGCACACCCCGTCCTCGGTCGCGCGCTACGCAGCGATCATGCGCGGCCTGCCTTGGAGCTTTTCTGCCCATGCCAAGGACATCTGGACCTCACCCGAGTGGGAAAAGGTCGAAAAGCTGCAAGCCAGCACCCACGGCGCAGCATTCGGTGCAACATGCACCGCATTCGGTGCCGAGCATCTGCGCAGCTTGGCAGATGACCCATCTCGGGTTGATCTGATCTACCACGGGCTGGACCTTGGTCGCTTTCCTGCCCCGCCTGTCCGTGCCGTGCGTGCACCGGACGCACCTTTTCACATGCTTTCTGTTGGACGACTGGTCGAGAAAAAGGGCTTTGACCGTTTGATCGATGCTTTCGCACGACTGCCGAAAACGCTGGATTGGCACTGGACGCATATTGGTGGCGGGTCGCTAGGTGATGCGTTGCAAAACCGGGCCGAGGCCGCAGGCCTATCGCACCGGATTACATGGAAAGGCGCCTGCGACCAGCCCGAAGTCATCGCGGCCATACGCGCGGCCGACCTGTTCGTACTTCCCAGCCGTATTGCCGAGGACGGAGACCGTGACGGGCTGCCGAACGTTCTGATGGAGGCCGCGTCTCAGTTGCTGCCGATCCTGTCGACGCCGGTGTCGGCCATCCCCGAATTCATTGAAACCGGCACGCATGGGGTCCTGTCCGATGACGCCCCCGGCGCGTTGGCCACTGCCATTAGCCGACTTGCCGCAGCGCCGGATCAGACCGCATCGATGGCCTCGGCCGCTTATGACCGACTGATCACCAAGTTTCGCATGGACCCAGGCATCGCGCGATTATCCGAGCGGCTGCGCGCGCTGGGTTCGGACACAGAGTGATGGCGAGGGTCGCGTTTTACACCCCGATGAAAGCCCCGGACAATCCGGTACCATCTGGCGACCGGGAAATGGCCCGTAACTTGATGCAGGCGATTTCAGCGCAGGGCGATGCGGTTGATCTGATGTCCCGATTGCGCGTGTATGACAAGACAGGGGACGCACAGGTGCAGGCAGCACTGCGTACCGAGGCCGCGGCAGAGGCCCAGCGTTTGATCGCCGAACTGCCATCGGAAACTGCCCTTTGGGTGACTTATCACAACTATTACAAAGCGCCCGATCTATTGGGACCGACTGTGTGTAAGGCCCGGAACATCCCTTATGTCCAATTGGAAAGCACCCGAGCAACAAGCCGTTTGAATGGCCCTTGGGCCGGGTTTGCGCAGGCCGCTCATGAGGCCTGCGACGCGGCTCAGGTGATCTTTTACCACACTGCCAACGATCTGATCACTTTGGAACGGGAACGGTTCGGAGACCAAAGGCTTGTAGAACTTCCCCCGTTTCTGCCGCTGGCAGACTTGCCGTCTGTTTCCTCATCAGAGGGTCCAATGCTGACGGTCGGAATGATGCGGCATGGCGACAAATTGGCCTCTTACACCCTACTCGCCGATGCGTTGACCCATCTGGATGGCGATTGGACGTTGGATATCGCAGGTGATGGTCCGGCGCGAGCTGAGGTCGAGGCACTGATGGCCCCTTTCGGAGCCAAAGTCCGCTTTCTGGGCCAGTGCGACCGCAACACGGTGCAGGCTCTGTATGGTGCGGCCTCTTTGTTGGTGTGGCCCGGTGTGAACGAAGCTTACGGGATGATCTACTTGGAAGCGCAGGCCAGCGGCCTGCCCGTAGTTGCCCAAGATCGACCGGGCGTGCGGGACGTTCTGGCCCCGTCGGATTACCCGTCGGTCGATGATGGCGCTGAAGGTCTGGCTGCCAGATTGCGTACCCTGCTGCAAGATCGCACCCTTCGGCTGGAAATCGGGGCCAAGGCCCGCGCCCATGTGGCCGAACGTCATCTGCTTCCTGCTGCAACCGACAGGTTCTGGCAAACTGTGCGACCATTGGTGGAGGCCACGAGATGACCCAATTGGCTCTGCTACGACATGGGCACACTCATTGGAACCGCGCAGGGCGTATTCAGGGGCGTAGCGATATTCCTTTGGATGATCAGGCCCGAACTGAACTTTCAGCTACGCGCCTGCCCGAACCGTGGGAGAGTGCGGACCTTTGGTCCAGCCCTCTGTTGCGCGCCAGTGAAACGGCGCGTCTGGTCGCCGGGCGTGAACCGCAGACCAAGGGCGCGTTGACCGAGATGAACTGGGGCGATTGGGAAGGCCAGCGCGGAGTGGACCTAATCGCCGACCCGGACAGCGGCTATCGGCATATTGAAGACTGGAGCTGGAATTTCCGCCCGCCAAACGGTGAAAGCCCAGCCGAGGTTTGGAACCGACTGAAACCCTGGCTGGACGGATTGAAAAGTGACACGGTCGCCGTCTGCCATATCGGTATTATGCGGGTCATTCTTGCACGCGCCTGGGGGTGGAATTTCGACGGCCCTGCCCCCTTTAAGATCAAGCGCAACCGACTTTATATCGTTGATATGACAACGCTTACTCCTCTGCCTGAGCCTATCCGCCTACTCAAAACCGGGGCATCCCAATGAAGGTGATGATCGTTGTCACTCATTTACTGGGCACGGGCCATCTCAGCCGTGCGCTGACACTTGGCCGGGCATTTGTTCACAACGGCCACAAGACATTTGTCGTCTCGGGCGGAATGCCAGCATCCCAACTAGACGGTACAGGCATGACGGTGCTGGGCTTGCCGCCTCTCCGCTCGGACGGCACCGACTTCACCACGCTTTTAAACCAAAGCGGTGAGGTCGCGGATGCAGATTACCTGAAGGCGCGTGAGACGGCTTTGGTCGAAGCCATTCAGAGCTTTGAGCCGGACATTCTGATCACAGAGCTGTTTCCCTTTGGCCGCCGATCACTGGCGGCCGAATTCAACGCGGCTTTGGAGGCAGCACAAACCCTGCCACGTCGACCGATTATTCTGGGTTCGATCCGAGACATTCTGGCGCCGCCTTCCAAACCCTCAAAAGCGGAACGTACGGCGGAGATTATCGAGCGATACTACGACGGTATCCTCGTTCATTCGGATCAAAGCGTTGTTCCCTTAGACATCAGTTGGCCCGTTACAGACCACTTGCGACAGCGTTTGCTCTACACCGGTTTTGTAGCGCCCGGAGCCCCGGTGCCGCATGTTGATTTGGTGGGCAAAGACGAAATTCTGGTCAGCGCTGGTGGTGGATCGGTAGGTCAACCGATCTTTCACGCGGCCATCGAGGCCGCCCGAAAGATGCCCAACAGGCGCTGGCGCCTGTTGGTCGGCGGGCAGGATGCGCGGATGCGTATTGACCAATTAAATATGCTCATCGGTGATGCCCCGGTGACATTGGAACCTGTGCGCCCCGATTTCCGCCAGATGCTACCGCTTGCTGCGGCCTCGGTCAGTATGTGCGGCTACAACACTGCGCTGGATATTTTGCAGTCAGGGACACCCGCAGTTTTCATTCCATTTGACGATGGCAAGGAAGTTGAGCAGAGCTTGCGCGGGCAGAGCTTATCCAACTTGCCTGCCATCGACGTGCTGCCCAGCAAGGAACTTAACGGAGACGTTCTGGCGCGCGCCGTTGATGCAGTCATGTCCAGCGGCCCGCGCCCGGTTCCCACACAGGGCTTTGACGGAGCCGCCCGAACGGTTGAGATAGCAGCGAAACTTAGAGGGCGAGCATGACAATGGATTGGCGCCCTCTGGATACTGAATTGAACGCTTGGGTGGCCGAAGGGCTGACCCTGCCCGTGTGGTGGCGTGACGACGATGCAGTTTTTGCGACGCCGCAACTTGAGACATTGGCAGAGCTTTCACAGGTTTTAGGTGTACCGGTGCACCTTGCAGTCATTCCCCGCGATGCCAATGAATCGCTTATCGATCACGTCGTGAACCACGCAACACTTATTCCCGTGGTACATGGCTGGGCGCATCAAAACCACGCGCTGCCGGACGAGAAGAAATCCGAGTTTCGCCTGCACCGCCCGATAAACGATATTCTTGACGATGCAAGGGCCGGGCTTAAGCGGCTGCAATCTCAGTTCGGAAACAGGCTCTGCCCGATGTTTGTCCCCCCGTGGAACCGTATCGCACCCGAGGTGGTGCAGGAGCTGCCGGGTTTGGGCTATCGCATTATTTCAACCGCGACACCGCGCAAGGTCAGAAATCCGGCGCCCGGTCTGGAGCAGATCAACACCCATCTGGACCCGATCGACTGGCGTGGCACACGAGGGCTGATCAATGCGGACAGGTTGATTGCTCAAACTGCCAACCTGCTGCGCGAACGACGCGAAGGACGCACCGACAACACCGAGCCGTTCGGCGTCTTGACCCATCATCTGGTCCATGATCAGGACATCTGGACCTTTACCGAGGCGTTGCTGCGCCGCCTTCTGAACGGCCCCGGCTATGCCTGGGTTGCACTAAATGAACCAACCGGAGAACCTGAATGAGCCGACTGGATTCCATGCTACGCCGCCTGACGGCGCAACGCGACGGGCTGAACTGGGCCGTCGCGCAGATCAGCGATATGGAAGGCGATGTTCTGGATATGGGATTGGGCAATGGCCGCACCTATGACCACCTGCGGGAAATCCTGTCCAACCGGCGTATCTGGGTGATGGACCGGGTGCTGCAGTGCCACCCGTCCAGCACCCCTCCGGCTGAGGACTTTCTGCAGGGCGAAGCGGAACCCATGCTGGAAAAACTGGCCGCTAGTGGCCCAAGCATCGCGCTGGCCCATTACGATTTCGGGCGCGGCATCAAAGAGGAGGACGTCGCCGAAGCCGCCCGCCTCAGCCCCCTGATCAAGCAGGTGATGCGACCCGGAGGGTTGCTGATTTCGGGTCAGCCTCTGGTTGGGTTCGAACAGATCAGCGGCCCGGACACCATCGCGCTAGACCGTTACCTGTTCTACCGGGCCTGATCAGGCCACACGCCGCCCGCGCGACCAGACGCCGTTCAGCGCGGGTGCACCTTCGCGCAGACGGAACCGGATCACATCCGCACGAGCTCCGGCACGCAATTCACCTCGGTCCTGCAATCCGACAACTTGTGCGGGGGCCTGCGTTACCGTGCGCAAACCCCTAGCCATATCTCCCCATTCCTCTCCAAGCCGCACGGCTGACAGCAGCAGCGCAGCGGGTACATAGTCCGAGGACAGAATGTCGAGATGGCCCAGATCGGCAAGTTCCTGCGCGGCCACATTGCCGGAATGCGACCCGCCCCGGATCACGTTTGGCGCCCCCATCATCACCTTAATACCGTGGTCATGGCAGGCTCGGGCGGCCTCAACCGTGGTTGGAAACTCAGCAAGTTTGATACCGTGACCTGCCGACACCGCGACCTGCTCAGCTGTGGTATCATCATGGCTGGCCAGCATCGCGCCAAATCGCTTAGCGGCTTTCACTGTTTCAATTTCATGCCGGTTACCATTACGCGTGCGCAGCTTTTTGAGGTGCGCTACATGCTGCAGGAACTCGTCATCATTCATGCCGTGCTTGCCTTTCATGTAGGCCTCCAGCTGCGCCATATTCCGAAATTGCCGCTGCCCGGGCGTGTGGTCCATCAACGAAACCAGACCAACGCGATCCTCAGTGCTGAATTCGTCCAGCTCATCCACTAGCGTCTCCGAGCACACTTCGGCCCGCAGGTGCAGAAAGTGGCTGATCTTCAGGGCATCCTGTTCACGCAACTGCCACAGCTCACGCGACAAATCGCGAGCGTACCTTTTGTAGCGCTGGCCGCTAGGGATCGAGCCAATGCGCATCGCGTCGAACACGGTGGTGATCCCGGTGCTGGCCAGTTCTGCATCATGAGCCAAAATCGCCGCAGCGTGGGGCCAATCAACCTTGGGGCGCGGCTGGATGTGGCGCTCAAGGTTATCCGTGTGCAATTCGACCAGACCAGGGCTCACATAATCACCCCCGCAATCGACCGCGCCTGCTGGAACCGTCGGGCCGGTGTCAACCTCGGCAATGGTCTCTCCAACAATGCGGACGCTGCCGGTCACCGTCTCATTCGGAAGAACAAGCGTGGCATTGGCAAGGATCGTTTCTTCTGTCATCTGAACTTCACACGATTTGAGCTATTGGGAAGGCCACACATAGGAGGCCACTGTGACATTCACGCGATACGCGATCTATTTTGCGCCACCCGCAGACGCGGAATGGACGAAATTTGCCACCAACTGGCTGGGCTGGGACATGGAGGCGGGCAGGACCTGCGACCATCCGGTGGTCGACGGCGTGGACGTTGCAGCCGTGACCGATGTGCCGCGTAAATATGGGTTGCATGCAACGATGAAGCCGCCCTTCCGCCTGCACGAAGGGCAAACGATTGAGGCATTGTCCGACGCCTGCGCGCACCTTGCGGCCACGCAGACCGCCGCCATGCTGGATGGGTTGAAGATTGTGCGTCTGGGTCGTTTTCTGGCCTTGCGCCCAGTAGGGGATGAAACCGCTCTGAACACCCTGGCCACAGCCTGCGTGCGCGATCTGGACAGCTTTCGCGCCCCTGCGCCCCTGGCCGAGCTGGACCGTCGTCGTGTCAACGGCCTGTCGGCGGAACAGGACGCCAACCTTGTGCAGTGGGGCTATCCATATGTGATGGGGTCCTTTCGGTTTCACATCACCCTCAGCGGCAAGTTGAACAAACCCGCGTTGGTGGCGACTCAGGACGCGCTGCAAGCGCAACTGGCACCCCTGCTGCCCACCCCGTTTCAAATCAACGATCTGGCTCTGGTGGGCGAGGCTGCAGATGGCCGGTTTCACCTGATCCATCGCTACGCCCTCTCCGGCTGAAGCTGCGTAAGGATTGCGTTGATCGTGGCGTCCAGCGGTCCCGAGTTGTCGATCTCGATCACTCGGGTCAATCCGTCAGGCAGAGGGGCCTTGGCGCGGGCCAGACGTCGCGCCTGTTCGGTCGCATTCTCTCGCGCACGCGCCGACAAGCGCCGTGCCAGAATATCCGGTTCCGCAGTCAGTGAAATCACGATCAAATCACCGAACTCTTCCTGCGCGTGCACCAGAACCGAACGGGACAAATTCACCAATACCGCATCCGCTTGTTGCCTGAGGTCTTCGATACGCTTGGGTACCCCGTAAAACAGATCATGGGCGAACCAGTGCAGGGCAAAGGCACCCTCGGCAACCAACTGCTGAAAACGCTCGGCAGAAACCCGGTCGAAATCTTCACCCTCTTCCCCCTCGGGCCGTGTGATCACCCGGCGCACCCGATGAATACCGGGCGAAGACGCTGCGAGCGCCTCCATCACACTGTCCTTGCCAACGCCGGAGGGGCCAACAACTGCGATGACTGGCGCAACGGTCATGCCGCCACTCCGGGGGTGAATTCCGACACGTTAATCTCACGGTCGCAGACCCGTTCGCGCGCGCCGACATCGTGGAAAATACCCACGATCGCAGCCCCGCGCGCATTGGCCTCTTCAATCAGCGACAAGACAGTCTCACGGTTCTGCGCATCCAGAGAGGCCGTAGGCTCATCAATCAGTAATGCCGGATAGTCATGCACAAAGCCACGGGCGATATTCACCCGTTGCTGCTCACCTCCGGAAAAGGTCGTCGGGCTGAGCCTCCATAGACCCTCAGGGATATTGAGCCGCGCCAACAAGGACGCCGCCTTGTCCAGTGCCTCAGTCTTGTCGCATCCAATGGTCAGCAATGGTTCGGCCACCACCTCCAGCGTAGGAACACGCGGCACGACGCGCAGGAACTGACTTACATAGCCTAAAGTCTCGCGCCGCAGCGCCAGAATCTCGCGCGGCTCGGCCTGTGCCACATCCAGACCGGCGACCAAAACCTGACCCGAGGCCGCTAGGTAGTTTCCGTAGATTACGCGCATCAGGGTAGACTTACCCGCCCCCGATGCCCCGGTCAGGGCCACACATTCACCGGGCGCAACCTTCAGCGATGCCCCTTCCATCACCGGGATCACTGCACTGCCCTGATTGTGCAGGGTAAAGCTCTTGCTGACGTCTCTAAGCTCAATCATCGCACTTCATCTTTTCAAAAATACTCAAACCTGCAGAACACTGGACACTAGCAGCTGCGTATAACCATGTTGCGGATCGTCCAGCACCTGATCGGTCAGACCAGCCTCAACCACATGACCGCTTTTCATCACCATCAACCGATCCGCCAACAGGCGAACCACGGCCAGGTCATGAGTAACGATAATCGCGCTCAAGCCCATTTCACGCACCAACCCCCGCAGCAGGTCCAGCAGCCGTGCCTGAACTGACACATCCAGCCCACCGGTCGGTTCATCCATGAACACCAGCCGAGGGCCCGTCACCAGGTTTCGGGCAATCTGCAACCGCTGCTGCATGCCGCCCGAAAACGCAGTCGGCCGGTCATCCACGCGGCTCTCGTCGATCTCAACCCGCCCTAGCCAGTCCACCGCCTTGTCCCGGATCGCGCCATAGTGGCGGTCGCCCACGGCCATCAACCGCTCACCAATATTGCCGCCCGCGCTGACGGACATACGCAGCCCATCTCGGGCGTGCTGGTGGACAAAAGCCCAATCGGTGCGCCCCAACATCCGACGTTCCGGCTCGGTCATAGTCACCGTATCCATCGGCCCACCAGCTCGGGTGTCAAAGACAACCTGACCCGCATCGGGCTCCAGATGCCCCGCCATACAATTCAGCAGGGTCGACTTACCCGACCCGCTTTCTCCGACGATCCCCATCACCTCGCCGGGGTAGAGATCGAAGTTTACATCCGTGCAGCCGATCCGCGCACCATAGCGTTTCTCGATGCCTTTGACTTGCAACAGCGGTGTCATGCCGCGCCCTCCTCGGCCAACCGGCCTACATGGCCCGCCGTGCAGCGGGACCGGCAGTAATCGGTATCCGAACAGACAAACATGCGGTTACCAGCATCATCCATGATCACTTCATCCAGATAGCTGTCCTCGGCCCCGCACAGGTCGCAGGGATGGTCGGCCTTTGTGGCCTCGAACGGGTAATCCTCGAAGTCGAGGCTCACCACTTTCGTATGCGGCGGCACTGCATAAATCCGCTGCTCACGCCCCGCGCCAAATAACTGGATCGCGTCCATCTCCAATTTGGGGTTGTCGAATTTCGGGATCGGGGATGGCTCCATCACATAGCGATCCGACACTTTCACCGGATAGGCGTACGACGTCGAAATCGCACCGTGCTGGCTGATATCCTCGTACAGCTTCACGTGCATAAGCCCATATTCCTCGAGGCTATGCATCTTGCGCGTCTCGGTCTCGCGCGGTTCCAGAAAGCGCAGAGGTTCAGGGATCGGCACCTGATAGACGAGTATCTGATCTTCGCTCAGCTTTGCCTCAGGGATGCGGTGACGGGTCTGGATGACCGTTGCCTTTTCGGTTTCCTCGGTCGTTTCAACACCTGCGGTGTTCTCAAAGAATTTGCGGATCGAGACTGCGTTCGTCGTGTCATCCGCGCCCTGATCAATCACTTTGAATGTATCTTCCGGTGTCAGCGTCGCGGCCGAAACCTGCACTCCGCCTGTGCCCCAGCCATAAGGCATCGGCATCTCGCGGCTGGCGAAAGGCACCTGATAACCGGGCACAGCCAAACCTTTAAGAATGGCCCGACGAATCATTCGCTTGGTCTGTTCGTCTAAATATGCAAAGTTGTACTCAGACATAGAAATACCCGTTATTGTAATGTGAACTAGGTAAGGGTTTTGAATGAGTACCGAGATCTGGGTTGTCGCAATCGCAATGCTCATCCTCTTGGTGATGTCCGCCAGACTTATCTCCATTTTCATCAAGCTTCGCCGAGGGGAGTACGACTCTACGGCGCGGCAGAGAGCAAACCGCAATCCGACAGAATCGGACGGCACCGCCGCGCGCACGGACTATCTCGAAGGCGACTGAACTCATTCTGCGGCCTCCTTTTGCGTAATCCGCTCCTCGGCCTCGCGGCGCAGCTTGCGGACCAGTTCCAGCTCAGACTGGAAATCCACGTAATGCGGTAGCTTGATGTGCTCGAGAAATCCGGTGGCCTGAATGTTGTCCGCGTGGCTTAGAACAAATTCCTCATCCTGTGCGGGGGCACCCAGATTGTCCTCGCCCAGTTCCTTCCAGCGCAGCGCGCGGTCAACCAGCGCCATGGCGATGGATTTCCGTTCTGATTGGCCGAAAACCAGACCATAGCCCCGCGTGAACTGCGGTGGTTCGGTCTTGGAGCCCGTGAACTGGTTCACCGTCTCACATTCGGTTAGTTCAACCTCACCGATCTCGATCGCGAAGCCCAGTTCAGGGATGTCCATCTCAATCGCAACCTTGCCGATTCGCAACTCGCCAACAAAGGCATGGTTGCGGGCGTAGCCACGCTGAGTCGAATAGGCCATCCCCAGAACAAAGCCCTCATCCCCACGCGTCAGCGATTGCAAACGCAAGGGCCGACCGGCCGGAAACTCCATCGGTTCACGGGTCAGGTCACCCGGAATGGCGTCGCTGACAGGTTCGTCCTGAATAATGTCTTCACCTTGCAGAAACTCGGTTATGTGTGGTGTCGGCTCTGTCCGAGGCTGGCCTTCGGGTGCATCGGGAACCTCTCCTTCAGCCGCGAGTTTGAAATCCAGCAATCGGTGCGTGTAGTCGAAGGTCGGACCCAGAACCTGCCCACCCGGCGCATCCTTGAAGGTGGCCGAGATGCGGCGGTCACAGGTCATCTGACCCGTTTCCACCGGGTTCGAATAACCGAACCGAGGTAAAGTCGTGCGATAAGCGCGGATCAGAAAGATCGCTTCGATTAGATCACCACGCGCCTGCTTGATCGCCAGTGCCACCAGATTGGGGTCATAAAGCGAGCCTTCCGCCATCACCCGGTTTACAGCCAGGCTCAACTGTTCTCGGATTTGCGCGATGCTCAACTCGGCAATGTCGGTCGATCCGCGCCGTTCTTCGGCCAGCCAGGCATGGGCGTTCTCGATGGCCTTTTCACCGCCTTTTACAGCAACGTACATGGCCTAGCCCTCCAGCTTAATTTGCGTGCTGCGCGGCAGGGCCGCGATTTTGTCATCGCAGGTGAAGAAAAAATCACATCCCAGCGGATAGAGCGCCGCGTTGCGCTGAAACCGTGGGATATCCGGCAACGAGAGATAAGCTTTGCCCTTGACCCCCGGTCCGGACAGCGCAGCGCCCACTTGATGCAGGTTGGTGCATTCAACGATCAAGGTCGCCGACCGATCCGGATATTCAGCCGTGCCAATGCGGTACTGATCCAAGGGACCAAGATCTTGCCAGGTTCCGACTGCAAAATCCGCCTCGACCGCGTCCGACAGAGGAGCCCCGGTGTGAAAGGCCAGCCACTGTCGCACTGCGCCCGTATCGGCTTTGCCAGCCAAATGCACCTTGGTCTCTGGGTCACAGAGCGTCAGCAACAACGTTCCAGCCGCCACTGACAAGGGGGTTGGCGGCACACTACCGACAACCGTGCGGATCTGACCGGGACGGGCCATAACTGTCATGGCAGCACGAAAAGCGTGGGCCGCGTCGACTGGTGCGTTCTGGAAACCGCCGGAAAACTGAGTTTGGGCGCTCATTAATCTTCACCCCGCACCATTGTGAAAAATTCGACCTTAGTGGCTGCAGCCTTGGCTGCCCGGGCCGTCTTGGACACCTGCATTTTCTGGCTGAGCGGCGCGATAATCTGCGCCCGGACCTCTGTGGCCGCTTCGGTTTGCATCAAGGCATCAATCAGCGCCGCAACTTCAGCCTTACCCTTGGAGCGCCCCTGCACATAGCCATGTCCCACTGTGCCGTCCTGCAATACCAGCGAACACCGCGTGACTGTCATTTCACCCAGATTGAACGGTGCGCCCGTGCCGCCAGTCTGTCCACGGACCATCACACCACCCACCTCTGGATTGCGAAGCCAGACAAAACTGGGGGGCGTTTCGAATTCACCCCACAACGTCATAAGAGCCTCTTCCGGGGTTCGAGCCAGTAAGCCCATCCATTCCCTGCGCGCGGCCTGCGCAATGTTCTGTTGATCCGCCATCAAAACCTCTTGGCCGGGTTGTCTATGTGAACTATACAACTAGACAAATGTTACACCTCAAGGGAATGACTCGCAATCGCGGGTGTGTGAAAGTTTGATGACATGAGCAAAACCCCGATCTGGAAAAGCATCGCGCTGAGCCTGACCTCGGACATAGCCGAAGGGCGGTACGGCACTGGTGATCGGCTGCCGACCGAGGCACAGCTAGCGGCGCAGCACGGGGTCAATCGGCACACGGTGCGGCGGGCCTTGTCAGAGATGGCAGAACAAGGACTGGTGCTCCCTAGGCGCGGCGCAGGAGTATTCGTGGCCACGCAGCCAACCGACTATCCGATCGGCAAGCGGGTCCGGTACCACAAAAGCATCTCGGCCAGTGGCAAGATACCGGGCAAGACGATCCTGTCCCTGACAACGCGCGCGGCAGATGAAGCTGAGGCAGATGCACTGCAGATTGCTCAGTGCGATGCGGTGCACGTCTATGACGGGCTATCGCTTGCTGATGGGCAGCCCATTGCCCTGTTTCAAAGCATTTTCCCAGCAGTTCGCCTGCCCAATATCCTCGAAGCGCTACAAGACACGAATTCGGTCACCAAGGCGCTGCACCGCTGTGGCGTCACGGACTATACGCGTATGTCAACTCGGTTGACGGCAAGGGCTGCAACGGCAACACAGGCACTGCATCTACGGTTGCCTCAGGGTGCGCCCGTGCTTTTCTCGGTCGGCATCAACGCCGATCTGGAGGGGTTACCCGTAGAATACGGGCGCACTGTTTTCGCCGGAGAGCGCGTTACCTTGACCGTGAATGACGAATAGGCAGCGTGGGTATTCCTCCTGACTTCGACTTCCTACCGGAGGTCTCATCCCGTTGTGCGTAGCAGATGCTCCCGCAAGTGCGGGAGCCTTCACACTGCCGAGGCGACGGTAAACTCGTACTTTTCGAGAAAAGCCTCAACGCTCAATGTCCGAAAATCGGGTAGCGCTGAGCGCAGACGCTGGTTGTCCCAATCCCACCATTCCAAGGCCAGCATCCGCGCGGTAATCACTTCGGAGAAACGACGGCGGATAGGTTGAGCCGTAACGCCACCGACAATGGTGTAAGGGGCGACATCCTTGGTAACTACCGCTCCAGACGCGACAATGGCTCCGTGCCCAATCGTCACTTCGGGTTTGATAATTGCCGCATGCCCAATCCACGTGTCATGCCCGATTTTCGCTGTGCGGCTGGCGCGATGTGCGAACCAATCCGGATCATCCTGCGCGTCATCCCAATAGTCGGCCGAGCGGTACAGGAAATGGTGTAAAGACGCCTTCTCCAAAGGATGATCGGTCGCCCCGATCCGGGTGAAACTGGCGATATTGGCAAACTTTCCAATCTCGGCATTGGCAATATCGCAGGTCCGATCGCAATAGGAGTAATCGCCCCAGACCGAATTGGCGATGCGACTGCCTGCTCCAATCTCTACATACTCCCCAAAGCTGCTGCCAGTGATCTGGCAATCGGGATGTATGAACGGCTGGTCCGGACGAAGGCGTGCCATTGTTTTTATCCTTTTTCGCCACTCAGGGCAGTAAAAGCGGTTTTGCTTTGGGATCGCGCAACTTGCTCTTTTTTCTCGTCTCACCGCGGATCAGGCGCTTGCGCAGCCAACCCGAGAACCAGTCCATCAGCATCACCATCAGGATGATGAGAACGATGTAGTAAGCGACCTCTTCCCAGTCCTTCTGCGTGATGATCGCCTGTGTCAGCAACAAACCAATACCGCCGCCGGTAATCGCGCCGATCACGGTGGCGCTGCGGGTGTTGGATTCTAAGAAATATAACAGTTGGCTCAGCAAAACTGGCGTCACTTGCGGGATCACGCCAAAGCGGTATCGTTGCGGCGCGTTGGCACCTGTCGATTGCACCCCTTCGATCTGCTTCTGGTCCACATTCTCCAACGCTTCCGAGAAAATCTTGCCGAATGTGCCGGTATCCGTAACCAGAATGGCCAATGCCCCGGTCAGCGGGCCAGGGCCGAAAGCACGGGCTAGAACCACGGTCCAGATCAACGCGTCCACCCCCCGAACAAAGTCGAACACGCGACGGGTCGCAAAACGTACGGATTTCATTGGGTTAAAATTACGCGTCGCCATGAAAGCAAGCGGCAGGGCAACCATGGCCGCACCCAACGTGCCCAGGAACGCCATCAGGATAGTTTCAAAGATCGCCCAAGCCACATCCTGATGCCGCCACATCTTGTTGGTCCAGAAATCATTCAGGATTGCACCGCCCTCACCTTGCGCCGCGCGCCCAACCAATTCAGGAAAGGATTTGCCATAATAGGGGCTATCGAGCGTGAACCAGAACAGCTCCCACCCGGTGAAATATCGGAACACTTCAGACCGGTTGCGGGTCACGGTCAGGCGACCAGCATCCGTGGTGATCGCCAATCTGTTTTTGGAGACGTTGATCCAGTCCGGAGCCTCGTCTGTCGGCAATTCCGCCTGCACACCAGCTGAGCGGGATGGGGTTGCCCTTACGACGCCATAGCCCGGTATGTCATACTCAATCGTTTCCGGCCCAAAACGCACGACGTGACCATCTTCCAAATCAATCACTGTGGTCTCGCCCAGTGACACCCAATCGGGCGTTTCGCCTTCGGGGTACCGTCCCTTACGCTCACCTTCGATGGCCGCAGACACCTCGCCCGAGCGGTTATCGCGCGTGATATGGGTTTTGTAGCTGTAGCTATCCGACACCAGCGTCTTGCCGTTCCCCCAATTCGCACGAGCAGCCAACCCCGGCACATCGAAGGCAAAGAACACGTAAACTAGGTAGACCAGAACCATGGCAGGCAGGCCGAAGTTCACCACCCGCTTGCGACTGAACAGGCGGTCCGCCTCTGCCTTTAGCTCAGCGGTGGTCAGATTGGTTGCGAGGGTACTCATGCCGAGGCTCCTTTTTCCGAACCGTGAGCCAGACGGTCGCGCAGGTAGCCCGAGATCTGATCGACGATGACGATTGTGACGAACAACAAAATGAAAATGGCAGCCGCTTCGTCATAACGCCCCTGCCCCCAGGACATCGCGTTGCGCAGCTCATAGCCCAGACCTCCGGCACCTACGAAACCCAAGATGGCCGAGGCGCGGATGTTGATCTCAAACCGCAGTAAGGCGTAGCTGACATAGTTCGGTCCGACCTGTGGGATTACGCCCAGATACATGCGTTGCGACCAGTTGGCGCCGACCGACTGCAACCCCTCGACCGGCTTTAGCGACGCGTTTTCGTTGACCTCAGAGAACAGCTTGCCCAACGCGCCAGCCGTGTGGATTGCAATGGCGATCATCGCAGGTACAGGGCCACCACCCAGAATGAATATCAGGACCAAGGCGATGACGATTTCCGGAATCGCTCGGAAGATGTCCGAGATACGTCGAAACAGCGGGATCAGTGTGGGCAAGTAGGCCATGCCGCGCGTCGACATCAGCGATAGGAACATCCCAACAATTGTACCGGCCAGCGTCGCGGCGGCAGCGATATTCAATGTCTCAATCAGCGCCGGAAAGAACTCAAAAAGGTTTTCAGGCATCTCGGCGATCTTTTCCCACGCCTCCGACAGAACCTCAGCCGGGTAATCGAATATCCTGTGCCAGCCCTCGATGAAGCTGCCCGCATTGCGGCTATCGGCCGTACGGAACCCTGCGGCCATGATGGCCACAAACAGGATCAGAAGGATGCCACCATAGACTCTCTTGCGACGTGCCATCGCGGTATAGTCGTCGCGGATCTGATCGACGGTCGAGGGCCCAGCAGTCAGGTCTGTCATGGAATGCTCCTGAGTGGAAAAATGGGGCCCGGTTTGGCACCGGACCCCGATCTTTGGATATGCGCGCTTAGTTGGACTTCAGCTTGCGTGCTTCGATGATGACTTCGTAGGCGCCATGCGTGATCGGCTCGAACGCCTTGGCTTCACCTGCGGCTACGCCATAAAAGCAGTCGCGGTCTTTTTCATGCAGACCAGCCATCAAGGCAGTCATTTTCTCTTTGACGTCGGCTGGCAGTGCCGTGCGCAGTACAACCGGACCTTCTGGGATCGGCTTGGATTTCCAGATTTCGACCATGTCGTTCATGTCGACAAGACCGGCGTCAACAGCGCGGCGCAGGGCACCCGAGTTATAGCCGTCTTCCCAGTTGCCCAGACCATCGGCCCAGGTCACGCCGCCATCAACATCACCATTGTTTACGGCAACGATTGTCTGTTCGTGGCCGCCGGTGAACTTCACTTCACCAAAATAGTCGCCCGACTCCATGGTCGCGCCAGTCGCCACGGGAATTTCGATCGACGGGATCAGGTAACCCGAGGTCGAGTTCGGGTCGCCGAAACCAAATGCCTTGCCCTTCATGTCGTCCAGCGAAGTGATACCACTGTCCTTGCGGGCAAAACCGACCGAGTAGTAGCCATAGCCACCATCAACATTCACCTTAACCAGAACCGGCTCAACCGCTTCAGGGTCGGACAGGTAAGTCTTCGCATAGCCCGAAGCACCCAGCCACGCCATGTCAATGGTACCGCCCAGCAGGCCCTGGATCACGCCATTATAATCGGCAGGCGCGAACAGCTTGGTTTCTACGCCCAGCGCCTCTTCAGTGTATTCACGCAGGCATTCATTGTTGTTCAGACGGTCCTGAGCGTTCTCACCGCCCAGAATACCAATGCGGAATTCGCTGATGTCCTCAGCCATGGCCGGCGCAACCAGCGCCGTGGTCGCCGCAAAGGCAGCAATCAGTTTTTTCATCTGTCTCTCTCCAGTTTGATTGCCCCGGCCTTTCATCGGACCGGGCGATGAAAGGGGTTGAGTGCCTCAGATGGTCGCTTCGGCTTCCATCAGGGCCTTCTGGGTGGCATCCAGAGTTTCGATCTCGGTCGATGTCGCCTCTTCCGAGAAGCTGGCATCAGCACCGTAGATTTCACGGGCAACGCCTGTGGTGAGCTGTTCGGGCAGCCCGTCGAACACGATACGCCCATCGCGCATGCCGACCACGCGGTCGCAGTACCGGCGTGCGGTGTCCAGCGTGTGCAGGTTGGCGATAACGGTGCGGCCGTCCTCTTCATGAATACGGCGCAGCGCCTGCATCACCACCTGCGCGTTCATTGGGTCCAGCGAGGCGATGGGCTCGTCCGCCAGAATGATCCTGGGGTCCTGCATCAGGGCGCGCGCAATGGCGACCCGCTGCTGCTGACCGCCCGACAGGGCCTCGGCCCGCTTGGGCGCGTGTTCCGCAATACCCAGACGATCCAGAATATCGATGGCCCGATGGATTTCATCCATCGGGAACATGTTGAACATGGTCGCCAGGGTCGAGTGTCGATTCAGCGTGCCGTGCAGCACATTCGACACCACATCCAGGCGTGGCACCAGATTGAACTGTTGGAAGATCATCGCGCAGTCAGCCTGCCACACGCGTTTGTCGCGACCTTTCAACTGGGTCACATCACGCCCTTCGAACAGGATCCGACCTTCGCTGGAATCCGTCAGGCGGTTGATCATCCGCAGCAAGGTCGACTTGCCCGCGCCCGACCGACCGATAATCCCGATCATGCTAGGTTTGTCCACATCCAGCGTCGCCGCGTCCACAGCTACATTTTCACCAAAGCGCTTGGTCAGTTTCTCGATCCGCAGCACGTGCCACCCCCAATTCGTGTTGGTGGTCAGCTACAGATGCTGCTCAACGGCTATGTGTCAGGGCGGTGAAAGTTTTGTAACGGCCCAGCTCTTTGAACGCACACTGCGGACGGTCAAATCAGCGCGACCTCCACTATGTCTTCAGAATGGATATAGTAGGGAGTGGTGGGAGCCCGCCCACTGAACGGCTTTTCGAAGAGAGGCGCAGGCGACGGAATATCGCTGCTGGGAGCAAGGGCTGAAAATCTCTTAAAACGTTCCGACTGGTCATCGGCAAAGCCCAGACCAGACAACGATAACTCCTGCCGAGCATATCCTCCGTCGTTCAGTCGGTCGCAGATGTAGGCACAAATTCTTTCCTCCTCTGCGCGCAAGTCGCCTTTGTTTTTACCAACTATGCTATCCCCGCCAAAGGTCACAAAAATCATCGCCGCAGTTGCGCGATCACAATCTGGCTGGCGAACGATCCACTCTATTATCGGTAAAGTCGCATCTAGATCATGGTTGATACCTTTTACAAAGACAGGCCAGAAATCGGGATCACGAAACTCCTCCATCCAGCCTAGGAAACCCGCATCCGTGGCAGAGATCGCAAACCCCGGGTCAGGCAAGCTGTGCAACCGATCCGAAAACCGCATCTCCGCTGACACGGCGTTTTGAACCAGTTTTGCTATAAAAAGCGGAAGAGTAAATGGGGGGTCTTCATGCGGAGTTGGTCGAATGCTTTGGTACATTTCAAGACTCGTCATATGCTCCATGTCCAGAAGTCCTCGATCCAGGAGTTTATCATCAAGCATTTTGACGTGGTTCTGGGCGCACTGTCGGATAGCAAAAATCAATTCACCCAAGTGCGTGTGTGCTGCCATTAGGTTGATCTCACCCCCATGCATCGCCGCATGCGCAATGCGCAGAGCTTTGCGTTCGACAGGGATAAAATTGGACCATTTGGGAATAATGGAATAATCGACCGTCTCAGCCCCGCTTAATGCAGCCCGTGCCATTACCAGCCCCACAGGCAACCAGAATATCATTTTTCGCCCGCGCCGATTGAGATGTTTTGCGTTTAAAACGTCCTCGCGACCTTTTTTATAATCCGCTCGCACCCGCGAATACTCATCACCAGAATCAAATCCAAACATAATCTTCGCCTAAAATTACTTAACAAACACAATGTCATACGAATTTGGATCAAAGTAAACAAAGTTACGACGCTCCCCTTCTCGCAACAATCTGAACAGTTCGCCGGTTTGGCATGGCTCTGGCGACGAAATCGCATTGGACAACTTTTCTCTGTCGGCACCGGCACAAACAACCTATATCGGCGAGCGAATCTGTCAGTTACGAGGCCGCCATGAGCTTTGACCGCACCATCAAGATCGCCCCGTCGATCCTGTCCGCCGATTTCGCCAATTTCGGACAAGAGATTCAGGCCATCGAGGCCCAAGGCGCCGATTGGGTCCATGTCGACGTGATGGACGGCCATTTCGTCCCGAACCTGACGTTTGGCCCGCCCGCTGTCAAAGCGTTCCGCCCGCATGTCAAAACGGTGATGGATGTGCACCTGATGATCACGCCTGTCGATCCCTATATTCAGGCCTATGCCGATGCTGGGGCCGATATCCTGACCGCCCATGTCGAGGCCGGACCGCACACCCACCGCACCCTGCAGGCCATCCGCGCCGCTGGCATGAAGGCCGGTGTCGCCTTGAACCCTGGCACCCCCGCCGAGGCGGTCGAGCATCTGCTGGACCTGACCGATCTGGTCTGCGTGATGACAGTGAACCCTGGCTTTGGCGGTCAGAAATTCATCGACATGACCAGCAAGGTCCGCAAGCTGCGTGACATGATCGGGGATCGCCCGGTGCATATCGAGATCGACGGGGGCGTTGATCCAAAGACCGCTCCGCTGGTTACGGCAGCCGGTGCTGATGTGCTGGTCGCGGGGTCCGCTGTCTTCAAAGGTGGGTCGGTGGAAAAGCCCGAGGTCTATGGCGAGAACATCCGCGCCGTTCGGGCCGCAGCGGAATCGGGGCGATAAGAACCCGCACATCAACGGTTACTCAAGACTTGCAGATCAAGCTTGGCTGTTCCAAGGAATCAAACCGGAACGAGAGAGCAAAACACAGCGCATGAAGGCGATTGCCCCGGCGGGCAATCGCTCGGACCATAAGTGTTCTCAGAGATGTTCCGACAAATAAGCGATCTGCTTATCCTGCTGCCTTTGCTCTGAACGAGGCGCACTTGCATTTTCCTTGGTCAGATTGTCGTCATCACTCAGGAAGGCTGCCTGCATATCGTCCAGGTCCTTGCTGTGCAGGAAATTCGCGCTGCTTTGTACAAATTGAAGCCCAAACATAGTCTACCCCGTCTTCTAGTCCGTCAGCGTGGCCATATGTGCCGAGTGCAGTTTCAACATGACCGCGCAGACCCGATTTCAATATTCGAACGAACACCGCCGTTCTGCCGACAGAGGGCAGTGCTATTCGTCTCAGAGGTAGATGGGGTGTCTCTTTTGAGTTCTGATGGAGATAAGATTAATCAGAACTTATGGCACAAAAAAAGCCGCCCCTTTGTGGGACAGCCTTCTTTAGTTCAACGGTGTGCCGGGCTGAAGCCCGGCACACCGTGATTACTAGATGATTTTCGACACACTTGTTGTGTGCGTCTCGGAATTATTGAATTCAAACAAAAAAGGGCGCCCCGAGGGACGCCCTTTCCGTCTGATCATTCGCTTGCGCGCCTTACTCGATGATTTTCGAGACAACGCCGGCGCCGACGGTGCGGCCGCCTTCACGGATGGCGAAACGCAGGCCGTTTTCCATCGCGATCGGGGCGATCAGCTCAACGCCGAACGACACGTTGTCGCCGGGCATAACCATTTCGGTGC
>NZ_WQCF01000008.1 GCF_013032455.1 Ruegeria atlantica
GAGCAGTCCGGTAGCTCGTCAGGCTCATAACCTGAAGGTCAGAGGTTCAAATCCTCTCCCCGCAACCAAACTTCTCAGTCAGATATCAAACACTTAGCCTCGCATAACGCGAGGCTTTTTGCATTCCGCCAACACAGCTGGAAGCACTGTGGAAGCAAAAGGGGCAGGAAAAGCCGTGTGGTAGAACGGCAACAGGCATAACTTCGCCAAACATACGCATAGGTCACGACGAAGCCAGCTACCCCGAGCTACCGTTCGACGGCATTAATAGAAGGTGAATGGCGCCTTCCTAATTTGTTAAACTTCAAAATTATATTCTGATGAATGGATGTTTGAATTGGGCTCGTTCATTGCGAACAGAGTCCGCCAGTGTTTCTAGTAAATTGTAAAGGATGGTTTGTGATGTCCAGAAATACAGTATTCGCGCCCTTTTATAGAATAACGGAAGTCTTTGAAAACTTGTTTTCCAACACTCTGTCCGAACAAGCGTCGGCATGAGGGCCTGCTGAAGGGGTGCCAAACAAGCTATTGACTGAGTCGCCCATAAGTTTAAACGAATTTGTATCTGAAGTGTCAGGCGGCAATGCCAATGACGTATTTGATCTGAATGACGATCCCTACCACGAAGGTTTTGAGGTTGGTTACACAGGAACTTCGGCACCTGCACAGGGGCTTTTTTGAAGAGCTGTCTAACAATCTATTGAATTTCGTAACTTTGAATCATGAAGAATTTGTATTTGCTGTGGCGACCGGCAACGACTACGAGCTGCACGATCACGAAGGCTATAAAGTTGGTCACAACGGCGGTTCGGTAAATAGGAAATTGTTTACGTCAAATGGCAATGCATTCGACAATGATGAGTTCGCGTTTCAGCGACCGGACGGCGTAGGTGGTGGTCCATTCGGTGGTGGTGGCGGCGGTGACGATGGTTCGGGCGATGATGACGACACATCCTCCGGTTACGGTACAAACGATCTGTTCGCGGAATACTTCAGCGGCACCGCCGATGCGGATGGTGTGGATCACTTCAACGTCGAAATTGAGTTTTACGGCGATTGGACCGGCTATGAAGCTTACATGGACGCCTTTGCTCTTTCTGCAGAGTTTATTAGCTCCATCATGACGCAAGGCCTTTGGGATGATCCACAATCCTTCAACACATTTGATCCAACTGGCACCAACATCTTCACTGTCGATGATGTGCTTATTGAAGCGCGCCTGACAGATATTGATGGAGTCGGTAACATCTTGGGCGGCGCGAATGTCTTCTCCGCCCGCGAAGCAACTGCTTTAGATGCCTATACCGCCGTCGTAGGTCTGATGGAGTTCGACACCTCAGATGCGCAGGCCCTGTCCACGTACGGAACTTGGGATGACGTGGTGCTGCATGAGATGTTTCATGCGTTGGGCTTCGGCACGCTGTGGGACAATTACTACCCTGACATCATTTCTCAGACGTCAACACAGGTTGCTGGACAAGATACACGTCGTCCAACTGATGATGTGTATGAAACAACTGCCGTATACAACGGAGCCGCAGGGAACGCTGAGTATATAAGCGAAAGTTGGACCGACGGTGACCAAATCATCGTCGAAACAGAGGGTGGTTCTGGTACGGCTTTGGCGCATTGGGATGACGATGTTCACGGTGATGAGCTCCTGACCGGTTATCTCGATACTGTAGAAGGAGCGTATCTTTCTGACTGGTCCATCGCAGCACTTGCTGACATCGGCTACTATGTCGATCAAGACGCTCTGACGGGGGACCATGCGAATGATCTGTCTGATGACATCAATCTTTTGGAGACTCTGGTCGTCGCCGACAACGCGTATATCCTTTACAATGAAGACGGCACTTTGATCGCCTGATGCACGTTACTTTAGACACCCAGACCGGCGCGTTTCTGCGCCGGTTTTCGTTTGCTTAAATCGAAAAGACAGTTTTTTGACCGCACAGCAGTTATTCAAATGAAAATACGGTGCTGCAAACGCGGCGAACAGCCGCTACGCGACCACTCAAGACAACCGGTACTTCCCGCGAGCCTTGGCAAGTCGTTCTTCGAGAGGTGTGGTATTCTCTACAGCGAGCCGAGCCAGTACGTCGGAGTGACCTTCCATAAATTCACTAAAACTATCCGCAGAAACGTCTGAAATAGCGGCTCGCGTTATGAACAAGCCCAGAAGCTGTGCATCCAACTCCCGCATCTTGGCGGCGCGATTGGCTTCCATCACGTCGCTGGGCAAGACGCCTGCACAATTCTGTAAGAGGTCATTGCCAACCACGGCTTCAACCTGCTGCCACAGCTCGTGTGTGGGCCAGCGTGCGCGGTTTCCGTCTGCAGATGGCATACAGTATCGGATACGCCCTAGCGCGTCTGTGAAGGCGTCTCCGATGACGTCACGTACGTCCTGCCAATTCCGCATCTCGAAGCGGTTGCGGAGTTGTTTGGAGCCAAGCCGCATCTCAAAGCGCCAAACCTGACTTGCTGCCCGGTCGGTCAGGTCTAGCGGCGGTTTGTCTGCGGCCTCAAGTGCTGCATTCCAAATCGTCAGCCACCCCATTTTGTTTTGCTGGATGACCTCGGCGCGCTTGTCATAGATCGCCAATTGCCGGTTGGCGACGGCACCGGCACGCAAGCCAACTACCCGTGCTCCACTTGATACGGTCGCGGTTTCATCAACACCGGTATATTCGGTGACTTTTGTGCCGGGTGGCACCACCAAGGCTTCCCGGTCGGGTTCAAACCGCGGGGCCAGCAAGTCGACGGCAAAGTCAGCCCGCGCCACGCGCAATTGGGTTTCTAAGTATTTGATCCCAAATGCCTCCATGCAGTCGCGAAAGTGCCGCTCAGCACCTTCTAGACCGGCCGTGGCAAGGCCAAAGGCACGGAAGTCGACGGGGTGATCCCGGGGTTATTGGAAATGCGGTCCTGCGGGTCTTGGAACAGCCACACGGCCCCATGGTCGCCGGTATGGGCGGTGAAGCCACGTGCGCCCTTGCTGGTCACGTTCAGGGACACAGAGCCAAATTCGAGGGCGCAATCGCAATAGGTCTCCTTGGCATGTTGCTTGGCGGATGCCAGTTCTTCGCGAAAGTCCTTAGGGATATCGGCCTGAATAGTGAATCTCAGCCCATCGAAGCCTGAATGCAGGATAGTAGCTTCCATTTGCGCTGGCCTTCGCTTTCGTATTCGTGGAGGGGGGTGTTACAAGACCCCCCTCTAACGCGGCATGCCCTGCCGCTGGGTTATGTGGCGATGTTGTGGAAAAGAATGCGGGGGCTTTTGCCCCCTTAGTGCCTCCGGCGGGGCAGCATTTGTTTTGGGGCCGGAGCGAGGCCGCTCCGGCGCTGCCATCACTTGGCATTGGTTTGACGGCCAATCCAAATCTCGGCGCGCTCCGCGCATTTGGCGATATTGAGCAAGTCGGAATGGTGGAAACTGTTCGAATTGCGCCATTCGCCGGTATCGGTCTTGTAGGCGCGGGACATATCAACCGAGTAGAAGCCATCATTGTCCCAGATGGTTGCGGTAATCAAGCCTATCTTGAATTTCTGTGCAGGCTGGTTTGCCATGGTTCAGTGTCTTTCTGTTGATGTTTGAGGAAAAGGGCGCGGGACTGTTTCGCCCGCGCCTCTACAGAGCCAGTCCGGCCCCAAAATCCCGCACGGCGCTGCCAACCCCGCGCGGGCAAAACTCAGGCTGCGGTGTAACTGCTGGTGTTGCCGTAGCGATGTGCCTCGGCCCATTCCAAAAGTTCACGGCGGCGATAACGGACAGAGCGCCCCGACTTATAGAATTTCGGGCCAAATCCAGTCACGCGCCATTTCTGGATGGTGCGCACGCTCTGGCACAGGAAATCGGCGGCTTGGCTTTCGTCGATAAAGCCGTCCAGATAGTCCGTCGCGGGGCGGTTGTTGTCGTTTGCTGGTTCGTTTGTGAGCATCGGTTTACTCCGGTGTGTGTTTCGATGCTCTAGACTTGGACCAATCCCAAACCACAAAAAATGCCAATAAAACCCTGAATGTTTTATTGTTTTTTGGTTTTCTTTAACTCATTGAAAAAGGGAGAAATAATTCTTCTAATGGTTTCCGAATTTATTTGTGCGGGTGGCACGTCTAGGTCTGGACGGTGCAATTCAAGCCACCGTCTGACTTTAGGGTAGTGCGACATTTGCGATGCCGTTGGGTCTATTTCTCTGGCCTTGTTAAGAGCGTGAAAGGCCGCTTCGATGTCTGGTTTAACTGATGGCCTGCCCGGGGCGCGCGTTGGTGTGGAGTCGACATGACCGCGCTCAAGGATTTCATTTCGAATGCGATTGGTTGTCAGACGGACTTCAATAAACTCCATGCCTCTATAACTAAGCTTGCCTTCATCCCAATTGCAGCGGCCAGACCATGCTGCTTTAGGAATTGCAACCGGGGTACTAGCAACTCTTCTTGGCGGTTCAAAGCCAAAGGCATGAAGATGGCTGCCCGCGATGTATTTCAGAATGTTCTCTTGGAGGTTTTGTCTAAGAGTATTGCGTGCCTCTAGGATTTTCTGTGGTCCTTCCAACAGCATTTGAATCTTGGTGACTGCATCTGCCTCCATAGCCGAAGCTTTGGTCATCCCATCCTCAAGGGCGCCGATCGCTGACGATTTCTGCAGCTTTTCCCAGCGCTCCTTCAACTTTGGCTCTGCATACACAATCCAAGCTTGGGTTATGGCAACGCCGCTACGCCACAAACGGTCTAGCTGGTTGGTTGGCTCACTGCTCCACCTCTTCTAAATGTCGGGGATAGGTATGTGATGCAGTGAGTAAAGTTAATAGGGTGCAACGTCCCCAGTATATCTTACGTGCGGGACACAACTTACCCTGCGCACATCTATACCAATCAATAGGGCACTTCTGTTTCAGGAGGGCTATGTCCGCTGCGCGGACTTTTCTGCCGTTCACTGCAATCGCCTTGCCGGTCCCGACCAATGGCGTTTATGCGTAATTAGCGAACTGTGCAATTTCATGTTGGATGTCAGCTCCAAGCGCAGAGCCTCAGCACAATTTCTATCATTCTGACTGCCTTGTAAAATGGTTGCAGCTAAGGCTTCTAATGAAAACACACAATCCTCGGCTGCACACCGGCCTCTTCAATTGGTGTTGTTTTAATTGACACATTGCCCTGCATGCGGTCCGCTGAGCTACGTCATCTGTTTTTACGCAAGGATTTGATATCATGTCAGAATCGCTCAACCTGCATAAGTTTGAAAACCTAAGTCCTTTTCAGATCAAAGACGAACTCATTAAATTGGCGCAAAAAGAGGCGCGACAGATGGCTCTGCCATATCTAAATGCCGGTCGAGGGAATCCAAACTGGATCGCCACTAAAGCGCGGGAGGCGTTTTTCCTGTTAGGGCAGTTCGCTATGACAGAAGCACAGCGCCATCGAAATGAGCCGAAGGTTGGTCTGGCTGGGATGCCGCAAGGGCCAAGCTGTTATGACCGGCTAAAAACGTACTGCGCCAAATCGGTTGAAGGAAACGGCCCTCCTGGTGCGGAGACTTTGGCGGCCGTAGTTGATTTTGCGATTGAGAAATTTGGTTTTATACCCGACGATTTCGTGCTCGAGTTGACTGACGGTATTATTGGCGACCATTACCCGATGCCTGACCGTTGCATGGAACACAACGAAGCGATTGTCCACGAATACGTTATGTGGGCGATGTGCGCGGGGCACCGACCGGATGCGAAGTTCGATATCTACGCAGTTGAGGGTGGAACCGCAGCGATGTGTTACATCTTCAAAGCGCTCAAGAACCAGAGATTGCTGAATGCCGGTGACACGATTGCGTTGGGTACACCGATTTTCACACCCTATCTGGAGATGCCGGTCCTTGAAGACTATGGGCTGAACACAGTGGATGTATCTTCGAAAGAAGAGGACCACTTCCAACTCAACGACGACGATTTCGAAATTCTGTCCGACCCAAAAGTCAAAGCACTCTTTCTGGTTAACCCAGGCAATCCATCTTCAGTCGCTATAAGCCCCGAGGTCTCGGCTCGGCTTGTTGAGTTCGTAAAGACCCGCCGCCCCGACCTGATCATTTTGACTGACGATGTGTACGGGACCTTCGTTCCAAACTTTCAATCGATCTTGGGGCATCTGCCTGAGAACATCATCGGGGTTTATTCCTACTCCAAGTATTTTGGTTGCACTGGATGGCGTTTAGGCGCGATTTTGGTGGCTGAGAACAACATCTTCGACAAGATGATTGCGGATGCTCCCGATGAAACCAAAGCCGTCGTCAACGCACGCTACGAAACGCTGACGCCTGATCCATCCTCGTTCAAGTTCATCGACCGGATCGTCGCCGACAGCCGCGATGTTGCGCTGAACCACACTGCTGGTCTATCGCTGCCACAACAGGTGATGATGACTTTGTTTTCGCTGGTCGAGCTTATGGACGAAGAGAAGGCCTATCAGAAATTCTGCTGGGGTATTCTGAAACATCGCTTTGACGAGTTGGTCGACGGGCTGGGCATCGAAGTTCCCGATAACCCGCTGTTCGACAAATACTACGGTATTATCGACTTCGAATTCTGGCTGCGCAAATACGTGGGCGAAGAGGTGGTCGAGTGGATCAACGAGAATGTTCACCCGCTGGATATATCCTTCAAACTGGCTCAAGATCACGGGATCGTTTTGCTGAATGGATCGGGCTTTGACGCGCCTAACTGGTCGGCGCGGGTATCGTTCGCCAATTTGGATGATAGTGCTTACCGCCAGATCGGAAGAGCGGTGCGCGCGGTGGCCACTGGCTACGTGCAGGCCTATCGTGCCTCGAAAGGACTGCCTTTGCACGGTTAAGATCCAGCAACGGCGTAAAGCAACGGATCAGCATGATGATTGACACACATGCTGATCTCACCCTTCCAAGCTAGGATTCCGGTTGTTGTACCCATTTCCGGTCTGACTTACGGAACAAAAGCCACAACCAACGGCCCCCAGAGTGTCAGGAAGATATTGGCCACGGCATAGGTCATGGTGAAGGCGGGTGTGGGCGTCGAGTTCCCGGCTTTTTCCAATAGTGTCGCAAAACCGGGATTACCCGAGCGTGATCCGGTCACAACCGCACAGGCCTCAACCGGGTTCTTGATACGCAGGGCGAAATAGTTGATCGGGAACTGCACGATCATGGGCATCAGTGTAACCACAACACCCAAAAGCAGCAGCGTGATCCCATATTCCTGGATTGCCTCCAATGCGGGTTTGCCTGCATTTAGGCCAACGACACCAACAAACACAGCCAAACCGAAACTCTGAAGGAAATTCGCGGCCCCGCGGTTAATACCGCCGATCTTGGGCCGCCGGATGCGCAAATAGCCGATGATCAACCCTGTAACCAGGCAACCGAGGCCGGACCCCAAAGCCACCTTCGTTCCTGCTATGACGAAACTGATCTCTCCAATCAGATAGCCGATGGCCACGCCGATCCCCAATGCAATGAAATTGGTTACCGAGGCCGAAGGCGGCACATAGCCCGCAACTTTGGCAACCCGGTTCAGGTCGTCCTTGTGACCGACAATACTGACCTCGTCACCTGCGTGGATCTCTGTGTTGTGGAGGACGGGGACATCATGGCCCATACGGGTTATCTTTGAGATATGAACACCGCGCCTTTGATCCGCCGTCAGAGCCTCGCGCAACTCTGCCAAGGTTTTGCCGGTCAGTTTACGGTTGGTGACCACGACGTTGCGACGTTCCTCTACAACCGTCAGTTCAGGGGGATACTCTCCGATTTCACCACTAGCGCTCCCCTCGAACTGGGTCAAAGTCGCGACGAGGCCGGAGACGACCACAATGTCTCCGACATTGACTACCGTGTCAGGGGTCGGATCCACAGGAGCGCCATCATGGAGCAATCGTTCGACGATCAGATCGCCATTATAGCCGCTTTCAATGTCCTTGACGGGTTTTCCGGCAATGGTTGCATCGGCATTTACCTGATAGGCGCGGGCGTCGAACCGATTCATGGGAAGGAACTCACCTTCCTCTAATTTGCGACCGCCACCGCTGAGTTTCTGAGCCAGCTTAATTGCTTCCTGCCGCAGGTCGACACGCATGATGATGGGAATGATGCTAACTGCCAATATCGGGCCGATTGAGCCGAAGATGTAAGTAACCGAGTATCCTACGGCGATGTTGGTTTTCAGCTTTTCCGCCTCATCTGCGGCGAGCCCAAGCAGATCGATAGCGTTTCCAGCGGTACCAATGATTGCAGATTGCGTCAGGCCGCCAGCGGCCAACCCTGCGGCAAGCCCTTTGTCCAAGCCAGCTAACCGAGCAACAACGATAACAAAAAACAACCCCCAGAGGGTCATCAAAAACGCGGCCAGTAACTTGGTCAGCGCAGTTCGGTTCAAGGCCGCAAAAAACTGAGGCCCACCATTGTAACCGACCATGAATATGAAGAGGGAAAAGAATACATTCTGAACATCGGTGCTAAGGTTGATACCACCGATCTGGCCAATGAAGACCGCCACCAACAAAGTGCCCGCAATGCCCCCCAATTCGAACTTGCCGACCCGAAACTTTCCAACCCCGTATCCAAGACCCAAACAAAGAAACAGCGCCATGATCGGGAAGGCGCGAAGTTGTTCTGTAATCAATTCCATTCTGAAATCTCCAGGGTCCCAACGCCGGTCGTTTCTCCTCAAGATACAGAGCCTTACTGTATTGAAAACAAAAAAATTTAGACAACCGACGTCGTGCGGAGGTTTTAAACTACTCGGAACAAACTCTATTAAAGGGCAGGTGAACGTGGAACTTTAAAAGCTATTTTGGAATGCAGGTCACACCATCCACTCTTCGTCTTTTGTTAATGAGCCTTGGCCATTTCGATGGTTTCTTGGGTCAACTGGAAATCAAACACAATTTTTCGCTAATAAAAAAGTGGTCATCCAAGCTGGCAGCTTTTCCGCTGACCGGCTAAGTGCGCCTCAAATCTAATGTCTGCTTCGGGCTCTGAGCCGTCATTCGAAGTATCGGCGTGGATCGTGGTTTTCCTTACCCGGGGTATACGCGTGGCCGGGTATACCCCGGGTAGGAGGAGACTCTCCAAGTTACGTATCGTATACGTAGATGTCCTACGTAATGTAGCACGCCTATGTATACGTTTAAGGCGGGGAGTACGTGCCCAATACCCTACCTAACTAAACGGAGCGCCTGTTGGGGTTCCCGAACACCTACAAATGTATCAAGCCGTGCCGCGTTTTTCTCCGCCGCTTGGCGCACCGGATCATCGGCCAGATGCGCATACCGCATGGTGGTTTGAATCTGACTGTGACCTAGCAACCGTCCGACCATCTGAATGGGCATTCCTGATGATACGGCGTTTGACGCGTAGGTATGGCGCAGGTCGTGAATACGGACATCATGCAGACCGGCCCGTTTACGTATACGACGCCATGGCTTTTGCAGGTCGGTGGCGTAGTAGCCGGAGATAGCCCCAGCAATGACGTAAGGGTTGTTAGCAAGCCGTGGAAGGGCGGTCAGAACCGCTCGGGCCGCTTGGGGCAGGGGAATGCGTCGCGCGCCTGTTTTGGTGTCTGGAAGCTCCATTCCTGCATCTGTGATGAAGGACCATTGCAGAGTCTGGATTTCACCGAGGCGACACCCGGTCAGGATGAACAACCGGAAAGCGGCAATGACAAATGGCGACTCCGAGCTATCCCGTTCCGCGTCTGTCAAAGCTTGCCCGAGTCGTTGCAACTCGTCTTGGCACAGAAACCGCTCCCGTTTTTCTTCGCGGTATTTTGGGACATGGCGACAGGGGTTTGATCCGTCAGGCCGCAAGCCCCAGATTTCCGCGAGATTGAACATCTTGGACAACACGCCCAATGTCCGATTGGCCTGATAGGGTTTGTCCCGGAATTTGTGGTGCAGTTCGGCTATGTCTTTTCGTTCCAATTCGACAACTTTGAAGTTGCCAATGGCCGGAACGATGAACAGATCAATCGCCCTGCGATACTCTCCTTGGGTGGACGCTTTGCAGCGTTCCTTAACGTGGGTGTCAAAGAACCGCTCACACAAGGCCGCGACCGTGGGAGCGCGGCGATGCTGGGCAATCTCTTCGGCGGGGTTCTCACCCTTTGCCACTTGCCCCATGAGTTCTTTTGCCAGCTTTCGCGCCTCGTCCACGGTGATCTTGCCATGTCGTCCGATGGAAACGCGCCGTGTCCTTCCGCCCTTGCGATACTGTGCCTGATAGGTCTTGGCCCCGGAGGGCATGACGCGAACACCAAACCCGGCAATCTGGCTGTCCCAGACAAAGTAGTCTTTCGCCTCAACAGGCAGGGCTTCTACGGCGCGTTTGGTCAGTTTTGGCATCCCTCATCCTTTCTCTGTCATCGCCCCGTGGAAGCATTGTGGAAGCAACTGGAAGCGGTTCATGGCGTAAGAGGTAGGAGCGGAGCGTGTCGGCCGTCAATAATAAAACAACGATTCCAATAAGATAGGGTAAGTCAGCGTTTTCGGGCGTAGTTGGTGCAGGTAGGTGTAAGCTATCTCATAACCTGAAGGTCAGAGGTTCAAATCCTGCTCCCGCAACCAATATTCTCGATAGGATATCAAACACTTAGCGCACCTTGGGGCGCTTCCCGTGTTCGTAGCGCCGCACTTGGTGCCATAATAAATTGCCCATTGTTGTGGGGGTGTCTGAGTAAAATCACAGTTTCTGCTGCGGTCATCAGAAGGCTGTTATATTCGCCTGGTTCAAACGAAAACGCCGCAAAGGTTTCGGGTGTCCGTTTGTGGCAGGTTCTCGTTACGCTTTGTTCCAGCAACTTGTGCTGAATTTAGTTGGTTGCAAATATCGCGACCTGCCAGGACCAATAAATCCCTATTCGATACTCCTTCTTCCGTAGCTATCCTTTCTGACGGAATATTTAATGCTTAGTTTTGCAGCTCTTGGGGATATCTGCGTCGTGCCAACACAACTGAAAGCAAGCTTATTCAGTATCTGACGCGAATTTAGAAAACTAAAATCTCGTGCCGGTTTTCTAGGATTGCGAAAACCCTGCTATACCTCCTTTATCAATCGAAGGGGGCATTATGAATTCACTTAGAAGGATCACGCGAGGAATACGCATTGCATTCAAAGACGGTCGGGTAAAAGGAATTCTGGCTTTTACGGTCGGGATGATTTTGTGGGCTTCTGTCTTTTATCATTTCGTCGAAGGCTGGAGTTGGCTCGATTCAATTTACTTTTCGGTCGTCACAATTTCGACGGTGGGATTTGGGGACTTTTCACCCGAAACGGCTGCGGGGAAGATTTTTACGATGCTCTACATCATCGTTGGACTGGGTGTATTCGTAACCGCAGCAACCACCGTCGCTGACACAATCCTGTCGCAGGATGATGGGGACGAAGGCACCTAAAACGGCGTGTTTCCGTGGTTTGTACAAATCCACAAGCCGCGGATTCGTTGAGTATCGGTGCGATTTCCCTGCATTTTTCAAGGCTCTACCGAACCAAAAATCCAAAAATATATACACATCGTGTTTTTTGAGTTTAAGTTTGAGGAAACAAAATGTGGGAGGGACGGAATGGAAAAAACCCAGGACGCAAAGATCGTTGATCTTGCTATACGCTTACTTTTCCTTGGACTGTTCCTTTATAGCGCGCTGGTCATGGTTGCTCCGTTGGCCAGCGTGGTCATCTGGGCGACGATATTGTGCGTCGCGCTTTACCCAGTCTTTGAGTGGCTTCAAGGCAAGCTAGGTGGGCGAAAATCTCTGGCAGCGACGATCTTGGTCCTGTTGGGTCTTTTACTTACGCTGGGTCCGGTCGCAACGGCGGTGTCCGGTGCCGCCGAACTTGGGTCAGACTTTGCCGAACAGGCAGATCGCGGCGAACTGAAAATTCCCCCTGCGCCCGAAGGCATCAAGGAGCTTCCGCTAGTTGGAAACAAGATTGCCGATGTCTGGACGATGTTCGAACGCAATCTGGACGGGGCGCTGGCAAAATACGGCGCGCAAATACTGGAAATTACCAAGTCTTTGTTCGGCAGAGTACTAGGAATCGGCATAGGGTTGCTGGGCCTTGCGCTGTCCGTCATCATTATGGGCGCGCTTTTCAGCCCCGGGCCGAACCTGGTGCAAGGATTGCAACGTTTCGCCAACCGCGTGTTTGCCCCCCGTGGCGGAGAGTTTGTCACACTGGCTGGGGCAACGATCCGAAACGTCACCAAGGGGGTGATCGGTGTTGCAGCAATACAGGCTGTCGTCGTGTGGATTCTGCTGGCGGTTTTCGGCATTGGGTCGGCGGCAACGCTGGCTTTCGTGTGCCTGATCCTTTCGATCATCCAGATCGGCCCCGGTCTCGTCCTATTGCCGGTGGCTATCTATGCGTGGAGCTCCATGTCCGGTGGAGCGGCCTTAGTGTTTACCATTCTGGCGATCCCGGTTGCCATCATGGACAGTTTTCTACGACCTGTTTTCATCTCAAAGGGTCTTGAGACGCCGATGTTGGTCATCCTGATTGGCGTACTTGGAGGGATGATGGCATATGGCCTGATTGGCATTTTCATGGGCCCGGTCCTGTTTGCGGTTTTCTATGAACTGTTCAAGGTCTGGATCGACGAATCCCCCGATGCCTCGGAACCTGCCGAAGGAGCGGCGGAATGAGGAAAACGATCTGGACGACGCTGGCGGTCATACTGATTTTCCTTGTCTGGTATCTGGTCGCAGATCGAAAAACGCCGTTCACCGGAAATGCCCGCGTGAAAGCCGTGGCGACACAGATTGTTCCGCAGGTCACAGGCACGGTTACCGAAGTTCTGGTGCAAAACGGTCAGGTCGTTTCGGCCGGCGATGTGCTGGTGCGGATTGACCGCCGCCCGTACGAGATTGAACGCGACAAGGCCGAAGCGGATCTTGAGGCGGCAACCCAAGAGGTCGGCGCGTCCTCGGCCGAGGTGAGTGCAGCACAGGCCAAACTGGCCCGCGCGCAGAGCGATCTGGACACGATGCGTCTGCAAACCGAACGTGTGTTCGCATTGGAAAAGAAGGGTCTGATTGCGGTCTCAAAGGCTGACGATGCCCGAGGGCAACTGGCTGAATCCGAGGCCAATCTGGAAAACGCTGTGGCCGATCTGGAAAAGGCAAAACAGAGGCTGGGCGCAGAGGGTGTAGAGAACCCTAAAATTCAGCGGGCATTGGCCGCCCTTGCCGATGCAGAGCTGAACCTCGAATGGACCGAATTGCGAGCTCCGGCAACGGGGGTGATATCCAATCTGCTGATTGCCCCGGGAACGTATGCGCGTTCCGGTCAGGACCTGTTGACGTTCCTTGATGCAACCGATGTGTGGATCGAGGCGTATTTCACCGAAAACAACCTTGGCCGCGCCGCTGTCGGCTCTCCGGTCGATGTGGTTCTGGACATGCACCCCGGACAGATCGTTCCAGGTGTGATTGAAAGCTTCAGCGCAGCCGTGTCTCTGAGCGGTGGGGATGAACCCGGTCAATTGGCGAGTGCGCCCAGCACCAAAGGGTTCTTGCGCGAACCCGAGCGGTTCCCGGTGCGGATCGTTCTGCCTGGGTACGAAGCCGGCAGCACCGAAGATGATCTGCGGTTTCAGCTGAACGGGCAGGCGGATGTCATCATGTATCTCAGTGATAATTCGCTGCTGAACATGGTGGGCCGCGCCTATATCCGCGTGGTCTCAATCCTGTCCTATGCGTACTGAGGACCGGAACTCAATCCTGCGGCTGGCGGTGGGCGTGACCGGTGTCTTTTCACTAGGGCTGTTTCTGGGCTGGCCGTTGGCAGTAGTGGGCGCAGTTTTCACCGCCTTGTTTCTGCAGGCTCCGGCGGCGTTGCCTATGGCCGCATTTGGTAAGTTGTTTGTGTTTTCGATTGGCTTGATGTTCATCTCCTTCCTCGTGTCGTCCATCTTTGCGCCATACCCGGTTGTCTTTCTGATCCTCGTGGCCATTGGGATCATCCTGTCGTTTACGTGGTCTGTTTCGGGGGCCGGGGTCTTGCCCGGTGTCATTGCCCTTATGGGGGCGTTGATGATTCCGAACCTTGTGCTGCAGTCGCAGGACCTGGCATTGGTATTGGTGTTCTGGATTCCGTTGAACTTGTTCTTCGCGGGCTTTGTGTCCACGCTTATGTTTGTGATCATTCCTGCCGAGCCTCCGTCCGATGCGCAGAAAAAGGCAGAGGCAGCGCAGGACTTTGACCCGCATCGCCGGATATTTCGAATGGCGCTGGTCACCGTTCCTTTCGCCTTGGCGTTCTTCGTATCAGGTGCATCGGCGTTGCTGGTGCTGTTTTTCGTGGCACTGCTAAGCCAACAACTGGCGGCGATGCCGTCTGCGGGTAAAACCGTTGCCATTGCCATGCTGACGGCAAATCTTCTGGGCGCTGCGGTTTCGATCCTTTGTTATGAGGTTAACGTCATAGCACCGGTGTTTCTGACGCCGGTGCTGTTGTGCTTTTTCTTCTGCGTCACACTGGGCGCGTTGGGGAAAGCTCAGATCCCTCTGGCCGCTGCCGCAGGGTCAGCGATCACGACGGCTCTGATCGTCTACGGAGGCTCAATAGCGCCGTTTTCGGACGAGGCCGATGTGAAGAGTATCACGCGAGTATTGCAGGTCGCCAGTGCCGCAACTTTCGTGATCGTGGCCTATATCGTGGTGGATGAGTTCTGGCCCGAAAGGAGGCGCCAGAACCCAGCTTGAGGTCCGTGCGCTTTATGCGGTTTCCAGCACTTTGCGGGCAACGCGGAAACACTCCAAGGCCTGAGGCACGCCGCAATATATGCCGATGACGTGAATGATGGCGCGGATTTCCTCTTTCGAGACACCGTTTTTGATGGCGCCTTTGCAGTGGATTTCCCATTCGTGCATCTTCCCAAGCGCGCCGATCATCGCAAGGTTCATCATCGAGCGTGTTTTGGCGTCGATCACGTCGTCGCCCCAGCCGAACCCCCAGCACCAGGCCGTCATCGCCTCTTGAAACGGGCGGGTAAAATCATCGGCGGCCGCCAGGTTTTTTTCCACATACTCGGCACCAAGCGTGCCTTTGCGTTGCTCTAGCCCTTTTAGGAAAAGGTCTTCGTCGAAAATATCTGCCATGTGAGGTCTCCGGTTTTTGGCGCATCAGGTAGTGTTTGGGGCAGCGGGTTTAATACGTGTGATGTGGTTCGGCACCCTCGCAAAGCGCGAGGGGTTTAAGCAAGCTGGGTGTTTTTCTCAGATACCGTCAACGATTATCGCAAGTGTCTAGAGGAAAGATCCTCATTCCACCGCCTCGCGCATCCATTGTTGCAACCGGGCGATCGAGTGTTCCGACATCACCCCGCAGCCAGGGTCCAGAACCAGCGGGCCGGGGCGGTAGCCGCGGGATTTCAGGCCCCGGTGAACGCTTTCGACCAGTCGAATGTCTTCCTCGACTGTTGTTTCTCGATCCTGCACCGCCAGTTGCCGGATCACCGCGCTTTCCGATCCGCCTTCGGTGTACCAGCCGCGCCAGACGGTGCAGTGGTCGGCATCATTTGCGCGCCAGTGATAGGTATTCAGCACGTTGCCCGGATAACATTGGAACGAGAACATCGGCCACAGGAACCAAGACTGGTAGTCGCCTGCATGTGGCACTGACAGGTCGATGGGATAGGTCATCTTGTCGAGGCTCTGGCATTCAGTGGTGTGGCGCAAGACATAGCCGCCGCTGGCGTCGGGCTGAATGTCATAAGTCTCGGGCTTGACCACGCCTTCGGCGAAGGTCGGGTGGTTGGTCGGGCAGTGGTAGCATTCCGAGTAGTTCTCGATACTGACCTTCCAGTTGCAGTTCTCCGGGATTTCAACCCATTCCAGCGGTTCCAGATCGTCGATATGAGGCACAAAGGCGCGGATTTCCTCGCGCACGCCTGGGTACCAGTCGTCCATCGGAGCGGCGTCATCATCGAGATTGACGAAGATGAACCCGTTGAAGACCTCGGTGCGAACTGAGGTCAGGCAGATTGCACTGCGGTCAAAGCCTGGGACGGACTTGATATTGGGACCGGCGCGCAACTGGCCGGACAATTCGTAGGTCCAGGCGTGGTAGGGGCACACAACGACGCGGGTGTTGCCCGCACCCGTCACCATCTCGTGCGCGCGATGCTGGCAGACGTTATAGAACGTGCGGATTTCGCCGTCGCGGCTGCGAATGCAGAACAGGTTCTGGCCGGCGATTTCAAACGCAAAGTAATCCCCCGTTTCCCGGACCTGTGCGACATGGCCCGCAAACTGCCACGTTCGGGCCAGAAGCCCCTGCATCTCCTGCTCGAAGATCGCTGGGTCAGTGTAGTAGCGCGCGTCCAGTGAGTGGGTCAGGGGTGCGTTCATTCGGGCTCCTCCGCGTAGAGGCCAAGTTGGTGTCTGCGTTGGTGAAACCGTTCCACTCGTTCGACGATTTCATCGCTGGAAACCGCAATCACGAAGGACAGCAGCGTTTCCAGCAGTGCAATGGTCGAAACGGAGGACGGGAAGAATTGCGGGGTGTCTGCGGCAACCACAAAGCCGTGCTGCGCGTTCAGGATGACCGGGCTGGCAGGGCTGTCGGAAATGCCGATCACGGTCAGACCCTGTTGCCGCGCCAGCTTGATGGCGTCGATTACCTCGGTCCGGTAGGGGTGGCAGGTGATGGCGATCAGCACGTCCTGCTCACCTGCCCAGGCCAGATCGTCCACCGGGGTCGAGCCGGGGCGCGGGATAGCGTGGAACTGCTTCATCCCGGTCGAGGCAAGATAGGTGAAATTACGTGCGTTGGCATTGTTGACGCCGACACCCAGCGTGAAAATCTGACGGCAATTCCAGATGTCCTCAGCCGCAGATTTCAGGCGCGCGGCGTCGATTCCAGCGAAAGTGTCCTCAATATTGCGGATCGCCGCGCCGACCATGTCGGCATAGAGCCCTCCCAGTTCCCCCGACTTGCCGATGTTTTGCAACCAGCGGGCGCGGTCAGGAAACGACACGCCCCCTTTACGAATCGCATCGCGGAACGGAGCGCGGAAATCTTCGTAGCCTTCGAACCCCACCTGCCGCGCCATCCGGACAAAGGTGTTGGGCTTGACCTTTGCGGCCTCGGCAATCTCTCGCACCGTTGAAACCCCAACATCTGTTGGGTTTTCCAGCACGTAACGTGCGGCTTTCTGCGCCTCGGGGGTGAGGGCATCCCATTCCTCGGTGAGGCGGTCGAGAACGATTGATGATACATTTGTGTCATTCATGATTGACGATGGTACATTTGTGGAATTAGCCTGTCGAGCAGAAACGCGACTCGGGAAGAGGAAAAATCATGTCCGAGAAGAATCTGCCCACCCACGCCCGCGTGGTCATCGTCGGAGGCGGCGTCATGGGGGTCGGTCTGGCCTATCATCTGGCGCATGAAGGCTGGGGCGACGATACCGTCTTGCTGGAAAAGGCCGAGCTGACCAGCGGCAGCACCTGGCATGCGGCGGGCCAGATCACGCATTCGACCTCAAGCTTTGGGCTAGGCAAATGCGTGGACTACAACATTGGTCTTTATTCCGGCCAGTTGGAGGCTGAAACAGGCCAGCCTGTGACATGGCATGGCTGCGGTTCGTTCCGTCTGGCCTATACCGAGGATGAGATGGACTGGCTGCGCCATACCCTGTCGGTGGGGCGTTCGCTGGGTTTCAACATCGAACTGGTTGGCCCCGAGAAGGTGGCCGAGCTGCACCCGTTCTACAATCTCGAAGGTGTGCTGGGAGCGCTGCACACGCCGGATGACGGTCATGTTGATCCAACCAACGTGACCATGGCGATGGCGACCGGGGCGCGTCAGAAAGGCGTGCGCATCTTCCGCAACTGCCGCGCCACCAACATCACGCGGGCCGACAACGGCGAATGGGTGGTTGAGACCGAACAGGGCACCATCACTTGCGAGCATGTGGTGAACGCAGGCGGCACCTATGCCCGCCAAATGGGCGAATGGTCTGGGCTGCAATTGCCCATGACCTCGATGACGCACCATTACTTCGTAACCGAGCCGGTGCCCGAGTTCCAGAACCTCGACAAGGAACTGCCGGTGATCCGTGATGACCGCAAGGTCTCTGGCTATATCCGGATGGAGCAACAGCGCGGGCTGATCGGGATCTACGAGAAAGAGAATCCGAACTCGGTCTGGCATGATCACTGCCCGTGGGAATACGAGAACTGGCTTTTCGATGCGGATTACGACCGGGTGATGCCGTGGCTTGAGGAAAGCCTGAACCGCATGCCGATTTTTGCCGAACTGGGCATTCAGCGTGACGTGCACGGCGCGATCTCGCATCCCCCCGATGGCAACCCGCTGATCGGGCCTGCTCCGGGTGTGCAGAACTACTGGTGCTGCTGCGGCACGCAAATCGGGATCGGTTGGGGGCCGGGCCTGACCCGCGAACTGGCGCGCTGGATGGTTCATGGTGCGGCCGATATCTCGATGCGCGAGTTCGATCCACGCCGGTTCGGCAGCTATGCCACCAAGGACTGGCAGGTGATCAAGGCCGAGGAAGACTACTGCCTACGCCACGAAATCCCCTTCCCGCATTTCAACCGTCTGGAAGGGCGTCCGATCAAGCCGTCACCGCTGTATGAGCTGCTGAACTCCAAAGGCGCGGTGCATGAAGAGGTCTACGGCTTCGAGCGTCCCCGCTGGTTCGCGCGGGACGGGGTCGAGCAACGCGATTACTACTCTTTCCGCCGCACGCCAGCCGATGACATGGTCGCGGCCGAGGTCAAAGCGGTGCGCGAGCGCGTCGGCATCATGGATGTCACCGCCTTTACCAAGGTCGAGGTCTCGGGACCGGACGCCTATGCCCTGCTAGACCGACTGACCGCCAACCGGATGCCGCAAAAGGTCGGCTCGATCACGCTGACACATATGCTGAACCGCCGTGGCCGGATCGAGTTGGAGACCACGATCGTGCGCATGGCCGAAGACCGCTTCTATCTGGTCTGTGCGGCGTTCTTCGAACAGCGCTTGCTGGATCACCTGGCGCAGCAGCGCGCGGAAGAGGATGTGCAGGTCACCGCTCTGTCCTCTGATTGGTCCGCCCTGTCACTGAACGGCCCACGGTCGCGCGAGGTGCTGGCGCGATGCACCGATGCCGATCTGACCAATGCCGGGTTCCGCTGGCTGTCCGCGCAGGAGATCACCATCGCGGGTCACAAAGTCTGGGCTTTCCGTATGTCCTATGCTGGTGAGCTGGGCTGGGAGCTGCACATGCCCAACGCCGCCTGCCTTGACGTCTATAACGCTCTTTGGGCGGCGGGTGAGCCGCACGGCATTACCGACTACGGCAGCTTTGCCATGAACGTGATGCGGATGGAGAAGGGCTTCAAAGGTGCGGGCGAGCTGACCAATGAGGTTACTCTGGCCGAAGCCGACGTGCTGCGCTTTGCCCGCACAGACAAAGAGTATCTGGGCAAGGACAAGACGCTGAACACCGACCTTCCATGGATCTGCGCCTATCTGGAAATCGAGCCTGACGGCGAGATTGACGGACATGGTGGTGAAGCGGTGATGCTGGACGGGCGTGTCGTGGGTTCGACGGCCTCGGTGGCTTATGGCCATACGGTCGGTAAAATCCTCGCCTTTGCGTATATCAAGCCCGAGGCCGCAACACCCGGTACCAAATTGCAGGTGGTGGTCCACGGCAAACTCCGCGCAGCCTGCGTGCTGGGGGAACCTGCCTATGATCCGCAAAGCCTTCTGCCGCGCACCGACGCCGCATTGGAGACTGCGTAATGAGCTTTCCCGACACGATGAAAGCCATGGTCACGATGGGCCATGGCGGCCTGGAGCAGATGGTTCTGCACAAAGACTGGCCGCGCCCGGATCCGGCGGCCGGAGAAGTTCTGATAAAGGTCGCCGCCTGCGGTCTGAACAACACAGACGTCAACACGCGCTCGGGCTGGTATTCCAAAACGGTCACTGATGCGACCACCGGAGGCGCTTTCGAAGAAGTGGGCGAAGACGATCCCACTTGGGGCGGAGCGCCGATCACTTTTCCGCGTATTCAGGGGGCAGATATCTGCGGTGAAATCGTAGCGGTAGGTGAAGGCGTCGACAGCGCCCGCGTCGGTCAGCGTGTCATCACTGATGGATGGCTGCGTGATCCGACGGACCCCGACAACATGGACAAAACCGGCTATTTCGGATCGGAACGGGACGGAGGGTTCGCTGAATACGCCACGACACTGGCCGAGAACGCGGTGCCGATCACCTCGGACCTGTCTGATGCGGAACTGGCAACGTTTTCTTGTTCCTATTCCACGGCCGAGGGGATGCTGACCCGCGCCAACGTGACCGACAAGGACACGGTGTTGGTTCCCGGCGCGTCTGGTGGTGTAGGCGGTGCGCTGGTGCAACTGGCAAAACGCCGGGGCGCACGTGTGATCGCAATGGCGTCCGAGGCGAAACATGCCGACGTGGCCGGGCTTGGCCCTGACATGATCCTGCCCCGCGCGCCCGAGAATTTGCGGTCGGCGCTGGGCGATGAAAAGATCACCGTGGTTGCCGATGTGGTGGGTGGCCCCTATTGGCCGAACCTGATCGACATTCTGGAGCGCGGCGGGCGGTACACCTGTTCCGGTGCAATCGCTGGCCCGATGGTGAATTTCGACCTGCGGACCTTCTACCTGCGCGATCTGACCTTCACCGGCTCAACCGTGATCGACCCGCAAGTCATGCGGAACCTCGTGACATACATCGAGGCCGGTGAGATCAAACCCGCCCTCGCCGCGACCTATCCGCTGGAGGAGCTGCGCGAAGCGCAAGCCGCCTTCATCGCAAAACAGCATACCGGCAACATCGTGGTGATCCCATGACTCTGGACGACGTATTAGAGGCGGCCCGGCAACTGCATCAGGTGCATCCCGACCTTGCTGCATTCGCGGCATGGCCTGACGATCTGTCGCCGACGGGTCTGCAGCCTGCGCCAATACCCGCCACGGATTTGGTGCGCGACATTGATCTCGACGGCAGTGCGTCAACACGCGACCTGGTTGCGGCAATTAAGGCAACCGCACATTTGGCCCAATGGAAGCATACTTATACAGAAGAGGAAGTTGGTGCGGATTTCCTGAGCAAATATGGGTATTACGAACTGTTTGGCCCGACTGGTCATTTCCACTCGACCCGGTTGCGAGGTTATGTGGGCTATTGGGGAGCGGGTCTGAACTATGATTGGCATAGCCATCAGGCCGAAGAGTTGTACCTGACGCTGGCAGGTGGGGCGGTGTTCCGTGTCGACGGGGACGAAACCTATGTCGGCCCGAACCAGACGCGTCACCATGACAGCTGGCAAAGCCACGCGATGACCACGACCGACCAGCCAATTCTGACCTTTGTCCTCTGGCGTGGCGAAGGCATGGATGACCTGCCACGGATGGATGTCGCATGAAGATCACCCGCATCCGCATCTACCAGACTGGGCTGCCCTATGTGGGTGGGGCCTATGTCTGGGGTGCTGGCAATGCGATCGAAACGGCCATCGCCTCGGTCGTTGTCATCGACACCGATGCCGGATTACAGGGCTGCGGTGAGTTCACGCCTTGTGGCGAGAATTACATGGTTGCCCATTCCGAGGGCGTCGCGGCACTGGCGCGGCTGGTGGCGCCAAAGCTGTTGGGCGAAGACCCGCGGCAAGTGGGGCAGATCGAGCAGCTGATGGATCATCTGGTGCAGGGCCATGGCTATGCCAAGGCCCCGTTCGATGCGGCCTGCTGGGATATTTTGGGGCAGGCTTGTGATCAGCCCGTATGGATGTTGCTGGGCGGCAAGCTGACCGACGGCGCGCCGATGTATCGGGTCGCGCCGCAAAAGGCGGTGGATGAAACCGTGGCCGAGCTAAACCGCTATCGAGAACAAGGGTATCGGCAGTTTCAGGTCAAGGTGGGCGGCGATTGGACCACTGATATTGACCGCATTCGTACTACGGTGCCCTTGCTGCAACCGGGTGAAAAGGCGATGGCCGATGCCAATCAGGGTTGGCGCGTAGATAATGCAATCCGGGTGGCACGTGCGACGCGCGATCTGGACTTCATTCTAGAACAGCCCTGCCGCACTTATGAGGAGTGCCAACAGGTGCGCCGTGTGGCTGAGCAACCGATGAAGTTGGACGAATGCGTCACCGGCATCCATATGGCCCAACGGATCGTCGCGGATCGTGGGGCCGAAATCTGCTGTCTGAAAATCTCGAACCTCGGCGGGCTCAGCAAGGCGCGGCGGGTGCGGGATTATCTGGTCGACAACCGCATTCCGGTGGTCAGTGAGGATACATGGGGTGGCGAAATTGCCTCCTCTGTCGTCGCCCATTTTGCAGCCTCGACCCCGCCCGAATATCTGCAGAACACCACTGATCTGATGAATTACAACACCCGATCAACCGGAATCGGTGGGCCGGTGTCGCGGGATGGCAAGCTTTACGCTTCGGACGCCCCAGGATTGGGGGTGGCCGCGGATTTCGAAAGTCTGGGAGAACCGATTGAGGAGTTCCGCTTATGAGATCGCAGGCGACAGCAACCCGGATGATTGACGACGCCCGCGTACGGGTAACGCGATTTGACTTTGCTCCTGACGCGGAAACCGGATGGCACCGTCATACGATGGATTATGTCATCACGGCCATCACCGATTGCCACATGCGATTAGAGCTGCCCGACGGAACAGTCAATGACGTGACGGTTCCCGCCGGCACGGCCTATCGCCGGGACGAAGGCGTCGAACACAATGTGATCAATGCTGGGGACGACCCTATGTCCTTTGTTGAAGTGGAACTGAAATGAAGATTACCCGACTGTCGGTTTATCACATCGATCTGCCTCTGGAGCATCCATACTGGCTGTCCGGCGGGCGTCTAAAGTTTGAATCCCTCGACGCGACGATTGTGAAAATCGAAACCGATGCGGGGTTGGTTGGCTGGGGCGAGGGAACCCCATGGGGGCACACATACGTCCCAGCGCACGGGCCTGGCATCCGTGCTGGAATTCAGACTATGGCGCCATTCATCCTCGGCCTCGACCCGCGCAAGGTGTTGGAGGTGGAGCGCGCAATGGATATTGCGCTGCCCGGTCACCTTTATGCGAAAAGCCCGATTGACATGGCCTGCTGGGATATCGCCGGTCAGGCGTCGGGTCTGCCGATCGCCGATCTGATGGGTGGAGGGTCACGCACGCCGCGTCCAATTGCCTCTTCGGTTGGAGCCAAGACCATCGAGGAAACCCGCGAGGTTATGGAACGCTATCGCAGCCGAGGCTACATCGCCCATTCGGTTAAAATCGGCGGTGATGTGGAACGCGACATTGCTCGCGTGCGCGACGTCGAAAGCATCCGGCGACCGGGAGAGATTGTGCTCTATGACGTCAATCGCGGCTGGACCCGACAACAGGCCCTACGGGTGATGAGTGCTTGCGAAGACCTGAACGTGATGTTCGAACAACCCGGCGAGACGCTGGATGATATCGCCGCGATCTCGGGCCGTCATGCCTCGCCCGTTTCGGTGGATGAGAGCCTCGTGACCCTGCAGGATGCAACCCGCATTGCCCGCGATGGGATCGCCGAGATCTTCGGGATCAAACTCAACCGCGTCGGCGGTCTGACCAAAGCCGCGCGGATACGGGATATCGCGCTGTCGCATGGTATCGATATGTTCGTCATGGCCACGGGTGGCTCGGTTCTGGCCGATGCCGAGGCCTTGCATCTGGCCGCCACCATTCCGGACACCAATTGCCACGCTGTATGGGCCTGTCAGGATATGATCACCGTCGATATTGCGGGTGGGCGCGGCCCGCGCAACGTCGACGGTCACCTACACTTGCCGGAAACGCCGGGTCTCGGTGTGCATCCGGATGAGGACGCGCTGGGCGAACCTACCGCGGAGTATGTGAAATGATGTGCGAATTTTGTATACAATCGCATGCCAAAATCTTGAATTTAGCGTGGTCTAAAATTATATATATGAAAATAAATAATAATTTAGAGAGGGAGTATGGATATAACACATCTGATTGTCGCGATCGTCGCTTTGGGAATTGGTTTGATGATTGGTCAGAGCCGCAATCGAAAGGACGCGAACGCAATCTTTGGCAGTGCACAATCACCGCCGCAAAACAGCGATTTGGAACAGGAAAAGGGCGCAGGGGGCATGTCCCTTGGAATGCGTCTGTTCTCATCAGTTTTCCTGTTTGGCTGGCTCATAGCATGGACCGTGGGGATTTTGATGGCCGTTTCAACCTTCGGCTCTGCTGGGGGCACGGCATCCCTGTTCATGATTGGGTGGTTGATCGCGGCCATCGCTGGTTGGGTTTGGGCAGTCTATACACTGTGGAAGCTGGTAACAGGGCGGCCTGTCAAAATGCGGGGTTGGAACTGACAAAGCTGCGGCTCCAGCCAAAAGGGGCGCAGCAATGAAGATCACCAAGATAACCCTCTGGTCCGTCGATCTGACCAGCCATGAAACCTATCACATGGCCGAGGGCAAGACCTGCGCGATCGTAACCTCTCATATCCTGTGTCTTGAGACGGATAGCGGCCTGAAGGGTTGGGGTGAGGTCTGCCCGATCCCCCACTATTTGCCCGCCTATGCAGGGGGTGTTCCGGGCGCGGTGGCGGAGATGGGTCCGGAAATCCTAGGCATGTCCCCGTTCGGTGTAGATGCGCCGATGCGTAAACTGGATGCGTTTCTACAGGGGCATCTCTATGCGAAATCCCTCGTGGACATCGCCCTGTGGGATCTGTTTGGTCAGGCCACGGGCCAACCGGTCTATGCTTTGCTGGGCGGTCGGACGCGGAAGGACATGCCACTCTATCATTCGATCACCTGTATCGCACCCGACGAAATGGCGCGGATCGCCCAGACCGCTTATCAGACCGGCATACGCCAGTTTCAGGTCAAACTGGGCGTCGAGGGCGACTGGCAGGCCGATGCCGAGCGGCTGATCAAGGTGCGCGAGGCCGTGGGACAGGGGCCTTTGGTCTATGGTGACTGGAACTGTGGAGCGTCGCGCCTGCAGGCCACCCGGACAGGCCGCGCGGTTGCACATCTGGATGTCATGCTGGAACAGCCCTGCAAAACCTTGGAAGACTGCGCCGCTGTGCGACAGGCCACCGGTTTGCCGATGAAGATTGACGAAGGCGCCTTTGATCTGACTTCGTTGCTACGGGCGCATGAATTGGGATGTATGGACGCGGTCGCGCTGAAACTGTCCAAGTTCGGCGGTTTGTCTGCCATGCGCCGCGCGCGGGACCTGACCGTGCATTTGGGTGCCGAGATTTGCGCTGAATGCACCTGGGGATCGGATATCGTGACAGCGGCTTCGCTGCATTTTGCGGCCTCGACCCCGCATGGATCACTGCTGAACACCTGTGATCTGTCGTCCTATGTTGCACCGCGTGTTTGTCCGAACGCACCAAACCGTGAAAACGGCCGGATTGCTCCGCCGAAAGGTCCGGGGTTAGGTGTGGTGCCTGATCCCGAAACCCTGGGTTCCCCGATATTGGAGATCGCGTGAGATGCTGAAAATTAACACTCAGTCCGAATGGATCGCCCGCGCGAATGAGGTATTACCCGCTGGCGGCTTTGGCAATTTCGACCCGGGTATCATCATCGCCCGTGGCGAGGGGAGCCGTGTTTGGGACGAAGACGGCAATGAATACATCGACTATCTGATCGGATCAGGCCCGATGCTGCTGGGCCATGGCCACCCCGAGGTGATGGAGGCCGTGCTGGAACAACTTCCCAAGGGAATGACCTTCTTTGCCAATAACGCCAAAGGTATCGAACTGGCCGAAACGATCATTGATGCGGTGCCGTGCTGCGAGCAGATCCGCTTTGTCGCTTCAGGTGGCGAAGCGGATATGTACGCGATCCGTCTGGCCCGCGCTTACACCGGTCGTGACAAAATCCTGAAATTCGAAGGTGGCTATCACGGCATGAGCGCCGAGGCTCAGATGAGTCTTGCACCATCGAAGCGGGTCAATTTCCCGCAGGCTGTACCGGACAGCGCCGGGATCCCCGCGGGCGTGGCAGAACAGATGCTGATTGCGCCCTACAACGATCTTGAGGCGGTCGCTGCTCTGCTGGACGAACATAACGACGTTGCAGCGATCATGGTTGAGCCGTTGCAGCGCATCATCCCGCCTTGGCCCGGCTATCTGCAAGGTCTGCGCGACCTGTGCAACAAGCACAATGTCCTTCTGATCTTCGATGAGATCGTCACCGGGTTTCGTCTGGCCTATGGCGGCGCGCAAGAGAAATACGGTGTTACCCCCGATATCTGCACCTTGGGTAAAATCACCGGCGGTGGGTTCCCTTTGGCTGCGCTGGGCGCAAGCGCCGAAATCATGAAACATTTTGACAAGGCAAAGGTGGGCGAAGAGGGTTGGCTGATGCAACTGGGTACGCTGTCAGGCAACCCAGTTGCCTCGGTCGCGGGTCTGAAAACGATGGAGATCCTGCGGCGCGACGGTACCTATGACCAGCTACGCGCAACCGGTGTCGCGTTGCAGCAAATGCAAGCGGATGCACTGAGCAAGGCGGGTATTGAGCATCAGATCGTCGGCGATGAAACGCTGTTCGATATCTATTTCAACAATGGCGCCTGCCGCGATTATCGCAGTGCCAAACATGATGACCCGCACCGCAACGTGATCTACAACGCTGCGTTGCGCGACCAAGGGATTTTCAAAGCCCCCGGCAAGCTTTACCCGTCCCTTGCGGTGACAAAGGCAGATCTGGAGAAAACCCGTGATGCTGTTGATAAGGCTGTGCAGGCAATCAGTGCTACGTGACCGTCAGCATTGAAAAGAAATGGGCCGCCGTCGAAATATGACAGCGGCCCTAACCGATCAGTGAACTGGGTAAACTCTCGCCCCCTCGAATACCACTTAAGCGAATATACTGAAAAATTTTTCGACTTTATCGAGATTGACCCGTCATGGTGATCGGCATGGGACCTTGATGCCAGATCGCCATGTTCCCGACAGTGAAGTAGTTCACATTACTCAAATTTTTACTAATTTCTCCAGTCGAAGAAACCCGGGCCCGCTTGCTTCAATAGTTTTTCTGCCATCGTGCGGCCCATTTCGGAGCCGTCGGCGATGGTGCCGGTGATATCTTCTGAAATTGCCTCGGACCCGTCGGGGCGAAGCACCTCGCCGCGCAGGCGTAGCTGACCATCCTGTACCTCGGCCAACCCGGCGATGGGCGTTTCACAGGACCCGTCCAGAGCCGCCAACAGTGCTCGTTCTGCAGTCAGACGTTGGCCAGTTTCGGTATGATGAATCGCTTCAAGCATACCCGCTGCGCGGGAATCCTCAGTACGACGCTCGATGCCGATCGTGCCCTGTGCAATGGCGGGCAGCATGTCCTCTGGGGCGATGGCGGTCGCCGGGACGTTATCCATGTTCAGGCGGCGGATGCCAGCCATTGCGAGAAATGTACAATCTGCCACGCCGTCCGCCAGTTTCTTTAGCCGGGTCTGCACGTTGCCGCGAAACTCGACCACGTTCAGGTCGGGGCGCCGGTTCAGCAATTGCGCCCGGCGGCGCAGCGACGACGTGCCGACCACCGCACCCTTTGGTAGGTCATGGATCGAGTTCAGGCTGGGGGAGATAAACGCGTCGCGCACATCTTCGCGCGGCAGAAACGTGTCCAGCATCAGGCCTTCGGGCTGTTCCACAGGCATGTCTTTGGTGGAATGGACAGCGATGTCGATATCGCCGCGCAGCATCGCCTCTTCGATTTCCTTGGTGAACAGGCCCTTGTTGCCGATCTCTTTCAGCGGGCGGTCCGCGTCGATCATGGCGCGGTTGTCGCCGGTGGTCTTGATCACCACGATTTCGAACGCCTCGTCGGGCAGGTCAAAGGCGGTGCCTAGCCGTTGCCGGGTTTCATAGGCTTGCGCCAGCGCCAGAGGCGAACCACGGGTGCCAATCTTTAGCGGTGAGTCGGGTGTGGGCAGGGTCAGTGTCATGGGCCAAGCTTTAGTCGCGTCACATTGCCCTGACAATGGGGGCACACCTTGACAAATTGCCACTGAGGGCCGACCCGTTGCGACAAACCAGACGATTGGGGACAAAGATGGCCGAGACAAAGAAACTGCTGCGGGCACTGGCGGGCGAAGTACAGGATGTGCCGCCTATCTGGATGATGCGTCAGGCTGGCCGCTATTTGCCCGAATATCGCGCAACCCGCGCGCAGGCCGGGGATTTTCTGTCACTGTGCTATAATCCTGAGCTGGCCGCCGAGGTCACGTTGCAGCCGATCCGCCGCTATGGCTTTGACGCCGCGATTTTGTTTGCCGACATTTTGTTGGTGCCGCAGGCGCTGGGCGCGGATTTGTGGTTCGTCACGGGTGAAGGCCCACGACTTTCGACCATCACGCAGCAATCAGAATTTGATGTGCTGAAGCCGGTCGAGGATATCCACGAAACCCTGTCACCGGTTTATGAGACCGTCCGCATCCTGTCGCGGGAATTGCCCTCCGAGACGACTCTGATAGGATTCGCAGGCGCGCCCTGGACTGTCGCGACCTATATGATTGCCGGGCGCGGAACGCCGGATCAGGGGCCTGCCCATGCGCTGCGCGAGGAAAACACCGCCCTGTTCGAGGCGCTGTTGGAGCGGATCACGCTGGCGACGATCGAATATCTGTCAGCCCAGATCGAGGCCGGGGCCGAGGTGGTCAAGATCTTTGACAGCTGGGCCGGGTCGCTGAAAGGCGACGCCTTCCAAAAATATGCGGTCGAGCCTTGCCGCGTGATCACGCAGGCCATCAAGGAGCGCCATCCCGGCATCCCGGTGATCGGCTTCCCGCGTGAAGCGGGCGATGGGTATATCGGTTTCGCAAAGGCGACCGGTGTGGATTGTGTAGCGCTGGACAACTCCGTGTCACCTGAATGGGCTGCCGAACATGTGCAGGTGGATGGCTGCGTTCAGGGCAATCTGGCCTCTTCTCATATGGTAACGGGCGGGCAGGCGTTGGTGGATGAAACACGACGGATTGTCGAGGCGTTCTCGAAGGGGCCGCACATTTTTAACCTCGGTCACGGGATCACGCCGGATGCGGATCCGGAAAACGTTCAGTTGATGATCGACACGGTGCGCGGGCGGTAAACGAAAGGGGGCCAGCCCCCTTCTTGGCCTGTGGCCAATTCATTCCCCGGGATATTTTTAGCCAGATGAAGAGGCGGATGCCTGTTGTGCGTCAAGCTCGTTCAGGATGTCCTGACGGTGTTCACCCCGGGCCGGGCTGGGTTTGGATTGCCATTCGGAGGTTGAGAATCTGGGGGCGGCGGCGGCTTGTAGAGTGCCATCTGTCTTGCGCCATGTCTGACGTGCCGCATTCATTGGATGGGACTGCGCTTCGGTCGGGCTGAGAACTGGCGCAACGCAGGCATCGGAGCCGCTAAAGAGATTTGCCCAATGGTCTCTTGGTTCGCTGGCGAATGTTTCGATCAAGCGTTGGGTCAGTGCAGGCCATGTTGCGCGGTTGTATTGCTGCTGGAAGCCCGAGTCGTCTGAAAGGCCCATTTTGTCCAGAAACAGCGCGTAGAATTTGGGTTCAAGGCATTGCACCGTCACGTAGCCGCCGTCGGAGCAGGTATAGGTGCGGCTCCAATGCGGGCCGTCCAGCAGGCTCTGGCCGCGAGTTTCGGTCAGGTTGCCGGTTTGGCCGATGCTCATGAGCAGGTTCATCATATGGACTGAGCCGTCGTAGATGGCGGCGTCGACCACGGTACCTTTACCGGATCTTTGCGCGTTCAGCAGCCCGGCCAGAAGACCCGCGACCAGATACATGGCACCGCCACCAATATCACCGACCAGCGTGGCGGGTGTTTGCGGCGGTTGGCCGGGTTGAGACGCGTACCAGAGCGCACCGGACAGGGCGATGTAATTCAAGTCATGCCCGGCCGTTTTCGACAGGGGGCTGTCTTGGCCCCAGCCTGTCATCCGGCCATAGACCAGCCTTGGGTTCTTCTCATGGCAGGGTACTGGGCCGAGCCCCAGTTTTTCCATTACGCCCGGACGGAAGCCTTCGATCAGCGCATCGGCTGAGCTGATCAGGCGTTTGGCGATCTCCAAATCATTTGCGTCTTTCAGATCCAGCTCAATCGACCGCTTCCCGCGATCTAGAATAGATCGTTCGGGCATGCCCGGCGTCACCGGCTGCCCCTTGCGGTGGATGGTGATGACGTCGGCACCCATATCCGCCAACAGCATGGCGGCAAAGGGGGCGGGTCCCAATCCTTCGACCTCGATAATCCGGATACCGTTCAGCATTATGCCCCCTCGTTTTTACGCAGGGTTCAAGGATCGCCCGCAAATTGCAAGCAGTACGTCGAGAACATAAAAAAGCGCAGGGGCTTGTGCGAAATTGGCCTGTTCTGCGCTGGTTGGGCGGGGTAGGGTCGCCTCCAGAACGGGGTACTTGCATGACGACCATTCTTTCGATCAAGGACTTGCGCAAATCCTATGCTGATGGGTTTGAAGCGCTTAAAGGCGTGTCTCTGGATATCGAACAGGGGGAGATTCTGGCGCTACTTGGTCCGAACGGGGCAGGCAAGACAACGCTGATTTCGACCATTTGCGGGATCACGACGCCGACCTCGGGGACGGTGACGGTGGGCGGCCACGATATTCAAACCGATTTCCGTGCTGCGCGCCGGATGATCGGGCTGGTGCCGCAGGAGATCGCTCTGGAGCCGTTCGAAAAGGTCTGGAACACGGTTCGCCTGTCGCGCGGGTTATTTGGGCTGGGCCGCGATGATGCAAGGATTGAAGACATTCTGCGGAAACTGTCCCTGTGGGATAAGCGCAAGAACGCGATCAAGGAGTTGTCCGGAGGTATGAAACGCCGGGTGTTGATCGCCAAGGCGCTGTCGCATGAACCGCGCGTCCTGTTTCTGGATGAACCTACCGCTGGCGTCGACGTCGAATTGCGCAAGGACATGTGGGAGATCGTGGCCGAACTGAAACAGGCCGGTGTCACCATCATCCTGACAACGCATTACATCGAAGAGGCCGAGGCAATTGCCGATCGCGTTGGCGTCATCGACAAGGGCGAACTGCTGTTGGTGCAGGAAAAGGACACGCTGATGGCGCAGATGGGGAAAAAGCAGCTTGAGGTGATGCTGAGTGAGCCCATCAATACCATCCCGGATAGTTTGGCGGCCCATAATCTGGTGCTGAATGGCAATGGCGATGCGCTGGTCTATACCTATGATACCCATGCGGACCGTACCGGCATCACCACGTTGTTGAACGACGTGGCGCAGGCGGGGCTGGTGTTGCGGGATGTGCAGACCCGGCAGTCGAGCCTTGAGGAAATCTTTGTTAATCTGGTGTCCGGAGAGCCCGCATGAACTGGTCCGCTGTTGCTGCCATCTACCGGTTCGAAATGGCCCGGTTCTTCCGTACCCTGGCGCAGAGCTTTTTGTCGCCCGTCCTTTCGACCTCGCTGTATTTCGTGGTTTTCGGCACCGCCATCGGCAGCCGTATTCAAGAGATTGAGGGTGTGTCCTATGGTGCGTTCATCGTGCCGGGGCTGATCATGCTATCAGTGGTGATGTTGGCGATTTCCAACGCATCCTTCGGAATATATTTCCCGAAGTTTCTGGGCACGATTTACGAGCTGCTCTCAGCGCCTATCAATTTCATCGAAATTGTAATCGGCTATGTTGGGGCGGCGGCAACGAAGGCGCTGTTCGTGGGCTTGGTCATACTGGTCACTGCGTCTTTTTTTGTGGATTTGCGCATTGAGCACCCCTTTGCAATGGCAGCATTTCTGATCCTGACCTGTCTCAGCTTTTCCCTTTTGGGGTTTATCATCGGTATATGGGCCAGCAACTTTGAGCAAATGTCGCTGGTGCCGCAGCTTGTGGTGACTCCGTTGATCTTTTTGGGGGGCACGTTTTATTCTATTTCGATGCTGCCGCCATTGTGGCAGACGATCACCTTGTTTAACCCTGTGGTTTACCTGATTTCGGGCTTCCGTTGGTCGTTTTACGGGCTTGCGGATGTTCCGATTGGGTTCAGCCTGCTGGCCATTCTGGCCTTTACCGGCGCGTGTCTGGGCATCATCGGTTGGATCTTTAAAACCGGTTGGCGCATCCGAAACTAACCGGCAGTGGGGCGTTGCATTTTTGCCCACTGCCCTCAGGAAATGTGTTCACGTCACGGATATCAGCCAAACGGTCCCTTGTTTACCGGTTGGGCGCACTCTACATCGGCACCCATGAAACTCAGCCTGCCGTTTCTCAAAAAACAACCTTGTGTGGCCGTTGTGCGCCTGTCCGGAGCCATCGGAATGGCCGGACGCGGGTCAATGTCCGACACCGCGCTGGCCGCGGTTTTGGAAAAAGCCTTTCGCAAGGGTAAGCCCGCTGCCGTCGCGCTTGAGATCAACTCACCCGGTGGATCGCCGGTGCAAAGCTCATTGATCGGGGCGCGAATCCGGCGGTTATCTGAGGAATTGAACGTTCCTGTCATCGCCTTTGTCGAGGATGTCGCCGCTTCGGGCGGTTATTGGCTGGCGGCGGCTGCAGATGAGATCTATGCCGATGACAGCTCGGTTCTGGGATCGATTGGGGTGATATCCTCGGGGTTCGGCGCGCATGTCCTGTTGCGAAAACAGGGTATCGAGCGCCGCGTACACACCGCTGGCAAATCGAAGTCCATGCTGGACCCGTTTGCGCCCGAAAAAAAAGAGGATGTCGCCCGGCTGGAAGGGCTGTTGGCCGACATCCATGAGAACTTTATCACCCATGTCAAAAACCGGCGCGGTGGTAAGCTGGACGAAAGCCAGGACCTGTTCACCGGAGAAATCTGGTTGGCGCGACGTGCCCAAGAACTGGGCCTGATCGACGGCATCGCGCATCTGAAACCAAAGATGCAGGAACGGTTTGGCGATAAGGTCAAATTCCGCCGTTATGGGCTGCGCAAACCGTTGTGGTCACGGTTCGGTGCGTCCTTGGCGCAGGACGCCATCGCCGGGCTTGAGGAGCGCGCTGCATACGCGCGTTTCGGTTTGTGACGTGATTATCAAAATTGTCACTCTGTTTTTGATCGCCATGGGAGTATTGGCGATGTTCGGAAAGTTGCGCTTTCCGGGCCAGAAACGGTTGCAATCGGCAAGGTGTCCGCGCTGTGGGCGATTCAGGATCGGCAAAGGCCCCTGCGCCTGCGAAAAAGGAGGCCGGACATGACGGCATGGCTGTTATCCGGCCTCGGTTTGCTGATCTTGCTGCTGGCGGGCGATGCCCTTGTTCGTGGCGCGGTGAACCTGAGCCTGCGCATGGGCGTGCCTGCGCTGATCGTCAGCCTGACGATCGTGGCCTTTGGCACCTCGGCGCCCGAGCTTTTGATTGCCATCAGCGCGATCAAGGAAAACGCGCCGGGCATAGCCCTGGGAAACGTGGTCGGGTCAAATACGGCAAATATCCTGTTGGTTCTGGGCCTGCCAGCCTTGCTGTCGACACTGCATACCAGCGAATGCAACAGCCGCAGGAACTATGTTTTTATGCTGTTGGCCTCGGTGCTGTTCATTGGTTTGGCCTTCTGCGGTGTGTTCACTCTGGTTAGCGGAGCGATTCTGCTGGCGGCATTGGGTCTGGTCCTCTGGAATGCGTTTCGCGAGGCACACGCGCATCGCAAAGCATGCGGTCAGGCCTGCGCCGAGGATGAAGAACTGGACGGCCTCGAAGAGGCCGACCCCAACATGGCCTACTGGAAGATTTCGATTTATCTGGTTCTAGGTCTGATCGGTCTGCCCATGGGTGCGCATCTGCTGGTCGAGAACGCGACCGTGATTGCCCTCACCTATGGCGTCAGCGAAACAGTGATCGGCTTGACACTGGTTGCCGTTGGGACCTCTCTGCCGGAATTGGCGACAACAGTGATGGCTGCGCTACGGCGGCAGGCGGATGTGGCTCTGGGCAATGTGATCGGGTCGAACATGTTCAACCTGCTTGCCATCGTCGGGATTGCTACGCTTGTCGGGCCGATTCCCGTTGATCCTGAATTCCTGCGGTTCGACCTTTGGGTCATGCTGGGTGCCTCGCTGCTGCTGGCCCCGTTCGTGTTTTTCAAACAGGACATCACGCGCACCTGGGGCTTTGTGTTGACCCTGCTATATGCAGTCTACATCGTCGTGTTGCTGGCGTGATTTGATCAAGAGGAAACGTCCATGACCCGAGCGTTAGTGACCGGTGCCGGAATTCGCCTTGGACGGGCCATGGCGCTGTATCTGGCGCGCCGCGGCTATGATGTCGCCGTGCATTACGCCACCTCGGAACAACCCGCGCAAGAGACCGTGGCCGAGGTTCAGGCCTTGGGCCGCAAGGCGGTGGCTTTGCAGGCCGATTTGCTGGACGAGGCGCAGGTCAGCGCGCTGCTACCTCGCGCGGCTGAGGCTCTGGGCGGGCCGATCACCTGTCTGGTCAACAACGCCTCAATCTTTGAATATGACAACATCCACTCCACCACGCGGCAAAGCTGGGACCGGCATATGGACAGCAACCTGCGCGCGCCCTTCGTGTTGACACAGGCGATGGCGGAACAGGGGCTGACACCCGACACGGACGAGGCAGGCGAACCCGTCGCAACTGGTTTGATCGTCAACATGGTCGACATGCGGGTACGTAAACTGACGCCTGAATTCATGTCTTACACGATTGCCAAGATGGGCCTTTGGGCGTTGACCCGTACTTCCGCGCAGGCATTGACCCCCGCGATCCGCGTCAACGCCATCGGGCCGGGGCCGACCATGCAGGGACACCGCCAGAGTGAGGATCATTTCAACGCGCAGCGGGCCAACACTCTGCTAGAGCGAGGCGCGAACCCGTCAGATATTACCGCCGCGCTGGGGTATTTTCTGGATGCCCAAGCCGTCACCGGACAGCTTTTGTGTGTGGATGGCGGGCAGCATTTGGGCTGGCAGACGCCGGATGTATTGGGTGTAGAATAAGTAAATCTGCTGCAAGTTTTGCACCGTTCGCATTTCTGTTACCTGCCTATCGTGAAAATGTCTTTTTTTTCATGCACTTGTCTTGTGTAGGATTTTCTTTCTTTTAAAAACAATTACTTATATTGCTGCCTATTTTTTGGGCAGTTCAAGGATTTCTTAATGAATCAAGGGAATTTCGTAGTATCAGGAAACTTATCATCATACTTATCCACAGAAACCGTGGATTTGTTTTCTCTTGATCTGCGAGGCTCAAGATTGCAGCCATTGTCAGAGAATCATATCTGAGGCCCATGACACTCCAAGACAACCAGACCCCGGATGCTCAGCCCACCGGCTATGCCTGCATTCAGCGCTATGTGAAGACGCTGGACAGCTCGCCGGGTGTGTATCGGATGCTGGATGCGGACAGTCGCGTTTTATACGTGGGTAAGGCGCGAAACCTGAAAGCGCGGGTGTCGAATTATGCGCGGCCCGGTCATTCGGGCCGGATCGAACGGATGATCGCCGCGACCGCTTCGATGATGTTTCTGACCACACGAACAGAGACCGAGGCGCTGCTACTGGAGCAGAACCTAATCAAGCAGCTCAAGCCCAAGTACAACGTGTTGCTGCGCGACGATAAGAGCTTTCCGAATATTCTGGTCGCCAAGGATCATGCTTATCCGCAGATCAAGAAACATCGCGGGGCGAAGAAAGAAAAGGGCGCGTATTTTGGCCCCTTTGCCAGCGCGGGCGCGGTGAACCGGACGTTGAACCAGTTGCAGAAGGCATTCCTGTTGCGCAACTGCTCGGATTCCATGTTCGATAGCCGCACGCGCCCCTGCTTGCTCTATCAGATCAAGCGGTGTTCGGGACCATGCGTCGGGCTGATCTCGGAAGCCGACTACCGCGAAAGCGTCAAGGATGCGGAACGCTTTCTGTCGGGCCGGTCCACCAAGGTGCAGGAGGAGTTGGCCGAACAGATGATGGCGGCGTCGGAGGCGATGGAGTTCGAACGCGCCGCCGGTCTGCGCGACCGTATCCGGGCGCTGACGCAGGTGCAGACCAGCCAAGGCATCAACCCGCGCGGAGTGGCCGAGGCGGATGTGATTGGCCTCTACATGGATAGCGGGCAGGCCTGTGTGCAGGTGTTCTTCATCCGTGCCAACCAGAACTGGGGCAACAAGGATTTCTACCCGCGCGTGGGGCCCGATGTGTCGGCTGCTGAGGTCATGGAGGCGTTCCTAGGCCAGTTCTACGACAACAAGGAACCGCCCCGGCAATTGATTCTGTCCGACGGGATCGAGAATGCAGATCTGATGCAGGAGGCGCTGACCGTAAAGGCGGGCCGCAAGGTTGAAATCCTTGTGCCTCAGCGCGGTGAAAAACAGGAACTGGTGGCCGGTGCCCTGCGCAATGCACGTGAATCGCTGGCCCGCCGCATGTCGGAAAGCGCCACGCAGGCCAAACTGCTGCGTGGCGTGGCCGAGGCGTTCGAACTGGATGCGCCTCCGGACCGGATCGAAGTCTACGACAACTCTCACATTCAGGGCACCAATGCAGTGGGCGGCATGATTGTGGCAGGCCCTGAGGGGTTCATGAAAAATGCCTATCGCAAGTTCAACATCCGCGGCGACGACCTGACCCCAGGCGATGATTTCGGCATGATGAAAGAGGTTTTGACCCGCCGCTTCACCCGCCTGCAAAAAGAGGACCCGGACCGCGACAAGGGGATGTGGCCCGACCTTCTGTTGATCGACGGCGGGGCCGGGCAGGTGAGCGCCGTGCATGAAATCATGCAGGCCCATGGGGTCGAGGACATCCCTATGATCGGCGTCGCAAAGGGCGTGGACCGAGACCACGGCAAGGAAGAGTTCCACCGTATTGGTCAGCGCCCATTTGCCCTGAAACGCAATGACCCGGTACTGTACTTTATCCAGCGCTTACGGGATGAGGCGCACCGCTTTGCCATCGGCACCCACCGGGCGAAACGGGCCAAGGCCGTGGGCGCAACACCGCTGGACGAAATCCCCGGAGTGGGGGCCGCCCGTAAACGCGCCCTTCTGGCGCATTTCGGCAGTGCCAAGGCGGTCAGCCGGGCCAATCTGGCGGATTTGAAGGCGGTTGACGGAATTTCAGCCGGATTGGCGCAGAAGGTCTATGATTTCTTCCACGACAAGGGCTAAGCTTGGCGTCCGCGCCACAGGATATACAGCCCCGAGGCCACAATCAGTGCGCTGCCAATCCACATGGTCTGGTCAAGTCGCTCGCCAAAGATGACCACGCCCAACGCCACCCCGAACAGCAGGCGGGAATAGCGGAACGGGGTGACGGCGGAAACTTCGCCCGTCCGCATTGCCTTCATCAACGCGGCGTAGGCGGCGGTGCCCATCAGAACCGCCCCAGTCACATGTAGTCCGGTATGCAGGTCAACGGGCGCAAGCGGAGCGCCTTCCCAGAACCGATAGGCCAAGCCGGCGATGATGATGCAGAGGAAGCCGTAGAACCCCAGTACCTCGGTTCCCAATGTTGCGGGTGCGGCACGGCTGGCCAGATCGCGTCCAGCAAAACCCAACATGCCCAGCACGGCCAGTATGGACAGGGCCGAGAAACTGTCTCCGGTCGGTTGAATGATGATGACCACACCGATCAGGCCGATCAGAATGGCGCTCCACCGTCTCCACCCGACCGTTTCGCCAAAGAACAGCGCTGCGCCTGCGACCACGACCAGAGGTGTGGCTTGCAGGATCACCGTTGCTGCAGACAAAGGTGTCAGGGCAATCGCCAACACATAGAACAGCCGCCCAAGGATTTCGAACAAGACCCGCACTTTCATTGGGCGCGACAACACATCGGGGTGAAACAGTGACGTCCCACGCAGCGCGGCCACAATCGCAAAGATCACCGCCCCACCTGAACCGAAAAGCAGCAGGATTTGCCAGATTGGCAACGCGGCCGAGGCCCCCTTTAACAAAGCGTCTTCCAGCGCGAACAGCGCCATCGCCAGTATCATCCAGGCGCTGCCGATCAGATTGGACCGGGCATCGGTTTGAATATGTGCTGTCATTGCTCTGTTACTTTGAAACCGGTCGTCAATCTGACCGCAAAGGGAGCGCGCGCCAAGGGGGTATCTGCATGAGAGTTCCGGCTTGCGACCCTTTGACCAACGCTGCCGCAACTGCCTGTGATCGGGTCAGTTTTTTGCGGGGCCGCCTTTTATGTCTGCGACCGGCAATGTAATGTCCGAACCATGAAATGGAACCTGCCCAATATTCTGACCGTGCTACGCCTTCTTGCAGCCCCCGGTCTGGCCGTGATGTTTTTGTATTTCACCCGTCCTTACGCGGATTGGTTCGCGCTGATCCTGTTTTTATCGGCGGCTATCACTGACTGGTTCGACGGCTATCTGGCCCGCGCTTGGCAGCAGGAAACCAAGATCGGGGCCATGCTGGACCCGATTGCGGACAAGGCGATGGTGGTGATCGCGCTGATGATCCTGGTGGGCTATTCCGCCGAGCACTGGACGCCCTGGTTGGTCTTGCCAGCAACCGTGATCCTGTTCCGTGAAGTCTTTGTCTCGGGGCTGCGGGAATATCTGGGCGACGTGGCTGGGACACTGAAGGTGACAAAGCTGGCCAAGTGGAAAACCACCGCGCAGATGGTGGCGATTGCTATCCTGTTCTCGCAGGGGATATTCGAGCACCATTTTGTGATGGGTTCATTCGGGATGGATGCAGAAACGCTGGATCAGGTTCTGACGGGGCAGATTGAAGACCTGCACGGGTTACGCTGGCACCTTGAGGGGATGTTTTGGTCTGGCCGGATCGGTCTGTGGCTGTTGTGGATTGCCGCGACGCTGACATTGATCACTGGCTATGACTACCTACGTAAAGCCATGCCCCACTTGAAGGAGAGCTAAGTGATGGACGTGCTGTATTTCGCTTGGGTCCGCGAACGGATCGGATTGCCGAAAGAGCGGGTCGAGACCGAGGCCGCGACGGTATCCGATTTGGTGGCCGAACTCAGCGCGCGTGAAGACCGCTATGCTGCAGCCTTTGCCGACCTTTCCGCGCTTCGCGTCGCGCTGGATCAGGAGCTGTCAGATTTTGACGCTTCGCTGTCCGGAGTGCGCGAGGTGGCATTCTTCCCACCCATGACCGGCGGCTGACATGCGCATCGTGGTTCAGGAACAAGAGTTCGATCTGGGCGCCGAGGCCAATACCTTCGCCGCAGGTGACGACGCAAATGGGGCCATTGTGACCTTTACCGGTGTCGTGCGGGATCTGGCCTCGGGCGATCTGGATGTGATGGAGATCGAGCACTATCCCGGCATGACCGAACGCGCCCTGACCAAGATCGCGCAAGAGGCGCAGCAACGTTGGTCGTTGGGGGATGTATTGGTCATCCATCGCCACGGGCGGCTGGCTCCGGGGGACCGGATCATGATGGTGGCCACGGCTGCTCGGCATCGCAAGGACGCGTTCGAGGCGGCCGAGTATCTGATGGATTACCTGAAATCCCGCGCTCCGTTCTGGAAAAAGGAAATCACCAAGTCAGGTGAGGCATGGGTGGCTGCGAAGGATGAGGACGAAGACGCGCTGACACGCTGGTGATGTCGCGCTGACTCCTCTCGATCCCCCAAAGTTAGAGATATAGTTGATCAAGGATTTAATAACGCTTTGGAGCGCGTATGAGGAAACCGTTATTTTTTGATCCTGCCAATCGCTTGGCCTTGGCATGTTTTGAAGCTAGTCGCGCCTGGTTTGATGGCGAAAAATCCTGTGCAGAGGCTGTCCAGAAAAACTGCGAATTGCCCCGAGAGAAGTTCAAAGATTTTTTGTCGATCTGGGGGCTGGCCAGAACTGCGCCCAAAAATAGGCGCGATGAACTGGCACCTAAACTGGCGCAGATTAGGATTGAGGACCCCAGTGACCTTGGTTCTGAAGCGTTCTCGAGCTTTGTCGAAAAGCTGTACGAAGACCGGCTAACTACGGGCCGCCCCTATTCCATGGTGTCCAAGTATCTATTTTGTAAGAACCCACTGAAGTTTTCGCCCTATGACAGATACGCCCGTCGGGCGTTGTACGAACGTGGAGAGTTGACCCGTGATGCAGGCTATGTTGCATTCCTGAAGGCGTTTGAAAGCTTCCACACAGATGTGAGTGAAGATCTGAAAAAGGCATCTTTGACGAGGGATATGTTTGCCATTGACGACAAACAATTCGACACCGAGCGTGAGTTTAGCCGTAGGGTGGCGGACAAGTATCTCATGCTGCTTGGCGGATTTGGAGAATACCGTATGGCAGCAGAAGTCAACAAGGCCAAGTGCCGGTTTCCGTCAGAAACAGTTTCCCGTTTCTCGTAAGTTCAATCCGCGTTGTTGATGCGGCCGCGCAATTCTTCGGCCTCTTGCCGGGCGGCGCGTAGGCCGTCCATGGCGGCGGCCAGTTCAGCCTCGGCCTGGGTAAGCTGGTTGGTCAACTCGGCTTCGCGCTGTTGCAGGTAGGTGATCGCCTGATCGCGGGTTTCCTCGGCCTCGTGCAACTCCTGGCTCATGCGGTCCAGATCGGCCACGTCGCTTTGGCGCACGCGGGACAGGCGGTGGGCCAGCCAATTGGCAAACCAGCCCATGCAGAACGCGGCGAACAGGATGATGGCGGTGGCGATGATGAATTCGATACGGTTCAACTTATTGGTCCCCTGCATCCGCCTCTGAGGCGGCATTGTCCGTCTGTTCGGCCTTGATCGTTTCAGCCTCGATCGCGTCCAGCCCGGTTTCCGGGTTCTCGACCGGCTCGGGTCGGATCAGGTGAAATTCGATGCGGCGGTTCTCTTCGCGGCCTTCTTCGGTGTCGTTGTCGGCGATGGGCTGCGTTTCGCCATATCCTACGGCAGTATAGCTGGCGGTGGGCACGCGGCGCCCACGCAGCTCGTTCAGGATGGACTGTGCCCGCGCCTGGCTGAGCTGCTGGTTCATCTCTTCGCGCCCTTGACTGTCGGTGTGGCCCTGAATCTCAAGCCGGATCGGACCGCATTCGCGGAGGATGTCCGCGATCTGGTTTACCGTGTCGCGTGAATCGGCGGCGACGGTGGCCGAGCCGGGCTCGAATGCGATCTTGGTGCTGGCCTGAACCTCGGCGATGCGTTCTTCGCAGATTTCTGGGTCGGGCAGCTTGTCGGCGGGTTCGGGCGGTTCATGATAGGTGATGGACAGGGTGAATTCTTGCGCGTCGCCCAGCTTTTCGGACAGCAGTCCGGCGATTTGGGCGCGTGTGTCCGGGTCATGGCTGATGCCGGTCAAAACAAGATCGTCCGGTGTGACCGTCAGGGCTCCATTGTGAAGTTGGGCCAGCGCCTCAAGCCCGGTCAGAATACGCACGGGCCAATCCATTGGCAGGCCCTCTGGTGCGATACGGGGTGCAGTATGGACCCGTTCGGACCCAAAGGCGGCGCGGGCGTAGCTATCGACCATCTCGCGCTGGGTTTCATCAGTCAGACGACCACGCATCTGGACCAGCCCCTCGGGGCTGCGCGTGGCAGTAAACTCGGGCGGGCCTTCGCCTTCATCCGTTTCGGGTGGAGGTAGGACCGCATGCAGTGCAAAGACCGGGGGCAGGGCATTTTCAAGCTCGCCCACCACCCGATCAAAGGTTCCGGCATCTGTGCCTTGTGCTGCCGCCAGTGTGATATCCGCGTCCGAGATCGTCACCGACCCTTTGCCAAGCTCTGCCAAGGCGCGAATGCTAAGTGTAGCGGCCTCGGGCCAGCGGGGTGAGGGTACGCCCAGACCGATGGTACAAGTGAAGGGGCCTGTCAGACCGGCATCCTGCGCGGCGGCGGCAATCGCAGACCGGGCATTTTCATCCTGAGCCGAGCACGCATCGAATTTCCCGCCATCCTCGCCGATCAGAAAGCGCAAGGTAAAAGGTGTAATTACTGGCCGCGGTGCCGAGATCGCCAGACCGATGCGCAGGCTGGGCGGCGCGGCGCGCGTGAGATACTGTTCCAGCTGTTCTTTTTCCTGCTGGCTGTCGGCAATTGCTGTGATCTTTACCAGTCCGGGGCTGGCCGAGATTTTGGAGCGAGGTAGCAGGTTCAAAGCGTCCAGCGCATAGCTAATGGCGTTATCCCACCCTTTGGGTTCGGGATAGTCTGCGGTTTCCAGCAGGTCAGAAACACGGCCGTCATCATCCAGATCACGCAATCGTTTTATCAGTGCGTCGCGGTTCTGACTGGCTGGGATCAGGCCGATTACGGAAATACCGCTGTCATTGCGCAAAATCTCGGCGGAGAATTGGGGCGGTGCCAGTTCGGTTGTAGGTGCCACCTCCATTTCGTCGATCACGCGCGAGGTATCGACTTCGGTACCCGCTGCGGTCAGTGCGCTGAAACGGGTGGCCTCGTCCGTGGCGGTCCCCGTCAGTACGACGCGCAAGCCGTCCGAATGCACCTCGGTCCAGTCGTGCCCTTTCAAGTCCAGCGCGCGGCGCACCGCGAATTCGGACGTTTCTTCAACCTTTGTCACCGCAAAGCTGGCGGCCATAAGGCACAGGCCTGCAGCCACGAGAAAGATAAGAGAAACGGCAAAGAAATAGGGCAAACGCATGTGCGGTTTATCGACTCCTCAAGCGGTTGTGCGCACTCTTACAGAGGCCCGCGCCAAGGTGCAATCAGAGCAACAGCGCGACGCAGAGGAAGATCAGCGGAATAAGGCCAGTATCGCGGTTGGCACGGAACAGTTGCAGCAGTTTTGCATTGTCCTCGGTATCCAACCCGCGCAATTGCCATGTCATGTGCCAGCCCATAGCCCATGGTCCCGCCAATGCAACGACCAACGCCAGCAACGAGGCCTGAGAAAGTGCACCGTCGATAATGGCCAAACCCATTAGGAAGACCGTGGCCACAAGAAAATATTTCAGCCAGCGGGCGGTGTCGGTGCCGAACAGCCGTGCGGTGGATTTAATGCCGATCAGCTCGTCGTCCTCGGCGTCCTGATGGGCATAGATCGTATCGTAGAAAAGCGTCCAGGCGATGCCGGCCAGATACAGCGTGATCGCGGGTGCGCCGACCGTTCCAGTGTGCGCAGCCCAGGTCAGCAGGATGCCCCAATTAAAGGCCAGCCCCAGAAACACCTGCGGCCACCATGTAAAGCGTTTGGCATAGGGGTAGATTGTAACTGGCAACAGAGACAGTACACCCATGGCGATGGCCGCTTGGTTGAACGTCAGCAGGATTCCCAGTGCAAGCAGACATTGCAAACCCATCCAGATCACAGCTTGCCGCACGCTGACCTGCCCGGATGGAATCGGTCGCGACCGAGTTCGTTCCACTTGTCCGTCGAACTTTCGGTCGGTGATGTCGTTCCACGTGCAGCCCGCGCCGCGCATCAGGAAGGCCCCGATGGCACAGCCGATAGCAATCCAGAGGTCTTCCCATCGGGGGGTGCCATCGCTGAGGATCGCAAGCGCCAGACCCCACCAACAGGGAATCAGCAACAACCATGTACCGATGGGCCGATCCGCGCGGCTGAGTCGAAGGTAGGGCCGGGTAAAAGCGGGTGCATATGAATCGACCCAGTTGCCACTGACCGCATCGGCGACCTGACCGTCTGGTGTTGGGGCGTTGCCTTGCATATGTAACGTCTCATGAGTGCAAAGATCAGACTGTATGTAGAGCACCCTCTGGGTCAGGGGCAATCGGTAGATTTGACGCGTGAGCAGGCGCATTACCTGTTTGGCGTTATGCGGCTGGCTGTGGGCGGCCATGTGGCCCTGTTCAACGGCCGGGACGGAGAGTGGCTGACCGAGGTGGCCGAGGCGGGCAAACGCGGTGGCGTTCTGAGCTGCGTGGAGCAGACAAAACCGCTTAAAATACCGCCCGACCTGTGGTTCCTGTTCGCCCCAATCAAAAAGGCGCGCACCGATTTTATCGTTGAAAAAGCGGCGGAAATGGGCGCGGCGCGGATCATGCCGGTGCAGACCGAATTCACCAACTCCGAACGCATTCGCCAGGACCGTCTGCAGGCCCACGCTGTTGAGGCTGCCGAGCAATGCGGTGGAACTTTCGTGCCCGAGGTCGCCGATCTGCAACGGTTAGATCGAATTCTCGACGCGTGGCCCGGAGACCGCCAGCTGATGTTCTGCGACGAGGCCGAGGTGGGCTCGGCCTTGCGATTGGCTGCGCAGGAAACAGGTCGCCCCTGGGCTATTCTGATTGGCCCGGAAGGTGGGTTCTCGGAAAAAGAACGCACCCGGTTGGCCGGGTTGCCGTTCGCGCATGTGGTTAGCCTTGGCCCGCGTATCCTGCGCGCCGACACGGCCGCCGTGGCCGCCCTGACCATGTGGCAACAGGCTTTGGGGGATTGGTCGTGACGTGGAGAGCGGCGACTGAAACCGATGTGCCGCAGATCGATGCGCTCCTCTCGCAACATATTCAGACTTCGATGTTTCCGCTGGCCAATTTGCGGGATCATGGTCTTCACGGTGCACATCCGCGCGCGTTGAACGCTTGGGTTCTGGGGGATGAACCCCGCGCCGTATTCAGCATCACCAACGAAGGCATGGTCCTGCCGCAATGTCCCGATTGCACCGACGCAGAGCTTGAGGCAGCGATTAACCTGATCCGGGGCCGCAAGCTGTTTGGTCTGGCCGCCGAGGCGTCTCAGGCTCACCGGGTCATGCGACTGGCAGGATGGGAAGATCGCCCCGCGACCCTGAACAATGACGAACCAGGATTTTCGCTGGAGTTGGACAAGCTGGTTGTGCCCGAAGATGACAGTGCCGAGATTGTGCCTTTGGAGGCGCTCGATAAGGCGGTCACCCAAGAGTGGCGGGAAAGCTATCTGATCGAGGCCATGGATTTCGCGCCTGATCGGGCGCGAGGGCAGGCGAAAGCGGATGTCGCAACGTATATCGAACGCGACTCGCACCGCGCGTTGCTGATCGAAGGCCAGCCGGTTGCCATGACCGGCTTCAACGCCCGCCTACCCGAGATCGTGCAAATCGGAGGGGTTTACACGCCGCCGGACCTGCGCGGTCTGGGCCATGCCAGACTGGCTGTGGCGCTGCATCTGGTTGAGGCGCGCGAGGCCGGAGCGTCCCGCGCGGTGCTGTTTGCGGCTTCCGATTCCGCCGCGCGTGCCTATATCGGAATTGGATTTCAACCGGCGGGTCAGTATTCACTGATCCTGTTCACAAACCCAAAGGACACGGCATGAGTTTCATCCGACCCGAAGCCAAACTGACCCTGTGGCGCTGGCGCGAGGTGCTGGTGGCTGCGGCGGTCCTGTTGGTGGGCCTCAGCTGGATCAGTGGACCTGGCGGGCTGCTGGGTTGGCTGGGCTGGGTGTTGGTTCTTGCTGCCGTGGCGCTCGCCGTCATTGGCATTCAACGCGCCCGTTTTCGCACGGGTGTTGGTGGCCCCGGTGTTGTGACCATCGACGAAGGCCAGATCACCTATCTTGGCCCGCTGGAAGGTGGCATGATTGCCACACGGGAAATTGAGAGGCTTGCGTTAGACCCGACTTCCTCACCCGCGCATTGGGTGCTGGAACAACCGGGTCAGCCGGTGCTTCACATTCCTGTGAATGCCGAAGGCGCTGAGGCGTTGTTTGATGTGTTCTCGGCCTTGCCGGGCCTGAAAACCGAACAAATGCTGTCTGAACTGAACGGCGGGTCCCTGCATCCGGTAGTGATCTGGGAGCGCACGTCAACGCGCCCGGCTCATCTAACCCTGCATTGACACTGGGGCGGTTTACCCTCACGACTGACCAACTAGACAGACACATCAGGATCGGAGCACGGTTCATGTCCATCCCCCAGTCCGGCGGCGGGCCGATCGAACGCCATGAGCAACTGGCCGAATATCTGGAATCGGGCTGTAAGCCCAAGCAGGATTGGCGCATCGGGACCGAGCATGAGAAGTTCGGCTATTGTAAAGACACTCTGAAACCCCTGCCGTTCGAGGGTAAACGCTCGATCGTTGCGGTGCTCGAAGGGCTGCGCGATCGCCACGGCTGGGCTGAAGTGCGCGAAGCTGGGCATCTGATCGGTCTGGAAAAAGACGGCGCCAATGTCAGCCTTGAACCCGGTGGCGCGCTGGAACTGTCGGGTGCTCCACTGGAGACGATTCACGAGACCTGCGATGAGGTGAACACTCACCTGCGTGAGGTGAAGGATATCGCCGACGAGATTGGCGTGGGTTTCATCGGTCTGGGCGCGGCTCCGATCTGGACCCATGACGAGATGCCGTTAATGCCCAAGGGCCGCTACCGGCTGATGAACGACTATATGGAGAAGGTCGGCACCATGGGCCGTGCCATGATGCGCCGCACTTGCACGGTTCAAGTCAATATCGACTTCGGGTCCGAGGCCGACATGGTGCAGAAACTGCGTGTGGCGCTGGCCCTGCAGCCGGTCGCAACGGCCCTGTTCGCGAACTCTCCGTTCTTCGAAGGTAAGGTGAACGGTCAGAAAAGCTGGCGCAGCTATATCTGGCGGCATCTGGATGATGCTCGCACTGGTATGCTGCCCTTCGTGTTCGAAGACGGCTTTGGGTTCGAACGCTACGTACAATACGCGCTCGATGTGCCGATGTATTTTGTCTATCGCGACGGCCAGTATATCGACGCGCTGGGCATGTCCTTCCGCGACTTCCTGCAAGGCAAACTGCCTGCGCTGCCGGGTGAGACACCGACCCTATCCGACTGGGCCGACCACCTGACCACGGCCTTCCCCGAAGCGCGGATCAAGAAATTCATGGAGATGCGCGGCGCCGATGGCGGCCCATGGCGCCGCCTGTGCGCACTGCCCGCCTTCTGGGTTGGCTTGACTTATGATCAGGGTGCACTGGATGCCGCGTGGGATCTGGTCAAAGGCTGGGACGCGGAAACCCGCGAATCCTTGCGGATCGAGGCCGCCAAGGACGGTCTTCAAGCTCAGGTCGGCAACATCAACATGCACGATCTGGCGCGTGAAGTGGTTTCGATTTCCGAGGCGGGTCTGAAATCCCGCGCCTTCCCCGGTGCCGGTGGTCTGGTTCCGGACGAGACGCATTTCCTGAACGCCCTGAAAGACAGCCTTGAGACGGGCAAGGTTCCCGCCGATGAGTTGCTGGATCACTACAATGGCGACTGGAATGGTGATCTGACGCGGGTGTTCCCGGAATACAGCTACTGATCGGCTCGGTCCGGGTTGCATTCGCAGGGATTGGCCGATAGCAGGTTGTCGACCAATTTCAGAGGGCCGTCATGGACGATCTTAAGGCAAAGTATCTGGGGCAGATCGCCGAAGCAGGCGACGAAAACGCGCTTGAGGCGATCCGCGTCTCCGCCGTGGGTAAAAAAGGCGAGGTCGCGTTGAAGATGCGCGAGTTGGGCAAGATGACGCCCGAAGAACGTCAGGTTGCAGGCCCCGCGCTGAACGCCCTGAAAGACGAGATCAACTCGGCGCTTGTGGCGAAAAAAGCAGCATTGGCCGATGCCGCGCTGGATGAGCGTCTGCGCACCGAATGGCTGGACGTGACCCTGCCGACCCGCGCGCGCCGTCAGGGCTCGATCCACCCGATCAGCCAGGCGACCGAGGAACTGACCGCGATCTTTGCCGAACTGGGCTTCTCGGTGGCCGAAGGGCCGCGGATAGAAACCGACTGGCACAACTTCGATGCCCTGAACATCCCCGGCCACCACCCGGCACGGGCCGAGATGGACACGTTCTATATGCACCGCGCCGAAGGCGATGATCGCCCGCCGCATGTGCTGCGTACCCATACCTCCCCGGTGCAGATTCGCTCGATGGAGCTGCAGGGCGCGCCGATCCGTATTATCTGTCCGGGCGGCGTATACCGCGCCGACTATGACCAGACCCACACGCCGATGTTCCATCAGGTCGAGGGGCTGGCGATCGACAAAGACATCTCGATGGCGAACCTGAAATGGGTTCTGGAAGAGTTCGTAAAAGCGTTCTTCGAGGTCGACGATGTCGAGCTGCGCTTCCGCGCCTCGCACTTCCCCTTCACCGAGCCGTCGGCCGAGGTCGATATCCGCTGTTCCTGGGATAACGGCCAGCTGAAGATCGGCGAGGGCGATGACTGGATGGAAATTCTGGGCTCGGGCATGGTCCACCCCAAGGTGATCGCCGCCGGTGGTATCGACCCCGAGGTCTATCAGGGCTTTGCCTTTGGCATCGGCATCGACCGTCTGGCGATGTTGAAATACGGTATCCCGGATTTGCGGGCGTTCTTTGACAGCGACCTGCGCTGGTTGCGGCACTATGGGTTCGCGGCGCTGGATATGCCGAACCTGCATGGTGGTTTGTCGCGGTGACGGTGACATCAAGCGGCATCTTCGAAGGAATTGCTGCTTTGAGCCAAGTTGCAATCGCGGTTTCGGTTGCCGCCGGTGTATGGGTTGCTTATCGCCAACTTCATTCGTGGAAAGGCGAGAAATTAACACTGAAGCGCGCGGACCTCGGGGAAGCATTGATCTCGCATGCTTCTGAACTGATTAGTAAATTCCAGTCTGTTCGAAGCCCGATGGGATTCGTAGCACCCGCCGGTGAGGATGAAGATGGAGCCTATGACTTTCGTCGTAGGCTTAATGAGCTGGCTGATCTCAATGACGAGTATGCCGAGTTAAGGCGGCTTGGGGTCCGCCAAAAAGCACTTGTCGGGAATGATGAAGTCCAAGAAGCGATAGATGTAATTTTAGATGCGCGCGTGAAACTGATTGTCGCCCTCAAGGCAAAGATTAGAGATGCAAAGAGGGACAGCACACATTTTGGGCGCGCGTTGTCCGCAGAGGATATTCAAAGAATTGAGAGATACGAAGAACTAATATGGGACGGGTATGACCAGACATCCGGTTCATTGACTGAGAAATTATCGACAGCTTTGAACATAATTGAAGCCAAGCTTCTGCCTTACGTTCGACACTCGGCGTCTGACTGAAGTAAATTTTCGCGGTATTTTTGATAAAGCGCGGAGCAAAGGCCGAAAGGCCGCCGCGCCATCGCCAGACCGCCCGCACGGGCTGGCGATTTAGCTCCACAAGCGCTCCGTTTGAACGACACACGGATTTGGCCGACATAAATTGCCCACCATAACCCGAGGATCGCCAGCCCGCGGTCTGGCGACGGCGCGGCTTGTTACATGCGCCCACGGGGTTGTGACGTGACAGTGGGCGCAGGCTCGCTAGGGTTCGACGGATGATTTACCGACTGCTCTGCCTTTTGTTGTTGACCGCCACCCAAGCCGCCGCCGTGGATACCTGCCATGGCGACACCGCCTGTCAGGTCGGTGACCGCTCGTATCACGTGCTGGAACCGGACGGCTGGGATGGTGAAACGCCTCTGCCCGTTCTGCTGCATTTCCATGGCTGGGCACGGCAGGGAAATGTTGTGGTGAACCATGAACGCATCGCCGGTGCCACGAAACTGCGCGGCGTGTTGTTGGTGGCCCCAAACGGGCTGGGCAAAAGCTGGGATTTCTGGACCTCGGACACTGGCGACGTGCCTTTTGCCGATCGGGTGTTAGAGGACGTGGCCAAGCGCTATCCGATTGATCCGGACCACATCTATGTTTCGGGCTATTCCTTCGGCGGCGCGATGGCGTGGCGCTTTGCCTGTCAGTCGGGCGATGATATCGCTGCGTTGCTGGGCGTGGCCGGAACCATCCGTCAGACCGAACATTGCCCCGAAGCCCCGCGCGAGGTGCGCCATGTGCACGGCCTCAGCGATACGGTGATGGATTTCCCCTATGGCGCGGGTGGCGATACGACCTATCCGGTGGCGTTGTGGCGCGGGATTTACAACTGCAACGGGGCTACTCCGCGCGGCGATTGGAGTGTGGTGCCGATCCTGACGCTCAGCCGGGTGGAGTGGGCGGATTGCGCGCAGGGGCGGGTTACGTTGGATACCCATCCCGGCGGGCATTTCATCCCTCATGGCTGGATTGGGCGGCAATTGGATGAGCTTTTGGGCCGCACCCCCACCTATCCGTAACGCGCAGCGCTTGCACCCCGGCCCAATCTTTGCCATTGCCTGTGCCGACTGGATGTTTGCCAAAAAAGGCCCCGTGCAATGAAATTCACTCTCTCCTGGCTGAAAGACCACCTCGACACTGATGCTTCGGTCGATGAGATCGCCGAGGCGCTGACCGACCTTGGCCTTGAGGTCGAAGAGATCGTCAATCCGGCGGACCGGCTGAAGGATTTCACCCTCGGTTACGTGAAACATGCCGAGAAACACCCCGACGCCGACAAGCTGCGCGTCTGCAAGGTGGACACGAATGAGGGCGAGCTGCAGATCATCTGCGGTGCCCCGAACGCACGCGAAGGCATCACCGTCGTGGTCTGCAAGCCCGGCATGTATATCCCCGGTCTGGACCTGACGATCAGCGTCGGCAAAATCCGTGGTGTCGAAAGCTTTGGCATGATGGCGTCCGAGCGCGAACTGGAGCTGTCGGACGAGCATGACGGTATCATCGAGCTGCCCTCGGGTGAGGTCGGTGATCGGTTCATCGACTGGCTGGCCGAGAATGAGCCCTCGAAGATTGACCCGATGATCGAGATTGCGATCACGCCGAACCGCCCCGATGCGCTGGGCGTGGAAGGGATTGCGCGCGATTTGGCGGCGCGCGGTGTGGGCACGCTGAAGGAACGCGACTATGCGCCGGTGCCGGGTGATTTCGAAAGCCCGATCAAGGTGACCATTGATGAGGATACTCTGGATGGCGCGCCGCATTTCACCGGACGTTTGATCAGGGGTGTCAAAAATGGCCCCAGCCCGCAATGGTTGCAGGATCAGTTGAAGGCGATCGGTCTGCGCCCAATCTCGGCTTTGGTGGACATCACCAACTATATGACTTTTGACCACAACCGCCCGCTGCACGTATTCGACGCGGATAAGGTGCAGGGCAATCTGCGAGTGCACCGCGCCAAGGGTGGTGAAAAGCTGGTTGCGCTGGACGAAAAAGAGTACACCCTGCAGCCCGGCATGATGGTGATTTCGGACGACAAAGGCCCGGAATCCATCGCCGGTATCATGGGTGGTGAGGAAACCGGCTGTACCGAAGAAACGGTGAATGTCTTCCTTGAAAGCGCGTTCTGGGATCATGTGCAGATCGCGTTGACCGGACGTGCGTTGAAGATCAACTCCGATGCGCGGTACCGTTTTGAACGCGGTGTTGACCCTAAATACACGCTGGAGGGGCTGGAGCAGGCGACCCAGATGATTCTGGATATCTGCGGCGGTGAGGTTTCCAAGGTAGTTGAAGCCGGCAAGGCGCCGGATCATTCACGTGCCTACAAGCTGGACGCTGCCCGGGTGCAGTCTCTGGTCGGGATGGATATCCCCGAAAGTGAACAACGCCAGACCCTGACTCGTCTTGGTTTCCGTCTGGAAGGTGAGATGGCGCATGTTCCCAGCTGGCGCCCCGACATCATGGGTGAAGCCGATCTGGTGGAAGAGGTTGCGCGGATTGCATCCCTGACCAAGCTGCAGGGCAAACCGCTGCCGCGTATCACGGATGGCATCCCGAAACCTGTGATGACCCCGACACAGCGCCGTCAATCCATGGCGCGTCGCACCTGCGCGGCGCTGGGCTATAACGAATGTGTGTCCTACACCTTCATCGATCAGGCCTCGGCAGCACTGTTTGGTGGCGGGGACGAAGCGACACAGCTGGAAAACCCAATCTCATCCGAGATGAGCCATATGCGTCCCGATCTGTTGCCGGGCCTGTTGCAGGCCGCGGCCCGCAATCAGGCGCGCGGCTATGCGGACGTCGCGCTGTTCGAGGTCGGCCCGGTTTTCCATGACGGCGAGCCCGGCGATCAGAAAACCCAAATCACCGGCCTGTTGGTTGGTCGCGATGGGCCGAAGGACGTGCACGGCGCGTCTCGCCCCGTAGACGTGTTCGACGTCAAGGCAGATGCCGAGGCCGTGCTGGCTGCCATCGGCGCGCCCGCCAAGGTTCAGATCCTGCGCGACGGAGATGCGTGGTGGCATCCGGGTCGTCACGGCAAGATTTGTCTGGGCCCGAAAAAGGTGCTGGGCGTGTTCGGTGAACTGCACCCGCGCGTCCTGCAGTCGATGGACATCAAAGGCCCGGCAATGGCGTTTACCATCTGGCCGGACGAGGTGCCTTTGCCTCGAAAATCCGGTGCCACCCGTGCCGCGCTGGAGCTGCGTGACCTGCAAGCTGTCGAGCGTGACTTTGCCTTTGTCGTTGATGAGGGTGTCGAGGCGCTGACGTTGGTGAACGCCGCAGCGGGGGCCGACAAGGCGCTGATCGAGGATGTGCGCGTCTTTGACGAGTTCATCGGCGGCAGTCTGGGTGAGGGCAAGAAATCTCTGGCCATCACCGTCCGCCTGCAACCGACGGATAAGACGCTGAAGGAAAAAGACATCGAAGCGGTGGCTGAGAAAATCATCGCCAAGGTCACCAAGGCAACCGGCGGCGTTCTGCGCGGGTAAAACCTGACTTCCGGAAAGAGATCAACGCGCCTACGGGCGCGTTTTTCGTTGGGCTTTTCCGGATTGCGTCATAAGTAGACTTGGAAACAAAAGCGGAGACACCCATGGGCCTGAACGTTTACCTCTCTGGCGAAATCCACACCGACTGGCGCGAACAGATCATCGACGGCGCGCAGGGGTTGGACATCACCTTCAACAGCCCGGTCACCGATCACGACGCCAGCGACGATTGCGGCGTGGCCATTCTGGGGGCCGAGCCGAACAAGTACTGGCATGACCACAAGGGCGCGATGGTCAATGCGATCCGAACCCGCAAAGGCATCGCGGATGCCGATGTGGTCGTCGTGCGGTTTGGTGAGAAATATAAGCAGTGGAACGCGGCCTTTGACGCGGGCTATGCGGCGGCGCTGGGCAAGTCGCTAATTGTGCTGCACGGTCCCGACCACCAGCACGCGCTAAAAGAGGTCGACGCCGCCGCGCTGGCTGTGGCCGAAGAATCGAGCCAAGTGGTTGAAGTGCTGCGGTATGTGCTGACTGGAAAGCTGCCGAGCTAAGAAACGAAAAGGGCTTGCGCGCTGGTGCGGCTGCAAGCCCTGTTTCAGCGGGTTGCTTGGCGATCAGTCCCGTGCGGGCGTCACCAACCCTTTTTGCACGGCGGGCCGCTCAAGGAAGCGATCAAGATAAGCCACCACGTTGGCGTGATCTTCCCAGCCCACCAACTCTTTGGCTTCATAAAAATCCAGCCCGCGCAGCCAAGGGGCGATGGCCATGTCGGCAATCGAATAGTCTCCGGCGATCCAGTGCTGCCCTTCCAGCTGTTGGTTCAGGACGTTCAGCAGGCGTTTGGCCTCGTTGACGTAACGCTGGCGCGGGCGGGGGTCTTCAATCTCGCTGCCAGCGAATTTGTGGAAATAGCCCAATTGCCCGAACATCGGGCCAATGCCGCCCATCTGGAACATAAGCCATTGCGTGATGCGATGTTTGTCGGCCTTGGTTTGGCCGATGAACTTGCCGGTCTTTTCGGCCAGATACAGCAGGATTGCACCGCTTTCGAACAGGCCGATGGGCTCGCCATCCGGGCCGTTGGGGTCGATGATCGCGGGGATCTTGTTGTTGGGGTTCAGCGACAGGAACTCGGCGCTTTTGACATCCGTATCCGAAAGGCTGACCTTGTGCGCCTCATAGGGCAGGCCGGTTTCTTCCAGCATGATCGAGGCTTTGACGCCATTGGGTGTCGGGAACGAATAGAGCTGAATCCGATCGGGAAACTGAGCAGGCCAGCGATTCATGATCGGGTGTGAATAGGTGTCCAGCATATAGGGGCTCCTGTTTGGATGTTGCGTGTAACGTAGGTGGTGTCGAGTGATCTTTTAAGGTCTGGTGGTGTGCGCTGTCGGTCAGAGCGTGTTTGTAGGTGAACAACGGGGAAATCCCAGAAAACTGACACCTAGACCAAAGACTTATTTTGCCTCAGTATTCGCCAAATCCCGCGCAAAAGGCGCGGGTTTCTTGTTGTTGAAAGGAGATGCGCGTGGATGAGGTCGTAACACAGGTGGGCGTGTTTGCCCCGCTGATCATAAGCGCGGTAAAGGCGCTGGTCGTTCTTGTCCTCGGTTGGATTGTGGCTGGTGCAGTCGGGGGCGTCGTGCGCCGCCGGATCAATTCGACCCCAAAGATAGACCCGACACTGGGCAATTTCACGGCCAGCTTGGTCAAATGGGCCATTCTGGCAATGGTTCTGGTTGCCGTACTGGGAATCTTCGGGATCGAAGCGACCAGTATCGTTGCCATTCTGGGTGCTGCGTCGCTGGCGATTGGTCTGGCGCTGCAGGGAACCCTCAGCGATCTGGCCGCCGGTGTCATGCTGGTGGTGTTCCGCCCCTACAAGCTGGGCCAGTATGTCGATATCGGCGGCACCGCGGGGACGGTGAAGGACCTGAACCTGTTCACCACCGAATTGGTGACGCCTGACAATGTGCAGATCATTGTGCCGAACGGACAGTCTTGGGGCTCTGTGATTACCAACTATTCGGCTCACGACACGCGGCGTGTCGATCTGGTGTTCGGTATCGACTATGGCGACAGTGCTGATGAGGCGATGAAGATCATTCTGGATGTTGCCAAGGCAGATGACCGTATTCACAACGATCCAGAACCGTGGGTGCGCGTCACCAATCTGGGCGACAGTTCGGTCGATCTGACGGCCCGCCTGTGGTGTGCGGCGGCAGATTATTGGGATGTGAAGTTCGAAATCACCAAAGCGGTAAAAGAGGCGTTCGATGCCAAAGGCGTGTCGATTCCGTATCCGCATTCGGTGGAAATTCACAAGCAGGCGTAAAGTCTTCCGCCTGTCAGTCAGGTATTGATATCCTCTTGTTGGGTCGGGCACTGCGCGAAGGCGCGGTGCCCTTTTTTGTGTGTTCTACCGATAGGCCAGAAACAACAGCGCCGCGCTTTTGGCGCGGCGCTATGCCCAAGTCTGCAAAGCGTCCTTTGGAAAAGAACGCTTTCAGAGGTGGGAGCTCTCTTAGTTCAGCAGAGTTGTCGGATCGACAACGTCGATGTTGAGGGCGGTGCCAACCGCTTCGTAGGTCAGCTTGCCGGCGTGGACGTTCAGACCTGCCAGCAGGTGCGCATCGTCCTTGCAGGCCTGTTTCCAGCCCTTGCTTGCCAGCGACAGCATGAACGGCATGGTCGCGTTGCCCAGTGCGATGGTGGACGTACGAGCAACCGCGCCGGGCATGTTGGCGACGCAGTAGTGCATGATGCCGTCAACTTCGTAAACCGGATCAGCGTGCGTAGTTGCCTTCGAGGTTTCGAAGCAGCCACCCTGGTCGATCGCAACGTCAACCAGAGCCGCGCCGGGCTTCATGGTCGACAGCTGTTCGCGGGTCACCAGTTTGGGGGCAGCCGCACCGGGGATCAGAACCGCACCGATGACCATGTCAGCGGTCTGGATCAATTCAGCAGTGGCACCAGCGGTCGAGTACTGGTTCTTGAAAGTGCCGCCAAACACGTCGTCGAGGTAGCGCAGACGGGGCAGAGAGCGATCCAGAATGGTAACATCCGCGCCCATGCCCGCAGCGATCTTTGCAGCATGCGTGCCGACAACGCCGCCGCCGATAACGACGACTTTGGCAGGGCTCACGCCCGGAACGCCACCCATCAGAACGCCACGGCCGCCATTTGCCTTTTGCAGGGTCCACGAGCCAACCTGCGGTGCAAGGCGACCTGCAACTTCGGACATCGGGGCCAGCAGAGGCAGGCCACCACCAGGCGCAGTGACAGTTTCATATGCAATCGCTGTACAACCCGATTCCAACAGGTCGTTGGTTTGATCTGGGTCGGGTGCCAGGTGCAGGTAGGTGAACAGCAGCTGGCCTTCGCGCAGCATCTTACGCTCAACCGCTTGCGGTTCCTTGACCTTGACGATCATGTCGGCTGTGGCGAACACCTCTTCGGCGGTATCGACGATCTGTGCACCAACTGCGATATAGTCGTCGTTTTCGAAACCTGCGCCAATCCCGGCATTGGTTTCGATCACCACCTCATGACCACGCGCGATGGCCTCTTGCGCGGCGTTGGGTGTCATGCCGACGCGGAATTCCTGAGGTTTGATTTCCTTGGGGCAACCGATTTTCATTTTTGTTCCTCCGTTCATAAACTGCTTAAATAATGGGCGATCCTGGCCGCAATTTCTGTGAAACTCTGCCCGGGAATTGGCTTTTTTTCGGGAAATTTTCGACTATATTAACAGAATCTCGCAAAGGAATTGCGTAAATGAGCATCGACACGACTGATAGAAAGATTCTCGCGGCCCTGCAGCGGGATGGCCGGATGTCGAATGCAGAGCTGTCCGAGCAGGTCAATCTGTCTCCCTCGGCCTGCCACCGGCGGGTGCAAAGATTAGAGGCGGACGGTTATATCCGCAACTATGTGGCGCTGTTGGATGCGCGCAAGATGAGCGTGCCCACGACGGTGTTTGTCGAGATTACCCTGCAGGGGCAGGCCGAAGAAGTTTTGAACGCATTTGAAAAGGCCGTGGCCCGCATTCCCGACGTGCTCGAATGCCACCTTATGGCAGGTACAGCGGATTACATCCTGAAAGTTGTTGCCGAAAACACCGAGGATTTTGCCCGCATCCACAGGCAATATCTATCACGGTTGCCCGGAGTGGCGCAGATGCAAAGTTCGTTTGCCCTGCGCACGGTGTTCAAGACGACTGCTTTGCCGGTATAGCGCTAGACCGGGCCCGGATACGTGAAAAGGGCTAGATGCAAAGCGTTGAAGCCGAAATGCATCAAAACCGGTACCCAAATTCGACCGGTTGCATAATACCCCAATCCACAGGCTGCCCCGAGGATCGAGGCGAACACAACCAGAGCCGCCCCACCGCCCGCGTGGGCCAGGCCGAACAACAGGCTGGCAATTGTGATTCCCACTGCTACACCGGTTTTCGGGATAAGGGCTGATTGCAGATAGCCTCGAAAAAAAGCCTCTTCCGTCAAGCAAGTCAGAAACAGGTTTGACAGTGCAAAGATAAGCCACCAAGCGGGCAGGCCGATTTCGGGCCGAACCGCGCCCGATATAAGGCCCAGTCCAAACAGGGTAGGCAGGGCCAATAATCCAATTCCCAAAAGGCCTCTTCTGGTTAGCTTTGTGCTTTGTGCTATCCTGGGCCAGGCCAGCAAAACGGCGAATAGAACCAGCGGTTTGTCCAGGTTGAGATACATAGAAAACTCAGAGCTTTCTGGCCCGGCCCGAACTTGATCCAGAACCAAAAGGTTATGAAAGCCGGGGACCAGATGCGCCCCCAGCGCAAGGCACCACAAAATCAGCGCCAGATGGCCAATAAGGGCCGCAGGCCCGCTGAGACGGGATAAGACCGCTGCACCCAATAGTCCTGCTACTGCAATCGCCGCAGCCAGAGGTGTCGCCAACCCAAGCACCAGAGCGATTCCCCCGAATACTGCAAGCAGGGTTAGGCCCATCGCCTGGTGGCCCGAGATCACGCTGATTTGGCCAGCAATCAGTATAAGCCAAGGCCAGATTGCGGGCAGCAAGGACAGAAAATGTGCCACGGTCACCTCATGGTTCGACCGGAGCACTTGTGCCGTCTCAAAGTAACCGATTGCAAGTATCCTTACGGCGGGTTTACGCCAAACCGTTGGCAATGCGGCAATTCTGACGCTTGCTTCCTCTTACTGTTAGGCTCAGATTTCCAATAAGACCGAACCCCTTTTTTCATTACCTTGCCTCATCACCGTTTGCGGTCTCGCTTGGGGCGGGGCTATTATCAATTCCTCTGATGACATCAGGCGGTTACACGCGCGATTTACAGTCCGACCCGACAGACGATAAGGATAAGATCTTGGTTTACGAAAATAACGATGCCCCCAAGGACTGGCTGGAAGCCGAGTTGGAAGACACGCTCGACGAAGATTTCGAGATTGAGTTCAGCGAACCGATGCTTTCAATGGAGGTTCGCAAGATTTACAAGGACCAGCACCCGGATATGCTGGACCGCAAGGTCTATTTCCGCAATCTGCTGCGCCTTCAGGCCGAGCTGATCAAGGTGCAGGACTGGGTGCAGCATACCGGGGCCAAAGTTTGCATCCTGTTCGAAGGTCGCGACAGTGCCGGTAAAGGCGGGGTGATCAAGCGGATCACTCAGCGGCTGAATCCACGTGTTGCGCGGGTGGTTGCCCTGCCTGCGCCCAGCCGCCGGGAGCAGAGCCAATGGTATTTCCAGCGCTATGTCCCGCATCTGCCTGCGGCCGGTGAGATCGTGCTGTTCGACCGGTCCTGGTACAACCGCGCCGGGGTCGAGCGGGTGATGGGCTTTGCCAGTGACGATCAGGTCGAACAGTTTTTTCAGGACGTTCCCGAATTCGAACGGATGTTGGTGCGCTCGGGGATTATCCTGCTGAAATACTGGTTCTCGATCACGGATGAAGAACAGCAGCTGCGATTCCTCATGCGCATCCACGACCCAATGAAGCAGTGGAAACTGTCGCCGATGGATTTGGAATCCCGCATCCGTTGGGAGGCCTATACAAAGGCGAAAGAGGATATGCTTTTCCGCACCAATATCCCCGAGGCGCCATGGTATATTGTCGAAGGCAATGACAAGAAACGCGAGCGTCTGAACTGCATCGAACACCTGTTGACCAAGATCCCTTATACGGATGTTCCGCAGGAAAAGGTCAACTTGCCGGATCGCAAGTATAACCCGGAATATGAACGCCGCGTACTGCCGGATGAGCTACACGTGCCCAAGATTTACTGATCACAACAACATGCCCCGGTGTCGGGGCTTTTTCCTTGTGTCGCCGTGTCCTTTCAGAACGATTGAATCCTGCGTGGAGTGACCGTGAAACGGGCTGCGACGCATCCTGAGGATGCGCCGCTGTCTGCGTATCAGACAAAGTCCATCATGCATCCGCTGTCAAAAGCGATCGGCTCGAAGAAAGTGTCCATAGGGTTTGGCTCCTCGCCCGGTGCGCCTTCGGGCGCGGATGGTGCGTCGTCGCAAATGCCCCAAGTCAGCAGGAAATCATCATCGTCCGCTGGTTCTGATGCATCCATTTTGAATTCGTCGACCAGTATCAGTAAATCGTTCACGAAGTTTTTGATTGCAGCAAGGAAGATTTCAACGTCGAAGCACTCAAATGTGGGGTCACCTGATTCTGTGACGTCAGTACCCGGAGTTTCCTCCTCCGGCTCCTCGGTTTCTGTGATGTTTGTATCGGGAGTTTCTTCGACTGGTTCCTCGGTCTCGGTGACGTCAGTGTCCGGTGCTTCCTCGTCTGGATCGTCGGTTTCGGTGACCTCTGTATCGGGCGTAACGTCGTCCGGGTCTTCGGTCTCAGTGACGTCGGTGTCTGTTATGTCGTCGTCCGGCTTTTCGGTTTCGGTGACATCACTGTCCGGGTTTTCGGACACCGGGTTTTCGGGTTCCGCCACGTCGTCCGTGGGCGGGGTTGGGGTGGCACCGTTGTCCAGCACCACTTCGGCATCTGTGGTGGCAAAGTTCTGGGTCACCATGACGGCGTCCCATCCATTGTAGTCGCCCTCTTCAATTCCGATTCCGATAAATTCGTAATCGGGGTTCAGAATGTTGGCGCGGTGGCCGGGGCTGTCCATCAGGCTTTGATGCAGCTGTTCGACGTCATCGCTGATGCCTTCAGCCCCGCGTTCCGATTGCCATGCGATGTTCTCGCCCGAGCGCCAGTTGCCGGTGAAATCGAACCCGGCATCCTCCATCCGTTCTGTTGCGCTGGAACCGCCCGAGCCTGTGTGGCTGAAGGTGTTGGTGTTCAGCATCCAGGTGCTGTGATCCTCGGCCGAGTCGTTCAGCTGTGTTTCCAATTGCAGCGGGTTTAGCCCGCGGGATGTGCGTTCGCCGTTGATCAGCGCCAGCATTTCTTGCTCGAATGTACTTGCAGTCGACATTGTTGCCTCCGTTTGAATGGTCGTCTGGATAGACGAGGCCAGTTACAGGGGGCGTCGGAAGAACGGATAGAGCTGTTGAACTTTTAGGGGAATTTCAGCGCATGGACGCTACCTAAGCGAGATTCGCTGCGCTGCAAAATGCCGAGCAAAATGGTGCTGAAACGGATTTGGCAGCTTATCGCACACGGCTGTGGCTGATTCGGCGGATTACAACCGGTGCTTGAAACGACAAACCCCCGGGCGGGGCCTCGGGGGTCGTCAAATAGTGTCATCCAAAGCTGGAGGAGCGTCAGGTGCTTAGAGCAAACCTTCGCGCTGTGCTTTCTTACGTGCCAGTTTACGGGCACGGCGGATCGCTTCAGCTTTCTCGCGCGCTTTTTTCTCGGACGGTTTCTCGAAATGTTGCTTCAGCTTCATTTCACGGAACACGCCTTCGCGCTGCAGCTTTTTCTTCAGGGCACGAAGCGCCTGATCGACGTTATTGTCGCGAACACTAACCTGCATGTGGTTGTCACCACCTTTCTAGATAGAGTTGCAAGGAAATTGCAGGAGTTGGCCGTATAGCAAAGCCGGTCTATCTTGTCTAGTACTGGTCCCCAGAACCGGAGAACCGCCATGACAGTGACCTATGAAGATGCCAAACAACAGCTTTTGGACGCGATTCTGACCCATGTACCCTTTGATGGCTGGTCCGAGACCAGCTTTCGCGCGGCGTTCGCCGATTGCGATCTGGATGACGGTCTGGCGCGCGCGATATGCCCGCGCGGCGCAGTCGATCTGGCGCTGGCGTTTCATGCGCGCGGGGATGCGGCCATGGTAGAGCGTCTGAAATCCACGGACCTGAGCGAGCTGAAATTCCGCGACCGCGTGGCCGCCGCCGTCCGGTTCCGGCTGGAGGCTGTCCCAGACAAGGAACTGGTGCGCCGGGGCATGACGCTGTTTTCGCTGCCGACCCATGCGGCGGATGGCGCAAAGGCGCTTTGGCAGACCTGCGACCTGATCTGGGACACGTTGGGCGATACCTCGGATGACGTGAACTGGTACACCAAGCGCGCTACTCTGTCGGGGGTATATTCCTCGACCCTGCTATTCTGGCTGGGCGATGATTCTCCGGATCACCAGAAAACGTGGGAGTTTCTGGACCGTCGTATCGATAATGTGATGCAGTTCGAAAAGCTTAAGGCTCAGGTGAACGACAATCCACTGTTCAAGCCGTTTCTTGCTGTGCCTAACTGGTTCGCCAGCCAGGTGAAGCCCCCTGTGAAAATGCGGGATGATCTGCCCGGGATGCTGAATCCGCGCAAGTAAGCATCTGGGCCTTCCAGAAATTGCCTGCTAGGCATTGGGCAAAGGAGATTTGCCCATGACCCAGACGATGCGCGCTGTTGAGATCACCGAACCTGGTGGTCCCGAAGTTCTGCAACTGACGACCCGCCCGATGCCCGAAGCGACGCAGGGCCAAGTGGTAATAAAGGTTGCTTATGCCGGGGTGAACCGTCCAGATGCGCTGCAACGCGCGGGCTCTTACAACCCGCCGCCGGGTGCCAGCGATCTGCCGGGGCTGGAGGTTTCGGGTGAAGTGGTCGCCATCGGGGCCGGGGTTGATTCTCTGTCCTTGGGGGACAGTGTCTGCGCGCTGGTGCCGGGCGGGGGGTACGCCGAATATGTGGCAGCCCCTGCGGCCCATTGTTTGCCAATCCCATCGGGCATGAACATGAAAGAAGCTGCCTGCTTACCCGAGACCCTATTTACTGTCTGGTCCAACGTTTTCTCTCGTGGCGGTCTGAAGGCCGGTGAACGGTTTCTGGTTCATGGTGGCTCGAGCGGGATTGGGACAACGGCGATCCAACTGGCCAATGCCTTTGGTGCCCGTGTCTTTGCCACCGCCGGATCGGATGAGAAATGCGCGGCTTGTGTCAAGCTGGGTGCCGAGAAGGCGATTAACTACCGCGATGAGGATTTCGTTGCGTTGATGCGGGCTGAGGGTGGCGCGAACCTGATCCTTGATATGGTGGGTGGCGACTATATCCCACGTAACATTAAGGCGCTGGCGGATGATGGGCGGCTAGTGCAAATCGCATTCCTGCAGGGACCGGTGGTTAAAGTGAACTTTGCCCATGTAATGATGCGCCGCTTGACTATTACAGGCAGCACCTTGCGCCCGCAAAGTGATCTGGCCAAAGCAAGGATTGCTCAGGATCTGCGAGAGGCGGTCTGGCCATTGCTGGACGCCGGGAGAATTGCGCCGGTGATGGACAGTGAGTTCGCGCTAGCTGATGCCGCCGCCGCGCATGCGCATATGGAAAGCTCAAAACATATAGGTAAGATCGTTTTGAACGTGGCAGGTTAACCTAAACAGCGCGCGGGCCGTTTCAGGCGACGGCCCGGCGATACAGGTGCCATGTGGCGTGGCCCAGTACCGGCATAACGACGATCAGACCCAGAAGCATCGGAATCGCACCGATAGCCAACATCGCGGCGACGATAAAGCCCCATGCCAGAATGACTCTCGGATTGTGGCGCAGCACCCGGACCGAAGTCACAACCGCCACTGGCAGACCCACTTTGCGGTCCAGCAGTAACGGAAAGCTGACCACACTAATCGCCAGCGCGACCAGGGCAAACAGGAAGCCTACAGCGTTGCCGAATATGATCATCGTCCAGCCTGCTCCGGTAGTGAACACCTGTGTTACAAACGAGCCGAAGGATGTGGGTAGATCAGGGCCAAGCGTGTGCACAAAAATGCTCTGCGCGACCATCAGCCATATCAACAGCCACATGACCAGATAAAAGCCTAGCATCAAAATGGCCCCGAACGAGGGTGATCTGAACACACCGAACGCGTCCAGCCAATGCACGTCGCCGCCTTGCTCACGTTTGCGGCTGATTTCATACAGGCCCACTGCGGCAACAGGGCCAATCAGGGCAAATCCCATAATCAGCGGGGCCAGCAATGGCACCATGTTGCGATTCAAGCCAAAGCCAAACATCAACAAGCCCGCGATGGGGTAGATTAGAACGATGAATATGGCATCGGCCCGAGTTTCCAGAAAATCGTTATAACCCGCCCGCAAACAGGCTTTCAGATCCTGCATTGTCAGGGTCTGCACCACCGGCAAGTGCCGTGTATCTGCGCTGCCGATGCGGTTCACGCTTTCTGCTATGTGATCGCCGGTCGCACTGATGTTTCTAGCGGCCCAGCTGATCGGGTTTCCAATCGTTTTGGCCATCATTTTCCTCTCCCTTTGCATTGCAGCGCAGCAGAGTGGATCCGGAGACAGTTACCCTTGGCCGGACCAGCCAGCAACGCCCGACGAATAGTATAGCACATTTTTTCACCTTGCGGTTGCGTGATGCAGATTCGAGCCGATTGCCCTTATTTTCAGGCGTGTTAGCTTGGGGTCAGGCAACAGGAGGTCAGCATGCAGCAAACGGCAAGAACCGTCGTCATTCATGAACACGGCGGCCCCGAAGTTCTGAAGATCGAAGACCGACCCGTGGGCGATCCCGGCCCCGGTGAGGTCCGTATCCGCCATCACGCCTGCGGGCTGAATTTCATTGATGTTTATCAGCGGACGGGGCTCTATCCGTTAAGCCTTCCGCACCCGTTGGGTATGGAAGCCGCTGGCGTGATCGAGGCTGTCGGCGAAGGGGTAACCCATCTTGAGCCCGGTCAGCGCGCAGCCTATGCCGCCGCGCCTGCCGGGGCCTACTCTGAGGCGCGCGTAATGAATGCCGCACAGGTGTGCCCGTTGCCTGATGGGATTTCTTACGACGCGGCGGCGGCAATGATGCTCAAGGGAATGACGGTTGAATATCTGTTTCATCGAACGACACCGCTAAAGCGCGGCGACACAGTCTTGTTTCATGCGGCTGCAGGCGGGGTTGGGTTGATTGCCTGCCAGTGGGCCAAATCAGAAGGGATCACTCTGATCGGCACGGCCGGGACGGACGACAAATGCAGCCTGGCGCGGTTCAACGGCGCGACCCATTGCATCAACTATCGCACCGAGAACTTTGCCGAGAGGGTGGCTGAGATCACTAGCGGCGAAGGAGTGGATGTGGTGATGGACTCGATCGGGGCCAGCACGTTCAACGGATCTCTGGATAGTCTGAAACCACTGGGGATGATGATTTCCTTCGGCAATGCCTCGGGGCCGGTGCCGCTTATGGATATCGGGATTTTGGCCAAGAAGGGGTCGCTTAAGATCACGCGGCCAACCTTGTTCACCCATATTGCCGATAGCGCGGTCTGCCAGGCGATGGCCCGGCGTCTGTGCGGTAAGGTCGAGGGTGGAGAAGTGAAGATTCACATTGACCAGCGTTTCCCGCTGGATCAGGTGGCTGACGCGCATCGTGCACTTGAGGCGCGGCAAACCACCGGCAGTACGGTATTGGAACTGTAAGGATGGTTGGCCCGACGTCATCGTGCCGGGTCTGATTTTTCCAAGTAGCTAATTGCGCCTCGGGCCAAGAACGGGAAATCAAAAAACGGCGACGGGGGATCCGTCGCCGCAGTGTTGTCAGACGTCAGAGAGTTACTGCTGCAACTCTGCCGGAGTTTTGTCAGCAATGGTTTCCCAGTTGGTGCTGGCCTGCTCGATAAAGCCCGGGATATCACCTTCCCAACGTTCCTGAATGTCTTTCGACAGGTTCAGGTACAGCTTGTTGTCAACGATTTTCCAGTGGGTCGGGTCGCCGTCGAATTTAAAGCCCATCGCAGCGCCGAAGGCACAATAGCCACCATATGCCGGCAGGTATGCTTCTGGGTTTGCTTCAAACGCTACTTTGTTTTCTTCGTTGGCAAAGCGGTACAGCGCGTCATTGTGCAGTGCAGTGATGCGATAGTCGCCTTTGGCCGGTGCGCCTTCAGTGAAATAGGCAACAGGGTCGTAGCCCTGCATTGCCAGACCGGTCGAGCTTGCGTTCAGCTCAACGCCTGCGGCCAGCGCCGAGCTTGCAATTGCGACGGACAGGGCGACGCCGCCCAGAATGGATTTGAACTTGTTCATTTGTTTCACCTTTCGTGAACTGAGATACCGAATGACGCAGAAAATTGCGCTGTGGTATCCCGTTGAGATTGTTATGTCCGGGCGGCAATTGCCCGGTACGATCCCTAACTGGGCAGCGCTTTGATCACGTTCAAAGCAATCAATTGTGATTGTGCGGATACAAAGAGGGGCTGTTCAAAAATGCGCGAAGTGGGGTCATTCGTCGGGCTTAAATGCCAGCACGAAGTCGATGACTTTTTCTGAAGACATCTCGCATGGCCTCAACAAAGCTCCGCTGTCGCGTGTCAGATAGAGGTTGAGGCTGATGTAGTCGGTTCCGCCCAATTCGTGCGCGACCAATTTGTGGGATTTGCCCGAAACCTGTTCTGACCGGCTGACAATGTAGCGACGGCCATTGCTCTGCCCCGTCGATGATCCCGACGGGATGGCGAAGAACGCAGACAGGAAAGAGTCAGGTGCGCTCAAGACTGGCCGATTTTTGGCTCGGTGCCTGCCTTGATCCGGGCCAGATTGGCGCTGTGGCGCCAATAGACCAGCAGGGTCAAAATAATGCCCAGCAAGAAGGTAGAGCCATCAGTCAGCACAATGACCCAGATGGTCGAAAAGGCTGCAGCGAGAAGTGCTCCGAGGGACGAAATCCTCCAGATAGCGGCAGCCACCAACCACGTCAGGCAGCACGCCACGCCCACGCGCCAGTCCAGTGCCAGCCACAAACCCAGAAAGGTAGCCACACCCTTGCCGCCCTTGAAGCTTAGCCAGACGGGAAAGCAATGGCCCAGAAACGCGGCCAATGCGGCAATCTGGGCGGCGTCTTCCCCAGCTAATGCGCGCGCCAGCAGCACGGCCACCGCGCCTTTGGCTGCGTCGAATATCAGTGTCAGTGCAGCCGCGGCCTTGTTGCCGGTACGCAAAACATTGGTCGCGCCGATATTGCCGGACCCGATATTGCGCAAATTGCCCAGCCCCATGACCTTGGCAATGATCATGCCAAAAGGGATCGAGCCCATCAGATAACCAAGCGCGGCCCAGAGGATAAGCTGGGTTATCGAACTGTCGAAGGGGGGCATCAGGATCTCCGGTAAACTTCTTGGCCTGCAACATAAGTTGCTGTGACCTTACCCTGCATCCGCTGGCCGTCAAACGGTGTGTTCTGCGATTTTGATTTTAGCGAAAACCGGTCCAGCACAAAGGGCACATCCGGGTCGAACAGCACCAGATCGGCGGGTGCACCTTCGGTCAGGCGACCGCAGTCGAGCCCCAGTCGTTTTGCCGGGTTCAGCGCCATGGCCCGGAACAGGGTCGGCAGGTCCAGCTGCTCCGAATGATACAGGCGCAGAGCCGCTGGCAGCAGTGTTTCCAGTGCCACTGCGCCCGAGGCCGCCTCTTCAAACGGCAGGCGCTTGCTTTCCTCGTCCTGAGGTGTGTGCATGGAGCTGAGGATGTCGATAAGTCCAGTCCGCACCGCCTCGATCACCGCCTGACGGTCGTCCTCGGACCGCAGCGGCGGCTTCACTTTGAAGAATGTGCGATAATCGGCGACGTCCATTTCATTCAGCGTCAGGTGGTGGATTGAGGTTCCCGCAGTGATGTCCAGCCCGTTGCGCTTGGCCCGTTCCAGCGCGGGCAGGGCGCGTGCGGTGGTGATCTGATCGGCATGGTATTTGGCGCCGGTCATCTCTAGCAGAGCGATGTCACGGTCCAGACCCATCCGCTCGGCCATGGGCGAGACGGCAGGCAATCCACGCAGGGTGGCGAACTTGCCGCTGGTGGCGGCTGCTCCGGCGCTGAGAACGGGTTCCTGCGGGTGTGCGATAACCAGTGCGCCGCATGAGCGGGCATAGGTCAGGGCGCGGGAAAATACCTTGGTATTGGCCACGACATGGTCGCAATCGGTAAACGCAACCGCTCCGGCATCCTGCAGGAAGCCGATCTCGGTCATCTCACGGCCATCACGGCCTTTGGTCAAAGCCGCCATTGGCAGCACGTTGACCGGCGTATCCGCCTGCGCGCGGCGGGTGACGAACTCTAGACTTTCCGGCGTATCAATGGCGGGGCTGGTATCGGGGCGAGTGATAATGGTGGTCACCCCCCCGGCTGCCGCCGCCAGACCGGCAGATTTATAACTTTCCTTATGGCGCTCGCCCGGTTCGCAGACCTTTACGCCGATATCGACAATGCCGGGCGCCAAGCACTGGCCGCCGCAGTCGACGATCTGTGCATCCGACGCGGGGACATCTCCATCGCCCCGCGCGGTAATCCGACCATTGCTCACGTTTAGCCAACCCAGGCTGTCGGTGCCGGATTCCGGGTCAATCAGGCGGGCGTTTGTGAAAAGAGCGTCAGTCATTTCGTGGCCTCTTGGGCTTGGTGCAATGCCTTCAACGCGGCATCCGGGTTCAATAGGTGCTCAAACGAGAAATACGGGTGGCCGTCAAAGGCCACTCCTTCGCGTTTTTCTGAGAAATGGAGGAAGCGATCGATTGTCAGGTTTTTCGATTTGATGTGCTTGTTGATTTCCCAAGCGTTTTGCGAGGTCACTACGTAGTAGCGAGACTTTCGGGTATAGCGATCTCCAAAGAGCACGAAACCAAAGAAACCCGTGCAAAGAAGCAGCTTCCAAAAGTCCCAGGGTGTTTCAATGATCCAAGGGCTGGCAAGCCACAACCCTACAGTCAGAACGATCGTACTCTTGTACAGATGTCTGAAGCGCGACGGGAAAAACGTCTGATCAGGCTGGCTAAACCACAAAACTTCTTCATCCTTGGGAATTTGTGATTGCCACCAATCGTCGTTGGAATCCGTCATCCAATCGCCCTTTCGATTGCGGCCTTGGTGGCGGCTGGGTCCGCCTGGTATTTGATCAGGTGTTTGTCACCGCCTTTGGTGACGATCTGGACAAAGCTGCCCATGGTATTGACTGCTTTGATCTGATTCAGCGCGACCTTGCGGGGGCCGGGGCCGGTTAGGGTGGTCTCGGTCATTTCCCATGTGGCGACCAGTTCTTCCGAGGCCAGATACCATGCGCGAATGCCTATGGCGGCAAGACCCGCAGGTGCGCCGGTCCAGGGATAGGGGTTGCCGATTAGCCATAGAACGATCATCGCCCCCGCCATCGCCACGGCGGCCATCCATGCGTTGGTGCGGATATAGGCCCCTTTATCAGGAGCGAAAGTCACAGGATCAGCCACAGTGCACCTCCGATGGCCAAAAGGAGCACCAGCGCCAGAAAGGCCGAGCCGATGCGGCGGGGTTTATCGTCTTGCGGTGCGGTCTGAGGGGCCGAGTACGGTTTCGCGCTTTCGGTTGCGATTGGTCCACCGGTCCAGTTGGTCGCCTCTTCGGTGAAAGGGCCAAAAAGGTGCAGCCGCCGGTCAGGGATCAGAGTGGCCGCGCGCCCACCAAAGGCTGCGCTGCGAACCACCATGACCCAACCTGTTATAGCGTCAAGCGCAATGCGATCCAGCTGGTCGGCCGACACACCGCAGCCTTCATTTAGATAACCGTACAGCCCAAGATCTTCGAGGTCGGAAACAGGGAAGACATCGATTTGATTCATATCCAGCCCGGCGACCCCCAGAACTTGATCGGCGGCACCGGGTTCGCGCAGGAACATCGCCTCTTCCGGGCGCATGTTCAGCGCGAACAGGCGGATTACGCCATGTTCATGAGGGGCTACGGCCAGATCGTTCATGCGGCCTCGCGCAGGTTGCGGGCCAGCAGTTCCATTGCAGCCATTCGAACGGCGACGCCCATCTCAACCTGTTCCTGAATGACGGATCGGTTGATGTCATCAGCTAGCGTGCCGTCAATCTCGACACCCCGGTTCATCGGGCCGGGATGCATGACGATGGCGTCGGGCTTGGCTTGTGCCAGCTTGGCGGCGTCCAGACCGTAGCGGTGGTAGTATTCGCGCTCGGATGGAATAAAGCCGCCATCCATCCGCTCTTTCTGAAGGCGCAGCATCATCACGACGTCGACATCTTTTAAGCCCTCGTTCATGTCGTCGTATATCTCGGCACCGAAATCGGCAAAGTGGCCGGGCACCAGTGTAGGTGGGCCGATCAGGCGAATTCGGTTTTCCATCTTTCCCAACAGGATCAGGTTCGAGCGGGCCACGCGGGAATGCGCGACATCGCCGCAAATGGCGATGTTCAGTCGGTGCAGGCGACCTTTGGCACGGCGAATGGTCAACGCATCCAGTAGCGCCTGCGTTGGATGTTCGTGCTTGCCATCGCCCGCGTTTAGCACGGCGCAGTTCACTTTTTGCGCCAACAAGTCGACCGCGCCGGAATGCGGATGCCGCACCACCAGCAGATCTGGATGCATCGCGTTCAGCGTCATTGCCGTGTCGATTAGGGTCTCGCCCTTTTTGATCGAGCTGGCCTGCATCGCCATGTTCATTACATCCGCGCCCAGCCGCTTGCCAGCAATCTCAAAACTGGCCTGCGTGCGAGTTGAGTTCTCAAAGAACATGTTGATCTGCGTTAGTCCCGACAGCACATCAGAATGCTTGGTCGACTGGCGGTTCATGTCGACATATTTCTCGGCCAAATCAAGAATGGCGGTGATATCGGACTGCGACAGGTGCTCGATGCCAAGAAGGTGACGATGGGCGAAACGCATTGGCGGGCTCCTGTCTGACAATCGGGCCGCTTATAGGAAGCTGCGCGGGTCAAGGCAACCTAAGGATCAGATCCTTAGGGCAGTTTCTCACATCCGCCTTCTGGCAGACATTGCTCGCCGGGTTTGCACCACTTGCCATTGCCGCAGTCCACAGCCTTGATTGGCACGCAGCCCTGATGTTCGGAACATTTGAAACCGGGACGGCACTGCGAGCCCGTTTCCTCGCACAGGAACCAGCCCGACCGCGTACATCCTCCGCCCGGCAAACAGGATGAACCCGCCGAACAGGACTGGCCATCGTCGCAAAGCGTGGGCAAGCCTTGCGTCGCCGTGTTCGGGTCAAACACAGGCGAGGTGCGTTCGCATTCGCCCCGCGCGTTACAGAAGGTTCCTCCCGGGCAATCCAGACGCGAGGTACACTTGTTTGCGCCGGCAGGTGCACACCGCGTTCCTCCGGCCACGCAGCGTTCAAACGGTCCGCAGGTGCGCCCACCGCCGCAATATGTTCCTCCCAAGGGAATACAGTGGCCGTCAAAGCTGCATCGTTGTCCGGCTGAACAGCATCTTGCGCCGCACTGAACTTGTCCGGCGCGGCATTGGCCGTTGCGATCGAAGAGTTGCGCAAAGACAGGGCCGCTGAGTGTGATCAGCAGCAGAGTAATCAGGAGGAATCGCAAAGTTATCAGCATGAATAGCTCAATGCTCGGTGCGACGGGTCGCCCGATCAAGCCCTATTCGCTTTCCCTCGTTCAAAAGGTGGTTAGATTGAGGGGTATGGAATCGGCTTTGGATTATCATACTGCGCGGGCGCTTCTGGAATGGCAGATTGAACTGGGCGCAACGGATGCAATCGGCAACGCGCCGATTGACCGTTATGCGTTGCCCGATACCGCGCCCAAAGTCAAAAAGCCTGCCGCTGTACAGACTGCTCCGGAAAAGCCCAAGCAGGTGGATCCGGTTGTTGTAGCGAAAGCTGCAGCCAATGGTGCCGGATCGCTGGATCAACTGCGCGCGGCGATGGACGCGTTTCAGCATTGCGAGTTGAAACGAGGTGCACGGCAACTGGTCTTTGCCGACGGCACACCGGGCGCGCAAGTTATGATCATTGGTGAGGCTCCGGGGCGCGAGGAAGACCGCGAGGGCAAGCCCTTTGTCGGACGGGCCGGGCAATTGCTGGACCGGATGCTGGCGGCAATTGATCTGGATCGCACCCAGAACGTCTATATCACTAATGTCCTACCGTGGCGGCCGCCACAGAACCGCGACCCCAAACCGGAAGAGATCGGTATGATGAAGCCGTTTCTGGAACGGCATGTAGCGCTTGCCAAGCCCGAGGTCCTGGTGATCATGGGAAATATCAGCTGTCAGGCGGTGTTGGGCAAACGTGGTATCACCCGGTTGCGCGGGAAGTGGGAACAGGCGCTGGATTTGCCGGTGATTCCGATGTTTCACCCCGCATATTTGCTGCGCCAGCCGCAGATGAAGCGGCAGGCTTGGGCCGATCTACTGGAACTGAAAGCTCGGTTGGAGGGCACGTGATGCGTATCCTAGCGTTTTCCGATTTGCATATGGCACGCAACCGCGCTGCCGAGGTCGTCGCCGCCAGCACCGAGGCCGATTTGGTGATCGGTGCCGGAGATTACTGCAACATGCGGCAGGGTTTGGGTGCAGCTATGGAGATGCTGTCAGGTATCACGGCACCGCTGGTGCTGGTGCCCGGAAATGCCGAAAGCGCCGGAGAGTTGACTGATGCCGCGCCCGAGGGCGTGCACGTGTTGCATGGTACCGGGATGACGGTTGATGGTCTGCGCCTGTTCGGTTTGGGGTACGGGGTACCGGTCACGCCCTTTGGCGACTGGTCATGCGACATGACGGATGCCGAGGCTGCAGAACTACTGGACCGGTGCGATGCTGCCGACATTCTAATCGCGCATTCGCCGCCCAAAGGGCATGGCGATGTCACGTCGATGGGTGACGCGGTCGGCTCGGTTGCCGTGCGCGACGCGGTGGAACGGCTGCAGCCGCAATATGCGCTGTGCGGCCATATCCATGACAGCTGGGGTTATCGCGGCACAATCGGTCGTACTCAGATCGCCAATCTGGGCCCCAAGGTAAACTGGTTCGAGGTCACTTTATGATAGAAACGGTCACTCTGCTGGCATTCATTCCGGCAGCCCTTGCGCTGAATTTCACCCCCGGCGCCGATATGATGTTCTGCTTTGGTCAGGGCTTGCGCTCTGGTTCCCGACCGGCGTTGGTGGCAAGTGCTGGTATCTCTCTGGGGTTGATGGTCCACGTTTTGCTTGCCGGTTTGGGTCTGGGTGCGGCGGTAAACAGCTTGCCGTGGCTGTTCGACGTGATCCGCTGGATGGGCGTAGCTTATCTGATGTACCTCGCCTGGGGGGCTATCCGGAACGGGGCGGTGTCCGCCGAAGCACCGGAAAAGCCCACAAGTCACGCGTTTCGCGACGGGATGATTGTGAACCTGACCAATCCCAAGGTCATCCTGTTCGTTCTGGCCTTTATCCCGCAATTCGTAAACCCTGACACTGGTCCAATCCTACCGCAGTTCCTGATCTTCGGTGTTATCATCGCCCTGGGTGGCTTCGTAGTGAATGGGCTGGTGGGTATTTTTGCCGGCGGTGCGGGAAAGGTTCTGATCTCGAACCCGCGCGCCTCGCGTATTATGGGCTGGGTGACCGGGGGGATTTTCACCGCCCTCGCCGTCCGACTTGCCATCATGGAAAGGGCCTGACGCTACATGTCGCGCATTGACGAAAGCATGGAATTCATTCCGGTCCGGATCGCCGTTCTGACGGTCTCGGACACGCGGTCGCTGGACGAGGATCGCTCCGGCCAGACGTTGGTGGATCGGATCGAACGAGCGGGCCATGCGGTGGCCGATCGCAAGATCATCCGCGATGAGCGCAATGAAATCGCAGCGCAGTTGCAGCTGTGGGTTAGCGATCCCGAAATCGACGTTGTGATCTCGACCGGCGGCACCGGTTTGACGGGTCGCGACGTGACGGTCGAGGCGCACCGGGATGTCTATGAAAAGGAAATCGAGGCATTCGGCACCGTATTCACCATCATTTCGATGGAAAAGATCGGTACATCCGCCGTGCAATCCCGTGCCACGGGCGGCGTGGCGCAAGGGACGTACCTATTCGCACTGCCAGGCAGTCCAGGTGCTTGCAAGGATGCTTGGGACGGGATTTTGGAAAAACAATTCGATTACCGCCACCGACCCTGCAATTTTGTGGAAATAATGCCCCGATTGGACGAACATCTGCGACGGAAGTAGACTGGTTGCGCGTATAACAGTTCGTAACCGCTTTGTGGCTTGGCATTTTTCTAGGTGCGGCTACCTTTTGCACGTAGCAGCCTGATGCGACCGGGGTAAGTGATTGATGCGATTTCTGAGGCAAAGCCTTGTAGGTATCTTTCTGGCGTTTCTGACGCTGGCCTTGGTATTTGTTGCGGTGCAACTGGTCACCAGCGCAGTGCAAGAGGCATTGAACCGCGAAAGCGAGCCTCCGGAAGCGCGCGAACGTATTTTTGCCGTTAGTGTTCAACCCGCCGAGCTTGAGACCGTAACACCCTATCTGGAAGCCTTTGGCGAAGTGCAAAGCCGCCGCCGATTAGAGTTGCGCGCGGCGCTGGGCGGACGTGTCATCACTCTGGCAGATGACTTTGAGGATGGCGGTGTCGTGGCGGCAGGCGAGGTTCTGGTTGAGCTTGACCCGGCCGACGCACAATCGGCTCTGGATCGGGCCAAATCCGATCTTCTGGATGCTCAGTTCGAAGAACGCGATGCCGAACGCTCGCTGCTGCTGGCGCAAGACGAGTTGAACTCGGCCGAGGCGCAGGCGAGTTTGCGAGGGCGAGCGTTGCAGCGCCAGAAGGACTTGCAGAGCCGTGGGGTGGGCACGCCTGCTGCCGTTGAAGAGGCGGAACTGGCCGAAGCGGCGGCCCAGCAAGCGGTTCTGGCCCGCCGCATCGCGCTGGCGCAGGCGGAATCCCGGGTGGATCAGGCCACAACATTGCTGGCCCGCGCACGGATTGCACTTGAGGCCGCTGAACGTGATCTGGATGACATGACGGTTCGCGCGCGATTTAGCGGAACTTTGACCGATGTGACTTTGGTCGAAGGGCGTCTGGTATCTGCGAATGAAAAGCTTGCTGAACTTGTTGACCCCAACGCGCTTGAGGTCGCATTCCGAGTTTCAACGGCGCAGTTCGTGCGATTGTTGGACGCCGAGGGTAAATTGATCGACGCGCCAGTCACGGTATCCCTTGAGGTGACAGGTGCGGATTTGACGGCCACAGGGCGTATCAGCCGTGATAGCGGATCGGCGGGCGAGGGGCAGACAGGTCGCCTGATCTATGCCCGCTTGGATGACGCACCGGGGTTCAAACCCGGCGATTTTGTCACTGTGACGGTCGAGGAACAACCGCTGGACAATGTTGTGCGTCTGCCTGCATCGGTTCTGGATGCAGCGGGCACGGTTCTGGTGTTGGGCCCTGATGACCGGCTCGAAGCGTTGCCGGTACAGTTGATCCGTCGTCAGGGCGACGAGGTGCTGCTGCGTGGGCAGGGACTGGCCGGGCGCGAAGTGGTGGTGGGCCGGACGCCTTTGCTGGGCGGCGGGGTCCGGGTGAGGCCACTGCGGGTCGAGGCGCGTGCAGACCCCGATATGGTTGAACTGTCCGAGGAACAGCGCGCCCAGCTGATGGCGCAGGTTGAAGCCAGCGATCAGATGCCGAAGGACGTCAAAGCCCGCGTATTGGGGCAACTGAGCGAGGCCAGGGTTCCTGCCTCACTGGTGCGTAGTATCGAGACGCGGGCTGGAGGGTAAGCGCCATGATGCGCGAAATCCCCGGAGCGGCGGGCGGTATTCTCAGCTACTTCACTCGTCATCGGACGGTGGCCAATCTTTTGTTACTGGTGATGCTGGTTCTGGGTGCAGCCTCGATCCCGGCCATGCGAGCGCAGTTTTTCCCCGACGTGATCCTTGAGCGTGTTGACGTGAACGTTGAATGGGACGGTGCCGGTCCAGAGGACGTGGACAACGGTATCGTGCAATTGCTGGAACCGGCCCTGTTGGCGGTCGAAGGGGTGGCCAGCACGACATCGACCTCGCGCGAAGGGCGCGCCAGCATCCGGCTTGAGTTCGAACCCAACTGGGACATGTCGCGCGCCGTAGATGAGGTTCGAACCGCTGTCGATGGCGTGACAAACCTGCCCGAGGATGCCGAAGAACCCTCGATCCGGCGCGGGGCGTGGCGGGATCGGGTGACGGATGTGGTCGTGACAGGCCCGGTCGACCCGGACCAACTGGCCAAGTTCACCGACGAATTGATAACCCGTCTGTTCGCGGTTGGCGTGACCCGTACCACGATCCGGGGTGTTGCCGCCCCGCGCGTGGTCGTCGAGGTGCCGACGGCGCAACTGATCGCCAACGACATCACGTTGAACGAGGTTGCTCAGGCCATCGCGGCCGAGGCCATGGCCAACCCGGCGGGTGACGTTACCGGGGCCAATGCTCGCATTCGCACCGGCACCGAAAAACGTACGCCGGAAGAGATCGAGGGCATCGCTCTGCGCAATTTCGCTGATGGCTCCAAGCTGTACGTGGGCGATGTGGCAACTATTCGGGTCGAAGGGGTTAATCGCAACCGCAGTTACTTTGTGGGCGAAAACCCGGCCATGTCCGTGCGCGTTGACCGCTCGAACCAAGGTGATGCCATCAAGATACAGCGCACGGTCGAGGAAGTGGTGGCTGAGCTTCAGGCCATCCTGCCCGAAGGCGTGACGATCGAACTGATCCGGACCCGTGCGCAGGCAATCACCGACCGATTGGATATTCTGGTCGACAATGGGCTGGTAGGTCTGGGCCTTGTGGTCTGCTTGCTGTTTCTGTTCCTGAACGCACGCATCGCCTTTTGGGTTGCTGCGGGTATTCCGGTGGCGATGTCTGCTGCGATTGCGTTCATGTATATCGGTGGGTTGTCGATCAACATGATTTCGTTGTTCGGGCTGATCATTACGCTGGGCATTGTAGTGGATGATGCCATTGTCGTAGGCGAGCACGCCGATTTCCGCTCGCGACGGCTGGGCGAGGCCCCTGTTGTGGCCGCCGAACGAGCGGCGCGCCGGATGGCGATGCCGGTATTTGCCGCCACACTGACCACGGTGATTGCCTTTTTCGGCCTTACCGCAATTGGCGGTCGGTTCGGTGAGCTGATCTATGACATCCCGTTTACGGTAATCGCGGTGCTGATCGCGTCGTTGATTGAATGTTTCCTGATCCTGCCCAACCACATGGCCCATGCCATCGCGCATTCGGCCAAGGAACATTGGTATGACTGGCCCAACCGCGTAGTCAATCGTGGCTTCCGCTGGGTGCGGGATCACTTGTTCCGCCCGCTGATCGCCTGGGTTGTCTGGGCGCGCTATGTGGTCGTGGCGGTAATGGTGGTGATACTGGCCAGCCAGCTAGCGCTATTCATAAAAGGTGACGTGAACTGGCGGTTCTTCAACGCGCCTGAACGTGGCTCGGTCACCGGAAATTTCATCATGGCCGAAGGCGCTACTCGCGAAGATTCGCTTGCTATGATGCACGAAATCCAACGCGCCGCCGAAGAACTGGGCCAGATTTACGAAGAACGCCATGGTCGCAACCCGATCGACTATGTCCTGGCCGAGGTCGGTGGCAACGCCGGATGGTTCAATCCGCCCGCGGCAGAGGGCAAGGATCAGGATCTTCTAGGCGGGATTTCAATCGAGTTGATCGACGCCGACCTGCGCCCCTATTCCAGCTTTGAATTCGTAGGCGAATTGCAGGACTTCGTGCCGCGCCATCCCAAGGTCGAACTGCTGACCTTCCGTGGCTGGCGCTCGGGTCCCGGCGGCGATGCGATTGACGTGCAGTTTTACGGCTCTGATGTGAATACGCTCAAGGCCGCGTCTGAGGATTTGCAGGCCGAGCTGTCAAAATACCCCGAAGTGTCAGCGCTGGAGGATAATCTGGCCTATGACAAGGAAGATTTCATTCTGGACTTGACCGCCAAGGGGCAGGCGCTGGGCTTCCGCATCGAAACACTGGGCCGTGTGTTGCGCGACCGGTTGAACGGGATCGAGGCCGCGACCTTCCCCGACGGCCCGCGTAGCTCTGAAATCCGAGTGGAACTGCCCGAGGGTGAGTTGACCGCCGATTTCCTGGAACGCACCCTGATGCGCACGCCGGACGGGGTCTATGTTCCGCTGGCCGATATCGTCTCGGTCGAGCGTAAATCGGGTTTCTCGGCCGTGCGGCGTGAAAACGGCCTGCGGGTGATTTCTGTAATCGGCGACATTTCAGAGGATGATCCGGCCCGTGCAGCAGAAATTGCCCGGGCTTTGAGTGACGAAATCCTGCCCAATATCGCCGCCGAACGGCAGGTCGAATGGCAGATGGCGGGTCTGAGCGAGCAAGAGGATGAATTCCTGACCGAGGCACGCACAGGCCTGATCCTGTGCTTGACTGGCATCTATCTGGTGTTGGCCTGGGTCTTTGCCAGCTGGACGCGGCCTTTGGTGGTTATGGCGATCATTCCGTTTGGTTTGGTGGGTGCGATCTGGGGCCATTACATCTGGGATGTACCACTAAGCATGTTCACCGTGATCGGTCTGTTGGGGATGACCGGGATCATCATCAACGACTCGATCGTGCTGGTCACCACCATCGACGCCTATCAACAAGAGCGTGGGCTTGTGCCATCGATTGTCGAGGGTACGGCGGACAGGTTGCGACCGGTCATGCTGACGACGCTGACCACGGTTTTGGGGCTGACACCGCTTCTCTATGAGGGTTCGCAGCAGGCGCAATTCCTCAAACCTTCGGTGATCACGTTGGTTTACGGGCTCGGCTTCGGAATGCTCTTGGTGCTGTTGCTGGTGCCCGCGCTGCTGGCCATTCTGAATGACCTGTCGCGTCCGATGACGGCGATGCGCCGGGCGCTGCGGGCGCCGGATCGGATGGTGCAAGGTGCAGTGACGGCCACCGGGCTGGCGCTGTTGCTATGGTTCGGAGTGACAATGGTCTGGCCGATGTCTGCCGGTGCTCCGATTGGTGTGCTGTCAGAGCTTTATGGGGGCGAAGAAAGTGTCGCGGCGCTGCGCATGGGGCTGGTTGCCTTTGTCGCCGGGGCGCTGCCGATCCTGTTGTTGAGCATCGTGCTGTCCAGCCTGCTTTACGTGCGCATCCGAGGGCGCGCAGCCTAGCAGCTGCGCAGAGCTGTTTCCAGCAGATCAGTGACACGATTGCTCATGGGCAGATCGCCTTGTCGAATCTGTTCAACGGGAAACCAGCGTGCATCCAGTGCATCGTCTCCGGCCAATGGGCTTCCCGATTGGTAGTGACAGGCGACCCCGACCAGCAGGTAATGCGACTGCACTGCGCCGTCTTCGCCGTGTCGTAGCAGGTCCAGATTATCGAGGTAGTGCAGCGGTTCGGCAATGACCGAGGTTTCCTCATGCAGTTCCCGCTGCGCGGCCTGCATGACGGTTTCGCCCCATTCCACGTGACCACCGGGAAACCCCCACAGCCCCGCGTCGGGCTGTTTGCTGCGTTGCACCAACAGCACCTTGGCGTCGTGCACAACTACGGCCAGCGCGCCGATCTTTGGGGATTTCTCCATGCTTCAGCCCGCGCTGCAGCCCTGAATGTCCACGGCGTGATTGGCGCCCAGAACCGTGATCCTGATCTCAGACCGATCCAGCGCAAAAGTCGCGCCCGAGGCACTGATCACTTCCGACGTCGCCACCAGGGTATCGCCCTGCCGTGTTGTCTTGGGTGGCGCGGCCCAGAGCACCGGATTGCCCGGTTCAATCACCGCAATTTCGTTTCCACCCGCCGAGGGCATGGTGACACGAGCCTCGATGTGCATCCCGTCCGAGGTCGGGGTCAGTTGGCAGGTGGCGGCGGTTACGCGCGCCTCTTTCGCGGAATAGGGGCGCTGCGCCAAGGCGGCAGCGATGGCCGGGTTGCGGCCTGCGTCGGCGTCCAGCGTATGGTCGAAATCCAGACGTTCGGGAATGCAGACATCCTTGCAGACGCCCAGATCCATATCCCCGCGCAGCCGCACGGGTTTCGCAGGGTTCAAGGGCGTGATTTCGACCGGCAACACCAGTTGATGCGTATAGCCGATGGATTGCAGGCCGTTCTGCACAAACACCTCGGGCGCGGGCCATGTAATCGACACATCGCCCACATTTTGCGAGCCGTTCCAGTCAAACTGCGGCGGGATACCGGCGTCACCGGGCGCGCGCCAATAGGTTTTCCAGCCGTCCTTTAGCGTCAACCGCAACGCGCCCAAGTAGGTGCCGCTGGCGGTGCGCCCGCCATCGAGGACATCCAATTGCACAACCCCGTCCAACGCCTGTGCGTGCGCAGGGGCGGTCAGGGCGAAACAGGCGGTCAGGACGGCCGCAGACGACTTTAGTAAACGCTTCATACCCATATAAATGCGCGTTCCGAACCGCGATTCCAAGTCACGTTCCGGTCACTCGGATGAAATCTAGTGAAATATGGCCTGATCCCTTGCCAATCCCTACCTGCCGGGGTCATTGTTGAGAGGCGGACGAAGCAAGAGTTGTAATTCCATGGACCTGACCGGAAAACTTTTGATTGCGATGCCTGGTATGGGTGATCCGCGTTTTGATCATTCGGTGGTTTACATATGCAGCCACGGAGACGATGGCGCGATGGGTCTGATCGTCAACAAGCCGTCGGACTTGCGGATCAAAACACTGCTGAGCCAACTGAATATCGCTTGCCGTATCCCTGTCGTGGGTGAACGCCTCGTGCATTTTGGCGGCCCAGTCGAGATGTCGCGCGGTTTTGTCCTGCACAGCGCGGACTACGACGCCAACCTGCATTCGATGAAAATCTCGGATGATTTCAGCATGACTGCGACAATGGATGTGCTGGAAGACCTGGCTTCGGGCCGAGGGCCTTTGAATTCCACTCTGGCGCTTGGGTATTCTGGTTGGGGTCCCGGCCAGTTAGAGGATGAGATCGCTATGAATGGCTGGCTGACTACCGAGGCGACCTCGGATCTGGTGTTCGATGTGCCCGATGATGAGAAATGGGAGGCCGCTTTGGCCACATTGGGTGTCGATCCCCTGACCCTGTCGGCCAGCGCTGGCCGCGCCTGATCAACTGTCGCGCGGTGCTGCTGCTCGGCGAAGGCGATCGTTGATGGCAGCGCCCAGACCATGATCTGGAATCGGGGTTACCGCAATAGGGCGGCCTGTGGTGTTGAGCGTATGCAGGGCCGAGAACAGGTTCGCAGCAGCTTCGGTCAATTCGCCCTTTTCCGACAGGTTCAGATCGCACGCAACCGAGCCGAACCCTAGCAGAACCTCATCACCCTGCGCGTTGGTCGCATTTAGCCGGACAGGGGCATCCGGTGCGTAATGCGATTGCAATTGACCCGGTGCGGTCAGCAAGTCTCCGGCCTGATGCACGTGCAACTGCGCATGCAGAATGGATTCGATCTGTTCCAGCGCCACACCTCCGGGGCGCAGCAGAGACGGTTCCCCAGCCAGCCCGACGATTGTTGATTCCAGTCCTACACCGCAGGGGCCGTCATCCAGAATAGCGGCGATGCGGCCATCCAGACCGGCGCGCACATGTTCGGCGGTGGTTGGGCTGATTTGCCCCGAGGGGTTGGCCGAGGGTGCCGCCACCGGCCCATCAAGCGACGACAGCAGCGCGCGGGCGGTGCCGTGTGCGGGCACGCGTACGGCAAGCGTATCAAGCCCTGCCGTGACCAGAGGTGAAATCCCGTGCCCGTCGCGCAATGGGAGTACCATGGTAAGAGGGCCGGGCCAAAACGCGGCGGCCAATGCCTCGGCCGGGTCGGACCATTCCACATACCGTTGTGCGGACTCGATTGAATCCACATGCGCGATCAATGGGTTAAAGCTGGGTCGACCCTTGGCGGCATAGATGCTGGCCACGGCCTCGCCATTGCGCGCGTCACCGCCAAGGCCATAGACCGTCTCGGTGGCGAAGGCGACCAGCAGGCCTTGTCGCAGCAGATCCGCTGCCTGAGCGATTCCGCTTGGGTCGGCGGTTAATTCCAATGTGCCGTTGGGGATCATTTGTTGTGACGCCGCGTTTTGATTGCTTGTGACATGTGGCCGGTTACGTTTTCGATTAATCAAGGATGCTTAAAGGTGGGCGTTGCAATTTCCAACCCCAACCGCGAAAAGCCGCACAGACAGTCCAGAGGAAAGCCATGCCATACCGCGCGCCCATATCCGATTACGAATTGTTGTTCCGCCACGTTGTTGGATTCGATCAGATCGCGTCGACCGAGAAATTCTCAGAAGCCAGCGAGGATGTGGTCAGCGCGATCCTGACCGAGGCTGGAAAGATGTGCGAAGAGGTGATGGCCCCGTTGCAGCGTCCCGGCGATCTGGAACCTGCACGAATGGAAAACGGCGTGTTGCGGACATCTTCGGGCTATGCCGATGGTTGGAAAGCCATCGCCGAAGGGGGCTGGATCGGGATGAGCGGGGATCCGGAGCATGGAGGCATGGGCCTGCCGATGGCACTGACGAGCGCAGTGAACGAGATGATGTCGGCCGCCTGCCTGTCCCTGCAACTGGCGCCGCTAATGTCGCAGGGCCAGATTGAGGCGCTGGAACATCACGCAAGCGACGAGTTGAAGACGCTTTACCTGCCGAAGCTGATGTCTGGTGAATGGTCGGGAACTATGAATCTTACCGAGGCTCAGGCTGGTTCCGATGTGGGTGCACTGTCTTCAAAGGCGGAACGAAATGGGGACGGAACCTATTCGGTTTCGGGTCAGAAGATTTTCATCTCGTGGGGCGATAACGATTTTACCGAGAATGTCTGCCATTTGGTGTTGGCGCGCCTGCCGGATGGGGTGCCCGGAACCAAAGGGATTTCGTTGTTCCTGGTTCCCAAATACCTACCGGATGAAGATGGCAACCCGGGCGTGGCGAACGATCTGAAAGTGGTTTCGGTCGAGCACAAGATGGGTCTGCACGGTTCGCCAACCTGCGTGATGCAATATGATGGCGCCAAGGGCTGGCTTGTGGGCAAGGAACATGGCGGTATGGCCGCAATGTTCACCATGATGAACAATGCCCGTCTGGGAGTTGGCGGTCAGGGCGTGGGTGCTGCCGAAGGTGCCTATCAGCACGCGCTGGCCTATGCGTTGGAGCGCAAGCAGGGCAAGACGCCCTCGGGCACCATCATTGACCATGCAGATGTGCGCCGGATGCTGATGAGCATGCGCGCCGATACCTTTGCCGCGCGGGCGATCATGTTGGCCAACGCTGCGGCCATCGACATGGCCAACGCCACCGGCGACGCTGAATGGAGCGCGCGTGCGGCACTGCTGACCCCGATCTGCAAGGCATTCGGGACTGAAACCGGTATTCGTGTCTCGGAAACGGGTGTGCAGGTGCACGGTGGCATGGGGTTCATCGAGGAAACCGGTGCGTCGCAGTATTACCGCGATGTGCGTGTGACTGCGATCTATGAAGGTACCAACGGCATTCAGGCCATGGACCTTGTGGCGCGCAAGATGATGGACGGGGGCGAAGCGGCCTCCCGCCTGTTGGATGAGATCGAGGATCACGCCGAACAGGCTCGCGCCACTCTGCCGGATCTGGCTGGCCCGGTCTGGGAGGCCACGGAAAGCCTGCGCGAAACCACAGAATGGATCGTGGCGCAGTCCGATATGAACGCCCGCTTTGCCGGAGCCGTTCCCTATCTACACGCCTTCGCCCGTGTTCTGGGCGCGCACTACCACCTGAAGGCGGCGCAGGCCGAACCCAACGGCCCGCGTTTCAAGCTGGCGCGGTATTACATCAATGCGCTGCTGCCGGAATATGCCGGTCTATTGGCGCAGGCGCAGAATGGCGCGGATGACCTGTACGCCCTCAGCGTTGAGGAGTTCGTGGCCTAATGGACGGAGATTCCCCTTTGGCGATTCGGTATCCTTGGCCCGAGCCTCCGGCACAGGGTGAGGCGGTTGAGATTGCCGAAGGGGTGCTGTGGATGCGTCTGCCGCTGCCCATGGCCTTGGATCACGTCAACATCTACGCGCTGGATGACGGCGATGGCTGGACGGTGATCGATACGGGCATGTCTTCGAACAAGACCCGCCGCATCTGGGCAGAGCTGATGGAAGGGCCACTGGCGGGTAAGCCGATCACGCGCGTCGTGGTCACCCACCACCATCCCGACCATATCGGCAATGCAGGCTGGTTCCAGTCAGAGCATGGCGCCGAGCTGGTCACGACCCGCACCGCCTGGCTGTTTGCGCGGATGCTGCAGTTGGACGTGCAGGAAAGCTGGCCACAAGAAACACTGGATTACTATCGCAGCGCCGGGATGGACGCCGAGTTTCTCGCCAAGCGGATGACTCAGCGCCCGTTCAATTTCTGTGACACTGTGTATCCGATGCCTCTGGGCTTTACCCGGATCAAACAGGGCAGCGTGATCCGTATGGGAGGGCGGGACTGGGACGTGCATATGGGCAATGGCCATGCGCCTGAGCATGCAACCTTTTGGAGCCGCGACGACAATCTGGTGATCACCGGGGATCAGATTCTTAGCTCGATCAGCCCCAATCTGGGTGTCTATGTCACCGAACCGATGGCCGATCCGGTGGCCGAATGGCTTGAGGCGTGTGAGAGGCTGAAGGGTCTGGCACGCCCGGATCATCTGGCACTGGGCGGGCATAAACTGCCGTTCACCGGCCTGCCGCTGCGCATGAAACAACTGATCGACAATCACCACGGCGCGCTGGACCGCTTGCAGGATTTCCTCGACACGCCCAAAACCGCCGCCGATTGCTTTGTACCTTTGTTCAAACGCCAGATCGGTGAGGGCGAGTATGGGCTGGCGCTGGTCGAGGCGGTTGCACATCTGAACCATCTCTACCACATTGGAGCTGTTACACGGACGCGCCGCGCGGACGGGGCGTGGGAGTTTCAGCGCAAAGGGTAAAGGCATGCAGGACCAGATCGAAACATCGGCCGAAGCGGCGGAGGCAGCGGCTTTGCCCCGGTGTTATGAGGTGCACGCCAACCCGAATGCGAAATCCGGCGCCAAGGACCTGCCCGGTCAGCTGCAAAAACCCGTCGCGACCAAAAGCCCGGCGCAATGGGCCTATGAACGGCTGATCCTCTATATCCAGAATTTCGAACAGACGCTGGACGGTGATCAGGAGGTCGCCATGGGCTTTACCGGCGGTGATGCCGGTGTGATGCGGATCGAGGGCATGGGTTACTTCGACCCCGATATCATCACCTTCTACGGCTCAGACGCGACCGGCGCGCGAACCCAGCTGGTGCAGCATGTCAGCCAGTTGAACGTGATGCTGCGCGCCTTGCCCAAATCGGTCGAGGATAAGCCCGCCAATCGGATCGGCTTTCGTTTGGCCAAGGATCTGGAAGAAACCTGATTACCTGACTTGCAATTCAGGTCTGCGCAGCCTTGAATGAGTTCTCATTTCCGGGGGTGCAGCGTGACCAGTTTCTCAGCCGTTACAAAAGCCTACAGAGATGCATGGGCGCGCCGCCGCATCTTTGTGCCGATCTATGTTGCCGTGCGATTGTTGCTGGTGGCGCTGATAGCGCCCGGCGTGGCGATTACCGTGAACCTTGCGGTGTCGCTGTCAAACCAGACCGCTTTGACCGATCAGGCGATCGCCGCCTTCGTCCTCTCACCTGCGGGATTCATCTCGGCCATCGTCGTCCTCAGCCTGTTTCTGCTGGCCGAAGTGTTTGTCTTCGCGGTCATGGCGGGATCCCTGAGAATGGGCGAATCCGACCCATGGCGTGCTGGCAGTGCGGCCATCGGGCTGATCATTTCGCGTCTGCCAAATCTGTTCGGCTTTGCGGTGCGGTTCGTACTGCGGGTACTGCTACTTGTTCTGCCTTTTGCGCTGGTTTCAGCTGTGATCGCGTGGTGGACGCTGACCGAATATGACATCAACTATTACCTGACTTTCCACCCACCATCCTTCTGGGTTGCAGTGGTGCTGATTGGTGTAGTGCTGTTGGCGATGGCGTGGGTATTGATCCGCCGCCTGTCGGCATGGGCTCTTTCCTTGCATCTGGTGCTGTTTGAAGGTGTCCACCCGGCACATGCTTTCAACATCAGCGACACCCGGATGGAGGGCAAGCGCGGGCGTCTCAAGATCGAGCTGGCGATCTGGTTGATCCTGCGCCTCGCCATCTCTTCTGCAATTGCCTGGATGGCTGGGGTGTTGTTCTCGGTTGTGCCCCTGCAAGGAGCGGACAATCTGCGTCTGGCGCTGATCTACAGCCTTGTGATCGCGGGGATCTGGTCTTTGGCGGGGCTGGTGCTGGCGGCGACCGCGCTGGGCGCTCTGGCGGTTCTGCTGGACGGTTTTTTCGAGATCAGGACCTCGGAACCACCCCACCCCGAACCGGGAAGCTTGCGGATGCCCCTGTTCGCCGTCGTCGGCGCAGCAGTGGCGGCCGTGCTGATCGGGTTGTGGTTTGGCCAGCATCTGTTGGCACGAATTCAAGCTCCAGATCGGGCCGAGGTCATAGGCCATCGTGGTGCTGCGGCCTTACGGCCCGAAAATACCATGGCTGCGGTCCTCAAGGCGATTGAGGACGGGGCGGATTGGGTTGAGATCGACGTGCAGGAATCGGCTGATGATGTGGTCATCGTTGCCCATGACAGCGATTTCATGAAACTGGCGGGTGTGAATCTCAAGGTTTGGGATGCAACGATGGAAGATTTGGCCGACATCGACATTGGCAGTTGGTTCGACCCCGAATTTGCCGATGAACGCACACCAACATTGCGTCAGGTGCTTGAGGCCGCAAAAGGCAAATCCAAGGTCATCATCGAGCTTAAGTATTATGGCCATGACGTTGACCTGGAAAACCGCGTCGCAGCGATAGTCGAAGAGATGGCGATGCAGGACGACATCGCCACCATGTCGCTAAAATACCCGGCGGTGCAGAAAATGAAATCCATCCGTCCCGACTGGCGGGCAGGGGTTCTGGCCGCGACCGCCATCGGCGATCTGACCGGGCTTGAGGGTGACTTTATCGCCGTGAACGCCGCAATGGCGACGCCGGGGCTTGTGCGCTCGGTCCACGCAGCGGGCAAGGATATCTATGTCTGGACGGTCAATGACCCGTTGCAGATGTCAGCCATGGCCTCTTTGGGGGTGGACGGGCTGATCACCGACCGCCCGGCAATGGCCAACGAGGTGTTGCGCATCCGGGCCGAAATGGGACCGGCAGAGCGGCTGTTGCTGTGGATGGCGACCACTTTCGGCATGACCGTCGATACGCAGGCGATGCGCGATGAAAGCCCTTAAGCCAGCGGCCTTGCTTGCACTGATGGCTGCCTCGGCGTCGGCTCAAGACTTTATGCGTACTATCGAGATGCCTGCCCATCGCGCGCTGTTTGCGCAGCGGGGTGATGTCGAGCTTATCCCATTTGAAACGGATGGCTGTTCAGGTGGTCTGTCAACCAGTTGGCGTTTTGTGGCTGATACCTTCCCGAAGTTCAGAGCGCTCTACGAGGCGCACCCACCGTGGGAATACTGCTGTGTGACCCACGACCGTGCCTATCACAATGCAGGCGGTGCGTCGAAGGCTGAGGCGAGTTTTGACGCGCGCCTGTCCGCAGACGAAGCCTTGCGCGCTTGTGTCAAACAGCACGGGGAAGACAACGCCGAGGATTTCGCTGACAGGTACGACATGACGCCTGATCAGATTCGTACAGCCCATTCCGTGACCGCCGAGGCCATGTATAGGGCGGTGCGATTGGGTGGAGGGCCCTGTTCGGGTTTGCCCTGGCGCTGGGGGTTCGGTTATCCGGGGTGTTCCGTGTTCAAATCCTTGACCCCTGCGCCCGAATGACGTGGTGACAGCACTTGGATTTTCATTTATCCAACATCTCAAACACGCGAATTAGGAATCTCTGAGTCATGGCTGAACACAAGCACGGCGAAATGGACATCACCGTCCAAGAAAAAACCTTCCACGGCTTTATCAAGGCCACCACATGGTGCGTAGTTGCGATCGCCTTCCTCTGCCTATTCCTGGCGGTTTTCGCCTCTTAATCCGAAACGGGGTCGACCGTGATCAGGATATTGCTTGCCTGCCTGCTGGCAGTAACCGTGGCGGGCTGCACTGGATCGCAGCGACCACAGGCAGATCAGTCGGAAATCGTGTCCCGGTCCTATCGGGATCCCGGGCCTTCGACCCTGACGCTGTATACGATGATCAGCACCCGGACAGGCTCGGGTGCTCATACCTCGTTGATGATCAGCGGCAGTGAGCGCGTGATTTTCGACCCTGCAGGCTCATTCCGGGCGGATGTGGTGCCGATCAAGGATGATGTGCTGTACGGTATCACTCCGAATGTCGAGCGCGCCTATCGCAGCAGTCACGCGCGCGAAACGCATTACGCGCGTATCCAAACCATCGAGGTGACGCCGCAACAGGCTGAGATTGCCCTACAATTGGCAAAACAGTCAGGCCCGGTTGCGGGCGCGTTCTGCGCCAATTCAACGGCACAGTTGTTGCAACAGGTTCCGGGGTTCGAGCAGATCCAAACCACGTTCTACCCTGTCAAACTTTCCGATCAGTTCGGTCAGTTGCCCGGAGTTCAAACCGCCGAATACCGCGAAAACGACAACGCGGATTTGCAGCAAGGATTGGCGTTCAACAATGCCCGACTGAACGAGCTGGAAGCAGCATCACCCCAATAGATACAGCAGCCCGTAGAGAGTGGCTGCCCCGGTAAAGATAGCCGCAAGCACGTTCTTGGTGATCACGCCGACAGACAGTGCGACCGCTGCTGCGGTCATGCGCGGGACATCCGGCTGGCCTTCGGTGGCGGTAGGCCACATGACGAGCGGCGCGATCAGCGCCGGGATGATGGCAACGGCCGTATAGCGCAGATGGCGCAGCAGCCATGGCGGCATCGGGCGGTCCCCGACCAGACCGATAAAGGTAAAGCGCAAGGCAAAGCTGCCGATGGCCAGACCGATGATCACGATCCACATGGTTGTAGCGTCGATCTGGGTCATGTTCTTTCCCGCTCCAGCTTGCGTTCCAACATCAGCTCAGCTTGTGCGCCGGCCATCATGCCTGCCGCCCCGGCAATCAGCAGGCCCAGATTATAGGGAACTGCAACCGCCAGTAACGCGACAACGATGGCGACCAGAGCGGCCACCACATGCGCCAACGTACGCATCATCGGCCCGATCATGGCCAGAAAGGTGATCGGTAGCGCGAAATCCAGCGCCCAGCTTTCCGGGATTCGCGTGCCCAGCACTGCCCCCAGATACGATGCAAGAATCCACAGCGGAGTGATCAGTGTGACCGTGCCAATGAAATAGGCCATTCGCTGGGGCACGGTCATTTGTGGCTCTTTTTCGAACCGTACGATCGAACAGGCATAGGACTGATCCACCGTCAGGTAGGCGGCACAAGCCCGTTGCCATAGGGGCGCGGCCCCCAGATAAGGCGTCAGAGAGGCAGAATACATCGCCACCCGCAAATTTACCGCCAGCGCCGAGGCCAATACGATGGCGGTGGGTGTATTGTCCTGCAGCAATTGCAGTGCCGTGAACTGTGCGGCCCCCGCGAACACGGTGGCGGAAAAGGCGATGGTCTGGACGATGTCCAACCCGGCTTCGGTCGCAAAAACGCCGAATAGGGTGCCGAAAGGGATCGCGACGAAAATGAACGGGGACCCGTCGCGTAAACCCTTCCAGAAGTATGACTTGGATGTGGTGTCTGCCATGGCTAAATCCTATGGTGTCCGCAGCAGAAGTAGCGGTCTTGGGAAAGGGTTGCAATTGGTTACGGAACTGGATGTCTCGGACTACATCATCGCCCCAGATCCCGGCGCGGCGCGATTGACTCGTGCAGTTGAGGGCGTGGACCAGAATGGAGAGGTCAGCCATATCTCGGTTGTCGAGGAGCGCCCTTTGACGATTTTCCTGAATAAACAGGAAATCGTGACCGCAATGACCATCGGCGACTATCCAGAATACCTGGCGCTGGGGTTCCTGCGCAATCAGGGCATGCTGCTGTCGGATGATGAGATCACGCGCGTCGATTACGATGATGACTTGGAAACCGTGGTTGTCCGCACAGCGCGCGAGACTTCTTATGAGGACAAGCTGAAGAAAAAGACCCGCACCAGCGGTTGCGCAGTAGGCACCGTGTTCGGCGATATGATGGAGGGGCTCGAGGACGTGCGCCTGCCTCAGGTTCAGGTGCGCACCTCGTGGCTGTATGATTTGGCGGCCAAGATCAACCGCACCCCGTCGCTGTATCTTGAGGCTGGGGCGATCCACGGCACCGTCCTGTGTCGCGAAAATCGCCCGCTGGTCTATATGGAAGACGTGGGCCGCCACAACGCGGTCGACAAGATCGCAGGCTGGATGCTGTCCGAGGGTGCGGCAGCGGAGGATAAGATTCTCTACACGACCGGTCGTTTGACCTCGGAAATGGTGATCAAGACGGCGATGATGGGCATCCCGGTTCTGGCATCCCGCTCGGGATTCACCGCCTGGGGTGTCGAGATTGCGCGCGAGGTCGGTCTGACCCTGATCGGCCGTATGCGCGGGCAGCGGTTTGTCTGCCTGTCGGGCGAGGACCGGTTGGTGCGTGACGTTGATCCGGCGACTGTTCAGGTTGAGGATAAGAAACATCGCAGGAAAAGTGCCAATGGCTGAGGCGGCAAGAAAACCACTTGGCGTAATTCTAGCAGGCGGTCTTGCCACCCGAATGGGTGGTGGCGACAAGGGGCTGCTGCAGGTGGGCGGCCAAAGCCTGTTGCACCACGTGATCGAACGGCTGCAACCTCAAGTGGCTGGAGTCGCGCTGAATGCCAATGGTGATCCTGAACGGTTCGCCGATCTGAATCTGCCCATCCTACCCGACACGATCGAAGGTTTCGCTGGTCCTTTGGCGGGCGTTTTGGCGGGGCTCGAATGGGCGGCCACGCAAGGGGCTGACAGTATCGTCACCGCTGCCGCCGACACACCGTTTTTTCCGCGCGATCTGGTGGCGCGCCTTCTGCAGGCAGCCGAAGGGCAAACCCATCCCCTGGTGCTGGCCACCACGCCGCGTACTGGGGATGAGGCGCTGAAATCCGGCGGGGGTAAGCGGATCAACCGGCATCCGACCTTTGGCCTCTGGCCTGTGGCGCTGCGCGATGATCTGCGGGATGCATTGAACGACGGGTTGCGCAAGGTCGTGCTGTGGACCGATCAACATGACGGGCGTGAGGCGCTGTTTCCGGCGGAGCCGTTCGACCCGTTTTTCAACGTCAACACGCCTGATGATCTGGCACGGGCCGAACAACTGCAGGAGCAGGCATGAGGGTCTACGGCGTCACCGGCTGGAAAAACGCAGGCAAAACCGGGCTTATGGAGCGGCTGGTGGCCGAGATCACCAGACGTGGTTTTACAGTATCGACCCTGAAACATGCCCATCACCGCGTCGATGTCGATCAGGAAGGTACCGACAGCTATCGACACCGGCTTGCGGGGGCATCCGAAGTGTTGCTGGCCTCGGGTCAGCGTATCGCCCTCATGCAAGAGCTGCGCGGTGCGCCTGAGCCATCTTTGGAAGACCTTCTGGGGCGCTTGTCGCCTGTCGATCTGGTGCTGATCGAAGGGTTCAAGCGCGAAGCCCATCCCAAGGTCGAAGCGTTTCGGGCCGAGGTGGGTAATGCTCTGATGGCTCCTGAAAACACCACTATTCGCGCCGTTGCCAGTGACACGCCGCTGAATGTGAAGGTGCCGGTTTTCGATCTGAACGACACCGAATCTATCGCAAATTTCATCCTGCAGGAGGTTGGTTTGTGACCGGTTTCGACAGTTTCGCCATGGTCGACTGGTCCAGCGGCAACGATACCGGCCCCCGACCGCGTAAGGATGCGATCTGGGCTTGTGTGGTGCGCAAGGGCGAAGCGGAAGAGCCGATGTATCTCAGAAACCGCGGCATTGCTGAACTGTGGTTGCGAAACCTGATCGAGACCGAGATTGCCGCCAGTCGGCGGCTGTTTCTGGGCTTCGATTTCCCTTTTGGCTATCCCAAAGGTTTTGCCCGTGCGCTGACGGGATCGGATGATCCGCTGAAACTGTGGGATTGGTTCGAACGCCGGACTGAGGACTCGCCCAAGGCCAACAATCGATTCGATCTGGCTGGTGAGATCAACCGGCACTTTGGCGGTAAAGGTCCGTTCTGGTTCAACGGTCTGCAACGCGACATCGACGGCCTGCCCAAAAATAAATCTGATTACCAAAATCCCTTCCCCGAGCGCCGGGCTGTCGAACTGATGCCGGAAGCCAAGGGCAGCTTTTCCTGCTGGCAGATGGGCGGTGCCGGGGCAGTCGGGGGTCAGGTAATGATGGGCCTGCCAGTGCTGGCCCGCTTGCGTCACGCATTTGCCGGGCAGATCTCAGTTTGGCCGTTCGAGGCGCTGGACACGCCGGTTGCCTTCGTGGAAATCTGGCCCTCGCTGACCCTTGGGGCTGCGCCGGACGGGCGGATCAAGGATGCCTGGCAGGTTGAACAGGTTGCCCAGTCACTTGCACGGATGCAGGTCGAGGAACTGGCGCAACATCTGAACGTGAACGCAGCAGAGGAAGGTTGGATTTTGGGAGTGTCACAGAGCAAACCGAATATCGCACCGCCGCCACTGCGTAACGATTGTTTCGCTTTGCCCGCCGGAGTGAACTGGACGCCGGTGGACGATGCACTGGCGCTGTTGCGTGAGCGGTTGACTGTGGTCGCAACGCCCGAAAGGGTCGCACTGTCACAGGCCGCAGGGCGTATTTTGACTGAGGATGTCCTTGCGAACCGTTCGAACCCGCCGCAACCGAATACGGCGGTGGATGGTTATGGATTTGCTGGTGCTGCCCAAGAGGGCGCGCAAGTCATGCCTCTGTATCCGGGGCGGGCGGCTGCGGGCATGCCTTTTGACGGGACTGTGCCGGATGGTCATGCCGTGCGCGTGCTGACGGGTGCCGCTCTGCCTGACGGCGTGGATACGGTCATTCTGGAAGAAGATGTGACGGTTCAGGACAACCACATCGCTTTTCACGGGCCTTTGAAACAGGGCGCCAACACCCGCCGCGCTGGCGAGGATGTGGCCGAGGGAAATCTGGTTCTGCCCGCCGGGCGCAGGCTGACGCCCGCCGATCTGGCCTTGCTGTCGGCAACGGGCATCGCGGAAATCCATGTGCGCAAGACCTTGCGCGTGGCAGTTCTGTCCACCGGGGATGAACTGGTTGAGCCCGGTGAAACCGCTGGGCCCGGTCAGATATTTGATGCCAATCGGCCAATGCTTTTGTCGCTGATTGATCGGATGGGGTTTCAGCCGGTGGATTTGGGGCGCGTGCCGGATGATCGCGCAGCGTTGCGCGACCGGTTGAACAACGCGTCAAAGCAGGCGGATGTGATCCTGACCAGCGGCGGAGCGTCCGCCGGGGATGAAGATCACGTCTCGGCCCTGCTGCGCGAGGCAGGTGCGATGCAGGAATGGCGGATTGCGCTGAAACCGGGTCGCCCTCTGGCGTTGGGCCTGTGGAACGGCACGCCAGTGTTTGGTCTGCCCGGAAACCCGGTGGCGGCTATGGTCTGCACTTTGATCTTTGCCCGCCCGGCGCTGGGGCTAATGGCAGGTGAGGGGTGGCAAGAGCCGCAGGCTTTTGATCTGCCTGCTGCCTTTGAAAAACGCAAGAAAGCGGGCCGTCGCGAGTATCTGCGCGCCCGTGTCAGGGATGGTCGGGCCGAGGTGTTCGCCTCGGAAGGGTCGGGCCGGATCAGCGGGCTAAGCTGGGCCGAAGGGCTGGTCGAAATTGAAGACGGTGCGCGTCATATCAAACCGGGCGATATGGTCCGGTTCATCCCCTATGGCAGTTTTGGGCTTTAGTCGAAGGTCCCCGCAACCCGCCCCAGCAACATGAAGGCTCGCGCGGTGCGGGTTTCCCCCAGCGAGGTCAGGTCGGCATCGCTGGCCTCGGGTTCAAACGCGACGATCATGTGGTCAAAGCGCCGTAGGAAATGATGCGCGGCGTCGCGAAAGATCGGGTCCTGTTTCATTCGCGCAGCGGTCAGCGCCAGAGACGAGCGGTCGCGGATACCCCCGAGTGCGGCCACTGAACGCCCACGTGCACCTTGTGCGAACTGGCGCCAGATTTCAGGGCGGGCCATGTCGGGACGCAGGTCATCCATATAGATGCCTTCCTGGCTGAGCAGGGTCAGAACGTCTTGCGAGGCTTGTACCAACTGCGCGGTCTTGCGGTCTTTCAGCGCCAGACGCAGGGCGTTGAAGCCTTCGGTGTCTTCCTGAGTTTCGGGAAAATTCAGCGCGCGGATGAAGATATCCGTGCTCAGCGGCGGAGAAATATCCTCGGCCTGGGTGCCCAATTCAAGCGAGGTTTGATCGCTTGCCCCGTTTGGTTCCGCCACGGGGACGGGTTCCGTGCGCTTGGTCGAAAACGTGGCCAGCGCGTTTTCGGTCTTTTTCGCGGTTTCCGCAATTTCATCCAGTTTTTTGGTGACTGCTGGTTCATGCGAAATGGCGGCGCGCTGCTGCTGCCCCACATAAGCCTGCCGGAGCGCGTCAATGGCGGTTTGAAGGCGCTCGCTTTCCTCGCGCATGATGCGGCTGGCGCGCATGGCCATCGCGGCGACCCAGATCATAGCCACTGGCAAAAATACGGCCAGCAGGGTGATCACGAAGCCGCCGCCCTGAATGTTGTCAGGCAGCACGAGAAACAAAACCGCAATGACCAGCCAGATCACGCTAAGCACGACGGCCGCGATCTCGATCGAGGTAATGGACGGCTCCGAGGGCTTGTCATAGACGCCCAGTGAAGTCGGCCGCTCTGTTTCGTGCTCAGGTGTGGGCTCGGACATGGGGATGCTCCGATCAGGCGTACTCGATACTCAGAACTTCATAGGAGCGTACCCCACCGGGGGTACGTACCTCGACACTGTCACCTTCGTCCTTGCCGATCAGGGCACGGGCGATGGGGGACTTTATGTTCAGCAGGCCGTTTTCGATATTGGCCTCATACTCACCCACGATCTGCCAGGTCTTTTCTTCGTCGGTGTCTTCGTCGACCAGAGTAACCTTGGCGCCGAACTTGATCGCGCCCGACAGCTTGGCCGGGTCGATCACATCGGCCAATGACAGGATGCCTTCCAGCTCTTTGATCCGACCTTCGATAAAGCCCTGTTTTTCACGGGCCGAATGATACTCGGCGTTTTCCTTCAGGTCACCAAGTTCACGGGCGGTTGCGATCGCTTCGATGATCGCAGGGCGCTCAACTGATTTCAGGTTCTTCAGCTCTGCCGCAAGCGCGGCATTGCCCGCAGGCGTCATTGGAATTTTTTCCATGTTCTTGTCGTCCACGCAGAAAGTGATGCGCCCCGCCGCATGGAACCAGCGTCGGGGCGATTTGATGGGTTGCTGATTACCTGACCCAAATGAAGCGTGAAATGCAAGAGGGATTGGCCGTGCAACGCGCGGAATACGGCCTAGTTGTAACTAATCACTTCGAACTCGATGTCATTGTCATCGTTGAAATAGAACCGTTTGCCGGGTTCGTAATCCGCATGTGATTTTGGAGTGAACCCTGCAGCGATCACTTTCTGCTCGGTTGCGTCGATATCTTCGACCAGAACACCCACATGGTTCAGCCCACCGACAATGTCATAGCTGCTTTCTTCAGACAGTTTTGGATCGCTGGGCGCGTAGAGCGCGAGATAGGTATGCTGACTGCCCACATGCAACGTATATCCGCCTGCAATCGCCGGGCCTTCCCAGCGGGTTTTCCAGCCAAAAACCTTGTGCATCCACGCAGCCGATGCTTGCGGGTCGCGGACGGTAAAATTGGTATGTTCAAGCGTCGCCATCATGGGATCTCCTTTTCAGTCTTGAGGCGTGTCGCGACTCACCGTAATTTCTAAACCTAACTTGAGGTCAAGGTAATTATAAGGAAAAGTCATGGCCATTTCTGAAGGGTTGGCAATTGGCGCATTGGCCCGGCGTACCGGTTTGGCTGTTTCAGCCATTCGGTATTACGAGGCGCAGGGCCTGATCGCTCCTTGGCGTAACGCAGGCGGCCAGCGGCGGTATCAGCGCGCAGATATCCGGCGCCTGAGCTTTATCATGATCGCGCAGCAATTTGGCCTGTCCCTTCCAGAAATTCGCGAGGTACTGTCTGGGTTGCCCGGAAACCGCACGCCAACGCCGCAGGATTGGAAGGATATCAGCGTCGGATTGCGGGCCCATCTGGATAAGCGAATCGCCACCCTGACGCGATTGCGCGACAATCTGGACGGCTGCATCGGCTGCGGCTGCCTGAGCCTGCCGAAATGTGCCCTTTACAACCCGGATGACCGTGCCAAAACCTATGGTAGCGGTCCCAGGTACCTTATGGGGGACGCTCCCGAGGCATAACTGCCGTATTGCTGCTGTATTACGCCGTGTTTCGATTGACCAAGGTCTTGCCAACCGGGTAATCAGCCGAGAAACAAAATTGCGCCAACCATGCGGTGAAAGCGCCAATTCGGAATGTTAGCTAAGGAGCCCGCGATGGCCGAGATTGAACGCGAAGCGATGGAATACGATGTGGTTATCGTGGGCGCAGGTCCCGCGGGCCTGTCGGCGGCCATCCGTCTGAAACAGCTGGATGCCGACCTGAATGTCGTGGTTCTGGAAAAGGGTTCAGAAGTTGGTGCGCATATCCTGTCGGGCGCGGTGCTGGACCCCTGCGGTCTGGATGCTCTGATCCCCGACTGGAAGGAAAAAGGCGCGCCGCTAAACACGCCGGTCAACGAAGATAACTTCTACATGCTGGGTGAGGCGGGCAAGATTCGGATCCCCAACTTCCCGATGCCGCCGTTGATGAACAACCACGGCAACTACATCGTTTCGATGGGCAATGTCTGCCGCTGGATGGCCGAACAAGCCGAAGAACTAGGCGTGGAAATCTTCCCCGGCATGGCCTGTTCCGAGCTGGTCTATGGCGACAACGGTGAAGTCAAAGGCGTTGTGGCTGGTGTCTTTGGTCTTGAAGCTGACGGTTCCTATGGTCCCAACACGGAACCGGGCATGGAACTGCACGGCAAATATGTCTTCCTGTCGGAGGGCGTGCGCGGCTCGCTGTCCAAGGAAGTCATCGCCAAATACGATCTGTCTGCCGGCAAGGAGCCGCAAAAATACGGCGTCGGCATGAAAGAGATTTGGGAGATCGACCCGGCCAAGCACAAGGAAGGCTCGGTCACCCACACGATGGGCTGGCCGCTGGGCAGCAACGCGGGTGGTGGATCGTTCATCTATCATCTTGAAAACAATCAGGTCTATGTCGGGTTCGTGGTCCACCTGAATTACAAGAACCCTTACCTGTACCCCTACATGGAATTCCAGCGCTTCAAGCACCACCCGATGGTTGCCGAGCTGCTGAAAGGCGGCAAGCGCGTGGCCTACGGCGCACGGGCGATCACCGAAGGTGGCTATCAGTCGATGCCGAAACTGGTCGCGCCGGGTGTGGCGCTGCTGGGTTGTTCGGCGGGTATGGTCAACGTGCCGCGCATCAAAGGCAACCACAACGCGATGTTGTCGGGCAAGGCCGCTGCCGAGGCCGCCTATGATGCGATCAAGGCCGAGCGTTCGGGTGATGAGCTGACCGCATACGAAACAGATGTGCGTGAAGGCGCCATCGGCGCTGACCTGAAAAAAGTGCGCAACGTCAAGCCGCTGTGGTCGAAATACGGCCTGACTGCCTCGTTGATGTTGGGCGGCATGGACATGTGGACCAATACGCTGGGCTTTTCGCTGTTGGGTACATTGGGTCACGGCAAGAACGACGCGGAATCGACCGAAGAGGCCAGCAAGCACGAGCCCATCGACTATCCTAAGCCGGATGGGACGCTGTCATTTGATCGTCTGACCAACGTGTCCTTTGCTGCGACCAACCACGAGGAAAGCCAGCCTTGCCACCTGAAGCTGGCCGACCCATCGATCCCGGTCGGTGTAAACATGCCTAAGTTCGACGAACCTGCGCAGCGCTATTGCCCGGCGGGTGTTTATGAACTGGTCGAGGAGGATGGTGAGTCGCGGTTCGTGATCAACTTCCAGAACTGTGTCCATTGCAAGACCTGCGATATCAAGGATCCCAGCCAGAACATCACATGGACTACACCGCAGGGTGGGGATGGCCCGAACTATCCTAACATGTAAGCAAAAATCCGGGTATTGGCAGGGTCATGAAGGCTCTGCCATTGCCTCTTGCCAGCCAAAGCCCTAGCTTGTTGAGCAGTCAACAATAGCAAGGCAGGATTTTGGTGACTTCTCTGGTTCGTCGCGCGGTATTGGCCGCGCTGTTCACCTCGTCATTTGTGCTTCCGACTCAGGCGGATACAGGGTCCGGCGCCTATTTGGCCGGTCGTCAGGCGATTTACGAGAACGACTATACTGCGGCCGAGAAATACTATGCGCAGGCCCTGAAAGCTGATCCCGAAAATGCTGCTTTGCTGGAAAGCGTCGTTGTCGCCCGCCTGTCGCTTGGCGAGCTGGAGCGTGCACTGCCGATAGCTCAGTCGATCGAACAAGCCGGGCTGAACAGCCAAGCCGCGCGGGTCGTGATCACCGCAAATCTCGCATCTGAAGGTCAACTTGAAGAGTTGCTGAGCCGCGACCCTGAACTTCAAGGTGTGGGGCCGTTGGTCGATGGGTTGATGCAAGGCTGGGCATACATTGGCCAAGGCGCAATGACACGCGCGATGGAGGCTTTTGACGAGGTTGCAACGCAGGATGGCTTGCGGGAATTCGCCTTGTATCACAAAGCCTTGGCTCTGGCCTCTGTCGGCGATTTTGAAGGTGCCGAGCAGGTTTTCACGGCGCATAACGGCGCTGTCGCCCGCTTTTCCCGCCGTGCAGCCCTGGCCCGGACCGAGGTCTTGTCGCAGTTGGACCGCAATTCGGACGCGCTGCAGTTCGTTGAGGAAGTTTTTGCCGCTGGCAGCGACCCCTCGATTGAAGGATACGTGGCGCGGCTGACGGCCGGTGAAACTTTGCCGTTCACCCATGTCCAATCGGCACAGGACGGTATGGCCGAGGTGTTCTTTTCGGTCGGCGCAGCCCTAAGCAATGAAGCGGCGCAGAACTACGTTTTGCTCTATGTCCGTACAGCCGTGTTCTTGCGGCCTGATCACGTGGACGCGATTCTGCTGAGCGCTAACCTGCTGGATGCGTTGGGACAACATGATTTGGCGGTTGAAGCCTATCGCATGGTGCCTGCCAACAGCAGCGATTACCACGCGGCCGAGCTGGGCCGGGCCGAGGTTCTTAGCCGTTCAGGAAAAAAGGATGCGGCAGCCGAAGTGTTGCAGACTCTGGCCGCTCAGAACCCTGGCCTGCCCAGCGTTCATGTCGCGTTGGCAGACCTGCAGCGGCAAGAAGAGGAATACAAAAGCGCGGTTGCATCTTATGACCGCGCCATTGAACTGACCGAGGGCAACTCGGGTGCGAACTGGTTTTTGTACTATGCCCGCGGAATCTCGCACGAGCGTTTGAAGCAATGGGATGAGGCTGAATCTGACTTTCGTCGTGCGCTTGAGTTGAACCCGGACCAGCCGCAGGTTCTGAACTATTTGGGCTATTCGCTCGTCGAGCGGCGCGAGAAGTTGGACGAGGCGCTTGAGATGATTGAACGCGCCGTCGCTGCGCGCCCCGACAGCGGTTATATCGTCGATAGCCTGGGCTGGGTTCTGTTCCGCCTGGGCCGGTATCACGAAGCGGTAGAGCACATGGAACGCGCGGTCGAGCTGATGCCGGTCGATCCGGTGGTGAACGACCATCTGGGTGATGTCTACTGGGCCGTGGGTCGCGCGCGCGAAGCCGAGTTCCAGTGGAAACGCGCCCTGTCATTCATCGACCCCGAGGACACCGATAGCGAAGCCGACCCTGAGCGCATCCGGCGCAAACTGGAAATCGGGTTGGGCGCTGTATTGGCTGACGAAGGCGCGGAACCGCTGAAGGTTGCCAATGGCAACTAAGGCGTTTGCGCCCGCCAAGATCAATTTGACCCTGCATGTGACCGGCCAACGGCCGGACGGATATCACCTGCTGGACTCGTTGGTGGTGTTTGCGGATGTGGGAGACACGTTGGAGTTTTCACCTGGACCCGCTTTGTCGATCTCTGTCACCGGTGAACATGCAGAAGGCGTACCCACAGACAGCCGCAATCTAGTTTGGAAAGCGGCCGAGGTTACGGGTTGGACCGGACATATTGATCTGAACAAAAACCTGCCCCATGGCGGCGGTATCGGCGGCGGGTCGTCCGACGCGGCCGCGACCTTGCGAATGGCGGTGGGTCAGGATGAATTGGTCCCACTGGATACAGCACTGTCTTTGGGCGCAGATGTGCCGGTATGCACGCAAACGCGTTCGACCCGGATGCGCGGTATTGGTGAGCAGCTAATGTCGGTCGAACTTCCGCAACTGCCGGCCCTCTTGGTTAATCCGGGTGTGGAAGTGGCGACGGGGGCGGTGTTTTCGTCTCTGGGCAGTCGGGAAAACCCTCCCATGCCCGAGGTTATTCCTGAATTTCAAACAGTTGAAGATTGTGCCACTTGGTTGCAGAGCCAACGAAACGACCTGGAACCGCCAACGACACGGCTGGCCCCTGAAGTAGAGCGAGTGCTTGGCGATCTCGCCGAAACCAAGCATTCCCTTTTGACCCGCATGTCGGGCTCTGGTTCAACCTGTTTTGCGCTCTATCCCACAATGAAAGATGCGCATTTTGCGGCTTATGAGATCGGTGCGGCCCATCCCGGTTGGTGGTGCCGCGCGACGCAGCTTAATTGAGACGCGAGACCACGTAATCGGCCAGATCACGCAGCAAGGTGCGGATTTCGTGATCGGGTAGGGCATTCAGAGCATCTTTGGCCTTGGCAGCCCAGCCGAACGCGTCAGACCGTGTCGCCTCAAGCGTGCCATACTTGTTCATCAGGTTTAGAGCCTGGTCCAGATCACCTTCTTCCTGACGGCCCCGGCCAATCGTGCGCTCCCAAAAGGCGTGCTCTTCCGGGGTTGCTTGTGCCACGGCCTTGATCACCGGCAGGGTCAGCTTCCGCTCACGGAAATCATCGCCGACATTCTTGCCGGTTGCTTTGCTGTCGCCCTGATAATCCAGCAGGTCATCGGCAATCTGGAATGCTATCCCCAAAGCGTCGCCGTAATCGAACAGCGCTTTGACCTGTTCTTCGGACGCCCCGGCGATCACCCCACCAACTTCGGTTGCAGCTGAAAACAGAGCGGCGGTTTTACCGCGCACGACCTGCAGGTAAATAGCTTCATCAGTGCGAAGGTCCGTGGCGGCAGTCATCTGCAGCACTTCACCCTCGGCAATAGTGGCCGAGGCATTGGCCAGAATGTCCAGAACCCTCAACGATCCGGTTTCAACCATCAGCTGGAAGCTGCGCGAAAACAGGTAATCGCCTACCAGAACGCTGGATTTGTTGTCCCACAACAGGTTGGCCGTGGGCCGCCCGCGCCGCTGTCCGCTTTCGTCCACCACATCGTCATGCAATAGGGTCGCGGTGTGAATGAATTCGACAGTTGCCGCCAAACGGATGTGATGGTCGCCCGAGTATCCCATCAACCGCGCCGCAGCCAATGTCAGCATCGGTCGCAAGCGTTTGCCGCCCGCTTCAACCAGATGTGCAGTGACCTCGGGAATACGTGGCGCGTGCTCAGAAGCCATGCGCGTACGGATCAGCTCATTGACCGCGTCCATTTCGCCGGCCAGAAGTTCTGCCAGCCGCTCATGCGGTTTCGTGATCGTGTCGGTATCCATCACACTCCTGATACAAGGCTCGACTTTCCGCGTACCTTGCCTTTACATCCATCCCCATGAAAGAACTTTTGCGCAGCACCGATCCAACGATCCTGGCCTTTGCTTCAGCCCTTCTTGAGGGTGAGGATATAGACTGCTTTCAAATGGACGTAAATATGAGCATCCTCGAGGGGGGCATCGGAATTTTCCCGCGCCGTCTGATGGTGCGCGCGGATGATTTGATCCGTGCTGAACGGGTAATGCGCGACAATGATATCCCGCTGGGCCGATGAGCCTGTTTTCCGATAGCGATCTGACCTGCAATGATTTTCTGAGCGGGCGTGTGCGCCTTTGGCAGCCGCGTTCGGGTTATCGTGCCGGGGTGGACCCGGTGTTGCTTGCGGCGGCTGTCACAGCAACTCGTGGTCATACTGTGCTGGAACTGGGTTGCGGGGCAGGGGCGGCAATCCTGTGCCTTCTTGCGCGCGTTCCGGGGGCGCAGGGTGTGGGTGTTGAGCTGCAGCCTGCCTACGCCGATTTGGCCCGCCGGAACGCGATCGAAAACGACGCCACACTTGAGGTGGTTGAGGCTGACCTCAGTGCCCTTCCGGCAGAGCTGAAACAGCGCCAATTCGACCATGTCATCGCCAATCCGCCCTATTACCGCGCTGGGGCGCATAGTTCTGCCAACGATCAGGGGCGTAGTATCGCATTGGGAGAAGGGACTCCGCTTGATATCTGGTTCGATACGGCAGCCAAACGCCTCGCGCCCCGAGGGTATCTGCACATGGTTCAAAAGGCAGATCGTTTGCCGGATATGCTGGCAGGTTGTGCCGGACGTTTGGGTTCGGTCGAGGTGTTGCCGCTGGCGGCGCGTCTTGATCGCACTGCGGAATTGGTGATTCTGCGTGCCAGAAAGGGTGGAAAGGCCGCGTTTCGACTGCACGCACCGCTGATTTTGCATGCGGGTGAACGGCATGAGAAAGACGGTGACAGTTATACGACTCAGGTCTCGGATGTGTTGCGGAATGGGGCCGCGCTACCCGTGTTTTCCGGGCAATAGGCATTAACCAGCCGAATTTGTCGGATTTATTGCAGATTCTGTGCGTATGCAGCGTGACAGGGTGGAAACGATGTGGTCAACTTCTTACGTGGAACTCAGACACCAACAAAGGAGTATCGCCATGAGCGTGAGCGCACACCTGACCGAACTGAAGAAAAAGCACGAAAACCTCGGTCTTGAAGTTGAACAAGCCCAACGCTCGCCTGGCATCGACGATCTCCATATAGCTCAACTCAAAAAGCAGAAGCTTAGGCTGAAAGAAGAGATCGAGCGCCTGTCCAACTAGCGACGCATACTGGCCCGCGCGGCAATGGCCGCGCCGCCGGTGATTAAAACAGCCGCGATCGCCAAACCCCAAGTCGGGGTGGCGATCCCGGCCACAACCAAAGCCAAGGTAGACAGCAAGGGTGCTGCATAGGATGCCGTGCCCAGAATCTGAATGTCTCCCTGCTTGACCCCGATATCCCAGACGTAGAACGCCAGCCCCACGGGCCCCAGCCCGAGTGCAGCCACTGAGGCCCAGCCGAAGGCGCTGTCAGGAAAGACTGTGTCTTCAAGCATTAGATGCAGCATGCCCGAGGCGATGGCAGTGGCGATACAGAACACGGCAACCGAACTTGTCGGTGTTTTCCCCAACCGTCGTGACAGGACCGAATAGCCTGACCATGTAAGTGCGCAGAGCAGCGCCAACCCATATCCCGGCAGATGCGTGGCTTGAAACCCGGTGCCACCGCCTGCGATGATCACAGCGGCCCCGGCAAAGCCCAGGCAAGCGCCGAACAGGTGCCCAATTCGCAAGTGTTCTCCGGGTAGCAATCCTGAGAATAATACGATCAGCAGCGGCCAGAGATAGGCGATTAACCCAGCTTCGGCAGCCGGTGCCATACGCAGAGCCGAAAAATAAAGCGCGTGATAGCCAAACAATCCGACTGTACCGAAAGCGTAGGTGGTCCAGCGTGCAGCGCGCAACTGGCCCAGCCCGCCGCTTGCCCATGTCCAGATCAGGCCCAAAGTCCCCCCGATCGAAAAACAGATCGTATTCAGCAACAATGGTGGGGTGGGCGTAGACCCGACCGTGAACAATGCCAGCAGGGACCATAACATGACGGCGATAAACCCAACCGCAGTCGCGCGCGTTCTGGTCATTTCAGAGCGACCTCTTCGACGGGGATGATCTCGAACTCGTCGGAGATATGCGCGGTTTTTTCGATTTCGGCCAAAAACCAATCGCGGAAGGCGGCGACCTGAGGGCGTTCTTCGGCCCCTTTCAGGCATACAAAACGGAAACGGGCACGGGTTTCGATTGCGGTTTTAAAAGGCGCAACCAACCGCCCTTCTGAGATGTCCTTAAGGATCATCGGGCGGCGGCCCAGAACAACCCCGACACCGGCCACAGCTGCATCAATGGCATGATCCGCATTGGAAAAATGCGCGCCGTGAGTGGGCGTGAAGTCGATTCCTACTGCGCGAAACCACATCGGCCAGTCACAGGGTGGTTTCAGAAAGCTGATGGAGTCATCGTGGATCAGCGGGGCTTCTTTCAGGCTTTCAGGTGTTGGGAATTGAGCGGCCATTTCCGGGGTCATGACCGGAGTTAGCCATTCCTTGCGCACTGGCACGGAATACAGACCTTCATCCTCACCTTCGCCAAAACGAATCGCGACGTCTACATCGTCTCGCTCCAGATCCATTTTTCGCAGCGTGGCTGAGAAACGCAGGTCGATCTCGGGGTGTGACCGCGCAAACTCGTACAGGCGCGGGGCGAGCCATTTCGCGGTCAAAGCGGGCCCGGCAGTGACTGTCAGGTTCGTGCTGTCCTGAAGTTTTCGAACCGCTCTCCAGGCCGTGTGTAATGTAGCAAACCCATCGGCCGCGCCAGGGGCCAGCATTCGCCCTGCCTCGGTCAGTTCCACGGCCCTGTTGAGGCGGCGAAACAGGGGCCGACCCAGATGTTCCTCTAGCGACTTGATTTGAAAGGACAGCGCCGCCGGGGTGACGTGCAGTTCCTCAGCCGCCTTTGCGAAGGACATGTGCCGTGCGGCGGCATCAAAAGCCCGCAAGGCAGTCAGAGGGGGAAGATAATCGTTCATTAATGCACAAGATATACTTAACTGAACTTCGGAGAAACCTCGTTTGTTTAATTAATTTGTAGGGTGCATGTTGGATTGAAGTCAAACAATGCTGATGTGAAAGGAGTGTTGCCATGATCGAGGCGACGACAAATCCGGCGGCCGCCCGCGCCTTTCAGCGGGCGCATGCAGAGCGTAGCAAGGCGATCGCACAGGCCTTCCACTGGTTATTTGGTTCCCGCTGAACGCAGCGCGCGCGTTCTTACGGGATAAAATAGGGCCGGTCCAAAAGGACCGGCCCGTATTCATTCCGATTATCGGATCAGACGAAGAACTGTGCGCCGTTGGCCGAAATTGTCGAACCGTTGATGAACTGAGAATCATCAGACGCCAGGAACGCGACGCAGCGCGCGATTTCTTCTGGCTCACCCAGGCGGCCAGCCGGAATCTGGCTGATGATCGAGTCACGGACCTTCTCAGGAACAGCCATCACCATCTCGGTCGCGATATAGCCGGGGCAGATCGCGTTAGCAGTGATGCCCGCGCGCGCGCCTTCCTGCGCCAGGGATTTTACGATGCCCAGGTCTCCAGCTTTGGTCGCGGCATAGTTCACCTGCGCGAACTGACCCTTCTGACCGTTGATCGAGCTGATGACGATCACGCGGCCAAACTTGCGTTCGCGCATGCCAGCCCAGACAGGGTGCACGGTGTTGAAGACGCCGGTCAGGTTGGTGTCGATCACCTGATGCCACTGTTCCGGGGTCATCTTGTGGAACGGCGCATCGCGCGTGATTCCTGCGTTGGCGACCACAATGTCGATGGGGCCAACTTCGGCTTCGACTTTTTCGATGCCTGCTTTGGATTCGTCATAATCCGCCACGTTCCATTTGTAGGTGGCGATACCGGTTTCCTCGGTGAATTTTGCCGCCGCTTCATCGTTCCCAGCATAAGTGGCTGCAACGTTGTAACCTTCGGCCTTGAGCGCCTTGGAAATTGATGCGCCGATGCCGCGGGAGCCGCCGGTGACGAGTGCTGTACGTGCCATTGAGGAGTCCTCCAATTAAATCTGCTTGGTAATTCTGTTACTCTGAGAGAGATTGCTGCGCAATATCGTTTCGTCGTCGTATTTGTCTTTCTGATCGGCGATATTGTCGCATCTAATGGGTGATGCCCGTGTGTAACAAAAAAGGGCGCCCAACGGACGCCCTTTATGTTTAGCAGGCAAAGCGCTTAGTCGCGCTCCACGCACAGGGCAACACCCATGCCGCCACCGATGCAGAGAGTCGCCAGACCCTTCTTCGCGTCGCGGCGTTTCATTTCGAACAGCAGCGTGTTCAGGACGCGGCAGCCGGAGGCGCCGATCGGGTGGCCAATGGCAATCGCGCCGCCGTTCACGTTCACGATCGAAGGGTCCCAACCCATGTCTTTGTTCACAGCGCAGGCCTGTGCGGCAAAAGCTTCGTTGGCTTCGACCAAATCCAGATCGTCAACCGACCAACCTGCCTTTTCCAGTGCCTTGCGCGACGCGTAGATCGGGCCAACACCCATGATCGAAGGGTCCAAACCAGCGGTCGCGTAAGATGCGATGCGGGCCAGAGGCTCGATCCCGCGCTTTTCAGCGTTCTCAGCCGACATCAGAAGGGTCGCTGCTGCACCGTCGTTCAGGCCCGAGGCGTTTGCCGCAGTGACCGAGCCGTCTTTGGTGAAGGCAGGGCGCAGTTTGGCCATGGCTTCCATGGTCGCGCCGTGGCGGATGTATTCATCCTTGTCCATCACGATGTCGCCCTTGCGGGTCTTGATAGTGAACGGCACGATTTCGTCGGCGAATTTGCCAGCTTTTTGGGCTGCTTCGGCCTTGTTCTGCGATGCGACCGCGAATTCGTCCTGCGTATCACGGCTGATTTGCCACTTCTCGGCGACATTCTCAGCGGTTTGGCCCATGTGGTAGCCGTTGAACGCATCCCACAGACCGTCGCGGATCATCGTGTCGATGTACTTCATGTCACCCATTTTGTGACCGGCACGCAGGGCGGCGGCGTGGGGCGACAGGGTCATGTTCTCTTGGCCACCAGCGGCAACAATCTCGGCATCGCCCAGCCGGATGTGCTGGGCACCCAGAGCGACAGCGCGCAGACCCGAACCGCAAACCTGGTTGATGCCCCATGCGGCGCTTTCTTGCGGCAGACCGGCATTGATATGTGCCTGACGTGCCGGGTTTTGACCCTGAGCAGCTGTCAGGACCTGACCCATGATGGTTTCGCTGACCTCGCCTTTTTCGACACCGGCGCGTTCCACGACGGCCTCAAGAACGGCGGCACCCAGATCATGTGCGGGTGTGTTTGCAAACGAGCCGCCAAAACTGCCGACACCGGTGCGTGCTGCGGATGCGATTACTACGTTGGTCATTTAGACAATCCTTTACCATCAAGGTCCTGTAAGAGCGGTAGCGGCGCAGATCACAGAGGCAAGACCCTGTGAACGAAAGCACCTCCTGATCCTCCGCTCCAGCTGCTCATGGCATAGCGTAATGCTGCAATTGCAGCAACGGTCAGCTTGTCTCAGGAGGAGAGGCGGCGGAAATTTTACGCCTAACTACCAGTTTTTTTGGTGTTTTCTCTCGTCCAGGGGGCCGAGACTGTGGGAGCGCCGAACAGAAACCCCTGCAAACAGTCCACACCATTGGCCACAAGAAATTCTGCATCTTCCTTGGTTTCGACCGATTCGGCGGTCACGAGAATTTCAAACTCGCGTGCCACGGCGATCAGTGCCCGGACCAGCGCTTGATTGTCGGGGTTGGTGTTGATGCCGCACACGAACTGGCCATCGATCTTGGCGGCGTCGAACAAAAACTCGCGAAAATGGCGGAAACTGAAATTGCTGGCGCCGAAATCGTCCAGTGCAAAAGCGACACCGCGCGGTTGCAGCCGGTCCATAAAGTCGACCACAAGTTCGGGCACCGTCATGGCCGAGCTTTCCGAAATCTCAAGGATCAGGCGTTCGCCTAGACCGGCGTCTTTCTTAAGAAACCGCTCCAGCACTCGTGAATACCGCGCATATCCGATCGAACGGGCGGACATGTTGATGGATAGCCGGATGTCCGGATTTCTGACCAGCGTCCTAAGCCCCATCTCAAGCGCGACACAGTCCAGATCGCGGCCAATAGGTGTATTTTCCAGCTGGGGCATGAAATCGCGCGCGGGTATTACCCGCCCGGTTTCGTCCAGAACCCGAATGAACCCTTCGTAGAACGCCACGCCAAACGGCGGTTGGGCCTGCATGACGGGCTGAAAGGCCAATTTGCATTGCTTGTGCTTCACAGCTTCGGTCGCCATCTCAACTGTGGAGCTATCTCGGGATGCGACAGCCGCGTCCAGCGGGCTATCGGCACCCTCGGGCACGTCCGCCTGTTTTACGTCCCGCATGTCCTGATCCATCCCTTCACGTCGCCTGTCAGGGACTGATTTCAGGGCAAATTGATGAATCCGTGGTTAAGAGGTGCGAAAAAGACGCGGTTTAGCGCGAAGTTTCCCAGATACGGCCCAATGTAGCGGCACCGCCGATAACTGCGCCCGTAAATCCCAGCGCCAGCATGATGAAACCCAATACTACGATTGCCGATGATCCTCCGGCCAACACCGTTAGCATTGCCAGAACGAGACCCAACAGACCAAGCGTGGTTGATGCTGTCGTCAAGCGAGTCATGTCGGCCTCCGGTTACTCGAAATGGATCACATCCGTTGCATATGGAATGCGAAATTCCGCATTCAAGGTAGCCGAGGCCAGATCGGTGGATTTAAGCCTGTTTTGCTTGCGTTTTGGGTGTTTCGGCCTCGAAATGTTCAAAACCTGGCGTCCCGCGATCTTCAGGGTGTCGGGCCAGATGGCGCGTTTTGATCTGTTCCGAGTTTTCACGGCTGCCGTCATGACTGTAGCCCGGCGGGGCAAAGCAATAAGCCAGGCGCTCGCGCAGGTTCAGCCCCGGTTGCGTTGCGTCACGCCAAATGCCGACCCATTCGTGGAACGCCACGCGTAGCGGGTTGAACGTGCCGATATTGTGGACCAGCCCATAATCGACACGGTCATTTTTCTGCTCAGGAACGAAGGTGCCGAACATCTTGTCCCAGATGATGAAAACGCCCGCATAGTTGCAATCCAGATAGCGCGCGTTGCGGCCGTGGTGGGCGCGGTGGTGGCTGGGCGTGTTCATCACCGCCTCGAACCAGCGGGGCATTTTGCCGATGGCCTCGGTGTGTATCCAGAACTGGTAGATCAGGTTCAACCCGCCCACGAATAACACCATGGCCGGGTGAAACCCCAGCAATATCAAGGGTGCGCGTACGACCATCATAAAGGTGAATGTATAGGTCCAGGTCTGCCGCAACGCGGTGGTCAGGTTGTAGTGCTGAGAACTGTGGTGATTCACATGGCTGGCCCAAACCCAGCGGATGCGATGCCCGAACCGGTGCACCCAGTAGTAACGCAGGTCATCCAGCACAAAGCACAGGACAATCACCGGGATCGAGGTGCCAAGGTTCAGCGGAGTGATCTGCCACAGCCACATAAAGAACCCATAGGCGATAAACCCAAGCAACAAGCCTGAGGCGATGTTTCCTGCACCCATCACCAAAGAGGTCACTGCATCCCGCGTCTCGTACCGCCCGCCTTTGCTTTTGAAAGCGATCCACAGGAACTCGGCCAGAATGGCGGCGATGAAGAAGGGCACGGCCCATTGCACGGCATCGGGAAAGTTCACTTGGTCGGTCATGCAGGGTCCATCAGGTGTTGCCAATGGGGGCGTTCAAAATCATCGAGGCGAACAAGGACTTTGGGCGTGCCGAAATCGTGGAACTGAACCTTGAACCCCTCTGGGTGGTCGATCCAATCGAAATCCAGCAGATGACGCGCCACCGTATCGGCGCCAAAGGACCACAATAGTCCGTTGCCGGTCTCGGCCCGGATCAGGGCGGACCGTTTGTCATGTGAGATTGTTATGTCGATGATGACGTCATCCGGTGCGTGGCGCAGCCATTCCGAGCGCGCAGATTGGGGGGTCAGTTCACGTACGCGCGACCGCCCTGACAGATGCAGCAGCACGGTGATGCCGATGATGCCTCCGACCACCAGAACCAGAAGTATTTCAAGCGGCATTCTTTCCTCCCGCTCGGCAGAGTGCAGAGCGGTCATGACGCTGTCAAAGGTAGCGTCGCGTCAGCTTGCTTCGAGCGTGTCCAAGATTTGGTGCTGCACCACACGTTCGACAAAGGGCACCAGCCCGTCAGGGCCTGATGCCCTGTCTTTGAGGTGAATGCAGATGTCCGGCCTGCGTGCCGCGATTATGCCCACCATCTCTCCGCGTATCTTGTCATCCAGGCCCGCGCCTATGATGGCGCAGACGATCCGAGGTTCGGCATCCAGTTGCCGCCGGACCTCATCCTGATCATGCGCGCCCAGCCATTGGATTGGCATGTGATCCAAGCGCCGCGCCACGTCGCCGATGACATTCGGCAAGCGACCGATCAACAGAACCACTGGTTTCATTGTCGCCTCCTTTCACTGGTAACCAACAGAAAAACCGGTCCAAAGGGACCGGTTTCATTCTAGCACAAAAAAATGCAGTGTTTTCTGCCTAGTTGGAAATGGTCATAGGCACGGCCTCACCTTTTCCTTTATCGCGCGTGAAGGTTACTTGATTGCCGTCGATTGTAACTTTCTGGCAATCCTCGGGAAGTTGGTTGGTTCCAACAAAAACATTTCGGCAAAAATACCTTTTGTTCCAGACCCAAGCACCTTTGATTTTACCTTTCTTGGCGGTTTCCCCCTGAATCGTGCCGTCTGCCTCGACGACAAGCCAAGACCCGCCGCTTACCAACTTTTTGCCAACGATTGTGTCCATGAATTGCTGCTGCTTCTTGATGTCTTTCGCATCTGCTGTCGTCGCCGCAATGCACAGAATACTGACCGCTGCGGCCAGTGTAGCAAATGATTTCATAACTATTCTCCCAACGATTAAAGCTGAGAGAATAGCATGATTCGTGAATTTCTTATGTGTTGTACTTAGCTTTCAGCACCGACCAGTGTCGCGATAATCGCCTTGGCGCTGTCTGAATTCCATTCCGCATCGCCAATCAGCCGCGCGATCTCTTGACCTTGCGGGTTCAGGATGACGGTGATTGGCAACGCCACGACGCCGAATTCACGCGCGGCGGCTGATTTGGGGTCCTGATGGCGTGGTAGGTTGGTGATGCCGTTTTCTTCGAAGAACTTCTTGATCCCGGCCGGTGAGTTGCGCCCGGTGGCAAGGGTCAGAACCTGAAACTTGTCACCGCCGAATTCTTCCTGCAGCTCGGCGATCTGAGGCATTTCTTTGCGGCAGGGCGCGCACCAGGTCGCCCAGAAATTCACCAGAACATATTTCCCGGCATAGTCCTCAAGCGTGCCAATGCCGCCATCATCTTCCAACTGGAACTCGATTTCCTTGGCGGGTTTCGGTTCAGAATGCAGAATCAAGCGCTTCAGGGTGCCGTCCCGCAATGGACCCAGAGTTTCCGCATCCGTGGCCAAAGCCGCATTTGCACCCAGCGCAAGGGCCATATAAAGGGGGATCAAACGAAATAGGCGCATATCAACTCCGGGTTTTCCAACATGACCGATCAATCCTCGAACCAGATGTGGGGCGGCCGCTTTGCCGCCGGTCCAGACGCGATCATGGAGGCGATCAATGCCTCGATCGGGTTCGATCAGCGGATGGCAGCCCAGGACATCGCAGGCTCGCGCGCCCATGCCGCCATGCTCGCGGCCACAGGCGTTATAACTGATAGTGACGCCGAAGCCATTCGGGAAGGGCTGCTCACCGTTTTGTCAGAAATTCAGAACGGAGAATTTCAGTTCTCGACCGCGCTTGAAGACATTCACATGAATGTGGAGGCGCGCCTGAAAGAGGTCATTGGTGAGCCCGCAGGCCGTTTGCACACTGGCCGGTCGCGCAATGACCAAGTGGCGACCGATTTCAAACTGTGGGTGCGTGATCAGTTGGATGCGGCGGAAACCGGCCTGCTCGCTTTGATCCGCGCGCTTTTGGCGCAGGCCGAGGCCGGGGCTGATTGGGTCATGCCAGGCTTTACCCATCTGCAAACCGCACAGCCGGTGACGTGGGGCCACCACATGATGGCTTATGTCGAGATGTTTGGCCGTGACCTGAGCCGTGTTCGTGACGCCCGCGCCCGGATGAACGAATCCCCCTTGGGTGCTGCCGCGCTGGCCGGAACATCGTTCCCCATCGACCGCCAAATGACGGCCGAAGCGTTGGGCTTTGACCACCCTGCAGCAAACTCTTTGGATGCCGTTAGCGACCGCGATTTCGCGCTTGAATTCCTGTCGACCGCCTCGATCTGTGCCGTGCACCTGTCGCGCTTTGCCGAGGAACTGGTGATCTGGTCCTCGGCCCAGTTCCGGTTCGTCACGCTTTCGGATCGCTTCTCGACCGGCTCGTCGATCATGCCGCAGAAAAAGAACCCCGATGCAGCGGAACTGATCCGCGCCAAAGTGGGTCGAATTTACGGTGCTAACACTGCGCTGATGATGGTGATGAAGGGCCTTCCGCTGGCTTATTCCAAGGACATGCAGGAAGACAAAGAACAAGTCTTTGATGCCGCAGACAACTGGATGCTGGCGCTGGCCGCGATGGAAGGAATGGTAAAAGACATGACCGCCAACCGCGAAAGCCTTGCCGCGGCGGCGGGTTCGGGCTTCTCAACCGCAACTGATCTGGCCGATTGGCTGGTGCGCGTGCTGGGCTTGCCCTTCCGCGATGCCCACCACGTCACTGGGTCGCTGGTGGCCATGGCGGAAGGCAAGGGTTGCGATCTGCCGGATCTGACACTGGAAGACATGGAATCCGTCCATGCTGATATCACAAATGATGTCTATTCTGTCCTTACCGTCGAAAATTCGGTAAACTCGCGCCAGTCCTATGGTGGTACGGCGCCGGATCAGGTGCGTGCCCAGATCAAGCGGTGGAAGGCGCTGGTGTGATGCGGATAATGCGTTTGGTGTTTCTGATTTCGGCCGGGTTTGTCCTGGCCGGATGCGGTGCGGATGGGGAGCCTGTCCAACCCTCGATGAGCGCCAACGTCGGAGTCGGCAGCAGCGGCACCTATGTCGGTGGTGGTGTCGGCCTGCGGCGTGGCGGCCTGGGCGTTTATCTTGGCATTTAAGCGTTGAGGCAATTGTATTTTCACGGCGCCTCACCCACTTGCTATGCATGACCGGCCCTGAGCCGAAATCACCGGAAAAGAAGTTAAAATGAAAACCATCGGCCTGATTCTGTGCCTCGCTATACTGGCAGCCTGCGAACCTTCCTCCAGCTCTCGCCCCGAACCTGCGCCTGAATCCAGCGGGTCCGGCATCTCGATCTCAGGCTATGGCCGGGTTGGTGTGTCGACGGTCAATTAAAGGAATGCCCCGTCAGGCGTAGAATCCATTGATCCGCGGGGGCATTTTGGTCTAAGCGCGCAGTTATGGATCACTTTCTCTATCGCGACGGCGCGCTTCACGCCGAGGATGTCCCTATCTCTGAAATCGCTGCAGCGGTTGGGACACCTTTTTATGTCTATTCGACGGCAACTTTGCTACGGCATTTCCAGCTGTTCGATGACGCGTTGGAGGGCACCGACCATCTTGTCTGTTACGCAATGAAGGCGGCCAGCAATCAGGCGATCCTGAAGACGTTGGCGCAGGCGGGTGCCGGGATGGACGTGGTCTCGGGCGGCGAGTATCTGCGCGCCAAGGCCGCAGGCGTTCCGGGCGACAAGATCGTATTCTCGGGCGTCGGCAAAACGGCCGATGAAATCCGCACCGCACTGACCGGCGGCATCCGCCAGTTCAACGTGGAATCCGAGCCCGAGATGGAAGTGATCAACGCCGTCGCACTGGAACTTGGCGTGGTCGCGCCAATCACCGTGCGGGTGAACCCGGATGTGGACGCCAAGACCCACGCCAAGATTGCCACTGGCAAGTCGGAAAACAAGTTCGGCATCCCGATCGCCCGCGCCTCAGAGGTCTATGCCCACGCCGCCACCCTGCCGGGGCTGGAGGTGATCGGCATCGACGTCCATATCGGTTCGCAACTGACTGAACTTGAGCCGTTCGAACTGGCCTATACCAAGGTCGCCGAACTGACCGAGCAATTGCGCGCCGAGGGTCACAATATCCGACGCCTTGATCTGGGGGGCGGTTTGGGCATTCCCTATACCCGCGCCAATGATGCGCCGCCGCTGCCGATGGAATATGGCGCGCTGATCAAGAAGACACTGGGCCATTTGAATTGTGAGATTGAGATCGAACCCGGCCGGTTGATCGCTGGTAATGCTGGGCTGATGATCAGCAAAGTGATTTATGTGAAATCCGGTGAAGGCCGTGATTTCCTGATTATTGATGGCGCTATGAATGACCTGATCCGCCCGGCCATGTATGAGGCGCATCATGACATTGTCTCGGTTCAGGAACCTGAGGCGGGTGTGGAACAACAACCCTATGACATCGTCGGCCCGGTCTGTGAGACCGGCGATACGTTTGCCAAGCAGCGCAATATGCCGCCTTTGCGGGCGGGCGATCTGGTCGCTTTCCGCAGTGCGGGGGCTTATGGCGCTGTGATGGCCAGTGAATATAACACCCGACCGCTGATTCCCGAGGTTCTGGTGCATGGGGATCAATTTGCAGTCATTCGTGAACGTCCAAGCTTTGACGAAATCATAAACCGCGATACCATACCCGAGTGGCTCTGACGCGATGACCGTCCGGGCCTGTTTAGGAGGCCCGCCTTGACCGCAAGACCGAATCTGCCGATCCCGAGACTGTCCCTGTGGCTGACATATGCAGGGATGCTGGCCGAGCGAGAATTGCGCGCATTCTGGCCGTTCTTTTCGATTTCCATGGCGATTCTGGCTGCTTTGATGTTGGGATTGCAGGATCACGTCCGGGTTGAAGTGGTCTGGGCTGTGGGTGCTGTGGCGGGTCTTGGCCTGCTGGTCGCATTGATTTGGGGCATCCGGCGGTTCCATTTTCCCAGCCGGGCCGAGGCGCTGGTGCGGCTGGACGAATCTTTGCCGGGACGCCCGATTCAGGCGTTGTTGGACGAACAGGTTATTGGCGCTATGGACGCGGATTCGGTGGCGCTGTGGCATGCGCACCAGACCCGAATGGCGCAGCGAGCGGCGCAAGCGGAACCGGTCAAACCTGATCTGAGGTTGGCGGATCGCGATCCGTATGCCCTGCGCTATTCAGCATTGTTGGCGCTGGTGATTGCCGTGCTGTTCGGTTCCGTCTGGCGCATTGGCTCGGTGACCGAGATGGCTCCGGGCGCTGCTGTTGCCGGGCAGGGGCCAAGTTGGGAGGGCTGGGTAGAACCGCCGCGCTATACCGGGTTGCCCACGCTGTATCTGGCGGATCAGTCTGATCCGATGCTGTCGGTGCCGCAAGGCAGTCGCGTGACCTTGCGGTTCTATGGCGAGGTTGGTGCCCATAGCCTGACCGAGACGACATCGCCTCTGGGCGCTGAGGACAGGACTGAGCCGGAACAGGAATTTGTCGCCGAACGTTCGGGGACGTTGACGATTGACGGACCGTCTGGGCGCGACTGGGCGCTGCAGGTCATTGCGGACACCGCTCCGCAGGTTGCCGTGACTGAAGACGCCGAGTCCGAGGCAGGTGGGCAAATGAAGCTGCCTTTCGCGGCCACTGACGATTATGGTGTTGTGTCCGGGTCTGCCCTGGTCGAACTGGATTTGCCCGCGGTTGACCGTCGCTATGGTCTAATAACCGACCCCGAACCGCGCGATGTGATCGAGGTCGAGTTGCCGATGCCGATCATTGGTGATCGGGCCGATTTCACCGAAGACCTGATCGAGGATTTCTCGGAGCACCCCTGGGCGCACCTGCCTGTGAAAATTACTTTGATGGTGCGAGATGCCGCTGATCAGGAAAGCCAATCCGATCCCTACATGACTCAGCTACCTGCCCGCCGGTTCTTTGATCCGTTGGCGGCTGCAGTGATCGAACAGCGACGCGACTTGCTTTGGGCGAGAGATAACGCGTCGCGGGTGGCGCAGATTTTGAGGGCGGTCTCGCACTTGCCCGAAGATGTTTTCCGCTCAGACACCGCGTATCTGCGCTTGCGTGTGACCCTGCGGCGGCTGGAGACGTTCAACGATTATGGGCTGACATCAGAGCAGCAGGAAGAAATCGCGCAGGCGCTGTGGGATTTGGCGGTTTTGATCGAAGAAGGCACCTTGGCAGACGCTTTGGAACGCATGCGTCGGGCGCAGGAACGTCTGACCGAGGCGATGAAGAACGGTGCCACCGATGAGGAAATCGCCGAGTTGATGCAAGAGCTGCGTGAAGCGACGCAGGATTACATGCGCCAACTTCAGCGTTTGGCGCAGGAAAATGGTGAGTTCGACGAAAATCAGCAGGGGCAAAACGGCGAAACCCTGCAGATGACGCAGGATGATTTGCAGCGGATGATGGACCGCATTCAAGAACTGATGGAACAGGGCCGTATGGCCGAGGCGCAGCAGGCGCTGGAAGAGTTCCAGCAGATGATGGAAAACATGCGCATCACCCAAGGACAGGGTCAAGGTCAGCAATCCGAGGGTCAGCAGGCAATGGAAGGATTGGCTGAAACCCTACGCGAACAGCAGGGTCTGAGCGACCAGGCGTTCCGCGATCTGCAAGAACAGTTCAATCCCGGCGCGCAGGCCGGTGAAAGCCAAGGCAATGAAGGCCGCAATGGCGGATTGGGTCGAGGCCAGAGCCACGAAGGTCAAGGCGGACAGGGGCAGGGCTCGGATCAGACAGATGGCGGTGGCCACCCGGGCCAGGACTCGCTGGCCGATCGTCAACAGGCGTTACGGGATGAGCTGGGGCGCCAGCAACAGAACCTGCCGGGTGCTGGCACGCCCGAGGGTGACGCGGCGCGGGATGCGTTGGGCCGAGCAGGCCGTGCGATGGATGAGGCCGAAGATGCGTTGCGCAGCGATGATCTGGCCGAAGCCATCGACCGCCAGTCTGAAGCGATGGAAGCCCTGCGCGAAGGTATGCGGTCACTGGGTGAGGCTTTGGCCCAGAACCAGCAAAACCAGCCGGGCCAGGGTTCGCAACAAGGCGATATGCAGGCAACAAACCGCGATCCGCTGGGTCGTAGCCCAGGCGCGAACGGATCAATCTCGACCGATGACAACCTGCTTCAGGGTGAGGATGTCTATCGGCGTGCACGCGAATTGCTGGACGAAATCCGCCGCCGCACCGGCGAGACGGACCGCCCCCAGATTGAACTGGAATACCTTAAACGTCTGCTGGAGCGGTTCTAGTCGCATCCGAGGCCGGATTAATTTTGTGCCGCGCCCGAGGTCTGCGTTTCAAGCCAGATTCGCGCCTGATCAACCAACGAGACATAAGTAGACAGGATAGGTTCGGCTTGTGGGACCGCGTCGCTGATTCTTTGCGCGTTTCCGTAAACCAGTAGCAATATGACGCCCACAATCAGGATCAACGCAAAACCACGCATGAACCCGCCACCGGATTTGCGCGGCGCGCGCTCCTCGACTTTGGGTTTCGTGGCAGCTTTATCGCTGCGTAGGCTTGAATTGATCGCCTCAACATCAGGCAAGGCGCCCCTTTGTCGTATTTTCGCTGGGCGCTGCGAGGGCGGCACGTATTCGACCGAGCGTTCGGGTTCGGGCTCGGGGGCGAGCGGGGCGTCCAGTGCCAGATCGGGTTGGATTTCAAGGCTGCCGCCTTCTTTCGCGCGCAGGTCCGCCTCGCGGGCGGCTTCTTCCTTGAGAATGTTGGCAACCGCCGGATCGATACTTCTGCTGGTCGGTTGTGGTTCGGGTTCCGGGGCGGGCTCGGCCGTCATTTCCGGGGTTGGTTCTTCTTTTACCGGTTCAGGCTCAGGCTCAAGGGAAGGTTCAGGGGCCGCGGGTTCTTCAGCAACTGGGGCAGGTTCTTTTTCAACCGGCTGATCCGCATGCTTGACCTGAAACCAGGTTTTCTCGCAATTCGAACACTGAACGTCACGGCCCTCTTCTGGGATGACCTCATCAGGCACCTCATACTGGGCGCTGCAATTCGGACATGTAAGACGCATGCTGCCTCCTGGTCGGGGCTTTTGCCCGATATTAGTTTTTTCAGGGATGATATTCCGTTAAGACCTGACCGCAAAGGGTGTTTTCGGTTTCGTAGCACAAATGTCACCAATTCGACCCGGTGCAGGCATTGAAACAACAACCGCGCTCGGGCAAGAAGGGCGGCAACTAAAACGGGGGCCCTTGTGATCGAGCTGGAAAATGTCAGCTACACCTATGGCGGTGGAGAGTTATTGAGCGATGTTTCCCTGCAGTTGCAGTCGGGATCGTTTCATTTTCTGACCGGACCGTCGGGCGCTGGAAAGACCACATTGCTCAAACTGTGTTATGGTGCGCTGCTGCCTACATCAGGGCGGCTCAGCGCATTCGGCGAGAATGTTGCAGGTCTGGACCGGGATCAGATGGCCTTGCTGCGCCGCCGGATCGGGGTCGTGCATCAGGATTGCCGCTTTTTGGATCATATGACTGTGGCCGAGAATGTATCCCTTCCGCTGATGGTTTCCGGACAGGCCGAGGCTGCAAAGCGGGAGGACCTGAGCGAGTTGCTATCCTGGGTGGGCCTGGGCTCTCGATTGGACGCACTTCCGCCGGAACTGTCAGGGGGCGAGCGTCAGCGCGCCGCAGTGGCCCGCGCGGTGATCCTGTCGCCCGATGTGGTGCTGGCGGATGAACCCACCGGCAATGTCGATTGGGAAATGTCGCAACGTCTTCTGCGGCTTCTGGTCGAACTGAATAGGATGGGTAAAACCGTTCTGATCGCCACCCACGACTTGAGCCTCATACGTGCCGCCAAAAGCCACGTGCAGGCGCGCGTATTGCGCATTTCGCAACGTCAGGTTCAACTGGCAGGGGCGGATTTATGAACAAAGAGATCATCCAGAACCTGTTGCAGCGGGACGCGCGTGCGGATCGCGTCGTGCCTCCCACTGGCTACACCGCGCATCTGACACTGTTCGTGTCAGGTGCAATGGCGTTTCTGGCGGTGTTTGTGTTGGCCTTGTCTCTGGCCTCGGGCCGGTTAGCAGATCGCTGGGCGACCGAATTGGCCGGGGCGGCCACGCTGCGCATCAACGCCCCCGCCGACCAATTGGCGGCCCAGACCGAGGCCGCGTTGACCGTTCTCAGCCAGACGCCCGGTGTCGCCTCGGCACGGGCGTTGACGACCGAGGAGCAGGCCGCGTTGCTGTTGCCTTGGTTCGGACCCGACCTGCCGCTGGACACGTTGCCGATTCCGCAACTTATCGAGATCATCGAGGGCGATCCGGGCTTGGATACCGCTGGTTTGCGTCTGCGGCTTGGGGCCGAGGTGCCTGGCGCCGTGCTGGACGACCACACCCGTTGGCGCGAACCGCTGGTGGATGCTGCAATGTCGCTGCGGCGGCTGGGGTGGGTCTCGATCCTGTTGATCGGAGGAGCCACTGCAGCGATGGTCACGCTGGCCGCCAATGCCTCGCTGGCCGCCAATGCCCAGATCATCGAAGTGCTGCGTCTGGTCGGTGCCCGAGACAGCTTTATCGCCCGGGCATTTGTCCGCCGCTTCACCTATCGGGCTTTCTTTGGGGCTGTTGTCGGGGTGTTGCTGGGTATGACCGGGGTTCTCCTGCTGCCCGAAGCCTCGGATGAGGGCGGGTTTTTGACTGGTCTTGGGTTGCGGGGTGTGGGCTGGCTGTTACCAGCTCTGATCCCCTTACTGGGCGCAGCAGTCGCCTTTCTGGCGACGTGGACCGCCGCGAGCCGTAAATTGAAGGAACTTTCATGATGGCAACAGCGTTTCAATGGGTTCGCTCTTTGATCTTCATGATCACGATTTACGCTTGGATGCTGATCCTCGGCATCGTCTTTGCCCCCTATGCATTGTTCACCAAGCGCGGGGCGTTGCAGGCTTGCAAGACTTATGCCCGGTCTACCATGTGGTTGGCCCGCTGGATGGTCGGTATCCGCACCGAGGTGCGTGGAACAGTACCGGTGGACGAAGTGGTAATCGGCGCCAAGCATCAGTCCTTCCTCGACATCATCATCATTTTTGATGCCATTCCCCACGGCAAGTTCATCATGAAGAAAGAGCTTTTGTGGACCCCGATCATCGGCATGTATGCGCGCCGCCTAGGCTGTATCCCGGTCGATCGCGGCAAAAAGGGTGCTGCCGTGGCCAAGATGGTCAAGGATGTGGCCAAAGAATTCACGGAACCCGGCCAATTGGTCATCTACCCCCAGGGTACACGTGTCGCACCAGGGGTGCAGAAACCCTATAAGGTTGGAACAGCTGTATTGTACGAAGGTCTGGGCTTTCCCTGTGTTCCGGTCGCTACGAACGCTGGGGTATTTTGGCCGCGTACGGGCGTCATGCGTAAGCCGGGATTGGCGATTGTCGATTTCCTCGACCCGATTGAACCGGGCGTTGCCCGCAATGAGTTCCTTGGTCGATTGGAAAGTGTGATCGAAACACGGTCTGACGCTTTGATGAAAGAAGTGGGGTTTGTTCGGGATGGAGTTCATTGAGGATATCGAAACGCTCGAAAGGCTTTACGGCACCCCCGGCGCGCCCGCGCTGAGGAAAGTGGCCAAAAGCCTGACGCCGCTTTACCGTAAATGGATCATGGCCTCGCGGCTGTGCATTCTCAGTACAGTTGGCCCCGAGGGCGTTGACGGCAGTCCACGAGGCGATGATGGCCCAGTGGTTCTTGAGCTTACTCCCAACAAGCTGGCCCTTCCGGACTGGCGTGGCAACAACCGCTTGGATTCCTTGCGCAATATCGTGCAAGATTCCCGTGTTGCACTGATGTTTCTGGTACCCGGATCAAATAACGTGGTGCGTGTGAACGGCACGGCGCGTCTGACTTCGGATGCCACCCTGCGCGCGCGGTTCGAGAAAAACGGCAAACAGCCAGCCACCGTCGCTATCATCGAAATTGCTGAAATCTACACGCAATGTGCCCGGGCCATGATGCGAGCCCGGACATGGACAGCCAGAGACGAAAGCGCCGATCTTCCCAGCATGGGACAAATTCTGGCTGAAGTAAGCCACGGAGAAGAAGGTGGCGAGCGCTATGATGCCGAATGGGGCGCACGCGCTGAAAAAACGATGTGGTAAAAGGGGAGCTGCCCCCGCCGCGACGTTCCACGGCTCGGCCGGGAAATTTGGGGCCAGATGAACAAGGGATCTGATTCTTCATCTGGCTAAAAATATCCCGGAGCGCGAGGCAGAGCCTCGCAAACTCCAGTTTGTTTCAGTGCTGACTTACGAATGGATCGGACCGTCGCCACAGGCCAACGCAGCTTCCCGCACGGCTTCCGAATATGTCGGGTGCGCGTGGCAGGTCAGGGCGAGATCCTCGGCTGAGGCGCCGAATTCCATTGCAACGCAGACCTCGTGTATAAGATCGCCGGCTGCGGGGCCAATGATGTGGGCGCCCAGAATACGATCGGTATCTTTGTCGGCCAGGATTTTCACGAACCCGTCCGAGGCAAAATTCGCCTTGGCGCGGCCATTGCCCATGAACATAAACTTGCCGACCTTGTAGGCGCGCCCTTGCTCTTTTAGCGTTGCTTCGGTCTCGCCTACATTGGCGACTTCGGGCCATGTGTAAATGACACCCGGAATGACGCCATAATTGACGTGGCCATGCTTGCCCGCAACCTGTTCGGCGGCGGCCATGCCTTCGTCTTCGGCCTTGTGCGCCAGCATCGGGCCTTCGGTGACGTCGCCAATGGCGTAGATACCCGGTACGTTGGTCTGCCAGTCGGCACCCACCTTTATCTGGCCGCGTTGGGTTATTTCCACGCCCAGTGCTTCCAGCCCCAGGCCATCCGAGTATGGCTTGCGCCCAGTGGCGACCAGCACGGTGTCGGCATCGATCACATGCTCGCTGTCATCCTTGAGCAGCTTGTAGGTGACCTTGGCCTTGGTCTTGGTCGCCTCGGTTTTCTGAACCGCTGCGCCCATCACAAATTTCAGGCCCTGTTTCTTGAGGATACGCTGGAAGGTCTTCTGGACCTCTGGGTCCATGCCTGGCGTGATTTCCTTGAGGAACTCAATAACCGTCACGTCGGCCCCCAGACGGCTATAGACCGAGCCCAGTTCCAGACCGATAACGCCTGCGCCGATGACGACCATCTTTTTCGGGATCTTGCCAAGCGACAACGCGCCGGTCGAGGTCACGACGACCTTTTCATCGACTTCGACACCCGGCAAAGAAGATGGCTCAGAGCCGGACGCAATGATGATGTTCTTGGTCTCGTGTACTTCGTCACCCACCTTGACCTTGCCAGCAGCAGGGATCGAACCCCAGCCCTTCAGCCAGTCGATCTTGTTCTTCTTGAACAGGAACTCGATGCCCTTGGTGTTGCCTTCGATCACTTCGTCCTTATAGGCCTGCATCTGTTTCCAGTCGACCGAAGGGCTTTTGCCTTTCAGGCCCATTTTGGCAAAGTTATGCTCGGCCTCGTGCAGTTGATGGCTGGCATGCAGCAGTGCCTTGGACGGGATGCAGCCCACGTTCAGGCAGGTGCCGCCCAGCGTTTCACGCCCTTCGACCACGGCTGTTTTCAGGCCCAGCTGGGCGCAGCGGATGGCACAGACATAGCCGCCAGGGCCAGCGCCGATTACGATGACATCATAATTTGCCATTATACTCTCCTAAGTCGACCGGATTGACCGGTGGCTGCATGACCCAATGTGAAAGGGTCATGCCGTGCTTAATTTAAACCGGTTCCAAAAGCTTGATCGTGATATGGGCGATACCGCCCCGTTCGTGGTGCATCGCCAGCTCTTCCGAGCCGAAAAAGGCCCGAGCCTTGTCCAGATTTGTAACCTCGAACATGGCGATGGCGTGGTCGCGCTGATCCGGGTCACGCCAGACGTGCAAGTCGCGGATACCCGCCGCTTTGCGCATAGGTTCGTCCTCGCGGAATACATTCAGCCAGGCATCGAAATCGGCCACATCGGCCTGCCACAATACATGAGTTGCCATAATTACAGATCCATCAACAGGCGGCGCGGATCTTCCAGCGCCTCTTTTACACGAACAAGGAAGGTCACGGCGCCTTTGCCGTCAACGATCCGGTGGTCATAGGACAGGGCAAGATACATCATCGGACGGATCACAACCTGACCGTTGATCGCCATCGGACGGTCCTGGATTTTGTGCATGCCCAGGATGCCCGATTGCGGGGGGTTCAGGATTGGGGACGACATCAGCGAGCCATAGACACCACCATTCGAGATGGTGAAAGTGCCGCCCTGCATTTCCTCCATCGAAAGCTTGCCGTCACGCGCCCGCTTGCCTTTCTCGGCAATGGCTTTTTCGATAGCGGCAAAGGACATCGAGTCCGCGTCGCGGATAACCGGAACCACCAGACCGGTGGGTGTGCCGGCGGCCACACCCATGTGGACGAAGTTCTTGTAGACGATGTCAGTGCCGTCGATCTCGGCGTTCACCTCGGGCACTTCCTTCAGAGCATGGCAGCAGGCCTTGGTGAAGAAGGACATAAAGCCCAGACGCACGCCGTGCTTTTTCTCGAACTGGTCTTTGTACTGGTTGCGCAAAGCCATCACCTCGGTCATGTCCACCTCGTTATAGGTGGTCAGCATGGCGGCGGTGTTCTGACTGTCCTTCAGACGCTTGGCAATGGTCTGGCGCAGGCGGGTCATCTTGACCCGTTCCTCGCGTGCAGCGTCATGGGCCGCGACCGGTGCACGCGGCGCGGCAGCAGGGGCTGGAGCTGGCGCCGGAGCGGCGGCAGTTGCCACGGCGCGGGCCACGTCCTCTTTCATGATACGACCATCGCGACCGGTACCGCTGACCTGATCGGCGGACAACCCGGCCTGCGCCATGGCTTTCTCAGCCGACGGCGCGTTGGCGATATCTTTGCCTGCGGTGGTAGCTGCAGCAGGGGCCGCTGCAGCGGCTGGGGCTGCGGCAGGGGCAGCCACAGCACCCGAACCAGAGATCACGGCCAGCTTGGCCGAAGCATCCACAGTGGTGCCTTCGGGGGCGACGATTTCGGCCAGAACGCCAGCGGCGGGGGCCGGAACCTCGACCGATACCTTGTCGGTTTCTAGTTCGCACAGCATTTCGTCTTGTGCGACCGCATCGCCAACCTGTTTGAACCATGTGGAAACAGTAGCTTCGGTGACGGATTCACCCAGAGTAGGGACCATCACATCAACGCTGCCAGCGTCTGCGGTCGGTGCGGCCTCGGCTGCAGGGGCAGGGGCTGCGGCTGGGGCCGGGGCAGCGCCTCCGCCTGCTGTTATGGTGGCCAGCAACGCGTCAACGCCAACGGTTTCACCTTCGGCGGCGACGATCTCGCCCATGACGCCGGCGGCAGGCGCCGGAACTTCAACTGTTACCTTGTCGGTTTCAAGCTCACAGAGCATCTCATCCATTGCCACCGCGTCACCTGGTTTCTTGAACCAGGTCGCAACCGTGGCTTCGGTGACAGATTCGCCAAGCGTGGGAACACGAACTTCAATGGTCATCGTTTACTTTCCTTCGATGCTCAGCGCTTCGTTCACGAGCGCTTCTTGTTGGGCTTTGTGTTGGCTGGCCAGTCCCGTCGCGGGTGAAGCCGAGGTTGCGCGGCCGACATAGCGTGGCCGTGTGTGTTTGGCCTTGATGCGGGTCAGGACCCATTCGATGTTGGGTTCGATAAATGTCCAGGCACCTTGGTTCTTGGGCTCTTCCTGACACCAGACCATCTCGGCCCCTTTAAAGCGCTCAAGTTCATTGATCAGCGAATGTGCCGGGAACGGGTAGTATTGCTCGATCCGCATCAGATAGACATCGTCGATGCCGCGTGCGTCGCGCTCCTCCAGCAGGTCATAATAGACCTTGCCGGAACACATCACCACGCGCTTGATCTTGTCGTCCTTGACCAGCTTAGTGTCCGAGTTGCCCTTTTGCGCGTCATCCCACAGCACCCGGTGGAAGCTCGACCCGGTGGTGAAATCTTCGGCCGTGCTGATCGCCAGCTTGTGGCGCAGCAACGATTTCGGGGTCACCAGGATCAGCGGCTTACGGAAGGTGCGGTGCAATTGTCGGCGCAGGATGTGGAAATAGTTCGCAGGCGTCGTACAGTTCGCCACGATCCAGTTGTCCTGGCCGCACATCTGAAGGAATCGTTCCAGACGAGCCGAGCTGTGCTCGGGACCTTGCCCTTCGAACCCGTGCGGCAGCAAGGTGACCAGACCGGACATGCGCAGCCACTTACTTTCGCCCGAGCTGATGAACTGGTCGAACATGATTTGCGCACCATTGGCGAAGTCGCCAAATTGCGCCTCCCACAGGGTCAGGGCGTTTGGTTCTGCCAGCGAGTAGCCGTATTCGAAACCCAGAACCGCATATTCGGACAGCATCGAGTCAATCACGTCATAATGTGACTGACCCTTGCGTATATTGTTCAGCGGATAATAACGCTGCTCGGTTTCCTGATGGATAAAGCCCGAGTGGCGCTGGCTGAATGTACCGCGTGTTGCATCCTGACCAGACAAACGCACCGGGAAGCCTTCGGTCAGCAGAGAGCCAAAAGCCAGAGCCTCACCCGTGGCCCAGTCAAAACCTTTGCCGGTTTCAAACATCCGCTTTTTGTGATCAAGCAGGCGGCCAACGGTTTTGTGCAGTGCGAATCCGTCCGGGACTTTGGTCAGCGCTGTGCCGACCTCGGCCAGGGTTTCCGGCGTGATTGCAGTTTCACCACGGACGTATTCTTCTTTGTTCTTGTCCAGATGCGACCAGCGCCCATCCAGCCAGTCGGCCTTGTTGGGTTTAAAGTCTTTACCGGCCTCGAACTCATCGTTCAGATGGGCCTGGAAGGCGGCCTTCATGTCCTCGATTTCGCCCTCGGGGATCAGGCCATCTTTGACCAGGCGCTCGGTATACAGCGACAAAGTGGTCTTATGCGTCTTGATCTTCTTGTACATGATCGGGTTGGTGAACATGGGCTCGTCGCCCTCGTTGTGACCAAACCGGCGGTAGCAGAAGATGTCGATAACAACATCCTTGTGGAACTTCTGACGGAACTCGGTCGCCACCTTGGCGGCGTGCACCACGGCTTCGGGATCGTCGCCGTTCACGTGGAAGATCGGTGCCTCGACCATCAGCGCGATATCTGTAGGATACGGGCTGGAGCGTGAGAAGTGCGGCGCGGTGGTGAAACCGATCTGGTTGTTCACGACGATATGCATGGTGCCGCCGGTCTTGTGCCCTTTCAGGCCCGACAGGCCAAAGCCTTCGGCCACCACACCCTGACCTGCAAATGCCGCATCACCGTGTAGCAGAACGCCCATGACCTTGGTGCGATCTTCATCATGCAGCTGATCCTGCTTGGCGCGGACCTTGCCCAGCACGACCGGGTTCACCGCCTCAAGGTGGGACGGGTTTGCGGTCAGCGACAAGTGCACGCTGTTGCCATTGAACTCACGGTCACTGGACGCACCGAGGTGATATTTCACATCGCCCGAGCCATCCACATCCTCTGGCTTGAAGCTGCCGCCCTGAAATTCGTTGAAAATGGCGCGATAGGGCTTGCCCATAACATTGGCCAGAATGTTCAGGCGGCCCCGGTGCGGCATGCCGATGACGATGTCACTCAGGCCCAGCGCACCGCCACGCTTGATGATCTGCTCCATCGCCGGGATGAGCGCTTCACCACCGTCCAGACCGAAGCGTTTGGTGCCCATGTATTTCACGTGCAGGAATTTCTCGAAGCCCTCGGCCTCGACCATCTTGTTTAGGATCGCCTTGCGGCCTTCTTTGGTAAAGGCGATTTCCTTGCCATAGCCCTCGATCCGTTCCTTCAGCCACGCGGCCTCTTCTGGGTTCGAGATATGCATGTACTGAAGCGCAAACGTACCGCAGTAGGTCCGCTTCACGATCTCAACGATTTGACGCATGCTGGCCATCTGCAGGCCCAGAACATTGTCGATAAAGATCGGGCGATCCATGTCGGCATCGGTGAAGCCATAAGTCTTCGGGTCCAGCTCGGGATGCGTGCTGGCCGCGCGCATACCCAACGGATCCAGATCGGCGGCCAGATGGCCCCGGATACGATAGGCCCGGATCAGCATCAACGCCCGTAGGCTGTCCAGCACAGCGCGCTTGATCTGATCTTCGCTGACCTGAACGCCTTTGTCCGCCGCCTTTTCTTTGATCTTCTTGCCTGCGGCCTTGGCATCAATCTCAGCCCATTCGCCGGTCAGTGCGCCGGTCAGATCATCCGCTGGCATCGGCGGCCAGTCGGTCCGCGCCCAGGACGGCCCCTCGGCCTCTTTCTGTACGTCAGGTGAGGCGTCACCCATAGCCTTGAAGAACTCGGCCCAGGCGGCATCGACCGCACCGGGGTTCTTGGTGTACTGGGCATAAAGCTGCTCCAGATACTCGGCATTGTGCCCCTGCATGAAGCTTGAGGCGTGAAACGCGGAATTGGGCGTATGTTCGGTCATTGGGCTACCTCATATGGGTTGGGACCGTATTGGTTGGTGCCTGGCTGGCTGGGGCGGGTCAGCCACCACAGAACCAGGAGGGGCGACACAAACAGAACAAGCAGTGTCGGAATAACGATCAGCAGCGTGGCGCGGGTGAACAGAATGTCCAGACTGCCGCCATGCTGGAAGCTGGATGCAAGGCCGATGCCAAAGACCAGAACGGCCCCGGCACCAAGGATCAGCAGTATCGGCAGCAGAGCATAAAGTCCGCTGCGCCCTGTATCATGCATCCGCCGCCACGCGACGGCCAGATGCGGGAAGAACACGATCAGGCTGACGATGCCTTGGACCGGCTGCGAGGATGTGGCGGTGACGGATTTCACCTCATCGCTTTCGCTGACCGAGACCTGAGTGAAGAACTGCCAGTCGATGATCCCGGCGATGATGTTCCAGATCACGATGAACAGGAAAAAGAACCAGTATTCGGGCCGCGAGGCCCGACCCGAGAAGGTGAAGAATTTGGAGAAACAGGTGCGGATGGCGTCGTAGAAGGTCATGACGCGAACTCCATAAAAGATCGCGAAACCTTAGGTAGACTAAAAAAGTACGAACTAGTCATAGCTTCAATTCTAACTCCAAGCCGACAAACTAATGAAGACGTTCGCTTTTTTCATACCGGTACAAAGCACCAATTTCAGCGAGCTCTAGTTGAGGTAATAGTTTGCCAGGAAAGCGTTCTCGCGCGAATTCAATTATGTACGGATCTCTACCACTTCTGGCGATCCGACCATATTGCGATCCCCCTTCGCCTCGGTCCTCCCATTTATGCTGAAGCCCGCGCCAATTTCCAACAGGGGTGAAAAAAGTTGAAGAGTTGCCATTGAATTTCTCCCGAAGACTTTCTGTTTCAATCAGCGTGACGTCTCTCGGAACAAATGCCCACACGCCAATCGAAAACCCAGACGAAGCCTTTTCTTCGCTGCGGGTTCGAGCCAAAACAACCTTTGCATCCGGCCAGTTGTCGTTGCGTAGCACATCCGTTCGAACCGCAAGAGTGCCATCTATGTGGCGCAGGAAACTCGGGCTACGAGTCCCCATTGGGATGCGCATATGACGATAAAAGTTGAAAATGCTTCGGAACCCCCTCGGGTCCAAAATTCCAAAACTCATGCCAAGTTGATTGAGCGTTACTCTCCGCCTCAAACGAACCAAATTAGTTGTTCCAACGCGGTACCAACCCGCTTCCGACAATGTCTCGGCAAGAAACTCGCCCCCTTGTTTTGGAAATTCTTCGAAACACGCGCAAAGACTGGCTTTGGCGTGTTCCGTGGTTACCGAATCCGGCAAGGAGGCGGGTAGGTTTTGCATCAGCCGTTCTGTATCGCTTCCAACACAGCCTCACCCAGCTGCGCCGGGCTTTCCGCCACGACTATACCGGCCGAGCGCATGGCTTCGATCTTGTCCTCGGCACCGCCTTTGCCACCGGCGACGATTGCGCCCGCGTGGCCCATACGGCGGCCCGGAGGGGCCGTGCGGCCTGCGATGAAGCCAGCGGTCGGTTTCTTGCGGCCCTTCTTGGCCTCATCCGCCAGGAACTGCGCGGCTTCTTCCTCGGCTGAACCACCGATCTCACCGATCATGATGATCGACTCGGTTTCGTCATCGGCCAGGAACCATTCCAGCACATCGATATGCTCGGTGCCCTTGATCGGGTCGCCGCCGATGCCCACACAGGTGGACTGGCCCAGTCCTACGTCAGTTGTCTGTTTCACAGCTTCATAAGTAAGCGTACCCGAGCGGGAAACGACACCCACGCTCCCGCGTTTGTGAATGTGACCGGGCATAATGCCGATCTTGCAGGCATCAGGCGTGATGACACCGGGGCAGTTCGGGCCGATCAGGCGCGATTTGCTGCCTTCCAGCGCGCGCTGTACTCTCATCATGTCCAGAACCGGGATGCCTTCGGTGATGCAGACGATTACTTCCATCTCGGCATCAATCGCTTCGAGGATCGAGTCTGCCGCAAACGGCGGCGGAACATAGATCACGCTGGCATTGGCTTCGGTCACGTGCTTGGCTTCGTGGACCGAGTTGAACACGGGCAGGCCCAGATGCTCCATCCCGCCTTTGCCGGGGGTCACGCCGCCGACCATCTTGGTGCCATAGGCGATGGCCTGTTCAGAGTGGAATGTGCCCTGCGAGCCGGTAAAGCCCTGACAGATCACTTTGGTATTTTCGTCGATGAGGACTGCCATCTGGCGTTCTCCTTTGATTTTCGTAGGATGGGCTTTGAACCCATCATCTCAATTAAAGATGGGTGAAATCACCCATCCTACGTTCTCTAATTCGGCAGGTAGATCAGCCTGATCGAAGCGCCGGGGGTCTTTGGAAAAGGCTCCCGCTGTTCTTGCCAAGACTTGTTCGCAGCAATGTAGACGTTTCGATTGTCGTCGAATGACGCCCAAGCCTGAACGGCTTTTTTGGAAAGGCCCTGACCGCGTTCAGCGTTGGTAACTGCGTCGTACTTATTCACCCAGGGAAGGGCGAGTTTGTAGCTTTGATCAGGGGTCATGTTCTCCAAGCCAACGATGCAGATGCTTTCCTGCGACATTCGTCCAATAACCAGAATGACACCAGTGTTTTCCGAGCGATAGTAGCGAAACCCGGCTTGTCCACCGACTTCCTTGTAGCCAAGGGACTTGAGCTTGGTCTCGGCAGCCTTTTCATTGGGAAAGCTATCTGAACAGACCTTTGCCGCTTGACTGGCAAAAGCGAATTGTTCGTCGCTTGCTTTCACTGACGCTGACTGGCTTGTGCCTTCTGCGGTCATGCATCCAGAGACGGCAAGAACTACAGAAAACGCGATGGACGAAATCAGGCGCACGAACTTAACCCTTAACCGCCTTCACGATCTTCTCGGCACCGTCTTTCAGGTTGTCCGCAGCGATCACGTCCAGGCCAGAGGTGTTGATGATCTCTTTGCCTTTCTCGACATTGGTGCCTTCCAGACGCACGACCAGCGGAACCTGCAGGCCGACCTCTTTCACCGCAGCGACAACGCCCTCGGCAATCACATCACAGCGCATGATGCCGCCGAAGATGTTGACCAGAATACCTTTGACCTGCGGGTCCGAGGTGATGATCTTGAACGCCTCGGTCACTTTTTCTTTGGTCGCACCGCCGCCCACGTCGAGGAAGTTGGCAGGTTCAGCACCGTACAGCTTGATGATGTCCATGGTTGCCATCGCCAGACCGGCACCGTTCACCATGCAGCCGATCTCACCATCCAGCGCGATGTAGTTCAGGTCGTATTTCGAGGCTTCCAATTCCTTGGGGTCTTCCTCGGTCGTGTCGCGCAGCTCGGCGATATCGGGGTGGCGGTAGACCGCGTTGCCGTCAAAGCCGACTTTGGCGTCCAGCACCTTGAGGTCGCCGCTGTCCGAGACGATCAGCGGGTTGATCTCCAGCATCTCCATGTCCTTCTCGACGAAGGCGGTGTAGAGCTGACCCATCAGTTTGACGCACTGCTTGACCTGTGCGCCCTCAAGGCCCAACGAGAAGGCGATGCGGCGGCCGTGATAAGGCTGATAACCGGTTGCGGGGTCAACTGAGAAGGACAGAATTTTCTCGGGCGTTGCAGCGGCCACTTCTTCGATATCCATGCCGCCTTCGGTCGAGCACACGAACGAGATGCGGCTGGTCTGGCGGTCCACCAGCAGGGCCAGGTACAGTTCGCGTTCGATGCCTGAACCGGCCTCGATATAGATGCGGTTGACCTGCTTTCCTGCGGGGCCGGTCTGATGTGTGACTAGAGTGCGGCCCAGCATCTTTTTGGCTTCCTCGGCGGCCTCTTCAACCGATTTGGTCAGACGGACACCGCCCTTTTCACCGGCATCGGCCTCTTTAAAAGACCCTTTGCCTCGGCCACCTGCATGAATCTGCGCCTTAACAACCCACAAGGGGCCATCCAGTTCGCCTGCTGCGGTTTTGGCTTCCTCGGCGCGCAGAACCGCGCGACCTTCGGAGACCGGAGCGCCATAGCTGCGAAGAAGAGCTTTGGCTTGATATTCGTGAATGTTCATCAACACTGTCCCGTCTGACTACGATTAACCCGTTATAGAGTGCTGTAGAGCAGAAATTTAAAGGGTTTTTTGACAGCATGGCGTTTTTTCACGAAGATTTTCCCTATTTGTGATCACAGCTTTCTGGGGTGTGATCACATTTTCGGGTCTTGGTGATTTTTGATTCGATTGACTGGGCGAAACGCTCAAAAACACATTCAATAAAGGGATTTGGGCCGTTTGCGCCAACATCTACGGTCGTGTAAATCAGATCGACCTTGGGTGTATAAAAGAAAAACCGGCCCGATATTGGGGCCGGTTTTCCGAAGATTTTCTAGAAGGCTCAGGCGAGCGAGCTATCGATACCTTTGCAAGCGTCGATCAGACCCTTAACGGCGTTGACCGAGTTGTCGAAACCTGCCTGTTCGTCTTCGTTCAGCTTGATGTCGACGATGCGTTCAATGCCGCCGGCGCCAATCACTGTGGGGACGCCGACATACAGGCCATCCACACCCAGTTCACCGTTGCAATAGGCGGCGCAAGGCAGAACGCGTTTTTGGTCCTTCAGGTAGGCTTCGGCCATTTCGATTGCCGAAGTTGCCGGAGCGTAGAACGCAGAGCCGGTTTTCAGCAGGCCAACGATCTCGGCACCGCCGTCACGGGTGCGCTGCACAATGGCGTCCAGTTTCTCTTGCGAGGTCCAGCCCATCTCAACCAGGTCGGGCAGCGGGATGCCGGCGACGGTCGAATAACGGACCGACGGGACCATGGTATCGCCGTGGCCGCCCAGAACGAAGGCGGTGACATCGCGCATCGAAACGTTGAACTCTTCCGACAGGAAGTGTGCAAAACGGGCCGAGTCCAGAACGCCTGCCATGCCGCAGACCTTGTGATGCGGCAGGCCCGAGAATTCGCGCAGAGCCCAGACCATCGCGTCCAGCGGGTTGGTGATGCAGATCACGAATGCGTCGGGCGCGTGGGCGGCAATGCCTTCGCCAACCGATTTCATGACTTTCAGGTTGATGCCCAGCAGGTCATCACGGCTCATGCCCGGTTTGCGTGCAACCCCGGCGGTGACGATGCAGACGTCTGCGCCAGCGATATCAGCATAGTCGCTGGTGCCCGACATGGCTGCGTCGAAACCTTCGGATGGTCCGGATTCAGCGATGTCTAGCGCCTTGCCTTGCGGCAGGCCGTCGGCGATGTCGAACATGACAACGTCGCCCAGTTCCTTAACAGCTGCGAGATGGGCAAGTGTGCCGCCGATGTTCCCCGCGCCGATAAGCGCGATCTTGGGTCTGGCCATTTGGATGATCTCCGGTCGGTTTTGAAATTGCGGCTGTGCTAGTCGTTTATATTTGTTCTTGCAAGTATCATGGGGCGCGGCATGCAACCGCATACAGTTTGCACTGTGGTCTGTGATTGCGCTAAACGGCCTTTAAGACAAGCCTATAACCGGGATGCCGCATGTTCGAATTGAACCTGATGTTTTTTGCTGTGGCGATCCCTGCGGTGATCTTTGCGGGAATCTCGAAGGGTGGGTTCGGATCGGGCGTGGCCTTTGCATCTTCGTCGATTCTGGCCTTGATACTTGAACCCGGTCAGGCGCTGGCACTGATGTTGCCGATCCTTATGGTTATAGATGTGGCCACTCTTGGACCCTATTGGAAACGTTGGAATTGGCCGGATGCTCGACTGCTGATTTTGGGCGCTGTGCCGGGTGTAGCGCTGGGTGCATTCCTGTATCGCGCCACGGATGACGACCTGCTGCGCCTTCTCATCGGGGGGATCTCGGTTGGCTTCGTGATCTGGCATATTGGCCAAAGCAAAGGCCTGATCCGTGGCTTTGCCAACCGCCTGCCGCCAATTGCGGGGCTGTTTGCCGGGTTGGTCGCGGGTTTCACCAGCTTTGTCAGCCACGCCGGTGGGCCGCCTGCCGCCGTCTATCTGCTGTCACAGCGCCTGACAAAGACCGAGTTTCAGGCTTCGACCGTGTTGGTTTTCTGGGTTATCAATATCGCGAAATTTGTGCCTTATGCCTATTTGGGCCTGTTCACCTGGCACACCGCTTGGGCCGATCTGCTGCTGACACCCTTTGCAATTCTCGGGGCCTGGCTGGGCGTCCGGGCACATTTCTTGCTGTCCGAGCGCATGTTTTTTTCCATCGCCTATGTGTTGTTGACGCTGACGGGTAGCAAACTGATCTGGGACGCTCTGACTTAGATGTTTGGCGGCAGGGCCTCGACCGTCGCCTCATATGCTTGGCCCGAGACGACAAGGCAGGTGATCCCGTCCGGCAGCGTCACCGTGATCGTCCAACTGCCGGTTTGGTCGGAGGCATACACTTCCATCACCGCACCCTGACGCGCAATGCCGATGCCGCGGCGTGTTTCCCCATAGGTTTCGGTCAGCCGCTTCATCACATCTTCGCGCGGTGCACAGGTACCGGCCCGCACCTGTTGCGCAGCAAGAACCATGATTCCAAGGCCCATTGTCATCGTAAACAGCGTCTTTTTCATCTGCGTACCCTCTGGATTCCATCTGGATTCAGGGTGGGGCGGACAGGGCGAAATTCGGTTAAACTACCGTACGTTGTACCGCAAATGCTGCAGCGCGGCGATTTTGTCCTTGAACTTTCCGACAAAAAATGCCCCATTCCGCGCAACATTCTTTCAAAGGGAGAGGCCAATGGACCCTCGTCAGCGCCCCTATCGCTCAGTTCTCTATATCCCCGGCTCCCGTGACCGGGCGCTGGACAAGGCTCGGACTTTGCCAGTTGATGCGATCATCTTTGACCTCGAGGATGCAGTTGCAGCGGATGAAAAAGCCAATGCACGCGAAACGCTTCGCGCTGCACTGGCAGCCGGAGGGTACGGTGATCGGGTCAAAATCGTGCGGATCAACGGCCTGGATACCGAATGGGGTCGGGCCGATGCCGAAGCCGTACGAAACATGGACGCCGATGTGGTGCTGCTGCCCAAAGTGAACTCAGCCGCTGACGTGGACGCATTGGCGGCGATTACCGGAGATATGCCGATTTGGGCGATGATGGAGACACCGCGCGGAATGCTGAACGCCGCCGAGATTGCGGCCCATCCTCTGATGGCCGGGTTCGTTATGGGCACCAATGATCTGGCAAAAGACCTCCAGACCCGGTTCCGCCCTGACCGCCTGCCGCTGATGACCTCGCTGGGTCTTTGCCTGCTGGCCGCCAAGACCGAAGGGCTGATCATCGTGGATGGCGTCTATAACGCATTCAAGGACACTGACGGTCTTGCTGCTGAATGTGAGCAGGGCCGCGATATGGGTTTCGACGGCAAAACCCTGATCCACCCGGCTCAGGTGGAAGTCGCCAATGCGGCTTTTGCACCTTCCGAGGCTGAAATTGATCTTGCCCGCCGTCAGATCGCGGCCTTTGAAGAGACCGAAGCGCAGGGTCAGGGCGTTGCCGTTGTAGACGGTAAGATTGTTGAAAACCTGCATGTTGTAACAGCCCGTGAAACTCTGGCAAAAGCAGAGGCGATATCAGCTTTGCAAGCGGGGTAAGCCAGTATGGGCTTTGTTCTTCTGATCCTTGGTGTGGCGCTTTGGTGGGCCGCGCATCTGTTCAAACGCGTGATGCCTGAACAGCGCGCGGCTTTGGGTAATGGCGGAAAAGGCGCTGTTGCGCTGGCTCTGGTGGCGGCGATTCTGTTGATGATTTTCGGCTATCGCATGACCGATGCGATCTTTGTCTGGGCGCCACCAACGTTCATGGTGCACATAAACAACCTGCTGGTGCTGATCGCGATTTACATGATGAGTCCCGCAGGCACCAAAGGCCGCCTGCTGAATAAGCTCCGCCATCCTATGCTGGGAGGTTTCAAGCTGTGGGCCTTTGCGCATTTGCTGGTCAATGGCGATCTGACCTCGATCATCCTGTTTGGCGGGCTTCTGGCCTGGGCCGTGGTCGAAGTGATCGTAATCAACAAGTCCGAACCCGAATGGACGCCGGGTGAGCCCGGCACCTATGGCAAGGATGCGATGTTCTTTGTCGCGTCGATCGTTCTGCTGGGTGTGATTGGTTACATCCACGGGCTGGTCGGTCCATCCCCGTTTGGCGGATAAGGAGCAAAGATCATGGCAAAACTATATCGTCTGCTTACCGAGGAAGACACCTCGGCCTTCTGCCACAAAGTGTCTGGCGCGCTGGCCAAAGGGTGGGAGCTTTATGGCTCACCTTCCTATGCCTATGACGAAAACAGCCGCATGATGCGCTGCGCGCAGGCCGTGACCAAAGAGGTTGAGGCCGACTATTCCCCCGAAATGAAACTGGGACAGCAATAATGGCAAAAACAAATCCGGGCCGATTCTTCGAAGACTACGCAGTCGGGCAGGTTCTGCACCATGCCGTGCCACGCACGGTGACAGAAGGTGAGCGGGGCCTTTACCATGCGCTCTATCCGGCGCGCCATGCGCTTTACTCGTCTGATGAGTTCGCACGCGCCTGCGGGTTGCAGGAAAGCCCCATTGATGATCTGGCGGCGTTTCACGTGGTGTTCGGTAAAACAGTGCCGGATGTCTCGCTGAATGCGGTGGCCAACCTTGGCTATGCCGAGGGGCGTTGGTTGCTGCCGGTCTACGCCGGTGACACGCTGCGCTCGGTCTCTGAGGTGATCGGTGTCAAGCAGAACTCGAACGGCAAGACCGGCGTGGTCTGGGTGCGGACACGGGGCCTGAACCAGTTGGACGAAGTGGTCATCGAATATGTCCGCTGGGTGATGGTGCGCAAGGCGAACCCGAATGCACCTGCACCAGAAACGGTGGTGCCAGAGCTGAAAAAGGTTTTGGAGCCAGGTGATCTGGTTGTCCCCGAAGGGTTGGACTTTTCAAACTACGATTTCGCGCTGGCAGGCGAGCCACATCGCTGGGGCGACTACGAAATTGGCGAAACCATCGACCACGTGGACGGCGTTACCGTGGAAGAAGCCGAGCATATGTTGGCCACGCGTCTGTGGCAGAACACGGCAAAGGTGCATTTCGACCTGACTTTCCGCCCCGATGGACGGTTGATCTATGGTGGCCACGTGATCTCGATGGCGCGGACATTGTCTTTCAATGGGTTGGCCAACGCGCAAATGATTGTTGGTCTGAATGGTGGCGCCCATGCCAACCCCTGCTTTGCAGGCGACACAATCAAAGCCTGGTCCGAGGTTCTGGATAAGGCCGAAACTGGCGTACCCGGAGTAGGTGCCATCCGTCTGCGACTAGTGGCTACAAAGGGCGGAGAGCCATTTGAGCTGAAAAACGAAGAGGGTCGGTATCATCCGAATGTTCTGCTGGACCTCGACTATTGGGCGTTGATGCCGACCTGATAGAAGCACATTCATGTGATCGCAGTCTGCGCTGTTCATGCTAGGCTGCGGTCATGATCCTTCTTCGCTCACTCGCTGCTTGCTTGTTTCTGACGCCGCCTGCGTTGGCGTGTGATCTGGCGCTGGCTTTGGCAGTGGATGTATCCGGGTCGGTCGATTCATCGGAATATCGGATCCAGATGGATGGTCTGGCTACCGGCCTGCGGGATCCCCTTGTGTCTGAGGCGCTGGTGCGCGGGCAGGCGCAGGTGATGCTTGTGCAGTGGACCGGATCCTCGCGGCAGAAGACCACCATCCCCTGGACCAAGATCGACAGTTTTGAAACGCTTGAACAGTTTGCGGATAAGGTCGCCAACGATCCAAGGGTCTGGCGTAATTTTTCCACTGCGATCGGCGAGGCGCTTGAGATGACCATGTCCAGCTTTGAGCCGGTTTCCGAATGTAAACGCCACCTTATCGATATCTCGGGCGATGGTGTTTCGAACGAAGGGATCGAACCGTCGGAACTGCACGAAGCATTGCGCAGTCGAGGTGTGACCGTGAATGCCATAGCGATCGAAGAAAGTGAGCCGGACCTGACGGCCTATTTCTTTGAAAACGTCATTGTCGGGGAGGGGGCGTTTGTGGTGTCTGCATCCGGGTTTGCCGACTATCCCGAACGGATCCGAAAAAAGCTGTTGCGCGAAGTTGTGAAACAATCGGCTGCTCTTGAGTGATGGCGAAGATTCGTGATCACAATAAGCGACACCCGTAAACGCTAACATTGAGATAATTGAATTAATTTTGTGATCACAGGTCTATTTGGTGTGATCACGATTTGTCAAAATCTGCAACTTTGGCCCTATTTTACCCATTTTTGCGCATGCAGCACGTGACAGCGAGGCAAAAAAAGGTAAAACGACGAATAGCCAACGTAAGAGGAGCCGACATGGCCGATGTCAATCGGGGCAACCGCCCGCTCTCGCCACATATTATGATTTACCGCCCTCAGATGACGTCTATGTCGTCGATCATGGTCCGTCTGACCGGGATTGGGGTATTCGCCGTTGCAATTCTGGTTGTCTGGTGGCTGCTGGCCGCTTCAACCTCGGAAGCTGCGTTTGCCGGGATCGACGGATTCCTGCGCAGCTGGTTCGGCGACATTGTTCTGACCGCTGCGACCTGGGGGCTTTGGTATCACACGCTGGGCCGTCTGCGTCATGTTCTCTGGGATTTTGGCTATTGCCTGGATATCGAAGTTGCCGAGAAGCTGGGGCTGGGCATGTTCGTTGGCACGACCATCCTGACCATCATCACTGTGATTGCGGTTTAAGGAGACGGCACATGCGATATCTGACTGACCGTAAGCGCGCGCAGGGTCTGGGCGCAGGCAAATCCGGCACACACACCCATTGGCAGACGATGGTTCGGGCGATGATCCTGACCGTGCTGGTTCCGATTTTCATCTTCACCTTAGGTGCAGGCATTGGTGGAACCTACGAAGAGGTTCTGGCCTATTTCAGCCGCCCCTTCCCGGCGATTGTAACTGCCCTGACGTTGATCGTTGGCCTGTTGCAGTTGATGTACGAAGCTCAGGAGGCGATTGAGGATTATGTGCATGGGGTGCTTGAGAAAGTCTCTCTCGCTGCAATGTGGGCTCTGGGCTACACGCTGATGGCGGCCGGGGTTTTCGCCCTGGTCAAACTCGCCCTGTGATGATGCGCGGTAAGGAATAAGAACAATGACAGCAGCATATGAATATGAAACCCACGAATACGACGTTGTTGTCGTAGGCGCAGGTGGTGCGGGTCTGCGGGCGACGCTGGGCATGGCGGAACAGGGTCTGCGCACAGCGTGTGTGACCAAGGTGTTTCCGACCCGCTCGCACACAGTTGCGGCTCAGGGCGGTATCGCGGCTTCCTTGTCAAACATGGGTCCTGACCACTGGCAGTGGCACATGTATGACACCGTAAAAGGCTCGGACTGGCTGGGTGACACCGACGCGATGGAATACCTCGCGCGTGAGGCGCCTAAGGCCGTGTACGAGCTTGAGCACTATGGCGTGCCCTTCAGCCGGACCGAGGAAGGCAAGATCTATCAGCGCCCCTTCGGCGGTCACACCACAGAATTTGGCGAAGGCCCCGCCGTGCAGCGCACCTGTGCCGCTGCCGACCGGACCGGTCACGCGATCCTGCATACGCTGTACGGCCAGTCACTGAAGAATAACGCCGAATTCTACATCGAATACTTCGCCATCGACCTGATCATGTCCGAAGACGGGCAGTGCCAGGGCGTCGTCTGCTGGAAGCTGGACGATGGCACGATGCACGTCTTCAACGCCAAGATGGTTGTTCTGGCGACCGGCGGTTACGGCCGCGCCTATTTCAGCGCAACTTCGGCCCATACCTGCACCGGCGACGGTGGCGGTATGGTGGCCCGTGCGGGTCTGGCACTGCAGGATATGGAATTCGTTCAGTTCCACCCCACCGGCATCTACGGCTCGGGCTGCCTGATCACCGAAGGTGCGCGTGGTGAGGGCGGTTACCTGACCAACTCGGAAGGCGAACGGTTCATGGAGCGTTATGCGCCCCAGTACAAGGATTTGGCACCGCGCGACTATGTTTCGCGCTCGATGACCATGGAAATCCGCGAAGGCCGTGGTCTGGGTGAGAATGGCGACCATATCCACCTGAACCTAAGCCACTTGCCCGCCGAAGCTTTGGCAGAGCGTCTGCCGGGAATCTCGGAATCGGCGCGCGTTTTTGCCGGCGTCGATGTCACCAAGGAACCGATCCCGGTTCTGCCGACCGTGCATTATAACATGGGCGGTATCCCGACCAACTATTGGGGTGAGGTCCTGAACCCCACTGCCGACAACCCGACCGGTGTCGTGCCGGGCCTGATGGCTGTGGGTGAGGCTGGTTGTGCCTCGGTCCACGGTGCGAACCGTCTGGGCTCGAACTCGCTGATCGACCTCGTGGTGTTTGGCCGTGCGGCTGCAATTCGTGCGGGTGAGGTCGTGGACGCCAAAGCCGCGAATCCGGTTCTGAACCGGGCTTCGGTGGACAAGGCGTTTGACCGCTTCGACGCGGTCCGCAACGCCAGCGGCGCGATCCCGACCGCCGATCTGCGGCTTGAGATGCAGCGGACCATGCAGGAAGACGCGGCCGTATTCCGGACCGCCAAGACCATGGCCGAGGGTGTCGAGAAGATGACTGCCATTGCCGCCAAAATGGACGACCTCAAAGTCACCGATCGCTCCTTGGTCTGGAACAGTGACCTGATGGAGACGCTGGAGCTGACCAACCTGATGCCGAGCGCTCTGGCCACCATCGTCGGCGCTGAGGCGCGGAAAGAGTCCCGCGGCGCGCACGCGCATGAGGATTTCACCGAACGCGATGATGAGAACTGGCGCGTTCACACCGTATCTCGGGTTGAGGGCAACAAAGTTGAACTCAGCTATCGCCCTGTCATTGTTGACCCGCTGACCACCGAAGACGAAGGCGGCATCAGCCTCAAGAAAATCGCGCCCAAGGCGCGGACGTTCTAAGGAGAGGAACTTATGGTACAACTGACCCTCCCCAAGAATTCGCGCATCACGACGGGCAAAACCTGGCCCAAGCCAGAGGGCGCTACCAATGTGCGCAAGTTCCAGATCTATCGCTGGAATCCGGATGATGGGAAAAATCCGCAGCTCGACACCTATTTCGTCGACATGGACAGTTGTGGTCCGATGGTTCTGGATGCGCTGATCAAGATCAAGAACGAGATCGACCCGACCCTGACTTTCCGCCGGTCCTGCCGGGAAGGGATCTGTGGATCGTGCGCGATGAACATCGACGGGATCAACACGCTGGCCTGTATCTATGGAATGGATGAGATCAAGGGCGACGTGAAAATCTATCCGCTGCCGCATATGCCTGTGGTCAAGGACCTGATCCCAGATCTGACCCATTTCTATGCGCAGCACGCTTCGATCATGCCGTGGCTGGAAACCAAGACCAACCGCCCGGCTAAAGAATGGAAGCAGTCGATCGAAGACCGCAAGAAACTGGATGGCCTGTATGAATGCGTGATGTGCGCCAGCTGCTCGACCTCGTGCCCGAGCTATTGGTGGAACGGTGACCGCTATCTTGGGCCCGCCGCGCTGCTGCATGCCTATCGCTGGATCATCGACAGCCGAGACGAAGCCACAGGCGAGCGTCTGGATGAGCTGGAAGACCCGTTCAAGCTGTATCGCTGCCATACGATCATGAACTGTGCCAAGACCTGCCCGAAAGGTCTGAACCCGGCCAAGGCGATTGCCGAAATTAAAAAGATGATGGTCGACCGTTCAGTCTAAACAAGCCTTAGATTGCTGCACTTGCCGTCTTTCGGCAAGTGCATGGCAAGATTGCAAAACTATGCAATGCAGCTGGTCCTGATCCGCACTAGTCTGCGCACAGGGAGGAGTGATGGAACCGAAACGGGATCGCTCCGATGCAAGAACAAATCTCTGAAACCAAATCAGCCGAGGCGCTGGAAGCGCTGGAGCAGGCATGGGCCTATTACACACCGGAACCTGCGGTGGTGCCTGAAACTCATGAGCCCGAGCTGTTTGAATATGCCAACGCGGCATGACGCTTGAAATTGCCCCTTGATTGGGCGATGCCTTAGCATGCCTATTTTCTTGCTTTTACTGGCCGCTGGTGTGTTCGCCTATTTCTTTTGGCGGGCGCGAACGTCTTCTTTGACGCGTGATTGCCGGTGGCGGCAACATCGCAAGGAAGGTTTTTGGGTGTGCGCCTATTGCGGAGCACAGCAAGATGGGACGGCTTCTCCGACCAATTGCTTAAAGGGAAAATAGAAGAACAGGGCGTTGTTGACGCCCTGTCTTTGCTTACTCAACGTTTGGAAATGCCGCCTGCAGGGCAATCTCGACCATTTCGCCAAAGCTGCTTTCGCGCTCGGATGAGGGCAGTGCCTCACCGGTCAGTAGGTGATCGGAGACAGTCAGAACAGCCAAGGCCCGGCAGTTGTGACGTGCGGCCAGGATATAAAGTTCAGCCGCTTCCATCTCGACCCCCAGAATGCCGTGCCGCATCATCTGTTCATTCAAATCAGGACGTTCATCATAAAATACATCTGACGAATAAATCCCGCCTACATGGGTAGGCGTACCCTTGGCCGCCGCCGCTTGCGCTGCGGCTTGCAGTAGGCCCCAATCGGCGCAAGGCGCAAAGTTCAGCTCTTTCAGAATGCCGCGCGACGGCGTGCTGAGAGTGGTCGCTGTCATCGCCAGAATTACATCGCGAATTTTGACGTTCTCCTGCATCCCGCCGCACGAGCCGATACGGATCAATGTCTTGGTGCCGTAATCACGGATCAATTCGTTGGCATAGATCGACAGCGAAGGCATGCCCATTCCACTGCCTTGTATCGTGACGGGGTTTCCCTTCCAGGTTCCAGTAAATCCCAACATGCCGCGGACGTCATTAACCAGCTTTGCATCCTGCAAAAACGTTTCCGCCGCCCATTTTGCACGGTACGGGTCGCCGGGCATTAAAACGGTTTCAGCAATTTCGCCTTTTTGGGCACCGATATGAATTGTCATTTTAGGGCCAATTCCGGTTAGATTTCCAGGTCCGAGATATCTGCCCCGGCCTTCAATGCGTCATGAACCCACTGTGGTTTGCGTCCACGCCCCGACCAGGTCTGGTCCGGGTCGGCGGGGTTTTTGTATTTTGCTTTGTTTTTTGGTGCTTTCGCGGATTTTGATGCGTCACCGGACAATTCAGAAAGAGAGAACCCAAATTCAGCCGCAGCTTTTTCGGCGGCTTGCAATGCCTCTTTGCGTTCGCGCTTTTCTGCGCTTTTTAACGCGATATCCACCTGATCGCGCAATTCAATCAGGTCTTTGCGCGACATCTTTTCAAGGTTGATCGCCATTTCAGTTCTCCATTCCGCATTCTGTTACGGACGGGCTTTATAGCCCGCCGTATTACAGGAAACGGAATTTAACTATCTCGCTGGCCAAAGCAACAGATATTAAAAGATCCGAATAGAACGAAGCGTTATTCTGCCGCCAGGTTTTGCGGATCGACCAAGGTGACAATATCGCCCATAATTGCATTCAGCTCAAAATTCTTGGGCGTATAGATTTTGGAAACGCCCATGGCTTTGAGTTTTGCTGCATCGTCGTCAGGAATAATTCCGCCGACAACAACCGGGATATTGTTCAATCCGGCCTCGCGCAGGCGGTTCATCACGTCCTGCACCAACGGGATATGGCTGCCAGAGAGAATAGACAAACCGATCACATGGGCGTCGTCGTCAATTGCAGCGGTGACAATCTCTTCGGGGGTCAGGCGGATACCTTCATAGCTGATATCCATGCCGCAATCGCGGGCACGGAATGCTATTTGTTCGGCGCCGTTGGAATGGCCGTCCAGTCCTGGCTTGCCGACCAGGAATTTGAGGCGACGGCCCAGCTTGTCGCTGACGGCGTCGACCGCAGCGCGCAAATCGTCCAGTCCTTCGGTCTTGTTCGACACCGAACCTGAAACGCCGGTTGGCCCGCGATAGGTGCCATAGACCTTGCGCATCTCTTCTGCCCATTCACCCGTGGTGACACCCGCCTTTGCGGCAGCAATCGAGGGTTCCATCACATTGGTTCCGGATTGGGCGGCTTCACGCAGCGCGGCCAGAGCGGCAGACACTGCTGCGTCATCTCGCTCTGCACGCCATGCGTTCAGACGGTCGATTTGCTCCTGCTCAACCGCCGGGTCGACGACCATGATGCCGCCATCTTCGGTTTGCAGGGGAGACGGCTCACCTTCGATCCATTTGTTCACGCCAACCACAACGGTTTCATTCCGTTCGATCCGGTTTAGGCGTTCGGCATTTGAATCGACGAGGCGAGATTTCATGTATTCGATCGACGCCACAGCGCCGCCCATCGAGTCCAGATTGGCCAGCTCGGCCCGCGCGCCTTCTTTCAGTTCCTCGACTTTTGCGTCGACAGCGGGGTTGCCGTCGAACAGGTCACCGTACTCCAGCAGGTCGGTCTCATAGGCCAGAATCTGCTGCATCCGCATCGACCATTGCTGATCCCACGGACGGGGCAGGCCAAGGGCCTCATTCCATGCTGGCAGCTGCACGGCACGGGCGCGCGCTTTTTTGGAAAGCGTCACAGCCAGCATTTCAATCAGGATGCGATACACATTGTTTTCAGGCTGCTGCTCGGTCAGGCCCAGCGAGTTCACCTGAACACCATAACGGAAGCGGCGGAATTTCGGATTCTCGACGCCGTAACGGTCTTTCAGAATTTCATCCCAAAGATCAACGAAGGCTCGCATTTTGCACATCTCTGTGACAAAGCGGATACCTGCATTCACAAAGAATGAAATACGGCCACACAGCGCCGGGAAATCTTCGGCTGGAACGCGTGGGCGCAGTTCATCCAGTACCGCGATGGCAGTGGCCAACGCATAGGCCAATTCCTGTTCCGGTGTCGCGCCTGCCTCTTGCAGGTGATAGGAACACACGTTCATCGGGTTCCATTTCGGTACGTTCGAATAGCAATACTCGGCGACGTCAGCGATCATCTTCAGCGATGGCTTCGGAGGGCAGACATAGGTGCCGCGGCTCAGGTATTCTTTGATCAGATCGTTTTGCACGGTGCCCTGCAGCTTGGACACATCTGCGCCCTGTTCCTCGGCAACCGCGATATAAAGCGCCAACAGCCATGGGGCCGTCGCGTTAATCGTCATTGACGTGTTCATCTGTTCCAGCGGTATTTGATCGAACAGAACCCGCATGTCACCCAGATGGCTAATCGGTACGCCAACTTTGCCGACCTCGCCGCGTGCCAGCGTGTGATCACTGTCATACCCGGTCTGAGTCGGCAGGTCGAAAGCCACCGAAAGCCCTGTTTGCCCTTTGGCCAGGTTTCCGCGGTACAGCGCGTTTGATGCCTTGGCGGTGGAGTGACCGGCATAGGTGCGGATGAGCCAGGGGCGATCTTTCTGCGTCTGCGTCATAGCGGGGCCTCGTGTATCGGGTGAGTAAGAAAATTACGCTCAAGCGTTCTAAAGCGCAATTTTCGGGATATGTCAATTCGCTGCGTCGCGGCATATATGTGTTCAGATTGTAGGACGTGACGTTTGGTGGCAGTGTGCGCTCATGACTCAGACCGTGGAACTTCCGCTTTGGCTGTTTTTGCTGATCCTGGTGTTTGCCGCGGTCACGCTGGCATCGCATTTTCTGTTCCCATCGGTGCGCTGGTTTTTTCGCCGTCGTCTGGAGCGTGCGGTCAAGCGATTGAACACGCGGCTTCAGCGGCCAATCCAGCCGTTCAAATTGGCGCGCCGACACGACATGATTCAGCGCCTTATCTATGATCCCCAGGTTGGGCAGGCCGTTCAGGCCCATGCCCGAGAAACTGGCGTGCCCGAGGCCGTCGCCTTTGAGCAGGCCCGCCGCTTTGCACGCGAGATCGTTCCGTCCTTTTCAGCCGTTGCCTATTTCAGCATAGCTATCCGCATGGCGCGTATGCTGAGCAACGCATTCTATAATGTGCGGCTGAGCTATATGGACGAAAAAGCACTGAAGGACATCGACCCGGACGCCACGGTCGTCTTCGTCATGAATCACCGCAGCAATATGGACTATGTGCTGGTCACGTATCTGGCCGCGCGGCAATCGGCCCTGTCCTACGCAGTGGGAGAGTGGGCGCGGGTCTGGCCGCTTAGCCGCCTGATTCGGGCAATGGGGGCCTACTTTATTCGCCGAAAATCGGGCAGTGAGCTGTATCGGCAGGTGCTGGCCTGTTATGTACGCCACGCAACAGAGGCCGGTGTGACGCAGGCCATGTTCCCCGAAGGCGGGTTGAGCCTGACCGGTGCATTGGGAAGACCCAAGCTGGGTCTGTTAAAATACATTATCGATGCCACCGTCCCTGCCGGACGGGACGTGGTGTTTGTGCCCGTCGCCCTGAATTACGACCGGGTGCTTGAGGATACGATTCTGACCAAGGCCGCGCTGGGGAATGAGCGCCGCTTTCGTGCCAAGATCGGAGTGATAGCCTGGTGGATTTTGAAGCAGGTTGGCCGACGGCTGGTCGGGCGTTATGAACGGTTCGGGGTCGCTTCGGTGCGGTATGGACAGCCGATCTCGCTGCAGGCGTTTCGCGCGGATCACGAGGAAAACCTGATGACGGATCTGGCGCGTGATCTTATGGAAGGCATTGCGGAGGCGATTCCATTGGTTCCCGGTGCCGCAGCCTGTTGGATCGTGCGCGAAAAGGGTGAAATCTCGCAAACCGATGCGGTGGCGTTGATTGATCACCTTCAGCAACACAACGGATATTCAGTGCCGATGGATCGTCAGACGATCGAGAGCGGTATTCAGCAATTGGTAGATCGTCGCATTCTCAAACGTGAGGACGGGAAATTATCGTCGTCAGGTCAACGGGTTGATCTTCTGGACTACTATGCAGCCTCGGCGCCTTTGGGTGGAAAACAGTTTGATGCTGCGCTTGCGAAAGAAAATTCTGCAGCCGCAGGGTCATAAAATTACAAAAATAACTCAAAATGGGTTGCAATGTTGCTCAGCGGCCAATACTCATCGGGTAAAGCCGACGATTCTGCATCGCGGCGAGAGTTTTGAACATAGGAGGCTATCATGGCTCTGGACACCGACAGCGGCATCGCGTCGTACGAGGCACCGGAAAAAGACCTGTATGAGATGGGTGAAATCCCTCCGATGGGATATGTCCCGAAACAAATGTATGCGTGGGCGATCCGCAAAGAGCGCCATGGCGAGCCGGATACCGCCATGCAGTTGGAAGTGGTGGACGTGCCCAAGCTGGACAGCCACGAAGTGCTGGTTCTGGTGATGGCAGCAGGCGTGAACTACAACGGCGTCTGGGCGTCGTTGGGTAAGCCGATCAGCCCGTTCGACGGCCACGGTCAGCCGTTCCACATCGCAGGTTCTGATGCGTCGGGCATCGTTTGGGCCGTGGGTGACAAGGTCAAGCGCTGGAAAGTGGGCGACGAGGTTGTGATCCACTGCAACCAGGATGATGGCGATGACGAGCACTGCAACGGCGGCGACCCGATGTATTCGGCCAGCCAGCGCATCTGGGGCTATGAGACACCCGATGGTTCGTTCGCTCAGTTCACCAATGTTCAGGCTCAGCAGCTGATGCCACGCCCCAAGCACCTGACTTGGGAAGAAAGCGCCTGCTACACGCTGACACTGGCAACCGCCTATCGCATGCTGTTCGGCCACGAGCCGCATGACCTGAAGCCTGGCCAGAACGTTCTGGTTTGGGGCGCGTCGGGCGGTCTGGGGTCCTATGCGATCCAGCTGATCAACACTGCGGGTGCAAACGCGATCGGTGTGATCTCGGACGAAAGCAAGCGTGACTTCGTCATGAGCCTGGGCGCCAAAGGCGTTCTGAACCGTAAGGACTTTAACTGCTGGGGTCAGCTGCCCACAGTGAACACCCCGGAATATGCCGAGTGGTTCAAAGAGGCCCGCAAGTTCGGTAAGGCCATCTGGGACATCACCGGCAAGGGCAACAATGTCGACATGGTGTTCGAACATCCGGGCGAAAGCACCTTCCCAGTGTCGACCTTCGTGGTGAAAAAAGGCGGCATGGTCGTGATCTGTGCCGGTACCACCGGCTACAACCTGACCTTCGACGTTCGCTACATGTGGATGCACCAGAAGCGTCTGCAGGGCTCGCACTTTGCGCATCTGAAACAAGCGTCTGCAGCGAACCAGCTCATGGTCGAACGTCGCCTGGATCCGTGCATGTCCGAGGTTTTCTCGTGGAATGAACTTCCGGACGCCCATATGAAGATGCTGCGGAATGAGCATAAGCCGGGCAACATGTCGGTTCTGGTTCAGGCCCCGCAGACCGGAATGCGCACTCTGGAAGAGGTTTTGGACGCTCGCGGTTAAGCCGCACCAAAATGAAACACAGGCGCCCGCGAATCGTATGACGGATCGCGGGCGTCCTTTTTTTGGAAGGTTCTGCTTTTTCAGAGGTTTGTATGGAATATCCCCACTGTTTTTGGGGAGTAGAAAGCAGTGAATAGACTAAAAAATACTGCACATGCTATGGTTGTGTTAACCCTTCGTTAACTATTTCGGAGAGACCCTGATGGCGCAGAATAAGTGGATACTGGACGTGTTGTCGGACCTCAACGCCTTCGCTGTTGAGAACGGTTTGATCGCGCTGGCCGAGCAGTTGGATGACACCAAGCTGATTGCCGCAGCCGAGATCGCGTCTATGAAGGCTGAGGTGCGGACGCCTGCGGATGGGAACAAATCTCGATATGAGCCAGGTCCTGGAGGACTTGGAAAACACCAGCACGCTTGACGAGCTAAGCGACGTCGCCGTCCGGTTACGCGACAGGCTGAAAGTCGAACATCTCATATATCACTGGGTTGATGGCGCTGGGGATCAATACGGCTATACGACCTATCCCGATGCCTGGGCTGAGCGGTATCTTGAAAAGAACTATCACCGTATTGATCCCGTCATTCTGGGCTGTTTCCAGCGGTTCCACCCGGTCGATTGGAAAACGCTGGACTGGTCCAGCAAGGTAGCCAAGGCTTTCCTTCAAGACGCGCAAAGCCATGGGGTTGGAAATCAGGGGTATTCGATCCCAATCCGTGGCCCGAACGGGCAATTCGCCTTATTTACGGTCAACCACACCTGTGATGATGAAACTTGGAAAGCATTCATCGAACGGCATTCTCGTGAATTGATCCTGATTGCCCACTACATCAATCGTAAAGCCTTGGAGTTCGAAAGGGATCGGCAACCCGAGGCCTCGAGAGGTCTGTCACCCCGTGAAGTGGACGCGATGACATTGCTGGCGTTGGGCTACAGCCGGGCGCAAGTGGCCCATTCGCTGTCGATCTCTGAGCATACGTTGCGCGTCTACATCGAAGGCGCGCGGGCCAAGCTTGGGGCGCAGAACACCACCCATGCCATCGTCACGGCGCTGAGCAGAGGATTAATAGTGGTTTAAGACGCGCGCGCGCCTCCAACGGTAAATTAACTATGACTTTGTACCCCCTTCGTTCCTGCACAGGACGACAAGGGGAAAAAAGTCATGTTGCGCTATCTGTATGCCGATGAGCTGCACAAGTTTCCGGATCTGGTCGACGGGATGTTCCGGGATCGTGCGGATCAGTTCAAAACCCGGTTGGGTTGGGACGTCCACGTCAATGAGAAAGGAGAAGAGCGGGATCAATATGACGATCTGAACCCGCTTTATGTCATCTGGGAAGAAGCGGATGGCAGCCACGGTGGTTCGATGCGGGTGCTGCCGACCACTGGCCCGGTTATGGTGAACGACATCTTCGGGCATCTGACGGGCGGTGATCCGATCTGTAGCCCTCTGATTTGGGAAGTCACCCGGTTTTGCCTGTCCCGCACCGCCAGCCCGCACACGGCTGGGGCAATCATGTTAAGCGGCGGAGAGATGATGGAAGGGTTCGGCCTGACCCATATAGCCGGTGTCTTTGATGCGCGCATGATTCGGATATATCGCCTGATCGGTTCGTCTCCGGTGGTTCTGGGATCAGAAGGAAAGGGACGTGAACAGATTTCAGTCGGGCTGTGGCCCTATTCGGCAGAGGACTGCAACCGCGTGGCCGAACGAGCCGGCATCCCGCGAGAGCTGTCACGGCTGTGGTTCAAAACAGCATTCAGCATAGGGCGGCAGCCCCGTTTCGCTCTGTCCGCCTGACCGGTCGAAAACGCCATTCCGTCTCTGGTGATAGCTGGCGCGGCCCTGTAGGGTCGCGCCATGTCTATGCCCCCCGTGACCTTTTCCGACGACCAAGCAACCGCCTACGACAGCATCGCCGAGATGCTGCGATCGGCCGGTGTTGACCTGGATGACGATGCCCTGCTGAAATTGCCGGGGGCAGGAAAGTCCGGGGTGATGGCGGTGATCGGCAAGGCGGGCTCGGGTAAAACCTTGCTGCTGGCCGAGCTGTATAAGGCGTTGGCTGAAACAGGCGTGCAGATTGTCTCGGGCGATTTCGAAAGCCGCAAGGCGAGGGAAAAGCGCAGCCTCGCCATCCTTGCGCCCACCAACAAAGCGGCCAGCGTTTTGCGCCTGCGCGGGGTGCCAGCGACGACCATTCATCGGATCCTCTACACCCCGGTCTATGACCCGGAATACGAGCGGATCGCGGAATGGCTGGCAGGCAATGACGAACGCCCTGAGATTGAGGGCCTGACCGTTGAGGCACTGGATCGTGCAGCGGCGTTTTATCAGAACAACAAATCCATCCCCGGCGCGCTGGCCGCGGCTGGCCTGCGCGGGTCGGATTTTATCACAGGTTGGAAACGCCGGGATGAACCGCTGGACATCGGGTTCGTGGACGAAGCCTCAATGCTGGATGACCGGCAGTTCGAAGACTTGCAGGAGATCTTTCCGACCCTTCTGTTGTTCGGCGATCCGGCGCAGCTTGCACCGGTCAATCAATCAGGCAGCATGGTGTTTGACGCGTTGCCTGAACCACGCAAACAGATCCTGCACCGGGTCCATCGACAGGACGCGGATAACCCAATTCTCGATCTGGCCCACGCGTTGGCGGACCCTCAGATGGGTTTCGAGGATTTTGAAAGGCTGGTTGAACAAACTGCACGAACGGATGACCGGGTAATCTGGGGGCAGCGGGTCGAAGTTGATCTGATGGCCCGAAGCCCGGTGCTGGTTTGGCGTAACGCCACTCGTATTCGGTTGATACAGGCGTTCCGAAATGTGCACGGCGCGCCGGATACCGAATTGCTTGAAGGTGAGCCCTTGATCTGCGATGGGATCGAACTGCCCCTGAAGCACCGCAAGAAACGTCTGGACCTTGAGGCGCGCGGGCTGATCAAGGGGGCTCAGGTTATTTATCTGGGACCGGGGCGCAAGCCGGGGTTCTCGCGCCTGCATGTGATGGGGGCCGAAGACCCGCAGGTCAGCGCAGCCTCTATTGTGAAAATCGAAAAGCCGGATGAGGAAGAGCCCTTTATTCCCTATGCCGCACGGATGGGGGCAACCTTTCTGCACGGCGCGGCAGTGACGATTCACAAAGCACAGGGATCGCAATGGAATACGGTTCAGGTCTTTGCTCCGGATATTTATGCTGCTGCCCGAATGGGGCGGACTGAGGCTGGGCAACCACTGTGGAAACGGCTGGCCTATGTCGCCATAACACGCGCGCAGGAAAGGTTGATCTGGGTGGTGCGCAACCGGTTGGCCAAACCCACCTATCCGCTGCGCGTGGACGACCTGCGCGCCGTCCCGGCGGCATCGCTGACTTTGGAGGCCGAAGAAACATGAGAACTATCATCGTGACCGGCGCAAGCTCGGGCATTGGGCGTGCAACAGCCGAATTGTTTATGGCTGAGGGCTGGACCGTAGGGCTGCTGGCCCGTAGCGCGGATGTGCTACACGAGATAGCTTCGGACGCCGCGACTGCCATCCCTCTGGTTGCCGATGTGACGGACGCCGAGGCCGTCAAAACGGCATTCAATGACTTTCGTGACCAGGTCGGACGCCTGGATGTGTTGTTCAACAATGCCGGGATTTTCGCACCGGGCGGGACGATTGACGAGATTGCGCTGGAAGACTGGTACCAAAGCGTCAACGTGAACCTGAACGGCATGTTCCATTGCGCCCGAGAGGCCTTTCGGATCATGCGCCACCAGTCTCCGCAAGGTGGGCGTATCATCAACAACGGCTCAATTGCCGCCCATGTTCCTCGCCCGAACTCGGTGCATTACTCGGCAACGAAGCATGCCATCACCGGCCTGACCCGAAGCCTGTCTCTGGACGGGCGGGATTTTGGCATTGCCTGCGGTCAGATCGACATTGGTAATGCACGAACGCAGATGGTGCAGGGGCTTGTGGACAACGCGATTGCCGCCGGGCAGACGCCTGATCCGACCATGGCCGTCGAGGATGCGGCCCGGTCGGTTCTGCACATGGCGAACTTACCGCCCGAAGCCAATGTGCAATTCATGACAGTGATGGCGACAACTATGCCCTATATCGGGCGCGGATAAGCGTCAGGTTTCGCGCAGCAACCGGAACGCTGTCGAGGCCCCCCATCCCGCCGCAATCGCAATGACCAGCGACATCAATCCGTACCAGACTGGCTGCTGGCGCGACATGTTATAAAGGAACCGCTCCAGCCCGACTTTGCGAACATCAATGATCGTTTCGTATTGCGAGATGACCTCACCGTCGCGCGTCAGGAAGATGCGTGCAGCGTAGTCACCTTCGGTCAGGTCGGCGGGCATCGCGATCGAAGTGCGGAAAAGTGTTTGTTCGTCTACGGCAACGGTATTTTCGCGGATAGAGTACAGATTTTCGTCCTCGCGAATGCGTACCACCGCATCTGCGAAATCCTGCGCCCCCCTTATGTGCATCGCCGCCCCGACTGATCGGATGGCCCGTTCAATGGAAATCCGGTATCTCAGGTCTTCGGTGTCAGTCAGAATGTCATCCAGCGGTCCACTCGTGGCAACGGCGTAAAAGCTCGGAGCTGAATCGACCAGAACGCTGTCAGTATTGACCCAAATCCCAACCTTCCGTTCCTTGCGTCGCACTATCACTGGGCTGGAAGGTCCAGCCACGGCCACGATGACCTCAAGTGGCGGGCCGGATGGAATTGGTGTTTCCCGCTTGACGGCTCCAAAGATCAGGATTTCCGAGCCGTCGAACGTAGCAGTGATGGCCACGCGATCCTGGCTGAGGCCCAGAACAACCTGCTCATCCTCTGCAAAGGCTGGTGTGCAACACAAAACCAATAGGGCAATCAGGCGTTTCAGCATGATCAGTGACCCCCTTCGGAACCGAGGGAGAAAAGTTCGGACGGTTCAATCAGCAAATCGAGCGCCAGTTTTCCGCAGACAACCAGAACCAAGGCCGCCAACAGCACGCGCAATTGCTCGGCCGGCATCCGCGAGCCGATCACCGTGCCAATCTGCGCCCCCACAACACCGCCGACCAGCAGCAGAACGGCCAGAACGATATCTACCGTATAGTTTGTGGTTGCGTGCAGCATGGTTGTGAAGGCGGTGACAAAAATGATCTGGAACAGAGACGTGCCAACCACGACCTTGGTAGGCATTCCCAGCAGGTAGATCATCGCAGGCACCATAATGAACCCGCCACCGACGCCCATAATGGCCGACAGGACCCCGACGCACAGCCCGACCAGAACCGGCGGAATGACTGAGATATACAGCCCTGAGGTGCGGAAACGCATCTTGAACGGCATGGCATGAACCCAGCCACGTTGACGCCGTTTTGCAGGTGCGCCGCCGCCTTTTTTCGCTTTGCGCAGCGCCCGTAGGCTTTCGACAAACATCAGGCTGCCGACGACGCCAAGAAAGACGACGTAGCACAGCGTAACCAGCAGATCGACCTGACCCAAACTTTTGAGATAGTTAAAGACCACCACCCCAAGTGCGGCGCCCATCAACCCCCCAACCAACAAGACCGTGCCCATTCGGAAGTCGACAGTCTTTCGTCGGAAGTGCGCCAGAACTCCGGAAAAGGACGAAGCAACGATTTGGTTGGCTTCGGTTGCAACGGCGACTGCCGGAGGGATGCCGATAAAAAACAGCAGCGGCGTCATAAGAAACCCTCCGCCGACGCCGAACATACCTGACAGGATACCGACCATCCCGCCCAGCCCCAGCAGCAAAAAGGCGTTGACGGAGACTTCGGCGATAGGAAGGTAAATCTGCATGTTGAATTACCGGATGAGGTCAGGCGCATCACCCATGGTGATCCGGCCTGTCTCATGAAGTTGGGGTGAGACTGGAATGCTGCACGCGCGGTGCGGCTGTACTGCGAATAACAGCCCGTCTGGGGCCTGTCCAGTAAGCCGATCTGGTGGAACAGAAAATAGAGTGGCAGAGGTAACGCTTTTCTGTGTTTCCTGTGCCCGGCTTGGGCTCGACCCGATCTGGGTTATCGTGGGAAACACTTGCATACCTCTTTAGAGCGGGTGCGGCATGCAAAATCAACTCTGCATGCCGCCCTTCTGCGAGTGGTACTGCATTAAGCCCCAAACTGGACTTATCAGCGCTCTTTCACATAAGGCTCGCCACCGGCGCGTGGCGGGATGGCTTTGCCAACGAACCCGGCCAGAATGACCACGGTCAGGATATAGGGCAGGGCGTCCATGACCTGCACCGGGATGACGACACCGCCCAGATCGATGTTCTGGAACCGCAATGCGATTGCCTGCAAAAGGCCAAACAGAAGGCAGGCCCACATCGCATGCCAGGGCCGCCATTTCGCAAAGATCAACGCGGCCAGAGCGATGAACCCGCGCCCAGCAGTCATCTCTTTGACGAACCCGGCTTGTAGGGCAGTGGCCAGATAGGCACCGGCGATGCCGCAGAGCACACCGCAGATGGCGACGGCGGCAAAACGCAGGCCAACGACGGACACACCAGCGGTATCCACGGCAGCCGGGTTTTCACCCACTGCCCGCAGGCGCAAGCCGAACCGGGTACGGAATAGGACCCACCATGTCAGCGGAACCATCAGGAAAGCCACGTAGACTAGGATGGAATGCCCGGACAGTAGCTCGGAGTAGATCGGCCCGATGATTGGGACCCCACTCAGCGCCTCTGCAAAGGGGAATTCAATCGGTTCAAACCGGCCTCCACCAAACAGAGACGGGGTTCGCCCACCCTGCTTGAACCAGCTTTGCGCGATCAGCACGGTTAGTCCCGAGGCCAGAAAGTTGATGGCAACGCCCGAGATCAACTGATTTCCCCGGAATGTAATCGAAGCCACGCCGTGCAACGCCGACAAGATCAGCGAGGATCCGATCCCCGCCAACAAGCCCAGCCAAACAGATCCTGTCACTGCCGCAACCGCCGCTGAGAAAAAGGCCGCCATCAGCATCTTGCCTTCCAGCCCGATGTCGAAAATGCCCGCGCGTTCGGAATACAACCCTGCCAGGCAGGCCAGCAGCAGCGGCGTGGCCAGGCGGATCGTCGAATCGAGAACCTGAATGAGTGTTACGAAAAACTCCATCACTCGGCCCCCTTCCGCAGACTTAGAAACAGCTTCTCAAGCGGCATACGCACCATATTGTCCAGTGCTCCGGTGAACAGGATCACCAGTGCCTGAATAACCACGATCAGTTCGCGCGGGATCGAGGTCCACAGCGCCAATTCGGCGCCGCCTTGGTACAGAAACCCGAAAAGGATAGCTGCGAGGAATACGCCGAACGGGTGTGATCGGCCCATCAGTGCGACGGCGATACCGATGAAACCCGCGCCCTCGGTCGAATTAAGGACCAGCCGTTCAGCTTCACCCATCACGTTATTGGTGGCCATCAGACCAGCCAGCGCGCCCGAGATCAGCATGGCAACGATGGTAATGCGCACGGGCGAAATACCGGCATAAACCGCACCAGTTTCGGAATGGCCGTATGCGCGGATTTCATAGCCCAGCCGCGTCCGCCAGATTAGTGCCCAGACAACGACACAGGCCAGAACCGCTACGAAGAACGAGATATTCGCAGGCGCGCCGCGAAACACCACGTTTTCAGCGGTCGAGAACATTGACTGGAACGTTGGCAGATGCACCGCTTCGGGGAAGCGCGTGGTTGCCGGGTCCTGGGAGCCTTGCGGGCGCATCACGTTGACCAGCATATAGTTCAGAAAGGCGGCTGCGATGAAGTTGAACATGATCGTGGTGATCACGATATGGCTGCCGCGTTTGGCTTGCAGATAGGCCGGGATTGCGGCCCATGCAGCACCGAACAGGGCCGCTGCAAGCCCGGCGCCCAGCAAGGCGATGCTCCAATGCGGCCATGGGATGTACAAGCAGACCATGGCAACACCAAGCCCGCCCAGCATCGCCTGACCTTCGCCGCCAATGTTGAACAGCCTTGCATGGAAGGCCACGGCCACCGCCAGCCCAGTGAACATAAAGTTGGTCGCGTAGTAGAGCGTATATCCCCAGCCATAGGTCGATCCCAGCGCGCCGGTGACCATTAGGTTTACGGCCTCAATCGGGTTTTCACCGATGGCGAGGATCACCAGCGCCGACAGGATCGTGGCCAACAACAGGCTGATGAGGGGGATCAGCACCACGTCGGCCCATTTGGGCATTTTATCCATGTTACGCGGCCTCTCCCGCAACACCGGCCATCAGCAGGCCTAGTTCTTTTTCATCCGTCTCATGGGGAAGACGCTCGCCCATGATATGTCCGTCAAACATCACCGCAATCCGGTCGGACAGCGAGAATATCTCTTCCAGCTCGACCGAGACCAGCAGGATCGCTTTGCCCTGATCGCGCAGGGCGACGATCTGTTTGTGAATGAATTCGATCGCGCCGATGTCCACGCCTCGGGTCGGCTGGCCGACCAGCAGCAGGTCCGGGTTCCGCTCAATCTCTCGCGCGACGACGATTTTCTGCTGGTTACCGCCCGAGAAGCTTTTGGCGGTCAGCCAGCCGTTGGGCGGGCGCACGTCGAATTTCTCGATCTTGGCTTCGGTGTCGGTGCGCAGGGCGGCGTTGTCCATGAAGATACCGCGCTTATAGGCCGGGTCACGATGATAGCCGAAAGCCACGTTCTCCCACGCGTGGAAGTCCATTATCAGGCCTTCGCGCTGGCGGTCCTCGGGGACGTGGGCGATGTGCTGCGCACGCCGGGCCTGTCCGTCAGACCCATGCCCGCTGAGCGCCAGCGGCTCTCCGTTCAGTTTGATGGAGCCCTGACCGGGGCGCATCCCGCCCAGAACCTCAAGCAGTTCCGATTGGCCGTTGCCCGCGACACCGGCAATGCCAACGATTTCCCCGGCCCGTACGGTCAGATCAATACCTTTGACCCGTTCGACACCTGCGGAATCGAAGACGCGCAGGTTTTCGACCTCAAGAATGGGTTTGCCGGGCTTCGCTGGCACCTTGTCCACCTGCAGCAGGACCTTGCGGCCCACCATCAGCTCGGCCAGTTCTTCGGGGCTGGTTTCGGCGGTTTTGACCGTCGCCGTCATCTGTCCGCGCCGCATGACCGAGACGGTGTCAGTGTTTTCCATGATCTCGCGCAGTTTATGCGTGATCACGATGATCGTTTTCCCTTCGGCCCGCAGTCGGTCGAGGATGCGGAACAGCTGATCAGCCTCCGAGGGAGTCAGAACGCCGGTCGGTTCGTCCAGAATCAGAATCTCGGCTTTGCGGTAGAGTGCTTTCAGGATTTCGACCCGCTGTTGCATCCCCACGCCGATCTCGTCGATGCGTTTGTCAGGGTCGACGAACAGCTCGTATTCTTCTTCCAGCGCCTTCAGTTCCTTGCGCGCCTTCGCCAGCGAGGGGGCCAGCATGCCGCCATCCTCTGCGCCCAGCACTATGTTTTCCAGAACGGTGAAGTTCTCGACCAGTTTGAAATGCTGGAACACCATCCCGATGCCTGAGGCGATGGCCGCCTGACTGTCAGGGATGTCTGTCTTGGTGCCGTTGATCCAGATCTCACCTTTGTCGGCCTTGTAGAAGCCGTAGAGAATGCTCATCAGCGTAGATTTGCCCGCACCGTTCTCACCGATGATCCCGTGGATTGTGCCGGGGGCGACGCTGATGGAAATGTCTTTGTTGGCCTGTACCGGCCCAAAGGCTTTGGAAATCCCTTTGAGCTCAATAGCGGGGACTGTCATGTCTTGTCCTCAATTGCCGAAAGGGCCGCGCAGACGGCGCGGCAAAATGGGTGCAGGGCGGAGGATCACCCCCGTCCCGCGCGATATCAGAACTGCAGTGCCGGGCAGCTGTCGTTCTCGTAATAGCTGACAACGGAGACATTGCCGTCGATGATGTCCTGACGGGCTTTTTCAACGGCGGCTTTCATCTCATCCGAAACCAGAGCGGCGTTGTGTTCGTCCATCGCGACGCCAACACCTTCCTCGGCCAGACCCATGGCGAATACGCCGGTCTCGATGTCATCGCCTGCGTTCATCGCGTCATAAACGGCAACGTCCACGCGTTTCAGCATCGAGGTCAGGACCTTGCCAGGGTGCAGGTGGTTCTGGTTGCTGTCCACGCCGATCGACAGGATACCTTCGTCGGCAGCGGTTTGCAGAACACCAACGCCGGTGCCGCCAGCGGCGGCATAGACCACGTCAGCGCCTTGGCTGATCTGCGCTTTGGTCAGCTCGGAGCCCTTAACCGGGTCATTCCATGCCGCCGGAGTTGTGCCGGTCATGTTTGCAACCACGTTGATATCCGGGTTCACAGCCTTGGCGCCTTGCGCGTAACCGCAGCCGAAATGGCGGATCAGCGGAACATCCATACCGCCGATGAAACCGATGGTGCCGGATTCCGACGCCATGGCTGCCATCATGCCAACCAGATACGAGCCTTCATGCTCGGCAAAGCCAACCTGACGCAAGTTCGGTGCGTCCAGCCAGTTCACGTCGACCACAACAAATTTCGTGTCGGGGTAGTCACCAACAACCGTGCTGAGCGGATCGGCCATTGCAAAACCCATGGTGATGATCGGGCTCAGGCCAGCTTCGGCAAAGCGGCGCAGAGCCTGTTCGCGCTGGGCTTCGGATTGCAGTTCGATCTCGCGATAAGTGCCGCCGGTTTCCTCGGCCCAACGCGATGCCCCGTTATGCGCGGCTTCGTTGAACGACTTGTCGAACTTTCCGCCCAAGTCGAAGATCAGGGCCGGTTCTGCCAAGGCCGCACCTGCGGTCAGAGCGACGGCAGCGGCAGCGCCCATCAAGGATTTCATCAGGGTCATTTCATACTCCCGTTTGTTATTGTTGGTCGGGGACAGGATAGTCCCGATTACCCACTGTTAGCGAGCATAACTGTTGTGATGGCGGGTATTAAGGCCGTTTGCAACAGGTGTGGTCAACTGATTTTTGACCAAGCGGTCGAATAAATGCAAGGCAGTCGCTCAGGCCAAGTCTCGAGCCATGACAATTGCGTCGATTTTCGCAGTGTTTCCACGCTGATAGTAGCCCTTGCGCCGGGCACAGGGCGCGTATCCGCAGCGTTCGTACAACGCGATAGCCGGGAGGTTGTCTGCCGCAACGTCCAATAAGGCGCGGGTGGCGCCAAGTCGTTTAGCTTTGGCCTGCCAATCCTGCATGCAAATCCGCGCCAGCCCCTGCCGCTGGCGGTCAGGGTGGGTGGCGATTGTCAGCAGTTCGGCCTCATCCAAGATTACCTGAAACAGGGCAAAAGATTCAGCGGTTCCAGCAACATGCGTGAAGCGGTTGGCCAGCAGGTCGGCAAACTCCTGGGCTGTCCAAGGGCGGGACTGGGTAAAGGCTGCCGCGTGGGTTTGGGCAAGGTCTAGCGGTGTCATTCTTCCAGCAAAACAGGCGGCGCGTCTTTGGAAGGAGCCGCATCTGCTGGGCGCACATAGAGCGGGGCCGGAGGCGTGGTCGTGCTCTGCCAGTTTTGTGCCGCCAGTCGGGCGATGGCTTGCACCTGTGCCTTGGCATCGTCGTTCAGGATCAAGGGGCCAAGTGATTCTGCCTGATCCTGCGCCATCAGCGCCGGTTCCTGGCCGGGCAATGCGACATAGACCTGTTCGCGTGGCGCGCGGATGGCGGGCAATCCATCTCCGATTTCGGCCAGCGCGTCAAAGCCCGATACGCCCACGGCGGGAATGCCCAGCCCCAGTGCCAGCCCGCGTGCAGCAGAAACCGAGATACGGATGCCAGTGAAATTCCCCGGCCCAATTCCGACGCCAATGGCTGTGAGATCGCGCCATGTGCAATCGGCCTCGGCCAGAACCTCTTCCAGCAAGGGCATTAACCGCTCGGCCTGACCACGTGACATGGGTTCCGCGCGCGACAGGAGGATGCTCTCCCCCTGCAACAAAGCGGCCGCGCAATGCGCGGCCGATGTGTCAAAAGCCAGAATGATAGGGTCAGACGGCAACGGGGCGAACCTCGGTTACTTCGGGGATGTAGTGACGCAGCAGGTTCTCAATGCCCATTTTCAAAGTCAGAGTCGAAGAGGGGCAGCCTGCGCAGGCCCCCTGCATGTGCAGGTACACAACACCGCGGTCGAAGCCGTGAAACGTGATGTCGCCACCATCCTGAGCCACCGCCGGACGAACACGTGTGTCCAGCAGGTCTTTTATCTGATTGACGACTTCTGCGTCTTCACCAGTATGCTCGGCGTGGCCGGAGGCTGCCGGAACATCGTCACCCAATACAGGCTGACCGGACTGGTAATGTTCCATAACAGCGCCCAGAACAGCAGGTTTGATGTGGTCCCACTGAACGTCGTCAGACTTGGTCACGGTAACAAAGTCATTGCCAAGGAAAACGCCGGTAACGCCGCTTACTCCGAAAATCCGTTTGGCCAGAGGCGATTTCTCACCAGCTTCCGCTGTTGGGAAGTCCGCAGTGCCTGCTTCCAGCACGGTTTGACCGGGCAGGAATTTCAGCGTTGCGGGGTTCGGCGTAGATTCAGTTTGAATGAACATGGCGCGGCTCCGTATCAGTTGTTCCTGATATGCGGGTGCGGGCTGAGGAAGTCAAGATTTGGAACGATTCTAAATTTCAGCCGCCAGTTGCATTGCATCATCCAGTCGGTCGTCACCCCAGAATAGTTCATCCCCGACCACGAAGCTGGGCGCGCCGAATATCCCTTTGGCCTCGGCGACCTTTGTTTGTTCCTTCAAGGCGGTCTTGACCTTGGGGTCGTCGCACCGGGCAAGCGTTTCGGCGGGCAAGCTGGCTTGTGACAGGCAATCGACCAAAACAGCGTCATCCGAAATGTTCAGTCCATCGACAAATTCGGCAGCATAGACGGCGCGAACGAATGCGGCCCTTTGGGGATGGGAATCCATTGTCAGCACAAGCCGTGCAGCTTTCAGGCCATTTTGAGGGAATGGCTCAGGCCGTGCAAATTGAAGACCGCGCTGGGCAGACAACCTCTCCATATCGCGCCACATATAGCGCCCCTTGGCAGGGTAGATATTGAACGGAGAATTGTTCCAGCCTTGTGCTGCAAAAATGGGGCCCAGCAAAAATGGATGCCATTCAACAGCGACGCCATGCTGCGTCGCGAGGTCCTCGATTCGCATCGCGCTGAGATACGAGTATGTCGACGCGAATTCGAACCAAAACTGGATGCTTCGCGTCATGAGGCCCCCTCAGGTGATCTCTTCCAGCTTTTCCTTGCTCAGATCACCGGGAACGATGGTGATTGGGATCGGCAGGTTGCCAGAGTTCTTGGTCAGCTGCGTTACCAGCGGCCCGGGACCCTTCTTTTCAACCCCCGCGCCCAGTACAAGCACGCCAATTTCAGGGTCTGATTGAACATGTTCGATGATTTGTGGAACCGGGTCGCCTTCACGGATCGCCAGTTCCGGATCAATGCCCTGTTTGTCGCGCATCCATTTGGCGAAAACCTCGTAATGGGCGTGAATCCGTTCACGGGCCTCTTCGCGCATCACTTCTGCCACGCCGATCCAGTGATTGAATTCATCCGGCGGGATAACCGACAGAATCGTTACGCCGCCACCAGTATTGGCTGCCCGCATGGCGGCAAAGCGCATCGCGTTCAGGCATTCGCGACTGTCATCCAGAATGACCAGAAATTTGCGCATGAAGTGTCCTCATTCATTTCGGGCGATCATGCCCCACCAAATGCGTGCTGGCAACCAAAGCCTAGCGTGTGCTCAGTGCCCAGTCCCAGTAAAGTTCGCGCGCGCGGCGGGCAACGGGGCCGACTTGGTATCGTGTGTCTTCCAGTGCCGTGACCGGTGTGATCTTGTTCATGTTGCCAGTCATGAATACTTCGTCTGCTTTGTGGAAATCGTCAAAGCTGAGGATGGCTTCGTTTACAGTCACGCCGTCTGCGCGCAGGTTTTCGATGTGGCGCGCGCGCGTGATACCAGCCAGGAATGTTCCGTTGGGTGTCGGGGTAAAGACCTCGCCGTCTCGGACCATGAAGATATTGGCCGTTGCGGTCTCGGCCACATGACCAAGCGCGTCGGCGACAAGCGCGTTTGAAAAGCCTTTGGAGCGTACCTCCTGCAGCATTCGCGCATTGTTGGGATAGAGGCACCCGGCCTTTGCATTTACTACTGACGATTCCAGGACCGGACGGCGGAAGCGCGTATATCCCAGCGTCACCGAGGCAGTTTCGGGTGCCATCGGGATCTCTTCCAGACAAATCGCAAAGCCGGTGCTGTTCTCTTGCGGAATGATAGCTGTCGCATCGCCATCGATGCCCCAATACATCGGACGGATATAGACCGCTGAATCCGTGCCGTAGGCGGTTAGTCCTTCGCGGACGATCTCGACCATCTGTTCGGCTGTGACGAATGGCGTCAGCATCAACGCCTCGGCAGATCGGTTCACGCGGGCGCAATGCGCCTCCAAATCTGGGGCCATGCCGTCGAAATACCGGGCACCGTCAAAGACCGAAGAACCCAACCAAGACCCGTGGTCGGCCGCGCGCATGATAGGCGCGTCTCCGTCATGCCACTGTCCCTCAAAGTATGTGCGGATATTCTTGCCGACTGCCATGACGCCCTCCCAAGCTTTTGCGCAAACCTAGGAAGACGTCAGGGTAAGGTCCAGAGCAATCAGCCTTGTTTTGCGCCGACCATGCCGACGATTTCGTAGGTCTGCTGCAGGATCGGCGCCGCGATGGAGCGAGCCTTTTCCGCACCCTTGGCCAGAATCTGGTCAATCTCGGCCTCTTCACCCATCAGGCGGGCCATCTCGGACGAAATAGGCGCCAGTTTCGAGACCGCAAGTTCCGCCAGCATCGGCTTAAACTCACCGAATTGCTTGCCGCCGACTTCGGCCAAAACTTGTTCAGCGGTCTGGTCGCTGAGCGCGGCATAGATGTTCACCAGATTGCGTGCTTCGGGGCGTTCGTCCAGACCATCCAGTTCCGAGGGCAGTGCCTCGGGGTCGGTTTTGGCCTTGCGAATCTTCTTGGCGATCGTGTCGGCGTCATCGGTCATGTTGATGCGGCTCATGTCCGAGGGGTCGGACTTGGACATCTTTTTTGACCCGTCACGCAGGCTCATGACGCGGGTCGCGGCGCCTTCGATCACCGGTTCGGTGATCGGGAAGAAATCGACGCCGTAGTCATGGTTGAACTTGATCGCGATGTCGCGGGTCAGCTCAAGGTGCTGTTTCTGGTCGTCGCCCACCGGTACGTGAGTCGCGTGATAGGTAAGAATGTCAGCGGCCATCAGCGAAGGGTACGCGAACAGGCCCAGCGAGGCGTTCTGCTGGTTCTTGCCCGCCTTGTCCTTCCACTGGGTCATCCGCTGCATCCAGCCCATGCGGGCGACGCAGTTGAATATCCACGCCAGTTGCGCATGCTCGGGCACCTGACTTTGGTTGAACAAGATCGACTTTTCCGGATCGAGACCTGCCGCAATAAAGCCCGCGCACAGTTCACGTGTCGAATGAGCCAGTTCCTTGGGGTCTTGCCAGACGGTGATCGCGTGCAGATCAACCATGCAATAGATGGTCTCCATATCCGGCTGCTGCATATCCACGAACCGCTTGAGCGCACCCAGATAGTTGCCAAGGTGCAGGTTTCCCGACGGCTGGATGCCGGAAAACACACGCGGCGTGAACTGAGTTTCGGTCATCGAAGGGAACTCCCGTCTGGAAAAATAAGCCCCCGTCGCTTACCCATGAGGCCAAGGGACGTCAACAGCCGCGAAAGGCCAGCCCAATGAGCAGTGAGCATTATACACCCGCCGTGAACCCTCTGCCGCCTGTTGTGGTGGCTTTGACCCTGTTCATCATGGGAGTGGAGCTGGCCTTTACTTTGGGCACTCGCGGGTTGATCGGAGGCCCGTCGGCTGTGGGTTGGCGGCTGGACGCGTTGCAAAGCTATTCCTTCTCGCCCGATATCTTTGACTGGATGATCCAGAACGGGCGCTGGCCAATCGAACATGTAATCCGGTTCGTGACCTATCCATTCGTGTCGGGCACCTTCACACAGGCCGTGTTTGTCTGTGTTTTCCTGCTGGCGATGGGCAAGATGGTGGCCGAAGTCTTTGGCGGGTTCCAGATGCTGCTGATCTTTGTGCTGTCCGGTGTGGGCGGAGCGCTGGCTTACGCGCTGCTGCTGGACCCCAATTACCCGCTGGTCGGAGGTTTCCCCCCTGTTTATGGCCTGATCGGCGCTTTCACCTGGTTGCTATGGCGCAAGTTGTCGGTGGTGGGGGAAAACCAGTCTCGGGCATTCAGCCTTATCGCGATACTTATGGGTATCCAACTGGTGTTCGGCCTGCTGTTTGGTGGGACCTCCGATTGGGTGGCCGATCTGGGCGGTTTTGCTACTGGGTTTGGCCTGTCCTTCTTTTTAGCTCCGGGGGGATGGGCTCGGATTGTCGGCCGTATTCGTCGTGACTGATCACGAGCGGCGCAGGGCGCGTTTGAATTCGGACAGCTTGAACGCCCCCAAAAGATGGCCCAATGCGAAGTAGCTTAGGGCGGCGACAGTGATCAGCGCCAGAAGAGCCAGATATCGCCATCCCGGCATTTCCAGCGCCCAACCGAACAGATGGATGGCGGCAAACAGAACGACCCCCATCCCTAGCGAGGCTGCCACGATACGTCCGGCGCGTTGGCGGAACCGGGTATCGAACCGGGCCTCATCGCCCATCCCGCGCGCGCCGACGACCAGCAGTGCCACCATGGCCCAGCCTGCGGCTGAAGCGGCGATGGCAGGGGCGATCCAGCCCAACAGCGGATAGAGCCCAAAAGCTAGGCCTGCGTTGATGATCATGGCCACCACCGCATAGTGGAACGGAGACCGCGTATCCTCGCGTGCGAAATAAAGCGGTTGCAGCAGTTTTTGCAGCATGAAAGCGGGCAGGCCAAGGCCATAGACTGCGACAGCCAGTGCGGTGGCTGCGGTATCCTCAGCGCTGAACTGCCCTCGTTCGAACAGGACCGAGACTAGTGGGTTCGGAATGATCAGGAACGCCACAGTCGAGGGCAAGGTCAGCAACAGCATGAACTCTCCCGCGCGGGAAAAGGCGTTTCGGGCTCCTTCTTTGTCATCGGCGCGCAGGCGGCGTGACAAATCGGGCAGCAGGACAATACCTATGGCGATCCCGACAACGCCCAGGGGCAGCTGATACAGGCGATCCGCCGCAAACAACCAGCTGACCGCCTTTTCCGTTTTCGAGGCAACAAGTTGCCCCACCACTAGATTGACTTGCGTCACCCCCATTGCCAGGGCGGCGGGCACGGCGATACGAACCATATTTCGCATTTCAGGCGTCAGGCGCGGCCGACCCACGCGGATGCGGATACCGGCACGTTCGGTGGCCACCCAGACCAGCGCCAATTGAGCGACACCGGCAATGGGAATAACAGTAATGAGCCAGCGAATGACCTCACCCCCAGACATCGCGCCTGCGATCAGGGCTGTGCAGGCGAAGATGTTCAACAGAACTGGTGCTGCCGCTGCCGCCGCAAAGCGGCCTGTCGCGTTCAGAACCCCGGAAAAGAGGGCGGCCAGCGACATGAACAGGATGTAGGGAAAGACGACATAACCATAGTCCACGGCTAGATCGAAACGCTCGTCGCCGTAGAACCCTTCGGCCGTTAGCCACACGAGGCCGGGCATGAATATCATCGCCAGACCCACCAAGGCTAATACGGCCGCGGCCAGCAGGTTGAAGGCGTCCTGCGCAAAACCTTGCGCGTTCTCGCCGCCTTCCAGACGCTTGGAAAACATCGGCACAAAGGCGGCGTTGAACGCGCCTTCGGCAAAGAACCGGCGAAACATATTGGGCAGGCGGAAGGCGGCGACGAACGCGTCCATCACCGGCCCGGGACCGATATAGGCGGTCAACAGGATTTCCCGCAGAAAACCAAGAATTCGGCTGGCCAATGTCCAGAACCCAACCGTGAAAAGGCCCGAAAATAGACGGATCTGCTTCATGAGGCCGCGCGCTCGGCGCCTTCGGTTATGGCCTTGCGTAGCTTGTCCTCGAGCGTGCGCTGCTTGCTGTCTGCATAGTATTTTAACCCGAACATGTCTTTGACGTAGAACGTGTCCACGACTTGCTCGCCATAGGTCGCGATCACCGCGTTGGCGATATAGACATTGGCTGCAGCAAGTGTTCGGGTCAGATCATACAGCAGGCCGGGACGATCGCGGGTATCGACCTCGATGATCGTGTAAATCTCTGATCCGTCATTGTCGAAGGTGATATGGGTCGGGACATTGAAGGCGCGCTCGCGTTTCTTGATCTTGTCTCGTGATTTTAGCGCATCGCGGGCCACCACCTCGCCCTTCAGCGTTTTGTGGATCATCTGAGTCAGGCGCGGCAGGCGGCTGGATTCGAACGGGTGCCCCTCGGCATCCTGAATCCAGAACGCATCGGTTACATAGCCATCCTTGGTGGTATAGCTGCGCGCGTCCACCACGTTTGCCCCGATCAGTGCCAAGGCACCCGCAATTCGCGCAAAGATGCCAGGGTGGTCGCCCATCGCGAAACAGGCGCGGGTGGCGTCGCGATCTTCGTCCGGATGCATGCGAATCTCCACCTCACCCGGATCACCGCTGTTTTCCAGCGCCCGCAGCATTTCGGCAAATTCCACATGTGTCGACAGGTTCAGTCCCTGCCAATAGGGCGGATAGTGCCGACTGGTTTCCACCTTGAGATCTGATTTGGACCAGCCTGACAGTTCAGCCCGCAATGCTTTTTTGGCTTCGGCACCGCGATTGCTACGGTTGAGGTCTTCCATCCCGGTTTCAAGCGCGCGCTTGGTTTCGGCATGCAGGGCGCGCAGCAAGGTGGCTTTCCAGTTGTTCCAGGTGTTTGGACCTACCCCGCGTATGTCGCAGACTGTCAGCACTGTCAGCAGGTCCAGACGTTTGACCGTCTTTACGGCCTTGGCGAAATCGCGCACGGTGCGCGGGTCAGAGATGTCTCGTTTCTGCGCCATATCCGACATCAATAGATGATAGCGCACCAGCCATTCCACCGTTTCCGAATCCGCCTTGCTCAACCCCAGACGGGGCGCAACCTTACGGGCGATCTTCGCACCCAGGATCGAATGGTCTTCGGGGCGGCCCTTGGCAATGTCGTGCAGCAGTAACGCTACATATAGAACCTTGCGATTGACTTCTCCTTTCAGGATCGACGAGGCCAGCGGCAGCGACTCGACAAGTTCACCCCGTTCGATCTGTGCAAGATTGACGATGCACTGAATGGTATGCTCGTCCACGGTATAGCTGTGATACATGTTGAATTGCATCATCGCCACGATGTGCTCGAACTCCGGCAGGAAGGCCGACAGCACGCCAAGTTCATTCATCCGCCGCAGGGCGCGTTCGGGATTGCCGTGTTTCAGCATCAGATCAAGAAAGATACGCTGCGCCTCGCGGTTTTCACGCATATCTTCGTCGATCAGGTTCAGGTTGGCGGTCACCAGCCGCATGGCGTCTGGATGAATCAGCATGCCGGTGCGCAAACCTTCCTCGAACAGGCGCAGCAAGTTCAGTTTGTCTGACAGGAACGTGTCCGGGTCGGCCACGTTTAGCCGACCATGTACAACCTTGTAGCCTGCTTTGATCCGCGGACGTCGGCGAAAAATCCTTTCAAGCAGGGCCTCGCCCTTCACATGTTGGGCTTCCAGCTTGGTCAGGAAGATGCGGGTCAGCTCACCCACATAAGTTGCCTCGCGGAAATAGCGCTGCATGAACACCTCGACCGCGCGACGGCCAGCCCGATCTTCATAGCCCATCCGGTTGGCCACCTCGACCTGCAGGTCAAAAGTCAACTGCTCGGTCGCGCGTCCGGTGAGCAGATGCAGATGCGACCGCACCGCCCACAGAAAGTCTTCGGCTTTGACGAAAGTCTTGAATTCGTCGCGCGTGAACAGGCCCAGCGGAACAAGCTCGGCCACGTCCTGAACGCCATAGACGTATTTCGCAATCCAGTAGAGCGATTGCAGATCGCGTAGCCCGCCTTTGCCCTCTTTTACGTTGGGCTCGACCATATAGCGCTGGCCCTGCTTTTTGTGACGTTCGTCGCGTTCCTGCAACTTGGCTTCGATGAATTGCCGCTCGCTCCCATTGAACAGATCGGATTTCAGGCGGCTTTCCAGATCGGCTGCAAGCGCCATATCCCCAGCCAGATAGCGCTGTTCCAGCATGGCGGTGCGGATGGTAAAGTCTTCGGTGCCTAACCGCAGGCAATCCTTGATCGTACGGGATGAGTGACCAACTTTCAGCCGCAAATCCCAGAGGATATAGAGCATGGATTCAATCACGCTCTCGGCCCAAGCGGTGATTTTGTAGGGGGTCAGGAACAACAGGTCGACGTCTGACGCAGGTGCCATTTCTCCGCGCCCGTATCCGCCCACGGCAAGCACCGCTATTTTTTCGCCCTGCGTCGGCGTGGCCAGCGGGTGCAAATATTCACCTGCAACCTTCATGGCGGTGCAGACCAGACCGTCGGTCAGATAGGTGTAAGATCGGGTCAGGGCGCGCGCCTCGAATGGACGCTTGGCAAAGGCATCGGCAATAGCCTGACGCCCGGTCTTTTGGGTGGCACGCAAAATCCGCACGGTCTCATTTCGCCGCGCGGCATTGTCTGCTGTGGTGTCAAAAGCGTCCGACAGCTGCGCCAGAACAGCGGCACTGTCGAAAATTTCATCGGCTGGGCAGATCAACTCACCCCTGGGGGGGAGCGTCAAGCCCGGTTGATCAGAAACCGGCGCCTGAGAAGCTTTGTGGGGCAGGGTCAATAACTACTACCTGTTTATTCTGGATCGTGGCGACAGCCAGACCGCGTTCGTTGGTGCCGTTCGGACGCAGACGGAAGATACCGCCAACGCCCTGGAAACCGGCGTTCTGTGTCAGCGCCGCCGCGGTCAGCGCATTGGATTTGCCCTGGCTCACCAGCGCGGCGATTGCTGCAATACCGTCATAGGCCAGCCCGCTAATCGGATGCGGTGCCTCACCATAGGTGTTGTTATATCGCTGGCGATAGGCTTGGGCCTTGGACGGGTCCGGCAGTGCGAACCAGCCACCCTGTACGCCCGGCAGTTCCAGTGTCTGCGCAGGAATATCCCAGCGCGTCAGGCCAATAAACTGAGTATTCGTCGGCGAGACGCCTGCTTCGGGCAGCAGTTGTGTGAACAGAGGCAGTGCGCCAGCCGTGGTCGATGTCAGGAACAGAGAATCCGCACCCGACGCGTCTACGGTTGCTTTGACTGAGGGAACCGAGTTGATGACGCCTTGTTGTGAACGGTCATAGCCCACCGATCCGGCATTGTTCACGCGGCTGTTGGCAAGCGCGTTGGCAATGGCTGATTGACCCAACTGACCCGCAGCATCGTTACTGTGAACGATAACCATGTTTGATTTGCCGCGCGATCCCGCATAGCTGACAAGACGGTTGGCTGTATTGTCGAAAGTCGGTCCAAGCACAAACACATTGCCGCCTGCAATGCTGGTGTTGTTCGAGAAGGACAATACGTTGACGTTGTTGCTCAGTGCCGCAATGCCTGCAGAATTTGCAGCCTGCGCATAGACCGGACCAAGTATGATCTTCGCGCCATCTGCCACCGCCTGCTGCGCAACCGCCGCCGCTGTATTCGAGCTACCCCGCGTGTCGTAAACGCGCAGGTCTATCTGAACATTCTGCAAATCTGACATGGCCAGCCGTGCTGCGTTTTCCAGACTGCGCGCCAACGCTTCATCTCCAGCCTGTCCTGATCCTGCAGGGACCAGCAGGGCAACTGGAACGGGGTCGGATGCATTGATCGACGGTCCTCCGCCGATGGTGCCGACATCACATGCGGCCAGAAATGCGGCGGTGGCCAAAACGGCGGCGGTGCGCGCCAGTTTGCGAACGGGCTTGCAAACGGTAAACATCTGAATGAAAACTCCCTGTCCCGGCGGTTTGAGAAGCCGCCAATGTATTGGGTCGCGATAATAAACGTCACGCTGTGAGGGTCCAGCTTTGAATTTCCAAAAAGTCAGATTGGGCGCTGGCCTGTATTTTGTTGCCACTCCGATCGGTACGGCGCGCGACATTACGCTTAGGGCGCTGGACGTGCTTGCCTCGGCAGATGTGATTGCTGCCGAAGATACACGCAGCCTGCGCAGGTTGATGGAAATTCACGGTGTTCCTTTGGATAGGCGGCGTATCCTGGCCTATCACGATCACAGTGGTGCCGGGGCACGCGGGAAAATTCTGGATGCGCTGGCCGAAGGGAAATCTGTTGCATATGCGTCTGAGGCGGGAATGCCGCTGATTGCCGATCCGGGCTATGATCTGGGTCGGCAGGCGGCTGAGGCCGGGTATGTCGTAACCTGCGCGCCGGGCCCTTCGGCGGCGTTGATGGCATTGACGCTGGCGGGCCTGCCCACGGATGCGTTCTTTTTTGCAGGGTTTTTACCCAACGCATCCGGTGCACGTCGGTCGCGGATCGAGGCCCTGCGCGACATTCCCGGCACGCTGGTGTTTTACGAATCGCCCAAACGCGTGGCCGCGTGCCTTTCTGATCTGGCCGAGGTGCTGGGCGAAGACCGTTCCGCCGCGCTGTGCCGCGAACTGACCAAGAAATTCGAAGAAGTTCGGCGCGGATCTTTGGGTGACCTTGCCGCTGAATTGCAGGGTCAGACGATCAAAGGTGAGATCGTCCTGCTGGTGGATCGCGGCCATTCGGAAACTGTTAACGAATCTGACATAGAAGAGGCTTTGAAACGGGCCTTGGAAACCCATTCGGTACGGGACGCGGCGGATCTGGTGTCGCAGATGTATAGGCTGCCGCGCCGACCAATCTATCAGAAGGCTCTGAAACTGGGAAAGGGATGACATGACCGCAAGATCCGTTCGCAGTTCGGTTTCCTTTTACGCCGGACAGGCAGCGGAACAGCAGGTTGCGGCGGATTACGAAAGGCGTGGTTTCTTTATTGCGCACCGTCGCTGGCGCGGATCGGGCGGAGAGATCGACCTGATTGCCCGAAACGCGGATGGAATCGTTTTCATTGAGGTCAAGAAAAGCAGCAGTTTCGACATGGCGGCCGCTCGGATCAGCCAGCGTCAGATCGCCCGGATTTGCGCTTCGGCGGCGCAATTTCTGGAACACGAACCCGGCGGACAGCTGACAAATGTCCGGTTTGATGCGGCTTTGGTGGATGCGACCGGTGCCGTTCAAATCATCGAAAACGCGTTCGGTCAGGCTTGATCCCCATTGAACCCCCGGCCCCGCTGGGCCATGTATCTGGCGTGAAACTGAGGGACACGCCATGAAAATCGCCTTTCAGATGGACCCGATCGGGGCCGTGGACATCAATGCAGACAGCTCGTTCCGTCTGGCCGAAGAGGCGCAGGCGCGTGGGCATACGTTGTTCTTCTACAGCCCGGATCAGCTGGCCTATCAACAAGGGCGGATCACCGCGCGCGGACATGACATGAAAGTGCAACGCGTCGCCGGCAACCCCGCTGAACTGGGCCCGGAACGCGAGGTCGATCTGACCGAGTTCGACGTGGTCTGGCTGCGTCAAGACCCTCCGTTTGACATGCATTACATCACGTCGACACACTTGTTGGATCGCCTGAAAGGGCAGACATTGGTGGTTAATGATCCGTTCTGGGTGCGCAATTACCCCGAAAAGCTGCTGGTTCTGGATTTTCCCGACCTGACCCCACCGACGACGATTGCGCGTGATCTGCAGACGATCAAGGCATTCAAGGAAAAGCATGGCGACGTCATACTGAAACCGCTTTACGGCAATGGCGGCGCTGGGGTTTTCCGGCTGGATGCCAATGACCGCAACCTGACTTCGTTGCATGAGCTGTTCACCGGATTTTCGCGAGAGCCGCTAATCGTCCAGAAATTCCTGCCCGATGTCAGCAATGGCGACAAGCGGGTGATTCTGGTGGATGGCGAGGCCGTGGGCGCGATCAACCGGGTTCCTGCTGCTGGTGAGACGCGCTCAAACATGCATGTGGGTGGTCGTCCCGAGAAGATCGACCTGTCCCAGCGGGATCTCGAGATTTGCGACGCGATTGGCCCTCTATTGAAGGAAAAGGGTCAGGTGTTTGTCGGGATCGATGTGATCGGCGATTATCTGACTGAAATCAATGTCACCTCGCCAACCGGTATTCAGGAGTTGGAGCGGTTTGACGGCGTAAATATTGCCGAAAAGATCTGGCAGGCAATCGAGGCCAAGCTTTAGGACGTGACTTTGGCGCTGATGCGAAAACTCAGCGCCTCGGCCACATGCGGGCGACGGACGTCCGGTTCGCCATCCAGATCGGCAATGGTCCGCGCCACCCGCAGGATGCGATGAAAGGCGCGGGCTGACAGACCAAACCGTTCTGCAGCTTTTAGCAAAAGGTCTTTGCCTTCAGCATCTGGCGCGGCGATTTCTTCCAAAACCGTACCTTCAACATCAGCATTCTGGCGTGTTCCCGGCGTGTGGGTGAACCGTTCGGCCTGAATAGCACGGGCCTGTTCGACGCGGGCCGCGACGGTGGCAGAACTATCCCCGGATGGCGGCAGATCAAGGTCTGTGAACCCAACGGGCGGCACCTCGATCCGCAGGTCAAACCGGTCCATCAACGGGCCTGATATGCGGGACAGATAGTCCTCACCACAAACGGGTGCCCGCGAACAGGCGCGGGCAGGATCAGTCAGATATCCGCATTTGCAAGGGTTGGCGGCAGCCACCAACATAAAGCGGCAGGGGTATTTCACATGGGCGTTAGCGCGGGCGACCATGACCTCTCCGGTCTCAATTGGCTGTCGCAGGGTTTCCAGCACCGTACGGGGGAATTCCGGGAACTCGTCCATGAACAATACGCCATTATGGGCCAACGAGATTTCACCCGGTTTTGCCCCTTTCCCCCCGCCCACGATTGCCGCCATCGATGCCGTGTGGTGGGGTTCGCGAAACGGGCGGGTGCGACTGATGCCACCTTCGTCCAGCAATCCGCACAACGATTGGATCATTGAAGTTTCCAGTGCCTCAGTCGGCGTCAGCGGTGGCAGAATACCGGGTAGGCGCGCGGCCAACATGGATTTGCCGGAACCAGGGGTTCCGATCATGATCAGGTGATGGCGGCCTGCGGCGGCAATCTCCAGTGCGCGTTTGGCCCTTTCCTGTCCTTTCACATCGCGCAAATCGCGGGCGCTGGGCGCTAGGTTTACCTCGCCAGGCTGGGCAGCAGGTAAAGGTGACTGGCCCGAGAAATGCCGTACCACATCGCCTAATGAGCCTGCGCCAATTACCTGTGTGGCATCGACCCAGGCGGCCTCGGCGCTAGAGGCGCGGGGGCAGAGCAGTGATCGATCCTCGGCAGCGGCAGTCATCGCGGCGGGCAGGGCACCGACAACCGGAACCAGCGAGCCGTCCAATGACAGCTCACCCAGCGAAACTGCGCCTTCGGCAGCGTCGGATGGGATGATTTCCAGCGCGGATAACAGCGCGACGGCGATGGGCAGGTCGAAATGGCTGCCTTCTTTGGGCAGGTCGGCGGGCGAGAGGTTGATGGTGATCCGTTTCGAAGGCAGCGCAATGGCCATGGAATTTAGCGCGCTGCGGATACGGTCGCGGGCCTCGGACACTGCCTTGTCAGGCAGACCGACAATGGAAAATGCGGGTAGGCCCGGCGAGACGGCGCATTGCACCTCGACCGGGCGGGCATCGACGCCTTGGAAGGCAACGGTGTGAGAACGGGCGACCATGTACGACCTTTTTGGTTAACAGGTCGTTGCTGCCATGGACGCGGTTTAAGAATGGTTAACAGCGCTGGCCATTTCGGTGAATTTTGGCCAGGCATCGGGGTCCGCGACAGTTTTGTCACGGCAGAATTGATTGCAAAAGCCCCAACGCTGCCCGTTCAGTTCCAGAAAATGCGAGACGGGTTTGCCGGAATAGGGGCATGCGTCGTTAACCGAAGATCCGCCTTCGATCGGGCGTGCGCCGGATTGGGAACCGATCGGCCAGGCCATGGATGGCAGGTCCAACGCATATGGGAATGGGTCATAGGTCACCGTCATCCCCATCGCGCGCCATTGGCGCACTCTTGGGTCGGATAACAATTCCAGACAATAATCTTTATTGGCCTCGGACACCGGCAAGCCATAGCCAATAATCCGTGCGGCGACCGGCGTGAAAAACACGTCCGCCAGAGAATATTCGCCAAAGAGCGGGCCGGTTTCTGAAACGGATACAGCGCGAGCATGGGCCCAGAGCGTTTCGATCCGTTCCAGATCAGCCCGGGTCTCAGGTGACGGGGTAAACCCCTGCCAGCAGTGCAGGAGTTGCATCGGGCATTCTGCACGTAGGGTGTTGAACCCGGCCACCACCTCGGCGCAGAGCCACCGGGCGGTCGCGCGGGCGGAGGGGTCTTGCGGCCACAACCCGGCCTCGGGGTGGTTTTCGGCCAGCGTCTCTGCCATGGCGAGGCTTTCGCCCACGACGGTGCCATCGGGCAGGCGCAGGGCGGGGACAAGGCGCGCCGGGGCGAGCGGCTTCATATCCTCGGCCATAGTGCCGGAATAGAGGCCGATCATCTGGCTTCGATAGGGCAGGCCGAATTTTTCCAGCATCAGCCAGCCGCGCAAGGACCAACTGGAAAACAGGCGGTCTCCGATAAACAAATCATAAGTCATTTCACGAGGATGGCGTGGTGTGACCGATCAGTAAATCAGTGATTTGTGCGGGATGTGATCACGGGCAGTGATTGATCCGCCCCACCGACCAGCGATCACCACGGTGCGTTATGTCCGTGACCGAGAGGTTGTCGATGCGATGACTGAATGCCTCAAAGGCAGTAAGTCCAAGGGCACGCTGAACTTGGGTCAGGATCACGCCGAAATGGGCAACAACAATCAGATCGCGCCCGGAATGACCTGCGATTAATTGGTCGATCACGGCATCGACGCGGCAGCGTACCTCATTCCAGCTTTCGCCGCTCGGGGGGCGCACGTCGCCGGGGTTGTCCCAATAAGCAAAGGTCAGCTCGGGGTCTTCGGCCTCGATCTCTTTGAAACCGCGCAACTCCCAAGTACCGAAATGGATTTCGCGCAGATCGCGATGATGCGGCAGGCGTTGGCGTTTGCCCTGAATGGCCGTAGCAGTGTCGGCGGCGCGCGAAAGGTCGGATGAGATGACCAATGCCTTGGCAGGCAGGTGGTCGTGCAGGCGTGCAATGGCGGCGTGATCGCTGAGGTCGGCCGGAATGTCGGACCATCCGACCATGGTCTTAGCATGTGTCGGCCCGTGCCGGACAAGATGCAGGCGGGTCATGGCAGTTGCCCTTTCAGCACCAATGGTAGCCCAGCGATGACTTGCACAGCCAGATCGGCCTGCGCTGCCAGTGCGATGTTCAACCTCCCCTGCGCGTCGCGGAACCTGCGGGACAAGGCGTTGTCTGGGACAATACCATGGCCGACCTCGTTCGAGACTATCACAATCGGCGCGCGGCATGATTTCAATGCCTGCAACAGGTTGGATTGCGCCTGTTCCAGATCGTTTTCGGCCAGCAAGTGATTGGTCAGCCACATGGTGGCGCAGTCGATCAGGCAGATGTCGTCAGGAGTCAAATTGCCCAAAGCCGGGCCAAGGCCCAATGGTGCCTCGATGGTTTCCCAGCCCTGCCCGCGCTGGGCAATGTGGCGTTGAACCTTTTCGCGCATCTCGTCATCAAACACTTGTGATGTGGCAAGGTAAATTTGATTTTTACCTGATGAAACAATCAGTTGTTCGGCAAATGCCGACTTTCCCGAGGCCGCACCCCCCAACACAAAGGTTAAATCCGGATACACTATAATTACCTTTCTTATGATCCACCCGGTTTTGTTCTGCGTATCGACCATAGATCGGCAAGGCAAGCCCAGCCCGCGCCAGTGAAAAGGGGAGATTTCAATGGCACTCGACAATGCAAACGATTTCTCGATGTCGCGGCAAGCGATGAAGGCCGAATTGCTGGACGCGGAGACGGAATTGAAACTGGCTTATGCGTGGCGTGATGAGCGTGACGAAAAGGCATTGCATCGACTCATTACAGCTTACATGCGTTTGGCGATTTCCATGGCGGCCAAGTTCAAACGCTATGGCGCGCCGATGAATGACCTGATCCAAGAGGCTGGTCTGGGCTTGATGAAGGCGGCGGACAAGTTTGATCCTGATAGGGGCGTGCGCTTTTCGACCTATGCGGTCTGGTGGATCAAGGCGAGCATTCAGGATTATGTGATGCGCAATTGGTCGATGGTGCGAACCGGGTCGACATCGTCCCAGAAATCGCTGTTTTTCAACATGCGCCGGGTTCAGGCCCGGTTGGAGCGCGAAGCCGCAAGCGATGGGATGGATCTGGATCGCTATCAGTTGCACCAGATGATTGCCGCCGAAATTGGCGTGCCGCTGCGCGACGTGGAAATGATGGAAGGACGCCTATCTGGTTCCGACTTTTCACTGAACGCCGTACAATCGGCCGACGAAGATGGGCGCGAATGGATTGATGCGCTGGAAGATGAGCGGGAGCAGGCCGCCGAGACAGTCGAAAATAGCCATGACACAGAACAGTTGCGCGAATGGTTGGTGACGGCGATGCAGGCGCTCAGCGACCGCGAAAGGTTTATCGTTCGCGAACGCAAGCTGCGTGAACCCATACGGACCCTTGAAAGTCTGGGGCAGGAGCTTGGCCTGTCCAAGGAGCGCGTGCGCCAGATAGAGGCAGCGGCATTTGTTAAAATGCGCAAGAGCCTTGAAGCTCAATCGCGTGAGGTGCAACACTTCATCGCATGAAACATCTTGCGATTCTGCTTTGCGCATTTGCGGTTATGGCCAGCCCCGGGCATGCCGATGATCTGATCCCCGATGATATTCTGTCCGCGATGACTTCGGCGGACGTGGTGATTCTGGGTGAGGTGCACGACAATCCTCAGCATCATGTTATTCAGGCCGAGGCGTTGAAGGCTGTGAAACCCTCTGCCGTCGTGTGGGAGATGGTGACCGAGGAAAGTGCGCAACGTCTTGCGGATAAGGCTGTATCCGACCCCGAGGAGCTTGCGCGGATTCTGGAATGGATCGAATCCGGCTGGCCGCCGCTCAGCATGTATTACCCGGTCTTTCAGGCTTCGGACGCGCCGGTATATGGCGCCATGGTTCCGCGCGCGGCCGCCCGTGCCGCGATGGAGCGGGGCGCAGCCACCGCCTTGGGTGCGGATGCGGCGCGTTATGGTCTGACCGTTCCGCTACCAGCCGAGGAGCAAGCCGCGCGCGAGGCCGATCAACTGGCATCGCATTGCAATGCGATGCCAGAAAGTGCGTTGCCGCAGCTGGTTGCTATTCAGCGTCTGCGCGATGCTGTGTTGACCCGAGCGATCCTTCGCGCGACTGATGAGACAGGCGGACCGGTTGCGGTGATAACCGGCAATGGTCACGCGCGAAAAGATCGGGGCATTCCAACATTTCTGTCCCGGCTGCGTCCGGGGCTGAAAGTGTTTGTGCTGGGCCAGTCCGAGGACGGTCTCATCGAGGGAGAATTCGATGCCGTGATCGACAGTCCGACTATCGAACGCGAAGATCCTTGCTTGGCGTTTCAGACATCCAATTAACCGCTGGAACTGTCCGCCCCCCTTGCCTAATGTCGGGGCCGACCGGGACAGGAAGGGTTCAACATGCTGGCATCGAAACGCATTCTGCTGATCATTGGCGGTGGGATCGCAGCCTATAAGTCGCTGGATATGATCCGGCGGCTAAGGGAACGTGGCGCGTCTGTGACGCCTGTTCTGACCCGCGCCGCCGAGGAATTCGTGACACCCCTGTCTGTATCGGCGTTGGCTGGAGAAAAGGTCTATCGCGATCTGTTTGATCTGACGGATGAGGCCGAAATGGGCCATATCCAGCTGTCGCGCTCGGCCGATCTGATTGTCGTTACCCCTGCGACGGCCGATCTGATGGGAAAGATGGCGGGGGGGCTGGCCAACGATCTGGCTTCGACCTTGTTAATGGCGACGGATACGCCGGTTCTTTGCGCGCCCGCTATGAACGTGCGGATGTGGGACCACCCCGCAACGCAGCGAAACCTGAAACAGCTGCAAGCGGATGGCGTTCGTTTTGTTGGCCCCAATGAAGGCGACATGGCGTGCGGTGAATACGGCCCCGGCCGCATGTCTGAACCGCTTGAGATCGTTGCGGCGATTGAAACAGAGCTGGGTGGTGGTCCGCTCAGCGGCAAGCGCGTGCTTGTGACCTCGGGGCCGACGCATGAACCTATCGACCCGGTGCGCTATATCGCTAACCGCTCGTCCGGGGCGCAGGGGACAGCCGTGGCGCGGGCGTTGGCTGCATTGGGCGCTGACGTAACCTTTGTAACTGGCCCAGCAGACGTTCCGCCGCCCGAGGGTGTCCGGGTTGTGCCGGTTGAAACCGCACAACAAATGTCCGATGCGGTGGATACTGCACTGCCGGTTGATGCGGGTGTGTTTGCCGCAGCCGTGGCGGATTGGCGGGTAGCCAGCGCCTCGGACAAGAAATTGAAGAAAAGCCGTGACGGGATGCCGACACTGGAATTTGCCGAGAACCCCGACATTCTGAAACGCATCTCGCATCTCGAAACCGGACGTCCCCAATTGGTTGTCGGCTTTGCCGCAGAAACGGACAACGTAGTTGAACATGCCACCGCGAAACGGGGGCGCAAAGGGTGCGATTGGATCGTGGCCAATGATGTCAGCCCGGCAACCGGGATAATGGGCGGCCCCGAAAACGCGGTGATCCTGATCTCGGACGAGGGTGCCGAGGAATGGCCGCGCATGGGTAAAGATCAAGTCGCCCAACGTTTGGCGCAAAAGATCGCCGATGTGCTGACCAGCTAGACAAGAGGAACAATGATGGTTGCAATTCGTGTGATCCGCGAGGAGGGCGCTGATCCGTCGGTGCCTTTGCCGTCTTATGAAACAACCGGGGCAGCCGGCGCGGATGTGCGGGCGAATCTGCCGGATGGGGTGTCGATCACACTGGAACCTGGTCAGCGTGTCTTGGTGCCTACTGGTTTGCGGATCGAAATTCCTCAGGGGTTCGAAGTGCAGGTTCGTCCCCGCTCTGGCCTTGCGCTGAAACACGGAATCACACTGCCCAATACACCCGGCACCATCGACAGTGACTATCGTGGTCCGCTGGGGGTGATTGTCCTGAATGCGGGTCAAGAGGTGTTCGAGATCACCCATGGCGAACGCATCGCTCAACTGGTCGTGGCCCCTGTCGTGCAGGCCACGTTCCAAGCGGTTGAAGCGCTCAGTGACACCACGCGCGGTGTGGGTGGTTTCGGCTCGACCGGGCGCGGCTGATGCTGCTGGTTCTGATCCTCGCCGCGGCCCTGTGGGGCGTCGGCTATTTGGCGGGCGTATCCCGGTCGGCACGCGTAACATCGGTCGCTGTTCTGTTGCTGGGGGTGATAACGGCCCAATTGCTCCTTCCCGATGGGCATCCTTTGCGCGAGGCGACCGGCGGCTCTGCGGCGATGTGGCTGATACTGGGCGGTACTGCGCTACTGGTACTGCTCTATGGACACATGCTGAAAGCGTTGCGCAGTCGCGCCGCTCCAGCCTCAGCTCAGGAGCTCGCAATGCCATCCGAGAAATTCTCCGAGACCGAGCTGGAGCGCTACGCTCGCCACATCGTTCTGCGTGAATTGGGCGGTCCGGGTCAGAAAAAGTTGAAAAAGGCGCGGGTGCTGGTGATTGGTGCCGGAGGGCTCGGCGCGCCCGCGCTGCAATACCTGGCCGCTGCAGGCGTGGGCACAATAGGCGTGATCGACGATGACGAGGTCGAGAACGCGAACCTTCAACGGCAGGTGATCCACCGCGATGCGGATATCGGCATGCCCAAGGTGTTCTCGGCCCAGCAAGCCATGCAGGCGCAGAACCCCAATGTCACCGTCCTGCCCTATCACCGCCGTCTGACCGATGAGATCGCCTCCGACCTGTTCGCTGATTTCGATCTGATTCTCGACGGCACAGACAATTTCGACACCCGCTATCTGGCCAACCGTACGGCGGTTGCGCTGGGTAAGCCGCTGATCTCGGGTGCACTGTCACAATGGGAAGGCCAGCTGAGCGTTTTCGATCCGGCCAATGGCGCACCCTGCTATCAGTGTATCTTCCCCGAAGCTCCGGCTCCGGGTCTGGCGCCGTCCTGTGCCGAGGCCGGGGTGATCGGCCCTTTGCCCGGAGTTGTGGGTTCGATGATGGCGGTCGAGGCAATCAAGATGATCACCGGAGCCGGTCAGGCTCTGCGTGGGGAAATGCTGATCTATGACGCGCTTTATGGTGAAAGCCGCAAGATTACTTTGTCCCGTCGTGCCGATTGTCCGGTTTGTGGCGCTGGGTCGTAACCCCGCTCTGGATCATCCGGTCTACCGTTCCTAATTCTGTGGTCAAAGGAGGCTTCTATGACCTATCCGATCTTGTCCGACTGGACCACACCGTTTGAAATTGCACCTTTTGCCGACATAGCCGACGACGATTTCGCCCCCGCTCTGGATCAGGCGATGCTGGCTCATAACGCTCAGATCAACGCGATCGCGTCGAACCCGGACGCCCCCACTTTCGCAAATACGATCGAGGCACTTGAGGCCGCAGGCGAGCAGATGGACAAGGTTCTTTCGGTGTTCTTCACCGTCGCCGGGGCCGATAGCAACCCGGCCCGCGAAGCGTTGCAGCGCGACTTCTCGCCCAAATTGTCAGCGCATTTCTCTGGCATCTCGTCGAACAAGGCGCTGTTTCAGCGCGTGGCAGACCTGTGGAGCCGCAAGGATAAGCTGAACCTGACCGATGAACAGGCCCGTGTATTGATGCTGACCCATCGCGGTTTTGTCCGCGCAGGTGCGGCGCTTGAAGGCGACGAAGACGCTAGGATGCAGGAGATCAAGGCGCGTTTGGCTTCGCTGGGGACGTCTTTTACCCAGAACCTTCTGGCGGATGAACGCGACTGGTCCATGGACCTGTCCGAGGATGATCTGGAAGATCTGCCGGGTTTTATAGTGGATGCCGCCCGCGCCGCAGGAAAGGACAAGGGTGCGGATGGCCCGGTTGTGACCTTGTCGCGTTCACTGATTGTGCCGTTCCTGCAATTCTCGCCACGCCGAGACCTGAGGGAAAAGGCCTATCGTGCCTGGACCGCACGTGGGGCCAATGGCGGTGAAACCGATAACCGCGACATTGCAACCGAAATCCTGCAACTGCGCGAAGAGCGGGCCAAGTTGCTGGGCTATGCCAGCTTTGCGGATTTCAAACTGGAAACCGAAATGGCGCGTACGCCGGAAAAGGTGCGCGATCTGCTGATGCAGGTGTGGGAGCCTGCCAAATCACGGGCCGATGAGGATGCTGAAATTCTGACGCAGTTGATGCAGGCGGATGGCGTCAACGGCCCATTGGAAGCGTGGGATTGGCGCTACTACGCCGAGAAACGGCGAAAGGCCGAGCACGATCTGGATGACGCAGTGCTGAAGCCCTACCTGCAGCTGGACCGGATGATTGACGCTGCCTTTGCCTGCGCGAACCGTCTGTTCGGGCTAGAGTTTGCACCGCTGGATGTCCCACTCTATCACGCCGATTGCCGCGCGTGGGAGGTGACGCGTAATGGGCAGCATATCGCGGTGTTCATCGGTGACTATTTCGCGCGAAGCTCAAAACGGTCTGGTGCGTGGTGCAGCGCGATGCGGTCGCAGGCCAAGTTTCCCAAGGTGCAGGCGCCGGTCGTGATCAACGTCTGCAATTTCGCCAAAGGTGATCCGGCGCTGCTGTCTTATGACGATGCCCGGACCCTGTTCCACGAGTTCGGCCACGCCTTGCATCAGATGTTGTCCAATGTGACCTATGAAAGCATTTCAGGTACCAGCGTTGCGCGTGATTTCGTCGAACTGCCCAGTCAGCTCTATGAACATTGGCTGGAGGTCCCCGAGGTTCTGGCCGAATTCGCCACTCATGCCGATACTGGCGAGCCGATGCCGCAAGAGATGCTGGAGAAGGTGCTGAAGGCGGCCAATTTCGATCAGGGGTTCCAGACGGTGGAATATGTCGCCTCGGCGCTGGTGGATCTGGCCTTCCATGATGGCGACGCCCCGGTCGATCCGATGGCGAAACAGGCCGAGGTTCTTACCAGCATCGGGATGCCAAAGGCGATCGGTATGCGCCACGCCACGCCGCATTTCGCGCATGTGTTCGCGGGCGACGGCTATAGCTCGGGCTATTACAGCTATATGTGGTCCGAGGTCATGGATGCCGACGCCTTTGCCGCCTTTGAAGAGGCGGGCGGCGCATTCGACCCCGAATGCGCCAAGGCGCTGGAAGAAAACATCCTGTCCACCGGTGGCTCGCGCGAAGCCGAGGAGTTGTACCTTGCTTTCCGCGGCCGGTTGCCGGGGGTAGAGGCGCTGCTGAAAGGGCGCGGCCTGATCGCGGCCTAGTATCCCAAATTGCGATCGACGAGGTGCAGGAACGGTTCGCCTTCCTCACCCCGTCGGATGTTCTCGCAGATCACCTGCGCCGCTGTTTCTGGTCGGGTTTCAGAGGCGATATGCGGAGTGACCGTTACGTTCGGATGCGTCCAATAGGGGTGATCTGCGGGCAGAGGTTCAATCCGGAACACGTCCAACGTGGCATGACCGATCTGGCCAGAGTTCAGTGCCGCCAACAGGGCATCATCGTCAATCAGAGGGCCGCGCCCGGGGTTGATGATACGCGCGCCCTTGGGCATCAGTGCCAGCGTTTCGGCATTCAGTGTGTTTTCAGTGGCGGGTGTGCCCGGCAATAGCAGTACCACGATCTCGGCCTGTGACAGGGCGGCACGCAGCCCGTCTGCACCATGCATGCATGTGACGCCGGGAATATCTTTGGCCGAGCGGCTCCAACCCATGACGTCAAAGTTCAGGGCGGCCAACGTGCGGGCGGTAGCCTCGCCCAGCGCTCCGAGACCCAGAATGCAAACCTTGCGCTCGGTCGCCAGCGGCGGAATTTCGGGGGTCCAGACACCATCTTGAACTGTGATGTGCCGATCCATCCCAAGGTGATAGCGCAACACGTGGCCGACAACCCATTCGGTCATGCCCTGCGTCAGGCCGTGGTCCACCATCCGCGCAAGTGGTACGGTCAGGGTCTCGTTGCCCGCGATTTTCTCGACCCCTGCCCAAAGGCTCAGTACGGCCTTCAACTGGGTAAAAGGCGCGAAATCCAGCAGCCCTCCGTTTGGCGCATAGACGATATAGTCGACCTGCTCGGGGGCGAGCTCGGTGCCGAGTTGAAATTCCAGCCCCGCCTCGGTCAAGTATTTGGTCAGCAGTGGTTCGTATACTGGCCACAGGGCAGGGCGCGCGGAAAACAGGATGTTTACGGTCATGGCGGACCTTTCAAATTAGCGGGGGCGATGGATATGGGCGCTTTGGACGATGCCGAAGGCTGCCATCAGAACCAGCATGGCTGAGCCGCCATAGCTGACCATCGGCAGAGGTACACCCACAACCGGGGCCAGGCCCATGACCATTGACATGTTGACCGCGAAGAACAGGAAAAAGTTCAGTGCAATGCCCAGCGTCACCAGCGACGAGAATCGGTCTTTGGTCGAAAGTGCAGTGACCAGACAAAAGATCAGGATCAGGCCATAGAGGGTCAGCAGGGTAATACCGCCGACAAAGCCGAACTCTTCGGCCAGCGTCGTAAAAATGAAATCGGTATGTTTCTCGGGCAGGAAGTTCAGCCGCGATTGTGTGCCTTGCATGAACCCGCGCCCGTTCCAGCCGCCTGATCCCAGCGCGATCTTGGACTGTGTGATGTGGTAGCCCGCACCAAGAGGGTCCGTTGAAGGGTCCAGAAACGTGTCGATCCGTCGGAACTGGTAATCCTTAAGCAACTGCCACTCGGTCCCGCGGCTGTTGAAAACAGTAGCGATCAGGCCAATCACGGCGGCGATCACAGCGGCGAAATAGGCCCAGTGGACACCGGCCAGGAACATCAGCCCGCCACCCGCTGCCAGCAGCAGGATCGAGGTGCCCAGATCAGGTTGTTTCAAAACCATGGCCGTGGGGATCAGGATCAGGGCCACCGGGATCAACACCCATAGCGGGCGGGACGTCTTGTGCGACGGCAACCAGTCGTAATACGCGGCCAGCACCATCACCAGCGCAACCTTCATCACTTCGGACGGTTGCAGACGCATGAATCCAAGGTCGATCCAGCGTTGGGCACCCATGCCGATGGTGCCGAATAACTCCACAAAAATCAGCAGAACGATTGATCCGAGATAGGCAACCACAGACATGTTGCGCCAGAACCAGATCGGCACCAGCGCGATGATGAACATGACCGTCAGGCCCAAACCAAAACGTTCCAGTTGGGGCTCGGCCCAAGGGGTCCATGATCCGCCCGCCACCGAATACAGCATCAGGAACCCAGCGCTGGCGACGCTGATCAGCAACAGGGTCAACGGCCAGTTCATAAACAGAAACTTGCGGAACCCCGATGGCGTGGATTTGACGGCGTATTCAAGATAGCTCATGCGCGGTCCTTCTCGGTCGGACGCGCTTTGGGGCGACGGTCACCCTCAAGCCGTTTTTGTTGTTCTTTGATGCGCTCTCGGTCGGCGACAGGGTAGGCTTCAAGCGGCGGGGTGCCGTTATACAGAGCCTGCAGCATGATATCCCGCGCGACCGGGGCTGCGGCCTTCGATCCGCCGCCGCCATGTTCCACCACCACCGCCACGGCGTATTTTGGGTTGTCATAGGGGGCAAAGCTGACAAACAGCGCGTGGTCGCGACGTTCCCATGGCAGGTCTTCATTGCGGATCACACCGGCGGCGCGTTCGGCCTTGGTGATGTTGCGCACCTGGCTGGTGCCGGTCTTGCCCGCCATGCGCAGGTCATCCGCGATGATGCGGCTGCGATAAGCTGTGCCGCCCCTGTCGTTTGAAACCGAGAACATCGCGTTGCGAATGTGTTCCAGGTTGTTCGGGTCGACGGCCAGTGGCTCACCAGCGCCCGAAGGTTGCTCAACCCCGTTCACTGACCGCACCAACCGTGGTTTAACAGCGCGCCCCGTGGCGATTCGTGCTGTCATGACAGCAAGTTGCAGGGGCGAGGCCAGCATGAAACCTTGACCAATCGACGCATTTGCTGTGTCGCCGACCAGCCAACCTTCGCCGTGGACGCGTTCTTTCCATTCCTGGTTCGGGGCCAATCCCGCCGCAACAGCAGACATCGGGATGTCGTGTTTGACGCCCAGCCCAAAGGTGTTTGCCATTTCAGAGATCTTATCGATTCCCGTGCGCAGCGCCACGTCGTAATAGTAAACGTCGCAGCTGCGTTTGAGTGACAGATTAAGATCAACGGTGCCATGCCCACCACGTTTCCAGCAGTGAAAGCGACGGCTGCCCACCTTTAGGTGGCCGGGGCAATACACCGTGTTGGACGACCCGATCACCCCGGCCTCAAGCGCAGCCATGGCGGTGATCATCTTGAAGGTCGAGCCTGGGGGGTAGGTGCCCTGCACCGTCTTGTTGGCCAGCGGGCGGTAATTGTCCTGAGTCAGCGCCCGATAATCAGCGACCGAGATGCCGCGCACAAACAGGTTTGGATCGAAACTGGGGGCTGAGCTGATGGCGCGAATATCGCCGGTTTCGCAGTCGATCACAACCGCGGCTGCGCTTTCCCCGGCCAGTCGAGCCTGAGCGTATTGCTGCAGATCGGCGTCGACTGATAATTGCAGATCAGCCCCGGCCTCGCCTTCTTGCCGGTCCAGTTCGCGCATCACCCTGCCGGTGGCGTTGACCTCGACCCGTTTGGCGCCAGCTTTGCCGCGCAGACTGATTTCCTGCTTTGCCTCAAGCCCGACCTTGCCGATTTGGAACCGCGGGATACGCAACACCGGTTCGGGGTCTTCGATCTGGCTAAGGTCATAATCGCTGACCGGGCCGACATAGCCGACCACATGGGCGAAATCCTCATACCTTGGATATTGCCGGGTCTGCCCCACTTCGGGGATCACGCCGGGCAGGGCAGGCGCGTTAACGGCAACTTTTGAGATATCCTCCCACGTGACCTGATCGGCCAGTGTGACCGGCAAGAACGGGGCCGAGCGGCGCATTTCCGTCTTGGCGCGTTCGATCTCATCCTCGGTCAGGGGGATCAGCTCTGAGAGTTTGGTGATGACCTCATCCACGTCACCCGCATCCTCACGCACCATGACGATGCGATACGAGGGTGAGTTCTGGCCGATGATCTGCCCGTTCCGGTCATAGATTCGGCCTCGGGTCGGGGGGATCAGCCGAATGTTGATCCGGTTTTCTTCGGCCAGCAGGCGGTATTCGTCGGCCTGATCCACCTGCATGAATCGCATCCGGGCGGCCAGTCCGCCGATAAAGGCGGCTTGCAGGCCGCCCAGGATCAACGCCCTACGAGGCAAGCGCTTATAGGCGAGGCCTTGGGCTTTGGTTTTGCGCTGTTTCATCACTGCGCCCCCAATGCACCGGTATTTGCGGGGGATAAACGGCGAACACCGAATCCATTCTGACTGAGCAGAACGATCAAAGGATAAATCGCAATTGTCAGAAACACTTGTATCATTACCGGCCCCAGTGCCGCCTGTTGCACCGACAGAATAGCAAGAATGACGCGGTTCAACATGAAAACTGCTGTGATCACCACGGCAACAGTCGACCATTCTCCGATGAAGCCCGAATCCCGCAGCCCGAACGCCGAAGAACGCAGATAGGCCGTCGCAAGAACCACCAGCGCGGCCAATAGGCCGGGTGGGCGCTGCAGCAAGAGGTCGGCCATCAGCATCACAATGGCCACCAGAAGGGTCGGCACAAATTCGGGTCGCCTAAGCACCCAGGCAAAGGTCAGGGCGATCAACAGTTCGGGAAACGGCCAACGATCCGGTTTTGTATCGAGCGGCAGAAGGTGCAGGAACAGGATCAGAATAGCCAGAAACAGGTAAAGGCCACGCTTGGACCACAACTGTGAGGTCTGACTACCCATCACCGACCTCCACCTGCGGAAGGGCGGCGGCAGGCTGTCTGGGCCCGACTATATCGCCGGGGTCCTGAATGCGGGGGGCCGACTGGTATCGCAGAACGCGCAGAAATTCGAGCCGCTCGAAATCCGCGGACAGACGCACCCGCAAACGGCCACCGGGGTCGGCAGTGATCTGGCCGATCAACAAGCCGCCGGGAAACACACCACCATCACCCGAGGTTACGACGCGGTCGCCGGGGCGAACCAGCTCTCGGTTCTCCAGAAACTCGACCGCCGGTGCCGGTGTGTTATCACCGGTGATCAGAGCGGTCTGGCCCGAGGGCTGGATGGTCGCAGGGATCGCGCTTGAGGCATCGGTCATCAGGATCACCCGTGCCGTATCCGGGCCCACGCCCGAGATCCGTCCGACGACACCGATCCCGTCCATCGTGGCCCAGCCATCGGTGATACCGTCCCGTTCACCCACATTCAGCAGAACCGACTGCCGGAATGGCGAGCCGCTGTCAGCCATCACAACTCCGGTGATATAGGTCAGGCGTGGATCTAGGCGTACATTGTTGAGGTCCAGCAGTCGGGCGTTTTCCTGCTCCAACTGCAATGCGGCCTCTTTCCAGGCGCGCATCAGGCGCAGCTCGCTACGCAATTCCTGATTCTGTTCGCTCAGGCGCTGATAGCTTTGGAAATCGCGCACCAGATTGACCACCCCGGTGACTGGCACCATCGCCCATTCCATCGACGGGACGACCGTATCCACCACTTGCGCGCGGAACCGTTCCACGCGCGGGCTGTCGATACGCCAGACCAGAAAAATGCCAACCAGGAATAACACAACGATCCCCAATAGCAGGCGGCGTAATGGGGTGGTGTATTCGTCCCGCTGTGATCGGTCCTTTGCCACAGGTTACCTTCCCGTGCTGCTCGTGCCCGAGTGTTGACCCTTAGAGGGTGCGCGCCTTAGCTTTCGTAGTCAATCGCGTGGCGCAGCTGTTTTTCGTATTCCAGTGCCTTGCCGGTGCCCAAAGCCACACAGTTCAGGCTTTCATCGGCAATTGATACGGCCAGCCCGGTCTGTTCGCGCAGCGCCAGATCCAGATCACCCAGCAGCGCACCGCCGCCGGTCAGCATCACACCACGGTCGACGATGTCGGCGGCCAGATCGGGTGGAGTGGTCTCAAGCGCTGTCATGACTGCCTCGCAGATGGCCTGAACCGGCTCTGACAAGGCTTCGGCCACTTGCGCTTGGCTGATTTCGATTTCCTTGGGCACACCATTCAGCAGGTCGCGCCCACGAATATGCATCGACTGGCCGCGGCCGTCGTCAGGCATCCGAGCGGTGCCGATGGTGGTCTTGATGCGTTCTGCGGTGGATTCCCCCACCAGCAGGTTTTGCTGACGACGCAGGTACGAGATGATGGCTTCATCCATACGGTCGCCACCTACGCGAACCGAGCGGGCGTAGACGATATCGCCCAGCGACAAGACGGCCACTTCGGTTGTGCCGCCGCCAATGTCGACAACCATGTTACCGGTCGGGTCGGTAATCGGCATGCCCGCGCCAATGGCTGCAGCAATGGGTTCGGCAATCAGGCCAGCGCGACGGGCGCCTGCGGACAGAACCGATTGACGGATCGCGCGTTTTTCAACCGGGGTCGCGCCGTGCGGGACGCAGACGATTATCTTGGGTTTCGAGAAGGTCGAGCGTTTATGCACCTTACGGATGAAATGCTTGATCATCTCTTCGGCGGTGTCGAAGTCGGCAATGACGCCTTCACGCATAGGGCGTATAGCTTCGATCGAACCAGGCGTCCGGCCTAGCATAAGCTTGGCATCTTCGCCTACGGCCAGCACTTTTTTCACGCCGTCCTTGACGTGGTAGGCCACCACAGACGGCTCAGACAGGATCACACCGCGCCCTTTGACATAAACCAGCGTGTTCGCTGTCCCAAGGTCGATGGCCATGTCCGCTGTGAACAGGCCGCCCAGATTGCCAAAGATCCCCATGTTTCCCCTGATCCTGTATGTCGGTTTTTCTACTGCCCGCGACTCGACGGTTCCGGGACGGATGACTTATAGGGTGCCAGCACGTCCGGTAAAAGGGCTGATTCCGCGACAATCAGCACCTTTCCGCCTTTATGACAGGGACTTTAGAAGGCAAAATGCTCTCTTATCAACATATTTACCACGCAGGTAATCTGGCGGATGTGCAAAAGCACGCATTGTTGGCTTGGGTGCTGGATTATCTGACCCGCAAAGATAAACCGCTGACCTATCTCGAAACGCATTCAGGGCGCGGCCTGTACCAGTTGGACGCGGCAGAGGCGGTGCGCACCGGTGAGGCCGCCGCAGGCATTGAACGCGTATTGCGCGAAAAATGGTTTCCGGCAGACCATCCATTGTCCAGAGCGCTTGAGAATGTGCGGGCACAGTACGGAGAACACAGCTATGCAGGGTCGCCAATGATTGCGGCCAACCTGCTGCGCTATCAGGATAGCCTGCATTTTGCCGAGCTGCATCCGCAGGAACACGCGGCCCTGTCCATGACAATGTCGCCTTTTGGCGCAAAGGTTTACAAGCAGGACGGATATGATTTGGCGCATTCCCTGCTGCCGCCGACTCCCCGACGCGGAATGCTTTTGATTGATCCCAGCTATGAGGTCAAATCGGAATACGACCGGCTGCCCGGAGCAATTGCTAAATTGCATCGTAAGTGGAACGTGGGCGTATTGGCTTTGTGGTATCCCATACTTTCTGATGGGCGGCACGAACCCATGATTGAAGCATTGAAAAAGCAGGATCTTCCCAAGTCAGAATGCCACGAAGTGCGATTTCCTGCTGCGCGAGAAGGTCATCGTATGATCGGGTCAGGCATGTTTGTCGTGAACGCTCCGTATGGTTTCATCGAAGAAACCAGTAGGTTAGATGCGATGTTCTTAAGATTAGCGAGCCTGTGAGCACAAGTTAGGGGCGTATTCAGATAGGCTGATTGCGCGCGTCAGGTGTGGATGCAAAATTTCTTGTTAGAAGTGACCGCCCAGCCCTAGAATTGTGGCAAGGAGGGGCGCCATGAATCGCCGACTTGCAACGGTTCTGGCCGCCGACATGGTGGGCTACAGCCGCTTGATGGAAATTGACGAGCAAGGCACGCTGGCGCGGTTGCGCACGCACCGGATCGAGTTGATCGACCCTTCGATCGAAAAAAACCGTGGCACGATTATCAAGACAACTGGCGACGGGATGCTGGTCGAATTTCCCAGCGCCAGCGACGCCGTGACGTGTGCGGTCGAAGTTCAGAACCGAATGCTGCGCAGGAATGCGGACGTTCCGCACGAACAGCGCATTCAGTTCCGCATGGGTATAAATCTGGACGAAATCATATTTGAAGACGGGGACATTTTTGGCAGCGGTGTGAACATCGCAGCCCGACTGGAACAATCGGCCGAGGCAGGCGACGTGCTGATTTCCGGAGCTGTCCACGAACAGGTTTCCAGCCGGTTGGAATTGCAGTTTCATGATCTGGGGGATTTGAAACTCAAGAATCTGTCGCAACCCGTTCATACCTACCGGGTCGAGTTGGACCGGCCAGCCGGTGAGCTTGAACAGAACGCAACCGGGCAGGAGGCGACGAGGGTTGTGAAACCTTCGATCGCTGTTCTGCCTTTTGAAAACATGAGTGGGGACACGGAGCAGGAGTTCTTTGCCGATGGACTGACCGAAGACCTTCTGACAGAGCTCAGCCGCAGGCATGAGCTGTTCGTGATTTCCCGCAACTCTTGCTTTGTCTACAAGGGGCAGGCTGTAAATGTTCGTGACGTGGGTGAAAAACTGGGCGCGCGGTACATTGTGGAAGGCAGCGTGCGCAAGGCGGGAAACCGAGTGCGCGTGACCGTTCAGTTGATCGACAGCGAAAGCGACGGACATATCTGGGCCGAGAAATATGACCGCGATCTGGACGATATATTCACAATTCAGGACGAGGTGATATCAGCAGTGGTTGCCACTCTGCCCGGCCGGATCGAAGCGTCGCAGCAAGAAGGGCTGACACGCAAGAAGCCTTCGAGTTTTGCCGCCTATGAGTGCGTTCTGGCCGCAAAGGTTCTGCATCATCGCAGTACGCGCGAAGATAATGCCGAGGCGACGAAACTCATTGATCGGGCCATAGAACTTGATCCTGACTATGCCCATGCCCACGCTTGGAGTGGCTGTATCCGTGGGCAAGCATGGGGCTATTGCTGGTGCGACGACCGAGAAGCCATGCTGGCTTCCTGCGAAGAGGCGATCCTGAAAGCAGCCTCGCTGGATGACAATGATGCCGATGTGCATCGTTTGATGGGAGCGGTCGAGATATTGCGAAACAATTTGGCGCGCGCGCGTTACCATCAGGAACGGGCGCTGTCGCTAAATCCGAACTACGATCTGGTTGTTGTCCAGATGGGGGAATTGCTGACTTGGTCCGGCCGTCCCGACGAAGGGGCGGAGTGGATACAGAAAGCCATGCGCCTGAATCCGCATCATCCCGCTCGGTTCTGGAGCCATCTGGGAAAAGCGCGGTTTGGTGGCAAACATTATGAGCAGGCGATTGACGACTTCGCCCGCTTGCCAACGCTGGATCTTGTACAAAACGCTTTTGTCGCCGCAAGCCACGCTTGGCTGGGGAATGAGGCCCGCGCCCAGTCGCACGTGGATGCTATTCGCGCAGAGCAGGCGGATATCGGGATCAATGACTTGGTCGCCACGCTGCATTACGCGCGGGACGAAGACCTGAAGCATTTCATGCAGGGTGTGGAAAAGGCCGGTTTGTCCTGACCCATTGAGTAAAAATGGCGGCCTGCAATCGCAGGCCGCCACTTTTGTCAGGTCAGGTCTTTGTAGCTGATCTCACGCGCATCGGCACCAGGGCCGGTTTTCTCGCGTCGCATGATCAGGCGGTTCAGCGCATGAATATATGCCTTCGCCGACGCCACGACTGTATCTGTATTGGCGGATTGGCCAGTTGCGATCATGCCGTCCTCTTCCAAGCGTACCGAGACTGTGGCCTGTGCATCCGTGCCCTCGGTCACCGCATGCACCTGATAGAGCTGCAGGTGCGCCTGGTTCGGATAGATTGCCCGGATGGCCTTGAAGGTTGCATCCACCGGGCCGTCGCCGTGCTCGGTCGCTATGATGTCCTTGCCATCCATTTCAAGCTCGACCGTGGATTCGGCCTGACCGCCGGTGCCGCAGGTCACCTTCATTGACACCAGTTGCAAGTAATCATCGCTGTCGTCCAACGTCATCAGCGCTATCAGATCGTCGTCGAATACTTCTTTCTTGCGGTCGGCCAAATCCTTGAACCGCACAAAGATATCCTTGAGCTGATTGTCTCCGACCTCATAACCCAGCGTTTCGAGCTTATCGCGCAAGGCTGCTCGGCCCGAGTGCTTGCCCAGCGGCAACGATGTGCCGGACAGGCCAATGTCTTCGGGGCGCATGATCTCAAAGTTTTCGCGGTTCTTCAGCATGCCGTCCTGATGGATGCCGCTTTCATGCGCGAAGGCGTTCTTGCCGACGATGGCCTTGTTGAACTGAACGTTGAAGCCCGACACCGTCGCAACGCGGCGCGAGATATGCATGATCTTGGTGGTGTCGATGCCCGTGTGCCACGGCATGATATCGTTGCGGGTGCGCAGGGCCATTACGACTTCTTCCAAAGCCGTGTTGCCTGCGCGTTCGCCCAAGCCGTTGATGGTGCATTCAATCTGACGCGCGCCCCCTGCGACAGCGGCCAGAGAGTTCGCGGTCGCCATGCCCAGGTCGTTGTGGCAGTGCGTGGCGAACACGACCTCATCGGCGCCAGGCACGGTTTCAATCAGGCGCTTGATCAGGTCAGCGCTTTCCACCGGTGCCGTATAGCCCACCGTATCTGGGATGTTGATGGTCGTCGCACCCGCCTTGATCGCGATTTCGATCACGCGGCACAGGTAGTCCCACTCGGTCCGGGTTGCGTCCATTGGTGACCACTGCACGTTTTCACAAAGATTGCGCGCATGGCTGACCGTTTCGTGGATTTTGTCGGCCATCTCATCCATGGTCAGGTTCGGAATGGCACGGTGCAACGGAGAGGTGCCGATGAACGTGTGAATCCGGTTTTGCTCGGCGTGTTTCACTGCTTCCCAGCAGCGGTCGATATCCGCAAAATTGGCACGGGCCAGCCCACAGATGCGGCTGTTCTTGGACCGTTGGGCAATCTCTGAGACTGCCTTGAAGTCACCCTCCGATGCAATCGGAAAGCCAGCTTCGATGATGTCTACACCCATCTCGTCCAGAAGCTCGGCAATCTCGAGCTTTTCGTTATGGGTCATGGTTGCGCCGGGGCTCTGCTCGCCGTCGCGCAAAGTGGTATCGAAGATCAAGACGCGGTCTTGGTCGGTCACGTTGGTCATGGGATTCTCTTTCTTCTTCTGTCCTAAAGCCTTTGGCGCGCGGGCGTCCTCCTCTGAGCGGGCGCGCCGGATGGCACGCTCAGAGGCGGATTAGGATCAGTAGGCCACGCAGAGTCGCACCGCGAATGGCGGTGTCGGCAACAAGGATATCTGCGCGGTTGATCATGGCGGAATTTATACATCGCTCGCGCGGAATGAAAAGACCCATTTGCGATGTAACCACAGTAGAGGTGTTTTCTTTTCGGTGAGGCATTGATGCGTGTGCGCCAACAGCTAGGTGAAACGCCATGGAAAAAGCATTGATCATTGGCGCGTCGGGGGGAATCGGGCAGGCGGTTTGTAAGTACTTAAAAGGACAGGGGGCGGATGTAACCACCTTGTCGCGCTCAGCCGACGGGTTTGATCTTACCGACCCTGACGGCGTTCACCGCACGCTGGATAAGATCTCAGGGCCTTTCAATCTGATCTTCGTTGCTTCTGGTGCGCTTGAGATCAACGGGGCGGAGCCTGAAAAGACCCTCCGAACCCTCGCGGCACAGGCGATGATGGACCAATTTGCGTTAAACGCTGTTGGCCCCGCGTTGATCCTGAGTCACGCTTCGCGCCTGTTGCCCCGTGATAGGCGCGCTGTTTTTGCGGTGCTGTCGGCTCGGGTCGGATCGATCGGAGACAATCGTCTGGGCGGCTGGGTCAGTTATCGCGCGTCCAAGGCGGCTGTGAACCAGATTGTCCACACAGGTGCAATCGAACTTGCACGAACGCACAAGCAAGCGATCTGCGTCGCTTTGCATCCAGGCACAGTCAAAACGCAGTTCACCCGGAAATATCTTGGCCGTCACCCAGCAGTTTCGCCGGACACCGCCGCTGCGAACCTAATGTCCGTGATACAGCGGCTGACCCCAGAGGATAATGGTGGCTTTTATGATTGGGCGGGAAAACCCGTGCCGTGGTAGCAAACCGGGTTCAGCCGTCGGAAATGCCGCTCTCTGCCGGGGCGGTTTCGGGCGCTGGGTCGGTCTCTGCCTCGCTAGGGGTCGCGAGTGCGTCGTTTTCCCAGACGCCGGATTCTTCTTCGCCATTGGCATAGCGCATCGTGCCGTCACCGTGGCGTTTGTTGTCAAGGAAACCGCCTTCGTAGACGTCACCGGTCGCAAAGGTTGCAATGCCGTTTCCGCTGATCTTACCTTCGGCCCAATCGCCGGTGTAAGTGTATCCGCTTGGCATGGTGATGGTTCCCTGCCCGTGACGCTGTCCGTTCACAAAGTCCCCGTCATAGACGGTGCCGTCTGGAAAAGTGGCTTTGCCCTTGCCCTGCCTGACGCCTTCCGACCATTCACCTTCATAGCGATATCCATTGGCAAATGTCAGAACGCCTGTGCCATGACTCAGGCCGTTTTGAAACTGCCCGGTATAGACGACTCCATTCGGGTATGTTGCCTTGCCGGTGCCTTCGAATACTCCGGCAATCCATTCCCCATCGTAGATGATACCACCCGAAAAAGTGTGCATACCCTTGCCATGCGGCAAGTCAGCGCTGAAATCGCCGATATAGGTGGACCCGTCGGGATATGTCAGTTCGCCGAATCCCTCGATCTGGCCGTCGGCCCATTCGCCGGTGTAGTCAAACCCGTCTGTTCCCAGAAAGCGGCCTTTGCCGTGGCGGCGGTCGTCAGAATAATCCCCTTCATATGTCGCGCCATTAGCGTAGGTTGCCTTGCCTTGCCCTTGGCGGCGCCAGTTTACCAGGTAGCCTTCGTACAAATCCCCGTTTGCCTGCAGCAACCGGCCTTTCCCGGTGGCCTGATCATTGACCCATGCGCCTGTATATACTTGGCCGTCCGGTGATGTATGGGTTCCCTGACCGTGGCGTTGGCCATCCTGGATCTCACCTTCGTAAACACCGCCCTTGGCATAAGTGATCTTGCCTATGCCCTGCTTGACACCATCCACCCAATCTCCGTCATAGCTGTACCCGCTGGGATCAGTTAGTACACCTTTGCCGTGATGGAGTGCGTTCCGAAAGCCACCTTCATAGCGCGCACCGTTGGCATAGCTGACCATGCCTTCGCCGTTTATGGTGCCGTTGGACCATTCACCGTCATAGGTGCCGCCATCGGGATAGATGATTTTGCCACGCCCTTCGGGCTGGCCTTTGACGAAATCGCCTTCGTAGACCGAGCCGTTGGCATAACGTGCAGTGCCCTTGCCCTGAATTTCGCCCTCTACCCATTCGCCTTGGTACTCAAACCCGTCGGGCAGGCGGTAGGTGCCGGTTCCGTGGCGAAGTCCGTTTTCGAACGTACCCTCGTAGACGCCACCGACATCGTCATCAGCGACGATCACATCACCGCTTTGTGCGGTGACGCCTGCGGCGATCAGTGCCATCGCTGAAGCGGCTAGGGAAATGCGGAAAGCGTTCATGTTCGGTCCTGTCTGCCCGGAATTCATCTTTCCGCGCAAAACTAAGGTACCCTTAGGGGCAGAGCAACGGGTTTTGCCGCATTTGCCTTTCACTCGCGCAATGATCTGCTAAATGGCAATAGAACTGACGAGGGCATGAGGGCACAATGGCCGACCGTTTCCGTATCACGCTTGCGCAACTCAACCCCACTGTGGGGGATATCGAAGGTAATGCTTCCAAGGCTTTGGCCGTATGGGAGCAGGGGCGCGCGGCCGGGTCTGATCTGGTGGCGTTCCCCGAGATGTTCGTGACCGGCTACAACACGCAGGATCTTGTGATGAAGCCCGCCTTTCATCAGGCTGCGATGGCTAAGGTCGAAGAACTGGCTGTGCAATGCGCCGACGGTCCAGCGATTGCGATCGGCGGGCCTTGGGTCGAAGGCGATAGCCTGTTCAACGCCTATCTGATCCTCAAAGGCGGCCGGATCAGCAGCAAGGCATTGAAACACCACTTGCCCAATGAGACCGTATTTGACGAGGTGCGGCTTTATGATGCCGGACCTTTGGGCGGGCCTTACTCGGTTGGCAATACGCGTATCGGCAGCCCTATTTGCGAAGACAGCTGGCACCCGGATGTGGCCGAAACACTTGAGGAGACTGGGGCCGAGTTCCTGCTGATCCCCAACGGCTCGCCTTACTTCCGCAACAAATACGATGTGCGCCTGAACCACATGGTGGCACGTGTTGTCGAGACGGGGCTGCCGCTGATCTATCTGAACATGGTGGGCGGTCAGGACGATCAGGTGTTTGACGGAGCCACGTTCGGCTTGAACCCCGGCGGTGAACTGGCGTTCCGAATGCCCGTTTTTGATGAGACCGTGGCCCATGTAGATCTTGAGCGTAGCGATGAAGGTTGGCGTATCACACCGGCCGAGATCGTGCCTCAACCCGATGAGTGGGAGCAGGATTATCGCGCAATGGTGCAATCCCTGCGTGATTACATGGGAAAGACTGGCTTCAAAAAGGCATTGTTGGGTCTGTCGGGCGGGGTTGATTCCGCGCTGGTTGCGGCGATTGCCGTAGACGCCATCGGGGCAGAAAATGTGCGCTGCGTGATGCTGCCGTCCGAATACACCAGTCAGGCATCACTGGATGATGCCGAGGCGGTCGCCAAAGCGTTGGGCGTTCACTACGACTTTGTGCCGATTTCGGACAGTCGGGCAGCGGTGACGGATACTTTGGCGCCGCTGTTTGCCGGACGCGAAGCCGATTTGACCGAAGAGAACATTCAATCCCGCCTGCGCGGTCTGTTGCTGATGGCGATCTCGAACAAGTTTGGCGAGATGTTGTTGACCACCGGTAATAAATCTGAGGTCGCGGTGGGCTATGCCACCATCTATGGCGATATGAATGGCGGCTATAACCCGATCAAGGATCTCTATAAGACGCGGGTGTTCGAGACTTGCCGCTGGCGGAATGCCAATCACCGCGAATGGATGATGGGCCCCGAAGGCGAGGTGATCCGCCCGTCTGTCATCGACAAGCCCCCCAGCGCGGAGCTGCGCGAAGATCAGAAGGACAGCGACAGCCTGCCGGACTATCCGGTTCTGGACGCGTTGCTGGATATTCTGGTCGATCAGGATGGCTCGATCGCCGATTGCGTGGCAGCCGGATTCGAAGAAGCTGATGCGCGCCGGGTTGAGCACCTTATCTATATCAGCGAATACAAACGCTTTCAGTCCGCTCCCGGAACTCGGCTGACCAGCCGGGCGTTCTGGTTAGATCGCAGATATCCGATCGTGAATCGCTGGCGGGACCGTAGCTGACTTGTCGACGGCGCCTTGGTTCACATTCCCTGTTTCCGACTAAGGTTCAGTTGCTGCGCAAGATGTTCGATAGTTTCCCAATAATGAACACTATATTAACTATTAAGAGCGCCAGGCGACTGGCGCCTTGAAATTGTGACATTTTTTCGTCACATTTTTGCTTAATTGGTGCCTCACATGGGGCGCTGCGACACATTTCAGTTGGGTCATTGGCAGGTGGTTTGGTGCCGAATACCAACTTGTGGCGCAAATGGTGTTGAATGTCTGAGTTAATGATTTGGTGTTGCTATGTACGAGGAATATGACAAGTCTCTCCACCCTCCGCTGAAATACAAATCAATGGAGTCAGAGGCGCGGGTTCTGGACGAAACTACGCTGGATACTGCGATTGCCGATCTTCTTCAGGAAGACGACAGTGAAGCTTTGAAGCCAGTTGAGGTCCAGGCCACCTTTCCTGAACTGCCCGATCAGTCGCAAATAGATATGCAAGCCTCGTCACAGGAGGCAGGCCTGACGGCTGTTTTGCTTCAGAAATGGGCAGAGCTGCGCGGCGCGGCTTAACATTCAGGATTTTTCAATCGAAGCAGCGCGAGTTGGTCGCGCTGCTTTTACGCTTTGGCCTTGGCCACAGGCACCAACCTTGCGTCGATCCGGTTGCCTTGCGTCTCTCCCGTTTCGCAGGTGGCTTATCAGTTCGACCGGACCCAGGATTTTGAACTATCCCATCATCTGATAGCTGACGGGCACAAAGCGGAACCCGTCACCACGGGATTCAACAAATCCTGCTGCGGGGAACGGCATGTGATAGCCGATCATCGGCACCTTATCTGCCGCCAGCATTCCCAGAACGTTCCGGCGCGATGCTGTGGCTGCTGCTTTGTCCATGTCAAAGCGAACCTCCCATTCCGGATGGGCAAAGGACCAGACATAGTGATTGGCCAAGTCCGCCGTTAGCACCAGCCGCTGGCCGTTGCTTTCCAGATGGTACACCGTGTGGCCGGGCGTATGACCGTAAGCAGCCACTGCGGTGATGCCCGACGTGACCTCACCACCATCCTCAAGGAAAGACATCATTTCGGCCAAGGGCGTCACCTTGGCTGCGACCAGGTCGCCAACGCGATTGCCTGCGTCTTGTGCTGACCAGAAATCATACTCGGGCGACGCGGTGACATAGCGCGCATTGGAGAAGGTCGGCGCGTCATTCGTAGTCATGCCGCCGATATGATCGGGGTGCATGTGGGTGATGACAACAACGTCGATCTGGTCTGGCGTAACACCAGCATCCGCGAGCGCGGCCTGAATGCCACCCTGGCCGAGGCCCGTGTCGAACAGAACCAGCTCGGTTCCAGTATTGACTAGTGTGGGGGTGAAGAAGAACTGCGCCACCTCGGGCGAGATGAAGTTGTCGGCAGATACTTTGGCAAATTCCTCGTCCGAGGTGCCGCCGCCGAAGATTTCCTTGGCACCGTCACGGGGCAGGCTGCCGTCCAGCAATGTGGTGACGGTAAAATCGCCCAGCGTAAAGGACTTGGCGATGGTCGAGTTGGTTTTGGTCTCAGCCCCTGCAGCCAAAACCGGGGTCGTGGCGGCGGCAAAGGGCAAGGCTGCCGCTGATCCCAGTGCCGCGCGGCGTGTGAGTTTAATGGTCATTTTGGTTCTCCCTGTCAGAACACCATTGGATGAAATAGCCCGGTGCGAGTCTCCTGCAAGTGTATACCCTGGGGATATGGTCTGCGTGGATGAACATTGCGTGTGAGTTTTTGTTAAGTTCACAATCTTATGGCATAGGGCAGAGCAGTTTGGGTTTGCGTTTCGGTCAGAAACCCCTGCTGGACAAAAACGCGCTCATATGACATGAGCCGCGCCAACAGGAGAACTCCATGACCACGACCCGTTTTGCTCCGTCGCCCACCGGTTATATCCATGTGGGCAACCTGCGCACCGCCTTGATGAATTATCTGATCGCCCGCAAGGCCGGCGGTACGTTCATCCTGCGTATTGATGATACCGATCCTGAGCGGTCGAAAGAAGAATATGTCGATGCCATCAAGCAGGACATGGAATGGCTGGGGCTGCATTGGGATCGGATCGAGCGGCAGTCGGAGCGTCTGGATCGCTATGCCGATGCTGCCGATAAGCTGCGTGAAATGGGCCGGTTCTATGAGGCGTTCGAAACGCCCACCGAGCTGGATCTGAAGCGCAAGAAGCAGCTGAACATGGGTAAGCCGCCGGTCTATGATCGTGCCGCTCTGAACCTTTCGGATGCCGAGAAAGAGGCGCTGCGGGCCGAGCGTGGCAATGGCGTCTGGCGCTTTAAGCTGGATCATGAGCGGATCGAATGGACTGACGGAATTCTGGGCGACATCTCAATCGATGCGGCCTCGGTTTCCGATCCGGTTCTGATCCGTGGTGACGGCCAGGTTCTCTATACGATTGCGTCAGTTGTCGACGATACCGAGATGGGTGTGACCGACGTGGTGCGGGGCTCGGACCACGTGACCAATACCGCGACGCAGATTCAGATCATTGAGGCGCTGGGCGGCGCCTGCCCGCGCTTTGCGCACCATTCGCTGCTGACCGGCCCGCAGGGTGAGGCTTTGTCGAAGCGTCTGGGCACATTGGCCCTACGCGATTTGCGTGAACAAGGCGTTCAGCCGATGGCGCTGCTGAGCCTGATGGCACGTCTGGGCTCCTCCGATCCGGTTGAACTGCGTTCGGATATGGCGGAACTGATCGAAGGCTTCGATGTGAACCGTTTTGGCGCGGCGCCGACCAAGTTCGACGTGCAGGATCTGTTCCCCCTGACTGCGAAGCACCTCCAGTCGCTGCCGCTTGCCGATGTCGCTGATGCGGTGGCTGATGCGGGCGTTCCGGCAGAGCTGGCAGAATCCTTCTGGGAGATGGCACGCGAGAACATCACCACTTTGGGTGATCTCAAAGGTTGGTGGGAGCTGTGCCGTGATGGGGCAGAGCCACTAATCGCTGATGAGGATCGTGAGTTTATCGCAGAGGCGGTTGCTCTGCTGCCCGAAGGCCCGTTTGATGGTGAAACCTGGGGCACCTGGACCAAAGCCGTAAAGGAAGCCACGGGGCGTAAGGGCAAGGGTCTATTCATGCCACTGCGTAAGGCGCTGACTGGTATGGAGCGTGGTCCGGAAATGGCGACCCTGCTGCCGCTGCTTCAGGTGATCCGCGCGCGCGGCTGATCGCAGGAATACCAATTCATTGAGGCGGGGTCAGGTGGCCCCGCCTTTTTCATGCGGTCTGAACGATTGGAGCGGACAGGCGCTTCAGGCGGTCATCCACGAAATGGGTCTCGGTCGGTTTCAGCTGTTGGTGCCGGGGGTAACGTGGCTCGGCCCGGTCGTTCAGGATCGGCGCATCCCATCCGTCGGTTGTGGCAAAAAAGCGATCCGCACCGCCCTCTCCGAAGGCGCGCAGATAGCCCTGCACAACCACGTCGATATAGCTGAGTAGCAGGGGATGGCGGTTGGTCGGGTCGTTCTGGCGGTCGCGCGGCACAGCATAGACGGCAATTTCGACATCATGGGTCAGGGGATGTGTGACCGACTGCGTGGTAGGAACCCGGTCATAGGCCCATTCCCGTTCATCCAGCGCCGCCCAGTCGTTTTTGGGAACGTGGGCGATCATCCCTTCGATCTCGCAATCCGGGTCCGGCACCGCGGTCAGAAAAGCCACCGGGCGTAGGTCGGTATGTCGCCAGGCGCGGCGCCAACCTTTCAGCCGGGCAGGATGAGGATCAGGAAAATCGTGGGTCGCGAGGTTCACGAGGCTGCCATAGCCAAAGAAATAGGGGTCAGCCATGGGGTCCAAATCCTTTGAGAGCGATTGATGTATGTCAAACCGCTTTTTTGCCGGACATGCAATAAGGTCGCGTGTTCAAGTTAGGGAGGTCACTATGCGGATTACCAAACGGACAAACATAGCGGTGCGCCTGTTGATGTACTGCGCCGCCCATCAGGATCGGTTGGTGACAAAAGCCGAGATTGCGGATGTATGCAATATTTCGGAAAACCATCTGGCGCAGGTGATCAACCAGTTGAGCCAGTTGAACTATCTGAGCACTCAGCGGGGCCGTAACGGCGGCATGACTTTGGCACGCACGGCGGATCAGATCCGTATCGGATCGGTATTCCGCCATGTCGAGGGCAACCTGCCAATTGCTGAATGTTTTGCTGATGCTGACAACACTTGCCCCCTGACGGATGCTTGCCGGTTGCGGCTGGCCCTTCAGGACGCGGCTGAGGTGTTCTATGCCTCGCTGGACGAGATTACGCTAGACGCGCTGGTTTGCGACAATGATCGGCTTTTGCAAATCCTGCAACCCGTGGCCTGCGTCCGCTAGTCGGCGGCGCGCAGGATGAGGGCCGGACGGGCGGCCAGTGCACGCAGGGCAAAAACAAGGCCCGCGCCCAGCGTCACAAGGATTCCGGCCAGAATGATGCCCAGGGCCGAGGTCCAGATGACCGTGAACCCGATATCGAATATGTAAGTGGCTACGGCCCAACCTCCTAACATGCCAGCCAGCAAGGCAACGCTACTTGCTGCCGCGCCCAAAAAGACCGAGCGCAGCGCGAAGCTGAGCAATATCCGTTGGCGGTCCGCACCCAAGGTCTTGAGGATCGCGGTTTCATAGCGGCGTGAGGCTTCCCCTGCTGCGGCTGCCCCTATCAAAACCAGAAATCCGGTCAGCAGGGACACGCCTGCGCCATAGGACGTTGCTGCTGCCAGCCCGGCCAGCAGACCGGAGACTCGGTCGATTGCATCGCGCACTCGGATTGCGGTGATGTTGGGAAACTGGCCTGCAAGATCGCGCAAAATGGCGGCCTCGGCCTGTTCCTCGGCATAGACCGTGGCGATAAAGCTATGTGGGGCTCCGGCCAGAGCAGAAGGGTTCATCGACATGACAAAGCCCATACCAGCGGTCGAAAAGTCGACTTCGCGCAGTGACGTGATCTCGGCAGTGATATCGCGGCCCAGGATATTCACTGTCAGATGGTCGCCTAAGGTAAGTCCCATTTCCTCTGCCTCTTCTGCGGCAAAGCTGACTTGTGGTGTGCCCGCGTAATCTTTGGCCCACCATTCCCCCGCGGTGATACGAGCGTTCTTTGGGGGGATGATGGAATAGGTGACACCTCGATCGCCGTCCAGCACCCAGTGGTCACCGGCCACTTCGCGCGCGGGCTGGCCGTTGATCTGGGTGATGATCCCGCGCAGCATCGGTGCGCTTTCGACGCGGGTGACGGCAGGGTCGGAGTCCAGCCGGTCGGTGAACCCGGCCATTTGATCTTTTTGGATATCGACAAAGAAATAGGATGGGGCCACGTCCGGCAAATTCCCCGAGATCGCATTACGCAAGGTACCGTCGATCTGGCCGACGGCGGCCAGGACGGACAGGCCCAGCCCTAATGACAGCACCACCGAAGCCGCTCCTTCACGAGGGTCAGAGATGGCCGATAACGCCCATCGCAAGGTCGGGCGGCCACGAGCCATAGTGGTGCCGACACGGGCCAGTTTTCGGATTGCCAGCGCGGATAGGGATAAAAGGAACAGTGCGCCCACCAACCCGCCGCTGGTCCACAGCGTCAGGCGGCTTGAACCGCTGAACCAAGCCGCCGATGCAATCAACAATACCAGCCCGATAGCTGTCGCCACGATGAACACCGGACGGGGCAGGGCGCGTGTCGAAGATAGCGCGTCGCGGAAAAGGGTCGCTGCACGGACTTCCTCGGTCTGGGCTAGGGGCCAGAGCGTGAACAGAAAGGCTGTGAGCAGGCCATACAGCATGGCCTCGGCCAGTGGGCGAAGGTACAGCGTGAAAACCGCCGGAACGGGTATGCGAGCCTCGATCACTGGGGCGAGTAAAAGGGGCAACACTCCGCCCAGTGCAAGGCCCAGAATGATGCCGATGCCGGACAGAACGCCAATCTGGATCATATATGTCTGAAAGATCGTCGCGCGATCCGCGCCCAACGTGCGCAGAGTGGCGATTGTTTCGGTTTTCTGCGCCAGATAAGCGCGAACAGCAGCCGATACGCCAATGCCGCCAACGGCCAGCCCTGACAGCCCGACCAGAACCAGAAAGGCGCTGAGGCGAGCGACGAATTCGGCAATACTCGGCGCACCGTTACGGGCATCAGTCCAGCGCATTCCTGTGCCGTCGAAACTCTGCCGGGCTAAGGCCGACAGGGTAGAGAGGTCGGTTTCGGGCGGTAGATTCAGCCGGTACTTGGTTGCAAACAACGTGCCCGCCGCCAGCAGGCCCGAAGCCCGCAGGTCTTCGGTGCGGACCAGGGTACGCGGCCCCAGCCCAAACCCATCAGCGGCCCCGTCCGGTTCGTGGACGAGGGCTGCGGTCAGGATAAATTCCTGGGTGCCGAGGGCGAACCGATCTCCGACAGACAGGCCCAGCCGGTCAATCAATACAGGGTCCATGACCGCACCGGGCAGGCCTTGTTTGCCACCCAGAGCCGTCGACAGGGGTTGGTCCGGCTCCAAAACGGGGGTGCCCAGCAACGGGTAGGCCGCGTCAACAGACTTTACCTGCGTTAGCGCGCGTTGCGTTTCCTCCCCCTGCCGAACAACGGCCATAGATCGGAAATCGACCACTTCGGATACGTCTGTCGCGGCTTGTTCCATCCATTGTCTTTCGCCCTCACTGGCAAAGCGATAGGTGAATTCCATCTGCGCATCGCCGCCTAACATCGTCGCGCCTTCCCGCGCCAGCCCGGCCTCAATCGCGGATCGTACAGACCCGACGGCTGCAATGGCGGCAACACCTAACGCCAGACAGGCGATGAACACGCGAAATCCACGCACCCCGCCGCGCAGTTCTCGACGCGCCAGACGAGCGGCCAGCCGCAAGCTCATTCCGCGGCCTCTTGTTGAACGTCTTCGGCGATGGTTCCGTCCCTCAGGCGCACCACCCGATCGCATTTTCGGGCCAAGCTGTGGCTATGGGTCACCAGAACCAGCGTTGCACCGTGCCTGTCGCGCAGGCCGAACAGCAGGTCGACAATGGCCGCGCCATTTGTTTCGTCCAGATTGCCGGTAGGTTCGTCCGCCAACAAGATCTGTGGTCGCGGAGCAGAAGCCCGCGCCAGCGCTACCCGCTGTTGCTCGCCGCCCGACAACTGTGCCGGATAGTGATCGCGACGATGCGAGAGACCGACCGCATGCAGTTCCGCCTCGGCCCGGTCAAACGCATCGCGGTGCCCGGCCAATTCCAGCGGTGTCGCCACGTTCTCCAGTGCGGTCATGGTCGGGATCAGGTGAAAATTTTGGAACACTACCCCCATTGTATCGCGCCGGAAGCGGGCCAATGCATCTTCGCCCATGTCGGTCAGATCGTGGCCAAGGGCGGTGATCTTGCCAGCCGTTGCCTGCTCCAGACCGCCCATAAGCATCAACAGTGAGGATTTGCCAGATCCGGAAGGTCCAATCAGCCCCAACGTTTCCCCCCGCGCGACGGACAGAGTGATATCACGCAAGATATTCACCCGTCCGGCATTGCCATCCAGCGACAAAGCGGCATTTTGGAGCGCAAGGACAGGTGTCGTCATAGGTCTTTCCAAGTGGGATCAGTCTATTCGGATATGGAGCAGTTCGGATGTTGCGCAAGGTTTTGATGCCGGTGGTGTTTGTCTGCTGCGGCTTTGCGGCCACAGCTGAGCAGGTGGTGATTGCCGCATTGGGGGATTCTCTGACCCAAGGTTACGGGCTGCCCGAGCAGGATGGTTTCGTACCTCAGCTGGATCGGTGGCTGCAGGCACAAGGTGCTGAGGTGCGCCTGATCAATGCGGGTGTGTCCGGTGATACCACGGCAGGTGGCGCTGCGCGGGTGGATTGGACGCTGACGCCGGATGTGGACGCGATGATCGTGGCGCTGGGCGGAAACGACTTGTTGCGGGGGATCGACCCGGCTGTGTCGCGCACCAATCTTGAGGCGATTGTTCAGGCGGCAGAGGCCTCGGGTGTCGACGTGCTGTTGGTCGGGATGCAGGTGCCGGGGAATTACGGGGCCGAATATAAAGTAGCCTTCGACGCGATCTACCCTGATTTGGCTGCGGCGTATGGCACGGCATATGCCCCAAGTTTCTTCACCGGTCTGACCGCCGAAGGCGACCCGGATGCCGCCCGCCGATATATGCAACCGGACGGCATTCATCCGAATGCCGAGGGCGTAACTTTGATCGTTGAAAGCCTCGGCCCGTATGTACTGGAGTTGGTTAACGCCACCCAGAAGTGATTAGACGACGGTGACGACGGTACCGATTGGCACACGCTCATACAGGTCGATCACATGCTCGTTCAGCATGCGGATGCACCCGTTTGAAACCGCGTGACCAATGGTCTGCGGCTGCGTGGTGCCGTGAATGCGGAAATAGGTATCGACGCCGTTCTGAAACAAGTAAAGCGCCCGCGCACCCAGCGGATTGTCGCCGCCGCCGGGTTGGACATAGTCATTGTCCTTGAACCGGGCGTAAGTGATGGGCTCGCGCTCGATCATCTCGTCGGTCGGGCGCCAGGTCGGCCACTCTTTTTTGACGTCGATGGTGGCGGTGCCGGTGAACTCCAGCCCAGCTTTGCCGACCCCGACACCATAGCGGATCGCCTTACGTGGCTCGGTCACGTAGTACAGGTAGAAGGACCGAGGCGCGACCAGCAGTTGACCGGGTCGGAACTGTTTCTTGATCCGAACGAATTGCGGCGTGGGATCGTATTCAACAGCTTTTTTCTTAGCCATTGCAACACCAGGCGCTAGGCCAGCGGCGGCAGTTGCTGTCAGGAATGTACGGCGCGTGAACATGGCAGCTCTCTTCAACAAAACAGTAAAAACTTAACTCTAATGTCGGAATGATAGCCGATTTGGTCAATCGCCGGGCAGAAATAACGAAAGTTTGATGTCATCGCCGGGCCACACTAGCGGGCCGGATATGGGCGCGGTTCTGAGGCGCGGGAAAGGAAAGGGCCAAGGAATGCTTGGCCCTTTCAAAAGCTTAGGCCAGCTCGATATTGTCGGCGCTTTCGCGGCCGTCACGACCCGAGCGCAGCTCGTACGTGACTTTCTGGTTGTCGGCCAGACCGGTCAGGCCCGAACGCTCGACAGCCGAGATATGAACGAAGATGTCTTTGCCGCCATCTTCGGGTGCGATAAAGCCGTAGCCTTTGGTGGTGTTGAACCATTTTACGGTGCCTGCGGGCATATCCGTTGTCTCCTGTTTAGTGCTGCCCACGTAGATGCGGCAGCCCGGCGTCGTTGTCTGGATCGATAGACTGAGCGCCGTAGAAGGAGACAGTAGGTCGAAATAGAAAAACGTTAGCGCTGTAGATATGGCATTGGGGTAGAGGTGTGGCAAGGGTGGATTGTTAGGATTATTGTATGCTTTCACAGTTCAAAAGAGCTTTTTGGACGCAATTCCGCCGAAAAATAACCAATCAACTGCGTGGCCGTTTTGGGAACCGTAGGATGAGTGAATTCATCCTTCTAACACATGGTATGTGTGCTAAAATGGAAAATAGAAGAACTCTTCTTTCTCCCCAATCAAGTTAGCAGCTTCAGCAAGGACTTCTTCGGGTAAGTCGTATGCATCTGTCTCAAACCGGCTATAGAAGGCCCTGATATCAGCATCTGTTCCAATTCTTCCAATTTGAGGATTGTCACACAGTATCTCTATCATTCGATGAATCTGACTTCTGGTGAAGTACTCAAATGGTTCTAGCTGAGCGACAATGCTATGTGTTGATGCAAAGTTGGGTGAACTTCTAAGCTCTTCAATTAGTTCAATTTTTTGCGTCTCTTTCGAGAGCTCAATCTTCGGGTATCTCTTCTTGAAATAACCGCTGAGGGATTTGAAGAGGGTCACTCGTGAATACGCTGGTTTTCGATCTGACCACTCCTCAGAAAGAAACGACTTCAAGGCTCCAACTTCCAATTCAGATTCGAAGTCGCCGTCTCTTGAAACAATATCTATGCTTTTAAGTTTTTCTTCTTGGAGGAGTGTCTCCCAGTGAATGCTATCTCCGATTGCGCCTTGTTTTCCCGGTGGATTTCCGAGATCTTGGCGCAAGCGTGCGGCCTTTACGATATTTTCAGTGATTTCGAGGTCTTTGCATTTGTCAAACATGCCGGCGATGAGAACATCTGCGTCAAGGTTTCCTTTAGCGATCTTTTTGCCAACAGCTTCAACCAGTTTGGAGTGCGCATCGTTAGCTTTTTTGAGTGCTTGTTGAAGAACCGCTAATTCAGGCAGTTTCTTAGTGTAGTTAGGTGCTTTGACTTGGTGTTTCGTTGCCTTGAGTTCTGAGAATGAGTCAGATAGAACACGTTCCCTCATTCTTTGCGTTTCATTTTTGAGATGCGAGTTAGAGTATAAGATGACTTCGTCATCTTCTATCAACGCCACTAATTTCTCGATCTCGGTAAGGTCATCAGCACCGTACCGATAGAAGTCTAGCAGGATGTTTGCGTCTAAAAAGAGGTTTGACACAACAATTTACCGCGCAAACTTCTTATGCTTCAACCGCTTGGGCTCCAGCGCGTCTGGTCCCAAACGGCGCTTTTTGTCCTCTTCGTAATCCTCGAAGTTGCCCTCGAACCATTCCACATGGGCATCGCCTTCGAACGCCAGAATATGCGTGCAGATCCGGTCAAGGAAAAAGCGGTCGTGAGAAATGACCACGGCGCAGCCAGCGAAATCGACCAGCGCGTCTTCCAGCGCGCGCAAGGTTTCGACGTCGAGGTCGTTGGTCGGTTCGTCGAGCAGCAGGACGTTGCCACCCTCTTTCAACAGGCGTGCCATGTGGACGCGGTTGCGCTCACCACCCGATAGCAGTGAGACCTTTTTCTGCTGGTCGCCGCCCTTGAAGTTGAAGGACGAGCAATAGGCGCGGGAATTGACCTGCGCATCGCCCAGTTGGATGATCTCGGCGCCGCCAGTGATCGCCTCCCAGACGGTGTCGTTGTCTTTCAGGTCATCGCGGGACTGGTCGACATAAGACAGCTCGACCGTGTCGCCCAGCGTGATGGTGCCGCTGTCAGGCTGTTCCTGCCCTGTCAGCATCTTGAACAGCGTCGATTTACCGGCGCCGTTGGGGCCGATGACACCGACAATGCCGCCGGGGGGCAGGGCGAAATCCAGCCCTTCGATCAGTTGCTTGTCGCCCATGTGTTTCGACAGGCCCTCGACCTCGATCACCTTGCCGCCAAGGCGTTGGCCGTTGGGGATGACGATCTGGGCGCGGGTCAACTTTTCGCGCTCAGACTGTTCAGCCAGCTCGTTATAGGCGTTGATACGGGCCTTGGATTTGGCCTGACGGGCCTTCTGGCCCTGACGCATCCATTCCAACTCGCGCTGCAGGGTCTTCTGCTTGGACTTGTCCTCGCGCGCTTCCTGCTCAAGCCGTTTGGCTTTTTGCTCCAGCCATGCGGAATAGTTGCCCTCGTACGGAATGCCACGGCCGCGGTCGAGTTCGAGGATCCAGCCGGTGATGTCATCCAGGAAATAGCGGTCGTGGGTGACGATCAGGATGGTGCCCTTGTAGTCGATCAGGTGCTGTTGCAGCCAGGCGATGGTCTCGGCGTCCAGGTGGTTGGTCGGTTCGTCGAGCAGCAGCATGTCGGGCGCTTCCAGCAGCAGTTTGCAGAGCGCCACGCGGCGTTTCTCACCCCCCGAGAGGTTGGCGATGTTGGCATCGTCCGGCGGGCAACGCAGCGCTTCCATCGAGACGTCAATCTGGCTGTCGAGGTCCCACAGGTTTTCGGCGTCAATCGCGTCCTGCAGGGTGGTCATTTCCTCCATCAGCTCGTCCGAGTAGTTCTCGGCGATCTCCATAGCGATCTCGTTGAACCGGTCGACCTTGGCCTTTTTCGCGGCCACGCCCAGCATGACGTTTTCACGGACGGTGAGCGATTCATCCAACTGCGGTTCCTGCGGCAGATAGCCGACCTTGGCGCCCTCGGCGGCCCATGCCTCACCGGTGAAATCGGTATCGAGGCCAGCCATGATCTTCATCAACGTCGATTTACCCGCGCCGTTGACGCCGACAACACCGATTTTCACGCCTGGCAGAAAGCTCAGGTGGATGTTTTCAAAGCACTTCTTGCCACCGGGATAGGTCTTTGAGACACCCTGCATGTGGTAGACATATTGATAGGCGGCCATGTCGCGTCCTCTGGGTCGGGAAATTGGGTTGAAACGCTGGATATCCGAGGCGAGCGGGCGGGGCAAGCTGGTGGTTTTGTGATTTTTACAGGCGGCCCGCACGGGGTAAATTGTATGTGTCGGATAAGGGGGACGGTTTGCCCACATTGTCAGAGTTGATTGCGGGCTGGGCGCAGCCCGGACGAGTAGCGTGGATCGGCTTGCGGCCGGACCGGCGGGCCAGGATGGAGGTTACAGAGGAGACCATGATCTCTGCCGATGGCCTTGACGGCGACCGTAGTCGCGCAGGCAAGCGGGCGGTGACTTTGATTCAGCAGGAGCATTTGGCCGCGATTGGCAGCTATCTTGGGCAGGGGCCAGTTGCCCCCGAAATCCTGCGGCGCAATCTGGTGGTTTCGGGGATCAATCTGGCAGCGCTCAAAGGACGCGAGGTGCAGGTGGGAGAGGCCATCCTGCGATTTACCGTGATCTGCGCGCCCTGCAGCCGGATGGAGGAGGCATTGGGCAAAGGAGGGTATTCCGCAGTACGCGGCCATGGGGGGTGGTGCGCTGAAGTCGTCAGGCCGGGGCGCGTTCGATTGCGCGATGCGGTCCGTCCTATTGGTTGATAATGAAGCTCGGTTCCGCAAGTCAGAATTGGACAGAGAGTTGCAACACCCCATGAGCTTTGCCTGGTTAAACCATCGGGCTGTCACGCTGGTCTTCTGATCAGGTACATCAGGGCATGTGTCTGAGATGCTTGAGAATATGAAGGCGCCAGGGTTGTGGCAAGCCGCAGACAAACAAAGTAGTGCTTTTAACTCTTGGTGATATACTTGGCCAAAGTCTGCCTGGTATTTTGAGGCTTTTGGAATTCGGTTTTGTTCAAGGAGTAATGAGTGAAGCGTATCCTACAATCGTCGTTAATTGGAATTCCTGTGTTATTAATGTTGGCAGCGATCCTGTCGAAACAGGGCTTGCCTTTACTAAATTTCTCCCCAAGGACTTGGCTGTATGTGTCGATTTCGGCTGTGTGCGTCGTCTTTTTCTGGCGTCTGGTCGAACGGGATTTCGTTCCAAATGAAATCGTAGAGCCTAGCAGAAATGCACATCCACGATGGTTGATTGCGTGCCTCGCCACAATCGCGTTTGGGCTCCCTCTTGTCGTAATGATTGCAACCGTCGCGCAGCCATGGTGGGAGCCGGGTGATCTTTTGCGCGACCCGCTCAATATCGTGACTCGGAGGATAAACAGGACTGGTAGTATCGCCGATTGTTGCGGTTCTGAAGTCGGCGCAGTGTCGTTATTGGGTAATTTGATAACTATGGCCGCCGCTGCAATCTTTGGTTTTGCAGCCATTCAACGTGCTTTGACCGTTGGGAAACTGGATGGCGGCGTGCTTTTGTGTTTGCTTGGATTCTGCTTTGCAACTGTCATAACGTTGGACGATCTGTTCCGACTGCATGAGACCCATCAAAGGAAGTTTGTCGCCTTTTATGCGACCAGTTTGGGCGCGATAGCATGTCTTAGTTGGTATTGGCAGAAATGGTTCGAAAACAGTTTCTTGGCGGCAACGGCTCTGTTCTTTGTCGGCTCCATCGTGATTGATACAGTTTTTGAGCACCATTTTGGTGAGTATCGCGTAGTTATCGAGGATGGGCTGAAACTGTTCGGTTTTTGCTGCCTTTTGGCCTATTCGTTGACCTCGGGGTTGAGGTTGGCCTTGAGGGCTCCAAACGGAACCGATTGAACTAGGTGGGATGTACTGTGAGAAGTGTCTGATCAGTTAAACATGTTACCTGCTGTGGCGTGATTACCGTTCCTATGTGATTGACAAGCGTTAATTTCTTTGAACATCAGCAAAGGATGTTTCGAAGCGCGATCCCCTACGCAAGGCCTGGGCAAGTCATTGGTTTGTTCGGCGGGTCATTTGACCCACCGCATCAGGGGCACGTGCATGTCACGTTGGAAGCGATGAAGGCATTTGGGCTGGATCAGGTTTGGTGGCTGGTGTCACCGGGTAACCCGCTCAAGCTGACGGGGCCTGCTCCGTTGGCGAAACGTCTGCGTGCGGCAGGTGAAGTGATGCGTCATCCTCGGGTCGAGATCACGGATATCGAGAGGCAGACGGGAACGCGCGCAACAGCGGATACATTGGCAATCATACAGCGGTTGTACCCGCAGGTGCGGTTTGTCTGGTTGATGGGGGCCGACAATCTGGCACAATTTCACAAGTGGAAAGACTGGCGGTTGATCATGGACAGTGTGCCGGTAGGCGTGGTGGCGCGGCCGGGGGACCGGATTTCGGCGCGGATGTCGCCTGCGGCGCGGTTATACGGCAAATACCGCATCGATGGGCACGCACGGCATCTTCTGGGGCGGGCGCATGCTCCGGCCTGGTGTTTTGTGAATGTACCGATGGTTGATGTCAGCTCGACCGAGATCAGGACGCGCGGCGGATGGGGCGATGAGGTGTTGCCTGAATAGCCCCCATGGGCGCATAATCCCATTCGATGGTTGTTTGCCTGTGATCTCTGGGATTTTAATTGACCCATGGTTGATCTTGTTTCGCGTCGTTTGTTTCTTGCAGGTCTTGGGGCTTCGGTTGTGTCACGCGCGGCCTTGGCAGATGCCCCGTTGCAATCGTTGCGCCCGCAGCTGCGTGGGGATATTCCAAGCGGGGCCGAGCGCTTAATCCAGGCAGCAGGATTACGAGGCGAGGTTGCCTTTGCGGTCGCAGATGTGAAGTCCGGTGCTCAGCTTGAGGCATTTGGCGGTGATCAAGGCCTGCCGCCTGCAAGTGTGGCAAAGGCGCTGACCGCGCTTTATGCGCTTGATGTTCTTGGGGCGGATTATCGGTTCGAAACCGCGTTGATGGCGGATGGTCCGATTGTGAACGGTATTCTGGATGGTGACCTGATCCTTGTGGGGGGCGGAGACCCTCTACTGGACACCGATGATCTGGCGACGATGGCCGCCAACTTGCGCGAGGCGGGCATTACCGAGGTGCGCGGGTCGTTCAAGGTTTATGACGGGGCGTTGCCATATGTGTTCAGCATTGATCCGGGGCAACCGGATCATCTGGGTTACAGCCCGGCCCTCAGCGGCATCGCATTGAATTTCAATCGCGTGCATTTCGAATGGAAACGTGCGGGAACCGATTACAACGTGACTATGGATGCCCGTACTGCGCGATACACACCGTCGGTCGATATGGCATCTATGCGGGTCGAAAAACGCAGTTTGCCGATCTACACATATCAGCGGAGCGCGCGGCAGGATCGTTGGACAGTGGCAAGGGGTGCGTTGGGCAAGGGCGGCGCACGATGGTTGCCAGTGCGCAAGCCCGCGCTTTATGCGGGTGATGTTTTCCGGACTTTGGCCCGGTCTAACGGTATCGTACTGGGCCGCGTGCAGATCACGCGGGAAGCGCCGCAGGGGACTGTTCTGGTGGTGCACCAAAGCGACCCACTTGAGAGTATCCTCCGCGGAATGCTGAAATACTCGACGAATGTGACGGCCGAAATGGTCGGAATGATGGCGTCGAAAGTGCGCGCCGCAGACATTCAGAACCTTTCAGAGTCCGCAGCGGAAATGAACCGTTGGACGACTGAGATCTATGGGGTGACTGGAATTGCGATGGTGGACCACTCGGGGCTCGGGGATGCTTCGCGTGTGGCTCCGGAGGGTTTTGTGACGGTGCTGGTGGCAGCGCGGAAGGATGGGGCATTGCGGCCGCTGCTGAAAAAATTCACTCTGGTTGATAGTCAGGGCCGCCCGGTCAAAGATCATCCTATAAAGGTGGACGCCAAAACCGGGACGCTGAATTTCGTGTCGGGGCTAGGCGGCTTCCTAACCGCGCCTGATGGCTCGGAATTGGCCTTTGCCATCTTTACCGCCGATGTGGATCATCGCGCGACCATCCCCCGCGCACTGCGCGAACGTCCGGAGGGCGCGCGCAGTTGGAACAGTAGGTCGCGCAAGCTGCAACGCGCGTTGATCGAACGCTGGGGAACGTTACAGGGTAGCTAGGATTAGGTCGTGTGACGTGCCCGAGCGCCGCGTTCAATAGCTGCGGCGTGCAGGCGGTCGATGTTCAGTTCATAGCGGATCTCTTCCAGCAGACGCAGTTCAGTTTCTGCTAGGGAACCGTCTGCGGCGGCCACGTCGCAAGCCAATGCGTAGGCGGTCTCGTTCAACCGTTCGGGCAGGTTATCACGGATCAGGCCGAACAGGGCGTCCAGCCCGTCCTCTTGCTCGAACAGGTCAAAGACGGTCTGCGATACTCGGCGTGTGCGGTCGATGTCGTATTCGGCAAAGACCGGCAGCATGTTGACCGCGCCTTCGATCTTGACCAGTTCGGCCGTGCGGATGGTTTCATCCGACGCAGAAACCGCAACCATGATCGCGACAAGGCAATCCTGTGGGGACATCGGGTGTGGTACTTGTTCGGTCATGGTTTTGTCCTGATTGGGCTTTTCTGCACCGGCACGATAGGAGGGCTGGCGGGCAGGTTCAACGGATTTTCCAGATGCATGGTCATAGAATAGGCAACGGCCCGCGCGTTTTGGTCTGACGCAGCACAAAATTGCTGCGCGTGTCGCGAACAAGCCCCGACTTGAGCAACCGCTGCATAATGAAATGCTCAAGGTCTTCGGGCGTTTTGGCGTAGACCTTCAGGATGAAATCGTGATCCCCGGTGATCGAGGCACATTCGACGATTTTTGGTTCGGTCTCAACCAAGCGCAGGAATGAGGTGATGCTGTCCTCTTGATGGTCCCGTAGGGCGACGTGGACATAGGCGATGGCGTCCAACCCCACGGATTTGGCCCTTACCTGCGCGATATAACCCGACACCACGCCGGACGCCTCAAGATCGCGCACACGCCGCCAGCATTGCGAGGCGGACAGGCCGGTGCGGTCGGCAAGGTCCTGCATCGACAGGCGGCCATCGGTCTGCAGCTCTTGCAGAATGGCAATGTCAGCTGGTTGAAGCGTTTGTTTCATAAAAGGTGATCCAGCGATGTGTATTTGCCAAAGTATCGGTAAAACTACGTTGCAACAAACCAAAATCATCAAGGCATACGGCTATACTTTCTTCAGGGAGGAAAAAGTGATGCCAAAATCGACCAAATACGTCGCCAAGGTAGCTGATGCGCGCGGCCATATCGCCTATACGGTCAAGGAAGACGCGGTTTGGGCCGATCTTTATGCCGCGCAAGAGAAGAATGTGCAGCGCTACATGGCCCGCGATTACCTGGCGGGGCTGGAACGGCTTGAGCTGCCGAAAACCCGCGTGCCGTCCTGCGTAGATATCTCGGAGCGGCTGATGGACATGACCGGGTGGCGGGTCCAGCCGGTGCCCGCGTTGATCGGGTTCAAAACCTTCTTAGGCATGTTGGCAGACCGGGTATTTCCCGCCGCATCCTTCATCCGCTCGCGCGAGGATTTCGATTATATTGAAGAGCCGGACATCTTTCATGAAATCTTCGGCCACACGCCCTTGCTGAGCGATCCGCGTTTTGCGGCCTTCAGCCATGCCATCGGCAAGGCCGGGGTGCAGGCGGGCGACAAGGACTATTCTTGGCTGATCCGCCTCTATTGGTTCTCGATCGAGTTCGGCCTGCGTCGGCAGGACGGAGAGATAAAGGCGCTGGGGTCCGGGCTTGCGTCCTCGCCAACCGAGCTGGTCTATTCCGTGGAAAGCGACATTCCTGACCGTGATCCGTTCGATATCTTGACGATCCTGCGCACGCCCTATCGGATCGACATGCACCAGATGGGCTATTTCGTGCTAAACTCGCCCGAGGAACTGTTTGCAGCCGCAGATCGTGATCTGCTGGCGGACGTGCGTCAGGCGCAGTCCCTTGGGTTGCTGCCAAACAAGTTCCCGGAAAAAGCAACCGCAGCGGAGTGAACGGATCATGACCACATCAGGAGAAACCTGCAGCCTTTCGGACCGTACCTGTGTGCCCTGTTCCGGCGGTGTCCCGGCCTTGACCAGGGATGAGGCAAACACGCATATGGCGGAACTTTCGTCCGATTGGAAGCTGGACTCGGAAGCAAAAGAACTCAGCCGTCACTACAAGTTCAAAGGGTTCGCCAAGGCGACCTATCTGGCCAACCTCTGCGCTTGGCTCGCTGATCAGCAGGGGCATCACCCGGATGTGTCGTTCGGCTGGGGTTATGTGGACGTCAAACTGACCACCCATGAAATCGGCGGCCTCAGCGAGAATGACTTCATCTGGGCCGCCAAACTGGACCAGTTGACCGCGTAAATCAGCCTTCACATCAGGAAAAACCCCGCAGTTTATTGACTCATGCTGCACCGGCACAATAGGAGGGGCCGGTCGGTTGCATGGGGCGATCGGCACTGTTTTTCCCGATGGAGCAAATCTGATGTCTGAACTGCGTGAAACCGCGATGTCGTCCAAGGCCTGGCCTTTTGAAGAGGCGCGCCGGTTGCTCAAACGCTATCAAAAGGGTGCTCCAGAGAAAGGCTATGTGCTGTTCGAAACCGGCTATGGCCCCTCGGGTCTGCCGCATATCGGCACCTTTGGCGAGGTTGCGCGCACCACGATGGTCAAGCGCGCGTTTGAGGCGCTGTCAGATATCCCGACCAAGCTGATCTGTTTCTCGGACGATCTGGACGGAATGCGGAAGGTACCGACCAACGTGCCAAACCCCGAAATTCTGGAGCAGCATTTGCAGCGCCCGCTGACCTCGGTGCCTGATCCGTTTGGTGAATATGACAGCTTTGGTGAGCATAACAACGCGATGCTGCGGCGGTTCCTGGATACGTTCGGGTTCGAGTATGAGTTCTACTCGGCCAAGGAATTCTATGAATCCGGTCAGTTTGACGAGGTGCTCAAACGCGCGGTTGAGCGCTATGACGAGATCATGGCGATCATGCTGAAAAGCCTGCGGGAAGAGCGCCAGCAGACCTATTCGATCTTCCTGCCACTACACCCCGAAAGCGGGCGGGTGATGTATGTGCCGATGAAAAAGGTCTGCGCCGAGACCTACACCGTGACCTTTGACGATGAGACGGGCAAGGAGTGGACCGTTCCCGTGACCGGCGGCAACGTAAAGCTGCAGTGGAAGCCGGATTTCGGCGCGCGCTGGGCGGCGCTGGGCGTTGATTTCGAGATGTATGGCAAGGAACACGCCACCAACGAAAAGATCTATGATGCGATCTGCCGGGCCTTGGGTGGCCGAGCGCCCGAGCATTTCTCGTACGAATTGTTTCTGGATGAGAACGGGCAAAAGATCTCAAAGTCGTCGGGCAATGGCGTCTCGATCGACGAATGGCTGACCTATGCTCCGACCGAGAGCCTGTCCTATTTCATGTATCAAAAACCCAAGACGGCCAAGCGGATGCATTTCGATGTGATCCCCAAAGCCTATGATGAATATCATCAGCAGTTACGGGCCTATCCGGGGCAGGACCTGAAAGCGCAGTTGAACAATCCGGTCTGGCACATCCATGGCGGTAATGTACCCGAGTCCACGCTGATGGTGCCGTTTGCGATGCTGTTGAACCTGGCCTCGGTTTCGGGGGCCGAGGACAAAGAGGCGCTGTGGGGCTTTATCCGCCGTTATGCCCCGGAGGCTACGGCTGAGACACATCCAGATCTGGATCAGGCGGCGGGTTTTGCCGTGCGATACTTCAATGATTTCGTCAAACCGACCCGTCAGCACCGCGCTCCGACCGACCAAGAGCGTGAAGCACTGGAGGCGCTGAAAGCCGCGCTTGAGACCTATGACGGTCCGGTCGAGGACGAGGCGTTGCAATCGGTGGTCTACTCCATCGGACGCGAGCGGTTCGACCCGATGCGCGGCTGGTTCACGGCGCTTTACGAGGTGCTGTTGGGCGCATCGCAAGGCCCGCGGTTCGGTGGTTTCATCGCGCTCTATGGCGTGCCGGAAACCATCGCATTGATCGACAAGGCACTGGTCGGAGAATTGGTCTGATTTGACCTGAAGGCGCATGAGGCTACCGTCCGATCAGGAGGTGGCCCCATGAATCGTCTGTTGCTTGCTTTATCCCTGAGCGTCGGTTTGGCCTCGGACGCGTTTGCCCAAAGCGCCGAGATTGAGGCTAATATTTCGGCGCAGATACAGGCTTTCAAGGCGGATGACTTTGACACCGCTTTCACCTTTGCAAGTCCCAACATCCAACGCCTATTTCAGACGCCCGAGAATTTTGGGGTGATGGTCAAGCGAGGCTATCCGATGGTCTGGCGGCCTGCGGATATACGGTTTCTGGAATTGCGTGAAGTAGCCGGGGCGTTGTGGCAAAAGGTCATGATCACCGACGGCGCGGGTAGGGTGCATATTCTCGACTATCAGATGGTGGCGCTGGAAAACGGATGGAAAATCAACGGAGTGCAGCTGCTGGGTAACTCTGATCCGGCCACCTGACGCAACACCACCGTCACGGTGACATGAGTGGCGGTTAATCCCTGTTAGGTACTTAGCTTTTGCGTTCGGGGCGGCGTCTCTGGGCACTGGGTTTATACGCGCTGATGCGGCGCGATTGGGAAAGGGATTTTACATGAACAAGGCAATCACCGACGGCATCGTGTTCATGCCGCCTGCTTTTGCAAATGGCCTGAATGTGTGGTCCAGCGGCGACGGGACACCGGGCTCGCCTACTTATGATGGGTCAGGCACTGGCGCGTTCGTTCCGGCCGATGCCGATTTCGGTGGTTGCCTTGAAATCCTGAAGGTCGAAGCCCCCCAACGTCTGCGCTATATGGGTCAGACGCCGCTGTTGCCTGGGTGCTATTTGCAGATCAAGGCGCGGGTGAAAGCCATCAGCGGTCCGTTGCCCGAAGTGCGCATTGCCGGTTGGGCTGGCGGCGCCGGAGACGCGCAGGTCGTGGGTGTGGTCGAACAGGGCCCTGCAACGCAACTTTCCGGTTATGGCACGGTGCATGAGATCACGGCCATTGTGGGTACTGGTCTGCGCCCCGGCGTGGACATGCCATGGGGGGTCGAGGCGCTGTATGGGCATTTTGGTCTGGATGTCGACGGCGCGAACGGGGCGGTGATCCGGGTCGACGATATCGAGATCACAGACGTCACCGGAGTATTCCTGCGCAACTTGATCAGTTTGGTCGACGTACGTGATTTTGGTGCCGTTGGCGACGGCGTCACAGATGACTCGACCGCGTTTGAGGCAGCGGATCAGGCCGCGAATGGGCGACGCGTCTTTGTGCCGTATGGCACATATTTTCTGGCGGAAAACACGTCGATGACATCCGAGATGGATTTCGAGGGCACCGTTACAATGCCCCACGACAAGATGTTGCTGCTGACCAAGAATTTTGACCTACCAACCTATATCAACGCCTTCGGTGATGAAATGCTGGCGTTCAAAAAGGCGTTTCAGGCGCTGCTGAATAACTCGGACCACGAGTCGTTGGACATGGGCGGACGCAAAGTGTCGGTCTCAGAGCCTATCGACATGGCCGCGGCCGCCCCAAACCGACAAAGCGGCTTTTCCACTCGGCGCGTGATCCGCAATGGACAGTTCGACGTCAAAAGTAGCCCAGCCTGGGATACCGAGACATTCACTTCGGTCGCAACCTATAACCCGTCCGATCCAACCCGTTTGACCAACGTAGCCAACGTAGCCAACATTCCGGTTGGTGCGCTGGTGCAGGGTAGCGGGGTTGGACGCGAGATCTATGTCCTCTCCAAAAACGAAGGCGCGGGCGAGATCACGCTGAATGCGCCGATCTATGATGCCTCTGGTACGCAGACCTTCACTTTTCAGTCCTTCAAATACCTGCTGGATTTCAGCGGTTTCAGCACGCTGCGAAAATTCGGGATGGAAGAGATCGAGTTTCAGTGCAATGGCCGAAGCAGCGGTATCCGGTTGGCCCCGTCAGGCAGCACCTTTGCGATTTCGAACTGCTTCATCAGTCGCCCCAAAGACCGCGGGATCACCTCGATCGGGACAGGCTGTCAGGGCATGTTGATCGACAATTGCCAATTCCTGTCGACAGAAGAAAGTTTCAACGTTTCGGATCGTAAGTCCATTGCACTGAACACCACGGCCAATGACGTAAAGCTGCGCCACAATCGAGCGGTCCGGTTCCTGCACTTTGCTGTTCTGGGCGGGACGAACAATATGATCCTGGGCAATCACTTTTTCCAAGGTGACAGCATCCCGCAAGGTGTTCGCAGCGCTGGCCTGATCATGATCGGGACGTACAACAGCTCGACCATCTCTGAGAATTACGTCGATAACTGTTTTGTGGAATGGACCAATGAACGGGATGCTGACCCAGTTTACACTGCTGGATTCTCGTTCAGCTCAATGGCTATCACCGACAATATCTTCTACTCGAGCGAAGTTGCCCCTTGGTTTAGCTGTCTCGTCATCCGTCCGCACGGGGCTGGGCATTTCCTGAACGGTGTCGTGGTGACCGGGAACAAGTTCCGTTCAACGAGCGGAAATATTGATCGTGCGGAACGGGTGGACACCACCTTTGCCGATCTGAACCAACTTGCACACCGGGACGTGACGTTTGAGAACAACACCTTCCACGGGGTCACAACGAAGGTTGCCAACCCACTGCGCGTTCGGCACACGCAAAGCTCGGCCTCCAGTGTTTGGGCGGTTCAGACTGCTGGTGGATTACCCTTCAACGGCTTTGCGCGCAGTTGCGATGCGGTCTCCGTTTTAGGACCTTTGAAAACGGTCTTTGGTTCGACCACATTTGGCACCCCTTACGCAGAGTTGGAAAAGGGTGCGGAAAAGGATGCCATCAACCTGCGCTGGCCCGAGTCTGTAAGCGGCGAAGTCTCAGCAATAATCCGAATGGAGCGCTAACCAAATGTTGGCGAGCCGTACTTGACGTAATTGGTTCGCTTTGTTCAGAATTCACTCCACAGCGCAAGTTTCAGGCCCGTATCAGTGCGGGCCTGATTGCGTTCAAGGCCCAGAACCCATGTGATCCTACTGTCTTGTGGGCGGATCATGATTGAAGGGCGTGCTTTCCAAAATAGCGGTCTGTCAGGAGTATAAGCTGTTTCGACTTGAATCAGAGGATTCAGCAGCCGATCTGCAGACAAACCCGCCGTGAAGTCCAGCTTGCGAAACACCGCATCATGTGTGCGGTTTTCAACGGCAGTATCTACTGCCACCCAGCCATTTCCCCAGCCGGTCTGGAACCCTTTGCCATAAGACAGGGTCACCTTGTACAACGCCCAGGCGTTTCGATACCTGTGATGAGCACCGGCCCCAAACTCAACGGCAAAACGCCCCCTGTTGCCGAAATCGGCAACAGGGAGGCGGGCAAACAAAAGCGCATGGCCATAGAGGTCTCGGTTCTCCTCGATATCCAGTCCGATTGTCAGACCGGGCCTGTACCCAAATTCCGCATAGACGGCAGTTTTGTAGTCATACATGCCATTGGGGTCTTCAAACGCGGTTACCGAGGCCGCAGTGAATGCCTGATCCTTCTCGCGCAGCCAAGCGCCCGGCCAAACCGGGGACGCGGCGAGCAGCAGTAAAATAAAACAGATGACCCGGCTCATGCGCGCAGCATCAACCAGCATGGTTAACCAATGGTTAGTTTTCTGCTCACTATTTAAAGCCCAATAAAAGATCCCGAATGCGGAAAGGAAACGCGAGACCTTTCCAAATCCTGTGTTAGGCTTGCAGAAAATAAGGGAGAATCCAGATGCCGAAAATTTCCAAGAATGCGAGTGTCCAGACTGTCATCACCACATTCGAAATGACCCCGGGCACTTGCCACGATCTTTTAGAGGCGCTGACCGATGCCTATGCCGAGTTTATCTCAAAACAACCTGGCTTCATTTCAGCCGGGCTGCATGTGAATGACGCGCAGACGCGGATTGCCAACTACTCGCAATGGGAGCGTCGCGAGGATTTTTTGGCCATGCTGCGCACCCCTGAGATGCGCGACCGTAACCGCAAGATCAACGAACTGTGCAAGAGCTTTGAGCCGGTGATGTATGACGTTGCAGAAACTTTCGGCAGTTCCTGACCTGGATCAAGGCCACGCTGCGCGGATCCGCCGATGATTGACCGGCTAAACAGAGGTGCGTGTCATGTATCACAACATACTTGTTCCAATTTCTTTTGATGCTGAACGGGATATTTCTGGCCCGCTGAAACTGGCCGAGATTCTGGCGACACCTGACGCTCAGGTGACCCTGTTGCATGTGGTTGAGCATATTCCGAACTATGCGATTTCCTATATGCCACCCGAATACCTGACCGAAGCCCGCAAGGCGCTTCAGGCCGAGTTGGATGATCTGGCGTCCAAGCTGCCAAATGCCACCGGTGTGGTAATCGAAGGGCATTCCGGGCGTACAATTCTGGATTGGGCTGAAGCCCACAAACCTGATCTGATCATCATGGCGTCGCACCGCCCCGGTATGCAGGATCTTCTGCTGGGATCGACTACGAACCATGTGGTCCGTCACGCGGCCTGCGCGGTTCATGTGGTACGCTGATCAGCTCGCAAGCCATTGCGCGGACGGAAGCGACCGGGAATGGCATTGATATGTGTGGAACCGGGTAAATTGGCTGTCATAGAGAAAGCCCTATCCCGCGCTTCGAACAAGCTGTGTTGTCGCGTAGCCTCGTGTTCGCCAAAAATTTGGGGTAATATGGCTGAATGTCATCCCGGAAGCCTTCGCTAAATCCTCTTTTCAAAGACTTTAGCGCTTCAGACCGCCATAAACGGGCCGAGGTCGCGCGCAAACGCGCCCTGTCACCGCTGCGTATTTTTTTGATGATCATGATGCTGCCGGTAACAACTGCGGTCATTGCCATGGGCGTGTTCATTCGAACTTCTGAGTTTGAGCGGGAAGAGGCCGTGATTCATCTGATTGCGCTGGCAGGGTGCGAGGCCATTGCCCCCATCGCCCCAGGCCCATTTTTGGTCGGAGAGCCCGGCTATCACCCGCGCAATGATCCAGATGGTGATGGGGTAGCCTGTGGTACGGTCGCTGCGCCGCTTCAATCAAATACGACAGAACAACAGCCGGAAACCTCGCGGCCCCGAACGGTGGGTGGCGCCAAGTTCGTGCGCCCCTGACCCGTTTCTAAGAGAATCCACATGACTGTGATACACTGCGCCCGACGCGCCGTTTTGGCCGTCATAGGGGGGACATCGCCCAGATAGCGAGGAAAATCATGTTTGCACGCGTTACCCAATATAAAATGAAGCCTGGCACGCGCGACGAGGCCACGGCAAAGCTGAATGACCTGAAAGCCGAAATTATGGGCATGCCGGGCATGCATTGCTTTACCAATGTGATGAACGAGGATGGCAGTGGCTTTGTAGTCTCGGTGGTGGAAAGTGAAGAAACCTCGAACGCAAACGCGCCCAAAGTGGCAGAGATTTGGGGACAATTTGCAGAGTATCTGGAAGGCCCGCCATCGCCCGTCGGGTATGACGTGGTGGCGCATTGGCACACGGGATAAGGTTTTGAGATTTGGGCAACCTTAACAGGTTGCCCTGGCTAGGATTGAAAGCCAAGATCGGGCCATGACCCGCGATGAATTCAACACGTTCTGCGCCAGCCTCAAGGCCACGTGTAACGTGGTGCAATGGGGTAATGCGGATGTGTGGAAGGTGGGTGGTAAGGTCTTTGCAATCTGTGGATGGAACGACGGGCGCGATGCCTTCACCTTCAAAGCCACCGATCTGGCCTTTGAGGTCCTGAGCGATGAGCCCGGCATCCGCCCCGCGCCCTATCTGGCCTCGCGGGGAATGAAATGGCTGCAGGTCTATGAGGAACGCGGCATGTCCGACGCCTCACTGCGGGATCACATTGTTACGTCTTATGATCTGGTCGTGGCCAAGCTGACCAAGAAGCTGCGGGCGGAGCTTGGGGTTTAGTCGTTCACGGCCAGTTTGAAAGCGCTGACGGATTTTCAGTAGAGCTGCGCCAAGTCCTCGGCCAGTACCACGCGCGCGCCGCGCACCCGGTGAATGGCGCTTTGGACCTCATGCGTGCTGGGCAAGGTGCAAGGGTGGAGTGTGGCTGGGGTGTAGGGTGTAGGATGGGTGATTTCACCCATCATTGTGCACCATCAAAAAGATGGGTGCGAGCACCCATCCTACACACGCTACGATTTCTTCTGGATTTCTTTCATCCATTCAATCAAGTCTAACCCATTTCTAAGTTCGAGCTTATTCCCAAGGAATTCTTTCCATTCGTTTCGCACCCGAGGCGCAAAATCTGACGTTGTAGTAACCACAGCCTTGGAAGCATCTTTTTCTCTAAAGAGTGTTCCCATCATCGCTCTAACATCGTTTGCAGATACAAGTTTCCCCTTACTAAACGCTTTGCACTGATCAAGAACTCTAACTGTCAAGAGACCGTGTTTTTCGGCAATGATATCGCGCCCAAGGTCCCCGCTAGGAGGCGTTAACACGACTTTGTCAAAACCTGCTTTCTCGTAGGCTCCTGCAATGAACTCTTCGAAAACGCGATGGTTTTGTGAGAACTCGTAGAGCAATTCCGGGTTTTTTCTAAGTTGATCGAAAATAGACTGCCAAGGGTTGATCAGAGCTTTGACAATGCGTCCATCCTCAACAGTTGCCACAACGTCTAAAAGCTCCATTGGCAGAACAAGATCATGGGAAAGTCCTTCCAATGTTTCTCTTGTCACCGCAGGCGCGGAGTTATTAGTAAGCCCCAAGCCTAACCCTAAAGACAATCCTGGCATATTTACCGCTTCCGCCGCTTCACATTCCCACCCCTTTGCCCCGGCCGTCCAGCCGTTGACCGTCCACGCGATTTCACCGCGTCTTCCGAGGCTTTCTCGACCGCCCATTGACGAGCCATGGGGTCGTCGGCGACGGCCAGATCGACCGCTTCGAGGCGCTTGATCTCATCCCGGATGTTGGCGGCCTCTTCGAATTCCAGGTTCTCGGCGGCCTTGCGCATTTGTTCGCGCAGACCGTCCAGATGGGCTTCCAAATTCGCACCGTGCATCGGTTTGTCGATGGTGGCGGTGACGCGGTTCATGTCGACGTCGCCTTCGTAGAGACCGGCCAGAACGTCCTCGACATTCTTTTTCACCGTCTCAGGCGTGATGCCATGTTCCTCGTTATAGGCGAGCTGTTTGGCGCGGCGGCGGTTGGTTTCCTCCAAAGCGCGTTCCATGGAACCGGTGATCTTGTCGGCATACATGATCACCCGCCCATCAGCATTACGCGCGGCACGGCCGATGGTCTGGATCAGCGAGGTTTCCGAGCGCAGGAACCCCTCTTTGTCGGCGTCCAGAATGGCGACCAGCCCGCATTCCGGGATGTCGAGCCCTTCGCGCAGCAGGTTGATCCCCACCAGCACGTCGAAGGCCCCCAGCCGCAGGTCGCGCAGGATTTCGATGCGTTCCAGCGTGTCGATATCCGAGTGCATGTAGCGGACTTTGATGCCCTGTTCGTGCAGGTATTCGGTCAGGTCCTCGGCCATGCGTTTGGTCAGCGTTGTCACCAGCGTGCGGAATCCGTTGGCGGCCACCTTGCGCACCTCGTCCAGCAGGTCGTCCACCTGCATGGATACGGGGCGGATTTCAACTTCGGGGTCCAGTAGCCCGGTGGGGCGGATGACCTGTTCGGTAAAGACGCCGCCGGTCTGTTCGATCTCCCACTTCGCAGGCGTGGCCGAGACGAAGACCGATTGCGGGCGCATGGCGTCCCATTCCTCGAACTTGAGGGGGCGGTTATCCATGCACGACGGCAGGCGGAACCCGTGCTCGGCCAGCGTGAACTTGCGCCGATAGTCGCCCCGGTACATGCCACCGATCTGAGGCACGCTGACGTGGGATTCGTCGGCAAAGACGATGGCATTGTCGGGGATGAATTCGAACAGGGTTGGGGGCGGTTCGCCCGGTGCGCGGCCCGTGAGGTAGCGCGAATAGTTCTCGATCCCATTGCAGACGCCGGTAGCCTCAAGCATTTCCAGATCGAAATTGGTGCGCTGTTCGAGACGTTGCGCTTCCAGCAGCTTGCCTTCGCCGACCAGTTGGTCCAGCCGCATGCGGAGTTCCTTTTTGATGCCAATGATCGCCTGCTGCATGGTCGGTTTCGGCGTCACGTAGTGAGAATTCGCGTAGACCCGGATCTGCTCCATCGTGTCGGTCTTTTCGCCGGTCAGCGGGTCGAATTCGGTGATCTGTTCCAGTTCTTCCCCGAAGAATGACAGCTTCCACGCGCGATCCTCAAGGTGGGCGGGCCAGATTTCCAGCGAATCGCCGCGCACCCGGAAGGATCCCCGCTGAAACGCCTGATCGTTGCGGCGGTATTGCTGGGCCACCAGATCGGCTATCACCTGCCGCTGGTCATAGTCCTTGCCGACCTTCAGGTCCTGCGTCATCGCCCCGTAGGTCTCGACCGAGCCGATGCCGTAGATGCAGGACACCGAGGCGACGATGATCACGTCATCGCGTTCCAGCAAGGCTCGCGTGGCCGAGTGGCGCATCCGGTCGATCTGTTCGTTGATCTGCGATTCTTTCTCGATATACGTGTCCGAGCGCGGCACATAGGCCTCGGGCTGGTAGTAGTCGTAGTAGGAGACGAAATACTCGACCGAGTTTTCCGGGAAGAAGCCCCTGAACTCACCATATAACTGCGCCGCCAGCGTCTTGTTGGGGGCAAGGATGATGGCGGGGCGCTGGGTTTCCTCGATCACCTTGGCCATGGTGAAGGTCTTACCCGTACCCGTCGCGCCCAGCAGAACCTGATCGCGTTCACCGTCCAGAACACCGCCTGCCAGTTCCTTGATCGCGGTTGGCTGGTCGCCCGCGGGGGAGAACTCGGTGTGCATGACGAATGCCTTTCCGCCCTCAAGTTTCAGGCGGGCGCGGACATCTTCGGCGGTCAGCTGGGTCTTGTCGGAATGAGCGTAAGCCATCAGGGGAGATTCCTTTCGCGCCTGATTTTGATCTGTTTTTGTTCTTGTTCAAGGGGGCATTTCAAACGCTCTAAGTTGCGACAATTGCGGACTTGTCCACGCCGCGTGTCTGGCGCATAAACACCCCTAGCCAAGTGAGTACGGAGAGGCGACATGCGCGCACGGATTTACCAGCCTTCGCGAAACGCGATGACCTCGGGGATGGCCAAGACCCGCAAGTGGGTGCTGGAATATGCCCCCGCGACTGCGCGTGAGGTGGATCCGCTGATGGGCTGGACCTCGTCGAACGACACGCAGACTCAGGTGCGCCTCAAGTTCGACACCAAGGAAGAGGCGCTGGACTACGCCAAGGACAATGGGATCGACGCGCAGGTCAGCGAACCGCACAAGCGCAAGCCCAACCTGCGCGCACGTGGCTATGGTGAGAATTTCGCCACCGACCGGCGCGCGCCCTGGACCCACTGAATTGATCGACATCCGTGAGGCTGATCCGACCTCGGACGAGCTGCGCCCGGTGGTTGAGGCGCATTTTGCCCATAGCGAAACCGCTGGCCCTGTGGAAAGCAATCACACCATGGATGCCAAGGCGCTGGCCGGGCCGGGGATTCGATTCTGGGCCATGTATGAAGCCGATCAGCCCGTAGGTTGTGGCGCGCTCAAGGCGTTGCCGGATGGCACGGCCGAGGTGAAATCGGTGCATATTCTGGCGCAGGCACGTGGGCGCGGTCTGGCACGCAAGATGATGGTACATCTGGCCGATCTGGCCCGAACCGACGGGATCTCTGCATTGGTTCTGGAAACCGGCGCGGCGCATCTGCCAGAGTATGACGCGGCCCGTAAACTCTATGAGGCGCTGGGATATTCCTATTGCGGGCCGATCTACGGATACGAGGCCGATCCAAACAGCGCCTTCATGCGCTTGGGTCTTGAACCCCGCCCGTAAAAACCGCAAGAAGGGCACAGCGGTCCCTTAGCTCAACTGGATAGAGCAGCTGACTTCTAATCAGCAGGTTGAGGGTTCGAGTCCTTCAGGGATCGCCAACTTACCAATGTAGAATCTCGTCGCCTTCGATACGTTTGGCGTTGGCCTCGACGTAGTCGAAGTTCGGCTCCTAAAGTTTGACACTTTGCTGGTACTCCGAAAATGGCGGAAATCAGCTATACTCACTGTGACCTTAAGACAGGAGTCTCCAATGCTTTACCCAATTGCAACGCTGGAACCTGATACACTGAACGCTGTCCGGGCGCTTGAAAAAGAAATCGGAAGCCCGGTTGTGGCGCTTGCCGCTTTGGATACGGATTCTGCCAGCCTGCCGAAAGAAGACCTCCTTAAGTTGCAGGCCTTGGAAAACGAGCTAGGCGTTGTTCTGGTCGCTGTGAGGCCAAATTGAGATTTTGAAAACCCGGTCGGGTTTTTCCTCTGATTGTCCCGATAAAAATTTCTTGCAACCGGTTGCAAAGATACTCATGGTGTCCCCGAGCTAAAGAATCGGGAGGCCTTAATGCTCAGAATCGGATTGCTTGGCGCCGGACGCATTGGGCGCGTGCATGCACAGGCCATTTCTGCGCATCCTCGCAGCCAGCTATGTGCAGTGTCCGACGCGATTTCCGATGCGGCTGAAAACCTTGCTTCAGAGCACGGCGCGACCGCTCGGGCCTCCAAGGAAATCATAGAGGACCCATCGATTGATGCGGTTCTGGTGGCGACGCCGACGGACACTCATTCTGACCTGATCGAAGCTGCAACACAGGCTGGTAAGGCGGTTCTTTGTGAAAAACCCGTTGATCTCAGTCTTGAACGGGCGCTTGCGTGTCAGGCTGTTGCGGCGGAAACTAGCCAGCCGGTCATGGTAGGGTTCAACCGACGGTTTGATCCCAGCTTTTCAACGCTGAAAAACGCTGTTGATCAGGGTGAAATAGGCACGCCTGAGTTGCTGTCGATCACTTCGTTCGACCCAGCCCCGCCTCCGATCAGCTACGTCAAGGTTTCGGGCGGTTTGTTTCGGGACATGATGATCCATGATTTCGACATGGCGAACTATCTGATGGGCCAGTTGCCGGTGCAGGTTTCGGCGGTTGGAACCTCGATCGTCGATCCTGAAATCGGGCGTGCTGGGGATGTGGATACTGCTGTTGTCACAATGACTTATGCAGACGGTCAGATCGCGGTAATCAAAAACTCGCGCCGGGCTGTGTACGGATATGACCAGCGAATTGAGATGTTGGGTGCGGGTGGCCTGCTGCAGGCACAGAACATTTTGGAAAATACGGTGGTCAAGTCGACAGCCGATGGTGTCACAGGGGCAAAACCCACATATTTTTTCTTGGAACGATACATGCCCGCCTACCGCGCAGAATGGGATGCGTTCGTGCAGGCGGTGCAATCCGGTTCCGCGATGCCGGTGACGCTTAAAGACGGCGTCGCAGCGCTCGCCATGGCCGAGGCCGCGACCCGGTCGGCGCAGTCCGGTCAGCCGGTTGCCATGGCTGAAGTTTTGAAACCGGTTGCAAAATGATGGGATATACGGAAACTGGAGATAGCTGCGCCAATTTCCGGAGCGGTGGGGATTCGGTTCATCCGAATGAATGGGGCTGAGATCCCGGCAATAAGACAGACAGTTTAATAGGGAGGAAACCAAATGAATAAGTTTGTAAAAGGCGCATTGGCTGCTGGTGCATTGGCTCTGGCCACGCCCGCGTTCGCGCAAGAGATCGTGGTCGTATCGCACGGTCAGGCGAATGACGCGTTCTGGAATGTCGTCAAGAACGGCGTTGAGCAGGCGGGCAAGGATGTCGGCGTCAACGTGGAGTACCGCGCACCCGAGACCTTTGACATGGTGGCCATGTCGCAGTTGATCGATGCTGCCGTGAATCAGGAGCCTGACGGGCTGATTGTGTCGATCCCCGATGCGGATGCGCTAGGGCCGTCGATCGAACGCGCTGTGGCTGCCGGTATTCCGGTTATTTCGATCAACTCGGGCGCGGAAGTCGCCAAGGAATTGGGGGCTCTGCTGCATGTCGGTCAGGACGAATTCGACGCAGGCAAGGCAGCGGGTGCGCAGCTGGCTTCGATGGGCGGTTCCAACGCGATCTGTGTGAACCACGAGGTTGGCAACGTTTCGCTCGACCTGCGTTGCGAGGGCTTCACCGAAGGATTTGGCGGCAACGTGACCGTTCTGCCGACTTCGAATGATCCGTCCGAGATCGAATCCAAGGTTGCCGCCGCGCTGGCAGCTGATGAAAGCGTCGATACGGTCATGGCTCTGGGCGCAAGCTCGGCTGGTGAGCCTGCGGTTGCGGCTGCTAAGGCCTCGGGTCGTGATGTGAACGTTGCCTCGTTCGACCTGTCGGCCAACTTCCTGCAGTCGATCGTTGACGGTGATGCGGCCTTTGCTATCGACCAGCAACAGTACCTGCAAGGCTACCTGTCGGTGAACTTCATGGGCCTGCATGCCAAATACGGCCTGATGCCGGGTGGCAACGTGCCTTCGGGCCCGAACCTGATCACTCAGGAAAAGGCCGCTCAGGTGATTGAGCTGTCCTCGCAGGGCATCCGCTAAGTCCGGATCATACCGACAAACAAAAGGATCGGCGCCAGCGCGCCGATCCCACCGAATGGGAGGAAACCATGAGTGAATCAACGACCGTCGTATCAGACGAAAGGGTCAAGAAAGAACCGTTCCTAACCAAACTCATGAAGCGGCCCGAGTTGGGTGCCATGGCAGGCGCCGTTCTGGTTTTCGTTTTCTTTGCGATCACTGCGGACGAGTCGATGTTCACTCTTGCCGGTGTCATGAACTTCATGACCCCTGCCGCACAATTAGGTATTCTGGCCATCGGGGCGGCGCTGCTGATGATCGGCGGAGAGTTCGATCTGTCGATCGGGTCGATGGTCGCGTTCTCGGGGCTGTTTTTCGGCGTCTGCGCCGTGACCTGGCAATTGCCGCTGATCCTCGCCATTCCCATGACCTTCGTATTCGCGGCCTGTGTCGGCGCGGTTAACGGCAATATCGTGATCCGCTCGGGCCTGCCATCGTTTATCGTGACGCTGGCGTTTCTGTTCATCCTGCGCGGCCTGTCACTGGTTGGCCTGAAGATGGCCACGGGCGGTTCCACGCAGTTGCGCGGTGTGCGCGACGCGGTCGAAAACGACTGGCTCGCCCCCTTCTTCTCAGGTGAGGCTTTCGGCAGCCTGTTTGCCTGGCTGGCAGAGAAGGGCATGATCGACACCTTCAAAAGCGGTGCGCCCAAGGTGCCGGGTATCCCGGTTGAAATTCTGTGGTTCATTGTCATCACACTGGCGGCGACCTACGTGCTACTGCGCACTCCGGTCGGGAACTGGATTTTCGCCTCGGGTGGTGACAGCACAGCTGCTTCCAACTCGGGTGTTCCGGTGAACCGTGTGAAGGTATCGCTGTTCATGCTGACTGCCTGCTGTGCCGCGTTGGTGGCGATCATCACCGTGATGGATGCCGGATCCACCGATGCACGTCGCGGCTTCCAGAAGGAGTTCGAAGCGATCATTGCGGCTGTGATTGGCGGTTGCCTGCTGACCGGCGGTTATGGCTCGGCCATTGGGGCGTTCTTCGGCTCGATCATCTTTGGCATGGTCGTCATCGGCCTGACTTATACCGACTTTGATCAGGACTGGTTCCAGGTCTTCCTGGGCGCCATGCTGCTGATCGCTGTTCTGTTCAACAACGCGATCCGTAAACGCGTAACCGGGGAGCGCTGATATGACTGAAGATACCAAGTTCCACCATGGAGATTCCTCCGTCGACGCTGCTCCGATCGTTGAGATGAAGGATATCGAAAAGCACTTTGGCAACATCATCGCCTTGGCTGGTGTCAGCTTTGACGTCAAACCGGGTGAGTGCCACTGTCTGCTGGGCGATAACGGTGCGGGCAAGTCGACCTTCATCAAGACCATGTCCGGGGTGCACAAACCCACTAAGGGCGAGATCTATTTCGAAGGCAAACCGCTGCATTTCGACACTCCGCGCGATGCGATGGAGGCGGGTATTGCAACTGTTTTCCAGGACCTTGCGATGATCCCGCTGATGAGCGTCACGCGCAACTTTTTCATGGGGCGCGAACCGACCAAGGGGAAGGGTTTACTGAAGCGGTTCGATGTGGATCAGGCCAACGACGTCTGTATGGAAGAGATGCGCAAAATGGGCATCAACCTACGCGGGCCAGATCAGGCCGTTGGCACTCTGTCCGGCGGCGAGCGACAGACCGTTGCGATTGCGCGCGCGGTTTACTTTGGTGCGAAGATTCTCATTCTCGATGAGCCGACTTCGGCCCTTGGGGTGCGTCAGACGTCGAATGTGCTGGCCACTATCGACAGGGTGCGCAGTCAGGGTGTTGGTGTGGTCTTTATCAGCCACAACGTACGCCACGCGCTGGCAGTGGGTGATCGCTTTACCGTGCTGAATCGGGGTAAAACTCTGGGCACTGCGAAACGCGGTGAAATCACGCCCGAGCAGTTGCAGGACCTGATGGCAGGCGGTCAGGAAATGGCCGAACTGGAAGGTTCTCTGGGCGGAACGGTTTAACACCGTTCCCCCTTTAGGGGCCGCTTGGCCCGACATTCAACGAAATTGCAGGAATGGCCATAATGGCCTTGTGTTGAAGGGGATCACAATGGGCAAAACAGTCCGACTGACCGCTGCGCAAGCTTTGGTGCGCTATCTGGGCTCGCAGATGAACGAGGCCGGAGAGCCTTTCATTGCTGGTGTCTGGGCCATCTTTGGCCATGGCAACGTGGCAGGGCTGGGTGAGGCGTTGCACGGGGTTAAAGACAGCCTGCCGACCTATCGCGGTCATAACGAGCAGACCATGGCCCATTGTGCGATTGCTTATGCCAAGCAGATGCGGCGTACGCGGGCGATGGCGGTGACCTCGTCAATCGGGCCGGGTGCAACGAACATGGTGACCGCAGCGGCGTTGGCGCATGTGAACCGCTTGCCTGTCCTGTTGTTACCCGGCGATGTGTTTGCCACACGCGGACCGGACCCGGTGTTGCAACAGATTGAGAATTTTGGCGATGGCACCGTCAGCGCCAATGACTGTTTCCGCCCGGTCAGCCGTTATTACGATCGTATCTCGCGCCCCGAGCATTTGCTGACCGCTTTGCCGCGCGCTTTCCGCACCATGACCGACCCGGCCGATTGTGGCCCGGTGACGCTGGCCTTCTGTCAGGACGTTCAGGCCGAAGCCTATGACTATCCCGAAAGCTTTTTTGAGCCGCGCGTCTGGTATCAGCGCCGCATTCGCCCGGATGAGGGCGAACTGGCCCGCGCTGTTGCTGCGATCAAGGCGGCCAAACGCCCGGTCATCGTTGCCGGGGGCGGGGTGCATTTCTCGGGTGCGACGGACGCGCTGCAGAGCTTTGTGGAAACCCACAACATTCCGATCACTGAGACGCAGGCGGGCAAATCGGCGCTGGCCTGGGATCACCCGCTGAACCTTGGCCCCATTGGCGTGACAGGTGGTGAGCCCGCCAATGACGTCTGTGCCGAGGCCGATCTGGTGCTTGCCGTGGGGACACGGTTGCAGGATTTCACTACCGGATCGTGGGGCCTGTTCTCGAACCCGGAACGCGAGATGGTGTGTCTGAACACTGCCGCATATGACGCCGAAAAGCACGGGGCGATGCCGCTGCAATCTGATGCGCGTGTTGGATTGGAGGAGTTGGGCACCGCCTTGCAGGGATACCGCGCCGATCCGGTAAGCGACACGCTCAAGGCCGAGTGGTTCGGCAAGGTCGACAAGCTGACCGATGCGCCGGGAGACGGCAACGCTCTGCCGACCGATATGCAGGTGGTGGGCGCGGTTCAGCGTGCGTCCAATGACGATACGGTCGTGATGTGCGCAGCAGGAACCATGCCCGGAGAGCTGCACAAGCTGTGGAAAGCGCCGCGCTCCGGTGCCTATCACATGGAATACGGCTTTAGCTGTATGGGTTATGAGATTGCAGGCGCGATGGGCATCAAGATGGCCCAGCCCGAGCGTGACGTGATCTGCTTTACGGGCGACGGCACCTATATGATGGCGAACTCGGAAATGGCGACCGCAGCGATGATGGGAGTGCCCTTCACCGTGGTGATCACCGACAACCGCGGCTTTGGTTGCATTAACCGGCTGCAGATGGGCACTGGCGGAGCCGAGTTTAACAACCTGCTGGATCACGCGGTCCACGAAACGCCCTCGGCGATCGACTTTGCGGCGCACGCAGCGGCGATGGGGGCGACTTCGGTCAAGGTCAGCTCGATTGGTGAACTGGAAGAGGCGCTGGCCAAACGCGGCGAGATCAAAGGGCCTTACGTGGTGGTCATCGACACTGATCCATATCCGTCTACCGAATATGGAGGCACATGGTGGGAAGTGGCCGTTCCCGAGGTCAGCATCCGCCCTGAAGTAAACGAAAAACGCGCGGCCTATGAGGTCGCCATCAAGGAAAGAAACACGAAATGAGCGTGAAAATCGGGATTTCTCCGATCGCGTGGCAGAATGATGATCTGCCGGACCTGACCGCCGCCTACACCATGGAACAAGCGCTGAAAGAGGCGCGCGAGATAGGCTATACGGGCGTTGAACGCGGCCAGCGGATGCCGGGCGATACTGAAGGCCTGCGCGCTTATCTCGAAGGCAACGACATCGCGCTTTGCGGCGGGTGGTGTTCCGGCGCGTCGCTGGTCAATGACTTCGCGACCGAACGCGAAGCCGTGCGGGAGCAGGTCGAGCAATTCGTGGCGTTGAACAGTCCGTGCATTGTCTATGCCGAATGCTCGAACACCGTGCAGGGCCAGATCGGGACACCAGTGAACGACCGTCCGAAACTGTCGAAGGACGAAGTTCTGTCCTATGCCGCCAAGATCACTGAGCTGGCGAAATGGATGGCCGATCAGGGCATGCCGATGGCCTACCACCACCATATGGGCACGATCATCGAAAGCGAGGATGACGTGAACTGGCTGATGGAGGGTTCGGGCCCCGAGGTGAAGCTGTGCTTTGACACAGGACACCTGCTGTTCGGTGGCGGCGATGTCGTGGCGACCCTAAATCGCTGGGGCGACCGGGTGCATCATGTACATTTCAAGGATATCCGCCCGGCAGTGGTGCAGGACACGCGCGAGAACAACAGCAGCTTCCTGGATGCGGTGATCGCCGGGGCCTTTACCGTGCCCAGCGATGGTTGCATCGATTTCCAGGCGGTCGCAAATGCGCTCAAGGCGATGGATTACGAGGGCTGGATCGTGGTCGAGGCCGAACAGGACCCGGCCAAGGCGCCGCCTTACGAGTTTTCCAAGATGGGCTACGACCATATCGTCGATGTCTGCGGACAGGCGGGGTTGGAAATCGTCTAAGGCGGAGTTTGCAGGAGAGGTGGAAGCATGAGCGGCAGGGTACGTCAATCCTTTGGGTTCTTTGGCCCTGACTCGGTCAACCTTGAAACTTTCAAGAGGTTGACTGAATCCGCTGCTTCTGCCGAGCACATGCCTTTCGCCGCGGGCATCGAGAAACATGTACCGATCTATGATGTGGCTGCGCTGGCTCCGGTCCTGTCGGACCCGGAAAAACGACTTGATCTGTTGTCGGAATGGGCGCTGGTCCTAGGGCGATTGGCGGGTGTGATCGTTCTGAGAGGGGCGTTCCCAGACACCTCTGTGATCGACCGGGCCACTGAAGTGTTCCGGCAGATCATCGACGAAGAACGTCAAAGTGGCGCAGGTGACGGTGATCACTTCGCCGCTTCGGGTGCGAATGACCGGGTCTGGAACGCGTTGCAAAAGCAATGTCTGCGCGACCCGGAAGGGTTTGCGCTCTATTTCGGGAACACAGCGATTGCAGCCGCCTGCGAGGCATGGCTGGGACCCAGCTATCAGATCACCGCGCAGGTCAACCAGGTGCGTCCGGGGGGTAAAGCGCAACAGGCGCACAGGGACTACCATCTGGGTTTCCAAAGCGCCGACAGCGCCGCCCGATATCCCGCTCATGCCCATCACCTGACCGCTGCACTGACCTTGCAGGGGGCCGTTGCCCATTGCGATATGCCGGTGGAAAGTGGCCCGACCAAACTGTTGCCCTTTTCGCAATTGTACTACCCGGGCTATCTGGCGTTCCACGATCCCGCGCATCGGGAGCATTTCGAAGACAGCTATATTCAGCTTCCGCTGTCAAAAGGCGACGCGGTGTTCTTCAACCCGGCGCTGTTCCACGCCGCCGGAGAAAACAGCAGCGCCGATATCGACCGCATGGCGAACCTGCTGCAAATATCGTCGGCCTTCGGGCGCGCGATGGAAGCGTTGGATCGTCGTGCCATGTCGCTGGCAGTGTTCCCCCATCTGCTCGCGTTGAAACAGCGCGGTGACCTGAGCGCCTCGGAACTGGATGCGGCGATTGCGGCCACCGCCGAAGGCTATCCATTCCCGACCAATCTGGATACGGATCCTCCGATCGGGGGCAATGCGCCGGAAAGTCAGGCGGATATCCTGTGCCAAGCGGTTTCGGAAGGCTGGAGCGAGACGCAACTGGCCGATGTGCTCTCGGCCCTGCAGGCAAGGCAAGCTGCCTGAAACAACATAGGGGTGCGCCATTCGCCCACCCATCAAGGAGACGACACCATGGCAGACCTGCTCAAGAAACCGTTCGGAACCCGCGGCAAGGTCCACGACATTACTCCGGCCAGTGCAGGGTGGCGATACGTCGGTTTCGGCCTTTATCACCTGTGTGCGGGCGACAAAGCTGCCGAGGCAACGGGTGATCGTGAAGTTATTCTGGTCATGGTCGAAGGCAAGGCACGGATCACCGGTGCCGGGCAGGACTGGGGGGTTCTGGGTGACCGGATGAACGTCTTTGAAAAGACGCCACCGCATTGCCTCTACCTGCCCAATGGATCCGAGTGGGAGGCCGTCGCGGAAACCGATTGCGTTGTGGCCGTTTGTTCCGCTCCGGGTAAAGGCGGCCACGGGGCGCGCCGCATTGGTCCCGGAGGTATCGCCCTGACCGAGCGCGGCAAGGGGGTAAACACGCGCTATATCAACAATATCGCAATGGAGGCCGAGGACTATGCCGATAGCCTGCTGGTGACCGAGGTCTTTACGCCTAACGGTCACTGGTCATCCTATCCCAGTCACCGCCATGACGAGGATGATTATCCGCGCATCACCTATCTTGAGGAAACCTATTACCACCGCATCTCCCCTGCCAACGGGTTCGGCATCCAACGGGTTTATACAGATGACGGCCAGTTGGATGAGACGATGGCCGTTTCCGACGGTGATGTTGTAACTGTTCCTCGCGGCCATCACCCTTGCGGTGCGCCCTATGGTTTTGAGATGTATTATCTGAACGTAATGGCCGGGCCATTGCGGAAATGGCGTTTTGTTGCGGCCCCCGAGGTCGAATGGATCATGGAGCGTGACGGATGAGCAAAGACTTTGCCACCTATCCCAGCCTGAACGGCAAGACCGTCTTCATTACCGGCGGGGCAGGGGGCATTGGCGCAGAAACGGTCCGCGCGTTTGCGGCGCAGGGCGCCAAGGTCGGATTTCTGGATATTGATGCGGATGCCGGACACGCGCTGCTGGCGGAGGTGGAAGGCGAACACGCCTTTGCCCAATGCGACCTGCGCGACGTCGAGGCTTTGCATATCGCATTGGCAGAACTGTCGGACGAACTTGGTGCGGCGCATGTGTTGGTCAACAACGCCGCGCGGGACGACCGCCATGACTGGCGCGAGGTGACGCCGGACTACTGGGACGAACGCATGGCAACGAATATCCGCCACATGTTCTTTGCGATCCAGTCTGTCGCACCAGCGATGATCGAACGGGGCGGTGGATCAATCGTCAATCTCGGATCGAATTCCTGGTGGGAGGCGGGGGCAGGCTTCCCTGCTTACGCCACTGCTAAATCCGCCGTTCACGGCCTGACCCGTACTATGGCGCGTGAACTGGGTGATCACCGCATCCGTGTGAACACCGTGGTACCGGGTTGGATCATGACCGACCGCCAGAAGGACCTGTGGGTCACGCCCGAGGCATTGGCGAAACAGGTCGACCGTCAATGTCTGCCCGATCCGATAGATCCCGTCTATGTGGCGCGGATGGTGGTATTTTTGGCCTCGGACGATGCCGCTATGTGCAGTGCGGGGAATTTCATGGTCGAAGGCGGATCAATCTGAACGCGCCAAATTTGGAGATACGGCATGTCCCAACCGTTCCAACTTGCGGCATGTGCCGAAATGCTGTGGCTGGACAAACCAATGGACTGGCGCGCCGCGCGCCTGGCGGAAATGGGTTTCGGCGTCGGGCTGTGGAACTGGCCTGACCTGAATCTTGAAAAGCTTGAAAGAACTGGCGCGAATTTCACGATCATGAACGGCTATCTTGAGGGCCGTTTGGCGGATGAAGAAGGCGCGGACCTGTTGCTTAAATCTGCGCGCGAAACGGTGCAGATTGGCAAACGATTGGACGTGGAACGCCTGAACCTGCACGGTACGGGGCTGGGTGAAGGTGGGATTCCGATCTGGCAGGACGAAACCGTAACTGGAGCAATGTGGTTAAAGGCGCGAGAGACGCTGAACCGTATCTGCGATCTGGCCGAAGAAGAGGGCGTGGTGTTCACGCTGGAAAACCTGAACCTGCTGGATCACCCCGGATGCCCCTTTGGATCGACCGCGGATGTTCTGGCGCTGGTATCTGCGGTCAACCGTCCTCAGCTGCGTATCAATCTGGACTTGTATCACACTCAGATCGGAGAGGGTGATCTGATCCGCTGGTGCGAGAAATGCCTGCCGTGGATCGGGGAAGTGCAGGTCGCGGACAATCCGGGCCGATGTGAACCCGGAACTGGCGAAATCAACTATGCCGCTGTTGCGCGAGCTTTGAATGATATGGGCTATCAAGGACCTGTCGGATTGGAAGCCTTTGCGGCAGGCGACCCTGAAGCCGCGCTGGCGGCCTTCCGGGATGCCTTTACGATTTGACGATTATCTTTGCGGTGGCGCTCCGAAAGCGCGAATGACGGTACGTGCCGCAGCTTCGACCGGGTCGTGGGTCTCTTTCAGGATGGTGACGCGGTCGAACCTATCAGGGTCGCGGTTCACCGCCTCGCGCAGCGCTGCACCGAAGGCCATCCGCAATTCGGTCCCGATGTTGAACTTGCAGATCGAGGTTTCGCGGGCAAGGCGCGTGCGTTGTTCCACCGGCACGCCAGAACCGCCGTGGATGACCAGAGGCACCTCGGTCATGGCATCGATCTGGCGGATGCGGTTTTCGTCCAGGCCGCCCTCTTTGTTCTGTTGCAGGTGGACGTTGCCGACCGAAATGGCCATCGCATCCACGCCGCTTTCGCGGGCGAATTTTGCGGCCTCAGCCGGGTCTGTCCCGTTTGAACCTTCACCGCCGGAATAGCCGACAAAGCCGATCTCACCCTCGCAGGAAATCCCGGCGGAATGGGCCATTTCGGCAATCGCGGCTGTCTCGTCGATATTTTGCTGCAGAGGTTTGCGCGAGCCGTCGAACATCAGCGATGTGAACCCGCTGTCGAGCGCGATCTTGCAGTCTTCGAACGTGTACCCGTGATCCAGATGGGCCACGACCGGGACCGATGCATTCTCGGCCAAATGGCGGAACATCTTTCCTAGAACAGGCAGCGGCGTGTGCTCGCGGCAACTTGGTCCGGCTTGCAGGATGACGGGGGCGTTTTCAGCCTCGGCTGCGGCGACGTAGGCGCGCATGTCTTCCCAACCAAGCGTTACAAGCCCGCCCACGGCATAGCCTTGTTCGTATGCGGGTTGCAGGACGTCCTTAAGCGTAACGAGTGTCATTTGAACTTCGCGATCATGTCTTTGATGCCCGGAATCGTTTCAATCTGATAGGCGTGGGTGGGTTGAAAGTATTGCACCAGAGACCGCTGGCTCAGACCTCCGAGGATAGTGAAATAGTACATCTCGTACCCTGGCAGCGCGCAGCAGGGGTGGTAGCCCTTGTCGATGCAAATCGTTGAGCCGTCGACGATGTGATAGGCATCACCCGGCTCGTTATCCTCGCGCTGCAACATCTGCAGGCCGGAGCCCCAATTGGGTTTAAAGCGGAAGTTATAGGTTTCGTCATGCCGTGTTTCATCCGGCAGACGGTTGGTGTCGTGTTTGTGGCTAGGAAAGCCTGACCAGCCACCCTGACCAACGGTGAACAGCTCGCTCACCAGCAGGCGACCGACTTTGTCGTGCTGTTTCTGGCCGAGGATGTGTTTGATTTTGCGGTGTGTTTTGGTGTCGTCGCTGCCATATTGTACAAGGTCATGCTGGCGCACATCGAACGGTTCGAGCACTTTGTCGAATTTGGCGCCCGCGATGAAAACTTCAGCCTCGTCCGACATGCAACCCATCTGTACTTTGGCGCCGACCGGGACGTAGACGCCTTCGGGCTCGCCATCCCAGACATCCTCGCCGCGGTTGCCCAGCTTGGCGAATTGAACGCCTTCGACGTCAACATCCACGCTGCCCGTGGCAGGCACGATGCAGGTTTCATAACCCGGCACCTGATATTCGAACGCCTCGCCACGGCGCAGCTTGACGATGTTGAAATAGTTCAGCGGAACCGTCGGGTCGTCCGCATCGACGATGGGTTTGTTCTGATTGTCATAGGGCGCGATATGCATGGGAAACTCCTATGTGGTCGGGCCGGGATGATCGGCCAGGAATGCGTTCAGCTCGGGTGTTGTGGGCATGGCGGGGGCGCAACCGGGCTGAGACACCACGATCGATGCGCAGGCCGAGCCGCGCATGACGGCGTCCTCAAGCGAATGCCCCGCCGCGATTGAGGCCAGCAAACCCGCCATGAAACTGTCGCCAGCACCGTTGGGTTTGACGGCGGTAACCGGGTAAATGCCGGTGCGGATTTCCTGACCGTCCACCAGCGTAACGGCACCTTTTTCGCCCATCTTATAGACGACTATGCGGCCGGGTTTTTCGGCCAGTTCCTTGGCTTTTGCGAACCCGTTATCGATGCCGCCAGCCATAAAGCCGAACTCTTCATCATTGCCGACAATCAGGTCACTGGCCTCTCCGGCGCGGGACAGGACTTCGGCGGCCACTTCGGATGAGGGCCAGCTATAGGGGCGGTAGTCGATGTCGAAGATGATCGGCAGACCCGCCGCGCGGGCGTTGTCAAAGGCGCGGAACGTGGCGCTGCGTGAAGGTTCCGCGGCAAAGACGGTTCCGGCTGAGATCACGGCTGAGAAGGACGAGTAATCAATCCGGTCCATATCTTGTTCGGTGACCTGAAAGTCGACCGCACCGTTGCGATAGATGACGTTCTGAAAATTCTCGATCCGGCTTTCGTACACAGCCAGAGACATGCGGTATTCGCCGCCCAGAACACGGATATAAGACGTGTCTACGCCGTAGTGCTGTAGGCGATTCAGGCAGAACCGACCCACCGCATCGTCCGAAACTGAAGTAATCAGCGACGCCTGACTGCCCAGCTTGACCAGTCCGGCGCAAATATTCGCAGATGACCCGCCCAGATCGGCGTGGAACGTATCGGCATCTTCGCTTTTGACGCCAATGGGGTCAGCATACAGGTCCATGCCCGCACGGCCCAGCACGGCAAAATGGTTTCCCTTGATACCGTCTATCAAAGCGGTCAAGTCATATCCTCCGATAAAGTGGGGTCGGCAAAGTTTGGACCTTGCGCTGAATCGATTCACACGATACTGATTTTGCAACCGGTTGCAAATAATATGTTCGGAGCCGCGATAGATGCCTGAAATTGGAATTGGAATCGTAGGTGGCGGCTATATGGGCAAGGCGCATTCAGTTGCCATGTCTGCCGTGGGGGCCGTGTTCAACACTGCGTTGCGGCCGCGGTTGGAGATGATCTGCGCCTCGACCCCCGAAAGCGCAGATCGGTATCGGACCGCCTATGGGTTCAAACGCGCGACCGAGGATTGGCGGGTTCTGGTCAATGATCCAGCAGTTGAGGCTGTGGTTATTGCCTCACCCCAGGAAACCCATCGTCAAATCGCCGAGGCGGCCTTAGCGCTGGGCAAGCCGGTGCTGTGCGAAAAACCCTTGGGTGCGTCAATGGAGGATGGTGCGGCAATGGTTGCTGCAGCCGAGGCGTCAGGCGTCACGAATATGGTCGGGTTCAACTATGTCCGCACACCCGCCACGCAATATGCGCGTAAGTTGATTGCCGACGGCGAATTGGGTGACGTTACGTGGTTCCGTGGTGAGCACACTGAAGATTTCTACGCTGACCCCGAAGCACCGGCCACATGGCGCACCACGGGCATGGCCAACGGGACCATTGGCGACCTCGCTCCTCACATGATCAACGGAGCTTTGGCTTTGATTGGGCCCGTTATTTCAGTGATGGCCGAGGTCGAAACGGTCCACGAAACCCGCCCCGGCGGTAAGGTTACCAATGACGACCATGCCCAGATCATGTGCCGGTTCGCGAACGGCGCGATGGGCAATATTTATGTCAGCCGCATCTCAACCGGGCGCAAGATGGGCTACGCGTATGAGATATCGGGCACCAAGGGCGCCCTGCGTTTCGATCAGGAAGACCAGAATGCCCTTTGGTTTTATCGCCGTGAAGGTCCCGAGGCGCAGCGCGGCTTTACCAAGATTCTGACCGGTCCGGCGCACCCAGATTACGAACCGTTCTGCCAAGGGCCGGGTCACGGCACCGGCTATCAGGACCAAATTATCATCGAAGCCAAGGATTTCCTTGAGGCGATCCATTCCGGAAAGCCCGTCTGGCCCACTTTCCGCGACGGGCACGAAGTTAACAGGGTGCTGGCCGCCGCTTTAGCCTCGTCCGAGCGACAGCAGTGGCAAAACATTCGCGATTACTGATCGCGCAACCGTTAAATTCTGAAGAGAGACCAAGACCATGGCAAAGCTGAAATGGGGTATGATCGGTGGTGGCGAAGGCAGCCAGATCGGGCCCGCGCATCGTTTGGGTGCACAGGCGGACGGGATGTTCGAATTCGCCGCTGGCGCGCTGGATCACCGCCCCGAAGTGGGCCGTGAATACGCGCAACGATTGGGTGTCACCAGCGACCGTGCCTATGGCAACTGGAGAGAAATGCTCGCAGGGGAAATGGATCGAGAGGACCGGATTGATCTGGTAACCATTGCCACCCCCAATTCGACCCACTTCGAGATCGCCAAAGCGTTCCTCGAGGCCGGTTTCAACGTGCTCTGTGAAAAGCCGATGACCATGACCGTGAAAGAGGGCGAAGAGATCGTTCGCGTGGCCATGGCCTCGGGCAAAATCTGTGCGGTCAACTATTGCTATTCCGCCTATCCGATGGTGCGGCAGGCCCGCGCGATGGTGCGGGCCGGCGAAATTGGCAAGGTGCGTCTGGTCGTCACCAATTTCAGCCACGGCCACCACGGCGACGCCACTGATGCCGATAATCCACGCGTCCGCTGGCGCTATGACCCGGCAATGGCTGGTGTCTCGGGCCAGTTTGCCGATTGCGGTATCCACGCGCTGCATATGGCCAGCTTCATCTGTGATGACGAGGTCAAGACGCTGTCCGCTGACATGGCTTCAACCATTTCCAGCCGTGAACTGGAGGATGACGCCATGATCAACTTCCGCATGGAAGGCGGCACTGTGGGTCGTCTTTGGACGTCCTCTGTGGCCATCGGGCGGCAGCACGGGTTCGACATTCAGGTTTTCGGGGAAACCGGCGGGCTGCGCTGGGCCTCTGAACAACCCAATCAATTGATCTACACGCCCGTCGGTGGTCGTACTCAGATCATCGAAAAAGGTGAGGGCGGCCTGCATGACGAAGTGCAACGGCTGTCCCGAGTCGCCATTGCGCATCCCGAAGGGTTTCCGTTGGCTGTGGCCAATATTTACTGCGATCTGGCCGATGCGATCCGGGGCGAAACCCGTGATGGACTGCCCGGTGCCGCCGATGGGGTCAGGTCGATTGCTGCCGTACACGCGGCCGTTGCATCGGGCAAAGAGGACGGTGTCTGGAAAGACGCTCGCCCGCCAATGTTCCGCTGATTACGCGCGGGGTCTCAACGTGCCCCGCTCGATCACACGACAGGGGAAGATGCGCGCCTCGGGGTATCTCTGAGGCTCCTTCAGCATCTCAACGACCAGATCAACCGATGAAGAAATAATTTGTTTGATCGGCTGGTGTATGGTGGTCAGATCGATGCTTTCCCAACGCGACATTTCCATGTCGTTCAGACCGATGATGCCGATATCCTGACCCGGTTTTAGCCCGTGATCGCGCAGGGCTGACAGGGCGCCGATGGACAGGATGTCGTCACCGCAGAAATAGCCTTCGGCTGGGTTGTCCTCTAACAACCGCAGCATCTCGGAACGCCCGGCTTCAAAGGAATAGGCCCCCGCGAAAGAGTGCGATTTCTCTATGTCAGGGTGTTTTTCGACCTCTTCCATGAAGCCTCGGTACCGGTCCATGGCCGAGGTTGCGTCTTGGGGGCCGCCCAAATATCCAATGCGCTTGTACCCGCGTTCCAACAACTGCCGCGCCGCCATGCGCCCGCATTCCACGTTGTCGATTCCCACAACGTGAACCTCGGGCGACGTGGCCGAGCGTCCGAAGGTATGCACCACAGGAACCCCCGCGTCGTGGAATGCTTTGGCAAAGCTGGGCGGCAGCGTCGAGGATGCAACAATGACGGCATCCACCGAGTATTGCCGCAACATCCGTACTGAATTTGCGGGTTCGGTTTCATCCGTCAGGTTCACGATCAGAGGACGCAGCCCACGTTCCTGTAGCGCGCGGGTAAACTGATCGAATACCTCCAGGAATATCGGGTTGTGAAAGTTGTTCGAGATCAGCCCGATCAGCTTGGTCCGCCCGGTTGTCAGCGAAGATGCCAGCGCATTGGGGCTATATCCCAGTTCCTTTGCGGCCTTTTCAACTTTGCTTCGTGTCTTGGCCGAAACTGACGCGCCTTCGGTAAAAGTGCGGGACACAGCCGAACGTGACACGCCAGCCAGCGCGGCGACGTCTTTGAGAGTGACGCTCATGACGAGAATCCGCAGGTTGCGAGAAGGCAGGCAATCAAATTCATAACGGAGATACTATGCACCATTGGTCGGGACTTGCAATCGGTTGCAAGTCTGCGTTGCAATGAATGCCAAGTTTGTGACTATCCGGCGATAATGGGGAAAATGGTGGGTGATGAGAGACTCGAACACCAAACAAACATATATAAATCAAGTACTTATCCGGTTCTTTGTAACCGTGTGACCGACTCAAAAATGAACCTAATGACCATACGTAAGCCTGGGCATCCAATCATTCCTCATCCGGGATCAGAGCGCGACATTTAATCTCCATCCCGATCCTCTTTACCTACGCGTTTCCCGCTGAGCAGCCTCATCTGACTGGTCCAAATTGATTGTTAGTGCATCGTCGGCCTGTA
>NZ_WQCF01000009.1 GCF_013032455.1 Ruegeria atlantica
AACAGTGGACGACTTTTGCTCCGCCCAATGGCAGACTTTCTCACCGCCGTTGACACGGATCTGGTAGCTAATTTAACATAATTTAGCTTACAGGCCGAATGTCTATTCAGGGGGTGGATTCACAAACGAAGTGCGAATTCTGTATCAAAACAGAGTGTTGCATGGAGGATGTTGAATGGGAAGCTGTTACCCTCACCTGAGTTTGGAAGAACGTCGTAAGATTGCCAAGTGGCGAGACGCCAAAATGCCTGTGCCAGAGATTGCGGATCGGATGGGGCGCGCTCCGTCGACGATTTATCGCGAATTGAAGCGCAATTTCTTCAGGGACAAGGAATTGCCGCAGCTGAACGGCTATCACGCGATAGCGGCACAAAACATGTATGAACGCCGCCGGGCCATCCATCGGAAGATGATCGCGTACCCGGATTTGAAGGCTGCCGTAGAGGATCGCCTAAAAGCTGGCTGGTCTCCGGAGCAGATCGCAGGTCGCATGCGCCTGGAACGCCACCCGATCCGTGTGAACCACGAGACGATCTACCGTTTTGCCGATTCCAAGGATGGGCGTGACGAGCAGTTTTACCGGCATCTCCCCGAACACCGAAGACGCCGCAGGCCACGCGGACATCGGCGGCATCACCGCACGCAGATCTTCGACAGCCAGAGCCTGTCACGAAGGCCCGAGCGCGTTGGAGAACGTACCGAGTTTGGCCATTGGGAGTGCGATCTCATAATGTTCCGCAAAGAGTATGGGAAGATCAACGTGACGTCCCTTGTCGAGCGTGTGAGCCGCTATGCGGTCGTCATGCGCAATGAAGACCGCCAGTCCAAGCCGATCATGGAAGCGTTGATCCAGGGTCTAGCCCTAAAATATGTATGTTTTCCATCGGTTCATCCTCCCTATCGCGGCGCTCATTGGGCGCTCCGGTTCGATTATTAGTCGGCGGGAGGGGCATCCAACCCATCAGCTTACCGGTCACAAGGCTGAAGCCTAAGCGCCGAGGTGCTTTAAGTAGCGCCCATCAACTTGTAACACCCTAACATCAATTGACGCCAATCGCGCTAGTCACACTTGCCTTCCCCACCAATCCACTTATGAAGTTCGATCAATTGACCTAAGGGAAAGTTTGCGATGCGCATGCGCGATACGTTCATCAAACCGATGCACCCGGAAGGTATTCGGTTTGTCGCGATCTTTGCCGCCATAACGGTCGGTCTGTTTCTCCTGTCCGACATTCTGGGCTGGATCGGCGTCGGTCTCACGGTTTGGTGCTACTATTTCTTTCGCGATCCTGAACGTGTGCCACCGACAGGAGACGGCCTGATTGTTAGCCCGGCGGACGGGGTGGTTTCGCTGATCGAAGCGGCAGTGCCGCCGAAGGAACTTGGGATGCCCGACACACCTCTCACCCGAGTCAGTGTGTTCATGAGTGTCTTTAACTGTCATGTGAACCGGACGCCCATTGAAGGTGAGATTACCGCAGTTGCTTACCGCCCTGGCAAGTTTTTCAACGCATCCCTAGACAAGGCCAGTGCCGATAACGAGCGCAACAGCCTGCGTATCCGTATGAAAGACGGTCAGGACTTGGCCGTCGTTCAGATTGCCGGCCTTGTGGCCCGGCGGATCGTCTGCTTCGTCAGACCAGGCAACGCGCTTCAAACAGGAGACCGGTTTGGATTGATCCGTTTCGGGTCTCGGTTGGATGTCTATCTTCCCGATGGCGTGGAGCCGCAGGTACGTGTCGGGCAAACGATGATTGCGGGTGAAACCATCCTTGCCGGCTTGCACAGACCCAAAGAAAAGTAGGTGGCTGGATCAGTGGCAGAACCATCCAAACAGGAAGAGACCGGGTTTGCGCTGATCCAATTGTTGCCAAATGCGCTGACCATAACAGCCATTTGCGCGGGCCTGTCTGCAATCAGATTTGGCGTTCAGGGCAACTACGTGCTCGCGGTGCAGCTCATTATTGCAGCCTGTGTGCTGGATGGGCTGGATGGCCGCATTGCCCGCCTTCTCAGCAGTGACAGCAAACTGGGGGCGGAGCTGGACTCACTTGCAGATTTCCTGAACTTCGGCGTCGCGCCACCGCTCGTTCTATATTTCTGGGCCTTGCAAGATATGCGCAGCGCGGCGTGGATTGCCGTTCTGTTTTTTGCAGTGTGCTGTGTCATGCGTCTGGCGCGGTTTAATGTGGGTGGCAAATCCGAGACCTGCGATCAGGACAATGCCTATTTCGAAGGGGTTCCGGCTCCCGCAGGGGCACTGCTGGTCATGTTGCCAATGTATATTTCCTTTGCTTTCGCGGATGCCCCTTTGCTGCCCAGCATATTGATATGCCTCTACATGGTGATCATTGGCCTTTTGCTCATCAGCCGCATTCCGACCTGGTCTTTCAAGGCCACGCGGATCTCACGCGAAAACGCGAAGTTTTTTCTCATCGGTGTCGCTGTTGTGGGGGCCGCTCTGCTGACCTTTGCCTGGGTCACGCTGATCGCGCTTTGCGGCGGGTATGTGGGAATGGTCGCCTGGGCCTGGCTGGACAAGAAAGTACCTTCAAACCATTAAGGACTCGAAATGGATATCAAAGCCGTTCAAACTTCTTATGCTCGCTGGGCACCTATCTATGACAAGACGTTTGGGGCGATTACCAATGTCGGGCGACAGCACGCGGTTGATTATATTAATAGACACCCAGGTAAGGTATTGGAGGTCGGCGTAGGCACCGGGCTGTCATTAGAAAATTACGGGCCAGAGACGCAGGTAGCAGGAATCGATTTCAGCGAGGACATGCTGCAAAAGGCGCGCGACAAAGTAAGCAATATGTCGCTAAGCCATGTTGCGGAATTGAGGCAAATGGATGCCCGCGCGCTTGATTTCCCAGACAACCATTTCGATACGGTTGCAGCGATGCATGTGCTGTCCGTCGTTCCGGAACCGGAAAAGGTGATGGCGGAAATAGCGAGGGTCTGCAAACCGGGTGGCAGAGTGGTGATCACCAACCATTTCCAACGTAAGCGGGGGCTGCTTGCATCTTTGGAACGCATATTTGCCCCGCTGGCAAATACAATCGGTTGGCATTCAGATTTCGAGATCGAAACTGTGCTGCAAGAGGATGCTCTCGCTGTCGAAGAGCAAAGGCCTCTGCCACCGCTTGGGATGATGACCTTTCTGGTTTTGAGAAAAACTGAAACCGTGTAGTACCCTCCTTCACAAAGATGTATCAAGGACGAATCTTGCCGCTGCTATAGATGGAAGTGCGACATCTGTTAAAGAAGACAAAATGGTGGATGAGATCTCGCTAGTCGAGCGCACCAAGCGTTAGCGAACGTACTCAACTGCTACCTTTTTGCCCCCAACTTCGGACGGCAGTCGCACACTCCGACGAGATAGGACATGCAAACTGGCAAATAAAATATGGAAAAACCATTTATAGAAAAACGTGTTCTTGCAGACCAGGCGAAGCTTGATCCGGAAGACTGGGACGTGTTCCGGCGGTCGGCCCACGCCATGCTTGAAGCAGCCATTGATCATATGCAACGGGCCGAAGAAGGGAGAGTGTGGACGCCATTTCCCGAGGATATGAAGGTTTCTCTGGGCGTGCCCGTTCCACAACAACCCACCGATTTAGACAAAGTTAGAGAGCAGATCGAAACCTTGCTGCCCTATGGCGTCGGCAACACCCACCCGCGTTTTTTCGGATGGGTTCATGGCAGCGGTTCGCCGGGAAACCTGATCGCTGAGATTGCAGCGTCAGCGCTCAATGCCAATCTAGGTGGACGCGATCACGGAGCAATCTACGTCGAGCGCCAGGTGGTGGAATGGTGCCGCCAGATTATGCGTTTTCCGTCGAGCGCAAGCGGGTTGATCGTGACCGGGACATCAATGGCTACTGTCATCGCCCTTAAGATTGCTCGCGACCGGGCTCTCGGCTGGCAAAGCCGTTCTGATGGAATCGGGAACACGCGGCTGGTGGGGTATACCTCAGAACAAACCCACAGCTGCGTAGCGCGGGCCTTTGACATCCTTGGGCTCGGGTCAGCTGCATTGCGTAAGGTTCCGACCGATGCAGATTATAGGTTGGATCTTAATGCGCTTGAAGCGGCTTTGGCGGCAGACAAGGCCAGTGGGCTGACGCCTTTCACCGTAATCGGTACGGCGGGTTCGGTGAACGTAGGATCGATAGATGATCTGAATACCTTGTCCGCGATCTGCGAAAAAGAAGGTCTCTGGTTTCACATTGACGGTGCCTTCGGTGCTCTTGGGATGCTCTGCGATGCGGTGAGGCCAAAGTTAGCAGGGCTCGAAAAGGCAGATTCCGTTGCTTTTGATTTCCACAAGTGGATGCATGTAAACTACGATGCCGGCTGTGTACTGATCCGGAACAAAGATGAGCATCTGCGTACGTTTTCGGAGCGCCCCGAGTACCTGAAAGGCAAGGAACGAGGACTTGCGGCAGGGCACCCCTGGCCGGTGGATTTTGGCCCCGAACTGTCGCGCGGGTTCCGGGCGCTCAAGGTTTGGACGCAAATAGTCGAGCATGGAACCACCAAGCTGGGCAATGTGGTTGAACGGAATTGCGATCAGGCAGCGTACCTCGGTGATTTGGTTAGCGCCAGCAATGCTACTGAATTGCTAGCGCCCGTCGCGCTCAACATCTGCTGTTTCCGCGTTGTTAGGGAAGGGATGGTTGAACAAGAACTCGACGCGCTTAACGAAGAAATCGTTATCCGCCTGCAAGAGGAAGGAACGGCTGCTCCTTCAACCACAATTTTACGCGGGCGAGTTGCAATCCGAGTGAACATCACCAACCATCGCACCCGCCTTCAGGATATGGACGTTCTCTTTGATCGCATCGTCACGCTAAGCGGCACGGAACCGCATCCATGAGCACCCGCCCAAGGTTGGGCGATGACTATATTTGTTTGTCGCCAGTACTATTTATGGATGTGTCGAAAACTCTGGGGTCTAGTTGACGAGCATGTGTGATCTGAGGTTTGTACTGGTCGAATAATTTTCAAACAGGTTATTTGAGCATGATCTCGTTAAAGGGCTGTCATTTCCCCAAGGATGCAGTTTTGTACGCTGTTTACTTCTATCTGCGGTACATGGTGTCCTATCGTGACTTTGAAGAGATCATGGCTGAGCGCGGTGTACGGGTTGACCTTGCCACATTGAATAGGTGGGTTGTGAAATACTCGCCGATCGTCGCAGGCCGTGCGCAATCGAAGAAACGCCCAACGCTAAGCTCCTGGCGTATGGACGAGACCTACATTTGTGTTCGCGGCAAATGGATGTACCTCTATCGGGCCGTCGACAAAGCTGGGAATACCCTTGATTTCATGCTGTCTGAGCGCAGGAATCGTCCAGAGGCAGCAAGTTTCTTTGCCAAAGCGCTGTCTTCAAATGGAATCCCGAGCAAGATCGTCATCGACAAAAGTGGGGCCAACACGGCGGGCATTCGAGAGGTGAACAAAATCCTTAATCGGTTTGGCTGCCCAGCCAAAATCCAAACGGTCAGGTCCAAGTATTTGAATAACCTGATCGAGCAGGATCATCGGTTCATCAAGCGTCGCGTGCGGCACATGTGCGGGTTTAAATCGTTCAGATCCGCTTCGGCTACTCTGGACGGTATTGAGATTGCGAACATGATCCGAAAGCAGCAGTTCTCAAGCGATACGACTTCTGGCTTTCGGCTATTCGCCGAGATCGCAGGATAGGTGTCTCCAGTAAATCGCTGACTTTGGCCGTTCCAAATGTTTGCGACACATCCATCTGAAGTCTCCGCCCTGACAGGCTTTGCTACCGTCGTGCCCTGTGGTGACACTTCAGCTTTGCAGAACCAGTGACATTTCTACTTGGTTGCAACACAAGTATCGTTCACGTCACACGCGGGCTATATCCCGAACCTGGATTGCTTATGGATGCATCTACACCTTCAGAACCATATCTGCCGAGTGACCAGTGAAACATCATATGTGATAGGAAGCATCCCCAGGAAATCGAGGATCGCGTCAACTTGACTGTTTATCGTTCGAATAGTCGAATTGGCGGCGCATTTGGTTGAGCATTCAGCTTTGAGTGGTTCCGATTCACCGTCCATCTCAACAAATACTTGATGCCTACTCAATAGATTGACACCATCCCTACCCTGCGTTCCAGTCGATGAAGTGTTGATAACAATATCGGCTGCCCGGATGTTGTCTGTACCCACTCGAAATGTCGTAGGCAGCCTCTGGTTGGACAATTTGGACACGAGGGTCTCGGCCTTCTCAACCCGACAGTCCGACACCGAGACCTCAGCCGCTCCGGCCTGCGCCACAGCATGTGCAACCGCGGCACCAGCGCGCCCACATCCGAAAATATGAATTGCTCTCTCTTTTACGATTACACCAGACCGCCAGAGTTCGCGCACCAACGCTTTGCCATCTGTCACGTCAGCAACCCAAGCCCCGTCAGCTTCGACCCGTACGATATTTGCCGACCCCACAAATCCCGCAGATTCCGAGATGTGGTCGACATACTCCAGCACAGCGGCATCATGCGGCTCCGTGATTACGAGACCCGCCCAATTGCGCAAGTGCCGAAATCCCTCGAGCACCTTGCGCAGACCGTCGGGATCGACATCTACTGGAATAAAGAGCGTGTTATGACCAAACTGTGCTGCCCGGTCGCTTAGCAAGACTGGATAGTCGGTCTCGGAGACGGGGTTGCCGAACACCGGCACAATGAGCGTCTCGCTCGAAACACTTAATAGTGTCGTTTCAGTATCCATTGTCCCCCACTGACAAGTACTGTCCTCGGAACCTGCTGTTACGGCGGCGCGATACATTTCGTCACCCCATCACAATCATTCCGTCCTTTGCATCAATCTGACTGCCGGTTTGAACGTGAATCGATTTGATCTCCACATGGCGTTTAACGTGGATTTCAATTCCCGTGTTCGTTGCTTGGATGATCAGCACAGACCGGAGTCTTTGACGCAATCTGTCACGAAGTTTGCGCCAAAACCGTCGCTTTCAATTACGATCCTTCTACATGTGGATTACGCGCCCGTACGCATCCAGCACGCTTTCGTGCATCATTTCGGATAGCGTTGGGTGCGGGAAGACGGTGTTCATCAGGTCTTCTTCCGTGGTTTCCAACTGGCGACCGACGACGTAGCCCTGGATCAGTTCCGTCACTTCTGCACCGATCATGTGGGCACCCAGCAACTCACCGGACTTGGCATCAAACACCGTTTTGATCAGACCCTCCGGTTCACCCAAAGCGATGGCCTTGCCGTTGCCAATAAAGGGGAAGCGGCCGACTTTGATGTCGTAGCCGAGCTCCTTGGCTTTCGCCTCAGTATACCCGACTGAGGCCACCTGTGGCTGACAATAGGTGCAGCCCGCGATGCTTTCGGGTTTGACCGGGTGCGCATGCTGGCCCGCGATCAGGTCGGCGACCATCACACCTTCATGGCTGGCCTTATGCGCCAACCACGGCGCACCGGCGATGTCTCCAATGGCATAAAGACCGTCTACCCCGGTCCGGCAATATTCATCGGTCACGACATGGGTGCGGTCGATTTTGACGCCCAAAGCCTCCAGCCCCAGGTTTTCGACATTGCCGACGATGCCAACAGCCGAGATTACGGTATCGAAATCATGCTTTTCGACTTTGCCGTTGCTTTCGATATGCGCTGTGACCTTGCCCTTGGCGCGATCCAACTGCTTGACCATCGCTTTTTCTTTGATGGTCATGCCCTGCTTGGTGAATGCCTTTTTTGCGAGTGCGCTGATTTCAGCATCCTCAACCGGCAGCACGCGATCCATCACTTCAACAACTGTCGTGTCCGCACCCAAGGTGTTGTAGAAGCTGGCGAATTCGATACCGATCGCGCCCGAGCCGATGACCAGCAGTTTCTTTGGCATCCGCGGCGGCTGCAGCGCGTGCTTGTAGGTCCAGACGAGATCGCCGTCGGCCTCGAGCCCCGGCAGTTCCCGCGCGCGTGCACCGGTGGCCAGAACGATATTCTTGGCCGTCAGTTCCTCAGAGCCTTTGTCGGTTTGGACGCTGACCTTGCCCTTGGCAGGGATCGTGGCCTCACTCATCACCACGGTTACTTTGTTTTTCTTTAGCAGATGCCCGATGCCGCCCGAGAGTTGCCCCGCAATCCCCCGAGAGCGCTTAACCACCGCGTCCAGATCATACCCGATCTTTTCCGCCTTCAGACCGAAATCCTTGGCGCGCTCCATCAAGTGGAAGACTTCGGACGAGCGCAGCAGCGCCTTGGTCGGAATACAGCCCCAGTTCAGACAGATACCACCGAGATGCTCACGTTCGACCACGGCCGTTTTCAGACCCAGCTGAGCTGCGCGAATAGCCGCAACATAGCCGCCCGGGCCGGCTCCGATTACGATCAGATCATAGGAATTAGACGACATCTTTGACTCCGTGAGGTCTAGGATTGAGCCGCCTAAACAGCCGTACCCAAATAGTTAGGTGAAAGATTTCAGTTTGCTATGTCGAGCGTGACCTTCACCGCCTGTGTCGGCTCTTTCCCTAACTCATACGCCTCAGCCGCCTGATCCAGATTGAACACATGAGTCTGGATTGGTGACAGGTCCAGCCCCGTCCGGCCGAGGAACCGAATGGCTCCGGGCCAGACGCCCGGCGATCCGATGCAGCCGTTTACTTTCAAGTCCTTGATCTGGATGAGGCCAAGCTCTACAGGAAATTTCTGACCGATATTGATACCGACCATGGACACCCGTCCCTCCGGGCGCGCGTAGTCAAACACATTGGCGAGCGACGACGCGTGGCCTGCGGCCTCAATCACCAGATCGGCCCCGCCATTGGTCAGTTCCTGCACTGCCTCAACAGGGTTCCCGTTGGTTGGGTCGACCGCCGCATCCGCTCCGAGTTTCAATGCCGTCTCGCGTCGCAACGGGATCGGGTCGACAACGATCACGCGCGCACCCATGCCAATCGCCGCGGCCGCTGAAACCAGACCGATTGTACCACCACCAGAAACGACGACGGTTTCGCTGGCGTTTGTGCCGCCTCCGCGCAAGACCGCATAGTAACCGCATGTGAATGGTTCGATCAGAGCGCCCTTGGCATCGTCGACCTCGTCCGGCAATTTGTGCAGCCACTCGGGTCGGGCCGTGAAATACTCCCGATCCGCGCCGTTCATCGAAAATCCGAAATGGTGAATGCGTTCTGGGGTATTGATCACGCATTCGCCAACTACGCGGTCACCCAGCGCAAACCCAGTTACGTTTTTTCCTACTTCAACAACCTCGCCGACCCACTCATGGCCCGGAACAACGGGATAGCTGATCGGAATGATGTATTGCCCAGCCAACAACTCATAGTCCGAGTGGCAAATGCCGACCTTTCGCGTTTTGACCAGAACCGTGTTGGCGTCAATCTCGGGAACGGGTTGAGATGAGACGACAAGCTTTTTGGGTTCTTCGAAAACAAGTGCTTTCATCGTTGAATTTGTCATGCAATTTCCTCGATCTTTCCACTATGGGCCGATTTGAAAACGCTCTCGAGCAGCGCGATGTTGTTGACCAGATGGTCAGATGTAATTGGGTAGGAATTCTTACCTTCGACCGCATGGGCAAAGGCGATCAGGTTGAACTTTACTGCTTCCGCTGTTGGGATTTCCTCGACTGTAATTGGCGTATCCACCAGTCCTTTGGTGACAACCCATCCGTCCGGTGCCTCGACATGAGCCTTATCGCGGATTTCGACCCAGCCCTTTGATCCGTAGACCGCAAAACGCGAGACGAATGGATTCGCCAGAGAGGCCGAGACATAAGACGTACCGCCATTTTTGAACTTTACGAAGGCCGCCACGGTGTCGCCCTGCGGTAAATCGGTAGATAGGTTTTCGCAATGGCACAGAACACTTTCCGCCTCACCGAGCAGTCGCACCGACAAGTCCAGCAGGTGAATACCGGTAGCGGTCATCCCGCCAGCTGGGGCCTGATCGGCCTTGAGGCGCCAGTTGTCTCGATCAAGTGACACGAATTTGTCGTGGCTAAAATTGGCCTCGATCTGATGGACACGCCCCAGATCTCCTGAATCTGCCATGGCAAGCAGTTCGGCCATGGCCGGTTCGAACCGACGTTCATGACCCATACCCAAAACCAAGCCCGCTTCCTCGCATAGGCGCACGGCCTTTTCAGCACCTGCTTTCGTGAGGGCCAGCGGCTTTTCACAAAAGATATGCTTTCCGGCAGCAACCGCCTGTTCGATCTGCTGCTCATGCAGAGAATGCGGCGTCGCCAGAACGACCGCCTCAACCTCTGGATCGTTGAGAGCATCCGCGTATTCCGTCGTAACAAACAGCCCCTTTTCGCGCGCGAATCTTTTCACCGCACTGAGGTTTGGTTCTACCGCGCGCACAATCTCAATCTCATCCGGCGCGGCTTGCAGGACAGAAACCATTTTCTGCCCCCACCAACCCAGTCCGATCATGGCGACTTTGACTGTCATGTTATTTCCTTTCCAATCGGAGCCGGGATAACCCGGTTTTTCACAAGCGCCTCAAAAACTTCAAAGAACGAGCGAGCACTGTTTTGATGAGAACAAAACCCGGCCTGACGGCTATTGCGCATGTCGTTGAAGCATTCGATCTCCCGACCCAGATCAGCGTCCGTGTGCCACCAAGAGGCCAGCTTGACCGCAGAATGATCCTGGAGCGCGTGTTTGCTCACAATCCGGGGCCACACTTCGCCTGCGTCCTCCATTTGGGATTCCAACGGAGTGACATGGTCGGGTGCGCCTGCATCTTCGAGCCCGAACCAGTCCGCGATACGGCCCCACATCCACTCCCACCGGAACAGATCTCCGTTCACTACGTTGTAGGCAGTGTTTGCCGCGACCGGCGTTGTCGCAGACCATTCCAGGTGTTGGGCCAGTAAGCGGGCATCAGTGATGTCTGCCACAGCATGGTACTGTGCCTTCGATCCGGGGAACAGAAACGGCCGTCCTGTTTCAGCACAGATTGACGCGTAAACGGCCAGCGTAACGGCCATGTTCATTGCATTACCAAGCGTATAGCCGATCATCGTGTGCGGGCGATGGACCGACCATGTGAAACCGCGTTTTTCGGCAGCGTCGAAAATTTCGTCTTCCTGTTCGTAGTAGAAGTTTTCACCCGGCAATCTGGGCTGATCTTCCAGAAACGGGGTGTACGGTCGACCCTGCGCATAGGCTTCGAATGGCCCCAGATAATGCTTGGTTCCGGTCACAAGGGCGACATGCTTCAATGGGGAATTTTTTAGCCCTGTCAATGTGTTGCGAACCATCGCCCGGTTCACCCTACAGTTTTCGGCCTCGGTTTCCTGTCTTGACCAAGTGCAGAAAAAGACATGGGTGACATCGGTCAGCTCAGACAGCAGCGCCACGCTTTTTGTTTCATCCGTCAAATCCGCGGCGAGGGGCATGTCGACGCCGGGCACGTCCTTTCCCCCACGGGACAAACCGTAAACATGCCAGCCTCCGGATTGGCTCAGGCGAGCTGCCAGATTGCTACCGGACAGGCCAGTAGCGCCTATGATCAAGGCTGTCCGGGTCATGTCTCTACGAGTATCTTGAGGTGTTCACCGCCCGGGTCCAACAGGGCCTCGAACCCTTTGGCGACTACATCATCCGCATCGATCCGACCAGTGATCACTTTTTCCACCGGCAGCTTTCCGGCGGCGATCAATCCCGCAAGACGAGGCCAGACATAAGTTGGATAGCACCACGTCGCTTCGACGCTGATATCCTTGAGCGCCCAAAGCATCGCATCAATGCTGGCGGGTTTCATGTGAAGCCCCACCTGAACAACCTTGCCGCCTCTGCGCACCGCGTCGACGCATGTGTTCAGCGATACTTCCAGTCCAACACATTCCAGCGCGACGTCGACGCCAACATGGTCCTCGGTCAGATCTCTGGCGACATCGCCCGCCTTTTCGGCTACCGGATCAACAACGATCACAGCGGGATCGATCTGTTGGATGATCCGCCGCCGGTTGGGGTTCGGTTCAGAGACGATGATCAGGCTTGCTCCGGCAGCCCGCGCACAAATCACCGTCAAGGCACCGATCGGACCGGCGCCCGAAATCAACACGGTGGATCCCGCGCCGATCTGGCCGCGATCAACCCCATACATAGCGACCGCAGCAGGCTCGATCATGGCGGCTTGATCATCAGACACCGCATCCGGCACAGGCTGTGCGCAATAGCCCGGCAGCACCGCCTGTTCGGCCATACCACCCCAGGCCCAACTGAGGCCGACACATGCCATTTTGTCACTCAGATGGTATTGACCACGCCGACCAAAATAGTCGTCCCGAGGCGAAATCAGTGGCTGAGCGGAAATCCTGTCTCCGGGTTTCACGTGGCTGACATTGCTACCGACCGCCTCGACCACTGCGACGAATTCGTGGCCCAGAATCTGAGGGTTCGTGGCCCCTGTAAACACATGCGGTGTTTCCGGGGTCACGATGGGGCCTGCGATGTATTCGTGCAAATCGGTTCCACAAATCCCGCAGGCCCCTGGTCGCACCAGCACTTCGTCAGCGGCCAGATTGCTGTCGGGCGCGGGCACCTCTTCTACGCGGATATCCTTGGCGTTATGAAAGCGGACGGCACGCATATCTTGTCTCCTTATTGCGCTGTATAGCCGCCATCTACGGCCAGGCTTGCTCCTGTCACAAAGCGGGCCTCGTCTGAGGCGAGGAACAAAACACAGTTGGCCACATCAACCGGCTCTCCCAGACAGAGTGGATGAAGCTTGCCCATCATGTCGAGGTAAGCTTGTTTGCCTTCGGGATAGGTTTCCGCCGCCTGCATAAAGATTTCGGTCATGGTCGAGCCGGGATGCACAGTGTTCACCCGGATGCCATGGCGCGCGTAACACATCGCGTCGGTTTTGGTCATCGACAGGATTGCGCCTTTGGTAGCGTGATATGGTGGCAAGTCGTCGTTGCCGATCAGGCCGTAGATCGACGAGAAATTGACGATTGCGCCCTTCTTTTGCTCCATCATCGGCCGAACACCGTACTTGGTGCACAGGAACGAGCCTTTGACGTTCACATCAAAGACCTTATCCCATTCTTCGGCTTCGACCTCATGAGCAAATTTGTTCACGCCGGTGATCGCCGCGCAGTTCACCAAAATGTCGAGCCGTCCATGCTTGGCAATCACCTCATCAATCGCCGCTTGCACGTTCTCTTCGTTGGTGACATCAACCTTGATGAAATCAACATCCAAACCCCTGCTCTGTAGTTTTTCGGCATGGGCCAGCCCGGCCTCTTCGATCACATCAAAGATCGTGACCTTTGCGCCTTCTTCAGCCAGTCGCTTTACCGTGGCTCCACCGATCCCGCGCGAGCCACCAGTAACGATGGCGATCTGGTCTTGTGTACGTCCCATTGTCATTGTCCTTCTATTCAGATCAGAACCATGCCGCCGTCGATCATGACGGTTTGGCCGGTCATGTAGTCAGAGGCTGAGGAGGCCAGGAACGTCGTCGTTCCCACGATATCGGCTGGAATCGCAGCATGACCCAACAGAATGGATTCCGAGAACCCGTCGATCGCCTCATTTTCTTTTTCGGTGACGCCCCGTTCGATGAACTCGCGGTCCAGCTGCTCCCACAGCTCGGTTTTGACGACCCCGGGTCCAAATGCATTCACCGTGATTTTGTGCTCGGCTAGAGCGCGTGCCGCGGCCTGAGTGAGCGCGGCGACCGCAAATTTCGAGGCACAGTAGTGGGCAAAGAGCGGATAGCCCTGTTTCGCGGCGATCGATGCCGTATTGATGATCTTGCCCGGTGTACCCTGCGCGATGAATTGCCGTGCCGCTTCCTGTGTACCGATCAACACACCCTTGCCGTTCACATCCATGATGCGCTGCCAGTCGTCCTCGACGATTTCCATGAACGGGCAGGTCTGGCTGATCCCGGCATTGTTGAAGATGACGTCAAGCTTACCGAATGTCGCCACTGCTGCGCCGATCATCGCGCGGGTGGATGCCCGGTCGGCCACATTGACGCCGACACCTATGGCCCCATGACCAATCTTGGCGGCTACCTCTTTCGCGGCCTCTTCGTTTAGATCCGCAACGCAGATCTGTGCGCCTTTCTCAGCCAGGTCCTTTGCGATCCCGGCTCCTATTCCCCGACCTGCGCCGGTCACGATGATCGATTTACCTGTAACGTCGTTACCCATGTCTTCCTCCTGGCGCTTTAAGCGCCGCGTTTAACGTAGAAGGCGGCCGCGATGACGATCACGATGCCTTTGATGATGATCTGAAACTGAACCGGCATTCCGAACAGCAGAACTGCGTTGAACACGACGATCAGGATTGCGGCACCAACCAGGCCGCCCAGAATGCTGCCGCGTCCGCCGGACAGGGCAATGCCTCCCATGACGGCTGCCACGATGGAGTCCAGTTCGAACCCGCGGCCAACCCAGTTGTCCACGATGCCGACGAACCCTGACAGGACCAGTCCGGCAATGGCAGCAAGGCCACCCGAAATAACATAGCAGATGATGGTGACCTGATCCGCGTTGATTCCGACCAGTTGCGCGACCTTGGGGTTGCCGCCGGTGATATATACCTGCCGGCCAAAGGCCGCCTTATGTAGCACGACCGAGAAGATGACGGCGAGGATCGCCAGAATGACCACGTTGTACGGCAGCCCATAGAAGGTCTCGGCACCAATGATCCGGAAGAAATGCGGTACATTCCCGGATGGTGCGCCTTGCGTGTAGGCAAAACGTAACCCTTGCAAAACGATCATGGTCGCAAGCGTGGCAAGAAACGGGGATACGTCGCGCTTGGTAACCAACAGGCCATTGATCAAGCCGGTGCACAGCCCGATACCCAATGCGATCAGGATGATGGGTATGACATCCCCGGGCTGGCCGTTGAATGCCGTGGCAACAACGGCTGCTGTCGCCATGATAGAGGCCACTGACAGGTCCAGACCGCGCACAAGGATCACAAAAGCCTGACCAATCACGACGATACCAAGCGGCGCCGCTTGCAAAAGCATGTTCGAGATGTTGTTGCCCGACAGAAAGGCCGGAGACACAATGCCCGACACTACGATCAGGGCGACAAGCGCCAGATGAATACCGTAGCGGGCGCCAAGTTCCTTTATTGCCCTGGATTTCTGGTTTGTGGTCGACATTTCAGCGTTCACGGCTTGTTGCATCACACAGCCCTCTTTTTCTCGACATAAACGGACACGGCCAGAATGATGATCAGACCCTGGATGATAAGCTGATAGTGCGTGGAAATATCCATGAAATTCAGCAGGTTATTCAAAAGCGAGATCAGGTAGACTCCGAACAGAGTCCCGATGACACCACCGCGACCTCCGGTCAGAAGGGTGCCTCCGACCACCACCGGAGTGATCGACGCAAGCGTGTAGTTTTGCCCGGTGTAGACATTGCCTACCCCGAACCGACCAACAAGGTAGATCGCAGTCAGTGCGCAACAGAAGCCGGAAAACGCATAGACAAAGACAAGCACGCGCTTGCGTGGAAGTCCCATCAGGCGGGCACCGGCCTCATCGTCGCCAACTGCATAGATAAACCGGCCAAACGGAACATACCGAAGGAACAGAGCCACCAGAATGAACAGGACGATCGTGAAGACCGCACCGACTGGCAGCCCAGCAACTCGGCCATAGGCTACAAAGTCGAACTCAAATGGAACCGAGCCTGCCGGTCCCAAAGTATACAGAAGAGTAACTCCCTGCAGCAGTGCACCCATGCCAAGTGTGACGATCAAAGGATGCACTTTCAGCCAGATTACGGTCAGGCCGTTCAGACTTCCGATGGCTGCGCCCAGTACCATGATGCCCAGACACACAGGCAGGACCCGCGCCGCTTCGCCGTCAATCGTGCCGGACAGAAGTACGCTGAGCAGGCTGATCATGGAGCCAACCGACAGGTCAATCCCTGCGGTCAGCACCGCCATTGTTTGCCCAAGGCTAACCAGTGCCAGCCCGGTCGATTGTTCAAACACGTTCAATATGTTCGAGGCAGAGCTGAACCTGTCGGAAATAAACGCGCCAAACAGTAAAAGCAGGACCAACAATCCAATGACAACCAACAGGCCAGACTGACGTTTGGTGAAAAAGTTGTAAGAGCGATAAGCAAGTTCCGTCATGTTTCGTCCTCCCTCACGCTGCTTCCTGCTGGGTTGCCAGCTGCATGATTGCTTCTTCTGAGAGTTCCTCTTTCGATAACTCTCCGGTGACGATGCCTTCTCGCATCACAACGACCCGGTCCGACATTCCGACAACTTCGGGCAGCTCGGATGAGATCATCAGGATCGCGATCCCCTTGGCCGCCAGTTCCCGCATAATCCGGTAAATCTCGGTTTTTGCACCGACATCGACACCCCGAGTAGGTTCATCCAGGATCAGGACCTTGGAGCAAGTGCGCGCCCAACGCGCGACGATGACCTTTTGCTGGTTGCCGCCTGACATCGTTGCTACCGGGTTGCGCGGCCCGCGACAGGCAATCTGATACTCTTCGATTTCCTGTTCCGCGATTTTGAATTCTTTGGTGAAATTGATGAGACCGGATTGTGTGACCGAACCCAAATCAGAGGCCGTCACATTCGCGGCGACATCCAGTTGCATTGCCAGCCCCTGCCCTTTGCGATCCTCGGTCACGAGACCGATGCCCATTTTAATCGCCAATGCAGGATTCATCTGAGAATAGGTTTCGCCGTCGATCTCAACGGTCCCGGACTTGAGAGGCAGACCACCAAAGATGCCCATCGCCAACTCCGTACGCCCGGCACCAACCATCCCGGCCAACGCGGTGATCTCACCAGCTCTCAGTTCGATACTGGCATTGTGAACCCGCCCATTCACTGAAATGTTCTGAGCACGCAGAACAACGTCACCGGCAGGCGCATCGTCTTCCTTGATAGGGAACAGTTCGGACATATCACGGCCAACCATCAAGGCGATCAGTTGGTCCCGGTCGATCTCGTCGATTTTCTTACTGTCCACGAACTGACCGTCTTTCAGAACGGTGACCCGGTCGCAGATCTCAAAGATTTCTTCCAAACGGTGCGAAATATAGATGATGGCCACGCCATCCGCTTTTAAAGCCTCGAGACGTTTGAACAGCAGCTCAACCTCGTGACCCGAGATCACGGCAGTTGGTTCGTCCAGGATAAGCAATTTAACCTTGTGAACCATCGCCTTGGCAATTTCGACCATCTGTTGGTCAGCGACCGTCAGTTCGGACACAAGCTGATCGGGGTCGATGTCGACGCCAAGGCGTTGCAAAAGCTCACGCGCGTCCCGGCGTGTCTGCGCATAATCAATCAGACCCAGCCCATTCCGGCGTTCATTTCCCAAAAAGATGTTCTCGGCGACCGAGAGATGCGGGAATAGAACAAATTCCTGATAGATGACATGAATTCCGGCGTCTTTGGCATCGCCTGGCGCGGTCCAGTGAATGATTTCCCCGTCGAACTCGATCTGACCTTCATCGGGCTGGTAAACCCCGGCAATCGTTTTGGTCAGCGTCGACTTGCCGGCCCCGTTTTCACCGAGCAGCCCGTGGATCTCACCGGCACGGACATCAAGATCGACTTGGTCCAACGCTTTAACGCCCGGGAATGATTTGGATATGGAAGTGAGTGTCAGCATGTCTGGCCTCAGCTGTGGGTTGGACAGGGTCCTTCAGGACCCCGTCCGGTTTGAGTGGTTAAGGCTTACTTGGGATAGTCGACGGAGTAGGTCGTCGGGTCATAGTCCTGCCCCATACCGCCGGTAACCAGCATGTCCGGTGCGCCGTTCGGCACGACAAGGTCGGTCAGACGCAGGTTGGTTTGAATAGAAGGCGTATTGTGACCTTCGGACACGGCGATCTGAGCGTTGATTTCATAGATGCAAGGCACCGGTGCACCAGCCAGAACGTCCAGTGCGACACCGACCGAAATTCCGCCCATCGCCGGAGGATAACCGACCTCAAGCATCGGGATGCCGTGTTCGATCGCCATTTGCAGCGGCCCGTTCACATCCGCTGTAGTATGTGGGGGAATATTTTCGGGTGCCCACCCCGCTTCGAGGAACGCCTCGACCGAGCCCGGCGTTTGCAGACCATGCGCAGACCACACGGCATGTATGTCATCACCGTACTTGGCAATCATGCCCTGCATGACCTGTTTGCCCTTCACAGGCGACCAGTCGGAGTAGACAGTTTCCAGAATATTGATGCCAGGATACTGCGCGAACACTTCACGCGCGGGTTTTTCGCGGTTTTCCGAAGGGCTGGATCCGGCCTGGCCGGCCAGCATCACAACATTCCCTTCACCATCCAACTTTTCCACAATCCACTGTGCAAAGAGCCGTCCCATCATCGCGTCCGACGCGGTTACGAAGGTCACGAAATTGTCCGAGGCAATCCGGCGATCCATCATGACCACAGGGATTCCGCGCTGCATGGCGCGGGAAACGGCGGGGTCCAAAGCCTGTTGTGTGTTTGCAGAAACGATCAGCAGATCCACACCCCGAGAAATCAGATCCTGAATATCAGCGACCTGTTTTGCATCGTCATGTCCAGCGTCAGTGATGATAAGTTTTTCGATCTGATCACTATGCTCGGCGGCGGCAGTCATGACCGAGTGCTGCATGACGACGCGCCAGCTGTCCCCAAGACCGGCGTTCGAGAACCCGATCGTGTAGGGACCTTCCTTTTTATACTGCGAGGTATCGTTGAAACATACCTCAACATCGGGATTGTACAGATATGTGCGCGGCGCGCCGGTATAGACTTCGGCTGCGACTGCGGTTGCGGCGATAGAAGCCACGGCCATCGCCGCCGCAATTTTAAAGGTTCTCATCGGGTTCTCCTCCAACTTCAGACGTGCCGGGCCGCAATTTTGAAGCCCTCCCCATTCCGCTTTGCCCCAACCTGGGTGGCTCTCAGAATCGGCACATGGGTGCATGAAAAAAGGTTACGACTTGGAAGGGTTCGAATGGCTCCGAAGTTATCCGCATTGGATATTGGCGGCATGTCGCCGGACAGCGCGATTGCCCCGGTATTGTAAGGCATCCACAAAAATCAAAACCGCATCGCGCCGGGAGCGGGCGCGATGCGGTATACCCGTGATCGTAGGCGCAATAACGTCTTCGAATCGGGTGAAAAAAGTCAGGACAGGATAGTCAGCGGCGCTTCGACATAACGTTTGAAAGCTGTAAGAAGCTCTGCGCCAACTGCACCGTCCACCATTCGGTGATCAACGGATAGAGACACCGTCATAACGGTTGCAACCTCTACCTGTTCGCCTCGAACAACCGGGCGGCGCGTGCCTGCGCCGACAGCAAGGATAGTCCCTTGCGGTGGGTTGATCACCGCATCAAACGAGTCCACACCAAACATACCCAGATTGGATACCGAAGTAGTCCCACCCTGGAACTCTTCCGGCGTAAGTTTGCGCGCCCGGGCCCGTTCGGCAAGGTCCTTCATTTCCGACGAAATGGCTGAGATGCTTTTTCCCTGGGCGTCCCGAATGATCGGCGTGATCAACCCGCCGTCGATCGCGACCGCAACGGCGACGTCAACGGCCCGGTGACGCAACACATTGCCGTCTGCCCAAGTGACGTTGGCATCCGGTACTTCTGCCAGAGCCAGCGCAAGCGCCTTTATCACCAGATCGTTGACCGAAATCTTAAAGGACGGGGTTTCCTCTACTTTCGATGCTGCCGCATTGAGTTGCGACCGCAGCGCCAACAACGCATCCAGTTCAACGTCCGCCCGCAAGTAGAAATGGGGGACGGTTTGCTTGGCCTCGGTCAATCGCCGTGCGATCGTTCGGCGCATAGAGTCCAGTTCGACAACGTCATAGCTGCCTTCAGGATATAGGTCCGAAAACTGCGCTGTTTCAGACGTGGCTGGTTCTTTCCGAGGTGGTGCTTGTTTAGGTTGCTTTAACGCATTCTCGACATCCAGCCGAACGATCCGCCCCTTGGGACCTGTGCCTGAGACACCCGAAAGATCCAGCCCACCTTCTGCGGCGATCCGTTTCGCCAGAGGTGACGCAAAAACCCGGCTATTTGATTGAACCGCCTTAGATGCGATGTCTGGATTTGGTTCTGGGGCGTCCGGAAAACTGACAATTTCAGCCTGTTTTTCAGGCTTATTTTGACCTGGCAGTGCTATGCCTGATGCGTCTTCACCGTCTTCGGCGATTATGGCTATCAGTGTACTGACAGCCACGTTTTCAGTCCCTGCGGGCACCAGGATTTTCGCAACGGTCCCTGCATCTGTCGCCTCGAACTCCATCGTCGCTTTGTCAGTTTCGATTTCGGCGAGTATGTCACCCGGGCTCACTTGCTCCCCTTCGGAAACAAGCCAGGAGGCGATCGTTCCTTCTTCCATTGTCGGGGAAAGAGACGGCATTGTGATTTCAATGGGCATGGTTTTACCTGTTCATTCGGAAGGGTTTACCGGGGTCCAAAGGCGTCGGTCGGTGGTCATTTCATACCCTTTGCCATCTGGAAAACTCACAAGTTCCAGTTGCATCCCCCAAGGTGCAAGAAAGTACACCCAGGTCTGCCCCGCTGATGGTCCTTGATGGCGCACCACGGGTTCGCCCAGTATTTCGACATCGTGGTCACGCAACCAATTCAACGCCCCGTGGAAGTCATCGGTGTAAAAGGCCAGATGGTGTCCGCCGATGTCACTGTTTTTTGGTTGGGCCTTCCGTTGGTCCGGTGCTTCGTATTCAAAGATCTCAAAATTCGGCCCATGCCCACAGCGAAAGAAACGGAGGTTCTTCATCACTGTACGGGGGTGAACGTTCAACTGACGCGACATCCAATCGTCATCGAACTGGAACGGACCGAGATCGTAGAATGCCTCGCACCCCAACACGTCGACGAAGAAACGAGTCGCCTGTTCAAGATCCGGCACGGTAAAGCCCACATGCTCAACCCCGCGCAGCCCAGGCATCCTGTTTGGTCTGCCATCAGCCATGTCAAACGCCGACCAAGGCCCCACGGCCCGTATCGATCATCATCTGTTTCAATCTGACTTCGACCTCGGGGGCCATCGCAAAGGCTGCCCGCTCTAGCACTTTGGACACACTGGGAGAGCTTTCGCCGCCATGCACCCGCTGGACGGGTTGATCAAGATGGTCAAAGAACCGACGCTGCAATTCGTCAGTCAACATCGCACCATAAGAAACGGTCAACGGACTTTGCTCGACAACCACCACATTGTTGGTTTTGCGGATGCTTTCACCGATGGTCTCCCAATCGATACCAGCACGGTCCAGAGAGCGTAAATCGATGATCTCGGCATCCAACCCAAGTGCCTCGGCCGCCTTGCGGGATTCTTCGACCATCGCTGAGTATGTCAGGATGGTCATAGCACTACCTTCCCGCACCACCTTGGCCTTTCCAAGCGGTATGAAATAGTCATAATCGTTGACCGGCCCGGGCATCTTTTGCGTGTACAAACCCACATGTTCGATCACCAGAACAGGGTCGTCGCAGGCCAAAGCACTGTTCATCAACCCGACGTAGTCGAACGCGGTCGAGGGCGCGACGATGCGCCAGCCCGGCCACTGCGCAAACAAGCCAGCCGGATCCATCGAGTGCTGCGACCCGTATCCGGTTCCGATCGCGATCTTGGTACGGAACACGATTGGCATCGCGGTATCGCCGCCAAACATGTGCCGGGCCTTGCCGATCTGGTTGAACAACTGATCCGCTGCGACCAGCGCAAAATCGGGATACATCAGTTCGACAACCGGACGGTATTTACCCGACATAGCTACGCCACCGGCCAGCCCGCTAAATCCTGCCTCGGCTATGGGAGTTGGAATGATCCGGTCCGGATATTTTTCGGCAAGTCCCTTTGTGGCACCATTGGTTCCACCCTTCAGGCGGTGAATGTCCTCGCCCAGACAAAAGATTCGGTCATCTTCGGCCATGCGCCGGTTCATAACTTCGGCGACGGCATCCACATATCTGACAGGTGCCAACGTACCCGAGAATTCTTCTTGTTCTTCGAAGCGTTTGCCGTCCAATTCACTCAAATCTCCACGCAATCCTGCGTCGCGCATTGCGGTATCTGGCCACAGAGCTTCGATAACAGTGCGTTTATTGCCATCCTCAACCGTCAGCGCCGAGGCCGCCAGTTGCATCGCGGACTTGGCACGCGTGGCCAATGTGGCGTCACCGTCATCGTCCAGCCATCCACGTGTTTTTAAACCGTCCAGCATCACCAAAATTGGATCGCGTTTGCGCCAAGTGGCTTCGTCTTCTTTGCTGCGGTATCCGAAGGCACTGGCTGGAACGCCGCCCCCATGATGGAAAAAGCGATAGAGCACGGCTTCGATAACCGTCGGCCCTTTGCCCGAGCGCATGATATCCAAAGCGCGTTCAGTCGCGACGCGGACCGCGACTGGGTCCATGCCGTCAACCCGGAAGGACGGGATGCCAAAAGCCAAACCGCGAGATGAGACCCGAGTTTCGCGCGTTTCTTCTTCGACCGTGGTCGCCACGGCAAACCCGTTGTTTTCAATGAAAAAGCAGACAGGCAAGTCCCAAAGCGCTGCCAGGTTCATTGCCTCTGGGACCGAGCCGATATGTGCGCTGCCCTCGCCGAAATAGGAAAACACCGCTTCGTCGGTGCCGCAGCGTTTTTTGGTCCACGCGGCCCCGGTTGCAAATGGCACGCCACCACCAACAATAGCGTTGGTGCCCAACGCGCCAGCCTCTTCCCAACGCAAATGCATCGAGCCGCCGCGACCTTTACAATAGCCTTGTGCCAGTCCCATGATTTCAGCCAAGGATTTCTGCAACAACTGCAGAATGTCGCCTGACAAATCGGTCGTCAGCGGATCGACGTGACCGGGATCAAGATATGCCAAAGCCTTAGCGACAAACTGGTGATGGCCTCGATGGGACCCGGTGACCTGATCTCCTGGCTTCAAGGGTGAGATTGATCCGATCGCGCCACCCTCTTGCCCGATCGAGCTGTGTGCAGGACCGTGGATCAACCCCTGTGCATCCATTTCCAGCACCATCTCTTCGAAAGCGCGCACAAGATGCAGATGGTTGTGCATCTTGATCGCTTCGGCTTTGCCGAGCTTGTCCCAGTCGGCTTCGGTGGCGGTGATATCCACCCAGTCGACCATCGGTTTGATTTTCGTTGTTCTCGGCATTGTGCTCTACTCCGCGGGCAAAGGTCAGGCGTTCAGCCCGCCCATGCACAGGTATTTCGTCTCAACAAATTCCTCGATTCCGTAGTGCGCGCCTTCCCGTCCCACGCCGCTTTCCTTGATCCCGCCAAACGGCGCGACCTCGGTCGAGATGATGCCTTCGTTAATCCCGACCATGCCGTATTCAAGCGCTTCGGCGACACGCCAGATCCGGCCGATATCACGGGAATAGAAATAGGCGGCCAGGCCGAATTCAGTGTCGTTGGCCAGCTTGATTGCCTCTTCCTCGCTGTCGAATGTGAAAATCGGTGCCAGCGGCCCAAAAGTCTCTTCCCGCGCGACGGCCATATCCGTTGTGACACCGGTCAAGACTGTCGGTTGAAAGAAAGACCCGCCCAACGTGTGGCGCGCGCCACCTGCGGCGACCGAAGCACCTTTCGAGCGCGCATCGGCAATGTGCTCTTCGACTTTCTCAACCGCCGCCAGATCGATCAATGGCCCCTGCTGTGCACCTTCGGCGAACCCGTCCCCGACAACCAGTTCATTCACACGCGTCACCAAACTTTCGACAAATGCATCATGGACGTTGCGTTGCACCAGGATGCGATTGGTGCAAACACAGGTCTGCCCGGTATTTCGGTATTTCGACGCGATGGCCCCTTCCACAGCAGCGTCGATATCCGCGTCATCAAACACGATAAACGGCGCGTTGCCACCCAGCTCCATCGAGACTTTCTTCACGGTATCGGCGCTTTGCCGCATGAGCACCTTTCCGATGTCGGTCGATCCCGTAAACGTCACCTTTTGTACAGTCGGATTGGCCGTCAGCTCGCCGCCGATTGCGCGTGCTGATCCTGTTACGACATTCAACACGCCATCCGGGACACCCGCCTCTTGTGCAAGTGCCGCAATCGCCAAGGCAGAAAACGGTGTGGCGGAAGCGGGCTTGACGACACAGGTGCAGCCTGCGGCCAAAGCCGGCCCGACTTTGCGCGTGATCATGGCAATGGGAAAGTTCCAAGGTGTAATGGCCGCAACAACCCCAACCGCTTGTTTCACAACAACAATACGCCGGTCTTCCCAAGGGCTAGGGATGACATCGCCGTAGATGCGCTTACCCTCTTCCGCGAACCATTCGATAAAACTGGCGCCATAAGCCACTTCGCCCCGCGACTCGGCCAGCGGTTTGCCCTGCTCTGCAGTCATGATCGCTGCGAGGTCTTCAGTATGCTCGATGATCAGTTGGTACCAGCGACGCAGGATTGCGGCGCGATCCTTGGCCGTGCGGCCCTGCCAATCCGTCAAAGCCGATTGAGCCGCCGAGACCGCCTCACGCGTTTCCTCGGCCCCGAAATTCGGCACCGCGCCCAAAACTGCACCGGTTGACGGGTTGTCTACGGAAACCACTCCACCAGCCCCGGCGGGTCGCCATTGGCCGCCGATCAGACAAGCGTGCTTCATGAGTTCTGGGTTCAGAGTCATGCCGCCGTCTCCCTGCCGTCGCTAAGGGTCGCGCCTGCGCGCTGCGTGGCCAGCTCGACGTATTTGAAAAAGTCCGTCTCGCCATCACCATCGGCGATCAGTTCGCTCCAACCCTCGCGGACCTGTGCGGCCAGCGGCATTGGAACGGCGGAATGACGACCAGTTTCCAAAATCAGATCGAAATCCTTGGCCATCTGCGTGACCTCGAACGCGGGTGAGTAATCCCTCGTTTTCAACGCGTCCAGCTTGTAGTTAACCAATGGCGACGCAATCGCGCTTGCGCCTATCACATCCAGCATGGTTGCCCGATCGAGCCCGTTTTTCAGCCCAAGCGCCAAGGCTTCGCCCATCATGGCAGCAGTGAACCCCACCATCATGTTGATCGACAGCTTCAGAACCCGTGCCTGCTCGTGACTTCCGACATAGAACTGGCGTGCACTCATCGCGTTCAGGACTTCGAGACAATCGTCAAAGGCATCCTTCGGTCCCGACGCCATAACGGCCAGAGTGCCAGCCTCAGCAAGAGCAACCGACCCGGAAACCGGGGCCCGAAGATATCGCACACCGTAGCCATCCGCCGCGCTGGCAATGTCTTGCGATACGGTCGGAGATACTGTGCTCATATCAACTAGGATGGTTCCTGAGCACATCTCTTTCAGAGCGCCTTTGTCGCCCAGGAGAACTTGGCGCAAGGCACAGTCGTCCGACAGCATGGTAAACAGGATATCCGACTGAGCGGCTAACACACTGGGCTTGGTTGCCAACGCCGCGCCCGCGTCGAGAACGGGTTTGCCCTTGTCAGGGCTTCTATTGAACACGGTCATTTTGGCGCCGGCCCGGCACAGATTGATTGCCATCGGAGCGCCCATTTTACCGAGCCCGATCCAGCCAATTCGCGTTTTCATATTTGCCTCTCGGACTCTGAACCGCATCTCGGGTTCAGGTTTTCATCAGGTGTTAGTCTTCCCAGGTTTTGCCGAAACGCGGCTGCGTTGTGTTTTCGGCCTGCGGGAAAACGCGGTGGTTGTTGAAGTGAGATTCGCTGTGGCGAATACCCGGCAGCATGTCGTGCCCGGACCAATACTGGCGACCACAAACCAAGAGCTCTTCGGCCGGGAATTTCGAGATGACTTCGACCCCGTCTTTGGTTACGACCATTTCCTCTTCGATACGCGCCGCATGGTGACTGCCTTTGGCGGGCCAGAAGGTTTCAAGTGCGAAAACCATACCTTCCTGAATAACCTCCGGATGGTCGATCGAGACCAGGCGGCTGATGACCGGTCGTTCCCAGATCCCCAGTCCAAGCCCGTGGCCGTATTGCAAGCCGAATGCTGCTTCTTCATTGGGGAACCCGAACTCCTCGGCTTTTGGCCAGACCTTTGCGACTTCTCCGGTGGTCACACCGGGCTTGATCATTGCGATCGCCTGATCGAGGTAATCGCGGCATCGCTTATAGGCATCCTGCATTTCACGGCTTGCACTACCCACTGCGAAGGTCCGGTAGTAACAGGTCCGATATCCCATGTAGCTATGTAGGATGTCGAAGTAAGCCGGGTCACCCGGGCGCAATGCCCTATCTGAGAAGACATGCGGGTGTGGGCTACATCGCTCACCCGAAATCGCATTCACGCCTTCGACGTATTCTGATCCGTTGTTATAGAGGAAGTTCGACGCAATCCCGACCAGTTCGTTTTCGCGAACACCGGGGCGGATGGCGCGGTAGATTTCCTCGTAGGTGAAATCCACCATGGCCGAGGCGTGGGTCAGCAGGCTAATCTCATCTCGCGTTTTGATGACCCGCGCATCCTGCATAAGCCATTGGCAATCGACGACTTTCACGCCACGTTCCTGCAGCGCGAACATGATGGGAGGTTCGACAAGGTCGATCCCAAGCGGTTCGTTCTTCAAGCCGTGCTTTTCCAGCTCGCGAACAATCTTGTCAGCAGTTTCCTCAGCCCGACCCATGTTTGGCGTCATAGCGCCCCGTAACAAGGGGATACCCGCGCGGGATCGCTCTTCGCCTCCCATCCAGTCGCAATGCAGCGCATGGTGTTTTGCTGCCGATCCGAAGTCCCAAAGGATCGGTTCACCGCCGCGCGGCAGCAGGGTCCAGCGAGACACCTTGTCCTGTGCCCAGGTACCAATATGAGTGCCTGTGATATAGCGCACATTGGTCATGTCGAAACACAACAACGCACCCATTTCCGACTGCTCGAGCTTCTCTTTTACGCGGGCGAGGCGTTCAGTCCTCAACCGATCAAAATTGATGCGGTTTTCCCAATCCACGGCCATGGTGCCATAGGTCTCAATCGCCATTTCGCGCCTCTCTCTCACTATCTTTCATGATGGGATCACAGGTCAGAAACCGAGATCCGCTTTTGGGCGAATGACCCCCGGAACAAACAGACTCTCAGGGATCGTTTTCTATGATTCCCAATATTGCAGAGGGGCGCCGGACGATGTGTGATGATGATATCCAATTTCGATATTCATCACGCCGCGACTGAAAGTGCTGCACCCAAATTTGTGAAAACACAGGAAATCTGCAATACGCGGTCCTGCCCTCAACCTGAGCTCGCCCACAAAGTGGAGCCAATCCGACATGGATTTCAGTCAAGACAGAGCACCTGCACGACCGCAAAGCTCTTTGCCTGTGACCACTGATCTTGGTCCGTTTTGTCGCTCTAATAGCCTACGATTTCGGGGACCACATTATGTCGTCGGATGTGGCTTCATAAGCCAGCCCATTCTGATAGCTGACCAGCTCAAGCTGCATGCCCCATGGTGCAAGGAAATAAACCCAGGTCAGACCTTTGCTGGGGCCCTGCTCCATGTAACTCGGTTCGCCTTGAAACCGCACACCATGCGATTTGAGATAGGCAACAGCAGCGTCCATATCTTCAACATAAAACGCAAGATGATGCCCGCCATGATCGCTGTTTTTCGGCAACTCTTCTCGCTGATCGGGCGAGGAATATTCAAAAATTTCGAAGGCAGGCCCGTTTCGGCATTTCAGCATGCGAAGGGTTTCAATAACCGCGCGCGGATGGACGTTCAGATGCTCAGTCATCCAGTCGTCATGCGCCACAAAAGGCCCGACTTCGAACAGTTCAATGCACCCGATTACATCTACGAAGAACCGAGTTGCCTCTTCGATATCCGGAACAGTGAAGCCGATGTGGTCACTTCCTGCGAGGCCGGGAATTCCTTTGCTCATTTCACTGCCTTTCCCTAAACGGTTTCTGTCTCAGCAGGGACCGGGGCCGCATCTGCGATCAGACCCTCGTGCTTCAATTCCGCCCACAGGTCATCGGGAATGTCTGCTTCCAGAGCGGCAATATTCTGTTCGAACCGTTCGGGGCGACCGGCCCCAACGGGGATGCTGGATACGATAGGATGTGCTGCTGAAAACTGGATTGCTGCCGTCGAGAGAGGCACATTGTGCCGATCACATACGGCCCTCAGCGCCTGCGCCCGCTTCAACCAGTATTCGCCGGTCTCATGCTCCGCAGGTGCGCGCACGCCGTGGTCCAGAACGTTGGCGCGCCAGTTTTCATCCAGGGGCACGTAATCAAACGACGCACCCTCGACCGGAGTATTCAGTACGCCGGAATTATACACACCGCCGATCAGAATTGTCGTGCCACGTTTTTCGCAGATCGGGAACAGTTCGGTCAGCGCCGAATGATCCAAGAGCGTGTATCGGCCAGCAAGCAGAAACACGTCCATATCCACCTCAGCCGCCATCCGCGCCAGTGCCGGGTTTTGGTTCATGCCTGCCCCGATGGCGGACACCGTTCCCTCGGATCTCAGTTTATCGAGAGCCTTATAGCATCCGCCAAGGGCTTCATCGAGGTGGTCATCGGCGTCATGGATCAGCAACATATCGAACCGGTCCAATCCGGTCCGTTCAAGGCTATGTTCTACCGAACGCATGACACCGTCATACGAAAAATCGAAACGGTAAATCCGGGGCGGAGCGCCCTTCCAGAACTCGTCATCACCCGTTGGTTCGCTGTTGTCGGGATCGTCTTCGACGATACGACCGACCTTTGTCGAAATTACAAACGACTCTTTGGGCTTGTAGGCCAGATAGCGCCCCAGCCGCTCTTCGGACATGCCCATGCCATACATTGGTGCGGTATCAAATGTACGCAGGCCAGCATCCCAGGCGGCATCGAGTACCTTTACGGCGTCCTCTTCCGGCAGGCGGCGCGGCCAACCGCCTATCTGGACGGTACCCAGGCCAAGGAGGTTGGTCTTGAGCTTCGTGCGTCCAATCTGACGCAATTCTGTTGGGTCAAATGGCATGGCGTTGTCCTCCTCAAAAAAGAAAGGACGAGCCCCAAAGGCTCGCCTGTGATGAATTTATTTTGGGTAGTCCGCGTTGAACGTTGTGGGATCATAGTCCGGGCCCAGACCTGTCGACAGGATGAGATCGTTGGGCCGGTCAAGCCGGGCGTAGTCTTCCATCCAGATGTCTGCCTTGACTGACTCAGTCTCGTCACCTTCGGTGATCGAAATCTGTGCGTTCACCTCGTATTGCTTGGGAACCGGTTTGCCGGCGAGCACGTCCAGCGCCACATTGACGGATGCGCCACCCATAGCTGGCGGGTAGTCAAAATTGATTGCCTTGACGTCATGCTCGACCGCCTGCTTCACACAACCGTTTAGATCTGAACAGGTGATCGGGGGAATGCTGCCATCCTCCCACCCGGCTTCGACAAACGCCTCCAACGCGCCCGAGCCTTGCAAGCCGCTGTCAGACCAGACGCCGTGGATGTCCTTGCCATATTTCTGGATCAGCGCGGCCATGACCTGCTTGCCCTTGGCCGGGCTCCAATCGGTGTATTGTAGGTCGATCACGTTGATATCGGGGAATTCAGCGAACACCTGTTTGGCAACCGCGATCCGGATTTCTGCCGGGCTAGCCCCCGCGATGCCACCCAGCATGACGACATTGCCTTTGCCGCCAAGTGTTTCAGCCATCCATTGGGCCTCGAACCGGCCAAGCGCGTGGTCTGAGGCAGTTACGAACGAGATGAAGTTGTCAGATGTCACCCGGCGATCGACCATAACCACCGGCACACCGCTGCGCATTGCGCGGGTCACAACAGGGTCCAATGCTTCGGATTGGGCTGCCGAAACGATCAGGATATCGACATCACGTTGCAGCAGATCCTGAATGTCGGAAACTTGCTTTGAGGGATCGTCGTTTGCGTCGGTGATAATCAGTTTCTCGATCAGATCGCTGTTATCTGCCGCGGCTTGCTGGATCGAATGCAGCATCCCGACCCGCCAGATATTTGAGATCGAAGCATTCGAGAAGCCGACGACATAGGGCGGTTCCTTGGCGTATTCCGATGTGTCCACATACTCGATGTCCCGGTTCGACCACAGCAATGTGCGGGGTTTACCTGCATACCCCGCGCTGTCCTCGGCAACGGCTGTGTTTGCGGCAGGCAAACTCATTAAAAGCGCCAAGGATGCCGTGGCGAGCGTCTTCATGGGCGAATGCGATTTCATGGTGTCTCCTCCTGAGTGGTCACGGCAGCCGAACACGGCTTTCGTGAAGCTGCCAATATTGTTGGAGACGTTTGTCGGGACCGGGCGACAAAGATATCCGCATGGGATTTTCTCTCTGGGAAACGATGAGAAACCGTGACATCCGAACGACTTGCTGCACCTGCACTGAACTTGCCTGAAATGGATATCTTTGCCGCCCGCCCGACTGATTTCGACCGGTATCAAGTGTTCAACGGAAGGAGAGACAATGACCCGTATTGTGATTCTGGGTGGCGGTTTTGCAGGTTTATTTGCCGCGAAATCGCTTGTGAAACATCTGGGAAAATCCGCTGAAATCGAACTGATCAGCGACCAGAATTTCTTCGTGTTTCAACCGCTGCTACCTGAGGTTGCCGCGGGTTCAATCACTGCGGCACATGCCATTTCCTCTCTCCGCGGTTTGTTGAAACACGTCAAGACAAGGAAGGCGCGGGTTCATTCCATCGATTTCGAAGCAAAGACTGTAACCGTGTTTCAAGGTGTCCAAAGACGCCCCACACAAGTAGCTTTTGATCAGCTTGTCATAGCCCTGGGGCAATCTACTGACCTGTCCCGAACACCCGGTCTATCGGACCACGCGCTTGCGATGAAAACGCTGGCAGATGCCAGCAGACTGCGGGCGCATGTCATCGAGAAACTGGAGCACGCCGACATCACGCAACTGCCCGAAGTCAAGCAGGAAGCCCTTACTTTCTGCGTCATCGGTGGCGGGTTTTCCGGCGTTGAAACTGTCGGCGAGATCAAAGAGCTGGTTGACCGATCTCTGAAATACTACCCCTCTATCGACCCATCCGAAGTTCGAGTCATTTTGCTGGAATATGCAGACAATATCCTCAGCGAACTGCCCCCGCGCCTGCGCCAATACGCGGCCCAAAAGCTGGCCGCGCGGGGTATCGAGGTCCACACGTCAACCGGTGTTGCCAGTGCAACCGGTACGGCAATCGTAACAACAAACAATGACGTTATCGGCACACGGACGGTTATTGCGACCATCGGCAATGCACCTTCTGGCGTCGTTCGTGGAATGAATGTCCGCTGCGAACGCGGCAAGATCGTAGTTGACCGTTCGCTCGCGGTTGCAGGCGTTCCGGATGTCTGGGCCTTGGGCGATTGCGCATTGGTTCCCTTGGTCGAAGATGCGAGCGCGCCGAATGAATTTGCGCCACCTACAGCCCAGTTTGCAGTGCGTGAGGCACGGACAGTGGCGGAAAACATTCGCAGAAAGCTATCAGGCCAGAAGCCCCGTCTATTCAGCTACAAATCAAAGGGGGCAATGGCGTCTTTGGGTGGCAAACGGGGTGTAGCCGAGGTTATGGGCCTGACGCTGACGGGGTTTCCCGCATGGCTGTTATGGCGCGGTTTCTACTTGTCCTTCTTGCCTGGGGCATCTGCAAAACTGAAAGTCCTTCTGAATTGGGTGTTAGACGGTCTGATGCCTCGGAGCATCGTTCAGGATGTTAAGCCAGAGAACAGCCATACCCAAATTGCGCACTACCGAGCCGGAGACCGCATTTTCGAAGCGGGCAATTGGGCAGACGGGTTTTACACCATTATCAGCGGCAGGGTCGAAGTGCGCATGAAGGATTCCAACACCGGTGAGTTGACCACCCGGGAGATCGCAGCCGGCGGGCATTTCGGCGAAAGGTTGATACTTGGGGAAAGCCGACGCGCAGGAACCGTACGCGCCCTCGACGCAACGGAGGTATTGGTGATGGATCGCCAGGAGTTCCTCAGACTGGCTTCGGCGTTTCCGGCGTTCCAGAATTATTTCCAGGCCTATTTCAAAGACACTTACGGCATCGACTGGACACCAGCAGGTCAAGCTCAATAACGCCCGTTCTCCTGCATCGCGCGGTCAACTTCATTCTGGGCCATCACCAACGCTTCTTTGTCAGACAATGCGCCGGACAGCGCATCATGTATCCGTTCTCCAAGGATGCTCTCGATTGTACGATACTCGGGAATCGGGGGACGCTGCCAGGTACACAGCATGCCCCGTTGCGACAACCGGTCGACGAACCGAACAATGGGCGAGGCCGCGGCTGCCTCCGGATCTGCGGCCACCGAGAACCGAGGCGCAACCGGCAGTCCATTCGTGACGTGCCGCTTCATTGCCTCCGGCGAGGCCATCCAGGCAATTGCCTCAAATGCCAGTTTCGCGCGTGATTTTGGCAGGTTGGCCGGTATGCCTAACAGAAAGCCTCCTGTCGGATTGGCACTCATGCCCATTGGACCTTTGGGCTGCGGAATAAGTTCGGACCGTTTTTTGACCATGGAGCCGATATCGTAATCAAAACGCGCCGCCCGCATGGTCCAGCAATAGGCCATGGCGACCTCACCTTCCAGAAACGCTTCGATCCGGCGGTTCCAGTCCATGTTCAGGATATCTGGTGGTGATATTTCGACCAGACGGTGCATGTAATCAAGAACGATCTGGCCTTCTTCGCTGTCGATTCTCGGACGGAAACTGTTGCCGACAAGATCAGCCCAGTTGTGATACCGCCGCGCCCGCGGGATGTTCAGAATAGGGGCCCCGCAACAGCCCATCAGGATCATGAAACTTGAGGCGATCGGCATCCCCCTCGCAGCGTTCCAGGCAACACCAAAGAAACCCCGAGACGGGTCCTGCAATTGCCGACCCGTTTCAATCACCTGATCGAATGTTCGAGGATGTGGCAGTTCATGCTCGGAAAACAAATCTTTGCGTACCGCCATCGCTTCAATCGTAACATAAATCGGAACCCCGTATTGGCGACTGCCCCATGTACCCGACGCCCAAACCGCCGGGTGGAAATCCATCACGCGGATATTGGTTTCATCGATGAACTCATCCAGCGACATGAGCATGTCCCGTTCGGCAAACTCACCCAGCCAGGGCATATTCAGCGTCACCACATCAAATTCAGATTTGGGCAGGAACTCATGCAGGCGTTCGTGCAGGTCGGGCAGAAAGTGTAACGAGAAACTCTTTCTGGACCCCAGATTGTTTCTATAATCCGCCCACATGTTACGCATGGCCGAGAAGTAGTTGTCGTTGTGCAACAAGAACTTCAGTTCCTGATCACTCTCTGCCAGTTGAGATTGCAAGGGAGGTGGTGGCAAAATGTCCCGCGCAAAATCTGCACCGCCAAAATAAAACTCATCCGCGTTTTCCATGCCGGTCAACCCGACTGTTTCCGCCAGCAACGACTTGACTTTGGTGACATAGTCGACAAATGCCGAATACATCTCAGGGCTGGGTTGCAAGTAAAAGGATTTGCCGGTCGTCGAGCGCGCGACCTTTACGATTTGCCCATCCTCAATCATCGCGTGAATGCGCCGCTGAGCCGTTCCATAAGGCACTTCCGCCGCATCAATGAGCATAGAAATCGTGACCGGTTCCCCCTTTAGGTAAGACGTAACTAAGAAAGATGTCAGATTCCAAGACGGATCCCCGGGCCCTCTCCGTACTAGTTCATTAAACGGAGTTCTGGTACGCGAGAGGAACCTGATGATCCTTATAACTTCATGATCAGTGATATCCGATTTGAGACTAGAGACAGGCACCGCGACACTCCAAAAAAAGCGCCAGCAATGCGCCGGCGCCAAGTCCTGGGAGGAATTTTCAGCCGCACAACGCGTTGCTGTTGAAAACACCATATCAAAGTTCTGACGAACTGCGTGCATTGAATATCCAAAATGGATTTTCTTTCTCACAATAAGATGTACAGATTGCGCAGAAGATGGTCTGCAATTATCGCCGAACCTCGCGTTTGTCCTGCTTCCAAATCTTCTCCTTTTCCGAAAATTCGAAAGGTTACGGGAAATGTCCCGCGAGTTGCGGGATATCTGCAGGCGAACGGAAAGTTCAATCATGATACGGAGGTCAAAATGGCAAAGAACCTGAACATATTTTCGCTTGAAGGTAGGATCGCAGTAGTCACCGGCGCGGCCCGCGGGATTGGCGAGGCGATCTGCCGCCAACTGGGCGAAATGGGTGCTCATGTCGTCATGGCCGACCTGCTTGATCTCGTCGACGAGACCGCATCAAAACTCGCCGACGAGGGGCTTTCGACCGAAGGGGAACGGATTGACGTGACCTCCAGTCAATCCGTGCAGGATCTGGCAGATCGTGTGAACGCGAAACACGGCCGTGTCGATATTGTCGTCGCAAATGCGGGTGTGGCCTATGAAAGCTCCACCGAAGATCACAGCGACGAGGACTGGCGCCGTGTGATGGCAATCAACCTGGACGGTGTGTTCTTCGTGGCCCGCGCATTCGGAAGTATCATGTTGGATCAGGGCAAAGGGTCGATCGTCGCGATTTCATCGATCGCCGGAGTCAAGGCCGTGCGTCCAGAGCTTCACATTGGGTATGACGTCACAAAGGCTGGTGTCGCACATTTCTGCAAGGTCGCCGGAGTCGAATGGGCGACGCGCGGTGTTCGTGTGAACGCTGTTGGGCCAGGCTACACCAACACTGAAATGCTTCAAAAGGTTGGGTTAGAGCAGCCCGCGGTTATGGCGCGGTGGATCGACGATATTCCCATGAGTCGCCTCCTTGAACCTGCCGAAATCGCCCAAGCGGTTGCCTTCCTAGCCTCAGACGCGGCAAGTGGGATCACCGGTCAACTTCTTATGGCGGATGCGGGGTATTCTGCAGCGTGAGGTGCAACCGGGATCAAAGCGAGTGGGTCAGGCATCGCGAAAATTGGTTGGAATTGCACTGCTTATTTTTCCGAAAGAATCGCGCGCACCCAAGCTTCACATAATTTAGCTTCAGGTGTCGGAGCTGTGTTCCGAGCGTGCTACCTCTGATTGCGACACTGTTTGAAACTACTGGGTGACCAAAACTGTCATTCCAAGATACTGTCACACAGTTTCAAAGGCCGGTCACTGCGTTGATTTTGATGAAATTACAGCAGATGCTACCAGGAGCCCAGCAATGATGGCACCGATATTTGCCAGAGCTTGCCATTCAGTTGTGAGGCCACTTGTCACCCCGTCAAGCGCAACTGATCGCAAACCTCGCAGCGCAGTCGCCCCGGGAACAAGAACCATGACGGCCGGTATCAGGACTGTGGAAGTAGGTTGGTGCCGCATCGTCGAAAAAATACTGGCGAATACCCCGACTCCAAGAGCGCCAAGAAAAGAACCTTGCCAAAATCCAAGACCTGATCCGAGACTCACTCCGAAGTGAGCAACAAGACCTGCCAGTAAAACCCAGATAAAGTCTCTAGGCCTGACCTGAAAAACAAATGCAAGTCCCGCGACCAAGAGTACCGCGAACAACCAGACCCAGATTGTATCTGGAGGCGAGGAGGGTAAAGGCGGGGCTATCGAATGCACATGAGATAAAAGTGCTAGTCCGATTGTCGCCCCAATGAACAAATTCAGCAGCGTCAATGTTCCGGCTGTTAGCCTCTGAAGCCCGGAAGATATCTTTCCTAATGACAGTTCAGCAATACCGAGAGTTAAGGAATACCCAGGTAGCAGGACCACCAGCCCCGCCAATATAACGGATATATGGTTGCTTCCGGGGAAGATAAAGCCGAACAGAACGGCTAGCGACGCAACCAACAGGCCCGATATGAGCTCAATCTGCCCGCCACATTGCGGCCAGCTCCGACACAGCAGGACCACGGCAAAGACGGCCAGGCTGGCAACAGCAGAGAAAAATACATCCATCCATCCAAGATTCAATAGAACACCGAAGCCAGCCCCACACAAAGCATAGCCAAGCCCAACCAATAGAGGTCCAAACGCAGGAGGCTGGGTCTTAACGTCGTCCATGGCTGCAAACGCCTGCCGAATAGTCAATGAACCATTTTCGATACCCGCCCTGATCTCGAACAGTCCGTTGACGCGTGTCAGGTCGAAACCCGGCGACGGCATTGGAGCAAAATGAATCCTTTGCCGTCTATCTTTCGGAAACCAGACAACGAACAAAATCGATGCTGGTGTTACTTCGAACTTTCCCATCAGCCCGACGGACCCAGCCACCTTTTCCAGCATCGATGCAAGCCGGTGTGATGAGATACCATAGCTGTGAGCAAGGGTTCCCATATCGATCAAAAATCGGAACGCCTCTTCATGTTTGGGATCATCAAAATAGCCGTCAGGCAATAGGAGCATCCTCCGCGCACTTATCGAAAGCCCGATTGATCGCGGGGATATTGCAGACGCCGCGGCGCGCAATGAACACTAGTCGCGTTTCAGGCTGACATTCACGCCAATGCCGTTCCGATGAAAGAACCGCGCGGCGACCGACCATCTGCAGCAGATGCCGGCAGGTAGGATCATCACTGGCGTAAATGAACCCTTTGGCGCGGAGGACTTCCTTCGGTAAGTGGCTGAGTACCTGGTTCAGCAACCCCAGCCGAAGGGGTCGGTCGCTTTTGTAATTCCAGCTTTCGAACGTATTTTCATGATGGTGATGGTCAGCAACATCACGACCTATGCACGTTGACGGTTCCTGCGCGTGGTCGGCTTGAGCATTGACCGCACTGTGTTTGACCAGTGGCTTCCTTGCATCTAGTCCAAGCAAGACGTCGACTGGCAAACGACACTGACAGGCTTCGATCACCTGCGCTCGCGGATTGATTGAAGACAGCCAGCTCTTCATTTCCCGCAGCGTTTCATTGTCCACCAGATCTACTTTGTTCAGGATGATCAAATCCCCGCTTTCAATCTGTTCGCAGGCCAATTGTTGCTCTTTTTCCGGCAGACACCCGGCCTGTTCGGCGTCGACCAAGGTCAACACTCCGTCCACAAGAACGTCATTGCGAATTTCCGGCTGCAAAAAGGCCTGATACACACTCTTGGGGTCAGCGACACCACTCGCCTCGATCAGAATATGATCAGGTCGCTCTGGGAGGTCCACAAGGCCCAGAACCGCCCCTATCAGATCGGACCGAATGGCACAGCAGATGCAGCCATTGGCCAGGCCCACGATGCTTTCGCCAACATCTGCTATCAGATCGGCATCAATGTTGATGGAACCGAAGTCATTCACCACCACGGCGGTCCGCAGCCCATGATCTGAAGTGAGAATGTGATTCAACAACGTGGATTTTCCAGCGCCCAAGAACCCGGCCACGATGGTTACCGGGACGGGAGCGTTAGCGTGGGTTGTATTATTCTGCGTCACTTGGCCAACAAAATCTCTGCAGTGCAGTTCAGAACCCGAAAGAGAAAAATTCGCTCATGCGCGTTTTCACTTGGTTCGTGCCAGCGACCGGACCGATATCTCCTAGGTACCACCGCACACTGATCTCTGGCTTCGACAGGTCGGCTGTTGTGTTAACCAGTGTTCTTTCTTTCGGGCCGGCTTCGGCCAACTCATCATCTACAAATGCACAGTGAATAGAATCCGTGAGTGCGGTGACGTCTTCTTTCGTGAAGGGCGGTGTGAGGGCTGCATACGTATCTCGCAAGATGCACTGCCGCGTGAATGTGTTGTGCTCATGGGTCATATCAAAGTCCGGGTACGTGCTCGGGCCAGGGTACCTGGAATTTGGGTGGTTCGTCACAAACAACGGCTCATTGGCTTCACGGTCTACAAAGACATAGGCCTGTGAATGCCGGTCGATCTCGAACACGGTGGCGTCACCACTCTTGTCCGCGATCATCATGTGACCCCGCATGATGGTTTGCATGATGCGGTTTTTAAGGATTACTTTTTTGGCCTCCTCGACCGTGGCGCACGTATCTATCAAGAGCGCAAACAACTGAGTCAGAGTAACGCCGGACACATTCTGGCCGCCGGGAGATCCGATTTCGTCACCAACACCCCATGGATCGTGCATCGCCGTGATGTAGAGACCTTTTTCGTTGATTGCGTCGAGCCACGGCGCCAGCATTTCCTGCCCACCCACATGGATGCTTCTGAATCCTCCTTTCGGACGAGTTTCCAGAACAACGCCGCGTGACCAGGCATTTTTTGCACCTTCGGGTGGTATCTTTCCCAGAAGCCCACTCCACAACGGCATCGCCGTGAGATCAAAGTTTCTGGAAACAAATGTCGCGCCTTCCTTCGTCTTCTCTATGGGAAGAACGGCTCCCGAACAGGTGTTCGCGCCCAGGTCCGCGCCTCTTGCTTCGTCATACCAATCAAACGGCAAGACGGTCGCATCGAAAACGACGTCATTCTCCGGCAGTCCATAGGCGCTCTGAACACCCTTGCTTCGTTCCAACATCTGTCGCCAATTCGCTGCCATATACTCACGGCGGGCTTCAGCATAGACAGGGTCGTCATAGACGCACAATTTGCAGCCGTATTCACTCTTGGCCAACGTACCAAGATCGAAACCGATCTCTTCGTAGCTTCCCTCGACAATTATGTGTCGAGGATTCGAGTAGTCGCTGTCCTTGAATGGATAGATCGGGTCATTCTTTACAATTGCCATTTGTTCCTCCTGAACGTCTTTCTTGCAATCAGGGCGATGCATCTTGATTTGAATACTTCAACTGTTCCTCTGAGATTGGCCAAGGAATCCTCAAACGCGGACCGGTGCGCGAACTGCACGGCCAGCCATTGCATTCGGGTCAAGCTCCGCGTTCCGGATCAGGAATGTACCGTTGACCAGTACATGACGCATGCCCACCGAGAGTGCCGAGGGATTTTTGAAATCAGCCTTTTCGCCAATCGTTTCCGGGTCGAACACAACGACATCCGCGTCTGAACCCTCCTGAAGCCGTCCTTTCCGTTTCATCACTGGAACGCTTTCTTCTAGGATGAGCGCCGGGTTCAGAGAAGTTTGACGAATTGCATCCATCCAACTGATTATGCCTCGCTCGCGCACCCACTTTCTGAAAAACCGCGCGTAGTTGCCTGCAGCGCGCGGGTGGTTGTTCAGGCCTTCCGGTAAAGGCCACTCATCCTTTTCGTAGAAACTACCGTCAGCCTGAACGAAGGGCAGGCCGTCAGTGCAAATCGCTGTTCCGGGAAACAGGACGGAAATGTCCAGCAGTGCCGCATCATGCGCGTCATCATCTTCGTGCAGAAAATGAACAATGACGGAGTCCTCGGGGTGAGCTTCACGGGCAGCGACGAATTCTTCCTTTGTCTCAAAGTCTTTCATCGTTTTCACAAGCGTGAAGTCGGACCATTCAACTTCCATGCGTTCTTCGACATCTACGGGATCCCATTCAGCTGCACCAATGCCGGAGTTGCCAGCACCATAGACGTAGGCTTCGGTCGTGATCGGTAGCCCAGCCTTCTGGGCGTTGCGAACGATGTCGTGTATCAGAGGTATGTCGCGCAGGCTTGTGCTATTCCAGTGGCAGATATGTGTACGTGCGCCTGTGGACGCTGCCAGCCCCGCCAGTTCAATGACATTGCGCGTACCACTGTTGGGATCGAGAACAGACATATTTTGAATATGCGTATATGTCGGCTGGTTGTATTTCTTAGCCAACAACCAGAGTTCGCGTAGTTCTTTCAATCCAGCGCCGGGCGTGTATCCCCACGGGCAACCAATGCCAATGGCGCCTTCTCTCAATCCTTGTTCCGTTAGCGCAAGTATGGCGTCCAGTTCCTTTCCGTGGGCGGGGTTTTCGACCCATTCCGTTGAGCCCAAAGATTTCAGTAGAAATGCGAGTGACGGTTCGGGTTTGCCCCCGGATACAGCGCCGGGGCTCAACGTCATGATCCGTGCCGCAGCCCAACCGGCAGAGCATCCAAAGTTGATGGGACGGCCTTCTGCTGCACAATTGTCGTAGAACTCGCTGACAGGTAACATGCCGGCCTCAAGCTCTAGGGCTGTAGTTAACCCATCGAACGCCTGAATACGGTTACTGGCAATGTTCTGACCGTGGGCGTGCAGGTCTATGAAACCCGGCGCAACGATAAGGCCAGTAACATCAACAACTTCTTTTCCGTCCAGCGGTTCGGTCGAAATGGCCGCGACGGTGTCATCTGCAATGCCGACGTTGAGTACCCTGTCCGTGTAAGTCTCAGGGTCAATGACACGTCCGCCGCTCAATACCACGTCGAATTGCTGTTTTTCAGAACGCATATTCCTTCCCCTATCTGTGGACAGTAAAAGGCGTATTTGCTTGTTTGTTCCCTTGGCACTCCGAAGCCACACCTGCGTCGAAGAATTTGCCCCTTTGTAGACTTGCCTGCTCTGTCCTACCCGAGTTCCAAAATCGCCTGCGGAAATTGATCAAAATTTCGAACTGCGATTGCTCCGCCACAATCAGTCCTTCAATCTTTGAGGCTGATCGTCACCTTGTCTATTTTTCCGGTGAAACGGCTTCCTTCACGGTCGTAGTCTTCGACAACGGGTGTTTCAGCATCGAAACCCGTGCCCGCGCTTTCGTCAGCCGAAAAAATGGCAAATTGCGTTTTATCGACCTTTGCGGTTGCCACCTGTTTGTCGTTGACAGACAGCGTTACGGAGCCACCTTTTCCGAGGTCGCCTTCCTTGCCGTCGTAAGCGAAATCCATTTTGATCGTGGCTTTGCCTTTAGGCAATGCTTCGCTGCCAGAGGCCTTGGTGACATCAAGGCCAAGGTAGTTATAGGCGAACACCGGCTTTCCATCTTTGAGGTACAAAGACCAGCCGCCAAATCGGCCACCTTGGGAAGTGATGACGCCATTTTCGGGTTTGTCGCCACTTTCGATTTCAGCAATTATTCCCCACGACGTGTTCTTGATGTTGATAAAGTCATTCTCCAGCAGGTAATTCATGCCTTCGCCAAGGGTCAGGCTTTTTCGGCCGAACATGAGATCTGGCCTGCCCGCCGTCACCGGGTTGAATAATTCCTGCCGCCGGTCATCGAGTGGTAAGACGTTGTATTTCGGGGCTTCTTCAAGGAACGCCTTTTGCAATTCAGCCAGCTTTTCGGGGTGTTTTTCGGCGAGGTTTTCCGACATGCTGAAATCCTCGGCAACGTGATAAAGTTCCCAGGTGTCGTCAGCAAATTTGTTTTCAACTTTGCCCCAGGGTTTCAGATGGATTGTTCCTGCGAACCACCCATCCAGATAAATTCCGCGGTTCCCGAACATCTCAAAATATTGAACAAGGCGCCGGTCCGGGGCCTCAGCGTCTTCGAAGGAATAGGTTAAACTCTTACCTTCGATTGGACGCTGAGGGGTTCCATTGACAACACGTGGTTCCGGGACACCAACGGCTTCCAAAATTGTCGGCACGATGTCGATGACATGATGCCATTGAGTGCGAACCTCATCCTTGGACTTGATGCCATTTGGCCAGCGCACGACCATCCCGTTCCGGGTGCCGCCGTAGTTGGAAGCAACCTGTTTTGTCCAGGTGAAGGGGGAATCGAAGGCGACAGCCCATCCAGCCGACATGTGCGGATAAGTCTCGGGACCACCCCATTTGTCGTAATATTTCAACATGGTCTCTACAGAAGACCCGTCGGGTTCGTTGTTGAAATATGTGAGCTCGTTGTAAAGCCCGTTCATCACGCCTTCTGCGCTCGTCCCGTTATCGCCAGCGATATAGATGAGAAGCGTGTTGTCCAGTTCGCCCATGTCATCGACGGATTTGAGCAGCCGACCTATTTCATGGTCGGCCATGTCAAGATAGGCGGCAAACACTTCGGCTTGACGTGCAAAAAGTTTCTGTTCGTCCGAAGAAAGATCGGACCAGTCTTTGATATCATCCGGTTTATTGGCAAGCTTTGTGCCCTTGGGAATAATTCCCTGTTCAAGCTGCTGTTTGTGAATTCGTTCGCGGATCACATCCCAGCCTTCGTCGAATTTACCTTTATGCTTGTCGATGTAATTCTGAGGCACGTGATGTGGAGCATGAACTGCGCCGGGGGCGAAATAGACAAAGAATGGTTTGTCCGGGGTGAGCGCCTGTTGGAATTCGATCCAGTCAATCGCTTTGGTCGTCATGTCGTTCATGAAGTGGTAGCTGGGGTCGTCCGGTGTGTCGACGCGATTTTGGTTGTGAAAAACCGCAGGCGACCACTGATTTGTTTCACCCCCCATAAACCCATAGAACTCGTCGAAACCTTGGTAGTTTGGCCAACGGACCATTGGACCTGACGGGCTGATCTCCCACACCGCAGTCTCGTGCCACTTTCCGAATGCCGCGGTACTGTAGCCATTTTCACGCAGGATGGTTCCGATCCCCGCGGTGTCATTTGGCAACATGCCTGTCGCGCCAGGGAAAGATGTCGCAGTCTCCGATATTTTGGCTTGATTTACAGAATGATGGTTGCGCCCTGTGCGCAACGCCTGCCGCGTCGGTGAACAAAGTGCCGTAGTGTGAAACTGGGTGTACCGAAGACCCTCCTCAGCCAGAGCAGTCAGTTCCGGGGTCTCAATCACGCCGCCAAATGTGCTCGTCCCGCCGAACCCGAGATCGTCGATCAGCACGATCACAACATTCGGGGCGTCTTTGGGTGCAGTCACCTGAAAGACTGCTGGCGGTGTGGCGTCTCGTGCGTCCAAAGTGGTAATTGGGGGATATACCGGCGCTGGGATTGGTAACTCATAGCGGTTGACAACTGGTTGCAGTTTTTCTTGCGCCGCTTCGTCGGAAATACTTGCGGTTGCCCCCAGCACGAGTGACGAGGTGAATACCACCACGGTGACTATCAAGTTTGTTTTTGGCATAAGAACCTCCTCCGCAAAATCGGCTTAAATTGAATGAGTAGGCGTGAACCGCAGGGCGAGTGCGGGGTGCTATGTTCCGGTATTTTTAGGGGCGTCGGTCCTTAGAACAGGTCATTACATGCCAATGTCAAACTTTTTGAAGCCCATATTCGTGGACTTCATCAAAGCGGATGCGCCTTCCAGAAAACTGTTTTGCACTGGACTTGACGACGACAAAACACTGTTTTGCCAAAGCTTGGTAATTGCTTAGCCGAGAGCGAGAACGATCCAGCTGTTGAGCAATTGGGGCGCACAAAGGCTCTGGTTGAGCGATTGTGATGTGGCGCGAACTGACCGGAAACTTTCCGACGACGTGGTAGCTTTTGGATCTATGAAAAACGACGCTGTTCTTTTTGCGTGGGGTTGCCATGAACAATATCACTACAACCATTTTGCATAGTATTTCGTGTGGTTTCGCCACTATAATAATGGGTTCCACGCTCGTCGTCGCTGAAACTTCGAATCCACCGAAATTGAAAATGACAACACTTGTCCCCCCCGAGGTTGCGACCCCGGACAAGGTGGATTCTCCGATTGGGTCCTTTGAATTCTTTGACGGAGTACCGACTCAGGAAACAGTTAAACTGGTTTATGACAATCTAGATCGAATGCGCGGCGTCGACGTGTTTCTCAATCTGCTGCCAGCCGTTTCAGTTTATGGGCTTCGCATAGGGCACGAAAACGTATCTGGCAAAGGAAGCAACAAAGTCTCTTTATTCAAGGGCCTTATGGATTCAAAATCGCTGTATCTGACGGCCAATACTTCTACATTATACGCTTTTGCCTTCACAGACTTGGATAAAGACGGCCCCACTGTCATAGAACTACCATCCGGCATGTTGGGCGCATTGAATGACGGTTTCTTTCGGTACGTAGGCGACTTCGGCCCGGCTGGCCCCGACAAAGGGAAGGGGGGAAAATATCTGATTCTTCCGCCCAATCACAAAGGTGATATACCCGACGGGTATTTTGTCTTGGAGCCCAAAACATTTCGCAATTGGATCTTCTTGCGGGGCAGTGTGTCCGATGGGTTGGAGGAAGCTGTTAATAACATCACCTCGAATCTGAAAATCTACCCACTTTCCGAGGCAGATGACCCTCCAGAAACCGAGTTTACCGATGTTTCGGGTAAGTCTTACAACACGTTGCCGCCAACCGACTTAAGTTTTTTCGAGCAACTCAACCAGGTCATACAAGAGGAGCCCCTGGGGTCTTTAGATCCCGAGTTGCGCGGGCAGTTGGCAGCCATAGGTATCGCCAAATCCCAATCCTTTGACCCCGACGAACGGATGAAAGCGCTCTTGGAACAATCTGCCGCAATCGGGAATGCCACAGCGCGGTCAATTGTTTGGTATCCACGCGAAAAAGCTGTCCAGATTTATCCGGATACAGACAGCGCATGGGTTATGGCCTTTGCCGATCGAGACGTGTTTTTCGAACAAAACGGAGCGCGTAACCTTGATGCCCGCACCATGTTTTTCATGAACTACACAGCAGTCACCCCCGCCATGGCTAAGCCCAGGCCCGGAGTGGGCTCGGATTACGCCATCGCTTATCTTGATGACCAAAAGAAACCATTTGACGGGTCCAAAACTTACAAACTCACTCTTCCCAAAGATGTTCCGGTCAAAGACTTTTGGGCCGTGACGCTTTACGACACCCAAACGCGATCCATGCTGCAGACGGATCAACAGTTTCCAACACGAGGAAGCAACAGTGAGGGGTTTGTCCAGAACGCAGATGGTTCATATGACATATTTTTTGCGCCAAAGGTCCCAACAGGGCAGGAGAACAACTGGTTGCAAACAATTCCAGGAAAAAGTTGGTTTGCGATTTTGCGCATCTACGGTCCCGAGCAGGCATGGATAGATCAGTCTTGGCGCCCTGGTGAAATCACAGAGTTCGAGGAGTAAATAGTTTATGCGCCTGTGTAATAATTTGGCGCGAGAATACCAAATGTTGCGATTCTAATCGGCAACACTGCCCAGCAATTTGTCAGGCAGCCATGTCACGACCTCGGGCACTATGGTCAATATGGCAATACCCGAGAGGAGTATCAGCCAATATGGGAGAGTCTCTCTGGCAGCTTCACCTACAGACACCTCATTATTTGCAATACTGGACAGAATAAACAAATTGGGTCCAACCGGTGGTGTCACCATGCCAATTTCGATCAGAATGGTGATTATTACCCCCAGCCAGACCGGATCGAAACCCAAGCCGAATAATAACGGAGCAATGAACGGGACCGTGAGTAGCAACATCGAAATCCCGTCGAACAAGCAGCCGAGCGCAATATAGATCACGACGATTCCGAAAAAAACTGTGTACGGACCGAGGCCACTTTCGCTTATGAACGCAATCAATTCGCGTGGAAGGCCCAACATAGCCACGGCAGTTTTCAGCACCACAGCTCCGACTATGACAAAAACTATGGCGCCGTATTTTGCCATCGCAGACATCAACACGGGTACCAAAGACGTGGGTGTCAAATCGCCGATGGTAAGCCCAAGCAGTAAAACCATGAAAAATCCAAAGGCCGCAGATTCCGTGGGTGTCGCCATACCTGAATAAAGCGGACCCAGCACCGAAAACATCAGGAAGATTAAGGGCCAGACCTGGACCAACGCAGTCAAACAGTGAACTAACCCCAGACGTTCGTATTCCTTCGGAAGCAATGACGGGTTTATCTGGGTTCTTGCTGCAATGAAAATCATGAATGCGAGACCAAACCCAAGAGCCGGCACTATACCCGCCAAGAAAAGCTTCCCGATTGACGTATCGGTCATTGCACCAAAAAGAATAAGTGTGAGGCTCGGGGGGATTAGCAACCCCAGCGTCCCGGCTGCGGCCAAGGACCCAACGATCGTGCCCTTGTGGTACTTTCTGCGTGAAAGTTCGGGATAGGCCGCCGCCCCGACGGCAGCTGCAGTGGCGGAACTGGTACCGCTGACGGCACCGAACATCATGCAGACAACCACGTTTGTATGCAGTAGGCGGCCCGGTATTCTTTGAAAAAGGGGAGCAACCGCCCCGTAGCTACGCGTGCTCAACCCGCTGGCAAAAAACAATTCTCCGATCAAAACGAAAAGTAAGATGGCGCTGAATGCAAAGTTGTTAAGGGTCGCCCAGACACCCTCAAAAGCAATAGCCAAATTTCCGCCGCCACCTACAAACAGACCAAACAAAGTTAATCCAGCAGCCATAAGTGTGGCTCCCAAAGCTACACCACCAAAGCCGAACAAAAGCAGAGTGGAGATGATGACAGCCCACATCATTTCCTTGGCTCGTTTTGTGAATAATGATCATTCGGCCAAGGTGTTAAGAACTCCCCCGTGAGCAGATTCGAGATCAAGGCGAGCTCGAAAGAGGTTAACGCGATCAACGATAGAACTTTTATTGGGGCAATCGGAATCTCATTGACTTCAGACACTTCTCTGTAATGGAGCGAATATGAGATATCTTCAAGCGAGTAGAACGCGAATATTCCAACCACCAGGATAGTCGCCATAAGTGCAATCCTGTGAAAGTTAGATTGCATCTCGGCTGATAACCGGCTTGTCAGAAAGTCGAGGCTGATATTTTTTCCTGCACGCGCCGCATATGGCATTGCAAACAAGCTGGAAAGCACAGATGACAGCGTCACCAACTCATCAGTAAACCCCAAGGGAATGCTGAAGAAATATCGCGTAACGGCCGAGGCGAATACCAGCATCCCAATAAGGCATGCTATGGCAGCCGACAATGCGAGTTCGACGATACATAGGTTATCAACGAAGCGTACAAAATATCGGGTCAATTTCGAACTCCAAGAAGGGGCCAGGTTTAGCTTACCGGCCTTGCATTTGCCCGGTGAGCAGAGCTTCAATCCGCTTTCATTCGGGCCACGACGGCTTCGGCGTCCGGTCCCGCATTCTTAGCCATTTCATCCCAGGCCACCAAAAGAGCGGCTTGGATCTCTTCCAGATCAGTACCAGATAGTTCGCCGCTGTCGGAAAACCCGCTCGCATACCTTTCCTGTCGGCTATTACTCGCAGCCGAACGAACTTGGTGAGCGGCAGACAGGGATTGCTGGAACGAATCCCGACCTGCATTTGTCAGCGCCGATCTCTGATCATCATCCAACGCGCGCCAGGTCGGGTCGTTCACGACATAGGGCATAGGGGCCGCGATCCAGGGCATCATTCGCAACTCATGACGGGCGACTTCCTGTATGCCGATAGTCGATGCAATCTCGGCAGGAAAAAGGGCGCAATCGATGACTCCGGTTTGAAGGGCAACGTAAAGATCTTCTTTTGGAATGATCTGAGCGGCGACACCAAGTTTTTGGAACGCCAACAGCTGGTGTTTTGTCCACACACGAACTTTTTTCAGGCGCAGTTCAGCCAAGGTGGCAACCGGTTCGCTGCAAAAAAACGAATGGTCCAGAAAAAGCGGCTGAATGTAACCAACAACATGTAAATTGAACTTATCTGATAGGCCGGTTTCCATCATTTCTTTAAGTCGGGGAATATACTTGTCGTACTTCGCCGTGTCGGTGATTACTCCGTCGGGCAGCGCGATCGACAGGCCGGGAAGCTCGCGCGTGTAATACGGTGTCGCCAGCGCGGCAATTTGCACAGTATTTCTTTCAAGGTGACGGATCAGGTCTTGTACAGGAAAGCCCAATCCCCCCGGATAATAGGCTTCAATCATTAAGGTGTCTTTTGACTGTTCTTCAGCTTGCTGAAAAAAATCTGCAACCATTTTACTGTCAGGGCGATTTGGTGCAGCCGGAATAAACCCTTTTAGCGTGATGTCAGCATATACCGGTGCAGTGACAAGCGTTGCGCCCACCACGCATGAAGTTATGAGCCTCTTTAGCATGCTGTTCCCCCCGAATACGGCGCGTATTCATGAATAGTTTTGCCGCGAGCTGTTCGGGCACCCCTAAGAACGGTTCTCAAAAGCATCTACCTACAATAGATGTTAACCCGACACCGATCAGCCTCTGGTCATTTGACGCCAACTCCCTCAGATCGAAGCACCAGGTCCACAGTACGACTCGAACAGCCAGTTCTTGTCACGACGCCTAAGGTTAAAGTTGGCCGTTTTGTGCTTCTACACGAAATTGGGTTGGACTGATCCCCGACACACGACGGAACGCTCGCGCGAAGTTGGACGAATCCTCGTAACCAACGCACATCGCAATATCCACAATCTTGATATTGGCGTCGCGCAGCATATCTGACGCCACTTCAAACCGGGCAGCCTCGATTAGATCGGAATAGCTGACTCCCACATTGTTTAGACGCCGTTGCAGCGTTCGAATGCTCATACCTGCAATTTCCGCAGCCAATCCAATTGGTGGACAGCCGCTTGCCAAATAGGGTTCCATAAGGTTCCGCAGGTCCGACGCAAAGCCTTGACCTTTACTTTCAGACCCGGTTGCACCTGGCACATCGAGATTACGGATTTTGCCATTTGTTCTTTTGGCGAGATACTTAGTTGGCAATACAAAGGAGGTATGGGGCTCTTCGAAATTGAAGCGGGTATTGCCGTATTCGTCCAGGCTCTCGTCGCACAAATCAAACTTTTGCTGGAAAGTAATTCGGTTCGGCACCCAGCTTTGGCCCAGAACCGAGCGGACTATCCATATGAGCGCGCCAATGTGAAGCCAGGAACTGTCTGAGTGCGGCTTTGCCATTCTCTTGCCCGGAACATCAATCCAGATCAAAGTCTGTCCCCCGAAATGGTGCATACCTGACCGATTGTCAGAGTTTTCTTTTGCTACCAATTCAAAAAACGCCTTCAAACGACAGGCCAATGTAGGAGCGCCGGAAATTGAAGAGGCCAGATGTTTGCTGAGCAACGAACTGTCGAACTTCTTCAAGCTCAGCCAGCCTAGATTCTCTATACCTGCGCTGCGAGAACACCTTCTGGTGAAATTGCTAAGTGCGATGTTGCTGACATAAGCGTTGGGCATTTCCCTTATAAAAACGGGAAGATTGGCACGGCGCAACGCTTGTTCTACCGGTGCGCCAGTATCCTCCAACGTCTCGATAAAATGTATGAGGTGTGCTGCCCTCGCCATAGGAATTCGGTTCATCGCGCACCTAGCTCCCAACAATTCATCAATCAGATAACGCCACTACAGTCACAGCCGCCAAGAAACTTCTGGTCATTTCGCGCCAAATCGCCCGAATTATTATCCACTGGCGCGGCGAGACCGGAAGAAAAGGCCCCGTAAAGTAATATTCTTCGTCTAGGTAACACAAAATCTGGAATGGTTTCTTGACCTATCGCAAGTTAAATCTGCCCATTTCCGACGTCAGGACGGCGATTCTGGAATTATTGCCCCGTGGACAGACAAACATCGGGGATATTGCTCAGCGACTTGGGGTCAGTTCCAGAACACTTCAGCGGAAACTTGCGGCAAAAAACGTAAGTCACACTCAACTGGTCCAAAGAGCAAGAAACGAACTGGCGTGCATGTATTTGGCTGAGAACAAAACTCGCGTCTCTGTGATTGCAAGCCGTTTGGGGTATCGGGATGCGAGCAATTTCAGTCGGGCGTTTCACCGTTGGACGGGGCAATCACCTTTGGAATGGCGAAAAAAATTTCAGACCACCCAGCCGACCGACCAATCTTGCTCGCATCGCGGCACGGTAGTTCATTGTGCACGATCTTAATTTACTGGGGGTCACTCCAAAGTAGCTGACACAGCATCATTGTCGTGCGCCACAACCTGCGAAATCCAAAAATAGAGCCACGTTGGCATGAAATGACCAGCGGAGCCCAAGGGAATGAGGTCCGCTGGGCTGCAATCCGTGATTACAGCAATGCCGGAAAGAGTCTCATGGCAAATATCGCACCTCTTAGCGAGAACATCACCGTGCTGGTGTATTTTGGCGACGTGGTCTTCGCTGTAAGTGGAGCGCTGACAGCGGCCAGGTATCGGATGGACGTGATCGGTTTCATTCTGATCGGGACAATTACGGGCATCGGAGGAGGCACGGTTCGGGACCTCATTATTGGTCGAACGGTTTGGTGGACCCAGAACCCATTTGAGTTGCTGCTGTGTGTTTCTGTATCACTCCTGACCTACTTTTTTTATCAGCGCGTCGCTCGACACGCGAGCATGGTATGGGCCGACGCGCTGGGGCTTTCGGCTGCGGCTGTTGCAGGCTGTCACATCGCGCTTGGCTTCGGCGTGGCTCCGGAGGTCGCAGTATTCATGGGGATGCTGACAGGCACCGGAGGTGGCCTGATCAGGGATATTATTACAAACACAAAGCCAATGATAACGGGCGGGCAGCTCTATGCCAGCGCGGCATTGATGGGGTCAGGGTGCTACGTCCTATTGCATCTGGTCCAGGTTCCCGAAGTTGTCGCGCAAATTGCCGCTTTCGCGACGGCGTTCGGATTGCGGGCCGCCGGCATCATTTTTGACGTGCGTATGGGGCCACCGGGCGAATTCATAACGATCGGTGACAACTCAGAACCAACATCACCTTCAGAGAATGAAGAACAGTGAAAATCAGCGGAGTCACATAACGAGACATTTGCCGGCCAATTGCGGCGACCGCGTCAGAGAATTTGAAATGGAGAAAACCAATGGCATATGATCTGGTCATTCTAAATGGGCGCGTCATCGATCCGGATAGCGGCCTCGACGCCATCAGAAACGTCGGGATCCGCGGTGGTACTATTGCTGCAGTCACCGAGAAATCGATCTCTGGCATCGAGTCAATTGATGCGACCGGACTGGTCGTCGCTCCAGGCTTCATTGATATGCATCATCACAACAGCGCAGTCCCCTTTGGTGAAAAGGTGGCACTGCGCGACGGAGTAACATCACCGCTGGAGCTTGAGGCTGGCGTTTCGCCTGTGGCCGACTGGTACAATAGATGCGAGGGAAAATGCCGGTCCAACTACGGTGCCACGGTAGGAACAATCGCCGCGCGGGAACGGACCTTCAATCCGGCCTATCAAACTGTATTTGCAGGCGACACCGTCTACGATCTGATGGCGGCACCCAAACAAAGTAATTCAACCGGTAAATGGTCAACGCAGGTGCCAACCGCAGACGAGATCACCAAAATTGGAGGGTACCTGGAGCAGGGTCTTAAAGAAGGTGCTATCGGGATCGGACACTGTGCTGGCTATATGGTTGGTGGCTCCACCACACAAGAGTCGATCATTGCACAGGAATTATCAGGCAAGTTTGGTCGCGGCGTCTATATCCATGCGAGATTCTCCAGCCAAATGCCACCGACGAGCGGGCTTCTTGGGTTCCTGGAACAAATGGCTGCGCAAGAGGTTTACGGAGGTGGCTTGCTGCTTATGCATATGACGGCTCAGGCCCTTGCCGAATCCCAACGCGCGCTCGACCTATTTGATGCAGCCCGCGCAAAAGGTATATCGATCTTAGGTGAAATATACCCCTACGATTTTGGGGGAACAATTGTCGGTGCCGACTATCTGCATCCCGACAATTACGGGCCAAATATGGGCCGAAAGATCAGTGACATTATTGAGACTGCTACCGTTACGCCTTTGACGCAGGAGCGGTATGACGAGTTGATCAAAACTGCGCCAACAACAAACGTAATGTTCTATAATGCAACGTGGGAAACCGTTTGCCAGTCCCTGGCGCATCCGACAACGGTTGTCGGCAGCGACGCCTTCCCCTATGTGATGAAATCCGACGGTAGTCCGGCTCTCGAATGGGACGTCCCTTTTGAAGACGTAAATGGCCATCCACGTGGCGCGGGTACGCACGCAAAATTCCTGAAAATGGTCCGAGAAAAACAAGTGGATATTCCATTGCCTCTGGCGATCGCCAAGATGACCAGCATGATTGCCGACTTTCTTGCCGAGAATGGAATTGAACAGATGAAGCGCAAGGGCCGTGTACAAGAGGATACTGATGCCGACATCGTTCTGTTCGATCCCGAAACCGTGACTGACAATTCCACAATGAAGGACGGCGGGCTTCCTTCGACCGGCATTCCCTGGGTTGTCGTAAATGGTACCGTAGTCGTTCGCGACTCGGAAAACGTGAATGATGTATTTCCAGGTCAGCCGATCAGAGCGGCCGTCAGCGGGTAAGCGATTTGCCAGGAAACCCGTCCGAACTCAAATGGCGTGTCAAGGCGTCGTGTCGGAGCATGAGATGACAGAAATACAGGCGAACGGTCTTTCATGGACCAAAACGTTCTGGACGCCGGGCGTTTCTTTCCGGGTTCCGGTGTTTCCTTGTTCGCGGCCGTTGTCTGATGTCATTCAAACAGAAACAGGATGGATGAGATGCGCCCCACGATCCCGGTAACCATTATAAGTGGATTTCTTGGAAGCGGAAAAACCACGGTGTTGAATCATATTCTCAGCGAATCCCATGGTGTTCGGGCCGCTGTCCTGGTGAACGATTTTGGAGCTATCAACATTGATGCAAAGCTGGTCGTTGGGGTGGAAGGGGAAACCGTAAGCCTGGCAAACGGTTGTATCTGCTGCAACATCCGAACCGATCTGATTGACGCTTGTAAGAATATCCTGGCGCGCACCGAACTTCCGGAGGCGATAATCGTCGAAACGAGCGGAGTATCTGATCCACTGGAAGTGGTTCACACATTCGACGACCCTGCTTTGCAAAACGTGCTGACGATTGGCGGTATTCTTGCTGTAGTTGACGCGGAACAGTTTCCTGTGCTGCAAACCGGGGAAGTGCGAAATCTTGCCCGAAATCAGATCCACGCATCCGACATCGTAATTTTGAACAAGACGGATTTGGTTGACACGAACCAACTGAAAAAGACACGGGACTTGATCCTGGAGGTTTCGCCGACCGCGCGGCTTTATCAGACGGTAAACGGGCGCGTGCCCTCATCATTGGTCTTTGACTTCGGGGATCAGTTCGCAAGCGCCGCTGACAAAATGGGGAGCCAAACCGGGAACCCTGCCCACAGCCATATATACGAGCAATTTGACACCTTTCACTGGTCCAGCAACCGTCAAATGTCATTAACTTGCCTTAAAAAACTGGCCGAGACCTTGCCAGATGAGATCTACCGGGCAAAAGGAATTGTGCATCTTGAGGAATTGCCCGGATATCGTGTTTCATTTCAAATGGTTGGAAAACGCTATAACTTTCAGGAAATTGATCTATGGGGACAGGACACCCCGAATACCGATATCGTTGTCATCGGTTCAACCGGCGTTTTCGACAAGGCTTGTTTAAACGACCAATTTGAGGCCTGCGTGGGGACAGGAAACGCCGAACAATCGCCGTTGCTGAAGCTCTCTCGCAGGCTCGGTCTCGCCGCAGAATAGAATCCGAGCGGCCTGCACAACAACTCCTGACACACACTTTCATAAACAACGATTTGACCCTGTCGCTCCTGGCTGAGTGAAACGAAGCGTTTTTGGCGTGAGATGACCGGACACATATCTCCTGTTGACTATCCTGACTGCTAACTCGGACCGAACGACCCTCTGATTGATATGAAAGGATTGGAGCCACCTCACCCAACAGAAATGTACAGATCCAGCCGGAAGCATATCAACCGCGCAAAGGCTCGGAACGCGCGCGCAATCGGTCGGCGCTAAAGCCGCCCCTGCTGATCCAAGGCGGCTCCAGAATTTGGTCGGATAATCTCGGCAGCGAAACTGTTAACCGGTTCGCGAAACGGAAAGGCAAACCAAAATGGCTAAGTTCGTTAATTTCATTGCGACCGCAAGTACGTTTGTGGCTGTCATTGGTCCCGCGACTGCCCAGGAAAGCGGGGCGTCCGATTGGAGCTTTTCAGCAGACGTCTATTTCTGGGGAGCGTCAATCGACGGAGACACTACGGAAGGCGATGAGATTGACATAAGTATCGATACTCTGCTGGACGACTTCAAGCTGGGGTTCATGGGCAATCTAACGGCCTACAACGGCAACTGGTCAATCTTTGCGGATCTTATTTACTTGGATGTTGGCGACAACGCGACCCAAAACGGTTCTATAGTGGGAATTCCCGCGGAACTGAACACAGACGTTGATCTTAAGGGCTACATCTCAACATTTGGTGTCGGCTATACGGTTCTCAAAAATGATACCACGCACCTCGATATCATCGGTGGCGGCCGTTATCTTGAGCTTGATACAAAACTCAAATTCAGTCTTACCGGAGGCGGGTCGCAGAAGTACAGTCAATCTGACTCGGCCTTTGATGCAGTTGTTGGTATTCGCGGATACAGTGACCTTAACGACAAGTGGTATGTGAACTACTACGCTGATATCGGTGCGGGAGACAGTGATCTGACCTATCAATTGGCCGCGGGTTTCGGTTACAGATTCGATAAGTTCGATCTCGCGTTCGGATATCGATACCTTTCTTGGGATCTTAATAACTTTGAACCGTTCGACGACCTAAACTTCTATGGTCCGTATATTGGCGCGCGGTTCACATTCTAGCCAGAGCCAACCGGCAATCTGTTGCGGCCCATCAATGATGCTTTTCGACGAGGGCACCATTGTTTCCCTCAGACGCGAACGGAGAACGGCTTTTGGTGGGATCCTTTTCACAAGCTGTTGAAACCCTTGACCTTTAGCACCGAACAGAAATGGAAGCTCGAACCGGATACCATGTCGAGGGAAGACCAGGAGTAGAAATTGCTCGCGCAGTTCAAAGAATTTTTTGCGCGGTTTCATTTTTCGTTTTGGTCGCGCCTGTCGTGGCTGACACTGCGCTCGCTCAATCGCAATTAGATATCTGTAAGCCTGATACTTCCCGGTTGGGCGGTCCTTCTAGTGTGCAAGGCCAGCTATCCGCCGACCAAAAACAGGGGTTATCGCCAGTAGACTCATCAGGAAAGCGCACCTGGTCGGACATTAAGGATTCGCTCAGTTCAGAATGTGGTTTTTCCATTGGGGGAGATCTCAATTTTCTGGGGCAGTTTTCTAATGGAGGAGCCGACAATCGGGATGCGGTTGGCGGAGTGGCCCGCTTGTATGGAATCTGGACAATCATTGGCAAAGGCAGCCCCGATACTGGTGCGATTCACTTCAAAATTGAAAGCAGGCATCGCCTTGGTACGTCGATTGCTCCCCAAGGTTTGGGGCCGGCTTTAGGGTACGCCGGGCTTACATCGGTCAGCTTCAGTGATGCCGGACAGCTGTTGACGAACTTGTATTGGCAGCAAACCTTCAATGATAATCAGTTCGCTATTGTTGCCGGTATCGTGGACACCACAGACTATCTGGACGTTTATAACCTGGTCAGCCCCTGGACAGACTTCAACAATTTGGTGTTTTCCAACAACCCGACGATTCCTGCGCCTAGCCAAGGGCTTGGAACAGCAATTCTATGGCGTTTTGGGAATCACAACTACGCCATCGCAGGTATAGCCGACGCAAACGGTCAGCCCGATGATCCAACTCAGGGCATCAGAAATCTGTTTGATAATGGTGAAACATTCAAGCACGTCGAGGTTGGATGGTACGATACTTTGGAAACCCGTTTTAGTGACAATTACCACTTAAGCGCCTGGCAGATTGATGCCCGCAGCGATGCTGGTATTGGCGGCGGCTGGGGTCTTGCGGTGCACGGCGGCCGGACGATTGCAGAGCGCTGGACACCGTTCATACGCGCAGGATATGCAAATGGCGGCGGCGCACCTGTGGACCGTAGCGTCAGTATTGGTACCGGATACTCGTTTTTTGATGGCCGGGACCAATTAGGATTCGGTCTGAATTGGAGCCGTGCGCCTCAGAATACAGTGGTTCAACCGTTGCGTGACCAATACACGGCAGAAGTTTTCTATCGGTATCAACCGATGCCAAGCCTGCAGATCACGCCAGGCCTACAGTATCTCGTCAATCCGGCTAACGCCCCGGACATCACCGATGAGCTTGTTGTCGGATTGCGGGTCAGGATAGTTTTCTGAGAACCTGTCATCGCGCGGAACCCGAAGACCTGCAGTTCTTGTAAAACCTATACCGGATGAAAAAGGTCAGCCACGGAAATGCGGATCCAGCGTGGATCGTTGCAGCGTCGATCAGTTCGAAACGTCACCTAAGTATGCGTCGGTCTGAACAAATCGGCAATTGAGCTCTGGTGGCGCGAAATGACCTGACTTCGTAACCACTCTGTAGCTAGCTTCAATTCAGTCCAGCCTCAAAGCCCAAGTCTTCTAACTACTCGTCAGCTGGACACCCAAGGCCTGGTCGAAGTGGGAAGGGTTGCCACCATTGCGACTGGACTGATGTCGGCCAGGTGAGTCAGGAACAAGAATGAAAACCTGTAAGCTTTGGACATTGAGCACATGCGACGCTGAACAATTCAGAAAAGTAACCACTTCTGATGTCAACTGCGCATTCGTTGATTCAACTACGTCACGTGTATTTCAGATGCTGTGTCTGTGTGTAGTAGTTTTAGTTCCTAGCGCCACTCTGGCTGTTGATCCGGTGCTTCACACTGTTTCTACAACCCGACATGCGGCCGCCCACAGTGATGCCGGTATTCGGAACGGAAACTTGATCGTGGCCCCCATTCCCTTCAGCAACGACACAATCGGAAGCGGATTGACACTCGGAGCAGGGTATCTTTTCAAAAACGAAGGATCGCGACCCTCCGCCGTTGGTTTGGCTTACGTGAGAACAAGCAACGGGACCAGTATTCTCGGGGCCGCTGGAAACATCGTTTTCGAAAATAACCGCTGGAGTCTTGGGCTGGGGGCGGTTGATGGTAACATTAACTACGATTTGCCCATACTTGGCGGCGCAGAAGTTCCTCTGTCACAATCGGTCACCGGTGGTGGAGCTCGACTGGAATACGGATTCAACGATGAATTCCAGGTCGGGTTCAGCCTTGGATATGGACAGTCAAAGATCACCATTGACTCCGACACAATCAATAATCTGCCTGCAAATTTGCAACCGGATCTTGACATCGACTTGGCCCGGCTGACCATTGATGTCCGGTATGACAATCGCAACGACACTTTTTATCCGACAGACGGCTACTTCACCTCATTCGATCTTTCCTATGCCGAAGTAGAAGATGATCTTTTTGATGGGAAAATCGGTCTAAGCGACCGAAACTATCTTAAAGGGATTGCAAAAGCGAATATTTACAAGGGGCTAACCAGTACCGGCGTTTTAGCGGGTAGCGCAGTATTGTGTGGTACACAACGCGAAGCTCCATTTTTTGACAGTTGCGGCGTTGGATTTGTTGACGGTCTGCGCGGTTTTTCTTCGCTGGGAGCGCTCGAGGAATGGTCCCTGTCAGCCCAAATTGAGTTTCGCCAACGCCTCGGGAAACGAATAGGCGTCGTGGCGTTCGCCGGTGCAGGTGCCGGAGGCGACGGATTAGACAGCCTGTCATTCGACAATGGCGGCGCTGCACTTGGAGCTGGTGTACGGTACCGTCTCTCAAAAAAATTCGGATTGGACTATTCGGTAGACTATGCGGTCAATGATCAAGGGGAGGGATTTTTGTATTTGTACCTTGGTAATCGCTTCTAAAAGCTCACGTGCTAAACCAGCATATGCAATCGAGAAATTGCAAGAATAGCTTCGGGCTGCCTTAGGGGGCACATTCTAACCTGCGTTGCGACAAATCCCCTATCTTGCTGAAAAGCAAGGAGAACGGAAAATGGCACACACGGAATTAGATCTGCACGAGCGGCGCGCCATTGAGAACATGTTGAACGCAAAGATGCCCGTCAGCAAGATTGCGGTCGAGATCGGCAGGCATCGGTCCACGATTTATCGAGAGATCAATCGGAACCGTTTCGAAGACTCCGAGTTGTCGCATCTGAGTGGCTACTATGGCGTCAAAGCACAACGAACGGCGCAGTCCAGACGCGCTCGGCGGCGCAAGCTGATCCGTTTGGAAAACCTGCGCGCGCATGTCATCGACCGTTTGATTGCAGGTTGGACACCGGAACAGATCGCGGGCCGCCTCGGTTACGACGATCAGCCTGTCCGGGTCAGCCACGAGACGATCTACGCCCATGTCTACAGCCCCGAAGGCCAATCCGAACAACTGGCGCGGCACTTGCCGAGCCGACGTAAGAAACGCCGACCGCGTTATGCCAGACGCCCCAGAGGCCAGGTTTTCCCGCCGGATCGGTCCATTCACCAGCGCCCGGGAGGCGTAAAAACACGCGAAGAATTCGGCGATTGGGAAGGCGATCTGATGATCTTCGAGCGCCACACGGGTAAAATGAATGTCGCCTCGTTGGTCGAGCGGAAGACCCGGTTTGCTGTGCTGTTCCGCAACAACGACCGCAGTTCAACGCATTTCATGAACAAACTGATGGATGTGATGGAACCCCTGCCCCAACCAGCACGACGCTCAATTACATTTGACCGGGGTTTTGAATTCCGAGAGTGGCGCAGGCTCAAATCGGGCATAGGTACTGAGAGCTGGTTCTGTGATCCTCAAGCGCCCTGGCAGAAGGGATCGGTTGAAAACCTGAACAAGCGGGCCCGCCGATACCTTCCACGCGACACCCAACTCGCGGCGCTCTCAAATCGCAAAATGAAGGCGATTTGAGAGCGCCTGAACGGAACCCCGAGAAAGTGCCTCGGATGGCAAACTCCAACCGAGGCATTCAGAGATGAACTCATGAAACTGAGATAGCGGGAACCGTCGCAACGACCCTTGAGACTTCTTCACGTCACACGTGAGCTACATCCCGAACCTGGATTGCTTATGGGTTACACCTTCAGAACCATATCTGCCGAGTGACCAGTGAAACATCGTATGTGATGGGAAGCATCCCCAGGAAATCGAGGATCGTGTCAACTTGACTGTTTACCGTCCGAATATTCGAAATGGCATCGCATTTGGTTGAGCAGTCAGCTTTGAGAGGTTCCGATTTACCGGCCATCTCAACAAATACATGATGCCTGCTCAATAGATTGGCACCACCCCTGCCCTGCGTTCCGATCAATGAAGTGTTGATAACAATATCGGCTGCCCGGATGTTGTCAGTACCCACCCGAAATGTCGTAGACAGCCCCTGTTTGGACAACTTGGATACGAGGGTCTCGGCCTTCTCAACCCGACAGTCCGACACCGAGACCTCAGCCGCTCCGGCCTGTGCCACAGCATGTGCAACCGCGGCACCAGCGCGCCCACATCCGAAAATATGAATTGCGCTCTCTTGTACGATTACACCAGTTCGCCAGAGCTCGTTCACCAACGCTTTGCCATCTGTCACGTCAGCAACCCAAGCCCCGTCAGCTTCGACCCGTACGATATTTGCCGCCCCCACAAATTCCGCAGATTTCGAGATGTGATCGACATACTCCAGCACAGTAGCATCATGCGGCTCCGTGATTACGAGACCTACCAAATTGCGCAAGTGCCGAAATCCCTCGAGCGCCTTGCGCAGACCGTCGGGATGGACATCCGCTGGAATAAAGAGCGTGTTATGACCAAACTGTGCTGCCCGATCGCTTAGCAAGACTGAATAGTCGGTCTCGGAGACGGGGTTGCCGAACACCGGCACAATGAGCGTCTCGCTCGAAACACTTAATCGTGTCGTTTCAGAATCCATTGTCCCCCCAATGATATGTACTGTCCTTGGAACCTGCTGTTATGGCGGGGTGGTGCATTTCCTCACCCCATCACAATCATTCCGCCCTTTGCGTCAATCTGACTGCCGGTTTGAACGTGAACCGATTTGATCTCCACGTCGCTGTCGGCATGAAGGTCTGCTCCCTCGTCCAGCCAACCAAACTCCTACAGCAATGCAGAGAAACCGTCGTGTGCCTCGGCGAATTAAACCCGATCATTTCCAGATGAACTCCTTAACCAATCCACGACCGGATCAATCTGCGCTGAAGAGTTCAGCGTTGGTGTGTGACCGACGCCCTCGAACTCAAGGAACTCGGCGCTGGGAAGGCGGTCGATCATCCTGTCGAGCAGGTTGGGAGGCAGAAAATCAGAGTCCGTTCCTCGCAAAATCAGGACGGGACATGTGATTTTTTCCCAGAATTTCCATAGGTTGAAATGCATGAACATGAAATATTGGCGAAAGTTCTGCATGATGTCGGGGTCGTGGTGAGTGTGGTAACCGTCGCCGGCTTCAAAGCTGCTGGTTTTGGCCATGCGCGCCCAGTCAGCGTCGGTCATCGGACCAAAAGGGGCCAGTGTTTCGCGCAGGTGCGCCTCAACCTCTTCCAAAGATTCGAACACGCGTTGATTTCCGGCATAGCTGGTTATCCTGCGCAGCGCGGTATAGGGAATCTCGGGCGCAATGTCATTGATAATTAACCGCCGGATTGGAGTGTTTGACAGCCCTGCCAGTGCAATACCGATGAGTCCCCCCAAGGACGTGCCAACCCAATCGATGCTGCTATAACCAAACCGCGACAAAAGCACCGTCATATCCATGTTGTACTGCAACAGGTGGTAGTCGGACGGATCGTTGAGCCAGTCGCTTTGGCCCCGACCTGGCAAGTCGGGACAGATGACCCGGTGGGTTACCGCCAGCCGCGCAGCCAACGGATCGTAGTCATGCGCGTTGCGCGTCAGCCCGTGCACACAGAAGGCTCTGTCTGACGCGGTCTCGTCTCCCCAATCGCGATAGGCGACATCATGAAAACCATGCCTTGAGATACAGCGCACTTTGCCCAAACGCGGCTCTGCGGGAGGGCCTGATGATTGTGTGACCTTTTTCGTTGTTCCGGATTTTGGATCAATTTTGTTCATCGTCTTTCCGTCACGACAGCTGATCTGCCAACGCGTGTGCTGAGATCTCGCTTTGCCAGTTCGGCGCCGAAACGCAGCCTCAGGAACGGGCTGCGTGTCAGCCGAACTGCGGAACGGTAGTAGCGTTTTTCTAACTCCGCAATCGCATCCTGGTAGGCGGACTCCAGCGCTGGATCGAGGCTGAACCCGTCGTACCAAACTGTGCAATCCACTTGGCCTTCACGTCCGGCACAATGGCGCGCGACTATCTCTTGCAACTCTGTAAGTTGCGACGGAGTTGCCATCCTGTAACCGCGAAAGTTCACATTTAGTCGATTGGCTTGGGCGTCAAAGCGGATACGGTCCTCTAAGGTCGCATCGAATATGTCGGCGCGAATCCCCATCGGCTGTTCGAGGAAGATGCGTGGATCCATTTGGCGCACGGATTTGATTACCGGCACAAAACCCATGTTGGGCAAGATATCGCGTTCAATCTCCACCCCCGGCGCCACCTCTATCAGTTCCAATCCGTCCTTAGACGCGCGGAAGACGCAACGCTCGGTGACGTAGAGCACCGGCTGGCCGGTTTCGGCTGCAAGCTCGCCGGAGAAGGTGATCTGCTCGACTTGCGGCACGAACTTCTGCACTTTGCCTTCCTGCAGGATGTGCAATTCGCTATCTTCCACTGCCACCTTCAGCCCGCCAGCAGTCAAGGTACCGGCGAGTACCAGTCGGCTGGCATTCTGACTGATATTGATGAAGCCACCGGCACCGGCAAAGCGTTGCCCGAATTTGGAGACATTGACGTTGCCGATACGGTCGGTCTGCGCCATGCCGAGGCAGGCCATATCGAGCCCGCCGCCGTCATAAAAGTCGAACTGTGTGTTCTGTGGAATGATAGCGTCGGGGTTAAGTGCAGCGCCGAAGTTGAGCCCGCCCTGCGGCATGCCACCGATGACGCCCGGTTCGGCGGTGAGTGTTAGGCAGTCGAGCATGCCTTCCTCAGCAGCCACCGCCGCTACGCCCTCCGGCACGCCGATGCCGAGATTGACAACGCCGCCCACTGGCAGCTCAAAAGCCGCGCGCCGGGCGATGATCTTGCGTTCATTGAGGGCCATGACTGGCATCCGATCGAGCGGATGGCGCAACTCGCCGGAATAGGCATGGTTATAGGGAGTGGCATAGGTCTGCAGGTGGTTCTCGGGCTTCGAGATCACCATGGCATCGACCAGTGCGCCGGGTATCATCACGCGCTTGGGGCTGAGCGAGCCGTGGATCGCGGTGCGCTCAACCTGAACGATCACCACACCGTCGGAGTTGTGCGCCGCCATTGCCGCCGTTGTGGCATCCAGTTTCAACGCCTCGCGCTCCATGGTCGCGTTGCCCATGGTATCGCCGGTTGTAGCCCGCAGGAGGGCGACATCGATAGGGAAAGTCTTGTAAAAGAGCCAGTCCTCGCCACCGATCTGTTGCAGCTCCACCAGATCCTCGGTGGTGTGGTCATTGATCTTGCCGCCTTGCTGACGTGGGTCGACGAAGGTTCTGAGACCAACTTTGGAATGAATGCCCGGTTTGCCACCCGCGATTTCGCGGTAGAGCTGGCTAACCACGCCCAGCGGCAGGTTGTAAGCCTCGATCTCGCCTTCTACCGCCATTTTCGCCAGTTTCGGCACCAGCGACCAATGTCCGCCAATGCCACGTATCACCAGCCCAGGATGTGCCAGCCGGTTAAGGCCGCGATCTTTGCCGTCGCCAGGAGCGGCCGCGAAGACCAGTGTCAGGTCGCGCGGGTGGCCTGTTTCCAGAAACCGTTTCTCCAGCGCGATCAATAACTCGTCCGGCGTGCCGACGCCAACAAAACCGGAAATGCAAACCGTATCTCCGTCTCGGATGACCGAAACCGCATCGTCGGCGCTAGCGAGCTTTCCCTGCATGGCGTTATTGCCGCTCCATCAGCCAGTCAAACACCCCATCGCCGACGATGCCCTGGCTTTTGCCGCTCACATAGACGCCGACATGGCCGCCAGGCAGGGCGATCTCGGTATAGTCCGGCGTGCCGACATATTTCTCCAGCGCCTTCGAACAGGGTGGGGGAATGATGTGATCCTGCAACGCGTAGACGTTCAGTACCGGCATCGTGATGTTTTCCAGATCGATGGTCTGACCAGACATCTCAAAGGTACCCTTGATCAGCCGGTTTTCCTTGTAGAGCTCGATCAGCCATTGCAGCGCCGCTGCCCCTGGGTGGTGCGGCCGGTCGGCAAGCCACTTCTCCATCCTGAGGAAGTTCAACAAACGCTTTTCGTCCGAGGCTGCCTCGATCAGATCGAGATTGTATTTGGTCAGTGTTCTGACCGGTGTCATCATCTGAAAGACGCTCGCCATGATCTCGCCCGGCAGGTTGCCGAAAGCGTCGATCAAGAGGCGAATATCCTCATCTTCGAGATTGCGGGTCCAGAGATTGATGAAACCATGGGTCTCGTCCGCATCTTCTTCGTCGCCGTGGAAGTCGATCGGCGTGATGGTCAGGATCAAGTTCTTGACCTTTTCCGGATGCTGGGCGGCGTAGAGGGTCGAGAACACACCGCCTTCGCAGATCCCCAGAAGCGTCACCGCATCGACCCCGGCGTGGGCGCAGATCGCGTCGACGCAGTCGTCGAGATACCAGTCGACATAATCATCCAGCGTTAGGTTCTGATCTGCGCGTGTCGGGTGACCCCAGTCAACCACGTAAAGGTCAACACCGCGTGCCAGTAGGTTACGCACCAGCGATCGATCCTCCTGCAGATCGGCCATGGTGTAGCGCCCGATTAGCCCGTAAACGATCAGAACCGGCCCTGTCTTGGCCTTAACACCATCGAGCGGATCGTAATGGTGAAGTGTGATCTTGTCCTGCGCGTGGATCGGGGTCTTCGGCGTCGCGCCTACATCTACATCTGCCTCTTTCACCTGTGCCAGCGTCTTGGCGCCTCTGGTAAGTTTCACATAGAAGTCAGAGGCTTCCTTGAGTGCCAGGTTTTCAGGGGCCAAATCGTCAGTCATTGGATACCTCCGCATTGGTGCTCGTGCGTGGCTTACGCGCAGTAGACTTGCGGGCCGGTGCGGATTGCGCCGCGACGATCTTTTTCAAATCCCGGAGTTCGCGCCGCAGCCGATAGACCATCTCGTGCAGGTCATCGATCTCGGTGCGGGTCGGGATCGAATGGGTCTCGCACCAGAGCTCGACCATCTCGCGCTCTCGCAAGCGGTAGTCCACTCCGGCGCGCAGAAGCTTGCGTTGCGCCTTGAGGAACGCATCGGTGCGCTGGGTGGCGATGAGCTCGTCATTGGCGATCTCCAACCAACGGGTAATCACCACGCGGGGGCCGGTTTTCCAGATATCTGGATCGGCCATCGCTTCCTTGCTGAACCGTTCGAAGGCTTTCGACCAGGCCTTGGCCGTCACCATCCGGTATTCGGCGCTTGCCTCTCTGAGCGCCAGCCATTCCTTCGTCGCCTTCAACCCCTGCCGCTCAAGCGTGCCGATATCGGCAAATTCCGGACCTTCGACCAGCTTCTGAATGGTCTGGTTGATCTCGTCGGAGCCGGCATAGAGGAACTGGCCCGGGTCGAGCATCCGCTTCAGCACTTCCTGCGCGATCCCTTCACCGCCGGGCGACCCCATACCAGACTGGCGCAGGAATTTGCCAGACCACTCCTGCGCCTGGCTGCGGACATCCGACCAGAGCCGTTCCGTCGTTGCCATCAAATCATCATTGCCAATTGTGCCCATGTTTTCGGTCATCTGCTTCCAGAACGGCGCCTGTGCCTCAAACATCTGGGTCTGCGCGTTGATCCAGGCATTGTAAAGCGGATGCACTTTGAAGGGATCGTCGGTCATCACAGCGCCCGCTCGTAGATATCGCGCGCCGCCTCAAGCGTCATCTCACGCGGGTTGTTGATCAGGAGACGCTCCTGTTTCATCGCGTCTTCTGCCAGCATGGGCAGGTGATTGTGGCCGACACCAACTTCTGCGAGCTTGGATTGCATCCCAAGTTCCGGCCCAAGCTTCAGGAAGCCATTGACCATTCCATCTGCCCGCGCGGTAGTAGACTTTCCGGCAAGCTCGGGGAAGATGATCGGCGCCAGTTCGGCATACATCGATTGCGCCTCGGGCATGTTGTAGTCGAGTACGTAAGGCAGGACGAGTGCATTCGACAGCCCGTGTGGCACGTGGAAATGCCCACCCAGCGGATAGGCGAGAGCGTGGACCGCCGCCACTGGCGCGTTGGCGAATGCCATGCCGGCGAGCATCGAACCCAGTAGCATCTGGCTCCGAGCCTCGCGGTCTTCGGGAGTGAAACAGGCCTTGCGAATATTGGCGCCCAGAAGCTCCAGCGCCTGTTTGCCGAGACAATCTGACACCACGTTCTTGAGCCGCTTTGAGGTGAAGGCCTCAATGGCATGTACCATCGCGTCGATGCCCGTGGCGGCCGTCACCGGCGCCGGCAGGCCCACTGTCAGTTCGGCATCCAGTATGGCGTAGTCGGGCAAGAGCTGTGATGCCACCACGCCCTTTTTCTCGTTGGTGCCGGTGGTGACGATCGAGATCGGCGTCACCTCGGACCCGGTGCCCGCTGTTGTCGGCGCCAACACCAGCGGCAGCCGTTCGCCGCGTACCAGATTGACGCCGTACATCTCGCCCACCGACTGATCAGTGTTTAGAAGCACCGCGATGAGCTTGGCGGTGTCGAGCGACGAACCTCCCCCTACCGAGGCCACACAATCGACATTTTCCGCCCGCGCCTGTTCGACGGCATCCAAAATCATCGCCTCTGGTGGGTCAGGCTGCACCTCCGTGAAGGTCCAAACTTCGAGCCCTGCAGATTTGAACCCGTCAAGTGCCGCATCAGCCAGACCCAGCTTGAGAATCATCGCATCGGTGACAAAGGCCACCTTCTTGCACCCGTGCGCCGCCAAGATCTCGCCAATCTTGGCCGTCGCCCCCACTTCGGACAGGACCGAGCGAGTGGTTTGAAAGCTAAAGGATGTCATTGACACCTCCTGCGCATGGGTTACGAGTATCTGTGTTTGAGGGGGGGTCGTATAATTCTCGTTTCTCGCGGCCGTCGGGTTTGACCAAGCGAAGATCGATCAACCTATAGAATAGCCCCCATCGACAGGCAGAAGCACTCCGGTCATGTATTTGGCTTCATTGGACGCCAGAAATCGGATAACGGTCGCGATGTCTGAAGGCTCGCCCCAATCTCCCATTGGAATTCGATCCATTATCTTTCGGGAGCGTTCCTCGTCGTTATATGCATTCGAGGCGAGTTTCGTTTTGATCCAACCCGGAGCCACGGCATTCACACGGATACCGTCCTTTGCCCAAGCTGTGGCCATGGAACGGGTTAGAGCAACGATTCCGGCCTTGCTTGCGGCATAACCCGGCGAACCCGGTGATCCGAAGTAGCTCCACATCGACGCGATATTGACAATCGACCCTCCAGCCTTGGCCAGGGCTGCTTTTGCTGCGTTGGCGCAGTATAGGACCGCGGTCAGATTTACATCGAGAACAGCTGAGAAATGGGCAGGTTCCCACTCCCTCTGATGCCGCAAGATGCCTGCACAATTCACCAATGCAGATATCTCGTCGAACTCCTCGAAGAAGGCATTCACTTCTGCTTCATCCGAGAGGTCTAGTTTCTCGAATCGGATATTCTCGGGCAGCTCGTCAGTTCGATCCAGACCGACCGCCACAACGTCGCGCCCGGCGTCATGCAATGCAATTGCCGTTGCCGCTCCGATGCCGGTCCCTCCGCCAGTCACTATTGCCGTCGCCATGACTTCTTCCTTTCTAATTAGTTTTTAAGCAACCGCATCGATCCCGCCAAAGCACAGGTATTTGAGCTCCAGATAATCATCGATGCCGTATTTGGAGCCTTCGCGTCCAAGCCCGGACTGTTTGATCCCACCGAACGGGGCGACCTCGGTCGAGATGATGCCCTCGTTGATCCCCACCATGCCGGCCTCGATTTTCTCGGCTACGCGCCAGACCTGGCCAATGTCGCGGGAATAGAAATAGGCGGCCAATCCAAACTCGGTGGCATTGGCCAATCTGATGGCCTCGTCTTCGGTCTCGAAGCGAAAGAGCGGAGCCACCGGACCGAAGGTTTCTTCGGTGGCGATCAACATGTCTGTGGTCACGTCGGTCATGACGGTGGGTTGATGGAAGTTTCCGCCCTTCGCATCTGCCGCGCCCCCGACGACAATCCGGGCGCCCTTTTCGGTTGCGTCCTGAATATGCTGCTGGACCTTCCCGATGGCCGAGGAGTTGATCAGAGGTCCCTGATCGAAGTCGCCCTGCTGCGCGTCGCCCACGGAGAGCTGGGACACCGCAGCCGCCAATTTATCGGCGAACTGGTCGTAAACGCCCGATTGCACAAGCAACCGGTTGGCGCAGACGCAGGTCTGACCGGTATTGCGGAATTTCGATGCCAGAGCGCCTTGAACGGCAGCGTCGAGATCGGCGTCGTCAAAGACGATGAATGGTGCGTTTCCGCCCAGTTCCATCGATACTTTCTTGACCGTCTGAGCCGTCTGCTCCAACAGCACGCGTCCTATCTCGGTCGATCCAGTGAAAGTCAGCTTGGCGATCTTGGGGTTGGTGGCAAGTTCCGTGCCCACGGCAGACGCGCTACGGGAGGTCACCACCTGGAACACGTCTGTCGGTATGCCGGCCTTGTGCGCCAGATGCTCCAAAGCATAGGCGCTCAGTGGTGTCGCGCTGGCCGGTTTTAGAACCATCGTGCACCCAGCCGCCAGAGCGGGTGCGGCCTTCCGTGTGATCATGGCGTTTGGAAAATTCCACGGCGTAATCGCTGCCACCACGCCGACGGGTTGTTTGATCGTGGCTATCCGGGTGTTGGCTGACGTGGCTGGGATCATGTCGCCATAGACCCGTTTCGCCTCTTCACCGAACCACTCGATGAAGGACGCACCATAGAGGACCTCGCCTCGGCTTTCGGCCAGCGGCTTACCCTGCTCGGCGCTCATGATCCGAGCAAGATCTTCCTTGTTTTCGATCACCAAATCGAACCAGCGGCGCAGGATGGCAGCGCGGGCCTTAGCGGTAAGCTCTTTCCAGGACGGCAGCACCGCTTCGGCCCTGTCGACGGCGTGCCTGACATGATCAACGGGAACATCTGGAACCCAGGCAATGGTTTCCCCCGTCGCCGGATTGTCGACCGGATTTCCCCGGTTTTCCGCCACCAGTGACCTGCGCAGCAGCGATGGGTTGTCGATCAGATCAAGAATTGAGGTCATCCGAGTTCATTCTCCGGTGTTTTGCTGAACAGGGCTTCGGTCGACTGCATCGCGTCGATCAGTTGCCGGGCGGAAACCTCTGCCGGGAAGTTCTTCAGATGCTGTACGTTTGAGGTCGCCTGGGCGATCACCTCGTAGTCGCCCTGTGTGATGGGGCGCCCACACAACTCTGCCAGTGTGACCGGAAGTCCGACATGCCGCATCAGGTCCAGTTTCGCTTCGGGCACGGGTGATTCTGCGACCATGTGCTGAACGCACAAGCCATAGGCCACCTGATAGCCATGCGGCGCTTCCTTTGCTCCGGGAACCAGCGACAACCCGCGGGTCAAAGCATGCGCAATCGAAAGACCGCCATTTTCAAATCCAAGACCCGCCATAAGGATCATGGCCTCAGCGGATGCATCGAAGGCCTCGGTCACGACCCCGGACCCGGCCACGTCAAAAGCAGAGGTGCCATGTGCAAGCAGTGTGTCCTCGCAACACTGTGCGATGGCCAGGGCAACGCGCGGCGGCGCGGCGCCGAACATGTTGACGCCGCCCGCTTTGGCGCAGGCCTGTGCCTCGGAGAACTTTGCCAGTGCATCGCCCAACCCCGCAGCGAACATGTGTTTTGGGGCGCGTGCGAGTATCTGCGTGTCGACGATCACGGCATCAGGATTCTTTGGCAAATGACGCACCTCGACCAACCGATGAGACGTGTCGTAGAGCACGAAGTTCTTGCTGGTGGGAGCATCGTTGGATGCAACGGTCGGAATGGTGATCAGCGGTGCCTTTACGATCTCGGCCAGGGCCTTGCCGGTGTCGATGGCCCGCCCCCCGCCGCATGCGACGATAACGTCACCAACCGACGGCACGTAGAGTTCCTTAAGCTGGCTTGCCGTATCTTGAAGAAGATTGCCGTTGAATTCGACAACCTCGAAAGCCGTGTCACTCGACGTCAGGCACGCGGTCAGTTGATCGCCTATCAAGTCAAGCACAAGCTTGTCTGAAACAACGATTGCACGATGTCCCAGATCACACACAAGTCGCCCCACCTGCCCGATGGCGCCCTGTCCCTGAATGTAGCGGGACGGCGAGCCATAAACGCGCAGGTCTTTGTCAAACAGGGTGGCGGGCATTGTTGTGATTCCGATTGAAGCAAAAGTTGTAATCAAACATGATATATGATATTCTCTTAGTCAAGCCTTACTAGTGAGTAAAATTTCCAGAGACTGTTATTCAAAATGGTTCTATCAGAGCGCAAAAGTCGCGCACGCAATGTTCGATCGCAAAGCGCACCAATAGGTTGTTGGTTAGGCAGCTCAGCCCACAGCTTTCCGAGTTTCCATAAGGTGGGAGATCAGCGCAACACAGACGCTAGAAACAAATACTAAGACCATTGCGATCAAAGTCACGACATCCGGCCAATGTCCAACCGCCAGGAGACCCAGAAAGGTCGCCCATGCCAGGTGAAAGAAATTGACAGGTGCTATGATCGAATTTAGAGCCTCGCGATAGCTGATTGGAAGCAAGAAATACCCGCCAGTTGCCAAACCACCCAGAGCGCAGGCGGCAAAAAAACACCGCCCGTTGGCAACGAACCATTGACATATGGAACCGCAGCAGCCGCAAAGAAAACCGCGCCGGCAAGCGTGATCCAAAATAACAAAGCTATGGGACACTCGGTGTGAGACAATCCCGGGTCATCAAGTGAAAGAGTGTTGTAAACGCTGCATTCAATGGCGCGAAAGTCACTCCAAGATAATCCACCTCTCCTTCCGTTCGAATGATCAACAGCACCCCTAAAAACCCAAGTATAGCGAGAAACCATCCAACCTAAGTGACCTTCTCCCCGAAGTCGGGCTTAGCTAATGCCATAGCTGCGAAGGGAGGCAGATATAGGATTGCAACGGTTTCACCGACGGGAATTCGTGTTGGCGCGAGCCCCATGGTCAGTGAGATAGCGGTCACCACCGTAGCGCGTAGTAAAAACGAGCCCGATGCGGTCGGTCCGCCAAATCTTCGTTCCGATACGCGGGAAGACCACGACAAGAAGAAGGACAAAACTCGCGACATAACGAAGCGCTACAACAACCAGTACCGGGTAGCGTTCGACCAAGGTATCGGCGGTCGCGAACATGAATACAGCCAGCAGTGCGATCCCTAATCCCAGGTTTGGGTGCCCAATATCCTTCTTTACGGTTGTCGTGGTCATCCGTTGGTTTTCAAAGTTCAACTTGTTTAATTCGGCGCCTCGAGAGCTTGACGATCGCGAAATCAATGCACCGGGTAGAACCAATGAAATGCAATGGGTGCTGTATCATGTTGTCGCCTGACGTTTGATTTGCCATTCGCAAAACGATCATCTGGTGGCGACTAACCTCAACCTATAAATCTGCAAGTTTTAGTAGATGTTCTGTGCTGCTAAAAAGTAAATCTGGATTGAGAACGGCCAACTCTTCCCGACGATAGTAACCCCAACAGGCAGCCGCACATTTCAATCCAGCTGAACGGGCTGCTTGAATATCATGCGGACCATCACCAATGTACCATGTGTTTTCGCGGGAGACTTGGTGAAGCTCTGTCATTGCAAAAATTATTGGCGCAGGATCAGGTTTGCGGGCCTCCGTGTTTTCAGCAGTAACAATGACATCAAAAAAATCTGCCTTCCATCCTATTTCTTCGAGATCCATTTCCACTCGCGCACGAGCTTTATTTGTGACGATGCCGATCAATCCAGCGTCCTTAAGGCTTCTCAAAATAGGCGATAAAGATGGAAAGGCCTTTACCTCAGATGACTCGTAAAGAGAGGAGTACGAATTTGCCAACTCGACCTCCTTCCCCGGATAGTGCTGAGCGAAGTACTCCAAGGGTCTACGACGCAGTAGATCTTCCTGGTGGTTATCATCTGGCAAGATCCTGTACCCTAAAACAGTTTCGATAGCGCGCCGATAGGCATTGACTATGGAAGCTTTCGTATCGAGTAACGTGCCATCCAAATCAAAAAGAAACAGCCGATCCTGTGCATTTTTCAAAGTTCGCTTCTCCGGCTTAGATGTTCAGAGTCCAAGATAGGCACGTTTCAAGTGATCATTTGCCAGCAGCTCAGATCCGGTACCAGAAATCGTGACTTCCCCGTTTTCTAAAACGTAGCCATAGTCAGCCATCTCCAATACCTGAAAGACGTTTTGCTCGATAATAAGAATGGCCAGATCAAGCTCTCGGATACGGGCTATCGATTCAAATAACCGGTCGACCATTATCGGAGCGAGGCCAAGGGATGGCTCATCCAGAGCAAGCACTTTTGGTTTGGCCATCAGGGCCCGTCCGACCGCGACCATCTGCTGTTGCCCACCGGACAGGCTGGCAGCAGGATCGTTGCGCTTTTCTTTTAGGATTGAAAAAAGCGAATAGACCTCTTCTAGCGTTTGATTGCGCGCGGACCTTGCCCTGACATTGTGGGCGCCAACTATCAAGTTTTCCTCGACAGTCATTTCAGGGAAAAGTTGCTTTCCTTCTGGTGAGAGAGCAAAACCCGCTTCTGCAATCTTATATGGCTTTTTGCTGGTCAGCTCTTCGCCGAAGAGTTTGATCGAACCCGTCCGACCAGGAAGCAATCCGGTAACGGTCTTCAAAAACGTTGTTTTTCCCGCTCCGTTTGCGCCGATCAACGCTGTTATTGACTTCGGTGGTATCGTCAGATCGATTCCCTGAAGAACATCGTTTTCGCCATAGCCTGCTGAGAGGTTAGTTACTTCAAGCGCTTTGTTGGACATACTTCTCTCCGAAATAGGCTTTCATGACATCGGGGTCGTTCACCACCTCGTGCGGATTTCCATCCGCAATCAGGTTTCCAAAATCCAGTACAATAACGCGATCGCTAAGGTTCATGATGACATGCATTACGTGTTCAACGATCAGGATCGACACACCAGTGTCGCGAATCTTTTTCACCAATTCCACCATTTCGGTCGCTTCGGATGGCGTGGCTCCGGCAACAACCTCATCCATGAGCAATAGCTTTGGTTCCGTAGCCAGTGCGCGGCCAAGTTCCAGTTTGCGCCGGTCAAACGCTGTCAGATCCAGCGCGTCCATTTCGGCAACATCCTTCATATCCAAAAAGTCAACAACTTCGTCGGCGCGGGAGGCAATTCTCTTGCGGTCTGCACTTCGGGCAAAGCCGCCAACCATGATGTTTTCACGTACGCTCAAGTCACCAAATGGCTTGGACAATTGGAAGGTTCGACCGATACCCGCCTTACAGATGTCCCATGGTTTCCTGCCCTTGATGGAGACACCTTCGAACACGACGTCTCCCGTATCACTTTCAAGATACCCAGCGATCATGTTGAAGGCAGTTGTCTTTCCCGCTCCGTTGGGTCCAATCAAGCCGAGAATTTCGCCCTTGTTTACATGAAAGGAGGTTTCCTTGACAGCCTGATTCCCGCCAAAACGCTTAGAGATGCGGTCGACTTTCAGAAGCGGTTGAGTCATTTCACATCTCCTCCACTGATGCGCGCCAGGAGCTTTCGCAAAGGCACAATTATTCCCTGAGGGAAATAGAGAACCGTCAAGGCAAGAACAGCTCCATAGATGACCAGGTGAAGACCCAAGAAGGATCCGCCTAATGACGTTCGGGCAACCTCGGCGATGGGGTGCAGGATGAATGAGCCCAGGATTGGACCAAGTACCGTTCCCTGTCCGCCGATGATTGACATGATTGCCATGTCGATAGACAGGTCGATTCCCATGTTCCGCTCAGGATTGATGTATCGGAAGAATTGGGCAAAAAAAGCCCCGCCTATTCCGGTAAAAAAGGCACTGATCGACAGGGCAATCAGGCTGTATTTGGTAGGATTGATACCCAAAGCTTCGGCCCCATCCCTATCGCCGCGGATAGCCTTTAGGTAATAACCAAGTTTTGAGCGTTCCATGATCGCCGTTGCAATGACGATGATCGCCAGCAAGGCCAATGCAATGTAGTAGTAGGGAAGCTTTTCGTTGAACTGAAATGCCCAGAAACTGTCACCGACAAGCGGTACCACAAGTCCTTCGGATCCTTTCAGCGGAATACCTATGAAATTATCGGTATTTTCGAACCAAATGCGCATGATCTCGGCAAACGCAATGGTGGTAAGTGTAAAATATGGCCCTTTGAGGCGAAACGTCGGAAAACCAATTGCAAGCGACAAAACCGCCGCAAAAAAACCGCCAAACAACATTCCGATCCACGGCGACAGCCCCATCTGTGTAAACATCAGAACCGTGACATAGCCTGCCACGCCGCTAAACACTGAGTGCCCCAAAGAAAGCTGGCCGACATAGCCGCAAACAAAGTTCCAAGAGGCTGCCATGAACGAAAAGTATACGATCATTGTCGCCGTATGAATGTGATATGGGTCGCGCACTATCGACGGCAAGAAAACGAGAAATGCCGCGACAATAAGGATTAGAGCGCGTTCGAGCGTTGTTGCAGAACCAAACATTGTGTCTTTCCTCAAGCTTTTCCCAAGAGTCCGCTTGGCCGGACAAGAAGGATCACCACGAACAGGCCGAACGAAAAGATCTGCGCGGATGTTGCGGTTACAAATTGAGAAGCGAAAGCTTCAAATAAGCCGAGTACGATGCCACCCACCACGCATCCCCAGATCGAGCCGATGCCACCCAGAACGACGACGACAAAACTCTTGATTCCGAATGCAAGCCCAAGTGTCGGCGTTACCGAGAAAAACGGCACCAGTAACGCGCCAAAAAGGCCAAGAATTGCAGTACCCAGTCCGAAAGTGATGTTGTAAACAAGCGGGACGTTGATACCCACCATGGTTGCCGCATCCCGGTTTTGAGCCGTCGCGCGAATAGCACGGCCCATGTCAGATGTTTTCAGCCACCAGGACAACACACCTGCAACGCCAATTGCAGAAACAAATGCGATAAACCGCGGGATGTTTATCGGTATATCGCCAAGAAAGAAATTCGCGTATGCCAAGTCGATCGAAACCGCCCGAACATCTGGACCGAAGATCATCAGCACTAGGTTGTCCATCACCAGAAACACGCCGGCGGTTAGAAGAAGTGCGCTCAGCGGTTCAACAACAAAGGCCTTTTCGCGCCGAAAAAGATGAGAAATGATACAGGCCTGTACCAAATACCCCAAACCGAACAAGGCGGGGACGGTAATGATCGCTCCAATGTAAGGGTGCAGCCCCAATCCAGCCCACAAACCCCAAGCCAAGTACATGGCGACCATCAGCATGGACCCGTGGGCGAAATTAATGATACGCATCACTCCAAAAATCAGGCTGAGGCCCAAAGCAACGCCACCGTATATGCCGCCTATCAAAAGCCCGTTCTTCACTACGTGAAGTGCAAGAGTCGGATCCATCCGCTTCTCCTTTTTTTGAAAAGACCTGCCACGGCTCAAACCGTGGCAGGTAATTGCGGAGTATTAGCGATCCCGCCAGCTCGGAATCGGCCAAGCAGGTGTTGTGCTTTCCAGACGGTTTTCCTGAGGCCAAACGGTGAGACGCTCTCCCGCGATATTCTGGGAAATCACACCGTGCGCGTCCAAGTTCTGACCATTTTCGTCGAAGCTGACCCGCTGATACCCTGTGATCAGCGCAGGTCCTTCAGTAATGTCCGTTGCAGCAAGAGCATCGCGGATTGCGTCGCGTTCGGCTGACCCAGCACGCGCGATGGCGTCAGCGGCAATATAAATGTTCGAAAAGCCCTGTGCACCGTAGGAATTGAAACCATAGCCAAGAACCTTCTCAAACGCCTCGTCTCCGGCGATAACCTCCGCGGGCAAGTTTCCGGACTGCATGCGGTCGATTTGCCAGTCTTCCTGGGTGAACATATACTCATAGCCAGCCTCAGGCACGGCCTCGTAGAAACTTGGGTCTTCTGCTCCACCACCCACCGAATGCAAGCCGAATGGGAGATCGATGCGGTTGCCCAGCATCTGCTTATTAAATAGGATGTGGTCGGCAGTACCCGCTACAAATATTAGTGCTCCAGGTTTTTTGGATCGAATCTTGAGCAACTGCGCCGAGAAATCGACTTGCCCGGGAACGTAGGATTCGTCCAGCGAGATCGTGTATCCGCGCTCTTCGGCGATTTGTTTGACTGCTTGTGCGTGGCTACGACCCCAATCGTCGCCACGATAGAACAGGCCAATGCTTTCGGGTCTCTCGCCGGTTTGCTCTGCTAGCAGGTCGATCGCATCAATTTGTTCACGAGCGTCATAAAAGGCTTTGTTGTTCGGTCGGAAGATGTACCTAAAACCACGTTCGGTAATTTCGTTCTTTACTGAACCCGAAACAAGCCACGGTACACCGTATCGCTCAGCAACCTCGGAGGATGGGAAAGTTACTGCCGAATTATAAGCGCCAACAACCATTGCGACTTCTTCACGCTGGATTAAGCGTTCAGTTTCCGAAACCCCAATATCCGGCTTTGACTGACTGTCAGCAAAAACCAACTCCAGTTTAGAACCGTTAACACCGCCAGCTTCGTTAATCTGAGCTGCGGCGACCTCAGCGCCGGTTTTCGTTTGGTTGCCGACGGCCGCTGATCCACCAGAAAGAGGTAACAACAAACCAATCTTGATGCTTTCCTCTTGTGCGAATGCGGCCGTGCTAGCCGTATACAGCATAAGACCTGCGAACGTGGCGTTTCTTCCAAACTCTCTCCGATTCAGCATACTTTGCACTCCTCCTTGCAGTTACGTAGTTGAAGAATGCCCTCCAATACATCATATATGATACCTCATCAAGGAAATATATGATATTTGATACTGGCACCACTCCAGTTCTCCACTGGGGATGAACCTAAAGCGTAATGAGGCGCACCAAGAAGGCGCGGAAAAAACACAGACGCTGGACCATGATCCCGGTAATTGCACTTGCCATATGATATATGATATGCCTTTAATCAAGCCACAGAACGGAGACGAAAATGAACATAGACGGTCGGACCCGGGTTATCGTGCATCTTGCCTATCCATCGACGCACCTCAGAACCCCGTCTTTTTTTAACCCACTGATCGAGCAACAGGGACGGAATGCCGTTCTCGTACCGTGGCAGGTCAGCCCAGAAAACCTACCGAAAGTCTGGGATGCTCTGCGACTGTGTGAAAGCCTGGCCGGCGTGATCGTAACGATCCCGCACAAAACCGATGTTGCGGGTCTGTGTGACGAATTGGAGGGCGCTGCCCGTTTCCTGCAGGTGTCCAACGTTGCTCGGCGCACCGAAGACGGAAGGTTCATTGGCCGGATGTATGACGGTCCCGGCTACCTGCAGGGTCTGCGCAACGAAGGGCATGAGATGCGGGGGCGGCGCGTTTTGCTGTTGGGTGCAGGGGGTGCGGCAACCGGCATCGCACATTCGTTGGTCGAAGAGAAGGTTGAACGCCTGACAATCGCCAACAGAACTCGATCGAAGGCCGAGGATCTTGCCGCAAAGCTGAACACCGAATTTGGAACCGACATCGTGTCAGCCGGCGAGGCAGTCGGTGGTGACCATGACGTGGTTATCAATGCCACTTCGGTTGGTCTGAAGGCGGACGACCCGCTACCGATTGACCCGGACAGTATTCAATCCGACGCGCTGGTTGGCGAGGTTATCATGCAGCCGGATGTCACCGCGTTGCTGGAGGCAGTGCGCGCAAGGGGATGCACGATCCATAAGGGCAAACACATGATTACTGGTCAGACCCAGTTATTGGCTGATTTCCTTTTGGGACCCCTAGGTGCAGACTAAGCATCCTTGCAAAAAAGGCGCTCTCGGACATCGTCTGGATAGGGGACGGGAGCGCCGCTTTGAACGTCGAACAACACGATCGTACAAGAGGCCCGAAATACCACCTCTACCCCGCGCAAGATCGTATACTCGGCGTCTTGGCTGGTTCGACCGATCCGTACCACCTGCCGTTTCACCGTGAGGAGATCATCAAGCGAAACTGGTGACAGGTACTCCGCCTGCGACGCTACCATGATCTGAGATGGGCGATCCGGTGCTGGTTGGCCAAGGCCGATCTCGACAGCTTGTCGGTTGCGCGCGTCCTCGCACCACCGCCAATAGGCGATATTGTTGGCGTGCCCAAGCCGGTCGATATCGGCCCATCGCACACGGGTTTCCATCGTGTAGATCATTCCCTGCGGCTGAGCCGCATCATCGGTCGATTTTCTGTTCACGACATTCTGCCGCCGCCTCAGAGGCGCACGACCCTATTTCCCGGGTTTGGACCACACTTAAGCCTGGCCAAAGCATCTGGCAGTGCGGTGAATTCAGCAATTTCAATAATCTGTGGATCAAAGACACCCGTCAAGCAGCGCTCAGCGATAGAGCGCCCGGCGGCGACAAGATCAGCCCACTGAGCGTCGGTGCCGCAATTGTGCAGACCGTTGAGACCAACTTCGTGCAGCGAAATTGTTGTCGTAAAGGCTGGAAGCGGGGCGGTTTCCTGACGGTCCTGAATACAGACAAGATGCCCGTTGGCTGCAATAGTGTCGGCCAGCTCCGCCGCATGGCTGCCGCTGACCAGGTCCACAACGGCCCAGAACGGGCGACTTTCATCCCCGATCCGCAAATGATTGCGCCAGTCCGGGTCTCGGTAGTCGTGGCAAACAGCTGCCCCTAGGCGCCTGACCCGGTCATGCTGTGCAGAGGACGCGGCGGCATGAACAATCCATCCGCGATCTGCCGCCAATTGCAGGAATGCGCCCCCAACCGCTCCGCTTGCGCCGGTCAACAAGATCCGCGCCCCGGGTTTTTGCGGCAACTTTTCAAGAGCTTGAAACGCGGTTAGCGCGGGACATGGCAGTGTCGCGGCAACTTCGAAAGGGACACCGTCGGGCAAGGGAATAGCCGCCCGAGCGGGTATTGCGGAGCGCTCGGCGAAACTGCCCTGGCGCACCAGATCGGTGTGATAGGCAACCGGCATTCCGGCTGACAAATGTCTCACCTCGGCGCCAACCTCTACGATCACGCCAGCGCCATCGACGCCGGGAACATGCGGCCAAGTCCAATCAGGATGCCCCCATTCCACGAATTTCCAATCCACTGGATTCAACCCTATGGCGCGGTTTTCGACAACGACATCGCGAGGGCCACATTCCGGAGCGTCGATTTCGGCCAGATGGAGTGTATCCGGCGTTCCCGTTTTGTCGTGAACGAAAGCTTTCAATTGCTTACTCCGATTGCTGAACTCCAAAAGAAAACCCCACCGCCATAAAGAGCGATGGGGTAGATTTGTTACTGAGCGTCCCTCTGTTCGACGCCTATAAACTCCCAGACCTCGCCGCCATTTTCCCAGTAGTGCATCGTGTAGGGCCGGAACGTAATGACATCGCCCGCGCTGAATTCATACCGGGATACTTCGTTTCCCTCACCATCAGTATTGACCAGGGAACCCGAGCCGCGCACGACATAGAGCACATAGTTGCTGTTGCCTTCGTGTTCCGCGATGTAGCCATAGGGTTCAACGCGACCAAAGCGAACATTCACCGCGCTTTCGATCCCACCGATAGTGCCATACAGGAACCGTTTGTTTGGTAACCCGCCGATGTCAGGAATTTCATCAACACTTGTTGCGGGCATCGGGGTCACAATCGGATGCCCGTCCGGCCCATTCTCGATCAGCACATTGCGTGCTTGTGCGCTCATTGCTGCGGTCGCAAGCGCTGCCACCATCAGCCCGGTTTTGATCCAGGGTTTCATAGCCTTCCTCCTGTTGGCTGGTAGATTTAGATTTTTGCATCCCGGTTTCCGAGGCCTTGCAACAGCACGGCGAGGATGATGATCGCGCCCTTGATGATCTGCTGTGGGTAGGCAGGCACCGACATCAAATTCATGATGTTACCGATGAGTCCGAGGATCAGAACGCCGATCACAGTGTTCGTGACACTTCCCTTGCCCCCTGACAGCAGCGCGCCGCCAATCACACAGGCGGCGATCGCATCAAGCTCCAGCGCCATTCCGGTGACTGGTGTTCCCACAGAAGTGCGCGAAGTCACGACAATCCCGGCAAGTGCACTAAGGCCACCACATATCGTGTAGGCAAGGAACTTGTACCGGGCGACGGGCAGGCCCGCGAGACGCACAGCTGTTTCATTGCTCCCGGTGGCCACTGTCATACGTCCATAGCTGGTGCGCCGCAGGATCAGAATGAATACAACGATGATCACCGCGATCATCACAATCGGCCAGGGGATGCCTAGCCAGGGAAGCCCTTTCGAGCCAAAGGTTTTGAGGATCTGGGCTGTTGACAGTTCGCGATCAAAACGCACCGGCTGACCATTGGTCAGCATGTAGGCTAGACCCCGTGCCATTGTCATCATCGCCAGAGTGACCACGAATGGCGCCATATTGAACTTGGCAACCATGATACCGTTCATGGCTCCGAGAAGTGCGCCAGCCGAAATCGCGAGCAACACACAGCAGATCAATGCAATCGCACCTTCAAAAGGCATTGCCGGCATCAACATGGCAACAGCCATGCCGCCGATGGCTGCCAGAGAGCCAACGGACAAGTCGATCCCGCCGGTCAGTATGACCAGCAGCATGCCTATCGAGGCCAGAAACAGTGGCACCAATTGCCGCAACAGATTGAATCCGTTCTGCACCGTCAGGAAATGCTCGGATAGCAGGGACGATGCGACGATCAGTGCCGCCAGCATAATGAAGATGTTGTACTTGATCAGCAATCCGACGATGGACAGTTGACCAGATTCCGAAGGCGCCTTTGCGCCACGTGTTGTAGTGGTTGTATCAGTGGACATTGTCTTGCCCCATTGCCAGTTCGATTATGTTTTCTTCCCGGATGGCGTCGCCTTCAAGCGTGCCCGCCATTCGGCCACCGCGCATGACCATCACCCGGTCACACATGCCGATCAGTTCGATCATTTCCGAGGACACCATGACGATGGCCGCCCCTTGCTCTGCCAACTGGTTGATCACGCGGTAAATCTCGACCTTGGCGCCGACATCGACGCCGCGAGTCGGTTCGTCAAGCAGCAGCACATCGCAATGTGCGACCAGCCACTTCATCAGGGCAACCTTCTGTTGGTTTCCACCAGAAAGCGTTGAGACGTTCGCATCCTGGCTGGCTGCCTTAAGTCTCAATTCCTTCCAAAGCTCCTGAACCTTGTCGCGCTCGCTCGCCTGGTTGATCCAACCGGTGACAGAGATAAAAGGGTTGACCGGGGTCATCAGAGCGTTGTCTCGGATCGGGAGATCGAGCAGTACGCCCTGATGCTTGCGGTCTTCCGGAAGCAAACCGATGCGGTTCCGGACACCCTCCCCAGCCGTTCGGTTGTGCACCTCTTGGCCGTGCAGGGTGACGGTCCCACCATCGCGTTTGTCTGCGCCGAAGATCGCACGAAGGGCTTCGGTGCGGCCTGCCCCGACAAGACCTCCGATGCCAAGCACCTCACCTCGACGGACGGAAAAGCTGACATCCGAAACCATGCTGCCGGAGCGGAGACTCTGCACCTCAAGTGCCACTGCGCCGATCTTTGCGTTTCGTTCGGGAAAGAAATCCGTCAGCTCGCGCCCGATCATCAGATTAGTCAGACTGTCATGGTCCAGTGTGTTTGTGTCCCATGTGCCGACAGTGCTGCCGTCCTTTAGGATCGTCACTCGGTTACACAGATCGAAAATTTCATCCAGCCGGTGCGAAATATAGATCACACAGACTCCCTGATCGCGCAGCTTTCGGACTAGCCGGAACAGTTTTTCCGTTTCGTGGTTGGTCAGAACGGCGGTCGGTTCGTCCAGCACCAAAATCTTGCATTCATGCGATAGCGCCTTGCAGATTTCGACCACCTGCTGATAAGCCACCGTAAGATCCGAAACCGTGCTGCGCGGGTCGATGTCAGAAAAGCCCATCTCATCCAAAAGTCTGGCCGCACGCCGGTTCAACTCGCGGTAATTTATGGAAAATTTCTCGCCAAGCTCGTGCATCAGGATGTTTTCGGCGACTGTCATATGGCTGGCGAGAGAAAACTCCTGGTAAATGATCGACACCCCAAGTTTCATGCCCTCGTGGGGAGAATGAATACTGGCACGGTTACCATCGATCCGGATTTCTCCGCCTTCATGGTCATAGGCTCCGGAAAGCACTTTCATCAGCGTGGATTTTCCGGCTCCGTTTTCACCCATCAGGGCATGGACTTCACCACCCTGAGCAGAGAAAGACACATCAGAAAGTGCGTGGATACCACCGAAGCGTTTGGATATCCCGCTCATGCTAAGTCGTTCCATGTCCCCTCCTCTCTGGGTTCGTAGGCAATGCTAGCCAATCTAGCCTTGCTGAATTAACTGTGGTTTAGTGACGTATTTCTTCGATGGTGCGAAATTCAGGTACCTCGTATTTGAAAAACGGGTTGCTATCATCTTCGTCGATGAAGCCAGCAACGTTGTCCTTGGTCGCGATCTGCGGCGGCGTATAGTACGATCCCATCGGCAAGTTATTTGCATCCCTACCGCCGTCGAAGATTTCGTGGATCAGCTTCAACACACCTTCTCCTGTATGGGTTCCAGAGTTCAACGCCGTCACCATCATGTCGCCGGACTGAACAAGATCGAGCGCGACACGGAAGCCATCGGCAGCGGCCGCAACCTTAATGTCACCGCTACGATTCTGGTTCTCGAGCGCACCTATAGCGCCAATTCCCATAAAATCGTTCCCAGCCAGGATCACATCAAGTGTGTCGCCATGCGCCGACAGAAAGTCCTCCGTCGCGTCCAACCCGCCCTCTTCAGTCCAGTGCGCCACACCTTGGGCCAAAACTGAAAAGTTGACAGCATCCGCGTGGAATGAGCCTTTCTTGTTCAGCTCCTGAAAGCGATTGAAGCCTTCCAGCATGGCGTCTTCTTTGGACCAGTTCAGGCCTAGTTGCTGGCTGCGTTCATAGATAAAACCAGAAATGAGACCGTTCACACGGCTTTCGGCGGTTGAGTTGCCAACGCGACCAATCAGTGTTGCGGCGTTGATCTGCTGGTCTTTATCATATTGCTGCGCCACGTATTGGCCAGCGGTAAATCCATTGCCATACGGGTTGAACAACACTGTTGTCACGATCGGCGATTCATCCGGAACGGTGCCCAGGGCGATCACGGGAATTCCCGCCTCGACCGCACGTTCGGCATCAATTGCTGCCGAAGCCAAATCCGTCGGGTCGACCACGATGACGTCAACACCTCTGGCGATAAACGTATCGAAATGCGCCGAAGTCTTGGCGGGGTCGCCATCGGCAACTTGGACGTCGAGTTCGTAACCGTATTCTTCTGCTTTTTCTTTCGCGACATCAATAACGCCGACAAACCAAGGATTGCCCAACGTGATCTCGGTCCACCCGATTTGGAGTTTATCTCCATACTGACCGGGCGCCTCTGGCAACGCCTTGTCGATACCAGAGCGGTCGCTCATGTGTGGGTCAATCACGCCCGACAACGACGAGTGCGGCAGCAGCGTATAAATTTCATGTTTGTCCTGCGCCGATGCCGGTGCTGAGACTGACAGCATTGTCGTCGTTGCAAGTGCCGCGATTGAATTTTTCCAGTGTTTCACAGATTTCCTCCCCAAAAGAAAACACATTGGTGGTGAAAAGCCGGGAGCACCCGGCTTTTCGGTAAGTCCGACATTCAGTTCCGCAGATCGTCGATCGTTTTGAATGGTGGGATTTCGTACACGTAGAACGGGTTGTCTTTGTTGGGGTCGATGAACTTGTCGACATTGTCCGGAGTCACCGTCTCTGGTGGCAGGAACGAACCCATAGGCATGTTGCTGGCGTCGAACCCATCGTCAAAAATCTGATGGATCAGTTCAATGGTCGCTTCACCGACATGCGTGCCCGAGAACAGGCCAGTCGCCATCAGATCACCCGATTTAACCAGGTCCAGTGCAATCCGGAACCCGTCGGCCGAGGCTGCCACGTCAATCTTGCCAGCCAAGCCCTGATTATCCAACGCGTTGAGCGCACCGATGCCCATGAAGTCGTTACCTGCCATGAACAAATCAAGGTTTTCGCCATGGGCGGTGAGGATGTCTTCGGCCGCGTTCAAGCCGCCCTCTTCAGTCCAGTGCGCAACGCCTTGCGCCAAAACTGAAAACTTAAGCTCATCCGACGAAAAGGATCCGCCGGTATTGACAGCCTGAAAGGCGTTGAAACCGGCGAGCATCCCATCCTCTTCGGACCAGTCCTTGCCCATCTGCAGGCCGCGCTCGTAGACAAAGCCCGACACCATGCCGTTAACACGACTTTCCGAAGTAGAGTTGCCAACGCGCCCAATCAGAGTGGCGGCGTTTACATGCTCGTCGGCGCTGTACTGAGTTGCCATGTAACGACCAGCCAAGAACCCGTTGATATAGGGGTTCCAGGTCACCGTGGTGACAATCGGGGATTCATCCGGAACGGTGCCGATAGCAATCACCGGAATGCCCGCTTCGACCGCGCGTTCTGCATCGGCGGCAGCCGAAGCCAGATCCGTCGGATCAATCACGATGACATCCACGCCTCGCGCGATAAAGGTGTCGACATGAGATGAGGTTTTTGCTGGATCGCCATCAGCCACTTGAACGTCAAGTTCATAACCGTATTTTTCGGCGGCCTTCTTGGCGTCGTCGATCAGGCCCACGAACCAGGGGTTGCCCAAGGTGATTTCGGTCCAGCCGATGCTCAGCTTGTCACCATACTGACCAGGCGATTCAGGCAGTGCTTTTGCAATATCCGCCCGGCTGTCCATGTTCGGATCGATTAAACCTACCAACGACGTTTGCGGCAACAAAGTATAGATCTCATGTTTATCTTCCGCTGATGCCAGCGTTGGCACCGCAAGCGTTGTGCCGAATGCCACTGTCGCAAGTAATTTCTGATAGTGTTTCATGATTCCTCCTCCTAGGTGTGGCTTCCTGTATATCAAACATCATATATGATGCATTTTTTGTCAAGCATTGATAAGAAAGCTTTAGCCAACGATACCGCGCACCACCTCTTCGATACCTTTTTCATCGAGCTTGTAATGCGCGTAGAGATGCGTCGGTGGTGCAATCAGCGCGTATTCGTCGTTAATGCCGTGGCGTACAAGCCGGGCTGGGCTACCAGCTTCGGCCAGTACTTCGGCGACGGCGGCACCCAATCCACCCAGAACGTTGTGTTCTTCGACGGTCAGGATCACCTTGGAACGCTCCGCTGCCTCAAGGATCGCTTCCTTGTCGAGCGGCTTGACCGTCGGCATATCCAGCACGCCGACGGAACGCCCTTCTCCATTCAACTTTTTCGCAACCTGCACAGAAGGGTGTACAGGCAGGCCACAGCCGATGATGGTCACTTCCTCGCCTTTTGCATGCTCGATGGCCTTGCCGAAAACGAAGTCTTGCTTGGGATCATAAAGATCGGGTTCGCGCCCGCGGCCGGTGCGGAAATAAATCGGGCGATCATGGTCTCCCGACGCGCGGATTGCCGCTTCGAACTGGGGACCGTCTGCCGGAGATACCACTGTCAGGTCTGCAATGGACCGCATGGTTCCAATGTCTTCCGTTGCGTGGTGAGAGGTGCCGTAAAAACCCATCGAGATGCCCGTGTGATGCCCGACCAACCGAACCGGAAGCGCGCAATAAGCGATGTCCATCCGAATCTGCTCGCAAGTCAGAAGACCGACAAACGAGGCGAAAGTCGCCACAAATGGCACCATCCCAGTTGTTGCCAGACCGGCAGCGGCAGATACCATATTCTGTTCCGAAATCCCGAATTGGATATAGCGGTCCGGGTATTTGGCTGAGAACCGGTTCAAACCGTTGGAGTATTGTAGATCGGCAGACCCGGTAATTACATCATGGCCAGCATCGACCAATGAGAATAGACCATTCGAAAAATGATCGAGACCGGGGTTCTTGGTGTTCAGTTCGCGGTACTGCCACGAATTTGGGGAAAGCGGCTTGTTCATGATCAGATCACCTTGTTAAGAATTTCTTGACGCGCTTCTTCGGCGTCGCTGGGGTCGAGATAGCCCAAGTGCCAGCCCGGTTCAGTTTCCATGTAGGAAACTCCCTTACCTTTGAGCGTTTTGGCGATAACGCAGGCGGGTTTCGTTCGGGATTTATCGGTTTTCAAGCGGCGTAACAGCGGCGTCAGTGCCGTCAGGTCATGGCCGTCTACCTCATGTACGTCCCAGCCGAAGGCACGCCATTTCTCGTCTAGCGGCTCGATGGCCATAGTGTCGTCCACTTTACCATCCAGCTGGTATCCGTTGCGGTCGATAACCGCGACGACATTGCTAAGCTGGTGATGTGCAGCACAAATGGCTGCTTCCCAAACCTGCCCTTCTTGCATTTCACCGTCGCCCAGCATGACGAATGTGGTGAAATCCAGACCCTTGGAACGTGCGCCAAGCGCCATACCCAGGCCATTGGAGAGTGCGTGCCCAATAGAACCGGAAGAGAAGTCGACCCCGGGAACCTTCCGCATGTCGGGATGATCACCCAGCGGATTACCCAGCCTAGTATACCCGTCCAGCGTTTCGGTATCGAGATAGCCCAGATCCGCCAGTATCGGGAAAAGACCAACCGCGGCGTGTCCTTTGCCCATCAAGAACCGATCACGCTCGGGCCAGTCTGGATTCGTTTCATGCAGGCTCATTACATCATAGTAGAGAGCTGCAAAGATCTCGGCCGCAGAGAACACGGAGCTATAGTGTCCAACTTTTGCGATTTCGATCAGTCGGATTGTCTCGAGTCTGATGAACTGAGCGCGGTCACGCAGTCTATCCAGTTCAGCAGACGTTAAAGTGAGATCGTTGTTTAACATGTGATGTTGCCCCCGGTTCATGCCCAAAACGCAGAATTGGATTGAAGTGTTAGGAAATACGTTATATGATATATGATACCTAGGTCAAGGGAGGAAAGGATTGAACATGCCCCTGGACAAAACCTCTATCTCAGAGATCACGAACAAGCTGCAGCCGAAGGGCCAGGCTTTCATCGACGGAGAATTCGTCAACGCATTGTCAGGTAAGGTTTTTGACAACATCTCGCCCCGTGACGGACAGGTCATCAATCAGGTCGCCTCTACCGATTCCGAAGATGTCGACCGCGCCGTCAAAGCCGCCCGGTCGGCCTTTGAATCCGGTGCCTGGTCGCGGATGGCGCCAAAGGACAGAAAGAAAAAGCTCCTGCGATTCGCTGAACTGTTCGAAGCAAACATGGACGAGCTAGCGGTCCTTGAATCTCTGGATATGGGCAAGCCGATTTCGGAAAGCCGGGAGATCGACGTGAATGTCGTGCTCGAAACGCTTCAGTGGTATGCGGAATGCCCTGACAAGATCTATGATGAGATTGCCCCAACGGGCGACAACGCCCTGGCGATGATCACCCGCGAACCAATCGGTGTTGTCGGCGCCGTGGTGCCGTGGAACTTTCCAATGCTTATGGCGTCGTGGAAATTTGCACCTGCCCTCGCCACCGGTAACTCTGTCGTCCTAAAGCCGGCCGAACAGTCTCCTTTGACCGCAATCCGGATGGCGGAGCTGGCGTCCGAGGCGGACATTCCCGACGGTGTTTTCAATGTCGTTCCCGGATTAGGTCCGACCGCAGGACGCGCGCTTGGCCTGCATATGGATGTCGACTGTCTTGCGTTCACCGGGTCCGGTGTCGTCGGTAAGATGTTCCTGGAATATGCTGGTCAATCCAACATGAAATCCGTCTGGTTGGAATGCGGCGGCAAAGGTCCCAATATTGTTCTGGACGATGCAGATCTCGAAAAGGCCGCACAGCGCGCCGCAACAGCGATCTGCTTTAACCAAGGCGAGGTCTGTGTTGCCCCCTCGCGCCTGATCGTGTCAGACAAAATCCACGACGACTTCATGCAGATCGTCGTCGACACCGCCCGCGCCATCGAACCCGGCGATCCGCTGGACCCCGACACAAGATTGGGCGCTCTGGTTGAACAGGAACACCTTGCTCGGGTTGAAGGCTATGTTGAAAAGGGCAAGGCTGAAGGGGCCGAGTTGGTCCTGGGTGGAGACCGACCCAACACCAACCTCGGCGGCTATTACCTGAATCCGACCATCTTCGACAACGTGACCAACGACATGACAATTGCGCGTGAAGAGATCTTTGGCCCGGTCCTGTCAACAATCACGGTAAAATCGGATGAAGAAGCCGTCGCCGTGGCCAATGACACGCCTTTTGGACTGGGCGCGACGTTGTGGGGCAGCGATATTTCCCGCGTGCATGGTATTGCGCGATCCCTTCGGGCCGGCACAGTGTGGGTCAACAATCACGATCACAGCGACATCACAGTACCCTTTGGTGGCTACAAGCAGTCGGGCAATGGCCGGGACAAATCACTGCATGCGCTGGACAAATATACCGAGCTTAAGACAACTTGGATAGAACTCTAGCCCCAGGCTCGGGCGCTTCAAGCGCCCGAGCTTCGATCCAGGCAACCATGTTCAAACCCAAAGCAATGTCGTCCTGAATAGCTTTCTGAGCCATCGCGCCGTCGCGCTCTTTCAATGCCTCAAGCACATCGAAATGCCCGTGACGACCACTCGTCAGATCGCGCGAGGGTGCTTCTACATGGAACACACGCAATAGCGGTCCCATCAAGGTCCACATGTTTTCGACAGTCGTATACAGCATTGGCATTTCGGCTATTTCCATCAATGCAAAGTGGAATTCCCGGTTCAGATATGCCGCTTTCATCGGGTTCTTCGCAGCAGTCTCCTGAAATGCTTTGTGCGTCTCTTCAAGTTTAGCGAGCTGTTTCGGCGTCACTTTCGACGCGGCCACCTCGGCTGCTTTTCCCTCGAGCAACATTCGGATAGTCTGAATCTCGCGTAGCTGATCAGCAGAAATCTCTGGCACATAGATTGCCGTCGCGGCCTTCATTTCTAGTGCCCGTTCACTGACCAGCCGGAAAATTGTTTCACGCACTGGCGTAATCGAAACACCCAACTCACTCGCCAGACCGCTAATTGTCAATCGCTCGCCCGGTTCATATTTTCCATCCATCAAGGCATCTCTGACCGCGGAATAAACCTGCTCGGACAAATTGCCCTTCTTCAGAGGTTGCAGATTGGATTTGCTCATGAGGCACCTCGCTCTTCTCATATTTGATATATGATACTTTTACCTTCTGCTTCCACCCCTTTTCAGAAAAAAACGGCCGAAGCATAACTCCGGCCAGTTCAGGGAGGTCTCAGGCGTTTGTTGGTGGCAGTGGCGTTGCTCCTCGCAGCATGTCTGCCGCTTTTTCACCGATCATTATTGCAGTTGCATTGGTGTTACCTGAAATCAGACTGGGCATGACAGAGTTGTCGACAACACGAAGATTTTGCACCCCCCGCACCCTCAGTTCGGGATCGACCACGGCGAGGTCGTCCTTGCCCATTCGGCAGGTTCCAACGGGATGATAAACAGTTTTACCACGCTCTTTGACGTATTGCGCGAGCTCGGCCTCATCGGTCATGTTTTTTCCCGGAAACGCTTCCTCGCCTTCCAGAAAATTAGCGAAAGAGGGTTGCGCGAGGATGTCCCGCGCCATGTTTAGTCCTTTGACTGAGATCCGCAGATCCTCAGGATCAGATAAGTACCGCGGGTCCATGATCGGGTGATCCTTCGGATCCGCAGACTTAAGACGCAGTTCCCCCCGGCTACGTGGCTTCACCACGCAGGGGTTTATTGTCGCCCCTGCCCTTGAAATCGTCTCGCTACCCATGTCCAGGAAAACAATCGGTACAAAATGCATCTGCAAGTTGGGCTCTGCATCCATGTCATCCACATTCACGAAACAGCACGCTTCGGTAACGTTAGACGCAACAGGGCCCGTCTTAAAGAACAAGTACTGCAAGCCGTTCTTAATCGAGTTGAAGAAGCTGTCCTGCCCGTAATACCCGTATTTACCAGTGCAGTAGCGCACGGCTGGATATTCCAAGTGGTCCTGCAGATTCTGTCCGACACCTTCCAAAGCGACTTTCGTTTGGAGCCCGTGTTTTTTCAGTTCGCCTTCTGGCCCGATACCCGACAGCATCAAGATTTTGGGGCTTTGTACCGCACCGGCAGAAAGGATCACCTCTTTGGCGGCCCGTGCCGTTTTCAGCTGGCCCCCTTGAACGTATTCGACGCCAACGGCCTTGTCGCCCTCGAGAACAATCTTTGTCACAAGGCACCCGGTTTCGACGTCGATCAGGCCTTTTTTCCGCATCGGATGCACATAGCCAACAGCCGCGCTACAACGGCGTACGTTACGCGTTGTTGTTTGATTGAAGCCGACACCTCGTTGACGTGCACCGTTGAAATCGGAGGTGAACGGGATGCCAGCTTCCTGACAAGACCTTACAAACGCCCGCGTTATGTCGGTTATTTGGCGCAGATCAGACACTCCCAACGGCCCTCCCACCCCATGGTAATCATCGGACAAACGGTCATTGTCCTCGGCACGCTTAAAGTAAGGCAAAACCTCCGAATAGGACCAACCGTCCGCGCCGTCTTCGGCCCAACCATCATAGTCTGAACGCTGGCCCCGGATGTAGATTGCCGCGTTTACCGATCCGCCACCGCCCAGCACGTTGCCTTGCGGCATGATCCTGGATTTTCCATCGAGGTTTTCCTGCGGTGCGGTTTCGTAGTGATGGAGATACTTGGTATCCAGCAGCTTTGTGAAGCCGGCGGGAATATGGATCATGGGGTTCCAATCTCGTCCACCTGCTTCGAGAATCAATACTGAGCCTGCGTTTTCCATCGCTAGCCGGCCAGCTACAGCGCAGCCCGACGAACCTCCTCCAACGACAACATAATCGTGCATCATTCATCTCCCTTATAGGTATATGATATATGATATTAGTAGGTGCTGTCAATTGGAGAGATTTTCCATTTTTACAGCAACGCGTGATGGCTTGGAGCCTAAGAATTAGTTAGGAGTATGCTTTGGAGGGTGGGTAGGAACCGCGCAAAAAGCTACAGCTTTCTCGGATTTGTTTTGGCATCGATACGCATTTAGATTGCAGTATATTTTTTCAATGGCACGGTGCGGAAACTGCCGGCTAAGCCTGCACTTCGTCAAGTGCCAGATCGATATCATGCGTTACGCTAGTACCGAGTGACAGAAGTGACGTTTGATGTCTTCTCCAGCCCTTCCATGGCGCTTCCGAAGTTTTTCACTGCGTAGATCGAATACAAAATGTCGATCATCTGAAGTTGCGCAATTTTGGAAACCATAGACTCATGGTAGTCTGCCGCGCCTGTCGCTCCTGTAACCGTTGGCGTGAACAGTTTGATATCTGAGTATTTCACAATGGGGCTATCAGTGAAGCTCGTAATACACAGCGTTCTTGCGCCTTGTTCTCTTGCGGCTTTGAGTGCATCTACAGTCGATATTGTGCGACCGGAATTGGAAATACCAATCGCCAGGTTGCGGGGTCCAAGCGATGCTGTCGAAATCTGACGAACACCAAGATCGCGAAAGAACTGACAGCTCTTGCCGACGCGCATGAACCGCATCAATGCGTTTTCAACGCATATCATGGACGAGCCCATGGCAAAAAACGAAAGCGTATCTGCTTCCTCGATTGCCGCAACCGCGGCCTCAAATTGTCCAGAATGCGACCCGGCCATAGTGTCCTGAACAGTCATAGCATAACGCGCAGATACCTTGTCGATGATCGCTTTTGAATCGTCCGTTTCAGAAATATCTTCATAAACGTGCCGATCTGATCCAGAGGTCTCGGTCGCCTGAGACTGCGACAGCTCTTCTGCAATCAGGATTTTGAACTGCTGGAAACTCGACACATCAATTTCCCGCACGAAACGGGTAACTGTAGATTCCGACACGTCGCAGATTGTGGCCAGCTCCTTGATCGACATCGACTTCACTTTTTCCGGTTTTTTCAGAACCTGCTCTGCAATACGGCGCAAGGCTGGGTTGAGATATGCAGACATATAGCGAATCCGGCTCAAAATCCCGGTTGAGTGCGCACCATCCATATGATCGTCCTTGTTCGGTTCCATTCTTTCCTCATGCCGGACTTTGCTGTCGAACATGTAGCACGAAAGAAAATTTTATTGCATCCTCATTTATTCCAAGGAGAAACAGACAATTCCGCGGTCTGCATATGTGATTTGACAACAGCGTGGGCCGAAGTGGCGGCGTCTTTCGCGTCGAGCCAACCCTTCCGCCACAGGCTGACCTCTCCAACCAGGTCGGGGCCGAGGACTTCGGGTGAGAAGCTTTCAACGGTAAAATCGCCGGAATAACCCACATCTGCCAAGGCGCGGAAATATACACTCCAATTAAAATTGCCGGTCCCGAGAAGGCCACGATGGTTTTCCGCGACATGGGCGTAACCCAAAAGATCAGCGTTCCGCGAAATAACAGACGGCAAATCCGCCTCTTCAATGTTCATGTGGAACGTATCCATATGAATAAACATGTTGGCCGCATCGATTGACCGGATCATATCACCAGCCTGGTCCAGGCTGTTGATCATGTTTGATTCATATCGATTTACCGGCTCGAGTCCGAGCTTGACACCCAGATTGCCCGCCAATTTGTCCAGACGTGCCAATGCTGCCATAACAGCGGCTCTTTGCGCATTGGTTGGCGGCGCTGTGTAGTTGTTGAAGGCCGCGTAAGTGATCCCACTGACCGCCGGCACGCGGAGGTCGCTTGCTATTTCCAGGCAGCGTGCAACGGTTGCTTCGCCGGCTTTGGCAATTTCTCGATTGGTGCTGGAAATATCCGCGCCCGGGCCAAGGGCCATACCAAGTCGCAACTCAAGCCCAGCGTCTTTGACGACCCGGCCCGTCATTCCGGTATCCAGCGCCTCGGGATCAAAAATCAGCACCTCAAACAGATCATAGCCGATCTCGGCCGCAATACCTGTTGCCCGCTGCGCGGTTTCCTCGGTCCAAGTGTCTCCGAAAACAAGGCTATGGATGCCAATCTTGCTCATCTTCTTCCCTTACCCAAAAATCGACCGGATCGTACCACCGTCGGCCCGATGGCAGACCCCGTTCATCGCCGCATTTGTGGCCAGTTGCAGAACGCCCCGCCCGTGCATCGTTGGGTCTATAAGTTTTTGCGGCAGATTGCCGGGCTGCACGTCGCGGTAGAAGTCTTTTAAAGCAGCCTCGACCGTCGTGCCCTGATCTTTAGCCAATCCTTCGAAGTAGCCCATCACCGACTCCGTTGCGGTTGTGCCAGGCATGTAACTCGTCACACGCACATCAGTGCCGCGTGTTAATTCGGATAGTGAACGGCTGAGGCCAAGCATCGCAGATTTTGTAGTGGAATAGGGCACCATATTACCGATCGACCGGATTGCGGCTTCGGAAGCAATGAAAACGATGCTTCCCGAGTTCCGATCTAGCATATCCCTCAGCACCAAACGGCTGATCCGGACAGACGTCATGATGTTGTGATCAAAATACTCCACCCAACGGTCATCGCTGACCTCGAAAAAGTCGTTCACATCGAACACGCCAATGTTGTTCACCAAGAACTCCACAGATCCATGTGCTTTGGCGAACTCAAAGAGATCCGCTGCCCCTTTGGCATTGCGTAAATCGGCAACAACTCCGTACGCACGTTCACCAATCTCAGCGCAGGCAGAGTCCAGCTTCGACTGCGTCCGACCGTTGATGATGACGATGGCACCCTCGTCGTGGAAGGTCTGGGCGATTGCCCTGCCAATTCCGGTTGCCCCGCCTGTCACGATGACGACTTTTCCTTTTACCCCGAAATCCATGGCTTACACTTCCTTTGTCTTGGCATTCAGAAACCCAGCGATTGATGCACCTATTCGACTCCGCCAGACATCTACACCGACGGCGACCAGAATGATCAGACCGATGGTCAAGCTTTGCATCGAGGTAGTAACCGCATTTAGGTTAAGGCCGTTCTGCACCACGATGATAATCAGCGCTCCGATCAAAGTTGAGATCACGCGCCCCCTGCCCCCGGCCAAGCTGGCGCCACCAACCACGGCCGCCGCAATCGCCTGCAATTCAATCAAGGTGCCATAATTCGGTGAGCCTGAGTTCAAACGTGATGAAAGAAGCACTGCACCAACTGCCGCACAGAGCGCCGCAAACACAAATGCGATCAACCGCACACGGGCAACATTGATCCCTGAGAGTCGAGCCGCAGATTCATTCCCACCAACCGCATAGATCTCTCTTCCCAACCGGGTGTGCTCCATGATGATTGTGAAAAGCGCATAGGCGCCGACTACGTAATAGAATGGCAGCGGCAAGCCTAGGAAAGTGCCATAGAACACTTCACGCAATTCCGGTGACAGTGAAAAGGCAGGAGTGCCACCATTTAGGGTTAGGGCAAGACCCTTGAACGCTGATAGTCCGGCAAGGGTTACAATGAAGGCTGGAATACCGACATAGGCTACGAGAATGCCGTTGATGACGCCCAGCCCACAGCCGATCAGCAAGGTAAGAGGAATTGCGACCCAAAGCGAGAGCCCATAGGTCTTGATGAAAACCGCAAGGCACATAGTAAGCAGCGCAATCATCGAGCCAGGTGACAGATCAATACCACCCGTGATGATTACAATGGTCGACCCAATTGCCACAATTGACAGGATGGACACTTGCAACGCGATATTACGAAAGTTTTGCGGCTCTAAAAATGCGGGAGTGGTCGCTGCTACGATCACCACAATCAGTAGAAGTGCGATTAGCGGCCCAACGAACTCCTGACGTGCCAGACGTCCAAGAAAACTTGTCTCACTCATGTCATTCCTCCTTAGGCCGCATCATGGGTCAGTTCCTGTGCGGATGACTGAACCAGATGGGTGTGTGTCACGCGCGCTGCAGGCATGGTCTCAACGAGGGAGCCTTCGCGGATGATGCCGATACGATCGGACATCGCGATCAGCTCGTTATGATCCGAGCTGATAAGGATCACGGCGTAACCACGCGCTGTCAGCGCATTGATCAGATTGTAGACGGCGATCTTGGCACCGATATCGATGCCCTGAGTTGGCTCATCCAGGATTAGCACCCGGCTGTCGGCAAAGAGCCACCGAGCGATGACGATCTTTTGCTGATTGCCACCCGACAGCAGACTGACGAATTTCCTGGCCGCCGCAGGCGAGATCTCGAGCTGATCGATGTAGTCTTGTGCGACGTCTGCCTCAGTTCGTTTTTTAAGCAGAAACTGACCGCGGATTTTGTCCAGCGCCGCTGCGGTCATGTTGGGGCCGCCATTGAAGTTGAAGAAAAGCCCGTCGAACTTGCGGTTCTCCGGTACCAACGCCAACCCTGCGCGAATTGCATCCTGCGGGTTGCGGATCCGCAGTGTCTTCCCGTCGATACTAACCTTGCCGCTTGTCAACGGATCAACCCCAAAGATTGCGCGGGCAATTTCAGTCCGTCCGGATCCGATGACACCGCCCAATCCGTAGACTTCTCCGGCATGCACATCAAAACTGACGTCTCTCACGCCGTTATCCGTCGACAGGTTCCGCGCGGAAAATAGAACGGTGTTGGTCGCATTTTTCTGTTTGGGATAGTGTTCGTCGATATCCTCTCCCACCATCTTGGAAACGATCTCATCGACGTCCAGATTGGTACCATTGGCGGTTGAGACGACCTTGCCATCCTTCAAAATCGTGGCTGAGTCGACCAATGAAACCACCTCATCCAACCTGTGGGAGATGTAAAGGATCGACACGCCGCGATCCTTCATGCGCCGTAGAAGCTGATGGAGAGCGACAATCTCTTGCTCGCCGAGCGCGGTGGATGGTTCATCCAGAATGAGCAGCGTTGCATCGATAGAGATCGCTTTGGCGATTTCGACCAATTGCTGCTCGGCCACTGACAATGTTCCAACAATGCGATCCGGAGCAATTGCGATATCGAGCGAACCCAAGACCTCAGCCGCTTCACGTTTCATGCGTGGCCAGTCGACCAACGGCCCCCGCCGTGGATAACGACCAAGAAATATATTTTCTGCCACTGTCAACGTAGGGGCGAGAGAGAACTCTTGAAATACGGTCGCAACGCCTTCCCCCCTTGCTTGGATTGGACTGGTGAGTTGGACCACATCGCCGCGCCTGCGGATCGTACCAGCGTCTGGCTGATGCACGCCGGACAGAATCTTGATCAGCGTCGACTTACCACAGCCGTTTTCGCCTAGTAGCGCATGAATCTCACCTGCATGCAGGCGGATCGAGATTCCGTCATTCGCGCGAACACCCGGAAAAGTTTTGGTGATCCCTTCGAGTTCCCAAAGTGGGGATTGATCTTGCATTGGAAGCCTCCTTCAAAAAACGGGGGCGGTTTCCCGCCCCCGACCCAGTTGGGGAGGTATCAATAATCCTTGGACGGCAGGGGGAAGAGGTCTTCAGGTGCTTGCAGAACCTGAACTGCATTGCCTTCATGCACGATCCGTGTCGGCGTATTCACATATCCGCCCTCGCTCTTCCCTTCGATAAGGTCGAGCACAAAGCAGGCTGCCTTGCGGCCCATGATGACGGGCGAAGTATCAGACGTGGCCGTCATACCTCCCGCCGCAATGTCCTCAAGCGCGCCTGTATCGCCGTCGTAACCCAGAATGGAGATATCATCCCGACCAAGAGCTTGGGTGGCCAAGACAGCGCCCAAAGCCATGTAGTCGTTCGAGGCGTAGATCACTTCGACCCCAGGATTTGCCTGGATCAGGTCCATCGCCGCAGTGTTGCCCTTTTCGACGCTCCAGCCACCATTGATGCGCGCGACGAGCTCCCAGTTAGTGCCTTCGATTCCGTCGGTAAAACCACCGGCCCGTTCAGTCGCCAGATATCCCGGCTCGCCGTCGAGCACACCGACCTTACGCGCTGCGCCATCGGCCTGCTCCATGGCCCAATCGGCCAAGGCGTGATTTACAGCCCGCTGGTTTACACCAACAACGCCATGTACCGGTGTCGGAAAGTCCGGGATGTCAGAGTTTATGATCACGACGGCCTTGCCAGCGTTTACCGCCTCTTCAACCAGCGGCGCCAACGCACTTTCGTCAAAGCTGATCAGGATAATGGCATCGACATCGTCGCGGGCCGTCACATCCTGCAGCATGCCCATTTGACCTGCCAGATCACCTCCGGAATAGGGCGACAACAAGAAGCTATCAACTCCGTCGCGTGTTTCGGTGACGTCAGTGATGCCTTCGCCGAGCGCGATGTGGTAGTTAAATTCGGTTCCCATCGGCAGATAGGCGATCGTAATTCCGTCTTGGTCATTCTGGATCGTACCGGTTGCGGCTTGCGCACCATCGTTCAGGGCCGTGGGGGCCGCATAGTCACACATGTCTTCGGCCCAAGCACCACCTGCGATGCCCACAAAAGCAACACTCGTCAGCAAGGTCTGTCTCAGGTTCATGTCGTTCTCCTCCAGTTGAACTTTGATCTCGCCTTCTGGCGATTCCCTTCACCAGATTTCGTAAAATTCTGTTCCATTAGCCATAGTTTGTAAAGAATTTCTTTCGTTTTGGAGGCAAATAGAATCAAATTCTCTTTGCGAGTTGAACACAAGCAGTTGATATTTCTGCGAAACACTTTTCAAACTCTGCCTCGCCAAAATCATATGGGTCCGCAATATCGTGGCGTTGACCTGGGCGGATCAAGTCACCAAGTCTCAAAACACGTGCCGTTGCATCCACAGGTGCGATCTCGGCAAGCGCGGTACAATTGTCCGCGTCCATCGCCAGGATCAGGTCGAAGTCACGAAAGTCCGCAGAAGTGATTTGCCGGGCGCGCTGCCTCGTTAGGTCCAACCCATGAGTTTTCGCGATATTGATCGAGCGTTTGTCTGGCGCACACCCCACATTCCAATTCTTGATTGCCGCGCTGTCCACAACCCAGTCCGAACGATGCTTCAACAAATCTGCCAAAATGCCCTCTGCCAACGGCGACCTGCAAATGTTGCCGCGGCAAATCGCCAGGATCTTTCGAGGTGTCCCGGCTGACTTGGACCTCACAACATAACGTTTCCCCAATTCCACAAGACGCACACGCGAACAGTCAGCGTTTTTGCTCAGCCATTTTTGTCCAACGTCTCGGTCGAGTGTGTTGAAGTCGAACAGATCTAAATGGTGCCCCAGCATGGCCCCTGCCCCAACCTCCTCGGTCAACGCAACAGCCTCTTCCAAAGTGAGGTTTCCGGGCACACCATTGCTTGCGCGGACTTTATCGCGGCCGTTCACAGGTAAGAGGACAAGATCAACCAAGAGAGGAGCAACCGATTCAACCAGCCCTGGAAAAGGAATGGTATCTCCGGAATGCCAGATCGTCGCGTCTGGACCTCTCAGGGCGTAGCCCAGAAACTGCGCGTTCCCCTGGCCGTCGCGGCTCAACGTTTCATGAGCCGCTGGCGTAGCAAACAGCGTCACGCCGCCCAAGTCCAGCCACTCACCGTCATTGACGGCAACCAAACGATCTTGCCAAACTCCACGTTCCTTGGCGCGCGCTACGTCCGATCTGGGCACCACGACCTTCGCCTCCGGGTTTGCCGCAAGGAGCGGAGGAATAGTGCCCGGGTCCATATGATCGGTGTGCCCGTGGGTGCAAAGTAACCAATCAATGCCTTCCAAATCGCCGGGCCCAACAGGAGCTTGGGTCATTCGGATATGTGGGAACTTTTGACCCTTGTATTTTTCCGCCAGCGAATCCGACAGATAAGCGTCGATCACGATCCGCAACCCACCCATTTCGATCAGGAAACCCGCCTGCCCCAACCACCAGACAGCTGCCCCCGAGCTTGGGCAGCCCAGCGTTTCGGGAGAGGGCCAAGGATCGCTAGTGATACTCATTGCTCCAAAACTTTCAGCAAATTGTACACGGCGGTTTCTGTGGCGCGCGTAACGCTTTCCTCAGTGAACCCACCCGCATGAGGAGTCATGATCACTCGGTCGTGCGACAAAAGGTTGGACGGCTCTGGAGGTTCTTCCCGGAACACATCCGTCGCAAGACATGAGACTTTCTCGCTCTCCAATCCTGCCAGAACCGCCTCGTCGTCAAGGAGTTCAGCTCGTGCGGTATTGATGATCAGGACGCCGGACTTCAAACGTGCAATGACACTTGCATCGATCAAAGGATTTTCCGAAGGCGGGCAATGCAAAGTTATGGCGTCTGACATTTCAAATACCTCGTCCAAAGATGCCTGCCGATAGCCTTCCGGTGAAAAACCTTTCGGAGGATAGGGATCATGTCCCAGAACCTTCATTCCCAATCCGATGGCAATGCGCGCCACGGTCTGGCCGATGGCACCGCAGCCAATGATACCCAGCACGCGGCCTTCGGCTTCGACCCCTTTGCGGCGTTTCCACCTGCCCTGATGCAGCATGGCGTCGGACCAGGGCACATGACGGAACCCCGCCAACATGAGCGCAATGGCAAGCTCCGCCACGCCGCGCGCATTGGTGCCTGCGGCGCGTTCAATGGCAATGCCGTGGCGTTCGGCGGCGGCCAGGTCGATATTGTTCACGCCAACTCCGTTGCGGCTGATCACGCGCAACCCCTCCGCCTGATCGAGCACAAGCGCCGGGATCGGCTCCACTCCGGCAAGCCAGCCGACGCAACCTGGCACCGAAGACAACAGCGCATCCTCGGAAGGTGTCTGCCCCGGTGCGGGAAAGACAAGCTCATACCCCTTATCAGTCAGCATGGACAAAGCGGGATGGCCCCCGCCCGAAAGCGAGCGCGGTGTGATTGCAATTTTAGATGTCATCTGAGTACCTTGGAGGCTACCCTTGCCAGCGCGGATTATCGATCAACGTGGGTTTGCCATCGCGTTCCACCAGCAGTTTACGGAAGCCTTTGGTTTCGATCGTCCCATAGTCGTGACCGGCGTGCCCCGGGAAGGCGAAGAACATCACAAAGTCCTCGCTGTCAGAAATGTTGATTGATCGATGCGCCCAGCGACCCGGCACGTAAACCGCATCGCCTTTCTTCATCTCACGCCATTCGACCTTGCCTTCGGGTGTCTCCATCATCATTCCACCATTACCGGAGAGGCAGTAGTATACTTCGGCGGTGTCCAGCACGGTATGGAAGTGACCCTTGGTCATGTAGTATTCCTCACCGATTTTGCCCGGACGGATACGGGTGGTGCCATAGGCGACATTGCCGCTGGTCTCCGGTACGCCCATGTCAAAATACTCATAGACCATGGCATCATCTTCCGTGACCGCTGCGTTAAAGGCGTCCTCGTCAGCAAAGTAGCCCTTGAGGGTCGACAAAGGGCGTGCAATCGGCTCTGCGGTTTTGGACGCGCCAGTCTCGACGTCGAAATCAAACAATGTGGGTGTCATGTCGTTCATGAAATAATCCTTTCAGGAAGTCGCTTCTTTTGCGATCCGGCTCAGCTCGTCAAAAGCCGGTCCGGACATGGGGATATCGATGTCGAAAACCTCGGCTATCACGCGCGTCCAGCCGTGGATGAAATAGACCCAGCCATCGACCACGGTGAGGTTTTTCGCCTCTGCCTGCGCGTTTGCCTGATCGAGAAAGACCAGATCGCCACGGTAGTTAAACTCCCAGACCAGAGCGTCCTCGGGGTAGCTCACCGCATCTGAGACAGGTGACCCGGGGCCGTCTTTGCCAAGCCCAGTGGCGTTGATCACCATTGAGCCTTTCGGCAGTTCCGAGACAACTACATCGGCTTCTGATGGGGTCGGAGCCAGCCGGTATTCGATTGGAAGGCTGAACCCGATATTACCATGAACGGTGCGCATTTCGTCGAGGCTGGCGTCGCGCCGGGCGGTGACGATGATCTTACCTGGCACATCGCCGCCTTCTGCAGCTTTGTTATGTAGATAAAGCGTCAGCGCCAATGACGAACCGCCAGACCCAAGGATCAGCATTTCACCACCGGTTTGTACCCAATGACCGTCTGCAACAATCGCTTCATACGCCGCTCCGGCACTGATGGGATCCTTTGCATGGCCCGCCAGCCGGTCACCCCGTTTCGAGATCGATGAAATCTCGTGTAATGTCTGTGCATAAGGATCGAGATCATCAAATAGATCGCGCGAGGCTTTCAGAAGATTGACCTTATGGGTCGTCACAAGCGCCCCAAACGACAAGGGATCCGACTTGATAAAAGAAACAGCACCGCGATAAGCGTCGCGGTCCGAGTTCGGTGCAAAGTCGATGCCCTTAAGTTCGGCGTTCAACCTCAAATGCTCTGCCCAAGCAGGAAACACCTTCATGATGGACGATTTGGTCGTGGTCACGCCTATGAAGTACATCGTTCGGCGCGTTGCAACGGCGTAGTTGGTCATTGTTTTTCCTATTCGTGTTCGGCCCAGTCGCGCGATCGCTCAACGGCACGGGTCCAACCCGCGTACAGCTTGTCGGCTTGCGTCCGGTCCATCTGTGGATCGAATTGCTTGTCCAGTGTGAATGTCGCGCGTAGATCGTCTGTGGTTTCCCAAAATCCGACTGCAAGACCCGCGAGGAAGGCAGCGCCGCGTGCCGTGGTGTCGACGATCTTGGGTCGGAGCACTGAGACATCCAGCATGTCAGCCTGAAATTGCATGACGAAATTATTCATGGCCGCGCCCCCGTCGACCTTGAGGTCGGCAAGCGTGATCCCGGTGTCCTTCTCCATACAGGTGATGACATCCCGGATCTGGTAGGCCATGCTTTCCAGCGAGGCTCGCACGATGTGATCGCGGTTGGCCCCCCGAGTGATGCCAACAATCGTGCCCCGCGCATATTGATCCCAATGCGGCGCCGAAAGGCCTGTGAATGCCGGAACGACATAGACTCCGTTTGTGTCTTCAACATTGTTTGCCGAGACTTCACTCTCGGCGGCGTTGTGGAGGATTTTCATTTCGTCGCGAAGCCATTGAATGACCGAGCCGACGGTAAAGAGCAGACCTTCGACCGCGTATTGAGTTTTGCCATTCACGCGACAGGCAACCGTCGTCAGCAGGCCGTTCTCGGAGTATTTCACCTCTTCGCCAACGTTCATCATAAGTGAACCACCGGTGCCGTAGGTCGCCTTGACCATGCCCGGCTCAAAACAAGCCTGACCAAAAAGCGCGCCTTGTTGATCCCCGATGGCAGAGGCAACCGGGATCTCCGCACCGTCAAAGACATTCGGATGTGTGGTTCCATACACTTCAGAGCTGTCTTTTATATCCGGCAATATCGCGCGCGGCACCCGCAATTCGCGCATCAGCTCCTCGTCCCATTCACAGGTCCGGATATCCATCAGCTGAGTCCGCGACGCGTTCGAGACATCCGTGACATGCACTCCACCAGTGAGCTTCCAGATCAACCAACTGTCGATGGTGCCTGCAGCCAATTCGCCCCGTTCGGCCCGCTCCCGCGCGCCTTCCACGTTGTCGAGGATCCAGGCAATTTTGGTTCCTGAAAAATAGGCGTCCACAACAAGTCCGGTCTTTTCACGGATCGCTTCCTCAAGCCCCCGCGCCTTGAGCCCGTCACACACGTCTGCCGTGCGGCGATCCTGCCAAACCAGGGCATTGTAAATGGGACGGCTGGTTTTGCGGTCCCAGATCACCACGGTTTCGCGTTGGTTGGTTATTCCAATGGAGGCAATCTCTGCTGGATTGGCATTAGCCGACTTCATGGCTTCCTGAATGACCGCCAGCTGCGTTGTCCAAATCTCGCGAGGATCATGTTCAACCCAACCCGGTTGAGGGTAAATCTGACGAAATTCCTGCTGACCGATGGCCGCGATTTCCCCGGCTTTGTCAAATAGAATGGCGCGGGCGCTTGACGTCCCTTCGTCCAGTGCCAGCACATATTTCTTGTCAGTCATATCGCCCTCCCTCGCTCTTGCCTTCAAGTGTTCGGCTTGAACAGAATCTTGTGATACGGCCCAAAGCTACGATCTTTCAGTTTGCGAAAGATCTCTGGCGCTTCATCCAGAGAAGCTCGATGCGTGATCAGCGGCTCAACATCCAGACGTCCAGCTTCAAGCAAACCCATGATGTCGAACCACTCTTTGCCCGGAAACGGCACAGAGTAAGAATTCCACGAGCCAATCACTTCAACCTCTTCGCGCACAACTTTGTCGAACGCCGCTTTGGAGAAAGTTACATCCCCATAGGCCGTCCCATAGAGCACGACTTTGCCCTGTTTCGCGCAGGACAGGATAGACAAGTCTCGCCCTACGTCATTCCCGGCCGCTTCCAGCGCCAGTGCAACTCCCCGGCCCTTTGTCGCCTGCTTGATTGCCGCAAGCGCATCAGTCTGAGCAGGATTGATGCAGACGTCCGCTCCGACGCGTCGCGCCAGTTCGAGCTTTTCCTCATCAACATCCACCGCAATCAGGGGCTGCGCGCCGGACAGCTTGGCGAACTGAAGGGCAAAATACCCGAGCGCACCGCATCCCACGACAACCACGGCATCGCCCAGGCTTAGGTTCACCTTATGGATACCATGAAGGATAATGGCCGCCGGTTCGATGGTCGCAGCGACCTCAAGGCTGACATTGTCCGGAACCTGTAGGACATTTTGTGCAGGGGCCTTAAGATATTGCGCAAAAGCGCCATCGGTACGAGAGCCCAGGAAGTTGTAATCCTCGCACAAGGAGTAGTTCCCACGCGCGCAGTCATCACAGGTCCCGCAGGGCATCAACGGTGCAACGGCAACTTTGTCCCCGGGCTTCAGATGCGAGACCTCGGCACCGATCTCTTCCACGACCCCTGCGAATTCGTGCCCTGGTATCGTTGGGAAACTATATGTCCCCGTGACCATAACGCGACCGATATCTGAACCGCAGATGCCACAGGCAGCCACCTTGACGAGTACCTCGTTGTCTCTCAAGTCCTTGGGAACCGGAACGTCTTCAACCCGAAGGTCAGCGGGGGCGTGGAGAACTGCAGCTTTCATCATGCGCTTGCCTCTTGAGGAAGAATGAGTGTTTTCATGCCCTTGCCGGTCAGTGCGTGATCGAAACCAGCGACCGCGTCATCCATGCCGAAACGATGGGACACGATGGATGTCACGCCGATCTGGCCGCTTTCGACCAGCTTCATCGACCGCGCGTAGTCCTCGACGCTGGACCCGGTGCTGCCCAGAAGGGTCAGCCCCCAATAGTGCACCTTGTTGGTATCCAGTTCGACTGTGCTGCCTTTGGTCAGCCCAGAGAAGAAGTTCATCCGCCCGTATCGGGCCAGCAATCCCAGGGCGAGGTCCTGAAGCTCTGGCGCGGGCGCGCAGGTCAGCGCCACATCAACACCGTGCCCGCCGGTTACACGCATCACCTCATCATGTACATCAACATCGGAAGAGTTCACGGTATCCGTGGCCCCCTGCCCCGCGATTTCCTGCAACCGGCTGTCGCGACGCCCCACGACAATGACTTGCCGGGCACCGTAGGATTTTGCCAGTTGCAAAAAGAGCGCGGCGATCGGCCCGGTGCCCAGGATCAGCACGCGATCTTCAGGTGTGACGTGCAGATCTTTCCAGGCATTGAAACAACATGACAGCGGCTCGACCAAGGCGGCAGCTTCATAGTCAAGACTGCGAGGAATTTCGAAGAGGTTGCCACCGTAAAGCGCGGCCGGCGTCACAATCATGTATTGCTGAAAACCGCCGTCGATGTTGATACCAAAGGCATCGTATTTCGGGCACATATTGTTCAGCCCTTTGCGGCACATGTCGCAACGCCCGCAGCCGATATTGGGAACAACCGAGACACGCTGACCAACCTTCCAATGGGCAACATGATCGCCAACCGCCACGATGTCCCCCGCAAGCTCGTGACCCAGAACGCGTGTTTCATCAGGGCCGACCCGGAAATGGCCACCGCGCACAATCTTCAGATCGGTGCCGCAAATCGATGCGGCATGCACCTTGACCAACACTTCCTCAGTGCTGATTGCAGGCATCTCGCGCTCATCGAGCGTGACCGTGCCGACCCCTTTGAAAACAGCCGCCTTCACTTGTTCAGACCTCCATCCCGTAGCGGTGCACCTTGTGCGTGGGATAGAGCGAGATTGTCGGGATCGTGACGTCGGGTGTACGTGTCGCAACGTAGAGTGCCAACCAGCCTACGTTTTCCACGTCGATGCACGAGGCATGGATGCCTTCCTTCAGCTCTTTCTCGTCCAGCCAACCGTCTGTGTAGGCCTTCAAGTCACCGTCATAGAGACCCTTGTCGATGATCTCGGTCATCGGAGTTTTCACATGGCTCGGGTTCAGTACCGTGACACCGATATTCTTCTTCTCACCATCCAACAGGATGTTCTTCGAGAAACCTATCATACCGTGCTTGGAAGCTCGGTAAGGGCTGTGGCCGGGTCCCGATGCAACTCGGGTTGAAGACGATCCCATGTTAATGATGCGTCCGCCGCCCTGCGGTTCCATGTAGATGAAAGCCTCGCGGCAGCAGAGGAACACGGCCGTCAGGTTTGGCCCGATGGTCTTGTTCCATTCCTCCAGCGTCACTTCGTTCAGCGGAGGCGCCAGGCTGTCGCGCCCGGCCGAATTGACCAGGACATCGATCTTGCCCCACTTTTCATGCACCTGTTTGAAAAACGCGCGGACCGTCTCTTCTTCTGTGACATCAGCGTAGATTGGCAGAACATCCCCGCCTTCGGCTGCGATTTCCTTAGCGACGCGATCAAGACGTTCCTTATCAAAATCCACCATCGCAATTTTGCATCCGGCGTCAGCATAGACGCGGGCCACTTCTTCTCCGATCCCCGAAGCCGCGCCGGTGATGATGCTGACCTTGCCCTCAAGCGTCATTGGAGCGCGTCTGCCATTTCCATTTATCGACATGATGTTTCCTTTTCTTGAAGAACTTGAACTCTGTTCACGCAGCACGAGCAGCGCTTAAGGCTGCGGCCGTCAAATTTCTGATTTCGTCAAATTTCCCGGCGGCGATCAGCTTGGGGTCGACCATCCAGGATCCACCGCAAGCAACCACTTGCGATATCCCGAGGTAGTCCGACACATTCCCCGCGTTGACGCCCCCGGTGGGAACGAACCGCATGTCGCCATAGGGCCCCGTCAACGCTTTGAGGAATGGAACTCCGCCCGTTGGTCCGGCGGGGAAGAATTTGACAACTTTCAACCCGTGCGACATTGCCTGCTCGACACCGGTTGGATTGTTGATCCCCGGAACAATCGGAATTCCCTTGGATTGCGCGTGGCGGACAACGTCAGGGTTGAACCCTGGGGTCACGATGAAAGTTGCGCCCGCCTCGGCGGCGGCATCCAACTGATCTACGTTCGTGACCGTGCCTGCCCCCAAAAGGATCTCCGGGACGGCTTGTGCGATGGCGTGTATGGAATCCTTAGCCGCTGCTGTTCGAAAAGTGACTTCTGCGACGTCCAACCCACCCGCAAGCAGAGCCTTCGCCAGCGGCACGGCATCTTCAGCTCTCTCCAGGACTACCACAGGCAAAAGCCGTGCAGCGTTGATACGCTGGATGATGTCTTGCTCTGTCACCGTTCTTGTCTCCATCGAATGAAACGTGATTCTTTTCACAGTCAGCTTATCGCGCAAAATTTTTTTCTGCAATAAAATTGTAGAAATTATTTTCCTACCTTGTGCCGACCTCGAAATTTACTTCCCCCGCCGTGCTCGGCGTAGAGAACGCCAACCATCGGACACAACAACAGAAATCAGAACTGAGCCAACGACAACCTTTTGCCATTCCGCAGCAACCTCAAATAGGTTGAATGCGTTATTGACCAGCGTGATGAACAGCACACCCAAAACAGACCCAAGCACCGAGCCGCGCCCTCCGGCGATGCTGGCTCCGCCTACGAGACAGGCAATGATGATCTGCAACTCCACGCCAGAGCCAATATGACGACTGGCCAAACCGGTTCGCGCGGCGATGAACATACCGGCTATCGCGGCCAAAACACCGCACAAAACGAAACCTGCCAACTGAAGTCGACGCACCGGTATACCCAACGACCGCGCCGCATCCGGATTGTCACCAGCAAGATAGAGGAGGCGCCCAATCGGATGGCGGCGCAATATGACATCTGCGCCAAGCGCCAAGACAATCGCCAGAAGGAGAATAATGTGAAGCGGTCCGATATGCAGCGATCCAAACGCATAATAGCCCGGATCAACTTCGGGACCTGACACATACATCCAAGGCTGTGGACGACCGCCTCCGATCATCAGGTCAACCAAACCACGCAGTACATACAGCGCCCCAAGGGTCACAATCAAAGGGTTCAACCCGACATAAGACACCAACACGCCGTTGAATACTCCGACAATTGCTCCAACACCGACACCGCCGATCATGGCCACTTGCCAAGGCAGACCCGCAGAAAGAAGCCATGTCGCCACGAGACCGGCCAAAGCCATTGTGGCCCCGATCGACAGGTCGAATGTGCCGGTCACAAAAAGCACTGTCATGCCAATTGCCAGAAGGACCATTGGTCCAATGCTGGTTTGCAGGGAGGCGAGGTTGTTCGCGTTCAGGAAAAAGGGACTACCAAACACCAAAACCAGAAGAAGCACTGCAACCACAATACCGGCTGTAACCTCGGGCTGTGCAAGCAAGCGGCTTAGAGTTATTGATTGTGCGGGAACAGTCTTGGGTGTCGCCACTGCTTCAGCAGACATCACGCGCCCTCCTTCTTGTTTATGATCATGTCGACCAACACTGCGCAAATCAGCAGCACACCAATGGCGACCTGTTGGGCAAGCGGGTTAACGTTGTACATGACGAGGCCATTCAGGATCAGCGCAAGAAAGAGCAAGCCAAGCACCGAGCCTCCGACACCACCACGCCCTCCATATAGGCTTGCACCCCCCAAGATGGCCGCCGTGACATAAGTGAATTCCAGGCCAACCCCCATATCGGTACTCGCATGGGTTAAACGAGATGCGGTCAGGACCCCTCCGACCCCGGCGAAGAAGGCCGACGCAACAAATGCCCAAAGCTTGAATGCGTCAGTTCGGATGCCATAGATACGCGCCGTCTCTGAATTTTCTCCAACCAGATACATCTTGCGGAACAGCGATGAGCGCAGTTGCAGGAACACAAGGACGGCAAGCGCAAAACCCGCGACAATGATTGTTGCATTTATTCCGAACCAACGGGTCTTTGCCAAAAGCCTGAAGTCTCGCGGATAAACGCCCCCAACCAAATCAGTGGCCAGGACACCGACGACCCCTTGAACAAGGATCAAAGTGCCGATTGTTAACATCAACGAATTGACTTTGAACCGGGTTACCAGAAAACCATTGGCAAAGCCGACAGCGGTTGCAACGCATAGCGCCAGAACGATCGCGGGATAAAGGTCCAGCCCACCCACCTTGAGAAGCCACCCTGTCAGTGTTCCGGCCAGCGCGTAGACGGCACCTACTGACAGATCGATCTCCCCGAGCACCATCACATAGGTGAATCCAAAAATCGCAATCGCATCGATCGAAAGCGCGAAAGCAAGGGAGTAGAGATTGTTGTAGGCAGAAAACTGAGCCTTTGTGACCGCGAGGAAGACAAACAGCAAAAGCACCGCTGCAACGAGGATACCGCCGGAGGCGGCAAATCCGCGGAGATTGAAAGGTACGCTCATCGATTGATCGGTCGCAGCCATGTCTCTTCCTTTCAGTGAACGGCGCTGCCAGCGGCCAGTGTCATCGCGCTATCTTCGGTGATTTCATCGCCAATCAATTCGCCAACTATGCGATTGCTCCGCATGACGATCACGCGGTCGCAGAGGCTCACGAGTTCTGGAAGTTCGGAGGAAAACACCATCACGCTGGTGCCGTTTTCGGCCAACTCAATCAACTTGCGGTGCATCTCGGCCTTGGCACCAACGTCTACGCCTCTGGTTGGTTCATTGACGATCACCACATCTGGATCTGGCGTCAGACAAGCGGCCATCATCACTTTCTGCTGATTGCCGCCACTAAGCGATGCGGGCGTGCTGGCCAACCCGCCCGCCTTGATCTCAAATCGGTCCGAATACGCCCGGGACGTATCTTGCACCTTCGTACGCCGGATCAACCCCATACGGCTGAGCCGAGACAGGACAGGCGCGGTAATGTTGTCCGTCAATGCCCGGTATTTAAACAACCCGGATTCAGAGCGGTCTGGCGATAAGTAGGTGACCCCTGCGTCGATCATCTTGAGCGGCGTAGGGTTGGGAACGACGTTTTCCTTCACGTGCAGGGTTCCCGCGGCCGGAACATCAAGCCCAAAGAGAAGGCGGGAAAGCTCACTCGCCCCCGAACCTTCCAGACCGAAAACCCCCAAGACCTCGCCCTGGTACAAATCTAGAGTCACGTCGTTGAGGCCGCCAACACCTGACACCCCTTTGGCGCCAAAGGCGACGATGTCCCGGTTTGCGCCGCTTGACGCTCGGCGCCTATGCAGCTCGCCCATGTCACGCCCAACCATGCGTTGCACCAAGTCTGCCTCGGTCAGACCCGCATTCTCCAGCGTCTCAATGTACTCTCCGTCTCGCAGCACGGTTATCCGATCACTGATCTCGAGGACTTCCGGGATCCGGTGCGAGACAAACAAAACACTTTTACCTTCCGCCCGCAGTGACTTGATGAGATCTAACAAAGTTTCCGTTTCCTGCGCATTCAGGCTGGACGTTGGCTCATCAAGAATGATCAGGCGGCGGCTCTCAGAAATGGTCCGGAGGATCTCTACAATCTGCTTCTGCCCGGTTGTCAGTGAGGACATCAGCTGATCCGGCGCAATAATTAAATTGAAAAGATTGAGCTTGGCAGTTGCAAATTCATTCAGTGCCTTTCGGTTTACAAAACCGGCCCGGTTGCGTGTAGGCAAGTCGGGGGCGAGGTTCTCGGCGACGGTCAAGCCATTAAAGATCGCCAGTTCCTGGTGAACCATCGCGATACCGAGATCATCAGAAACGGCTGGAGAGAACCGCGTCAGCGTTTGACCGGCCACAACCACCTCGCCCTTCGAAGGGGCGGTCTCACCTCGCACCACACGCATTGTCGTGCTTTTGCCCGCCCCGTTCTCGCCAAGGAGCGCGTGGACTTCACCGGCGCGTATGGAGAAACTCACATCCTTCAGCGCCTGAACCGGCCCGTAGGACTTGGACACATGCCTGAGTTCGACAAGATCTGGCATCTTTTCCTCCGCGAAGCAGGGCTTGGTCCCACGCGCTGGCAACTTCCTGCGCGCAGGACTTGTTCTCCTCAGTCGTACTGGGGGATGTTCTCATGCATGAACGACTCAACGTTTTCTGCATTGATGACCTGGGCACCCATATAGATGACCTCGGGTGCCGAGGTGATGCCGGACGCTGTATTGTCTGCAGAGATCGGTACACCAGCCAAACCAACATTCGCATCGTTGAAAGCTTCGAGGATTTGGATCGCCATGAAGCTTTCCAATGCAGTCTTGTTAATGATCGAGCTATCGATCACACCATCCGCGATACACTCAAGAACCGGAGCTTCCCGATCGTTGACCACCACCGCGAGGTCAGCGATATCAAGGCCAAGTTCCTCTGCTGCCAGACATATTCCGGTGCCCGATGAAGCGTCGAAGCCAACGATGGCGTCGATGTCCTCATAGGTGTTGAAGATCGCCTTACCAGCTTCAATAGCATCTGCCGTATTGGCTTTGTCGTCAACGCGCCCGGCTTCCTGCCAATTGGAATTGGCGGTGACGTAATCGGTAAAGCCCGTGATCTTTGCGTCAGTGTTGGACGCGCCCCAGTTCCCACTTGCAACATAAGCACCTTCGGTTCCAGCGAGACGGATCAACTCTTTGGCTTGTTCCACGCCGGATTGATAGTTGTCCAAACCAATAAAGGTCATTGCGCCGTGGTCGTCGACGGTCGCTTCGATAACAACGACGGGAATGCCTTGGTCCATCGCTCGTTTGATTGCAGGAACCGCACCTGGCTCCCAAAGCGATGTGATGATCCCATCAGGTTCTTTGGCGATCGCTTGCTCGACTGCTTCGGCATGACCTGCAGGATCCCAACCCTGGGGGCCAGTGGTGCGGATCTCTACACCGAACTTATCAGCCGCATAGCGCATGCCAAGATGGTTATCGAGCAGGTAAGGGTGACCCAGAAGCTGGGATGCATAGTAGTAGACGCGATCTTCCGCAGACGCGGAACTTGCCGCGACAATGGCCGTTCCTCCGATCACGGCAGCCTTGAGCAAAGTCGAAAGTTTCATGGACTCCTCCCTTCGAAGAAATTATTTTCACGATTCCTTATTAGCATCGCATGAAATTTTATTGCAAGATAAATCTGTAGAATCTTATGAAATTGCAAGGCTCGCTTTGTGGCATTGATCTGCGGATGAGCCACGGACTGCATTAGCCGATGTCAGTGGCCGACCGCAGCCATGGCGTCAAATATGCGCCGACGGTCGCTACTCGAGCGCAATCGAAGAAACGCCCGACTCGGAATTCCTGGCGTACGGGTGAGACTAAAATACAGGTTCGCGGCAAGTGGATGTATCGCTACCGAGCGGTCGACAAGGCAGGAAACACACTTGATTTTATGCTTTCTGAACGACGAAACGGCCCTGCAGCGAATAGATTCTTTGCCAAAGAGCTGTGGTCAAACGGCACTCCAAGCAATACCGTGATCGATAAGAGCGATGCCAACGCAGCGGGAATTTCCTAGCACCACGACGTCTGGTGTTCGGCTGTATACCGAGATCGTCGGATAAGTGCGCCCGGTAAGACGGTGACTTTTGCCGTTCCAAAAGTTTGCGACAAATCCTCACTCGAATGCGCAACATAAACAAGTGGTTTGGCGACTATCACCCATTGCGATCTGCTAATTTGGACGTGTTTGAAGGAGAAAAGCTTGTGTTGTGTGGCCCTTCGGTATCCGGAAATTCAACACCTCTGCAAACTTTGAACGGTTTGTAGCCCCACGAGGACGGAGAAGTCCGGATCGGGAACATAAGGTTGTCAGAACGCGACGGATCTGCACATGACCTCCAGCGGCACGTCAGGATGGTGTTTCAAGCGTTTAACCATTTCCCACATCTGTCAATTATTGAGAATTGTTGTCTCGAGCCAACGAAAGTACTCGGTTTAAGCCAAAAAGTTGTAAAAGAACGCGCAATGGTGGAACTGGTGCGCCTTGGGATCGCAGAACAGGCTTACAAATATTCCGCTGCACTTTCCGGCGGCCAGCAGCAGCGCACCGTAATTTGTCGCTCGTTGTGTATACGCCCCCGCGTAATGTTATTTAACGAACCCACGTCAGCGCTGGATTCAGTAGCGTCACGTGTTTTGAAGGATGTTATGTTTGAGCTCGTGGAAGAAGGAGTGACGATAATAATTGTCTCTCACGAGATGTGTTTTGCACGACGCTTCGCGGATCGCATAGTAATGATGGAGCATGGAAGGATTCCTCATGAACCAGCCGCCAAGACTCTTTTTAGGTGATTGTGTCCACCTGAGTGATAACGCCTTCATCAACGGATTTGTCCAGGAATAGGCCGCAGATACACAGCGGTTTGTTTGTACTCTGTTTATTTGACGGCAGCATCGTTGAAGTTAGTGTGCCGATAGTACTACCGGTTGGGCGAACTGCTGAAACGTGCGGATTCCGGGCATGAATTGACCCTTCAGACACGCTCTGTGTTAACTCGACCACGCTCAATGCGGGTTCAGAAAAGCTTCGCTATTGCCCTTGCCATAGTTTCTTCCTGATCGTCGCCGCTACCTGTCGAGAAATAAGCGATCACAAGATTCCGTGACGGGGAAATGTAAAGCCCCTGTGCACCCACGCCTTTCTTCCAGAAATCGCCATCCTCAAAGACGGCATCCCACTGATAGCGGTTCGAAATGTTCCGGTCATCCGGGAAGCCCTTGCGGGCGTTCAACTCACCGAGATATCCGCGATGATAAATCGCCGAATCTCCACCGGTTTGAATGTTGCTGATGATGGCGTCTGATATGATCTGCTCTTCGGAAATCTCGCTCCAGCTCGGCGTGAACAGCATGCCAAATCGGGCCATGTCCCTCAGCGTCGAATTCATTACTCCGAAACTTGCCGGCAGTCCGCCATCGCTGACCGCAACGAAGGCATCATGCTCCATTCCGGCCTTCCGCCAAATCCGTTCGCTGAGGAATTCGGGCAATGGTTTGCCGGAGACGTTCTCAACAATGAGGTCAACGACGAAAGTGTTGATTGAGTTGTATTCGAAAACTTCATAGCCCGGGCCACGGCGCTGCATGCCAGCTAGCACCTCTAAGGGCGTCTCCTCGACGCCAAGTGGATTGTCGAGCAAGCCCATGGCAGATGTCCAACGGTACCATCCTTGTTCGGGGTTACTGCGCGAGTCGCCGGCCGGTTCGTCAAGTTCGGTTGAATCGAGACCCGTCGCCATGTCGAGAGCGTGTTCGACCGGTACTGTGTCCCACACGGAACCTTCAAGTTCAGGGATATAGGCACTGACAGGTTGCGATATATCGACTTTTCCCTCTTCTTCCAGCAAAGCGAGCAGAGTGCTTCCGAGTATCTTTCCGGAGGAATACCAGTTGTGCTTGTCGAATGGGCGCATTGTTTTGTAACGCTCAAACAAGATCTCACCATCTTTGACAACGATCAGCCCGTCCATTGGGTACTTGTCGAACTGTTCGTTTACGGTGGCGGTCGAACCGTCTTCACGCGTAAACTCGATATCTCCGATCGAGGGGTCTATTTTCTCCTGCAACTCGCTGATCGGACCGTCGCGAAGGACCTGCGCCGTCGGGAAAAAGCGCGACATGTTTTGCCATGCCCATTGCGTGCGCGGGCTTGCCGCCAACATCTGAACCCGGTTTTCCTCCTCGCCGAAAAAATCATGGTTACCGCGAATTTCCCCAAGCGGTGTGTCAACGGCCAGCTTATTTTCAGCGATTGTAATATGCGGCAGGAAAGCCGAAGCGCCTGCTAGTACTATCGCCCGCAGGGATGGCCGGAAGTTTGAGGTTGGGGTGTGACTGTTTGGTTTGCCAAGACGGGCCTGCATTTAGATATCACCTTACTGTTTAGAAATGCACCGGAATGCGATTGCCAAGTCGCATCGACAAGAATGTTTGGAAATGACCGGGGTTCAAGGGCTCGTTCTGTTCGAAAAACCCTGCCAACAAATTGGTCAGTTGCTCGGTGTCATGTCGACAATTGTGGGTTCGCGATCACCGCTTGTCGGGAAGACCACCATCTCATCGCCCATGGCACCAAATTCGATTTTGCTGAGATCGACCTTGTGCACGGTCCGGTCGTACATGGTGTGATAATAATATGTGAGGTTCTGAGAGTCGCTGGCGGTGGTGACCTGCGTTGCACTGTAGAGCAGATCTTCCGATTGGACGTCGTCCTGTGCTCCCTCAGCGGCATCGGCCGGGATGTTGAAATTGTCGAGTATCCGGAAAGCTTCCCGAACGGTATCGTAGCCGCCCTGGGTTTCACGAGCGGTTTGCGAGAAAGCAACGGCACGCACAAAGCGTGACGGGGGTGTGAAATCACCAGGCAGGCCGATCATGCCGCTGCCTGCGCCAAGCGGAGCAAAAGTGACGCCGCTGGCTTCGACCTGCGGCACGCCGATAGCAGTCAGGTTGACGTAATTGTTGAGGTTGGTCATGTGCCAATCATAGTTCGGCGAATTGGTGATTACGCCAAGCGGGGCATCGAAAACAGTCAACTCGCCATCGATATATTCGATGACGATCCGTCCACCTGAGCGGTCCGCCACCAGCATGTGAAATGGAAATGGGAAACCAAGCGTCTCATCTACCACGCCCACGACACGAATATTCTCGAGCCCATCTTTCGCTTCCTCAACTGTTTCGAAATTCGACAGGACATAACTTGCCAGCAAATCACCGGGGATCGTGTTGTCCGCAAGTTCAGGCACGTACGCCTGATATTCGGTGAAGCCCGGCAGGTAGAACAGCCCGGCAGTCAGCCCTGCCTCATTGATCCCGTCAGCGGGCGCGCCGTGGTCCAACATGCTGATGCCGACCATGCCGTATTTTCCGGTCCATGTCGCTCCCAGTTTTCCGTCCGGCATTTCGCCGGCACTGTACGAATAGCCCCTCGGGATGATGTTGATCTTGGTTTCGAGATCGAAAGGCCCCCATTCGGCGGTCCTCGCGCGAATGATACTTCCGTCCGAACCGGTCAGCATGATGCCGGTGCAAGCCCATGCCACTGAAGTAGTTGCGATCAAGGCAACGACCGTCCGGGCAAGCGATTTTGTCAACGGGATGATGTTCATAAATGATCTCCTGTCGTGGCGTCTTTCAATATTCTGGAGTTGCTCGATGATAATCGTGCGTCAATTGCAAGAACCTACTTCCGATTGGCAGTTTGCATCAAAACTAAGTGGTGTTTCATATCGATTGTATCTGATATTCAGTGCTGATCTGTAGCAATCACGACAAAGTCGGCATGGGCCAAGGTAAAAACTTCATTGATCCTGCCAAAGGCAGGCATGGAAACGTTCTCTCGGCGGACAAAAGCCGTGATCAGGAGGATTCGGCCAGGCAACAATTGGATATTACTTCGGCGAAGAGCGCGGTTCTCAGTTGCGGGTGGCTTGCCGAACAAGACAAGGCGTTCCAGGCCGTCATACTGGAGAAGGCCACGCTTCGGACTTTTGCAGTCGGTCGCCGAGTCTTCGACGTCGGCGACTTTCGCGGCGGCATCTTTGGAGTTGCAGGAGGCGCTTTTGGAATCAAGGTTCCACGACGCAGTGGCGAAGACAGGCTAGCCCACGTATGCCGAAGCGGCGTGTGGTTCGGATATGATGCCTCGCTTAGCCGGCGCCATCGGAACCTGACATTCGTGGCGGTTGAACCCTCAATTGCGTTCCATGTCCCGCTGGTCGCGCTGGACCAAATAGCTGCGTCCGATCCGAGATATCACCGGGCTCTGACCAAGGTCGCGTCCCACGGCATGGACATTGCTATCGCGACCGTCTCCGATCTTCTGATACCCAATGTCCAACAGCGCATTGCCTCGACGCTGCTGCGCATCGGTTCAACACATGACGCCGGGCAAAAAGGCACCGCTGTCATTTCGGGGTTAACACAGGAACAGATCGGTGAATTGGCCAATGCCGCGCGAGACGTGGTCAATCGAACTCTCAAGCAATTTGCATCAAAAGGGTGGATTGATGTCGCTTACAAGAGGATCAGGATACTGGAGCCCGCGGCGCTGGAAGCGTTTTGCTCATGACCCGATATACAAGACGGATGTGTGCAGTAGATAGCTGACGCAGTCCGTTCCAAAAGTTTGCGATACATCCAATCGGCCTAGTGGCTGCAGCGAACTTAGGCAGCCAACTCAGAGAATTTCCAAATTACTTGAGCGCTCCTTCCGAATTACGCGCAAAATTCACTCTTTTTGAGTGTTACCTTTTCTTATTTCGTCAAAAGCCAATTATATCTGATAAGTATCCCTTATCAGGTATGATTGATTTAGGCGCAAAAGCAGCGCAGAATGGGTCGCATGAAGCCCCCTGCCCCTTATCTTCCCGCGCCCTCCCCGGCCCTCTCCGCCGCCGATCAGGAGGCGCTCACCGATCTCTATATCCGCGGCACCCCTGCCAATACGCTGAGGGCCTACGAGCGCGACCTGCTCTACATCACCGCATGGAAAGCAGCCCGGCTCAATGCAGCGCCGGACTGGCCGGAATTCGAGGCCACCGCCCTTGCCTTCATTCTCGATCACGCCCGCGATCTGAATGATGCGCCAAAAACGGATGTAGCGCGTGAAACCGCAGAAACGCTGATTGCCCAGGGGCTGCGCAAGTCCCTCGCCTGCCCTGCCCCCTCCACGCTGGACCGGCGCATCGCCTCCTGGCTGGCCTTCCACCGGATGAAGAACCTCGCCAGCCCGTTTGATGCGCCGCAGGTGAAACAGGCCCGCGCCAAGGCCCGCCGCGCCGCAGCCCGGCCCCCGGCCCCTAAATCCGCCCATCCGATCACCCGCGATATTCTCGAGCAGCTGCTGGCCACCTGCCGCGGCTCGCGCCGGGATTGCCGCGACCGGGCTTTGCTGATGCTGGGTTGGGCCTCAGGCGGTCGACGGCGGTCAGAGATCACCGGGCTGATGCGCGAGGATGTCAGCCTGGAAACGTTCGAAAAAGAAGGTCTGGTCTGGCTCTCGCTGCTGGAGACCAAGACTACCCAGAAGGGCGAGACCCCGCGGCTGGTACTGAAGGGCCGCGCAGCCCAGGCTTTGGTGCATTGGATTGATGTTGGCGAAATCAGCAAAGGCCCGCTGTTCCGGCCAATCTCCAAGGCGGATCGGGTATTGGCCCGCCACCTCTCTCCGGATGCGATCTATCAGATCGTAAAACACCGGCTGAAGCTTGCCGGGCTACCCGAGGGATTTGCCTCGCCGCACGGTTTGCGCTCCGGCTTCCTGACCCAGGCCGCGTTGGACGGTGCGCCGATCCAGGCCGCCATGCGCCTGTCGCTGCACCGCTCCCTCGCGCAGGCGCAGAAATATTACGATGACGTCGACATCGCCGAAAACCCGGCAACGCATCTGTTGGGGTGAAAGAAGGCGTGGTTTCGCGGCGAAACTAGCCAATCTGATCCGCAAGTTGTTCTAACAGTGTCTGGACAGTTTTGCGGTCGAGACTACGGCCCTCCAACCGAATGCGCACTTCCCCAGGCGCGACTTCGGCGCTTAGCGCTCCTCCCTTTGGAAGTGACACAGGATCAATGCGCTCAACCTGTTGCGGGCGGCCTCCCCGCGCTTTGTCGCGCGGCTTGTCGAGCGTAGCCTTCACAGTACTTTCCAGAAGCTTCCACTCGGATCGGGCATCGAGAGTCTCCGCCCGATCCAACACCTCACGCAATTGCGTTTGAGCGCCGTTGCGTAAACCTGCGGCCAGTTGGAGACCAGCTTTTTCTGTCAATTCAGTCGGATACTGAAGCAGATCACCCAATGCTTCGTGAACCATTGCAAAGCTGCGCACCTTGGATCGCTTGGCCTTGGAGGCGGTCGAGAACAGTGTATTGACCGCGTCTTCGACCGAGTTGAAAACCCCCTGCCCTACAGCCAGCACAGCTATGCGCCCCCTCTCGTAATGGCTTAGGTTGGAGCGGAGCTCATTCTCTTCCACCATTGAGACATAGGCCGCCTGCCCTGCCCCGGCATCACGCACAAACGCCGGAATTTCCACAAACTGGGGATCGGTCATGGACAGGCGTCGAAAGGCCTCATACCTGCGATACCCGGAGATCAGGCCATAGCCGTCCTTCAGTCTTGTCACTTCGATCGGCGCGCGCAGCCCGTGCTCGCGTACAGAATCGATCAGTTCACCCAGTGCCTCTTCTTCGACATCCAGCCGGTCACGCCGGATATAATCCGGCTCGATCTGGTTCAGCGGTATCTTCTGCGCCACCAGCCCGTCGCTCCGGGCCGCGCGCCAACGTTCTGCGTCGCCTTGATCTAGCGCCAATGCTGCGCGGTCGGTGACTGCGGCCATTCCGGACAATGCCGCGGCCTCGCCGGCAACCTGGGCTATTGGCGGCGTGGTTGCACTGGTTTCAAACGGGTTGGTTTGCGGTTTCGCAGCGAAACCTGCCTCGAACTCCTGCAGCTCGGACGCATCCGGTGCGGTCAGTCTTCTGCGTTTAGCCATTTGCCTGTTCCTCCATCTGCGCGTCGCGCCACCAACAGCCGATCAGCAATTCCTTGAACTCGGCATAGGTTCTGTCGAATGTTTCACGGCCGCGCACATAGGTTTCGCGGTTGAACTCGCGATAGTCCGCCTCGTAGATCCCGTTGACCTGTTCGCCCGCCTGCCCGACCAGCGCGGTGTAATCCTGACGGTAGGCGTTCATGAAATCCCCGAAATAAGCCTGGATGACATTGGCCATATCGGTCTGCTGGCTGGCATCGAAGCGGGTAATGATCGCTCGCACTACATCCCATTCGAACTTCATTTCCGGTAAACCCGCAGCCCGTTGCGCCGCGTTTTCACCGTCTTCGATACTGGCGAAGGTCGAATAGAGCATGTCAAAGAATCGACCTGTCGAGTCGAACTCCAGAAAAGACGCTCCCAAAGGGACCAGCAGAATATCAGCAGCCGCAAGGGCGTTGATGGTCAGGTAGCCGAGGGCAGGGGGCGTATCCAGGAATATGACGTCGTACTCTTCCAGAACGCCGTCATCGTTCAGGAAATTGGTCAGCCCGTCCCACAGGGGCCAGCTGCGCAACCCCATGCGCCAAACGGGGATCTGGAATTCGGCCCAATAGAGGTTCAGCTGCGCGCCAATCAGGTCGATATTCGGCCAGTGGGTTTTCTGGATCACGTCCTGTGGCAGGGTGGTCAACGCCTCGCGCAGGGTTTCGTCCAGCAGAATCTCCGGTTGATCCGCAGCCACCCGAACTGTGTTCTCCTGCTGCACTGCACGGGCGTAATCCTTGGCAATCAGGGGGAACACGGTTTGCCATTCATCCGCAACCTTGCCACCCAAAATCGAGGTCATCGAGCCCTGGCTGTCCAGATCAATCACCAGCACCTTGTACCCGTCCAATGCGGCGGACATCGCCAGATGCGCGGCGGTGCTGGTCTTGCCGACGCCGCCCTTGAAATTGGCAACCGAGACCACCTTGGCGGGCAGCCCCTCAGGGCGATAGGGCAGGTATTCCTTGGTGCTGACCCCTTCGTTGGCGAAATACTGACGCAGTGCCAGAACCTCTTCCAGGGTAAACCACTTGGACCCGCCTTCGCCCTCGCCCTGTGGCAGGTCAGGGTTGGCTTTCAGCACGCGTCGGAGATGCGCCGGGGCGACCGGGATGAGGTATCTGGTGATCTCCCAAGTGGAAAACCTGCGCAGCCGTTTTTCACCGTCTGGGGCGTAGCCCCGCCGAGCCAGATCATCGCGGCCCTTGGCGCAAAACGCAGCCGCTTTTGCGAATCGCTGGGTGCCGATAGGGTCAGGCAAACGGCTGGCTGCGGCCTTGGGATCGAGGTTCAGATACGGGGGCAGGCTTGGTTGCGTTGGTTTGTTCACTGTCGATGCCTCAGAAAATGTTCGCCTTATCAGCGTATATTCCCCAATCTAACGTACATTGTTAGGTTCGGCTATCCTTGATCGCATATCTGAGGGAATTTCAGGGCCTTCTAAGTTGGTTTCGCGGCGAAACCAATCAAATTCCAAAAAAAACACTGCAACAAAGAGTTTGGATTCTTTAGAGTCTTTAAGAACTTTGGGTTTAGTTATTCATCCAAAAACAAATGGTTGTCTTTGTTTGGGTACCAGAATACAGGCCCATAGGCACCCAGATGCAGGATGAAAGGAACCCGTCTGCGGGATCAATGGGATCCGTCAACAGGAACAAAGGACCCGATTCTCGGGAAGACTCTGCGGGGCTAGAATGGAGTCTAATTCGATGGTTTTTTCGCCCGGTTAACTCGTTTTGGCTCGGGTATCTGCGCTGTGGAGCAGCCCGCAAAAAGATAAACGGGCCGTTCTGCCGTTAAAGGTACCTGTCTACGGGATGCGGTATGCCCTGTAGTTGGGCACCCAATAGGAATTGAAATGCGGGTACCTTTCGTGGCACAAATACACAAACGAGCAGTCAGGCAGGGCAATGCCAGAACCCCAGGTCAATATGGATCAGCTCTCGGGTGCGCTGCGCCGCGAGACGGTTAAGAAGAATGTCGCCGCTATTCATATCAGCGGCAAACTCACATTGTTACAGCGCAAGCTGTCCAATGTTCTACTGCTGAATGCCTATGACACGTTAACTTCGGCCACGACCCATACGATCGATGCCCGAACGCTGGCGATGATGGTAGGCTATAACTCCAACGATTTCGACACGCTTCGGTCCAGCTTGCGTGCTTTGGCCGAAACCGTGGCCGAATGGGACATGCTGGATGAAGAGGGACGGCAGGAATGGGGGGTGTCGTCGCTTCTCAGCTTTGCCAAGCTCAAGAACGGCATCTGTGAATACGCGTATTCTCCGGCGCTGGCGCAAAAGTTGTTTGACCCGAAAATCTACGCGCTGATCAACGTGCATATTCAGCGCAATTTCAGCTCGGGGCACGGGTTGGCGCTCTACGAAAACTGCTATCGTTTTGTGCGCACCGGATCGACCGGCTGGTGGACGCTGGATGTATTTCGCAAGCTGATGGGTGTGGATGGCAGCGACTATTACAGCAGCTTCAAACATCTGAACGCCAAGATCATCAAACCGGCTGTGACCGAGGTGAACAAAAGCTCGGACATCGTGATCGAGCCTGAATTTCGAAAAAAGGGCAGGGCGGTCACCGATCTTCGCTTTCGTATTCGCGAGAACCCGCAGATGGCGATGTTCCAGATCGACGACGGCGACGGGGTGCGCAACCTGCCGGTTTACAAAACGCTGCGGAAGCAAGGCGTCGCGGATCGTCTGGCAAGGCAGTGGATCGCAGAGCATGGCGAGGACTATGTGCAGCAAAAGCTCGACTATATGAACGAGCGGCAGCGGGATGTTAAGTCGGCGGTCGGGTATCTGTCTGCGGCCTTGCGCGATGATTACCAGGCGCCTGACAAGCCCGAGCAGGTTGAGCCTAGCCCTGAATCTCTTGAAGCGGCCCGGAAACGGGCAGAGACTCTGGCGCGCGAAGATCAGGCCTATGAGGCCCGTGCGGTAGAGCGCACCGAGCGGGCTCGGAAGCTGGCTGTTGTCGAAGATCTGGTTTCGCGGCGAAACCCGACCCAGCGCGATGCGGACAAGAGGTTGTTTCTGTCTGGCCTAACCGACGATCTGGATCGCGAACACTTCCGCGCACATGGGTGGAGGTCAGGATTAAACGCAACGGCGATCTTTGCGTTTTGGGAAGAACTGGAACCTGGTGTATTCGAAAATCATGGATAGATTGAAACAACCTTGAAACGCGGGCTGCGTTTCAAGGTGGTAACAAAGTCAATGGTCAAAAGAATGCAACGGAACCGCTCCTAACTACGCTTTGCAAAGGATCAGGGACATTACGATTGGCTTATGGAGAATGTCGCAAAGTATCTTCGATTTGACCAAACCGGGTATGCGATGAAATCAGCACGTGGCCCAGCTATACGCTTCATGGTTCTGGGAAATGTCTTTCAGCGCGCCGAGAAGAAATGGTCTCATGGCTCTTGTGTGATTTCTCTTTTGGCAAAGATGGAAAGTGGTGAAATGAGACCAACGGCCTTGTTGGCAACAAAGGCCAATGTGAAAAAATCTCGACCTGTCTACTGAAAGAAACCACTAAAAAAGTTCACTTGTTGTGATGGTAAAGCTCAAGCAGTGCTTTCAGTTTTCAGGGTCTTCGATTTCAGTTGGTCGGATATTGACTTTCAATTGGTCGATCCCTTACTTTCAATCGGACGAAGAGAAGTCTCTCAAACATGTATCCAAGATTTGCTAAAACCAGAATAGAAGAAGCGTTGTCCGACACGCGTGTTGTTCTGATCTCCGGACCTCGGCAGTCTGGCAAAACAACTCTGGCAACAGAAATCGCCTCTGACAAAGTTCCCTTTTTGACATTGGACGATGCGACCGTATTGCAATCAGCTATAGATGATCCGGTCGGTTTTGTTCGCGGGCTGGACCGGGCGGTTATCGACGAGATTCAGCGAGCACCCGACCTCCTTCTGGCAATCAAGAAAACGGTGGATGATGACAAAAGGGCAGGGAGGTTTCTGCTGACCGGTTCCGCCAACCTAATGACCATTCCGAAGGTTGCGGACTCTCTTGCCGGGCGAATGGAAATTGTCCGTCTCCTACCTCTCAGCCAGACGGAAATCCTAGAAACGAAATCGGGTTTTATCGACCGGGCATTCGAAGCCAAAGCCCCTGTCGTAGACAAGCCGGTCATTGGGGATGAACTTGTTGAGACAGTTCTTTCTGGTGGCTACCCCGAGGCTCTTGGACGGAAACGATGGGGGCGAAAGCAGGATTGGTACCATGATTATCTTGATGCGATTGTACAACGAGACGTTCGCGATGTGGCCCAGATCGAACAGCTCGCAATCATGCCAAAACTACTGGGAGTTCTGGCGGAGCATTCTGGTCAACTGGTCAATTACTCGGGGATCGGTGCTGCCATAGGTCTGAATCACGTGACCACTCAGAAATACGTACGAGTGTTTGAAAACCTCTTTCTCGTGCACAGTTTGCAGCCGTGGTTCACCAATCGCCTGAAGCGCCTGACCAAATCCCCCAAATTGCATTTCTTGGATGCAGGCCTTCTAGCAGCCATGCGCAGCATTTCTCCGGACACTGTCAAAAAGGACAAAACACCCTTCGGGTCGATCCTGGAAACATTTGTGTTCAGCGAGTTGCGTAAGATAGGCACCTGGAGTGAACAACGTTGCACGCTTTCGCATTTCCGCGACAAAGACAGAAACGAGGTAGATATCGTTCTTGAAAACAGGCGTGGCGAGATCGTTGGGATCGAGGTGAAGTCATCTGCAACAGTTACCTCCAGCGACTTTTCCGGGATGCGTAGATTGGCAGAGGCGTGTGGTAACAAATTCATCCAGGGGCTCGTTCTCTACGACCACGATCAGGTTGTACCCTTCGCAGACAACATGTTTGCGACTCCAATTTCCAGCCTGTGGGCAACGAGTTGATGACAGGTACAGCCAAGGAAGGGCAGGGGGCTTAAACCATCGATATCTCTGCTCTCGACAGTTAGTATTCTACACAAAGGGCGGAAACCGGTCATTCGCTGCGATGGAGAGTCGGCATTCTTGGGAACGGGAAAGCAGACCTTCAACATGATTTGTGAACTCGCACTTGCCGATGAAAACGCACTCCAACGTCGTCAATATTTTTGACGCGTTTTGAAGCGTGCGCTGTGATCCGCTGAAACCCAATATCAGAACGCTCGATCAATCTATGCTATTCGGGAAGTCGAGAGCGGCGTCCACGCAAACGGCCAAGTTCCAATTTGGACCGCCCCAAGTCCAACTTAAGGGCTCAACAAAACGATATGCGGTGTGATTGAGACCCGCTGGTTCCCATTCTACAGAATATTTTATTGATACGAAGCCTTCTCAGTTTTCACATGATTTGCCTTAACTGCCTCGACGTCTTTCCCAGACGGCGGCAACCAACCGGATTCTGTTCGATCACCGTAAGCATCGCCTTTACCGAAAATCTGCGCATCGCGTTCCTCCATCAACACCCGTGATTTCTCGATATAGGCGGCGTTTTCGTGCAACGGGATACCCGGGTCATAGACTTCAGCCATCTCTTGAAGAATGTGCCGGTCATCCTCTGAAAATTGCCGAGCGAGCAGTTCAGCTTCAAACGGGTGCATGCCCAAGGTTTCAAACGCCGATCGCCCGGTGCGCACAGAGGAGTCAAACGTCTCGCGGATGATTTCTTTAACGCCGGCCGCATAGAGGTCGTAGACATGCTGACGGTCTATCGCTCGTGCGATGATTTTTACATTCGGATAGTTATGGCGTACGTGGTGGACCAGAGAATTGATCTGCTCTTTTCCGTCAATCGCTACCACCAGCATCCGTGCTTTAGATATTCCTGCCGCATGCAACAAGTCTGGCCTGGTGGCATCACCGAAAAACACTTTGAAACCAAACGAACGGAGCAGTTCGAGATGTGACGCGCTGTAGTCGAGAACGGTTGTTGTATACCCCGCCGCTCGAAGCATTCGATTGACAACCCCACCAAAACGCCCGTGACCGACAATGATCACTTCTCCTTCCTCATCAATTGCGTCTGCTTCTCGTTCCTGTACCTGGGCTGAACGGGGTAGGATGAGTTTGTCGTAGATGATGAACAAAGCCGGAGTAAGCAGCATGGACAGCGCGACAACCAACAGCAGTTGATCCGCGATTGGTTTCGGGATGACATGGCTTGCGACGGTGAAGGACAGCAAAACGAACCCGAATTCTCCAGCTTGAGCAAGCCCCAATCCAAAGAGCCACTTGTCGGTTCCTTTGATCCGGAAGGTGTGAGCCAGAGCAAACAGAACCCCGGCTTTCAAAAGGATCACGCCAAGCGTCAATGCCAAGATGGTCACGAAGTTCTCGCCAAGCAGCGCAAAATCAATTCCTGCGCCGACGGTGATAAAGAATAACCCCAGGAGCAGCCCTCGGAATGGGTCAATGTTCGATTCCAACTCGTGTCTGTATTCGCTGTTCGCAAGAACCACACCGGCTAAGAAGGTCCCAAGCGCTGGGGACAAACCGACGACGATCATCAAAAGCGCAATTCCGATAACGAAGAGAAGAGCGGTCGCCACAAAAAGCTCACGCAGGCCAGCCATCGCGATGAAGCGAAAGATCGGACGGGTCAGGAATGTGCCACCGAGAACGATGGCGGCGACTGCTCCGATCGTTACGGATGCAACTTGCCAACCGGCCAGACCGTCCACGAGGCTGAGGCTTGCGTGATCATCGTCTCCGTGCCCATCGGATGCATGCGCGTCTCCAGTATGTGCCACTTCAGCCCCGTGACCTGAGGTGGAGACGACACCGTGCGAAAAATCAGAGAGTTCCGGTAATGCGAGAAGAGGGATAAATGCCAACATCGGAATGACTGCGATATCCTGAAAAAGCAGGACGGAGAAGCTTGACTGACCTCCCTCCGTTTTCATCAGCCCTTTTTCGTTCAGGGTCTGCAAGACAATCGCCGTCGAGGACAAAGCGAGGACCATGCCGATAGCAAGAGAAACCGTCCAGGGCTGCCCAAAGAAAAGCGCGACGACCATCACAAGACCGGTTGTCGCAGCAACCTGAAGTCCGCCTAAACCAAGCAGCTTGGATCGCATGGCCCAGAGCATTTTGGGCTCAAGCTCCAACCCGACAAGGAACAGCATCATCACGACGCCGAATTCAGCGAAATGCTGGATCGAGATTACATCTACGCCGAGTGCCACCAGCAAAGGGCTGATCGCAATGCCAGCGATCAGGTAACCCAAGACTGACCCCAGACCCAAACGTGTAGCAATGGGGACAGCGACAACACCAGCTGTCAGAAAGACGAACGCGAGGAGCAAAAAATCGTTCATGGGTCAGGCCTTCTCTCGCATGGGCAGATCGGAAAATGTCATGGTGTCTTGCTGCTCAGCCTTCGCGAAATCAAATGTCTCGTCCTGAAGCGCGCTCAACAGTTTCGTGTAGCCGCTTGTGTGGTTTACGATGGCACCTTTCTCATCCGCCTGTAGAGCGGAAAACAGCACATAAGGCGGCACGAAAGTCATCCCGCAGAGCCGGGCGGTTTGCTCAAGCGGGTACAGAAATGAGCGGATAGGATAGTTTTGATACCCCGCGGAGGTATAGGCCTCTTCAGACCCGCCAGTGGTAATCGCAAGCACCATTGACTTGCCTGTCAGATTGTCGCCGCCGTGACCATATGCAAACCCGTGTTGCAGAACGAGATCCTGCCACTCTTTCAGAAGGCTCGGCGTCGAGTACCAATACAGCGGAAACTGAAACACGATCACGTCGTGATCCAGCAAGCGACGCTGTTCCCGTTCGACATCTATATCGTGGCGAGGGTACTCGGCGTACAGATCGACAAAGGTTATGCCTTCGAGGGTCTTTGCAGCTTTTACCATTGCCGAGTTTGCCCGGCTATGGCGCTGCCCGGGATGGGCGAAATACACGATCACTCTGGACATCTTAGCCCTCTCTTCGGTTTTGACTTCGGTGGATTAAACGGAGTCAATCCTGGTTGTCGCGGCTCGTCAGCTGCACCGCAACCAGGCACAATTTTGTAACCTGGTAACGCTGTGCAGACTGACGAGGCTTGTTTCGCACCGATGAAGTTGATTCAACGACTCTGCTAAAACGGTGCAAAATTGTCGGACGAGGCCGCTGGCACGGTCCAACGCTGACGCGCGTCTATTTCCTTGTGCTCCGCCACTTGAGGTGGGATCCGACCGTTTTCACCGTAGAGCCAGAGCACAAAGTTGTAGCGCTCGCCGCTGGTGATCGGTTCGGACGCATGGGGGACACTGCCGTGGTGTATCAAAGCAGTCCCCGGCTCAAATGTAAGCTTGCTGACCTGACGCGTTTCATTGTCAAAAAAGCTGACAGCAGAACCTGAAAAATCCTCGCCCGGCAGGTTCAGATTGATGTTGAGCGTCACAGCGGACGCGTCGGTATGCGGGCGCAGCGAGGTATCTTTGTTTTCTTGCCAGCGGATCGAGAACCCAAAGGTCTGTGTGTCATAGCCGACAACATCGGGGAACAGCAGACGAGAAACCGGCCTCATATAGCTGTCCATCAGCTCTTTATAAAAAGCTTGGAAACTTGGGGCCGCAAGATACCCTTCCGAACGCGGATCAAGCAGCGCGCCGCCCCGGTTCAGCACGATCCCATAGGGAGGACGTAGTGGAATTTCCGCGCTGGATACCTCGTCCAGGTAATCCCTGAGAGCGGCGAGCCGTTGCGGGTCGAAGAACTGTGTCGCGTAAACACCAGGAAATACTTCCTTCCAAAGTTCTCGAACCGCTGCCTCTTTGGTTGGGTCATCCCATGCTTGCTCGACAGCTGATCGCAATTGTGGATCAAAAAGGGACGAGTCGAGCACGTGTTCTCGTCCCTCTGAACTGTCCCAATCAGTCCAGGCGTCTTTGAACAAGTCCCGGTTCCTGGTCCAGAATTGTTGAACAGAAGGTGCGCGTTGCAGCATCTCGTCTCGTGTAGGTCGCTCAATTGTACGAGCGCGTTCCAGTGAAGTGACTGACATGATTACATTAGTCTCCGTTTGTGGGAGGCTGCGCCGCCTACAGCGCCGCAGCAGCAAGTGAAGTTGTCTTAAATCGCGGGCACCGAGTCCGGTGCCTAACGACGTCTGGATTTGGAAAACGCCCGTCAGTTGCGCAGATTTTGGTCAGATGTCGTCGATCAGGACCTGCTTGAGATGCAGCGTGTCCATGTACTCGCGGATTGCAGTGATCTTTCCGTCCTTCAACGTCACCAAGAAATGGTAGAAGTTGTTGTAGACAGTTCCGTTCACTTTGGTCCCGTAGGACTCCATTTCCATCGCGACCCGATCACCCTCGACAGTCCAGCCTGTTGGCGTAAGCTGAAGGCCACTGGGCATTCTTTCACGCATCTTTTTGATAAGCTCGGCTATTCCTTTTCGATCCATCCGTGTATCCACAGGTGGGTTGCTTTTGAGGCCCATCGCTTGCCAAACGACTTCCGCGTCCAGCAAGGCCAGTGCACCCTCCACATCGGTTTCAGAAAACCGCTCAAAAAAGCATTGAACGGTTTCTTTGTTCTGGGTGGCGGACATCAGTTGATGTCCTGAACCTTCATCACTAGTTCGCCCCAGTTGCGCTGGTTTTCGATGTCATGCTCAAGCCCCTGTTCATCTGCGATAGCAAAGCGTTTGACCGCAGGGGTTTCGCTGGTTGCCTGATACAGCCAATAGGCTTCGGCTTTCAGAGCTTCATCAATTGGCTTGTCGATGGACTCGTAGACCATTTGTTTGCAGGCATTGATCGACTCCGCCGGGAACTGTGCGATGCGTTTGGCCAGCGCGTCGACAAATGGTCCGATCTCGTCGGGTTCCAGCGCCTTGTTGATGGTGCCGAACCGTTCCGCGTCATCCGCATCATAGTCCTGCGCGCTGAGGATGATTTCCAGTGCGCGACCCAGACCCGTTTGACGGGCCATGCGTGATGCACCGCCGCCGCAAGGCAGGATGCCCATGCCGACTTCCATTTGCATAAACTTGAACTTACCGCGTGCTGCAAATCGCATGTCCAGCGCCAGGGCCAACTCGTGACCGCCACCACGGGCGAAGCCTTCCAGTTTAGCGATGGTTGCCTGTGGTACGCGGCTGATCCTTTCGCAGACGGCTTGCAAGTCCAGCAACTGGGCTTCATCGCGCGACACAGCCTCGGTCGACATGTCTTTCAAAAGTTCAGTGTCGTAGTGGCAGACCCAGATTTCCGGATTGGCAGATTCAAAGACCACAACTTTTACGCTGCGATCCCTCTCCAGCCGCATCGCGAGGCTGTTCAGATCAGCCAGCATTTCCTGACCCTGAACGTTGACGGACCCGAAATCAAACGTGACGGTGGCGATCGCGTTCTCAACCTTCACGTTGAATGTGGTGAAGTTCTCATACTTCATTTTGGTTCCTCATTTCCTGTTTCGAACCGTTCGGACAAGAACGGTTTTGGAGGTTGGCGTTTCCGTTAGGGCGAAGCGGTTCTTGAGGAGCACCTCACCCGAAGCGCAATCTACTGACTGAAAAATTTAAATAAATGAACGCAAACGGATTTCAGTTTTTATTATACTTATATAATCATCCTGAAATTACGGTCATTACCGGGCTTCAAACCATTGAATGCAATGAAAACAGTTGCTCTGTTTTGTTGAATCCTTTGAGACATCGTGTACCCAGAGACTCGACCTCGTCATCAAGAAGGCATGCGACCTCTGAAGAGAAAAGCAGGTCTCGTTTCAGGTGTTTGCAGCAGCCCTCGATGCGGCTTGCCAGATTTACGGCCTCGCCAATGACGGTAAAATCCAAGCGCTGCGCCGCACCGATGTTTCCAAAGAAGACTTCACCCAAGTGCAAACCAATGCCCGCATGTAGCGGAGTCCAAGCCGTTTCACTACGCATGCGTTCGTTTAGTAAATACAGCTCGGACTGTGCCTGTCGCGCGGCTTCAACAGCTGCTTGAGCGGCGCTTTGAGGCGTTTCAAAAGAAGCAATTGGAAACACGGCGAGCATACCGTCACCAATGAATTTCAAGACGTCGCCGCCATGCCGGTTCACTGCATCTGCCATTGCTGAAAAGTAGTGATCGAGCACCGAAGCGACGGATTGATTGTCCATGTCTTCCGAGAGCGTAGAAAAACCACGCATATCAGAGCTCCATACAACTGCCCTGATCGGAACGCCCGTTCCCCGCCTGATCGTCCCGCTTGAAACGCGCTCGCCTGCTTCCCATCCAAGATAGGTATGGGAGATGTTCTTCGTAATTCGCTCTGCGACGTGTCGATCTACATGCAAACCGAACAGCTTGATCAGGAGGGTCAAACTTTCCAGTTGTTCCCTTTCGAACCCGCCTTGCTGTCGCGTAGCCAGTGTGATCGCGTTAAATCTGCCGCAACTCGCGGACATCGGAAGCGCCACATATTCCGAGAAGCCCTCCTTACCAAGACTCTTCATGAGAGGGCTTGCCGCTTCGCCTTCATCATTTTCAAGAGGCACCCGAACCGTTCGGCCGTACTCCATCACGTTGAAAAGAGGGTTTTTTCTGTAGCCATCAGAATACAGGGCGTCCTCCCCAATTTGAATCTCATCGCAAAACCCGTCGGTTGTGCTCCAGTTCCACGCATATCCAAAGGCTTGCGGATGCAGCGTTCCAACATTGAGGCTCAGACGACCAACCCCCAACCCAGCCTGCACCAACCGTTCCGCAAACTCCTTTGTGAGGTCGATGGTGTCCTTAGTCAGAACTGCTGTGTTCAACAGCCAATCTCTGACGTCTTTCGGGGTGCATTGTTGATTAAGATTCAGGTCAAACCGGCTGCGCCTCAGCAGAATAACACCGGAAGCATAGGTCCGCGGTGCAGGATCCAGAAGGTTGAAGTGAGCGTCAGAGTATTGCTGAGTAGCCGCATGCATCGCAAATTAGTTCCTTGAGTTCTCAAGCTGGATTCGGAGAAAGAAAAGCGGGCAGCGACACATATCGAATGCGCGCTGCCCGACACGTTGGTTTTGGTGCAGTACTTCAGAGTTCGACAACGACCTTGCCGATGGCTTGGCCACTGGTCAGGCGATCATAGGCATCACCGACCTGTTCAAACCCGAAGCGCTGGTCATCAAGCAGTGGCCTCAATGCGCCTGCGTCTACGATTTCGGCCAGCTTGGCCAGGATCGCGCCATGCTCCTCGCGCTTGTGGTCGTGGATCATCGGGATCAGCATGAAGATGATGTGCAGTGACAAACCTTTAAAATGTGCTGGAGTAAGATCCAACTCGACCAGAGCAACGGTTGAGGCGATGTTGCCGTTCAGCGCTGCTGCCTCGAAGGAGTTGGTCATGTTTGGCCCGCCAACCGAGTCAAAGATGGTCTCGAAACCTGCACCGGCAGTGTGTTCCTCGACAAAGTCTGCGACCTTCTCCTTCATGAAATCGATTGCCGTCGCACCGTAGCTTTCGATCACTTCGAGTTGCGACGCTCCGGTCCCAGTTGCGAAAACCTCTGCACCGAAGTGTTTCGCAAGTTGAACGGCCAAATGACCGACCCCACCTGCGCCACCTTGCACCAGAACTTTCTGACCGGCTTGCGCTCTCGCGCGTGTTAAGCCCTCATAGGCAGTAATGCCGACCAGCGGGATTGCAGCGGCTTCTCGCATCGAAAGTGATTTGGGTTTGTGTGCAATAAGGCGCGCGTCAGCGACCATGTATTCAGCCAGTGCACCCTGCAACTCCAGCAGACCGCCAGCACATCCGTAAACCTCGTCGCCAACTTCGAAGCCACTCACGTCGTCCCCGACGGCCTCAACAGTCCCGGCAAAGTCCATACCCAGAACAGCGGGCAATTCGGGCGACAGAGGGAGATCCGTGCCCATCGCGCGGATCATAGTATCCACAGTGTTCACGCTGGTGGCTGCAACGCGCACGACAACATGGCCGGGCTTGGCAGTAGGCGTCTCAATCTCAGCGAGTTCGAACTTTGCGTTCTCGCCGTACTCAACAAGGGTCATTGCTTTCATTGGGCATCTCCGGATGGATGTTTGACGGCTCATACGTAGATTGAGTACCCAGCCGGATAAATTGACCTAATTCGGAGTTCAGTTTTCCGATTCTGAGAATAATCTGGGTGAATCTCCCATATCGATTTTGGTACGCAGCCACATGCGGTGGTGGCGATTGCTTGAAGGGTGTTGTCTCAAACTGTCTCAAACTGTCTCGCAGTGAGACAGTTAAGCAATTGGCGAGATGTAGAGCCAACGAGTTCCTTGCCGCATTCAGCTCTTCTCGCCAGCCTTCCCAACGAAACATGAGCGACATCATGATCGCATGCTTGGGAGGAGCGCATGACACCAACTCGCGAAGAACAGCATTGGATGTATCGCAATATGGTCACGAGCCGCCGGTTCGAAGAAACCATTGCGGGCATCTATTTCGAGGGTAAAACGCCCGTTTTTAATATGGCTAACGGACCAATACCTGGAGAAATGCATCTCAGCGACGGTCAGGAGCCGGTCGCCGTTGGCGTATGTGCGCACCTTAATTCCGATGACGTCGTAACAGCGACGCATCGCCCGCACCATCAAGCGATCGCCAAGGGTGTCGACCTCGACAAAATGGCAGCCGAAATCTTTGGGAAAAAGACGGGCCTGTCCGGTGGGCGCGGCGGTCACATGCACATCTTTGATGCCGACGTGAACTTTGCCTGCTCCGGGATCATCGCCCAAGGCATGGGGCCAGCTGTAGGCGCGGCTCTTTCCCGGAAGATGCAAAACAAACCCGGAGTTGCGGTCGCGTTTGTTGGCGAAGGCGCAGTCAACCAGGGCGGATGGCATGAAGCCATGAACTTGGCCGCCGTTTGGAATCTGCCCTTTGTCTGCGTGATCGAGGACAATGCATGGGGCATCTCCGTTTCCAAAGAAGCCTCAACAGCAGTAACGAACAATGCAGATCGCGCTGCGGCTTACGGCATCCCCGGAAAACGCATCGAAGGTAATGATCCATTCGCGATCTATGACGCAGCCGGAGAAGCCATATCGCGCGCACGCGCTGGCGAAGGTCCAACCCTTCTGGAAATTGAGACATATCGCCTGGCAGGGCATTTCATGGGAGATGCCGAAGGCTATCGGCCAGAAGGCGAAAAGGACGCGCTTTTCGAAAAGGATCCTATTCCGAAGATGAGGGCCAAAATGCTTGCCGATCGCGTAGCCACCGAAGCTGAGCTCGACGCAATCGAAGCTGAAAGCGCGGCACGCGTTGAGGCTGCAATCAAATTCGCACGGGAAAGCGAAGAGCCAGCACCTGAAGATGCGCTGACAGCGGTCTTTGCCTGAGCTGGAGGGAGGAAAAATGAATAAACCAAACGAAAGAAAGCTAACCATCGCCCGAGCTATGGCCGAGGCGATGCAGCAGGAAATGCAAATTGACCCTTCCGTATTCGTAATGGGTGAAGATATCGGTGCACTGGGCGGGGTTTACGGCAATACGCGCGGCCTCTTGGACGAGTTTGGCGCCGAACGGGTTCGCGACACTCCAATCTCGGAAACAGCGTTTATTGGTGCCGCAGTTGGTGCAGCCCAGGACGGGATGCGGCCGGTCGTAGAATTGATGTTCGTGGACTTCTTCGGCGTTTGCTTTGACGCGATCTACAATCTAATGGCCAAGAACATCTACTTCTCGGGCGGCAATTTCAAAGTACCGATGGTGCTGATGACTTCGACCGGCGGCGGCTACTCGGACGCTGGTCAGCACTCGCAATGTGTCTACGGCACCTTTGCCCATTTACCGGGTATGAAAGTCGTGGCTCCTTCTAACGCTTACGACGCCAAAGGGCTGATGACGGCAGCAATGCGTGACGATAGCCCCGTGGTCTACATGTACCACAAAAGCCTTCAAGGCATGGGGTGGTTAGGTACCGAGGCCGGAGCAACAGTTCATGTTCCCGAGGAAAGTTACACCGTTGAAATCGGCAAGGCCAAAGTGGTTCGCGAAGGTTCAGATGTCACCATTGTTAGCCTTGGAATGGGCGTTCACAACGCATTGAAGGCGGCTGCCAAGCTGGAAGCGCAAGGCGTCAGTGCCGAAGTTGTGGACCTCGTCAGCCTCGTGCCGCTGGACCGAGAAACGATTCGCGCCTCGGTGGCCAAGACCGGCCGACTGATCGTCGTTGACGAAGACTACATGAGTTATGGCGTCTCCGGTGAAATCATCGCGACAGTTACAGAGCATGACATCTCGGTGCTGAAAGCTGCGCCCAAGCGGATCGCGTTCCCGGATGTGCCGATCCCGTTCTCTCGCGTCATGGAGCAACACTGCTTGCCGAACCCGGACAAGATCGTCGCAGCCTGGAACGACATAAAAGCCGCCTGATCCACACACCAGTGGAAACCATCAAGCACGGGGCAGCACATTGCGGCCCCGAACAAGGAAGGAGTGCCTAAATGGCAACTGATATCACTATCCCTTCGGATCTATGGGACGAGGACGAGGAAACCGTCATCACAAGCTGGCTGGTTGATGATGGATCTACTGTCGAAGAAGGTGCCCTGATCGCCGAAATTATGACGGCCAAGGTTCAGTATGAAATCCTTGCCCCGGCATCTGGGACCGTAAGCATCAAAGAAGAGGCCGATGCTGTCGTCGCCAAAGGCGCCGTGATCGGATCGATAGAATGAGCGGCGAAGTGAAAACTGTCCCGCTCAAGGGTGTGCGCGGGATGATCGCTGACGCGATGGTGAAAAGCCTGCAGACAGCCGCTCAGCTGACGCATCAGGGCAGCGCCGACGCAACCGCTCTTTTGGCGGAAAAGGCCCGGTTGGCCGAGGCAGGAACCAAGGCTTCGGTTGAAGATCTTCTGATGTCAGCCGTTATACGCGCTTTGAAAAAAAACCCAGACGCCAACGGCAGAGTAGAGGGAAAAGACGTCAAACTTTTCAGCGCAATCGATCTGTCGGTTGCGATCGCCTTGCCAGGCAACTTGTTAGTTGCACCAGCGATCTTTGGCGCGGGTGAAATGGATGTTTCTGAACTTAGGGCGGCACGACAAGACCTTGCCGCTCGGGCGAAGACCAACAAGCTCAGCGTTACAGAAATGACTGGCGGCACGTTCACTGTCAGTAATCTTGGATTGACCAGGGTCGAGCACTTCACGCCCATCGTCAATGCCCCGCAAATCTGCATTCTGGGTATCGGGCGCCTTACTGACAGGGCGGTTCGAAGCGAAGATGGCGGCATCGAACTGCGTCCGCATGTGGGCCTGTCTTTAACTTTTGACCATCGTGCCCTCGACGGGGCCCCGGCGGGCGACCTTCTGACTTCGATATGCGAAGAAATTGAAGGAATGGGCAAATGACCGGCCTTCTACGGCAGTTTTCAAGCCCGGCCGAGGGGTTGGCTTTTGAAGCCGAGCTTTTTGCCACACGTAAATCCGCTGTGGGCCTCTGGACCTGTGAGAACGACGCGCTGGTCTGTCCGGCATCGTATCGCAAGTGCCCCGGTTTCAAGGAAGCTGCATCGAATTCGCTGAAGCGTGGTTGGCCAGTCTTCACTCGGCCAACCGGGGGCGGCGCTGTTCCGCAAGGGTCCGGGATCGTTAATTTGGCAATCGCGTTCACCGCGCCGCGCGGCTTCACGATCAATGATGGCTATAGACTGATCACCGGCATCATCCGCGAAGGGCTCGGTTCCACAGGAAATAGGCTGGCAACGGGTCCAACGCCGACCAGCTTTTGCGACGGCGACTGGAACCTTTCTCTTGGCGGCAAGAAGGTCGTGGGTACGGCGCAGCGCTGGAAGCCGCTTGGTGAAACCAACACCCGGATTTTGGCGCATGCCCTGATCCTGACCCGAGGCTCAGTTGAGCCCGGCGCTCGGGCAGTTGACGCCTTTAATGCTGATCTCGGATTAGGCGCGGTCTCCGGTGCCGCCCACACGAGTTTGGAGCTTGCCAGCGACAAGGCTATGCGGGCCCCTCGCGCCCTCGTTCAAGACCTGCACACAGCTTCAGTTGCAGCTCTGCGAACCATTCACTTCGAAGCACAGAACTCTGCCGCAGCATGAGCAAAGACATGAGCCGCAAGAGGAGAGCGGCTTGTATGGAAAGGGAGGAAACTATGTCCAACGAAACGATCCACATTCACTTGAAAGTTGGTGTGCCCTCGGAAAACGGCACCAAGTTCGAAGACCTCATGACTGAACTCGTCGCGAGAACTCAAAACGAACCGGGCACGCTGGTTTACGAATGGTACCGAACTGAAGGCGAAAATACCTGGCACATAATTGAAAGATATGCGGACGCTGAGAATGGCGATCTGCATGTGAAAGGGTTTGCCGAAAACTACGCCGGTCGGTTTTTCGAGTTGATCGACGGGTGCGAAGCCATCGTATCGGAAAATGCGACGCCATACATCCGCGGCATCCTGGAGGGTATCGCGCCCCTCTACGTCTTTCAGAAGGGCGGGTTTCACCGCTTCTGATCCACGCAGAGTTATCTCGATGAGCCCCCATCCAATCATCAGCAGGCCGTTTAGCAGGTCCAAGTGAACGGGCTCAAAATCCAAAATGGAGGAGAATATGGATTTCGAAACCGAAAATCTCAAAACATCAAAGACGGAAAAAGATCGGCTAAGTCGCCGCAGCTTTCTGGTTAAATCAATCTTGGCTGGGGTGAGTGCAACAGCGATTGTAGGGACTGCGGGCGACGCCTTTGCTGCAACGCTGAACGAAGATCAGGCAATCACCTTGCTTCAAATCGTTCAAGATATCTTCCCACACCCGGATTTTTTGCCGCTGAGCATCTATCAAGATGTTTTGACGGGCGTTCTGACCGAGGCTGATACTTCGGAGGAAACGGCGAAACTTCTATCTGACGGTTTGCAGAAACTTAATGCGCGATCTGCCGATCTCCATGGCACTGCCTATGCAGATGTGGATGCTTACGTAAAACGGGAAGCGCTGTTGCGCATCATTCAGGACAGCGATTTTTTCCAGAAACTCCGGTGGGCCACCTGGAGCGGCATCTACATCAATCCCGAAGCTTGGCCGCAATTCGGCTATGAGGGCTCTTCTTGGGAAGAAGGCGGCTACATCGACCGTGGCTATAGCGATGCGACTTGGATTCCGCCCGGCCCGACGCTCGAGGAGCGTTTGAAGGCTGTCGGCAGGTAAGAAAGCAGGAGGAAGCATAATGGCTACCCAATTTGACTTGGACGACGACAGCGTTGTCGTCATCATTGGTTCGGGTGCTGGCGGCGGAACGCTGGCCAATGAGCTTGCGCAAAAAGGTATCTCTTCAGTTGTTCTGGAGGCTGGCGGCGTTTTCGAGTTTGACGACATCGAAAACGATGAATGGGGCATGTTCCTCAAGCTGACCGATTTCGACAAACGATATTCGGGCGGCGGCTGGCATGGGGCTCAGAACCACCCGACATTGCCGAACTGGCTGGTCAAGGGTCTTGGCGGCTCGACGGTTCATTGGGCGGGTGTTTCGCTGCGCTTTTATGAGCACGAGTTCAAAATGCGCACTGTGAACGGCGCCATACAAAACGCCAATGTAGAAGACTGGCCAATCACATTGGAAGAGCTGGAGCCGTACTACGATCGCGCCGAAATCAAGATGGGCGTAACAGGCAAGGCGACCGGCATGCCGCATCTTCCCTGGAACAACGACTTCCGTGTTCTTGCCGAAGGCGCACGCCGTGTTGGCTATACGAAAATCCAATCCGGGCCGATGGCGATCAACTCAGAAGACTATGATGGCCGACCGGCCTGTCAACAAATTGGGTTTTGCATGCAGGGTTGCAAGATCGGCGCGAAATGGTCGACAGACATCACGGAAATTCCGGCCGCCGTGGAAACGGGCAAATGTGAAGTTCGCACCAATTGTATGGTGTTGAAGATCGAGCACGACGACACCGGCAAAGCCACAGGTGTGGTTTATGCCGATAAAGACGGCAACCATCATGTTCAAAAGGCCCGTATCGTCGCTGTCGCTGGCAACTCGATTGAGACCCCACGCCTGCTTTTGAACTCGGCATCGCCAATGTTCCCGGACGGCATGGCCAACTCTTCCGGTCAGGTAGGAAAAAACTACATGGTTCACGTCAATGGTGGCGTCTACAGCGAGATGCCGGAACGTGTACATATCCACCGCGGGACCCAGGTGGCTGGTATCGTTGCCGACGAAGTCCCCAACAATCCCGATCGTGGTTTCACAGGAGGGTATCACCTCGAGAAACTGACTCTTGGTCTTCCGGTTATGTCGCTCTTTCTGAAACGCGGGAACGGAGCCTGGGGCAAGGATCTGGCTGAAGCGCTGGAGAAATATGACTATCTGTCCGGCGTGTACATTGTGGGTGAAGATCTGGCTCAAGAGCAGAACCGCATCACGCTGCATGACACTGAAAAAGACCAGCATGGTCTACCGGTGCCAATCGTAAACCGCACGCCACATAACAACGATGAACGTATGCTGAAGCATGCCTATGGAGTGATGGATAAAATCCATGATGCCGTTGGCGCGAAGGTGACACACCATTTGGCCAAATACCCGGCAAGCCACAACATGGGCACGGCCCGGATGCATGAGGACCCTGACAAGGGTGTCGTGAACAAATGGGGTCAGGCCCACGATGTTCCGAACCTGTTCATTTCGGACGGCAGCGTATTCACCTCATCCGGCGCGGCCAACCCCACATTGACCATCGTCGCACTGGTCATCCGCCAGGCAGAGTACATCGCGCAAGAGATGAACGCCCAAAACATCTGACGCCATAAGCGCCTCTCCCCGGTGCGGTCAGGCTTTCGGGCCTGGCTGCATTGGAGGCGCTCGGTCTTGCGCGGAAACGGGGTTCACTTGCCCCGAAACAGCATCAATCCAAAGGAGGAGAATATGTTCAAGAAACTCAGTAAACTCGCGTGTGCCACAGCACTGGCACTTGGCTTACCCGCAGTCGCACTTGCCGAACTGCCAGGCATGCGCGGAACTCAACACATCGGGATCACCGTGCCCGATGTGGACGAAGCCGTCGAATTCTTGGTCGACATCGTGGGGTGCGAGGCGTTTTTTTCGTTCGGTCCGTTTGGTCCGTTCGAAGATGACTGGATGACAAAAAATCTGAACGTGAACCCGCGCGCGGTCATCGAAGTCATCACAATGGTGCGTTGTGGCAACGGTCCGGCTTTTGAAGTGTTCAAATACACATCTCCGGACCAGAACCCGAACCCACCAAAGAACAGCGACATTGGTGGGTATCACATCGCCTTCTACGTTGATGATATCAACGAAGCGACCCAGTACCTGCGTGAAAACGGTGTACAGGTCTTGGAAAGCCCCCACCCGCTGACGGGGACTCTGTTGGAGGGGATGGACTGGGTCTATTTTCTGACACCTTGGGGCATGCAGATGGAAATCGTCAGCGCGCCCGACGGCATTCTGGACGAAAAGCAAAACAACCGGAATTTCTGGGACCCGCGCTCCTGAAGATAACCCAAAAACGAAAACGGGTTGCGGCACCCCAAGCCGCGACCCTTCTTTAGGAGGCGAAAATGGCTTGGTTGAGCCCCCCAAATAATACGCGAAACACGCCGATCCTTATCGGTGTGGCTGTTCTCTTACTGGCGCTCTGCTGGTGGCCACAGCGAGGATACGCTCACTTCAGCTATTCCGACCCGCGGATCATCCATATTGTTGACGACGGCGAAGACCAAGCACTCGTTCTCATTCGGATGCCCGCTCCGTTGGCTCTGCTTCCTGACGATTGGCAAGGGCAAAGCGAAACTCGTGTACCCCCGTTTGGTATCACCGATGGCGCTGACATTTTTCTGGATGCGCATGCCGTTGAAAACAACACGTCTGAGCTTCGGGACATATTGTACCGGTCGGTGTCCATTTGGATCAATGGACGCAGATCAAATACGAAAGTTGAGCAATTTCGGTTCTGGGCCGATACTGAGAGGCCCTCATTTGGAACTGTCAAATCTGCGACGGCAGCGTTTCAAGAGGCTGCCCACACAGATCTGGCAGCATTATCATATTTCAACCTCACAGTAGATGTCGCGCTCTCGGTCCCATCCGGATCTCTTAATCAGGATCTGCGCGTTACTTCAGATCTTGGTAAGAACTTTCAGGTGATGGACAGGTTTGGAACTGTCGTGAAGCTGCATCGCAGCGACACAGTCGAGACACAAGCGATGATTGGAGTGCTGGATGTCTCGTATCCGGCGACTTCAAACAAATGGATCGTTATGCGCGATGCGGCATTAATCGGCGCAGAACACATTTACTTTGGGCTTGATCACCTGGCCATAATTGTCCTTATCGCCATTGCCGCACAAAGCTGGCGCCAAGCTCTGGGGATGGCTTCGGCCTTCACCATCGGACATATGATCACGCTTGCTGCCGGCCTCTACGGCATCGCGCCCGCAACGATCTGGTTCATACCGTTGGTGGAATTTAGCATTGCGCTCTCGATCGTTGTCGCTGGCGCATTTATTTGCTTTCAGATCAGGCATCCGCTGAGTTGGTTGGCGCTGTTCGTCATTGGACTGGTCCATGGCTACGGGTTTGCCGCCTCTGCGTCTCAGGCGATGTTTGCAGGTCAGTTTAATTTCCTCGACCTGTTAGCATTCGCCTTTGGGTTGGAAGCTTGCCAATTCGCGATTTATGCCATGATCTTGCCGATCATCCTGCTGGCAGATCGCCAGTTCCCAATGGTGCACGACACGTGGCGCAGAGGTGTGGCTCTGCTCATCGCGGTGTTTGCCGCGTCGGCTACATTCACCCGCTTTACCGAAACTACAGGTGCTTTTGGCCTGGTTTAGGCCGTTCATCACGGAGATCCAAAATGACTGAAACAAAATTCGATATGATCGTGATCGGAGCAGGCCCGGGCGGTTATGTTGCTGCAATCCGTGCAGCCCAATTGGGGTTGGATGTCGTTTGTATCGAGCGTGAACACCTCGGTGGCATTTGCCTGAACTGGGGCTGCATTCCCACAAAAGCACTGCTCCGCTCAAGCGAAGTGCTACACTTGGCGCAAAATGCAAAAGACTTTGGCCTGAAGATTGAAGACCCGGAACACGATCTCGAAGCAATTGTCGCGCGGTCGCGGAGAGTCGCCAAACAGCTTTCAAACGGCGTTGGCTATTTGTTCAAGAAGAACAAGGTGTCGTCCATTATGGGTGAAGCGCGCTTGGCCGGAAATGGCGTAGTTATTGTGAAATCCAAAGAAGGAGAGCAGACACTGCGATCGGACAATATCGTTCTGGCAACCGGTGCACGCGCCAGAGAACTTCCTGGGCTTGAAGCGGATGGGAACCGCGTCTGGTCCTATAAACATGCTCTGCAACCCCCTCACGAACCAAACAAGCTGCTGGTCATCGGTTCCGGTGCGATCGGCATTGAATTTGCAAGTTTTTACAACGCTATCGGAGCAGAAACGACCGTAGTGGAAGTAATGGATCGTATTTTGCCTGTCGAAGACGCCGAGATATCGACCTATGCCAAGAAAAGCTTCAGCAAACAGGGCATGAAGTTTTTTGAGGGCTCGAAAGTTACGCAGCTTGAACGCCACAGCGACCGCGTTGTCGCTCATATCGAAAAGGACGGCGAGGTAACGGTTCAGGAGTTTGACACCGTGATTTCAGCTGTTGGCATCACCGGTAACGTTGAGAACCTTGGTCTCGAAGAGATTGGCGTTGAGATCGACCGAAATCACGTCGTCACAGACGAGTATTGCCGCACCAACATACCCGGAATCTATGCTATCGGAGATGTCGCAGGGGCTCCTTGGCTTGCTCACAAGGCAAGTCACGAGGGCGTCATGGTCGCGGAACTCATCGCTGGACTTGAAGGTCACCCCGTCAAGCCGGAGAGTATTGCAGGTTGCACGTATTGCCACCCTCAGATCGCGAGCGTTGGGATGACCGAAGCGCAAGCGATCGAAGCCGGTTTTGAAATAAAAGTCGGGCGGTTTCCTTACCAGGGCAACGGCAAAGCCATTGCCTTGGGCGACGCGCAGGGGATGATCAAAACCGTCTTTGATGCCAAAACCGAGCGACTGCTTGGCGCGCATATGGTCGGGGCCGAAGTGACCGAACTGATTCAAGGATACGTCGTCGGGCAAAAGCTCAATGCAACAGGTCCAGACTTGATGGAAACTGTATTTCCGCACCCTACGCTTAGCGAAATGATGCATGAAAGCGCTCTCGACGCTTTCGGTAGAGTCATCCACAAATAGTTTCGCTCAACCGCTTGTCGGCAACATTACTTGTTACCGACCTTGCTCATGCTAACGGGGTCGCGCGATGCCATATTGTTTCATCTTTCGATGAATGGTTGCGCGGCCCATTCCTATGTTGCGCGCTGCTCTCGAGACGTTCCATCGGGCACCGATCAGCGCATCCTGAATGAGTGTCTGCTCATCATAGGTCGAATTTGACCGGTCGGAATAACTCTGTCTTGTCTCTAAGGCCTTGTGTGTTTCTGACACAGATATGGTGCGTTCCGGCAGGTCCAGCCGGGAGATACGACGGCCGTCCCCTTCCATAAGCGCTTGCTGCAGGGCGTTTTTTAGCTCTCGGACATTGCCTGGCCAATCAGAACAGGAGATCAAGCTTTTTGCTTCTTCTGTTATTTGAACTGCCTCTCCTGCCAACTGCCGAGCGATCTCGCCAGCCAAGGCCTCAACCCGTTCACGCTGCCGAAGAGGAGGAAGGTGAACAATCGTATTTGCCATCAGAAAATAGAGATCATCCCGGAACACCCCGTCCTGAACGGCAGCGCGAAGCGGCTGACGGCATGTCGCGATAATTCTGGGTGTCAGCTCCGAAATCTGTTCTTCGAGCAGCAACCCGTCTGCCTCAATTTCACCCATCAGCATCCTGAGGCGAGCCTGCGCGAACTCTGGCAGTTCGTCTACGTTCTCAAAAACCAGAACAATATGCTCCTGATCTGCTACTCCAAAGGAACCCGCAATACGCGCTTGTTCAAGCAAGGTCTGAAAGTAAAGTTTGTCCTGTTCAGATTCCCCCAGGGACGCGCAATCCACGGTCGTTACACGTGTCGTGTCGAACTTGTTAGCTTCAAGGATCGCCGCAATGAGGGCAGTCTTGCCGGTACCGGACTCACCTTCGATCAAGAACGGTAATCCCTTTCTGAAGTGTGCCTGGGCCCTCGTACAGAGCGCAGACATCCGATCGCTTCCAATCGAAAGCTGGCGCAACGAAGCGGCCAATCGGATACGTTTCGGTCTTTGCGAAGCTGTAGTCTTTGGGTTTTTCCATGACACAGGAGAAGTGCGCTTGTCTCTCTTAGTCAGCGCCGAGAAATTTAGAACTGGCCCATTCATGGACCGAACACTCATAACTCTTTCGGGGACGGTTTCCATAGCCTTTGAATCAGTACCGAACACCAATTCAAAGGCCTTCCCTCTTAGTGCCGCGGGAGTCTTTTCACCTACGAGGCGGTGTGTCCCCGCGGTAGCGCCCAAGATAATCCCGGCTTCGTTCAACGCCACAAGTTCATCCCGCTTCAGCAAGTCGCGCCCATCAGCTGAGGAAACAGATATGATCAAACTATCTGCAAACTGCTTTTCGAATAGTATGCGTTGGATTCTGTCTGCTGCGGTACCCAAAAGCTGAGACGCAAAGAGGTAATCTGACGAGTTATTGCGATCCAACATAGCCAAGCTGATTGCACCGAGTGTGTGGTTTTCTGCGTCAAAAAGAGGGGCAGCTGTGCAGGCGAATGGACGCAATGAAGAAAAGTAGTGGTTTCCTCCGCTAACGGTGAAGGCATCTCTCTCAGATAACGCCATGCTGACACCATTAGTTCCTGCAATTCGCTCATCCCAACAGGAACCGACGGCGATGCCGTTTTCTTCAAAAACGGACCGGCCCTGGTCGGTGCCTTCCAGACGAACCGAAACTCCATCGGTATCCGTGACAACAAGGCAATGACCGGCATTGGCGGCTATTTGAGCGAGTTGGCTAATTATCCCTTGGCGGCCGCCGGAACGTTCTACCAATTCCTCTAACCGAGGAGCCACTTCAGATGATTGTAGGCGAAGGATGGGGCGAGCTGCATCCCGAACAAGCTTGTATTTAAGCTCACAGCGCTCCCAAGATTCACTGATGGCACTTCCAAAGTGTAAGGAATTACCGGTTTCCACCATATGTCCTCCCCGTGCCACCAGCTTACAGCATTGAGAGCTATTTCGACAAAAAAACGTCGAAGCTCCCGCGGTTTTCCCGCCTGTCCGAGAGTTTACTGCAAGGTGGCTGTGGCCTCTTGGATAGCTTTCATCACAGATTTTCTATGGCCTTCATTCATTGCGGCTGCATGAGGTCGCGCCAACCGTCCCGAGTCGTTGTCGAAGTACTTGCCGGAAGCATCGGCAAAATCGGGGTCCAGTGCGACACGGCAAAGGATGTCCGCGCCTATGCTCATATCATTCCCTGCGACGCCAAACCCCTCTTTCACCATCTTGGAGGCAAGCAGTGAGCCGGGATTCACCGCAATGACAGACGGGCCATTTGGCAGCGCTATTGCCAGTTCCTGAGACCAGATGGTGATTGCCAGTTTGCTCTGGGCATAGGCCCCAAAATCGTCCAGCGAACCATGACCGACCATCGCCTTTGCATCGACTGGGGCTTGTGCGGCCGACGACAGGTTAACTATTCGGCCATCTTGCGGGATGATCGGCAAGAGCCGTTGCGTCAGTACCCACGGCGCGAATGTATTGACCACAAAGCGAACGTCGAAGCCATCCGGTGTTCGTGTGGTGGGTGTCTTGTAGACGCCAGCATTGTTAATCAGGACATCGATGCGGTCATGCAGCTCAAGAATCTCCGTCGACAGCGCTTCGACATCACTCAGCTTTGAAAAGTCGGCGACATAGCTTTCTGAATGGCCGCCGACTTCCGTTGCAGCCATCTCAAGTTTTGCTTGGTTTCGACCATGTAGCAGAATTCTATGACCTTGTGCCGAGAGGGTTTTGGCAGTCAAGAGACCGAGGCCGTCTGTTGATCCAGTGATAAGAATTGTTTTGGACATGGTTAATTCCTTTGTTCGCAAGCCAGGCTTCGGATGGTTGAGGATGGACTGCCCTTTGAAGTTAGCATTCATCCGGTCTCGAATAGCCGAACGATCCTGAAGCTCGCTTAAACTATGTGTCTGGTTTTTCAGTAGCTTATCAGAAGCGAACAACAGTTCGGCTCTCGAGGCTCTTTCGAATTGAGTGGATACTTGGATCCTCGATCAAATCGACTGCACTGTGACCCACTGAAGGCAATCCTTGGTTGTCGTAGATATTGAACAGGACAATCTCATCCGGGGTCATTCTTGACTGATAAACCCATTCATGTGCGTCGCTCGCCGCCAGCCCCATGATATGACCGCGCCGATCAGGGTAAATCAGATCGATCAGAATCCAGTCTTCATTCGTGACGCTGGATGGGCGAACAAAACCAAGCGGCGCGCTATTGATCGGGTTTTCGACCGGTCGCCAGATATTGATGAAGGCGTAGTGCCCCGTGCTCCATTCTGCGGCCTGGTCCGATCCAAGAATGTCGACCAGTCGCTTCTCCGCCCCTTCGGTGCTGTAGTCGCTATGCACATTCCGGGCAGGTTTACGGTCGGAGGCAGGGTCATCGGCTCTCAGTGTGTGGTCGAAGACAACGACCTCTTTGGCACCCAGATGCTGGGCAAGCAGCTCGGTCAGTTCATGGTCATAAACCCGTTGCCAATCGTTTCTATTGTCAAATGAGGTGACTTTGCTGGGTGATGTGACAAACGAGACGCCGTCCATTGCAAAAGAAATTGCATCCTCCGACCCCCGAAGATCTCGGAGTGGAATTTCCGTTGCAACAAGCTCTGGTGAGATCAGATTTCCTGCGACACCTCCGGCATCGATTTGAAACGCCTGCCTCGACGCACTGTGGACGTGATAATTGACGATTGCAGTACCCGGCATGGCGTTCTCCTTTTTTTACAACAATTTCGATCCGCGACCTGGCAGGCGATTTGCGTTCGCGTCGCGACCCTGTTGCGGCTTACCTTGAAGATACGCATTGAAGAAGGAATAAAAATGAGACATTCAAAGATAGATAATTCGGGTTTAGGATATAATGCGATGGATACAGAAAGCCTTCGCCTGTTTGTTCTTGCAGCTGAAAAGCTCAATATTAGCGCAGCAGGGCGCGAACTCGGTTTTGCACCGGCTGTAGCAAGCGCCCGACTTGCCAAGCTCGAACATACATTGGGTGCTGACTTGCTGCACCGCTCGACCCGAAAAGTTGCTTTATCGTTGGAAGGCGCTGAGTTTCTGCCCTACGCCCGCGAAATTCTGGCGCAGGAGAGTGCTGGACGCGCTGCATTGGGGCAGGGACAATCTCAACCCACAGGAACACTGCGCTTTACCGCGCCCAGCACTTTTGCCCAGCTATACATCGCGCCTATCCTGCCAGAATTCGTCGCGCAATTCCCCGGGATTAACCTCGACCTTCGTCTGTCCGACAGCCAATTCAACCTGATTGAGGGTAGCTACGATTTGGCCATTCGGAACTCAGCGCTCGAAGATACCAGTCTCAAAGGCCGCAAGCTCGCTGACGACAATCGCGTACTTTGTGCATCCCCTCGATATTTGGCCGAGCGTGGGGAACCGGCATTGCCTTCCGATCTGGTGGATCACGATTTGATCGCATTCAGAGATCAGGAGCCGCGTCCTCTCACCAGTACTGACGGCTCATCAGGAGAATTTGATCCCCGCGCGGCCCGCTGTCAGCTAACTTTTGACGATGGGCTCAGCCAAAAACTCGCCACTATGGCTGGAGCAGGTATTTCAATGAATTCGCTCTGGAGCGTCCACCATGAACTGGCGGAAGGCAGTCTTGTTCAAGTCTTGCCAAACTATCGGGTGACTGACGCATCTGTGTTGTGGCTTGTCTATCCGAAAGCAAATGTCTTGTCCGCTAAGGTTCGGGTTCTCATTGATTTCTTGTTGGACCGGATCGGAAAGCAGCCAAGTTGGGAAATGTCCTGAGTTTTGGATTAGTATCTTGTCTGACCTGGAAGTTGAACTCGGGTTGCTGATCGACGAAATCGCCACCATTGCCCTGATCTAAACTCAGGGAGATTGTTTGATGCCCGTGGCATATCCTGCTCTTATCCTTGGTGGCCGCATGATCGATGCTCCTCTGCTTAGAAGAGCGCGGAACACTCTTCGTCTCGCCGGTAGGAACTTCTGACGTCGGTTGTGTTCGCGTTTTGGCGGTGCGAACAACGTTCAATTTGGGGTAACTCAATGTCCGCTTCGGGGAAGCTGCATAGTGGCGATGAAGGTTATGATGAACGGCAGGTTTGGGCCGACAGCCGTCGATTGCTCGGATACAGTGTTTGTCAGTATTGTTCCCGATGCAGTCGAAACCGCGTAAGCATGGGCGTAACAGCAGACCTTAGGATCATACTTGTTAGAAATTGGTAGAGCTCTTTTCGCATATGCATTGAAGTTCATAAAGCATTCGGAAAACTGCCAGTCACTCCATACCGAATTCTCTACTGAATAATTCCGTTCAAAACAAAATCCGCTGTGCTTGGACTGCTTGCGAAAGGTAGGTCGTAAACAATCGCAAGGCGGCTCAGAGCTTTGACATCCACATCATGGGGCATCGGTGACATTGGATCTATGAAGAAGAAAAGGCCATCGAGCTTACCCTCACAAATCATTGCGCCAAGTTGCTGATCGCCTCCCAACGGACCGCTTTTGAGTGCGGTCAGTTGAAGCTCGGGCAGGGCTGCGTTTATACACCCGCCAGTGGTACCTGTGGCAAAGAGGCTGGCTTGACGTAGAGTTTTGGAATGCCTTGTGGCCCATTCCACCATCAGGTCTTTCTTGGCGTCATGGGCAACCAGGGCCAGTTTCAGCGGTCTACCTGATGAATTGCTCGACATAGTCCGCTCCCAAACCAACCTCCTCATAGTGCTTACGGCACATGTCGATTTTAGTGAAGACGTCCTCGTAACCCATGGTTTTGCCCCATGGGTCAACATAGAGCATAACTCCGTTGACCTGGAAATAGGTGATCATTTCATCGACGTCATCGGGTACAATTAGAGTGTGGGTCTCGCCCGGCGGTTCGAATACATAACCGCCTTCCTCCGCGACCCAGTCATGTTCCAGATAGTGCCAGCGGCCTTTGAGAACAAAACCATGAACGGGCTGCGGATGCCGATGCCGCGAAAGAACCCCGGATTGCCGGACGCGCAGCAGGTTCATCCAGTACCCCTGCGACCGGTTCAGGCACAACGGCCGGAATGAGACATTTTCGGTTTGCGGCACCCAAACGCGCTCATCCACAGCTACAGCGTCAGGGATGACGATTTCCTCCTGCGCGTCCTTTGGAAAGGGCAGTTGGTAGGGCATTCTGGGATCGTCGTCTTGTCCTTGCACTGGCATCAGATGCCCTCCTCACATTGCAGAATAGCCGCCGTCCACAGGATAGACGGAACCGGTTACGAAAGCTGCCTCATCCGACAGCAGCCACGCGGCCAGCGCCCCCACTTCCGCGGGCTTGCCCCAGCGGTCCAGCGGCGTACGGCTCAGGATCGGCTGGTTGCGGGCCGGATCGGCGCGCAGGGCCTCGGTCATTTCGGTTTCGATCCAGCCGGGGGCCACGGCATTGACGCGCACGCCGTCTGCGGCCCATTTCCCGGCCAGTGCCTTGGTTAACTGGGCCACCCCACCTTTGCTGGCGGAATAGGCCGGAACCAACGGGCCACCAAAATAGCTGAGCATCGAGGCCGTATTGACGATGGCGCCGCCTGTTGATGCCAACAGTGGCTGGGCTGCCAAACAGCAACGCATGGTCCCTGTCAGGTTGATGTCGACCACTGTCTCAAAGGTCTCAATCTCGTATTCAGCCTCGCGCACCAGAATGCCCGCGCAATTGACCAAACCGTCCAGCCGTTCGATCCCGGCAAAGAATTCGGTCACGGCCTGAGTATCGCGCACGTCCAACTGCGCGCAGGTGTCATCGGGATGTTGCGCCGCATATTCCGACACTTCTTCCGAACCAACCCCTGATGCTGTCACCCGCCATCCTTTATTGCGCAACGTGTCCGCAATGCCGGCACCGATCCCGCGGGTTCCACCAATGACCACGGCGTGCTTCATCAGTCAGTCGCCTTCTGCCAGAAATGCCTCGACCGCGTCTTTGCGCGGCATTGGGGCAACTGCGCCATACCCTTGGGTCGAAAGGGCGGCGGCGGCGTTGGCATAACGGGCAGCGGTGAATGGATCATCTCCAGCAACAATACGCGCGAGGAACGCGCCGTCAAACGTATCGCCCGCAGCGGTGGCGTCGACAGCATCTACCCTGCGGCCTTTGACGCGCTCTCTTTTGCTGGGCGTGGCGACCAAGGTGCCTTCGGCTCCGAGGGTCAAGGCCACGATGTTTGCTCCGAGGTTCAGATAGAAATCCGCAATCGCATTGGGATCAGACAGCCCCGTCAACTGCTCTGCGTCATCCAGCCCCGGCAGGGCTATGTCACATTGCGCCATGGCAGCATGGGTCACGGCCCTCGCGCGCTCAATCGGCCAGAGTTTCAGGCGCAGATTGGTGTCGTAGGACACGAGGCCTCCGGCATCTTTCACGATCTGGATGGCGCGAAACACAGCATCAGCCGCGACATCCGATATCGCCTGACTGATGCCCGAAACATGCAGGATCTTGGCCGATTGCAGCGCGGCCACCGGCAGATCGTCCGGCCCCATCCGGCTGCTAGCAGAGCCAGCGCGGAAATAACTGAACTCGTGCCCGTTCGCGCCATGGGTCACGAAATAGACCCCGGTATGAGCATCCGCGACCTGACGCACGGTCGAGGTATCAACCCCCTCGGCCTGCCACAGGTCCATGAAAGAATTGCCGAACGTATCCGCGCCGATATGCGTCACATATCCAACGGATGCCCCCTGTCGCGCGGCGGCGATAGCGCAGTTCGAGGTGTCACCGCCATGTCCGGGCAGGTAGTTCCCGTCAGGCTGCTGGTTGAACTCCAGCATCGGTTCGCCAAGGCACAGAATATCGGGGGTCATGGTCATCTCATCTTTGCTAAAAGGGTCAGCCCGCTAGGGCTGACCAAGGTGTGTGGGAGGATTATTCGGCCGTATAGCTTTGGCCGACACCCGGAATCTTCCAAATGCGGAAGTTCGGGATTTCGGGGTCTTCAAAGTTCATGTCGCCGTCGACCCAGATATGCAGGTGGTTCGAAACCACATACATCTCGCCATCCGGACCCCAGGCCAGCGTGTCGGGCCAGTTCATTTCCGGGTGGTGGACGAAACGGCTGACCTGACGGGTGGATTCATCAAACTTCATGATCCCGTCCAAGGAAAGCGCGGTCATGTAGATGTTGCCTGCGTTATCGGCGGTCATCCCGTCAGTGTTCGAGGGCAACACAGCGGCAAATTCAACCGCGTTTTCTATGACCGTCTCGTTGGCTTCGAAATCGCGCAGAACCTCGGTCGGCAGGCTGTAAAGGTGATTGCCGGTCAGGTTCGTCCAATAGAGCGTCTGCTTGTCGCCAGACAGCGCAATGCCATCGGCACCAGTGCGCATCCCACCCTCTTTCAACACAGGACGGTCGTCGATGTTGAAGAAGAAATTTGGCTCATCATTGGTGAACCGGTGCTGATCCAGAATACGACGGACCGAGTTGGTGTTGCTGTCATAGACGATCAGACCACCGTGCAGCGGATCGCAGAAAATGCCGCTATCTGCGATATAGGCAAAGCCGGTGTCGTTATCGACAGCCAGATCATTCAGGAAGGAACACTGACGATCTGCCTCCTCTGCGGTGAAAACATACCGCTGGATTTCCTTGTTCTCTTTCAGGTCCCACAACACCAGCTTGGCATCGCCGTCTTCGAACGGAGGGCCCGCCACGTGGCCCTGATCCAGAATCCACATCACGTCGTTGCGGTCGATCTCAAAACCCAGCACGGCTTTCAGACCATCGGGGTTCGACATGCTGTTCATTTCCTCAGAGGGAAACGCCTCCAGCTCCCACGTATCACCGTTCTTGACCAGCTTGGAAACGGTCGAGGGGATCTCGGCCCCGCCCCAGCGCGCGGTTGAGACATAGATGTTCCCCTGGCTGTCGACTTTGGTGCCCTGAACCAGCGCCTTGCCGTAAATCTCGCTGCCTTCCCAAGCAGATTTTGTCGCCTCATCCTTGACGGCATAGGGCAGACTGTTCCATTCCGCGACTACCTCGGGCCCGTTCGCGAGCGCCGGGGTGGCCAGAACGGCGGTAAGGGCCACCGTGTTGAGCATTCGTTTCAGCATGTATTCCTCCCTTGCTGATGTCTGGTGTTCCGCAGGCTGCTGCAACAGCCTGCGGAACGTTTACTTTTTAGATGCGGCCGTATTTCGCCAGACCTTCGCGAAGCGAGCCGCTTTCGATGATCAGACGCGCCTGTTCGGCTTCACGCTCATCAATCTCACGCGCCATCTCTAGAACCGCTTCGGCATGTTCGCGGGGTACGGAAACTGCGCCGTCGATATCGGCGACGATGATATCGCCGGGATGCACAATCACTCCGCCCATGTCGACTTCGACATTCGACGCAAGCGTACGGATGCGGCCCAACGTGGTCCCCGGGCTGACGCAACGGGAATAGACCGGGAAGTCGTAGTCACGCTTGATCTCGACCAGATCACGCACACCGCCGTCCAGAACCGCGCCTTCGTGTTTGTTTGCCACGGCACCGGCAGTCATCAGACCACCCCACAGCGCCACATCGGTGGTGCCATTGGTCGAGATCACAATGACAGACCCGGCCTCGGATTCGTCGATGGCGTCCAGCGCGTGCTGCGGCGGCAGGAATTCGTCGGTGGGGCCTTCCAGAATCGTCACGGCCGGGCCAACGATTTTCTTTTCGTTGATCCGGGGCTTGATCGAGGCGGGCAGAAAGCCGGTCTTGCCCGCTACCTTGTCCACGGCATCCGCGACGGATGCGGTGGCCACGTCGCGAAACCCGGCAACGAGTTCTTGGGTGTTCATGAGAGTATCCTCTTACGTTGGGAAGATTGAAAGGATGCGGCCGTGAGGGCTGCGTTGATCTGTGCGCGAGCCATGCTGATATCGCCGGTCTCAAGCGCTTGGGCGGGCAGCAGGTTTCCACCCATACCGACACAAAGAGCGCCAGCATCGAGATAGGATTGCGCGGTGTCCGGAGACACCCCGCCGGTCGGCATCAGGGCGAGGCCGGGGAAAACGGATTTGACGGCTTTTAGAAAGCTGGGCCCGCCAGCGGCATCAGCGGGGAAAATCTTGACCACTGCAGCGCCGTTTTCCGCATGGTGATGAACCTCGCCCGGTGTCATTGCGCCGGGCAGATATGGCACTTTCGCATCCCCGGCTTCCCGCGCGGCAGCATCGCTCCAACACGGCGAGACAACGAATTCGGCACCGGCCGCCATTACTTTTTCAGCCTGTCCAGCGCTGAGAACAGTCCCAGCGCCAGTGCAGATCTCGGGGTAGCGTGTGCGCAGTTCGGCGATCAATGCAGCGGCATCCGGAACCGTTGTCGTAATCTCCAATGCGCGTATTCCAGCATCGGCCAACAGGTCGCAGGCCGTCAAAGCGATCTCGGGGTCGCGGTGGCGGATCACGGGAACAATTTGTGCAGATCGCAGGGTGCTGATCAGATCTACCATTTGTTCACCCAGTGATCGGGGTACTCATCGTTGAGAACCCTGGCGACCTCGCGCGCAGCGTTTCGCTGCAGCACAGCGACGGACCGCTCTGAATACCAGGCAGCATGATCAGAAACGATCGTGTTGGGGCTGTGCAAAAGGGGGTTGTCGGGGTCGACCGGTTCCTGTTCAAACACGTCAATACCAGCGCCGAAGATGCGGCCATTATTGAGGGCCTCGGCCAATGCCGCTTCGTCCACCAAACCGCCGCGCGAGACGTTGATAACGATCGAACTTGGCTTCATCAGAGCGATATGATCGGTGTCCAATATGTGCCGTGTTTCGGGTGTCAGAGGGGCATGCAGGCTGATAACATCAGACGCTTTGCAAAGCTCGGCCAGTTCCACTTTTTGCACGTCCGCTGCTTGGGCCGCGTCATCGGTCAAATATGGGTCAAACACCAGAACGGATGAGAAGCCCAAGGCCCGAAACTTCTGAGCCGCCTGCAATCCAATCTTGCCGCATCCGATAAGGCCGAGAGTTGCCTTTTCCCGACTTGGGATCAGAGCTGCTTGTCCAATACCCCATTGGCCTTGTCGTACCTCGACGTCTCGCGATGGTATACGCCGCTGTACTGCCAGGTACAGCGCCAGCGCGTGTTCACTGACTTCTGTCTCGGCGCCATAGTCTGGCACATTAGCAACATATATGCCGCGCGACTGAGCGTATTCCATGTCGATGTTGTCGACGCCCACTCCGTAGCGGACGACGACTTTCAAGTTTGGACAGGCGTCGATCACGGCCGCATCCACGGTGCGTTCCCGCACCAGGATGGCGACAGGGTCCAGCGCCCGTAAAGCCGGGACCGCCTCAGCCTCCGGCTCAACCGGCGCGATCTGAACGTCCTGCTCGGCCAGCACCGAGGCTTCGGTGTCATAAGCGGCATAGCCGGGTTCAAGGATTGCGATGGTTTGGCGGGTCATGTGGCGGTCTCTCGGCATGGATTACTGAGCCTTGTAGGCTTCAACAGCGGCGTCGAGACGATCAGGCCACTCTTCGCCAATTTCGCTGACAATGTACTCACGCACGGCAGGCTGAGCGGCGGCGCGGAACTTGGCCTTTTGCTCGGGGCTGACGGGCACCACTTCCATGCCTTTTTCTGATAGAATCGCGGTCGCATTCGCGTCCTGCGCGGCTGTCATGCCACGATGAATCGTCTTCGAGATTTCAACGCACTGTTCAACGGCTTTCTTTTCGTCATCGATCAGGCTCTCAAAGAACATGTCTGACATCAGATAGGCGTGCCAGCTGAACACATGCCCATCCAGCGAGACGTATTTCTGATGCTGGTAGAGCGAAGCGTTGACGATGTTAGTCACGCCGTTTTCCTGCCCGTCCACAACGCCCTGCTGCAGGGCGCCGGGCAGTTCCGGCCACGGCACAGGTGTCGCCGACGCGCCAAGGCTTTCGACCAGAGTCACCCAAACCGGCGCAGTCATGACGCGCATCTTCAGGCCTTCCATATCGGCGGGCTCGGCCACCGGCTTGACGTTGTTGGTGAAGTTGCGCACGCCGTTGTCAGCCACACCAAAGTTGCGGATACCGGTCTGCGCCAGCATGTCTTCGGCCAGAGCATCACCGAACTCACCATCCATGACCGACCACGCCATCGCCTGATCGTCAAACAGGTAAGGCATCGCCAGAACCGAGAACGGTTTGTAAACAGCCGAGATCGGTCCGTCGTGGATGGCTGCCATCTGAACGGTGCCTAGCTGCAGGCCTTCCATGATCTCAGAGCCACCACCCAGCTGCGACGCCGGGAAGATCTGAACGTCGATGGAGCCCGAGGTTTTGCCCTCGACACAAGCTTCAAACGCCAGGGCCGCGGCATGTTTGGGCGAGCTTAGGTCAGCGGCCTGAAAATGCGCATATTTCAGTTCCTTGGCCGAGGCTGCACTTGCGGCGGTCATCGCAATAACAGCCGTGGCCGTCATCAGTTTCGACATGGTTTTCATGAGGTTCCTCCCTTTCATGTCAGTTCGCAAATCCAAAGAAGTTGGGGATGAAGGTGCTAACGCCCGGCACAAGAATGACCAGTAGCAGCACCACGAGTTCAGCCAGCAGCAGCGGCAGAACCGCTTTTGACAGGCGTTCGATTTTCAATTGCCCGACCGTGGCGATCACGAACAGCACCGGGCCAACCGGTGGCGTGATCATCCCGATGGTCAGGTTGAGCACCAGCATCATGCCGAACTGCAGCGGGTCGATCCCCGCAGAGTAGGCAATTGGTCCAAGTATCGGCGTCAGGATGATTAGCGCAGGCAGGGTGTCGATGAAGAAACCGCAGATCAAAGCGAAGGCCGCCAGAATGAATAGTATACCCAAACGGTTGTCGGTGATCTGGGTGATCAGCTTAGCCAGCTCTTGCGGGATTTGTAGATAGGTCAGCAACCAGGCAAAGATCGACGCCATCGCCACGATCAGGAAGACCGACGACGTCACTACGGCGGCCCGCACAAACGCGGCATAGAGCGTGCGGAAAGTGAATGCGCGTAGCAAGAAGCCGAGGAACAGGGCATAGGCCGAAGCCACTGCGCCTGCCTCGGTAGGGGTGAACACACCGAACAGAATGCCGCCCAGAATGATTGCTGGCATGATCAGGGCCGGAACGGCCGACAGGGTTGCACTGCGGAGCTCAGTCATAGTGGCGCGATGTTTACGCCCGCGGTAGCCGTTGCGGGTGGACACGATATGGTTCGCGATGGCCAGCGCAACGCCCAGCAGAACCCCAGGCACAATTCCGGCCAGAAACAGCCCCGCGACCGTCACGCCATTGGTCGAGATCGCAAAAATCACGGCCAGAATGGACGGCGGGATGATAGGACCGATAGTGGCCGTCGCGGCAGACAGGGCACCAGCATAATTCTTCTCATACCCAGCCTCACGCATCATCCGCATAACGATGGCAGAAGGCCCTGCGGCATCCGCCAGGGCAGAGCCGCTGATTCCCGCAAACAACATCGACACAAGGATGTTCACATGCCCCAGCCCACCACGCACATGCCCAACCAGAGCGTTGGCAAAGCGCAACAAAGCGTTTGTTAGCCCGCAGACCGTCATCAGCTCAGACGCGAGAATGAAGAACGGCACCGCCATCAGGGGGAAACTGTCGATCCCAGCAAACATGCGTTGGGTTGCGACCAGTGGGTTCAACGAACCGTCGATAAAAATCGCCGACAGGCCGGCGATCCCCATCGTGAAGGCTACGGGAACACCCAGAAACAGCGTCGCGAAGAACAGGATGATCAGGGTTTTTGCCACGGCTCAGACCTCAGCCTCGTCGCTTTTGGCGCTGGGGCCGTGTTCAAATTCTTGGCTTACGAAACGTTTGGCGAAAAAGGCCAACTGAATCAGGAACAACGCGCACCCGACCGGGATAGCGAGATAGGGGATGCCGCGCGAAATGCCGGTGGACATGGTTTCCTTGTTCCAGCCGAATTCAACAAACCGGATGCCCAGCCAAAGCATCGTCGCCATGAAGCCGAACATAACGATGACGATGCCCCAGCGCAGCAGGCGGGCCAGAGCGTCTGGCAACAGATCGGGGATGGTCGTGATTGCAACCAGCCGCCCTTCTCGAAGGGCAAGACCTGCCCCACAAAACGCACCGAGTATCATCAGGTGGCGGGCGACCTCTTCAACCCAGGCAAAAGATGCGCCGAAACCGTAGCGCCCAACCACGTTGGCAAAGACGATTGCGAAAACTGCAGCTAGGGCCCCGGCGACCAGCGCCCGGTTCAGTGCAACGATCCATGTTTCAAGAATTTGCAAAGACGCCCCTCCCAATGTCGTCTCTTTGTCGAAATCAAAACTGGCATACAGTATGCCACTGTGTCAACACTAACACATTGTATGCCAGATGCAGGGCTGCTACTGTCGAACTGAGGAGCGCGACATGAGCCCATTCAACAGACCGAAATCATTGACGGAATTGGTGACCGAAAATCTGCGCGAGCGGATTATCAAAGGCGAGTTCGAACTGGGTGAGCAACTGTCTGAGGCTCGAATCGCCAAGAATCTTGAGGTCAGCCGCACCCCTGTTCGTGAGGCAATCAATCGACTTGAAATGGAGGGACTGCTCGTCGTCGAACCGCAACGTGGGTCTTTCGTGTTCAACTTGGAGCCCGAAGAATTGGCAAAGCTCTGCGACGCGCGAGTCTGCCTTGAGACAACCGCCCTAACCTCGGCCATGCAGGCAAACCCGCAAGAGCTTTATGCCGCGCTTAACGATTGCATCGATCGGATGAAAGCGGCGCGAGGGGCGGCGGATGATGCAGAGTACCTGTATCAGGATACTCTTTTCCACCAATGCCTGTTCGATTGTGCGGATAATCGGTTTCTGAATGACGCGTACCAGACGATTGCTCTTAAAATGGCGGCGTTGCGTAGCCGGTTAGGGCACCACCCGGATCACATGGCTAAGTCCTATCGGGAGCACATTGAGTTGCTTCAGTGCGTCGAGAATGGCGATGTTTCAAAAGCGCTGGACGTGCTGAAACTCCACATAGACAGGAAAGAAGGATCCTATTGGAGTGACGCAACTAATGTGGACGGCCGGACCCAGCACGTGAACTGAGCGGTTCTGCCTCCTGCGTAAAACCAAACACGTTGTTTGCAAGTCAGATAACTGCGAAAATTGACCAAGGTCACTGCGGGAAACAGAGGTTGCTACTGAGGTACGCTGACATCTGCCATTCCGAGCCGTTGCTCAACAGCGACGCGATTGGGCATCCTTCGGCCTCTGGGCTGATGTCAGTGAGGTATTTTCAGGTAGAACCGGACCAAATGCCCGCAGCAGTTTTCGAGGAACATCACGTCCTTCTGAGTTTTCAGGCAAACGTGCATAGGGTTCAGAACTGTTTCAAAAACACAGCTGCTGTCTGAATGTTGGCTGGATGTTTGATATCCAGCCTAAGAAACAGCGCTTGCGCTCGTGTTCGGCCCAATTTGGACACCGCCTCCAAACGATTTGCCGGCTTTGATCAAAGCCAGACCAAGCACCTGTTACAAGGGCTGTTTTGGGCAAGCAGTGTTCTTAATGTTGGACTTGGACCAGGCGTCAATCACGCACAAGGTGGCCGCCATCAACATCCAACACGGCGCCGGTCAAAAACCCGTTTGTCATCGCCATGATCACGGCTTGCGCGATGTCCTCGGCCTCTCCGACTCGGCCTACGGGCAGGGTGCCACCAACTTGCGCATACATGCCTTCACGTGCTTTTTCCGACATTTCGGCATAGGCTTCGGTCGCGACCATGCCAGGGCTGATACAATTCACCCGTGCCCGACCAGCCAACTCCAGCGCCAATCCTTTCGCCAGTGCCTCGACTGCGGCATTTACCGCGCCGAGGCCAGTGGTTCCGGCGGATGGGCGACGGCTGAGCACACCGGAAAAGAACGTGATCGAGCCGCCTTCAACCAACACAGGCAACACTTCGCGCGCAGCCAAATAGGGCCCTATAAACTTGGCTTCGAACATGGCGCGCAGATCGTCTGTGGGCAGATCGGTGAACGCACCATGCGCAGCACTTGAAGCTGAGATCACTAGGTGATCCACCGCGCCCAGGGCCCCGAAACATGATCTCACGTCGGCCTCATCAGTTGTATCGACCGGTGCGATCTGCACTCCGCCGCCGATTTCGTCTGCCGCCGCATGCAACTTGGCATCGCTTCGGCTGGCGATATTGATCTTTGCCCCGAGGGCGGCGGCCATCTTTGCCGTTGCCTTCCCCATACCACTGCTACCGCCGACAATGACAATGTGCTTGCCTTTCAGGGCGGTTTCGAAAACCGTACTCATTGTTATGGCTCCTCTTTTTGTTGGATTGGTCAGTCGATGCTCAGCACCAGCTTGCCGGTGGTTTCACCGGCTTCCAGAAGACGGTGCGCCTCGGCGGCTTGAGCGATGGGTAAAGCAGCGACTTGCGGGCGCAGAACGCCCGTCTCAAGCAGATCAAACACTGTGGCCATATCCGCGCTAAACTGATCGGGTCGGTTTCCAAAATATGTGTATATATCGCTGACCCGGACCGAGACGGATTTCTGGAAGTGCTTCGCCAGGTCTTCGGCAAAACTGCCTGTGGGCGGACCGGCAAGAAATCCGAATAGAACGGCGGTGCCCAGAGGCGCCAGCGCATCGAGGTCTGATTTCAGGGACTCACCGGAAATCGGGTTCAGCGTCAGATCCACGCCGCAATCGCCGGTGATTTCCATCACCCGTGCGGTTACATCCTCAGTGCGATAATCGATGACATGATCGGCACCTTGATCTTTGGCATACCCAACCTTGTCGGTGCTGGTCGAGGCGATCACCGTCATGCCCAGATGCTTTGCGATCTGTAGGGCCATAGTCCCTACGCCTCCGGCTGCCGCGTGAACCAGTACGGATTTGCCCACCGCAGCGCCGCCTAGATTGACCAGCATGTGATAGGCGGTCATCCCGTTGACGGGGATTGCCGCGGCGGTTTCGAACTTCACGGTATCGGCCAACCGGGTGACATAGGGTGCTGCAATCACCGAATGCGTACCGTATGCACCAGCGCCAATCGGCCCCATCCACGCCACGCGATCCCCCACAGAGAAACCTTCGACACGCGCACCCAGCGCTTCGACCACTCCGGCCCCTTCGACCCCGGGTACATGAGGCAGATTGGGCATCATCCCCTCAGGCATCTCACCGCGACGGATGATCGTGTCGATAAAATTGACCGCCCCGGCTTTGTTGCGGATCAGGATTTCCCCGGCATCAGGGGAAGGGGTCGCCCTGTTGGTTTTGCGCAAAACGTCCGGTTTGCCGGTCTGGGTGATTTCAACGGCGAAAGGCATGAGCTGTCTCCTTCTGTTGCGCAGAAGATAGAAATCACGTCATCAAATGATAATAGTTGATATTGAGAGATATAATCCCAAAAATAGGATAATGATCTATAACGACCTTGCCCTGTTTACTGTCGTCGCCAACCACCTCAGCTTTTCCAAGGCTGCGGACCGTTTGGGCATACCGCTCAGCCGGGTCAGCCGAAGGATCGCAGAGTTGGAAGACCATCTGGGCGCCAAACTGCTCGAGCGGACAACCCGCCAGGTTCGCCTGACGGAGGAGGGCCGTCGCCTTCTGGACCGATGTCAGAACCCGATCGAGGCGCTGCAAGGTATTGCGGGTTTTACCGACGATACCAGACACCAGAGCATCCGCATCACAGCACCTCCGCTGGCTGCACGCACGACCATTGGCCCTCGGCTGTTGGATTTTGTGGCGCAGAATCCGGATGTGGCACTTGAGATGACGACAACAAATGCCATGCTGGATTTCTTTCGCGACAATATCGATCTGGCCTTTCGGGTCGGCCCACTAACAGATTCCAGTCTTGTCGCGAAACGGCTTTGGTCGGTTCCCTACTGCTTTTGCGCAGGACAAGGGTTCATCCAAGAACACGGGTTGGACGGACCGATATCGCGACAGGACTTTCAAGCTTTACCTGCGCTAACGGCTGGACAGCCCTGGGTGCTTGAGAGTGGGGAAACACTGCATCCGAAGCAGGTCGCGCACAGCTTGTCCGACCTTGATGTCATTGCGCAGGCAGCTCGTCGCGATCTGGGTGTCGCCATGCTGCCTTTGGATATGGTAGTCGATGACTTGCAACGGCTGCAGGTCACGGACACCGCACCTTTGACGCGTGACATGTTCGCCGTCTATCCCAGCCGCCGCCTTTTGCCCGCGCGGGTCAGGAAGCTGATTGATTTCATGACACCCGGCTAAACTCACCAATCAATTGCGACGCCATCGCGAAAGAACCCTCCGGTCGGGCCGCCTGTCGGCAAGGTCGCTGCCCAGACAATGCCCTTGGCGCCCTCGGAGACCGGACGTCCGCCGCCGCCCATATCCGTGGCGACCCAGCCGGGGCACACAGCGTTGACAAGAATACCGTTTGGTTTCAACGCAGCAGCGGTCTTGAGGGTAAGCGCGTTCAGCGCGGCTTTTGACACGCCATAGCCGGGCGTTCCATCGGACATGCTGGTCAGGGACCCTGCACCAGACGACACGTTGACGATCCGAGCATCCATACCGCGTTGCAACAGCGGCACCGCCGCGATTGTGGTCTCCCAAGGACCAAAAAGGTTCGTATCAAACGCCCGGCGTACCCGGTTCATATCGGCGAGGTGGACCTGTTGGTCGGTGTCGTAGTCCACACCCGCGTTGTTCACCAGAATATCAAGGTGGCCGAAGGCTAGTTCAATCTGCCCGAACGCCACAGCGACTGAGCTGGGTTCGGAGACATCTAAACGCACCGCTTGCGCTCCATTGCCGATCTCATCCGCAGCAGCCTGCCCTTTTGCCAGATCGCGCGCTCCCATCAGAACTTTAATCCCGTGGTCCTGCGCCAATTGGCGGGAAACCTCTTTGCCGATGCCGCGATTGGCGCCGGTCACGAGTGCGATGCGCTGACTGGTCATGGATCTTCCCTCAATTTGTCTCGGCAGCGCGCTGTCCGGCAATCGCCACCAGACCACGGTCTCCGGTTTCCCAAAGTGCCGTCATGGTCATCGACGTGACAACCCAACGGTTGTCCGATTTTTCAAGCTCATAGTCATAACGACCACCAAGAACCCACAAGCCATCAGCAAGACGATGGGTTGCGGTGAAATCGGCCTGTGCTGTGGCGGATTTAGCGGACAGAGAGGTGACGGTGTGATTGGTCACCATATGGTGCGTCGCGTCGAAACCGGGCAGAAAGGCGAACCAGCCCGCAACAAGCTCGTCGGCGGGTTGCGTGACCGCGTCTCCGCCCCAAAGGCTGGTGTAATCCGACGTAACGGTATCGGCAAAAGCGCCGCGCACGCGGGTCCAGTCGTGGCGGTCTGCGCCTGCCGCGATATCGGTAATGGCGGTCGAGATATCGGCCTGTTGTTCAGCAAACGCTGCGGTTCCGATCATCGAGACGGCCGCAAGGGTCGATGTGAGTTTTCTACGCATTAGGATGCTCCGAATAGATGTGGGTGGACGCCGAACGATTGCTCGGCGTCCAGACAGGGCTTAGTTGCTCGAACCGGCGCGGAAGTGGTCAGCGACGGTATCCGCCGCACGGGTGACATCCTCGGGGTTGTCGTAGAAATCGAACTGCGTGACATCTTCCAGCCATTGCGCTGTCGCCTCGCCTGCGAAACCGGCAAGGAAGGTCTGTACGCCTTGCGGGATCGCCGCGCTTTCCGAGTGCACAATGGCCAATGGCTTGTCCAAACGCTGCGGATTGTCGGCGGGGTGATAGTTCAGCCAGCCTTCCCAGCCCGCATTGTTCCACTTGTCGTCATATTCCGGGATCGCGCCACGGTCGGCCTCATAGTAGTATCCGCCGATTGGCATCAGAACGCCCTCGGCACCCTCGGGGCCTGCTGCAGGAATGATCTGACCCCCTGCGGCCTCGGCGGCGTGGGACACCTCGATCAGCCCGGCGACACCTTCTGCGCCGCCATAGACTGCCTCGACGATCTCTTCATTCTGCAACCATGGTGCAACCAAGCCCAGCCGCTGAACCAGCGGATTGCCGGAGACCGCATCGACCATGTACCCGGCCGAGGCGCAGATCCCCAGACCGTTGATGTGGTCTGCATCCACTTCGGGCAGGGTCGCGACGAACGCGATGGTGGCTTTGATGTCTGATGTTTTGGCTTCGGGGCTTTCAACAAAGCGCACGTTGTTCGGCAGGTCGCCCGATTTGCCCCAACCACGGAAATCAAAAGTGAAGGCAGCAAAGCCGCGTTCAGCCATTTCTCGGGCATAGTTTGCGGGCATCTGTTCCTGAACCGAGGTCCAGGCACCAGTCACAACAACAGTGGGCAGCGGTTCTGCTCCACGCTCCTCCGGCAGGTACAGAGTGCCCGACAACGTGGCACCTTCGTTCTCGAAGGTTACGGTGCGGGTTTCAACCTGCGCAACGGCAGCTGTCGACGCCATCAGCGCTGCGGCAGTGTTCAGGGCGAGGGTGTTCATAGCGGTATCTCCCAAAATCTGTCTGGATGGGCACAAGCCCGATGACACCTGAGATACGCTGTCGGCGGTGAGGATACTTGCACCGGACTGCTGCGTTTTTGAAAGATCCTGCTTCAGACGGCATTCGCTGCACGGAACTCGCGCGGGGTCTGGCCCACCACCTGCTTGAAACTGCGCGTGAAATGCGCCTGATCCGAAAATCCACAGGCCAAAGCGATATCGCCCAGAGGGCGCGCTGCGTCCTCCATCATCTTCATTGCCTGTTCGACCCGGTAGGCCATCACATATTGCATGGGGGTCGAGCCCAGTGTTTCTTTGAAAACCCGCGCAAAATGCGAGGGGCTCATGCCCGACTCAGCGGCCAGTTGGTCGACGGTGATTGTCTGTTCCAAACGGTTCTGTACATAGGCCAGCACCCGTTGATAGTGCTGAGACGTAAAGCGCGCGGACAGCTCAACCTCTTCAGCGCGACGTTTGCCGTATTTCTGAAGCAGTTTGACTAAAAACACCCGGCTCATGGCTTCGAACATCACGGCTGAAGACATATCATCAGTCGCAAGCGCGTCGCGCAGAATGACGCCAGCAGCACACAAGTCGGGATCAGAAAACTGAGGCTGGTCGTGAAACTGCTCCGGAGCCAGCAGCATGCCAAGCTCAGACTGCGCAAAGTGCTGAACCTTGTCCGGATGTAAGGTAATCACAATTACGTCGGACTGACCGTACCACCGCCAGCCTGACCGCATGCCCGCAGGGGTCACGATGACCTCGTCCTTGCAAAAGGTGAAATCCCGCAGCGTCCCATCCCGCCAATTTTGAACGCGATGCCCCTTTTCCTGTAAGTTCAGAAGGACATGATGCTCCGCAAACACCTCCTCTGGCATCCGATCAGGTTCAGCCCGAAAATACCGCACTGACATCAAACCCGCGGCAGAGGGGCGTTGCATCGCATCACTGTTCAGCAGCGGTTCTGAAGGGTAGATATCGGCGTATCTTAGGGGCAAGGGGCGGCTCCGGCTTGCAATGCTCGATATGTGGGGTCTGCGCGCGCAGGGTCAAACGCTTTGTTGGCGCTTTATGTGGTCGATGAACAGCCTCAGGGGCATCATGGATTTATACTCGCGTGGGAAATACATGAAAATACCGGGGGTGAGGCCCAAGTGGTCCTCAAGAACGGGTGTCAAAGCTCCGGTATCAATCAGCGGGGCGACATAAGCCCTGAAGGTATAGGCTAACCCTAACCCTCTTTTCGCCAGATCGACGGTAGCAGGAAGGGCGTTCGCAATCAGATTGCCTTGCACATCGACGGCATACTCCTCCTCACTTGATTGAAAGCTCCACGGGGCAATCTGGCTCGATGATTGGAACCTGTAGCGGATACAGGTGTGCCCCAGCAGATCACGCGGGGTTTCCGGGATGCCCTGCGCCGCCAGGTAGTCCGGGCTGGCGACAACGGTCACCGGAAGCGGCGGCGTCAACCGCACCGCCACCATGTCCTGCGCCACACGATCCCCCAAACGGAACCCGGCATGGAGTTCCTCGCCCAAGATATCCGACAGCGCATCGGTCAACGACAGTTCCAGCTCGATCTCGGGATACGCAGTGCAAAAACTCTTGAGGATCGGACCAACATAGAGGTGGTAGGCAAACTCCGGCATCGCCAGTTTCAACGTGCCGCGCGCGGCATGGCCGGTGCTGCGCGCGCTTTCGACGGCCTCGGAGAGTTGATCAAAAGCAGGCCCTGCGCCGCGGATCAGGGCGCGACCGGCTTCGGTCAGGCTGATCGAGCGTGTTGTCCGAATGAAAAGCGCAGTGCCCAGTTGGTCTTCCAGCGCTTTCAATTGATGGCTAACGGTCGACGGCTTGATACCCAGCGCCTCGGCCGCAGCACGTAGCGATCCATGGCGCGCGATGGCGGTAAAGACTTCAAGCGTGGCTAGTGGAAGGCGCATAGAGTCCCCGAACAAACTTATTATTCGATATCATACATGAAAGTAGTGCCAACGGAGTGAATTATCACGTCCTACCGGGATTATTATCTTCGTGTCATTGCAGCCCAAAAGGCTGTCATCACGTATTCAGGAGCACACAAGATGAACACTCTGACCAAAGTTGCTGCCCTCACCGCCGCTCTGATCACAGGAGAGACCGCCATGGCCGCATCCCCCGAAGACAATATTAAGGTCGTACAGGATTTCTTTGCCGCCTATGGCGCCAGTGATCTGGACGGCATCGCAGCCGTGATGGACGAGAACGTCAAATGGCACATCCCGGGCCGCCACCCCTTGTCTGGAACCAAGACCGGTCGGGACGAGGTTCTGGCCTTTTTCGAACAACTGGGCACTGCCGGATTTCAGGCCGACCCCATCTATTTCGGCGCAGACGAGACCCATGTGGTCGATATCCACCGTGGCTGGTCGAACGCCGATGGCAAACCGAATGTCGATACGACATGGGCCCTCGTCTACCGGATCGAGAATGGCAAGATCGTCGAAGCCACCAACTTGTCCGCCGATCAGGATGCGGCAAACACGTTTTTCTGGTCCCAATACTCGCTGGCTCCGATCCCTGAGCGACTGGCCAAGTAAACCATCAATAGGTGATTCAAGTGACCGATTACGCCGAAATCCGCAGTTTCATCACCGACTGGTTTGCCCGGTTTGACAGGCTGGATCCGATCGACGCGTTCCTGCCTGACCTCCACCCAGATGTGGATTGGGACATGCCTGACGTCGATACCACACTCAGCGGGCATGATCGCGTGCGTGCTTGGTATCGTGGCGTGCTTGAAACCTTGCAACGTCCAACCGAGCATCACGTTAGCAAGATCGCGATCAAGCCCGGTGCCGTACAGTTCGAAGTTCTGTTTCGCGCCACGACCGTTGCGGGAGAGCACATTGAAGCCCGCGTTCAGGAACACTGGCGCTTCGCAACCCGGCCCGATGGCCACCCGCTGATCACCCACTATTCCGCAACATTCCTGCAAGAGGCAGATACATGAAAGCCCTCGTACTCACCGCTCACCCGAACCTGAGCAAATCGCGCATCAACCGCGCATGGTTCGACGCACTTTCAGAAGCCGCCGACGTGACAACCCGCGATCTGACCGCCATTGGCGGCGGCGAGATGCGGTTTGACGTTGAAGCCGAGCAGGCCCTCTTGCTGGCCCATGACCGGATCGTGTTCCAGTTTCCATTCTACTGGTATTCCGCACCTCCGGTGATGAAAGCCTGGATGGATCAGGTGCTGAACTATGGTTTCGCTTATGGGCCGGGCGGTGATCAACTGAAAGGGCGTGAGTTTCTCATCCTTGTTTCGACTGGAGGCCCCGAGCACAGCTATCACGCAGGTGGTTACAACAACTTTACCATGGCCGAGTTTCTGAAACCGTTCCAACAGACGGCGAACCTGGCCGGAATGACGTATCTAAGGCCGTTCGTGGCCCACGGTATGGCCGTGTGAGAACGGCGGTGAGAAAGTCGACCACGGTAGCGGCGGGATGACCCTGCTGCGG